>NZ_CP168572.1:0-100108 GCF_047325115.1 Rhizobium sp. Rhizsp82 | reverse complement strand
ACAGATCCGGAAAGGTCAGCGCAAAGATCGCCCAGGCGGCGTCTTCCTCGTACCAGCCGCCGTCTGCCCGCAACATCGGATGGACGGTGGCGTTGCGCGCGACCGAGAGTTTGAAGCCGCCATGCCCAGCTGTGGTGTGGGAGACGATTCCGTCCGCATAGACGGTGGCACCCTGGGAGGCGCCCCAGGGCGTATTGCAATTGATGCGGACAGATCGGCGAGCGAGAGCTTGGAGCTCGCGGCAATGTGCTGCCTGTTCAAACATACGGTCTCGGAAGCCGGCTTCGCCCGCGACAGAACCATGATGCGAATAGAAGTCATCGCGTTTTAGGTTGGCAAGGGGCCGCGACACGCGCCAGGCGCTGGCGAGGAGATACTGGTTATCCCTGGCTGGTACCATGGCGAAGACGAGGTCGCCGACGCGCGCAACAGCCATGCCATCGGCACTTCGGCCAAACTCCACCTCTGAAGGCTCAGGCGTGGTGAACTTCGAAGTTTGCGAGAGGGGAATGTTCATGCCGCAGCCCTCCCTTCGACATGATCGGCGGCAACTTCGTCGGCAGTCACCTCCTCGAGCACGGCATGGGGATAGCCGTGCCGGGTCAGCCACTCCTCGGCCACCTGCCGATCCCCGGCGAGGTGGACGAGTTCGGCCTCCGGTCCGGCGCGGTCGAAGACACGAACCGATCCGAGAGAGGGGCGTTCAACGACCTTGAAGGTCAGCTCGCTGTCGAGCGAGAAGGTCCGGTGGATGCGGATGGCGATCACGCCGCCCGCGCCAAAGTCGCCCTCGTGAAGGGTAAAATCCGGCGACAGGCTCACATTCCCGACACCGCGCTTACCCTGCTTTCGGATCAACCGACCCTTGCTGTCGCGGTTTTCCCAGGCCGCCAGTTTCTTCTTGTGGCGCTCCGGCGGCCGCGGCGTGCCGTCCGACCAGGCGACGATGGAGCCGATCGGGGCGAGGTCGTAGATCAAGGACGCAGACATGTGGTTTCTCCTTCAATTCTGCCGATGATGGAAACGAAAGCGCCGCCGGTGATGGCCGGCGGTGCGATTGGGGGGGATGAGTGTTGGAAAAGGCGACTATTCCGCCGCAATCCCGTAGGCGGTTTCGTCCTCGTCCGGAGGCGTGCCCACGGATCCGTCTGCCGGTTCTCCGGACTGTCCGAGATCCGGATCAGCAACGGCGGACGCGGAAGCATCCTCATCGATATGAGGGCGGCCCGCAGGGTCACCATCGCGACCACCGTCGAGAGCGTCGGCATGCTTTATCAGGTCGGCGACGTCCTTCGGATCGGGCGAGAAGAGGGAGGCCGAATGCACGAACTGGACCTCCTTGAAGTGATCGACGAGCGCCGCGCGGGTCTCGCGCACGCGGGGGCGGGGATGGACATTCGCCTCCTTCGCTGCCGCCTCGAGCGCTTGACGCGACAGGCACACAAGGAAATCGTCCGTGCCCATGTTCGGCAGGAAGCCGTCGGCGCCGATCGCCTCGCCGGCGATGCGCGAGACCACACCGCTGTTCGAGATATTGCGCCTGCAGGAGAGGACCTCGATCAGGATCGAGCGGGCGGCGACGCGAACGGTCTCCATATCGAACGCCAGCCTGCCATCTTCGGAGAAAAGCCGGGCGGCCTGGCGATGCATACGCTTGGTTCCAAACACATTGTCGTTGGCGCCGGAATCGACGCGAACGTTTTGTCCGGAGAAGGCGAGCACGAGCAAGGCCATCAGCATGTCGTCCTCGATCGGCGCGCGGCCGAGCGCCTCGTGGAGCGCATCGGTGCGGAAATCGCCAATCATGTCCTGGCCCTTCTGCGTGACGTCGGGGCGTGTTTTCGACACCGAGATTACCTCGTCATCGACCCCAGCTGGGCTCTCGTCCGACGTCCCGGTCTGCCCGTTCGGCTTCCTGGCTTCCGGCATCCGATAGTGAACCGATTGCACCTTGCCCTCGCGATCGAGATACATGGCGGTGCTGTCGCCCCTGCCGGGCTTGCCGTAAACACGCTCAGCCTTCTTGGGCAGGTCCGGCTGGCCATTATTGTTGACCTCGACAATCGCGCCCTTCTTCGGCAGGTTGATCGTCATCCACTCCTGCTGCGCACCGAGAAAGGCCTCGACATTGGTGGTGTAGCGGCTGTCCTCGTCGGCCGGGGCGAAGAGATCTTCCACCCACTCGATGCCGTAGGCTTCTCGCAGATCGTCGCCGAAGCTGGCATCCTTGGCGTACATCCGCTTCTTCGAAAGCCCGTTGGCAACCGACCACCACGCCGCCGTGTCGCCCTTCTTGGGCTTGTGCGCCTTCCACACTTCCTTTTGCTCATCGAGCGTGGCGGCGGCGATGGTGCGCAGCTGTTGCTCGGATGGCATGTCGCCCTTCGCGATGTGATCCAGCATGGCCGGCAGGACATTGGCGAGCAGCCGGAGCTTGCGGATCTGCCGCACCGGCAGGGTCAGGGCAACCGCGATGGCTTCCTCGGTCCAATCGAGCGCGACGAGGCGTTCGATCCCCCGCCATTGGTCAACCGGGTTCAGCGGCTCGCGGGCGATGTTCTCGACCATCGAACGCATGGCGCCGTTGTCGTTGGCGGCCTCGACCACCAGCACGTCGATCTCCTCGAGACCCGCGGCGACAGCCTGGCGTCGGCGGCGGTGACCGGCCTCGATGATGAAGCCATTGCCGCCGTCGCGCTCGGGGAAGACAACGGGCGGCTGGATGACACCGACGGCCTTGATCGTCGCCAGCAGCAGGGCGTCTGCCTGCGGCGTCGATTTCGACTGGCGCGTGTTGTCGGGATTGTCCTTCAGCGCACGCGGATCGACCTTCATGAGATACATGGGATGCTCCTTTTCCGGGATCTGGGACGCGGCTTCTGCCGGTCCTTCCTGTCTTCATTCTTTCCTGAAGACACCTTCTGGACCGTGGAGCGGGCGGCCGGGGGCAACTGCGGTCGAGCATCGCTGCCGCGAAGGACGAGCGGGGCTGATAGCCCCGCGAAGGACGAGTGGCCGTGATGCGGAGACGGCGGTTGAGCGGAAGCGGCGACCGGCGGGCCGATCTGCGACCGGGTTCCTCCTTTTCCTCTCTTTCTTCTCCACTTCCCCTTTTCACCTCACGCATCAGGAACGGGGAAGATCGCCAAGCGGGTTGATAATAGTTGATAAAGCACCTATCTTGCTTCCATCACATCGGATGGAGAACAGCATGATCAGTGCCGATCTGGGAAAGCAGCTCGAAAGCTATATCCAGCAACTTGTCGATACAGGTCGCTATGGCTCGAAAAGCGAAGTCCTGCGGGAAGGTGTGCGAATGGTCCAGGATCGCGAGACCCGGCTTGCCGCACTGGATGCTTCCATCACGCGCGGCATTGCCGATGCGGACGCCGGCCGAACGAAGCCGGCGAGCGATGTCTTCGAGCGACTCGAGGCCAAATACAGTGCGATGGCTGACAAGGCCGACAAATCGGCATGATCCTTGAGTTTTCCTACGAGGCGGAAAACGATCTCGAGCAAATCGCCGACTATATCGCTCAGGACAATCCCCGACGCGCCCTCTCATTCGTCCGGGAGCTGCGCAGCAAGTGTGAGGATCTCGTCGATAATCCGAACGGGTTCGCCCTCGTTCCCCGCTACGAGCACCACGGTATCCGCCGGCGCGTTCACGGCAACTACCTGATCTTCTACCGCGTAGAGAGCGTGAAGGTGGTCATCATCCATGTGCTGCATGGCGCCACCGACTATGGCGCCATTCTGTTCGGTGATTAGTTTGGGCCGGCCGGTCTGAGGCGATTGGCTGCTCAAGGAGCAGATCTAGGCGGTTTCACTCTGCGGCTCATCATCATCGCGGGCGGATTGCGCCAGCGCCTCGTCGACCGCCCTTAGCTGCCGGCGCTTCTCCGCCAATTCCTCCCCAAACCCGAACGTCGCACCCTCGCGCGAGTGATAGGAGGCAAGGCGCTTATGCGCGTCTTGCAACCGTTGGCGATAGCGATCCTGCTCGCCGTCAAAACCATCAAGCGCGTGTTCGAGCCGCGACACGGCGCCAAGCGGCGTCACCGTCACCGCCAGATCGATTTCGCAGTCGACGCCGGTCCGCTGAAGCATGGTCGTGTAGCGATAACCGTCGCCCTTGCCGAACCGCTCGCCGGAATAGATGAGATCGAAGCCTCCGATCGAGGCAATGACGATCTCGCCCTCCTGCTGGAGCTGAACAAGGGTGAGGATTTCCCTCATCAACGCGCGACCGGCGGCTTTCCGCTCGTCGAAAGCCTCGCCGACGACAGTCATGGCAAAGGCATCGGCCGCGGTCGGAATGAGGCGCTCGATGTCCTTGCCGATTTCCGCAATCCGCCGATCCGAGATCTCGATATCGCGTTCGGCGTCACGGATCTGCCGGCGCACCGCATATTGATCGTCGTCATAGGCGGCGCGCAGCCGTTCGAGACGTGCGACGTCGGCTTCGAGACCAGCCTTCCGCATCAATCGCTCGTCGCCCGACGCGATTGCCTTGGCCATCGCAAACTGGTTGGCGGCCCCTTCGCCGAGATCTTCGAGCCGGCGGATCGAGGTGTCGCCGGAAAGCGCCGCCGCAATGAAGCGGGCCTTGCGTTCGTTGTTCTGCCACATGCTGGCATCGAGCGAACCTTGCGTGGCATAGGCGAAGATATCGACTTCATCATGCTGATTGCCCTGGCGGACTATCCGACCCTCGCGCTGTTCGATCTGTGAGGGCAGCCATGGGACATCGAGATGATGCAGCGCCTTCAGGCGAAGCTGGGCGTTCACGCCTGTTCCCATCGTCTCGGAAGAGCCGATCAGGAAGCGGACCTTGCCGGAGCGCACGTCGCCGAACAGCCGCTGCTTGGCCTCGGTCTTCTTATGGTCTTGCATGAAGGCGATTTCCGAAGCGGGAACGCCCAGGCGGACCAGCTCGTCCCTGATCCAGCGGTAGGCGGAAAATCCTCTGCTCCTCTCGACATTGATGGTGCCGAGATCGGAAAAGATCATCTGCGCCGCGCCGGGCAGATCGAATGGTTTGCCGTCCGGGCGGAGATAGATGCTCTGTGAGGTCTCCTGCCAGATGCGGTAGGCATTCCGGACGAGCAGGTTGAGCTTGTTGTCCGGTTCGTTGTCGTTGTCCGCGTCGACCAGGCGGAGATCGATTGCCGCATGGCGACCGTCGGTGATGACGGAGAGCAGGATGTCGTCGCCGGGCTTCGCCGGTCCCTCGCGCATCTCGATCGCCTTGATGCGGGCGTCGAGGACGGTCTGGTAGTTCCTGAAGGCCTGGGTCGCCCTGGCCGTCAGGATCTGCCGCCGGCCTGCCGAGATATTGGGCACCGTGACGTACTCGCGGAGATCGTCCGGCAACACCACGTCGGCGAAGGATCGGAACATCGCGATCAGTTCCGGCACGTTGACGAAGCTCGCGAAACGGCTGACCGGCTTGTATTTGCCGGAAGGCTGGATCTCGAGTTCGGTCGTGGTGTCGCCGAAGGCCGAGGCCCAGGCATCGAACTCGTGCAGCCCGCGCTCTCGCAACGCGTCGGGCCCGAGTAGCCGCTGGACCGAGAACATTTCGCCGAGGGTATTGGTAATAGGGGTTCCGGAGGCCAGCACAAGCGCGCGCCCCGGATTCCTGGTTTCAATGAACCTCGATTTGACGTAGAGATCCCAGGCACGCTGCGAGCCGTTGGGATCGATACCCTTCAACGTCGACATGTTTGTCGCAAACGAGAGCTTGCGGAATTCCTGCGCCTCGTCGACCACGATCTGGTCGACGCCGACCTCGGAAATCGTCAGCAGATCGTCCTTGCGGGTCGAGAGCGCCTCCAGTCGCTCCTTCAGTCCCTCTTTCAGCCGTTCGAGCCGTTTGCGGGACACACGGTCTTCGCTGTCGACCTTGGTGAGCAGTTCCTCGTAGAGTTCGAGCTCATCCTGGATCATCTGCTGTTCAAACGTCGACGGCACCGCGATGAACCGGAACGCCGAATGAGTGATGATGATCGCATCCCAGGTCGCGGTCGCGGCGCGGGAGAGGAAGCGAGCCCGCTTGTCCTTGGTAAAATTCGTCTCGTCGGCGACGAGAATGCGGGCATTCGGATAGAGCGCCAGAAACTCGCGCGCCGCCTGGGCCAGGCAATGACCCGGTACGACCAGCATCGCCTTGGCGATCAGACCGAGCCGGCGCTGTTCCATGATCGCCGCAGCCATTGTCATCGTTTTGCCGGCGCCGACGGCGTGGGCGAGATAGGTCGAGCCGGATGAGATAATCCGCCAGATGCCGCGTTTCTGGTGCCCATAAAGAACAAAGGCGCCAGAGGCGCCGGGAAGCTTCAAATGAGAGCCGTCGAATGTTCGGGGCGCGATATTGTTGAAGCGGTCGTTATAGACCCGCGCGAGCCGGTCGGTGCGATCAGGATCGGTCCAGACCCAGTTCTGGAAGGCCGTCTTGATTTTCTGCAGCTTGTCGCGGGCGGCTTCCGTGTCGACGACGTTCAATATCCGCCGCTCGCCATCCACATCCTTGAAGACGTCGAAGATCTGCGGCACGCGGCTGTTCAGCGCATCGGCGAGCAACTCGCCGGAGTGCCGACGGTCGGTTCCCCATTCCGATGTGCCGGCGGCCGTCCAACCGAGCTGCCGGGCCTCCACAGTCCAGGAGCCGAGTTCCGGCATATGGTGGATTCTGATCTCGGCACCCATCGTCTCGGCCACGAAGTCGACGATATCGGCTGCCGGAATCCACGGTGCGCCCAGCCGAGCGGTGATATCGGACGGTCGGAGATCGGCGGGCTGCACCGCCCGAAGCGCACGGACATTGCGCTCATAGGCGGTATCGAGCCCGGCGGCGGCTTCTGCGAGGCCGAGCTTCGTGCGTACAGCCCCGGAGAGATAGGCGTCCGAAGTCTGCCAGGAGCCGTCGGCCGGATCGCGAAAGATCGTGTCCCCGAGCGCATCGAGAACCCCATCCGTGTCGCAATGCAGAAGCTCGGCGATATGATCGAGGTCGACGCGCCCGCGCTCGTTTAACACAACGGCCAGGGCATCGGCGGCTGACGTGATGATCGGCGGGGAAGGGGAGGCGATCACCCGTTCGGAAAAGATCGGTCCGGGCCTGCCGGTATCGGTTTCGAGATCGTAGTCCTCGATCGAGGCGACCAGCCAGCAATCCGGATCTTCGAGAAACGGCGCGAGGTTTGGGCGACGGTGGATCTCGCGGACTTCGCCGGTGCCCTCGTCTTCGCTGATCGATACCGTCGTGTGATTGATCGGCCCGAAGTCGCGGACGAAGCTCGACCAGGCGATCCGCAATCGCACCTGCAGCTCGCGCCATGGACGATCCAGCTCCTGGGCTTTCAGGACCTCGCGCACGGCGTCGCGGATCGGGATCAGCTTGCGGATGATGCGAACGTGCTTTTCCGGAACTCCCTCGCCGCTGCGGGCCTTTCGAACCTGCACCGTGACAGGTTCTCCGTCGACAACCTGCATGAGACCATGTCTGACGTCGATGAAATAGCTGCCCTCGCGCACCTTCGCATCGTCGGGACGAAGATCGACGATCTCACCGAGCTCGTCCTCCAGATCGATGTCGATGGCGGTCGGCTCGCCGTCGTAGAGGCCTTGCGGGAGAAGACCGATCGCTGCCGTCAGCGCCGCCTCGCGCTCCTCGCCGGCACGTGCGCGGCACGTATAGGTCTCGCCGAAGGGACCAGAGATCAGGGCATGATCGCCAAGCACGAACTCCGGATGCTGCGCGAACCATCGGTTCACGCGGATTGCTCCCTCGTCCTCGACAGCCGGCCGAACTTCCTCCAGGTCGAGCCACGATTGATCCCCTTCCGATTCACCTGTCTTTCGCTTGCGGAAGAAGAGGATATCGACCACCACGTCGGTGCCGGCATCGCGGCGAAAGCAGCCCTCGGGGAGGCGAATTGCCGCGATCAGGTCGGCGGATTTCGCGATATGCTCGCGCGCGGCCCGATCCACCTTGTCCATCGTACCGGCGCTGGTGACGAAGGCGGCCAGGGCGCCCGGCTTCAGGAGATCGATCGACCGGGCGATGAAGTAATCGTGCAGCCGGAGCCCCAGCGAACGATAGTGTCGGTCGGAGCGAACCGTCCGATCGGAAAAAGGCGGGTTGCCGATCGCAAGATCGTAAATCGCATTGAGGTCGGTGCGTGCGAAATCGCCGTTGATGATGCGTGCCTTAGGCTGCAGCAATCTTGCGATACGCGCCGTGACGGGATCGAGCTCGATGCCGGTGACGTAGCTCACATCGCGATACTGTTTCGGCATAAGCGCCGGGAACAACCCTGTTCCGATGCCCGGCTCAAGCACGCGGCCGCCGCGCCAGCCGAGGCGCTGCAAACCCGTCCAGATCGCCCGGATGACAAATTCCGGGGTGAAGTGGGCATATTGCGTGCAACGGGCGAGCGACGCGTATTCGCCGTCACTGACGGCCGATTCCAGCGATGTGCCAAGGTCGTCCCACCCTGTGCGAAAGTCGGCTTCCCCCGGCCGTCGGAACATGCCGTTCGCCAGTTCGCCGGCGCCGAAGCCGGTGAACCGGATTAGTCTCGCCTGGGCGGCCGGCGTCGCCGGCAGGTTCAGCTTCTCGAGTTCGTGTGCCGTGAGGATGGCGGCAACATTTATGCGTGCCCGTTCCTTCCAGGTCGCGGCGAGCGCGCGATCCCCGTCGTCAAGATGGAAGTTAGTGCGCTGACCCTGCTTTCGCGGGTCCGAGCGCCTGGTCACCGGTAGCGCCCGCCCAGGCGTAGGGGCAGGCGGGGTGGAGTCGGGCTCGTCGTCATTGGCGGCAAAGCCGCCGAAGGCGGTAACGCCAAACCCGAGTCCTGACGACAATGCGCTGCTGCCTGATATATCGAGGGTGAAGGGATCGTTGCTCATAGAGAACTCCTTGTGAGCGAGCGTCATCGAGCCGCCGCAGGGCAGTCGAGGGAACGCGAAGGGTTGGAAGGGCGCCGCCGCCTGCATGGGCGACGCGGCTACGGCCGGTCGAGCGGTTGCTCGCGCACGGATGCTAACGGAAACTCTCAAGCCGCGATCGGCGAGGGGAGGTGGCGCAGTTGCACCGGCAGCTTGGCGGCGATCTCGTCGTCGCTGAGGTCTTCCAGCAGCTTCAGAACGGTGCCGCCTTTACCGCCGTAGAGCATTACCGTCCTCTTGCCACGCAAGGCCTCCGGCCAGCGCTCGCCGGCATAGCCGCGATAGTCGTCCGCCATACTGCTCCAGATATGCTCGAGACGCTCCTCGCGCGTCATGGCCCGGACCGGACGGCTTTCGCGCTCGATAATTGCGACGCGTATGGCCTCGACAGACGCTTTGTCGGAAAGGTCGCAATAGCCGTGAAAATAGCGGATCGCCTCGTCGACGCGAAGCGCAAAGAACACTGATGTGACCGAGCCGATGAGGAACTCGCGCATCGCGAACATCGAGCCGCGGATCCAGAGCGGCGGCAGGATTTCGAACATATAGTCGTGCTCGGCCTCGCCGATCTCGAACCACTCGCCGGCGTGGGGCGGCGTCGCGTCGCCGTCCCAGCGGTTGGGCCATTGATGATGACGGTCGAACATGCGGAACATCTGCGCTCGGCCTGCGACGCCCTGGAAGACTTTTCGGATTGTGGGAGAGGGGTTCATCTACGGCTCCTTTGGAGGTTTCGAACCGAAGCGCAGCACTGTCCTCTCGACCTTGCCTTCCTCTTCAGTCCTTCATGACCCCTTGGCTGCCGCCGGCATCGCTGCCGTCTGGGTCAAGGGCCGGCTCCGCCGGGCGAAGCCTCCCTTGATGCGGGCGGTGCGCATGCGGCAGGCCTCCTCCTTCTTTCCTCTCCCTTTTTTCCTTTTCCCTGATCTTCAGGACCTCGTTCCAATCGTCCGCGGGCGGGCGAAGCCGGGTCCAGTCGCAGCCCACATCGTCAGCAAGCGCCCGCAACCGGTCGGCAAACATATCGCCCTGCGGATTGGCGTCCGTCGCCGCAACCATCTGGACGCCAGGCTCCGCGGCCAACTCCCGCAACGCTGCCTCCGTGGTCGGCGACCATCCGCCCCCGGTGCTGAGATAGACCGTGCCGTCGCGCAATCCCTCGATCGCCGCAAGACTCACGGCGTCGATCGCAGCTTCCGTGACAGCCAGGCGTGATGCGCGATCCGAGCCGAACCGGAAAAGAACCTTTGTGCCTCCGGAAGCAAAACTCCGGTATTGCGGACCGCGCGCCTCCCAACCGATCAATGCCCCGGCATGATCTCTATGCGCCGCCCACATGCTGCCCAGCGGTCCTTCCCGCAGAAGGTCCGCTTTGATCGCGGCATTGAGCAAAAAGGCAGGCAGGCACCGCTCATCATTGAGGTAGCGCCAAGTCGCCGAACCTGGCCAGGGACGGCGGCGAGCCTGCCAACGATCGGGAAGCAAGAGGTCGGATCTCTCGCCATCCTTTGCCGACTGCCACTCCGGCTCCGTGATCTGAAACCCGACGAGATCCGCGACCCGCTCGGCGCCTTCCACAAAGCCGACATGATCGAGATGTTCGACGAGCCGAAACACATCGCCTTTCGCTTCGGATAGAGGATCGAACCATCCACGCCCCTCATGCGTGACGATGATGATCTCGCTGCCGCGGCGGAACTTGACCGCCCGCCGCGTGCTCTCCTTCGCGTCTATCGCAAACCCGGCGTGCTCCAGCACTGCGGCACAGCTGACCTGCTCGCGCAGCGCTTCTATCTCTCTTCTCTTCATTTTGCTTCCGATCGCGCGGCGATCGGCCTCCATGATCCCTGCCTACCCGTCCATTCACGGACATCCTTCGGCAGGCCCCGAAGAGCAAAGACCGCAAGGGCGCGAGCGCGCAATTGTCGGATCATGCAAGCTGGAATTGCCCGCGGCGAAGCATCCCTTGCGGCCTGCCGCTCGCAAGGGGCACCAGAAGGGGCCGGCTCAATGAGCCGGCCAAGGCATGTACTCATGCACGATCGCCAGATCGTCATCGGCGTCGATCTCGTCGGAAGGGAGAACGCCGTATTCGCCGTCGACCTCGAAAAGGGTGACCGGGACCATCAGGTCGCAGGAGAGCTGGAAGGCGTGGGACTGGGCGAGAGAAAGATCGTGCGACATTTGAGAGGCTCCTTCGGGAGCGGGCCATTCCCGCTCGATGGCTCCTCAAAAGGCACGGGGTCCGGGCGCGATCACCGCGACGCGAAGCGGAAGCGGCCGCAGCACAGCTAGCGGATCCCTCGCGGGTTGATCGTGGAAGATCCGGAACCGGGCCAGGACGCCATCAAAGAGAGCGGGATTGGCTTGCTTCCGTTTGAGCAAGCGTTCGCCGCACGATTTCGTGCACAGCGGCAGCTCCTCGCCTTCGTTCAGCGGCCGATCACCGGAGCTTTCGAATCAGTGGGTGCGTTGCTGGCTGCCCGCTGATCGCGTTGACTGACTGTTCAACCTCGACCGGAATGAGACTCGCTCGCCTTCACAATCGCCTCCTCGACCGACTTCGCATCGAGCATGGCCACGGCGCGTTCGAGGCAAAGTTCGATCTCAGTGACGTCCTTTCCCTCAAGCAACGCGATTTCGGCGAGGGTTTTGCCTCGTGCAACCCAGCGCAGACACGTCATTTCAAACGGCGGCAATATCCATGTCTTCATATGCAATCCAGCGTTGTTAAGTATCTGGAATGAAACGATATGTGGCGGGAGAGTTGGAATGTCCGGCGGTTTGCAAGGTAGAAATGTCCGCGTGGTCATCACACGGCACAACGGTCAGCCCCGATCTGAGCGGCTGATCCCGGTTGCAAGATCAGATCGGGGCGGGTGGTAAATACACCTCTTCGGCTTTAGCTTTGACACGCCTCACTCCGCAGCCTGCTGTCGCGACAGTGCTTTCTGGCGCCGTGCGATCACTGCCGGATCGTTCATGAAATCCTTCCGCCGGCCAGGTCCGCGAGCCCGTTTGACGTAGCCATTCTTGTCACTGCTGCTCTTCACCTTCGGCTTGTCCTGCTGCTCCTGGCGCTCCTTGATATAGGCCAGAACATCACCCAACCGCTTGTTCTCGGTGATCGCGGCATGCGTCACCCGCTGGTCCTTGTCGAACACCGTGTAGGGCAGGGAGTAGCCTTTCCACCGCACATCCAGACGACCGTCGGCATAGGCATAGGTCTCGACATAGCGCCCCACCAGCCCACGCGTCACATCGGTCTCCTCCAGCATGATCCGCTGGCGCTCGAACGAAAACGTCAGCTGCGATCCAACATAGCGCTGCTCGCGTTTGCACAGGATCTCCGTCAACCGATCTGGCGCCAGATTCAGCGGCCGATGCAGATCATCAGACCGGGCAGGGGTAACCGCAAAACGCGCATTGTAGTCCTCCATGAAGTCCGGCAAAAACGCGTTGCCGGCCTCCATGCTGTCGATGCCGCAAAGCCTGAGCTCCTTGACCAGGCGGTCCTGCAGCGTCCGGTTCATGCGTTCGACACGACCCTTGGCCTGGCTCGAATTTGCGCATAGAATCTCGATGTTTAACTCGCAAAGTGCACGCCCGAACTGGGTCATGCCCTGGCCACCTTTGGCATCCTTCTTCGCCACCCGGAACACCGAATGCTTGTCCGAATAAAAGGCAATCGGCGCGCCGTGACGGTGGAGATAGAGTTCCAGCGCCTCGAAGTAGGTGAAGGCACTTTCCGAGCGCACGAAACGCAGCTGCATCAGCCTGCCGGTCGCATCGTCGACAAACACCAGCAGCGAGCAAGGCGGCCCGCGATCCTCGAACCAGCGATGCTCCGATCCGTCGATCTGCACCAACTCGCCATAAGCCTCGCGTCGAAGCCGCGGCTGGTGAAACGTCCGGCGCTGCTTGCGCGACAGCCACAGTCCGGCCTCGGACATCCAACCGCGCACCGTCTCGCGTGACACCCGCAAGCCATCGCGCTCAGCCAACTTCTCCGTCGCCAACGTCGGGCCGAAATCCGCATAACGTTCGCGAATCAGCGTCACCGCATAATCGCGAACCCCGTCGCTGATCCGATTGTTCGATGGTCGGCCGATCGCCTTGTGTCGGATCGACGCCGCGCCGCCAGTTCGCATCCGCTCTAAAAGCCGACGCACCTGGCGCTCACTCACGGCAAGAACGTGTGCCGCTGACACCGTAGTCATCCGGCCAGCGGCCACCTTCGATAAAATCTCAATCCGCTGCAGATCGCGCTCGCTCATCGCTATCAATCCCATCTGCAATCTCCCACGCATCCTTCAGATCCGGGGAGTGTGACATTCCAACTTTGCAGAAACAGGACATTCTAACTTTGTGGCTACACGATAAAATCGCATAAGACTATTTATGGAACTGCGAGAGCATCGGTAAAGGCGCGCTATAACGCATAGGCAGCTGTAATCGACAGCAGTCCGTCTGCAGACACCTCCGGCACGATCTCTGTGTAGTCATTTAAGGTTGGGTTGTTGGGTAAATCTAAATCGTGCCCGGCAGCAGTGACGACCACTACGTCCGCGCCCGCCGCTCGCCCGGCTTTTACGCCTGCCTCGACATCCTCAAAGACGAGACAGTTCGCAGCCGGAAACCCAAGCCGTCTTGCCGCGAGAAGGAAACATTGAGGGTCCGGCTTGCCAACCGCGACATCTTCTCCGGTCACGATGACGCTGGGTATGCTTAGACCCGCGGTTTCAAGTCGCCGCCGCGCAAGCTCCTTTGAAGCAGATGTGACGATCGCCCATCGATCGGCAGGAAGAGCTGCTAGGAACTCTGCGGCTCCCGCAATCGCGGCAACCCCCTGGATGTCGTCGATCTCCGCGTTTGTGATCTTTTCAGCTTCAATCTCGGGGTCCACGCCGGGAAGGTTCAGTCTTCGAATAGTGTCGATCGCTCTTTGCCCGTGCATCGTTGGTAGAAAGGCAACGGGATCAAGGCCCTGGCGTTGCGCCCACGCACCCCAAACACGCTCGGCAGCGGCGATGGAAGTCAGAAGGGTCCCGTCCATATCGAAAAGAAAGGCGGAGAACTGCTTGTTCGGATCGAGTTTCAACGGGGTATCCTTATTTGGCTGCTGCTGAATCGCGATGGGTAACCGATCCAAGGTTAGGCTGCCCTGTCGGCGTGGGCGGATGGCGGCTCGTGAAGTGCAAACGACCCCACCAATTGAACGAGGTCGTCTACTTGCTCCGCAAGCCGGCGAGTGGCCGCGCCAGCTTCCTCGGCCATTGCGGCGTTCAACTGGGTCACTCTTTCCATGGTGCTTACGGCGTCGTTTATCTCATTGAGGCTCTTTGCCTGACTTTGACTCGAGAGTGCCAACTGCCCGACATCCCCGGAAACTTCGCCAATCTTCGCCGCAATATCATGGAGGGCGTGGCCGGCTTTCTCGACAAAGTCCACACCCGCCTCCACCTCGCTCGTTGAATGATGGATAAGAGCGCCGATTTCTTTCGCAGCCGAGGCGGCACGTTGGGCAAGTTCTCTGACTTCATGCGCGACGACAGCAAATCCCTTGCCTGCATCTCCAGCGCGGGCAGCCTCAACGCCGGCGTTTAGCGCGAGAAGATTTGTCTGGAATGCTATGCCGTCGATTACCGTGACGATATTCGTTATGCGATCGGATGCCTCCTTGATCCGAGACATCGCAGCCATAGCGTTTTCCACGATAACAAGGGAGCCATCGGCTTCGAGCTTGACGCCCTGTACGATGTTAGCCGCGCTCGCTGCACGTTTAGAGGCCTCCGCTACGGTGATGGTGATCTCTTCGATCGCTGCCGCGGTCTGTTCGATCGAGCCAGCCTGCTGTTCATTTCTGCGAGAAAGCTCTTCGGACGCATCCGCGAGGAGCCGGCCATTGGTGTGAATTTCGGCTGACGTTGCACGGACGTCCAGCATGGTTGAGCTGAGGTCTTTGATCGTGCTGTTAAAGTCTCGCCTGAGGATATCCAGATCTCCAGCAAATGGGATCTGGATATTGTTTCGCAGATCTCTGCTCGCCAGATTTCTAAGGCCGTCCGCAAGTGACGTTACTGCCAGTTCGATGTTCCTCTGGGTAGAAGCTCGCTCGCGATCGTTCAGGTCTCGCTCCGACTCGGCCACGCGATGGAGTTCTTCCGTGCGCGCCTGGATGGCAATCTTCTGAAAGGCGTTTTGCTTGAAGACAGCAAGAGCACGCGCCATCTCGCCGATCTCATCTTTTCGTCGGTCTCCGTCAATCGCAACGTCCAACGAGCCGCCCGCCAGACGCCGCATGCTGTCTGTGATCGAACCGATCGGCCGTTTGAGCGTGACGACCAAGGCAGCACCCGATGCTATCGCGACGAGAAATCCAATCGCCATCGACGTGAGAGACACCGAGTTCGTCAACGATCGCTCTGCCGATGCCATCTGCTGCTGGGCGTCTGCAAAAGCGTCCATCAGCCCCCAGATATCGTTGATTTTATCAGTCGCCTGGCGGTACTGCCCCTCGGCACGCGCCCGATTGGCCTCCAGTCCGGCTGCGCTTTCTCGCAATTCGTTGGCGATTTCCTCCACCTTGCCCGGGATTTCACCGAAGTAGGGATCAATCGCCACCAACTCTGTCAGTAAGCGCATCTCGCCCATATAGACAAAGAGAGTTCGCTCCACTGCCTTGACGTTATCCTCCGTCGGTTCACCCAAAAGGCTGGCGAAAGCAATTTTTATGTCGCTGCTGTTGCTTACGATCGACCGAAGCTTTTTCGTGACCTTGTCGGCATCGAGCGAGCCACCGCTCGAACCATTCACCTCGGCAGCGGCTTGATCAACGGCTGCGGCACTCTGCACCCGCAATCTTTCCGACAAACCAGCCAGGTCGTTTGCGATCGCCAACGCCGCGGGCTGCCCCTCCGTTTCCTGGTTTCCATTCTGGCTGAGCAACGCCAAAATCCGGTCTGCTGTGCTTGATGCGTCTCGCACACCTAATGAATTGAGGAGACGATCAGATTTTGAAAGTTTGTGTGCGAGGTCTTCCAACGATGCTCTAATAGCTGTTCCTTCGCGACGCAAAGACGAGCCATCGATCGCCCTTAGTTGAACTCCGAGATTTTCGCAGCCGTTAAGAATGGATTGAAGTATCAACGTCTCGGAGAGTCTCGATTTCCGCCTGTTTTCGAGCTGAGCAGCTTGGGCGACGATCTTGAACGCGTGCTTGCCAAGTTCCATTTGCGCGGAATTTAGCGCGTCGAGTTGTGCGGCAATATTGTTCGTCAGCTGTGAACGGTCTTGTCGAAGCTTCCATATCTCGTTTATATGGCTCAGGATCGTGCCCGTTGCGTCCTGTGCCTTCCGCAATTCAGCAGCCTGGGCGTCCGGAATCACTTCGATCATACGGTCGAGTTCGGTGATCTGTATTGCAGTTATGTCGGAGGCCTGCTTGAACGTCGCATCATCGGGCTCGCGAAGAAACGTTGTGATGCTGGTATAAACGGACTTAAACCCCGAAAGCAGCCGGACCACGTCATTCGATGTGTTCAGTCGCGCTTCCAAGACCTTCGTTGCGTAGAGTCCGGTGGAGCCCACCGCGAGGATCGTCAGCAATAGCGGCAGAACCAGTACGATAACTTTGGTCTGAATCCTGAACCGCGCAAGTATCCTGTCCATTTTGCCCCTCCCAAAAGCACACTGCTCGGAATTGAGACACGATTACACTAATTGATTAAATTTACCTTTCGGCATTACAAATCGGAGCAGGAGAACATAAATGTTCATATTGTCAGCGCCAAAAGCAATCTGCTGGATTCTTCCTGGACAGTTAATATTTCGCCGGAACATAAGTTCCTGTCGCTTTTCGGTATCCTTGTTCCGATAGTCACGAGAAACTGGGATCGAGCGCCCCGGACGCATAGCGTTTTGCCATCACCGAAAGAGGAAGGGCAGTAATCCGATCCGCCATGCCGTCCGTTCCGAACTCACCGAAGCGCTCCTTGCAAAGTTTGGTGAGCGCGGCCATCGCCGGTTTCAGATACTTGCGCGGATCGAATTCGCTCGGATCTTCTTGCAGAACCCGGCGGATTTGCCCGGTCATAGCCATACGGCCGTCCGTGTCGATGTTGATCTTGCGCACGCCGTTCTTGATACCGCGCTGGATTTCTTCGACAGGCACGCCCCAGGTGGGTTTCATCCGGCCGCCGTATTTGTTGATAATCTCCTGAAGTTCAACCGGAACCGACGATGACCCGTGCATGACGAGGTGCGTGTTTGGCAGCTTGCGGTGGATTTCCTCGATGACATTCATCGCCAACACCGAACCGTCGGGCTTACGCGTGAACTTGTAGGCGCCGTGCGAGGTTCCCATGGCGATCGCAAGTGCATCGACGCCAGTTTCGCGCACGAACTTCACCGCCTCGTCCGGGTCCGTCAACAGCTGGTCGTGCGACAGCTTGCCTTCGGCGCCGTGCCCATCCTCGGCCTCCCCCATGCCGGTCTCGAGAGACCCGAGTACACCGAGCTCGCCTTCGACCGAAATGCCGCCGAGATGGGCCATTTCGGTCACTCTCTTGGTCACGCCGACGTTATAATCCCAATCGGCGGGTGTTTTAGCGTCCGCTTTTAGCGAGCCGTCCATCATGACCGAGGTGAAGCCAGCCTGTATGGCCGTCATGCAACTGGCCGGATCGTTGCCGTGGTCCAGATGCACGCAGACGGGAATGTGCGGGTATATTTCGACGACCGCGTCCATCATATGCTTGAGCATGATGTCGTTGGCGTAGGCGCGCGCGCCGCGTGATGCCTGTATGATGACGGGGGCGCGGACCGCATCCGCGGCTTCCATGATGGCGAGCGCCTGTTCCATATTGTTGATATTGAAGGCGGGAACCCCGTAGCCCTCCTCCGCTGCATGATCCAGCAACTGCCTCAGCGTAATGCGCGCCATTTTGAAATCCTCCTCTAGCCGAAAAGCGCCGGCTGCTAGTTGCCGCATGATCGCGCGTTGTTTTGTGGTCGCGTCTCAAGCGTTCAGCACACGGCCATAGGCATCGAGCACGGCTTCCTTCATCGTCTCGGAGACGGTCGGATGCGGGAAGATGGTGTGCATCAGTTCTTCCTCGGTCGTCTCCAGGTTCATCGCCATGACGAAGCCCTGGATTAGTTCGGTGACTTCAGCGCCGACCATGTGGGCGCCGAGAAGCTCGCCCGTCTTCTTGTCGAAGATCACCTTCACCATGCCCTGGTCTTCGCCAAGCGCGATCGCCTTGCCGTTGGCGGCGAAGGAGAAACGGCCGACGCGGATGTCCCGGCCCAGCTCCTTGGCCTTGGCTTCGGTGAGACCGACGGAGGCGACCTGCGGGTTGCAATAGGTGCAGCCCGGGACCTTGCCCTTGTCGGTCGGGTGCACATTCGCCAGGCCGACGATCTTCTCGACGCAGACCACACCCTCATGCTCGGCCTTGTGCGCCAGCATCGGCGGGCCGGCGACGTCGCCGATCGCATAGATGCCGGCGACATTGGTCTTGCCGTAACCGTCGGCGACGACGCAGCCGCGGTCGGTCTTGATGCCGAGCGCTTCCAGGCCGAGATTTTCGATGTTGCCCTGGACGCCGACGGCCGAAATCATCCGGTCGGCGGTGATCTGCTGCACCTTGCCGTCTGCCGTCTCGACATGAGCGGTGATGCTGCCCGCGCCCTTCTCGACCTTGGTGACCTTGGCGCTGGTGAAGATCTTGAGGCCGCGTTTTTCCAGCTGCTTGCGGGCGATCGCAGTGATTTCGGCATCCTCGACCGGCATGATGGTCGGCATCACTTCGACGACCGTGACGTCGACGCCCATCGAGCGATAGAAGCTCGCGAATTCGATGCCAATCGCGCCCGAGCCCATGACGATCAGAGACTTCGGCAGCGCATCCGGCTTCAGCGCCTCGAAATAGGTCCAGATCAGATTGCCATCGGGCTCGATGCCGGGCAGTGCGCGCGGGCGGGCGCCGGTGGCGATGATGATGTGCTTGGCAGTGTAGGTGCCCTCGCCCTTGACGTTCTTCGGCAGCTGATGCTGCGGCTCGACGACAGACTTCGACGACTTGCCGACGACGATCTCGCCGGGCTTGGTGATTTTTCCCTCACCCCAGATGATATCGATCTTGTTCTTCTTCATCAGGAAACCGACGCCGGCATTGAGGCGGGCGGAAACGGCGCGCGAGCGACCGACGACGGCCTTGGCGTCCGGCTTGACGGAGCCTTCGAGAACGAGACCGAAATCCTTGAAGTGGTTGGCATGATCGAGCACCTCAGCCGAGCGCAGCAGCGCCTTGGTCGGGATGCAGCCCCAATTCAGGCAGATGCCGCCCATATGCTCGCGCTCGACGATCGCAGTCTTCAGACCAAGTTGGCTGGCGCGGATGGCGGCGACATAGCCGCCGGGGCCGGAGCCGATGATAATGACGTCGTAGGACATCTGATTTCCTTGAAAAGATGGGGGATCCGTCACGAGGCTTTCGTCTCGTGGCAAGATCCCCCGAGGCCTGGGAGGAAGCTAGATCAGCATGCTCATCGGATTTTCGATGAACGCCTGGAACTTTCCGAGGAGCTGTGCGCCGAGAGCACCGTCTACCGCACGATGATCGGTTGACAACGTCACAGTCATGACTGTGGCGCTCGACAAATCGCCTTGAGCGTTGACAACCGGCCTTCTCTCCCCAGAGCCAACGGCCAGAATGGTTGAATGGGGAGGATTGATGATCGCGGCGAATTCCCTCACACCGAACATGCCGAGGTTCGAGATTGCGCCGGTGCCGCCCTGGTACTCGGCTGGCTTCAATTTTCCCGATCTAGCGCGTGCAGCCAAATCCTTCATCTCATTCGAGATCGTGGATAGCGTCTTGGATTCCGCACGTCGGATGATTGGCGTGATCAGTCCGCCGGCTACGGAAACGGCAACTCCGACGTCGACGAAATTATGACGCAAGAGGCTCTCTTCCGTCCAAGACACATTCGCGTCGGGTGTTGATCCAAGCGCAAGCGCGTAGGCCTTGATGACCATGTCGTTGACTGACAACTTAAATTGTGGTGCGCCATCTGCCATCGGTGCCGACGCATTGAGCTCGGCTCGCAGCTTGAGCAGAGCATCGATGCGGCAGTCGACCGACAGGTAGAAATGCGGAATGGTGGTCTTCGCTTCCAGCAGTCGACGGGCGATCGTTCTTCTCATCGGGGTATGAGGCTGCACATCGAACGTGCCTTCGGCAAATAGCGCCAGTGACCCATCGGACGAAGCTTTCTGCCCGACATGCTGCGTGCCAGCGGGCGCGAGCGGGGTAGGCGGCGCTTCGGCAGCTCGAGCCTTCGAAACATCGGCGCTCACGATTCTTCCATGCGGACCGGTCCCGGCCACCGATCCCAGATCGATACCGCCTTCCCGCGCTAGGCGCCTTGCCAAGGGCGTAGCCCTAATTGAGCTTCCGGCATCCGCCGATGCGTTATAATCTGGTGCGCTGATTACGCGGAGATCGGTGACTTTCGAGGTCCCCGTCTCTGCAGTAGTGGCCACCGCGGATGAAGCAGGCGCGGCCTGATATTCCTCGCCTTCCTCGTAGATCCAAGCGACCGCCGAGCCGACTGCGATATCGACGCCTTCTTGGCCGTTGACGTTGCGAAGGATCCCCGCAGCGGGGGAGTCTATCTCCATTGCGGCTTTATCGGTTTCAATTTCGAACAGCACGTCGCCCTTCCCGACGCGTTCACCTTCCTTGAAGAACCACTTCGAGATCTTGCCGGTCGCCATATCCATGTCGACCTTGGGGAGGATGATTTCCGTCGCCATGCTATCGCACTCCCCTCACAAGATCCCGCGCTGCATTGAAAATGTCGGGGACCTGCGGAACGGCAGCCTTCTCAAGCTCCGGATTGTAGGGAATTGGCGTTTCGGAGCCGCCGAGGCGAACAATCGGTGCATCGAGATAGTCGAATGCATCGCTTTCAGCGATCATCGCACTTATTTCTGCGCCGACTCCCAGCGTTTTCACGCCCTCATACACGCAAAGCAGCCTTGTCGTCTTTTTAACACTTGCAATCACGGTCGCTTTATCGATCGGACGCACAGACCGCAGGTCGATCACTTCGACATCAATCCCCTGCTCAGCCAACTGTTCGGCCGCATCGAGCGCCTTGTGAACCATGATCGACGTCGCGACGATGCTGAGATCTTGACCCTGTCGGCGGATCTCCGCCTTGTCGAGCGGAACCGTGTAGTGGCCTTCCGGAACTGGCCCCTTCATCTTGTAGAGCAGCTTGTGTTCGAAGATCATCACCGGGTCTGGGTCGGCGACAGCGGCAAGCAGCATCCCCTTCACATCGTGTGGGGTTGCGGGCTGGATGACCTTCAGGCCGGGGACGTGTCCCAGCCACGCTTCCAGGCTCTGGCTATGCTGCGCGGCCGCTCCGGTCCCGGAGCCGGCTGGAAACCGCATGACAACCGGCACAGAGACTTCGCCACCGAGCATGTAGCGCATCTTGGCTGCCTGATTGACGATCTGCTCCATCGCGAGGGCGGCGAAGTCTGAGAACTGAAATTCGAATATCGGTCTCAGCCCCGTCATCGCGGCGCCAACCGCGACGCCAGCGCCGCCGAGCTCGGAAATCGGCGTGTCCATTACACGATCCGGTCCAAACCTATCGATGAGATCGCCAGTGACCTGAAAAGCGCCGCCGTAGACACCGATGTCTTCACCCATCAGGATGACGCGCTCGTCCGCTTCCATCGCGATCGCCATGGCTTCCTGGATTGCTTGGGAGTAGCTGAGCTCTCGAACCGTGGTATCCATTATGCTTGCTCCGTGTAGACGTTATCGGCCAAACCGGAAATCTCGGGCATCGGGCTTTGTTTTGCGAATTCAATCCCGGCGGCGATTTCGTCCTCGACGGACTTGCGGATTGCCGCGAGTTCAGTGTCGTTCGCGACACCGAACTCCCGGAGCTCTGCTTCGAACCGAGCAATTGGATCGCGGTTGCTCATCCAGTCCTCGATCTCGTCTTTCGTGCGGTAGCGATTTCGGTCGCTTTTCGAATGACCTCGGTAACGATAGGTTTTGCACTCGATGAGGGATGGTCCCTCCCCGCGCTTCGCACGCTCGACGGCGTTGTGAGTGGCTTCTGCCACTTCGGAGAGCACGTTGCCGTCGACGATGACGCCGGGCATGCTGTAAGCGCTGGCGCGGTCTGCGATATTGGCAACTGCCGTCGATCGCGCGGTCGATGTCGACATGCCGTAGCCATTGTTTTCACAGACGAAGATAACGGGCAATTTCCAAACGGCAGCCATGTTCAGCGCCTCGTGGAACGCTCCTTCGTTGTTTGCGCCGTCACCAAAGAAGCAGACGACCACTTTTCCGGTCTTCAGGCGCTTCGATGTCAGCGCGGCACCAACGGCGATTGGCAGGCCGCCCCCGACGATACCATTCGCGCCGAGGTTGCCGGTCGTCACGTCCGCAATATGCATGGAACCGCCGCGGCCGGCACAATAGCCGGTCGTCTTGCCAAAGAACTCAGCGAACATGCGTTTGACATCCGCGCCCTTGGCGATGCAGTGACCGTGGCCTCGATGGGTCGAGGTGATCTGATCCTCTTGCGTCAGCGGGAGGCAAACGCCCATAGCGCTGGCTTCCTGACCGATCGACAGATGCATCGTCCCATGGATGAGACCACGTGTGTAACTTTCCTCAGCGCCTTCTTCGAACCGGCGGATGAGGTGCATCTTCCGAAGAGCATCCAGCAGCTGGTCACGTGTATATTGTCGGTAGATGAAGGGCAGATTGCTGGTCTCGGCACTCTTCATCGCTCTTGCTGAGTTCGCCATTTACGCCTCCCTGCCGTAAACGAGAGCGTCTTGCCGGGCACGCAAGACGGCTAGACGAGAGCCTTCTGCGACCGATGCGTTGCTGTAGGTAATCAGTTCACCCTTCTTGATCGGCGCGGTCACCTTGCCTCCCTGCAGCATTCCGCATGGAATGGCAGAGGCGCTGCGCGCTTCCGGCGCGGTCATGATCCAGGCTCGGTAGCAGTACTCCCCGATTGCATCGAGCTTGTCGCCAGGCTGGAGATCCTTCTTGGCCACGGCACATACCTCAGCCACAGGCGTAGACAGAGGGACCATGTCCGGCTTTCCGTATAGAACGACACGGGCACAGGTGAGCGGCACTTCCAATGAGGTCAGATGATACGGCCGATGAAAGGTGAAATACGGCCCCTTCCCCATCTTTAGATCTTCCATGCGCTCCGAGATCCGCGGATGCGACATGTCGGCAACGACGAAGACACCAGGGGCGACACCCTTTCCGATCGAATAGTCGACAACACCTGCCTTCGTCAGTACTCCGCCGTCTTTTTCGGGCACGAGAACTTTTGATAGTTCGTCAAGCGTGGCCGCCGGGCCGTGCATGCCGGGTTTATCCGGCACCAGACCTGTTGCGTTTGCGATGGCGGCCATTTCCACCATCGTTTTCGAGCCGTCGACGAATTCGACAAGCATGCGAACGTTCATGTTCCGGCGCGCCGCTTCTTCAGCGTATTGGTCCGGCACCGCATCAATGTTCAATGGGTTGTTCTTGCCCTTGCCTGCCGCTACGATCGGATGACCCATCGCCGAAACAAACTCGATCAATTCGATGCAAGACGATGGCTCGTCTCCCGCTCCGAGCGAATAGGTAACGCCAAGCCGCTCAGCCTCACTTTTGAGATAGGCGCCGATGGTAACGTCGGCTTCGACGTTCATCATCACGAGGTGCTTGCCGTGCTCCATGGCTGCAAGGCCGATTTCCGCACCGACGGCAGGCACGCCGGTGGCATCGACGACGACGTCGATCAAGCCGCTGTTCAGAATATTGGCGGAGTCGGCTGTGATGGCGATCTTGCCCGACTCGATCGCATTGTTGAGTTGGTCAGTACTGGCGGCTTCGCGATGATGACCGTCTTCCCGGTAAGCAATATCAACGGCTTCGCGGGCACGAGTGACGTTGAGATCGCAGATTGCCCCGATCTCGATACCCTGCATATGGGCGACACGGGTCACGATATCGGTGCCCATCTCTCCGCTTCCAATCAGTCCAATGCGAATAGGCTTTCCCTCGGTCTCTCGACGCATGAGATCGCGTGCAAGCCCGGTTGGCGCAACGTTAATGGGCATTCCATTCCTCCCGAATTCATCCGAGACAGATTGGTAATGTACATTTGTTATTCAGTCAATCAATATGTTCTAAACTCGGCATCCAAAATGCCGCTGGCGCACATCTTGTGCGGAAAACGAGAACTTTTGTAACTCAATGGAACGCAAGCGATTACCCTCGCGGGCAAGCGAAAGCCAGCATCCGAAGAGCGTGCCGCGGCCGTGATTGATTTTGTTGCTGGTATGGATTGCGGATTTGCCGCGCGGGATAGTGCGCAGGCTACACTGC
Organism: Rhizobium sp. Rhizsp82; assembly: GCF_047325115.1. NCBI lineage: Bacteria > Pseudomonadati > Pseudomonadota > Alphaproteobacteria > Hyphomicrobiales > Rhizobiaceae > Rhizobium > Rhizobium sp. Rhizsp82. The sequence goes on along the minus strand of NZ_CP168572.1, from coordinate 75,704 downwards.
GCACACTATCGCAAAAATGTGAGAGCGCCACTTCCGGTCCGTTGGCGCTCCGGGCGATCGATTTACACTGACGCCAGCAGGGCGCCCGCAGTCTGCTCGTCGGTCACCAAGGTTGTTGGCTTTATTGTAACAAGGCAGGCACGAAGCGCTGCCAGCTTTTCGGGTCCACCCGAGATTAGGATGCGTTCCGGTGTGCGCCGTAACCGCTCGAGGTTGACTGATATCACCCGAGCATTAACCTCGTGGTCGATAACGTTGCCGTCCTTGTCGATGAAATTATAAAGCACGTCTCCGACGGCTCCGGCGTCAATCAAAGAGCGACGGTCAGCCTCGCTCAAATACCCGGTGCGATAGCTCGTCGTCAGTGTAGAGATCCCGCCGACCGAGAGAAGTGCGACGTCGAGCTTATCCGCCATTTCGAAAATCGCGGCAAGTCCACATCTTTCCAGCAGCGCATGCTTCGTCTCGGGGCTATCCACCACTGCCGGTGCGGTCACCAGAAAACCCTCGCCTTTGAAAAGCTCTGCGAACTGCCAGGCAAACTCGGCAGGATTGAAGCGACGCGCGGCCGAAATGCCTCCGAGCAGTGAGACGACGCGAAAGTCGTCGAGGGCGGCCCCGGCAATAAATGGCAAGGTATTATAAAGGGTGCGCCCCCAACCCACGCCAACAATCATACCGGAATGCATCAAACCGGTAATCAGCGTTCCGGCTGCTGCTGCAATGACCTTCGTTGGGTCGCCTTCAGTATCGGCGAAGGGCGCAACAATGACCTGTTTGATCCCAAACGTCGTCTCCAGCTCTCTTTCAAGGGCGATCATATCGGAAAGCGGCGAGGAGATGGTCACGCGCACCTCGTTGCGCCGACGCGCTTCCGCCAAGAGTCGGACGACCATTACCCGATTGATGCCCAATTGGGCGGCGATGTCCTGCTGCGTGTAATTCTCGATGTGGTAGAGCCATGCGACTCGCGCTCGCAGCCTCTCAGAATCGCTCTGAACCATGGCAACTGGAGGCGTGATCTGCATCTAGCTTCCTTTCGGGTGCATTAAGGTCGGCAGGTGACGTTGGCACGAAATCAGCGCTTTTCCCGTGATCTCGGAGCACGTCCCAACTTCATGAGTTTCGTTACAGGATTTATCTCGCAGTGCATAGATCGGCAAGAAATAGGCGCACTCCGCGCCGCCGCAGTGCACAAAGTTATTAAAATAAATCGTGATGTTCACTCCTGACCCTGCAATCTCAGTCGAAAAACCGGTTGACAGCCGAGCGTTATGAACACATTGTATTCTTTGTTAGCAAATGTTCTCGCGTTAGAGGATAATGCTAAGGGACGGAAGCGGAGTGGAGGCCGCACCGAAACAGTCTTGCCTCCATTGGCATTCAACTGATTTATTCAGATTGGGAGGAGTACAACATGACAGTCTTAAGTTCGGGCGTATCGCGCCGCGGATTCCTGAGGCATTCCGCAGCTTTCGGGCTTGCTGCCGGCGCAGCCTCTGCACTCAGGTTGCCCGCATTTGCGCAATCCGGCCTGCCTGATGTCCAATCCGTTTTGGACAAGATTTCCGTTAAGGACTATGTCCGCGAGGACTACCGCAAGCTCTACAAAATGTCTGATGATCCGCTGTGGGATCCCGCGAAGGACTGGATCCGTACAGTAGACTGGGAAAAGATTCGCTCGGAGCAAAGCGGAAAAACGGTCAGGTTTGCCGTAGGCGCTGCCGACCAGGAGTCTGCGGCCGAGGGGCTTAAGCCGTTTGAACAGCTGTCAGGTATCAACGTCGAACTCGTTCCAATCCCCGACGACAGCTTCTACGACAAGGCAGTTTCGGAATTCATTTCCGGCAACGCATCCTTCGACGCCTTGCAGTTCTTCTCGCCTTGGCTCGGCGACTTTGCCGGGCCCGGCTTCCTTGCCGATCTCAGCGAATATGCGGAGAAATGGAAGCTGCCGCTCGACGATTTCTATGACACCTATCGTCTGAATTACGGTTATGTCGGCGGCAAGCTGGTTGGCATCCCCTTCGACTGCGACATTCAGATGGTGCACCTGCGCAAATCCATCATGGAGAAGATTCTCGGCGGGCCTATCGATCGAGCTCAATCGGTGCCGACCTACGACGAACTCATTCGTATCACTGCTGAAGCAAACAAGCTCGGTGGCGGCGTATCCGGCGTGGGTCTTATGGCGGCCCGTGGCTTCTGGGCAACTTACACCTGGGAACATATCGCGGCACAAGCCGGTCTTTCCCTATTCGACAACCAATGGAATCCGCAACTCACCAGCGACGCGGGAATGAAAGCCATGGATATCATCATGGCTCTTCAGAAAAATGCCATCGAAGGTGTTTCCGGTGCAGGCTGGGGTGAAAACCGCGCCGCCTGGCTTGGCGGTCAGGTTGCAGCAAACATCAGCTGGCAGGACAGCGGCACGCAAGCCATGCGGCCCGATCAGTCGAAGATCGTCGACGATTTCGTAACGATCTACGAACCGCGAATTTCCGGTGGCGTATTCGCCCCGCCGAACATTGCCGGATCGACCTCCTGCGTTGCAGCCACGTCCCAAAATCCCGAGGGCGCTTTCCTTATGCTCGCCTTCCTCACCACGTCGTCTATCATGGCAATGAACGAAGCGAATGCGAACGGCGTTGCTCCCGGTTACCGCTCCGTTCTTTCAAACGAGCGTCTGCAGGCGGTTAGCCAACCCATGAAGGTCTGGGCGGACAGCCTTGAGCACGCTTGGTGCGCTCCCCGTATTCCCGGGATGTTCGAAATGGAGCAGGCGCTCGGAAATGAAATCAACCGGGCGGTCACCGGCCAGATTTCTGCCAAGGAAGCCCTCGAGAACGGGCAAAATGCCTGGAAGAGTATCTTGGAGAAGAATGGCTTCTCCGGTGGAAACGGTCCGATCGCTTACGCGGACGCGGAGCCAGGACTCTATGTAGGCCAAGGCAAGGCACTGCCTTTCTAAGATCATGACAAATTCGGCTCAAAGACTTGAAAAGGAGGCGGCGTTTGCCGCCTCCACCGTAAAGGAAACCGCAAGACCTCGTCCCCGCTCGGCTACGGCGAGGAAGGTCTTCCCGTATCTCCTGGTTGGACCTGCTGTAGCCTACCTGCTCGCGATCACCCTCTATCCAGGTCTGTTCGCGATCTACCAAAGCCTTTTCGTGGTAAAATTCGTGAACTGGTCTTGGGTGGGGCTCAGCAACTACACACGGATCATCCAGGATCGCGAATTTTGGGCCGCTTTGGGAAACACCGCCATCATTGGCGGCATCTCCCTGGTCCTGCAATCCGTGATCGCGATGACCGTCGCCTTCTTCTGCTACCGGGATCCCTTTGTCCGCGGCTGGCGCATCGTCTTCCTGATGCCGATGCTGTTCATGCCGTCGGCGGTGGCATTCATCTGGAAGCTGGCGTTCAATGACGGCCGGGTAATCTCCGATATTCTCATGTCGATTGGTGTGGTCTCCAACAATGTCGACTGGCTTGCGTCCGTCTGGCTCGCCAGACTTACACTGATCGTCGCGGACGTGTGGCAGTGGACGCCCTTTCTTTTCATCATCTTTGTCGGCGCTCTTCAGGGGCAGGACGAGGAAATCGAGGAAGCAGCTCGATTGGACGGGGCTAGCTGGGGTGCCATTTTTTGGAACATCTCACTGCCGATGATGAGGCCTATCATCGTGGTTGCCGTGACGCTGCGCGGCATCGACATCACGACAATGTTCACGAACGTCTACATCATGACCCAGGGCACGCCAGGTGGCGCGACGGAGACGATGAGCTACTTCATCTATCGTCAGGGCTTCAGGATGTTCAATTTCGGATACGCGTCGGCGGCATCGGTTCTGATGCTGATCTTCACGATCGTGATCGCACAAACTGTCGTGAAACGCGCATTCAAATCCGGGAAATCATGACATGGCCAGCATTCGAAAAAGCGGCGGTGAAAGCCTCCTCCTTCGCTACATCATCCTTGTCGCATGGGCGCTTGTTTGTTTCGTTCCAATCATCTGGTTCCTGACAATCGGCTTCAGGCCAAGAACGGAAATCATCGTGCCAAGGCCGATCTACTGGCCCACGTGGAGCCTGGATGCCTGGCGGCTGCTCGTTAGCGACTGGCCTATAGCATCCTATCTGCGGAACTCGGTCGTTGCGGTCGCGGGCTCAGTCGTTATTGACCTGATTCTGGCTATTCCAGCTGCCTTCGCGTTGGCTCGTTATGAGTTCCGCGGTCGAGAGGACATCGGTTTTTACATCCTTTCGACTCGAATGATGGCACCGGCCATTGTCGCAGTACCGATCTTCTTCCTGTTCAAGAATATGGGTCTGCTGGATTCGGTCTGGGCTCTGATGCTCATTTACGCTGCCATCAACCTCAGCCTCGTCACTTGGATCATTCGTAGCTACATGCTAGATATTCCAAAGGAACTGGAAGACGCTGCCCGTACCGACGGCGCGGGTGATCTTACCATTCTTTGGGAGATAATGATCCCGGCGTGCCTTCCTGGCATCATAACGGCTGCTGTGATCGCCGCCATCTTCGCAATCAATGAATTCCTCTTCACCCTCCTCATCGCATCAACCTCCAAGGCCTATACGATGTCCGTGGCACTCGCCAACTTCACCGGCGGTTCCGACGGGGTGATCTACAACGCTATCGCACTCGTCTCGTTCCTCGCATTTGCTCCGATCCTGATCCTCGTCATCCTGATCCAGAAGCATCTCTCGCGCGGCCTAACGATGGGCGCTGTGAAAGGATAATTCCATGGCCTCTATTGAACTTAAGAACGTCGTGAAGAGCTTTGGCTCCTTCTTTGGTGTCCAGGACGTGACCCTCGATATCGCCGACGAGGAGTTTCTCGTCCTTTTGGGACCATCCGGCTGCGGGAAAACCACGACCATGCGCATGATTGCGGGGCTGGAACAACCCACCGGAGGCGAGATCCGCATAGGCGGCAACGTTATGAACGAAGTCGATGCCCGAGATCGCGACGTTGCCATGGTTTTCCAGGGATATGCCCTGTACCCGAACATGTCGATCTACGAGAACATTCGCTTTCCTCTGAGAATGAGACGCATTCCCAGGGATAAGCATGACAGCCTCGTTCGTCGCGCCGCGGACATGGTCGAGCTCGGACCGTTCCTCGAACGTAAACCCGGCGCGCTTTCGGGTGGCCAGCGACAGCGCGCTGCGCTCGCCCGCGCTATTGTTCGTCAGCCGCAAGTCTTCCTCATGGACGAGCCGCTTTCGAACCTCGATGCAAAGCTGCGCGCAAGCATGCGCGTCCAGATCAAGCACATGCAGCGCGACCTGAAGGTGACCACAGTTTATGTGACGCACGACCAAATTGAGGCAATGACGCTTGCCGATCGGATCGTCATCATGAACAAAGGCGTCATCCAGCAGATCGGCACCCCCGATGAGATCTATTCGAATCCGGCGAACACTTTTGTCGCCGGTTTCATCGGATCGCCCCCGATGAATTTGGTGTCGGGGTTGGCGGAGGGCGGAACCTTCTCCGCTTCTGGTGTGAAGGTCGCTTGCCCGGCCCAGCTGTCCGGTCAGGTTACCCTCGGTTTCCGGCCGGAGGACTGCTTGATCGGCGGTGAGAATCTCCAGGGCACCGTTTACGGCGTAGAGCCGACCGGGGACATCACCTACCTGTCAGTCCGTACTCCGGAAAAGACCTTTGAGATCAAAGCCGCCCGGGATTTCCGCGCGAAAATTGATTCCACTGTATCGATCGGGTTTGATCCTAGCCGGCTGTACTACTTCGACCGCGATGGCAACAGGGTCGGAGTTCTGTGATGTCGACGACATTTGATTTCAGTTGCGTCGGCTTCTACACTTTCGATGCGCTTTGCCGACCGGTCGCGGAAATCCCGCCAGGAGGTCAGACCCTTTTCGTCGAAGACTTCACTCTTGCCGTATCTGGCGCGGCCGGTTCCGCCGCCATTGTGGCTGCCAAGTATGGACTAAAAGTGCAAGCGGTCGGCGGCGTTGGCTATGACGACATGGGTGACTGGGTCTGCATGAAGCTCCAATCTTTCGGCGTAGACACCACGATGATGCGGCGGTACGAGGGCTACACAACCTCCTGCTCAATCGTGACGACACGGCCGAACGGTCAGCGACCGGCGCTTCACAAGCGTGGTGCAACTGATGCATTCTTCGTTTCAGATTCGGAAATAGATCGCGTTCTGGACACTAAAGTCCTGCATGTCGGTGGTGTGGGCCTGATGAACCGGATGGATGACTGTGGTCGTACCGCCGAAATCATGGCTGAGGCCCGCCATAGAGGTGTTATTACGACGCTCGACGTCTTCGCTTCAACATCGGCCGATCTCCCCAAGGTCGAGGCCCTACTTCCCTATACGGACTACTTTCTTCCCTCCGAAGAGGAAGCCCAGGCACTTTCCGGGTTGACGCGAAACAAGGATTTGGCGGATTTTCTACTTAGCAAAGGGGCGAGGTGTGTTATTCTGACTTTGGGCGCAGACGGTGCCTACTATCATGACGAGACCGGGCTGGAGTTCCAATCCCCGGCCTTCCAGGTAGAAGTAAAATGCACCTGCGGCTGTGGCGACTGCTTCAACGGCGGGTTTGCGAGCGGCCTGGTCAAAGGACTATCGCCTGAGGATGCAGTCGAACTCGGCCAAGCGTCCTCCGCACTTAATGCCACCGGCTTAGGAAGTCAGGCTGGCGTAACCGATTACGATGCGACTCGTGCATTTATTAGAGCTACACCGAGGCGCCAATTGCAGTATGATATTCCCGATTTAACAGAGGTGCGCTGAGGTAATTGGCATGGCGACGGAATTCGCTCCAGAAACGACGACGCACTTGAAAGACGTACTGAGGTCGTTGCGTTATTCGCTCCGAAAGGGGCGTGACACGGTAAAGGAGACTGCACCTCGGCGACTACCTGCGCCAGCATCGGCGGTCACTCTTTCCACACTTAGAGAGATCGAGATCCTCGCCCAAACCGTCGACCAATTCGTCTGCAAGGTTGCACACTCCGTTTTTAGCTCTACAGCGACAAACTCTAAGAGTTTGCGCCAGATCGTTGGTTCCTCGCGACCGGAATATGAGTTCTCGGTCTCTTTTTATGAAACAATGAAGCGGGTATTGAGCTATCTCGGTGCCACGAGAGCGCTCGTCAATCAGGGCGCCGGTTGGCGAGCCTACAGCCGCTTCGCTGATTCTCAAGACATCCATCAGCTCGCGGCCCAATTGACGTTGCACCTTTCCCTTGATGGATCGATAACAGTCGATCAGTTGGATGATCGGGCGTCTTTGACGCGGTCAGGAACCGTTGTGGTCGGGATTTTTGCCGGGATGCTTTCGCTTTTGGCGGAAGCGGACGACGCTGATAGAGACGCCATCATCTGCGCAGCGAGCGACCTCGCGGTTGCGCTTCAGGACAAGATCCTGGATCTGTCTCAGAATAAAGACATCTCGGCTTTGGCCGCGCTTTTTCAAAGGTGCGCCGCCCATGTTTGACTTGTCGCGATCAATCCACAATCTTCCCCGAACAAATAAGCCGCTAAGGGTTGCGGTCAGACAGCTACATTCATTCAAGGCAGCCTTTCATTCGCATGTCGCGTTTTGCGGCGAAGCGATGGGATGCGATTTCGCCGTTGACGACGTCAAGCTGGCAGGAGCTTTTGTTCGTTGGCTGGATAGCATTGACCGTCAAAAGCCGAAGGAGAAGACGGAGCGACGCGAGTTTTTTCAGTTTGCGCCCTCTCTCGTTTTGCGTGAACTGGTAGCAGATATGCCGATCAAGGCAATGTGCGCTCCTGCCGGCGTTGACCCGAAATCACCAGCAGCGTTCTGGCCTGAAGGGTATGTGGCAACGACGTTTTGTCTGACAGTCTATGCTGCCACGATGGGGCAGGAATTTCACATGGACGTCTATATCGGCGAGATGGTCGATGATCTTCGGAGCTGGTGGTCGTTTCGGGAAAACGCGAACGAAGACACGGATTACGCAGCCGGGTTTTTCCAGATGCTGCTTGGCAACGAACCAAATTGGTGGATGCCCGGCAGTTTCAGCGCTCGGACCCGCTCCGGGGAGAACGTCGATAGCGTTGAGGATGTCCCCCCACCGAGCTAAAAGTCGGTCGCCTTTTCCGCGGGTCGCGTTGGGTTGACGGGGTCTATGCAGAGCAGGGAGGAGCAAGGCTCGTGGGGCGCCGGCAACCTTTTCAGTTCCAATCTGCAATTTCACAATCTATTGTTCTCCCTTCAAGGCGTATTGTTCAGGCCGCGCCGTTAGGTCGCCTTGAAGGGATATGAACCGACGACCGGCCAATCAGGCTAGCTAAATCCCTGATTACATTGGCTTAAAAATCACAATGAAATGCCATTCGGAAGCTTCCGTTTGGCATTGATGTGGCCGTTTGCTGCGGAGGCGTGCAACCAACGATTCCTGCGTTTGGTAGAACGGCGTTTGCCCAAGCTCGCAGCATAAACGGCCAGCGTGAGACCGCCCATCAACTCCGCGATCAGGCGCCAATACTCTTGGTGGTAGTGGGATCGACAACAGATGATCGTTCCGACTTCAGCGCATACAGGGCTCTCATCTTTATCGGCTTGCTCATAGCGCTATGTCCGCATCTGGGTCGCCAGCAGCGAGCGCATTCAGGTAAGCCAAGCACAGTTCGCAAGATCGATAACGGCCATGATAAGCCTCCTTTTCAGCGCGCTCGAGCGTTGGAAAAGTGGAATAGATGTAGCGAACATCGTCACGGCCCTTAATGCCATAAAGGTGGAAGAAGACGGCGTCTAACTTTGCCCGTAGCTTGAGCCGTCGCTCCTCGCTCCATGCGAACGGCGGCCGGGTTTCGCCGGACTCCTTCACATACCCTATGTCACGAGCAAATGGTGCCATATCGTGGGCCGTGTAGGTCAATTCTAAGACAGCGTCCCGCACAATCTGGCCTGCTGTCTTATCGCCGAACATTACCTCGTTATAACTTTGCGAGGGAACGACAGGAAGTTGTTCAAGAATGTACTTGTTAAGGTTCCTACTTTGAATTTTCTGCCGAGCTGTAAAGTCGCATACTATCGAGCAAAGGTTGCCCAGGAGTAGCGCAGCGTCAGATGCACCAAAGTCTCCGACAGGGGCTAAAAACGGCAGCTTGTTCCCATATCCGCTGCGTGGCACAAGAGCTGCAATTAGGCTCCTTTTGTTGTTGGTATTGCATACGTCATTGAACGCTAAGAAATACTCTCCCGCAAATTTCATCTCGGACTCGGCAACCCAGTATCGCGGCTCCGGGACAAAATCAGGATTTTGTAATTCCTCCACGCTCGAGTGAACAGCCACACCCTGTCCGCTGACGCTGCCGCTGTTTGCCCGAACACCGGCGTAGCGGTGATTGAAAGTTGATATCATTTTCCCCTCGAACAGAGGCAACCATTTGCCTGAGGAGGTTCCGTAAACCTGCCCGCCCAAGGGATAACCGCCTTCGTTCTCAATCAACTCTTGCTTCGTGCGAAACAGGCCTGAGGCGCTGGTCATGTGAAACATCGTGGCATATTTCACTGGCCAAACTTTGATTTCCATATTGCCCTCACGCTCAACCAGGATCGGAAGGCGGGCATAAATCTGACTAAGCAGGTCACCCGATTGGGAAGCGCGATAAATCGGCACGGTACCAGTGTTCGGATTTACGCGGCGGCAGTCTTCACTATCAATATATGACAGCCGAGAAGACCCATCCTTCGGCAACTCCGTCAATTTGACAGCGTATTTGAATTTCTCGAATAATCGCTCGCCGCCGGTCAACACGATTATTGTGGGTTGGTCTTCGTGGTGAACATCTTGAAATAACCAGCCGCTTTTGTTTTCAAATGACAAGAATGCTTTGACGCGCTTAGCTTGACTTACAAATGAAAAAAATTCTGCAGCGGTTTTGTCCGCTCCAATTCCGATAGGCGTGAGAAGGCCCACAATTCCGCTGTCTTTGACGAGCGCCATAGCCCGTTCAACAAACAACGAATAAATATTTACGTCGCCGCCTGACAACAGTGGATAGTTACCTGACTTGCGAGCGATCTTGACCGCCATCTCGGCACGCGCGCTTGCCTTCTTGTAGTCGGCAGTAAGCGGATCACCGGTGCTCTCCAGCTCCGCAACCATTTTCTTACGGTCTGCCGCCTTCTGCACCAGCGCGATTTCGCGTCGACGTGCAGCAAACCATTCGACCTGCTGCAATTTCATGCGGTCCCACGGCGGATTCCCGATGATCGCGTCGAACCCGCCAGTTAAACCATCACTTGCCCAATCTCCCCATACGCCCGGAAAAGCCACTTGCCAGTGCAGAAACCGTTCTTCGGTGATCAGTTCGCGAGCTGTGGTAAGTATCTCGACGAATCGCCGACCGTAGTCGTCGCGGACCTGCGGCTTTCGTCTGCCGAGTGCTATCTCAACGGGGTCTCCGAAAGAGCCGTCAAAAAAGCCCTGAATGGCCTTCGCGTTGTCCTTCCCTTTCAAGTCCTGCCATTCAATCGCGTGAAGCAACGAAAGGAACGCGTTAAGCGGCGCCGTCATCACCTGGACGCCTTCAAAGATTTCCTGCGAGCGGTGCGCTTCTGCGATCTCCGCATCCGGTAGGCCTTCGATGGTCTGCATCGAGGCCGCAGACCCAAGCGCCGTCTTAACCGGTTCGTGAAGCAGCAGGGGGCTACCATAGGCTGTGGCTTTTTCGATGCCGGTTTTCACCCAAGAACCGAAGAGGCTATCGCCGCAGCGGAGATGGTGATCGAGAAACGACAGCGGCGCACCTACCGTGAAGCTGTGCAGCCAAAGTGCGACCTTGGCAAGCTCTACAGCCATCTGATTCTTGTCCACACCGTAGACACAGCGCTTGAGGACCATGCGGCGGATGATGTGACGGTCATCGAGCTGTTCGGGATCGACGGTCCATCTACGCTCTTCCGCGTGGCCGAGAATAGTGCTGCGGATGCCCTCGATCCGATCGGCGAGTGGTGAGATGTAGTCTGCCCACTCGACGATAGTTTCGGTCTCGGCTATGGCGGTGATGACCTGATCGGCCAAGTAGTCGACAAGGCTTACAAGAAAATGTCCTGAGCCCATGGCCGGATCGCAAATTTTGAGATCGAGCAACTTCTCGGCCGGGTCGAACCGCCTTAGGATGCCCAGCTTGCGTCCTTCATCCTGGTCCGACGCTGCCAATTCTTCGGCCTTTTCCCGAAACGCGGCCAGACGCACTTCGATCAACGGCTCTAGCGTCTCGCGGATAATGAGAGCAACTAGATCATCTGGCGTGTAGTAGCTGCCTGAACTCTTACGCGCGAATATGTTGGGGCGGATATCGATGATGTCTCCGTCCCTGATGACCTCATGTTCGAGCAGCCGTTCGTAAATCGAGCCGAGTTGTTGCACCGTCAAGTCACGATAGTTGATATATTTCCGTGCGCCGTCAGCTCTCTCAAAAGAGAGCTTGTCGATCACCTCCGCCATTATGGAATCGGAAAGGCGCACCCGGCGTAACAGTGGAGTGCGTTCGGAATCGAATAGGCCGCCATTGTATGGCGGCAACCCGATTGACGAGTCACCTTCATCAATAGCGCGGCACAAATCGTCGAGCACGGACCAGTAGCGCGCCGCCGTCGTCGAGAAGGTGTCACCCCTATCCTTGCGGTCACCGACATCGAGCCGAACACGATCGCGCAGCCCATAGTCGTCGTATCGACGATCGTTTACTGGGAGAAGGTTGCGATCCTCCGCGTAGAGGATAAATAGCAGCCGATAGAGAAGGATAAGTGCCGCTTCGCGTACATCCTCCAGCGGGGCATCCGCTGCGCTGTTGGCTATCGAACGCGCCAGCAACGGATAGATATGGTCGAACACCAGGTTCGACAGGTCGGCAGCGACGCGCTCCTCGTAGAATTTGCCTTCCTCAAGGGCGCGGGAATGGAAAGTCCGCGGATCGGTCGCGGAAGGGAGAAACGCCTCCCTTCGAAACATCAGAGCGAAAACTCTAAGGGCATGCCGGCGCAACTCGCCATCAAGCGCGACCAGGTTGTCGCCAGACCCTGAGATTCCGAGAACGGCAGCAAGGTCAATTTCGAAGAACTGCTCGGAGACCGATCGGGCGCCCGAGTAATAAAGCCGCCACCTGCCGCCGTTTGTGAGAATGCCCCAACGTAGGTTGCCAGTCGTCAAATCGTCAACACGCCGCAGATAGCGGAGCATCTGTGTCGATGGCGCAAGCTCCTCACCCCGCCGGCCCGATTGGCGATCGAGCGGTCGGCGCCAGCGCTTCGATTCAACTATTGCGAGACCAAATTGATAACGTCTCCACTCTTCGAGAGATCGATCTGCCTGCGTCTTTGTCGCCGCATCGGCAAAAAGCAGGCCATCCGGCACATCATCCCTGCCTTTGACGGTCAGGTTCTGCTGGCGCATAGCGTGGCTCCAGCCCAGCCGCCTGAGAATTGGCCAGATCAAATCGTCTTCAGTTCGGGTTTCGTTAGGCGTCTGCCCAATTGGAAAGGACGAGAAAGCGGCAGCTAAGTCTGCAGCCAACGCATCGACATCGTGGTCACTGACACTTTTCCAGTCCGCATTATCGACAATCGACTGCGTAAGAAAATCACTGGTAAAAAGACTACCCTGAAAGATACCTTCGATCATTAACTCTTCTGCCCATTCAATCGTCTGCCCGATAACCGATAACCCAAGTGAAGGATTCGCGCGCGCGCTATTGATCCTTATCCGGTACTATCCCCCGCTTATCCGGACCGCAGGTCGAAATTTGGGGTTCCCTCAACGCTTTCGGATGGAACGCGGACGTGCGCGGACGCGCAGTATCGTCGTGCTTGTCGCGGTTCGGTGGTGGATGGTTGCTTATTTTTTACGTTCTTAAAGTTGCAATGGACTGTCCCTAATTATCAGCTATGCGTAAACTCCGAGAATCGACGGCGGCTTCTGGCGGAACCACATGCAGCAACTTAATGAAATCATAGCCACAGCCACTCGACGAATCGAAGCGCATTTCTTCAATTTACCAGTTGACGGCGGGGGGCCAGTCTACCGAGAACGCGTTTACTGCTACGAACTTTACCATCAGCTCAGAATACAGTGGCCGACTCAGGATCAAACCGATTTCGTGCTCAATGGCGAGGTAGACAAGCGCGGGCACCCTATACTTCATCGACTTGGGGCGGACATGTCGATCCCTGATCTGCTCGTGCACGTACCGGGGTATATGGGGCGAAACCATGCTGTGATCGAAGTGAAGCCGGGCGACAACGCGGCAAAAAATCCGCGCGGGATCGCAAAAGATCTGGCCACGCTCTCAGTATTCCAGACAGACGTTGGCTATGAACGAGGGGTTTATCTGTTCTATGGGTCTTATCCGGAACGAATTGTACGGGAAATTGCTAACCGGTTGGAAGTGAGGCCACGTGTCGAGGTTTGGCTTCATCATGAGCCCGGGCAATCTGCGGCGCTGGTCGATGTAATTGGCGACTAAATCTCCGGAGGATGAAGTGAAGAACAAGACGGTGAACGGGCATCATCTTCGAAACCCTCCGGATGGCGCGTCAGTGCACAATTCCGTCCGCTCACGAGCGAACGTTGGAACGAAAAAAAGCGGGGCGAGACCATGAGCCAGTCGGAGAGAGCTGCCGAAATAGGGCACAAGGAAGCCGGCTCCCACGCGGGGGAAGCAATCGTAATCCCGCTGCGCAAACGAAGTCTCAGTAACGAACTCTACAAACGTGACCCAAAGATAGAGACGCTAATCGGACAATTGACGATACTGTCGCGTGGCGAGTTTATTGCCAGAGCTGCGATTTCGAAGCGCTCAGACCCGCGCTACGTGCCAAGCGAATGTCTCGTGTATTTCATTCGTTCGAGCCGTCGAGACAACAACGAAGCGTGGTTCGAGCGCCTCTACCGTATCCTAATTGAGCGGGTACTGCGCAGTCTGCCCAGATCGGAAAACTCCGATGGCATGACTGAGTCGCTGACGCGTGGCCTCGTGCGGGACAAAGTTTTTAGCCGTTTCGTGGAAATGCTCTCGGCGGATAGAGCGTCGTATGTCGACAAACTCGATTATTTCGAGGTGCGTTTCGATGGTGCTATCGCGGGCCTTCGGCGCGATGCCCAGGAACAGGCTTGGCGTGACGAGAACAGATCTCGTCCCCTTGAATATGACGAAGAGACTGGCGAATTGACAGCAGAGGTAGAGGCAGCAGCCGGTGTCTTCGACCCTTTTGCCGCGTCGGATTTTGATGATCCGTCTTACCGGTCGCGCTTGGATGCGGCGATTGACGCTCTACCACCAGAACAAATCAGGATCATGCATATGCTGAGACAGGGCTTCCCCATCGATTCGAAGGAACCAGATGTCATGACCATTGCTAAGGCCTTGGGTCGCTCCGAAAAGACGATCCGGACTTATCGCGATAAAGCGATTGCAACATTGCGGTTGGCTCTGGCCGACGGTGAACAGCAATGAGCCCGGCTGGCGAGCGCCCCTCCCGTGAAGCCGTGCTTGACGCATTCGCGGTCGAAAGCGCGCCAGATCGCTCGACCCTCGAGCGTTACCTGCGACTTTACCCGGAATACGCCGCAGAACTCGTTGACCTATCGCGCGAGCTGAGCCGTGAACTCGACGATGATGACGCGCTGCTTTCCGCTGCAGATCAGGCGCTGATCGACGCCGCCTGGTCGCGACACGCCAGCGCTATGCCCGTGGCGACACCAGATCCTTTCGCGACTCTGACAGCCGACGATTGGCGCGCCGTTGCTCGACAACTGGACGTCCCGCGCCAGGTCATCACCGCTTTGCGTGAACGGCGGGTGTCACTGCTGAGTATTCCGCAACGGTTTCTCAAAAACCTGGCAGAGGCGATGCGCTGCTCCCTTACGCAGCTGCAGATGTCTTGGGGATCAGCATCGTTGACCGCAGCTCGCAGCTACAAGGCAGATGGTAAGCCAAACACCGGCGAGCAGGTCACCTTCGAGAAAGTTCTGATCGAGGCCGGCGTTTCGGATGAGAGGCGCGCCGAGCTTTTGAGAGAGGCCGAGTGATATGGACAGCGTGGAGCTTGCCAGGCAAGTCGCCGCCGAGCTTCACGCTCACCTGGTTCAATCCGGGGCCGATCCCTGGTCGTCATATGATTTCGTCGTCACCGAAGCGAAACGACGGGGCATCGACGTTGAGCCGACTGCGGCGGGTGCGGCTGTGCTCAACGGCGGTCGCGCGACCTTCATAGCCGCCGACGACCTGATCCTTCATGAGAATGTCGGTTCCTTGTTCGACAGAGCCTTCCTTGTTGCGCACGAGATTGGACATGTCGAGCTTGGCGACGATCCCGATGATGCTCCAGCGCCGACAATCGATCCCGCTCGCGCGGCCGAGCCGTCGCCGGTCGGCATTGATCGGGTTGTCGACTATGGGCGCAAGCAGCGCCGCGAAGTTCAGATGGATTTGTTCGCTCGAGAGCTGCTGCTGCCTCGTAGCATTGTGCGCGAGCTCCATGTAGTTGGAGGGCTTTCTGCCTCCGAGATCGCAAAAAAGCTCGGCGCGCCGTTCGAGGTCGTCGCGCAACAGCTGTTTGATGCCTTGTTCCTGCCGCCGGTTCCGCCCACGACCGGGACGGCGCATGTGGAACGGCCGTTGAATCCTTTGCAAGCGGCGGCGGCGGCACATCGCGGGGAAGCCTACCTGCTCGAAGCGGGTCCCGGCACCGGCAAGACCCAGACGCTGGTTGCACGCGTCGTAGGCCTTCTGGAAGAGGGGGTCGATCCGAGGCGGATCTTGCTCCTGACTTTCTCGAACAAGGCGGCGGGCGAAATGGCCGAAAGGATCGCGCGCAAGCGGCCCGAGGCGGCCGCCGCTATGTGGATTGGCACGTTTCACGCCTTCGGCCTCGATATCATTCGCCGATTCTATGCGGAACTCGGCTTGCCGAAAGACCCGCGGATGATGGATCGGACCGAGGCGGTCGAGCTCCTTGAGGAGGAGTTTCCCCGCCTGAGACTCTCTCACTATCGCAATCTTTATGATCCCACCCAGATCATCGCCGATATGCTGGTTGCCGTGTCGAGAGCGAAGGATGAGGTGGTCGATGCCGACACCTATGCAGTGCTCGCCGACGCGATGCTGTCAAAGGCGAGTGATCCGGAGGCGCGCGAAGCAGCAGAGCGTGCGGTCGAGGTTGCGCGCCTCTACGCCGCGTATGAGCAGCTAAAGCGCAATGCCAACTGTGTCGATTTTGGCGACCTCGTCGCCCTACCCGTGCAGCTGCTCGAGAAGAATGCAGCAATCCGCGCGACGCTCCAGGCGCAGTATGATCATGTCCTGGTCGACGAATATCAGGACGTCAACCGCAGCAGCGTGAGACTGCTGAGCGCGCTACGCCCCGACGGCCGCAATCTTTGGGTGGTCGGTGACGCCAAGCAGTCGATCTATCGGTTCCGGGGAGCGTCATCGTTCAACATGACGCGCTTCGGCAGCCAAGACTTCGCCGGCGGCAAACGCGGTCGATTGAAGCGCAACTATCGCTCGGTGCCGGAGATCACGACCAGCTTTTCCAATTTCGCGATCAAGATGCGAGCTGGCGATGCTGATAGCGGCCTTGAGGCAGAGCGGGACGCCAATGGCAATGAGCCGGAATTGCGCACGGTGCGGCGAGCCGAAGAACAGCAGGTCGCCCTCGCAGAGGCGATCGAGGAGCTCCGGCGCGAGGGGCATGCCTATCGCGATCAGGCGGTGTTGTGCACCGGTAACGAAAAGCTGTCCAGGATAGGGCAAGATCTTGAGCGGCTCGGCGTGCCGGTCCTGTTCCTGGGCAGTCTGTTCGAGCGAGGTGAGGTCAAGGACCTGCTGGCGCTCCTTTCGATCCTCGTCGACCGGCGCGCCATGGGTCTCGTTCGCATCGCGTGCTGGGCGGATTTCTCGATGTCTTTCGCGGACGTCGCGGCTGTATTCGCGTATTTGAGAGCCACAGATTCCGCTCCGGCGAGCTGGCTGCAAAATATCGACTCCATCCCGGACCTAAGTGAGGCAGGACGCCGGGCGCTCGGGAATCTGGCAACTGCCGCGGATGGATTCGGCGACGACGCCTCGCCGTGGACAATACTCGCGACGCTGCTTCTCGATCGCACGCGGATTGCGGCACGTCTCGGAACATCGTCGGACCTTGGTGATCGCACACGCGGTGTGGCGATCTGGCAGTTCCTCAACTTCGTGCGCGTACAACCGGCGGGGCGCGGGTTGCCTGTCACGCGCGTGCTCGACCGCGTGCGCAGACTTGTGCGCCTGGGCGACGACCGCGACCTGCGCCAGTTGCCGGCAGCAGCACAGCATCTCGACGGCGTGCGGCTGATGACGATCCACGGCGCCAAAGGCCTGGAATTCGAAGCCGTGCATATCCTTGGACTTAACAGCGATACAATCCCGCGCACGCCGCAGGCTCCGCCGTGCCCGGCGCCGACGGGCATGATCACTGGTGCGCAAGGCAGCGCCCTGGATGCATTCCGGGCTGGCCAGGCCGAGGAGCAGGAATGCCTTTTCTATGTTGCGGTGTCACGCGCTCGCGACCGCCTGTTCCTCTATGCACCGACAGAGAAGAGCAACGGGCACAATCGGCCGCTCTCACCGTTCCTCGACCGCCTCGGGACCACGCTGATGCGGCGCGCGGTCGTGCCGGCGCGACCCCTTCCCCCGGCCGCAGACTCGCAGAGTGTTGAATTGATTTTTGACGGTCGGCTTCGCTTTAGCGGACCGCAAATCGCTCTTTATGAGTCATGTCCCCGCCGCTTCTTCTACACGCATGTCCTTCAGGTTGGTGGACGTCGAACCACGACCGCGTTCATGCAGTTGCATGAGGCAGTTCGCTCGGTGGTCACGGCGGTGGTCGCTTCCGACCTGTCTCTTTCTGAGCGGGAGCTGCAAGATCGCGCGGAAGCAGCATTCGTCAGCCAAGGCCTTTCCGATCATGGATATCGCGCCGAGTTCCTCGATCTCGCCTTGGCGATGCTGCGTTTCTTTCTGTCCAGCCGCGCAGGAATGGTCGCGGAAATCCCTACCGCTGTCAGTCTCATAATTGGCGGCGAGGAAATCCTCGTCGAGCCGGACGAGGTGCTGGTGCGACCCGATGGCGTCCGCGCCGTGCGCCGCATCGGCACAGGTCACATGCGATCCACCGAGGGCAAGGATGTCGCCGCCGCGGCGTTGATCCTCGCGGTCAAGCAGGCCTTCCCTGGCGCGGTTGCGGAGCTGGTCCACCTCTCGGACAGCGAAGCGCATCCGTTATCCCTGTCGGACCGCGAACTCTTGGGGCGCAGAGACAAGCTTGCAAAGTTTCTGGGCGAGATTCGCGCGGGGCGGTTTCCTGCCGCGGTTTCCTCATTCACATGCCCGAACTGTCCCGCGTTCTTTATCTGTGGTTCGACCCCGGAAGGACCGCTTAAAAAAAACTTTGCCTGACCTTACCGGTCGGCCAATGTCGCACCGATTGGATCCTTAGAGCCGCGGCGTCGCCACGGCAAATACATAAGGAACCAATCTATGACTACAAACGAACTTCTTGATTATGACGACGTCGGAGACGCCCTGCGCGAAGGCCGGGCACTTCGTCCGGCGCAAGCTTATCGCTTTCTGCTTGCAGAGGGCGACCTCAATTTTCAGCAGCGGCAGGTGAGCGATCCCGTGCCGCTCGGGCGCCAGTTGCTGGAGGCCGCATCGCTCGATCACCGGCATGGCTATAGCCTCTTTGCGATCCTGCCCTCGGGCGATTTCGAGGATGTGCGGTTGAACGAGCCCTTCGACCTGCGCGAGCGCGGGGCTGAGCGGTTCATTGCTTTCCAGTCGGATCGCGAATTCAAGCTGATCCTCAACGACGACGAACTGCGCTGGGGCAAACCCGTCATCAGCGGTGCTGTCCTTTATGGTCTGGCAAAGCCAGGAGACAACGAGGCGGTATTCCTCGAGGTTCCGGGCAGTGAAGATCGCCTGATCGAACACAACGAGCTGATTGATCTGAACGGCGCCGGTATCGAGCGCTTCATCACCGCGCGCAAGCCGCCGGGGACCTTCGAAATCGTCGTCAACTCGCGTCTCCGCACGGTGGACGAACAGACGGTCACGTTCGAGCAGGTCGTCCAGCTCGCGTTTCCTGGCCAGCACGAGCCGAATGTCGTCTTCTCGATGACCTATCGGCACGCGGCGTCGGCGCCCCATGCCGGAGAACTCGGGGCCGGCGGCTCCGTCGATGTCAAGAAGAAAGGCACGGTGTTTAATGTCACGCGCACTGTTCAATCGTAATCCGGACCTCAGGCGCCTGCTGGACGAGGGCTACTTCGTCCAGCAGCAGGGCGGCTATCTCGTTATGCGTGAGATCCCTTACGTCGACGAGCGCCGACAGCTGCGCATCGGCACGTTGATCTCCAGCCTCACGCTAGCGGGCGATCAAACCCGTACGCCCGACACGCATGTCGTCCACTGGGATGGTGATTTCCCCTGCCATGCCGATGGCGTTCGAATTCAAGGAATTTCGCACATGAGCGGCACCTTCGACCTTGGTCATGGTCTGAAGGCGACGCACAGCTTCTCCAGCAAGCCGGGGGGCGGCTATGCGGACTACCACCACAAGATGACGAGCTATGCGAACATCATCGCAGGCCCCGCTGCAGTACTGAAGCCAGGTTCGACCGCACGCACTTTCCGCGAGCCCGAACAGGAGGAAGAGAGCGTCTTCAACTATGTCGAGACTGCCTCCGACCGCGTCGGCATCGGAGCGTTGACAGGGCGGCTCGTCGGCGAGCGCATCGCGGTCATCGGGCTCGGCGGCACTGGCGGCTACATTCTCGACCTCGTCGCCAAAACACCGGTCCGCGAAATTCGGATCTTCGACAGCGATCAGTTTCTCACCCACAATGCGTTCCGCGCGCCAGGTGCTCCCAGCCTGGACGAGCTCCGGGACGCGCCCAAGAAGGTCGAATATCTCAAGCGCATTTATAGTCGCATGCACCGCAACATCGTAGCGAACGATGTCGCTCTGAAAGCTGACAACCTCCACCTTCTCGACGGCGTGACCTTCGCGTTTCTTTCCCTTGATGCGGGTGAGGCCAAGCAGTCGATCGTGGAGAAACTCCAGGCAATCGGCGCCGGTTTCATCGATGTCGGGATGGGTCTTGAGCTCGAAGAAGGATCGCTCGGCGGCATCCTGCGGGTAACCGCCAGTACGCCCGAGAAGCGGGATCACCTGCCGCAGCGCGTTTCCTTTGTGGGCGGCGGCGCCAGGGACATCTACGCCTCCAACGTCCAGGTGGCTGACCTCAACGCGCTCAACGCCGTTCTCGCGGTGGTGAAGTGGAAGAAGATTCGCGGCTTCTATCGCGATCTCGAGCAGGAACACCACTGCACCTACACGACAGATGGCAACATGCTGATCAACGGAGACCTCGCATGATACGGCACCAACGACTTGAGCATCGTTTCGTCGAGCATATCCCCGAGCGCCTTGAGGCCGGTGTCGTTTACGTTTCGATCGACTATGCGACGTCAGCCCACAGTTGTTGCTGCGGCTGCGGCGAGGAGGTGATCGTCCCCTTCACACCGACTGACTGGAAAATGACGTTCGACGGCGAAACCATCTCGCTTCGTCCGTCGATTGGCAATTGGACGCTCAAGTGCCGGTCACATTATGTAATCGACCGAGGCAAGGTGATCGAAGCAGGCCCGTGGAACGAGGAGCAGGTCGAAGCCGAGCGTCGTCGCGATCGCGCCGCCAAGGCCCGCTTCTACGGCCAGCCGCCGAAGGTCGAACCTCCTGCCCACCCCGCTCCGGCAAAGCCCCAGCGCAGTTTCTGGCGGCGGATCTGGGCATTTATATCAGCACCGAAGCAATAAACCTGTGAGTTACATTGCGGCGCAAGCATACCGCGCCGAAGTGTACTTTCAAACTGTTGCTTGTACCTCGTAAGAAAGACCGTGCGGACCAGAAAAGGCGGGAGGTTCGCGCGGTCCGACAGCACATCGAAACCGACCGGCAACAAACTACAACGGGTATCCGGCCAGGAAAGGAAACATCATGACCACCGCAAGTCGGTCAACACTTGTCGTCCACGGCCGCCTCGCTATGCGGGAAGCCCGGCTTGCGGCGGCGCGCGACGGTCGCCACGGCCTCCAGATCATGTCTTTTGAGCAGGCGGCTGTGCGGCTTGCCGGTGGTTTCGCCCGGCCGATCGATGAGGAAAGCCTGCGCGCGGCAATCCTGACGGTTCTCCCCGAAACGTCCATGGGCGAACTCGAAAGCATCAAGATGCTGCCGGGCATGATTGGCGCGGCGGCGGACACGCTGCACAAGGCATGGCGCGCGGGCATTGATCTCGCAGCCCGGGCCGGCGACCATCCACGTCTCGGCGCCATCGCCGGGCTGGAGGCAGCAGTCCTTGCGCAACTTCCGGAAGGAATGATGCGCCCGGTCGATATTGTCGCCAGTGCAAGCAGCCGTATTGCCCACGCGCCGGCGATTTTCGGCGACCTCGAAATCGTCGGGCTGACGGAACTGTCTCCATGCTGGCGTCCGCTCGTCAAGCAGCTTGCCAATCATATCCCGGTGCGATGGACGGCCGGCCCCCGCTCAGTCCCGGCCTGGCTGGCCAATTGCGGCGTCAACGTCATCCAGACCGAGGCCGAGGGGCCGGCGGTCCGTTCCTTTAGTTGCGCGACCGCCTATCACGAAGCCATCGAGGCGATGCGCTGGGCACGCGCCTTGCTCGCCTCGGGCATCTCGCCCTCCGAGATCGCCATCGCAACGGCTTCACCGGCCGATTATGACGATCACTTCCTGGCGTTCCGCGCCGACGCCAACATCGGCCTGCATTTCGTTCACGGCGTTCGCGCCGTCGCGACGCGCGAGGGACAGGCGGCTGCGGCACTTGCCGACATCGTCGTGCGCGGCCTCACGCAATCACGTCTGCGCCGCCTAGCATCGCTGTGTCGAGAATCGGCGCCGCTGTCTGGGCTTCCCGACGGGTGGCTTCGAGTCCTGCCGAGCGATGCGCCCTTGTCGACATCGGCCGCGTGGAACCGACTGCTCGCGCGCCTCAGGCCGGAGGACTGGCCCGATCGCACGGATCACGTGCCAGCGCTGCGTGCGGTGGTTGAGAAATTGGCAAAGGGACCGAACGCCGCGCGGGAGATAGGCGAGGCCTTCCTCAAAGGCCGGTCGCTGTCCATCTGGCGCAAGGCGCTGCTTGCCGGGCCTGCCACGTCCGTCGACGTCACGCTCGATACATTGAAGCAGGATGACGGGCTGGAGGCCTGCATGTCAGTCGCCTGGATGCCGGCAAGCGCGCTTGCCGCTTCGCCGCGGCGGTTCGTTCGGTTGATCGGACTCAACTCTTCGCGTTGGCCGCGCGCGATTGCTGAAGACAGGCTGATACCAGATCACATTATCCCGACCGCCGAGCTTGACCCTCTTCCCGTCAGCCTCGCCGATCGCAGGGATTTCGAAACGATCCTCGCGACCACCTCCGGTGAGGTCGTCCTCTCCCGCGCCCGTCGTGACAGCGACGGCCGCATGCTCGGCCGCAGCCCGTTGTTTGCCGCCTACGGCGATGAAACCTATCTGCGCCGCAACGCAATCCCTGAGCATGCCTTCAGCGAAACCGACCGACTGATGGCTCGGCCGCAGGAGTTTGCCACTGATCCTCAGGCGATCAGCGCCCGAACCTGCTGGCGGGACTGGCGCACGGTCGAGATCACCCCTCATGATGGCCTCGTCCGGCCTGATCACCCGCTCATTCTCGCTATCCTCGTGCGGACGCAGTCGGCCAGTTCGCTCAAAACCCTGCTGCGCAGCCCGCTCGGCTTTCTCTGGCGCTACGCCTTCGGCTGGAAGTCGCCGCAAAGCAGCGCCGAGCCTCTCGTGCTTGATGCGCTTGCGGCGGGCGATCTCATTCACCTTGTGCTTGATCGCGCATTGCGGATTCTCGAAACGGCCGGAGGGCTGGCTTCCGCCAATGCGTCCGCCATCGAGAGAGCCGTAGCCGAGGCTGTGGGCGCGGTCGCGCTCGACTGGGAAAGCGAACGCCCCATTCCGCCCAATGTCATATGGGGCCGAACACTCGCTGACGCGCGCCTTTTGGCTGCTCAGGCGCTTGCCTATGGCGACGCGCATCTGCCGGGCAGCCGTTCCTATGGCGAAGTGCCCTTTGGTGGATCGGAACCCAAGACGACGGCAGAGCTACCCTGGGATGCGAGCTTGCCCGTGACGATCCCGGACACGGGGTTTTGCATCGCCGGCTACATCGATCGGCTCGATATTGCCGGCGACGGAAGCCGCGCGCTCGTTCGCGACTATAAGACTGGAAAGCCTCCCAAACGCGAAATTCGGCTGAATGGCGGACGCGAACTCCAGCGCTGCCTCTACGCTTTCGCCGTGAAGGCGCTCTTGGGCGACCATGTCGCGATCAGCGCATCACTGCTTTATCCGCGCGAAGCGATCGACCTTCAGCTCGATGATCCGGAAGCCACGCTGGCGGAAATCATCAAGCATCTGCGGGCGGCGCGAAGTGCATTCGCGAGTGGCGCCGCTTTGCCAGGTCCGGATACGGGCAGCGATTATGACGATCTCGCTTTCGCCCTGCCGGCCAATGCCAGCGCCACCTACTGCAAACGCAAGCAATCTGCCGCAATCGAGCGGCTTGGCGAAGTCGCTCAGGTCTGGGAGGCGGAATAATGAATACCATGCAAAGGATTCTCAAGGATGATGGCGCCCGGCACGATGCCATCAGCGGACACGGCCGTTCGATCCTGGTTGAGGCCGGCGCCGGTTCGGGCAAGACCGCGGTCATGGCGGGGCGCATCGCCGTCATGCTGGCGCAGGGTGTTGCACCGCATGCTATTGCGGCCGTCACGTTCACGGAACTCGCCGCGAGTGAACTCCTTTCTCGCGTACGGGACTTCGTCACCGATCTCGCCGCCGGTCGCATCGCGCCCGAACTCCGCGTCGGATTGCCGAACGGTCTGTCGCAAGCGCAACGCGATAATCTCATCATAGCGAGCGCGGCCATCGACGAGATCACCTGCTCGACCATCCATGGCTTCTGTCAGCGTCTGATCAAGCCCTACCCTGCCGAGGCGGATATCGATCCCGGCGCCACCGTCATGGACCGCAACCAGGCCGATCTCACCTTTCTAGAAATTGTCGAAGAATGGCTCCGAGAACGCCTGTCGGGCGACCAGGGTGGGATCCTCGCCGAGATGGTGTTGCACAGTCCCGCCGAGACGGTTGCGCTCATGCACAAGATCGCCGAAGCGCTACGCCGGCGCAGGAGCCTCATCGCGCCAGCGGTAACACCGCTGCCCGAGCATTTGCAGGCATTTCGGCAGGCGGCGGATGACCTCTCTGCCTTCATGCGAGCCGCGGGCGTCATCGAGCCGGAGACCGAGGTCTACGCGGCTCGCTTTTCCGAAATGGCCACGCGCTTGCCAACTGCAGCGAACGCATCAACGCCCGCATGTCTCGTCGGACTGTTGGTCTCACGCCCCCATCCCGATCTGTGCACCAAGGCCGGCGGCTTTTCATCCTATCGCAAGAAGGGCAAATGGGGCGCGGCCGCGAAGCAGGCGGGACTTTCCAAGGCCGACGGCGAGCGGCTGAATGATGTCGCAGAGGGCTCCTATGATGCCTGCTGCGCCGCATGGACCGCCCTTCTCCAGGCTGCGTCCAGCCAAGTGCTCGCGGCGCTGATCGATGAGGCGCGACCAATTCTGGAACGCTATCGAGAACACAAGCGCGCCAGCGCCCAGCTTGATTTCGACGACCTCATATATTCCGCACGCGATCTGCTACGGGATCATGAGGCGGTACGTCAGGCGCTTGGCCAACGTTACGCCCGCGTTCTCGTCGACGAGTTTCAGGACACAGATCCCCTCCAGGCGGAAATCTTCTGGCGCTTGTGCGGCGATCCCGTCGACGACCCGCACGACTGGATCAGTTTCCGAATTCGCCCCGGCGCGCTCTTCCTTGTCGGCGATCCGAAGCAAGCCATTTATCGCTTTCGCGGCGCGGACGTCGGTGCTTATGTGCAGGCGCGCGCGGCCTTCGCGGCACAAGATGCGGACGGCCTAGTGTCTATCTCGACCAATTTCCGCTCTTGCGCCTCGATCCTTACATTCGTCAACGAGCGCTTCGAGGCGATTCTGTCAGCGAATGGACAGCCGGGCTTCACGGCGCTCGATCCTTTCCACAATGATCGCGGAGAAGGCCTCTGCGTCGCCGCCCTCGACATCGCCGTCGCGGACGCAGACGGCAAGGCCAGCGCCGAAGAGCAACGTGACGCGGAAGCCGACGCCGTGGCCGAGCTCTGCGCCCGGCTGATTGGCAGTCACCGCATTCACGACCGAAAAAATGGTGAGGACCGGCCATGCCAGCCTGGCGATATCGCTCTGCTCGCCCCGACCGGCGCGGATCTGTGGCGCTATGAAGAAGCATTGGAGCGGCGGGGCATTCCAGTGGCGACACAGGCTGGGAAGGGCCTCTTCCGCCGACAGGAAATTCAGGATCTGATTGCGATCACCCGCGTGCTGGCCGATCGCCGCGACACTCTGGCCTTGGGTGCGCTGCTGCGCGGCCCACTTGTCGGGCTGAGCGAAGAAGAGCTGCTGGACATCAACTGGACGCTGCCGCGCTCGGAGGACGAACCTGACCGGATTCCCCGTCTCGATCTTGGCGTCGATCCGGCGATGATCGGTCATCTTTTCGCTCGCGACGTTATTCAAAAACTGCAGGCGCTTCATCGGCGCAGCAACAGCACAACACCACACGCGCTTCTCTCGCAGGCCATAGATGTATTGCGGGTGCGTCCTATCCTGCTCGAACGACACCGCGGTCAGGCTGAACGCGCGCTCGCCAATGTCGATCTCTATCTCAGCCTCTCGACGAACTATGCCGTCCGCGGTTTGCGGGCATTCTCCGAGGCGATGTCGGCGGCTTGGACCGACGAGGCGCGCGCCGTCGAAGGCCGGCCTGATGCTCAGGAAGAAGCCGTCGCGCTCTTTACCATGCACGCGGCCAAGGGTCTCGAATGGCCGGTCGTCATTCCCATCAACACAATGACCGGTGTGATGGCGCCGGACAGCGCGTTGATCGACCGGCAGAACGATACATTCTACTGCCCAATTCTCGGGGTCCCGCCGTCTGGCTATGACATCGCCCGGCAGGCAGAAAAGGACGAGCTCGACCGGGAACGTGTCCGTCTCTGGTATGTGGCGGCGACGCGTGCCCGGGAGTTGCTGGTTCTTCCGCGTATCGACGTGACGCCTTCGAAGTCGGCATGGATCAGTCTTGTCGATTTGTCGATCGCATCGCTTGCCGCGCTGGACGCGTCGCACCTGCCGCCAGATGCCGTCGAAGCTGGTGGCGGCTCGAGCAACGGCCAGACGCGCGAGGCTTTCGCCGCCGAGGCCGGCGCGATCGCCGATAGGCAGACACGCTTGACGTGGCTTGCTCCAAGCCGCGACGAGAGTGCAGCCGACACGATACTGCAGGAAGAGGAACCGGATATCTGGACCGGATCGGACCAGAATGAGCCGACCCAGCTCGAAACACCCGCCTCCGTCCAGGGTGGCCGAGAGCGCGGGCTCATCCTGCATAAGCTGATGGAAGAGGTCTTCACCGGGGAAATCGGCGACGCGCCCGCAGCACTCGCTATTCGCGCCCAGGAACTTATTCTGGCGCTCGGCAATGTTGTGGTCGCCGATTCGGCCGCCGGGCTCGCCCCGGAAGAGCTGGCCAGCTGCGTCAGTCGGACGTTGGCGCTGCCGGAAATCGCGCCCCTGCGGTCAAGTCTGCTTGCCGAGTTTCCCGTTTATGCTCTACGTGCTGAAGACGATGAAATAGTCGCAACGGCAGGCATCGCCGATGCTCTCACGGTCAACCGCGAGGGTCGCCCAATCGTGGTGGTCGACTGGAAGAGCGATGTGAATCCGGATCCGAAGACACTGGACCATTACCGGGGCCAGGTTCACGCGTATCTCGAAATGACGGGCGCCGAGCTGGGGCTGATCGTGCTGATGACAAGCGCGACGGTAATCGCCGTCCACCCCGCAAAGGTGCCTTCGCCGCCATCCTGACGACGAGATCTCCATAGCCAGAACGCCTCATCGGCTGGTTTCGTAGCGGTGACTCACCACCGCCGCAGGAACGAACCGCCAGTTTGACTCACTGCTTAGACGGATTTGCATGTCCTACCTTGCTTGGATTGATTTCGACCCGGAGGAACGACGACGCGCTCAAACGCTCATCGATCTCTTCAAACAACCAGAAGCTCGCGACGAGCTGGGTTTGGGAACTGTGCGCGATGGCCTTGCCGATCTGCTCTTTCCCGGGACCAGCACGATCCAGACACGGCTGCGCTACATGCTGTTCATTCCTTGGATCTATTGCGAGGCGCAAAGCCGAAAGGCAACGCAAGCAGAACGCACAAGCATTGCTCGCGATCTGGAATTCCGGCTGAGCGAAGCGCTGCTTCGCGGCGGTGAGACTATCGGTGTGATCGGCCGTGACGCGGGCCGAGACCTCAAGCGGCTTGCATCAAGCGTGTACTGGGCGGGTCTTAACAGCCTTGGCATCCGCGTTATGATGGGTTCGCAGGCAACCTTCCTGTCCTATGGTCCGGAAAGTTTCAAGGATCACGATCTGAAACTCTGGTCATCAAACCTGCCGAAGGTGCCCGCAAATCTGTTTGAGGAGGCCACATTTGCTCTGACGCTGAAGGAAGCGGACTTTCTGCGCGACCGCATCGCCAGTAACGCAAAGCCAACCCTGCTGAATGAACTGGCTCGCACGGGAAAGCCTTTCAGCCAGGATTGGCCATGGCAGGTGAGTGAGAGCACCATCTCAAAGTCAAATCGCGCGCTACTGCGACACGCTGAGAGGTTCTCTGGCGTGATGTATGGCGCAAGCTTGCTCTACAATCTCTTGTTGGCGCTGCGAGCCGCTGAACGACCAAACGCAAAGAAACACGCAGATGCTCCAGCGCTGATTGAGCATTACCGCTCGCGTCTCGACGACTGGAAGACGAAGCTCGTTTTCCTCGACTTGAACAGCTGGGACCTTGACGATCTTTTTAGGCTGATTGGAACGACTAGCCACACTTTAACGAAAGCATCCCGAGACTTTATCCGAGCATGGGTATCGATAGCCCGAGAGGGGGCATCACACTTGGAAACCACCAGTTCCGCCATCGACCTCTTGAAGCTTCGAGAACAAAGCCTCAAGCGGTTGAAGGCGCGGCTTCTGCATGATGCACCACTGGAAAGGTGGTCGGGCGCCTCCGGCGATGCGCGTCTCGATTTCAGATGGGGTATTTCCAGAAGCTACCTTGGAGAACTCGCCGATGCCGGCTGAACCTGCTTTTCACCCCGAAAACCGCCAGCTCTACACGGCACTTATGCGGGCGCCCGATCAATACCAGTTCGACAACGCCGTGGCGACGACCTACTCGCTTGACTTCGAAACCGCCCTCACCATTCCCATCACGATCGTTTTTCGAGACGCCGAGAACCGCGACGAGATGTTGCGAAGCCCACTGGCTTTGCTGCAAAGCGTCGAGCGAATGGCCGGCAGGATGGCCATCTATTGTGACAGGGGCCGCATCAAAGAGGCGCGTCCGAATGCGGCGCGCCTGATGGCCCTCTATGAGAAGACAATCATCGAAGTTTCGGCTCCTGGCAGCGGTGCGTTCCATCCCAAGCTTTGGTGCATCCGTTTCAAGCCCGAGCATGGGGGGCAGCCTACGCGCATGCGGCTTGCGGTTCTTTCCCGGAACCTGACGAATGACAAGTGCTGGGATTTGGCTCTTTGCCTCGACGGCAAGGTACAAGAACATACCAATGATGCCAATGAACCGATTGTGCAGCTTCTTCGTGCCCTTCCGGGCCTGGCAAATTCGGCCACTCGTCCGGCTGCGCCAAAGTTTCTTCTATCGCTATTGCGCGACCTTGAGCGCTGCACCTGGGAGGATCTCCCTGCAGGCGCGACCAGGGTTAGCTTCGCAGTGAATGGTCTGAATTCAAGCACATGGTCTCCGCAAAAGGGTGACCGCCTTGCCATCCTGTCACCTTTCGTCAGCGGTGATGCGCTTGCGCGCCTCTCCCAGGGTTACGACCAACCCTCCGCCTGTCAGCTTGTCGCTCGGGCTGAGGAGCTAGACCGCATCAAGCCTGACGTTCGCAAGCATTTTGAGATCCAAACCCTGGATGAGCGGGCGACACGATATGAGGAAGAAGATCGTGACGACTCAGAGGCCGCCGATCTCGAAGGTCTGCATGCCAAGGCGTACATCGTCGAACGTGGCTCACGTCTGCACATCCACCTTGGCTCTGCCAACGCAACAACCGCTGCCCTGGTGCCTGCCCGCGGCGGTCGCACACAAAACGTCGAAGTCATGGCGACCCTTGATGGTCCTAAGAGCCGCATGGGTTCCATTGCAGATACACTGTTCTCGGAAGGGTTTCACCGCCTTCTGACGCCCTATGTACCGTCAGCGCCAGCCGAGCAGGACGCTGCTGCAGTTGCAGAAAAGGTCCTGGAAAAATTGCGTATCAAGATCGCAGCCCTGCCACTCGATCTCCACTGTACACAATTGGCTGAAGGCGTTGGCCTCGAACTGGCCGTTGCCGGCAACACAGCGCCGATCGAAATTCCCCCGGGGGTGAAATGTTTTATTCGGCCGATCACGGTTGCGAATGAACAGGGCTACGACGCAGCACCGCTGCTCTCCGGCACGGCTCCAAGGATTGCTGTCAGCACTGTTCCGTTGAGCGATGTGACACGTTGGCTGGGAATGCGCCTCCGGGACGCGGAAACAGGGGTAGAGATTGCCTTTACTTTGGGCGCCCGGCTCGTTGGCCTGCCCGAGGGTCGCGACGCTGCCGTCCTGCGGGCGCACATTGCCAATGTCGAGAACTTCTTCCGCTATCTGAGCATGCTTCTCGGAAGTTTGGGTGAAGGCAGTTTTCTGGAGAGCGATAAGGCGGGTGAGGGCCAGTGGCTTCGGCGACTTGGCCAAGGTGGGAACGCGCTGCTGGAGCCGATGGTGCGGGCTCTCGCGCTTGCTGGTGACGAGCTTGCCGAGATCGATCAGCTCATTGAACACCTGAAAGACCCCGAAACCGGCAAGAGCATTGTCCCCGAAGATTTTCTGAAGCTGTGGGCCAGCTTTGCGCCGCTCGTGACGACCAAGGGCACCCGGAAATGACCTATCAAGCAGACGAGCATCTGAAGCTGCTCAAGCCCTTTCAGCGCGCCACCGTCGACTATGTGTTTCGGCGTCTTTTCACTGACTCGCGGACGACGGGGCAGTTTCTCGTTGCCGATGAGGTCGGTCTTGGCAAGACTATGGTAGCACGAGGCGTCATTGCGAAGGCGATTGAAGAGCTGACGGGCAGGGTTGATCGTATCGACGTCGTTTACATTTGCTCAAACCAGGCGATCGCCGAGCAGAACATCAAGTCGCTCAACGTAATCGGCTCGGCGACAAAACCGTTGAACATCCGCCTCACCTTGCTGCCGCTGGAAATCGAGCAGGATGGCGGGATTGCCTCCCGAGCAATAAATCTCGTCAGTCTCACCCCGGGAACGGCACTCGATCTCAAATCATCCTTGGGTACCGCAAAGGAACGGGCTCTCATTTACGAGATGTTGCGGAAGAGGCTCGGCATTCGGCACAAGGGCATACAGCGGATTTTCCGTGGTGGTGTCGATGCCGAAAACTGGCCCGGCTGGACCGACTGGATGCGCGGCCAGAAAATCTCTGAAGAAATCGCCAAGAATTTCAACGCCACCGTCGGAGATGAATTCATAGAGCGAATTCGTGCCGCCGCGGAGCTGGCAAGGAGCAAAGGAAGTCCAAACTATCCTCCCGATCAGCGGCCGGCTGCCATGATTGGGGAATTGCGCCGTATCCTGGCGCGGATCTGTGTGGATGCGTTGAGTCCGGATTTGATCATCCTTGACGAATTTCAGCGGTTTGCCGACCTGCTGCACGAACATGATGAGCAGTCGGCGCCCGACAAAGCAGCCGCGGCGGAGCTCGCGCGTGCTCTCTTCTCCTACTCCGGCGCCGACGGCTCGAAAGCTCGCCTGTTGCTACTATCAGCAACGCCATACCGCATGCTGACATTGAATAGCGACGATCCGGAAGAGGGCGATCACTATAGTGACTTCTTGCGCACCATGCGCTTCTTGTTCGGAGAAGAAGATGGCGACGCTCGGATAAAGGAACTCGAACACGAGCTCAAAAGCTTCCGCCGAGCGTTGCAGGCAATGCCGGAGACAAAAGTTCACGCCCGTATCCAGCGTGATCGTGTCCAGCACATTTTGGGCGAGGTCATCGCCCGCACCGAGCGCGTGGATTCCACTGACGACCGCAATGCTCTGGTCAAGGAAAGCAAACCAGAGCTGACCATTGAGACAGAGGACCTCAAGGAGGCAAAGGCTATTGCCAAGGTGGCGGCGATTGTCAGCGCGCCGGGTATCGTCGAGTATTGGAAGTCGTCGCCATACCTGCTCAATTTCATGCGTGAATACAAGCTTCGCCAGAAACTGCAGGCGCTGAAAATGCGGCCATCCAGTGATCTGCGCAGCGCAATCAAGGCTGCTGCTCCGTTCCTCATTAGCAAGGAGCAGGTTGAGAGCTATGCAGAGATTCCGCTGAGAAACGCGAGAATGCGCGTGGTGGCCGACACAGTCTTCGAGCACGGACTTGATCGCACATTGTGGCTTCCGCCCTCTCGGCCATCATACGGAGGATCCGTCCCGGCGACGAAGTCGCTCATATTTTCAGACTGGTCGATGGTGCCGGACGCGATCGCCGCGCTTCTCTCGCATGAAGCAAGCCGCCGCATGGGCATGACAAGCGATCTCGTCAGCCGCACCAGCCGTCCGATCGGCATCGAGGAAATGATGCCAGTGCTCTACCCCTCCCCTACGCTGGCGGCGTGGACAGACCCCTTGGCAATGGAGCGCCGGTTTGGACGTGCGGCAAGCCATGATGAGTTGCGCCGCCAGGCGGTCGAAGTGATCACGGAGCGCATCGACGCGGAGCAATTATTGCGTCTGTCCAAGAGCTCAGATCGACTTCTACCGCTCAATTTGGAAGATGGTCTGGGAAGACGCGTGGATTGGAGCAGGGTGGCTGCCATTGAGCACGAAGGCCACGAGGAGCACGGTGCTATGGCACGCGCCATTGAAGTGCTCAGGAACGCACTCGAAGCCGAAGATCATTCCGACGATCAAGATGCCCGGGATGTCTACGACAAACTCGCAGACTTTGCCCTTGGATCACCGGCAACTTGTGCCCTTCGAGCACTTGGTCGCTTATGTCCGGAGCTACCACTAAACCATCCTGCTCTGGTTGGAGCGGCAGTTGCGATCGCTCTCGGCTTCCGGACTTTGTACAATCAGCCAGAAAGCCGGGCGTTGTTGGGAGAAACATCCCCCCTGAACTATTGGCGCCAGATCAATACCCATGCCGCCGCGCACGATTTGTCCGCAGTCTTGGATGAATATCTCCAGCTCGTACTTGAAGCTGAGCGCGGCGTCGAACTGCCAGCGGACAGACGCGCGGGATTCATTGCTGCGAAGGTCGTCGAAGTCGTTGCCCTACGGCCGGCTCAGATAACGCTTGATCACTGGACTGCCGGGCGCTCACGCTTGCACGATAAGACATTCGAGGTGCGTGCGCGTTTTGCGATGCGATTTGCGACAAAAGCGGAAGATGAAAAGGGCGTCCGCCGCACGACGCTCGTCCAAGCCGCCTTCAAATCCCCTTTCCGCCCGTTCGTACTGGCGACAACTTCGATTGGTCAAGAAGGCCTGGATTTCCATAGTTATTGTGCGCGGATCATTCACTGGAACCTGCCGCGTAATCCCGTCGACATTGAACAGCGCGAAGGCAGAGTCCATCGTTTTAAGAATCATGCTGTCCGTCGCAACATTGCTTTCAAGTTCGGCGAGTTCGCACTGAGCGAGGATGGTCGTGTCGCCCCTTGGGAGAACATGTTCGAGGCCGCCCGGCAGCAAGAGATCGCACAGGGTCGCGCCGGCGATATCGTGCCGTTCTGGGTATATCCCGGCGACGAAAAAATTGAGCGCGTTGTGCTCCTCCCCCCGTTTAGTAGAGAGGTCGAGCGCTACGAGAATTTGAAGAAGTCTCTGGCGACCTATCGATTGGCGTTCGGTCAGCCCCGCCAAGATGAGTTGATCAACCTGTTTTCCGCGTTCGGAAACGACGTGATAGCGGAGCTGTCCTACCTGCAAATATCGCTCAAACCACAGCCGAAAAGCGAACGCTCGCCTTATGGCAGCCCTATTTCACCCGTCGAATTGCACCATTGAAAGGCACATCATTTTCTTTATTTGTGCAGTCCGATGGGTGCTCCCATCAGACCACTCCCCACGCCCGAAACCTCCCCCTCCCCGGCATATCGCTGAGACCGAGTTCCAAAACGATCCGCCGCGCCGCCTGCGGCGTGACGCGCAGCGTCTTTGTCACCATTTCGGCTGACACCAGCGGCTTGGCCATGACGAGCTCGACCAGCTCCGGCAATTTGGACGAGGTTCGTCGCCCCTCCAGTTTTTGCTCCATCAACTTGCACGACAAAACCAGCCGGTCATGCTCTTTCATGCCGATCTCGGCGGCCGCCAAAAATCCGTGGGCGATGGCGAGCAGCCGGGTTTCCCGGTCGCGATGCCGGCGCCGATCGACCGGAATGGTTCTAAGGCCGAGATTGATGGCGGCGAGATGGGCGCCGGTGGTGATGCCGGCTTCCCGTAGGATCGACGCGGCCAACAGGCGGCCGAGCCAAGGCGCATGCTGAAGCACGGAAAGCTCGTTCCAGGCATCGAGAGCAATGCTCGCCTGCAGCATCGCCGGCAGTTCTTCTGCCTGGCGCAGCACGCTACGCCATTCGTCGAGGCGAGCATCCTCGTCCCAGTCGAGATCATAGATCATCGGATCCTTTTCGGCCGAACGGTTATCGCCGGCGCGCCCAGGCCGGGTGGCGCTCTCGATCGCAGCCTCCGATCGGGCGAGTACCGCATCGATGGCGGCGAAATCGACGCCCGGCAGATTTTCGGCTTCGTCATTATTGTCCCCCTCGCCTTCCCGATCGCCGACGGGCGCTGGTCGCATGCTGCCGACTGGCTCTGCAGCCTCGGCGCCGATCGCGCCGACGTCCGACGTTTGTCGCAAAGTCCGGATACCATCCGTCGACAAAGCCCAGTCGGCGGACTGGCCGGAAATCCGTCGGCGGGTGCGCAGCACGTCGCGAGCGATTGTCAGCTCATGGGTCGGTGTGCGAATATCCCGCGTGGCATCATGGAGGACGAGGTCTTCGAGATGAACGAGTTCGCCGTCGATCCACAGCGAGGCGCAGGCGTCCGCGAAATTTTGCCGCTCGAGAAAGCCGGCGCCGACCGATGAGCGAGCGATGCGCTCGTCGAGACGCGTGAGGGCGATACCAGCGTCAAAAGCCGGCCGAACCAAATTCGAAATTGGAATTTTCGCGAGATCGTAAGCCATTGAAATCATGGTAAATGATTTCTTACAGGAACGCTATCCGTATATTACGGTTCGCCAGTGTGTATGACTGCTAGTTGGAGCTCTAACCATCGATAAGTAACCCTTATCGAGGCTGATTGATTTCCACTCGCAAATCAGAAAAAGTCGTGCCAGTGGACGGCCGCAGGGCAATCCAGAAGCACCGTTTTGGAGCCGCTCTTGCCATCTTCAAGCCATAAGTCATCGGTCGAACGCCGCGCCGAAGAGCTCGACACGATCGCGTCCGTTCTGCCGATGGAGCGCCGCGACGAGCTTGCGGAATTGCTCACCGACCAGGATGTCGAAACGCTCAAACATCTCGTCAACCAGGGTATGGGCGACAATACCCTACGCGCCCTGACATCGGACCTCGCGTATCTCGAAGCCTGGGCACTGGCCGCGACCGGACAGTCCCTGCCCTGGCCGGCGCCCGAAGCGCTGCTGCTGAAATTCGTCACGCACCATCTGTGGGATCCGGAGAAACGTTCGGCCGATCCGGATCACGGCATGCCTGTAGACGTCGACGACAACCTCCGGCGCCAGGGCTTTCTCAAATCCGCCGGCCCGCATGCACCGGATACGGTCCGCCGCCGTCTGGCCAGTTGGTCGACCCTGACGAAATGGCGTGGGCTTCCAGGCGCCTTCGCCTCTCCTGCCCTTAAATCCGCCATTCGTCTGGCCGTGCGGGCCGTCCCGAGGCAGCGCCGTCGAAAGAGCGCCAAGGCGGTGACATCAGACGTGCTGGCAAAAATGCTGGCGACCTGCGCAACGGAGAGCTTGCGCGATCTGCGTGACAGGGCGATCCTGATGGTCGCCTTTGCGTCGGGCGGCCGCCGGCGCAGCGAGATCGCCGGAATGCGACTGGAGCAGATTACCGTCGAGCCGCCGATCGAGACGGAAGACGGCCCTCCCCTCCCCTCTCGCGCCATCCATCTTGGCCGCACCAAAACCTCGGGAGCCGATCACGATGAGGTTGTCTATCTCACTGGCAGGCCCGTCGAGGTGCTGGATGCCTGGATCGAAGCGGCGAGGATAGAGAGTGGCAGCGTGTTTCGGAAGGTTGATCGCTGGGGCAATGTGTCGAAGCGGGCGCTGGAGCCGGGAGCGGTCAATGCGATCGTCAAGCAGCGGGCGGAGATGGCCGGATTGGAGCCTGGGGAGTTTTCGGCGCACGGGTTGCGGTCGGGGTATCTCACCGAAGCCGCCAACCGCGGCATCCCGCTCCCTGAGGCCATGGAGCAATCCCGCCATCGCTCTGTCCAACAGGCCTCGAGCTACTACAACAACGCAATACGCCGGAGTGGACGAGCTGCTCGAATGCTGTAGTCGGCCAGAATGTAAGTTCCCGTCTTTGATCGTTTAAGGGTTCGGCACCTCGCGCCAGCATTTACACAACCAACGCGGTCGGGTGGTGGATCGCGGCCGGAAGGCAAAAAACACTGCATGCTCAAAAATCACCAGCAAGTTTCGCGCCGAGATTTCGTGGCCCGTAGCGCGAAGCGGATTGCGTGACATGCGCACTTAACTTGAATAGACAGCTCCAGGAGCCTTATGATTGGAAGATGCGGACGCCGATGCAAGATACAGTCGTTTTGCCTAATCCCACAGATCAAGACGTTTTGGAATTGATGCGCATCCACAGCCTATCCGGAATGCCCGAGTTTATCAGCTTTAGCGATGCGGGATATCCTCCCAGGTTTTGTCATGTCGCAGCCAAACACGCGGCCATGACCAACAGCGGAAAGCGGGTTCACGGGCGCGCATTTTGGCGGTTTGTGCACGATTATGGGGATGGACGAGTCTCCGAGGTACTCGTTGCCGAACATCACAGTGTGTTGGAAATAGCCGGCACGCTCGTCGATGTAACGCCACCGGCCCACGATCCGAACCGGATCCTCTTTCTTCGAGACGATTCTGCAAATATCGTGTCCATCAACGGTACAAACATGATGCGGACCGATCTCACGAATATCGAGGAAGCGCGTTTCTTGTTCAGAGGCGAGCCTATCGATGTATCTCAGCTCGCCATGCCAGAAGACATCCGATCTGGAGCGGAAACCTATGCCGCGCAAATTGGGTTCAGAATGTCAGACTATCCGACGGACGCTCTCCATGGATGAGTAGGTCACTAGTCAGGGACCTAGAGAAAATGACTGGTTGGTGCTGGCCGGCTGATCCTCGATGCGATCTTGGCTCAGCAAATCGAGCGGAAGCCCCGACTATCTCCCGGACGCAGCCGGGAGATAGTAGTCCATCTTGAGATGTGCAGCGGTCACGGGCAACTCTATAAGCTTGGCGTCTGGTCTTGCGCCAGGTGGTAGCATGATAAGTGATGCCTCTGCCCTGCCGCCGTTCTCGTAGAGTTCGAGAGTGGTCAAAAAACCCCTAAACGCATGTTGCGGCAAACCGCGGACCGACCATTGCGACTTGTCGAGCTTGGATGTCTCGATATACGTTTCAGCCAGCCGGCGCGAGTAGAACAAGGGTATCCGCTCTTTTGAATTTCGGGAATCTCCTGGTAAAGCGAGGTGGTTTCCAGAAAGTTTTCCATCTCGCAACTCCATTATGGTCCAGAAAGGCTCTCCAACGACATCTTCATCCGGCAGGAGAAGACTTCCAATCCTTTGGGCGATCAACTCGCCCAGCTTGGGGAGGTCGCCAAAATCAAGTACGCTGATCCTGTGGTGATCGCAGTAGTCTTGCGCTCCTTCTTGGAGCCCGTTGCGGCTGATCACGATGCCAACGACGGAACCGATATCGTCAAGCTTGGCACGAAAGTCGCGAACCTCTTTCAGTGGAATGGGACCATTCCAGTCTTTGCATTCAATCGCCACTTGATGCAGTACGCCAGCTTTTTTAAACTGGTAATAGACATCAATTTCGTTCGACGTATTCGACTTGCCTTTGATTTTGGCACGCCTCGCGACCAAAATTCCTTCATCGCGCATATTCAAGAGGTAAGAATAGATCTGCCGGACGTCTTCTTCAAATTCAGTTCCGTCGTTCATAATTCACCAAAATATGGAAACAAAACGACTTCTGTTTGCCTTCCATTGTTTAAGATTCAACTAAGGAACCCCATCCAACGCTGGTGGCACTCCAACCTCATGATTGGCGGCCGGGATACCGAAGCTAGCTGCCGCCATCGGCCCGATGCGGGAAGACGAATACTGGCGGGCAAGGCGACGTCGTCTACCTCTCCTTCCGGCTGGTGGAAGCGCTCGATGTTGGGAGACAGCAGTGAAAATTGAGCGCGGGCGCGTGATTTGGCCGATCGGCTGGGGCACCGTGTCGCCACAGCCACCGAATCCGCGGTCTATCAATGCGATTTATCAAGCAGCGGATGGAAATGGCGGGTTTGAATGCGGATGAGTCCTTTGCACACGGGTCGCGTTCGGGATCTCTAACCGAAGCTGCCAACCGAGGGACCTCTCTCCCCGAGGCGAGGGAGCATCACGCTATCGGTCCCCTTCAACAAACGTCGAGCTACTATAACAGCGCGACACGGCGTAGCAGTCGCGCTGCGAGGCCCCTTTAATTGCTTCGGCATCTGCAATTTGGGACAGACCAAAGCAACGACCCGAGCTCAAACTCCAGCCCACATTGCGTTCCCGCGAATTGTCCCCTTAGACAGTCGCTTCAAAGTTCT
Organism: Rhizobium sp. Rhizsp82; assembly: GCF_047325115.1. NCBI lineage: Bacteria > Pseudomonadati > Pseudomonadota > Alphaproteobacteria > Hyphomicrobiales > Rhizobiaceae > Rhizobium > Rhizobium sp. Rhizsp82. The sequence continues at coordinate 37,436 of NZ_CP168572.1, read as the reverse complement.
TCAGGGGCGCAGAACGCTCAAGCGGGAAGACCGGTTTCGACGCAGCGAGCTGCAGCGGAAATACCGGCTTGCTAGCATAGCGCACCGGTGAGACCTGGCCCCCTGTCGCCTCGACCGTTTCGACCAACGGAAAGATAGGCTTAGACGCGACATGTGTCGTACCAGCCGTGTTTCCCATCAGCCAGCCCGCAACGACCGAAATGCAGATTGCCAAAATGGCGCCCGCCGCCTTCCTACTATCCACCGGAGCCCTCCGGTTGAGTTTTGCCATTGCCTTGTTCATCGTCACCACGGTCGTCCGATAATCGTCGACATATGCAGCACGATGTTCATCGATCAGTCCACGCGCTTGGGAAAGCAGCCTTGGATTCTCACGCTCCAATCGTTCCAGCATCGGCTTCAGGGCTCCTTCTACGCAGATCGGCTCATCGATACCGTCAACCGGATAAGGCACGCCCTCACCGTCATCGACATCGGCACGAACCGCGCAGAAAGTCTCCCTAAAATTGGCGAGGCGGGGGTTCAGCTGGATCGCCCCGGCATACACTTTGACAGACTGGGCTAGTATGCTGGGTGCGTTATGTACCTTACCATCCAACTTCACAGCATCGTAAACCGACGCAAACGCATGCGCGAGGTTATAGAGGCGCTCCCAGCCACCGCAGCCGTACTTCATCGCGACCTTGGACATTGCCTCCAGCGCCCCAGAGGTGTGAAGCCTGATGTGGAGTGAATTAATCTCCTTGTCGTAGCCAGCATCCGGCGGGATTTCAGAAATCACCCAGTTCGCCATGTTTCCAGCGTAGGCCATAAAGAACACATCGCAGGGATGCAGTTCGAGTTGGCCGGGATCAAGCTCTTTCAAGTCTTCGACAGCGGTCAGCAGCATCTCCGCCGTCGACTTGATTTTGGCCACATTAGCGCAGGCGTACCGTACCCGCGGATCGGTCCCGGAATTCAGCTGTTCGATCGCGCCATCAACACCCTTCAGCAAGCGCTTCATTGCACGGGCTTTCGGATACCTCTCGCCCGCAACATCATCCAGATATTCACCACGCTCAATGTGAAGCTGAAGCTGCGTCTTGTCCGTGATGCCAATCGTCCGGTCGCAGATGCGCTGCGCATCAATCAACCGCTGGAAGTATGAGAACGGGATCCGGTCCTCAACGACACGGTCATAGAAGACCATCTCGATTCCCTCAAGGACTTCCGTATGTTTTGCCTTGCCAGCCAACCTGATGCTCAGAGGAGCCTCCAAATTTTTGGCGCCACGCTTCGACGCAAGCTCGGCGGCGAGTTCAAACTGCTTAAATGATGCGATGTTCATCAGAAACCGCGTCATGTCTTCGAGAAACTGGCTGGTACGCATCGGTGTTCTCCGGTTTGATCTCACCCCTCAATATAGGAACGAATTTGGGCCGATTTAGCGAATGCCCAAATTCGAAATTTTCCAATCGAAAATCGAATGAACGGGGCTCTCAAAGCGCATCGCGCCTGTAGAAAGCTCAAGATCGAAATCCAGTAAGCCGTTTATTTTCCAGGCCTTAGCGCTCGAAATTACGCATTCGTAGATCGGGCTCCGTGCTGAAGCGGTCGTGTGACCGCGTCTTAGCAACGGAGATTTGCGATGCGCTCGCTCCTCACTTTTCTCGCCGCCGGCATCATTTCGATGCACATCGGTGCTGCTCATGCCGATCTGAGAAACCAACAGCAGTCACGCTGCCAGCCGCTGACAAAAGCGGCGGTTGAGGTTCTGATCGGTCAGGTGTCCAAGGACCTTGGCGCCGATCCTGAAGTTATGGTGCGGATCGCACGGATCGAATCCGGTCTCAATCCTTGTGCCTATAACCGCTCGGGCGCTACGGGCTTGTATCAGTTCCTATCGGGTACCGCGCGCAAGTATGCTCTTGTCGACCGCTTCGACGCAGAAGCCAGCACCCGCGCCGCGATCGCGCTCCTGTCCGACAATGCGCACTATCTGCGCAAGATCCTTGGCCATGAGGCCCCTCCCGCATTGCTCTATATGGCGCATCAACAGGGCGCCGGCGGTGTAGCGAAGCTCGTTCGAAACCCCGACAAAAAGGCCGCTGAGCTTGTCGGCACCGCAGCCATTATCCAGAACGGGGGACGGGCAGATTGGACGGCTCGCCAGTTTCTCCAGCTCTGGATCGACAAGTTCGATGCCGTGCGCTGATTAGAAGCCAGCGTAAGGGACACCCGGGCAGCAAGGCTTCCCGGGTGGTGGCGAATCGACCTCCAGGATTCTCGAAGGAATGGAGGAGTTCTCGCGTCTGGCTGCCGGCGATTTCCTGGGTCTCCATATTGCCACCCCAAAATTCATGAGCGACGTGAGACTCCGCATCCAATAATTTCAACAAGATAGCGCGGCACTTAAATTGAGATCGGGCACTTAATTTGAGATTCGCCGGTTCGATTTGGCACTTAATGCGTGATTCACCGCGTAGAAAAAGATAACCACCGATGGCCAAGCTTCATCGGAAAATGCGAAATATTACGGAACGTTATTTGCGAATCGGAGAGCGTCAAGCGCCGAAAATCGAACCGGCGAATCTCAAATTAAGTGCCATGTGCTGCCGGAACGGGCACATTCTTACAGTTAAATGCCAAACGACAACGAACTTCGTCGAAACGGCGGGCTGTCACGACGTCACGACTTACGGCCGGGTGACTATGGACGAGCCAACTGTCAATAAAGCCAGCTGCTCACGGGCGATATCAACTCGATCCACCAGCGAAAGAATTACCCCTGCGATACCGCCGACGATCGGGATGGTTTAAGCGAGATATTGGCCGAGCTTATTTGACGACCACTGCGCTGACATGCTTGTCAAGCTCCTGTTTTAGGATGTCAAACATTTCCTGCTCGTGCCCTTCCCAAGGCTGACCATTCGGCCAGAGCGAAACCCTAAAGGCTTCGGGATCCTCTATAGGGGAGTAAACGTAGCCCACCCTTCCCTGCAGCGAATATGCACCGAAGACCGGTACGCCTGGGACCGTCGGTGGCAAAACACCAAGTGCGAAATGACCATCGCCAGTATATACCTGCTCAATATCCTGGTGTGTTTCCTCCCCCCATCTAAGCGTCGGGAACTTAAAAGTGTAGAAACCGGAATGGGCCAGGTAGCGGTGGTGTTCCCCACTCGCGCCGACCGCCACCGGAAAACCACCGACGGTGTCTCCGAGATCTTTGTTTGTTAAAAGTCGATCGAAGAAACGAGACCTGAGGTTGCTATTAAATAGCGATTCAGTGTCCGTCCTCGCCTTGTCTATCAATCCAGAAAACGGAGAGACGTCTCCGATCGCACAAATATCGGGTACTTCAAGCACCGCCCCTCTGCGCAACATCAAGAGAGTTGCACAGGGTTTATGAGCGGCAATGATGTAGTCCGTCTCACCGCTGGTAGATGCCTCTCGAACAAGATCAATAGCTCCCTGCTCACCCCTTGCACCGAGGGCTTTTCTGGCCTCTCGGATGACAAGTCCTGCTACATCGGCGTTGCCCGCGTAGCCCACGGTCAGCGTATTTCCGAGAACAACCAGCTTTAATCGCCCTGGGATGACATTGGGCCCAGTCGCTCCCGCATTCCCAATTTTCGTGTCGGCAAGCAGAAGAATCTGTTCTTCTTTTTTCTGTGCGATGACGATGGTCACTCGGTTATTTCCCATAGCTGTTGTAGGCAAAGGATAGGCTGAAACCTTCTCAGCGTATCCGTTTCTCACAATTCCCTCGCTGGGTAAAACTCGCCTTGCATCTATTTTTGTTGGGAGCTCCCAACTAAGCGATTTCGTCCATGCCTCAATGCCGTTTCGCTACGCCGACCTAACCTGACCTGGAGCACCGGCACGCATAAGTGCCATCAACATAGGACCGAGGCTGAACTCGCCCCTTTCCGCACGGGCGGTTAAATCCCGCAGATATCCTCCAGCTGATTTGATGTGGCCCTCCCGCTCGAGAATACATGCGATTGCCACAGCAGCGTTCTCGGGCCCCATCACCTCGCAAGCCTCCTGATAAGCCGACGGCGAAACGCCCAACATTGATCGGACGACCACCGCCGCTGTCATCAGTTCCCGCCAGTGCTCGATTTTGCCGCCCGGCGCGTAATCCGAAATCTGCGGGCATGCCCGAATGACCATACCCAGCGGAAAGCCCTTAATCGGCTCGCGTTGGCGGCTCGGTTCTTGCCTCGCCCTCTCGCCCAGCTCATTTCCAGAGCTAGGTTCAAATTCATAGATGGATTCGGTATTTGAATTCTGTATGTGATGACGGATATCGTCATCATTGGCGTCGGATTCTCGTGAAATAAGCTGAACTTCCAACAAGTTGACGATTCCTTCGCGCAACAGCGTGAGTTCGTCGAGGGTTTCTTCTAGGCCCGTGGTCGTATTGACGGTCCGAAGACTGCTAATGATGGCAACAAAGTGGTTCTCAATGCTCTGCCAGTCGCCCGAAACGCCCTCCTCGATCGCTGCGGAAATGAGCTTTCGTATATCGCGACGCGCGATGGTGATCTTCTCCTTGATCAACTTCACGCGCCGCTTTTCCTCAGCAACACGCTGAGCCATGAGTGCGAGTTCTTCGGATCGCGCGAGCAGCGGGGCCAAGCTGAATCCGTAAGCAGTTTCGATAGAACCGTCTCGGCCCTTTCTGGCGTAGCGCTTGCCGTTCGGGCTATCATTGCGAAGGATCAGACCAGCCTGGACGAGAAGCGCCAAGTTCTCCCGCAGCGTCGTGCCGGCTATGCCATTGGCACGGGTGGATAGCTGCGCGTTTGATGGAAACACAATGAGATTGGCGCCTTCGATCAGATCCGTTTCGGGATAGAACGACAGAAGGGCGTTCAGTACTGCCAGCGCCCGATCTCGCAACCCCAGCAGGGAACGCGCGTCACAGGCGTCTCGGTAGATCTTCCACTTGTCAGCCGATTTGCCCTTCTTGATGCCAGCGTACTCAAACTGAGTTTTCACCAAGGCAAGCGTCACCGGCCGCCGCCCAAAGGGCGTCGTTATGTGTTCTGTCTGCATTTTCCTCTACCTTTCAAAAGGCAACAGAAAAACGCTCACCAAAACAGTGCCAACGACTCTTGACGTGGATTCCTGGAAATGCGATTCTCTTAGGTGCGAACTAATTGAGAAGGGCTTCCGGGATCCGTTTCGGGGGCCTTTTTCTTTGCCGGGTCAGTGCGGTTGAGCCACCTACCACAGAGTTAGTTCATCGCTCATCTCCATTAGCATTGAGTTCCTGAAATTCCTTGTAAAGCTGGTCCAGCTTCGCCGAAACAAACTGTCCAAATGCTGGGACGACCTTTTCTTCGAAAGTAATGGACGTCTTACCTCCACGCGCCTCGACGCGTGCAGCTCGTTTTCCAAGCGGGGTCTTCCAAAAGTCCGTCTTCGTGGCGCGCGATTTCTTGCTCGGCTCGCTAAGGGCACGCAACAGCGCGTCCAACCGCGCGTCGCTTTCCAGTTTGCTCTCCGCGAAACCAACGAGTAGCTCATGGGCAGTTTCGAGTTTGGCGGGGGAGGAGAGATGTTCGACGAGCGCCATCCAACGCGCGCGTCCGGCTTTCGGGGCAGGGCCAATCAACTTGACCAAGTCGTGAGGCACCTGCCGCGCGATAGCGACATAGCGGCTCACATCCGCTTTGTCCGAGACAAGCGCTGCGATGATCGTAGGCCGGTCGCATCCATCGTCTTCAAGGTTCTTTGCAAAGAACGCCTTCTCGATAAACGATAAGTCTTTTCGATCGAGGTTTTCGCGGCCTTGGGCAATATAAAGCTGGCTGTCCGAAAGGTTGCGAACAATCGCGCGGACAGGACGCCCGAGTTTTTCCGCTGCCTTCACACGGCGGCGACCGTACGCGATCTGGAACCGTCCCGACGCCTGTGGGTTCGGCCGCACGAGAATCGGGACCTGCTGTCCGTGTTCTGCGATGCTAGCTACTAAAGCATCGAATGCGGGATCCACATCGATTGCGATTCGGTCGACGATCTTCGACATATCGATTGATGCGGTTTCAATGGAGATGACAGCCTCACCTTCGGCGAGCTGCTGCTGGAGTTTGTTCGCCTGTTTCGCATTCTCAGCCATCTCATGCAGCGACGAGCCCATAGCCGAGATGGCGCCTGTGCGCACGCGGTCGACTGACTTGGACGCTGATGAAGCCGTTGCAACAGGCTTCTTCAGGAAGAGGGAGTCGATTGAATCCTTCCTACTCATATTGCATCTCCTGGTCTAGTCGAGCTCGAAACTCCGGCTCTGTTGGGAGCTCCCAACACCCGGTGAGCCGGACCGGCATTTACGGTTTTGAAAGGGCCCATCACCCGCGGCCCCAGGCTAGTTTGATAAGCGTTTCAATCTCGGAGTTTACAGCATCCAGCGCTTCCATGGCCCTGTCGTAGGTGGACCTTGTCAGGTTCTCGCGTCCGATTTCGTAGAGTGTCTGCTTTGTGAGTCCGGCATCCGATACAGCCGCAGACTTGACCATCGGATTTGTAAGGACATGATCGTCAAACAGGTTCCGGAGCAAGGCCGCCACTTTCGTTTGGGGGGCGTCCTGTGGCTCGAACCGCGTCAGCAAATAGCGGATGAAATCATATTTGAGGTCGCCACCAGCCTCCCGGACGACACCGAGGAGGTCACGGGTCATCAGCAGGAACTGGCTCATCGACGAGATGTCGAGCATCTGTGGGTGTACGGTCACGATCATCGCTGTCGCGGCGCACAGCCCGCTCAGGGTAAGGAAGCCCAACTGGGGCGGACAATCAATCACGACCACATCGTAATTGTCGGCAACGCCGTCGAGTGCTTCCGCGACACGCGCGAAGAAAAGCGTTTCACCACTGCCGCCTGCACTCAACGCCTTGGGAGTCGTGTGCTCAAACTCCATAAGCTCGAGATTACCCGGCACGAGATCGAGTCCGTCGAAATAGGTAGGGCGAATAACCTCAGATAAATCGCGGCGCTCCTGGTCATATCGGATTGCAGCGTAGAGGGTTTGGTTGGACGCGACATCCAGTTCCGGGAGAACGCCGAGCAGGGCGGATAAACTCGCCTGCGGGTCGAGATCCACAGCAAGAACCCGATAGCCCTGAAGTGCCAGATATTGCGCAAGATGAGCAGACGTCGTCGTTTTGCCTGACCCGCCCTTGAAGTTGGTCACGGCGAGGACTTGGAGATGCTCGCCTGGACGGCGGTGGGGGACGAACTCGATGCTTCCGCGTCCGCGGGTCGATTGTGCCAACAATTGCCGAATTTGATTGATGTCGGAGAGAGTATAGAGCCGTCGACCGTTGCTCGTCGTTTCCGGTTGAGGGCCTTCGCCAGCCAAGGTCATTTTTCTCAGCGTGGAATCAGATACACCCATCAATCGCGCGGCTTCGCCGGAGGTGAACTTGCGTAGAATCTTTTGAGAGGTCGGGGGAAAGAGCGCTTCGCTCATCGACTGAAGGTGGGAGCTCAGCAAATCGGCCTGCTCACCAATGGTTTCATCGACGCTGGGCAAAGCCTTACGGTTCGAGTGTGTCGCGAAGCTCACGTTAGAATCTCTCATCACGGATTTTTTGCCAGAACGGCAGAATTACCGTGACGATACTCAAAACCCTTTCATTGGCAAGGACTTAATGGTTAACAGCCGTTTAACGAAAGCGAGACGAAATACCGATTGCAAGCCTATTTGGCGATACATTCCCGATAGTTAGCAGATCATTCGCGCTTCCGCGTTCTCGATCTGTTTATCTGTGAATCCTGCAAGCCAATCTGGCCGCGTTGGGTATGAACGGACCTGATCTCCCTAAACTCGGCGATCACCGCAGTGCGACTCACTCGCCAAACATTGCAGGATCCTCCAACTATCGCTCAATTCTGTTCCATGCTGACTTCTCCGCCGATCAATGACGACGGAGAATTGCATGCAGGTTTTCGCGCTCACCAAACCGCGGAATGTTCACGAAGCTCGGCTCATCCAGCAACATCACCGGCTACGCGCTCGCGTCTTCGCTGAGCGGCTGGGCTGGGAGGTCAACGTTGTAGATGGCCAGGAATCGGATGGGTTCGACACTCTTAATCCAACCTACGTGTTGGCGGTTTCCAACGCCGGCGATGTGGGTGGTTGCGCACGGCTCCTGCCGACTGTTGGCCCGACGATGGTGACGAACGTCTTTCCGTCGCTTCTACCGAAGGGCGGGCTGAACGCCCATCCCGCAATGATCGAGAGCTCCCGCTTCTGCGTTGATACCACCCTTGAGGAGGGCAGGGGATCGGGCTCGGTGCATGAGGTAACGCTGACCATGTTTGCGGGCATCATCGAGTGGTGCCTCGTGAACGCCATCACCGAGATTGTTACCGTGACCGATCTGCGGTTCGAACGCATTCTCAGCCGTGTCGGCTGGCCGCTTCGGCGCATTGGCGAGCCGAGCCGTATCGGAGTGACCATAGCTGTCGCTGGAATCCTACAGGCGAACGCGGAAGCGTTTCAGAGGCTGCGCCCGTCCAGCTATCGCTCTCAAATCACCGGCCCTCTGGGCCAGGCAGCTTAAGGAGAAAGCCGTGAACCAGCTTCGCTCTCATCCTCGACTTGTCCGCAAGCTTCAGGAGGCGCTCGGCGATCAGCTCTGCGTCGCTCTCGATGATTCAACCGTGGTCGAAATCATGCTCAATCCGGACGGCAAACTATTCATCGAAAGGCTTGGCCATGGCGTGGCACCTGCAGGAGAAATGTCGTCTGCAGCGGCGGAAATGGTGATTGGAACGGTGGCGCATGCGCTCCAATCCGAGGTCGATACCGAGCAGCCGATCGTCTCAGGCGAACTACCGATCGGAGGCCATCGTTTCGAGGGTCTTTTGCCACCCGTCGTCTCGAAGCCGGCATTCACCATTCGTCGTCGCGCCTCGCGCTTGATCCCACTTGAGGATTATGTGCGTTCCGGCGTGATGAGTGAACAGCAAGCGTTGACGATCCGCAGCGCAATTTCGTCCCGGCTCAACATCATCATCTCCGGCGGGACCGGCTCCGGCAAGACGACGCTCGCGAACGCCGTCATCAACGAAATCGTCAAGTCGGCGCCTGACGACCGCCTCGTCATCCTCGAGGACACAGCAGAGATCCAGTGCACAGCCGAGAACGCCGTCCTTCTCCACACAAGCGATACTGTCGATATGGCGCGGCTGTTGAAAAGCACGATGCGCTTGCGTCCCGACCGCATCGTCGTCGGCGAGGTCCGTGACGGCGCTGCGCTTACGCTGCTCAAGGCCTGGAATACTGGACATCCGGGGGGCGTTTCCACAATTCACTCGAACACCGCCATGTCGGCGCTTCGTCGTCTCGAGCAACTGACTGCTGAGGCCAGCCAGCAGCCGATGCAAGATGTAATTGGAGAAGCGGTCGATCTCATCATCTCGATCGAGCGAACGGCAAGGGGTCGGCGCGTTCGCGACGTCATCCAGGTCGAGCGCTACGCCCGCGGCGAATACGAAATAGAATCCGATGAGCTCACGGAAGAACAGGAGGCGCGCCATGTCGCGTAAAAACGCTGTTATTGCCGCAGCACTCCTTGCAGCGCCCATCATCTTGGTGTCAGTGGCCCCGGCTCTCGCGAGTTCCGGCGGCGGCCTCCCGTGGGAAGGTCCGCTGCAACAAATCCAGGAATCGATTACCGGACCAGTCGCCGGCGCCATTGCGCTTGCCGCAGTGGCGATCGCCGGCGGCATGCTGATATTTGGGGGCGAACTCAACGATTTCGCTCGGCGGCTCGTCTACGTCGTGCTCGTCGCCGGTATCCTGCTCGGCGCGACCAATATCGTCGGTCTTTTCGGCGCCACCGGCGCCTCGATCGGACTACCCCACGAGCGAGCCACAAGCGAAGAAGGGGAGGGGGCTCATGGCTGAGTCCCCATCCGGACTGCAACGCAACCGCATCCACCGCGCGCTGTCGCGTCCGAACCTTCTGATGGGCGCGGACCGGGAACTGGTGCTGATCACTGGTCTTGCCGCCGTCATCCTCATCTTCGTCGTTCTCACGATCTATTCAGCGCTCTTCGGCGTGGCCGTCTGGATCGTCATCGTCGGGCTTCTGAGAATGATGGCAAAGGCGGACCCACTGATGCGTCAGGTCTATATTCGCCATATCTCCTACAAGCATTACTACAAGGCGACCTCCTCGCCGTGGCGCCGGTATTGAGGAGCAGGCATGGTCGCTCTCAAACGCTTCCGGGCCAGCGGCCCATCCTTTGCGGATCTCGTCCCCTATGCCGGCCTCGTCGACAATGGCATCCTTCTGCTGAAAGACGGAAGCCTGATGGCCGGCTGGTACTTTGCCGGGCCGGATTCCGAAAGCGCGACCGACTTGGAGCGCAACGACCTGTCGCGGCAGATCAATACAATCCTGTCGCGGCTCGGGAGCGGCTGGATGATCCAGGTCGAGGCGGTACGCATTCCGACATTCGACTATCCGTCGGATGATCGGTGCCATTTCCCCGATCCGACTACGCGTGCGATCGACGCCGAGCGACGGGCACATTTCGCGCGCGAGCAGGGGCATTTCGAGAGCAAACACGCGCTCGTCCTCACGTATCGGCCGCTCGAGTCCAAAAAAACGGCGCTCAGCAAATACATTTACTCGGACGAGGAGAGCCGTAAGAAGAGCTATGCGGATACGGTGCTGTTCGTCTTCAAGAACGCTGTGCGCGAGATCGAGCAGTACCTCGCCAACACCCTTTCGATCCGCCGGATGGAAGCACGCGAGGTCTTAGAGAGGGGAGGGGAGCGGGTCGCCCGTTACGATGAACTACTGCAATTCGTTCGCTTCTGCATCACTGGCGAGAACCATCCGGTCCGACTGCCCGATGCGCCGATGTATCTCGACTGGATCGCGACGGCTGAGCTCGAGCATGGCCTGACCCCAAAGGTTGAAAGCCGCTTCCTTGGCGTCGTGGCGATAGACGGTCTGCCGGCTGAGAGTTGGCCGGGGGTCCTGAACAGCCTTGATCTTATGCCGCTCACCTATCGCTGGTCTTCGCGCTTCATTTTCCTCGATGCACAGGAAGCAAGACAGAAACTGGAGCGGACCCGCAAGAAATGGCAGCAGAAGGTGCGGCCATTCTTCGACCAGCTCTTTCAGACGCAGAGCCGTTCGGTCGACCAGGATGCCATGACCATGGTGACCGAGACGGAAGACGCCATCGCCCAGGCTTCGTCGCAGTTGGTCGCATACGGCTATTACACGCCCGTCATCGTTCTCTTCGATCACGATCGCGAAGCATTGCAGGAAAAGGCAGAGGCGATCCGCCGACTTATCCAGGCGGAGGGCTTCGGGGCGCGGATCGAAACGCTCAACGCCACCGACGCTTATCTCGGCAGCCTGCCGGGTAACTGGTATTGCAATATCCGCGAACCGCTGATCAACACCAGCAATCTTGCCGATCTCATCCCGCTCAATTCCGTCTGGTCGGGAAACCCGGTGGCCCCGTGCCCGTTCTATCCGCCGAACTCGCCGCCGCTGATGCAGGTGGCGAGCGGCTCCACGCCGTTCCGGCTGAACCTGCATGTCGATGACGTCGGTCACACACTGATTTTCGGCCCAACCGGTTCGGGCAAGTCGACGCTGCTGGCGCTGATTGCGGCGCAATTCCGGCGCTACGAACGCGCCCAGATATTCGCCTTCGACAAGGGGAACTCGCTCCTTCCCCTGACGCTCGCCGCCGGCGGCGATCACTATGAGATCGGTGGCGACGCTCAAGAGGAAGCAAAGGCGCTGGCCTTCTGCCCGCTGTCGGACCTTGCGAGCGATGCAGATCGCGCATGGGCAACCGAATGGATCGAATGGCTGGTTACCCTGCAGGGTGTTACCATCACCCCCGATCATCGCAACGCGATCTCGCGCCAGATCGGCTTGATGGTCAGCGCAGCCGGACGGTCGCTGTCGGACTTCGTCAGTGGCGTGCAAATGCGCGAGATCAAGGACGCACTTCATCACTACACGGTCGACGGCCCAATGGGTCAGCTTCTCGACGCGGAACAGGACGGCCTTACACTCGGTGCGCTCCAGACTTTCGAGATCGAGCACCTGATGAACATGGGCGAGCGCAATCTCGTGCCCGTGCTGACCTATCTGTTCAGGCGGATCGAGAAGAGGCTTGATGGCTCACCGAGCCTGATCGTTCTCGACGAAGCTTGGCTGATGCTGGGCCATCCAGTGTTTCGCAGCAAGATCCGTGAATGGCTGAAGGTGCTGCGCAAGGCCAACTGCGCCGTCGTGCTTGCCACGCAATCGATCTCGGACGCCGAGCGGTCCGGAATCATCGACGTGCTGAAGGAATCCTGCCCAACGAAAATCTGCCTTCCGAACGGCGCCGCCCGGGAACCCGGAACCCGCGAGTTCTACGAACGGATCGGCTTCAACGAGCGGCAGATCGAGATCGTTTCGAATGCAATCCCCAAGCGGGAATATTACATCGTCACCCCTGAAGGCCGGCGGCTGTTCGATATGGCGCTCGGCCCCGTGGCGCTCAGCTTCGTCGGCGCTTCTGGCAAGGAAGATTTGAAGCGTATCCGCACGCTCAGTTCCGAACACGGCCGCGACTGGCCGATCCACTGGCTTGAAACGAGAGGAGTTCAAGATGCCGCATCGCTGCTCAACGTCGAATAGATTGGTCGCTGGTATGGCGGCGGTCGTATTGACGATCGGCGCTGTCATGCCCGCGGACGCCGGCACGGCCACCGGGGCGGCGACAGAATGGACGCAGGTCCTCAACAATGGTGAGCTCATATCTCTTGTTGGCCAATCCGGCGAGCAAATCCAGAACCAACTCACCCAGATCAGCCAGCTCGCGCAGCAGATCGAAACGCAGCTCAATATCTACCAGAACCTGCTGCAGAACACCGCAACCCTTCCGTCGCACATGTGGGGGCAGGTCGAGAGCGACCTCAATCAGTTGCGCAGCATCGTCAACCAGGGCCAGAGCATCTCGTTTTCCATGGGCAATGCCGATGACGTGCTGCAGCAACGCTTCCAGAGCTATTCGAGCCTCAAAACCAACCTGCCAGACAATGCTTCTTTTTCGGCGACATATCAGTCCTGGTCGGACACCAACAGGGACACGATCGCCAGCACACTGAAGGCGGCAAGCCTGACCTCCGAGCAGTTCGAGAGCGAGGAGGGCACGATGTCCTCGCTGCGGTCGATGTCTGAGACCGCCGACGGGCAGATGAAAGCTCTGCAAGTCGGGCACGAAATCGCTGCACAACAAGTCGCGCAGATGCAGAAGCTTCGCGGCCTTGTCTCCCAACAGATGTCGATGATGGGAACCTGGCTGCAGACCGAGCAGACCGACAAGGACCTGGCGCAGGCGCGGCGGGAGAAATTCTTCAACGCCGAGGTCAGGAGCATTCCAGAAGGTCAGAAGATGGAGCCCCGCTGGTGAATCGCGCGGTCGTCATTGCCTTGCTCGTACTCGTTGCCGGTCTCTCGGCTGCTGCAGCGGTGCTGGTCATCAACATCAGAGAAAATGGCAAACCTCCGCTCACTGACGAGCAGCGTGCCGCTCGCGAAAAGTTTTTTGGCTCCGACAAAGAGTTGCCGCCGATCAAGGATGGCCAGGAGATGCGTCCAAGATGGTGAAATCTAATCTTGAACGATCATTCGTGATCGCGGGCTTCCTTTGCCTCGTCTTTGCGGCCCCCGCCTTCGCTCAACAGGGACAAGTGCTAACCGAACTGGAAAATCAGGTTTCGACCGCCGCTAAAGGGTGGGAGACCACCATCATGGATGCGGCGAAATCTCTGTTCTGGATCCTGGCAACGATCGAGGTGGGCATTGCCGCGGTCTGGCTGGCGATCCAGGCGGCGTCCCTCGACAGCTGGTTTGCCGAGCTTGTCCGGCGCATCATGTTCATTGGCTTTTTCGCCTTTGTTCTCACGCAGGGGCCGACCTTTGCCCGAGCGGTCGTCGACAGCCTCTTCCAGATTGGCGCCGGCGGCGGATCGGCGTCGCCCGCCGAAGTGTTCGACGCCGGCATCCGGGTTGCCTCCCAAATGTCGCAGCAGGCACAATTCGGCGTGTTCGAGGACAATGCTTTGGCGATCGCGGCTGTGTTGGCAATGGGCGTCGTCGTCATCTGCTTCTCGCTGGTCGCTGCGATTTTTGTGTCGGTCATGGTGGAAATGTACGTCGGCCTACTTGCCGGCATGATCATGCTCGGGCTCGGGGGATCCTCCTTCACCAAAGACTTCGCGGTCCGTTATCTCGTCTACGCCTTCGGCGTCGGCATGAAGCTCATGGCGTTGGTGATGATCGCAAAGATCGGATCCGAGGTCCTGATGGGCTTGGCAAACGCGCCAACCGCCTCCTCAGACCAGTTCGTCACGACGCTCGCCATCGCCGGAATCTCGGTCGTGGTCTTCATCATCGCCATGTACGTGCCAAACATCATTCAGGGTGTCGTTCAGGGCGCTTCCGTCTCAGGCGGCACGGAAGCAATCCGTCACGGCGGCCAGGCGGCATCTTTTGCCACGGGCGCCGGTTTCCTCGCGGCGGGTGCGGCGGGTGCAGGCTTTGCGGCTGCCCAGGCCGCGCGCGCTGCAGGTTCATCCGTCGCAAGTGCCGCTCTTCGTGGCTTCGGTGCAGGTATCGGCTCCGCGGGGAAAGCGGCCGGCTCAGCTGCCAAGGAGAAGGCCATCGGCTCTCCCGGCGCCTATGCCGGGTCGATACTCGGTCTTGCCAATTCCAAGCTGGATCAGGCGCGCAGCGGGCACAGCGGGCCGAAGCCACCTCCCGAACGCAAAGACTAACAGCAATCAGAAAGTGATCGATCATGGCAGCGAACCGCGCCCCCGAAAACCCCTATCTTGCCGCGCGCCAGGAATGGAACGAGCGATACGGCTCCTATGTGCAGGCGGCCGCGGGATGGCGCATCGTCGGCATCCTCGGCCTGACTATGGCGGTGATCGGCTTCGGGTACGCGATGTACCTCAGCACCCAGGTAAAGCTGGTTCCCTATATTGTCGAGGTTGATAAACTCGGGACCGCGGTGACCGCCGGCTATCCTCAGCAGATCGAATATGCCGACGTTCGGGTGGTGCGCGCCACGCTCGGCAATTTCGTCACCAGCTTCCGTTCGATCACGCCGGATGCCGTCGTGCAAAAGCAATATATCGATCGAACCTACGCACTTCTTCGGACATCGGACCCCTCGACAGAGAAGATCAACGCCTGGTTCCGCGGTAACTCGCCATTTGAAAGGGCGAAGTCCTCGACCGTTGCGATCGAGGTCAACAACATCGTCGCGCTCTCAAACCAGACTTATCAGATCGACTGGACCGAATACGAACGCGATCGCAAGGGCAAGGAAATCGGCACGCGCCGGTTTCGCGGGATCGCAACGGTGACGATTACCGCACCGCAGGACGAGGCGACCATCCGGTTCAATCCCATCGGTCTGTATGTCCGGGATTTCGACTGGACAGCACAGCTATAAGGGCAGGGGTTTCTCAATGCACAGGACAATATTATTCGCGGCCGCTGGCTGCCTAGGCGCACTCGTCTTCGTGAGCGGCGCGCAAGCACAGAGCATGACGAACAACGAGGTGAAGGGTACGAACATTTCAAGGAAGTGGCGCGGTACACCCGGCCTGGTAACGACGGGTCCCGACGGCAAGGTCATCTTCCTCTTCGGCGAAACCCAACCATCTGTCGTATGCTCGCCGCTGCAGGTCTGCGATATCGAATTGCAGGGAGGAGAAATCGTCCGGGACGTCCTGGTTGGAGACACTGTGCGTTGGAAGGTCGAGCCTGCGACCTCGGGCGCGACGGGCGGCCAGGCGATCCATTTGATCGTCAAACCGTCTGAACCTGGTCTTGTCACCTCGATGGTGGTCACGACGTCGCGCCGCACCTATCACATCCAGCTGAAATCGCATCCGAGCCAATACATGGCCCGCATTGGTTTTGAGTATCCCGAGGACGTGTCAACCAAGCTTGCCGATATCAACTCGCGGCTGGAGACCGGAGGCATTCCTGGCGCCGCACCCGACAGGCTGAACTTTTCTTACTCCATCAGCGGCAGTGCCCCCTGGAAGCCGAAGAGAGTCTATTCGGATGGCACCAAGACCTACATCCAGTTCTCAAGGTCGATCTCCAGCCAGGATGCGCCGGTTCTTTTCGTCGCCAGCGGCGGCCAGAACCGCATCGTCAATTACCGGATGAAGAACGACATGATGATCGTCGACTATGCGGTCGACAAGGCGATCCTTGTCTCCGGCGTCGGCTGGCGCCAGCAGAAAATCACCATTCGGCGGGGAGGCTGACCCATGCGCAAGCGTATCGCCATCATCATCGCTACCGCCATGCTTTCCAGCTGCCAGACGGCCGAGGACGGGCTGACCACGAGCTCGACGCCCACCACCCTGACAGGACCGGCCGCAAGCGCCATTGCCGGCGACATGGCGAGCCGGCTCGCCGAGCAGATCGGTCCGGCAGGCACGACGACGCTCAAAATGGACAAGGACTCCTCCGACTTCGGGGCGGCGCTCGAGGCGGCGCTGAAAGGATGGGGCTATACGGTCATCACCGACGGCAACGTCGGCAAGGGCGTCAAACCGGTCGAACTCGCCTATTCGATCGACGGCGCCGACGGTCAGGTGCTCGCACGGCTCTCGACCCCGTCGATCGCCCTTGGCCGAGCCTACGCCGCAACGGCTTCCGGCGCCACGCCGGCAAGTCCGCTCTCCATCATGCAGCGCAACTGAGGGGAGTCGAGCATGGTCCAGTCTTTGCAACTCGGCGCCTCCAATCAGGCTGACGATCAGAAAGGCATGCGCCGCCTCAATCGGTTACCGATCATCATCGCCATCGTCATCATCGCACTGTTCGTCGGCGTGGTCGTGATTGGACTGTCGTGGCGCGGGCTGCCGTTCAATCGCGGCAATGACATCAACAGTGCTTCGAATACACCGGCAACCAATTTCGGTGACCAGCTCAAGCGCGGCGTCACCGACGGCATTATCGGCGAGCCGGTTGAGCGCGAGGCATTCCAGCCAACGCCCGCCGTCGAACAGAAGGTCGAGAAAGAAACGCCAGTTGTCGACCGCCGGCCCACGGAAGGGCAAGAACGGCGGCCGAGCCTCGAATCCGAAGAGGAATGGAAAGCCCGCCTGAAGCGTGAGCAGGATGAGCAGTATATCCGCGAGGCCCAACGCCAGCGCATGGCCCGGCTGCAGGCGCGCGCAACGGCTCTGGACTCGCCGTTGAAGGTGGATATTTCCGATGTCGAGAAAGCCGATAACAACTCCACCGACGCGGGCCGGCAGACGACGACTACGACGGCCAACAATGCCTCGGACCTCTACGCCGCCGCCATGAAATCAGGCCTCATGGGCCAGAACGCCGATCCCAACGTCCAGAGCTCGAAGGAGGACTTCTTCAACCAGGACATCAAGGACCTCGGCTATCTGCCGAACAGTGTCGTGCCGCAGATGTCGCCCTACGAGCTGAAGCGCGGTTCGGTCATTCCCGCCACGTTGATCACCGGTCTCAATTCCGATCTTCCGGGACGAATCACCGCGCAAGTCAGCCAAAACGTCTACGACAGCGCCACCGGCTATCGATTGCTGATACCGCAGGGCTCAAAGCTGTTTGGCCGCTACGACTCCAAGGTGTCGTTCGGCCAGGAGCGCGTCCTCGTCGTCTGGACCGACCTCATCTTTCCGAATGGATCGACCCTGCAGATCGGTGGCATGGCCGGCACGGATGCCGAAGGCTATGGAGGCTTCAAGGACAAGGTCGATCGGCATCTCTGGCGCACCTGGAGTTCGGCAGCACTCATCGCACTGATCGGGACCGGGATCGACATGTCAATGCCGCAAAGCTCGACGCTTGCAACACAGGAGACCGCCTCGGATGCAGCCCGGCGCAACTTCGCTGAATCCTTCGGCCGAGTCGCCGAGCAGACCATCTCGAAGAACCTGAATGTGCAGCCGACCATCCAGATCCGCCCCGGTTACAAATTCAATGTGCTCGTTGACCAGGATATTATATTTCCCTCGACCTACCGCAAAAACTGACGGTCATCGACCGACGGTTCCGCCACATTTTCAGGCGCTGGCTTGCAGGGTGCGCCGGTGCGCCACTGCTATCCCCGCAATAACTTTTCTTTATTAGTCATCTTTTTAGTTCGCGGGGACTTGAAACTTGTCTTTTCGCAGGTAGTGCTAGACGTACACGGCTAGAGGGACTGCTACACGCTAGTCTCGTACCGTGGGTTGCGTCGAGATGCCTGTGGCTGATTTGGCAATGGCTTGGCCGCCGAGCGGCGAGGCGTTCGAGTGTCTCGATGTGCCAGATCATGACCGACCTACAGGTCGATAAGACAGGAGAACCACTGGTGGATGGAGAATTTCGCTCGCTCGTCGACATGTTGGAAGCTGCACAGGACGAGCTCACGATCAAAGGTGCCATGAAGCGCTTCGCACGGTCCTGCGGCTACGAGCGGTTTGCCTATCTTCAAAAGGAAGGCGCCCAGATCAAGACCTTCAACACCTATCCAAAGCCCTGGGAACGCATCTATCTCTCGGCCGACTACTCCAATATCGATCCAGTGGTGACGCAGGCGAAACGGAAAGGCGATGTATTTTTCTGGACGGCGGACGATTGGAGACCACGCGGCTCGTCTGAGCTCAGAAGGTTCCGGGATGGGTCGATCGAGCATGGGATCCGTTGCGGCGTGACTATTCCGGTGGAAGGCAGCTACGGCACATCAATGATGCTGACCTTCGCGTCCTCCGAACGGAGGGTGGACCTACCGGTTGCCTTTGACCCGAAGAGAGCAGTGCAATTGGTGATGATGATCCATTACCGGCTAAAGATGATCGGCGGCAAAACCGCACTCAATCCAAAGCAGGCGTTGTCGCCTCGTGAAATGGACTGCTTGATCTGGGCGGCCAAGGGGAAGAATACACTCACAACAGCCAATCTGGTCGGCATTGCCTTCCGAACGGTCCAGCATCATCTCGATAAGGCCCGTGGGAAACTCGGCGCCGAGTCGGTGCCACAACTCGTGGCGATCGCCAAGGATCGAGGTTTGCTGCCTCCTAGCTAGCCTCGTCATCGACCGGTACTTTCGGCACGAAACCGAGTGCATCGAGCATATCCGAAAGCTCATCCTGCTGAGCTGCGGCCCTTTTCTGGCGCGCGAAATGCTCTTCCTGAAGGGTCGCCAAGACCGAGTTGGCGATTGAAGGATCCTCGCTTGCGCGTATCCATTCTTCGTAAACCTCCTGGTCGGCAGCGAGGAGACGGCGATGTTCGCGAATGGCGGACACGGTGAGTTCCTCCAACTCCCCCTTATCCATCAGATCATATCTGGGTTTCGTCCGATCTCCTTCGTCGTGCGAGGAGCCCGCGTCTTGCATTTCATTTCCTTCCCAGATCAATGGATTGGCACAATCGTCCTTCTCGTGATCGCGCCCGTTGTCTCCTATTCAGACGATCCTCTTGGAAGAGTAAACATCTGATCACCCGCCAATATCACAGGCTTTGTCGAATCGGAACTATAGTTCCTGGAACAATAGTTCCGATTCTGGTTCCGCTGACGTCATGGATCTCAACGAGGTCATGGCGAGCAATTTGCGTCGAATACGTCATGGCAAGAAACTGACGCAGGAGGAACTGGCGCATCGCACGGGCCTGAGCATGCGCCATATCGGCGCCATCGAGCGCGCCGAGACGTCGGCAACCCTCACAGTCCTTGGCCAGATCTCTGAAGCGCTAGATGTCGACCCAAGGGAGTTCCTGGCGAAAACAAGCCCGACCTGACGGTATCGACGCTTATCAGATTCCGGATCGCCAACCCGTCGTAAAGTTTAGCGCATTCATCATCTCGAAACTGTTGCACCACTGAACACCGAGATCCTTGCAAACGTCGGGAATGCGGCGATTTGCGCGCTTCGCGCTCGGCTTCGACGCCTCGACCGTCACGACGGTTCGATCAGCAGGCTGCGCCATCGCATAGGCAATCAGAAAGGGATCCCGACCGATCTCGATGACTTCCGCGTCGTTCAAATCGGGCGCGTATTTTTCGATGACGGCGTGCACCAGCGCCGGATCGACATCTTCATCGAGCCTGAGGCTGTCGTAGTTGTCACCCTCGCCCAACCATCGACCGATCTCCGAACCCTCGGTGATTTCCTCGAGGATCTCGACGGGAATTTTGATCTGGCCGGTATTCCCCATATGAACCAGCCAATCCCAGAATTCCGGAAACCGGCCGATCGGGTAGTACAGATTGTGGGCGGTGATGAGAACGTTCGCGTCGAGGAGATGCACGGCTTCTCCTTACGCCGCGCTATCTGTAAGGGAATAGACGTTGCTGGCCCTGACACCGAGGATCGCAGCTGCCTTGGAAGGAGACAACGCGCCCTCCGCCAGCATTCGCTTGGAGAGTTCGACGAGCCGATTGCCGAGCTTGTGACGCTTGACCGTATAGTAACTTGGCCCGCCCTCGTTTTCCCGGGCGCGATCGCGCTGCGCGGCTCGGTTTCTCAGCCATTGTTGGCGGAACAACGTCGTCACCGCGGACCATGTGTCCTGGTCGATGATGCCTTCGCGGTAGAGCTTGTAGGCCACCATGGAGTGGCTGACCTGCCGAGCATCCGCGATTGCGGAAATCCGCGCTATCACCTGCTCCTGCGGCGCGCCGATGAGCGAAGGCTCCTGGGCGATCTCTGCCGTGGGCAGCAATATGCGCCCCGCAACATCGTTGCAGAACGTCTCGATCGCGCTCGCCGGCCGTCCGCCGCTGACGCCGGTTTGGCCCAGCCAGATATGTGCGAGCTCGTGCAGAAGCGTGAATGACCACGCCTGCTCGCTGTCCTGATCATTAATCACGACGAAAGGGGCAATAGGATCGGCGAACGCAAACCCCCTGAAGAGTTCGACATTCAGCGTGCTGTGATGACTGCCGAGATTGCCGATAAGGAGCACGAAGACGCCAGCCGCTTCAGCGCGTTCGCGAAGATAGGCGAACCCTTTGGGCGTTCCCCGGCCGTTACCGTGCCGGAACGTCTGCAAGTCGAACGCCAGGCGCGTCCGGATCGCCGTTGCCAAAGCCTCGGCCCCTTGCCCTTGGTCGAACGAGCCAACGAAATCGAGTGGGGTGGCCTCGTCCTCGGTTTCGAGCACGGCTCTGACCATTTCCTGACGTGCGCGAACTTCACGCAGCAGCGTATCGACCAATGCCGCATCGCGCTTTGCAAACTCGGCCGGCAAGGTGCGAAAATCCTCGCCGCGCGCGGCCACCGAAGGCGGCTCTGCCAAATAGAAGGTCAATAGGGGCCTGCGATATTGCGCAGCCATTTTCAAAAGCATCGGCCGCGTCGGCTCGCTATCCCCCGCCTCAAGCATGGCCAGGCGATCGCTGCCCGCTACACCGCGAGCCTCGCCAAGACCGACTTTCTCAGCGGCATCCTCGAGATTGAGTCCCGCGGTTTCGCGGGCCCAACGAAGGATCGATGGATTGACCTTAGGCACTATTTTCCCCTGTTCGAAGCAGGCGATACTCGGATTGATATGATCATGCAATCATTACGAAAGATATAGGAACTGCGGACCCATGGACGAGGATACCACTTTCCGATGGCGCTCTTCCTCTTGAAGAAAGCCGTTTCACCCAGCGCAGTGCGCCTATTTTTGCCCACCGATCCGCGACAGATCGATCCGCATCCCTGCGGCACCGACTTCCTTCTCGTCCAAAGGTTTTACGTCGGTCGGTGGGGAAGCGTCCTCTGCTGCTGGAGTAGTCTCGCCGCTATCGATCGGCTCGCGCTGATTGACGACTGGGCCACCTGGATCTTCCGCCTGGAACACGCTCACACCTTCGAACTCGCCGGTCTTCCAGGCGTAGACCGCATCCTCGAAAATCTGCGGAAAGACATCATCGCTCTTCGGATTGCCGTACCACTTGGCGACAATCCGCAAGATCTTGGCAAACATGGCCGTCCCCGTGCGGAGGTTTTCGCAAGCATCGACCAGATCGGGCTTCACATCGGCCGCATCCTTCACACCGACGCCAGCCGGAAACTGCGTCAGGCCGACACGAACGACGGCGTGGCCGACGTACTGGCGGACGATCGCCATCGCCTCGTCCGGCGTTGTCGCTTTCGGGATGAGGATCAGTCGGCCACCCGATTTGACCGTGACGGCAAGTGGATCGTTCGAGCCAGCGGCGGACACGAACTGCTCCACGATCGCCGGCTTCAACGAGGGGTCGGCGCATTGTTGGATGAGGGCAGCGTCGAGCATACCGGGCTCCTTGGCATTCAGGTGTTGAAGGAAAGGACGAGGGGTTTGGTGAACAGGCGCGCCCAGGCTTCAACGCTGGCGCGCTGGATGGCGACGATGGATGTCCCTTTGGTCCACCAGCCGTTGCCTACGGCGACGATGACGTCCGGATCGTGGAGCATGGATTGGAGAACGGGCCAGACGATCAGCTGCTCGTAGCAGATCAGCGATGCGATCCGACTGTCGGCAACGGTCGCGATGGGGTTTTCGAAGAACTGCGCCCGCGCGCCGCCGCTTGCCCCAAGCAAGGAGCGCCAAGGCTGCCACATCGAACCTGGGACCGGCATCCGCTCACGGTAGACGATTTGGGCGCCGGCGGCCGAGATGGCGATGAGCATATTGTCGTACCCGCCTGCATCGACGACCGCAGCACCGGCGATGACGGTGGCGTCAGTTCCCTTCAGTGCTCGCACCCAGAGCCGATCGACGGTTGGTGTCCAGAAGCCGAGCGCGCTCTCGGGAAGAACAATGGTGAAAGGTTCGCCCGATGCTCGATCCTTCACCGTGGCAATCAGATCACGGTGGCGCCCAATGCTGGAGTCGCGACCCAGCGATGCGCCCATTTCGAGGTCGACCCCCTGCCAGGATTTCGGTAGTTTCGGTTCGTTCCAGGTTGCGGCGGACCAGACCCAAAAGCCTACGAGGACAATAGCGACAGTTGGCCACATGCGGGTTACGAGGCCCATGAGACCGGCTGTCGCGGCAACGAGCCCCCACCATCCCCATCCCGGAAACAGCACGCCCGCGGCGGTGATCGGATGAGCCCAGCCTGCGATACCGAATGGCGGAACGGCCATCAGAACCGCTGCCAGGAGATAGCGGCGCGGACGAGCACCCGTCTTCTTCGTCCAGAGGACGGTATGCACGATGACGAAGCCGGCGGACGCACAGAGCCAAAGCAATAATCCCGGCCAGAGGTCGGAGGAGTAGAAGGTCGCAACGCCCTGCGGCAATCCCCGGGAAGCGGCCAGGAAATAGCCGGCTGAGACAACCGCGGCTGTCAGCCTCGTTCGCGCAAACGCCCAGAGGACCGGAAATGTGAAAGCGACCGGAAGAAGGAGTATGTAGCCACTCCACGCAAGTGTTCCGGCGACGATGGATGCGGCCATCAACAGCGTCGCACGCACCTTGTCATGGCGCATAGGTGAGAACCTCTTGCGCAAGACCGAGGATACCGGAAGCGGGTAGGGGACCGAAATAGCGGGAGTCATAGGAGCCAGCGAATAGTGAGTGGAGAAAGAGGCTTCCCGCCGGCACGACGCCGCCGGCAAACGGCGTCATTGGCCGACCTTTGCCGTCCCACTCTGCCAGCCTCGAAAAGGGAAGCTTTCGCCCGTCGACCGTCACGTGGGCGCCGATTTCGACACTCTGGCCGGCGATGGCAATGACCGTTTTGATGAGAGGCGCGACGCCGCCAGGGCAGGTGCCGACACGGAGATAGCCGCGCTCTCGCGCCTCGCGCATGACAGGCGTTTGCGGAGGGCAGATGAACACGAGATCGCCGGTCGACGCCGGCCGGTCAAGCGCCACGATACGCCAGAGGCCGATCGGTTCACTCGGTGTCAGGTTGATGCGATATCCGCCGACGATTGCGGCAGCAACGCCGCCGCCAACGATGGATACGGCCAAGGCCAACAGCACGACTGCATGCGCCCTTTGGGCGCGTCGCCTTCCGAACGCAAACACGGCTATCTTCATTTCAGCGAGAGCCCCTGGCTCTTCGTCTGGCGCAGGGTTTCTGCCTGTTTCAACGCCTCGGTCGTGCGCTCATGCGCAGCCAGCTGCTGCGCGGTCCGCATTAAATTCCATGCGGACTGCACCTCCGCCTTCTGCCCGGCCGTCATCCCCACGGTGACGGTGTTGAAGGTCTGACCGTTGGCTTCTTTTGCCGCGAGAGGCAGGAAGGTTCGCTCGCCGAAACGCTCCGATACCGCCTGGGCGAAACCCTCCAGTTCCGCCTTCACCATTTTGTCGGCAAGCGCATATTCGAGGCCGGCGGGCAGATCGTTCCGATCGATCGCATCACGAACGCGCTCCAATGTTTGTTTTGCGTTGGGAGACAGTGCCGGGATGTCGATCGAGACCTTCATGCGGACAGCACGTTCCTCGACCTCGAACTTGCGTTCCGCCTCCGCCCGCTGGCGCAGATAGCGCTCCAAGTTGCGGGCCAGCGCGGGTGCGTTGGTCAGCGCCTTTTCGCGCTCCTGTTTGTCGGCGCGGCCGGCAAGCATCCCGGTCTTGCCCTTCAGCGCACCGAACTGTTCGGGGTTGGATCCGATCTTGGCCAAGGTCGATTTCGCAACGCTCTCGTCCTTCAACATCGCGTCGACATTGATTGTCTTGAACGCGCGTTCCGGTTGGGCATAGACGAGATGGAAGCGCGTCGAGACCTCCTCCCATTGCTTTTTCAATCCGGGGTCGGCGGCGACCTTGTCCTCGATCGCCTGGTCGACCGATTTGGCGAAGGTTCTGATGCCCGAGACCATCGGCTTTGCCTCCTTGGTGTTGTTTTGGGTGGGGGACTGCGCGGCGCCGCGGACGAGCCCGAGCTTGCGGGCAACGTCCGCAAGGCGGGCACCGAGATTGGCGAGTTTGTCCTTCTGTCTGACTGTCCATTCCAAGCGATCGCTAAGAAGCGTGCGCGCGACGCTGACGATGTGCAGACCGCGCGCTTCGGCAAAGCGAAGCGCCTGCCGATAGAAGGCGCCCTTCTCGTAATCGAGCGTCGTTTCCTTCGCGTTCCTCCGCGACAGGATCGGGATCAGCCCACCGTTCTTGGCGAAGGATCTGCAGCCGTAATAGACGGCCAGGTCCTCACGATGACGGGTCATGGCGACATAGGTGAGATGGCGGTCCAGCGAAAGCGAAGCGAGCACTTTTACCCGGTCGACGGTCGCGCCTTGGCTCTTATGGATGGTCGTGGCATAGCCGTGATCGAGGTTGTTGTAGAAGCGCTGTTCGACCAGCACCTGGCGGCCATTCTCGCCATCCCCGATCAATGCGGTAATGCGTCCCGGTCCCACCTCGATCACCTTGGCCAGCATTCCGTTCTTGACGCCCAGTGATCCCTCGTTCTTGAGGAAAACGATCTGGTCGCGGACGGCGAAGTTGCGTTCACCGTCCGCGGTCTTGAACATGGTTCCCTGATCGAGAACCCCACGTTCAATGAGTTTGATGCGCGCCATCTGGTTGAGCATGCGCACGTCCCGGCGCAGGTGAGCAAGGATCAACGACGTCTTCGCCGGATCGTAATCGCGGTCCCAGGCGGTGATCAGGTTGTCGACGGCCTCGGCCTTGAGATCCGATCCTATTATCTTGCCGTTGGCGCGGTAGGCATCGACCGCCCTGCCGACCTTGCCACGCGCGAGATCGAGCGAGGCATCGCGCATCCATTGCTGGCGCTGGCGATAGATGGTTTCGAGCTCCGCATAGCCGATGCGATCGGCAATGGCGCGGAAGGCAGCACCTGCCTCGATCGGTTGGAGCTGCTCGGGATCGCCGACGAGAACGAGCTTGGCGCCCGCCTTCGTCACCGCTTCGACGAAGAGCGCCATCTGCCGTGAAGACACCATGCCGGCTTCATCAAGGACGAAAACCGTCTTGCTATCGAGCTGATCACGGCCTTGGTTCCACCGGAGCTCCCAGGACGCAAGCGTTCGAGAGATGATGCCCGCATCTTTCTCCAGACCCTCGGCGGCCTTGCCGGCAAGTGCTGCACCGACAACACGATAGCCTGCCGCTTCCCAGGCCTCGCGCGCGGCCTTCATCATCGTCGTCTTGCCGGCGCCGGCGCGGCCGATCACGGCGGCGATGCGCTCGGGTCCGGCCACATGCTCGATCGCCGACTTCTGCTCATCCGACAGACGCTCATGACGCTCGAATGTCGCCGTCAGCACCGCATCGCGAACACCGTGCGACGACCGCTGGGACAGCCAGACCGCTCGATTGGCCATCTCCGCTTCGAGGCGGATCATGTCGCGGGTCGTGTACTTGGCGGGCTCGCGGTTGCCGGTCGCAAGATCGATTCGCTCGCGCTCGAGGCGGAAGGTTTCGGGGTGGAGGATGATCCGAACCATCAGGGTTTGGAACAGGCCCGCGTCATCGATGTAGCGGTGCAGGATCTTGGCGACGTCACGCTCGTCGAAGACGCACTTTTCGCGCATGATCAGGTCCAGGACAAGTTTGGGGCTCCGCTCGATCCGTCTCGCATTCTCGGCCCTTCGTGCGTCCTGCAATTCGAGGCGCTCGAGCTCGATCGGCTTTGAAGCAAGGTCGGATTTTCGCTCGATCGCCTTAGTCCCAACACCAAGATGGATAGTCGGTTCGAGATCGATCCCTTGCTTTTCGAAGGATCGGCCGTCGATGCGAAGGTCGAGACCGGCCAGCGCCAGATGTCGGTTCTGGCAGGCAAACCATCCGTCGCGAAACGCGTTGAAATCGTCCATGCCGCCGGCCCAAAGCTCGTAGACGATCTTGCCGGCGTCGTTGCGGATCGCATTGCCGTCCGGTCCTGTTACCGCGACCTTCTTGGCGCCGAAACTCTCTTCGGTCAGCGGCCGCAAGGTCGTCATCAGGTGGACATGCGGATTGCCGGGGGCGTCGTGATAGACCCAGTCGGCAACCATGCCCTTCGAGGTAATGTGCCGTTCGACGAAATCCCGCACGAGCGCGATATTCTGCTCGGCCGTCAACTCGATCGGCAGGGCGATCGTCACATCCTTGGCGAGTTGTGCGTCGGAGCGCTTCTCGAAATATTCGACCTTGTTCCATAAAGCCTCGGAAGCGCCGGACACCGAACGGTCCGCGATCATCGAGCGCAGCCATTCCGGCGCATCGGCGGGGATGACGAACTCTTCATGGAGCAATCCCTGCTTGCGAGTGTAATCGATCGTGCGGGCTTCCCGCTCGAATTCCATCTTGGCGCAATGCCGGTAGGCTGCCGACAGGACGGCGCTGCGGCCGGAACCGCGGGCGACAACGCTGACGGAGAAATGGGGGACGGCCACGGCAGAATTCTTTCCCGATTGCGAACGAAATCAACGGGTTCATCGAGAGCGGCAGCCCCGCCAGGGGCCTTGAGCAAGGGCGTCGCGTCAGCGACGTATAATTGCGCCCTTCGGATCCGCTCCTTCGGAACGGCCGGGATCATTCACCAAAGCATCGCCGCTGGCGATTGCATGATCCACCTAGTGCGTCCCGCACCGCGATCGGAAAGACTGAGCTCCGTATCACGCGCATTCTCACCAAGGAGACATCGGGAAATGAAGAAGCCATCCTCAAAGATCCGAGACGAAATCGCCAAGCTGCAGGAGCAGCTCAAGGCCGCCGAGACCCGTGAGGCGGAGCGCATCGGCCGGATCGCGCTCAAAGCCAGCCTCGGCGAGATTGAAGTTGACGAGACAGAGCTGCAGGCGGCCTTCGAGGACCTGGCGAAGCGGTTTCGCGGAGGAAAGGTCACTACGACCGGAGGGAAAAGGGGAGGTGGCGCTGCCGAAAGCAACGCACCCTCCACGCAGGACGCGTCTGGCGCGGCTGCGGGCGGGACTGCTGAGGCTTGAACGGATGGCGCGCACAACCACATCCGACGCCCGCAGACAAGACACTCGGGAGAAGATCGAGCTTGGCGGTCTGATCGTCAAAGCCGGTCTTCGCTACGAGAAACGGGCGCTTCTGCTCGGCGCGCTTATCGATCTCAGCCAGCGGCTGAAAAGCGACGAATCTGAACGTGCACGGCTTCTGGCGATCGGCGCGGAGGCCTTCGGGAAAGCCGATGAATAGGATCATGCTCTTCATCGCGCCTACCGCTCTGATGATCCTTGCCGCCGTTGGTTTGACCGGGATCGAGCACTGGCTATCCGCCTTCGCAAAGACGGATGCTGCCCTGCAGACGCTCGGCCGCGCCGGCATCGCTCTGCCCTATGTCAGCGCGGCGCTCGTCGGTATCATCTTCCTGTTTGCGAGCGCCGGAGCGATCAGGATCAAGACGGCAGGTTGGGGCGTCTTCGCCGGCGGTGCGGCGACGATCCTGATCGCCGCGTTGCGCGAAGCAATCAGGTTGTCCGCACTCACCGGTCAGGTTCCGGCCGGCAAGTCCATTCTCTCTTATGTCGATCCGGCGACTCTGATTGGAGCGGGCGCGGCGGGGATGGCCGCATGCTTTGCTCTGCGCGTCGCGTTGGTCGGCAACGCGGCATTCGCCAGCGCCGAGCCGAAGCGAATCCACGGCAAGCGAGCGCTGCATGGCGAGGCCGAGTGGATGAAGCTGCCGGAAGCGGCAAACCTGTTTTCGGATGCCGGCGGTATCGTCATCGGTGAGCGATATCGCGTCGACAAGGACAGCACCTCGGCGCGCTCGTTTCGGGCCGACGACCCGGAGACTTGGGGCGCGGGTGGTAAGTCACCGCTGCTCTGCTTCGACGGCTCGTTCGGATCGTCGCACGGCATCGTGTTTGCAGGTTCCGGTGGCTTCAAGACAACGTCCGTGACGATCCCGACGGCGCTTAAATGGGGCGGCTCGCTGATCGTTCTCGATCCATCGAACGAAGTGGCGCCGATGGTCTCAGCCCATCGCACCAGCGCCAACCGGGACGTGTACGTCCTCGATCCCAAAAAACCGGAGACAGGCTTCAATGCGCTTGACTGGATCGGGCAATTCGGCGGCACCAAGGAAGAGGATATCGCGTCCGTCGCCTCATGGATCATGAGCGATAGCGGCGGCACGCGCGGTGTGCGCGATGATTTCTTCCGGGCCTCGGCATTGCAGTTGCTGACGGCGATGATCGCCGACGTTTGCCTCTCCGGCCATACGGAGAAGGAAAGCCAGACGCTGCGCCAGGTTCGCGCCAATCTCTCCGAACCGGAGCCGAAACTGCGCCAGCGCCTGCAGGAGATCTACGACAATTCGGACTCGGAGTTCGTGAAGGAGAATGTCGCGGCCTTCGTGAACATGACGCCCGAAACCTTCTCCGGCGTCTACGCCAATGCGATCAAAGAAACCCACTGGCTGTCGTATTCGAACTATGCCGCGTTGGTCTCCGGCAAGGCATTCTCGACGGGCGATCTTGCCGACGGAACGACCGACATCTTCATCAACATCGACCTCAAGACGCTGGAGACGCACGCGGGCCTCGCGCGCGTCATCATCGGCTCGTTCCTCAACGCTATCTACAATCGCGATGGCGCGATGAAGGGCAGGGCGCTCTTTCTCCTCGATGAGGTGGCGCGCCTCGGCTACATGCGGATCTTGGAAACCGCTCGAGACGCCGGCCGAAAGTACGGCATCACGCTTCTCATGATCTACCAGTCCATCGGGCAGATGCGTGAAACCTATGGCGGGCGCGATGCCGCCAGCAAATGGTTCGAGAGCGCGAGCTGGATCAGTTTCGCGGCGATCAACGATCCGGAAACCGCGGACTACATCTCGCGTCGCTGCGGCATGACGACGGTCGAGATCGAGCAAATCAGCCGCAGTTCCCAGGCGAGAGGATCGTCGCGCACGCGATCGAAGCAACTGGCCGCGCGGCCGTTGATCCAGCCGCACGAAGTTCTTCGCATGCGAGCGGACGAGCAGATCGTCTTCACCGCCGGCAACGCGCCACTCAGGTGCGGTCGCGCGATCTGGTTTCGGCGCGACGATATGAAAGCCTGCGTCGGAGCGAACAGGTTCCACACGCTTGGAAACACGCCTCGGCCCTCTGGGATCGAGCCGGCGCGTAGTGCAACGAGCAAGGCCGATCAAGGACAATGAAGAGTATCGGAGAAATCAGCATAGCGACGACCGACAGGGCGGGATTTCGGGAATTCTCGTCGTGCGAGAGCGGGAAACAGCACAGCCGCAGGAGCCTCAACATGGTGGCCCGAAGGGGAGGCGGGACCGACTGCGCCCCGACCCTCGCACAACGCCTAAAGATCGCCTTGCCCGTAAACACTCATGAAACCGAAGCCGAGATAGGTTGAGGCAAAGAGGAGAGGACCGAGGGTGACGAAATCGGATGTGGTTCCGTTCAGAAAGCCGCGGCAGTCCGGCAGCAGGAACGATCGACATCGCTGGCAGGGAAAGTCACCCCGATCGGGGCCGAGCTGCCCACGCAAACCCCTGACCGCGATCCTCTGCGCCATGGTCATTGCTGTAGGAGGCTGGCTGGCCTTCGGGGGCGTTGATAACGTTTCTGGGCTTGTGACTGCGGCCAGGACACCAACGGCGGATTCATCGTCAGCGGCATTTTCATTCTGCGGCGCTGATCGCCACGTGAACTGCGTCGTCGACGGCGATACGTTCTGGTTTGAGGGCGAGAAAATTCGCATCGCGGACATCGACACGCCGGAGCTCAGCCCGCCGCGCTGCGAGGCGGAAAGGATCAAGGGCGAGGCCGCCAAAGCGCGCTTGCTGGCATTGCTCAACGCCGGCAAGTTCTCGCTGTCGGCCGGGTTGCGCGACGAAGACAAGTATGGCCGCAAGCTCCGCACAGTCACGCGGGCAGGGCGCTCGCTCGGAGACACCCTCGTCGACGAGGGCCTCGCCAGGCGGTGGGACGGTGCAAGACACGGATGGTGCGGCTGAGGAGCCGCGAGAGGATCGTCACCGGTTGGCCGAAACCGCTCCGCGGGTTCGGGGAGCGTCAGCGAGTAGAGCCGTGCGCCCAAGGCGTCTCGCCCAAGCCCACCACTCGCGTTTCATCACAGATCTGAATCAATCCACCCCGACCGATTCACAACTGTCGTTGGACGCGATTCCCGAGATCAGCGATTCTTCTCTCATGATCTCGCAGCCCTATCACCTCTACGTGGAACGCGCGGACGCTTCGAAAAACATGGCCCGCTACTACGCCATGTCGATCGAGCCGAACCTGTTCGGGGACGTCTGCCTGCTTCGGAAGTGGGGCCGGATCGGAACCAAAGGGCAGATGATGGTCCACCATTTCGGCCGGGAAGAGGAAGCGGTCCGACTGTTTCTCGATCTGCTCCGACAAAAGCGCAAACGCGGTTATCGTCCACGCGCCTCGGTGGCAACATAGCAAAGGCCCCGCCGAAGCGGGCCCGGAGCGCCTCATCTGCGCCGGTTCCAGTCGGTCTCTAAGGAGACTTCGACCTCTACGAAGAACGGGATCTTGATCGCGACTTTCAGGCCGAGCTTTCCCTTGCGGAAGAAGTGGCTGAGCACCTTGCCGAGAGTGCGGAGCCGACGGCCGGTGGCTGCGAGGAATTGAGCGAGTTGTTGCATGATGGATCTCCTTGTCGATTGCGGTCATCGCGGGGATTGGCGGCAGACCGGAAAGGAGGGATGCACCCTGAGGGCCGGAACGAAGGTGGAGGACCTGCCGGCGACTGAATTTTGATCCGCGAGGAGCCGCGGTGCGGCGGGGAAATTCTGGCGGCAGCAGGTTGCGTCGTGACGGACGGACTGCAACATCCCCGATGAGAGATGACAGCAACACGAAAGGAGCGCGCGGCAGGTCGCCATCGATGAGAGCGCGGCGGGTTCCTCAGCATCTCGATCGAGACCACGCCGCAGGATCAGGATCCTCCGCACCGGGTGAAACCGACACGCGACGCATTTACCGCGATCCCGGTTTCCCGCGTGATATCCTTGATGATCAGCGCAAGTGAGCCGAGCTCGTCGTCGGTCAGCGCGACCAGTTCCGGGTAGTCGATGCCAACGCCGGTAAGGTCGGCCGTCAAAGCGACGATCCAATCGCCGCCGTTGATGCGATATTCGTGCGTGTCGAGATCGATTTCGAGATCGTCCAGCAAGGTGATGGCAAACCGCCCGATAATCTCGGTCTCTCCCTCCAGCTGATACTCGGCGAATTCGTCGTCTCCGGCAGCAACGCTCCGCTCCAATGCCATGATGGTCCGCACGCGACCAATTCCTGCATCTTGATGACGGAGATCGGCCACTCCGTGGCAAAGAGGGGTCAAGGACCGCGGAACGCGGCTCGCAAGCGGGGGAACCGATTTTTTCGGGGAAGCGCAGCGGCGCAAAAATTTGGGGGAGACCGCGCCGTCCTTGACGCCGGATTTGCTGGAGTAGAATAGGACGTCAGAGAGAGAAGAGACCCGCGGACCCGGTGGGGACGCGACCGTATCCGGCAAGAGCCGGAGGGGAGCGTTGAGGGGTAAAATCCCTGACAGCCGGGAGGCCGGTCGATCCGGCCGACGGGCTCACATTGCAGAAGGAAAGAGCCGCCTCAGAAGGGCGGCTCGGCTTCGACGGCGCCCTCCTGTTCGGCAAGCATGACAGCCAGATCGGCCTCAGCGAGTTCGAGCTCCGTCTCGATCTGGCGGCGCTCGGCGGCATCGCATACGCTCTTCAGCTCCAGCCGCAGCTCCTCGATGTGCTGTTCGATGGTCATCGTCTCATCTCCTTGAGTTCGTGAAAGACGACGACGCGGGGCGGGACGGGATGGCGGGGTCAAGGAGCGCGCAAGCGACCGCCAGCGGCGGCGGGTGGGGGAGCCGATTTTGTCGGAGCGGCGGGAACCGGAGCGGAGGCAAAATTGGGGGTTGACCGCCCGTCCTTGAGGCCGACATGCCGGCACGGCACACTGGAGCGATCTGAGCAGACATTTCCGGTTCCGTATGGCACCAGAAAAGCCGGAAGCGGGTTCGATGCCCGCTTCCGGCTTCTCAATTCGGACGATTGGCCCCGCCACGCGGCGGGGCCGTCCCGAGTCTCAGTCCCGGTTGGGGCGGGACCAGATCAGCTGGTAGCCGTCCTCGCCTTCGACTTCGGTGAGCGTTGCGTAGATCGGCGCGGGGAAGCTCGGGTCGTCCAGCTTGACCGAGAGGTAGTCGCGGTCCTGCTCGGAGCGCTTCTGCCAGGCCGCACCCAGCTCCACATTGCCGGCGTAGATGCGGTAGTGCGGGCCTTTGTCGGAGGGGTTTTCGATGCGGGCGATGCGAGCCTTGACGTTGAGGGCAAGCGTGCGGATCGAGCCGTTGAAGCCGGTTTCGGTGGAGGTGAAGGTGCCGATGGTTGCCATTTTCGTGTTCCTTTCGTTGGTTTCGGGCCGCGCCCTTCGCGGCCTCGATGGCTGTCGCAAGGATCGGAGACGATCGGACCGCACCCAGGGGGCCGGAACAACGTGGAGGGCGGCCGGGAGAAATTTTGTTCTTTCGCGAGGAATGAGCGCCTGAGCGCTCAGGGGAAGAAAGTTTTGGACGGCCGTTGCGGGAGGACGATCGAGGCGAAGCCGCTCTCCGATCAGACATGCCTCATCGAGCCCGCGGAGGACGTGGCCTATGCCGAGCGATCAAGAGGAACGCGGTGATGGCAACGTGCCATCGCCTTGCCCCAGCGCAACATTGCTGCGATCGAACCGTTTCTCTGTCGCAATGTCAGGCCCACAATTCGGTGGCGACGGACCGGCCGGCTTGGAAGTTGCCTCCAATAATCAACCCGGTATCGTGTGCTCGCGATTCGTCGCCTGGAGGATTCATGCGTCAGCAGACAAAGCCGTTTACCGTCGAGATCAAGCAGTCCCGAAAGCTCAAACCGACCGACCGCAAAACCTCGATCTGGGGCAAGCTGGACCTCACACCAGATCAGGGCGCACCTACGGAAGGCGAGCCGGGACAGGTGCCGGCCGTTGGCGGCGACAACGACCGACTCTGATTTCTAGGCCGCGACTTTCTCCTCGGCTGGACCAGGCTGCAGATCGTGCAGGAAAGTGACTGCCCGCTGTGCATGAGCGGCCGCCTGAAAAATCGCACGCCGGTCCTCGGAAAGCACCTTCAGCCACGAGGCAAGGTAGGACGCGTGATCGGGCCGAGGCTCGAGTTCCGGTACAATGCCAAGGTCGGCGCATAGGAAGCAACTGCCGAGTTCGGCGATTAACTCCTCACGCGCCCGCTCCGACCGATCCTTGTTGTAACGGCTGAGATCGCGATTCAGGCGATGCGAAGCGCCAACCCAATGCGTCGCCTCGTGACTCAGCGTGGCATAGTAGCTGGCCGTATCCCTGAAGCTCTCGAACGGAGGCATTTGGATGTGGTCGCTGGACGGGGCAAAAAAGGCTTGGTTTCCTCCGTGGCGGATGACCGCGCCCGTGTTCCGGAAGAAGCGATCGACGACCTCGATCCGTGTGACAGGATCGGCAACCGGCGCCGGTCGATGGTGATAATGTTCCGGCAGATCGTCGATCTGCTCAACATTGAAAACCGTGTAGGTCTTCAAGAACGGGATTTCCCGGTCGACCTCAACGCCGCTACCGTCGGCTTCCGTCTTGGTAAAGCGACTGGCGAAAACCACGGTCGACCCGGTTTCGCCCTTGCGGACTGCAGCGCCGAGCTCCAGCGCCTGCTTGAACGTCATCCACATCGGCGACGAGAAACCCCGCGCCATGCCTTCCGACCACAGCAGCAGGACGTTCATGCCCGAATAGGGCTGTCCGTTGTGCCGGAGCGGGCGGGTGATCCGTCCGTGCATGTTACGGTCGTGCCAGGGCTTCATCCATGGTTTGACGCCACGGGCCAGGTCCTCAACGATCCGATCGGTGATCCGGCTGTAGATGTCTGCACGTTGCGTTTCCTGTTTCCTGCTCATTCCTCTACCTCCATTTTCCGGGACCGCGCCGATCGCGGCCCGTCACGGCGGTCCGAAGGCCGGCGCTGAGGGGGATGGCGCACGCTGGTCAAGCGCCGGAACGTCAGTGGAGGAGGGCAAAGCCCTTGCGCCTGAATTCCCGACCCCGGCAGGACCGAAGCCGGACGGTTCCGCGCTCGGTGGCAAGCTGCTCACCTTCCTTCTTTCCTTTCCTTTCCTTCGACATGCGAAAAGCTGGCTCCGGGGCCAGCCATCGATCGGAAAAAGAAGGAAGGCGGGGCCAAAGCCCCGCCCGTTGCGATCAGTCGAAGGCGGCCATCTGTGCTGCCGCCGCCTTGCGGTCGATCGACTGACCGGGATTGTCGACCGGGCGATCGAAGGGCTTCCAGACTTCGCCGACGATATGCTCGTAGGCGGCGACGGCGCCTTCCGCGGCCATCCGCAGCGAATGGGCCTGGACGCCCATGTCGGCTGCGAATTCACGCTTGCGCTGGGCGGCGCTGTCGTATCCGACCGGACCGTCGAGATCCTCGTCGCGGGCGTCATTGGCCGCCTTGGCGGTGGCGTCGCGTGCCTCGGTGACGGCGCGGGAGTAGAACTGGCCGGCGCCATGCGCGGACCCGACATAGGCGCCGACGATACGCTGGAGGTGGATCTGCATCGCCCGCTCGCCGAGGCCATCGGAGAGGCTGTCGGCCGTCTCGATGATCAGGCGCTCGTGCAGGTCACGGATCCCGTCGCCGTCGATCACGGCCGTGCCGAAGCTCTCTGCGATCAGCATCGCCTGGGCAGCGTCCGGGCAGGTGAGCCGGACCATTTCGAGGGTGGCGCCCTTTCGAAGCTGCACGACGCGGGCGGGCGGGCGGGAGTGGGTTGCGGGCTTGGCCATGGGCTCGTCCTTTCAAGGTTTCCTCCGAAGCGGTTCCGGCCCTTGCCGGTCTGCCCTTCGGTGCGGTCAAAAGGAGCCGGCGGAAGACGGGCGTTTCAGGGTCCGGGCCCGCCAGGACAAGCAAAGCCGGGATGCGCGTGGAGCAGGTCATCCTGACCTCGCGAAGCACGCGGCCCTGCTTTGGAGAGGACGGCGCGGTCCGGCCGCCGCGCGGCGCGATAGCGGCCTTGAAACGGACGGCCGCCGGTTCAGACCGCAGCAAAACCGAAGGGGAGGCCGGCAAGGAACTGGTCCGGCAGGGGAACTCATTGAACACGAGGCCATCGGCGAGCCGCAACCCTCTGACTCCACCTGAGGCGCGCAACTGCTCGACGGGCGCCGCTGCGTGGACCAGGCTCGCACGCGACCGCCAGGGAGGCGGTCGCGGCATTTGGGATTGCAGGGCTGCGGGAGCCCCGAGCGCCGACCGATGGATCAGGTTCCCGGTGCATCCGGCTGGCGATCCGAACCCGCGTTTTCGTCAGGGCGTGGCTTCGGCAGGCGATAAGCGTGAAGCCAGGACGGACCATGGGAATTGCGCAGGCGACGCAACGTACCACCATCATCATAGGGCGGGCCGCCCATCCAGACACGGTTCAGGATGCTCTTCCACCACCGTCCTTGCTTGGCGGCATAAGCCTGGATGACCTGCTCATCCTCTTCGGTCAGAGGCGGCAGCTTTTCACGTTTGGGCCGCGTTGTTGCCACCTTGCTTACTGCGGTTGGCGTCGCCTCCCTTTCGGCAATCAGCCTGTGGAGCTCCGCTACACCGGCCTTCAGGCATTCGGCCCCCTCAAGATGATGGAACTGGATCCAGAACGCTGTCCGTTCCTGGGGTGAGGGGCCGATGCCCGCCCGTCGCTCGAGTTCGCCTGTCGTGCTCATGAGCGTTCCCCTGCCACGAAGCTACCACTCCCGCCCTCTGCGGGTTGCAGAGGCGGCCGGTGGCGGGCCTGGAGAGCCGCGATGGCG
Source organism: Rhizobium sp. Rhizsp82 (assembly GCF_047325115.1). Lineage (NCBI taxonomy): Bacteria > Pseudomonadati > Pseudomonadota > Alphaproteobacteria > Hyphomicrobiales > Rhizobiaceae > Rhizobium > Rhizobium sp. Rhizsp82. The sequence continues at coordinate 642 of NZ_CP168572.1, read as the reverse complement.
GCGTCCTGCCGGGAAAGTTTGCGCGTAAGCGCATCGACCTCGGGCTGGCGCTCGGCCGTCCGCGCCGCGAGATTGGCGCGATAGCGTTCAAGGAATGTGCCCGAGGCCGGCGCCTTTCCGCGGCGGTAGCCCGGCTGGCGCCGGCCGAGCAGCGGGATAAGCGCGGTCATTCGTCGCGTGATCTGGCGGTCGATCAGATCCAGCTGATGCTGCGTCTGGCGCCGCGCCGCTTCCATGCGGGTAAGCTGTGCCGCGAGTTTTGCGGAACCGGACATCACGCTGTCCTCCCACGCCAGCTGGCGAAGCTCGAGGGCCCGTCATAGGCAACGTGCTTCGTCTCATCGATGACAAAGCCAAACCGGCCGACGGCGTAGTCGTCGCTCGGCACCAGGAAACGGCGTTCTTCCGCCCGTTCGTCGCGCTTTCCGCCAATGGTCGCAATCACCTCTATCATGCCGGGATGATGATCCGAACGGAGTGCTGAGATAACGATCCAGTCCCCGGCATGCAGGTGCGCGAACGCTTGTCCATCCTTCTCATGGGATTCGCCGGGCAGGAGCGAACGACCGTGGATCGCTTCCCAGGCATCCGGCCAGGAGTCGCGGACCGTCTTGTCGGCGCACTTTTGCTCATAGCTCGTGA
>NZ_CP168569.1:0-951816 GCF_047325115.1 Rhizobium sp. Rhizsp82 | reverse complement strand
AGCGCAAAGCGTCCCCGAAGGCCCGAGATGCTTGCAGGGTCAAGCTTAGCGGCTCGGGAGATTAGAGAAGATTGCTCACCGGCTATCTCACCGGATGATTGTTGGACGAGTGCATACCGCAACCAAAAATCCGCGCGGTCGGGCGAGCATTGCGTTGCGTGTCTCAACATCACGTCCGCTCTCTCCGCCGCAACTACCCAGCGATCGAATTCAGTATCGGGATCCAAGTGATCGAGGTCGGCGAGTATAATCCCCAGCGCAGCATCCAATACGTCGGTACGACACTCGTTCTGACGAGATACGTCATCGGTAATCGATGCGTACTTACTAAGAATTGCAAGCACCCTAGGACTCTCGTAGTCAAGATTCCGAGTAATATAGAGCAGGTCGCCGTATCGAATTGTTATGCGGAGCTGCTGGACTGAAATTATCCAGACGAAACAGCTAGCTGCTAGCAGACTTATGCGAGCAAAAGACGTCAATGTTTATTTCAGTTCGCATCTGAATAGTACGAAATATATCGCGACATATAGTAAGATTCAGATCCGTGTGTTTCGTATAGCTTCATCTTTTTAGTATCGACCTTATTCAAAATCGCACCAACGCATTTGGCTCTGATATCTTCATCCCTGCTCAAAGTCGTTGAGACTATCCTACGTGATGTTTTACCCCACTCGATAACGAAAATAAAATCATCGATCAAAGGCTCTATTCCTCGCGCATCAACTACTGGGGCGAGCGGCGGCAAATCAAGTACGATATAGTCGAACTTAGACCGCGCAAGATCCAACATAGCTCTCATCACATTGGACGAGAGAAGTTCCGATGAATGAGGGACACGATGGCGTACAACCGCAGGAAGGAACGCTAGGCCCGTGTTTTCGCTTAGCATGATGGCATCTTGTAGCTTAGCCTTCGACATCAGAACCTCTAGCAAGCCTTGCTCGGCGTGAGAGCCTGCCGCCTTGGTCGCGCCCGGATTTCTAAAATCGCAATCGATCAGCAACACGCGCGAGCCTTGGGAGGCGGTCAACTCGGCAAGGTTCAAAGCGACCGTCGATTTACCCTCTCCTGGAAGAGTCGATGCGACTGCTACGACGCGACCTTCTTCGCCAGTTCGACGTAAATCTACAGCCATCTTTGCACTGCGCAATGTTTCAGCAAACACGGAGAGAGGGTGGGCTACGGCATAACTGCCTAACGTTCCCTTCATTCGAATATGGCGCTTGGCCGGTTGCTCTTGGTTCGGGATTTCATTTGGCCTGTCTTCCAATAGTGGGAGTGAACCAAGATACTCAAGATCAACTTCGTCGCGAATTTGTTCCCCTGTTCTGAAAAATCGGTCGCGCAGTTCTCTGACACCAGCCACGCCCGAACCAGCAACCGCGCCGAAAACTACAAAGAGGCCAATTACCATTATTTTTCGGGGATAGCTCGGGCTCTGAGGCTTCACTGGCCTGGTAATGATGCGGGCCTCAGCAATTGGAAACGATTGCTGTTGTATAGCTTCTTGATAACGTTGCAGAAAGGTTTGATATAAGTTCTTATAGGTTTCCGCGGAACGTTCAAGTTCACGTAGTTGGACGCTGCTCTGGCCCGCAGAAGCGCTTTGACTTTTTGCGGCATCGACGCTAGCGCTAAGTGATTTTTCCCTAGACAAGGCGACGTCGAGTTCGTTTTTGTAGCTTTCAGAAATACGCTGAAGCTCATCGAACATCAACCGCCGATACTCGCTCATCTCCTCGCGCAATCGAACCGCCCGCACGTGGTTGGGGCCGAGTCTTGAGACAATATCCGTTTCCAATTTTGAGGCGGCCAGGTACTTTTGCCTCAACTCGTTCGATACTGAACTTTCGAGAACCTCTGGCACGATCGCATCCGATTGACCGGCTTTGATTATCTGCTGAATGTGGTCATACTTTGCTTGGGCCTTTGCAGTCTCCGCTTGAGCGACGATCATAGTGGAGTTGAGTTGCGCGAGTTGTTGATCAGCAATAAGGCCACTTCCGGTCTCCAGCAGATTGTTGTCGGCTCTATACTGCTGAACGGCAAGATCGCTCTCGAGCGCCTTTTGTTTTAATTCATCAATTCGGGTTTGCAACCAATCGCTCGCCCTACGCGTGGCCTCATATTTCGCTTCGAGCTTGTCCGTTATATAAACATCTGCAATAGCGTTTGCCACACTGGCGGCGACGTCCCGAGACGGCGACGTGAAGCTTACATCCAACACGTATGATTTCCCCACGCGCGCTATGCTCATATTTCCCTGCAATACTGCCAGCGCCGCGCGTTTCGCTTGCTCCTCGTCATCTTCCTTGAGTTCCCGGCTTACGAATAACGCGGGAAGATTAATCACCGCGTTCACCAACTGTTTCACCGCTGAAATTGCATTGCCAGCCGATGCCAAGAACTCTGGGTTTTCCTCCAACTTCAACTTGTCTACAACAGCAAGTCCTATCGTATCTGACTTTAAAATCTCGATTTGACTTAGAATTGCGGCATCATCATCTGCGGATGCCGCGTCCATCGAAAGTCTATTTACAAGGCCGTCGCTAGTGCCGACGATCAACAAGCTGGCCGTTGCGGTATAACGCGGCACTGCCGTGGTCACATATCCGGCTCCTAAAAGGAGCGCGACTAGCGCTGAAATAGCAACAACACGCCATTGGCGCCTCACAACCGCGATAACTCGGTCCAGGTCAACCGCGGCCACCATAGGCCCATCGCTATCCCAGGAAAATGGTGAAGGAGCTTTATTATTTGGGGATAGCACAACAAACTCCAATGTATCCGCCCTTTAAAAGGGGCTGTTTCCGGTATTCTCGTTAATAATATTAGTCACATTCGTCACCAAACGGCGCGAACGCGATCCGACAGTGAAATCGCCCACTGTCTGCGCAACGGAACTGTCCCCGCCCAAGCCACCTGAGCTGTCGCCGGCGGTTCCACCTCCCACCGCGCCCGCGCCCGCGCCAGCAGCGCCCCCGTTCGCACCGGCACCCAATGCTGCGGTTCGCACCTCGTTGAGCGCAGAAAGGAATGCTGCTGTAACTTCAGGTGAGTTGGAACCAGCGACCTTCTCTTGTATCTCCTGCGCATATTCCGGAGCCGAAGGCGCGCATGTTCTAGCAGCACGCGCGAGACCAGTACCGACTGCCGCCTTTTGGGTTGAATTCATTTGTGAAATGAGGGCTACGATTGGATTGAGAGTGTCACCACTCGATCCAGCCAAAGCCCTAATTCGACCCACCATCTCAAACCCACCGGCTGGGTAGCGATCCACCAATGACGAAGGCGATGAGACAAACGATCCAATCGATTCATCATCGAGTTTTGCAGGCGCAATGAAGCAACCGGGCGCATAGCCTTGCGAGTACGCTACTTCACTGAATACCGTGAATAGGGAAACGACGATAATGCCAAACATTGCTCTATTCATCACGTTTGTCTCCACTGCCTCGCGCCCCTTCATAATACTCGCCGGATCCTACTACAAGCACTCGCCCAACGCCGTTATTTACGGCGTTAGCTTCCTTAGTGCTGAACTACACTCTTAGCTGCGTCTTTTGCATCCGCAGCATCTGTTACTGCACCGGCTGTCGTGGACGTGACCGAGTTAACTACGTTTAGGAACTTGACCAGCTCAACTGAGTCCGAATTAGAAATGTAGACGATATCTTTGTCTTGCATTGCGAACTGTTGGACCGCGAAGAATGACGCCGGATCACGCATATTTGCTCGGAAGATAACAGGAATGTCATTGCCAACAAACCGCGAGGTATCGACGCCAATATTTTGCATTTCTTTGCGGGAGACCTTTCGATAAAGAAACACCTGCCCCGGATCAGCCCTTGAGTCCAAAAGGCCTCCCGCCTTTCCGAGCGCCTCACCAAAGGTAAGCTTCGTCTCCTCAAAATCGAAGCGACCATTTAAGCCTGCCGCGCCATAAACACTGTAGGTACGACGCTCTCTATTGACCAAAATCGTGTCGCCCGGAGCCGTATAAATGTTCTCCGCCGGGGTCGTCTGCAGCTTATCGTATGATATCGATCCTGATTTCCCTCTTCGCTGTAGAGTTACATAAGTTTCGATACTCGGCGCGCTGATTCCCCCTGCCTCAGAAATCAAATCCAAGACCCGTTCACCGGAGGCCGTTATCTCAAACTTTCCTGCCCGGTTAACGTCGCCGAGGACAGCGACTTCGCTAGAATGACTCGTTACCGTTGTTATTACCACTTGGGGTTCGATTGCTCGATTTGAAAGCCGCTCTTCGATGTCTTGCTCGACCTCTTCTTTTGCTCTACCGGCCGCCGCAATCCGGCCCGCATAAGGAATGGTTAGCGTTCCGCTCCTATCGATAGACTGAGATGGCAGCGTTATGTAATTGCCAGGCCTGCTACCCGCAACTTCAGTAGGTATAAATAGCCCACCGGCTTGAGCTTCAAAAATGGACACTTGTACGACATCTCCGACACCAAGTGGAATGTCAGGTGGACCACCGCGCCCGCCTCCGAAACTGTCTCGTATTGAAGCAGCCGTCGCCTCTCCAAATGTCGATAGAACGTTCTTGCTGATGTCAACTAGAACATAGTCGATTCCAATCTTGCGTCCCTCGGTGGTCACGCGGATAGCAGCCTGTTTATCTACCGCGGCATCATCCGGACCAGATCGAGGAAGCGCCGTACAACCTCCCAACGCAGCAGAGAATACCAGCAAAGTGAGCGTCGCAACTTTAATCAAATCAACATCTCTACCGCTAATTTATATTTCAGTTGCAATTACATAAATTGAAAACCTGGAAAAGCCGTTAATCCGCGCCTCGTTTCTATATTCTTAATCTGTGGCATGGCGGCAACAATTCCACGCGGAAGTGCAGACTTGTCTCTATAGATGCTCGCCCGATAACTCGAAATGAGCTAGATGGCGCGCAGGAAATGCTAAATGCACTTTCGCGTTGCGTCAACGAAGCGTTAGTAATGTGACGTCCCGCAAGTCCTTAATGATTATGGTTCCTTGGCCGGCAAGTTGTCCCAGTGGCCGTTGCGTCTGCTCCCCAGTAACAAGGTTTAGGAAGTTTGCAGTCTTGGAACTCTCATCCGCGGGAAGTTTGATTTCGACATGCACACCTTCCCTTTGGATTCCAGTTTGCCATGCCGCTATGATCTTTTCGCCCGTCGGGCGAACCCATGATAGCACTACAATATTGTCTGCATTCGTTGAAAAATCGGTATCTTCAGATTTCAGGACACCTATATCGGGCAGCGCTTGGATAATGCGTTGATACGTATAGAATGCCGGCTTCTTACGCTTCAGATCAGCGGAGACAAGACCAAAGTTATGCTCCTGCTCAGATTTGTTGCGACCATCATTTTTCAGATCGTACCAGAACACAGCATCTATCGGAACGTTCTCTTTCACCCTGAAGTCAGCATATAAAAGCATCAGCCTCGCGAGGTAATTTGCTTGTAATTCCTCACTTCCGATACTGGCTTGACCCCCAATCGCACTCGAGTAGCCGAACTCCGTTAGATATAATCTTAGCTGCTTGCCGGCGGGCGAGGCAGCTTGAATTTCCGCCCAGAATTCTCTGAATGAATCGCGGAGACTATATTTCGTATGTGGGTCAACTTCTGGCTCTGCCGTCAAATTATAGGGATGAACTGAGATGGCGTCCGCATAGTCAAGCAATCCGTCCTTGATGGCCTCTTTAAGCCAAAGGCGTCCCGGCCCCCAAGAAAGACTTGAAATCGCTCCCACTGCAATAATAACATTCGGGTTTCGGTGCTTGATCTTGTGGGCTATCGACCGATACGTATCCACGTAATCTGCAGGAGTGCCGGCCCAAAACGACCGAAGGTTAGGCTCATTGTGAAGTTGCACAACCTTTATCGATCTGTGTCGGCCGACTAATTCGGCGATCCAGTTTGCAAAATCTTCGTTGATCCCTTTGGCGTTACGGGCTTTCGGCCCTGCCCCGATGATTGTCAGTAGAACTTGCACGTCCTGAGCGTCATACGTGTCCAACCATTTATCGACCAGAGCACGCCGCTGCTCGATGCGGAACTTATCCGCATTGTTCGCGGTTCCATCATTTACAAGGGCACGGTTTTTACCAGTCAGAGCGTAGATTTGCTCAGCGACCCACGGCGCCCCTAACTCCGCCCTTGTTGGCTCGGTATTCGATATCAGCCAGCTATCGTCTTTGTCTGGATATATTTGCCGAGTATGGAGAAAGTGACCGGCCACGCCGTAGAACGGGACATCGCGTAAATCTCGTGAATCCGCGGCACCAACGCCAATCACTAGCAGAAACAGCAAGCACACGCCCGTTCGCATGGACCCGAACTCGCTTAAAAAATATCTGTTTGATTGCGAACCTAAGACCATTAACTGAGACTCACACCTGCCCAGCAGCCAACTTAGCAAAAACTGTAAGGAAGACGGCCGATTTAATAGGCCGCCCCTCGTTATCTATCGCATCACACCGGGACGGGCGAGGAATCCCAATCGATGCCGATGAACTTGATCTCGCCGCCGGCAAATGCGAATGTAACAGAGTCACCGCTTGTTCCGGAGACGGTGGCCTGATGCGAGTCAACTAGGGCGTGAAGATCATCGATCGAGTTGATCGTTACTACCGCATGACCCGCCACGTAGCCGTTGTAAAGATTAATCTTGTCGCCGGCACTAAAGTCAGCGATTGTATCCTTGCCATCTCCAAACTTAAAGTTGAAAGTATCGTTACCGCTTCCACCGGTCAGGATGTCATCACCCTGCCCGCCGCTTATCACATCGTTGCCTGCGCCGCCGAAGATCAAGTCATTTCCACCTTGACCACCAATAACGTCGTCTCCAGCCCCCCCTACAAGAAGGTCGTGATCCGCGCCACCGTCGATCTTTGTTGAATTAGCCCCAGAAAACACCGTGTCGTTTCCGGCCCCAGCGTTGATCAATGTGCTGCTGTTAGTGCCATAGATCGTATTCGGCCCCGAATTTCCATTTATGTGGGCGTCAGTTGCAGCGTTCCCGTAGCCTTGAAGAACCAAGGTATCGCCTGCGGCGCCGTAAGTGATAACCAAGTCATTGCCTTTGGCAATGAAGCTGACGTCGGAGCGGTGGATAAAAGCCTGAAGATCCGCGTCAGTTTTAATTGTCAGCTGCTTGTTCCCCATATCAGCAAGAGTACCAGCCGCAATGGTAATAACATCCCCCTCACCAAAGTTTAGGTCCGTGATGCGATCGTTCCCCGAGTGGGCTTCCAGGAAGAATTTGTCGGCGCCATCGCCACCAGACAGTATATCATCGCCGGTTCCACCAAAGAGCACATCATCGCCTGCCCCGCCGAGCAGTATGTCGTTCCCTTCGCCGCCGCTAAGGCTGTCATTTCCTGCGCCGCCATACAGCAAGTCAGAGCCGGCGTCGCCCCGCAACGTATCATTCCCGACGCCGCCAAATACAATATCGTCCCCTGCGCCAGCTTGCGCAATACCGGCCCCGCTCATGAAAAGCAGATCATCGCGCGATCCACCATTGATGTTGCCCTGGCCGTCGGCCGCCACTTTAATCACATCGATATCATTTATGGTCGAAACCATGACGCAACCCTCTCAACTTTGTTACACCTAACGAACATGTCTCTCTTAACCGTTCTCTAACCATTTAACTTTTCGTTAATTTTCGGTCAACAGTAATCAGGCTAATATTTCTTTCATAATTAATATTCCCGGCGTCGCCATATCGTCTAATTGTACCAAAAAAGGCGTAGAAGCGCCTATTTTTGGGTGTTTCGCCGCTTAATTTTCGAAGTGTTGCCACCCCGCAACAAGTACAGCGACCTGTATATCAACCGGGGTCGTATCGATGTCACATTTAACCTTAAGTGTTCAAAGTTGGGCAACTGGGCACACTCGCGCGTTTGCTAGCTTGCATCCTCAATGAGGGCGCTTTATTTGTTTGCTGCGCTGCAACCCGCTGCGTCAAATCGTCTCCAAACGGGGCATATTCGCCGACAATAATAAATTCCAGTCGAAAGGGTAAAACAGTGAGGGTCGCTATCGTACACGACTGGCTTTATGTAATGGGCGGAGCTGAGAAGGTCTTGTCGGAACTTTTTGAGCTTTTTCCCAACGCAGAACTATTCACACTCATTGATTTTCTTCCAAAGGCTGATCGAAGATTTATTGAAGGGAAGACGATACACACTAGCTTCTTGCAAAAAATGCCGATGATTCGAAAACATCACAGACAATACATTGGCATCATGCCGCTGGCTATAGAGCAGTTTGACTTCTCGAACTTTGATCTAGTAATTTCGTCTTCAAGTTCAGTCGCCAAGGGCATTATAACCGGGCCAGGCCAGATCCACATTTCTTACGTGCATTCGCCGATGAGATATGCTTGGGATCAGCAAAGCGTCTACTTGAAAGAAGCTCGGATGGAGAGAGGATTGAAGTCGGCGATAGCGCGCGCTCTTCTCCACTATCTTAGGATTTGGGATGCGAGAACTGCGCACGGGGCAGATGTGATGATTGCAAATTCCTCGTTTGTCGCACGCCGGATCAAAAAGACATACGGTATCGATGCAAAGATCGTGCACCCGCCAGTCGATCTACGGTTTTTCAAGCCGCAGCACGAGAAGCAGGACTATTTTGTTACGGCATCACGAATGGTACCGTATAAAAAGATTCCGCTTATTGTCGAAGCGTTTTCCCAAATGCCCGACAAGCGTCTTGTCGTTATCGGCGATGGGCCTGATTTCGAGAAGGCAAGAAAGTTAGCTGGCCCCAACGTCGAGCTCATGGGATACCAGAACAGCGAGGTCCTTCGCTCGACTATTAGCAGCGCGAGAGCTTTCGTATTCGCAGCTGAAGAAGACTTCGGTATCATACCGGTAGAGGCACAGGCGTGTGGCACTCCCGTAATCGCACTTTCAAAAGGCGGCACCCTCGAAACAGTACGTGGCCTAGACAAGAACTCTCCGACTGGCGTCCACTTCCATGAACAGACCGTCGATGCGATTGTCTGCGCTGTTAAAACCTTTGAGCTGCGCAGAAATGAGATAACAGTGGAGAACTGCGTTCGGAATGCCGAATGTTTTTCAAGCCAACGGTTCCGGTCAGGCATAAGAAAACTTGTAGCCGAATATTTCCCAGATGTAGGTATGGCAGATGCAAAAGATCAAAGCGCTCTATCTTTCGCCGGTTCCCGACTTTAAAGGTGGCGCGGAGCGCTCTCTCTTTGATCTCCTCGTAAATCCAGACATCGACCCACTTCTCGTGGTTCCTGAGGATGGCGAGCTTGCTGATCGCGCTCGGACATTGAACATCCCGGTAGAGATTGTTGACTTCGGATCAGTTCATCGTGTCCGGCGACCTTTTAAAATCTGGCACGGTGTACAGGTCTTATCAGATGCTTGGCGGGCTTCGCGTCGGCTCAAGGCAATCCTCGCGACCACTGGCGTCGATATAGTTCATACTAACGGCCTAAAGGCGCACAGTATTGCCTCCCTGACCAAAATCGGTGCATCACCAAGAATAGTCATGCACTTTCGCGATATCGCATATACCGCCCAAGAAAAATTGGTTTGGTGGGCTCAGAGTAGGATCGCATCGCGAGTGGTGTATGTCTCCCGCGCGTGTTATCCCGGCGCTCAATTGCCGAGGAACGGGCGCGTGATTTTCAACGGCATCGACCCGAGAGCGCCGATCGCTCTCAACCCTGCGAATCCACTGCGTGTAGGATTCATCGGCCGCATTCACCCGCACAAAGGTTTGCACACGCTGCTTGACTGGATCCAGCGAGCCAAACTCGACAATGTTGAAGTTCATCTCTTCGTTCGAGGAAAATTTACCACGGAGGCTCCCGAATATGAGGCACAAATTCGTGCCCAGGTGAACGAATTGCAGTTGCAGGACAATATCCACTTCGAAGGTTTTTTCGCAGAGCCTGAAGCCGTTTACAAGAACCTCGACGCAATATGCGCCCCGGCCCAAGCTGCCGAGCCCCTTGCGAGAACAATACTGGAACCGATGAGCATGGGGATACCAGTTATCGCCACCGCGACAGGCGGAACCACCGAAATGGTTGTTAACAACGTGACCGGATTTATTGTTGATGGTCCCGAGAATTTCAAGCAAGCAATTCTGGCCGTCCAGTCGAACAACGCGGCGCTGTCTAGTATGATGGCCGCCGGTAGAGATCACATCATGCGACACTTCAGTAAAAATAGGCTACACAAATCAATCTATAGCCTATATAGCGAACTCCTCAATGAGAAACAAAAGTAGATTGCGCTCATTTTTCAGTCGCCCAAGTGTGAGCGCTGCGATTATAGCGGTTTATGTAGCAATAATCTCCTTATCCATTTTAGGATTCGGCTCGACTGGCCCGTTCGCCCTATCACTGTCCTGCCTCGCAACAACACTCCTTCTTTTAGCCTCAGTTGGCGTGAAAGGCATACCCGACCGAGAGGCAAAACGCCTGTTCATGGCGAGCGCGATACTGATCATCTCAGTTGCATGGGTTTACTTTCAGACAACTTCTTTTTTTCACCTCATTTCCGCCTTTGAAGAAGTAACTCAGCCAACGATATCGATATCCCCAGCCGACTCTTTATCGACAATTCAGGTTTTCGCTTTGCCGTTGCTAATATACATGGCGGGAGCAATCATCGTGCGTGATTCGCGCGATGTAAGCATTTGCAATACACTGCTGCTCTCCGCCGCATCAGCGATAATAGTTGTGACCTCGATAGAATTTTTCCTTTACCCCAACTATGTGCTTTTCTTTCCAAAATTATATTACAAAGACAGCCTAACCGTAACTTTCGTAAATCGTAATAACGCGGGCACATTCATTGGCTTAACCTGCCTGCTGATTGCGCGGACCCTATGGGCACGTGGCCGGTTGTATAAGACCGGCGACCTGTGGGCCGTTGTTTTTTCGCAACAGCGTGTGTCGAGAGCGCACCTAAAGATCGTGGCCCTAACGTGTTTGTTTCTGATTATATTGCTTTCACTCTTTCTAACCCGTTCCAGGGCCGCAATTATCTGTACGTTAGCTTCATTGTCCTTTTTTATCTTTCTTCTCACTTGGCTTGAAATGCGTTCGAAACTTTCAGGCCGCTCGCTAGCGCGCCGGCTGGCAGCCACCGTCGCCACGATCTTGCTGTCGATGGCTGCCGGCCTCGCGCTGTTCGGCGAGCACCTGTTTTCTCGGATTGGCGCCGCCGGACTAGAGAGTTCCCGGTTTTGTGCATTGCCAGCAATCTTACGAGTCTTAACTGAAAACATCTGGCTCGGGACCGGGGCTGGAACATTCGAGATAGCCTTTGCATCCGCCCGCGACCCGGCATGCGGAGTAATGGGTGTTTGGCAGAAAGCACACAACACTTATCTTCAGATTTGGATTGAGTTCGGCATACTTGGACCAATATTAGCCATCGCAACCATAGTCTCGGTGGTCTCAATGCTCTACTGTTCGCTCCGCTCACGTTCCAAGAGCCGCTCTTACGGGGTTTTGGGACTCTCTGGCCTCCTCTTAGTTGTTATGCACAGCACCGTTGACTTTCCTCTGGAAATCCCTGCGATCGCCTCGTTCTTCGCGGCGATTATTGTACTCACAACGATAGTACCCGGTTCCGGCGACCGACCGGCGATCACCAAATACGGGGAGTTTGCGTAGTTTCTCGGCTGCCAACGCAGCGAACCCTACTCCCAATCGCGAACCCTACTCCCAATCGCGACCTCTAGCCAAAGGTATTAGGCCGTGGCGTAGATACCCATCATCATGCAAATGCTACCTTCTCTTCGATAACCTTTCGAGAGAGCGGGAGCTTGGAGCATGAAAGTTGTTATATTTAACGTAAAGTATAGCGAGAATTTAGGTGATGGTCTTCTCTCGGAATGCATGACCCGCGTACTTGAACAAGAAGGTGTTGAAGTCGATGTTGTCGACTTGGCTGGCCGCAACAGTGTTGGGACAAACGCGGGACGAGGGCTCAGTCTCAAAGTCTTAAAGTCGCTTCCGCCTTCGCTACGCCGCCTTGTTGTACGATTGGCGCTAAAGAGAAAAATTGAACGATTCAAGGAAGACTGGCGTGAGCGCATTCACAATGCCGACGGTATAATCCTCGGGGGCGGGAATCTATTTCAAGATGACGATTTGAATTTCCCCACTAAAGTCGGCGCCGTGTTAGAGTTGGCATCGGAGACGAAAGCCCCGCTATCAATATTCTCTGTTGGAGTGACACCGGATTGGTCACCGCGCGCACGTGTACTCTTTGGCAGATATCAAGAGGCGGAGCTAAGCAATCTTTCATTCCGTGATAAGCTAGCACGCGACAACTGGCGGAAGCACTTCCGTAGCGCCAATGAGGGTATCCTTACGCTCGATCCCGGCCTACTTACGAGTCAGTTTTTTGACAAGTGCGTTAGCTGCGAGCCCAATACGATTGGGATTTGTGTGACTGCGCCCGACATCTTGACCCGCCATGCAACGCAGCCCGCGCGAACCATCCCTCTACTATCAATTGGAAAGTACGTAGAGCTGGTCAGATACCTAACTGCAGCTGGATTTCTAGTGCGCCTTTTTTGTAACGGAGCTAGAGAGGACTTTGCTTTCGCGGAGTTGGTATATAAAGAATGCAAGGCCTGTGATGCGGCCGACGAGGATTACTTGGAGCTGGTATCGCGCCCATCCGATATCTCAGAACTAGTTCGCGTGATCGGAGCAAATTCGCTCATTATAGCGCACAGACTGCATGCATGCATCTGCGCCCACTCTTTCGGGATTCCCACAATTGGCTTAGGTTGGGACGATAAGGTTAAGGGCTTCTTCGAAGCCGTCGGACGCGAGGGCTTTGTTGTCAAAGACCTCTCTACTCCAGTGGAAGCAATCATGGGATTGGTTAAGTCTGGTGTGGCCGAAGGCGTCGATCCCCTGCATCTAGGTCGGCAGATTGCCGCAGCTCGGAATGATGTTATACGGGCGGCAGCCTTTTCGTTTCGACAGGCGACGTCCCCCGTTAAGGCAGAGAAACTGCTAACGTCAATCGGAGCCGCTAGCTCAGTCATCGAGAGCCGGCCAATCATCCCAATTTAAAAATGACGCTACACTTTTCGCCACGTTGGAGCCAATCAAGGAGTACTATGTTGGCTAGGTCGAAATGTCAGCACGCCCGCAAATTCCTCACCCATTTCCATGCGGTCAGCCAAGCAGACTATCTGCACTACTCTTTGCTCGGCTTTTTCCACCTGTGATCAAATGGACGTCGCCTGAGACGTAGCCTTGCATGAATCCGGCGCAAACTTAACTTCGAATTCTTCGGCCTTAAGTCGTAACTCCGCCCGAGATGGCGCCAGATCGTATCGATCGGATACACCATCCCGCCAGTACCTGACGAAATCTACACTCCGCTTGAGTTTGCCCTGACTACAAAAGAAAACGAAGTAAAGAGCTGGCTTCAGCAACTTGACAAGAAAGGAGCTTTTCCTTGCGTTGTATGCCATATTCCGCGCGTGGACGTTGGCAGCATGCTGTGGCGCGATCACGACTTTCAGTTTTCCTCCGGAAAATGGCACCCGGACGACATTCTTCTTGTTTTTTGGGTGAAAATGTCTCGCCGACATGACGGTTGCTATCGCCGCGCCGGATTCACGAGCTCGATCGACGAATTCGATCTCATCTCCCCAAATAAACATTTCTAGTTTTACGCACCCTATTTTGTCAATGAGCGTGCGAGAAACGAGAGTACTGTTGAAAGGGTTTGCTGCATTGGCGATCAACCCGTCAGGGCCTGCTGCCGATGTCAACTCGCCGACTGTCCCAAGTACCCGTCCGCCGGCCTCGAGGCCAAAGCTGAGCAATTTTGGATCATCAATATCAACAACGGCGGCATTCAAAATGTCATACAATCCATTTTTGGCGGCGCCCAATAATTTTTCCAGCGCATCGTTGTCAGGTACGCCGTCATCGTCCATCATCCATATCCAATCCGCAGACTGGTCGCAGGCCCAATTTATGCCCCGATAAAAACCGCCGGCACCGCCAACGTTGTTGAGCATATTTAACACGGCTACCTCGCCCGCGTATTGCGCCTCAAGCATATTCAAGGTGCCGTCGGAGCTAGAATTGTTGACTACTATAATCTCGTCGGGCAGCCGAGTTTGACGCAGAATTGCATCCAAGCAGCGAGCCAAAAGCTCCTTGCGATTGTAAGTCACCACCACTGCGACTACTTTTCCGAGTTTCATCATTCTATCGCAACCTAAATTAATCACATTTTCATTGTGACGATATTTTCATCTCATTGCGGCATCAAGGAAAAACCGCGTGGAAAGTTAATTCGTCTAGCACGGGCGCAATCAAAGGAAAGCTAGCCGAAAAGCACAGTATATCTGGCTAATACAACTTTTTCGTAAATCCGACGCTATCTGAAACAGCAATGAACAGGTTCCTATGATGCTGCCGCGATACACCGACCTGAAAAATTCTGATCATAGTCCTTACGCTTTCCCAAAGACTAGATTTGCTCGAATTGGCGCGCTAAAAGCCCCCGCGAGCCGTTACGATTGGCCTACCCGGGTCGGGCGTTTGATCGACTGGAGATGTGCATGGTAGCTTATTATCGAATGCCCACATTTCTCGAGCGACTTTTGTATTATTTCTTATTGCCAGATCTAATGGCGAAAATTGTGTACGAGATATTGTTGCGAATTCCGGCAATTTCCGTAACACAGCCAAAACAATATATGTTCTATGGGTTTCTCGCTCTCGAGTATGTGGTGGCTGTGCTGCAGCCAGGCTCATTTAAGCCCTCATGGCCACACGTCAACAAAGTCATAATTCTTTTAGTGATAATGATTTTCCACGGCATATTGGTAGGGCTCTGGTGGGGAAATCCGCTCGCAAGAATGGGCATCGACACGGTTAACGTACTGGTTGTCCTCGCAAACATCGTCCTCTTGTCTGACCCTTACAAAGTCGCAGACACTGATTTTCCGCGAATTTTTCGCTATAATAGACTTTATGCTATCGTCATGATCTTACTATCAATTCCTGCCATAATGTTGAACCCAGCTTCTGGGGTCTCAGTTGGTGGTTCGACAGCGGGTGCTGTCTGTATGACGATACTCGTCACTGAGATCTTTGTGCTCAAGGGCCCCGTGCATCACATGCGTGTCGTAATATTTACGAATTTGACGCTCATACTTGCGACAGCTCCAAGCTGGAACCGCACTGCGCTCGTATTTTGCGCTGCTGCGTTAATAATTTACCTTGCCAGGATAATCGGAAGACACCCCTTCCGAGTAGGTTATCTCGCGCTTGCTTCTGTTGCTATCGTTTGTGTCGCTTTCGTAGCATTACCCGAAGACAGTGGTCTCTACCGAAGAATTACTGGCCTTCAGAACATTGACCTTTCAGATCGGACTGGCTCGATTGGAGAACGTGAAGCTGAATCTGATGCCGTGACAGACAAGATATCCGCGCTCGGCAAGGGGGCCGAAATCTTCGGAGCCGGTCACGGTGCGTCTTACGACGTGAAGTACACATGGACTTGGAAGTTCGATTACTCAAATGCTCATTATGGATGGGTACTTTTCTATCTACGATATGGATTTTTAGGTTATTTGTACATGTCAGCTTGGATCATGTTCCTCGTGGCGACCGTAGTAAAAAGGTTTAGATCCACCGATCCAGCATGTATCCTAGTATGCCTCATAGCTCTATGGAATATCGGCTACCTTGGGACGTACGGCTACTTTTCATTCTTCATCGCAGGACTGCCATTCATGAGGCCCGCTCGCAGAAACCGCCCGAGGCTGCGGCATCGTTTGGCGATTGATACACCTTCCCAACTAGGAACACAGCCATGAGTTCACCAACCAGGCCGTCATTCTACCTTCCTGCGGGTGTACTCGCGGCCAACTTGCTGAATATGATCGGAATCATTATTTTGCCGAAGATTATAGATCCTGACCAGTTGGCTATCTATAGCCTTGCATCTTCTATCGGATTGTTCCTCGTATCTATGTTTTATGAATGGAACCGAGTTTCAATCTCCAGGTACAGCGTATCTAAGGACGTTTTAGAGACGAGCAGAAGAAGGTCGGCACTGAGACACTCAAATAGGCTAACAAGTGCCGTATTGATCGTCGTGAGCTTAGTGTCTCTTATATACATGAACAATCACTATGGACTAATTTTGGGAATGGCATGCCTTTTCGCAATTTCTCAGGCGTTGTTTGAGGCTCGTCAAGCCTATTTTCGCGCAGATTTCCAAAATGTGAGCTATGCGACGAGCATCATTTCGCGCGCGCTATGTGGCCTCCTGCTGATATCATTTGTCGGGTATGCATCAAATAGCGCGTTGTATGTGATGCTCGCATGGTGCGCATCATATTTCATCGTCCTTAGCTTCACCCAGCGTAGATTTACGGCACTAACAAAGGTAAGTCCATTTCATTGGGAAACCTTCACGTTTCTAGTAAAGTTCGGCAGCGGGGTCACGCTGGTCGCGATAGCAACGACCGCTCTACAGCCGCTTGTAAGAACACTTGCCTCAGAATTCATCCCGTTAGCGGACAGTGGGAAGTTGATGCTCGCTATGGACATCCCGCTGAAAATCGTTGGAGTGATCGGCGTTAGCATCAACATCTTGACATTGCAGGGAACAATGCGTGCCAGTGAATTCGGCGAGCGTACCTTGATGCTGGAACGAATTGGAATGCAAATTTCCATTGTGTTGGCGGTGATCCTTCCGACCGCTGTCGGCTTCATTTTGGTTAAGCAGGACTTCGCGAACGCATTTATCCCGACGATCTATCACGACATCTATCTTCAGAATGTTGGGTGGTGTATGGCTGCTGCGGGAATACTGGTTTTTCGCAATGCGGCGATTGACAGTATATTTGTTATCGTGGGAAGGCCACACCACGGTCTCGCCGGACCAACAGTAGCGATCTTCCTAACGCTTATATTCACTTGGTTTTTGCTACAGTTTGGCGTGAACTCACTAGCGTTTTCGCATGGTCTTTTTTTGGGCCTTCTCGCGGGTACCGTAGCGTCGTGGGTTGTCGCCGTGAAACTGTGTAACTTTCCCGTTGAGTGGGGAAACATAGGAAGGATCCTTTTTTCAACTATTTGTATGGCTGCGGCTGTTTCAATGTTCGTAACTTCGTCAAACCTGGTTGGCCTACTGGCCAAAGCCGGTCTAGGAGCGGCGGTTTATGTGTCGTTTCTAATCCTAACAAACGCCTTCGACTTGCGACGCCATCTTCGTAACATCTACGCGCGGCGCAGTATTCAGTGAAAGCCGCAAAGTAACCTGGCTCCATATATAACACGCATATGCCAGGGCACAGGCCCAGATACGCGCGCTCGATTTTGTAGAACCCTTAAAACCGAGGTTTAAATGACTTCTGAACGCGTTGAATGGGTAGATCTTCTGAAAGGCATAGCAATTGTTCTCGTCGTTTACGGCCACGCTGCCCGTGGCATGCAGGCGTCTGGTGCAATTTCCTTCAATAGTTTCTGGGGATCGATAGACTACATCGTGTATTCCATACATATGCCCATTTTCTTTGCCGCAAGCGGGTTTCTTTATCGCGGGTCTGGCCGTCCGGGATATTGGCAAAAGAAAGTAGTGACGATTATGTGGCCGTATTTTCTTTGGACCACTATCCATGTCCTGCTTCAAGCTTATATGAGCGGATCTGGAGCGGTGAACCGTGAGGTAAGTGTGTGGAGGCTGGCGACAATCGCTTGGGATCCCGTCTCGCCGTTCTGGTTTCTGTATAGCCTTTTCTTTGTGTTCGTGATTTCAGCTCTATTGGATTCGTTATCAATCATAAGTACTCTTCTGGTTGCATTAACATTGATGGCGATATTTAATTCTTTCGGACCGGAAGGAAGCCCAGTTACAGACATCCCATACGGCCTATTATATTTTACACTTGGGCGATATTATGCGACGGTCAAGGAAGCGGTAACCATTCCGCGCTCTCAGCTTCTATTAGCTGTAAGTGTGTTTTTGATTATCGACTTTGTGGGCATCAAGGTGCAACTACCGGTCCGTTTAAACATAATTGCGACTTTGTTTGGCCTGTGGTCGATGATGAGATTCGCCAAGTTTGCGACGCAATCGGTGGCATCCGTGCCTGTAATTATTTTGGGACGTTGCAGTATGGGTATCTATGTGATGCATATCATTGTTATCGCCTTTGCGAGAGCAATCGGGAACAAGCTACATCTCCCGCCTATTGCAATCCTAGGCAGCTGTGTGCCACTTGCGGTCCTTTTGCCTGTGGTTGCCCAAGCCGCTATTAACTGGTTAAGCTTTGGACAGGTACTCGGCCTCAAGACAGATCTTACAATCCCGCTACCGAATGCCGGAAACTAGTCCAGAAGTTCCAAAAATAGAATCTATGTCCGAGTTGGAGAGAACATGTCGACTGTAGCAGGCTTCCGGCAGCGTGAAAAATTGGTGAATATTCAGGTTTTAAGGTTCGTTGCCGCCGCCCTGGTCGTCTACGCGCATGCCGTCGATTTGTCTCAAATCGCAAGTGGAACAAGCTTTCTGGCCTATGGCAACCTTGAGAACTTTGGCGCAATCGGAGTTGACTTGTTCTTCGTCATTAGCGGCTTCATCATAACGAAAACTGCATTCCTTGACAAAGAAATGGCGGCGCAGGATTTTCTACGCCGTAGAATATTGCGTGTAGCACCCATTTATTTTCTATTGTCTACACCTTGGCTGGCTTGGAGCCTTAGCCATGGACTTGATCTATCAAAACTGATTGCGACATACCTTTTTTTTCCAGCCGCCGGAGCGACGATGGCAACGCCAGTCCTGCCACTAGGATGGACGCTATGTTTTGAGATGCTCTTCTACACTGGAACAGCATTGTTTATATCACTCGGTCCTCGCGTGGGTCTGTCGGCGGTAGCCTTAGTTTTCACCGTCTCGTGGTTTCTCTCTCTCCAGACGGCCTTGCCGCTGTTCCAATTCCTCGGAAATCCGATTATCTTAGAGTTCGCGCTTGGAATAGCCGCTGCCCTTGTTTACAGCTCAATTCCACGATGGCTGGGAACAGTATTAGGTGTGATTGGGGTCGCTTGGATCACATCAACTCTAGTGCTAGGCTTCGGTCAGATCTCAGAATCCGGTGATATAATCGATGGAAGCCTTTCACTTCAACGTTTTTTCTACTGGGGATTACCATCTGGTTTGGTCGTGATATTCGCGCTGAGCCGAAAGAACGACGGTCGATTACTCACTTCACGGTTTGGTGGTTTGTTGGTTCAACTTGGCGACGCTTCTTATTCAATATACTTGGTTCATCCGACCCTTTTTGTTTTCCTCAAGAAGACGCTTTTGACGCTGCCATTGCAGCCGGACGTGGTGATTGCAATCGCAGTACTGGGCGGAATCGCTTCGGGCTTGTTCGTCTACAATTTCGTTGAGCTTCCATTGACGCAGAAACTACATCGCAGGTATGTCTCAGCTTGAAGTATGGCCGTTGTATTGATGAATTCGCGGGTGATCATTGATGACGCCTCAACAAGGTTTTTGTCGTCCTTTTAGCCACGAGAACGGAAGAATGGAATTGGTCTGAGTTTTAACCTCGGCTTCATAGTAGACGCCTCCGGGCCAGTAATAGTTATACTTTTTTGGCGACGAAAAGTGTCTCGCCTCTTATAAGGCTATATTTTGATACTTGAGGTTCGTGAGCTACGTGCTCTGTGAGCAAAAAACCTGCACTCATCAATCGCTGCCTAAAATCAGCACCATAGTATCGAAGATGATCCGTCTGCCCATGAAATAGATCGCGTGACTGCTTACTCGCAGATTCCTTCAAGTTGAATGTATCTTGCCATGACTCAACTATTGGTACCGTAATAATTACGCGTCCTGACTTTCGGACAACCCGGCTCAGTTCGCGTATTGCCGAGCCATCGTCAGGTATATGCTCTAATATATGATGGCATATAATAGTATCGAAGCTCTCGTCCGAAAACTCTAGACTCTGGATATCCGCTCGCACCTCAGTTGCCGTAGGGAGCAGGTCAGCTGTTACATACCGGGCTGCCCGCCGTTTGTAACTCTCGAGAAAACAGGGCTCCGCACCGAAATGGAGCACGTCAGCCTCGTTGATCCACTCTGGATGAGCTTGCTCAACAATGTGATGCAAGCGGTGCCTTTCTACCGAGCCGCATTGCCTGCAAGCTGCATCGAACCGAAGGGGGACGCCAACAGCAATGAAGTAACCTCTATAGCCGCAAATAGGGCATTCTCTCTTATGCCGCCCGTGGAAATCTCTTATTACGAGACAAAGCCTTCGATAGCGGCTCAAATACTTCACCAGTACATTGGGAAGATGGCGTCGTAGCAAATATGAAAATTTTCTATCCATTATCAACTTCGGTGGGTTCCAATGACTTACCTGGTAGCCAATGCAATTCGTGAACCGTGGCGCACGTTTCCGAGATTAGTAAGCCGTCTGCGGTTTGCCGTCCCCGATCGGACGAGCTCTTAGCTGTTTAACATGCCAACCCTGCCGAGTTAGAACCATTTTATTAGCGCCTTGACCAGCAACGCAAGATCTGAAACTGCATAAAGCGCTACCTTCTCCACATCTACAGGATCGTCGCCAGATATCTGAGAGGTAAGCCTCCGGTGAAGGCCACAGGTCAGGCAGCTTGAGCTTCTGACGCTGGCGACGTCCAATTCCAAGGCAGAAGTTGCTCCAGACGGGTGATCGGCGTGTCTGCTATGCGGGCAAGAACATCGGCCAGCCACGCCTGTGGATCGATGTCGTTGAGTTTTGCCGTCATGATCAGCGTGGCCATGAAGGCGGCACGATCTGCGCCGCGGTCTGATCCGGCGAAGAGCCAGGACTTCCTGCCGAGTGCGAAGCCTCTGAGCGCTCGTTCGGCGGCATTGTTCGTCAGGCAGATTCTGCCGTCCTCCAGGAATGACGTGAAGCCATTCCAACGCTTGAGCATGTAGTCGATCGCCTCTGCGACCGGAGAACTGCGTGAGAGCTTTGCCCGCTCGGTTTGAAGCCAGGCCTGCAGATCATCGACGAGCGGCAGGCTTTCCTTGCGGCGACGTTCCAGGCGTTGATCGGCGTCAAGGCCGTTGATCTCGCGCTCGATATCGAACAGTGCGTCGATCCGTTTGACGGCTTCGAGCGCCATAGGCGAGATCGGCGCGGCGTTCTTTCCACGCTTGGCGTTTGCGGCAATGTCGGCGAGCACGAAGAACTTGCGCCGTGAGTGTGCCCAACATAGCGCCTGCGTCAGGGGCTCGGGATCACGATCAACCTTGAACAGCGGATTGTAGCCGCCATAAGCGTCCGCCTGCAGAATGCCGGTGAAGGATTTGAGGTGGCGTTCTGGATGCTCCTGCCGTCGATCGCGCGAGGCATAGTAAAGGGCGGCCGGCGGTGAGAGCCCGCCGAATGGTCGGTCGTCCCGGACGTAGGTCCAAATTCGGCCCGTATCGGTCTTTCCCTTGGCCAGGATCGGCACGGTCGTGTCGTCGCCGTGCAGACGTTCGGCAGCGAGGACATGTGCCTCGATTAGGGAGTGGATAGGCTTCAGCGCCGCGGCACATGCTCCAACCTGATCGGCCAGCGTCGATAAGCTGAGGTCGATGCCCTCGCGGGCATAGCGTTCGCTCTGGCGATTGAGTGGCTGGTGCTGGGCGAACTTCTCGAACAGGATCATCGCCAGCAGGTTCGGTCCGGCAAAACCGCGGGGCGTTACGTGGAAGGGTGCCGGCGGCTGCGTGATCTTCTCACACTCGCGGCAGGTAAACTTCTCCCGCACCGTCTGGATGACCTTCCACTGACGCGGTACGACCTCCAGGGTCTCGGTGATGTCCTCGCCAAGCTTCGACAACTTGGCCGATCCGCAGCAGGCGCAATTGGCGGGAGCGGCGATGATGACGCGCTCACGCGGCAGGTTCTCGGGAAAGGGCTTGCGTGACGGACGCCGGCGCTCGAAGGCTTTGACGGTTGAAGCTTTGGCGGCGATTTCCGCGACCAATTCATCTTCACCGGCGTCTGCTTCGAGCTCCTCGAGCTGCAATTCCATCTGCTCAAGGAGCCGCGCCTTACGCTCGGACCGGGTGCCGTAGAGTTCACGTCGAACCTTGTCGATCTCCAGCTTCAGCCGTGCGATCAGCGCCTCGGAATGCGATACGAGTGCCTTGGCGCTGGCGGCTTCTGCCTTGGCGGTCGCCACTTCTGCTTCGGCTGCGACACGGCGAGCACGTTCCTGGGCCAGCAGTGCAAGCGCACTGGCAAGGTCGTCCGGAAGCTCTTCAGTCGCATTGCTCATGACAGGATGGAATCATATTTGACCCCGTCATTCCAGTGTTTTTGCTTACCCGGCCGACGTCGGCCGCCAGGTCTTTTGCGGCATCCGCCAGTCGATGCCCTCCAGCAAATAACCGAGCTGCGCAGGCGTGATCACTACCGTGCCATCGGCCGCTGACGGCCAGATGAAGCGTCCTCGCTCGAGCTTCTTCGTGAACAGGCAAGCTCCCTGGCCGTCATGCCAGATCACCTTAATCAGGCCACCGCCTCGGCCGCGGAATACGAACAGGTGACCGCACATCGGGTCGCGCTTCAGCGCCTCCTGCACCATCAACGACAGACCGGGGAAGCCCTTGCGCATATCGGTGTGGCCCGTCGCCAACCAGACCTTCACACCACTCGGAACTGGGATCATCGCAGCCCCAGCACGCAATCGAGAATCCGGCCAAGCGCGTCAGTATCGATGTCGCTATCCACGCGGACGCGCCGACCCCGTCCAAGCTCGATCGTTACATCGCTGCGCTTCCGACGAGGATGGGATGTGGTGGGCGATTCCGGTTGAACTGGAGAGACTACCGCCGCAGTCTCCGACACGATCACCGGCACCAAAGTCGTCGTGTCAGACCTTGGCTCCTCGATCCGGCAAAGCTCTTTGCGCCAACGGAACAACTGGCTGACATGGATGCCGGCCGCGCGGGCAATCTCGGAGATGACCGCATCTGGCTCAAAGCAGGCAGCGACGAGGCGCTGTTTATCTTCGCGTGACCAGCGCCGACGGCGCTCCACAGACGTGATCACCTCAATTGGATGCTTCGTCATATGACTACTCCTAGTGTTTCCACCAGGACTCGCAGTCAGCAGGCCGTCATCGCAAGACGGCCTTCACCGTGGGCTTACTCTGAGAGAGCGCCAAGCCTACTTGATCGTAAGCGCGATTTTCAATGCGCATTGACGGCAGTTGACGGACACTTGCGCTTAGCTGGGTAGCAGTACCCAGCTTTATCAGGCCGCAGTGGTCTTGGAGTAATTGAAGGGCAGCAGGTCGCCGATGTCGTCGGCTTCGTCAAGCTGGGGCAGCTCAGTGAGGACGTGGCGCAGCCAAGAGAGCGGATCGACGCCACAGGCGCGGCAGGTCAGCATCAGACTGTAAATCACAGCGCTGGCCCTGGCTCCGTCAGCGGTATCGCTGAACAGCCACGATTTTCTTCCGGTGGCAAAAACTCTAATCTCGCGTTCCAGAATGTTGTTATCGATCGGCATCCTGCCGTCGCTGGTGTAACGCGTCAGGTAATCCCATTGGTTCAGGGTGTAGGACACCGCATCGCCGAGCTTGGTATCCGGCACGATCTTTGGCGCGATATTGTCGAGCCACGCCTTTAGGGCGTTCAGGACAGGCAGGCTGTGTTGCTGGCGGAAACGGCGAATGCAATCGGCCTTTGTCTCCCCTGGATCTGGGGCCCTGTCTCTTGCCTGCTTTTCGATCCGGTAGAGCTGCTCGGTAAGCGCTGTCCTGACCCCACCTTCCGGATCATCGCTTGATCATTGATGTTCAACCTCGAAAGAGGGCTTGGACATATGTCGATTTCACAACTTACGCTTAAATCCAAGGATGAGCCGATACGCCGGTTTGAGGTGTTCACAGGCAATGGCCGTCGTCGCGAATGGAGCGACGATCAGAAGGCGCAGATCATTGCGGAGAGTTGCGAGCCCGGCGTCACGGTGTGCTCTGTGGCGCGGCGGCATGGATTGACGCCGCAGCAGTTGTTCACATGGCGACGGCTCGCCCGAAGCGTGTCGCTGGCCTTCTGCTGGTCCCACGTTCGACGCCGCTTCTATGAGCTTGCTGCCGCTGGTCCGGCACCCATCGCCAGCGAGGCGCTGCGACGCATCGGCGAACTTTGCAGGATCGAAGAAGAGATACGTGGCCGGCCCCACGAGGAGCGTCGTGTCGCCCGTCAGGAAAAAAGTCGTCCGATTACCGACAGCCTCGCTCCCTGGCTGCGTGAACAACTCGGCTACATCAGCCAGAAGACAAAACTCGCCGAAGCAATCCGCTATGCCTTGTCACGCTGGGACGGCTTGACCCGCTTCATCGACGATGGCCGGATCGAGATCGATTCCAATGTCGTCGAACGGTCAATCAGGCCAATTGCCCTCAATCGCAAGAATGCGCTATTTGCCGGTTCTGACGCCGGGGCCGAACACTGGGCGACTATAGCCTCGCTCATCGAGACGGCAAAGCTCAACAATGTCGAGCCACTGGCCTATCTCTCAGACGTCCTCACCAAGATCGTCAACAATCATCCAAATAGCCAGATCGACGACCTGCTGCCTTGGGCCTATGCCGCAACGCACGATCTCAAAGCCGTGGCCTGAAAACAGCGCTTACGCTGCTCGAAGAACCGGAGTGCCTGCTCCGGCGGTCCGCCTCCATTCTTCCCGGCTTTGAGGGCCTCAACGAAGCGCCGCCGTGAATGCGCCATGCATCCGACGTGGGTTGCGCCATTCAATGTGCGCCATGCGGTGTAGCCGTCGGTCACCAATATGCCGCGGTAGTCACCGAGAAAGGTCTGTGGGTGGATTTGACCGCGGCCGGGCTGGTAGTCGAGAAGCACGATTGGTTCGTCACTGTCCTCGCTGCTGCGATAGGCCCACATGTACGACGTGCTGGTCGCTTCCTTGTCTTTTTCCTTCAACACCTGAACCGTCGTCTCATCGCCATGGATGAGAGACTGCGATCGTAGTCGCAGCTTCAAAGCATCATAGATGCGGTATAGATGCTTCTCGCTCGAGCCGATGACCCAATGCGCAAGAGCGCCACCGCTGATCGGAACGCCAGCACGCTCAAATGTCTGAGCCACGCGGTAGAGCGGCGTGCCATCTACGTATTTGTGAACGAGAGCAAAGGCGAGCGTCGACGCAGTGGCGATGCTGCCTGGCAGGGGTTGCGTCGGCATAGGCGCAATTACGACAGGCGTGTTGATTTCTGTGCGGTCGCACTGGCGGCAGGCCTATTTGAACCGCACGTTCTGCAGGACCTTTGCCTTGACCTCGATATGGAGCTGCTCGCTAACGGCTTCGCCCATGCGATGCATTCGGCTTTTGCAGCAGGGACAAGCCTTCTGATCATCAGCAAGGTCGTATTCGACACGCTCGCGCGGCAGGTCTGCCGGCAGAGGCCTGCGTCCCCGCTTTTTGCCCGTAACGCCCTCGGCCGCAGGCAAGCCAGTATCCGGAAGCTCGACGTCATCGTCTTCCTCGCTACCACCTTCGACCGCAGCCTCTTCGGCCTCGTTGAAGAGACGATCAATGTGCTTCTCACTGCGGGGTGCAAAGCGATGGAGCTTTGCCAGTGCCAGTTCTTCTTCCAGCTTGACGACCCGTTGCGAGAGCGCTTCCTTCTCGGCTTTGAGCGCGGCGATTTCGGCAGCGTTGGCTGCTAATTGCGCCATCAGTTCTGCAATGCTCGGTTCGCCGGTGCGCGTCATCAGATTCTTGAATCTGAACCGCCCCTGCGCGTCAATCTCAATTCGCCATCCTCAGCCAGCAATCTGATACTGCCGCACGGGATGGCGGATCATCGCATCGATATCGATGCCATCGAGGATCCAGTGGAGTTGCTCTGTCGTCAGCGTCACCACCGCAGTTTCCCGGCGGGGCCACCTGAACCGGTCTTCCGTTAGTTTCTTCAGGACCATAACAAACCCGGACCGGTCAAAGAACAAGAGCTTCACCCGGTCACGCCTGCGATTGCAGAAGGCAAACACTGATGGAGCAAAAGGGTCTAGCTCCATCACCTCTTGCACAAGGACCGCTAGGCTGTTGATGCCCGCGCGAAAGTCGATGGGTTCCCGATGGAGGTAGACCTTCCGATGAGCGCCCAGTCTGAACATGGCTCAACGCTCCTATGATTGCCGCCAGACCATCGACATCGCTGCATTCCAGCGTCAGGCTGACCCCGTTCGGCAGCACCGCGCTCAGCTTGGATGCATGAGATCGCTTGCCCACCGGCTCCACCTTCGTCAGTGGACCGCTGGCAGAAGACGAGTGCATATCTGTAGCTATCCGAACCGGAACGAACCTAGATACCGCAGGCAATGCACTATCTTCTTTAGCTCTCTTCACCCACTTGCGAACGAGATTGGCGTTGACGCCGTGCTCCAGAGCTAGACGCGAAACCGAAACGCCGGGCTCTAAACACGCTGCGACAAGCTGATCTCGGGAGGAAGGGTCATATCGACGGCGACCGTCGCGGCCAACAAGCCGCACCTGCAGTTTAGGAGCATCGTCCATGATTTGGTGTCCACCTGTTTTTGGTGGACACTTCATGCATCAGAGCACTCCGCTTCAAAAGGCGCATAGAAATTCGCGCTTACACTTGATCTCAGCGATGATTCATATCATGCCCGTTGGGGAGGGAACGGTGTCCCCTCTTCGGGAACATCTTTAATTGTGAACTGTCCCCACTTCCCATCGTCGAGAAGCGCTTCGACCCAAGTTGCGCTGTCGATTATGGGATGACCCGCACTTCAGAGGACATGTAGTAAGACGGTCCATCGTTGAAGGAGGAGGAGTCGGTAACCAACACTGCGCCCCAGCTGTAGTCTCGTGCATATATCGACTACGGGACACCCGAACCGCGCGCGAGACCGAGCCCGCAACACGCTCCGACGCTTGGACCCATTGCCAGCTCGCAGTCAACCGATTTGCGCTTTCGTGCAACCTTACGCGGCTGTGTGCAAATCTCACCAATTCTGGTCGCAACAGTTCCTCGGAAGATCGATGAATTAATCGAGGACCACACGGAAACCCATCTGCGCCTGCCGTTGAATAGTTGGCCCCTCAGAGCAGGATCTTCGAAGTATTGTCTCAACACCTAGCCTGTCCGGCGACTTCGTTGCGAAAACGCCTTGATAAAAGCTCAGAACAGATGTTCGGACACCATCCAACGTTATCTGATATGTCTTTTCACTTTAATGAAAGGCTTTTCAACTGCGTGCCAAGAGAAGATTGCAAAGACCGTTACAATCGGCAACGTAACGGCTGCGTTTAATAACCAGGTATTTCTATCACCGAGAAACCAGACAACTGCCTGCTGGATCGGCGCCGCGTAGAGATACACTCCATAAGAGTAGTCTCCTGAGTCTACGAAGACCGAGCGTCGAGGGTTCATTAATCCAAGAAACGCTACCACATACGCCATCGGGATTGGCATAGCGTATATCAAGACCTCATTACGGCTCGCGAATACCGTAAACGCGCCACACATGACTGCTAACCAAACATTGTATGGAATAACTTCTCGGAATTTGTAAACCAGAGTGCCCGCTAAGAAGCACAGTATGAGTACTCGCCCGTGAATGTGACCCAAAGGTGTTGGGTCAACGCCTCGAAATGTAAGGTCAATTGCTACCGCCGCGCAAGCAGCAATGAAAAGGAGTACTGCAATCGACCTTACCTTGAGGTAACCGAGGACGGTGAACGCGGCTAGGATGATGTAGCACTCTAGCTCAAAGGGCACCGTCCACATGGACACGTTGACAGTCTTCGGCATCGGGTTGTCGAGGAAAACTCCTGGAAGAAGATAGTGAATCCAGCCAATCGTATTCAGAAAGTAAACGTAAAACTCGCGATCCGTAAAATAGTCGCTCAACGGAAACTGTGTGACGATCGGCCCGAGTACTAGAGCGGATAGGAGTACCTCAACTATTAGCGCTGGATATATTCGAATCACTCGCAGTGCTAAAAACTTGTGAAGCTTCTGGGAACGTTCTAAGCTCCCGAATACCAAAAATCCACTTAGCGCAAAGAACGCGGGCAAGATAGGGGCAAGAACGTATCCAAACGGACCCGCCCAAGCATCAGCCGCTGCAGACACAGGGTAAGATACGCAGTAAGAATGCCAAAAAACCACAGAGACAGCTAAAAAGATTCTCATGTAGTCGAAACCCGATGGACGGAAATTCACATCGTTTAGGCGAGCTTCAATGCTGAGGTAGGTCTGGGAAGAAATCGTGTCGGCGCTCATGTAAATCCTTGATCTTTTATTTTGAACGAGCTTACACTATAAAAATTCAATCTGTAAGATATATGAACTATATTTCATTTTGATATTGAAGGGCTGAAGGGTCGCTGTGTGGCCGAGAGGCCCTAAAGACCAAAATTTGCGGACACATAATCGGGAATTCGAGACTCGCCTGCTAAACCGCCCCCCGTTTCGACCGGACAGTCGGCATAAGCAGAAAGGCTCAAGCACAGGCTTGAGGACAGGCTTATGTTTAACGCATATCGACACGTTGAATTGCTGAACGGTGATGTCCGCCGCAGGCGGTGGACAACCGAGCAAAAGCTGACGATCATTGAGCAGAGTTTCGAACCAGGCGAGACGGTATCTTCGACCGCTCGCCGTCACGGCGTTGCGCCCAATCTGCTTTATCGGTGGCGCAGGCTCTTGAGCGAGGGAGGTGCTGCAGCCGTGGATTCAGACGAGCCGGTGGTCGGCAATTCGGAAGTCAAGAAGCTGGAAGATCGCGGCCGCGAGTTGGAGCGCATGCTCGGCCGCAAGACGATGGAGGTCGAAATCCTCCGCGAAGCCCTTTCCAAAGCGGACTCAAAAAAACGGATATCGCGGCCGATCTTGTTGCCGAAGGACGGTTCCCGATGAAGACCGTCGCAGACACACTGGGCGTCCCCCGTTCCAACCTCATCGAGCGGCTGAAAGGCAAAGCAAAGCCGCGTGGCTCATACCACAAGATCGAGGATACAGAGCTTCTGCCCGCCATTCGAAGGCTGGTGGATCAAAGGCCAACCTATGGCTATCGGCGGATCGCCGCGCTCCTCAATCGCGAAAGGCGTGCCGCCGATAAGCCTGTCGTCAACGCCAAACGGGTCCATCGCATCATGGGCAACCACGCCATGCTGCTGGAGAAGCATACGGCCGTTCGCAAGGGCCGCCTCCACGACGGCAAGGTCATGGTCATGCGCTCCAACCTGCGCTGGTGCTCGGACGGTCTGGAGTTCACCTGCTGGAATGGCGAGGTCATTCGTCTCGCCTTTATCATCGACGCCTTCGACCGGGAGATCATCGCCTGGACAGCGGTCGCCAATGCTGGCATCTCCGGCTCGGATGTGCCCGACATGATGCTGGAGGCGGTCGAGAAGCGGTTTGCAGCAACGCGGACTCCGCATACTAACGAGCATCTCTCTGACAACGGCTCAGCCTATACAGCTCGGGACATGAGGCTGTTTGCCCAAGCGCTCAATCTGACACCCTGCTTCACGCCGGTCGCCAGCCCCCAGTCGAACGGAATATCAGAGGCGTTCGAAACGGGATTACGTGCCTATATCAGCTCTGCCAGACGCCGAAACGGCGCTCCGGCTCATCGACGGATGGATCGAAGACTACAACGAAATCCATCCCCATTCCGCGCTCAAGATGGCTTCCCCTCGGCAGCTCATCAGGGCTAAATCAAACTAGCCGATCTGTCCGGTGAAATGGGGGGCACTCCACCTGCCTGCACGGATTTTGGAGAACAATCCGCTCGACTGGCGGTGTCGGCAGGCAGTAGCTTGCGTTTAAGTCAACTTACATCGTCAAGATGTGCGAGATGGACTCGCTGTCGGTCTTCGGCCAACAAACAACATCCAGAGCGAGCCGATCTCGCACCATCCGAGGCGTTCTCTCGCGAATGTACTAGACCTGTTCCTTGTTCTTGGGTCGCAAATAGAGCGAGGGCTCGATCGGAATGCCACACACCAACTTCAGCACCGAAGTTGGGCTCATCTCAGGTATTGCTCGACGGTGCCCGTCGCTCTGCTGAGCCCAGAGGAGACGATTGTCAGCATCATAGTAAAGCATGAAGATGCCACGCGTGGAAACTGCGAATGTCAGCATGAGTTGCGTTGCCCCTTTTACGACGGTGCAGTGACTATTAGTTGTATCCGGAAGACAAGCACTTTGTTCGAGATTGGTAAAATATAATACTTAACGGCAGTTTTCGGCTTTTATTTTCGGTGGCCATCTCACTAACTCGACAACACTGTAGACCGGTTTCTACCGCGAGCTTTCCCTTGTGGATGCATCAGTGGATATATAGATTCATCTTGAGGAACAACGGCGCCTAATCTCCGCTTATTGGCAGGCGCAGCGCCCTTGCCCTTATCCGGAAAACAGGGATCACTTTAACGGATTGGCAGACTTGCTACGGTTGGGTCGCGCTCACCATTAGTCGGACGTCCGTGTGTGTCACCGGTGAGAATGTTTCGTCCGATAGCTTCCCAAAGCAATCCCCGGATTGATGCGATAGACCCTGTCGAAATCTTCGTCCGTGAAGTGGCGGTAGGAATAGGAGGCATATTCCCTAAACAGGCTACGCAGATCCTGCCTGATCTGCCGGTTGACCCATTCGAGCAGGCCAGCTTTGAAAATGACAAAGACAGGATAGTATTTCGCCCGGAAGATCCGGTTTTCGGCAAACAGCTTCTCGGTGTCCTCAAGCGCCTTGAACATTTCGAGGCGGCGCTCGTCAAACGTGTTGGTATGCTGCTCACGCCCGGGAACGAGGCGGTGCGTGGTGAGGCTGGTATTGATCGCCAGGAACCTGCCGGCATTCATATAGGCAGCCCAATGCGGCAGGATGTCCTCGTTAATGCGCGCCGTCGAAAATTGCCAGTTCGTCGACCGGATGAATGACGTCCTGATGATCTTGTTCCAGGGATAGTTGATCGTCACCAGGAATTGTGCGGCCTCATCCAGTTCGACAATGGCACTCTCGCGATCGCCAAGCACGCCGTCCCATATGTTCTTGTCGACGGGCGGCATCTCTCCAGGGATTTCGTCGGCCGTTCTGAGGACGCTATACCTGAAGGCAGCGACATCCACACCGGTGCTGTCCATCAGCGGCAGCACCGTATTGACGGCATCTTCTCCAAGAAGGTCATCGGCATCATGGAACAGGCAATATTCGCTATCGACAAGCGCGAGCGCCCTGTTGCGGGCGACCCCGGGGCCGGTATTGGTTTCGCTTCGAAGCAGCCTGATGTTCTGATGCACCTGCATGTATTGCTCGACGACTTCGCAGGTATTGTCCGTTGACGCATCGTCAACGACGATGATGTCCATGTCGGCCTTGTTTCGAACCACGCTCTCAAGCGTCTGGCCGATCAGGCTCGCAATATTATAGGCAGGAATGACGATGGAGATTTTTGCCATGATGGACGGTGTGGCCTTAGTGATTCGTTATCAGTCCACAATCCGGCAAAGTAACGGCGCGGTCTAGCCGCGCCGTTCTATTTCGAGCTGCTTGTTGGCAGCTATCGCTTATACGTTGTTGTAAGCGCTGATGACTGCACCGACCTGACCGGCGTCGAATGCCTGGATCTGCTGCGAGGTGAACGCGTCGAGATGCGTGCTGTCGAGACCCGCGATCGCTTCGCTCGACAGACCGCTGATTGCCTTCGCGCTGATGCCGGCGATCTCATCCGTCGAGAAGAGGATGAGTTCGTCGCTGCTCAGCGTTCCGAGTTGGGCCGCAGTCATTCCCGCGATCTGGTCGGAGTTCAGCGCTTCGATCTGCTCGGTCGAGAGCGCTGCGAACTGCGTCGAGGAAAGTGCTGCAACCTGAGCCCGGTTGAGCGCTGCAACGCTCTCGGTGTTCAGTTTGGTCATATCGAGTTCGGCAAGCGCCTTAGTGCTAATTGCCTTGATCTCGTCGGACGAGAACGTGGCAAGCTCGTCGGAGGTCAGCGCATTGAGCTGGGTCGAAGACAGGCCTGCGATCTGCGTCTTGTTCAGGGCTTCAGCATTTTCCGTACCAAGGTTTGCAAGCACATCGGTCGAAAGGCCGGCAATTGCCTTTGCACTGATCGCAGCGATCTCATCCGTCGAGAAGAGAGCGACTTCGTCGCTCGTCAGCGTTCCAACCTGAGCGGAGCTGAGGGCGGCGATCTGGTCAGACGACAGGGCCTTGATCTGGTCCGTCGACATGGCAGCGAACTGGGTCGTGGACAGAGCTGCAACCTGCGTCGTGGTGAGAGCCGCGACACCTTCAGTGTTAAGCCTGGTCACATCGAGGCCTGCGAGCGCCTTTGTGCTGATCGCCTTGATCTCGTCGGTCGAGAAGGTCGCAAGTTCATCCGACGTCAGCGCGCCAAGCTGGGTCGATGAGAGGCTGGCGATCTGCGTCTTCGTCAGGGCCGAAGCAAGGTCAGTACCGAGGTTTGCGATGGCGTCGGTCGAAAGACCAGCGAGCGCCGAGACGCTGATGCCGGAGATTTCGTCCATTGAGAAGAGGACGATCTCGTCGCTGCTCAGCGTTCCAACCTGCGCAGAACTGAGGCCGGCGACCTGGTCAGAGGTAAGCGCCTTGATCTGGTCTGTCGACAGTGCGGCGAACTGGGTCGAGGTCAGGGACGAAACCTGTGCCTTGGTTAGAGCAGCAACGCTATCGGTGCTGAGCTTGGTCACATCGAGGCCGGCAAGTGCCTTCGTGCTGATTGCCTTGATCTCATCAGACGAGAAGGTCGCCAGCTCATCGGACGACAGCGCATTGAGCTGCGTCGAGGACATGCCTGCGATCTGCGTCTTCGTCAGAGCTGCAGCATGTTCCGTGCCAAGGTTCGTGAGGGCTTCCGAGGTAAGACCGGCAAGGCCCTTGGCGCTAATGGCAGCGATTTCATCGGTCGAGAAGAGAGCGACTTCGTCGCTGCTCAGCGTCGCAACCTGGGCGGAGCTGAGAGCTGCAATCTGCTCGGAGTTGAGAGCCTCGATCTGTTCGGTCGACAGGGCGGCGAACTGGGTCGAGGAAAGCGCGGCGATCTGCGTTTTGGTGAGCGCGGCAACGGCTTCGGTGTTAAGCTTGGTGACATCGAGGCCGGCGAGCGCCTTGGTGCTGATCGCCTTGATCTCATCCGTGGAGAAGGTTGCGAGCTCATCGGACGACAGCGCACCGAGCTGGGTCGAAGAGAAGCTTGCAATCTGCGTCTTGGTCAGAGCCGAGGCGAGTTCCGTGCCGAGGTTTGCGATCGCGTCTGTCGACAGGCTGGCGAGCGCCTTGACGCTGATGCCGGAAAGCTCATCAACCGAGAAGAGCACGATTTCGTCGCTGCTGAGTGTCGCGACCTGGGCGGCAGTCAGAGAGCCGACCTGTTCGGAATTCAGGGCTTCGATCTGGTCCGTCGACAGCGCCGCGAACTGGGTCGAGGAAAGGCTTGCAACCTGAAGCTTTGTGAGGGCAGCAACGCTCTCGGTATTGAGCTTCGTCACGTCGAGACCGGCGACAGCCTTGGTGTTGATCGCCTTGATCTCGTCAGACGAAAAGGTCGCAAGCTCATCCGACGACAAGGCATTAAGCTGCGTCGAGGAAAGGTTTGCGATCTGCGTCTTCGTAAGAGCCGCGGCATTTTCCGTACCAAGGTTCGTCAGAGCGCCTGCGGTCAGGCCGGCGAGTGCCTTGGTGCTGATCGCTGCAATCTCATCCGTCGAGAAGAGCGCGATCTCATCGCTGCTGAGTGTTGCGACCTGAGCAGAGCTGAGGGCGCTGATCTGCTCGGAGTTCAGGGCCTTGATCTGGT
The DNA here is from genome assembly GCF_047325115.1 of Rhizobium sp. Rhizsp82. Lineage (NCBI taxonomy): Bacteria > Pseudomonadati > Pseudomonadota > Alphaproteobacteria > Hyphomicrobiales > Rhizobiaceae > Rhizobium > Rhizobium sp. Rhizsp82. Next base: position 917,920 of record NZ_CP168569.1, on the reverse strand, counting down.
CCGTCGAGAGCGCGGCGAACTGCGACGAGGACAGACCTGCGACCTGAACCTTGGTCAGGGCCGCAATGCTTTCAGTATTGAGCTTGGTGACATCAAGGCCAGCAAGTGCCTTGGTGCTGATCGCCTTGATTTCGTCCGACGAGAAGGTGGCAAGTTCGTCCGAGGACAAAGCGTCGAGCTGCGTCGAGGACAGGCCGGCGATCTGGGTCTTGGTCAGGGCAGCGGCATTTTCCGTTCCGAGGTTCGTCAGAGCGGCTGCCGACAGACCAGCGAGTGCCTTGGTGCTGATCGCTGCAATCTCATCTGTCGAGAAGAGAGCAATCTCATCGCTGCTGAGCGTCGCGACCTGGGCCGAGCTGAGGGCACCAATCTGCTCGGAGTTCAAAGCCTCGATCTGTTCGGTCGAGAGCGCCGCAAACTGTGTCGAGGAGAGAGCTGCAACCTGAACCTTCGTCAGTGCCGCAACGCTTTCGGTGTTGAGTTTGGTGACATCGAGGCCGGCAAGCGCCTTTGTGCTGATCGCCTTGATCTCGTCGGAGGAGAACGTGGCCAGCGCTTCAGACGAAAGCGCGCCGAGCTGGGTCGAGGACATGCCGGCGATCTGCGTCTTGGTCAGAGCCGAGGCCAGATCGGTGCCGAGATTGGTCAGCGCGCCGGCAGTCAGGCCGGCAATCGCCTTGGCGCTGATCGAGGCGATCTCGTCGGTGGAGAAGAGTGCGAGTTCATCGCTGCTGAGCGTACCCACCTGCGCAGCGCTGAGACCCGCGACCTGGTCGGAATTGAGAGCCTGGATCTGCTCGGTTGAAAGGGCCGCGAACTGCGTCGAGGAGAGAGCTGCAACCTGAACCTTCGTCAGTGCCGCAACGCCGTCTGTGCTGAGCTTGGAAACGTCGAGGCCAGCAAGTGCCTTCGTGCTGATTGCCTTGATCTCGTCGGAGGAGAAGGTGGCCAGCGCTTCGGACGAGAGCGCATTCAGCTGACCCGATGTCATGCCGGCAATCTGTGTCTTCGTCAGAGCCGCGGCAAGGTCGGTACCAAGATTGACAAGCGCGTCGGAGGACAGGCCTGCAAGGGCTTTGGCGCTGATCGATGCGATTTCATCGGTGGTGAAAAGAGCAAGTTCGTCGCTGCTCAAGGTCCCGACCTGCGCGGCGCTAAGGCCGGCGATCTGGTCAGACGTCAGCGCCTTGATCTGATCGGTCGAGAGTGCTGCGACTTGGCTCGTGTAAAGAGACGTCACCTGGGCGGCAGACAGGCTGCTGATCTGTTCGGACCCGAGAGCATCAATCTGGGAGATCGTCAGGCCTTTGACGGCGGTAACAGAGAGCGCCTTCAAGTCGTCGGAGGTGAAAAGTGCCAGGTTCTCGGTGCTGAGAGCGGCAAGCTGCGATGAGCTGAGCGCCTTGATCTGAGCGCTGCCCATTGCATTCACGTCTTCAGAGCGAAGGCTCGCAATCGTGCTCGTTGCTAGCTTTGAAATTTGCGCGGCAGATAGAGAGGAAAAAATCGAAGTCATGAACGTGTCCTTAAAACCGGATAGCAGCGGGTCACGCCTTTCACCGTCAGCAAGCGGACTGCAGGCAGAAGTCCGACCTCAGCAAAAAGCGACAGAATTGGGGAACATGGCTCATGTGAACCTGCGCGGGAAACGCATCATGCGATTCGAGGAAAGGCTCGAATTTCCACGCTAGCTGGCGCGAATCGGAACAGGGACTTTTCGCGACAAAGACGCAATACCAGTCGAACACTTAAAGCTGTGTTAAAAGTGATTATACTCCGAAGAATTTTAAAGATTATTCGTCCCAAGTTTTAACAGATATAAAATTGTATATGAATGGCGAAATCTTTTAGTAAGCGGCCAGCTAAATCGAAGGCGCCGGCCCTATTTTAGCCTGAGCGCTGAGTAACACGGATTCTCCGCGCCCCAGGTTCCTGAAGAAGTTCCTCTCTTTGACAAGCCGTGTTCGTCGGTTAGGAAATCTGCCCGCCTCCCCGCTCGATGTTATTTCTCTAACAATGCTAAAGAAAACAGCTTCCTTGTACTTAGAGTACCGGGAAGTTTGCTTTCGCAGCAGGATTATTGCTGGCTATGCAGGGCCCTAGGTCCAGCTACAGGCAAGTTTTGATGCCTAATCAAGACGCCAAACTCTGGTGCGATGTGTCGTGCCAGCATCTGTCTCCTTGCTGCAGGATCCCATGACAGTCACTCACGCGCCTACTTCGACCGAAGCGTCCACCCCAAGCGCTCTTGAGCTTGCTCGCAGCCAGCAGCTGAGTCTCATGGACCTCTTGAGCGTGGCAGAGACGCTCGCTGCCGCAGGTCAAAAGGAGGCCGCCAGCGACCTTTACAAGACCTGGGTCGCATTCAACGACAGCAATGCGACAATCCACCTTGCCTATTTCAACTATGCGGTCATTCTCGGGCAACTGGGCGACCGCGCTGGCGCCATCCAGGCTCTCCGTACATGCATAAGGATCGATCCAAATTTTGCGCCTGCTCATATCAACCTCGGGCGAGCACTTGAAGATTCCGGTCAGATCGGCGCGGCGGTCGAGCAATGGTGGAAATATGCCGAGGCAACCAAGCAACTAGACGCCGAGGCCATCGGCCACAGACACATGGTGCTTCAGAACATCGGCCGTGTCCTGGAAGTCGCCGGCAAGCTTCCTGAAGCTGAAGCCTCCTTGCTGCAGGCCTTTGAACTCAAGCCGGAATTGCCGGAAGCCGGTCAGCACTGGGCTTCGCTGCGCCAGAAACAGTGCAAATGGCCCGTCCTTGCGCCTTCAAGCCACGTTTCGATGCGCAAGATGCTCGATTCTGTCTCATCGCTGACGCTCAGCTGCTATGCTGACGATCCAATGTTCCAGCTGGCAAAAGCGTATCGATACGGAAAGACCGTCATTGGCGCCCGGCCGGACCTCAGCAAGTTCCCGCGCAGGCAGGCAAGAAGAAAAGTCGGGACAGGTCAACGCCTGCGCGTCGGATACCTGTCCTCGGACCTGCGTGACCACGCGGTTGGTTTTGCCCTTTGCGAGGTTCTCGAGCTCCATGACAGGGACAGCGTCGAGATCTTCGCCTATTATTGCGGCAATGTCCGCAAGACCGACAGCACGCAGGCGCGGATCAAGGCAGCAGTCCACACCTGGCGCGACATTCATGGTCTCGATGATGCGGCAGCCGCAACGCTGATTGTTGCCGACGAAATCGATATCCTCATCGACGTCAACGGCTACACAAAGGATGCGCGCACGCGGATCTTTGCCTATCGGCCGGCTCCAGTCATTGTTAGCTTCTGCGGCTATCCCGGCTCGATGGGAAGCCCGTTTCACCAGTATCTGATATCTGACGCGCATATGATCCCGCCGGAAAACGAGATCTACTATTCGGAAAAGGTGCTGCGTATCGCCTGCGATCAGCCGATCGATCGCAAGCGCCTGATTGCCGATCGACCAAGCCGTGCTGATGTCGGTCTGCCGGAAGACGCGTTTGTCTATGCGAGCTTCAATGGCATGCAGAAGATCACCGCCCCCTGCTTCGCCCGGTGGATGGCAATTCTCTCAGCGACACCGGGCAGTGTCCTTTGGCTTCTGACGGGAGATGAAGACGTAAACCAGCGCTTGCGCGATCTCGCCGAACGTAGCGGGGTATCGTCGTCTCGTCTTATCTTCGCACCGAAGGCAACAAACCCGGAGCATATCGCCCGTATTGGTGTCGCGGATCTCTTCCTCGATACATTTCCTTACGGGGCCCACTCGACAGCAGCCGATGCTATCACCTCCGGTCTGCCCGTCCTTACGATGCCTGGCAAGACGTTTGCTGCACGCTTCTGTGGCAGCATCGTCAATGCGGCAGGTGTACCAGAGATGCTTTGTAACTCCCCGGATGACTACGTGGCTCGTGCCATCGGCTTCGAACGGGACCGCAAGAGCCTCCTTGAGGTCAGGGAATCGATCGCCCGGCAGCGAGAGACGAGCACGCTGCGCGACATTCCGGGCCTGGCGAAGAGATTGGAAGAGCTATTCTGGCAAATGCAGGGCGAGTGTGAACGTGGCGAGACACCCATTCCCGATCTCACGAATCTTGACATCTACTATGAAATAGGTGCTGAAGTTGTCTTGGAGAACATTGAGTTCGAAGACGAAGAGAGCTACCGAAACCGCTATCTCAAAAAGCTCGCTCGATGGCACGAGTATTCGCCAGTTGTATATGACAACCGCCTTTGGCAAAACCCTCGAATGGAGAACGAGGCTGAAAGCATTGGTGAGGCGGGTTGACCGCCGAAGTGGACTTTTACCTGACTCGCTGACCCAGGAATTAAGGTTGGCTTCAATATATTATGAATGGACTGTTAAATGCCGATGGACGAGCGAATTCTCATTGTTGGTGCTGGCCTATCAGGCGCTGTGATCGGACGTGAACTTGCATTGGCAGGTCATCTTGTTGAGATTATCGATACTCGTGATCACATCGCCGGCAATTGCCACACCGAACGGGACGAAGAGACCGACGTTATGGTTCACGTCTACGGGCCGCACATCTTCCACACCGACGACAAGGAAGTGTGGGATTACGTGAACGGTTTCCAGAAGTTTATGCCTTACAAGAACCGGGTCAAGGCAACGACAGGAGAACGCGTTTATTCCCTGCCGGTCAATCTACACACCATCAATCAGTTCTTCGGCAAAACATTGCGCCCGGATGAGGCCCGCGCCTTTATTGAAGAAAAGGCCGACACATCGATCACCGATCCCCAGAGCTTCGAGGATCAGGGTCTGCGGTTTGTGGGCAGGGAACTCTATGAGGCCTTCTTTCAAGGCTATACGCAAAAGCAATGGGGCTGCTCACCACGAGACTTGCCAGCGTCCATCTTGAAGCGCCTGCCGGTTCGCTTCAACTACGATGACGACTATTTCTTCCACAAGTACCAGGGCATGCCGGAGACCGGGTACACAGACATGGTCGCGAAGATCCTCGACCATCCGGGCATCACCGTGACGCTTTCCACGCAGTTCAAGCGCACTCAGGCCGGCTCTGCGCAGCATATTTTTTACTCCGGGCCGCTGGACGGCTACTTCGACTTTGAACTCGGCAGGCTAGCCTATCGTACGCTCGACTTTGAACGCTTTACTTACAATGGCGATTACCAGGGTTGTGCCGTCATGAATTATGGTGACGCGGCGGTGCCATTCACACGGATTACTGAGCACAAGCATTTTTCGCCCTGGGAACAGCATGAGGGGTCAGTCTGCTACCGGGAGTTTTCGCGAGAGTGTGGGCCCGGCGACATTCCATACTATCCTGTCAGACTTGTTCGCGACAAAGAGCAGCTTTCGAAATACGTTGCGCGCGCCGAGCAGGAAAAGGCGGTGACTTTCGTTGGCCGGCTTGGCACCTATCGCTATTTGGACATGGATGTAACGATACGAGAGGCGCTTGACACCGCCCGTCTCTTTATCGCCAGACGCAATGCAGGCGCCGAAATGCCGGTCTTTTTAAATCGGCCGGTATAGATCCGACAGTTTAAAAGACTTCTGTCGGCTCGCGAAAAACCATCGCGACGCAAAAAGGCTCGCGAGGACTATCGAAAGCAGACGATGCCAATAACCACCAATCGCGGATATTGAAGATACTTGAGCGGGCGGGGCGAATCACGATAACAACGCTATTGCCGAAGGAATGAGACCCCCGGTTAGGCATCCGTTTGTGTTGCAACACATATGGTTGTTCAAGATTTCCGCTGGTGTTGCACCACCAGCGGAAATTGAGCTCGCAAGTGACGCCGTCATTGCGATACGAGCCAAACGGTACCGATCATTTACCTCCTCCACTCTGCCGGGTCAGTCGACGAACACGCACAGGATGATGCGGCCAACGTTCGGTCTTGCCTTGGCCGTTATCACCAGGTCGGATCCATGCAGCGTCGCGACCATTCAAAGGGAGGGTTGAGGGCGTGTCGAGAGTACACCGAGGTGAGGGACCAGCCTTAATCTCTGGTTGCATTTACTTCTCCGTGCGCGTAGAAGGGATTTATGCGGAACAGCGCTGAAAGATTTAGATGGATGATGCGATTCCCAGCGAAGGCTTCGATGCAGCTTTGACATTGACTGATCCCCTTGATCACCTGCCGGCGAACAAACGACGCGAGCTCGCCCGTGTCCTGGAGATCATCTTCTTCGAAGCCGAGAGGTTTCGTGCCACCAAGCTGTCGGCCAAGAAGTCGGAAGCCAAGATCCTGAAAGTGATCCTCTATGGATCATATGCCCGCGGCGACTGGATGGAGGATCGGCTAAGCGGTTACCGATCCGACTACGATCTGCTGATTGTCGTCAACAAGCAGAGCTTTGTCGAAGAGGACGACCTCTGGCTTGCCCTCGACGAACGACTGATCCAGGAACAGATCGCTCACCGGATCAAGACTCCGGTGCTGCCAGTCGTCCACGCGCTCCACGATGTCAATGATCAGCTCGCCCGCGGTCGGCCGTTCTTTGTCGACATCGCACGCGATGGCCGCGTACTGTATGAAGCGCCCGGCCATCCGCTCGCACAGCCAAAGTTGTTATCGGAAGCCGAGAAGCACGACGAGGCGCAGCGGCATTTCGATCAGTGGTTCAATCTGTCGAAGGACGCTCTGGCATTCGCAGAGTTTGGGTTGACCTCTGACAAGTTGCGTGACAGCGCGTTCATGCTTCATCAGTCAACTGAGCGAGCCTATCACTGCCTTCTGCTTACGGTCAGCCTATATAGTCCGAAGTCGCACCGTATCAAAAACCTGCGATCTCAGGCCGAGGATATAGATGTACGGCTTGTCGAGGCTTGGCCACGCGACAGTCGCATCGCCCGGCGGCGCTTCGAGCTTCTGTCGCGTGCATATGTAGAGGCGCGATATTCCGCGAATTACGAAATCACCTCAGACGAGCTCAGCTGGCTCGTTGAGCGAGTTAACGTTCTGCAGGACTTGGTTGAAGCGATCTGCCGGGAACGGCTAGCCTAGCACCGGCTTGTTCGCCAGCCCTTTGACCATGTTAGCCATTGGCGATCGTGTCCATACCACTGCACAACGGCAGCGATGTGCGGGCCGCTATAACGCATACAGACGAGCGAGCGACTGGCGCCATATTGGCGGACCGTCAAGAGTGGCAGCCGTTCAACTGTTCTACCGCATTAAGGGAGCTTGGCCATAAGGACCCAATCATGCAGCGACCCTGCTTATTCCCAAGATGCAAGGCGCCTGTCAAACTTTCCAAAAATCGCATGAGCCCGTTTTCAACCATCGGATCACGGCCTTTCTATCCGGTCCTTCATTAAACCGAGACGCCCTCCTCTGCCTCGGGCGAATTGCCATAATCAATGTCGACGCGGCCGTGATCGACGAACTGTTGCCTCCAGCGCTCTTTGTGGACACTGTCAATCGCAAGCTGGTCGCACCCTCGCCCATAAGCAGCGCATGGTCAGGAGCATTGAAGGTTTCCTGAAGGGCGCGCAAGCGGCGGGCGGTCGCATCCATCTACAGCTTGGATGGCACAACCGCTTGCCGAAACGCAGCTCGCACACGATAGTCATAATGTCATCAAAGAGGTGAGGCGATGCGGGCATCGGAAGGCGGTGAAATGAGTTGGACGGTCGCTAGCGCAAAAGCAAAGCTTTCGGAAGTGATGGATCGCGCGTAGTCGGTTCCTCAAACCATCACCCGTAATGGGAAGCCGAGCGTGGTGGTTGTTTCTGCAGAAGAATGGCAGAGGAAGATCACGCGCAGGGGATCGCTTGCCGAATTTCTGTTGGCATCGCCTCTGCGCAGCGCCGACCTGGATAGCGAGAGACAAAAAGACAGGCCGCGTGACTTGCGCCTTTAAGGCTTTCCTCGATACCAACGTTCCATCGGAAGTTACAAAACCGCGTCCCGATCGCCGAGTCCTGAGTTGGCTTCACGGGCTGAATGCGCTCATATCGCAAATCCCCCTTTTGCGCACGTTGCCAAGCGCCGGGCAATAAAACGGCACCTGTGTCAAAGACACGGGTCATATCGGCATCGGCACCGAAAAGCTTGATGCCGCCGGCGTGTAAATCGGAACGTTCGATGGCTTTTCAAGCGGAGAACGGGGACGCCGAGCACGGTCGCGAGCGTCGCGCCCGGGCAGTCGCGAAACCGTCATCGTGCACGGTCGGGCGGGTGCGGCAGCCACCCCTCTTCGCCACCGCCCATGACCGCCTTTCTTCGTTCTACACCCGGATACAGGGCGGTGGGGAAGGCAATCCAAAGGGATATTCTCCTTGAGTGGTAGGTTTACCGCATTGTCCTGATTGACCGACAAAAAAATGTCAGAGACAGTCGCTAAGCAAAAACTCTTCCGAGGCTAGCGATGGCGTCATTTGCATTGAGAACGCTGGGTATTGGTATCGCCTGTATCGTCTTAGGCGAGCCGGCCCTTTCGCAGCCCCGTACCCTGGAGTTCAGAGGCTTATTCATCGGAGGGCAAACCTCACCAGATCGAGTGATGCGTACGGTTGGAATTTTATGTCGCGAACAATTTGGAGAAACTTTCGTCTGTCGGGGTACGCTGTCAATCAACACAATCCCGGTGGACACTGAGTTTGTCGTGAGGCAGAGCGTTTTACAACGCATTGACATGAGGTTCTCATCTCAAGAGTTTGACAAGGTCTATAGCGCCCTCAAAGAGGGATATGGCAGTCCCGATAATGAAAGGTTGCTGCCTTTCGATAACGGCTCTGCAGCCCAGCCCAGGCAACAACAGGCCGTTTGGATGGGTCCAAATGGAACGCAGATGTACGCGGTTCGGTTCAGCTCCGATGCCTACCACTCTGCTATCAGTTACACGACAGTAAGCGAGCGCGCGTCGTTGCGAGCGATGGGCTTAGCCAGGGGGTCAGACCTCTGAAGAGTGGGGCAGCGCCGTTCCGCGTAAAGTATTTCGAGAACTCAGAGGGATCGATGGCGGATTACTTAGATGTGTGGGCGAGGAGTTTTCAGCTAGCTGGAACTCTTGACCGGAAGGGTTACTGGACCGCGTTCCTCGGTCATCTGCTGGCAGTAGCGTTTTTCAACGCACTAGATATCCTGTTTGGACTCTTTCCGGTCAGCCCGCATCTACTGCTTGGTTGGCTGGGCTTAATCTATCTGATCGCTCAAGTACCGGCGTCGGTGACGTCGACTGTCAGGCGTTTGCGTGATGCAGAATTCAGCGGCTGGTGGGTTCTGCTGTCTTTAGTTCCTTACTTGGGAACGCCGATAGTGATGGTCCTGTGTTGCTTCAAATCTTCTGCTGCATCGGGGAGTTCCGATAGGCAACGCTCCGTGGTGGTTCCGCAGTATGCAACGCTAAAGCGCGGTAGACTGGATTTGTCGAACACCTCAAAAGGCGACCAGTAGCCACGATTACCCCACCGCCCCATCATCTTGTCGCCGCTAACATAGTATTCAATTGCCAGAGAGTTGGCCGACTGAAGGGCCGGAGATCGTGAATGTCGAAAGAAATAAGCAAATTTCTTAGCCTGGTGCTCAGGCACGATCCTGGCAAAGCCGGAATTTCGCTCGATAGCAACGGCTGGACCTCCATCGCCACGCTCGTCGCCGGTGTGCAAAAAGCTGGCTTCCCTGAGTTTGATCGAGCGACGCTTGATGCTGTTGTAGAAAACAACGAAAAGAAGCGGTTCACCATATCGGAAGACGGGAACATGATCCGGGCCGCTCAGGGCCACTCGGCAGAGGTCGACCTTGCACTTCAACCGTCTACACCTCCCGACATCCTCTATCATGGAACGGCGTTCGCAAAACTTGCCTCGATCCGTGAACACGGGCTCGTGCCCGGAAAACGGCAGCAAGTCCACTTATCAAATGACTACGAAACTGCCGTGAAAGTTGGGTCGCGGCATGGCCGACCGATTGTTCTGGTAGTAGACGCCCCCCGAATGGCCGCAGAGGGTATTGTGTTTTTCCAGGCCGACAACGGGGTGTGGCTTACCGACGCCGTTCCGGCCGACTACTTGAGCACCGATCAAGCTTGAAATCGTCCTCATCCTGCCTTTCGGCCAGCGCTATTCCGATTGCCCCCACCGCTCCATCATCTTCTGCGGTGAGCCTTGTGGGCAAGCCAACCAGAGAGCAAAGCCACGACGGCGCAGCAAGGAAGCGCCCATGCCGCTCCCGACATAATTGCCACTGCATCACTGCATTGCACCGCTCCGGGACAGCCCCGGCTGCCATAATCGCCCCATGCTGCTAGACCTGCGGCTGCCGCTAAGAGCGATGCCATGATGGCAACGAAGGATACACCCACCGCAATGGTGAAAGCGCCGACCCTAGCGATCTCGTTAGCGTTAACTGACCGCCGCATCATCGACTTCTGTAATAGTGGTAAGCCGCCATGCCAATGCCGATCACACAGCAAAACGATCCGAGATGTCTTGCGGGATTTGTGGAAGGGGATGGCGTTTCGAACAGCTGCTTTATCCGCTGCCCTTCTTCGTCGTCTACGGCCATGAGGACTCTCGCCTCCAATCAGATCGTCGTTGGCTCTGCTAGGTGACAGTCTAGCATGATTGCGAAAGACGCTACACCAACCGCCCCATCATCTTCTGTGCGCAGTTTATCTTTCCGTTGACACATTATTTCGCGTTCGCAAACCGTTCCCTTTGCTGCGCGAAATCCTAATATACGACAACTTGCAAGAACAAATGTGAGACCAATTAACCGGTAAGACTGTGCCTCCCTAGGGCTTTTTATTGAGTAGCCTTTCAACTAGCGGATCGACGGTAATCACAGCGATCTCGTGGAGGTCTGCTGTGCTAATCCTGATGCCGCGTACCGCCCATTCGCTACGACGAACCAGCGCTTCAGCTGCTAATTCCTGAAGCGCAAGGTGCCCCTCGACTTTTGCGTCATCAAGGCAGTCGAAATCCTGACCTTCATCGTCGATCACGGTCACGTCCGCATAAAGTACATGGAAAAAGTAGCGCATTGTCTGCCTCCGACAGACTTGGAAAAGCGCGATTGCGGAACAAGTTCCTGAAAAGGCACCTCTATCCTTGCTGCGGATCAAAGAGTTTGCCCAGGATTTCGCTCACCACCGCAGCCGCTGCTAGGTTAGGAAGCGGTTCGTGCCTGAGCAGCGCGTGGAGGAAGTCTATCGGGTCGGCGAAGCCGAAAGCCTCCTGCATCTGATCGACACTCGCATTCTTCTTCCGGAGAATGGCGAAAGCGGTTGCCCTCCCTGAGACGGACAGACGAGGCTCGTCGCCGCTGTCTTTTCCAAAAGAGGTGGACCGGCCCTTTCGTCGCCAGGCGAGATCCGATCGAGCTGGTGGCGAACAGCATCACTGACCAGTTTGACAATGCCCTTCTCGCCGACACGCATGCGATATCGTCAGGATCGAGGTTTAGATTTGTTCTCGGGACTTTGGGCGGCGGTCTACCCATGCCCCGCAAGCTGCCGGAATTCGGCTTGCCCGAAAGTTGCACCTGATAAACTGCGCAAAGCGCCGTATCATCGATTGTTGCCGACCGCACGTGGATATCCGCAGCCGACATCATCGTGCCGATGATCTCGGGCTCACTCGGTCTCTGATGCTGGAATCTCTGGACGATAGCCACGGCGCATCAGATCGTTACCCAGGGCGCTCGGTCGACATATCCTCAATTTCAGGCGAAAGCGGCATATCTTCCTGTCCGGCCGTTCGGCATTCACAAGGTGTCACCTAGCGTCGGCAACAACCTGACGTTCGGGACTATCGGCAAAGTTCGATGGAAACGTGGCCACAGGGTGCCGCTGCGATGCTCGGCTTTGATCATTGCTGCAATGCAGCCATAGGCGGAATTAGATAGGTGCAGTCGGGGACCGTTGATCCTGCCACATCCTATCTTGGCGGCGACCGTCTTTCGTTGGCGTTCACAATAGCGAACATCGCTGCGGCGGTCTTCGCGGGGCCACGCAACGATGCAGGCGGCATTCAGGCGCAGCTTGTTGCGATCACTGCGGCTGTGGGCGTCGCGATGGATATAACTCTGGTCGCCAAGCGCTTCATCGCAGCCACGGTCACTGTGCTTCCCGAGGCAACGGCGTTGCGATTGTACGGTGTCGAACAGAGTTCAACGCTGGTAACGACGGTCTAGCCACCAGTTTGTTGCCCAGGAAACACATTCAGGAATTATGACCTGATCAGATATAACCGCATCTTACACAGTTTAGTCTGGACCTATAACGAAGGCTCTTCTTGCGGGGGCAAGTTTCAATGTCCAGGACTATTCCAAGAACGGCAATGACTGCCGTCGCGTTGCTTCTGACGGCCAGTTCTCAGGCCTTTGCCGATCCGACACCGAGAACGCCAACCATATCCGGTCAGGTAATCCAGACAAGGACCGGTGAAGATATCGCACTGGTGGAAGCGCCCTCTCCCCGTAACGTCGAGGTCCTCCAGAATGTCAAGGCTGGCGATGTCATCCGCACCAATGCATTGGGCCAGGTGGCTCTCCTGTTCGCAGACCGGACGCAAATCCGGTTGTCGCGAAATTCCGTTCTCGTCGTCAAAGAGGTGCGCGCTGACGGAGGCGTAACGCTCGACCTTAACAGCGGCGAAATGTACGGGCGCGCAGCGCGCGGAGGTTCCGGCGTAACCATCAACACACCTTCCGCCGGCGCAGCCATTCGAGGAACCGACTGGACCCTGTCGGTCTCGGCAACCAAGACCACCCTCTCTGTCATCGAAGGCCTGGTCGACCTTGCCAATGCTCAGGGTAAGGTCACCGTTGCTGAGGGCGAGTCGGCGGCCGCGACACTCGGGTCTGCCCCGTCGAAGATCATCGCAGTCGGCAGAAACATCCGCGAGCAGATGCTGTTTAACATCCGGCTGAGGTCTGCATTCGATCAATCCATCACATCAACTGCAGAGGTCCGACGCCTTGCAGAGGCAGATCGCCGACTGAACACACTTCCCCGCTCGCGGTGGCAGAGCACTGACTATGCATTAGCGGCAGAGGTGGCGTTCGCCCGAACCGGAAGAGAAGCTGCCAAGCAGGCCATCGCTGAGGCCCGCATGAGGAGGCTTTCGCGTGAGGACGATGCGCGCGTCTCCCTGATCGAGGGAAAGATCGCCGCTCACGATCATCGCTACAAAGAGGCAGCCGCACTCTTCGATCGAGCAAGGGCCGGTTTGAAGGGAGATGCACGTGTCGAGGCCAAGTACCAGGCCTATTTTGCCAGGTCCCTGGCAACGCCGACACGCTCCTTCACACCTCCTTCGCGTTCAGGTTCGCGGGCGTCGGTTTTCGGTGAGGATATGCTCACCGCCGTCCTGCAGTCGCCTCAAAAAGCGGTCGACGTTCTCAAGCGAAACGAAGATAGGTTTGGAGGCGACGTCCGTTATCAGGCGGCAATCGCAAACCGCGCCCTGCTTGCATCCGACTTCGACACCATGGCCGCAGCCATCGCCAAGGGTGAGCAAATCGATCCGAACGATGCAGCTCTGCTTGACGCCCGGGCCTCCTACCGCAGCTATGTAAAAGGCGACGTCAAAGGGGCTTTGGTCGACGCCCGTCGGGCCGCCGAACTGGAGCCGGCCGTCTCTGAATACTGGAACAACCTCGCTCTCCTGGAAAGTGCACGCGGTGCGGTCAGGGAGGCCGAAGCGGCCTACAAGCGGGCCATCGCCGCCGACCCGATGGCTCCTGAACCGCTTGCCAACTATGCCGGTCTGCTTCTTTCAAGCGGCCGGAACAAGAAAGCCAAAATCGTCATCGACCAGGCGATCGCGGCGGACCCTGCATTCGAAATCGCGCTCTTCCAGCGCGGCCGCTACAAGCTGCAAAGCGGCGACACCGCTGGAGCGACGGAGGATATGCTCAAGGCGACGACCGCCAATCCTACCTATGCCGACGGACTGCTCCGCTTGGGAGCAACCTACGCAGCAAACGGTGATCGCGATCCGGCGAGCCAGTCGTTCGAGCTGGCCGACAAGCTCGATCCACTCGATCCGGAACCCGCGCAGTTTCGCGCACTGCTCTCGGTCGATCTCTATCAGATGGACGACGCCATACGGTTTGCGCAGGAGTCCGTTCGGCGAACGGAGGCGCGCGGCGGTGACTACGCGTCGGTCGAATCCAGCGGCGATTTCGGCTCGACACTCGGTGGCGTCTATCGCTTTGCATCGCTTGACGCCTGGGGCCGGTACTGGGGCGACCGGACCTTCGACCCTTTCCAGGGAGCCAGCTATTTCGACCAAGCCCTTTCGGGAAGCGTCAGGCCGTACTTTACCGCTCCCGGAGCAGTCGCGCTCGGCGAACCGAACTCCGGCGACGATGCGGCCTATTCCGCGTACGTCCAGGGCCTCCTGCTCGACCCGCAAGCGATTGCCAGTCCGCGCATGCATGCCTCGTTCTTCCGCGTGCCTTTCCAGGAAGTCGAGGTTGGAACCGGCATCACGGCGACCAGCTCAGATGTGGGCGTCAATGGTACCGCCAGCTATCAACGCCTTGGTTACGATCCCCTGCCCTACGCGTTTACCACAAGCACGACCTATTCCTATCTTGATCCGTCTTACGCAGACCAGGACGCCCAGAACCTGAACTCGACGATGGACTTCGGAATTCAGGTGACTCCTGATGACCGTTTTGTGGGACATCTGAACTTTGTGCATGCCGAAGGCGGGATTTCCTTTCCCGGCGTCGATATCCACGGCTTCGAAATCACACGTGGAGATCGGCTCGATGCCGACGGCGTGAATAGCTTCCTCGGGTGGAGCCACACCTTCGCCTTCCACAACATCCTCAATTTCGGGGTCTTCGGCTCCTATATCGATCGCCATGGCCTGGACGCTCTGTTCGACGTTCCAGCTCCCGGGATTGGCCGGGATATCGAGACACAGGAGGATCAGTACACTCTGAAGGGTGGCGTTTCCCACACGTTTGAGCCGACCGATGACTTTGTCGTCAGATGGGGCGCGGAGACCGGACATGTAGAAACCCAGACGTCGGGAGCAATCATTGACTACCTGTTGGCCGCGCCTCGCGTCTTTATTCGCACACCAGTGACGCTGCCGACGGTCCGCGGTGACACCTCCCGCGCTTGGCTGGGAACGACGATCGACATCACCAAGGACCTGCGCTTCGAAACCACCTTGTTTGGAGAGACCTCCGAGACCAACGGTTTCGAAGAGGACACGTTTGCGCCCCGAGTTGGCCTTGCTTGGGCACCAACCGAAGGTCAGTATCTCAGAGCGGCTTTCCTGCGCGAGACACCGTTTAACAACCTCAACACGCTTGCGCCCATCGATATCGTCGGCCTTCGATCAGACGCTGTGCCTGATGGTACGCGCCTGGTCGACACGTCGATCCTGCGTTGGGACAGCGAGTGGTCGGATCGCCTTTTCACATCCGTCGAATATCAACATCAGGATATCAAAGACCTCGCGTTGTCCGTTCCGGTATATACGTTCAGCACAATCATTCCGAACGCGACGTTCGATCGCCTTTCGGTCACGGGAAACTACTGGATCGGCAATGGCCTGAGCGCATTTGCCAGTTATAGCCACGTCTGGTCAAAGGGCGATTCGCCACAAACGGAAGACCAGGTGCCCACGGTGCCTGAGAATGTCGCTCGCGTTGGACTGAACTATGTCAGCCCGCAACGCATCCGGTTCACGGTCGCCGAAACCTACCTCGGTCAGCGGCCATCATTTCCCGATCCGGCCGATCCGTTCAACTACAGTAAGATGGACGGGGTCTTCCTGACCGACCTTGCAGCGAGCTGGGAATCGGAGGATCGTCACCTGTCTGCGACGGTTGCGGTTTCCAATCTCTTCGATGCTGACGCCGACGTCGCTCCGCTCGTACCGGGCTCCCCGCGCACAATCTCCGCATCCATAAGGGGACGGTTTTGAGGCCAGCAGTTGCCGCTGCCTTGCGCCTCTCGCTTAGCTAAAGAGCCTGTCACAGTCCTCGACCGACCAATGGCGAGCGATCTCGGGCAGCTCCCGCATGCCAAGCTGTACAAAGCCTTGACACGGGCACGTGTCGCTGTCGTGCACGATCTTCCATAGGGAAAATCAGTTCCGGGTTTTCGCTATTCGAGTAGTAGAGATCATCGAGAAATTTGGCTGTATAATTCAATTACTCCAGTACTCTTAGCCGCTGATCCGTCACCGCAATTGCAGGAAATTTGAAAAAAATTGCATTCACGACCATATGTCGCTATGGTTAGTGCAGGAGCTAACTCATGACGAAGTTACAGGAATTGAAAAGGCATCTGCGGTCCGGCAAGGTCTACCGCCGGGAGGATCTCGCCCAATGGTCGTCGTCGGTCGATCGGCATCTTCAGCAGCTGCTGGCAGAGGGATACCTGACCAAGCTGTCGACCGGCGTCTATCACCGGCCGAAGCAGACCGCGTTCGGCAAAGCCCCCGCCGAGGATGACGCGCTCGTTGAGGCTTTCCTTAGGGATGACCGTTACCTCGTCACCTCGCCCAATGCATATAACAGTCTGGGTGTCGGAGCCACGCAGCTCTATAATAAGACCGTCGTCTATAACCATAAGCGCCATGGCAACTTCATGCTGGGCGGCCGAGAGTTCGAGTTCCGCAGAAAGCCAGCCTTCCCCAAAACCCTGACCAGAGAATTCCTACTGGTCGACCTGGTCAACAATCTCGACCAGCTGGCCGAGGACCGCGATCAGGTGCTGGCCCGAGTGAAGGAACGTGCCCTGCAAGGCAATCGCTCCGCCATCACTCGTGCTGCCAAGGAATACGGCATGGTGCGCACGCGGAAATTCTTCAGTACCCTCGCCGCAGATCCAAATGCCAGCTGATTTCCTCCATAGGCACAATCGGGTCCTTCACATACCACTTTCCACGTCCGGCAGGTTTCGGGCCGAATACATTCGCGCTCTGATACGGCGCGCTTAAAGAGCCGTGAAGAAGCCTGGGAAAACCTGCAGAAGCAGCTTGGTCCGGCCATGCGTGCCGATGACAGCGAATTTCTGGCCGTGACGGCAGAGGATGTGATCCGCCGTAACACGCAGCGCTGATCATGGTGACCTATCGCTTTTATCCCCGCGCAGACGCGGCCCAGGATAAGATCTGGCGCGACACTTTTGATAAATGAGGTGAGGCGCAGGCCATCACCTACATCACGGGCCTTCACGAGTATTTGAGACTGCTCTGCAGAATGCGCAGGCTTCGGCGACGGCTGCCTCAAGCGCTATACCCGACCGCGGATAGCCTGACCGCCCCCGGCACCCAATATTGTTCAAAATCCTGTTCACGAGATAGCCTTATGTCCAATCAAATGAACAATCCTTGACTGTCCACCGAGCTCATGGCACGATGTACAAAATTCTGGACGCGAGGAAGCCTCATGTCCACTCAAATGAACAAGCAGGTATAGCCGTGCCCCGTCAGAGAAGCTACTCCAGAGTCACGCACCAAGCGCTCGCCATGCTCGGCAAGCTGATCCGCGTCGGCCGGGCCGGGCGCGGCCTGACCGCGCAGGAACTGGCCGACCGCGCCGGCATCAGCCGCACGACCCTATCCAGCATCGAAAAAGGCGCTCCCGGCCCCGAGATCGGCATCGTCTTCGAGGTCGCTTCAATCGTCGGCGTGCGCTTGTTCGACTATGACGAGCGCACGCTTCAGATGCACAATGCCCGCCTTGACGAAAAACTGACCTTGCTGCCCAAGAGCGTCCGCCACGCCGTAAAGGAGGTCGATGATGACTTCTAAGGCGGACGCTACCGAAGCCTTTGTCTGGATGTGGCTTCCCAGGGCGACGGAACCAGTAGTCGCCGGCCGCCTCGACCAGGATGGCGAGCGCCTGCTCTTTACCTACGGCGCCAGCTACCGCCGCCGTAAGAGCGCCATTCCCATCTACGAGCCTGAACTGCCCCTTCAGGAGGGCGTCATTGCGCCCGTCAACGGCCTGTCGATGGCGAGCTGCATTCGCGACGGCTCGCCGGACGCGTGGGGCCGCCGCGTCATCATCAACAGGCTGACGAGTAAGAAACCTGATGTTGCCGGCGTACCCGAGATAAGCGAGCTGAACTTCCTGCTCCAGTCAGGCTCCGACCGGATTGGCGCCCTCGATGTCCAGGCGTCGGCCACGGAGTATGTCCCCCGCCTTGCCGCACAGGCATCGCTTGACGAGCTCATGGAGGGAGCCGCCCTTATCGAAAAAGGCGTCCCCCTCACCCCGGCGCTCGACCAAGCCCTCAATCACGGCACGTCGATCGGCGGCGCGCGTCCCAAGGCGCTCATCGACGACGGAACAAGGAAATTCATCGCTAAATTCTCAGCCGCCAACGACCTACAGCGTTGTGAAGGCCGAGTTCATCGCGATGAAGCTGGCAGCCGACTGCGGGCTCAACGCCGCCCCCGTGTCGATGACCCGCGCGGCCAATAAGGACGTGCTGCTGATCGAACGCTTTGACCGCACCCACACAAAGGACGGCTGGACGCGCCGCGCCATGGTCTCGGCCCTGACCATACTCGGTCTCGATGAGATGATGGCCCGCTACGCTTCCTACGAAGACTTGGCCGCACTCATCCGCCACCGCTTCAGTAACTCCAAAGACACGCTCAAGGAACTCTACGGGCGGATTTGCTTCAACGTGCTGTGCGGCAATACCGACGACCACGCCCGCAACCACGCCGCCTTCTGGGACGGCAAGATGCTCACGCTCACGCCGGCCATGACATCTGCCCGCAAGGCCGCACCGGCAGTGAAGCCACCCAAGCCATGCTCATCAAGAGCGAGGGCCGTGCCAGCACGCTCGCCACTCTGCTCGCTGCCGCGCCCGACTATCACCTGAAAGAGGCCCAAGCCGCCGCGCTCATCGAACAACAGATCATAACCATCGCCAAGCTCTGGCACGAGATCTGCGATGAAGCAGACCTCAGCCCCGTCGACCGCAAGCTGTTCGCCGGACGCCAGTTTCTCAACAGCTACGCCCTTGAAGGACTCGCCAACCACAAGGCGCTGCAGGATGCCTTCCGCACCGCCCACAACACGCTGCTCACAAGCGCAGGCGCCTGACGATGACAGCGCCAAAGCAACTCAAAACACGCACCCGGCCGGGAGCATTCCCCCGCTTCCTCGGCCATGCCTCATGGGCTGCCGAGCAGACCGCCTCCGGCATCACCTTCCTTGGCAGCCGCCGTCAGGCGCCGTTTTCATCATGGGCAGGCCCGGCGCAAATCACCGCATATTGGGGTTCACCACGATAGAGGTACCGCTGGCCGGCGGCCGAAGCGCAAGATGGCGGGCGTCACGCCGCACGATGCCGCCGGCTTTATTTCTGCGGGCCAAAGAAGCCTTCCGCACCCACTTCCTCAGGCAATTCGAAGCGGCACAAAGCGAACTCACCGCGCTGTCCGAAGTGATAGCGCGCCTTGGCCAGCCCCGCCGCTACCCCGCCGCCTGCCTTCTCTCACCCTTCCTCTCGCGAGCCCCAGCCATCATCAACGCTTTGCTAGCCACCATCCCTGACGGCGTCCTTTCAGAAGAGCAGCAACAGCTCATCGCCGTCCGCGCGTTCCAAGACATCCCGACGACGTACTCCGCGCTGCCATCGAGCGCTTCATCGATTCAGACCTCGCCGGCATGAAAGGCTTCTTCGACAAGATCGAGAAGAACCCGCTGACGCCGGAGCAGCGCCTTGCCGTCGTGACCGATGAGGAGGCAACACTCGTCCTTGCCGGCGCCGGCTCATGCAAGACATCGTCGCCAACGCCTTTCCGCGCGCCGATCAACTGTCAGGCCATCTATAATGCTTCTCGTGGGCTGTGCCTGAGCGCAGCCGGTCCTGCCTTGCTTGCGCTACGCCATGAGTTCGATCGAACGGGCGATCTTTCCGTAGTAATACCCAAGCGATACGGGCAAGCTAGTTTGCAAGCGCCACTACGCTGCAAATAGTCACAGTGTGAATGCGACCCTGCCGTGACAGCTCTGCTATATCCTCCTTATCACCGTCGTTCGGAACCAATCGCCAGGGTGGGCGTTCTTTCGGCGCATTCAGCGGGGGCCATTTGATGAGTAGTCATTTCCAAACAAAATCAATTGTGACAGATCGAGATCGGCGGATTTTCCGAGTACTCGACTTCGCTGCTCGACACGGACTGGACGAAAAGCAAGAGCGCGATCTTCTCGCATTGTTTGGACAATTTGCGACACTGCATGAACTGCTGACCAACTGCCGTCTTCCCCATCGAATCCGATAGCCCCTCTGGCACGCCGATCCTATTTTGTTCATCGCGCCTGTCATGCTCCACGAACAAAGCGCTCTTACCTCGGAAACAACATGAGCAAACGTACGCTGTTTCAATTTTTCCACTGGTACTCGCCAGGCGAAGGCATTCTTTGGAATGAGGTAGCCGAGAAAGCTGGCGAACTTTCGGCGTTGGGGATTACCGACGTCTGGTTGCCGCCAGCTTACAAAGGCGCCTCCGGCGCAAAATCGGTCGGATACGACACCTACGATCTCTTCGACCTCGGCGAATTCGACCAGAAGGGAAGCGTCGCGACAAAATACGGCGACAGAAATGCACTCGAGAAAGCTTGCAAAGCCCTAAATGACCACGGCCTGCGTCCGATCCATGACGTTGTGCTGAACCACAAGATGGGAGCGGACGAGAAGGAGCGCGTCGTCGTCCGACGCGTGAATTCCGACGACCGGACACAGATCGAAGAAGACGATATCGAGGCCCTCGCTCATACCCGGTTCACGTTTCCGGGACGATCCGGCAAGTACTCCGAGTTTATATGGGACAAGCAGTGTTTTAGCGGCGTCGACGTCATCGAAGAACCCGATGAGACCGGAGTATTCCGGCTTTTGAACGAGTATGGCGAGGGCCAATGGAACGTTGAAGTCGATGACGAGATGGGCAATTTCGACTACCTGATGGGCGCTGATGTCGAATTCCGCAACAGGGCTGTATACGAGGAGCTGAAATACTGGGGCCGTTGGTTCTCCGAACAGGTTCCTGTATCGGGGTTCCGGTTGGATGCCGCGAAACATATCCCGGCATGGTTCTTCAAAGACTGGGTCGGCCATATGCGCGATACCCTCGGATCAGACTTGTTCGTGGTTGCCGAATACTGGCACCCCGAAATGGCGACGCTTGCAAACTATCTTGACCTCGTTGACAGCCAGCTGATGCTTTTTGACGTCGCGCTTCACCACCGCTTCCATGAGGCCTCCAAAGCGGGCGCAGAGTTCGACATGCGAACGATCTTCGACGGTTCACTCGTTTCCTCCATTCCCGAGCACGCGGTGACACTGGTCGACAATCACGACACACAGCCTCTCCAGTCGCTCGAAGCGGCGGTTGAACCGTGGTTCAAGCCCCTGGCCTATGCCTTGATCCTCCTGCGCGAACAAGGCACGCCCTGCGTCTTCTATCCCGACTTATACGGTGCCAATTACAGCGATGCGGGAGACGACGGCAGCCACCAGGAGGTGCAAATGCCCCTGATCGGCTGCTTGCCGAGACTAATTGAGGCCCGAAGACGGTTTGCCAACGGCGTTCAGATCGATCGCTTCGAAAGCCCCAACGTTATCGGTTTCGTCCGCCAGGGAACTGATACCGATCCCGGTTGCGTGGTGACCATGTCTAACGGTGACGCCGGAAATCTGTTTCTTGAGCTTGGTCCGGACCAGGCAAATACGGCGTTCGTCGACTTTCTCGGTCATCACGATGCTGAAGTGACTACGGATCAACACGGTCGCGGCGATTTCCCCACAAACGGTGGAAGCGTTAGTGTCTGGGTGTGCCGGAACGTTCTTTAGGACACAAGATCAGCGCTGCCTCTTGCAAACGTCTGTTTACACGCACTCCAGAAGGTGGCGGATGCGACGGAATCATCCGCCACTGAGGGGCGACGGTGGAGCCGGCGAGGCGTGTGCCCGTTCGGCGTTAAGCTCCTCTATGAGAAAAAAGGGTCACCGACGAGCTCTTCCGCACATTCTTTGTCCTGTCGCCAGCTCTTCCCGCCCGGCGCCCGAGCTGCTCCGGCAGTCACTCAGCAATCTCGTTGACACCTGCGCCCGCGAATTCGTCGGCATGACAACCATACCCGTCACTCCCGACGATCTCATCGCAACGAGGGAACGCCTGATCGCTGACGTCGGCGCCCGCCTCGTCGCGACTGCCCAAAGGTTCCTGACGACGTTACGTGACGGCGATCCGGACATTGAAGCCATCGGCTTGCGGTAGGCGGCAGACCGTCCCGCTATGCGCTGGAAGCTGCTGAACCTGAAGAAGCTCGGTTCCGAACCTTGACACGCACAAGGCGCACAGGGAAGAGCTCGATAAGCTCCTTACCCTGAAGAAGAAGGAGAAACAGATGCCGACAATGGAGCCTTCGACAAAGGAGTGGCGCAGGGCAGAGGCGGCGACCTTATTCGCTTCGACGGGGTACTCGGCGGCGGAAACGGTGCTGGCGCGCCCGCGCGCGGTATCGCAAGGTTTTAATAGCGCCTTGCCATTGTTGGAAAGCCGTTCAGCGACAAGCGGATCGCCACCGCGCTGCAGTCGGCAGAAGACTGGCGGCGCCGGCATCCGGCCCGGGCGCCTGCGCTCTCGTCTCAATCGCGTGAACGCCGGAACAAACTGGATTCCGCAAGGTTTATCCGCAGCGGGCAAGGCCCCGCTCGGGTGAGGACCATGACATATTCAACTTCAGGCATTCCAATTCGGCGCTACAGGGCGTCGCTGCGCGCCATCCCACTGCATTTCGCCGCCGCGTGTTTCACCGGCGCTTTGATCACAGACATCGCCTATTCGCAGACAGCGGAGATGACTTGGGCGAATTTCTCGGCCTGGCTGCTGACGGCCGGTTTGCTGCTTGGCGGGCTGGCTCTGCTTGCGGGCCTTGTCGATCTCGCACGCGGCCGGTTCCGCTTTGCGGGTGGGGCGGCGTTGCTTTACGTGCTCGGCAACATTGCCGTATTCGTCGTCTCGCTCTTCAACGCCTTCATCCATAGCCGCGACGCCTGGACCTCCGTAGTCCCGACAGGTCTGGCGCTGTCGGTAGTCGCCTTCGTGCTGATGATCCTCGTCGCCGTCTGTGGATCGATCACAGAACGGCGCATAGCGGGAGGATATTGAGATGACCATACACTCTGTTGCGCGCCACGCGATTCCCGCTGCGGTCCTGCTTGCCTCCACCGCTGTGCTGCTTGCCGGATGCAGCGGCGACGAGCCTGATCCGGGCAGCGTAATTGGCCCCAATCCGAAGTTGCCGGAGCAATCGCAATATCTCATCCCGCCGATGCATGTGGCAAAGGTCGTCGGCTGGAAGGATGGCGAGACGCCGAAGGTCGCAAGCGGGCTGAAGATCCAGGCGCTCGCTTCAGGCCTCAAGCATCCCCGCTCGGTCTATACGCTTCCGAACGGCGATATCCTAGCCGTCGAATCCGTCGCACCGCCGGAGGCATCCGCCAAGCGCCCCAAAGACCTCATTATGGGCTTCGTCCAGTCATTCGCGACGGGCGGAAGCGGTGGTGGAAACGAGGCGAGCAACCGCATCACGCTCCTGAGGGACGCCGATGGCGACGGTGTCGCTGAGGTGCATGACGTTTTCCTCGATCACCTCAACTCGCCTTTCGGCGTCGTCCTTGTCGGCAACGATCTCTACGTCGCCAACACGGATGCGATCGTGCGCTATCCCTATGTGCCCGGCGAAACCAAGATCACCGATCCCGGCATAGTTCTGACCGAACTGCCCGGCGGGCCGATCGACCATCACTGGACGAAGAGCCTGACGGCCAACGACGACGGTTCTCTGCTCTATGTCGGGGTCGGCTCTAACAGCAATATCACCGAGAATGGCATTCAGGCCGAAAAGGACCGCGCTGCGATCTGGGAAGTGGACCGGCAGACCGGCCGGCATCGCATCTATGCAAGTGGCCTGCGTAATCCGAACGGGCTGAGCATCGAGCCGCAGACCAAGGCCTTGTGGACGGTGGTCAACGAGCGAGACGAACTCGGGCCGAATCTGGTGCCGGACTATATGACCTCGGTGAAAGACGGCGCGTTCTACGGATGGCCCTACAGCTACTACGGCCAGAATGTCGATCCGCGCGTCATGCCGCAGCGGCCGGATATGGTCGCCAAGGCGATCGCGCCCGACTATGCGCTGAGCTCGCATGTGGCGCCGCTCGGTATGGTTTTCAGTAAGGGTACCAGCCTGCCGCAGGACTATGCCAGCGGCGCTTTTGTCGGTGAGCATGGAAGCTGGAACCGCAGCGCCTTCAACGGCTACAAGGTGGTCTTCGTGCCGTTCAATGGCGGCAAGCCAGACGGTTCGCCCAAGGATGTGGTGACAGGTTTCCTCGATGACCAAGAGCAGGCCCGCGGCCGCCCGGTTGGCGTGGCACTCGATAATTCGGGGGCGCTGCTGGTTGCCGATGATGTCGGCAACACCGTCTGGCGCGTTTCCGCGCAATAGCAGTCTTGCCGGGCTTTGCCGCCCGGCTGCATCAGCTTCAATTGGTGTTTATGGCATCGAGATCGGCAATCAGGCCACGGCCGGATGGGTGACTGGTAAGTTGTCTCGATGCGCGGCCCGCGCCACTTCCTGGCTGGTTCATCTGCTATCCGCAACAACAGCAGATGGCACCGGCTCTTCGAGCATGGCGGACAGAGTTGGAGATTTGAACGCTGCCGGCTGAGCAGACAATTACACAATCAGTGCGGTTCGAGCCATCTCAGATGCCCCCGAAAGCGCCCATGAACTGCGCTGCTATCCGATCACCAAATGCCACGCGGAAAGCCACATCAGCGCTGAAAGCTCGAGTGAAACAATGATGGCTGCAGCAGCGTCGCTTATGCTCATGTCGATCCCTCCGCAGCGTCCTCCAACGCCATGGAAAAAGCTTAGTACACAATCAGTTTGATGCAATGGAACTGCCGTTGCGTAAAGGTAAATTTTCCACAGTTCAAGACGTCGCGGCGGTCCTGGCTCCCTGCTCTTCGGCAACGTTGCTATTTGCAGTTACCCTACTTTCTTCTCGCCGCTTGCTCAGGACGTGTTTAATCACCATCGCGCCCACCACCGCGAAGATGGCCGCTTGAAGAACAAGATATACCGTCAGAACCCACCAAAGCATGCGTTGCACTCCGTTGACGCGAAGGGAGATGGGATAGCTATTCCGTGCGCCTATCGGACTTAGGTCCGATTTAAATCGCAAACGCTACACCTCTAACCCATGACTACTGGCGACAATGGTGGGTGAGCGGTTCCGAAGCTGGCGGGATCAGGTGCGGCATACCGGCCAATATGTACCATAGCGAACCATCGGTTGCCGGCTTTCGCCCTAAGGGTAACTCTATATGGCATGACGAATCGCGCCAAGTTCCTGCTTCTGGCAACCGCGATTTCGCTCTTGATGTGGGGCGGGATCATCGGAGGAGGCATCCTGCTTCTGTCAGACGGCGTGGATCGCTCCTTCACGGCCGGCACCAGATAATCCAGCTGCAGTGCAGCCAGAAGGCTGCTCAATTAAAAACGCTGACACTGAACGATAAGGCGACGGCGCCCAGGACCAGTACCGTGAGGAAGAGCGCAAAGATCGTCAGCCTTAGGCCTTTCGGCTGATCAGAATATAAGCGAGGGCGGTGCAAAATCGAAGTATCGATACCGCGAGCACCATGCCGGTAGAGGTGATGATCAGTGCCTTCCTCATTGGTGTGAGCATCCATTCGGCTAGCCATCTTGAAGATACTCGACCTCTTGCTCGACGTTGATGAAAAACTCATCGAGCACCCACATGCCGATCAGTGTGAAAACAACGATGGCGGCCGCCCACGACAGGCGCATGTAAAGAGGCATTGCTTCCATGGCGCGAACATGCCGGTGAACCCGGTGAACCGCAATTTGCTAATAAGGACTACATCCTATGGCTACATGAGATTTTCTGGCCCGCTACATCATCGCGGCTCAACGCGATAAAGCCCGCGTCCTGCCACGGTTGCGGGCTTTAAAGCGGATGGGTCGATCCAGATGGCAGGCCGGTCTCGAGCCGCCCTGCCGGGAGCCAAGTGCCTATAGTCGTGCGGCTTTTGTGTGGCCCTACCGGTGGTCGTCAACAAAGCCACAGCCCCATAAGGAATTTCTCGTCCTTGACGCGGTTTGGCATGCGAGGAGGATTTTCTTTACAATCTCCTCTCGGTGGATATGCCGGGCTGCCTGACTGCTCAGAAAGGGTCGAAAACGGCCCGGCAGACGACTTCTCCGGCGTCAGCATCGAGCCTTCTTCGGGAAAGACTTGGAGGCCGCTTCACGCATTGACGTGGTCCGTCCGTCAGCGCCGGCGCCGCCATCGGTCGTTCCTATTAACCGATGGGCGCGACGATGAAGATCAGGCTTCGGCGGCCCGCTGGAGCAACATTGAAACCGCAGTCAACCCGCCAATGTCAGTCCCTCCTGGGTCTCCGCCCTCCGCTGGTGGGAAGTGCTGCACGCAGCAAACATCGAAGACCGTGCCAAGCGCTGGCGCGCAGCCCCTAGTCGCAGCAATGCCAATGTTGATGGAAGCGGCCACTCGCGAAGAATGCATCCCCCGCAGCCCTTGACAACAGGCCCACGTAAATAATACGTATTATGACGTCTTATATCAAAGGTAGCTTCTATGTCTCTTCCTCGGTCTTACGATGCTGGTGTTCTTTCTGCATTGGGCGCTCTCGACGCCAAGTCGATCAAGCACGTATTTTTCATCGCCTGCGGTGGTTCGCTTTCAATCATGCATCCTGCAAAATTCTTGCTTGATCAGCATTCGCCCCTTGCTTCCGACGTTTATAACGCCGCAGAATTTGTCTCACGTGCCCCACGATCTCTCGACGAAAAGTCTCTCGTCATCCTTTGCTCCATGACCGGCACAACGAAGGAAACCACGGCAGCCGCGGAATTTGCGCGCTCCAAAGGCGCAGTCACGATCGGACTGACGGTCGAGCCAGCCTCTCCCTTGGCCACAGCGGTAGATCATGTCGTTGGCTTCGAAGCGCCCTATACGACCGGCGTGCCGATCGACGCGAAGAACAGCAATTACGCTCGTATCTACCAGATCGTCATGGGGCTCGTTGCGCTCGCCGGCGGCGAAGATCTGACGCAGCCGTTGGTGGCCAGCCTCGACGCACTTCAGCCGGCAATCGACCGCGCTCAAGAAACATTTGCTCCAGCATTCGAAGACTTCGCCCCTCGATTTGCAAAACAGGATGTCATCTACACCATGGCGAGTGGGGCAAGCTATGGTGCGGCCTACTCATTTGCGATCTGCGTCCTTATGGAAATGCAGTGGATCAACAGCCAGGCGATCCATGCCAATGAGTTTTTTCATGGTCCGTTCGAAGTTCTCGACAAGGACCGCTGCTTTATTCTCCTGAAAGGCCTCGACAGCACCCGTCCACTCGAGGAGCGCGCGGATGGATTTCTTCACCGCTTCGGCTCTGCCGAAAACCTGCTTGTTCTCGACGCCGAGCGCCTCGACCTTGCTGGCATCGACCCGGTCTTCGCAGGCAATCTCGTGCCACTGATCTTCTTCGACACGCTCTGGCGTTTCGCCTATAAAGTGGCCGAGCTTCGAAAGCACGAAATGCTAGAGGCACGCCGTTACATGAAGAAGATCGCCTACTAACCGAAAGGACTGGAGCGGATGAAAGAACCTTTGCAGCTCTTGCCGCTCTACGAACAGGTGCGACGCTCCATATTGGCCGGTATCCAATCCGGCCAATATCCTGAGGGCAGCTTCCTGCCGTCAGAACCCGACCTCATGGCGCGCTACCGCGTTAGCCGCATCACGCTCAGAAGGGCGATTGGCGATCTCAGCGCGGAAGGCCGGCTGCAGCGCCAGCAGGGACGTGGCACGCTTGTCACCCCATCGAAAATCCAGCAGACCCTGGTGTCGCTGTCGGGCTTTTCCGAAACGATGGACGGCCTTGGCCGCACAGCCGGACATCGCATACTCTCCCAGGGACACGATGCGAACGCACCGCGTGTACGCGAGCGCCTGGCGGCTGAAGACCTGATTCGCTTTGATCGTCTTCTCGAGGACGGCGGCCGACCGATGACACTCGAAACCCTTTGGTTTGACGCGGCCAGGTTCCCGGACGTTATCGAGCCTGTTGCTGCCGGCGGATCATTTTATGCTGCTCTCCGTGACAAGGCTGGCGTCACGCCCGCCCATTCAGAACGCCAGATCGACGTCGGCTTTGCCTCCACCGAGGAATGCCAGGCCCTCAAGATCACCACTGCGCAGCCGGTCTACCGTATCGAAAAGACGGTCATGGACGGCGCGGGGACACCGCTTGCCTTCTCGAAACTGACGACCCCGAGCCATCTGGTCACTTACTCAATCAAGACCTGAAAGACTGTGAGATGAAATTTTTCGACGCTGCTGCCGTTCACAAAGCTCTACCTTGGACCTATTTGATCGAGGAGCTGCGCGCTGCACATCTCGGCGCCATGCCGAAAAGCGACGTGGTTGTACAGGCCGATCCGGCAGGGACCGAGGCGCAGTTTGTTACCCTGCCTGGCTGGGCGCCTGGGGGACCCATTGTCGTCAAGATGGTTGGCGTCTTTCCGCAAAATGCCGGGCTCCACCCTCCCCAGCCGGCTGTCCAGGGCCTTGTAGTCTTGTTCGACGGCGCGACGGGCGCAGCACAACTGGCCGCCGACGGCGCGGCCATGACGGCGCGCAAGACGGCGGCAGATTCCGCCCTGGGGTCGCAAATCCTGTCGCGCGAAGACGCTGAAGAACTGTTGATCGTGGGAGCTGGCGCGCTGGCTCCCCACTTCATCACAGCTCATCTTGCAGCGCGCCCCTCCCTTAAACGGACGGTCATCTGGAACCGAACCACGTCAAAGGCAGAGCTCGTCGCAGCACAGTTGCGCACAGAAGATATCGAGATTGTCGTCGGTGAGGATCTCGATGCGTGCGTTGCTCGCGCTGACGTCATCTCATGCGTTACGATGTCGGACAAGCCA
This sequence comes from Rhizobium sp. Rhizsp82, assembly GCF_047325115.1. Taxonomy (NCBI): domain Bacteria; kingdom Pseudomonadati; phylum Pseudomonadota; class Alphaproteobacteria; order Hyphomicrobiales; family Rhizobiaceae; genus Rhizobium; species Rhizobium sp. Rhizsp82. Next base: position 888,941 of record NZ_CP168569.1, on the reverse strand, counting down.
CTGATCAAGGGACGATTGCTGCGCCCAGGATGTCATCTGGACCTCGTTGGCGCTTATCTGCCAACCCTTCGTGAAGCAGACGACGCTGCGATTTCTGGCGCACGGATATTTGTCGACAACCGCAGCAACATGGAAAGCGGCGGCGACCTACGACAGGCCGTTCAGTCTGGTGCGATCGCCTGGAGCGATATTCGCGCCGATCTCTTCGAGCTTGTGACCGGACATATGCAAGGCAGAACGACAGGCGACGAGATCACGTTATTCAAAAATAACGGCGGCGCTCACCTGGACCTTTACACGGCAGCAGCATTGTCGAAGGCCGTCGGCTGACGCGCTCACGCGTCAGCCAGCACCCGCGCCAGGAACGATTTTGTGCGCTCATGTTGCGGGCGCGTCAAAACCTCAACGGGCACGCCCTGCTCGACGATGACCCCCCCGTCCATAAAAATCAGATGATCGGCAACGTCACGGGCAAAGCCCATTTCGTGAGTGACGACGACCATCGTCATACCGTCGTCGGCCAGCTGCCGCATCACCGCCAAAACCTCACCGACCAGTTCCGGATCAAGCGCAGACGTTGGCTCGTCGAAAAGCATGACATCGGGCTTCATGGCCAGCGAGCGCGCAATTGCAGCACGCTGCTGCTGACCTCCAGACAGTTGCGCCGGATAATAATGCGCACGCTCCTTCATGCCGACCCGCTCAAGCAGCACCATGGCTTCGCTGACCGCGATATTGCGGTCAAGTCGCTTCACCAGGACTGGTGCCTCGATGACATTTTCGAGTACGGTCTTATGAGGAAACAGATGAAACCCCTGGAACACCATGCCCATGCGCTGGCGTTGCCGCGCAAGTTCATTGAAGGTCATCTCGTAAAGCCGCTTGCCTTTCCAGCGCACGCCAACCGGCTCACCGTTCAGGAAGATCGCCCCGCCTGTCGGCTTTTCCAGATAGTTGAGGCATCGCAGAAGCGTACTTTTGCCTGATCCCGATGGTCCGACGATACAGGTAACGTCACCTCGATTGACGGCAACGTCGATGCCTTTCAAGACGTCATGGGTACCGAAACTCTTGCGCAGGCGCTCGACCTTCAGAAGCGGCGTTTCGCTGATCTGCTCGCTCATCACCTTGCCTCGTGCTGACGGGCAAACAGACGGAATAACGACGTCCGGGTTTGCGTTTTCTTGCTTGAATGATGCTCGGCCTTCAAACGGTGCTCGATAGCATGTTCGACGGCGGTCAAAATCGTCGTGAGCACCAGGTACCAGATCGTCGCGACCAGCAAGAGCGGCACGGTCTGGTATGTGCGGGCATATACCATCTGCGCGGAGTAAAGCAGATCCGGCAAAGCCAGAACCGATACCAGCGAGGTGAACTTCAGCATCGAAATCGTATCATTGCCGATTGGTGGAATGACGATGCGCAATGCTTGAGGAAGGACAATGCGCCGCAAGGTTTGCCCGCGTGTCATGCCAAGCGTGGCAGCGGCCTCCGTCTGGCCCGTGTTGACGGCTTGAATACCGGCTCGGATCATCTCCGCGGCATAAGCGCTTTCCGTGAAGGCCAAGCCCATGATTGCCGCGCTGAACGGCGTAATGACCTCATTGGTATTCCAGCTCACCAGCTTTAGACCGCCAAACGGGATGCCAATCGACAGCTCGGGAAGCAGAAGCGCCAGATTGTACCAGAAGATCATCTGGACCAGCGGCGGAACCCCGCGAAAGAACCAGATCCAGCCCCAACTCGCAAGCTGGAAAACGTGACTGCCGGATAGGCGCATGATCGCCAGGATGACGCCGATCGCAAGGCCAAGCACCATCGCAAGCGCGGTCAGAAGGAGCGTCATTCCCAAGCCAGACAGGATCGCCGGGTTGAGCATATACTGGGCAACGACACCCCACTGCATGTTGGCATTGGTGACAAGCACCTGCAGGAAAATGACCGCGAAGACCGCCAAAGCGACACCACCGATCCAATGACCGATCTTCGGTACCGCAATGGCAGTGACTTCATGGATGGACGGGTGGCTGCGGTCTTCAGACATGCGCGTCTTTCTTCAAATTGGCATTTCGTGCCGGCCCGAGACTTTACCCGGGCCGGCCACGCCTGCGCTTAGAGATCTGCGGGGTTCTCTTCAGTGATGAGCAGTGCCTTGCTCAGCACACCGGAATCGTTGAGGCCCCATTTTTCCATGATCTTCGTATAGGTACCGTCGTCAATCATCGATTGGATCGTATCGGTCAGAACCTTGCCGAGCGGATCGCCTTTTCGAACACCAATGCAGCTGTTAACTGCCGAAAGGACCAGCTGCGAAACTTTCAGGTCGCCGGTCTGCTTTGCCATGTATGCCAGCTTGACCGATCCCGCGACTGTCGCCTCCGCGCGGGCAGAGCGTACGGCGAGCTCCGCCTGGGCCTGTGTTCCGTGGGTCTGGATAGTCAGTGGGTCGTCTTTGCATTCGTTGGCATTCAGCTTCTCCACGAGACCGAGATCCCATGCGCCGTTCAGGACCGCAACCGTGATGCCGCAAGCGTCCTTCTCTGTCTTGATGTCCAATTTGCTTGTTGCCGGATAAGCGAAGGACGTGCCGATACGGCGCTGGGATACGAAGTCGAGCGTCTTCAACCGTTCCGCCGTCGTGCCAAAGGAGGCAAAACCCGCATCGAACCTTTTGGATTGCAGGCCAGGAATGACTGCATCGAAACTCGTGCCCTCGAATGTGAACGGCACACCCAGGCGCGCCTCCATTTCCTTGCCGATGTCGACGCTCCAGCCTTTTAGCTGCCCATCAGCGTCCAGAAATTCGTCAGGAGCCCAGTCATTGAAGACGGCAGCCTTGATACCCTTTTCCTTATATTGCGGCGGCAGCGCATCATGAAGCGCCGGGATGACATCGGCCAGCGCGGGCAGTGACATCGCTACAGTCATAAGGCACGTCGTCAGAATTGATTTCAGCATTGAACCCTCCGGAAGTGAGCCGCAATCGAGCTACGTTCTCGTCCCCATCTATTCTTGTTGATCACGAGAGAACGTTCTCACATATCTGACATGGAGCCGCTCTTAAGGTCAAGCGGAGAAAAGCATCAAGTCACATGCAATCTTCATTGCGAATGCACAAAAGTCGACTTACACACGTCCATAAAGCCGCGCCGTGACGGTCGCGATAATGAATATTTTCTCTTGTTTCCCTCCCGCTTTATGAGAAAGGCTCATTTTGATGTCTAAGACCAAAGCGACAATCGCGGATGTTGCACGGGCAGCAGGCGTCTCTACCGCCACGGCTGGCCGCGTCCTTGGCGGCTATGGCTACACAAGCGACGACAAGAAAGAAAACGTTCTAAAAGCTGCTCAGGCGCTCGGTTATCGGCCCAACGCTCTGGCGCGAAGCTTGATCACAGGTAAGACCCGAACATTAGGGGTTGTGGCAGGCGATATCCAGAATCCCTTTTACGCATCAGTATTGCGCGGCATCTCCAATGTGGCCGAGGCCAACGGCTTTGGTCTTCTGATCACCAACAGTGATGAACTTCAATCGAGGGAAGTGCATTCGGTCGAACTTCTGGCGCAGAAACAGGTCGATGGCCTTATCGTCACCCCGAGCGATACACGCAGGGCAAAGCATCTTCACAATCTGCGTAACATGGGCGTCCCGCTCGTTCTGATCGACCGCGCTGTTGCGGGCCTCATGGTTGACAGGGTTGCGACTGACAACATTGCTGCGGCGGAACAGGCCGTCCATCATCTTATTGCCGCTGGCCACAAACGGATCGGCATCGTTGCAGAGCTCGTCGATGAAGAACGGGGGGGTGTCGACACATTCCTTGCCCGTGTGGCCGCGGGCGAACCCATAGAAACGGAAACGCTTTATCCAAGCTGGCAGCGCCTCGTGGGCTATATCCGCGCTCACCGCATCGCCGGCATACCGATCGACCCGCAGCTTACGCGTCGTGCCGGTAGCTATTCAGCACAAGCGGCAGAAACCGTGACGGCCTCGCTTCTTGCGAGCGAAAAGCGGCCGACGGCCTTGTTCACGACCGACGGGACCATGTCGGAGGGAGCCATGCGGGCCATCACGCATTTGCAGTTTTCAATCCCATCAGATCTGTCTCTCGTCTGTTTCGATGATGTTGACTGGATGAGCTTTTTGCGGCCGGGAATCACAACCATCTCCCAGCCCCGGCTGGCCATGGGCGAAGCTGCTGCACGCATGCTCCTAGAGCGCATTCGCGGCGAGACTTATCCACCACGCACCGTTCTGATGCCCGCCGAGTTGGTCGAGCGGGGCTCGGTAGCAGCAGCTTAGCGAGCGTTCGGCCGCCTTCTGCCGCTCGCTCTCATGCCGGCGCACGATATTCGGAGTTGCTATTTCAGGCCAACGATTTTAAATGAGAACGTTCTCATTAATCTCTCAGGATGTTTTCGCATTGCCCCCCGTGAAAATTCTCAGTTTTGGCGACAACGTTGTCGATTGCTATCAGGACCAAGCATTGATGTTTCCCGGCGGAAACTGCGTTAATCACGCCGTCTTTGCCCGACGTGCCGGGGCTATCACCGCATATGCGGGCGCCGTCTGCGACGACAGTGCCGGGCGGCTCATCAGGGATGCCCTTGTCGCTGAGGGCGTGGATACAAGGTTGCTGCGCACGGAGGCCGGTCAGACTGCCTATTGCGTTATCGACCGGCAAGACGGCGATCGTGTCTTCGTCGGCGCGAATCTTGGCGTCTCAATTATCCGCCCCGAGGAAGAGGATCTTTCCTTTATTGCGAAGGTCGATGCAGTTCACACTGGCCGCTCCAGTCATATCGACGCGTGGCTGGCAAAGTTCTCACGGCTGACGAAAGTGTCCTACGACCTCGCGACAGTTCATGATCGAGACCGTATCGCGTTCATTGCACCACACTGCTTTCTCCTTGCTTTCTCCGGTGGCAACCTCTCGGAAGACGGCGCGCTCTCGCTTGCCGAGCTTGGGGGCGCCAGCGGCGCGGCATGGTGTCTTGTTACCCGTGGAGACAAGGGCGCCGTCTTGTACGGCGACGGGAAATTCTTTCGTGCGCCGATACAGCCTGTTGAACCCCTCGATACTCTTGGTGCCGGCGACACTTTCATAGCGAACGTTCTCGTCGGCCTACTAAGCGGCAACGGTCCACAGAATCTATTGGCCGCCGCCGCTGCGGCAGCGGCAGATACCTGTCTCCTTCAAGGGGCCTTCGGATATGGAGCACCAATGAATGTTGATCTCGCCACGATGCTGACGATCGACGAGGTTTACAAGACGACGGTGCCTGTCGCTGGACCTGTCAACTGAGCGGCGCGCGGCGCCTTCGGCGATATCCCCCGCGAATCATCTTAGAAAGACAGGGTCGGGCTCGTTCGACCGCGGCAACCTGCCCTCCGAGATCGAAAGTGATCGGTCACCACGTTGCCGGCCAACGGAAAGAGCGCCAGGTTCCGCCTTGAGCCCTTCAAAGCAAGCGAACGAACGGAAGTGCCTACCAAGTCCTTTCACACGCCAGGTTGCGCCAAGGGTGCCCGTGAGTTCGGCCATCTGCGGTGCAGCCTTCCATATAAGGCAAAGTGGCCTTGTAGTAGGCACGTCGGCAGACCCGAACCATTGCGCGCTGCAGGTTTCGGTATCCGAGCAATCGAGGCATTCCGTTAGCTGGATTGGCAATTCATCCCTCACCTATGCGCCGCCGATTGAACGCAGTGCAGCGAGAGCCTGTAACTGCCCTGCTCGCTCGGCGCCGTTTATCAGCAGTGCGAGTCGCCTACTTAACTGCACTTTGGGTCGACGAGATCTTCCGCGGCCGCAGGACGACGAGGCAACGATGTCATGACATTGGCCAGAATGTAGACGCCCCTTGTGCCATCGGCTAGTTCACCGCCGACAACTCCGATTGTCACACCCTTCATGTTGCGCGCCGCCCCCGGGATTTCGCTTGCGACGACTTGAAACGGATTGACCGTAGCTAGTCCGTCGCCGGGAACGAAAATTGCCCAGTAGAGCTGTCCTTCCAGCTTCAGCTTCATGCGCTCGAACCGCACGGCGCTGATGGTCGACCTGGCGAGAGCGTTTTTTACGCGTGGCTTCACACATCCGATATGAATGTGCAGATGGTCTTGTGTACGGAAGATTGCAGCATTGATTGCGAGTGCCGCGTCGTCCCAAGCCTGCCGCGTTGCGGGTACGCCAAGAGATCTCTCTTGCCACGCCATAGCGAAGTAATTGGGAGCGGCGGGATCCAAAAGCCGCGGATCCTCAATACCGCTTACCGCCGAAAGCGGTGTGAAGATTGTGCGCTCGCCAGCCGTCGGCTCACGCAGGACGGCGTATGAGGACAGCGGCACCTTCCCCTCCACTATCTTGAGACAGGGAAACGCTCCCCCCGACAGCTTGTAGCTGACCTCGCAACTCTTGAGCACGATCCCGAGTGCCGCCCGGCTCGAGAACGACATACTCCCGCCCGCGACAAGCGTCAGTGCAATTGTGAGAGGCAAAAGTCGGAACGTCATGAGGTTGCCGCGTAAGTTAGTGAAAAGACCACCAATGATCTAACGAGTTGGCCGCCTGAAGCTCTTATCGTTAGAACGGCCAATGTCCAATCTCAACTTCGTGACGTCGATCCGGATACCGGGTTTAGTAGGCGCCTCCTGCAATTGACAGCCTGACAAATTATAACTTGGTCTTTTCACATAGGAGATTGGGAACGCGAGCGCACGTTCCTATTGAGCCGCAGGAGGGGAGCTTTCGAGCGATAGGCGCGTCGTACGACCATCTTTTATAGCTGCGAGGCATGGAAGGACAAGGCAGCGTTCATAGCGCCAATCCGTGACACGCTGCGTCAGCGCGTTTGCCATCCAACGAAGATCTTCAGACCGTGAGGTCAGCAACGCTGAGTTTCACCGTAGGTGACGTCGTCGGCAAGACGGCACTTCCCAACCGAGGCTCATAACCCGCCCTTGATCGCAACGTTGCCTATTATTCACATACGGCCAAAAGGGGACGATCAGGCGGTGGCGTCGGTAGAAATTGGTAACCACTCGGATGATCGAGCCGCGCCCAGGCTGGACGATATCTCGGCATCGTAATTGAATCTGGATGGCGGCTTTCAGACCAACCGCCTCCCCTGATACCCATCAGCTTGAGACCCGCTGGCACACGCCAGTGGGTCTTTTGGTGCGATGATTGGGCGGTGGAAGCCGGTCTAGAGCCGCGGCTGAAAAGAGCCCCCTATCATCATCTGGGACGGGGCGCTGCCGCAAGGATGGGTTGTCCAACGCATCGGCGGCGTTCCTCAATCATGTCGGCTGATAGGTCTACAAGGAATCAATCTGGCTTCTCGACTTCAGCGCCGCTGAATCAGCCTTATGCAGCGTGGCTGCAGCTTTCGAGAAGAAATGATGGTGCCGATCATGGCTCATCCCCATTTGCTGACAAAGGCCCGTATTTTTTAATATGAGCCAGGTGCGGCATCTCGCGGAACCAGGCGCTATCATCCGCAGCGTCAAAGCCAGCGGAGGACAATAATTGTTGCGAATACCGCCGGACCTTGCCCTTGTCGTCCAACTTGAACTCGCCGGTTCTCTCATTGTAAACGGCAAGCCATTCAGCGTGCAGATCCGGATACGGGTGCTTTACAACGCAGCAATCGTTGTGATCGCGGTCATAAATGGATGGGACCTTAACGACGTCGGTCATGGAACCTCCTAGAGCCGAGGTTTCTTGAGATGGACGAAATGATGTTTGTGTAGGCTGCGAAGGTCGCGATCGCCGGACAGAACGCCGAGATCAATTTGCTCTATCCAGAGCTGCGAAAGCTTTATCTTATGCCGGAGCAGGGTAACTTTGGTGTCATTACTCATGTTCTCTCCATCGAACTTTCACCTGATGTTTCGAATTTTGTGCGACCTAATCGCAGAGACGGATCTGACACTACTCGGCGAGCTGCTCCATCGGCAAACTGGTGAAGCTGTGGGTCATTTTCTGTTACGTTATTTGATGGCTGTACGCTGACGAGGTTTCGTATCCTGCCGGCGAGCTGCGAGCCGCTGCAATTCTGACTCGATGGTCTTTCTGATGAATTCCGAGCGCCTGTTCGTTCCGACGGCGGCGTCGATGCGCTCCTTCTGACCGGCGAAAAGCCGAACCATAAGCTGTTCCAGATCCATTTTTGGTCTGCCACGATGCGTCATGCTCGTGAAATATTCTTGATTGTTTACCGTGTCAAAACCCCACTTCTCGCGGATCACATCTGATACGCAAGATGATGGCGGCGAGGCGCCCTTCGTTACGGCGTTGGGTCGCTCGTCATCCTCCAATGCGGCCAAGCCACGCTGCGTAAGCCCATAGTCGGCGTGGATCTAGACGGCCGAAAGCAGAGCCGCGAGCAGGAGTTTGGTTCAAGCCTGCGTTTTCCTGCGAGCATTTCCAGCATCTCTATCTCTTGATCAATCGGCCCATAACTCGTCGAGGCTGGCGAAATGTACGCCGCCTTCGAGTTCTGAGGGGACGAAGGGCTGCGGCGGGCTAGCCCAACAGATAATCGTCACGGACGCATCACGCCAGAGGCTTCACTCCCGCTATATTAGACATTCCTCATGTGTAAAGGAGGCGCATTAGAGGATTAAATGAAGCGTCCATTTGTTGATCATCTCGAAGTCTGTGCAAAGCTGGCTGCAGCGAAAGGCAGGAAGCGCACGGATGATAATGGCACGGTGGGATGCAACTTATGGGCATGGCCTTGTCAGGCGGCTTTGCATACGCCTGCTACAAAAAGCCCGTATCGCAGTTCCGTTGACGCTAATCACGCGGGAATTGGGCCCATCTGTCGCCGCGACTGTTTCGAAACATTGCAAATATCAGCAAAAGGAAACAGGAGCGCCATTCGCTCAATCGAAGGTGCGCCAATGGTCTAACGTCTCCTCAGACTGAAGTCCTATATGAGATTTCTTGTGGAACCTAAAAACCTGAAAATCATTTCATTGCGGTCTGAACACTTGAGGTAAGGCCCCATGAAAAAAATAATTCTTGCTGTCGCTGTCGCTTTTTCGTCCATTATTGCGGTCCCGGCAGCTTCTTATGCTGACACCGTCGTCATTCGTACTGATGACGGTCCGCGACTGCATCGCGGCTGGGAACGTGGCCACCACCGTGGCTGGGATAATAATCGGAGAGCACGACTGGTACGGGAAGATTATCGTCGACACCCGGCGGGTTGCTTCACGAAACGAGTTGTAACCTATCGAGACGGCGAGCGAGTTTCGCGGACGACCAAGGTTTGCCGCTAACCGAAGCCAAATTCGCCTCACGGAGCCGGGGAGTAATCCAACTCTCCGGCTCCCGTCGTTTGACGAATCGCATGTTGGGCTTGCGGGGTGGCGAACATCTTCACGGGAAGTGCTGCACCCTTGCATGTTATCCACCACGACAAGCCTCCAGTTGGCGGCGCTCGAGTTCGAAATCGGGGCGATCTTAGACCAATTTGACGGTGTCAATGCTGTCCAGGCACTTGCCGTCGGCTGATTGGGTGGCTTCCTGATGAAATGAACCGGGTATTGCTTCCGTCAGGAGGACGACCTCGCTCCCACGGGCACCGCAAGTGCAGTGGACAACGGTCATATCACTTTGTGCCGGCAGTGAATCCGTAGTCGGTTCCGTCGCTCAACATCCAGACCGCGCCGGAAATGATGCCGCCCCACATGAGGAGCGACAGGCAGATCGCCAACAACAGATATCTCAACCGTCTTGTCATGCCATGCAGGCTACCTTGGCGGGCGATTCGTATCGCCATGCAACCACGCCCATGGTCAATATACAGTTAAACGTGTCTCAACGCAGGACGCGCTCTGCGGATATAATCGAGGTAAAGCCAAAATCCTCCCAGAAATGGACGACGCCGCGAAGCTTAACATTCATCTCACTCACCGCTATTCGTGCCGCCATGGCACGCATCAAACTGACACGAAAACAACGCCTTGCGCTGATCGCCGAGTACTTGGCCGGCGCGCGGATCGATTTTCTTGCGACAAAATATGGCGTTCACCGCAGCTATCCCCGCCAGTTGTTTAAACGCCAGGCGAAAATAGCGCAGGCCCGCCTGTCCGAAGCCGCCTGAAACTCGGCCAGGCAGTCGCAGGCGGCAGGAACCCAACGTGGCGCTACAGCAGCCTGCGACAAACAGGCACTATCAAATATCAATATTAGAATATATTAGGATACGAGCCCTCGGGCGCGGAAAGTCTGCATCACCCCTCTAGGCCAGGCTTTCCGCATCGCGCTTGTCGTGATGGCCAATACCGCGCCCTCCTTTGACGAGGAAAGTCCCGCGCGGGCATTGAAAGCCGCTGCCCAGGATGATCTTGGCGCGTCGCGACAGGCAGAGGAACAGTTCCTCCCAAATCTGAAGCCTACCACTATTGGCGGCATTGCCGTGGCACGCGCTTGGCCTGAGGATTGGCCGCGCTCTCAGCCCAAGACGCGCACCAAAGCTGCAACAGGAAGGCTCGCATCTCCCAAGAGCGAGCCTTTTCCGCCTGACGAAAGGTTCGCATTGGCAGACCTCATCCCGCAACCGGTATTGGACCTGCTCGAAAGCGAGTGGGTAGCGGCGCGGCATCAGCACTCGCGTGTTCATCCTGCTGCAGCACAGTCAGACGGCCATGTTGAGGGCAAGGGAGCGAAGCTGGTGGAAACGTTGACTGTCGCGCCGGCGCAGTCTACTCGGTCCCAGCCAGACCAATGATTACAAGTCGATGATCAGCTTTCCGATCCACACCCGAAAAATTGCCAGTCTGCAATATGATCCCGAGACCCACGTCCTGTGGGCGATCTATCGCAACGGCCGGGTGCGCTCGGTCGGCCGGCTCCGACACCATGCCGTCATGGATCTCCTATGCCGGCTTCCGCTGAAAACATCCCCGTTCATCAGACCTGCAAGATGATTAATTGGCGCAGCCTTAACCTTACCTGATAAGCTTACCTGACAGATCCGGTTGCATCGGCAGTTGCGGCCTGTTTTCATGCCGGTGCGGCTCCTGGGGTTGCCGCCATTTCTTCCCGTCCGGCCATCCACTGTACCGCACACGCGCCGGGCGGGAGATTTGTCTGTCGCTGGGGGCCGCCATGGATTTAAAGATCACGCTTATTGGGATCGGTTGCTTTGTCGCAAGCCTCTGGGGCGCAATCGCGCTCGCGGTCATCCATCTGATCTGAAAGGACGTATATTGAAACTGATCCGTGAGACTGACCTTGCCGAAAATCGGCCAAATGCCTGCTGCACGGGTTGCGGCCGCAAACCGGTTGCCGGCAAGCTGCCGTTCTGGAAACAGACAGGATTCTCCTTCAAATGCGACAGCTGCTCGTAGCCTGCAGCTTATGAAGGGGATCTGACGGCTGCACAAAGCGGGCCGCCAGAGAGCTCTAGCCGTAGCGGGCGAAAACCGACAGGATCAAGCAAACGAGGCTGATAGCAAGGGTCAAGCCGGCACCCCTGGAAACCCAAGTCTGAGCTGTCCGAGTGCCTTGTCCTGCATTATCGGCACCCGAAATATTTCCGGCTTGTCCTTCAGGTCCGCGCGGCGAAGCCGTTTCGCCATCGTCCAGCGGCGTGACCGGTGCCTGCACAGCGTCCTGCGGCATTTGCCTGATGCCAGGAACGGTAACGCGTCGTGCCGCCACTCCCTCACTCTCGACCTCGAAGGCAAGGTCTGAGGCGCCGGCGATCTTGCCGGTAGCCAATCGAGCAGCGCTCGTCTCATCCTCGGCTTCGACGATCGATCGATGTGTAACGACGAAGTATCGCAACAGAGCTCCATTGTTTATCGGCGCTTTGATGCGCCTCGGCTTGGGGATGTTTGTTTTGCCGTAAGGGAATGATCGATTGACGCGAACCTCTCAAACATAGGTGCAAGCCCGCGCGATATCTAGGCTTTCTCCCTGTACTTCGCATCAACGCATGCTAGGCTGGGTACGTTATTTCTGGGGGGAAGCACAATGTTTGATATCGGCAGGTCTTACCGGTTCGTCCTGATCGAGGGTACATCTGAAGGGTGGGGCGAAACTTCGCTTATGGAGCCCGTCACGGCTATAGACGGCCCCCTACTGAAGCTAGGGAGCGGCCGGATTATTAACGCGCATTCATCGCTTTTCGTCAGCGCCACGCCTGTCTCGACGGACGCCTCAGTATCAGGCATGCCTGAACCTGAGCAGGTCGGTGCCGCAACCTGACAGACTCCCGCGCCCTCTCACTCGTCAACGGCTGTCAGATGAAGAGGCAAGAATATCGAGGATGGGTGAAATCTCATTTGCCTTTAATGAGTAGTATATCGTCTGCGCGGCTCGGCGCGTTTCAACCAATCCGGCCGCTTTCAAAATAACGAGATGCTGAGAGCCGGCACCTGGCGTGAGCCCGACGGCCGACGTCAGACTGAGCGAAGGCCACTCCTTCTCGCGCAGCAGACATATCATCTGATAGCGGCTGGGATGGGCAAGCGCAGTCAATACTTTGGTGGCGCGTTCGAGATCGAAAACCACCGCCTCCAGCGCATTGTCAGGCAGTGGTGTCTTCTTACCGCGCATGGGAGCACAATCCGCTTCTCTCTGATATCTCTCATATTTCTGATCGCTTGATAACAGTATGTCCAGCGTTTATTGCAACGCAGTAGCGGGGCATGCCATCTGCTATGTTGGCGGTCCGTCTCGTCTCCACACCATGGCGGATCGCCATCGTCGGTCGGAAAAGCCCAGCCTCCTCCTCACCCGCGGAGCTTGGCGACAACACCTCGTGAGCCGGATGCATCCCGAGCACAGAGAAACACAAACCTGTTCGATCCATGATGTTAACCATGGGTAGTTACTATAACCGATATGAGTGGTTGAATTTACTACTGCAACGTTATTATCTGCGCCGATAACAAGGGAGCATCTCATGGCCGATATCATACCGGAAAATGTTGTCCAGCGGCTTGAACGGGAATGGCGAATGATCGATCGGGATCGCGTTCCGGTTCCGCGCCGTCCCGAGCGCGACGAAATCGAACTGCCCAGACTGAAGGTCGGGCGTGTGGATGCTTGAGGTCGGTCGCCGCCATCTCACGCATTATCTCCTCGAGGGGTAAAACCAGGAAAATGAATTGATCGGCCACCTTCTGCGCCTTGGAGCATGGGCCACCTTCGGTCTCATCTTATTTGCGACACTCGCGCCGATCGGGTTGCGCCCAGCCGATGCGTTGTCAGTCGATATCGATCGCGCCCTGGCGTTCCTCGTTGCCACGGCACTTTTCGTCGGCGCCTATTCGCGTCACGCGCTCCTGTCGGGCATCCTGATGATCGCATCGAGCGGTTTCATCGAACTGCTGCAGTTCTTATCTCCGACCCGGCATGCCCATGTCGAAGACGCCCTGGTCAAGGCAAGCGGCGCGGCGGCCGGCCTTGCAATAGGATTGGCCGCTAACGCGTTGCGCCGCCGATGGGCCCTCTAAGATTGCCTTGCGGATCGGTGCCCTCGCCTTTTAGCCGACGTGCTGCCAACCCGGAACGTTGACCGGCTTTTCTCGGCCCTCTCCTGCATCATACCGGCTTCGACAGCATCAAGCGTCTTTACGGCTTGATTCAGCGCAAGCCTTAAGGCGTCGAGGTCTAGTGCGAGTTCGAATGCCGGCCGGCCGCACATCTGCAATATCGCTCGAAGGACCGCGTCTGAATGACGAGCCAGCAAGATCAGCTGCCAGCCATTCGGGCAGCGCTCGCCCGAAAGCCAGTAGCGTGCGCCTCGATTGCTAACGCCGGTCCAGCGCATCAGCGTCTTGGCGGCATTCGAACGGTTTTCGAACTCGGCCTGCAATGCCTTGGCCAGATCGGATGCGCATCGCTGCCGGCTGCCGTACCGGCGCAACTGAACAGATGTGCCCATATTAGGAATCATTGTTCATCCTCCCCGTCGTAAGATGTTCGGTGGAGGCCGCTATGGACCACTCACCGATCAAGCAAGCTGATCACGCAGGAAAGCTCTCCAGCAACGCGGGGCTTGCCGCTGCAGCCTATCTCAGAATGTCCACCGATCTTCAGGTCAACTCAACAGATAACCAGATGGACGTCATCGCCGGCTACGCGCAACGCTGCGGCTTCTCGATCGTGAAAGTCTATCGTGATGAAGGCAAGAGCGGTCTGCGTCTGGCTGGACGCCCCGCCTTGCGCCAGCTGCTGTGTGACGCATCGTCGGGCCGGGCCGGATTTTGCGCCGTCCTCGTCTGCGATATCAGCCGCTGGGGCCGCTTCCAGGATCCCGACGAGGCGGCCGAGATGGAGATGCGCTGCCGTCGGGCCGGGATTTGCGTCCACTACTGTGCCGAACCCTTCGACAATGACGGAAGCCTCAGCTCTTCAATCCTGAAGACGGTCAAGCGGGCGATGGCAGGAGAATACAGCCGCGAGCTCTCAGCGAAGGTGTGGCGGGGCCAAGCTGCGCTCGTCCGTCAGGGCTACCACCAGGGAGGCAGGCCCGGCTACGGCCTGCGCAGATTGCTCGTTGATGCCAACGGCCGACCCAAGTCCACCCTTGCGCGCGGGGAGCTGAAATCGATCGCCACGGATCGCGTTGTGCTTGTACCGGGCCCGGACAATGAGATAGCCGTCGTCACCCGGATATTCACACTGTTTGCAGAAAAAGAAATATCGACCGGCGCGATCGCGTCGATCCTGGACGGGGACGGTATATCGACCGATACTGGCACCCGGTGGAGCGCGGCCGTCATCGAACGAATCCTGACGAACGAGAAATATATCGGCAACAGCGTTTGGGGACGTACGTCTTCGACACTTCGCCAACCGCGGCGTGCGCGCTCGCTGCCGGATTGGGTGCGCTGCGATGGCGCCTTCGACGCCATTGTAACGCGAGCTTTGTTTGAGAAGGCGCAAGCGCGGCTAGCCGAACGCACCCTCGAAAGCAGCGACGATGCCATGCTCGCCCATTTGGAAACGGTCCTGAGGAGAGCCGGCAAGCTTACCGCTGGGACCATCAATGCGTATGGTTCGGGACCATCTAGCGCTGCCTATATCTACCGCTTCGGATCTCTGCGCGCTGCCTATCTGAGGATCGGCTATCAGACGGATCGCGACTACCGGTTCGTAAGGGAGCGGGAGGCGGCGCGCCCACTCGAGATCCGGCTTCGCGGCGACCTCGCAGCGCGGCTGAACGACGCTGGCCACGAGACCGTATTCGATGGCCGGATCATTCGTGTCGATCACAACTGGTCGGTCCTCGCTTCCGTACTGTGCTGTCACAAAAACCCGCGTCATCGCGAGCTGCAATGGCGTGTCAGCGCGCAGACAAGAACAAAAGCCGACTTCTATCTCGGCGCGCGGCTCGACAGCGCAAATCGATCGATCATCGACTATTTTGTCTTTCCTTTCGAGGTCTACGGATTCACCCGTCTGATCCTGACGCCGCGCAACGAGCGGTCGATAGAGGCTTACCGCTTAAAGACACTGGACGATTTCGTCCGGATGACGAAGAGCGTTAGCACGGAGGCAGTTGCGTGACAAAGAGTTCGGAAACGATCTGCCTCATTCCTATAGAGGCCGTCCGGGTCTTGAACCCGCGCGAGCGCAACCAGTCCAAGTTCAGGTCGATCGTTGAAAATATCGACAGGGTCGGGCTAAAGCGGCCAATCACGGTGGCAGCGCGTCCAACTGATCCCGACGGGCTTGTATTGTACGATTTGGTGTGTGGTCAGGGGCGCATGGAAGCGTTGGAGATGCTGGGAGAAACCCTTGTGCCGGCACGCATCATCGCCGCCGACAAACAGGATTGCATGATCTCAAGCCTCATCGAGAACTGCGCTCGCAGAAAGCTTGATCCGCTCGATCTCCTGCGCGCCATCGGCGAGATGCGCGCACGCGGTTACAGTGATCGGGAGATTGCCTCCAAGATCGGCCTGTCGCATGATTACGTTCATGCGGTCGCAAGGCTGCAGGAGAAGGGCGAAGAGCGGCTGCTAAAGGCTGCGGAAGCCGGGCAGATCCCTTTCACGGTGGCGCTCGAAATTGCCGAGGTCGAAGACAAGGATGCGCAGGCAGCGCTTCAATGCGCCTATGAGCGCGACCTCTTGCGCGGGCGCTCGCTTGCCATCGCTAAACGGCTGATTGAAGTGCGCCGCAGCAAGGGCAAAACCTTGAGGCGCGCGGCAAATGCCATTCCTCTTTCCTCGCATACACTGATCAGGGCCTTCACCAGGGAGGCTGATCGAAAGCGTGCTCTCGTTGCAAGAGCCGAAAAGATCAAGGGACAGATAGCACTTGTCGCGGGGTCGATGCGCCGTCTGCTTCAAGACGAGGTATTGCGCGAGATAATGCTGCGGGAGGATCTTATGACCATGCCCGAGGCGCTCGCCGGCCGGCTGAAGGTAAGGGAGACGGTTCAATGAGCCTGAAAAGAGCGTTTGAAGGCAGGTGCATCATCATTGAGCTTGCGGCAATCAAGCCGCTGAAAGCTGTTTCCGCCGCAGTGCTTCGGTCGCGCAAATATCAAAAGATCGTCAAATCGATCAAGGTGGCAGGCCTCGTGGAGCCGCCCGTCGTCGTTCGGGACAACCGCAGGCAGGGCCTGTTTCTTCTGCTTGACGGCCACTTGCGCGTTGAAGCCCTTAAAGCACTTGGGCAAACCGCGGTCCTATGCCTGGTCGCTACGGACGATGAAACCTTCACTTACAATAGCCAAGTATCGAGGCTTGCGGCGATACAGGAACATCGAATGATCCTGAACGCGATAGAGGCTGGCGTCAGCGAAGCCAGGATTGCGGAAGCCTTGGACGTCGACGTCAAAAATATCCGCAACAAGCGATCACTCCTGTCCGGCATCGACCCCGAGGTCGCATGCCTTCTCAACGACCGTCAGGTCCCCTTCCAGACGATCCGTGCGCTGAAAAAACTAAAGCCCGCCCGGCAGATTCAGGTGACCAAACTGATGATCGCAATGAACCGCTTTACCGTTTCTTATGCGCGGTCGCTTGTCGAGGCGACGCCCGATCATCTGCTTTCTTCAAAGCGCAGGCGCAGGCTTCGTACTGACCAGATCGCCATGATGGAAAACGAAACGGCAAACCTCGAACGGGAATTCGAGATCATCGAAAGCGACTTCGGACGCGACCACCTCGAACTTGTGCTGATCAAGGGCTACTTGCGCCGGCTTTTGGCCGGCGGTTCCGTTGTCGGCCATCTTGCCAGACATTACCCGGAGATCTTGCGGGAGTTTCAGATCCTGGTCGAGCCGCAGAACGAGCTGCCGCTCAGGCACAGGGGCTTCTCGGAGAGAGCAAACGGGTTAATTCACGAAAAGAATGCCGGCGTCATGCCGTTCGCGAAATCCTGAGCGATCTGGCGGCAGCGGCGGTATTCAGCAGATTGGCGGCAACCTGCTTCGGGCAGCATCGAAGGATGCCTAGGTCTTCCGCCGCCTCGCGCAAAATCAACGCAGCCTCTATGACAGCGGCTCGCCTGTCGCCGCTTGCTTCCTCGCAGATCTCCTCGGCCGTTCTCAAGCTCTGTTCCACAAGTATTCGTTTATCGACATCCGAGAGCCGCGCAGCACGATTTGAAGCGCCAATCAATTGGCGAATAAGTATATCTGTCTTTTCCGTTGCATTCATGGCTGTATTCCGTCTGTTCCGCCTCGCTTCAGGTAATAATACTTTTATGCCCGCGGTTTGATAGAGGTGAGGCCATATTTTCTTCAACCTATTCTGGGCGAGACTTGTAACTTTTGTACGGGTCGCCTGAGCCGCCTCGATTGGGTGGAACTCTGACAGTTTTACTGATTTTCTTAATCGCCTATAGGAAGACGGCGAATTAGTCTTCCCCACGCGCAATACGGGTGGGGACATATGGCTTTGAATATCCATTCACAGACCTTTATTCGAGCCTGTGGGACAGCGGCAGCAGGCGCGATTGCAACTGGGGCGATCGTTCTTGCCGTATCGGCCCTCGCCCGGCTGTCAGATGCAGGTCTTAATGTTCTGCTGGGCCTTTCGGCGATCCTTTCAGGCGCGCTCGTTTTTCCTGCCATTTTGATCCTCAAGCTGCGCGGCATGGAGATCGACCGCCTCAACAGGCGCCTTACCGAGCTTGCCAATCGAGATCCGGCCACGAACGCCATGAACGCTACGGCCTTTGCAAAGGCGGTGGGGCAATATGCCGAGCGGCGAAAGCGGATCGCAACCGACAATGGCGGCGTGATGATTTCGGCACTCGTTGGCTCGTTTGATGACGTTAGCAGGCGTTACGGGCCAGAGTGGGCCGAAACCGTTATGAAATCGCTCACTGCAATCATCCAGTCATCTGTGCGAAGCGGCGATCTTGTCGCCCGGTTGTCGATGAATGAACTTGGGATATTTCTCCCTGGAGCAGCAGCCGGAAACGCCCTTGATGTCGCGCAGCGCATACGCAGTCGGGTCGCAGCATCCTCGTCTTCCACCGATGGCACGGATCTCCCGCTCAGTCTGAAGCTCGGTGGTACCTTCTTCGATGGGGACGCGGAGTTTAATACCGTCCGCCAGCTCGCCTCCGAGGCAGCGTATGACGCAACTGACGACGAGACGATCGCAATCTCTCACTACCGCTAAACAGACGCCGCTTCTCGTGCGAGGGGCAACGCCATTACGAACGCCAAGCTTCGCGCAGCTCACTCTGTGTGTTGCCGTGGGCTCTACGTCGAAACAGTCGTGGAGAGCTCGTCGGGCAAACGGGCCTTGGTGTTGGGTCCATTGTCTTCCGACAAGGATCCTGACCGAGCTTTCTGCTTTGCATTACTGCACCCCAAGCATGCTCCCGTCGGCCGGGCCGCAAGCGCTTCCGGCACGCCGAAGCAATGCAGGCACAAGTCGCCATTGCCTCGCTGAAGACATCCTCTGCGCGTCTCCAATGACTTTCCAGCATCGGCTGGGTCGTTGAATATCATTTCCATTATTATTTGAAGAGAACTCGCGAGTGCTACATCTCGGGCGCGAGTTTAACGTGCAGTTAACCTCGTTTTTTCAACTTAACCTTTAGATTCGCGTTTTAATTGCCAATTCCAGGGCGGAAATGACCTCCATTCTGACAAATTCCGGCGCAACCTCAGCCCTCCGGACGCTCCGTGTTCTGGGCGCGCAACTCACGACGAGCCAGAATGAGGCATCATCGGGATTGCGTGTCGCGAAAGCGGCCGACAGCGCTGCCTATTGGTCGATCAGCACCACAATGCGTTCCGACGTCAAGGCGATATCGGCTGTCGGCGACGCGATCCAGATTGCCGCAGCCAAGACCGACACGGCCTATTCCGCGACGTCGTCGATCATCGACGTTCTGACAGAATTCAAGGCAAAGCTTGTTGCGGCAAATGAACCTGGCGTCGACAGGTCGAAAGTTCAAGACGAGCTGAGACAACTCAGCGCCCAGGCCGAAGCGATCGCCAAGTCCGCGAGTTTCAATGGACAGAATTGGCTCATTACCGATGCGCCAACTCATCTCATGGTCACGCCTGATATAAAAGCTAGCGTCGCGAGCGCCTTTGTCCGCTCCGCTGATGGATCCGTGTCGGTCGACCAGTCCGACGTTAATCTGAAGAACACGTCGATGCTCAATCTTGGCGGCGGCGGCATATTGCAGAAGGAAATCGGAGGGCTCGGCGACATCGGCGGCTTCCGAAATACAAATGCCAACTCCGTCGCACACGAAGGCCACGAGACGCATATTTTCACTGGACCGGTCACTTTTGGCGCATCCGACAGTTTGAATTTCGACTTGACCGTCGATTCTGGCATCCATTCCGCCGGCACGACCTATTCATTGACCATCGACAAGAGCGTCGTCGATGCGGCATTGGGCACGACCGACGGCGTCGTCAGGCGGGCCGACGATCTCCGCACAATCCTCAACAAACTGTTTTCCGGCAACGCGATCGGCGCATCAGCCAATGAATCACTCTTCAGTGGCGGACCCTCACCGACGTCCAACACTGTCGAGATCGGTTCGCTCGAGACATCAGGGCATCCAGGGTCGTCGATTGCGTTCTCTAACTTCAGTTCCGCAATTGCCGGCCATCCGGCCAGCTATGCCATGGGGCTGGAAAGCGCCGTCGTCGACAATGTTAGCAATCACGACAACATGTATCCAACGGCGAATATTGACTACACAAAGCCCTTTACCGTCTCCGATACGGCGGAGATTTTTTTCGATGCTCAGGTCGGATCCAGCGGGGTCCAGTCCTTCACTATTAACCGCGCCGCGGTCGATTCAGCCCTCGGAACGACAGACGGCTACGTTGGCAGCGCCGCCGATCTTGCAACGGTCATCCAGGCTGTCACGACGGCTATCGGACTTTCCGTCACCGCAGCAGGCTCAAAAATTACCTTTGCCGCAGACCAGGCAATATATCCCGACGCAGGCAATCGCGCCGCACGAGTGATGGTTGGGAATGTTCATACGACACCGAAATGGACATTGGATTTCGACCTATCCGAAGTCGATGTCACCTCCAACGATTTTACCGTGGGAGAATATCTCACGGGTGTTGAATATATGCTCCAGCGATCAATAACCAGTGGCAGCATCCTCGGATCGCTCAGCAAACGGCTGGATATGCAGGCCAGCTCCGCGTCCTCCCTGGAAGACAGTCTTACATCAGGAATTGGCCGCCTGATCGATGCAGACATGGAAACCACGTCTGCCAAGCTCGCCGCATTGCAGACCCAGAAGGCGCTAGCGACACAATCACTCAGCATAGCCAATCGCGCCCCTCAAAGCCTGCTCCAGCTTTTCGAAGCGTGACGAGGTGCGGCGTCTTTTCCAAGCTTGAGCCCGACGGTCGCGTCCTCTGCAGTGGCGCGAATCTGCGGTATCATTTAGGCCTCTGAGAGGTCCTCAAGATCACAGCGTGTCTGTGCACTATGCGGGAGCCATCGCAGGAATTCGAGCACCAGGTCGCTTCTGGAGGCAATACGTGACAGTGCTCCCGAAGGCGTTGACGTTGAAATATGCGGCCTTATGGAATTCTTACTAATTTCCAGTCCCGATCTAGAGGGCGGCGGCACACTCGACGTGGTGGAACGCTTCGCGTCAAAAAAATCGGGATGGCCGACGGCGTTATAATGGCCTGCCCGGAATTTGGTCGTGAACGACCACACGAGTGCCGGCCGGGACCGGGTTTAACGAAAATACCCGGATCCATTCTCACCGCCTGCTCGAAATAATTGTTTTCGAGGCGGAGTAACGAATCATATATGATTCTTTACGCTCATAATTTTCGATTAGAGATCATTTTTGACCCTATATGCCACATTCTCGGATCTATTCATAACGGATCATATGTGATATGATTGGCCGAATTAATAGCTATAACGGATCAAATATGATTCCTAATAAAACATTTTTGTCGGGTAACGTCGAGGCAACCATGCGCGACCTGGGCACAAGACTGGCCCGGGTGCGCCTCAGTCGCAACCTAACCCAGGCAAGATTGGCGCAGGAGGCTGGAGCCTCGCTTCCGAGCATCAAGCGGCTGGAGGCCGGCCGGAACAGCTCGCTCGATACTCTTCTGCGCGTACTGAGAGCTCTCAATTTGGGGGACCGCATTCTCGATATTCTCCCCAACCCAGATGTTCGACCGGTCGAGAGAGTCCAACATGAAGGCCGCGAGCGGCGTCGCGCACGAACTCAGAGGCAAGCTCCAAAAGCCAGCGACTGGGCGTGGGGCGAGGACGATGAGCAATGACGGATGCGACCGTCCGCCTATGGGGTAGAGATATCGGTGCCGTTAGTTGGCTCGACGAGCGAGCAATCGGCGTATTCCAATACATGCCCGAGTTCGTCCAAAGCACCATCGAGTTGGCGCCGATCATGATGCCGCTACGGCCAGACCCATACGAATTCCCCGGTCTGCCGCGTGAGGCCTTCAAGCGCCTGCCCGGAATGCTCGCCGACTCCCTCCCCGACAAATTCGGCAACGCCCTGATCGATACGTGGCTCGCGACGCAGGGGCGATCAGCCGACAGCTTTAATCCGGTCGAGCGCCTTTGCTATATTGGTACGCGCGGCATGGGCGCACTCGAGTTCCATCCCACAATCACCAAAGGGCCGCGCAAATCCCAGCGCCTCGAAATTGATGCGCTGACCAAACTTGCCAACGAGGTCCTCAACAATCGCGCGAACCTCGCGGGCGTCCTCAAGGGCGATGACGACCACGAAACCTTGCAGGAGATCCTGCGCGTCGGGACATCCGCGGGCGGTGCGCGCGCCAAAGCTATCCTTGCATGGAACGAGAGGTCAGGCGAATTCCGATCCGGTCAGGTCAAAGCCGGTGATGGCTTTACCTATTGGCTCATGAAGTTCGACGGCATCTCCAACAATCGTGACAAGGAGCTGGCCGATCCGCAGGGCTTTGGTCTTATTGAATATGGCTTCTTTCTCCTAGCCCGCGCCGCCGGTATCGACATGACCGAATGCCGCATACACCATGAAGGCGGCCGATCGCATTTCATGACGCAACGCTTCGATCGCACCGCCAGCGGTCAGAAGCTCCACATGCAGTCGCTCGCTGCTTTGCGCCACTATGATTTCAACGCGGCGGGAGCCTATTCCTACGAACAGGCGGTCGAGACGATCCGGCTCCTCGGCTTGCCCGCTTACGACATCGAGCAGCAGTTTCGCCGAGCGGTCTTCAACATTCTCGTCCGAAACCAGGATGACCACGTCAAGAACATCGCCTTCCTCATGAATCGAAAGGGCGAGTGGCGGCTGTCACCGGCGTTCGACGTCAGCTACGCTCACAATCCTGAAGGAAGTTGGACTCATCAGCACCAGATGAGCCTGAACGGTAAGCGCGATCATTTCGAGCTCTCCGATCTTATCCAGTTCGGCGTCTTCTGTGACCTCAAGCCCAAAAAATCCGAAGAGATTATCCGCGAGATGTATATGCAGGTCGAAAGGTGGCCAACCTTCGCCGAACAGGCCGGCGTAGCAGACAGGACCGCGCAAGCTATTCATCGAGCCATGCGACGAGAAATCATGGTCCCGGCTTAAGACGAAGGACCTGATCACTTACACACTAAGCAGAGACCGTCGACGAGAGGGACCCATGCTCTGGGCGCTTCATAAGATTTTAGTCGGTCTGCCGCTCGATTAGCGGGAGGACGTCGGAGGACGACATGGGTGCTGCGTGGTATGCCGGAATCGATATTATTCGACGTCTATCTCGTCATTCGTCAAAATTTGGTACCGAATTTGAAGCCCGATGACAGCTCGATACAGCAAACACCGGGCAGATGCAGAAAACCCGTTCAGGTGATACAGGTAACGTCTGTGCTGGAAAGCCCATGATGGGACTGGATTTCGACCCGGCCTGGCTAACAAAGTGAAACCCACATGACACCACACCTTTCCCTTCCGCGCGACCGAATCTCCGTCCTTCTCCTTGAGGGCATCAGCCGTAGCGCCGTGGATTATTTTTCGACCAGCGGCTACACGAACCTTGTTCATTTGCCCAAGGCACTCGACGATGCCGAGCTCAAAAGACATATCGCCGAGGCCCACATCATCGGCATCCGTTCTCGCACGCAGCTGACCGAGGAGATCTTTGACGCCGCCAAGAAGCTCATCGCCGTTGGCTGCTTTTCTGTCGGTACCAACCAGGTCGATCTTGACGCTGCTCGCCGGCGCGGGATCCCGGTATTCAACGCGCCCTATTCAAATACCCGCTCGGTCGCAGAGCTCGTCATTGGCGAAATCATCATGTTGACCCGGCAGATCTTCCCGCGTTCAGCGTCCGCGCATCAGGGCGGCTGGGAGAAATCGGCTGTCGGCAGCCGAGAGGTCCGTGGAAAGACCCTCGGCATCGTCGGCTACGGCAACATTGGTTCGCAGCTGAGCGCCCTGGCCGAGAGCATGGGAATGGTCGTACGCTATTTCGACCTTTCAGACCGGCTGCGTCGCGGAAACTCGGAATCGATGGCTTCACTCGGCGAACTGCTTGAGATCTCTGACTATGTGACGATGCATGTCCCTGAGACCGCATCGACCAACAACATGATTTCCGAACCGGAACTGCGTCGCATGAAGAAAGGCGCAATCTTCATCAATAACTCGCGGGGAACCGTGGTCGATCTCGAGGCCCTCGCAAGGGTTCTCAAGGACGGTCATCTTGCGGGTGCCGCCATCGACGTTTTTCCCAGGGAGCCGGCATCGAACAGTGAGCGTTTCGAAACACCCCTGCAGGGTCTCAGTAATGTCATTCTCACGCCGCATATCGGCGGCTCGACCGAGGAGGCCCAGGAGCGCATCGGCGGCGAAGTGTCAAGGAAGCTGGTCGAGTATTCCGACATCGGTTCGACGATGGGTGCTGTAAACTTCCCGCAGGTTCAGCTTCCCGAGCGCCCAAATGGCACCCGCTTCATGCACGTTCACGAAAATCGCCCCGGGATCCTTATCCAGCTGAATGAGATCTTTGCCTCGCGCGGGTTGAACATCGTCGCCGAGTTTCTGCAAACCCACGGTGATACCGGCTATGTCGTCATCGAAGCCGAAGGCGCTTCCAAGACGGCGGACGACATCCTCCATGCGCTGCGCGCGATACCAGGAACAATACGGACGCGACTGGTCTACTAACAGCGCAAGCGATTGCGGCCGGCTGCCCCGATGGCAGCGCCAGCGCCCTCCGTCTCAATATTCGTTATGGAGAGCCGAGCGTCTAGGTCCTGTGAAGCCCGTCATTCGGACCGCCCGGAGCGATCGTGGAAGCTGCCGGCCTGCCTGGACGATGGATGGCGGACGGATCCGGTCGTAGAGCAGGACGCTGTTTTGCAACGCAGCTTGGACCTTCCAGGCTCACGAGTATCCGGGCGTCAAGCGAAAGGCTGCGAACCCTGCAACAGGTAGCAAGGCTCGGGTTTGGGTCCCGAGCCCTTTCGCCTATTTCGCAGTCTTGATCTTGTTGACCTCTTCGGCGCTCAGCTCGCCGACGGTCGTCACTTCACCATTGCTGATCTTCCAGAGACGAAAAGGACCGGTGATATCACCGTACTGGTCGAAGCTGACTGGACCGATGACCCCCTCATACTTCACAGGCTTGCCATCCTTGATGAGCTGCAGGGCCTTGGCAAATTCTTCCTTTCCCGCATGGATCGGGGTACCGCCATCGGCCACCACTTCCGGCATCGCAGCCTTGATGGCGGCGGCATCCGCATTGCCCGCCTTGGCAATGGCGAGTGCGACGATCGCACCGGCATCGTAGGAGCGGTCGGCAGCCGGAGCAGACGGCGAGATGCCGCCGGAGAAGGCTTCATAGTTGCCGTTGAAATATTCCGTGGACGCCGTCGGACTGGTGCCGGAGGAGGTGCCATAGGCGTTCTCCAGATACTGAGCGCCGACGCTCTCGATGAAGTCCTTGGAGTTCATGCCGTCGTTTAACAGGAATGTCTGCTTGCCGCCGCCGGAAACCCAGGCGCGAGCAATGGTGGCTCCATCCACCGGCGTACTGACGAGATAGAGTGCGTCGGGGTCGCCGGCCATAGCAGCGCTGGCTTCCGAGGTGTAGCTCGATTGCTTCTCGTTATAGGGCGTAGTCGAGGTTATCGTGCCACCGAGCTTTTGATAGGCCGTGGCAAACTCCTTGACCATGTTTACGCCGAAATCGTTGTTGACGTTGATGATCGCGATCTTCTTCAAGCCCTGATCCATGGCAAACTTTGCGGCCGCCGTACCTTGCAGAGCATCCGAGGTGATGGTGCGGAAAAACACGCCGTTCGTCTTGCCGCTACGGCCGAGCTCGGTCAGCGTCGGTGAAGAGGATGCGGGCGATACCTGCACGACGCCGGCCGGCGCCGTCACCGATGTCAGGATTGGAATCGAGACCGAGGAGATGATGCCACCGATGATGACGGGAACCTTCTTGATATTGACGAGCTGTGTGGCTTGATCAACGGCAACGTTGCCCTGGCTCTGGCTGTCGCGGGTGTCCGCTAAAACCTTACAGCCATTGATGCCACCGGCATCGTTGAAGTCACGGAAAGCCATCTCGACGGACTTTGCACCCGCCTGGCCATATTCACCGGCCGGACCTGTCAGCTCCATGACCAGGCCGACGGTAATGTCGCAGTCGGCGGCAAATGTCGGCACCGTGGACGCAGCAAGCGCCGCGACCATGGCGGAAAGCAGGACTGTCGTTCTCATTTTTGTTCCCCTTTGTTGAGATTGTACTTCATGATGCTGCCGTGGCGGCCTTCCCTGTCCCGCTCCAACGCATAGACGTCGCCGTCGAGCGGCTTTGATTGGGCGAGGATCGCATCGATTTCAGCCATATCGCCTTGGCTGAGCGCGGTATCGGCTATGGCGAGATTTGAACGCAAGTGATCCCTGTTGCGAGCGCCAACGATTACGGCCGCGACCCCGGGCTTGGTCAGCATGGCGGTGCTCGCGATGGTCGCGATATCGGTGCCGTGCCGGTCGGCAATGCGCCGCAACGTTGAAAGCAGGGCCTGGAACAAGTCCCATCCCCCGAAATCATCGATGATAAGCTTGTATTTCGTGAGCGATCGGTTTTCGAGCGGGTGCTCCGGCTCGCTTTGGCCGAGCCATCGATCACCGAGGAAGCCGCCGGCCACCGTGCCATAGCAAAGCAAGGCGAAACTCTTCTCCTGAGAAAGAGCCACCATGCGCTTTTCCGGACGCCGGTCGAGCAGCGAGTATTGCAACTGAAGCGAGGTGAAGGGCACGCCAGAGCCAATAATCTCATGAACGTGTTCGGTGTCGAAGTTCGTGCCACTGATCTTGCCGATCTTGCCGGCCTCGTGCAGTTCCTTCAGCCAGCCTGCTGTTTGCAACCAGCCCTCGATATCATAGGCCCACCAGTGGAACTGAACGAGGTCGAGGCAATCGAGGTTGAGCCGTTTGCGCGACGTGTCGATGACGCCCTCGACATAAGCCTTGCTGATCCTTGGCAGCACGGCAAGATCCGGCACGAACTTGGTGTGGACGCGAATACGCGACAGCGCCTCTTGCCCGCGCAGGTTGCCATAGGTAACGCGGAAGCGGCCGATCAGCTCTTCGACACCGGTATAGATGTCGGCGCAGTCGAACGTGGTGATGCCGGCATCGGCAAAGGCGATCATGTCCTCGACGGCACTGTCGCCATCGATTGCGCCATGCCCGCCCGCCAGCTGCCAGCCGCCGCGAATGACGCGGGAGATTTCATAATCGGGGGCGATGGTGATGCGCTGCATGTCGTTGTGCCTATTCGTCGGTCAAGGGAACCGCCGTGGTGGCGGCATGGCTGAAACGGCGCAAACCCGTGCGGGTGATCCTGAGCCGTGTCGAGCAGTTGGGATCAGGGCAAGCGATGTCGGCGTCCGTCGTCATCCAGTCGTTGCGATCCGTCGCACGCTGCTTGGCCGCGAGCAGCGGCAGCACGGAAGAGAGCGAGTAGATCGATATCCCCTGCCCGTCCGGCAGGTGCAGCATCTCGCCCCTGAGCTCGAAATGATCGCCGGGCTTGGCGCCGCAATAGACGGCGCCGCCCTCCGGAATGATCACGTCGACCCTGAGATCAAAGAGGTCGAAGCCGTCGTCTTTGAGCTCAGCCATCGATGTCTCCCGACGCGGTGCCTTCAGGGTCGCCATCCAGGCGCCCGCGAATGAGATCGAAGGAACGGCCGATGTCGTTCGACAGCGACCGCATCGCCCCCTCGGTGTCGCGTTTTTCAAGCGCCTCGATCAGCGCCCAATGATGATTGGTAGCGGCAAGTCCGCCCTGTTCGTCGTGAATATGGGCGGCCTTGCGGATGATCGCACCCGATTGCAGCCAAAGGCTTTCAACGATTGGGATCAGCACCTGCGAGCGCGCCGCATGATAGATATGGAAATGAAACCGCTGGTTCAGCGCCGAGGTCACATGGCCGATATCCTTGCCGTGCTCCTCGAAAGCCAGATCGCAATCGACATTGATCTGCCTCAGGACGGCAAAATCGTTATCCGTCAACCTGGGCAGTGCCAGCGCAACCATCTGGCCCTCGATCAGGATCCGGGCGCGGGCAAGATCATCAAGACGCTCGCGCGTGATCAGCGGCACCCGTACCGATCGGTTCGGAAGCGATTCCAGCGCCTGCTCGGACACCAGCCGGCCAAGCGCCTCGCGCACCGGCATTGTGCTGGTCTGCAGGCGTTCGGCCAGATCGACGATGCGCAGAACATCGCCTGCATCGAACATGCCGTTGATCAGCGAATTGCGCAATTGTGCGTAGACCCTGTCGTGCAGCGTTTCGCGCCCAACCGGCGACAACTGATCGTCGCGATCGTGGCCACCATCGGTTGACCGGCCGGCTTGGACCCGCGCAGATGAGACTACCATCCCGCCGGCCCCAGACGACTGCGCTTTTTTGGGTTGCTTTTCATCATGCAGTAAAGTTTGATCAAACATCACCAATCAAATCAAGAGACTTCTTACTTCCATGCCTTTGCCAGTGCCAGACGCCCGATCGAAAATGGCAAAATCCGCTGAAGCGGTGATTGACGCGCGCGCTCTGATCAAGTCGTTCCAGGGCAACGTCGCCGTCTCCGGCATGTCGCTTAGGCTGGCTGAAGGCGAGATGCTCGGGCTTATCGGCCCGAATGGAGCCGGCAAGACCACGCTCTTCAATCTGATCGCCGGCAGCCTGAGGCCGACATCGGGCGAAATCTGGATCGGCGGCCGTGAGGTTTCGAAGGAAAACCCGGAACAGAGGATCGGCCGCGGCGTCGGCCGCACCTTCCAGATTCCGAAACCCTTTCCCGAGATGACCGTGCTGGAGAATGTGCTCGTCGGCGCACAGGCGCAGGACGGCGAACGGCTGTTTGCCAACTTCCTGCGCTTTGGTCATGTCAGGCGGCAGGAACGTCTGGCGGTCGACAAGGCGCGCGCGCTCTTGGAGTTCGTCACCTTGTCGGGTCTCGAAAAACAGCCGGCCAAGGTGCTGTCGGGCGGACAGCGCAAGCTGCTCGAACTCGCGCGCATCCTGATGGCCGATCCGCAGGCGATCCTGCTCGATGAACCGGCCGCCGGCGTCAACCCGGCACTCCTGGAAACGATCATCGAACGCGTGCTGGAGCTCAATGCGCAAGGCAAGTCGATCCTGCTGATCGAGCACAATATGGATATGGTATCGCGGCTGTGTTCGCGTGTCGTCGCCATGGCGCTCGGGAAGCCGCTTGCCGAGGGCACACCTGCCGCCGTCGCCTCCAACCCCGATGTCATCGAAGCCTATCTGGGAGCGGCGGCATGACCGCACCAGCACTTCAAACCCGTGCCCTGATCGCCGGGTACGAGCCTGACCTGCCGATCGTCCGCGGCGTCGATCTCTCGGTGGCGCCGGGAGAACTGCTGGTGCTGCTCGGGCCAAACGGGGCCGGCAAGTCGACCTTCGTCAAGGCGGTCGCTGGCGTGGTTCCCATCCACTCGGGAAGCGTCACACTCGGTGAGCGGGACATCACCAACGTCGCGCCCCACCGCAAGATCGGCGAAGGCCTGGCCTTCGTGCCGCAGACAGAAAACATTTTCGCGACGATGACCATTCACGAGAACCTGCAGCTTGCCGCAGCCGTCCTGGCAAAAAAGGAGCGAGCCGACAGGATAGCAGCACTCTATGGTCGCTTTCCCGATCTCGCCAGCAAACCGTCGCGCCTCGCCGGGACGTTGTCTGGCGGACAGCGGCAGATGCTGGCGGTTGCCCGCGCGCTGATTGTCGATCCTTCCGTGCTCATCCTCGATGAACCATCCGCCGGTCTTTCGCCGAAGATTGTCGGCGAGGTGTTCTCGATGCTGAAGAAGATCAACGCTGGCGGCGTTACCGTCATCCTCGTTGAGCAGAACGTCAAGGCGGCGCTGGCGATAGCCGGCCGCGCCGTCATTCTTGTCGAAGGCAGGATCAGGCATGAGGGCGAGGCCTCTTTGCTGCTCGGCGACCCGCTGATTGCAAAGCTCTATCTCGGCACCACCAACGAGGCGCCAAAAGCATCATGAACCCGCAATTTCTGATGGATGGCCTGATTGCCGGCGCCATGATCGGCCTTGGCGCCATTGGCGTGACGCTGACCTATTCAATCCTGCGCTTTGCCAACTTTGCGCATGGCGAAATGCTGTCCTGGGGCGCCTACCTGGCCCTCGCCGTCAGCGGCGGCCTCGGGCTCGTGTCGACGTCATTGACGAAGCCGATCGGACCCTTCTCCTTCGGCTGGTCGCTGCCGATCGCCGCCGCCGTCGCGATCCTGCTGACCGGGTTGCTGGCGCTTGGAGTGGATAGCGCGCTGTTCGGGCGCCTGCGCGCGCGCGGCGGTGCAATCATCATCCTGGTGATGGCCAGTTTCGGCGCCTCACTTGCGCTGCGAAGCCTCCTCGAATTCATCTTCACGTCCAAACCCGCCTATTACACCAAAACGCTGCAGATCGCCGTGAAGGTCGGCGCCGGGCTGCGGGCGACACCTGATCAGCTCTTGTCGCTCGCCCTTTCGGCGGTGGCGGTTGTCGCCGTCCACCTGCTGATGACCCGGACCGATATCGGCCGCTCGATGCGCGCCGTCAGCGAAAACCCGGCCTTGGCGGGCATCGCCGGCGTCGACGTCAGGCGCGTGATCCGCGTCGTCTGGTTCGTCGGTGCCGCCCTTGCCTGCATTGCCGGCATCATGACCGGCCTCTTGGTGCAAATCCGCCCCTATCTCGGCCACGACCTGCTGCTGCCGCTCTTTGCTGCGGCGATCCTTGGCGGCATCGGCAGCGTCCCCGGTGCAATGATCGCCGGGATGATCGTCGGCCTGTCAGAGGCAGCGGCCGTGCAGATCGTCGGCGCAGAGTGGCGAGCGGCCGTCTCTTTCGTCATTCTGGTGGCGGTTCTGCTTCTTCGCCCGCGGGGCCTATTCGGGAGGGCGGCATGAGCCTTGATCTGATCTCCTACGCCGCCTTCTTCCTCACCATGGCACTGACCTATGCCATCATGTGCCTTGGGCTCAATGTGCAGTGGGGCCAGACCGGCCTCTTCAACGTCGGTGTCGCCGCTTTCGTCGCGATCGGCGCCTACGTTTCGGCACTTTTGACAACCCCGGATGCACCCGGCCGCTTCGGCGGCTTCGGCCTCCCTATCGCCATCGGCTGGCTTGGCGGCGCTCTGTTTGCGGGAATGGCCGCTTGGCTGGTCGGCGCTTTGACCATACGGTTGCGATCCGATTATCTCGCCATTGCCACCTTCGGCGTTGCGGTCACCGCGCAGCTTTGCGTTCTCAACCTGGAGCCGCTGACCGGCGGCGCTTTCGGCATCGGCTTCATTCCGCGTCCCTTCGCAGGCCTCGCCGGCAGTCCGCTAGCATTTTCGCTTTCCAATCTAGCTCTGATGGCGGCCGTGGTGCTCGGGCTCTATATTGGCCTTCAGCATCTTGCCAACAGCCCCTGGGGTCGTGTTTTGCGCGCCATCCGCGAAGATGAAAGCGCAGCACAAGCACTTGGCAAACGACCGACCCACTTTCGCCTGCAGGCCTTTACCATCGGCGGGGCCATCATGGGGTTGGCGGGTGCCGCGCAGGGACATTTCATCGGCTTCATCGCGCCCGACAACTATCTCCCGATCCTGACATTCCAGGTCTGGGCCATGCTGATCGTCGGTGGCTCCGGCAACAATCGCGGCGCCATCCTTGGTGCGGTGGTGGTCTGGGGTTTATGGGCGTTGTCGGCAGCCGGCGTCTCAGCCTTCGTGCCGCCCGAACAGCAGGCGCGTGCGTCATCGCTGCAGATCGTCATGATCGGCGTCGGGCTTTGCCTCATCCTTCTCCTGCGCCCCCGCGGCATTCTCGGCGCCAACGCGCTGGCCTCGCTCAAGGGCAAGCGCCACCAGATCTCTAGGGAATAACAACATGTCCACCAAGCCCCCACGCATTGCCCTCACCAAGGACCTTTCCATCAGCCGCATCGTCTGCGGTCTCTGGCAGGTGGCCGACATCGAAAAGAACGGCACAGTGATAGACCCGGACAGCGGCGCCGACATATTGCAGGCCTATGCGCGCGACGGCTTTGACACGTTCGACATGGCGGACCACTACGGTTCGGCCGAGCTCATCGCCGGGCGACTGCTGTCGCGCTGTCAGATCGGGCAGCGGCCGGCCGCCTTTACCAAATGGTGCCCGGAGCCGGGACCGATGTCGGCTGAGGTCGTGCGTCGCGGCGTCGAAGAACGGCTGGCGCGGCTTGGTGTCGACAAGGTCGATCTCCTGCAATTTCATTGGTGGAGCTTCGAGCATCCGGCATGGCTCGATGCCCTGCACGAGATGCAGAGACTGCGCGAGGAAGGGTTGATCGGCGCGCTCGGCGTTACCAACTTCGACGCCGGACATCTGGCGTTGGCGCTCGCCGACGGCATCGAGATCGCCAGCAACCAAGTTTCGTTTTCGCTGGTCGACCGCCGGGCTGCGGGCGCGCTCTCGACGCTGTGTGCCGAAAGCGGCGTCAAGCTTCTCGCCTATGGGACGCTATGCGGCGGCTTCCTCTCGGAGAAGTGGCTGGGAAAGCCGGAACCGACATCGATCGCGGACTGGAGCCGCTCGAAATATAAGCGCTTCATCGATACCGCCGGCGGATGGGCCCCCTTTCAGAGCATCCTGAGCGCTGCTTCAACCATTGCGGCCAAACATGGTGTTTCGATCTCGAACGTCGCGAGCCGATGGGTTCTGGAACATCAGTCGGTTGCGGCCACCATCGTCGGCGCGCGTATCGGCGAGAACGAACACCGCGGCGACAACCTGAACGTCTTCTCCTTCGCGCTCGACGCCGAGGATCACGCTGCATTGAAGGCTGCATTTGCCAAGACGCAGCCTATTCCTGGCGACTGCGGAGATGAATATCGCAAGCCGCCCTTCCTTACCGCCTCTGGCGATCTCAGCCACCATCTCGATGCCATTCCCTCGGTCTACAGTGCTCAGCCCGTCCCCGGTCGTCCGGGCCGGCTGCGTGTCTCGTCCGGCAGCGTCTGGGAGCCGATTGCCGGCTATAGCCGCGCCGTGCGGATCGACAACCGTATTGTCGTCTCCGGCACCACCGCGACCCATGGTGCAGACCGCTGCGTCGCACCAGGCAACGCAGGTGCGCAAGCCACTTACATTCTCGACAAGATCGCGGCATCGATCTCTGCGCTTGGCGGCCGCATGGAAGACGTGATCCGCACGCGTATCTATCTGCGTGACGCAAACCAGTGGGAACCGGTATCCCGGGCCCACGGCCGCGCTTTTGCAACCGTTCTGCCCGCAAATACGCTTATCGAGGCCGGAGGCCTCATCGGAGACTATGAGGTTGAAATCGAGGCGGAAGCAATCTGCGACTGACGACAGCAACAGTGTCGCACTGGGCAACCCCTTTTTTGGATGGTTCTGTCTATTTGCGTACCGAATCTTGCTGGGAGGCCATTTGCAGGCTAAGTCTCGCACGCTGAGACCTCGTCGAACGTCGTCGCGGCGCAACCGCCAGATTGGCGGATATCTGTGGGTCGCGGCTGCCCCGCAATAGAAGAGCCGGCCGAGGGCCGACCATAGGCCCTCCGCCGGCGATTGTCTTAACTCACTGGGATCCACTTCCGCAGGCTAGTCATCACCAGAGCCGAACGAACGGTTATCAACCTGCTGCTGCTCCGCCCTCATGAACAGCGCCTGACCTTAAACGTTCGATTTCGGACGCCACAACGGGCCGTGAAAGGAAAAATCCCTGGAGTTCGTCACACCCGGCGTTGATGAGCCAAGCCTGCTGTTCAGGCGTCTCGATGCCCTCGGCCGTTGCTCTCATTCCACCAGCATGAGCTAGCTCAATCATGGCCTGGACAATACCAGCATTGCTGCCCGGCTTGCCGTATTCGCCCACGAAGCAGCGATCTATCTTGATCCGATCGACATCCAGCTTTTGAAGGCGTCCGAACGACGAGAAGCCCGTGCCAAAATCATCGAGCGCGATCTGGACACCAATCTCGCGAAGAGCCCGAATGTTTCGGCGACACGCCTCTTCATCCTCCAGGACGGCACTCTCGGTGATTTCGATTTCGAGTTGGCGCGGGTCGAAATCGAACTTGTCCAGCAAGCCGATCACCCTCAGAGCGTAGGTTTCTGATCGAAGCTCTACTGGGGAGGCATTGACGGCCACGATCAGCTCTGGCCATTTTTTTGCATCGGTCAGCGCGGTGCTCATGACAATCTCGCCTAACCTGTCGATCAGACCCGCTTCTTCCGCAATGGAAATGAATGTATCGGGTTGAACAAGACCTTTGGTAGGATGACGCCACCTTGTTAGAGCTTCCACGCCGATCAATCGGGCGTTGGAAGCGTAAATTGGCTGATAGTGAACGGCGATCTCATCACCGGTCTCCAATGCAGTTCTAAGATCGCGCTCAAGGTCTCGACGTGTCCGGATCAGGTCGTCCATGTGTTGCCCGAAAATCGCAAACTGGTTTCTGCCTGCTTCCTTGGCGTGATAGAGCGCGATATCAGCCCGACGGATAAGGTCCTGAGCATCTGAGCCGCTTGATGACACAGCAATACCGATACTTGCACCAATAAGGATTGGTTGCCCATCGATCTCGAATGGGCTGCGTATCGCAGCGACGATGTCCTCGGCCAACTTCTCGACGAGGTTCATCTTTGGGTCCGGGATTATGATCGTAAATTCGTCACCACCGATACGGGCCACCAGGACACCAGTGCCAACAGCAGAACGCAATCGGCTGCCTACCTCGGCGATTAATTTATCGCCGACGGGATGACCGAGCGTATCGTTGACATTCTTGAAGCGGTCGAGATCAACAAAAAGGATCGCCGCCTGAGACTTTACCAATGTTTCTTCCACTGCGGCATTGAAGGCAGCTCGGTTCGGCAAGCCACTCAGGACGTCGTGATGAGCCAGATGCTGCAGCCGGCTTTGGCTTTCGCGCAGCCGACTGGACCTTCCTTGAAGAAGCAAAACAAATGCCGACATGACAGCAAGCACGAGAAGCCCGCCTACGGCAAGGACGGGCTCTGTTGCCCGCAGCACTTCAGTGCCAGGCCGAAAAGGCACCCAGCTGAAGTAGCCCAAAACCTGGCCCGATCGTGAGGTCAGAGGAAATACACTTCGCCCCTCCCGCCCGTCTTTCCTCCATTCAAAGCGGAGATCGTTGAAAAGATATTCCGACGCCAACGTATTGGCGAAATCACCATCAAGATAGCGCAAAGCGATATGGACAAACTGATGTTGTTCATCGACAGCAATTTCACCACTGTCCGAGACTATAGGCTTGACGCTCAATATCGCAGGCCGGTTGCTGATCCTGACAATGTCGCTTTCGCCGATGCTCAGACTTCTGTCGGACGTTCCGGCTGTATCCCCGTCCGCCAGCCGCTTTCGCAGCTTCTTCACGAGTTTAAGCGCATCCGGGGCGACTGAGGCGAAAGCAACGTCTTCGTTCGCCTCGATCGCGGAATACCCATACGCCAGCTGGTCTGTCGGACCCAACACGAACGCGGCGTCGTGACCGAAGTAGCTGTTCATCCATCGCCCAAGGTTGGCAGCCATCCACTCTCGATCACCCTCAGCAACATGCGTGACAGCGTCGTCCCAGACGGTCGCACTCTCCTGGTCATGTGCGATCGAGTCCTGCATCTTACCGACGACAAGGGCAAGCAAGCTGTCTTGCCGCTCAACGGTTGACCGATCCGACTGCACCACAGCGTACATCATGGTCCCGTAAACGGTGCCGATGATGATCGCTGCGAACAGGGTCGCTAAGATGATCTTGAACGGGAGAGAAGGCTTCAGGTACGGCATTTAATGTTCCAGCACGATGGGTACGACCCAGATTGATAGCCTGCGCGGGTTAAAACATGAAAAAAGCCGCATGTATGATACCGTACCCAAAGCCCGCAACCGGTCACCCAATTGACGTGGTGCGTAGCCTCAAAACAATTGCTCTCCTGCCGACTTTCGAACCCGAATTGATCGACGTATCGCCCATAAGCTCCTCGCGGATGGCGATGTTCGGTGGGGGCGGACCATTCTTAGCGGGGGTCGCTTATCCCTTGGAGTGCTAAGTGTCCAACCAAGCTGGCTTTCCCATTCTCGTGATGGGGTGCCTGTGATCCTGATGCTCGTTGCCCCGTACGATACCCACCGTGCGGCGACGAGGTCATGAATCTGATCAATAAGCTGACTGTTTGCTGTCCAACCAAGCAATGAAGATGATCACGCCTGACTGCGCTCGCCGTGTCGGACGGGACTGAGGGCCTTGACAATTCGGCCTTGCTTAAGATCGTCGCCGCTACATACTTGATTGGTTGAAAACAAGGAGCGTACTATGTTTCGCGCGTTTACGGTCGCAGCGGTATCTTTAGCTCTTTCCGGTGCGGCAATGGGCGCCGACCCAATAGTGGGCAGCTGGAAAACGCAGAATGGCGAACTCTCCGTCATCGACCGTTGCGGCTCCCAATACTGCATCGTCGCCAAATCGGGCAAGTATGCCGGTCAAAAGCTGGGGTCGTTTCAGCCCGATGGCGGTTCGTACAAGGGTCGACTTACGGACCCGCGAAACAACGCGACCTACAGCGGCAAACTCGCAGTCTCGGGCGATAGGTTGAAACTCCAAGGCTGTGCAACGAGCGTCCTCTGCAAGACTGAGACTTGGACGCGCGCTTCCCAATAGTGCCCCGAGCGTAAGTGCTCCTCCGCGCTCCGTCCTAGTTCTCGCGTGAAGGCCCGCCTTCGATCGTCTCTGACATCTGATTGTGAAATGATGGGGCCGCCACGAAACTAATTCTTCCTTAGAATCGTTGTAAATCGTGGCTCGACCCGTGGTGGAGAGGGCTTTCGCTGTCAAATTTTGAAAGCCTTCATGTCTGAAACCGCTAAGCTGATATCCATTGGAACAGCTGTTCCTCCTCATGTCATCGACCAGCACGAAGCCGCTGTCGCCTCACACAGAGCTTTTGCCGCACGCTTCGGCGACTTCGATCGGCTTTCGAAAGTCTTCAAGAGCGCCGGGATAAAACGCCGCTACGGAGTTCGGCCGATAGATTGGTATCTGAAAACGTCCGGTTGGCAGGACAGAAACGCGGCCTACATCGAGGGTGCCAGCGAGCTCTTCTTTGACGCGGCCGGCAAGGCCTTAGAGGCCGCGAACCTGGCCGCATCGCAGGTCGATTTTGTCGTAACAGTCTCATCGACCGGTATTGCCACACCCAGTCTCGATGCTCGCGTCAGCACCAGGCTCGGTTTTCGTGATGATATCGTGAGGGTGCCGGTATTTGGGCTGGGCTGCGCCGGTGGTGTGTCGGGTTTTGCGATAGCGGCGCAGCTGGCGTCTTCAAAGCCGGGCTGCATCGTCCTGATGGTGGCCGTAGAGACCTGCACGCTCGCTTTTCGGTTGGATAAGTTGACCAAGGCCAATATCGTGGCAACCGCTCTCTTCGGTGATGGCGCAGCAGCCTGTGTCATCAGCGCCACCAGCGATGGTATCGCCGAGGTCGAAATGAGTGGGCAGCACAGCTGGCCCGACACGCTCGACATCATGGGATGGAGCGTCGACGCCGAAGGCTTGGGCGTCATCTTCGACAGAGCTATCCCGCCCTTTGCCGAGGCTAATATTCGACCGGCGATCAGCGCTATTCTAGCTCGATCAGGTCTATCGCTGTCGGACATCGATCGGTTCGCGTGCCATCCCGGCGGCGCCAAGGTCATCGACGCTCTCGAATCCGCCCTTGCACTGGGTCAGGGGACACTCAATCACGAACGAGAAGTATTGTCTGACTACGGCAACATGTCCGCACCGACGGCCATATTTGTCCTCGAACGCTTGATTGGCGCGGGACTTCCCGCTCGCACTGTACTGACAGCTATGGGACCCGGTTTTACGGCAAGCTGCGTATCTCTGAAGGCGGCCGCATGATCCTTTCCATCCTTCTGCTAGCGGCGGTCACGTTGGAGCGGCTTGGTGAACTATGGCTGGCAAGGCGCAATACGAAGCGGCTGTTGGCGAAGGGCGCCAGCGAGGTCGCAGGCGAGCATTACCCACTGATCGTACTGCTGCATGGACTCTGGCTTGTCGGATTGTGGATGCTCGCGTGGGATGAGCAATTGTCCATTGCTTGGTTGAGCGTCTTCGCTTTTCTGCAAATCCTTCGGTTCTGGACACTTGCGACGCTTGGCTGGCGGTGGACGACGCGCATCATCGTCGTCCCCGGAGAACCGCTCGTATCCGCGGGCCCATATCGCTTCCTGCGACACCCCAACTATGTCGTCGTGATCGGGGAAATCGCGGTCCTGCCTTTATGTTTCGGCATGCCACTTTACGCATTGGTATTTTCGGTCGCCAATGTCATCGTTCTGAATATCCGTATCAAGGCGGAAAATGCCGCCCTCAGAGGGTTGCCGCGTGCCGATACAATCTGATGCCGATCCCATCAAAGCTCGCCCGCGCTTGGTCTGGGCAGGTTTCATCGCCATGTGCGTGGGCATGTTCATGGCTATCTTGGACGTGCAGGTCGTGGCGACCTCTTTGCCGTCCATTCAGTCCGCGCTCGATATTGATCCGGATCAGATGAGCTGGATCCAGACTGCCTATCTCATTGCGGAGGTCATCGCGATCCCTCTGACTGGCTTTCTGACACGGGTTCTGACCATGCGCTGGTTGTTTGCGCTCTCCCTGGTGGTTTTCGTGATCGCCTCGGCAGGATGTGCGGCGAGCATCAGCTTTGGCCAACTCGTCGGGTGGCGGGTCCTCCAGGGCTTTGCAGGCGGCACGCTGATCCCGTCCGTGTTCTCCGCGGTGTTCCTGCTCTTCCCGGACAATCGGCAGGCGCTGGCGACGACAATCGCTGGCGTGCTGGCGGTGCTTGCACCAACGGTCGGGCCGATCGTCGGGGGCTGGCTGACTGAAAGCTATTCCTGGCACTGGCTTTTCCTCATCAACGTCATCCCCGGCATCCTCGCTGCCGGTGTGGCTGCCAGATCGCTTCCCCGCGAGCGCACCTCCGTTGCGCCAATAAAAGGGTTTGACGCTCCGGGACTGGCTTCCATGGCTACAGCGCTGATCTGTCTGGAAATCGGATTAAAGGAAGCGCCTACCAGTGGATGGCTCTCATTAACCAGCGGCGGGCTGTTTGTTGTCGCTTCGATTTCTGCCGCGTTTTTTATCTGGCGGTCGCTCCGCATTGCCTCTCCCTTGGTAGAGCTACGGAATTTTGAGGATCGAAACTTTTTAATCGGTTCGGCGCTGAGCTTCGTGCTCGGCATCGGACTTTTTGGGTCCGTGTATCTGATGCCTGTCTTTCTTGCCTTTGTCAGGGGACACAATTCTCTGGAGATCGGTATGACGATGCTGGTAACCGGTATTGCGCAGCTTTTCACCGCCCCAATCGCAGTCGCCCTGGAAAAACGAATGGATCCGAGGCTGCTTTCCGCTGCAGGCTTCACCCTCTTTGCCGTCGGAATAGGTGCGAGCGCATTTCAGGATCCGACATCG
The DNA here is from genome assembly GCF_047325115.1 of Rhizobium sp. Rhizsp82. Lineage (NCBI taxonomy): Bacteria > Pseudomonadati > Pseudomonadota > Alphaproteobacteria > Hyphomicrobiales > Rhizobiaceae > Rhizobium > Rhizobium sp. Rhizsp82. The sequence continues at coordinate 849,439 of NZ_CP168569.1, read as the reverse complement.
GACTTCGATGCGATGTTCTGGCCTCAGGTGGTGAGAGGAGTCTCCATCATGTTCTGCCTTTTACCCCCCACCAGGCTAGCACTCGGCAACCTTTCAGCGGACCACGTCCCAGACGCCAGCGGACTATTCAACCTCATGCGCAACCTTGGCGGCGCGATCGGTATCGCGCTGATAGACACCGTAATTTACACCCGATCGGAACTGCTCGGTCAGAAGATCTGGAACGGTCTGGAGAAAGGAAATCTCTCAGTTGCGCAATTCGTCGGCGTACCGACCGCCATGATAGCGGGCCATAACGGGTCCTTTGACGAACAGGCGACATCAACGCTCGATCCGCTCGTTCAAACCGCCGCGACGGTCGAAGCGCTCAACGAAGCTTGGGCAATGATTGCCCTGATTACTGTCGTAGCTATTTTGATTATACCCTTCGCGAGAAGCGTTGCATCACATCCTGATGCAAGCTCGAACCACCTTGAGAGGGTTTGATCATGGTGGTCAGAGCCAGATTGGGAGCATTACTCCGAGGTCGCCGGCTCATCCACCTCGGTTCGCGGCTTGTGAGGTGGCATTTCGTTTTGAACAGAATGACGGCTGAGCAGTCCTGAACGCGGCAATCGGGTCGTTCATTTCGCCGGAATGGCTGATGAAGGCCGCTTCGGCCTTTTCCTCTCTAGCCGGGCCTCCGCAGGCGCCGGCTCCTTATATGTTCCCTGGTGGTATAGCTCATCCTGAAGATGATCAATGGAAGCCCCCGCCCTCTCCTGTAAGACACGGGCAGCAAAGCGCTGCGGGGGGAAGAACCCGGCCTCTCAGTCCCTGTCCAGCAACCGCGCGATCGGTAGCCAACTCGAGCAAGTCTGAAGCCAGCACACCATGGCTCGCAAGACCGCGTGTCAGTGCATCAGGCACAGCCGCATGCTCGACTGCCGAAGGCGCGATCGTATAGAATGTAAGAATATGGTCGGCACCGCATCGTCGGTAGCACAGAAGGTTTTTGAGGCATTCTGTCCGTGGCTCTGTCGGGCAAAACGGAGCAGAAACTCGTTCATCTGACGGTCGCCGCAATCGAAGACTGCCCGACCCTGTCACTTAGCGATCGGTTCCCATGCCATGCAGGTAAAGTCATCGGTTGCCAGGCAAACCGGCAATCGCCGCGCGCAGCTTGGCGTTAGGTTTAGGCGGATTTTCCAGAAGCTCAAGGATGCAAACATGATCGCGCTTCGACACTTTTATCGTCTCGGCTTCCTCGATCACAGCCTCTGCTTCTCGCAGGGCGGATTGCGTCACGAAATCCCTCAGATCGGTATTACGAAGCGCCGCAGCACGCAAGAGTTTAGCCTTGGCCGTGGCAGCCACCCTCAAACTCATACGCTCACTGTTCTCGTTTGCTATGCTAGGCACGTCAGCCTCCATCTTTCGACGGAATATAGGCGAAAATCTTCTCGTCGCCAATGCTGTGCGCCTTCAAGGCGTACAGGTCACCCAGGCGCATTTCTATATCTTCTTGGCTTACCTCAGGGCGTGAAGTCTGCAGATAGTCCAAGCGTTGGATTCGACCAAGCAAGGTCGAACGGCATTCGCTGGGCAAGAACAGGACCCCCAATCAAGGAATACTTGCTGAGTTGCGTAGAACCTGCCCAGCTCCTTGCATTTTTGCACTTGATCTTCGAATAGGCCAAGGGCCTTAGACGCTGTCGGCACCCAAAAATCGACTGGCATGGTCGCGCGCAGGCGTGATACCTAGCGCCTTCTTGAACACGACGATGAAGGCCGTCGTCGATTCATACCCCAGGTCGCCTGCCACCCGATGAACCGTCGCACGCCGGAGCCCGATGACGAGATGGAGGTGGCGTCGTCAACGGCTGAAGCTCGACATAAGCCCCCTCTGGCCTCGGGCCATTATTGTGCCTGATGAACGAGAGCAGGTCGGGGTTGAGAACATCCGCATGCCTGGTTAGCATGCCGTGGGGGTAGCCTGGATAGGTTTTTAGCGAGCCGTTCTTGAGCAGGTTGACGGCGCGCGGCACTGAACTCGCGAACGGGACGACCTCATCAGCCTCGCCATGCATCACCAGCACCGGCACGGTGATCTTTTTAAGATCCTCGGAATAGTCTTCGAGCCAGGAGTCGACTGTCGCGTAATGGGCAAGAGCGCCGCCAGCCATGCTCTGGCGCCACCAGTTCGCAATGACGGCTTCCGAGGGTTTGGTACCATTGAGTTTATAGCCGTAGAACGGATTCTCAGCGACGAAACGGTAGAATTGCGACCGGTTGCCCAATACGCCTGCCCGGATCGCTTCGAACCATTCCGGCGCCTGGCCCGTCGGGTTTTCCTCGCTCCGGTACATGTTTGGCGTCAATGATGCGACCAGTACCGCTTTGGCGACACGTTCCTGGTGACGAGCCACATAACGAGCATCTGCATTGAACGGGCGTGTTGTGATCGTAAACAAGAATGAAGCACAACGACGCCGTCACCGGGAACTTGCTCCGCGCCTGCGAGTTCCGTTCCATAAGGAGTAAGAGCATGACCAACAATTCAATCCCAAGCTCTGCAAAGCTTCCGCCGAAGTCTTTGAGCGAAGACACCCAGGACAACGAGCTGCCGGAGACAAACGCCGACGACCGCCGCGCGCCGCCGGTAAATATGGGCAGCAGCCGCGAGGCCGGTGACGGCGTGACGGACGCCGATCCCACCACAGGCCGTGCTGATGCGAAGGACCGCATCCCTGCCCCGCAGACCGCCAACCGGGAATAGTCTCGTGTAGTTGCGTAAGCGTTACACGAACACCAACGACGGCAGGCGGACCATCATATCTACCCGAGGCCGTCCTTAGGGAAATGACGTTCGTCCACCGGCATGGGGAGACGTATCCTCTGACGGATTCCGTTCCGCGATGTACGAATAGGAGAAAGAGATGTCTAAGATCGATCCCAACGGCGCCCCGAAGGATGCGGCGATCAAACGAAGCAGCGCAGGCCGTCCTGATGATTCCGACCAGCCTATCGGAGTTACAGAGGGGGAGGCGTTCCGAATAAGGGCTAAGCTTGACCGCTCGGACGACGAAGAATGCAAGGATGACGTCCGCGAAACTGCGGCGCAGCTTGCCCCACCTAAACACGGCACCGCATGATGCCGGGGACGTTTTCTGCATTGAGCATATTCGCCTACGATCTCGATGACCGAGGCGAGCCCATACAAGCATGGGAGACCGTCGTCAGCGGCACAGAAGAAGAGGCCATTGCCGAGGCAAAAGAAGCTGCGAGCCGCCACGCTGGAGTGTTAGTCGTGCGGCGAGACGGCCGTCCCGCAGTCGGAGAAGAGGGCGACCCCGTGGTCGTCTTCCGGGCTGGGAGAACTGGCGACTTCGACTAGAGATCGACCATGATCGTATTCCTGGATTTCGAAGCTTCCTCGCTCAGCAAGCATAGCTATCCGATCGAAATTGCTTGGGTGTTCGAGGACGGCCGGTCGCGGTCTCTGCTCATCGCTCCGGAGCCGAACTGGACGGACTGGTCGGAAACCGCAGAAGGCATTCATGGCATTTCCCGAGAAAAGCTTGCTGATCAAGGCGTCCCGGTTTCGTTGGTGGTCCAAGAGATGATGGCAACGCTGTCCGATCATGATCTCTACGCGAGTTCGCCGTCATGGGACGGAAAATGGCTCAGCGTCCTGCTTCGCGCCGGAGGGGTTCCGAGACACAGTCTGCGGGTGCGAAAGTCCGACGATCTCTTCGTGGAGGTTGCCTTGATGCTGATTGAAGACAGAAATGTGCGTGGCGTTGACGCCGCTGCGCTCGTCGCAAAAGTCATTGCGCGGAGCGAGCCTGCTAGACCGGCCCACCGCGCGCTTCAGGACGCCGCCCTAGAACTTGAAAGATTGCGTCTGATGCGGGAGGCTATCGAGAGCTTGGCTATCGCGCAGGCGCGCACCTGAAACGCCTTGACATGGAAAAAACCGGATACCGCAAATTCCCGGAAAACACCCTCCAATGATCGAAGCGGGTCGAAATGTCCAATGAGCAAGACTATATGAAAAGTCATACTTTTCATCGGAGGTGTTTACAATGGCAATTAAAGGGAACCTTTTGATCGCAGGATCAGAAGAGCGCGGCTCGAACGGCGAGTTTTCGGGGATCGAAGCTGCGACCGGAAGGTCCCTGGCCGTTTCTTTCGGGGGCGCCGCGCCTGCCGACGTCGAGGATGCTACCCGTCTGGCGTGGGAGGCCTTCAGCATCTATCGCGAAACGGACCTCGAAGCGCGAGCCTCATTCCTCGAGACGATAGCGACCGAGATCGAAGGCGTCGGCGATGAGCTGGTCGAGCGCGCTATGGCCGAGACTGGCCTTCCGCGCGGGAGGCTGGAGGGGGAGCGAGCCCGTACGACCGCCCAGCTTCGGCTGTTCGCAAAGGAGTTCCCGAAGGCCGGTTTCAGGAGCTCCGCTTCGACGCGGGCGATGCCTCGCGAAAGCCGGTGCCCAAGCCGGACCTTCGCCTGCGCAACATTCCCATCGGGCCTGTCGCCGTCTTCGGCGCCTCGAACTTCCCTTTGGCCTTTTCGGTTGCGGGCGGCGACACAGCCTCAGCCTTGGCCGCCGGCTGCCCGGTCGTCGTAAAGGCCCACTCGGCGCATCCAGGGACGTCCGAACTCGTGGGGCGCGCAGTACAGCGTGCCGTCCAGAAAGCCAACCTGCCCGTTGGTACGTTCGCTCTTCTGTTCGACACGGGCTTCGACGTGGGGCAGCAGCTGGTCGCCGACCCGAGGATCCGCGCGGTCGGCTTTACCGGCTCCCGCAAAGGTGGGACCGCACTTATGAAGATCGCATCCGAACGCAAGCAGCCGATCCCCGTCTACGCCGAGATGAGCAGCATCAACCCGGTCATCCTGTTTCCGGGAGCGCTTGCTAATCGCGCCGAGGAGATCGCGACATCTTTTGTCTCGTCACTGGCGCTCGGCGCCGGCCAATTCTGCACGAACCCCGGTCTCATCCTGGCCGTACACGGTAAGGGGCTCGACGCCTTTATCGCGAGGGCCAGGGAACTGCTGCCGGAGACCGGGGCGCAGACGATGCTGACACCGGCCATCGCCAAGGCGTTTCGAGAGGGCGTCGGCCGCCTCGAACGACATGCCGAGGTTTCCATGCTCGCCAAGGGAAAGTCCGGCGGCAAATACGACGGAGTGGCCGCGCTCTTTGAAACGTCGGCCGCCTCGCTCCTCGCACATCACGAACTGCAGGACGAAGTCTTCGGCGCGGCCGGGCTAGTCGTGCGCTGCAAGGATTTCGATGAGCTGGAGAAGGTGATTGACGCTCTCGAGGGCCAGCTCACCGTCGCGTTGCATGTCGACGATAGCGATATCGACGACGCTCGACGTCTTGTTCCGAAGCTTGAGATGCTGGCGGGGCGGCTGCTCGTCAATGGCTTCGGCACCGGGGTTGAGGTGTCGCCTGCCATGGTGCACGGCGGCCCCTATCCGGCGACGGCCGATGGCCGTTCTACCTCGGTCGGAACACTCGCAATTTATCGGTTTCTGCGACCGGTGTCCTATCAAGACTTTCCAGAAGCGATCCGCCCGATCGCCTTGCGGTAACGATCTGCGCGCGGTCCCCGTGGGACCGCGCGCCAACCTTCTGAAGCGCTCTGCTGTGGCGCGGGACGCGCAGACAAATTATCGTGACCCATGGTTAAGAATGCGCAGTCCATCGTCGTGGAGACTTCACCAAGGTCGGCGCGGTACCATTCTGCTTGCCCTGGGGAAGATCTGCTTTAAGAGAGGACGGGATCGAAAAGCGTAGAAGGACGAGGCTGCGCTCGACAGGTCGAGATCCGCGGTTAATTGCAATTGCCCACCATGCAGAGGTATGGCCCGAAGGTGATTAAGCTCGGTCGAGTTTGCCAATGAACGACCGCAAGGCCGCGGAGTGATCGTGCAGCACATAGCGGAGTTCTTGCTCGGGCGAGGAGTTCGCTACCTATTCGCAAATATCAGATCGCGCAAACCATCTGTCATTTCCGGGCTAGGACTCTAGCCGCCGCACTAAGTATTTCGCTGAACGAAAGCTTTGAAACGTTGTCAGCGAGATTGAGGGAGGCAATCAACGGATCTTCAACCGCTTGTCCGACTTCGTCATGCGGAACAGAGGCGCTCAACTGATCGAACCAGGCCTTGTCCGTAACGCCGACGAAGAGACGGACCAAGGATTATCCTCTCATCTCGGCTGTGTTTGCAAGCTATGACGTTCTGGCAATCCACATCGTCAGTGCTGCAGCCCGAGAGCCAGCTACTGCAGAGCATAGCTTGCAGATCGTGGTCTTGTTCCTTTTCACTTCGGCGTCCCCATCCCTCCTCCGTATCTCATGTCGCAAGCACCCGCCCGAGATCAGACAACAGCTTTTCGCGTCGGCCCCCCGAAAGTTTGGCCAAGTTGTCGACTTTCCAGCGCACCGCCGGCAAGTCCGCGGCTCCAGGCACGCCTAGCAAGTCCCACTCTGGCTCGCGGGCCTTGAAGGAGAGAAGAAAGCGCCGGTGCTCGGCAGCCATCTTGCCAACGACCTCTGCGATTAGAGCTTAACGAGCATCGTATAGCGCCTCCAGGGTCACGGGCTCTTCCGTCATGCCGGCAAACCCCGCGTCAAACTCGTGGCGCAAATCCTTGCGCGTCGGCGCCAAGACCTCGCCCATCGGCCTGTTGTGGCTCAGGATGTAGACAATGAAGGCACGCCGCAGCTCATCGGATATTCCCTCATTCGCGAGCAGACGCCTGATATCGAACAGATCTCGTGGATGCTGCCGATCCAAGGCTGCGACGATCTTGCCGGCGTAGAGGTCCGGGAAGGACACAACAGGCACCTCGGCATATCCGAACAGCTCTTCGACCCGGTCGCAAACCGCCCGTGTCTCGGGAGAGTAGACGCAGCCACGAATGACAGACGTCACCTCGATTTTGATCTGTACGCCGTCGGAGGTAACCAGCACCTTTGTTGCATCGGATATTCTGGCAGCAATCCGCCGTATGGCGGCATCGATATTGGCGAGAGAAGTCGCGCGATCTTCGACCGGCAGATAGGTCAGATCGATATCGACCGACAGACGTGGAAGGTCTCTAACGAAAAGATTGATGGCCGTGCCACCCTTCACTGCGAAGACGTTCTCCTCTGCAACGAGCGGAAGAACTCGAACAAGGAGGCAGACTTGCGCGCGATCGGCTTCAGACGCCGGCATCGAGTGTCTCCGGCACAGTGATCTGATACTTGCTGTCCAGCCGCCCGCCGACCACGATCTGGCGCTTGCCACGACCGAGGTCGATACGTTTGAGATCGAGCCGGCCGAGCCATGGATGGGCGTGCCGCTCGGCAAACCAGAGGAACAGCCGCTTCACCTTTACGCTGCGGCACGCTTCCAGCACGGCCTGAACCCGCTTCGGGCTTAGAGTGCGAACCGACTCCATTAGGACGTCCGCTTGATGAAACGTCTCCCGGGATGGGAGCAGGTCGAGAAGCTCGCAAAATGCTCGCTCCGGCGCGGAGACATGAAGCTCCCACCCCCAGTGTCCCCATGCCAGGCGCGTCCTTCCAGGTGCGTCGGCATCAAAGAGCTTGTCTGCCTTATGTTCGACGAACTGAGCGTCGGTCGGTATCCGCTCTACCCAGCCAGGCAGACTGCCATAGGCATAGAGGTGGATTTCTGGCTTGCCTGAAAAGCGGAGGTAGTGCGTCAGGCCTTGTAGCTCGAGGGCACTGCGGCCGCCTACGTGCACGGATTTGCCCAGAAGTCGCTGGAGCGAGATGATCACGCGCTGCCAGGCTATCGCCTGATCAACGTTGCCTGTCGGTCGCTGATAGACGCCACGAACGACACCTTCCAGCCAGCCCTGCGCCACGTATTTTTCGCGCCACTGCCGACGGTATCCGTGTTTTTCCAGCCACGCGGTGTCAACCACCAGCCCCTCGGGGACCAGGCGGCGAAGTTGGTTTATCTTTTCGTTTTTTTGACCTACCATTAGTAGGTAAAATTAGCATGAGTCCAAACTGCGGGCAAGTTCGAAGTTTCGCATTTTCGACCCATCAACGGTAGGCAAAAAAACCTAATATTCAAACTAGCAATGCACGGCCGACGAGAAACAAGCGAGCCGACCGACGCGGGCCGCTTACAAGCCGTTATACGCGAGGAGAGCAAAATCAACTAAAGGTTCTCTCAAGACCCGTTAACCTCTGCATCTTACCGACCGAGTGCCCGCTGTCACGAGCCAACTGCGATTGCTGTTAGCGGGTTCTGAGGCACGGGATGAAGTCGTGTAACCATTTCGGTCGTAGCCGCTTGGTGCCGAAGACGTGGACCACTCGGGGGCGTCCGAATGAAACATATGAGCGCTCACGGTCATGGGTGACCCTGAGGGCCTTTCCTTGTTTCTTGCCCGTGGAAATTGTTTTCATCGGAACCATGTCGGCTCATCGACATTCCCCTCTCCGAGCGCGGGCCGTGTCAATCGGACGTGACAGGGATGGTGAACATCACGGTTTTTCCGATTTCCCGTGATGGCCAACGAAATGGCAGACGAGCGCCCCACCTGTCCGGCATCGCCTCACCTCTGCTTGCCGGAGTTCACATGATCGACGATCGTCTACACGTCGGGCCCGTTGAGTTCTGCTGCCAGGACGTGGTTCTTGTCCGTTCAGACGGCATACCGCGCACGTGGGATGACGCCAATGCTTTCACCGCACATAGAAACTGGCGCGATGGTCTGCGAACGCAGTCTAGCGTCGACCGTTTCAGGCGCGCCGACGAAACCGAAGTCTTCGGAACGATGGTCACTGGAGGCTACCGGCTGCGCTGCGTCGATCTTCGCGGACAAGACGGATGACGGCAAAACAGGTTCATGAGAAGGCGTTCCTTGAGACGCCCGACGGCCGTTACATCATCGTTCGCGGACGCCTCTGGAGAAAGACAAATCCCCGTCTGCCTGAAGAAGAGCGAAAGCTCCTCGTGTCAAAACTGATGTCGGCAAGGAGGGCCGTTAAGGAAGCCGTCGGACGAGCCGATGAGCTTCACACCGCAAGGACAGCAGTTAACGCCGCAAAGATTGCGCTAGGGGAGCGCGGACCCGTCTGGTGGACAGATGGAGCGCCGGACTTAAATCGACATTTGGTCAAGAACACCCCTTACGCCGACTGGTTCGAAGGCGCGAGAGGCTGAAACATTTGCCGCGCGCAAGGTCTGGGAAACCCTTGCAGGAGACAAAGCAAAAAACCGGCTGGACGATGTCGACATGCCCGGGTGATCTTCGAAAGAGCTTGTCTACTTTCGCACGAGGCTAAAGGAAAAGTGGCTGCCCCGGTGATAGTCAATCGCGTAGATCACCGGCACGCCGGAAGCGTTGAAGCAGGTCTCGGTGATCAGCAGCGCAGGCCCGAAATCCCTCAGATCGTGGCGTTCGATGACATGTTCGGGAAGCATGACGGCACTAACCGAAGCCGAGGACATGCGGGGACGCTGCTTGTATTGATCGAGCAGCGAAAGCAACGAGCCGCTCCAGTCGATGTCATAGAGACGCATCGGAATGATGCTGCGAGGCACGTAGTCGACGCAGTACATGATGGGCTCATCGTTTTCGAGGCGCAGGCGTTCGATACGGATGACGCGATCCTTGTCGCCAATTTGCAGGTGCTTTGCGGTTGTCGCTTGCGGCTCCTCCTCCGAAATCGACAGGACCTTATTGATCGTCTTATAGCCATAGGCTCGCGTCATGTCGGTGACGCTTTCAAAGACCGTGATCGGACGGTCAACCTGAACTGCGGAGATCGCTGAAACGAAGCGGCCGCGGCCATGCTCGACGTATATCTCCCCTTCCTGTTCGAGCAGCTTTAAAGCTTCCCGAAGGGCTGGCCGTGAGACATTGAAACGCGCCGTCAGCTGGGCTTCGGTCGGCAATCTGTCACCGGGCTTCAAGCCCTTGTCACGTATAAGCTCGGCGATGCGGTCGCGCAGCTGGATGACAATGGTGCGCGTGTCGCGAATGGAATCGTCCAATCCAGTGCCTCACTAGGTTCCATTATGGTCCTTTTTCTTGTCTGACGAATTTTGCCAGGTCAAGGCGTTCCTGTCGAGCCGCGCGGGCTGCCAATCACTTTAATGCGGCTGACCTGACCCTGGAGCTCGCTTGACACCCGCAACGGAAGATGTCAGTTGTCTTACAACATTGAAAGCGTGCTTCCGAAACGACGCCATACGGCGTCATCAACCGATGAGAGTTACATGTTAAATTTCGACGAGCAGCGGTTCCTGCGTATCCAGTCTGGCGCTGTAGGCCTGGCCCACCGCATCGACGATGTGATCGCCTCCTGCCTTGAGGCCGGAGCCGACAACATCTTCTTCCTGGGCACTGGGGGCGCGGGCATCCTGATGCAACCGGCTGCCCAGCTGCTACAGCGCAGGTCGCGCTTCCCGGCATTCCTGGATCTCACCGCCGAACTCTTCGTCGGCGGGTCGGCAAATCTCACCAAACAGTCTATCGTCGTCATGCCTTCGCTTTCGGGTACCACGAAGGAAAGTGTCGCGCTGCTGGCCAAACTGAAGGAGGTGGGTGCGACGGTGCTGACGATGGTCGGCCACGAGGAGACGCCTCTCGGCAAGGGTGGGGACCATGTTTTCGTGAACTTCGCCGAGGACGATACTTCCTGCGAATCCTTTTATCTGCAGTCGCTCTTCATCGCGCTATCAATCATGAAACACCGTGGCGAGATCGCCAATTATGATCAGCTCAAAGCAGAACTGACGCAGCTGCCGGCCTTGCTTCTGGAAGTGAAGCGGACCTTCGAGAGCAAGGCGGAGGCTTACGCCAAAGCCTTCGCCGGCTCGGACTACCACATCGTCACCGGCGCAGGAAATGTCTGGCCTGAAGCCTTCTATTACGGCATGTGCATTCTGGAAGAAATGCAGTGGATCCGTACCCGCCCGGTCCACGCCTCCGATTTCTTCCACGGAACGCTGGAGCTGGTCGAGAAGGATGTCAGTGTCATCCTCTTCAAGGGCGAGGATGCCTATCGTGCGTTGGCTGAACGCGTCGAAAATTTCGTGCCGAACTACACGGATAAACTGACGGTTCTGGATACGGCCGAATTCGAGCTCCCGGGCATATCGGCGGATGTCAGGGCGCTCGTATCGCCGATCCTGCTTGCAACCGTTTTGGAACGGATTAGCGCGCATCTTGAAGTCATGCGCAATCATCCGTTGACGACGCGCCGCTACTACAAGCGCGTCGCTTATTGATCTGCTAAGCTCAGCGCAAGCCGCGACACGATCGTGTTCGCGGCTTTCGTCGGCGTAAAGCCCAGCATCAAAGGTAGACCTAGAATGGCGCATTTTCGTTTCGCAGCCGTTGGCGACAATTGCGTGGACCGTTTCCAGGCGCCGATCAACCAGTCGCTGATCGGCGGTAATGCCGTGAACGTCGCAGTACAGCTTGCTCGTCTTGGACACAGTTCCTTTTATTTTGGAGCGGTTGGCAAAGACGTTGATGGTGAGCGCACGACGAGGGCATTGAAAGATAATGGTGTCGAAACGTCGTGTTTGCAGCTGCGTCCAGGTAACACTGCCTATACCAACATCGAGCAAACCGCCTCTGGCGACCGGATCATTGCCTATGAAGATTTCGGCACATGCGCCGGTTACAGGCCGAGCGAGGAGGACATCGCTGTCCTCAAGACCATGGACCACGTGCATCTCGGCTGGCTGGATGACGCCGGTGAACTGCGGCGCAGGCTTTCGGGCGAAGGTGTGAGCCTGTCCCAAGATATTTCCGTCAACGCTAACCCGGAGAACCTCGGCGTCGCTGGCCTGACCGTGGCCTTTGCCTCGGCTGGCGCACGCGGCGCGCCGGCCGACAGCTTGCTCTCCTATCTGCTTGCGAATGGCGCCGCTTGTGCGGTCGTCACCTGCGGGAGCGACGGTGCGCTGGCGCGTCGCGGAGAGGAATTCGGGGAATCCTCAATCGCGCCGGTCACGGTCGTGGATACGACCGGCGCGGGCGACAGCTTCATCGCCGGATTTCTGGCGGCCTTCGTGGCACAGCAGCCGCTGGTCGCCTGCCTGGAGCAAGGCCGCGACTGCGCGGCCATCACCTGCACCCATGTTGGCGGATTTCCCCAGCAACCGCTGCCGCTATAGCTTCTCCGCAAACAGCGACAACAACAAGAAGGCGGCAGGTCATTCGATCTGCCGCACCTTTCAGGTTCAGTGCAGGATCTGGCTGAGGAAGAGCTTGCTGCGGTCGTTTTGCGGGTTGTCGAAGAACTCGGCAGGCGCTGCCTCCTCCACGATCGCACCGCGGTCCATGAAGATCACTCTGTCGGCGACCTGACGGGCAAAACCCATCTCGTGGGTGACGCAGACCATGGTCATTCCCGTTTCGGCGAGTGACACCATGGTCTCAAGCACTTCCTTGACCATCTCCGGATCAAGCGCCGAGGTCGGCTCGTCGAACAACATGACCTTCGGCTGCATGCAGAGAGCCCGGGCAATGGCGACGCGCTGCTGTTGACCGCCGGAAAGCTGGCCCGGATATTTGCCCGCCTGCTCGGGAATGCGCACACGCTCGAGATAGTGCATGGCGATTTCCGTCGCCCTCCTCTTGTCCATCTTCCGAACCCAGACGGGAGCCAGAACGCAGTTCTCAAGTATCGTGAGGTGGGGGAAGAGGTTGAAGTGTTGGAATACCATCCCGACTTCGCGGCGGATGTCGCCGATATTCCTCTCGTTTTCCGAAAGCTCGGTACCTGCGACGACGATACAGCCTCGCTGATGCACCTCAAGACGATTGATGCAGCGGATCAGCGTCGACTTGCCCGACCCCGAGGGGCCACAGATAACGACGCGCTCACCCTTGCGGATCGTCAGGTTGATCTCGTTCAGAGCGTGGTATTCGCCGTACCATTTGTTGACACCGGTAAGCTCGATTTCAGGCCGCGGATTGAACGTCAAGTCATATTCTCCCTAGACTATTTGAGCACAAGCCAGCCGGAGAAGATGATGATGACACCTCCGACGATTGTGTAAGTTTCAATCGGAGCACCAAACAGCACTGCTCCGTAGAGGCAGCCCCAGACAATGTGGCTGTATTGGAAGGCTGCAACGACCGACGCGTCGCCGATACGGAAGGCCCGCACCAACAGAGCATGGCCGACGTAAAGCAGGGTTCCAGCGAGAACAGCGACCAGCAGCGCGCCCGGTCCGATGGCATCGAACCCGCCTGTCGCCATCGCAACGATGAAGGCCGTGACGGTCAGCATCACCAGCATTGTTGCAACGAGCGCATCGTCGGATTCCTCGGATTTCGTCTTCCGCAACAACGCGAGCGAGAGCGCAAAGAGAAGAGCGGAGCCGATTGCCGCCATGTGGCCCAAATTGAGCGCAACGGCACCCGGTCGCAGCGCCACCGCGACGCCTGCAAAGCCGAGCCCCACACCAAGCCATCCGATCAGCGACAGCCGTTCGCCAAGAGAGACGAAGGCCAGAATGGCAACAAGAACCGGAGAGAGGAAAGCAAGGACATAAGCTTCAGCTAGAGGCAGCGCTGCAAACGCGTAGTGGATCAGCAGCGTATCACCAGCAAGCAACAGCGCGCGTATCAGCGCCAGTCCCGGCTGCCGGGGTACGAGTTCGCCCAGCCGGCGGGTGAATACTGCGCGGCCGCTGACGAGGAGGAGCGCCGCCAGGGTGATGAGGAAGGTGACTTGCGGGACCCGGAACTCGGCGCTCAAAAGTTTGACGAGCGCGTCGGTGCCGGAAAAGGCTGCAAAGGCGGTGATGACAATGGCTGCGGCCCGCAAATTGGCGTTGGCGCCGGTCCCAACTGCCGACGCCGACCGGATGCTATCGGACATTGAAGCGGCCAAAACGTTCTTCGATCCTGGCCTGGAGGAACTCAAGGCTAATCGACAGGAGCCAGTAGATCATCGAGGCGGTGATCAGCATTTCGATGTGGCGGAATTCCGTTTGGCCTTGGGTGCGGGCGAGATACATGATTTCCCACACACCAACGACGGAAACCAGCGACGAGTCCTTCAGCATGGCGATGAACTGGTTGCCCGTCGGCGGAATGATGACGCGCATCGCCTGCGGCAGGATAACGAGAAACATCGTCTGGTTGGGACTTAGGCCAAGGGCGGTAGCACCTTCCGACTGGCCGCGCGGAATGCTCTCGATGCCGGCGCGGAAGATCTCCGTCATATAGGCGCCGTAGCAAAGCGAGAGCGCCAGAATGCCGGCTGGAACGGCGCCGATGACATATCCGACCTGCGGCAGGCCGAGATAGATGATATAGATCTGCATCAGGAGCGGCAGGCCGCGAAAGAGTGAGGTGTAGAAGGTCGCAAGACCATAGACAACGCCGTTCTTCGAGAGTTTTGCGATCGCACCGGCAAGCGCAATGACCGTAGCGATAACGATCGAGATCGCCGAGATGTAGAGTGTTGTCGTGACGCCCTGGGTGATCAGGAAGCCAATCTTCTTGGCGATGAAAGCAAAGGACAGATCGAAGGAGTAAAAGAACATCATCAGCAAAGCGAAAAGCTCTACCCAGACACCGACGATCTGGTGGCGCCGAGAAAGAAGCCGCAGAAGCCTGACGTTGACGGCGATAATGAGCGAGAGCAGGACTGCCGAAACGACACGGCTTGTCTGAGGGCTGTCAGAGACCCAGCCGATGGCGACCGGAAGGAGCTTGCCGATCCAAGCCGAGCTGACGCCGAGCGCATAGAAAAGTGCTGACAGCAGCGCCAGCATGAGAAGGATGCCCGTGCGTCTCGTGGCATCCGGATAGTTCAGTATCAATCTTCCAAACATTCGGATTTTCTCCCGCGGCGTTTTCTTCAGGCGGCTCTCTCTCGCCACCAGTCCTGCGCCTGCAATTTCCAATAGGTAAGCTGTGCCGCCGCCAGCCCCGCAACGCCGCCGGCCCAGACGAGTCCGAAGGGCTGGAAGAGGCGGTACCGGTCGGATTGCCCGAGAATGCCCTCGGCGACCACCTTGCCGCCGATTGCCGTGGTGTTGAGGCCATGGCCCCCAAACGCGGTACAATGCCAGACCCCTGGCATCATCTCGCCGATCTGGGGCATCAGGTGGCGGGCATAGGACATCAGGCCCGACCAGGCGAGCTCTGTCTTCAGTCCGCTCAGCTGCGGATAGGTGCCGACCATCTCGTGGCGCAATTGACGCGCGAGGGCGCCAGGCGATGCGGCGCGCGTTGTGATGCGACCGCCCCACAGCAGACGCTTGCCTCCGTCCACGAGCCGGTAGTAGTCTCCAGCGCGGCGATTGTCGCCCACTGCGCAGGACGTGGCGATTGCCGTGGAGATCAGTTCCGGGTTTTCCTCGGAGATCATCACGTAGGTTGCAATCGGCAGGAATGAGCGCTTGAGCCTGCCCACGAGGCGACCCGTATAGCCGCCGGTGGTCAGAACGGTCCGACGCGCCCTGACCCGCCCGCCGGCGGTCGTTACAATCTTTTCGGCGCTGGCAAGCTGACAGTCAATTGCGGCCGAGTTCTCATAAATGCGCCCGCCCAGCCGCTCGATTTCCGCCGCCACGGCCCTCAGATAATTGAGCGGATGCATGTGGAAGGATTTCTCGCTGCGCAATGCCTGGAAGTAACGCTCAGACTTCAGCATGGTGCGAACCTGATCGCGATCCATGAATTCCAGTTCGCTGCCGTAGTCGCGGTTCATTTCCTCGGCATACAGCTTGAGGCTTTCGCCGCCGTCGTAGCGCAGTGCGCTGATGATGCCGCGCTGCGGGTTGGCATCGATGATGTCGAGATCGCAGATGGTGTCACGAACGAACTCGACGCCTTCGACAGATAGACGATGGATATTCTTGGCGGCCTCGTCGCCGACGACGCGCGCAATCGCTGAATTGTCTGTGGCAAACCCGGCGCTGACGAAACCACCGTTGCGGCCGGAAGCACCGAAGCCCACGGATTCAGCTTCGAGCACCAGGACAGAAACGCCAGCGCGCGCAAGCTGCAGCGCCGTGGTGAGGCCGGCAAGGCCCGCGCCTACGATCACCGTGTCGCACTCTGTCGGGCCGCTCAGCGCAGGGCGAACGGTGGTGTCTGTCATGGTGCGGCGGTAGTAGGTGTCAGGGTAGGACATGGTGGCTCTTTCAGGACGAACGGCAAATGGAAGGGCCCGGGCAGTAAGATCGCCCAGGCCCAGTCTCGCTTAGTCAGCACTGTAGTCGGCGCCGTACCACTTCTTGGTCAAGGTGCCGAGCGTGCCGTCGGCCTTCATCGCCTTGATGATTTCGCCTATCTTGGCGGTCCATTCGGCGTCGCCCTTTTCGGCAATCACGACGAGCGGCTCGCGGAACGCGTACTCGCCTTCAATGACGCGCAGTGGGTAGCCGTTCTTGATGGCGTTCTTCGCCGTCTGCTCCGGCGCTACCACGGCGTCGATACGTACGCCAGGTCCAAGGCGCAGGTCATCGAAGGGCAGCATGGAATCGGCGAACGTGCGGATCTCGCCAGCAGTGACCTTGTACTCGATCGGCGGCAAGCCGGGGGCATCGATCTGCAACTGGTGACGCATGAAGTCTTCGGAAGTGGTGGCGGTCTCGACACCGATCACCTTGCCATTGAGGTCAGACACGGTCTTGACCGGACTGTCCTTGTGGACAACGTAGACATAGGGGCTGTAGTAGTAGATGCCGGCAAAGTCGATGACCTGGGCGCGTGCCTTGGTCGGGGTAACGGAGCCAACGCCGACGTCATACCTCCCCTGCCAATGTCCACCGGTAAGCGTCGCCCAATCAGGCGTCTCAAAACTGACCTCGACGCCAAGGCGCTTGGCAATTTCGTGCGACACGTCGATGTCGAAGCCAACCATCTGATTGTTATCATCAAGATAGCTTTGCGGGGGCCAGCCGCTGTTAGTGGCAACGACCATGGCCTTCTTCGACATAACGCGGTCGAGCGTCGCACCGGCATGAGCAACGGAAGCAATGGCGAGCGCGACCGCGCCGATCGCCATGCTCTTCAACGATTTTTTCATATTTCCTCCAAGACGTCAGCCCTCGTTCCGTTTATGTAAGATGTCTGACAACACCACTAGATGGCATCGGTTATGGGGTGTCAAGACCTCCCCTTCCCCGAGTTGATGAATCTTGAGCACTACCCCATGTCGCTTACGAATGGGAATGCACACCCCGATGTTGGTCACCGGGGCCATATATCCGGTCATCGGACAACCGCCGCCTTCTGCAGATTACCTCGACGGCTAATGTCGATATGCGGCCGTAGTCCGCCTGGCCCAGGCCTCATCGTAATGCATTCGATCGGATGTTGCTCGCCGGCGACAATTAACGGGTTCCTCGACAATTCGAGCAACCGTAAGATTGTAGCGAGGTAGGACCTTGTAGCTCAAAAGCGCAAAACACCCTCGAGAGAAGGTCCACATGTGCCGGCGTCTGACGCGGATTTTTTGCATGACCTTGAGTGTCTTCCATATTTCGGACAAACACTTCTTGCAGCAAAAGGCGTAACCTGAGCCAATCGGCGCTCGGGGATGTTGTCCTCCGAGAGTGTGTCCGTGTACGGTGACGCGGTCGGTGTGCTTGGCGCCTTTCAGGGGGCCAGCCGTTTATGACGATGCCCGGCAAATCGTCGATATGAGGTGGGCCTATTGGAGAAGGTCTGAGCCGGTTCTGCTGCAGGTTGGCGCGTACGCTTGACCCTCACGTGGGGTTTTGTTGAGCCATAGAACTGCGCCGCATTTTTTGAGAACCCGCCGGCTAACTGCGCAGGCTTGATAACGAGGCAGTGATCACCACCCGAAATACGGCTACCACCCAAGAAACGCGGCCTTCGTTTGCGCTTGACCGGCGAACAGATGCGATGCCGTCATTTCATCGCGGCGACGATAAAACGAACCCGATTACAGTCTCGTTCTTATCGACATCCTCAGCAACCTGAACCTCGCCGTCCTCAGGCGCTGCTTCTCGGCCAGGTCCTCGGAGACTGTCGCGACGCCAGCGCCACATTGTGCCGTCACAAGGCATCGACTGTCTCCGGAAGCCAAGTTCGCCGCGCGACAGTGGAGCCAGAAAGCAACGTCTATCGGAGCCGTGCTAGAGTTCGCGGTCTTCATGCGGCAATAGCAGCGTAGCCTGCCTGGGCGTTACTTACCGCCACCCTTTCCCCCGTTCCCGTTACCACCGCCATTGCCGCCGTTACCATTGCCACCACCGTTGCCATTTCCACCGCCACTGCCCTTGCCACCACCATTCCCATTTCCGCCGCCATTCCCATTTCCGCCGCCGTTGCCGTTTCCACCGCCATTGCCCTTGCCACCACCATTGCCATTTCCATTGCCGTTTCCGCCGCCATTGCCGTTGCCGTTTCCACCGCCGTTTCCTTTTCCACCGCCGTTGCCGTTTCCGCCGCCATCTCCATTCCCGTTGGAGTTGCCACCCTTGCCAGAATTGCCCTTGCCCTTGCTGTCATCGGCAGTGTTTGCACTGGTGTCGTCAGCGCCCTTTTTCGATTTGCCCTTGTCGTCAGGCGCGGCATCCGGTTGGCCGGACAGCTTCGTGGCCCCGATAGCTGGGACAACCGCAACGGATGGCGCGACGGACGTTATGGATGGCTTCGATACCGCTCCTGCGACGTCCATACCGGCTTTCCTGTCCACAGTCGCGCTCTGTCGGGGTCCAACATTGGCTTGTTGGCCGCTTGCGAAAGACGTGACCTGTACAAGCCCGCGGTCGACGGCGACCGATGCCTTGCTCTTGCCAACCGTGACATGGAAGATCGTACCCTTCACGACGGCAGCCAGGTATGGCGTCTGAACTGTTGTATGCGGCTGGCTCCGCTTTTCAATCTCAAGATCGAGCGCGCCGACCTGCTGGAAGATCTCGGTTTTACGAGGTGACAGGAAGCCGCCCGGCTTGGTCGTGATCGCAGCCATTGTGTTCGGCTGGAACCCGATACTCTCGACCCCACGCACGAGCTGAGCACGCCCGCGGGGGCCTGTGGAGATCCAAGCTTTATTCGGCACCACATCACCAGCACGCAGGTCGGTCCACTGTTTCTGGTCAATGGTATACCGAACCTGGCTCGTGGCCTTGGCAACCTGCCAGTCATCCCCGGACGCATGGGCGCCAAACGGTGCCAGAAGAAAGACGAAGAGTAGCATTCGAGCGAAGAAAGACATGGAGACCCCCCAGATATTGAGGGTACCTAATCACGACCGAACTTAAGAATGGTTTTAAATCGCCATGTCATTTGGAGGAATGTTGACCCTTGGTACGATACCAGACAGAGCATAGGCGAGAGCCGCGGTCAGCCGAAACATCGACGACAGCCCAGGCGCTCACCCAGTCCTCGATGACGGAAAAGCTGCAAACTCTAAGGCTGCCCGACAAAGATTTCGGCATCATGGCCAAATAAAGCCCACGAAGGCGCAGACGCTGTCCATATCACGATGTTTGAGCCCAAATTATCCCGATCATCGAGCGCCCCGACGCGGATGACCCGGTAATCTGGCTCTCCAACGGCTTCGCAAAACATGGGCGTCCCGCAGTTTGGACAGAAACTACGCCGGATCACGTTTCCACTGTCGCTTCTGCTCTCGTAGGTGGCAAGATCACCTTCGACCGCAATACCAACCGCTTCGACGATGATGTTGACGGACGCATTACCGCACGCGAGATACTGGCAATCCCGGCACCAGCATGATCGACGCGCCAGAACCTGTCCGCTCGACTTGAACCTCACTGTTCCGCAGAGGCAGCGCCCACTTATGTCGTTTTGCTCCATGGCGATCTCACGACGCGCTTCTGTTAAAAACGCCGCCTCACTAGGAGGCTGACGGTGGGGACACAGTAACCTCCGCGGCCGCGTCATTCAAACGTCCTCAATCCGGTTGACACGACTTATGAGCGGCCTATCGGCCTTTAGTCTTGGATCGCTCGCAGGCCTGGGGCCTGCACGGCAGCTTCAATTGACCGGGTCCTCTTTGCCGCCCCTCGCACTGTTGGTAACATAGCGCCGCGGAGGCAACCGTGGAACGTCGTTTAGCAGCAGTGTTGGCAGTGGACGTGGTCGGCTACAGCAGAAAGATTAGCGAGGCCGAGACGGCAACGCTGACCTCCCTGCGGGAGTGCCGCGAGAAGCTGAGGAGCGGCCTGGATGCCATATCCGGTCGCATCATCAATACCGCAGGCGACAGCGTGCTGGCAGAAGTGCCGAGCACGGTGGAGGCCGTGCTTTGCGCCCATCAGTTTCAGGAATGGGTCCGCGATAGAAACGCCGGACGGTCGCTCGCGGAGCAGATCGAGTTTAGAGCCGGCGTTCACCAGGGCGAACTCGTCGAAGAAAATGGCGACGTCTTTGGGGACAGCATCAATATCGCCGTGAGACTGGAGGGCATCGCTGCTCCAAGCGGAGTCGCGATATCTGACAGGGTCCACGAAGACGTCGCCGGCAAGTTCGACCTTGACTGGACAGATGGGGGCGAAATTCAGCTCAAGAACATATTGAAGCCGGTTCGTACATGGTTCCACGGCGGCATTCCCAGGCGAGCGAATGATCCATCACAGGCGTCGCGACCATCCGTGGCTGTTCTTCCCTTCCTCTGCAGCACAGAGGACGAGACGATGTGCGACGGAATTACAGAAGACGTTATTGTCGGCCTGGCTCGATTCACGTCGCTATTTGTCAGTAGTCGGTCTTCTTCATTCACCTTCCGCGACAGCAAGGAAAGCAGCTCTGCGATCGCTCGAAAGCTCGGGGTCTCTTTCCTGGTCGAAGGAAGCCTTCGGAAGTCGTCGGACAGGATCAGAATTTCGGTCCGACTTGTGGAGGCAGCGTCCGACTCCACGATCTGGGCCGAGCGCTATGATCGCGCGATAGTCGACCTCTTCGAGCTCCAGGACGAAATTGTCAGCACGCTCGTTGGTACGCTGGCTGGCAGGATCGAGAGCTCCCGAACCGAGATGTCGCTGCGTAAGCCGCCAACCAGCCTCCTGGCATATGACGTTCATCTACAGGGACTTGCCCGTTTTCGCGCATACGACGCTTCGTCCAATGCGGACGCGGTGGTGCTATTTCGCACTGCTATCTCGCTCGATCCACACTATGCCCATCCGCACTCATTTCTCGCACTCGCATTGCTGGCCCTCGAAGGCTACGGAGGCGCCAGCCCTGAGACGCGAAGCGTCGCGATCGAGCTAGCGCGCAAGGCTCTGGAGATTAGCCCGCAGGACGCCACCTGCCAGCGCATCCTTGGTCACGTCCTCCTGTACGACCGCCAATACGATCTCGCCGAATACCACTCCATGCGCGCCGTTCAGTTGAACCCGAACGACTCCGACTGCCTCATGTCGCTGGGCTACCTGCTGGTGCAGAGGGGGAGCGCGGAGAAGGCGCTAGCTTTTATGGAGCAGGCGGTTCGTCTGAACCCATTTCATCCTCCTTGGTACCATGCCCAGATCGCCGGTGCGTACTACACGCTCGGTCGATATGAGCGCTGCCTGTCGGAGACCCGGAAGATGCCTCACCAGGGAGGATGGTCATTCCGCGCCGCGGCGTCCTTGGGCAAGCTTGGCCGAAGTGCTGAAGCTGCTGTCGAGGCGGCAAAGGTTCGTGCCGCGAACAAGGATTTTTCCGTATCCGGCTTCATGCGCTCGACCATTCTCTTGGAGCGAGAAGAAGACCGCGAGGACCTGCGGCAGGGCCTTCTTCTCGCGGGGCTGCCGGAGTAGCCGCTGTCTTGACCTTGGGCGCCCAACTGCGGGCTCGGGAGAAGAATGCCGGGGGAAACCAAGCTTAAGCGCTTCGCCAATAGCTGCAGCCGCTGACGGCCAACGGGCGCACATCCGGGTTCGGACACGATTCTCCGATGGCTCGAGAGCCACCTGCCGCCGAACCGGTCCATCTTCCTGGTCCAGCTCCGGCAAAGACGAACGTGTCTTCAATGCCTCCAGCTGGTCGGGCAGACGGACCGTCCAGTCCTCCGTAATGGCTTCCTCTTCGTTTGACAGGGTTCTCGCTGACTTCGATCCACAGCGCGACATGGTCGCCGGTGAGCCTCTCTCGGGAGCACGGCCTGTCACCAGTCGTGCCTCCAGCTCGCCCACATAACGTCGGACCCGTGTCGAATGTGACGGCACGCGCCTGCCAGCGAATCGGTCGATCGCACGCGCATATACCCCTTGCGATCACGCCTCGATCACGAGAACGGCTGCGTTGTCCTGCACGTCGCGCAGGCCTTTGTAAGAGGCATGCCGAAGCTTGCCGTCATCGGTCCAAGCACGGTATTCGATCTCGGCTATCAGGGTTGGCCGCGCCCAGGCGACATTCTTTCGTGGTCCATCGTAAAAGAGCGGCGGCTTCTTCATGGCCAGCTTGTCGAGCATCTCGCGCAGTTCCGCGGCGTCCTTGGATTTGAATCCCGTACCGACCGAACCGACGTACTGAAGGCCGTTGCCCTTGTGCGCGGCCAGCAGAAGGCTTCCGACGCCGCCACGGGCGACGGCCGACTTCTCGTAGCCAACGATGAAGAAGCTCTCGGACTGGATGCACTTCACCTTGATCCAGTCGCCCGTCCGTCCTGAGCGATACGGACTATCCGGGTGTTTGAAAATCACGCCTTCCAGCCCGTGTTCGCATGCCGCGTTAAAGATCGAGACGGCGTCGCCCTCGATCTGCTCGGAAAACCGGATCGCCCCTTCCCGGCCGTCGAGCAGCTCCTCCAACAGATGCCGCCTGCTCGACAGTTCCATCTTCTGGAGGTCATGCCCGTCGAGGTAGAGCAGGTCGAAGGCGTAGAAGACGGAATTGCCCGAGGGCAGCTTGCCACCCCTGCCGCCCAGCGAACGCTGCAATGCGGCGAAGTCAGATCGTCCCTGTTCGTCCAGGACAACGGCTTCGCCGTCGAGGATAGCACTCGCGACGCCGAGATCGCGTGCCGCGTCGGCGATGCCGGGGAAGCGCTCCGTCCAGTCATGGCCTCCCCTTGTGAGGAAGCGGACGCCGCCGGGTTCAATGTGGAGTGCGCCTCGATAGCCGTCGAACTTGACCTCCGCGATGAAGCGCGGGTCGCCAGGAGGCCTGGGCTTCAGGAGCGCCAGAGCCGGTTCGACGCGCAACGGCATCGGGTCCAGAAGCAGGCTCGGCTGCGTTGGGTCACGTCGCTTGTGAGCCGAGCTCTTCAGCGGCTTGTCGTCGGCTAGGAGAGGCTGCGGTCGCTTGCTCATTCGGACCTACACCAGAAGGCGGTTACGCATGATTTGCCCAGTGCGGCGGCCAATGCTACACTCAAACAGTGTCGTCCGTTCCCGGATGGACCACTCTCCAACTGCCCCGCTCAGTCGGGGCCTTCTTTTTGGGTCAGCGGCCTTGCGCATCTTATCCATGTCGCTGGCAAGCACCTGCATTCCAGCCGCAGGCGCGGCACGCTCGCAGGCGCCCCGGGCCGTTTCTGCATACAGCTCCAGCGTATCAAGTGAGGTCGCGGGGGCACCGTGGAATACCGGATCGATCCTTCCGGCTTGCGGCCACCCGCCACAAAGAAGGAGCGCGGTGAGGTCGCGGACGCGACACGCCTGCCGATACCTCCCTGCGTCTATCTGGACATGAAGCGGACGGACTGGGGCTTTCAGATCCGGTTTGGTCATACGCAGTACCCTTCGGTGATACAAAAGAGTCACATGGGACGTGACTGGTCTAAGTCGAGTCGGATCCCCGCAAATCGTCAGCAAGCGCCAAACTCTGGCGGCCCAGCTTGGATTTGCTCTAAGGCACGAGCAGATTGATCTCCTTATTCTCAAGAGGCTGTTCCAGAAGGTATCTCCAAACGACATCGCGTCTATCGTCGAGGCGGGGCCGACTGGTGCGTCGGCGCGCAGGTTCTGGTTCTTCTACGAGTGGCTCATACAAGAGCGCGTCCCGTTCCCGACGCGGAGCAGGGCAACTACGTGAAGGCCCTGGATCCGAGGAAATACTTCACTTCGCAGCCCGTCAACTCGCCCCGGCACCGGGTTCGCGACAATCTTCTCGGAAATCCGTGCTTCTGTCCGGTGCTGCGCCGAAGCGACTTCCTGTCGAATACGGTCGACCATTGCTGGAGCGATACCGCGAATGAGCTCGTCGGCACGATCGACCGGCAGGTCGTCGCGCGGGCGGCAGCTTCCTTCTGCTGGCAGACAGTCAGGCATCGTATCAGATCGAGGGCGAGCGCCCGCCGCGCAACCGTCTGGAACTCTGGGTGCGCGCGGTCCGCAGGCGGGTCGCAGGCGCCTGTCCATCAACGAACTGGTACGACTTAAGCACATCGTCATTGAGGAGGACCGATTCATAAAACATGGCCTTCGTGATGCCAGCGGGTTCATCGGATGCCGTGACTGGAACAACGATCCGAGCCGGAACACGTGAGCGCCCGTCACGAGGACGTCGCCGACCTTCTTCAGGAGATAATCGAATGCGGGGAGCGGACGGCGAGGAGCGACGTCGACGCTGTTCTACAGGCTTCGGTCTTGGCGTTCCCGTTCGTCTTCATTCATCCCTTCGAAGACGGAAACGGAAGGCTTCATCGGTACATGATCCATCACGGTCTTGCAGAACGCGGCTATGCACCAAGGGGCATGATATACGCCGTTTCGTCGGTACTCCTAAAACGCCAGGCAGAGTACGGGGAGGAATTTAGGGCCTTCACGGGGCCGCTGCTGCCGTTCATCGAGTGGGCGCCCACGGAACAGCGGAACGGTCGCGTACTCAACGAGACCGCCGATCTGTACAGGTTCGGAGACTACACCGAGATCACGGAGTTCCCTGTACGAGTGCGTCGTGAGGACTATCGAGCACGACCTGCCGAGGGAGATCCAATAGCATGCTTCGACGAGGCAAAGGGGCGGATACAGAGCTTCAGGGAAATGCCGGACGAGATGATCTCCTCGCTGATCAACTTCATCTATCAGAACAAGGGCATCCTGTTGAAGAAGCGCCGTCGGCGCGAATTCGAGAAGATGACCGACATGGAAGTCGAGGCGGCGGAAGCGGTGGTGAGGGACGTGTTCGACATGGATGTACCAGGAGACGGACCGGAAGACTCGGACGATCACGATCCCCCGGCGATGCGGGGCAGGCGATGACGGACCGGCTGCTCCGCTCTAAAAAGAGAGGGAAGCGTCCTGCTGCATCTTCAGCGGCGTCCCTACCCTCCTGAAACGCCGTCCGCAGCTCGATCCAAACCGGATTTGGGAACGCCAACTTACCTGCCTACGGCCGCCATCCAAAGAACGCCCGCGCTTGATCCGACATCGTGTTCCGTATCGATTCGATCTCTTCGATAACGGCCGCGACCTCCTGCAGGAACGGCAGATTTGTCGACATCTGGTTCGGGTCTTCCTGCGCCTTAAACAGGTCTTCGTCCGCGTCGATGATGTCCTGATCGAGGAACTGAATACCTCCGCCGCCTGCTCGCGCCGCGTCAGGCCGTGGCCGTAGTCTTCGACGAAGTTGTGGCCTTGAGTCATCTGCCGCAGCTCTAGAAGCCCTTCGGCTGGCTGGTCAACAGGGCTGCACAGAAAACATCGCAAGGCCGTGGTGGCCATGCGTCGGCGCGGCATCATCAAGTAGAAATACAGGATGCAGATCACATAAAAGTTCCAACTGGGCGACGTGGCCGAGACCCGTCGCGGTAAACTTGGCAAGATCGTCCTTGTGTCGGCCTGCGAGAGCGGTGACGGTGGAGCCGGCCGTAAAAGACTTACAAGGTGGTCAACAAGGGCGGCAGCCACGTTTGGACGCCGGAATTCGGCATCGAGCGAGTGATCGAGTGGTGAGCGACGGCGGCAAGGCCGGGTGACCGACCACAGCTCGCCGAATACCAGCATGCGGTCTGCCTATATCGGGATCCAAAGTGGCGGCGCTTGCGTCCGCGCCACCTGCGGCTTCACCCGCTATGCGGGATCTGCCTGGAAGCCGAAATGGTCGAGCCATCCGCGGTCGTCCAGCACAGGCAGCGCCATGACGGCCTCGATGCCGTTTTCTTCGATGAAAGCCAGCTTCATTCACTGTGCTGGGATTGTCGAAATGCCATCAGCTACCCCTAAGAAGGGCGGTCGGCGGGATTGAATGTGAAGTGCCGAACGCTATCTGAAGACTTAGCTCTTCGGACAGTGATTGTTTGCCGTTTTCTCGGTCATTTTCGGAAAGCTCCGCTGTCGGGAGCATAAAATGCCAAACGCAAAAACTGTTGCAGACATGAGTGTCGAAGAGCGAGAAGCAATACTCAGCGCTCTATCAGAGCGACTTAGCTTCTCTGCTTCCATTGCAAATCACGACGGTGACCCTGATTCGCAGGTCTTGCGCGCGCTCAGCGAGAGGCTACGTCGGGATGGCGCAGAGATCGCTAATGACACTTGCGATGCGGCGTCTACGGTGGTCCTAGAGGCTATCGAACTTCTAGCGAAATTTGAGATCGGCCGTCCACCCGACTCATCTACTGTCCACTAATATCCCGCCCATCCACGTTCCTATACCGACCTCCAACCGCAGTTGTTCGCCGGCTAGATAGAGCGAGCCATATATAAGGCGGGCCTCACATCACCGCTTTTCACGTCGGTCAAGCAGATCATTTACTTGCGCCTCCTCTTCGCTGGTAAGTGGTCCGGCGGCAAGCCAGCTTAGAAGCAGTCCTATTCGCTGGAGCGATTCGCGCGGTGTCTTCCCAGATCTCAAATCTGCGGTGATCTGGTCTCTCAGCATGCGGTCTATTCTGTTCATTCTGCCCTCCCAATGCAGATGAAGCCCGCAAAGACGCTTTGCTTTGCGGGCCTCATAAAGCTCAGATGCAGTCGGGAACGGTCCCCAGAAACCAAACTACCGCCGGGCAACATCACGTGGTCACAATTCCGAGGAATTAGCGAATGAATTCGACTGATAGACCCACCGGCTAAGGGCCTCGATGATCCATTTGACACGGGAGCAGCTTGAGTTGCTGGATATGCTCGCAGATACGAGAAAACGGTAACGCGTTCCCAACGTTTCCACAAATCTCGTCGCGCTCGAAAAGCTCGGCCTGATTGGACATGACTCCAAGCCGACAGAGGATGGATGGCAAGTTCTGGAAATCAGTTGCAACGGTCGAGTGGTAGTCACTGATTCTGCCGCCTGCCTTTCTCCATCCTGTGTGATATATTGCTCCTCGATAAGGATTGGAGGGGCAGCAATGGGGGCGGCATTGGATCTCACGGTCGTCGACCAATGTATCATGGCGATCACCAAGCGCTTGGCAACGCTGAAAGATGAACGGGAAGGCTTTGTCAGTGTGAGTGATATCCTAGAGGCCGATCGGGAAATCGATCGGTATGAACGGTGGAGATCTATTCACCAACGATTACGCGACTTGCTCGCCGAAGATTTGTGAGCAAACGCCGCCAATTTTCGCGTAAAAACCCCACCGCCCCATCATCGCCAAAAGCGCACGGTTGCAGACGATCTCAGAACAGCTCCGCACCTTACGGGAACATCTCGGCACCCCCGCCGCCCCATCATCGATTAGGATCAGCTCGTGTTTCGAGACCGATGGCGGTCATGTTCTCGCCGGTAAGCATCGCCGGCAGGGGTGAGTTTGCAGCGAGGTTTGAAGCTTCGATCCTCGACTTGAATCCATCCGTTGAACATGGCGATGTTCACCGATTTCCTGCCGACGCCGTGAGGAATGTGCGTAAAGCCTCGGGTATCGAGACCGCGCAGGAGAGACATCATTCGGGATGATACAAGAGGTTGCATAGAGGTCGAACCTTGGCCGCCCAGGATGGTTCCCTTTTTTGTTGAACACAGAAGGAGCCCGCTATGGGGTACAAAGCAGGCTCCAAAAAGCTCAGAAGGTCGGCCTCCAGGAACGGGCCGCACCGGGCGATTAGTACTAGCTCACACATAGGGAACAATGGCGAGTGAATTAAATTGATCTCAATTTGCTAATTAAAAAAATATTCCAAACCAGCCTGTGGTAAGACAACGAATTGAATAAATTTTCGGATTGGAGCTGCTGTGATGAAATCACTTTTCCCTGGCCTGTCGTCGAGGCAGATTGTCATCTTCATGATCGAAACTAGCGTTGTGAGTTCCGGACTGTTCGCCGTGCTCGCGCTGACGGTTCAGCTGCTCTACAGCTAACGCAAAAGGCCCGCGTCCTGTCACGGCAGCGGGCCCTGAGCTGGATGGGTCTATCCAGGTGGTGGGGCGGCTCCAAGTCACCCCGCCGGGAACCAACTGCTTACAGCGGTACGGCTTTTGTAAGGCTCCGATCGCCTTTGCGACCGGCCATCAGCGGCGTCTCCCGTAACCGGTAGGCGCCGCTTTTTTTGGCCACGACCAAAAATCAAAGAACGATCCATGGAAGACACCGCAACGGGCAGGCGCCTCGATCGCCGCAGAGGACCGCGCGACGAGCGATCAGCTGAAGGTTCGGCTGGACGACGAATTAGCAGGCCGATGTGTGCACCCGCGCTGCGCGAAGAAGGAAGCTTGCCGGCGACGGCGCGGAGCTTCATATGCCGGACCGTAACGGGGACAAGTGGTCTCACCTTGGAAGACCAAATGTGAAAGTGGAACTTAGAAGCCAAAGAAATGATACGACAACAAGAGCTTACGGGAATCGATGGTGGGTGCGGGAGGGGCCCGTGACCATGTCCGTTCCCTGATGCTCTGTCCTCGGAATACGGGTTGGGATCGTCTGGCTTGCGCCCCGCCAGTTGGAATGAAACGTTGGCACACCAGTGCCGTTGGACTACGGTTTCCGCTCGTGCAGGAGGATGGCGAGCAATGTGCAATTTGTATCGCATGGAAGATCGGGATTGGGTTTCGAAATGGGCTGCAGATGCTGAGAGCCTGATAAACCTCATGCCGGCCTACCAAATGAACCCGGATCAGCTCGGACCGATTATCCGCAACACCAGCGACGGAAGGAAGCAGCTTGTCCACGCGAGGTGGGGCCTGCCCTCACCCGTCTTCGTCCAGAAGAAGGCTGCTGAGACGCGCGCTGCAAAGCTTGCTGCCAAAGGCAAGTCCGTAGACATGAACGAACTGCTACGGATGGAGCTGGATCGCGGCGTCACCAACGTCCGCAAGCTCAACTTGCCGCATTGGCGGCGATGGTTCGGAGCCGAGCACCGCTGCCTCGTTCCTGTAACGACCTTTGCGGAACCCGACCCTATCAGCCAGGAGCCTGGAGGCAAGACGCCGAATGCCTGGTTCGGCCGCGCCGATAGAACCGATCTTATGTTCTTCGCAGGCATTCATGTGCCGCAGTGGCAAAGCGTTCGCAAGGTAAAGGACGGGCTGACGACGGATGATCTCTATGGTTTTTTAACAACCGATGCCAATCACGTGGTCGCTCCAGTCCATGAAAAAGCGATGCCGGTCTTGCTGCTGACTAAGGACGAGACCGACGTCTGGATGCGCGCACCCTGGGACGAAGCCCAGCACCTGGCACGTCCCGCGCCGAACGACGCGATCCGCATCGTGGCAAGGG
The DNA here is from genome assembly GCF_047325115.1 of Rhizobium sp. Rhizsp82. Taxonomy (NCBI): domain Bacteria; kingdom Pseudomonadati; phylum Pseudomonadota; class Alphaproteobacteria; order Hyphomicrobiales; family Rhizobiaceae; genus Rhizobium; species Rhizobium sp. Rhizsp82. The sequence goes on along the minus strand of NZ_CP168569.1, from coordinate 819,910 downwards.
AGCCATACGGCTCGACGATCGTCGATGTGGCCGGCGAAATGCTGACGGAGCCGGATCTCTTCGGCTAGAGCGCGCGAGCGACGTTCATGAGGATCAGTGACCGATGGGCTGTTGATCCTGCTGACGCGGCTCGAAGCAAACTCTGATCAGTCCCGACAGGAAAAGCGGGCAGCAATCTTCGGAAGTGTTGAAAAGCCCTCGCGGCCGGTGAAGCGCAAGCCGAACCCTGAACGCGGTCTGATCCTCCAAGGTTTTGTGGGTAAACGGGTAATGAATTTCTCCGCGGCGCTTATCGAAGAACCATCAGGCAAACGGTCGATGCGATGTCCCGCAACCGACGAAAGAAACAATTGGTTTCTGGCTCGTGCCGTAATTTATTCTCGCTCCGTGAGGCGGAAGACATCATCTTGATCAACGCGTTTCCGGAGCGGTGAGCAGATTCTAAGAGAGCACAGCGATGAAAAAGCCCACGCGAGGGCGGCGCGCGGGCTCTGATGATCTCTGCAATGGGTCGAGGGAGAAGAGATTGAACGCGTTCGGTGGGTTACCGACAACGTTCGCCGTCCTAACTTTAATGTCGGCAGCAGGTTCGACCGGCTCGCCAAAAAAAATTCGGCTGCGATCCGCGTTGACAAAACGGGCTTTCATATTTTAGCAATTTGCTCGTTGTGGACCTGAGAGACCCACAACACGAAATGATGGTGTGCATGAGAAGGCTTCGGCCATTAGGGCAATGGTGGTTCCGAGGCCTTCTTCTAACACATACCGACGTGCAAACCCGCGCCGAGTGACGGACGTAACAACAACCGGGGGTCACGCGGTGTGCGGGACCACGTCGGTTAGGCACGGCGGCCATGACCTTATGCTCTAGCATGGCGCTTCCGGACACGGAACCAGACGGGAGAAATCCGTCATCCCTCACGGCCATTCCCGCGGGCGACTGAGGTCTTATCTCCAGCAGTACGCCGATGGCACGGAGACGCGGAGGCTTCGCCCCGTTACGGGAAGCCGTCCATCGCGAGCGGCACGGGAGGTGCTCGGTGAAAACTAGCAATTGGCCGCTCACCACACCGACAGCCGTTACATCATCGTCCGGGGCCGCCTTTGGCGGAGGTCGACACCCGATCTGACTGAAGGTGAACGCAAGCGTCTCGTGGCGGAGCTTTTGTCTGCACGCAGGGAAGTAAGAGAAGCCTAAAGGCAATCGATGCTGCAAAGGTCTCGCTCGGGGAGCGAGGGGCGGTCTGGTGGTCGGATGTAGCCCCGGCCCTGAACAGGCGTCGGCAAAGACGACGCCCTATGCCGTCTGGCACCTCGAACAACCCTCGGAACGGTTCAGCGTTCTCCCTCCCACGCGCAATCGGGGCCTGATTGCGGCTTGACTATTGGCGAAGCCGCATGTCGGCGGCCGAGCGCCTCACGGTGCGAGTGAACGAATGCAGCTTTGAACCGAGCACTCAACAGGCGTCAGTGGACGGCATAGGACGACGTAGCATTCACACGGGTTGCTGCAATCCCGACGACGTCTGAGATGAGGGTGGCGGCCAGCATTTCGAGGGATCGGCAACCGTTCGCGTAAAGCTTGATGGCCGCGTCGCAAAGGAACGAGGACGCATTATCGTCCCAGCCGACACCATAGTGCTGATACCAGGCGCTGACGGCCTTTGAGATCAGGACGTGATCTTCCGGAACATTGGACATGGGTGCCTCGTCGATACGGGTGAAGCGGTTGTCAGCAAACGCAGGAAGTTTTTGCTGGTTCCACCTATTCAGTGCAGGCTTGCGTGACAAAGCGCAAGCGCTCGTCGAACGGGGTCTGGCGCTTGCTGGTCAAAACGGCGATACGGTTATGCCGAGCAGGCGCCGAATGGCCGGCGCGGCTATTTCACCGCGGGATCCAGATGACGGCAACTTTGGCCTCTTTTGCCGCTGCTCGCATCATCTCCGTTCACGCTGATGCTCGGCTCTACCGATTGGCTGCCTGGCGGCGGCCTAGTCCTCGGCTGGTTTCGGTCCCCCGCTCGGCCTTTCGCTCTGGATGCGTCGCAAGCTGCGCAATTTTCGGCCTTTAAGAGATCAAGGCCGAAGCAGGGCTCGAAGGCTACGCTAACGGAAGCCTTTTCCAATTGTCAGACGGTAACAGGCCAGTGAATCAATCTTAGAGCGAAAACGCCCTAAGCCTTTGAAAAATGATTCGTTTCGAGTCGGAACGAATCACCCGTTTCGGACTTGAGTCGCAACTGGGTGATTCGGAGTATGGCGTCATGGCAGGTGGTCAGCGTGCCCAATGGAAAGGTTTCCTGAAGTTTGGCGAGGTCTCTTGCGGCGCCGCCCTGTACACCGCGGCCAGCACCTCGGACAGGATCTCGTTCAACATGATCAACAAGGCGTCCGGCAACAAGGTCAACCGCATCTATGTGGACAGCGAGACTGAAGATCCGGTGCCGCGCGAGGACCAGGTCAAGGGCTTCGAGATCGACAACGGTCAATATTTGCAGATCGATCCGGAAGAGATCGCTGCCACCATTCCCGAAAGCAACAAGACGCTATCGGTCGAGGCCTTCATACCCTGCGATGAGATCGACGATGTCTATTTCGACAAGCCCTACTATCTCACGCCTGACAAGATGGGCGGAGACGCCTTCGTCGCGCTGCGTGACGCCATGAGAAAGTCGAAGGTTGCGGCCGTTGCCCGTGCAGTCCTCTTTCGAAGGATGAGGACCGTCCTCATACGTCCCCACGGCAAGGGCCTCATCGCCACCACCCTGAATTACGACTACGAGGTGCGTTCAAGCGCCAAGGCGTTCGAGGAGATGCCCAAGCTGAAAATCGAAGGTGAGATGCTGGATCTCGCCAAACACATCATCTCCACCAAGAAAGGCGAGTTCGACCCAGCGACTTTCAACGATAGGTACGAAACCGCCCTTGCCGAACTGGTCAAGACCAAGATCGAGGGCAAGGCGCTGCCCAAGCCGAAGAAGGTCGAGGTCTCCAAACCCAACGACCTGCTTGCGGCTCTTCGCGAGAGTGCAGGATTGCTAGCCTCCGGCGCCAACGGCAAAAGCAAGGCGACGCGCACAGCGGCCAATGCCAATCAGGGGTCTTCCGGAAAGGCTGCACGTGGAACGGCCTCGAAGGCCGCCCCGTCATCGAGATCCACGTCGCACCGGAAGGCAAGCTGAGGAGATCGACCATGGCCCCGTATCGTTGGAAGGGTTATCTGAAGCTTTCGCTGGTCACGTGCCCGGTTTCGATGACCTCTGCGACATCGGAATCGGAGAAAGTCCGGTTTCATACGCTCAACAAATCGACGGGAAATCGCGTCGTCTCTCAGTATGTCGACAGCGTAACCGGCAAGCCTGTGAAGGACGAGAACGAAGCCAAGGGCTACGCGCGTGGCGAGAACGACTATGTCATCCTGACAGACGACGACCTTGACCGCGTGACGCTCGATACGGTCAAGACGATCGATATCGAGAAGTTCGTACCCGCCGAATCCATCGAATGGGTCTATCTGGAGAAGCCGAATTACCTCATGCCTGACGACCCGGTCGGCAACGAAGCGTTCGCCGTCATTCGCGACGCCATGAAATCCGATGGCGTCGTTGGGGTCTCCAAACTCGTTATGGGCCGCCGGGAGCGTGCCGTCATCCTGGAGCCGCGCGGCGAAGGCATCGTCCTCTGGTCGCTCCGGTTCGGTGATGAGGTCCGCCCGGAAGAGAAATACTTCGACGATATCGAAGACGAAAGCGATCCCGACCTGGTGCCGCTGGTGCAGAAGCTGATCAAGCAGCAGACATCGCATTGGTCACCTGACATGGTCAGCGATCCGATCCAGGAAAGCCTCCTCAAACTGATCGAGGAGAAAAAGAAGGCGCTGAGGCCGAAGAAGTCTGCTAAAGGCAAGACGTCCGAGGCGTCTCCGAAGTCGAACGTGGTCAACATCATGGACGCGCTGAAGAAGTCGGTGGCGGAAGATTTGAAGAGCAGGAAAGCCGGGTAGGTACCTGCGTTCATAACACGTCCAAGCGAGCTGAAATCGCTCTGGAGCTTCACGAGGCCCAAATGCAAAAGATTGCAGTCTCAACAGTATGTGCTGCTCTGGCGCTTGAGGGAATGATCACCTTACAGCTCTATGACCTCGACGCCGCCTCCGGCGCGCTGGCGGGAGCAACGGTTGGTGGTCTCGGCGTCGCCATTGCAAGAATCCGGCGCTCAGCGACCCGCCGAAACGTCCGTCGAGAGCGTCGGCGTTCTTGATGCAGCTCCGTTCTTTTAAACGGGCCGACGCTCACGCTCTTCGGCCTTGTCCTCTGCGACTTCCTCGACGCATTGAGCCCTCTCCGCCAGCTTCTGGCTCATTTCCCTAAGCTGCTGCTCGTCCAGCTTCTCGATGCCGACGAACTTGTTCTGCGCTTGCGATGTCAGGATCAATTCATCGAGCTTCGCCTGCAACGCCTTGCCGTCCCGGTTCTGCGAGTTCTGCAAAACAAACACCATTAGGAAGGTGATGATCGTGGTGCTCGTATTGATCACCAACTGCCAGTTTTCGCTGTAGTCGAAGACCGGACCCGAGGCGGCCCAGACAACAACAAGTGCGACCGCAAGTACGAATGTTGCCGGCTTGCCAGACAGATCCGCGATCAAGGTGGCAAATTTCGAAAAGCCTCTGGATATAACGTTATCGCTCATGGAAATCTCGCTGTTGCCCGGCCAATGATAACGCAAACAGGAGCAGAGCTGTTCCAGTTGGAGCAGGTCTTGGGACTTTAGTCTGGGTTCGGACCCACCCGACGTCGCAGACCGTTCCTCCGTGTCCAGCGCAGCGTCGAATGGAACGCCCCACACTCCCTTGCCCCGGTACTCGAATTGAGGGTGACGTACTTTGCGAGCTCTTTGCCCTTTGCATCCCTGCCGATACGGGCGACCCCGCGGCGCAGACGAGGAGGGCTTTGAGCTCGCATTTGCCGGCAAGATGAACTTCAAGCGTGTCGCATTTATTCGGCTTCTTACACTGCTGCTTTAAAGAGGCAATGACCTTGAATCATCCGTGAAGGTGAACGTGCCATAATGGCGATGGTATGTTCAATTTTTCCTGTTTCGGAAGATGAAGGACAGTTTCTGACCCGATCAGGCGTGAAGTACATCTGGGCCTATCTCGGGCTTGGGGCTCTTCTGTGGTACGCCGTCTTCCTGTCGGTGACTCACGCCACGCTCGCAGGCGTCGTCCAGGCGCTTCATACCGCTGAAAGTCACACACGGCGATTTCGAAGCTGGGCACGAGTAGTCTCCGCTCCACAAACCCGAGCACGCACTCCAGAAGCCGGTGGCTTTCTCCATCGTGTCGGCACTGCGCTTCGCAAATGCCGTTGTCTCCTTCATGGGCGCGTCCGCAAGCGTGCTGGCGGAGCCAGTTACTTCGGCGTCGCCTCTGGACTTAACCTCGGGAAGCTCGCAGGCGCACTTGGAATCTGGCGCTTCAGGTTAAGTCCGGGTCCGCGAAAACTCTGGCTCCTCCTTCTTTGCACAGAAGCCGTTCAAGCTGATCCTGCCCGACTTGCTCGATCTCTACAAATACCTCGACGCTTACATCGACCGCCATCGTGGTGTTCTGCTCGACGGAGCCTGTTCGTCAAGACGCTCAAGACCACCAGCCTTGATGCGGCCTACAACTCGACAACCTTCTGCGATGCTTGGCGGACGGTCATCCAATGCTATGGCATCTATAATGCCTATACCGGACGGGGGTGCGATCAAGGGCTTGTTGCCGCATGGACCCCATAACCTGCGCGACATTCTTGCGACGCATATTCTGAAGTAGACCGGATCCTACGAGCAGGCAAGCTACGCCATTCAGGACACGCCCGACGTCGTGCAACAGCACTATGGTCGCTTCCTGCCACAAGACAAGGCCGCACTTGCGGCCAAGATCCTCAATCAGGCTTGGGAAGCTGCATAAAATCGAATGAGATGCTCGCCTTGGATGTCGGCTACACCCTACGTCCGAGCCGAGCTCGTCGTTTCGCTCTTAAGGGATGTGAACCATCGCTTCCTATAAGGTCGCGGCGGTCTATTGATTTTATTTGCTTTTCAGGTGGGGCCGCACAATCTGATGCGAATGAGTATTGTCATAGCGGTTCTTTTTGAGCAAGGCCTAACCTTTATCTCTTGAGAATACCAACCATTTGATTGATAGCGTCCCCATATTCCTTGTGCATGGTTTCGGCTGCTTCCGAGATGGCCAGCTCCCAAGCAGGTCCGCGATCCCATGCCTCTTCCAGAGCGTCAGCCAGTGATGGCCCATGGCCCGTGACCGGCAGGACCTCGAATAGTATTCCTGCCTGTCTAAGGTCTTTATCCCGTTTGGCCTGGCCGCCGGCGTCATTCTGACGGCGGCCGGCAATGATAAGCTTGTGCACCGCGTACCTGCAAGGATCAGGGATAACAACTGAAATACCGGCACCATGTAGCAGGATCGAACGAACGGGATCGCGGATTAAGAAATCCATGAATCTTAGCGGTTCGGCTGACGCGCCTTCGAGAGCAGGCATGTTGGCGGGTTTGTCCGAATATTCTTCGGCTCCCCTGTTTGTCGTCATGAACTCGATCCTGTAACCGCTCTGGTTCCGGAAGGCATGAGATCGAGAGCTGCCGCTGATATGCGGCACTGCGCGGAACGTTGGATCAAGCCCTTTCAGGAGATCGAGGATCGGCGGCAGCGAATCTGCCACCTCGGCGGAGATCGCGAAATCCTGGGCCAGGTCTGCATCACCTGTTAGGATCGCCGCCGAAGGCAGACGGATGCCAAGATATGCCGAGTAGCATTGAAAAGCGACAGTGCCGATGAGAACACCGCGCAGCCGGAAGAGACCGGCCTTGGCAAGCGCCTGTACGATATCACCGGTAAAGCGATCAGCGGCAATTAAACCGGCTTCGCGCGTTAGCGTAGAAACGTACTTGCGGCGAGCCTTATAGTCAGACTTCTCACCCTTGAAGGTTTCGACCCGTTCCGAAATCAGGGGGTCGTCGGCAGGCCCGACATACCGGCGCTTCTGCCCACCCTCCCCGTCGGGCTGGTCGAAATACCAGTAACGTCGGCCATCAACTGCTACTGGCACGAATCTACCCGATGGAGGGAAGTCTTCCACCCAATCATCATCAAATGCCCGTTGCTGGAGTTCCGCGACCATGGTGCGAAACATGAGATCAATCTGCTTAATCATGCCACTCTCTATATCTTTTTTGCAAATCTAGTATAGCAAGTTTTGCGGCTTTCCCCAGTGAACGCTGCCCGCCTCTGCCAGTGCAAGACACCACCTACCGTGATCCTCACTATACTATCTTCTCGGACATAATATAAGGCCGGTGTCGAGATGCTCGCCTTGAAGGGACTCGAACAGCCGTTCGCCTAGATAATGACTTCGGTGGTGTTCATTGGAGTGGTAGCGAATTATTTCTGCAAGGACAGTGAGTACCGAGTATGCCGACGTTCACCCGTACGCGTCAGTGCACCGATCTCCACGAGTTGCTGAAGGTCGCGTGTTGCTGTAGCGCGGGATGTATCTGTGATCGAGATATAGTTTTCGGCACTTAGACCTCCCTTGAAGCCAGCCGTGCCTTCCTTGAAGATGCGCGCGACTACCTTTTCTTGCCGCTCGTTCAGCTTGTCCCGAAAACGATCATAGAACTTTGCTTTCTGGATGAAGAAATCTACGCGCTCAAGCGTCGCCTGTTGAGCATCCAGAATAGTTTCTGAAAAGAAAATGACCCAGTCGGTGATATCAAGCGTGCGCTGGTGTCGCTCAAGCTCTGAGTAATAGGCCTTCCGGCGCTTCTCGATTGTGAAAGCGAGTGAAATGAGACTTGGCTGCCCTATGTTTTGCGCCAGGGATTTCTCGGCGAGCGCGCGTCCAATTCGGCCGTTGCCATCCTCAAATGGATGTATGCTTTCAAAGTAAAGGTGTCCTACTGCTGCGCGCGTCAGAGCTTGAAGCGACGTTTGACCATCTGGCCCGGATTGATTGAACCATGTGATGAAGGTTTCCATCTCAGCGGCAACCTGGCGAGATGGGGGCGCTTCAAAATGGATGGTGGGTTTGTCCAATCGACCTGATACGATCTGCATGGCGTCTTCATGCGTGCGGTAAGCACCAACCGTTTCAATATATCGGTTTCCGGCCATCAGCATTGAATGCCAATGGAACAGTCCCTCATGGCCCAGCGGCCTATGCCAGCTTCTATAGACATCCGCCATCAGCTCGGCGATCCCCCGCTCTTGGGGGCGGATCTGTCTATCATCAGTGTTTAGCCCGAACTGCCGGCGGAGTGATGACTGGACACTCACGCGGTCCAGAAATTCCCCCTCAATCTCTGAGGTCTTGACCGCTTCGTCGCTCAGCAACTCAATGCGAAGTTGGTTGCTGTCGTCATCGTTGAAATGTCGAACAGCACCGATAACCTCGCCGGCGGACTGCAGGAATTTCTGCTCCAACGGTACCAGGCTTGCGGTGTCGTATCTGAAGTTTGGCCAGTCAGTGTTTTGCCAGTTCCATGTCATGAGTTATAGAATCTCTCTCTATAACTCATGAATATCGCCATAAATGAGCTATTGCAAGCCCTTCTATCGCTCAGCACCACAATCTGCAGCTCTCCATTCAAGAGGCAGCGATCGGCAGCTAACCTCTTGCCCTAAACATATTTTGTTAATGGGCGCCCCCTATTTCCGCTCGCCCTCGGCACTGGTGCCGAGCAAAAAGGAATAAGCATGACCAAACTCGACCTTTCATCACGACATTTTCAGCGAAAAATTTCGGAATTCTGCGAGCTTCGTATCGCTCCAGTCGCATCCAGGCGGGTGTTCGAAAATATACGGCCCTACCTGGCCAGTTTGATTATCTACCGCAAATCGCCCCCGCTTCTGAATGGCCATATAGACTGGAAGATGATCGGTCAGGCCTGCGGGATCGAAGCCGAGTTGACGGCAGAACTGAAAAAGCAGCTCCGGTCAGGCTTGGATGCAATCATCCGCTGGCTCGGCGCACCACCAGCGACCGAAGAACGACGACCACCAAAGCCGGCAGTTAGCACGCGTAAAATGACTCCCGCCAAAAAGGCAGCTTCCGCACGCCCCGCCCGACAGCAACAACGCGCGACGATCGATGGCGCCTTTGTCCGGTCTGCGTCAACATCGCGCGGCCCAGCACCAAAACCGATAAGCCCTTTCCCAGAAGCACTATTTGAAGCGACAGAAGATCCGGCGAGCTTTCAGGACGCATTGGTCTACCATATGCGTCGGTTCGGCGACACCTATTGGCAGCTTTACCGCGCCGTTGTTCATCTGAATGAGACCTTCGACAAGAAGACGCTGCTATCCTGGATCCAGGGAGAGCGCGTGCCCCGATCTGTTGCCAGTTTCAACATCCTCCGCCGTATGGAGCGACGATATCGACTTTCAGAGGGATATTTCAAAGAAAAACTGCCGCATCAGGCGCGCTCCCTGTATGGTCACGATCTCGGTGACATCTGCCCAGCTGAGCGTCGACGGATTTCATTGCACCTGCCCGAAGACTTCAACAGCCTGCCCTTTACCAAGCGCGAGGAGATCCTCGATTGGGTGCGCCGGGTGATCATTTCTGGCTCTACAGAATATCGCCGCTATCAGGCGGCGGCCAGCAAGCAGCGATATGCAATCCGCTTTCCCGGCGTCACCTATGGCAGCAGCTTTCTTTCCTCTCGATCGTTGGCCTCGGCGGCCGGCGCCAATCAGAACGTTGCCGCAGAACTTGATGATCCTGATCTGCTTTCTGGCGTTATCGACGCACCGCCGAGACTTGCCATGGAAATGGCTGATCTCATCCGCTTCAAGACTTCGACGCTGACGGCGATTGGGTTCCAACGGAACGGCGTCTGGGGTGAAGAAACGGCCTCCCAGAAGATTGAGCACCTCGGTTTGATGTTTGGTGCGCTTGCTGCCTCGCCAAACGGTCGCGTGAAGGGTTTCGGCGTGCCAGTCAGCCAGTTGAGCTTCGGCCTTCTCGTTTTCCCCGGCGTTTGGGATTGGTATCTGCAGTTGCGGGAACAGCGACGTGGCTTCTACACCAAGTGGGAAGAAGACATGCTGATGGTCGCCCAAGCCCTATCTCGCGCGGAAGTCGGTTGGATCCGGCAGCATCCGGAGCTGCTTCGGAATGTCAGGCCCATTGCGGGCTTGATTGAGCAGGAAGAAATCGATTTCGCGGCTCGCGATTGGCATGGCGCCTGCGATGCCTTTCACCGACATGCCGCTAACCGTTCCAAGGAGATCCAGCGCGTGATGCGCGTGCATCGCGATCCATTTGAACCGATCATGTGTGTACTCGAAGCGGACAGCCCGTTGGCGGAATATCGCAAGATCACAGACGAGATTGTGAAACGTATGCCGGATGAGAACAGATATCCACGACCGGCCGCCGAAGCCGTTAGATCATTCCTATTACTTCGCCTGGGCCTGCACCTTGGGCTCAGGCAAAAGAACCTTCGCCAACTTCGTGTCTGCCCCCGTGGACACTATCCGACGTCAGAACGCCGGCTGGAGGATCTGAAATGCGGTGAGCTGCGCTGGAGTGATCGCGACCAGGGGTGGGAGGTCCTTATCCCGTCGGTCGCATTCAAAAACTCCGGTTCATCCTTCTTCGGACAGAAGCCGTTCCGGTTGATTTTGCCCGACCTTCTCGATCTCTACAAATACCTTGATGCTTACATCGACAGGCATCGTGGAGTTCTGCTTGGCGGTGCGAAAGATCCCCAAACGCTATTCGTCAAGACGGTGAAGACGACCAGTATTGATGCTGCTTACAATTCGACCACATTCTACGAGGCTTGGCGGACTGTCATCCAACGTTACGGCATCTATAATCCCTATACCGGACGGGGTGCGATCAAGGGCCTCCTGCCGCATGGACCGCATAACCTGCGGGACATTCTGGCGACGCATATTCTGAAGCAGACTGGATCCTACGAGCAGGCGAGTTATGCCATTCAAGATACGCCCGATGTCGTGCAGCAGCACTACGGCCGCTTCCTTCCGCAAGACAAGGCCGCTACTGGCCGCCAAGATCCTCAATCAGGTTTGGGAAGCTGCGTAAGATCGAATGAGATGCTCGGCTCGGACACTCAGAACATGTTGCATCTGGGCCGAGCGTCCTCGTCTCCGCCTTGAATGGATTCGAACCTACGATCAGTGAGCGGATTTTCCCGCTGTACTGAATTGGCTACCTTTTCACATCATTACGGGCCTCAAAACGCGTGCTACTAACTGGTCTGTTATGGTCTTCACTTGACCGATGGCGTGCCGCTTGTCATACATGAGGCGGCCTTACACGCAGGCCGGTGTGCCCGCCACGCAAAGCTATGTCAGCGTTCCATCTCTGAATTGTCACACTGTGCCGGCAGGTCTGGCCATTAGCGGGCACATGGTCGGATCAATTCAGGAACTGAATACGACCGAAGCAGCAGCAATTAGCCACCTCAAGCTTCTTGGAAAACGTCCCGCCCGAGCCACCAGGGTGGCGCTACATGAAACTCTGAACTTCATTGCCATACACCTCGGCATTGCGAATTAGACACAACTCGTCACCGCCAACAAGAATGGGTGGATCCCAAGCTCCGAGCAGGTGCGACCATCGAAGCAGTGGTCGCGAAGCACGTTTCACCGGCGGATTTTACGATGGAAGTACCGACGCAAGTGCGCGTCGCTGGGGGTATCTTGAACAAGGACGAGTGTTGCAGCCGAAGACCAGTGCCCCGTGTTCGACGCCGACTTACTCGAAGAAGCGCTGAGCCTAGGCAACAATCGGATGTCGCAGGTTCGCAGCAAGATCTCGTCCGAGTGGCCAAGGAGGTCGACAAGACCTGATGGGGACGGCAAAGCTCGCCATCCGCTATGGGACCGCGACTCCGACACCTGGTTTTGCTTGCATTGCGATGGGAAGATCACGGGCGTTCAGATCGCTAAAAATCTGTGGCATTGCCCCGAATGTGGCGCTGTCCCAGTCGACATTCTCGACACTGCTTTCTGGTGCGAAGATGAAGGCAAGTCTCTCCCGCCGATCGGCGATAAAGCGAAATCAGACATTAGCAAACCTGAATTCCACGTAGTCGATGACCGTCCAAAACTTGAGTTGAACGAACGCAACATCGTTCTTCTCATGAGAAGCGCACTCTTAGATGACTCGACGAACGTAAGCGAACGACTGGGGGCGCTGTTGGCCGAAATCACCGTCGATGAAGACAACGACGTTTGGATTCGGTCGAAGAGCGATTTGTGGCCGGATGATAAGGCGCCAACTCAGGCGATCAACGTTGCAGCACAGCTCGGTATCGAAATTGAGTGGGAGACCATGTGGTCGAAGATACCTTTTCACTGACCAGCTTTGGGTGAGCAGACCTCAAGCACCACCGAATACCTGCAAATGTTGCTAGAGGCATATGCGCATTATGCTGTCCCCTCATACAGCGACGCGTAGTCGTTTCAGGCCAACCTCCTCGCTTGAATATCTACCGAGGAGGTTGGTCACGACAAAGCGTACACTCCGGCCCTTCGAAACGAAGGTGGTCTTGCATCTCAGACGAGGAAAGCGGTTTCCGGAGCCGAAGGAAATGATTTGAACCACCGACCCTTTGATCGAAGGACAAGGCGCTGGATATCCGCGACCACTAACTGCTTAAGATACATGCTCCGCGGCTCTCTGTAGCAAACCAGCCCGACTTGAGATGACCTTGCGAATTGCACTCAGGATGGGGTGCCTGATCCCCTCGTGGGCCAGTTCTGCAACAAGGGCGTCGGCCTCGCTCACAATCCTTTCCGCCATCTGGGCAAGATCGCGGACAAGGATGCGCTGAGAAGATTTGGTTTCGGGCACGAGTGTCGCCCAATGCTTCAACTGGATCGTGTCGGGCACATCGCGGCCACCAATCTTCATGGCGAGCCTCTTTGACAAGCGGGGATAAACAGCCGTGCAAACGACATCGTAGATCGGCGCCAGATCCGGTTCATCGGAGCCATAAAGCAGGGCGTAGTTCTTGCCGTGGGCATCAGCGTTGCCGACGAGATAGTGGAAGATCAGCATGCGGATGAACTGCAACCGATCCGCGACGGGCCTCGCGCAGGCGTTGTCGATCAGCCCGAGAGATCGTTCTGTTCCCGGTCCTCCCTCGGCCTCATACTTCAGCTCTGGCGGTACGCTAAGGGCCTGGCAGAAGTCTTCCTGGTGTAGGCGCTCAATGATGCCGTCCGCAGCTTTCGTTCGATCATAACGCTCAACCAGGAGAAAGGCAGTCGCCCCGTCCAGGCGAATCTGAACATGGGGTACGGGCAGCTTGAGGCGGGCGGCCAGCTGCATACAAAAATACTCGTTCTCCACCGTGCCTTCCAACGCCTGGATGACTGGTTTCAAGATATGGGTCGTTGGTCTTCCGTCTCTTGCCAAGGCGATAGAATCTCCATCGACAATGACCGCCAGTTTGTCCTGCGCGCCGGCGAGCGACAGGCGGATGCCCTCGTCTCCGCCAAGCAGAGGCCGGGTCCGCAGCCTGCTGAGAACCTCGTCCAGACGTTCCGAAGTGAGAATTTCGGCTTGGGACTGGCCGGGAGGTTCGGGCGCTGTGCCGGTGGGATAGATTGACAAGGCACCTGCGCATTCGCCGCCGATAACTTCCAGTAGCCCGAAGGCATTGCCTGCCGAGAGGCCGAGCGCACCAGCTAGGCGTTGCCGCGCGCCTTCGTCCGGCAAGAGACCGGAAAAAAACGGGCGCACGACCTGATCACCAAAGGGTTCTTCTTGCAGGGGCATCGAGAACGAGATCGCTCGCGATCGTTGGTCCAGGAGATACGCGCCATCGTAGGCGAAGATCAGTAGGCCGTCGTCAAGCCGGCCGAGCACGCCCGCCTTGGTGTCGCGAAAATAGACGTCCAAGACGCGGGTCATGATCGCGGGCCCTGGCGACGCCCAACGGAAACAAGAAGACCAAGACCGGCCAAGACTTGCATCGCACGGCCAATCTGGCAGCTTTCTTTGCCGGCCTCAAGTTCACGCAGAAACCGTACGCCCACACCAATCGCCCCGGCCAATTGCTCCTGGGTTAACCCTTGCTGTCTGCGCTCCTGACGGATCAGCATGCCGAGAGTTTTTGTATCTTTGATCTTGTCCATAATCACCCCTATCGGGATGATTATATCATCGGAGGGTGCAAAAGAAAGACAAAAGAACCGATCGGGATGATTTTCGGATTTTTTTGGCCAGCTGACCGAAATAGACCCGCTCGGGATGAGACTACATCGCACGACTTACCCTGGCGCTCACTACTTGAAGCAGTTCTCACGGTGCCATCTCAGGAACTGGGGATGTGGCCGCTCGAAGACCCATGCTAGCACGGTCGCCTTCCCAGTCTTGTTGAGGAGTCCTTGAATGCTGTCAGGATCATTCGCCTGACGCGATATCAGGATATCAAGATCGTCCGAAAGACCAATCAGACCGCGATCAAACATCCAGTGTGCGGTGCCCGAAAGAGCAATTCCGTTGGAAAGAATGTCGGGTCCGCTCGCTTCCACCGGCCCGATATGTGCGGCGTCGACCTCCGATGGCGGATCGTTTGTCATAGGCGTGAAGAACGAGCCGGCGAAACAGCCGATTTCGAACGATCCGCGACGAGAGTTGCATAACCCGGTCGCGCTCCTGCTCGAACATGAACGGCGCTTGAGCTTCATCTGCAAATCCATCGGCCGCATGCGTCCCCCGGCTCATCCAGCCGAGGCAGTTCAGGCTCATGCTCGTCTATGCCAATCGATACGATGCGGTTGAAATCTGCTGCGGACATCGGCCGGACTGCAGCCTGCGCCCTGTCGGAATACGGCCCTCTTCAACATCCACGCCATCCCAGCCTGGATGTACCAGGCCGCGGAGACCATAACTGCCGATCCGCCGCCCCAGAAAGACGGAAGCACTCTGCCAAGCATTTCTGGGTTCTCCAGGGAAATGGAGCTGGGTGGTGCGAACGCGCCTACCCGGACGCTGGACTTTGAAATGAAAATGACGCGTTCGGCCGGGATAAAGCGCCGGCATGATGGTGGTGGACCACCAGCGCCCCTTGGTGTCGGCGAACTGGTGCCCACGCAGACGGAAACCCACGGTGTCCTAGTCGCCGTTTTCGTCCGCATGCCAAATCTCAACGCGGCTGCCGCCAAGCGGCTCGCAGCGAATGTCGAGTACGAACTGCGACCGTTATTCGCTCGCCTCCGGGTGCATCCGAATAGAGATCCCGGTTCAGCGGCGAGTTCGGCTTGAAGAAGGGGCCGCCTTCCCGTTCAAGGGTCGGTCCGTCTCCATCGTTATATGCGGGCGTGAGCGGCAGTTCGGGAACGGCCTGCGCAAACGCCTCATTCTCACCACCTCAACGAGCGGCAGCGTCAGAAAGGCCGTCAGAAGCGCGCGTCTAGTGGAAGGCAAGGCCGGCCTTCCCGTGATTGTGCCAACGTGATGGCGGGTTAATCAATGCGCCGTTACTGCAGGCGCTGCGCGGCATTTGTCTGTGCCTCTCGGATCAGGCCGGAATACATATTCTCTTTGCCGATATACCACGGCATCGTGCCGATGGAGCCGAAGCCGGGAATTGTTTTCATGTGCGCGACCATACGAGCCCGCATGCGCTCGTCCGGAAGAGGTCCTGTCATCGCCTGGACATCGTAACTCATGTGGTCGGAATTGGACGTGCCGCAGAGGACGCTCGTGACGGCGGGGCCGTGACCGATTTTTATCTCCATCCTGCCGCACCTCCTTGACTGGCTGATTGCAGCACTTGTTCTGTTCACTTGCACCTTCTGGATGGAACGAACATCCCGCGCAGCGATGCCGCTCAGCGTTGCTGAAACCGAGCACTCGATGATAGCGTCTACGCGCCCAACGCGTTGCTGAGATCTTTCAATCCGATCATCAGCATCAGCGGGTCAGACGGAGATGGGAGAAATCCAACGACCTCGTAGAAGGTACGTGCGTCATCTGAAATCGCATGCACCAGCACGCCGCGGATACCAAGTATTTCGGCTGCGTTGAGCAGGCGCAACCCTGCATCACGCACCAATGCCCGACCGATACCGCGGCCCTGATAGGTCCGGTCGATAGCCAGGCGACCAAGTACAGCGACTGGGATCGGATCTGGCATGTTTCGCTTAAACCGGCCTGGAACTTCTGGTGTCCTCACCGCGCCGGAGGCGAGAGCGTAATAGGCGACGACACGATTTCCGTCGCAAAACACGAAAGTACGCGACGCACCGCTTGCCTGATTAACTCGCGCTCGTCGGCGCAGCCAATCATCCAGTTCTGAAACGCCGGAATCAAATCCGACAAGTTCATGATGCTCGGCCAAAGGGGCAGGCGAAGTGAGGGTCACGCCTCATCCCATGGAGCTTGGGTCAACATTGTGCGTTTCAGACGCGCATTCGGCTTCGCGGGCGCATCGAGTCGGGTAAGGTATTCGGCATACACCTCAGGACTTACCGTGAAGACGGCACGGTCAAGCAGTACTTCCTCGGCGCGGCGTTCAGAGGCTTCCAGCATGAAATCTGTGCGTGTCTTGCCAAGCAGTTCAGCCGCGCGGTCGATAAGATTGCGCGTTGCGGGCTTGATACGGATATTCAATGGAACGCTTGCTTCCAAATTTTTGCGTTTCGTCGGCATGGGCAACTCCAATGTGATAATGCTATAGCGTAACGACACTATCGTTACAAGCCCCGTAACGGTCGTGTCGTTACGGGATTGTGAGCTGACACGTACAATGGGCTCTCGATGGGGTGCGAACCACCGGCCCAGTCGTAATAGAGCTATCCAAAGAAATTTCTTTGTAGTGGGCGTCAACCTCGCTCATTTGGATTCACCACTCGAAGCTAGGAAGCAGGCTCATGGCTATGCCTGAGACCTTTGTGCGCGGGATCCTCAACTCTTCGGAAAAGATTACGCTGATCTGACCGTACGGCTCGCATATTACGGACTTCCGCCGTGC
This sequence comes from Rhizobium sp. Rhizsp82, assembly GCF_047325115.1. Taxonomy (NCBI): domain Bacteria; kingdom Pseudomonadati; phylum Pseudomonadota; class Alphaproteobacteria; order Hyphomicrobiales; family Rhizobiaceae; genus Rhizobium; species Rhizobium sp. Rhizsp82. The sequence goes on along the minus strand of NZ_CP168569.1, from coordinate 802,879 downwards.
AGGGCGATGACTACCACCTAATTGAACGTTGCCAGCAAGCATCTCCGGTCAAGCTGGCAAGATGCCATGACCTCGGGGCCACAACCGGCACCAGCACCGCCCTCCTGCACGCACACAGTTCCGATGGTCAGGCTGTTAATCAGCGCCGTTGGATTATCGATACGCGAAGTGCCGAACAGGAGCTTAAGTGATAACCGGAAACAACAGCCGCGCTCCCACGGTTAACTGACAAACGGCACCAGCCCCTTACCGCGTCGGCTTCTGGCCTCCTGCTGCGGTGATGACACCGACAATGATGAGGCCGGTGAGTAGCAGGCGTATGCCTGCGCTGACGCCAAAGGTGTTCAGCATCGTCAGCAGCAGCACGAGAAAAAGCGCCGCACCCCAGATGCCGGGAACATTCGCCTTGCCGCCGGCCACCGACGTGCCGCCGATGACGACCACCGCAATGGACGACAGCAGGTATTCATTGCCGATATCAACATTGGCACCGCGGAAATAGCCGGCCAGCAGTGCGCCGTTCAATCCCCCGAGCATGCCAGACAGGGTATATGTCATAAAGCGGATGCGGCCGACATTGACGCCGGCGAGCCATGCGGCGCGGATATTCTGCCCGATTGCCAGGACGGACCGGCCATAGATCATGCGGTTTAGGGCAATCGAAGCGCCCACCGTGAAGAGCACCGTGAACATAGCCAGTACCGGAAAGCCAAGAATCTGGATGTTGGTGAACTCGGCAAAGCCAGGCGGCGGCTTGATTTGCAGCCCGCGGCCATAGCTGATGTCGATCGATTGGATGATGAAGCTTGCCGACAGCGTCGCGATGATCGGTGGGATGCGCAAGGCCCAGATCAGCAGATAGTTCGCAGCCCCTACCGCAGCGCCGCTGGCGAGCGCCGCCAGCAGGCCGATCACGATCATGCTGTCCTGCCCGTCCATCGTCTTCATGGCGACGGCACTGGCGAGACCGATATTGGCCGGCAGCGAGAGATCGACATTGCCGGGGCCGAGTGTGATGACGAACATCTGGCCGATACCGACGATGACCATGAACACGGCGAGCGAGAGTGCTGCCGTAATTATACCGCCGGCACCGTAGCCGCCGGTAAAGGCGATCGTCGCCACCCAGGCGGCCAATGCGCCGATGAAGGACCAGATCCAGGGCTTTGCAGCAAGAGCCTTTAAACGCGCCATATTACGCCTCCTTGCGGCTGATGAGAGCACGCGCCGCAAGCACGATGATGAGGATCGCACCGTTTGCCGCGACCTGCCAATCCGGCGGAATATGCATGAAGGTCAGCAGCGATGACGCGGCAAGCGCGAGCGTCAGCGCGCCTATGACGGCACCGATCGGCGATACGCGCCCGCCCATGAATTCGCCTCCGCCGAGAATGACGCCTGCGATCGACAAGAGCGTATAACCATTCCCGATATTGGCATCTCCCGACGAGGTGATCCCGATCAGCGTCAGCCCCGAGAGGACGCCAAAGCAGCCGGCAAGCGCAAAAAGCGTGACCTTGGTGCGCAACAGAGACCATCCGGCGCGCGCAAGCGCCGCCGGATTGCCGCCCGACCCGCGCAAGATCACGCCATAGGAGGTGCGCATCAGCCCGAAATAGACAATCAGGGCGATGATCACGGCAGCAACGATTGGAAAGGGAACAATGGGCGGCTTGAAGGATGTGATCGCCTGCAGCCAGTCCGGCGCCTTGCCACCTGGCTTCGGCAGGACCAGGATCGCCAGCCCCTGCCAAATGAAGCTCATGCCCAGCGTCACGACGATCGATGGCAGGTTTCGCAGGTGGATCAATGCCCCCAGTAATGCATAGATACCAATGGATCCAAGCAGAATGGCGACGCCGAGAAGCGGCGCATCGCGCAGCCAAGTCGCAGTGACGCAACCGACGAAACCGACAAAAGTGCCGATCGAAAGATCGAGCTCGTTGCCGGCGATCACGAACATCTGCGCGATGGTCGCAAGCGCAATCGGAATAGCGAGGTTCAGCATGAGACTGAAGCCAAAATAGGAAATCGCGCGCGGATTGAGCCAAGCGATCGCCATCAGCACGAGCGCGAGCGACAGTGCCGGCAGCATGGCGCGCAAGGCCCTCGTCCTGCCGGCGCTATTGCGGGCCGCACGCGTGACGGAACGGTCGAGCGAAACGAAAGTCATCCTAATGCACCTCGGCGAAGGAGGATTGAATGATCTTCTCCTCGGTCAGCTCGTCACGCGTCAGGTTAGCGACGATGCGACCGTTCTTGAAGACATAAACGTGATGGCAGTTGTCGAGTTCTTCCGTCTCGGTCGTATACCAGATGAAGGTACGACCGTTTGCCGCTTCCTGGCGGATGAGATCATAGACCTCGAGCTTGGTGCCTATATCGACGCCGCGCATCGGATCGTCCATCAAAATGATATCCGCATCGGAACCGAGAGCACGCGCAAACAGTGCCTTCTGCTGGTTTCCGCCTGAAAGCGACAGGATATTGTTGCTCATGTCCGGCGTGCGGATGCCAATACGGCTCTTCCAGATCTCCGCCAACTCGGCTTCGCGTTTCGGCGAGATCAGCAACCGGTCGCACAGACGCTTCAGCGAGCGGATACCGATGTTCTCGGCAATCGACCACTGCGGAAAAATGCCATCCGATTGCCTGTCTCCGGCAACAAGCGCCACAGGTGCCGTCACCTCGACACCGGTTGTTCCGCGGCTGGCTGCTCTGAATATCGAAAGCAACAAGTCGGTCTGCCCATGACCTGCAAGTCCGGCAAGGCCGATGATCGAGCCGGCCCGGGCGACGAGTTGCGTGCCATCCTTTTGCTGGGCGGGCTTCGCCCTCACACGCGGCGCGCCTGCCGGTTGGACGGATGCAATTACCTGCGCCGCAATCTTTCCCCGGTGCGCGGCGCCGCCCATGGTGGCGACCAGCCTATCCCGGTCGTACGCACCGGCCACGTCGGCTGCAACGACCTTGCCGTCGCGCATGACGACGATCCGATCTGAGTTCTGCAGCACTTCGCCGAGCACATGGGAGATCAGGATGCAACTTCCTCCCCCCGCCACGAACCGCCGGACGAAGGCAAGCAGCTGTCCGGCAGTGTGGGCGTCGAGCGAAGAGGTCGGCTCGTCCAGAATGACGAGATTCAGCGGATCCTCCGTTACCGTGAAAGCCCGGGCAACCTCGACCATCTGGCGTCGGCCGATCGAGAGATCCGCCACGACATCGGAAGCATCGATGCCATGGTCGGGAAATATCTCGTCGAGGCTAGCGGTAATGAGCGAAGCAGCTCGCCGGTGCCAGCCGAAGCCACGCAACGCAGGATGACTGATCCGGGTGTTTTCAGCCACCGAGAGATTGGGACAAAGCGAAAGCTCCTGGAAGACGCAGCGGAGCCCAACCTTTTGTGCCCTGGCAACCGAATAATGCTCCTCGACCGTCCCAGCAATCGTCATCCGGCCGCGGTCGATCGTCAACGTTCCCGCAAGCATGTTCATCAGCGTCGACTTGCCGGCGCCGTTATGGCCGACAAGCCCGACACACTCGCCGGGATTGACCTGGAAATCCACGCCATCAAGTGCCCTCACGGCGCCGAAATGCTTTTCGGCGCCGCTCAGGCTGACAATGGGCCGGATGTCCTCAGCCGGTACTGGCACCATCACTTGATATTAGCCTTGATAGCTTTCATCGCATCGTCCTGCGTGTATTCGGTGGTGGCGACGCTACCAGCCGGGATATCCGCCAGATGCTTCTCAAAATCATCCTGAGTAAAGGCGAGATAAGGCACTAGAAGATCGTGCGGAATGTCTTTGCGGCCATCGAGCACCTGTTGGGCTACCCAGAAGGCCAGCGTTGAAACGCCGGGAGCGATCGACGCCGACCAGGTGGTGTAACCATCCTTGGCCTTCTGCTCTTTCCACCATTGCAGCTCGTCCTGTCGATTGCCCATGATGATGGTCGGACGCGGCTTGCCGGCTGCCGCAAAGGCCTGCGCGGCACCATAACCGTCGCCGCCTTGTGTAACGACGCCGATGATGTCCGGCAGAGAAGGCAGGACGGTCGCCACGGCCTTCTGCGCGGTGGTCTGGTCCCAGTTGCCCGTCACAGAGCTGACGATCTTGAATTCCGGATGAGCGGCGACGCCCTCCTGCAGACCCTTGTGAATGGAATCGTCGATGGATGTGCCTGCCAGCCCGCGGATCTCAAGCAGGTTTCCACCATTAGGGTGGAGCTTCTTCATCTGCTCGATTTCTTGCTTGCCCATGTCCTCGAAGTCGACGACGACACGGTAGGCGCAGGGCTCGTTGACGATACCATCGAAGGAAACGACGACGATACCTGCATCGCAAGCCTGCTTGACGGCGCCGTTCAGCGCATCCGGCGAAGCCGCATTGATGACGATGGCATCATATCCCTGCAGGATCAGATTCTGTAGCTGCGCTGCTTGGGTCGGCACCTCCTGATCCGCCGTCGTAAAGACGTCGGCGGCGCCGACGATCTTATCGGCAACGGCCTTCTTGGTGACGATGTCATAGCTCTTCAGCATCGCCTGTCGCCAGGAATTGCCAGCGTAGTTGTTCGAGAACGCGATCTTCTTTCCGCTGGTATCAGCAAGAGCCGTGCCCGATGCAAGCAGCGCTGCAAGGCCGGCGAGTACGAAAATTTTATGCATTTCAATCCTCCCAAGTTTTTCGCATTGAGCGAAAGGCTCTTCCCCCGGTTCCGGCCCTCCGGCAACCGTCATCCGGATGCCAAGGCATCCGTGGCGCCGATCCTCCATCGACGGCCATTCCTGCTAACCGGTTTCCCGGACTTCAGAACAGTCTCAACCCCGGCACGCGCACCCTCAGTCTATGCAGCGAACTCGAAGCAGTAATATAAAGGCTTTTCAAATCATCGTCACCGAAGGCAAAGTTGGCCGTCGGCTCCGGCGTGCGGATGATGCCGAGCGCATGGCCAGACGGGTCAAAGACGTGGATGCCGCCCGGTCCGCAGCAATAGATATTGCCGCAGCTATCGATCTTCATGCCATCGGGCGCGCCCGGTTCCTCACCTTTGGTCTCGGCCCACACGGCGCCTCCCGACAGCTCACCCCGCGGCGAGATGTTGAAGACGCGGATATGCTGGCGCTCCGTGTCGTTGATGAAGAGACGCGATTCATCAAGGGAAAAACAAAGTCCATTCGGCTGGGCGAAATCGTCGATAAGCAGGGTCAGGTTCGAACCGTCGGGGTCGACCCGATACACGCCTTGAAAGGCGAGATCCTGCGGCCGCGGCACGCCGTAATATTCCATGCGCCCGAACGTTGGGTCGGTAAAATAGATCGCTCCGCCCGTCGCGACGACGATGTCGTTCGGGCTGTTCAGCTCCTTGTCCTTGTAGTGCGTGGCAATGATGCTGGTCGAACCGTCGCGCTCGAGGCGCGAAACACGGCTCGTTGCATGTTCGCAGGTGAGAAGACGTCCTTGCCGGTCGAGTGTATTGCCGTTCGCCTTGTGGCTCGGCCGCCGGAAATCCTCGATGATGCCGTTGGGCCGGCGGATATACATGCGGTTATCAGGCATGTCGCTGAAGACAAGCCATTTTTCGTAGGGATGCCAAACTGGACCTTCGGTGAAGCCGAGCCCGCTTGCCAGCGTCTCCAAAGCCCCATCGCCGACGACATCCGCAAAACCGGGATCACGCGCGCTTTTCGCCATATCTCAGCTCTTGGTCGCCTTGACGGTCTTTCCGGCGACGTACCAATCCGTGTCGGCAACATCCTCGAAAACGACCCAGATCGCTTCCTTGGGCAGCTCCGCCACCTCGCTGACCGCCTCGGTGACACGCCGCGCGATCTCGTTCTTGCGGTCCTGAGAATGTCCTTTGAGTATCTGAATATTGACGAAGGGCATAAGGTGTTCTCCCAACATTCTTATCATTGTGCCGACAGTAAGCCACGGATGCGGAGTATCCCGCTACGCACGAAGACGCAGAACGGAGTGTGTATTCGCACAGTCTACCCGCTATTCTTTCCGGGTTGCGGTCTGTGCGAGCCACGCATCAAGGCTTTCCTGGGCCCGCCGCAGCGCATCGGCATTAATAAGGCCGCGCGCAAGCGCGAGGCAAATTGCCCGCGTTCTCGAGTTGAACAGAGAACCGCCCTCACCCGCGCCCTCCTCGGGCACAGCGACGCCAAGCTTTTCGTAAAGATGACGGATGCGCGCCTGCGCACCGCGTGTGGAGAGGCCACGCCGCGTGGCGATCGCCTTGTCGGTCAGCCCGAGCGCGACGTCGAGCAAGCTCTCATATTCGCTGTCGGTGATCCCTTCCAGCCGATCCTGCACCCGATGCTGAATGCCTCTGACTTCCCGGTCGATGATGCAGTGTCCCTCGGCGAAGACCCCTCGCAACGCCGACCGCATGCCCTCCTCCGAGGCCGATTTTAACACATAGCCGTAGACCGTGCCGGGCGGCACGATGCGCGCGACACCGCGCACATAGGATTCGTCGGCAAAGTTCGACCAGAAAAGAATATGAGTATCGGCGCGCCGGTGCCAGATCGAGCGTGCGACCTCGATGCCGGTTGCCTTCGGCAACTGCAGATCAAGCACGACATAAGGCGGCTCCCGGTTACGGGCGAGATCCATCGCCACATCACCGCGGCCGGTTTCGATGACCTCGACATTGCCGAGCCAGAGGTGTTCGATGATATTGCGCACGAAGGCCCGATGTAGCCCGTCATCTTCAGCGACCATCACCAGCATTTAGAGGCTCTCCATCGCAGCTGGCGCGATTTCGGGCGGCAGCGTTCCGGCAAAGACCGATTCGCCGGCAAGTGGCACTTCGAGCGCCACCCGTGTGCCGGCCTTACGGCCGGAGCGGCCGATACGCAACCGCGCGCCGATCAGGTCGGCGCGCGTGTGCATATGGCCAATGCCGCCGCTCGCCTGCGGATCGACGCGGAAACAGCCCGATCCGTCATCGGAAACGATTACCCGCAGCAGCGCCGGTGTCGATTCGACGCGCACCTCGATGCAGCCGGGCGTTGCGTGCTTGACAGCATTGTTGATCGCTTCCTGCGCAATACGGTATATCGCCGTCAGTGTCCGCTCAGGCAGGTCATCGGCTGCACCCCCGCTCGTATCATGGATGTTCACTGCAATCGATGGTGTGGCCCGGCTGACGCTCCGGTTAAGATGCGCCTCTATCGCATCGCGCAGACCGAACAGTTCGAGGACGCTCGGCCGCATGTCATCGACGATGTGGCGCAGTTCCGTCAGGCAATTGACAATTTCCCGCTCAAGTTCGGCAAGCTGTCCGGCTCCGGCAACACCATGGCGATGAAGCGCCGACACCTGACGCACCACCCGGGACAGGTCTGCAAGCGTTTGGTCGTGCAGGTCCATCGCAATGCGCCGCCGTTCCCGCTCCATGCCTTCGGTCAGCCGCGAAGCCCCGACGCGTAAAAGTTCCTCGCGATTGCGTGCCGTGCTTTCGGCCAGCATGGCGCGGTGCGCCTCCTCGCTCTGGATCAGGGCGAAGATATAGGGAGCAATGAATTCCGCACATTGCTGGGCGATCTCCAGATCGGCGGGGGTGTAGCAGCCCGGTTCATGGCGGCTGATGTTGAGCGCGCCGATGATGTCGCCCCGTGCGCGCAACGGCACGATGATACGGCTGCGGAGCTTTGCGGCAAAGATTGGTTCGTCGAGCGCACCGACGAAATGAAACCGCTGATCGTGCAGCGCGTCGTCGGTCAAAAGAAAGGGCAGCTCGCCTCTGAGCACCGCGCGTACCGGGCTCAGCTCGACCGGTGGCGGACTGAGCACCAGTTCGCTCCAACTCGTCTGGCAGCCGGTCTCATAACAGATGTGACTGCGACCCTCGTTCAGAAGTACCGCGACGTCGATATGATCGTGCGGCAACAGCCTGCCGATCTCGACTGCCGTTGCGCGAAACGCTGTCCCCGGATCCATGTGTCCGGCAAAGGCCCTGGAGATCGCCAGCAGCCGATCGACAAGTTCAGCGTCGTTTCCGATCATGCATTATCCTCCAACTCCGTTCTCCCGGCGAAGTCAGGCCGATGATGGCACCTTTCTATCGAGATTGCATCAGGTTGATTTTCCGGGTCGTGACATTGCCCGGCGAGAAGGCTGGGCTTTCGTCCCTAAAGCCGCCGAACGCGCAATCGGCCACTCGATGTCGGCCCATCACGAATGTTCGTCGCACGCATGGCGACTTTGCGGCCGAATTCAAAGCGTCCGGCCGGGACGTGAAAGTTGAGGTTCGAGCGGCATTGTTGCTATTGGCCGACAAAGGCCCAAAGCTTGGTCGGCCGTCGGCCGATACCTTGAGGGGCCCACTACGGCAATATGAAAGAGTTCCGTTTTGAAGCCGCTGATAGGGAGTGGCGCGCGGCATTCGTATTTGATCCCGAGACAAAGGGCGCAATGGTAAAAGACCATGTCGATCGCGGATTCCTTTCTGCACGTTTTGCCTTCCTGGTCTCCCCGATGGAAGCGCTCTACCTCTATCTCCTAAGCCGCCGTCATCAATCAGCGGCGCTGCGAGCGCTTGTTGCCTCCTAAAAGTCTGCGCCAGCGACCGTCCAGTCCTGCTCAAGCGGAGAGCGATATAACGACGTCCTGGATCGGTTTACTGGGCACCGCCGCCTTCTCGCCAATAACTGTCGATGATATGCTGGCCATTGTTGACGACCCGCTGACCCAGCTCTGGATCGCCGCCTTTCAGCGTATCGGGATCGCCACCGCACAAACGGACGAATGTCACCTGCTGAACCGTGAACATGAAATACTCCCTGCTGGTCGGCGCGAATTCCAGGCCGGCCTCCTTGAAACCGTCTGCGACCTCGGCAGCCGCGACGTCGATTGCCTTGAAGACCTTGTCTAACATCGAACGCTCCGCCGCATTGCGGATCTCAAGGTATTTCCGCTGTTCGGGCGTCGGCGCGGAGCAGGTCTTTTCAGTCATACTTTTCTCCATAGGATCAGGTTGGCGTTACGAACGTTTGCACTATTTGATGGGGAAACGCAGGAGGTTGTAGATGAAGGTCCGAAAGTTCAGCATGTCGGACGCGGAACTCGTCAAATCACCCGGACAGGATGCCGACATTTATGTCGGAAACCTGGTGGACGAGAGAAACGGTGGCCCTGTCTCGATCGGCTATGGGCGGTACGCACCCGGTCAGTCGCTGACCGAAACGATGGCCGTCGACGACACCATGATCGTGCTTGAGGGACGACTGTCTGTATCCACCAACGACGGAACGGTCACCGCGGGACCCGGCGACATTGTTTACATGCCTAAGGGTCAATCCGTCACCATCACGACTGAGGGCGAAGGCGCGACGACGGCCTATGTGACCTATCCGCACTGGGCCGAGGCTCGAGACAGATGAGGAAGACCTCCTGCCCTGCCGACAGGACCTGCCCGGTTTTGCAGCCGCATAGCCCTATCCTATTCGGCGATACGAGAAGACCCGTTGGATTCGCCCTGGATCGCGAGACCATCCGATGAGGTGATGCCGCTCTTCTTGAGGCCCCCCCCGGCCGCAATGAAGTCGTAAAACGAATTCTGCTTATTCGCGACCTCTCCGGCGCGCGATGCCAGGCTCCCCCGTATTCTCCACCACCGCGGATGCCGGCGATTGCCATAACCCCGCCCTGCTCCACCCAGGCGAGGTGGATCGGGTTGGCATAGGGAACCCGAGGAATTCCGAAGCCCCCGTAGCCACAAAGCAATATCGGGCAGCGATCGTAACGTCCTTTCGGCGCACGTTAAAGATCGGCACCTCCGTCCAGTCCTTCGAGCGGTAGATGCGTTGCTCGACAGTGATGTCGTCCGGCTTGTTGGAAGCGTTCCGCTCCACCGCATTGATCTCCGTATCGTACTGATGGACCGCGGTCGGCGCAGCGAACGCCGTAAACCCGAAGAATGCTTCGCTGTCGCGCGGTCGGCCCTGAGATCCGCCCGCCGTCCCAATACCTGGCAACGTGACAATCCCTGCAGGTCTGCCACTCATGCCGACGCGGCGTATCTCCGGCTTGGCATCGACGAGATGGGCGATGGAGAGCCCTCTGCCCATGACCGCAGCCTCGTTGAGAACCCCTATCTGCATCCTCGGCGACGACTTGCCGGAGACGAGGATCGTCCTCGACCGTGCCGAGCGACACGACAAGCCGGCGCTCTGTGCCATCGGGTGACGAGAAAAGGCTTGCTTTCGTCATTACCGATGACGAACCATTCGGCCCCCATACGCCGTTCCAGCATATCGCGGCCGGGAAGCGCGTGGAGATAGCGCTTGGTGACGTTGTTCCGGGCTTCAACCCGGATGGCGACAGTTATGGGGCAGAACAGAAGTGAAACTGATGCTCCAGACAGCTCAAGCAACTCATCTGGGCGAAAACTACGTTGAGAAAGTTCGCCCCGCGAGAAAGCAAATCAAACGTCCCCAACGTGTGATGTCTTTAGCTGCCGACGCCTCCTTCTCCGGCATCCGCGCTGTCGCAGGACTAAACGAAAAAGCCTGCCGCGGGAGGAGTTGCGGCAGGCTTTCAGTAATAACCGAACAGCAACTGGGAGGAGGAGTGTTGCCGTTCCCGCAAACGCCTCTGGGAGGAGTAGGGCGCTTGCATATCGAACCGATGCGGGAGGAGGTGCATCGCTTCGATGGACACATCATATGGATCCCCGCCGCCTATTAAATAGACTTTGCTGCACTGCAGTCATGCGCAAGGCGCATACCAACTACAGAGAGCCTCGGTCGATTGTTCAAGGCCGAATGGCGCGTCTGCCCACCTCCGCTCTCCAACGCGACGGAACAAATCGTTATGTATTGCCATTTGCTCGTCGAGGTCGCGTGCTGAATCAACCGGACGTGACAGGGATGATGACGCGATGATTTTCCGGTTTTCTCATCGCGGCCAACGAACGGCAGTCGCGCGTCTCACCTGTCTGGCCCGCGCCTCATCCCGTCTTCATCCGAGGCGGGAGGCGGATTTGTACCGAGGACGGCCATGGCAAGCGACAAGCTCTCGACCTACAAGCAGAAGCGCGATTTTCAGAAGACGCAGGAGCCGAGCGGCGCAGCGAAGCTGAAAGCATCGAACCGCAGGCGCTTCGTGATCCAGAAGCATGATGCGACGCGCCTGCATTATGACCTGCGGCTCGAACTCGACGGTGTCTTCAAATCCTGGGCGGTGACCAAGGGACCGTCACTTGATCCGCACGACAAGCGTCTGGCGGTCGAGGTTGAAGACCATCCGCTGGACTATGGCGACTTCGAAGGGACGATCCCCAAGGGCCAGTATGGCGGCGGCACGGTCATGCTCTGGGATCGCGGCTACTGGGAGCCGGAAGGCAACAAGACGCCTGAGCAGGCCCTGGCCAAGGGCGACTTCAAGTTCACATTGGAGGGCGAGAGGCTTCACGGTAGCTTTGTCCTGGTGCGAATGCGCAGCGACCGCGACGGCGGCAAGCGGACCAACTGGCTGCTGATCAAACATCATGACGACTTCTCAGTCGAGGAGGACGGTGCTGCAGTCCTTGAGGACAACGCAACGTCGGTCGCCTCCGGCCGAACCATGGAGGCGATTGCCGCCGGCAAGGGCAGGAAGCCGAAGCCGTTCATGGTCCAGAGCGGCGACGTTCAGGCCGACGCGGTCTGGGACAGCAACCAGGGCCTTGCTGCGGAAGAACGCAAAGCCGAAACCAAACCCAAAGGGAAATCAGCCGCAGCCAAAGGTGCCAAGCCAGCGAAGTCCGTAATGCCCGATTTCATTCCTCCGCAACTTTGCGAAACGCTGGAACGCCCGCCCTCGGCCGCGGGCTGGATCCACGAGATCAAGTTCGACGGCTACCGCATCCAGGCGCGCATCGAAAACGGCGAGGTGACGCTGAAGACCCGAAAGGGCCTGGACTGGACGGCAAAATATCCGGCGATTGCAACATCGGCCGCGAACCTGCCAGATGCCATCATCGACGGCGAGATCTGCGCCCTCGACGAAAACGGGGCGCCAGATTTCGCAGCGCTTCAGGCAGCACTGTCGGAGGGAAAGACCGACGCGCTGGTCTATTTCGCTTTCGACTTGCTGTTCGAAGGCGACGAAGATCTGCGGCAACTGCCGCTCATCGAGCGGAAGGAACGGCTGCAGAAATTGCTGGATGGTGCCGGTGAGGATTCACGCCTGCGTTTCGTCGAGCATTTCGAAACCGGTGGTGACGCCGTCCTGAAGTCGGCCTGCAAGCTCTCGCTGGAAGGCATTGTTTCAAAGCAGGCGGATGCTCTCTATGAGTCGGGCCGCACCAAGACATGGGCGAAGTCCAAATGCCGCGCCGGCCATGAAGTCGTGATCGGTGCTTATGCCAAGACCAACGGCAAGTTCCGCTCATTGTTGGTCGGCGTGTTCAGGGGTGACCACTTCGTCTATGTCGGCCGGGTCGGAACCGGCTACGGGGCCAAAACGGTCGACGCGATCTTGCCGAAGCTTCGGAAGATCGAGACCGACAAATCACCGTTCACCGGCATCGGCGCGCCAAAGAAGGATCCCAACATCGTCTGGGTTGAACCCGAACTGGTCGCCGAGATCCAGTTCGCCGGCTGGACGGCGGACGGCCTGGTCCGTCAGGCCGCCTTTAAGGGATTGCGCGAAGATAAACCCGCAGCCGAAGTCGAGGCGGAAATGCCGGCATCGCCGGCGAAGACAGAGACCCCGGCGCCGACCGCGACAAAGCCATCAAGGCCGGCACGCGGCAAGAACGCCAAGGCCGAGGTGATGGGCGTGATGATCTCCAGCCCGGACAAGGCCCTGTGGCCGGATGCCAATGACGGGGTGCCGGTCACCAAGGAGGATCTCGCCCACTATTATGAAGCTGTCGGACCATGGCTTATCGACCATATAAAGGGGCGGCCATGCTCGATCATCCGCACGCCAGACGGCATCGGCGCCGAGCAGTTCTTCCAGCGGCACGCAATGCCTGGAACGTCGAACCTCCTCGAACTGGTCATGGTGTTCGGCGACAAGAAACCCTATCTGCAGATCGATCGGGTCGAGGGCCTCGCCGCCATCGCCCAGGTCGGCGGCGTTGAGCTGCATCCCTGGAATTGCGAACCCGGCCAGCCGGAGGTTCCCGGTCGTCTTGTCTTCGACCTTGATCCCGGTCCGGACGTACCCTTCTCCACCGTGGTCGAAGCCGCCCGCGAAATGCGCGATCGACTAGAGGAACTCGGCCTCGTCAGCTTCTGCAAGACCACCGGAGGCAAGGGTCTGCATGTCGTCACCCCGCTTGCCGTGGCCAAGGGCAAGAAGCTGTCATGGCCGGAGGCAAAAGCGTTCGCACACGATGTCTGCCTGCAGATGGCACGCGACAACCCCGACATCTATCTGATCAAGATGGCCAAGAACCAGCGCAACGGCCGGATCTTCCTCGACTACCTGCGCAACGATCGCATGGCGACGGCGGTCGCGCCCCTATCGCCACGCGCCCGGCCTGGAGCAACGGTATCGATGCCGCTCACCTGGAGCCAGGTGAAGACGGATCTCGATCCGAAACGCTTCACGATCCGCACGGTACCGGCGCTCTTGTCCAAGACGATCGCCTGGCAGGACTATTGTGATGGACAGCGCTCGCTGGAGCAGGCCATCAAACGTCTTGGCAAGATGATGAAAGTGGCGGCATGACGAGCGAGGCCATAGTCAGTGCACGGACTTCCACAATGTCGACCGTCTGCGTCCGCATTGGCCACATGCGTCGGTTAGCGCGGCTCATGGACCCGGGACTCCACGTTCCCGGCATACGATTTTTTTGGCGCTTTCCGCAACGCCGTCGCCTGCGACGCAGGCCCTCGCATTCACCATTTCCTGCTCAGTCCCTCGCTGCGGAACAACTACAAACCTGCGGCGTCGACAAGCTCGCGCGCCGGGGAGCACACCAGCGATCACGCCCCGGTCTCTATCGAACTGGATAACGATTAGGCCGCGATCGCCAAAACCATTGATGACAAAGGAGCAGACAGACAATGGCGGAGGGACAAGACTTTGATGCCGCGGCGTTCGCGGACCAGCTTTCCGCGATGACCGACGAAGAACTCTTTGTGCTGATGCAGAAGCTCGAAGACGAAAGCGGAGACATTCCTTCTAAAGACCGCGACAGCAGCGAGGTCTTTGTCAGGATCGCCAAGGTTGAAACCGCGATCGAAGAGGGATTCCCAGGACAGCTATTGGCGCCATACAAGGACTGGCAGCAGCGACACCTAGATATTTAAGGAGCGACGATGGCGACAGAGTGACCCGACAAATGCCTGTTCCAGCGTTGCCGAGTTTGGTATCGACCGGTGTAAAGCATCAGTTATCGCTCTCGAAACGAGTTGACGAAGGATCGCTGGCAACCCATCTCAACGCCATGCGAAAAGAACAGAAGAATGACGTCGAACTCCTGAAGACGTGGCGGCTCGCGTCGGCAGCGACTATGGGATCGGCGGTTCGCGCCAAGGGTATTCTCCTGGAACTCCGGGCATGGGTTCCAGCTGCCGTGAAGAAGTCGCTTGATCTCGATGCGGGTGAAATCACCCTCGCGATGCCTGCCAGCCAGAAGAACGAATTCCACGCTGTATCGGCTATCGTCAGCAAGGTGCTCGACGGCATCGAGCAGTTGCCGGTCATCCCGCGCGAGATCCAGGACATCCTGACGATCACCACCAGCGAGCGCCATCGTTGGCTGGCGGACGGTCGGCTGCCGAGTGCTGGAACACGAACAGTCCGGCTGAACGGCCGCGCCCGCCGGATCACCTTCCATGTGTTCGATCCGAAGGTTGTCGAGGACATTCTGGATCGAGGTATTGTGGAGGAATGGCGCGAGGAAGACGCGATCGCCAAAGCCGAAAATCGGCGCCGCGCCGCATATCAGGCGAAGCTGACCCGATCACTGAAAAAGGGCAAGGCGAAGAAGACTGAGACCACGACCGACGCCAATTCGCCGAAACTGGAAGGCTGGGAAGAATTCGGACGCTACGGTTTCTTGAAATAGGTTCCGATCCAGGTCTCTAGGCGAAATACGCCCGGGCAAAGAATACCGTCGTGGTTGCTACGGCGAGCACAATAGTAAGAGCCCTGATCGCAGAAGCCGGCAGTTTCCGGCCGATATGCGCTCCCGCCCAGCCGCCGAGAAGCGCCCCGATCAACATGGGCAGACATTGAGACCAGGCAATCGCTCCGGCGATGACGAAAACGATGACAGCCACCGCGTTTGCGGCCGTGACCATCAGCATCCGCATCGGGTTCAATTCCTTGATCTCTCCTCCGCCGAAGACACTCCAGGCTGCCAGCATCATCAGGCCGACCGCTCCACCGAAATAGCCGCCATAGACGCCGAGTAAGAACTGGACGGGGACGATGGTTGAGGTTCGGGCTGAAGCACGGCTCCGGAAGGCCGCGCTGATGCGGCGCCCGAAAACCAGCATGAGCGTAGCGATCAGCAGCAGCCAGGGAAGGATGGCGTCGAAGACACTGCAAGGCGTCAATAGCAGCAGCACGCTGCCGCAGAGCCCTCCGAGGACCGTTGCAAGCGCAATCGGCAAGACCGGCACACCGCAGACTTTGCCGAACCCGTCGCGATAGACCCAGGAACTCGCCAATCCGCCCGGGAAAAGGGAAAATGTGCTCGTGGCATTTGCTGCGACCGACGGTACTCCGACCGAAATCAGCGCCGGCAGGGACACGAAGGACCCGCCACCGGCCAACGCATTCATGCTGCCCGCCAGCATCCCTGCGAACAACAGAAGCAAGATATCATTCATCGAAACTGCCAGAATTTGCATGTGGGCGCGTCGTACGAATGATGGTCTATCATCGCACACGCGTCGAAGCGAGGCCGCGCGAGTGCAGTCCTGCCCTCGACTGGTGCTGGGGCGCTAGCCAACGCTGTAACCGCCACCGACAGGCAAGGTCACACCCGTGACGAAATTCGCAGCCGGCGAGCACAGGAACAAGATCGGCTCGACCAGATCGTCGGCCGTGCCCCAGCGCTTGAGAGCTGACCGGTCAGCAATCTTCGCCTCGCTCTGCGGAACCGACCAGAGCGGCCTCGTGCACCCAGCGCTACTCGTTCGAAGCCTGGCTCTTGTTACGCGAACGAGGATCAGGTTACCAGCGCGCGCTGGGACGCAGCCAATCAAGCCGAGCGCGCACCGAATTCCGTCCATTTGTGGAATAGGTTGCGGAATTCCGAATGATCACTACCGTTTTTTCAGTCATTGGGCAAACAACTGCTCGCAGCCCGCAAAAATCGTCGGCTGAGCCAACCGGCACTGGCTGAGCGAGTTGGCCGAAATCGTGCCCGCATAGCGGAACTGGAACGTGAACTCCCAACGCGATCGCAGACCGGCGATAGACATCTGATCTCTCCGGCGACGTTCGCCATCTGGGAAAATGCGGACTGGCCCGATCCTCGCTGGTAATGCCGGTTCGAACGAGTAGCCGAAATGGTTGAGCCCCGACCTCATCGAAGAGCGACTGCTGGGATTGGCCGCAAGGATCGGGCCGCATCAATGCAGATGAGATTGGATGGCCGAAAGTCACCGGCGAGGTGTTTTCGAACGTGGCCGAATCTGCCGCAGCGGTCGAAGGCGCAGTGGAAAAGCCGCTGCGTGCGAGCACGCCTCCATCAAATGCCAAAAGCAACGCAAGAGTGCATTATTGCTGACATGGAAATGCTTCGCCCAGAGCCTTTGTCAGCAGTTCATCTGAACTTTGCGACAGCGCATCCTGATGTTCAGCGAGATATTGGCAGTAAGCTGTCGTCATTTGATTGGCGGAGAGGTTGCGGCTCAAGCAGAGCCTCGTCGCGCCGTCGACCTTCGAGCTTTCCAGATCGCTCAAGTTATCCGCCGACCATTTGTCGACCCATCCAGTCACGTAACCGGTCACAAAGCTTGGTGTTCGCTGACAAGCATCATGGAGATCCTGGCCCGTCCATGGACCTGCAATCAAGGGTGTGGTCGAGGAAAGTAGGAATGCTGCGGCCAAGTGAAGCTTCATGTTATCCCTTCTCATTCACTTCTCTGCTGTCTGAAGCCAGAGCTAATAGCGCCTTCTGCAATGTGCAATCGTAATTTAAAACGCACAGCTGGCATCTCGCGACGATTAACCCAGCCCTCGCCGGGGCGACGGAGCCGAAGTCGCTCGTCTGAGGCAACACCTCATATCGCCAATCCCGGTAACGACCGAGGAACCGACCCGCTTAGGCCCAAGACCTCAAGGATTGCCGGGCGTCCGCACCGAGAGCCGGCGTTCGCCAGCTTGCCGCCAGCCGGCCTACGAGGCCCCAGGTGATGCCCGGCCACGAGGCCGTTCATGACCCCTGAGCAAAGCAAGCGCGCTACGCCGAGAATGGTTTCGCGTAGGTGCACTCAAGATGACAGGAGAGCACATCGAGCTCACCGGTGACGCCGCGAAAACGGCTAAGCAAAGGGCCAATCCGTCAACGGAACAAGAAGCTTTTTGAGGCGTTTTTTGCGCTTAGATCGACAGAGGCACGCATGCACGCCAAATCTAGGTTTTTCCGCACTTCCAAAGGTACAAGCGTTCACTATCTAGAATCTGGACCGAGTGAGGCCGCCCCGGTTATTCTACTTCATGGGTGCGGAAGTTTCGCCGAAGAAGTTTTGCTGCCCTTCCGGGACACGAGCCATCGTCTTATCGCGCTCGACCGGCCCGGCTACGGCTACAGCGACAGCCTGGACGGCCCTGAACACGGCCCGCTTGGTCAATCGTTCTGGCTTGAGGACGTCTTGGAGGGTTTGAAGATCACTGAAGCAGTCGTCGTCGCGCATTCGATTGGAAGCGCGATCGCTGTGCATCTTGCCGCGCGAAGGCCCGATCTTGCCCGCCGCCTGCTGCTGCTTTCTCCCTGCTGCAGCCCGATCTACGACAAGCCGATGCTCGACCTGCGTATCGCAACGGCTCCAATCGTTGGAACCTTCATAAGTAGACATGTCCTTTCCCGATACGCGGCCTTGCTCGCAAGGAAGGGACTGACAGCGTCAGCCTTTCCGAACGAAGTCCCTACTGAACTTGCTGCGCTTGCGCCTGAGCGCTTCGTCAATAGCAGCGCTATCGTGACAATGGCCAACGAGGCGAGGCTCTTTAACCGCGACATGGCCACTCTGTCCAGATTGCCAAGCGACTTGGAGCTGCGGATCATCTTCGGATCCGGCGACCGGATCATCAAGCCTGCCCGTCACATCGAATGGCTTCGACGCGTGCACGGAAATCCAACGGTTCGGGTCCTTGAAGGGGTGGGGCACCTACCGCACCATTCGGTCCCTGGCATCGCGCTCGAGGCGCTTCAAGAACTCGTCAGCTGCCAAGCCATTGCCGATCCCGCTCTCCAGCACCCCCGTGCTGTTGCTTGATCACGATATTCCTAGCCTTTGAACTCGCGGACAGCCAGTGGAAAACCCGTCGTGGCACCCGCACACAGTTTTCTGCAGCAGTCATCTAGTTTCGATGCGCGTATGACACCGTCGCCTGAGACCCAATAGGAGGCGAAATGCGGGGAAGAAGCTACGTCAGATCGAAGGCATGGCCACTACGATACGCGAATTGGCAGTACCGGGCATGAAGCCCAAGGCGCTGATCGATGCCGTTAAAGCGCGCTATCCGGATGCATCGAAGAAAGAAATCGCTCGCGCTGCGTTCTTAAGCGTGATCCTCTCGTCCGAGTTCAGCCCCGAAGACACACAGGCGCTGCATGATCTGGCACGAGGAACACGCGACAGCGACAACGACTGACGTCCATGAGACAAAGCCTTGCTGAAGCCGCGTCACAAGGATGCCATTGCCACTACAGGCAATCCCTGAAGCCCTTTAAATCAGCTGACATTGGCGGTCGATGGCTCCCGCATTCTAAACGGTCAGCAGCAGAACTCCGACAGCCCGCTGCGAAGTTGCCGGGCGCGCCCGGGCCTGCTTGTCCAAAGTCGGCTGCGAGGTGCCGCTCCCGTTGCCAACGACTGGCGCATTCGCGTCCAGAATGGTGCATGGAAATGCTGTTTGGCCTGAAGCCTGGGACGCGCAAAAGGGTGGAACAGACTGTTAGCACAGCGGCGCAGCAGGGCTTGAAGCTCTCTTACCGCCTCGGCAAGCAACCGGAACGGGACTGGCTTTTGTAGCCGCTTAACGTCACCGCACTCAGGTGGGATGACGTCCGGATCGTAGCCGGTGATGAAAACAAACGCGACGCCGCGCGCCTTCATGGACCGGGCGATCTCGAAGCGGGTCCACCACCGCGCAGCGGCTCCCTCGCTTGGACACGGACAAAGGACTTCCGCCCCAGCTCCCCGTAACGCTGCCGCGGCGTCGCCGGCCAGATAGTCGTCGTCCACGGCTAGGATCCGGCGAGGTCACGCCGGCTATGGTCCTTTCTTTTCAAGAAGGTCTCGCTACGGCTCGCACGGAACTCCAAACCTTCACGCGGGTTTTCCCTCACAACAAAGGAGTGCCGAATGCACAAGGATACAAGGGCCCAGCAGGCCATCGAAGAGACAGGAAAGAAATCGCCTGAAGCAGCGGATCTCCCGGCAGCCGGCCCTCACGACAAGCCGCACCTACAGGACGAGAGCAAGACGCCTGGCGCCGGTTTGCTTCCAGACAAGAACGACGACAGCGTTTCACCAGGCAGCGGCTGAATATAAAAAGGGATGCTCCCCGGTTGGGAACGGGTGAACCCTCTCGGCTACGACTGCGGCGGAGGCCGGAGTGGTTGGACGAATGCCGTGCGAGCCCGGGTCGGCCCAGCAGGCGGGCGATGAACGAAAGTTGTACGGGCAAGATTGGAACAGCGTTTAATACGAGGTAGTTCCCAGCGCGCCCACCGCGTAGGTTCATTTCTCGCAGCGCTTCCACGCTCAGACCACGCCGGGATCGCGTCCGGATTGCCCGCTCGCAGGCGGTAACTGTGTCGCCCCGCGCTCGTTTTCATGCCTCCAGGCGGCGTTGCCCAGCATGTCGCCGAACGCGATCTTGCAATTTGTGAACGTCTGCTTCATGTCGCCCTGAGCCGGAGCTTCGACTTCTAGTTCGCGGCTAATGCCGTTGAGCACCTGGACGTGCCGCATGTGGGTCTTCCTTGAAGAGGCAATCTGGCTTGCGGGTTCCCGGCCATTGAGCCGCTCGATGCGAGATCTTATGCGGCGGTCGCATCATGTGCGAGGTAGAGCAGTTTTGTAGATCCTTGATGTCGGATTGTTGCCAACGGACCAATGTCGTTCTCCTTTTTGGGTTGAAGGAGATCGGGGCACAACAGTGGTTCTTTCTGCGCCGAAACCGTCCTCTATCGTACCGTCCTCAGAATTGAGGGCATATCGGCCGGAACTTCTACGGTACAGGCGGGTTACAATCACGACGTTCCTGTCCCAATCCCATCCCAACTGGAGATGACCATGACCCTAGAAGGGAAGAAGATCGCTATCCTCATTGCACCACGCGGCACCGAGGAACCCGAATTCAAGCAACCAAAGGACGCAGTCGAAGCTGCTGGCGCGACTGTCACGGTCGTCGGGATCGAGGCCGGCGAGGCCAAGACCAACAACGGCGATCTTGATCCGGGCGGCAGCTACCCCGTGGATAAGGCGGTAAACGACGTGTCGGCTAGCGATTTCGACGGACTCGTGATTCCTGGCGGGACCGTCGGCGCCGACAAGCTGCGGGCGGACGGCGATATCGTTTCGTTCGTGCAATCCTTTTTCGATCAAGGCAAGCCGGTGGGTGTGATCTGCCACGGCCCCTGGCTCTTGGTGCAAGCGGACGTTCTGAAGGGGCGTACGGTCACGTCCTATTCGTCGATCCGGAAGGACATTGAGAACGCCGGCGCAACCTGGGTTGACCAGGAGGTCGTGACCGATCAGGGGCTGGTCACGAGCCGAAAGCCCGATGACCTGCCAGCATTCTGTACAAAGATCGTCGAGGAGTTTGGCGAAGGCAGACATCCAGAACAGGCACGCAGCGCCTAATCGGATATAAAGAAGCGTCGGCTTCTTCGGCGCTTCACCACCTTCGAGCGGCCGTCAGCCCACTGCTTACGGCATTTCTTGAACGGATCTCTTTAAATTGCTGGCGGCGTCGTTCAGGCAGAGCGAAAAGCCGAAGCGTCCCCACGACGATTTCAAGGATGTGAACGTACCTGACGTTGTTCGTCAACAGCACGCCGCCGAAATGGGTTTCGGGTCGGTATTGCCGCAGGGCAACCGATGTCCAGTCGAGAGACTACGGTCCATCGTGCCGGAACCATAGCCGCCGCTGCGGCTATGGTTCAAGTCGATGGCCTCATGGCGGCAGACAGGGTCCCGTCGCCACAAGCGCCTTCAAAGGATCCATCCGCCGTCAATTGTAAGACTTGCGCCGGTCATATAGGCAGAACCAGGGCCGGCAAGGTACGACACGAGTTCGGCGATTTCCGCCGGATCGGCGACGCGCTTCAACGGGCTCCGATCCGCAAGGAACTCGATCGACCCGGCATTCATATCGGTATTCGTCGGACCGGGCTGGACGTTGTTGACCGTGATGCGCCTGGGCGCCAGGTCGAGCGCGAGCCCTTTGACCATAGCCGCGACTGCCGCCTTCGTGAACTGGTACACGCTGCTTCCCCGAAATCCGGTTCGTTCAGCCGTATTGGAACCGATGGTGATGACCCGACCACCATCCTTCATCTGTGCGACCGCGGCCTGGATGGCGAGGAAAACGCCCCGGATATTGACGTCAATCATCAGGTCCAGTTCTTCGAGTGTGACCACATCGACAGTGTTAAGGCGAAGGACCCCGGCGTTCAGGACGACGGCGTCAAGTTTGCCCAGTTCGTCCACCGCCTTGCTCACTGCCGCCCGGATCGCTTCGGGATCGGCGCTGTCGGCCCGAATGGCGACAGCATTTCCCCCTCCTCCTCGAATTGAGGAAGCAAGCTCCGATGCGCTGTCGGGTCGCGACACGTAGGTGAAGGCAACGGCGAAGCCGTCCTCGGCCAGCTTGCGTACGGCTGCTGCTCCAATTCCACGCGCACCTCCGAAGACGAGTGCGGTTCTGCGTTCTTCGATCGTCATGATTTTCCCCATTTTTGACAGGTCGATCCATAACTGGCGAAAAGAAATCCCTCTTGCTAGAGGGACCAATCAGTTTTCGAGGCGTCGCGTCGCGAAGCGAGCCATTGCCTTCAGTTCTGCGCTGGATGCGCCGCCGCGTGCCGCCAGCTGGAGGCCGGTCATTGTCATCAGTACGAACGAGGCCGCCTCCGCCGGGTTGAGGCTTCCATCGATCTTCCCCTGCTCCTGCCCTTCGCCAATCCTTTGGGCAATGCCCCTGTAGAGACGTTCGCTGGATGCCTTCCTGCGGGCATTGAGTTCCGGGTCCGTCACCCCGAACTCGCCGACCGATCCGACGCCCATGCATCCCAGCACCCGCTCCTGGTCATCTTCGGCGACGAGACCTGAAAGCAGGTTTTCGATACCTTCGAGCGGATCGCCCTCGGATAGGCGTCTGAGATGACCAGACGTTGTCCGACGCTGGTATGCATCAAGTGCTTCAAGGTACAGGGTCCGCTTGTCGCCAAATGCGCCATAAAGGCTCTGTCGACCTATGCCCATCGCTGCGCGCAGATCGTCCGTGGATGTCGCGGCGAAACCTTTCGCCCAAAACACCCTTAAAGCCGCTTCTAACGCCGCGTCGCGGTCGAACTCTCTTGGTCTTGCCATGAGGTATCAGTACGGGTTACGGACAGATCAGTCAATAACTATCTTAGCGAACGCTTTGATGAAGGCGGGGCAATATCGCGGGAAGTATCACGTTCGCAGTCTATCTCACGTCCTCGACCTCCGCATAATGACATCGCCTCTGCAAGATCGGTCATGGCAGGACGGTCGGGAGTAGTGTGTTTCGCCTACACGAGAGACTTCCGCAGAAAGGATAGTGCCTTCGCGGCGCCGGCGCTCGAAATCGTATGTCCGACGCCCGGCTCAACATCGAGCTCGACGTCGAAACCAGCCGCTCGGAATTGTGCCGCCGCAAGCGTCGACGCAGCGTATGGGATGGTCGTGTCGGCCTGCCCGTGCACCATGAGGATCGGCGTCTGCCGGCTGACTAACGATATCTTCTGGGGCGGAAGGAGGCCAGCGAAGGAAACGACTGCGCCGACCTGCCAGCGGCCGGAGGCGACCGCATCGAGAGCGACGATGGCACCCTGCGAGACGCCGACGAAGGCGACCCTGCCGTGCGCGTCTGCGAAACCTTCGCGCTGGACGACGTCGTCGATCAGTCCGTCGAATGCTTCGCGCGCGGCCATGATCTTGGCTGGATCAAGCGGATTGCCTTCCGTCGAGAACCACTGGTGGCCGCGCCAGTGATGCATGGGGGCGTCCGGGGCAGCGAACCGGGTGTTCGGTAAAACGGCGCGCCAGGAGGAGGCCAGCGGCATGAGCTGAGCGCCGGATGCGCCGATGCCGTGCAGGAAGATGACGAGGTGGTCGAGGGATGACATGACGATCCTTGGAGGTTTCGAAAAGCCCGACGGCGCTCGACCTCAAGAGAGGGAGCGGCCGTCTCACCCCACGCGCAAGCCGTCACGCAGACGCCGGCGGACGCCGCTGCGGAAGCTCACGTAATAATGGGGTGGCCCACTGTAGATGGTGTAGAGAATGCATCTTTGCAAGCTGCAGGACGCGTTGCCGTACGCTAGTGGACGGGAGGCCTCAAGCTGTTGAAGGACCTGCTCAATTACCCCATATATGAGGAAACCCTCAAGGATGATTGTCATGGTAAGCAGGATCAGGAAGACCCTGACCGTGCAACAGCGCGCGGCGGCCTTCGAACACACGAACAAGATTGCAGCCGACGCTGCAGATGAAGAGCGGCGTCTCCGCGAAGAGAAGAATGAGCGTCTCCGCAAGCTCCGGCTTGCGGCCGCCAACCCATCTTCAGAATAAACCGTTGTGCAGACCCGAACGTAACAAACACGTGCTTGCAGCACATCGGAGGAAAGTATGGATCATGTTTATATCGAAACGTCCTCGGACGATGCCGGCAAGGCGGTCGGCTCACGCCTTCGCGAAGCCCGTATCGCACGATCATACAGCCTCGAGGATCTTGCGCTCGCCACCGGCCTGACCGAAGCGGAGATTTCAGCCATCGAGGTCGGGACGTCCATCGACGCTCTTCATATCGAACGCATCGAGCACGCGCTCTGCTAGGAGCGTTCGATCCCACTCTAAATTCGGCCGCTCAAGAACTCCAGAGCTCCATATAAACCAGTGCTGTCCCGTCACTGCTGCGGCCCCTCTGCCTGCTCTTCTTTCCTCCACCGTCACCTTCGCTCAGTCTTCTGTGGCTACCGGCGACGGCGAGAAGAAGCACGCCGATCACACGAAGAAGCGTTCCGCCACTGAAACTCGAGGACCGGCAAGCAAGGCGGCCTGATACCCATGTTCGGGAACCTTCTTCCGCTGCCGCAATCGGCGGCCGGCCGAAGCGTCGACCCAGAACCTGCAGTCGGTCTCTCTCGAGGGGCGTCGAATGCACTGTCCACACATCGCGGATTGACGACCGGAATAATCATGGATATTTTGTATCTATGATTTGGAGGGTGGGATGAAACTCAGCGAAGGCGTCGAACAGGCAATTCATTGCGTGGCGTTCCTGGCGGGACTGTCGGAAGACGGCGTGCTCTCGGCGGCAGCCCTGGCGGAACTGCATGGCGTGTCCACAAGCTACCTCTTGAAGCACCTGCAGGCGCTTTCCGGCGCCGGGATCGTCGTGACGACGCCCGGCCCGAGGGGTGGCTATCGACTGGCCAAGGCGCCGAGGGACATCAGCCTGCTCGACATCGTCCTTGCGGTTGAAGGTCCGGCGCCTGCGTTCCGGTGCGCCGAAATCCGCCAGCGTGGGCCGAACCCTCTTCCGCAGCGCTACTTTACCAAGCCCTGCCAGATCAACGCCGCGATGTTGAAGGCCGAGAGGGCCTATCGCGCAGAACTCGCCAAGGTGTCCGTTGCGGAGCTTCTGGCGGATCTCGGCGCAGACGACGACGGCGGTATCGCCGCCCGCGGATGCGCCTTCCTCGAACTCCACGAACGCAAGACGGGCAATCGCGCCTCGTCATAGGAGAAGCACCATGAGCATAATGAAGAAGGTCGTCGTCATCGGCGGCACGGGCCTGATCGGCTCGAAGGCAGTGAAGCTGCTGCAGGACGCCGGCCACGAAGCCGTCGCCGCAAGCTCACGCAACGGCATCAACGCCTATACGGGAGAAGGACTGGAAGCGGCGCTTACGGGCGCCGACGCCGTCATCGACGTGTCGAACATGATGTCCTTCGACAAGGACGTCATCACGGACTTTTTCAGGACGTCGAGCCGGAACCTGACAAGCGCCGAACAGGCCGCGGGCGTGCGCCATCACGTCGCCCTCTCGATCGTTAATGCCGACCAGCTTGCGGCCAATCCTTACATGGCCGGCAAGCTGGCACAGGAAGAGGCGGTCGTATCCTCCGGTCAGGCCTATACCATCGTCCGGGCAACGCAGTTCCACGAATTCATCGCAACCCTGGCTGGCGCCTATGCAGCGGACGGGGTGGTCAAGGTACCGGATATCGACTTTCAGCCGATCGCGGCCAGTGACGTCGCCGCCGCTCTGGTAGAGGCCGCGCTCGGGCAGCCGAAGAACGGAACGGTCGATCTTGCCGGACCGCATCGGGCACCGTTCGAAACCGTTATTCGGGCGTATCTCGATGCGAAGGGCGACGGCAGTCCGGTGACCGCGGACGCCGCGGTCGATTACTTCGGCGCCCCCGTTGCCAAAGGCTCGCTTGTTCCAGGTGGAGAGTACATCAAGGGCCGCGTCACGGTCGCCGAATGGCTTAAGGTATAGAAGGAGCGCACGATCATGAAGACCATTTCATATGCGGCTGCGGCACTCGCGGCCACCCTTGCCACCGCGTCCGCTCACGATGTCGCTAAGCCAGGACTCGCGTACGATACGAAGGATGCCAAGGTGACGCTCGTCTACGAGCATCCCCTGCCCGACGTTCCCGGCAAGAGCGTCAAGGGCGTCCTCGTCGAGTACGGCCCCGGCGGCTACAGCTCCGCCCACACGCATGCGAAGTCTGCGCTGATCTATGCCACGGTCCTAGAAGGCGCGATCCAGAGCGCCGTGAATGGTGGCGAGACGAAGACCTTTATAGCCGGTCAGAACTTCACCGAGCTGCCCGGAGACCGGCACGACGTCAGCGCCAATGCAAGCAAGACTGAACCGGCGAAGCTGCTCGCCGTCTTCGTCGTCGACACCGGCGACACCGTACTGACGACGCCGCGCAAGCCGTAAAGCGTCCTCCGAACCTATTCGCTAAACCACAGATCAACCGACGACGGCTTCTCCGGCGATCGGAAAGCTGTGTCCTCAAAAAAGGAAAACAACATGTCCCGCATGAACTGGTCCGAAGTCGCCCCCGAGGGTGCCAAGGCGCTCTTCGGTGTCCACCACTATGTCACGGCCAAGACAAACCTGCCGGCAGAGCTGATCCACCTCGTCTTTCTGCGCGTGTCCCAGATCAACGGCTGCGCCCACTGCATAGACATGCACAGCCGCGATCTGCGCAAGACGATGTCCATCGACAAGATCACGCTGGTTGCCGTGTGGGACGAGGTGCCTCACCTGTTCAGCGACAAGGAACGCGCCGCTCTCGCCTGGGCAGAGGAAGTGACAAATGTCAGCCAGACCCATGCGTCGGACGAGGCCTATGCTGCCGCTGCGGCCGCCTTCGACCCGAAGGACCTCGTCGATCTGACGATCGCGATCGCCGCTATGAACGCCTTCAACCGCCTCGGCGCGCCGTTTCGCCTTCCGGTGGCGGCAAAGGCCTGATTTGGCCCGCAGCACTCGGAAGAAAGTGGCCCGCCGGACTGCGCAAAGGTCCGGCAGGCTGCGCCGACTACAGCGGCGACGAGACCATCCGCGTCGCCATCTCCCAAAGACGGAAAGCGTTCTGTGCATCAACCGCGTATCTTGCTACTCCCTTGAACGGCAAGGCTCCGCGCTCGTCGACGACAGGGGCTTCCTGGCAGTCATCGAAATATTTGCCGGAAATTCCCTCCACAAGCGGCGACCCCGCAAGCAACACCGTCGTGGATGCCCCCTGCTCTATCGTCTTGCGCAGATGCTCGGGCGTGCGAAGGCCGCCAGTGTGCTTCTGGAGCCCGGTTGCGATCGCTCCGGGGTTGAGTGCGTTCGACATGATGCCGTCGCATGCCCACGCCTGCCTGATACCAACGGACATCAGAATGCAGGCCGTCTTCGACTGCCCGTAGGCAAGCAGCGGATCGTAGGGAATGAAGCGGAAGTCTGGATCGTCCCAGAATACCGGGGCAAACAGGTTGCCCGTCGAGGCGACGGAAACGACGCGGGCGCCGTTCGCCCTGGCCAGATGCCTTCGCAGGCCAAGCGTCAACGCGAAATGCCCCAGATAGTTCGTGGCGAACTGCATCTCCCGCCCTTCCGCACTCCTCTGCAGTTCGGGAATGGCCATCACGCCCGCGTTGTTGATGAGGACGTGAAGGGGTTCGTCCCAGCACTCGGCAAATTCCTGCACGGAGGACAGATCGGAGAGGTCGAGGCGACGAACGCTTAGCCGAGCGGCGGGCATTGCCTGCCTCATCTCGGCGACAGCTCTCTCGGCCTCGTCCGGGCGGCGCGCCGCGATTGTTACGGCCGCGCCTGCCGCCGCGAGTGCGCGGCTCGTCTCCATCCCGATGCCCGCGGCGCCCCCGGTGACGATGACATTTCGTCCGGAAAGCTCCACACCTTCCAGAACGTCAGCGGCGGTCGACGAGAACCCAAATGGGATGGATGAAGTCATGGTCATACTCCTTCGAACATTCGACTTGCCCGGAACATAAGCGCGTGGCATTCGTGAACTAGATGGCAGAGGCTACACGCAATGATGAGATAATTCGTACAGTGAGCTCGCTCCCGCCCGGCGAGCTCGCGGCCTTTCTTGCCGTTTCCGAGCACGGCGGCTTTCGTGCCGCCTCGCGAATGCTCGGCCAGACGCCGTCGGCGCTGAGCCACGCGGTTGCCGGACTGGAGAGGCGTCTAAAGGTGAAGCTTTTTCACCGTTCGACCCGGAACGTATCGCTGACGGAACCGGGGCGGAGACTTGCGCAACGGCTTATGCCGGCGCTTTCGGAAATTGGCCTCGCGGTCGAGGAGCTGCACGAACAGAGCACCTCGTTGTCCGGGCTGATACGGATCAACTGCGACGCCAATGCCGCCGAGCAGGTCCTGATGCCACTTCTGACCCGCTTCATGAAGCTTCAGCCCACCATGCGCTTCGAAATCCGCTCCGAGGGGAGACTGGTCGATATCGCCGAAGGAGGATACGACTGTGGGGTCCGGGCGGCCGAACTTGTACCCGACGAGATGGTCGCGGTCGCTATCGGTCCAGACCAGCAGCACATCGTCGTGGCGTCGCCTGCCTATCTCGATGGCGCGCCCGCCATCAAGATACCGTCGGACCTTTCGTTGCACCAGTGCGTCCAGCTTCGTATGGCGAACGGGTCGATCTATCGCTGGGAGTTCCAGCGCCGCGGCGAGGACGTCGTTGTGACAACGCCCGGCAATCTCGTCGTCGACCAGTCCAGACTTCTTTTGGCAGCGGCATTGGACGGTATCGGTCTTGCCTATGTGACGCGATGGATGGCGGCCGACGCTCTCGCCAACGGCAAGCTGCAGCAGGTGCTGGACGATTGGACACCGCCCTACCCGGGCCTTTGTCTCTACTACCCGCGGCACCGCCATCTCGGCTCGGGCATGCGCGCCTTCCTTAATTTCCTGAAGGCCGAAGGATCGTTACGAGCTGCGCCTTGACGACGACCCAAGCGGCACCATTCTCCCGGGCATGAAAGCTGTCGCCCCCTCCTCCCAACGCTCACTCAGATCGCTTCCCGAGATGCCAGAAAGCGTTGGCCGATCGCATGTCGGAGGTCACACTTGCGGGCAGTGCGGCCGGCTGGCGTCCCGAAGAGATAGCTGCCGCGCTCGTCGAATTGGCGGACAACGCCATGTTGGCAGTCCTCGCGACCCGAGACGTTGAACGCAATCTTGCCTTCTGAAGAAAGACTGATCATGTGCGGACGCTTTTCCTTCAAGCATGAATGGCCGGACTTCGTGGATCTTCACGATCTGCTCTGGGATGTCGAGCGCTGCCGCAACACGCGTGCGGGCCGCAACACCGCGCCGACGCGGCAGGTCCTTATGGTGTACAACGAAGCCAATGGACGCAGGTAGCCGATGAGGCTCGATACCGCGCCGGCGTTTCGAGAAGCTTTCAAGAGCCCGCGATGCGTCGACCGTTCCTTCGTCAAAGGCCGATGGAGGCATCAGGCACAGCAATTCATCGCCCCGTCGATGTCATCCGCAGATCACTTCCATGACCAGCATGGGCGGCCAACGTCACCGGCGCCGCAACCAAGCACTCCGAAAGGGAATTTTCAGGCTCGGGAGCGGCTACTGCACCTAAACTTTGTCCTCTTCGACGGCGCCGCTGCGCGCCGGATTTCCTTCGGCGATCCGATATGCCCCTGTAGTGGCTAAGGCCTCAGCGAGTTTCGCGGCGTCATAGGGTTTTGCCAAAACGATGGCACCTGTCTCACCGCGCACAGCCGTCGGATCCCCGGTGGCGAATACGATCGTCGTTGACGGGTTCAGAGCCCTGGCCTCAGCCGCCAGCTCTAATCCCGATGCGCCTGGTAGATTGAGGTCGGTCATGAGGATATCGACTTTCATCGTCTGCAGAGCCGCTTTGGCTTCCTCAGCACTTCCCGCCTCGACGACAATCAATCCGGCATCCTGCAGCATCTCGGCCGTATTGATGCGGATGAGCGCATCGTCCTCGACCAGCAATACAGTTATGCGTGCGACGTGTTCCGCAGTCACCGCCGCTGCGCTCTTGGCGGACGTCACCGGCGTGTCCAGTTGTGGCAGGGGCTCCGGCGGAAGTCCCGTTGACTTTTGATCTCTACGCTGAGCTTGATTGGCCAAAACATGCCGGAATTTCCGCGCAAGCGCCTCACGGGTATAGGGCTTCGACAACAGCTCGACCCCTGCATCGAGCTTACCGCCGTGAACAATCGAGTTTTCGGTGTAGCCAGACGTAAACAAGACAGCGATATTCGGCAGTCGTTCTTTCGCCTTGCGGGCGAGTTCGGGGCTTTTGAGCGTGCCTGGCATCACGACGTCAGTGAAAAGAATATCGATCGGAATGCCGCTATCGATCACCGTCAGCGCGCTCGATGCATCAACCGCCTTCAGCGTGCGATATCCGAGGTCGGTCAGCATCGCGATGACAGTCTCGCGGACCTGCGCGTCATCCTCGACGACAAGGACAGTTTCCGTGCCCCCGACGATCGGCCCATTATCGACGGCGACTTCGACATCTTCCGCCTCCATCGCGCGCGGCAAATAAAGCTTGATCGTCGTGCCGTGACCAACTTCCGAGTAGATTTTGACATGCCCGCCCGACTGCTTGACAAAGCCGTAGACCATCGACAGGCCGAGACCGGAGCCTTTGCCCTCTGCCTTCGTCGAGAAAAACGGCTCAAACACCTTCTCGATGATCTCAGGCGGCATGCCCGACCCAGTATCGGTCACCGCCATCATTACATATTGACCGGGGGTGACCTCGTCATGCGAGCGCGCATAGGCATCGTCAAGATGCGCATTCGACAGCTCGATGGTGAGTTTACCCCGTCCTTCCATGGCATCGCGTGCGTTGATCGCGAGATTAAGGAGAGCATTTTCGATCTGCGTCGGGTCGATGAAGGTATTCCAAAGCCCTCCTCCAACAACCGTCTCAACCTCAATGGCCTCGCCGATTGCGCGTCGGATCATATCATCCATGTCGCGGACGAACCGGCTGATGTTGACCACCTTAGGCTCTAGCGCCTGACGGCGCCCAAAGGCTAGGAGCTGGCTGGCCAGCTTGGAGCCACGCGATACGCCCGCCATGGCGTTTGCGATCTTCGACTCGGCGCGTTGGTTGCCGGTGACCTCCTTCGAGAGGAGTTGCAGATTGCCGCTCACGACCTGCAACAGGTTGTTAAAGTCATGCGCGACGCCGCCGGTCAGTTTCCCGACTGTTTCCATCTTCTGGGCCTGCGCCAGCTTTACTTCGGCCTGACGGCGCTCGGCGACTTCGGAGATAACCCGCGCCTCAAGATTTTCATTCAGCTGCTTGAGCTGCTCTTCGGCCCGTTCTCGGTGGCGGACCTGGCGAGCAAGCACGTCCGCCTGATCGCGCAAAGTGGCCTCCGCCGCGCGCTGATGGGTGATATCGGTATGCACGCCCACCCATTCGACGATATCGCCATTTGAACTGATGATCGGCAAGGCCCGGATGGCGAACTGGCGCCAGGCGCCATCGTGTCGGCGGACGCGGTGCTCATGCACATACATGGATTTGGCTTCGACAGCCGCGTTCCAGGTCGCGACTGAGGCATCCATGTCATCCGGATGCACCGCTTGCGCCCAACCGAAACCTTGATATTGAGCAAAAGTCTGACCGGTGAGTGCTGCCCACCCCGGTTGTTCTCCGACCATTCTACCATCGGCACTATTGGTCCAGAGGACACCATGCACCGCGTTCATAGCCGTGCGAAAGCGGCTATTGCTCATTTCCAGCTCGGCTTCGCGCACAGCACGATCTTCGATATCGATGCCAAGGATGTAGACGCCCGGTACTGACCCGTCGGCCTCGACATGGGGGACGTAACGGATCTCGAGACGACGCGGCGCGCCGCCGTTGACCGGCATGTCGGCCTCGCCTGTCACGACTTCACCAGCCAATGCGCGATCAATGTCAGGCCGCCGGTTTTCGTACGGCCCCTGGCCAATCACTGCGCCGATGTGTCTACCGATCATGTCATCAGGCTTCATCCCGAACCACGTCTCGTAGGCATGATTGGCGAAGCGATAAATGTGCTGACGGTCCACATACGATATCAGCATCGGCACAGCATCGGTCACGCGGCGGAGTTTACCTTCGCTGTCCTTCATGCGCTTTTCCATCGCGACGCGGTCACTGTTGTCGACGACCGTGCACATCACGCCGCCGATTTTGCCATCAGCCTCATATACCGGCGTATAAAAGAGATCGAAGATAAATTCCTCAGGCCGCCCATCTCGGATGAGCGTCATGCTTTGATCGTGATAGGAACGAAGCTCCCCGCCAAGGCCGGCCTCAAGCATGTCGCGGTTCCAGTCCCAGATCTCAGGCCAGACTTCCGCGACGTTGCTGCCGAGAGCGCCTGGATGTTTATCGCCTGCGATCTTCGCGTAAGTGTCGTTATAGACCATCACATGGCCCGGTCCCCACATCAGCACTTTCGCGACCGGAGAGTTCACAATGTTGGCGATAGTCGTGCGGAGTTCGACAGACCAACCGCTCATCGGTCCAAGGGCAGTCGCAGACCAGTCCATCTCCCGAATGATTTTTCCGCAGACCCCGCCTCCGATCGGCCACGCTGATGCGACTGTTGCCGCCGGTCTCAGTCCATCGCGAAGCAATCGTAGCCCCGACTGGACAACCTCACTGGCGTTACTGTAGTCGCCGGACGACAAACATTCGGAGATGAACCCCTCGAGTCCGGGGGTCAACGTGAAATTGCGTGTGAGACGTTTGGCCATAATTGGCTCGTCTCATGGAATTTTGCATGTGTCAACGTGTGGCGCTCCACAAGGGATTCTTGCTCTCGATGACCCGGCTTTCCGCCAATATTTGGATCTCGATAATCGGAAACGACAGCACCGTTGCTGAGCGCCTTCAGCACAGCTCCAGTGATAGCGATTGCTTGCAGTTCGTTGCTAAGCTACGGCTAAGACCTGGTCGCCAGGGGCTGCAGGCACTGTCAGGGTTTCAAAGCTCGCTTTTGCCAGTACATAGCCCTGAATGAGCGATACGCCGAGATCTTTCAGCGTCGCCAGCTCATCGGCCGTTTCGACCCCCTCGCACAGAGGGACAATTGCCAGATCCTCGAGCATATCGAGCGTGTGTTTTACAATTTTGCGTCTCACCGGATCGACATCGATCCCACGGATCAGATCCATATCCAGCTTCACGATGTCAGGCTGGAAATGGGTTAAAAGCCCAAGACCCGAATGACCCGCCCCGAAATCATCGATCGCGGTTTTGAATCCCATGTCTCTGTAGGTGCGAAGGATATGAAGGACGTGTTTGGTATCGAGTTGCTCGTTCTCGGTAAATTCGAAAATAATACGATCGAGAGGAAAGCCCGTCTTCATCGCGGTGGCCAGTGTAAGTCGAATACAAGCCCGCGGTTCATAAACGGCGTTCGGCATAAAATTAATTGAAAGCTTCACGTCATCAGCCGGATCGTAAAGGCCCGAAGCCAATTCGATCGCCTTGACCCGACATTGCTGGTCGAAAGCATAACGATTGCTATCCTTGATCTGGCTGAGAACCGAACCAGCCCCCTCGCCATTCGGACCCCGCACCAAGGCCTCGTGCGCAAAAACAGCGCCAGTCCTGATATTCACGATAGGCTGAAACGCCATCGAGAAAGGAACCTCGAAAGCAGCGCCATCGCGGCAGCCATCACAGTGCGTTGGCATATAGAGCCCTCCATCAGATGATAAGCCTTACCGGATCGCCGATTAAACTTTCGTTGCTCGGCAATACGATAAATCGCGGTCGTTGCTTAACACTCACCCTTTACATCGCTTCCAGGGACGCGACCTATGGTCCACCGATACACTTGAGGGACGACATGAGCGAAAATCCTGAGCCGCCGAAGATCAACAAGGGTAGCCTTCAAGAACTGATCGGAGGCCTCAGTGACGGCATCATCCTTTTAGAAGAGGGAGGCCGGATAGCATGGGCCAATGCAGCAGCCTTTGCCATGCATCGAGTGAGTAGCATTGAGGAACTCGGAGGCGACGCGGCAGGATATCGGCGAACGTTCACTCTGCGGTATCGTAACAATCATCTTCTGGAGGCAGGCCAATACCCGATGGAGCGGCTTCTCGCTGGCGAAACAATCGACGATGTGACAGTCGAGATATCGCCGGCAGCCGACCTTGACCTGGTCTGGGTACACACCGTTCGCACGATGTTCATCACCGACGCTGGCGACAAGCCTGACGCACTGGCCCTGATCGTCAAAGACGAGACCTCACGCTTTGAAGCGGAGGAGCGGTTCGAGCGATCGTTTAATGCCAATCCGGCCCCTGGCCTGATCTGCCGGCTCTACGATCAGCGCTTCATTCGTGTCAACGAGGGATTCCTGGAGATGACCGGCTTCACCAAGGACGATGTCATCGGCAGAACCGTCAAGGCGATCGGACTGTTTTCGAACTGCGAAACAGCCGATGATGCCCTTTCGAAACTCAACGATGGCCGGATGATACGCCACCGCGAGGCGTTGGTGCCTCTGCTTGGCGGTGGAGACCGGCTTGTGATCGTCGCCGGCGAGCCGATTTCCGTGGTCGAAGAACCCTGCATGCTGTTTACCTTCGCCGATCTCGATGCCCGGAGAAAGGCCCAAAACGCACTTCGCCAGAGCGAAGAGCGGTTCTCAAAATCGTTCCGGCTGTCCCCCGCTCCGGCAGCGATTTCACGGCTCGACGACTTCGTATTTACAGAAGCAAACGACGCTTTTCTGCAGATTTCCGGATACCAGCTGACGGAAGTTGTCGGCCGGACTGCCGGCGAGCTTCACCTTTGGCAGGACATTGCCGCCAGACGCGCTTTGGAGCAGAAGCTGCGTGACAATATCTTCGTTCGGGAAGAACCGATGCGGTTGAAACAGAGAGACGGTGATCTTGCAGACTGTCTGGTTTCCGCCGAGCGCGTCGAAATCAATGACGAGCAGTGTGTTGTCTGGGCGCTTCAGGATGTGACAGAACGCCGGCGCAGCGAGGCGCAGCTCGTCGAGGCGATCGAAAGTGTCATGGCCGATACGTCATGGTTTAGCCGTTCGATCGTTGAGCGTCTTGCAACGCTCAAGCAAGGGTCGGCAGCCCCGTCGACAGAATTGCTGGAGCTCAGCGAGCGAGAGCGACAAATTCTTGGCCTGATCTGCAACGGCCAGAGCGACGCCGAGATGGGAGAAACGCTCCATCTTTCGAAAAACACCATTCGAAACCACGTCGCTTCGCTCTATGCGAAGATCGGCGTCAACCGCCGAGCTGCTGCGGTGATTTGGGCGCGTGAGCGCGGCTTTACAGCACCCGATCAAAAACATCGGGTGCAGCCTGGGAGAAAACCGAGAAAAAAGTGATTTCGACCGCAAAAAAGGTCACGGGATACTAATCGCCCTAGTACTTTCAGCTCTGAGTTTTCACTAGGTGCAGCCTTATTTTCTCGTTCATGGCGCCGGTCGACACCGGGGTCAGTGATCGAAACGCTGTCTAAGGAAAGGCTGCATTATGGATAAGAACCGTATCGAAGGTGCCGCAAAGGAACTGAAGGGCACGATCAAGGAAGTCGCCGGCAAAGTCACGGGCAACGAGAAACTTGAGGCAGAAGGCAAGGTCGACAAGGCCGCCGGCCAGGTACAAGGCGCCGTTGGTAAGGGCAAGGACGCCGTCAAGGATGCGCTGAAGTGAGGTTGTGATGACGGCTCGCTACAAAGGCGAGCCGTCATCACCCAATAAGGATCACGCCAGATGCTTTTTCAATCTTTTGCAAGCGTAGCAACCGCTGCGGATCCCATTGCGAGTAGTGAGGCGATCAGGTGCCTTTTGGCCTATACCTACGGTCTGGAAGATTGTCAGATCAAAGTTGAAGTAGTTGACGGCGCCATCATGCTGACCGGTATGGCGTCGTCAGAGGAAGCCTCACGTATGGCGACCTCGATTGCTGCCGACTTCACGTCAAAACAGGTAATTTGTGGTCTGCAGGTCGCTGTCACGTCAAGGCGCGCCTGAAGCTGATCGCAAAACAGAACCGCTATGTTTCAAACAAGGAAGAGACCATGAAAAAGACGCTCGTTCTCGCGGTGGCCACCACACTTGGCTTTGGCTCCGTTGCCGCGGCAGCCGATACCCACCACAGCAAAAGGCAGCATAAGCAGCAGGTTGCGTCACAGCCGAAAGAGCGGCTGGGTACGCTTTCCTGCGAAGTCGCCGGCGGTATTGGCCTTCTGATCGGCTCCAGCCGCGCGGTGGATTGCCAGTTCAAGCAGCGAACCGGGAAGGTCGAACGTTACAACGGTACGATCGGAAAGCTCGGCATTGATGTCGGGGTGACCGGCAAATCCTATCTGAGCTGGATCGTGGTCAACACGAAGCCGACGACAGTTGGCGAAGGCAGCCTTGCCGGGACCTATGTCGGAGCGTCCGCTGGCGCATCTCTTGGTTTGGGCCTGGGGGCAAACGCGCTGGTTGGAGGCAATGCCACCAATTTTGGCCTGCAGCCGCTCAGTGCTGAAGCCGGGACCGGTCTCAATGTCGCAGCCGGCGTCTCGCGCCTGCAACTCCGTAAGGCAGACTAATCCGCGATCGTTCTCATCCGGACGGCCATGAATCCGATCGCCGGGCGCACTAGAGGGGCAAGGCTGTGCCCCTCTTATGATTTTGGATGCCGACTACAAGGTAATACCCAGCTGGTATCGGAGAGCCAAGACGCATCGAGCAGGGTAGTCGTCACGCTGCTGGGACGTGCACCGGCATGGTGAAAGTGAGTGGATGGCATTGAACTCTTCTGCAGAAACCGGCAAAGCGGCAGCGCCTTAGATTATGGTGTCAGTTCAGTCGCAACAAAGCTTGAACGCCAGACCCCAACCACGCGATCTGCCGAGCCCATTCGGCACTCAGCTGATTGGCCTAAGCCTGAAGCAATTTGTTTCCCAGTTCGGCGCTGACGTTGTCCGGCTCGACAGGCTCCGACTTCGACCTGTATGAAAATGCCAATTGAAGCGCCGTACGACGAGGTTCATCTCCCCGCCTGCGTCGCCAAGGCCCCAGCGCCCCGCGTCGCCGACGTGCTCGTTGACGATGAGCGACAGAGGCGTCGCCTTCACGGCCGGCACGAAGTCCGGCGAGGTATCGGCGTCAGGCGAATGTCGTCACGCTTGATCGACTCGATAAAATCGATCGTAAGCTCCCAGTCGAAATCGCCTCACGAATGCGCGACACCGCGGCCCGATCCGTCTCAGCCCGCTGCAAGAGCTGACAGTTCCGGCCGATATGGTCTGCATTAGAACAGCCCGTCAGCTTCTGGAACGCCGCGTTGCAGAAAATAATCGAGTTGTCGTCTTGGCTCGGATCGGTGCCGATCATCGGCATGCGCGCTCCGCGGCCAACGGGTCTTCCCGCACATGCGCATCCGCTAGGCGGTTTCCAGCTGTCCTGGCGTCCAGCCGTCTCTGGTCGGTGTCCTGCATCGTCAGCCTCTGAAAGTCCACACGGTCAGTTTCGGCGCAGGATATGGTCCGCATTTACTCGGATTCGGGGAAGACAAAGAGACGTTGTCGATAGTGTCTATAACCTTTCTTGTCCTGGTTAGAAAAATCCCTCCTCAATCAACCATAACTCCGCCCCGCCTTGCCGTACGCACCTCGCAATTGGTGTGATCAGCCAAGACAGTGACAAGGGAACAAAAGGTGTATACTAACCTGCTAATTGACAGCACCGAAGAACGACGGATCGACCGCGAGATCAGCTCAGGATCAGATCCGTTCGCTGCGGCGATGCGGGCCTCGCGGATGCCGATGATCATCAACGATCCCCGTCGCCCGGACAACCCAATCGTTTTCGTCAACGAAGCCTTTGCCGCCCTCACGGGATACAGCCGCCAGGAAGCGCTGGGACGGAACTGCCGCTTTCTCCAGGGACCCGGCACGAATTCGCACGACGTCGAAAGAATCCGAAAAGCGGTCGCCGATAAACGCCCCATCGAGATAGACCTGCTCAACTATCGTAAGGACGGCTCGCTGTTCTGGAACAGGCTGTTGATATCACCGGTCTTCGACGGCGGGGAACTGACCTATTTCTTCGCGTCCCAGTATGACGCGACTTCGGAGCGGACAGCGCCGTCCCGCCCGGAGCAGCAGGAGCTGGAAGCCACGCTCCAGCGCCGGATCGTCGATCTGACGGCAAGCGAGGAGAAGCTAAACTTCACCCTCAAGGCGGGCGGCCTTGGAGTTTGGACGCTGGACGTCCAGGACGGGCGGCTGGTCTGTTCACCGATCTGCAAGGCGAATTTCGGACGCGAACCTGCCGAGAACTTCACCTACGACGATTTGCGAGCATCAGTGCATCCCGATGATTTGGAACGCTGGAGGCAGACCGTTGCGGCGGCGCTGGCGTCCGATGGCAACCTTCATGTCGAGTACAGGATCATCAAGCCGGATGGCAGTCCGGCGTGGATCGAAGTCCGGGCGGAGACGAAGTTCGACGAGGCGGGACGGCCTTTGCAGATGAGCGGCGTTTCGATCGACACGACCGAACGCAGGCAGGCGAAGGCCTATCGCGCGATGATGGCCCAGGAAATGGGCCATCGGATGAAGAAGATGTTGGCGACCACCCAGTCGATCGTCAATCAGTCGCTGCGTGCAGACCAGTCGATCGAGAGGATGAGGTCGACAATATCGGAACGTCTGGCAGCCTTGTCCCGCTCCGCAGACGTTCTGCGCGGGCGAGAGTTCGAGACGCTCGGCTTGCGCGAGATAGTCGAGCAGGCAATCGCGCCTTTCAACGAGGCCGGCCGCATCGCGTCCGACGGGCCTGACCTCGAGGTCTCACATCGGTCGAATACAAGCCTTTCGCTGGCTCTGCACGAGCTCGCGACAAACGCGGTAAAGTACGGCGCTCTTTCCGTGCCGGATGGCCGCGTCGATATCGACTGGAGTGTCGGTGGAGGCGACTTCAAATTCCGATGGCGCGAATCCGGCGGGCCGACTGTCGTGGAGCCGAGACGACGAGGCTTCGGAACGAAGCTTATTCAGATGCTCGGCGCGAGCCTGCGTGGCGAGGCCGACATCGAATTTCGCCCGGAGGGTCTGTCGTTTACCGTTACGACTTCAAAAGATGCACTAACGCAGCCTTGTTGAACGAGGCGACTGTGACGACGCTGCTCGGTCTACCGCGCTACTCCAGGTCGGTTTTCGTGACATGAAGGCAGCAGCCGCGCCGCCATCCCGACGCTGCTCGCAGCCGCCAAATGGCCTCGCCACTGTTTCAGGTACGGCGGTGACCCCGTCGCACAAAGAGATCGTCGCACAAGCCAAGGCTCAACCCAGCCGCTATCCGTGCGACGATCTCGCTTGAAGAAACGCGCATCGATCGTGTAAATTGTTTCCGGGAGCGCACCTCCACCGCGCTCCATTGAGGCCGTCCAAGCTGCCTCTAACTCTCACCTTGGGCGGTCTCTTCAATCAGTTCGAGTGGGTATCGCCGATGGCAGTTGCAGTGATCGCTAGCCTTGCATCCTTCCTCCTGGGGATGATCACAGTCCGCATGGCCGGGCTTCGGCATGAAGTGATCGGCGGGTTGCTTGGGCTGAGCTGGTTCTGGTGGACCTTCATCTGGCTAATGCAGAATAAGCGGCGTGAGATTGAAGCGATCAAAAAGGAGCTAGATCGAATGTATCGCCGGCTGAACTTCTAAGCTTCATCGCACTCCCGCATAGAAAAAGCCCACGCGAGGGCGGCGCGTGGGCTTTCATTATCTCTGCCAATGGGTTCTGAGGGGAGCAGAGATTGAACGCGTGCGGTTGGGTTTCCATAACGTTCGCTGATTAAACGACTGGGGTAACGTTGGGTTCCATCGAATCTCGGAAAAATGGATTGTACCCATGTTGACAAATCGCTGCGCCCTATTTTAGCAATCCGCTCGTGATGGACCTGAGATAACCATCACGAGAAATGCTGGTGCGCATGAAGAGACCCCGGGATCCAGGGCAAAGGTGGTTCCGGGGTCTTTTTTTGCAAAAAGACGCCGGTGTTTCCACCGGCGCAGTTGGGTCATACAGTTGAGAACTGCCGCCCGACTTAGCAAGAACTGGGGTAGCTTGCTCGAACAGGTAAACAAAGCGCCGGGCGGCATAGAGTCAACCTGCGTGGAGCCTTGAGGTTCCCTAGGCTACGCGTTTTCGCTCTGTTTCTGGTCTCAAGGCCGCATCTTTCGCCATTTGGATCATGTACGCGACAAAAGGTTTGTCGCTCAATTCCGCCAACTTCTTTGCTGCTTCGAGATGATCGACGAGATGAACTTGCGACATATCTACCTCCTGACTGTCCGCATATTCATCTTTGCTAATGAATCTTAAGCGAAGCTTACCATGGGTAGACTTTTTTGGCCTTTGATGCCGCATGGGTAGTATAGAGGAGTTTGCCGCTCGGCATACGCAGGAAGAAACTCTGACAATCGACTGAAAGAGCGCCGAGCGGCAGCGCAATAACTTGCGGTGAGCTTACTGGTTCCAAGAAAAAAGCCACCACAAGGCTTAATTCGTGGTGGCTGCCAAGTCGTTGATGGAGAACGGTTTGCCATCAATGCGATATTGTTATTGGCATTGACTGGCATCTGCAAGAGCGCGGCAACCCGTTCATCATCCATTGGGTAGCGAGGATCCCATCTTCACGCATGTCTAACACCATCTGACAGCTTTCATATGATCGTGCCAACGCGGTCACGGCAGCCGATGAAAAACCTGCGGTCGTTCAAATGCACGCGCCGCTTCATGAGAAGATGAACATGATCCTCGGCGTCTTCCTCAAGGTTTATCAACGACAGGAAGCGGACCGACGCCATCGACGCGGTCGCCGCCGACGGGCGGGGCCCATCTGAGCTGCAGCCCTTTGGACCTCGTCTTTTCGTCGGCAGTCTTCGGTGGGCTTATCGCCTGATGCATACCCCGTGCGAGCCGGTCAAAAACCGAGCCCCGCGTACGGCGAGAGGCCGCTTAGCGGTCGGCCCTCGAACATGCTTATTGAGGGGGCTGAGTTATCACGCGCACCCCACTCTATCTCCTTGGCGTTGGCGTCTTTATCCCGGTCACGAGCGATTTGTCGAGGCGAGCTCCCGTTAGTCAAGATCGATCACCTTGAACTCGCGGCTCCCTTCTCGGAGGTCTCTTCGAGCTGAGATATGTTGAACTTTTCCGGGACGAGGCCGGCGACCGGGTCGACGTAGATCGTCGCGGCAGGTCTACGAGACCCCCATAAAATGAAAGACTAAATTGCGTTGGTCGGCGAGTTAGAAAAGCGCAGCTTTGACTGCGCTTTTTCATTGTCCAGAACCAGCTGCAACACATTCTAAAGCTACGTGGAACCCAGATTGTGCCAGTCTGACATAGAGGTCTTGTCAGACCAGGATCGCATAATGGGCAACGAAAAATCGTTTAAGGCAATGCCCCGGGTCCAGATGTATGTGGCGGGCGAGCTGATCATGCTGCACCTGGTCTGTCGATCGTCAGGAAGTGGCGTACAACCGGCTTTTCGGTGCCCGTATGGTACGCGAGCACCTTGCCCTGCAGGTCTGCATCGGCATGCGAAACGCGCTTGTGCTGGCGAAGATGCTCGGCCCAGGACTCCACCATGAACCATTCCACGATCTTCTCTGGATCGGCGGAATCTTCCGTCACGCCCCAGCCATAGGCGCCATCGCGACGACGTTCCTGGGAGAGCGTGTCGAGGGCGTGCAGAAACGCTTTGCGGTGCTGCTTTTCGACATGATATTCGATCAGGATCAGGACCGGTCCACGGTCATGAGCGACGGGCTCGGCAACGAGAGGCTCCGGCCAGTGGGCCGACGGGACCAGATCGGCATCCCCGGTCGGCAGCTTCACGCGGTGCATGATGAGCCCGGCGACCAGCAGACCGGCCGCGCCGATCACCAGCGCGCCGGAAACGCCAACTGCTTCACCGACGGCGCCCCAGCCAAGGCTGCCGGCCGTCATCGCGCCGTTGAAAACGGTGAGATAGACGGCAAGACCACGACCGCGCACCCAGTTCGGAAGGACAGCCTGAGCGGCACCATTGAGCGTTGTCAGAGCGGTAATCCACGCCCCGCCCAGAAAAAGCAGAGCGATAATGGCAATCGAATTCGAAGGCGCAAGGGCCAGGACTGACATCACGATAGCGGTGGTGATGGCTGCGCCAAGCATCAGGCCATCGGCGCTCAAACGTTCGCGCAGCTTCGGCATGACGAGCGCTCCGCCGATCGCACCGGCACCGACCGCGCCAAGCAGGATACCATAAAAGCTTGCACCACCGCCGAGAAGCTGGCGGGCTACCAGGGGAAGAAGGGCCCAGACCGCACTGGCGAAGGCGAAGAAGATTGCAGCGCGCAGCAGCACGACATGCAACGGGCGGTTTGCACGGGTGTAGCGAAGGCCAGCGCGAAAGGCTCCGAAGAAATTCTCCTGCAAAGCATCATTCGGATTCTTGGCGCGCGGCCACCAGACAAGTGCTGCGATGACGATGATATAGCTCGCGACGTCAGCACCATAGGTGAGACCCGCGCCGAACGCCGCAAGCAGAAGACCGCCTGCGGCCGGCCCGATCGACCGCGCAATATTGATGCCGAGCGAATTCAGCGCCACGGCACTTTTGACGTCTTCCCGTCTGACAAGTTCAGGCACGATCGCCTGCCAGGTCGGCCCCATCAGCGCAGCGCCGATACCGCCGAGAAATGTCAGACCGATGAGGGCACTGACCGAGAGCATGCCCGTCTGGGCAAGAGCCATAAGGCTGATGCTGACAGAGGCGAGCAGCAGCTGGACGGCAATCAGGAACTTGCGCCGGTCGAGAATATCGGTCAGGACGCCGGCCGGGATGGCGAGCAGGAAGATCGGCAGCGTGCCCGCCGCCTGGACCATGGCGACAGCCGCCGGCGAGGCCGAAAGATCGGTCATCAGCCAGGAACTGGCGACATCGCGCATGAAGCTGCCGGTGTTGCCGAGAACGGTCGCAGCCCAGAGGACCGCGAAGACCGGTTGTGCAAGCGGTGCAAAGCTGCCCCCGGGCGACTTTGTGGTGCTCATTGTTCAGCTCCCTTGGTGATATCGAAAATGGTGACGAGGACGAAGGCGCCCGCGAGGCCGAGATGTTCGAAGAAGGCGTTGGTTGCCATCATCCGCTCCATGCCGGCGGGCAGTTCCCAGAAGCGGAGCGCGATGAAGGTCGCAAGGACAGTGAAGCCGGCGAGCGCGAGAGCGCCTACCCACCGGAGCGTGCCAGAGACAACCAGGGCCGACGCAGTCAGCTCGAAGGCAATGACGGCGACAGCAAAGACCGGGGCCGGGTGGAGACCGAAATGCTCCATCTCGGCGATCGCGCCGCCGAAATCGAAGATCTTGGTCAGCGGGCCCTGGATATAGGCGGCGCAAAGCGAGAGCAGCGCGACCGTTCGCACGGCGGGCGCCGAAACGACATCGGCCAGAAGCCTGCGCGAGTTTGAAGGAGAGTGGCTGGTCATCATTGCTCCTGCGATCTGGGCCGGTCGGTTCGAGCGGCGCTGTGTTCGTCTGATGGAGCGATATTGCCGGGAACCATTGCGGCCAACAATTGCATCAATAGTTTCGATTTAATTGCGATAAACGCAATTATTCGCGGGAGTTTTCCCCTCTTATAAAACAAGCCTGGGCAGCGGTCTCCCGCTGCCCAGGCCGATACGTCGTTCGATTATCGCGTCAGCCTCAAACGGCCCAGCAGGAGCAACCGAGTGCGCCGAAGAAGCCCTTGAGATCCGCGATCGGCAGCTTCGAGGTCCAGGCACCGGCATGGTCGTGGCTATGAACGCCGCAGTCGCTGGCGCAGCCGCAGGTGGAGATGGCCGTGCGGCGCAGCGAGCGTGCGCCCGCCCCTTCGGGTTCGCCCCAGGCAGCGTAGCCGCCGAACTTGCGCACCGGAGACCAATCCGGCATGGCGGGCGGGATATTGCTTTCGTCGTAGTTGGCGAAGTCACCCGAGCCGTAGACGATCTTGCCGCCGACCATCGTCAGATCGGAGGTCAGGAACGAGATCTCGTCCTCGGCGCAGGTGAAAAAGTCCTTGCTTGGCACCACGAGATCGGCGAACTGGCCTTTCTCGATGCGGCCCTTCTTGCCCTCTTCGTTGGAGAACCAGGTGACCTTTTCCGTCCACATCCTGAGCGCGGTCTCGCGGTCGAGGCAATTGGCACGCGGATAGAGCTGCATGCCGCCGACCGTTTTGCCCGTCACCATCCAGGAGAGCGATACCCACGGATTGTAGGAGGCGACACGCGTCGCATCCGTGCCGGCCGAAACATTGACGCCCTTGTCGAGCATGCGGCGGATCGGCGGCGTGGCCTCGGCAACGCCGTGGCCGTAACGCTCGACGAAATATTCGCCCTGATAGGCCATGCGATGCTGGGTGGCGATACCGCCGCCGAGTGCCGCGATACGGTCGATCGAGCGCTCCGAGATGGTCTCGGCATGGTCGAAGAACCAGTTGAGGCCCTCGAGCGGAATGTCCTTGTTGACCTTCTCGAAGACATCGAGCGAGCGCGAGATGGTTTCGTCATAAGTGGCGTGCATGCGCCAGGGCCAGCGGTTTTCGGCGAGAACGCGCACGACTTCCTCGAGCTCGCCTTCCATCTCCGGCGCCATTTCCGGGCGCGGCTGGCGGAAGTCCTCGAAATCGGCGGCGGAGAAGACCAGCATCTCGCCGGCACCATTGTGGCGGAAGTAGTCGTTGCCCTGCTTGTATTTGACCGAAGACGTCCAGTTGAGGAAGTCTTCCTTCTCCTGCTTCGGCTTCTGGGTGAACAGGTTATAGGCGAGACGAACTGTCAGCTGATTTTCGTCGGAGAGCTTCTGGATGACCTCGTAGTCATCGGGATAGTTCTGATTGCCGCCACCGGCGTCGATCACACCGGTAACGCCGAGACGATTGAGCTCGCGCATGAAATGTCGGGTGGAATTGACCTGGTAGTCGAAGGGCAGCTTGGGGCCTTTTGCCAGCGTCGAATAGAGAATGCCG
Organism: Rhizobium sp. Rhizsp82; assembly: GCF_047325115.1. Taxonomy (NCBI): domain Bacteria; kingdom Pseudomonadati; phylum Pseudomonadota; class Alphaproteobacteria; order Hyphomicrobiales; family Rhizobiaceae; genus Rhizobium; species Rhizobium sp. Rhizsp82. The sequence continues at coordinate 757,886 of NZ_CP168569.1, read as the reverse complement.
GCGTTCGGCTTGGCAAGCAGCATGCCGGTCGGGTTGCCGTTGGCGTCGCGCGTGATCTCCCCGCCGGGCGGGTTCGGTGTGTCGCGGGTATAGCCGACGGCGCGGAGCGCAGCACCGTTCAAAAGCGCGCGGTCATAGAGATGCAGCAGGAAGACCGGCGTATCGGGCGCAACCGCATTGATCTCCTCGATCGTCGGCAGGCGCTTTTCGGCGAACTGGTGTTCGGTGAAGCCGCCGACGACGCGAACCCATTGCGGGGCCGGCGTGATCGCTGCCTGACGCTTGAGCATGTCCATCGCGTCAGCCAGCGAACGAACGCCGTCCCAGCGCAGTTCCATGTTGTAGTTCAGACCACCGCGCACGACGTGGGTGTGGTTGTCGATCAGGCCGGGGAGCACGCGCTTGCCCTTGAGGTCGACGATCTTGGTGTCGGGGCCAGCGAGCGCCATGATCTCGGCGTCGGTGCCGACTTCAAGAAAGGTCCCGTCCTTGATAGCGACTGCGCTGGCAGTTGGATTGGTGCGATCGAGCGTGGTGATCAGACCGTGGTGGAGGATGAGGTCGGCGAACATGGGAAATGCTCCTGGCTTTATTATTAAGATTGATTTCAACGCCTTGCGCCGGGATCGACGGGCTGGGGCCCACCGCAAGCGAATCTCCTCTCGCGGTGTCAGCTATCGGACTTGTGCTGATCGTGGCGAGACAGGACAACGTCGTTGCGGCTCTCGCCCTTCGGCATATGGCCGAACATGTGCGGCTTGATCTGGTTGATCCAGGAGACGGCTGCGGGCTCCCTGGCGATCAGCGTCTTGGCGAAAGGAATGAGCTGTTCGCCAACCAGAATGCCAAGCAGGCCGACAAGGGCCACGATCGGCGGCGCGGGAGAGCGAACATTGAGCAGGCTGTAGACGATACCGACCAGAAGACCGGCGCCGATGGAAAGAATGTAGAGTTTCATGGGGGCATCCTCGACTGTGAATGAAGCCGCCTCCGCATCCGGACGTGCGATCCTGCGGAAGCGGCGGTGATGGGTGATTACTTGGCTGGGTTCGGGCCGATGCGCTTGCCGTGGCTGACGCGCTCGGCGCCGCCGTGGACATGCGTGACCGCGTAGTCGATGCCCATGCCGTAGGCGCCGGAATGTTCCTTCACCAGCGACGTGACCGCGTTATACGTCTCCTTGCGTGCCCAGTCGCGCTGCCACTCAAGCAGGACCTGCTGCCAGGTCACCGGAATTACGCCCGCCTGCACCATGCGGTCCATAGCGCGATTGTGGGCTTCCAGCGAGGTGCCGCCGGAGGCGTCGGCGACCATGTAGATCTCGTAGTCCGGGACGTCGTTGAGAGCGGAAAGCGCGAACGTCGTGTTGCACACTTCCGTCCAGAGACCGGAGACGACGATCTTCTTAGCGCCGCCGGCCGCATTCTTGGCAAGGGCGTCACGAACGTTCTGGTCGTCCCAGGAGTTCATCGACGTGCGCTCCAGAATGTCGTTCTCGGGGAAGACGCCGAGCAGTTCCGGGAAGGTGTTGCCGGAGAAGCTTTCCGTCTCGACCGTGGTGATCGTGGTCGGGATGTCGAAAATCCTGGCGGCCTTGGCGAGACCGACGACGTTGTTTTTCAATGTCTGCCGGTCGATCGACTGGACGCCGAAGGCCATCTGCGGCTGCTGGTCGATGAAGATGAGCTGGCTGTTTGCCGGGGTCAGGACTTGGAGCTTGGACATGGTACTTTCCTCGTGGTTGCGGCCCGCATGGGGTGCCTGAAAATCGATAGCGGCGGGCGGGAGCTTCCTGGCCCGCAGGCCGTTTCGCTCGCCGTCCTGGCTGCTGAAATCAAACCTAGCGTTCGACGCCGCGCTGCAGAATTGCAATAATTCTATTGAATGAATTGCGAAAAATGAAATAACCCTTGAGGATGCATGGGTCTGGATGTGCACGAAGGGCCGCGATCCTTGCCGATCGCAGCCCTCGTTGTCGTCAGATGTCTGGTGTGCTCCTACGCAGCCAGGGGCACGAGGTTGGATTCTATTTCAGCGCGCATTGCCTCATAACGGCTGGGCAGCTTGAGCACCTCTCCGAGATGGGCGGTGTCCTCGTCTCGATTGAAGCCCGGTTCGTTCGTTGCGATCTCGAACAGAACGCCACCGGGCGTGCGGAAATAGATGGCCCAGAAATAATCCCGGTCTATGACCGGCGTGACCTGGTAACCGGTATCCATCAGAGCCTTGCGCACTTCGAGCTGCTTTTCACGGTTGTCGACGGCGAAGGCGATGTGGTGAACGGATCCGGCGCCCTGCCGGGCAAAGGGCGTCGTTGGCAGGAGCTGAAGGTCGATCGTGTCGGCGCCGTTTCCGCCCGGAATGATGAAGCGCGTGACGTCGCCTTCCTTTTCAGCGCGCTGGTAGCCCATGAACCCGAGCAGTTCTTCCGTCGCAGCCGTATCGTGCAGGCGGAAGCGAGCGCCGGCAAAACCGCGGATAGCAGCATCGTCCGGGATACCGCGACCAAGCCAGGGGGACGAGCGGCGGTCGTCGGCCGCTTCGATCAGCGCCAGGCTGTCGCCGTCCGGGCCCATGAAGCGAAGCCGCCTGGCTCCGAAGATTGTGTCTGCTTCCAGCCCATCGACGCCTTGCGAGGCCAGGCGGTCGCGCCAGAATTTCAGCGAACCTTTCGGCACGGAAAATTGCGTCTCGCCGACCTCGCCGACCCCGGGGCGGCCAAGCATCATGTTCTGAAAGGGAAAGTAGGTCATCACCGTCCCGGCGCTACCGGTCTCGTCGCCGTAATAAAGGTGATAGACGCTGGGATCGTCGAAGTTCACCGTCTGCTTGACGCGGCGCAGGCCGAGCGTATTTGTGAAGAAGTGGTTGTTCTGGCGTGCGTCCGACGCCATAGACGTTACGTGATGCAGTCCCTTGATGTCCTTGATCATGTCGATGCCTCTCTCTCAGCACGGATGATTGTTGTGTGAAGGCAATCTAGGCCCGTTGATGACCAGGCGGAATTGCAATACTTGTTTTGAACGAATTGCGATTTTTGAAATAATGATATGAACGACTACAAGGCACTCCGCACCTTCCTCCTCGCCGCTGAGAAGCGGAACTTCGCCCAGGTGGCCCGCGAACTCGACATGACGCCCGCTGCCGTAACGCGAGCCATCGCCGCCCTGGAGGCAGAGCTCGGCGTTCAGCTCTTCGTGCGCACCACGCGCCAAGTGTCCCTCACCACCGACGGCGCGATCTTTGCTGCGCAGATCCAACCCGCGGTAAAGACGCTGGAGGATGCCCGACGCGAAGTGATGAACGCCCACAAAGCCGAGGAAGGACGCCTCAGGATCAGCGCACCGACCTGGTTCGGGAAGGTCGTGCTGCCGACGATCCTTTCCGGATTCAAGGAGCGCTATCCGAAGATCAGCTTCGAGATCTCCCTGTCTGACGGCCTGATCAACATCGTCGACGACGATTACGACCTGGCGATCCGCATCTCCTCGCAGCCCTCCGACAAGTTCACGATCTGGAGGAAGATCCGCGTCGTGCCGCGCATCCTTGTTGCCGCGCCCGGCAGCCGCTTCGTCACCATGTCGCATCCCAACGAACTGACGCCGGACGATTGCCTTGCCTATAGTGGAGAAAGCCGGCGGGAGAACTGGGTTCTGTCGGACGGTGGCTCAAGCATCGCAATATCGGCGGGACGAGCGTTCAGCGCCAATAGCGGCGAGGTGCTCGCGGACATGGCCGCAGACGGGGCAGGTGTCGCCCTGCTTCCGGGGTTCAACATCGCCGAGCACATCCGCAGTGGACGGCTCGTGCATGTGTTCAAGGGATGGGCGCCGCCAGATCTGTGGCTCACCCTTTACTATCCGCCCTACCAGGCTCTGCCGCCGCGTATTGCCTCCTTTTCGAAATTCTTCGAAGAGCAGGTGGCGGCGCATATGGTCATGCTGGATTGACAGGTAGCGGGAGAGCCTGAAGCTTCGTTGCCACAAGTTCCTGTAACTGCCATAGGTTCCGGTCGAAGATTTGGCGTTCTGCAAGATCAACGACGGTGCGATGCAGGTATTCCGCACAAGACCCGGCCGGTCCGCAGGCCTGGGCAATCAGCGCCGCCGCCTGTTCGAGAGGTACCTTTTGGGTCAGTGCTGACCGCGTCGGGCTTGCCCAGAATGTCAATGCGCGACGGGGTCCTGCCGGTGTCCGGACCGTGACCCAACGGACCATATCGCAAACTTCGACATAGCGGATTTCGCGGGCCAGGAGCCTACGTAGATCTTCCTTCTTCGACGCGCAGGCAAGCTTGAGGATCAGGCCGGTGCAGCTTCCTCCCGGCTGAAGGGCAAGCATAAGACCCGGCGCATCCGAGGTCGCCCGCAGCCGTTCGATCCTCAATGCGAACGCACGGTGCCATCCGAACGCGACGGCTCTTTCGAAGCCCGCCACGTCGAACCCGGGGTTCCACATCAGCGAGCCATAGGCAAACACCCAAATCTCTTGATCGCGCGCTTCCTCATCGACCCTCTGGACGAGCTCCTCGAGCTGGTTGGACGAGATGGGCGTCCAGTTCGGCTCCGGACCTTCGTCCGTAACAGTCCTCAAGGTCCTGGCAACGAGATCCGTGGTCAGATGCAGGGCGGATGATGGCGATCTTATCGTCGCTGAATATGGTCTTGGCATCGGGAAACCCATCAGGAAAGGTTCGCCGCGGCAGTGCATCACCCCGGCAACGCTTCGAGCGACTGTTGTCTTATCAGGCGACCGTGGCGTCGAGCACCGCGCGGAACGTGATCTCGACGATCTGCTCGGGGAAGGCGAGCGCACTCACTCCGATCAGGTTGCTTGCGACGGACGGAGTGTCCGTGCCGTACATCTCCTTGCGGACCTTCGATCCGGCTGCGAATGCACTCGCGACGTCGAGGACAAAAAGCGTCTCTTCGACAACGTCGTCGAGAGTGGCACCGAACTCAGAAAGAAGCTTCTTGGCGTTCTTATAGCTCTGACGTATCTGCGCCTCCATTGGCTCGAAGTCGACAGGACGGCCTTGCGCGTCAAGGGTGGCTGGCGCGACCATCTTGCCGTCGCCGTCATGGCTTGACTGTCCAGAAATGTAGATCGTATCCTTGACCTGGACAGCCTGCGCGTAGCCGAAGGTTTGCTCCCAGGCAACGCCAAGGTTTGCGATTGTCTTTGTCGTCGTCATCACAGTTTCCTATCGATATGCAGCGCGCTCGCGCGTGTGGACCAGCAATCCGAAGACGGCGGATGCGAGGGAGCCCGCACCCGCCGTCAATGCCGATCAGGCCCGGATGAAAGCCAACAGATCAGCGTTGAGAACGTCGGCGTTGACAGTCAGCATCCCGTGAGAGAAGCCCGGGTAGGTCTTCAGCGTGCCGTTTTTCAGGAGCTTGACGGATTTGTGGGCGGAATCTGCGATCGGGACGATCTGGTCGTCTTCGCCGTGCAGAACCAATGTCGGAACGCTGATATTCTTCAGGTCTTCGGTCTGGTCGGTTTCCGAGAATGCCTTGATGCCGTCGTAATGCGCTTTTGCGCCGCCCATCATGCCCTGACGCCACCAGTTCTGGATCACGCCTTCATGCACAGTCGCGCCATCGCGGTTGAAACCGTAGAATGGACCAGCCGGCACGTCGCGGAAGAATTGCGCACGGTTTGCCGCAAGCGCCGAGCGAAAGCCGTCGAACACCTCCATCGGCAAGCTTTCGGGATTGGCCTCGGTCTTGACCATGATCGGCGGAACGGCGGAAACGAGAACTGCTTTGGCAACACGACCAGAAGGTTCGCCATGCTTTGCGACGTAGCGGGCAACCTCACCGCCGCCGGTGGAGTGACCGATATGGACGGCATTTTTCAGGTCCAGCGCCTCGACCACTGCAAAGGCATCGGACGCATAATGATCCATGTCGTGGCCGTCCGACACCTGGGCCGAGCGCCCATGGCCGCGGCGGTCATGGGCGACGACGCGAAAGCCCTTCGAGAGGAAGAACAGCATCTGCGCGTCCCAGTCGTCGGATGAAAGCGGCCAGCCATGGTGGAACATGATCGGCTGGGCATCCTTCGCTCCCCAGTCCTTGTAGAAGATTTCGACGCCGTCTTTGGTGGTTATAGTGCTCATGAACTCGTGTCCTTTGCTGGAGACTGTGGTGGGATCGATGGTGGCTGCAAGGCCGGAAGCGCGTGACATGGCTGCGAGCGTGACTGCGGCGCCTGCGCTCATCAACACGTTCCGGCGTGTGATCGATGTAAAGGCTTTCGTCATCGTGCGTCCTGCGATTTCCTTTTTGAAACTCTCAGGCGAAGACGTCTTCGTCTGACAGGTGCGATATTGCCGCCAGAACCGCGGATCAACAATTGATTGAATAGTGTTGAGTTTGTTGCGTCTGGCGAAACAATCCGCAGCCTCGGCCAGATCATGCGTGGAAGACCCGACGTCAGGAACGTCACCGCCGACCCTGAATCTGCGATGCACCGGCCGGACGCGAGCGCGCACCGTCGTAACGACACAGGCAGCTGGGCTTGGCTTCGTTGCTCACGCGAGGCAGGTTGTGAAAGCGCTGCGTCCCTCAAGGCCCTGCCAGCCACAAAAGGCATGTCGGCGATACAAGGCGCCAAGCGATCAACGTTTGCCGTTATCGTAGTCGTGCTGCGCTTGCTCCAGCTCGGGACCGTAGGTCATGGACCATGTGTAAAGGGCTTCGAACGGTTGCTGAAGGGAACGGCCAAGCGAAGTGATGGTATACTGCACCCCGACCGGTGTCGTCGTGGTCAGCACTTCACGACGGATCAGACCGTTGCGCTCCAGGCGCTTCAACGCGTCGGCGAGCGCCTTGTGCGTGATCCCGTCCAGACGCCGCATGATCTCGTTGAACCGCGACGGCCTCGAGCAAAGAACCGTCAGGATCAGCACCGACCATTTGTTGGCGATCTGCTCCAGCACCGGGCGCGCCTTTTCTACGTTCAGTAGTGCCTCGGCTGCGGCAGCTTTGTGTCTTTCAGCAGAACAAGGCTTAACCGGAAAACCTACGTCGGTCCTTCGCATCGATATACTCCATGATATCTGCTTTACATATAGTGCGTAATTGACCGTAGGTATAGAGTTTATATCTTCTGCCCATCACTATTGATGGAGTTGATGTGATGAGATTAGCAAACAAGATTTCCCTCGTAATCGGCGGCGTTGGCGGTATCGGCGGGGCCATATCGCAAAGGTTTTCCAGCGAGGGCGCAACGGTCTACGCAACGAGCCGTAAGAGCGCAGAGACACAGACGGAGCCTGGCGGCACCGGCACCATCCACGCCCTTAAGGCCGATGCCGGAAACAATGCAGATCTCCAGCGCGTCTTCGAGCAGATCCGATCGGAGCAGGGCCATATCGACGTGCTTGTCGTCAACGCCGGGCTTTCAGAACACGCGCCTCTCGGAGCAATTTCCGAGGATCACTACGATCGAACGTTCGGCCTGAATGTCCGGTCTCTGCTGTTTGCGGCGCAAGGTGCCATTACCTTGATGCAGCCCGGGGCAACGATCGTGCTGATTGGCTCGATTGCCGGCGATATCGGCACCAAGGGCTATGGGGTCTATGGCGCGACGAAGGCGGCAGTCCGTTCGCTCACACGCACATGGGCCAACGAACTCGCTCCCAAGGGGATACGTGTCAACGTCGTAAGTCCTGGCCCAACCGATACCGCGATGATGGCTGCAGCCTCGCAGGAAATTCGAGACGCACTGTCCAGGATGATACCGCTTGGGCGGATGGGCAAACCTGAGGAGGTGGCGGCCGCGGCCCTGTTTCTGGCCAGCGACGAAAGCAGCTTTACGACAGGCGCGGAAATAGCCGTAGACGGAGGCATGGCACAGGTCTGATGCCCATCCCTGTTATCCGCCGGAGACAAACTCGGCGCTAAAAAGCGCGCGAGCCATCAAAGGACCTCTTCCAGTGATGATGGGTGCATCATCACTGGAAGCAAGGCCCAGGTGAGGCGCTGTCTGCAGTGGCTTTTTCCTGCGGGACAAGCCCAAACACAGACAGGCCTTGGGTTCGACCGCCCGCCTGCTGCTTGACTCCTGCAAGCAGGAAGGCACTATCGAGTGCGTGCGTCAGTATCTGGTACAGGCATGACCGGCATCAGTCGATTGGTTCAAACAAGTCTTGTTCTCACACTCCTTCTTCCGGCTGCCACGGTAAGGGCATTTGCTGGAGATAAAGCGGCCGTTGCATCACCGGACAGCTGGGTCGTGACGCTCGGCGCCAGCATCGAATATGGCCCGAAATTTCCCGGATCGAGGCATGACGGTTTCAGCGCCATCCCGTCGTTCGATATCAGGCGCTTTGACGAACCCGATGAGCCGGGTGCTCCCGACGACAGCATCGATTATGGCCTTATCGGTCTTGGCGGCTTCGAAGCTGGGCCAGTGCTCGGTTTTCGCGATTCTCGGTCCCGTTCCGACGACCAAAGGCTCGCCGGTCTTCATGCGGTTCATTGGGACGTGGACGCCGGCGTCTTTGCGCAATATTGGGCAATACCAGACGAGCTGCGTATCCGCACCGAAATCCGCCAGGCGCTGTCGAATGGCAGCGGTCTGGTCGCCGATCTCGGCATCGACTGGTTCCAGTCGTTTGGCGACAAGTGGCTGCTTTCGATAGGACCGCGCGCATCATTCGCCGACGGCGCCTACATGCGCAAATACTTCTCTATTTCGTCAAGCGAAGCAGCCCAGAACGGGGTTTGGCCCGCTTTCGATGCCACCGGCGGCCTGAAATCGGTCGGACTTACCGTTTCGGCGTCTTGTGACGTGACGCCGACCCTGTCGCTGCAGCTCTATGACCGGCTCGAGAGACTGACGGGCGACGGCGCCGACAGCCCGATCACCTCGAAGCTCGGCGACGCGAACCAGAACATCATCGGCATTTCATTGAACAAGGCCTTCGGCGTCGGCTTCTGACCCGATACCTTCGATTTTCAATGCGATGGCACGGCCGTTGCGATGCACCAGATGCCGATCAGGATCAGACCGCTGCCTGCAAGCTGGAGCACGCTCACCGCCTCGCCGAACGCAAGCCAGGCGACGGCCATCACGAAGACATAGCTGATGGCCGAAAGCGGGAAGGCCCTGCTGATATCGAGCTGTGACAGAACTGTCATCCAGATAGCAAAACAGGCGATCTCAGCAGCGATCGCCGCGAAAAACCAGGGAGACGACAGGATGTGAAACAGCCACTCGCCGTGGGTACGAGCCGCCTCTTCGGCGCTGCGTTTCAACAGCAGCTGCTGGGCTGTGTTCAATAGCGGCACTGCCAACCATATCGGCCGGATCGCATTCACGTCATCACCTCGGCACCGTCATCGCCACTGAGGAAGGGCGATACGGTCTTCAAAACAAGCTGAAGGACCGCATTGCGATGGCGAAAATACATCGCATTGGCCGTCAGGCTGCTACCGAGCCGGACCTTATTGCGATAGTAGGCCTGACCGCTTTGGTAGCGACCGATACGGTGCCTGAGGCAATATTCGAGGTTGGTGAACCAGCTGAGATAATAAAGGTTGTGGGCCCTGCCCCGAGGGGCATCCATGCAAAAGAACTTGTCGATGAGCCTGGACCCGTCACAAACCATGACATTGACTGCCAGCAATTCGTCTTCGACGAAATACATCGTGCAGAAGGACCGGCCGGGCATCCCCTTCAGCAGACCCTGGAAATAGGCAGGCGTCAGCTCTTCAAACTGCCATTCGCTGCGTTCTCGCGTCTCCAGATAGAGTTGCATCACGCGAGGCAGCCATTCGCCGAAATCGCTGCGATATTCGACGCGCACGGTACCGCGGCCCCGGAGCTTGCGCCGCATATCCTTGCGCGTTCCCCCCGACAACCTCGAGAGATAGTCATCGAGCGTATCGAAGTCGATATCAAGGAACGCTGTCGGCATGCTAGCGATCTCAGCATACCCGCCGTCAGACAAAACGCGCGTCACACCCAACGGCAGCGGTAGCGCCAGATCCTTCATCGCGATCAGCGAACAGCCCTCGGCCTGCGCATGCGCTTCGAAAGCGGCGAGAAGCTGCGCAAAGAGCTGTGGCCGGCGGCTTTCGGAGATCCGCGGATGAAAGCCGATCATGCCGGTTTCCGTGCAGGGCGAACCAAGGCAGGCCAGGCGCAGCGTCAGAAATTCGGGGAAAAGGCAACGGATCCTGCCCACCGAACGTCTGATGCGGCCGGGCTGCAATGTCGTTTCGAGCGCGTAGCGGCACAAAAAGGCGGGCATCGCGGCAACGATCTCATCGTCTTCGCGCAATACGACATAGCGAAAGTCGAAACCGGCAATGCCGGCGTCCTCCACCACCAGCAGATAGTCATAGGTCTCGATCTCTTTCGAAAAGCAGATGTTCCAGGCGTGCCTGTCCAGCATACGGATGCTCGAAAGCACTGATGCGACTGGTGAAGGTCCGCCGGATCCGGCATGCTCGGCTGTGTCAATCTCAAGCGCTTGCTGCTGCATGTTCCGCCTCGAAGAATTCGGCTGTCATGTCGGCCACATGCCTGTGCTGGCGATCGACATGGATCATGTGATAGCTGTCATCCAGCCAGCGAAGCTCGCGACGCCCGCCGATATTGGCTGCGATATACTGGGCGTGCGACGGACCGCTAAGGTCGTCTTCACGTGAATGAACGATCAGCGTCGGCGTTCGCATGTCAGGAAGCCTTGCCTTGAGTGCTCTTCCAAGTTCATGCATCTCGATGAGACCGCGCCCAGGGAAGGTCTCGAGCATGCCCTCGCCGTTCATGCCTGCCACCATGCGACGCATTCGCTCATCCTTGATGCCGAGCGAAGGTGTTTCGCGAAATTTCAAGCGGCCGATAAAGGGGATAAACGATATCCAGCGGATATGCGGCGAAAACAGCGCGTAGTACCGGGGCACATCCCAGCCGTCGTAATGAAAGCAGGGAGAATAAACGGCAACGGCGCGGATCGACATCGGATTGCGCTCTGCCGCCATCATCGCGAGCTTTCCGCCAACGCAGATGCCGGCGGCAAAGACTGCGTCGCACCGCTCGCCCATGAGGTCACTGGCGGCCTCGACACTGTCGAGCCAGTTCTCCCAGCGCGACTTGCGCAGCACCGCCTCGTTCTCACCATGACCGGCCAAGAGCGGCGCATAGACGCTGAAGCCGCGGCGATGGAGTTGCCGGGCGACCAGCCGCATCTCGGCAGGGGCCCCCGTCAGGCCGTGGACGAGGACAATGCCCCTGCCATTCGTGCCCTCGAGATAGAAGGAAAGTCCCTCAGCCGGCATCGGGAAATTCCCCCGGCTGCCGGTTTTCCTTCGCCATGAAGCCGAGCGCATGGCAGGTGCTGATCACATGCGTGCCGGCCGCAGCCTGGTCCTGCTTGATCTGCTCGTGGAAATTCTTCAGCTTGGTCCAGTGGGTTTTCGGACGATAATGATGTTCGGCGTGATATCCATTGGCGAACCAGAGCCAGTTGTAGAGCCTGTTGTGGCTGCTGACGCCCCAGGCGATCGGTTCGTCAGGGTCGCCGTGCAGATGCTCGTAATAGCCATTCAGTGACGAGAGGCAATTTCCAAGATAATAGAACGGTAGAAAGAACAAGGCAGCCTTCCAGTCGTAGACCAGCGCCAGAAGCACGAAGGCGCCAACGCAAACCAGCTCGAAACGCCCCCATCTTGCTTCGGCCGGCCGTTTGCTGGCGATCGCGCGGTGAATGTCACCGATGTCGTCGCGAAAGAAGCTCAGAAACGTGTAGGAAAGGACGTTCTCCGGCTCGCCGTTCTTGCCATGCTTGTAGATCGACAGCATGTCGATCGTCTCGCCCCTGTCGTTGGGCCGGTCGCTATTGCCGGAGTGATGGCGCATGTGCACGAAGTGATAGTAGGTCTGCGAAAAGCCGATCGTCACCGATTCCAAAAGGCTGAAGAGACGGTTCATCCATCTCGATCTGAAATAGGGCGTGTGAATGAAATTATGCGAGACACTGTTGATGTTCCAGGATATCGATAGAGCATAAAGTGACCCAAGCGCCGCCGACAGCCAGAGCGGTCGGCTCTCAAATCCGGCAATCAGGTCGATGTTGAAGGCCAGATGCGCCATTGCGGCCAGCACCGGAACGATATCCCATTTCGAATAGGCGAAGATTGTCATAGTCCCGTCGCTCCAACACAGACCACGCCAAAGGTCACCAGGGCGATGCCCAGGACATGGCGACGATTGATAGTTTCCTTGAAGACGATCCCGCCCGCGAGCGCGATCGCCGCATAGCTCAGCGCCATCAGCGGAAAGGCGACCGACAGCGCCACTTCCTCAAGCACGCGCGTCCACATTACCAGTTCGACGGCCCAAAGGAGGATGCCGAGCCAGATTACCTTGTTGCGCAGGTCCGCAAACAGCGCGCCGGTGGCGCCGCGCTTGAAGCAGATCTCCCGGCCGGTTTCGGCCAGGATGCAGAAGACGATGACCCCGGTCGTCCATTCCGAAAGACCCCCAATCATGGCATCAGCTCCGACAACACCTCCAGCAGCGCATGGTTGGCGGCACTGTTGATGTTGCGCACCGCCGCCTTGTCGCGTCGCCGCAACGGCTGATCGATCAGCACTTCGGCCGTCTTCATTGCACGGGTATAGAGATTGCCGCTGTAATGCGGAGTTGAGTAGTCACCGGTAACATCGGCGCCGATGACGCGATATTTTTCACCGATCTCGCTCAAGAGCCAAAGCACGTAGGGAAGCCGCATATGGCCCTGATCCCAGTTTGTCACCGCATCGGCATTCGTCAGCACGTCCTTGTCGATGGTAATGTAAACCGCCTCGGTTTTGATACGGCCGAGCAACCGGTCGAGGAAATTGGCCTCGCCGAGTTCTGATATCGACTGCCAGTGCAGCGCACCGTCGATCTGGCTGAAGCTCGCTCCAGACCCGTAGCTTGATGTCACCCTGCTCGGTGGATGGTCATAAGGATAGAGTTCCAGCCGTCCATCGGTCAACGGTACAAGATTGGCGCCCTTTTTCTCGGGCGACTTCAGATCGTGACTGCAGACGCCGAGGGTAATCACCTTTTCGACGAGCGGCTGCTCCAGCGCCCTGTTGACCCAGGAGCCGCAATGCATGCCATCGCCGAAATGCACCCAGTCGGGGTGATTGTCGATATGGATCAAAGTCACGGGCCGGCGGGCACGCTCCAGCGCTAGCGACAGCAACAGTGCCGTCACGTGATGGAAATCGCCAGAACCCATGAAACAGAGCCGCGATTGATCGCCCGACGGCGACCCTATCCGTGCCAGGCTTCTCCTAAGGGCATCGAGCGCGCGGCGCCGGCCCCAGAGCCTGACTGCGCGCCCGCATTCCTTGTCGCTGACTTCGTGCGCGCCTGCCATTATGCAAGACTGCACAAAATCGGGCTGCAACTCCAACGCATCATCGAGATGAAGGAGAAGCAGTTGCACCGGACTATCTCCGTTCCGCGCGAGTGAGGAGCTGGTCGAGCAGTGAAATTGCAAGCTCGATCTCGTCATGGCTGATCATCAGGCTTGGTGCGAAGGTGATGACGTTCTTGTGGTAGCCGCCGACATCGAGCACCAACCCATATTTGCGACCGTCGACGACGAGATCGCCCTTCATGCCTTCGTCGCACATCCAGTCGAGCGTCGCCTTGTCAGGCGTGAAAGCATCGTCCCTGCAAATTTCCATCCGCAAGGCCAGGCCTAAGCCGTCCACCTCGCCAACGATCGCATGTTGCGACTGCAAGTCTTTGAGACCCTCGAGGAAATGCGCACCCTTCTCCATGACGCTGGCGCCAAAGTCATTCTCCGAAACCATCTTCAGCGTCTCCAACGCGACGGACGTGCCCATCGGGTTGCTTGCAAACGTCGAATGGGTGGAACCAGGCGGAAAAATGGTGGGATTGATCATCTCCTCCTTGGCCCATATGCCAGAAAGGGGATTGAGCCCGTTGGTAATGGCCTTGCCGAACACAAGAACATCGGGCGAAACACCGAAGTGCTCGATCGACCACAACTTGCCTGTGCGATAGACGCCCATCTGGATTTCGTCGACGACCAGCAGAATGCCGTGATCGTCGAGGACCTTCTTCAGCTCGACGAAGAAGTTCATCGGTGGGATGACATAACCACCCGTGCCCTGAATCGGTTCGACGTAGAAGGCGGCATATTCCGACTTTCCCGCCTTCGGATCCCAGACGCCATTATATTCGCTTTCGAACAGACGGGCGAACTTCTGGACGCAATCGTGACCGTACTCTTCCTTCGACATGCCCTTCGGGCCACGAAAGTGATAGGGAAATTCTATGAACTGCGCCCGCTCGCCGAAATGGCCGTAACGGCGACGGTAGCGATAGCTGGAGGTGATCGAAGTCGCACCAAGCGTTCGGCCGTGGTAGCCGCCTTCGAAGGCAAACATCAGGCTTTTGCCGCCAGTGAAATTGCGGACGATTTTGAGCGAATCCTCCACCGCCTGCGAACCGCCGACGTTGAAATGCACGCGGCCCTTTGAACCGAACTTTTCTTCCATATCTCGTGCGATCAGTGCGGCGAGTTCGACCTTCTCGCGATGCAGATATTGCGAAGCGATCTGTGGCAAGCGATCAAGCTGGCGATGCGCAACCTGGTTCAGGCGCTCGTTGCGGTAACCGAAATTGACAGCCGAGTACCACATCTGCAGATCCAGAAATGGCGTTTCGGCTGCATCATAGACGAAGGAGCCCTCACAGGTTTCGAAGAATTTCGGCTTCTCTGTATAATGCACTGTATCGCCGTGCGAGCAGTAGGTCTCTTCGAGCAGACGAAGTTCGTCTTCGCCAATGACCGGCGCGCGGGTGGGAGCAAGTTTCAGGTTGGAACGCATGAGGTCCTCTTGTTACGCTGATTTCTTCACCGGCAGTGCGGGGCGCCGGCGCGAAGGGATTGAAAGAATGCTTGCGAGAGACCGCTGAACATCGGCGAAACTGTCGTAAGGGAAGAATTCGATGCCCCGGGAGCGGCAATAGTCAGCCAAGTTTGACTTGGCGAAGACAACCGGTGCCTCGTTCGAGACACAAAAGTCGCTGCGTCCATCGCCAATGTAGATGTAATCGACCGAGGGGCTGACGACCGCGCATTTGCAAACGCCGGAGCCAGCGTTGCAGCCGCTGCTGATCGCGGGAAAATCGAGATCGTATGCCGATTTCGAAAGCTCGTCGCCCTCTCGGAGCCTGTTTGCAATCACGGGTATGGAGGCGATCTGATGGCGGCGAAGGACGCGACGGATGAAATAGTCAACGCCGTCGCTAACCACGCTCAAGCCGAGCCCGGCGTTGTCGCAGAACCGCTTGAAGGCAATAAAATCGCTGTCGATCTCGACAGTGTCGAGAAAGGCGTTCAGCTCGGCGCGCGTTGCCTCGATCAGCCTGATCTGGCGCTGCATGCATATAGCCGACGTGATCTTGCCGCTGACCCATTGATCCTCGATCGCGCGCCATTCCGGGCGCGCATAGCGCTGGAGCACGAGGTCGGTCACGTCCTCCTTCGATATCGTTCCGTCAAAATCGCAAAACACCTGCATCGCGTGCTCCGTCAAACGTCTGAGGACACGTCTAGAGCGGCGAACTGAAAGCAAGATGAGGCGAAGATGAAATGAAACTGAATTCGGCGCCTCACGCGCCGACAATGTCCAGATCGACCCTTAGGCCCCGTCCCCATTCCGAGGTCCCGAGGCTGAGGGCGATCTCCAGCCGATTGGCGATATCGGCAACGATAGGCAATCCCAGTCCGGCGCCATCGCCGGCGCCCGTATCGAGGCGGTTGAAGCGTTGAAACGCCGCCTCTCTTTGGTCTGGCGGAATGCCAGGACCGCTGTCCATGATGGAAAGCCGCCAGCCGCGCTCGCCGGGCTCGATCCGCACCTCGATCTTTCCGGCATCGCCCGAATACTTGATCGCGTTGTCGAGGAGGTTGTCGATCATGATCCGAAGGAGGGCCCTGTCTGTCTGGACCAAGGCCTCCGGCGCACCTCTAAGGCCGACATCGAAATGGCGTGCATTCAGCAGTACGGCAAAATCGGCAAGCGAGGCGGAAGCGATGTCACGCAGCGACACGGAGCCGAGCTGCAGCGGCTGGTGACTGACCCGCGCCAGGCGCAGGAGCTGTTCAATCAAGTGCATGGCACGCTCGTTGCTGACCACCAGATCCTTCAAAAGCGCTCGCCGCTCATCCTCTGAATCGGCCCGGTCGAAGAGCTGCAGCAAAAGCTTGATGCCGGCCTGTGGCGTGCGCAGCTGATGGGCTGCAAGATCGGAAAAGCGCCGTTCCATCGTCAGCGACCGGCCAAGCCGGCGCAGGAGGTTGTTAAGCGAATGGACAAGCGGCGCAAGATCCCTCGGCAGACCGGAAGTTGCGATCACCGAAAGGTCATCGGGCGTACGCGTCCGGATTTGCGATACCAGCTCCTTCATATTGCTGAGCCCGTTGGTGATCGCCATCCAGATGATGACGGCGATCACAGGGATCAGCACGACCAGCGGGAAAGCCAGGTTGAGAAGAATGTTCTCGACCAGGCCCTCGCGAAGATTGATTTCTTCAGCAACCTCGATGGAAATATCTGTATCAGGGATCGGCAGGGAATAGATCCGCCATCGTGCGCCGTTATTAACGGTCTCTGAAAACCCGGCCTTGAAGCGGCTGAGCCCGGCTGGAAAGGCATTGCTGCTGGCAAAGGCGAGCGTATCGCCCTTCCAGGCACGGAACGAGTGCGCGTCCGCATAATCGTCAGCGTCCTCGTTCAGAGCCAGCTGATTATCCATGTTGAAATCCAGGTCGGGTACCTGGATCGTTGGCCGGTTATCGGGCCGGGTGAGCGGATGCTGCATCAGGGACCACAGGACGTTCGCGTCGTTGATCAACTGGGCATCGTAGATGTTGTCTATTTCTCGTGTCGCGCTGCGATAGGCGAAGAAACCGACGACAGCGATCGCGACGATCAGGGTCGGCAGGATACGGGCAAAGAGCCGTTGGGTAAGGGTCACTGCCGGCGCTCGACCATGTAGCCGACACCACGGATCGACTGTATGAAATCAGGGCCAAGTTTCTTGCGCAAATTATAGACCGTCACTTCGATCGTGTTGCTCTCCACGGACACCTCAGAATCGTAAAGGGCATATTCGATGTCGCTTTTCGTGACGTAGCGGCCGCTGCGCTCCATCAACAGGCGCAGAAGATGGAACTCCTTTGCGGGCAGGTGAAGTTGAACCCCATCGCGACGCGCAACCATCGCGGCCGGGTCAATCTCGACGTTTGCGCAACGGATGACCGTTTCGTTGCGCCCCTGCCTGCGGCGCAACAGCGCGCGGATGCGCGCCAAAAGCTCATCCAGATCAAACGGCTTCGTCAGATAATCGTCGGCTCCCTCGTCCAGGCCGGCAACCCGGTCGCGCACACTGTCGAGCGCGGTCAGCATGAGAACGGGGATGCCATTGCCACTCTGGCGAAGAGCCCGCAGCACATCAAAGCCACTTGCCTTCGGCAAGTTAACATCCAGGACCAGCGCGCCGTAGTCATTGTCTTTGAGGACATGGAGCGCCGTTTCGGCATCACGGAACCAGTCCACGCCATAAGCATGCTTCTCAAGTGCCTTTTTCAGGGCCGACCCAAGAATGTCGTCGTCCTCGACCACCAGTATACGCAATGGAACGTCCTTGCTGCTCCCTGTCAGATCGGCTTATGTTCTCTCGAAATGAGGCTGAAATCCGGCCTGAGATTGGCCCGTACCGAAGATGCAGCCCGGCTACTGTTCAGGCGCTGGAACCCGCCGTTCATAGCGGAAATGATAGGTTTTAACGGCGGGCAAATCGCGAGCGGATCTGTTTGGCGCAGGGGTCGGGCCCTGTCGGCCGGACTGCACCGACTGCCTCGTGGGAGCTAACCGGCCTTTCGTTCCAGAACGCTTTGGCGCGCATGATATCGTGTCGACATGTCCTTGTGGGTCTGCCGCGTAACGGCGGCCACACGACCATCGCGGGCTGCGACGCCTCCGGCTTTCGCGTATGAGATGTAAGCATTTGAAATTGCTTTACCAAGCCGGTTAGCGGGACCTTAAAGGCAGGGTGCTAGAAGTCGCACATGTCCTCTTTGGTCCGTTTGTGCATGATAAAGACAGTTAGGCGCATCTTCGCATGCCGTTCGGGAAATTTCGGGTTATTGACGGCAATCCTGATCACGCCCCTGGTCGGGGCCGCCGGCATGGCTATCGATTTTTCGCACGCGCTGGAGATTCGCACCCAACTCTTTGACGCTGCCGACGCTGCAGCGGTCGGCGCCGTCGCGGAAAAGTCTTCGGCCGTTACTCAGGCCATGGCGATGCCGGCTGACGGCTCCATATCTGTCGGCGAGAGTGAAGCGCGCAAACTGTTCACGGGACAGATGTCGGGAGAAGCCGCGTCGCTACCGATCGACCTGTCAGTGACAGTAACGCGCAACTTGAACAAGGTCACCTCCAACATCGCCTTCAAGACATCAATCCCGACGACCTTCATGGCGATATTTGGTAAAACCAGTATTGAGGTGTCGGGTACCGCCAGCGCCGAATATCAAACCGCGTCCTTCATGGATTTCTATATCCTCATCGACAACACACCTTCAATGGGTGTCGGCGCTACGGCAGCTGATGTCACCAAGATGCAAGCCAACACATCCGACAGTTGCGCCTTTGCCTGCCACGATATCGCAAGCGGCAACAAGAGCTATTACAATCTGGCAAAGTCGCTCGGAGTGACCATGCGTATCGACACGGTTCGCCAGGCGACCCAGCAGTTGACGACGACGGCGAAGAGCACGCGCGTCACGAGCAACCAGTTCAGAATGGGAGTTTACACCTTTGGCACCAAGGCCGAGGATGCGAAGCTCACCACCATTTCAGATCCCACCTACGATCTGGATCAAGTTCGTTCATACACAGATGCCGTCGATCTCATGACCATTCCAAGTCAGGGATACAACAGTGATCAGACAACAAGCTTTGACAGTGCTCTGACGCAGATGAACACCATCATCACCACGCCGGGCAGCGGCAACACGTCCGCTGACCCGCAGAAGATCCTGTTTTTCGTGGCGGACGGCGTCGGCGACAGCTACAAGCCATCCACTTGTACCAAGAAAACGACCGGCGGTCGCTGCCAGGAGCCGATCGACACGAGTTTCTGCGCTCCTTTAAAAGCGCGCGGCGTCAAGATTGCTGTCCTCTACACGACCTATTTACCGCTTCCGAAGAACAGTTGGTACAATACCTGAATCTCGCCGTTCCAGAGCCAGATTCCTGCTAAAATGGCGGAATGTGCGTCCCCTGGCCTCTATTTCGAAGTGACACCGACCGACGGCATCGCGGATGCAATGAAAGCTTTGTTCCTCAGGGTTATCAGGCAGCCGCGCTTAACGTCCTAGTGATTGCGGTCTGATGGTCGATCCCCTTAAGTCGGCTTTGCCGTGCAGCTTGCTCGATCAAAGGCGCCTTGTAGTGCGCATGTCAGTCGCCAAGGTCACGAGAGACAGCACGACTGTTAGTGGCGCGTATTTCGAGGCTTGGCAGAGGAAGAACCTTTAGACCTTCCCTGCTATCGACGATGAAGCCCGACCGTGTTCTTGAGTATGCGATCGAACTTTTGCCGGGTGTAGCCGAGATCGTAAGCCGCCTTCGAGTTTGGCGCTCAAAGCCGGTGTCGGCCGAGTAGCCAGAAGGTAAAAACGACAATCGGCATCAAGGAGAGCGATGCCAGCTGCCACAACCCGTCGCTCGAAACTGACGTCTCGTCATCGGCTCCCAGAAACACTGTCCCTCCCAGGAACACCAAAATTGCGACAACGGTGGCGGCCGGCAGGCCGTACATTATCCAATGATTGGTCCGGTTGCGATCGTCGCCATCTCCCATGAGCAATCCCTTCTCCTCGGGCATAAGGCGGCCGTTTGCAGACCGTCGCGGACATCGACAGGGACGGTAGCCGGGCTGCGACACGCAGCCCGGCAATTCACATCAGGATTTCGGAAGCAGAACTTTATCAATAACGTGGATGACGCCATTTGACTGTTTCACGTCTGCGATGGTCACGGTCGCAGTGCCACCGGTCTCATCGGTGAGGGTGATCTTTCCCATGTTTTCCTTGGCCTTGATCACACAACCTCCGACCGTCTTGATGTCATGCTCGCCGCCATCGTCCTTGATCATCTTCGCGACCGTGCTTGCCATTGCTTCGGCAGCAACCACATGACAAGTGAGGACCTTTGCCAGCTTTTCCTTGTTTTCGGGCTTCAACAGCGTCTCGACAGTACCCTTCGGAAGGGCGTCGAAAGCTTCGTTGGTCGGCGCGAACACCGTGAAGGGCCCCTTCCCTTCCAGCGTCTTTACCAGCCCGGCCGCTTTGACCGCAGCGACCAGGGTCGTGTGGTCTTTCGAATTGGAAGCGTTCTGGACGATATTCTTGTCTTCATACATCGCCGCACCGCCGACTTTAGGATTGGCAGCGTTAGCACCCATAACTCCCGCCAAACCGATTGATAGTGCGACAGCCGAAGTTACCAAAAGCCTGTTCATGATGGTCTCCTCTCGTTGCCGGTCTCTTGCCCGGTCGCCTGTCTACGCATCCTCACGATTTCGGTTTGATTTTTTTCAAGACGCGTCCCGGTCGCCACATAAAGCGATGCGATCACCTCGATATGTTGAAACCCGCGTGTATCAGCACGACAACATAGGACAGAACAACGAGTGCCGTGACTCTTGAGCGCAGCCGTAGATACCAGCGGAGATCTGCACGATCAGACAAGAGCGAGAAATCGCAAGCGAGAAGCACGAGGTAGAGCGCCATCTGGATCGAAAGACCGAGCGCGGGTGATCCGATCAAAACGCTTGCAAAGGAAGCCAACGCCAACACGTTACTTAGCACAATGATACCGAGACCAGACGCCGAAGCCTGCGCGCCGCCCCACAACGCTCCGGCCATGAACGCTGCAATAATGGACCCGTAAGCAGCAAAAAGTTGCGAGGCCGCGCCGACTTGAAGGATTACTGGCAGTACGAGCAACCAGAATGGCAGCGCACCCAGATAGGTGAGGACCGTCGAAACGCCGCGTACCGTCGCTTTCATTCCCGTTCTCCGATCGCTGCGAGGATGGCATCCGCAAGCTTCGAGCCGCTCATGAATGCTGCCTCGACACGACCTCCAATACACCAGTCGCCACAAGCGCCAAGCTGATTGCCTTCATCGAGGAGAAAAGGCTGGCCGGCAGCCTCTATGACGTCGGCATCGCGCCAACGGTGAATGACAACTGTTCGAGTTTCGGCCGGCTTCAGGGGCATATGACGCTTTAAAGC
Source organism: Rhizobium sp. Rhizsp82 (assembly GCF_047325115.1). Taxonomy (NCBI): domain Bacteria; kingdom Pseudomonadati; phylum Pseudomonadota; class Alphaproteobacteria; order Hyphomicrobiales; family Rhizobiaceae; genus Rhizobium; species Rhizobium sp. Rhizsp82. Next base: position 736,520 of record NZ_CP168569.1, on the reverse strand, counting down.
CTCAACCATCGTCCGGCGCACGATATCGAGCGATACATCGATGTTGGCGTCCGCCCATGACGCCGTTGCGTTGACGACCAGGGTCGGGGACGATGCGCGACCTGGCTTAGTGTGATTACGAGCGATCCAGCCGATGACAGGATCCGACAGCCAGGCAGCCTTGAATGGCAATCTGGCATCGTTTAGCATTCTCATCATCAACGTGAAACAGCCACTCATTGTGACCCCCGTCAATGTTCGATGGTGCGAGAACAGCTCAGGCATCAGCATGGCCGCCTGTCGGGCAGGCGCTGCTACGACCACCCAATCAAATGGCCCATGCGAGGCATGACCAGCGTTGACATACCAGCTACCGGGTTTGCCTGTAATTTTGCCCGCAGACGTATGCAGCCGGAGATCAAGACCGACCGACATTGATTTTGCGAGAGCGTCCATCCCTGGAATAGCGACGTACCGTGTGGGGTCCAAGGCAGCCGTTTTCGGTAAACCACTGTCCGGTAAGGTCATGGGAGCGCAGGTCCAAACAGCGACCAGGCCGGCCTCACAAGCTGCCTTCACCTGCCTGGAAAAACTTGCATCACGCACTGTGAAATACTGTGCGCCATAGTCGAACGAGCTGTTATCGACCCGACGTGTCGCCATCCGGCCGCCGACGCCTCTTTCCTTTTCGAAAACCGTTACGTTCGCGGACTTCGACAGCGATCGGGCGCAGCAAGACCGGCCATTCCCGCACCAATAATACCAACGCGTTGCATCGCGACCATATTCGTTCGCCGTAATCAATGACGGTTCACTGTACGGTTCTGCGCCGAAACAGATCAGAAACCACTGTTCAGCTCAACGCCTGTTTGATCCACCTGTGCTTGGTCAGCGTAACACCAGCCTGACAGATTGAGGAGAAAGTGAAATGGACGCGGTGGTGACCAACAGCGAGCTTACGCCAGATCCGCAACGGCCGACCCAATTGGAAGTAGAAGCGGCCGTGCGTACGTTGATCCGTTGGGCTGGCGATGATCCGTCACGCGAAGGGCTAATGGAAACACCAAGACGCGTGGCAAAGGCTTATCGCGAGCTCTTCTCGGGGTACGATGTTGAACCTGAAGACATTCTGGCCAAGACATTCTCAGAGGTCGGTGGGTACAGTGACATGGTCCTCGTCAGGGATATAGAGTTTCATTCGCACTGCGAGCACCATATGGTCCCGTTTCATGGGGTTGCCCATGTTGCTTATATTCCCGATCATGGAGTTCTTGGACTGTCAAAAATTGCAAGGCTGGTCGATCTCTACGCCCGCAGGCTTCAGACGCAGGAGACGATGACGGCTCAGATTGCGCAAGCCTTGGACGAGAGCTTAAGACCCAAAGGTGTCGCCGTGATGCTTGAAGCTGAGCACATGTGCATGGCAATGCGCGGGATCCAGAAAAACGGCGCCAGGACCATAACCACGTTCTTCACCGGCCAGTTCCAGATGTTTGCGTCAGATCAGGCGCGCTTCATGCAGCTGGCGCGCCAGCGATAGAGGGGGTCTTGGGGCGCACGTAACATTGCAGCATGCGCAGCGACTAGCCCCGCTCCAAGCGGTAGCGCAGCTGGAAATCGTGATCAGGATGCAGGTGCATTTGACGGTTTTGTGGCACTCCTGCACCTCACCGGCCTCACCACCGGCATGCGGGCCGCGTTGCGAAACCTGTGGCCTCCAACCGGCTCATGTTTCGAACGTCGCCTTGCAAAGGATCGTCCAATGACCGACCGAACTCGCCCGGTACCTCAAAGCCGTCTTAGCCGACTTGCTGCTTTGGGAAAGCTCGCCGGCGGCGTTGTCGCCGGAGCTGTGGGAGAGGGGCTGGGGCGTCTGGCGCGGGGTGAACGGCCGCATCTTTCAGACCTTGTTCTGACACCATCAAACGCCTCGCGTGCAGCAGAGCAACTATCGCGACTGCGAGGTGCAGCAATGAAGCTAGGCCAGATGTTGTCGCTTGACCCCGGCGACATCCTGCCTCGGGAACTTACCGCAATCCTTGCTCAACTTCGTGAAAATGCTCACACGATGCCGCTGCGTCAACTCGAGGGCGTGCTCAGGAATGCCTGGGGAAGCAACTGGCGATCCAGGTTTGCTCGCTTCGATATGGCCCCGATCGCGGCGGCCTCGATCGGTCAGGTTCACCGCGCCCGGCTTGCGACAGGTCGCGAGCTCGCTGTCAAGGTTCAGTATCCCGGCGTCGCTAAGAGTATCGATTCCGATATTGATAACGTTGCTGCGATCCTGCGCATGTCCGGCCTTGTTCCGGCAAATCTGGATCTCGGCCCCCTGCTCGCGGAGGCAAAACGTCAGCTGCGGGAGGAGGCCAATTATTTGCGCGAGGCGGAGCAGATGAAACACTACAGGGCGCTGCTCGAAGACGACCCACGATTTCTGGTACCGGCTCCGGTCGATGACCTGCTTCATGAGACTGTCTTGCCGATGGACTACATGGCCGGTTCAAAGATCGAGACCTTGACCGATGCCCCGCAGCAAGACCGCAATCTCGCTGTAACTGCGCTTCTTGATCTTGTTCTTAAGGAACTGTTCGAGTTCAAACTCATGCAGACTGATCCCAATTTCGCCAATTATCGGTTTCAGGCCAATACAGGCAAGATTGTCTTACTCGACTTTGGCGCAACGCGGCAGCTTGCACCTGATACCGCCGAGCAATACCAGGCTTTGCTTGGTGCCGGCCTTGCTCGCGATCGCACCAAAATCCGACGGGCCCTGTTGACCATGGAGTTTGTTTCTTCTGCGCAGATTGCGAACCACAGCGCCGCGCTCAATGAAATAATCGATATCGTCCTTCGGCAATTGGCAAGACACGACCGTTACCAGTTCGATTTTTCAGATCGAGACTTCGTCAAAGCCATTCGGGAAAAGGCGGAACCGATCATTGCAGATCGAAATACGTGGCGCGTGCCGCCACCAGACAAGCTGTTCGTACAGCGCAAGATAAGCGGCACGGTTCTGCTGGCGGTAACCCTGCAGGCCAAAGTGCCACTCGAGGTGATGCTTGACCGCTACAATCCGATGAATGGCTGAGATCTAAAGCATAAAACAGTCAGTCGGCACCATCCAAATGCAGCCAGTGGCGTAAGAGCATCAAGGAGATCATGATGCAAATGCTCACACACAACGCGCTACCGGATGATGACGGATTTTTTGGAAGATTCGGGGGACGCTTTGTGCCCGAAACGCTGATGCCCCTCTTGATCGCCCTGAGCGAAGAGTGGCAGAAAGCGAAAACAGATGCATCATTCTGGCAACAGCTCGACATGTTGTCTCGACATTATGCTGGAAGACCGAGCCCACTCTACTATGCGGAAAGACTGACAGGCCGACTGGGAGGGCCTCGTATCTATCTGAAGCGAGACGAGTTGAACCACACCGGTTCGCACAAAATCAACAACTGTCTCGGCCAGATCCTGGTTGCCCAACGCATGGGCAAGACCAGGATCATTGCGGAGACCGGTGCAGGCCAGCATGGCGTGGCCACTGCGACGATGGCCGCGCGGTTCGGTCTCGAATGCGTGATCTACATGGGCGCAACTGATGTCGAACGGCAGGCTCCCAATGTGTTTCGGATGAAGCTGCTGGGAGCCGATGTACGCCCGGTCCGCTCTGGAAACGGGACCCTGAAGGACGCTATGAACGAGGCGCTCCGCGACTGGGTCTCAAACATCGATGACACCTACTATCTCATCGGCACAGCCGCCGGTCCCCATCCCTATCCAGAGATGGTCCGAACCTTGCAATCCGTCATCGGGCGGGAGGCACGCGAGCAGATCGTAGAACTTGAAAAACGGCTTCCCGATCTATTGGTGGCCGCTGTCGGTGGTGGCTCCAATGCCATCGGCTTGTTCCATCCCTTCCTAGCCGACCGCGATGTGGCGATGCTTGGCGTCGAGCCCGCCGGAAAAGGTTTGGACACGTCGCAACACTGCGCCTCACTGACACGGGGAAGTCCTGGAGTTTTGCATGGCAACCGCACTTACCTCTTGCAGGACGAAGAGGGTCAAATAAATGAAGGACACTCGATCTCCGCTGGGCTGGACTACCCCGGGGTCGGCCCGGAGCACTCGTGGCTGAAAGACACAGGGCGCGTTTTCTACAGCTCCGCGACAGACGCTGAGGCTTTGAATGCCTTTCAATTCCTGTCTACGATCGAGGGGATCATTCCGGCCCTGGAGCCTTCGCACGCAATTGCAGAGGTGATGAAGATCGCGCCGCGCATGGAGCGCGACGAGATCATAATCGTCAACCTTTGCGGCCGCGGCGATAAGGATATATTTACTGTGTCGGGCCTTCTGAAGCTGGAATAGCAGCTATCGATGGTAAGAACGATCTGCCCCGTCCCGAAACCTCATATTGGGACTGCAAAAACTCTTCCGTCCTTGGCCGGCAGTCCGGACTGGCAAGGTTGAGTTTTTTAATCGACCCTCGCAACGTCTATCCGGCAATCACATGATGCGGTCAGCAAGCACGCTTCTCCGATCAAACGTTGGCGGGACCGGAATAGCAACGGTCCTGGCGCCGCAAGTGCAAGTGCAGATGGCGGTGCCATGCTGACTGAGGGGCGACCGCCAGCTTGATTCTCATTCTTCCAGCAGAATAGAGGCGTGGGCCACCAGGCCCCTTGCGAAAGCGTTGTCTCTTCTGTCGATATAGCAGGCTACAGCCGGAGAGGACCTCGACGCCCCGTGGGCAGTGCCAGACGTATTCGTCCTGCGTCAGCCCAGGCGATTTGCGGACGACCGCGCCGGACACCGTCCGGCGCGTATACAAAACTATAGCTGCTCCGTCGGGTTCGGCTATGTCCTGTGCGCGGTGCTCGTCCGCAGCAAGCTCCAGACGATGCCTGTTCCGATGATCAGGAACGTGATCCCAAGCGATACTGCTGCGGGAAATTTTTCCAGACCGAGCAGATCGGCCACGAAGACCTTCGAGCCGATGAATATCAACACGATCGCAAGAGCCGGCTTGAGGTACTTGAACCGATGGATCATGGCAGCCAGCGCGAAGTACAGGGCGCGAAGGCCGAGAATGGCAAATATATTCGACGTGTAGACGATAAACGGATCTGTCGTGATCGCGAAGATCGCCGGCACCGAGTCGACCGCAAAAATTATGTCGGCCAGTTCCACCATGACGAGCGCCATGAATAGTGGCGTCATGAACCAGACCAGCCTGCCCGTTTTCGGATCGGGCTTTCTGACAAAGAAGTTTTGGCCATGGTGCTCATCTGTGACGTTAAAGCGGCGACGAAGGAGCTTGACCACCGGGTTGTCGCCCATCTCGGGTAGACTATCGCCCACCCACAGCATCTTGACGCCAGTGACGATCAAAAAAGCCGCGAATGCATAGAGTAGCCAGGAAAATTGCGATACAAGCGTCGCACCGAGGCCGATCATGATCGCGCGAAGGACTATAACGCCGAGGACGCCCCAGAAGAGCACTCGATGCTGATAGATCCGGGGGACGGCGAAAAATGAAAAAATCAAGGCGATGACGAACACGTTGTCGAGCGCCAGCGTCTTTTCGACGACGAAGCCCGTCAGATAGTTGATCCCCGGTTCGGCGCCGAGCTGCCACCAGACCCACCCTCCGAAAGTGAGTCCCAGCCCGATATACATCGACGACAGGATAAAGCTTTCGCGTACCGAAATCTCCCGGTCGTGGCGATGCAGAACGCCCAAGTCGAATACGAGAAGCGCCAAGACAATAGATAGGAACGTCAGCCACATCCAAAGTGGCTTGCCGAGCCAATCGACAAGAAGGAAGCCGTAATCCACATTTCTCTCCGACCGGTCGTTCGATCTGAATACGACATCCGACATCGCGAGAGGACCGGCTTCTCTCGCCAGAGGGCCCGGACTGCAGGGCTCGTGGGGATGTGCCGGATAAGGCACGTCTGTTTGGCGACTTGGTTTAGCGAGCCGTCTCAACTCGGTTCACGCCCAGCGCTAACGCGTTTCTGACCAGGTCGCCGGTCCGTTACATATCCTCGAGCAGAAGAACTCGGGACATGCTGCGGCGGCGGACGACCGGAACGGTCACTGAATGTCCATCTCGGTTGCGCCGCTCGATATAGTCGACACGGTCACGCTTGCGCACGCGCGACCTCTTCCCGTTCGAACGCTGGATCCCAGTTGAGATGAGCTTGCGCTGAGCCTCCCGGCGCGACGGGCTGTTGTCGTGGAATGTAACGTTATCGTTCATCTTCGCCTCCTGACACTTTTTTCAGGACAGAGGTGGAGAGCAGTTCATGATAGCGCCAATTGATTGTTGTAATCATTGCGATAGCATGCTTCTATCACGCAATGCCTTTTCGTCCGTCCTTTCGCCAGTTGGAATATGTGATTGCGGTAGCTGAAGCTCGGCATTTCGGTGCGGCTGCGCGTCGGTGTCATGTTTCCCAGCCGACGCTCTCGGTACAGGTGAGCGCGGTGGAAGACGGCCTGGGGATCCAGCTATTCGAGCGGACATCCAGCGGCGTAATCACGACGAAAACCGGTGAACAATTCGTGCATGGCGCCCGTATCACCCTCGCCGCAATCAACGATCTCCTTGACGCCGTTGGCCAAAGCGCCAAAACCCTTGGGGGTCTGATCAAGCTTGGAACCTCCCCGAGCTTTGGTCCTTATTTTTTGCCGACCTTTCTTCCCACGATCCATGCGGAATTTCCGGAGCTCAGGATATACATCACGGAGGATCGCCCTGCAGCGATCGAGAGCGCGGTGGTCGAGGGTATCCTCGATTGCGGGATAGGACCGGCTCTAACCGACAACACGCTGACATTCATTCCGATCGGGCGGGAAAAGCTTTATCTGGGAATACCCCGGGAGCATCGGCTTGCGGGGGCGCGGGTCGCCCGGGTGGCGGACCTTCGAGGAGAGACATTGCTCGCTCTGGGCAGCGGTAACAGGCTTTTCGAAAATGTCAGACATCTTGCTGACGCCTCCGGCGCCCAAATCGTCGACGACTATGAGGGAACGAGCCTTGACGCTATTCGGCACATGATGTCGATCGGCATGGGCTGCTCGCTCTTTCCCGAGCTCTACGCTCGATCAGAGTTTCGTCAATCTGAAGACGTTCTGCTGCTCCCATTCGTAGACTGGCAGGAGACGCGGACCATCGGGTTCTACTTCCGTGATGGCAGCGGCCGAAAAAGCCACTTCGAGGCGCTCGCACGGCATGGGAAGAATGCTGCGCGAGCGCTCGGGCTGCTTGAGGCCTGAGCCTCAGTGAGAGGAAAAACTGAACAGTGCTGTCACGGCCTCGATTGCGATGCGGTCTGCGATGTATCATCTGGTGTCCGCCACGCCGCCAGGTCGCCACCCTCGATCTTACTTGCGCCAATGATAAACTCAAATTCATGATCCAAAAGGTGTGGCTGCGGCCCGTAATTGAATGCAAATTGGATATTTCCGATGCGCCGCATGCGCACATGCTCAGGTAGGGCCTGAGGCTTCAATCCAGCCTCGTCGCACAATTGCGTGAGTGTCGATCGCAGAAGATTTTCGCTGGCCCAAACAGAAAGGTAGAAGTGATTGTTGTTCTGCGTCAGCGCAGGCCTTCCATCATCGAAGCGTGCGAGCACATTGGCCCCTGTCTCAAGATGCTCCTCCCACCTGGTTCCAAGCCCGGAAACCCGCCCATCGATGGAGCGGGAGAGACCGGGGCGCATCGAGCCGACTTGCGTGACCCGGACCCCGGTCAGATCGGCGAGCGGACCGGGCGCGAGGTTTTGAGGAATTTTGAAATGGCGGTCGCGCGAACCTGTACGGGGGCCGTATAACACCTTGCCCGTCGCTCGCAAAAGCGCCCGGTATGCCTCGTCAGATACGTGCATGAGGCATGGTACGAGTACAACGGCATAGCCCTCGAGAGAGGCGCCTGCCCTCACGAAATCGACGTCAAGCCCCAGACGCCGAACGCCCTCGTACCAGCGGAAGGCAAGTTCGTCGTACCTGAAATCTTTGCCCTGCGGCTGGATCATGGTGGCCCAGTATGTCTCATAGTCATAGACGAGAGCGACGGAAGCCTGCCCTGTTTGCGGCAGAGCGCCGATCTCTTGCAGCTCGCGCCCTACGATTTTTGCCTCTTCTCCGCCGACAGAGAGTTCGTCGAGCCCAGCCAGATTGAGGCCGGCATGCATCTGCTCTTGAGCGAAAGGCGCCTGCCGCCAGCGAAAGTAGCTGACGACTTCAGCGCCGTGGGCTAGCGCTTCCCACGTCCAGAGGCGGACCATGCCTGGCTTGGGCACCGGGTTCCAGGGCGCCCAGTTGACGGGACCCGGTTGCTGCTCCATGACCCAGAAGCGGCCTTTGCCCACGCCCCGATAAAGATCATGATGAAACGCGGCAATGTCAGGATGAGAGGTCTCAGCCCAACGGTCTCTCTCTGTCTCGTTGAAGGGAAACTTCTCCACGAAGCCGATGGGATAGCTATCCCAGGACGCCAGATCGAGATTTTCCGCAACCTGCCAGTGATCGAAGTCGTTTACGAAGCCCATGAAGTTGTGCGTGATCCAGCGGCCAGGCGAGTTACGTCGAATGATTTCGCACTGCATTTTGTCATAGGCGGCAACCTGATCGGAATGGAATCGCCAGAAGTCGAGCCTTGCCGCCGGGTTCGCCTCGGTTACGGTCATGTTTGGGAGACAGACCTCTTCGAATGAGTTGACCTCCATGGACCAGAATACCGAGCCCCAGGCCTCGTTCAACTGATCCGTCGATTGGTAGCGCAATCGCAGCCAGCGCTTGAAGGCAATGAGGTCCTCTGCCCCCCAGGAAAGGGTCGTATCGTGGCAGCCGTATTCATTGTCTGTCTGCCAGCCGACGACGCCTGGATGTTCACCGTACCGTTTGCTGACGGCCTCTACGATGCGACGCGATTGCGCCCACCAGACGTCTGATGAAAACGTGTAGTGTCGCCGCGAGCCGAAGCCGCGGGTTCGACCATGCTCGTCGACAGGTGCTATGGACGGATGGTCGTCCATAAGCCATTTAGGCGGCGTCGCAGTCGGTGTGCCCAGGACGATTTTGAGGTCTGCGGCATGCAGGACGTCTATCGCACGATCAAGCCAGTCAAACTGGAAATCGCCACGCCTGGGCTCCAGTCTTGACCAGGCAAACTCACCGATCCTGACGAATGATATGCCGATCTGCCGCATACGCTCGGCATCAGCTTTCCACCGGCTTTCATGCCAGTGTTCCGGATAATAGCAAACACCAAGCATCAGCGCGTCAGATCCCCATTGATAACTGCGACACCATTAGCGTCGAAGACGTGACAAGCCCGGGCGGGAATGGCAACGGCGATTTTGTCGCCCGGTCGTGCTGTAGAAAGGCCATCAGCCTTGGCGGTTATCCCGCTGTTTTCTGTAAGCGTTATGTGAAGCATCGTCTCCGATCCCAGCCGTTCGGCGAGCCTTACCGTTCCGTCGAGCAGCACGTCGCCTTCCTGGCTTTCCAGATGTTCCGGCCTGATGCCCAAAGTAACTTCTTGACCCGAGCGCACCGCACCGCTTCCCGCGACATCGATCGACGCTCCGCCAGGCAGCGTCACTCGTATGCCGCCATCTATCGGCGATGCTACCGCCTTGAGAAAGTTCATTTTCGGGGAGCCGATAAAGCCCGCCACAAACATGTTCTTGGGACGGTGATAGAGTTCCATAGGTGTCCCGACTTGCTCGACCAGGCCAGCCTGAAGCACAACGATTTTATCGGCCATCGTCATGGCCTCCACCTGATCGTGCGTCACGTAGATCATGGTGGATTTCAAGTCCTGATGCAGCTTGCTGATTTCGGTGCGCATCTGAACACGCAGCGAGGCGTCGAGATTCGACAGGGGTTCGTCAAACAGAAAAACTTCCGGATTACGGACGATCGCACGACCAATGGCGACGCGCTGGCGCTGGCCTCCCGAAAGTTGCGAGGGCTTTCGATCGAGTAGAGCCTCAAGCTGCAGCATTACAGCGGCCTGCCGTATCCGCTCGGTGATCATCGCCTTCGGATGGCCGGTCATCTTCAAGCCGAATCCGATATTTTCTGCCACGGTCATGTGAGGATAGAGCGCATAGGACTGAAAGACCATCGCGACGCCGCGCTGCGCCGTACCGACCCGTGTCATGTCCTTGCCGTCGATCGCGAGCTTGCCCGACGAAATGTCTTCAAGACCGGCGATCATGCGCAGGAGCGTGGATTTCCCGCAACCGGACGGTCCGACAAAAACGCAAAACTCTCCGTCCGCTATATCAAGGTCGACACCTTTGATCACTGCGGCTGAGCCAAAGCTTTTGGTCACGCCTTCCAGCGTCACAGCACCCATTCAATGCACTCCTGCTACGGGTTCAAGTTCAAGGATCAAGCCGCTCTCCGGTCTCAGCATTGGCAGCGGCAGTCCCAGCTCGGTGAGGTCCGGGATCGAGAACGAGAGCTCGCCCCTCAATAAACGACGCTGCATGTCCGACACTCGGATGAAATCGGGTTCTGCAGGGTGGATCGCCTTGACCCTCCACGAGCGGTCGTCATGTTGAGGCGCCGGCACCCTCAGCGGCGGAGGCTGCTCTGCGACCATCTGCGGCCCCTGCGCGACGAACACTGCCATGCGGTCGTTGTCCGCTGCCCCCCAGACGTAGCGGCCATCTTCAGGCGCCATCCGGAACTGTGCGTCCGGAGCATGAAGCAGCGGCCGCAAGTCCTTGTGCAGTTTGATCCAGCGCGACAATTCGACCCTGTCGTCCTCGGAGAGAGCGACCGGATCCAATTCGACGCCCAGATGGTAGGCGAGCGCGACGATCGCTCTGAAGGAAAGCGACAAACGACGAGCCGTCTGGTGGTTCGGCGAGGCTGCGATATGCGCCCCCAGGATCTCGGGCGGTAGCAAAGACGACGCACCGCGTTGAATCTCCAACCGCTCTAGCGCGTCAGTGCAGTCCGATGTCCAGACCCGGTGCGTGTAACGAAGGACGCCGAAGTCTATCCGTCCGCCTCCCGAAGCGCAGGATTCGATCTCCACATGCGGGAAAGCCGACCTAATGCGGTGCATCAGAGTATACACCGCTTGCGTCTGCGCAGAGGTTCGCGCCGTGCCGTCGCGGCCGCCCACATGGGTCAAGTCGCGATTCATGTCCCATTTCACGTATGATATGGCGTGCTTCGAAAGCAAAGCCGAAATCGCCCCGTAAAGGTATTCGCCGACCTCCGGCCTACTGAGGTCGAGAACCAACTGGTTCCTGGAGAGGAGCAATGGGCGACCGTCAACCTGAAGAACCCATTCGGGATGAGCCCTGAACAGGTCGGATTGAGGACTCACCATTTCAGGTTCGAACCAGATGCCGAATTCCATCCCCAGTCCAATGACATGATCGACAAGCGGCGTCAGGCCATCGGGATACTTGCGGCTGTCGACAGTCCAGTCGCCGAGGCTTGTCGTGTCGTCGTCCCGCTTGCCAAACCAGCCGTCGTCGAGCACGAAACGCTCAATCCCGAGTGCCGCCGCAGCGTCTGCCTGCGCTTTGAGCGAATCCAGACGGTGATCGAAGTAGTTCCCCTCCCAAGTGTTCAACATGACCGGACGAGGCTTCATTATCCCCTTGGGCCAGAGCAATAGCTCATCACGGACGAACGCATGGAAGCAGGCGTCGTCGCTGCAAGCGTACGCGACTGGGCTGCTATAGGTCGCGCCCCTCTTAAGCCTGATCTCGCCCGGCTCGAAAAGCTCGCCAAGGTGGACAAGACGCCGGCCGTCGTCGAGAACATCCACGGCGATCACGTGATTGCCACTCCATCCAAGATGGAACAAGAGGTTTTGCGTTCCTACCTCTACCGAGATAAGTGGAGGCTTGTCGTGGGACGTTCGCCCGCGTCTGTTTTCCTGTAGCCAGAGCGAGTGATCGACGCGACACGACCTCGATTGGAACTCGCGTCCCCACATGCCCGTGAAGTAATTCAGCGTAGCCTCCCCCTGCGGAAGAAGAAAGCTCGCGGCCATGCAGCGATCCACCGTGTATTCTGCGCCGCGGTTCGTGAGGAAGGTCGACATGGACAGGACACCAGAGTTACTCATACAGATGTTGATTGCGATCTCGATCGCCGCCACCGGATCTACGGCGTGCAGAGTAGTCGTCGATCCGTCGTGCCTGGCCTTCCAATCCCGGAACTGTAGAACGAAGTCTCGTCCGTCACGATGGCCTGAAATGGCAGGCCAACCGAAATAACCGAGGCCTCCTGTCGGTAGAAGGACCGCCGAAGGCCCGGCCTCATCCATGCCGTTGACCCGGCTCGACCGCATATCGTCGCGCCAAATCCGGCCCGTCGCAGCTTTCAACCCAAAGGAAATGATTTCCGGCATCCCTGCTGTGGGTAGACCAATTACGAGGGAAAGCGGGCCGCTCGTCATTGTGACGATCTCAGTCATCCTTTGGTTGCTCCAAGAGTAAGCCCGGCGATGAAGTGCCGTTGCATGAAAAAGAACATCAGGACCGGGGGCATCGCCGCCACGATCGAACCGGCAGAAACCAGGTGCCAGGCAGCGACCCACTGACCGTTCAGAGAGTTCAGTCCGGCCGTGACCGGCATGGCTGCCTGACCCTGCACGAGGACAGTTGCCCAGAAATAGTCGTTCCAGACGAAGGTGAAGATAAGAACCGAGAGCGCTGCGATGGCCGGTCGCATCAGGGGAAGAACGATGTGCCGGAATATCTTCCATTCGGAGACGCCTTCAACTCTCGCCGCCTCGATGAGCGCGAAGGGCAGACCCTTGATGAAGTTTCTCATGAACAAAGTGCAGAAACCCGTCTGGAAAGCGACGTGGAAAAGGACCAGGCCGGTCACGGTGTCATAAAGACCCATCTTAAGAGTAAGATCGCGGACTGGAACCATGAGGATCTGGAACGGAATAAAGTTGCCGGCAACGAAGACGAAGAACAGGAAGAGGCTTCCGCGGAAGCGATAGACCGCAAGCGCGAACCCACATAGGCACGACAGTCCGACTGCGCCAATCACGGTTGGAACGGTGATTTTGAACGAATTAAGGATATACCAGCCGATCGGAGAATCCCGGAAGACTGAGGTGTAGTTCTCGACGCCGGCGAAGCCGGAAGGCATGCCGAAATAGTTGCCAGCAGCGAGATCACCGGATGGGCGGATCGAGGTGAGTGCGACCCCGATAAGAGGAAGAAGCCAAATGACCAGCAGTATCGGCAAGAGGATCTGATAGGCCCATGAAATCCAGGGCGATGCTTTTTGAACTGGTGTCGGAAACATCACGCGTTCCTTTCCTGCCGGATCATGCGAACGAGGAAGAAGGTGATGAAGACCATCATGATCACGAACAGGACGACGGCGATCGCCGCACCGTAGCCCATTCGGAAGCCGTATTCCGACAAAGCTTCCTCGTACATGTAGTAGGAAAGCACACGGCTGGACCCGTACGGTCCTCCGGCAGTCATCACCGAAACGAGATCGAACGAACGTAGCGCGCCAATAACGGTGACGACAACGGCAATGAAGGTCGCCGGCCGAAGCTGGGGCAGAACGATGTGCCAGAACAGGCTCCAGCCCTTTGCACTGTCCATGCGCCCTGCCTCGACCTGCTCGGGGTTGATGTTGTTGAGGCCGGTTAGGTAGAGGATCATGCAATAGGCGATCTGCGGCCAGAGACCGGCCGCGATGATGCCGTAGGTCACGAAACGCTCGTCGGCGAGAATGGCGACCTCGGTGCCCGTCAGCGAATGTATCAGGGCGGAGAACAGGCCGAAGTTCGGCGCGTAGAACCAGGTGAATATAAGTCCAACGACGACTTGGCTGATCACGAAAGGAAAGAAGAAGAGCGACTTGTAGATGCGAATACCCGCAACCGTCTGGTTCAGGAACAGCGCCGCTGCGAGCCCGGCAGGCACGGCGAGGAGATAGAGGATCAGCCAGATAAGATTGTTCTCGAGCGAAGTGTAGAAGGCATCGTCACCGAGAAGTTCGACATAGTTGCCAAGGCCGATCCATGTCATGGCGCCAAGGCCATCCCAGTCGTGAAAGCTGATCCACACCGACTGCGCTACAGGTGCGATCACATAGACAAGAAACATCAGCGCGCCTGGCGCAAGAAACAAAACTGGAGCCCAGTGGCGCTGGTTTTTTGACCACATGCCGGCTGGGGTCGCTTTTCGGACGACCATTGTTATTTCCTCAACGAAAGGCGCTGCCGGAATGGGGAGAGTCATCCGGCAGCGTAGGTTCAGCGGCTTTGCTTCACTTGTAGGCGCGGGCGCGAACCTTATCGAGCCGCTCAAGGATCGCGTCGAGCTTGTCCGGCTTCACCATGAACTGCTGGAAGCCTTCCATGCCGGCTTTTGCCATGTCCGCCGGCGCATCACGATCGTAGAACTGAGCAAGTGCGTGCGCGCTCGAAAGCATCGTGAAGCCTGCTTCCAGGAACTTGTCCTCAGGCTTTGGAGCCTTGTTATTGACCGGAAGCTGTCCGAGCGTGGCATTCATCTTCGCCTGAGCCTCCGGAGAGCCCAGATACGCGAGGAACGTCCTGGCGTCCTTCTTGTTTTTGGCTGCGGCCGGAATGTGGAAGGTGTCGGTGGGCGCCTCTTCGGAAACCGGAAGACCGGCAGTGATCTGCGGGAATTGCAGGAAGCCGATTTGGTCTTCCTTCAATCCGCCGTCCTTCATCGGCGCGACCGCAAAATTCCCCATGAGATACATGGCGGCCTTGCCCTGAACGAACTGGGGGATCGCGTCCTGCCAGTCAAGTGCTGCGTGGTTCTCGATGAAGTAGCCCGGCTTTACAAGCTCCGCCCACTTGTCAAAGACCGCCTTCACCTTTGGATCCGTGTAGGCGACCTTCCCAGAGGTCAGGTCCATGTGAAATTCGTAGCCGTTGACGCGCAGATCGAGGTAGTCGAACCAGCCGCCCGTCGGCCAGAGCGCCTTGGTCCCGATTGCGAATGGGGTAATGCCATCGGCTTTCAATTTCGCGCAGGCAGCAATCAATTCATCCCAGCTCTTCGGCGGCTCGATGCCCTTGTCCTTGAAGATGTCGGCGCGGTAGTAGATGCCCCATTGGTAATAGGTATAAGGCACGCCCCACTTCTTGCCGTCGATGGTCATGGACGCCGCGGCGGACTTCAACTGGTCGTCGAAGCCGTTTGATTTCCAGACGTCCGTCACGTCATCGACCAGCCCGGCCTTCACGAACGGTTCCATGCGGTTACCTGCATACCAGGCCACGACATCAGGCGCATCGGCAGTCAGGAAGTTCCTGATCGCCGACTTGTAGCCTTCGTGGTCGAAGTTGTTCCACTTGACCTTGATGTCGGGGTTTTTGGCCTGGAAATCGGCAATCAGCTCCTCCATTGCCTTTTTCGGGGCGGGATCCGACTGATCCGAATTGAGAACGAGCTCGCCGGCCCAGGCGCCGGACGCCATGAATGCCGTGCTCATCGCGAATGCATAAATATAGTTCGTAAAGGTCATTTCTTCCTCCCTGACCGATATGCAGCGGGCCGTCCGAGTACCTCCGGCCCTTGCCATAGCCACATCACATCGCGCAGAATTCTGCTACCGCTCTTGAAGCATACGCTTCCTGGATACTAAGATGTCCGCGTTTTACAGGAGAAGGCATGTTCGAGGACGAATCCATTCCGGTGCATTCCGGCGCGACGAGACACCCGCTGGTCGTATTCGGAGATCATCGCTTCTGTGCGGGCGAGCGCCTTGACGTGCGCCGCATGAGCGGTCCTCACATGCACAGCCAGGTCGAGATCAACCTCGTCCTTGAAGGGCGTATGACCTACTGGTTGGATGGACGACTCCTTCAGATCTCGGAAGGCCAGCTTTGTCTCTTCTGGGGAATGGTCCCCCATCAAGTCACTGAGGTGACCGACCCGACGAACTTCGTTTGCCTATACGTCCCGATGAGCGTTCTTGTGAACTTGCACGGCCTGGCACCATTTCGAGACGCCGTCTTCAGGGGCGCGCTGATCGAAGCAATCAGCGTCAGAAGCTTTGACAGGGACATGTTCCTGCGCTGGCGCGAGGAGCTGCTGTCGGGCGATCAGGAAGTCGAGCAGATCGTCAGGGACGAGCTCGTGGCGCGCATCCGACGGATCGGACGGGATGGCTGGCGTGATCTGCGGGAACAGGGCTCCGCTCTCGTATCGTCTCGTGATATGGACGCCGACAGGCTGCCGAAAGTCGAGGTGATGCTGAGATATATCGCCGAACACGCCCTTGGCCCAATCGACATCGCCGCTGTCGGGGCCGCGGCGGGGCTTCATCCAAACTACGCCATGACGGTCTTCAAGAAGACAGTCGGCATGACAATGCATCAGGCTGTTACACGACATCGGCTGGACACAGCGCAGTCCCTTCTGATCTCCTCCGAGCTACCGATCGCTTCTGTTGCGTTCGAAAGCGGCTTTGGGTCGCTCTCCCGCTTTTACGATGCCTTCGAGACCCGCTTCGAAACGACGCCAGCGAAGTATCGCGAAGGTTTTGTCTCATCGCTGCGATGCTGACCAGCTTCAAAGCGCCGGAAAGAAGGTCATCTTCTCAGTCCAATTCTGGCTCACGAAAGGAATGCAACGTTTGGTGCCTGCTGGCCGAAGTCTTGACCGGAGGCTAGAATGGATTGCAAACCGATCGAAAGCAGACCGTTTGCCCCACCCCACCGTGTCACGGCAGGACGTCAGGCTGCGAAAGGTTCAGCGAACGGAGGGCGATACTGGACGGTCTGCAGCGGATGAGCGGTATGTGAAAAGGGGTCGAGTAACCCGGCGTCAATCATGATCTCGCTTTAGCAACAGCGCTGCCAGCGGGTTTGGAAACCGCCTTCGCACGGTAACCGCATAGAATGTTTCGATGATGCTCGGCAGGACGTCAAACTGGATCAACTCACCGGTCTGAAGCTCGCCCTTGACGACGATCGGGGGAAGAACCGCAAGTCCGGCCCCTGCCCGCGCCAGCAAACGCATCATTGCCATATCGTCGACCTCGGCGGCAATTTGCGGCTGGACGCCCAGGCCGGAGACGATGGCGTCGAACTGGAAGCGAACGCCACTCTCCGGTGTTGGGAGGATCAATGGATATGCAGCCAGAAGCTCCTTTACCGATGCGCCGGTTCGGGCGTGAAACGGCTTTCCGACAAGGCTGACGGGTTGCTCGTATACGTGCTGGGCGATCAAGCCGGAGATCGGATCAGCCGCGGGAGACTTGTTCAACAAGACGATGTCGAGGCTCAGTGTCTGCAACGCCTCTATCAGCTCGCGCGAGCTGCCAGATCGAAGAACCAGGTCTACATCCGGACGACCCAGGATCGGTTGAAGGAACTCCATCTGAAAATTGCGCGACAATGTCGCCAATGCCCCGATGCGAACAGTGCGTCTGGTTGCTCCACTTTCCCGAAGCGTGGCGATCAGTTCGTCGCCTGCCGCAAAGATGGTATCTGCATGATCGAGTGCGATACGTCCCGCCTCGGTGAGGTGGAGCTGACGCCCCCGCCGCTCGAACAAAGCGTGGCCCAATCGCTCCTCCAGAAGCTTGATCTGGAGAGACAGGGCCGACTGGGAAACATTGAGGAGCGAGGCGGCGCGGGTGAGGTTTGCCTCATGTGCAACGGCCCAGAAGTAGCGGAGATGATGATAGTTGAGGTCTGCCATCGTTCTATTTAAAAGAACGAAATTGCGCAATCAATGTATTTTTAACGAGCCACGGCGTGGGATAGGTCCTCCTTGAGCATAACAGGAGCCGACTTTGATTTACCTCACGCCACTCGCTTGTCCGACAATATTCCTGCTGGCCGCTGCCTATGCGTTCAGTCCGGGAGCGAAACCTCGCACCGCAGCGACTATCGTTGAGAATGCGGCGATCGCTGCGCTTCTGGTGTCGGCATTTTGTGTCGCTATCCTGCTGGGCCTTGGTGCCGGCACCTCCACCGGTGCCGGGAGCCATCTCGATATTCTGGCCTCACGCATCGACGTCGTCAGTGTGGCAATGCTTCTTCTCGTCTCATTCATATCATGGACGGTCGTGCGCTATTCTCAGATAGCGCTGGATACGGAGAATGGGCAGGCGCGCTTCATGGGGTGGATGGCGACAACGATCGCTGCGGTTCTTCTTGCCGTCCAATCAGAATCCTTTGCCGGACTGCTGGTAGGATGGGTGGGCTCGTCCATTGCAATAAACAAACTTCTTTTGTTCTACTCTGATAGACCCAAGGCTGGAAAAGCTGCGCATCAGGCCTTCCTGTTTGCCCGTGGGAGCGACCTGGCCATGGTCGCGGCGCTCGTCTTGCTTTGGTGGACGGATGGCAGCCTTCAGCTCTCATCGCTCCAGGTCTCCCAATCAACCAGCGGGATCCACTGGGCGGCAGGGCTGCTGGCCGTTGCAGCGCTCCTGCGCTCGGCACAGTTTCCCACACACGGGTGGCTCACCCAAGTCATGGAGACCCCGACCCCGGTCTCGGCACTGCTGCATGCGGGCGTTGTCAACGGCGGCGGTTTTCTGCTCATTCGGTTCGCCGACATCATGGTCCAGGCACCAGCCGTCCTTGCAGCCCTGATCATCCTTGGAGGCTTTACGGCACTGTTCGGCAGTGTTGTCATGCTGACGCAGCCGGCAATCAAGACGTCACTGGCCTGGTCGACCGTCGCGCAGATGGGTTTCATGATTCTGCAGTGTGGCCTCGCTCTCTTCCCGCTCGCGCTTCTCCATACCGTTGCCCACTCGCTCTATAAGGCTCACGCTTTTCTGGCGTCAGGCTCGGCTGTTGAACAGGTTCTTGCAACGCGTCGACCCGGACCCGTTTCCTCACCAAGCATGTTGGCGGTCGGAAAGTCTTTCGCCATTGCGATAGGGGTTTACCTCTTCATCGGCATCGCCTTCGGCATCACCGAAAAACCGCCGCAGGCGATTGCCCTTGGCACGATCCTCATCTTTGGCATCGCCTACCTTGTCGCACAGGGAATGGCGGAGACCGCGCCGAGATCGCTGACCTTGCGCACCACCATGTTCTCACTCTGCACCGCCGTCGCCTACTTTGCCCTGCAGCATTTACTGGAGCGGCTGACAGCGGGCGCCCTTCCTGCCCCTCCGCCGGCCGGTCCCCTTGAATGGACGTTGATCGTCCTCGCACTCCTATCGTTCGGCGCGGTCGCCGTTATGCAGGCGCTGCTGCCAAAATGGGCCCATCATCCCGCTTGCGCTGGCTTGCGCGTCCACGTCTCAAACGGCTTTTACGTGCAGCCGATCGTCGACAAACTCCTGCGCTCCACCGGCGCGATTTCCGCCGCCCAAACAATCACCAAGGACTGACCATGCAACTGCAAACAGCTCACAACCACGATCTTCTTCTCGTCGCAGAAGCTGCAGTCCGGGCGATCCCTCCCGCCTGGCCGCTCGAAGCCACTGTTGCCGTCAACCCTTTCCTGGGCCAGGCAAACGAGAGCCTGGAAAATGTCTCGGCGCTGTTCCAAAGGCTTGCCGGCATCCGACTTGCCCCGCCGCGTTTCTATTACGTCCAAAAGCTACGCGATGGGACCATCCGTGATGATGATATTGTCGGCGCGATCGCCTCACGTGAATCGTTTGCAAAACTGGATCTTGCGCAGATAAAACGAGGTGTTTCGAACGAGCCTGTCAGCTCCGCACCCCTTCCGTCGCTTGCCAGCATCGCCTCGGCCTTTGACGGGAGGGACTGGGAGGGATTGATTGGCGATCGCATATCGAGCTTTGCCAGCGGCTATTTCGACGCCGGGCAAGCTCTATGGGCGGCCCCGCAAGATCAGGGGCTGTTTGCAAGCTGGCGTCACTTCGCGATGCATGACCTGACGCCGGAGTTGTCGGGGCTGAGCGGTTTTGCGTCTCACGTCGCTCACGCTGCCGCAACCGCAGATGCCGCATTTTCAAATGCGTGCCGAGGGCTCGGGATTGGCGAACCGGGAACATATTTTCATCAGCTCCTGGTGAGCATGGGCGGCTGGGCCCAGCACGCCCGGCACCTGAACTGGCTCGCAGAACGAGATGGAAATCGCGACACAACATTATTCGAGCTACTCACCGTCCGCCTGGTGTTCGAAGAGGCGCTCTACAAGATTAGTCCCGCCGACGTCAGGACGCGTTGGTCCGAAGCGCTCGCCGCTCATCGTCAACCGATATCGCCAGGCGTTGAAGACCTGATCGATGCGGTGCTACAAACAGCCACAGAACGCGCCTACCAGCGCGAACTCAAGAGCTTGCTTGAAGAGAGGTGCGACAGTCGCCAGCGGACGGGACGACCGAGCCTTCAGGCAGCCTTCTGCATCGACGTACGCTCGGAAACGTTCAGGCGAGCGCTCGAAAGCGCCGACGCTGGTATCCAGACGCGCGGTTTTGCCGGCTTCTTCGGTGTGGGCGCCAGTTTCCGGCGCCGGGGCACCGTCACCTCGGAAAATCGGCTACCGGTGCTGGTTGAGCCTTCGGTCTTCGCGTGCGAAGCTTCCAGTGCCAGCAAGGATCGGGGTGCGCAGATAACCGCCCGTGCCAAGCGTGCTTGGAGCCGATTCAAGGTCGCCGCAGTCTCCTCCTTTGCCTTTGTCGAAGCGGCCGGTCCCCTGGCTGCCCTGCCCCTCATTCTATCGACCTTGGCAACAGGCAAGGCGGGCAACAAGGTCTACCCGCTGCAACTCTCCGATCAGATGACTGCGGAAAGAAAGACGGACGTCGCGGAGGGTGCTTTGCGCGGGATGGGCCTCATCACCGATTTCGCGCCCATCGTTCTGCTGGTCGGACACGGTTCAAAGGTCGTCAACAATCCCTTTGCCAGCGCTCTGCAATGCGGGGCATGTGGTGGCCATGCAGGCGATGTCAGCGCGCGGCTGCTGGCGATGATGCTGAACGAAGTCGATGTCAGAAACGGCCTGGCTGCGAGGGGGATCGACGTTCCGACCGACACTGTCTTCGTCGGCGCGCTCCATGACACTGCGTCGGACGATGTGACGCTTTTTGAAAGCGACCTTCCAGAAGGCATCGAAAGATCCGCGCTGACCACCGTAGGAACGTGGCTCCAGCAAGCCGGTGACCTCACGCGAGCAGAGCGGGCGGGTCGCCTGCGCGGATCGTCAGCAGACACGATCGGCACACGTGGCCGTCAATGGGCCCAGATGCGGCCGGAAGCCGGGCTTGCCGGCTGCTCGGCCTTCATAGCTGCGCCGCGCACCAGGACGCGGGGACGTTCTCTCGGCGGACGGGTCTTCCTGCATGACTACGAATGGCAACGTGATGTCGACTTCAAAATCCTGGAGCTGATCCTGACCGCCCCGGTCGTCGTGGCCAGTTGGATCGGGTTGCAATATTTTGGCTCCGCGGTTGCCCCGTCGCTGTTCGGGTCTGGAAACAAATTGCTGCACAACGCGGTGGGCGGCATCGGCGTTCTGGAGGGCAACGGCGGAAACTTGCGGACGGGGCTGCCCTGGCAATCAGTTCACGACGGTGCGAATTTGATGCACGACCCGAAACGGCTCACTGTGGCGCTGGAGGCGCCCAAGGAAGAGATAGCAGCGGTTCTGCGCCGGCACCCATCTGTCCAACCGCTCTTCGACAACGGATGGATGCACCTCATTGTCCTCAACGAGGAAGGACGGCTGGCCTGGCGCTATCGTGCCGGCTGCAACTGGGAGCCGGTCGAGGACCCGAATGAAGACGCCGGCCTTGCGCAGGTTGCATGAAAAGCGTTGCGGAAGAAAGCCGATGAAGCCCGAGGAAACAGCAACGGACGAGGCTCCAGCCGTATGCCTCAACGTGCTGCAGGAGTTGATCGAGGATGGGTGGATCGGCTCGGATGAAGAGCGCATTTCGGTGCGAGCACTTTTGATCGACTTCCACGGCCACGGAATAATCAGCCATTCCACGCTGCGCAGGCTTGCTCTCTCGAAGACGGTCAACAGATTGATCAGGGAGGAGCCGAGCCTACTGAAAGTCCGCCCCTCCTACTACGGGTGGGGCCGAGGCCTCTAAGGTCGCAGGAGGGTCCTAACCCTCGCAGCCGGGAAAATACGTGATAAAAAGGTCCTCGTGCGTGATATTACGAACCTCGTGGACTGCGGCTTTATTAGAGCCGCGCAACGATCTGATTTGGCGACGGCGGGAGGGTAATGGCCTTTCGCCAAGACAAGCGCCATGCGCTGCTCAAATCCATAAGAGATTGCAGAGAGGGGAGCGACGCCCCGACGGAACCATTGCTCCGCCCTCGACCTTTGGCGTCTTGTCGGCCCTTATCTGCCAGCGGGGTGGACCCCTGCCACGTTGGTGCGTTCAGGCGGCGTCAACGAAAAAGCAACGTCTGTATGCGGCACCGGTCGACCGTAAAGATAGCCCTGTAGCTCATGGCAACCGAGGCCGCGCAGAAATGCGGCCTGCTCGGGACGCTCTACGCCTTCGGCGATCACTTTCATGTCGAGGCAGTCGGCCAGCAGAAGGGTTGCCTTGACGATGGCCTGGGAGACGGTGTTCGCATTGATGTCCTTTATAAAGGAGCGATCGATCTTGACCTTGTCGAAGGGAAAGATCTGCAAGGTAGACAATGACGAATATCCCGTGCCGAAATCATCCATGGCGATCTGAACCCCCAGTTCCTTCAGCTCAGTGATCACCGCAAGCGCGCGCTCCCGGTCCTCGATGACGCTCGCCTCTGTTATCTCAAGCTCCAGCCGCTGCGCAGGCAACCCCGAGCCTTGCAATATCTCTGCCAGCATCGACCGAAATCCTGGTTCTCCAAGCTGCGCCGAGGCGATGTTAACGGCGACTCTGACCGGAAGCGGCCATGATGCCGCCTGACTGCAGGCACAGACCAAAACCCATCTTCCGATCGGGACGATCAGCCCGGTTTCCTCTGCGATAGGGATAAACTCCGAAGGCGGGATCAAGCCCCTTTGCGGATGGTTCCAGCGCAGGAGCGCTTCCAGACCCAGTATGTCTCCGGAAGCTGCGTTCACCTGGGGCTGAAAATGCAGAACAAATTCGTCCCTGTCCAAGGCAACCCTTAGATCCGCAGCAAGCGCCGTCCTGTCGCGTCGCTTTTCGTCCATGGAGAATTCGTATCTGCAGAATCGGCTGCCGCCGGAGCGCTTTGCACGATACATGGCAGAATCTGCCCGTGCTATCAGCTCCTCGACATCCGAAGCATCCGTGGGGTAAACCGACACGCCAACGCTTGCACCGACAGACAAAAGCCAAGGCTGCGAGCCGTCGCTTCTGACGATCGCGCGCAGCACCCGCATCGAAAAATCCTCGACGTCTTGATCCGCTGCGATGTCGTGCCTGACCACGACGAATTCATCCCCGCCCATGCGAACCGCGAATTCGTTTGGTCCAAGCGAAGCCGACAGGCTCCGAGCGACATCTTGCAACAGTTCGTCACCGGCTTGATGTCCCCTGACGTCGTTGACCTCTTTGAAATGGTCGAGATCAACGACCGCCAGTGCGAGACGCCCAGGCCGGCACGTCGCCACATCCAAAAGCCTCGTCAGCTCGTCATAGAGGTGGGCTCGGTTGGCAAGCCTGTCAGAGCATCGTGGTGCGCAGCGAAACGATACGCTTCGAGAAGCTCGCGTTGCGCGCGTGCGTCAGTCACAATAACGACTGCTCCCGCAAAAATGATCGCGGCGCCGACCACCAGAACCGCCAGCATGCTATTGGATAGCGTACCGTTCGCGGCAGCCTGCAACGGCGCGGGTTCGACCGTGACCGCAGTCATTGCCGTGAAGTGAGCACTGCAGATGGCCAGTGTCATTAGCACGAGGCCAAGACCGAGGCCTATCCTTGAACGCAGACGGATCAGGGTAACCATCGTCGCGACCCCGAAGCCAAACGCCAATGCCGCTGCCGCGACGAGCATACGGCGGTCCCAGAAAAGCGCGTCGGCGTTCCTTAGCCCCGTCATCCCAACGAAATGCATGGAAAGGATTGCGCCGGCAAGACAGAAGCCCGAGACGAACGGTATCGCCGGTCTCGACAGGTTGATCGCGATAGTAAAGGCGGCGACTGAAAACAGTGCCGCAAGAAGGAGCGACCCGACAGTCAGGTAGGGATCAAATGCCAACTCTGTCGGCATTTTGAACCCTAGCATTGCCACGAAGTGCGTCGTCCAAATGGACAGACCTCCGGAGATGCCCGCGACAATAGCGCCGGAGAGACGTGACGTGGCGGGAGAACGAACGGCCTGATCAAAAAGTCTGGCGGTGACCGTACACATCAACATGCAAAGAACGGCCGCGGCTAAAACATAGGCGAGATTATGCTCGTAAGCGATACATGACATAACTCTCAGCACTTCGAACTCCCGAAAATATGACTTTCAATAACATCGTTGGCAAAGTCGTCAGCCCGCCCCTCACGCGAAGCTCACCCCTCTCTCCCACGCTTGCGATTTTTCGCACCGAATCTTTTAGGCCCCGTTAACGTCACAACCCAGGAAAGGCAAAGCAGCTTGCCAGGGTGCCTTTCAGCACGCCTGTGGCGAGTTCGCGACTGACGCGAAGCTGGCAATCTGAACATGCAAAGCGGAACCGGCGTTCTTCAAACGAGGCTTTGCAAGCCGCGACCTGCGATAAAGAAACTCGATCAGTGGACGCTGCGCGTGAAACGATCTTTCGTCCGGCGCGACACGATTGCCTTCCCGGCATCCGTGAGGGTCAGATCTGGCCCTATGAGACCAAGTTCCTCCAGCGATGCCAGACTGGTCGATGTTTCAGGAAGACGTCTGAGCTTGCTTGTATCGTCGAGCATTTCGAGGAGGTCGAACTGCTCAGGGGTAAGTCGCTTCATCTCTGTGACAGCCTTCGGCGGGTGAAGAGGGGCGCCAACGCTTATCACGATTGCGATCTGCAACTATACCCCAGAAGGCATCTTTCCGGAGATCTACAATATATCGTGAGGACTGCGTCCGCGCCGGTCTCTCGGTCACCAGGAAGGAATACAGGTGCAAGGCCTTTGGCCAAGAATGAGCCGCGCAGCAAGGATCATGACTCCCTTCGCAGCATTTTCCCACGACCAAGGCGGCCGCGCATCGGAGCTATGCGGGCCCGCGACTGGATTTGCGTGACCTTCCGACATAACATTTGAAGCAGTTTCAACCGCCTTTAGCGACGGTGGGCCATGCACAGGCATATCGAAAAGCATTCGATCGAGCGGATAGGCTGGCTGCGGGCAGCGGTTCTCGGCGCAAATGACGGCATCATTTCAACCGCCAGCTTGATGGTCGGCGTAGCATCGGCATCCACTTCAACCTCACAGGTGCTTGTTGCCGGTTTCGCCTCGCTCGCCGCTGGCGCTATGGCTATGGCAGCGGGCGAATATGTTTCCGTCAGCTCCCAGGCTGATACCGAGGCTGCCGATCTCGCGCGCGAACGGCGTGAGCTCGACGATCAGCCTGAACACGAACTGGTTGAACTCGCCGAGATTTACGAAGCTCGTGGCGTCTCCAAGGAATTGGCGCTTCAGGTCGCCCGACAGTTGACCGCTCATGACGCCCTGCATGCGCACGCACGAGACGAGCTCGGTATCACTGAGACGTCTACGGCACAGCCCGTTCAAGCCGCCTTGACCTCGGCCTTGACGTTCTCAGCCGGCGCAATCGTTCCCGTCCTCACCGCAGTTTTGGCGCCGCCTCATTCAATTCAACTCGCAATCCCGGTCATATCTCTGATATTCCTCGCAGCGCTCGGCACTGTCAGTGCCAGGGCGGGCGGCGCCGGCATCATCAAGCCAACGATCAGGGTAGCGTTCTGGGGAGCCATGGCCATGGTCGTCACCGGTCTCGTTGGCGCCTTGATCGGCAAGGCACTCTGACATAACCGCGTCGAGCGGCGGTCAACTGGTATGCAGAGACGGATAGGGGAGTTTTTGTGTCGAGGCTGATTGTCATCCTTGGAGACCAGTTGTCGCGGAGTATTTCGTCGCTGGATGGCGCCGACAAAGACCATGACAGCGTACTCATGTGTGAAGTTATGGCCGAGGCAACCTATGTCGGTCATCACAAAAAGAAGATCGCCTTCATCTTTTCGGCCATGCGCCACTTTGCTGATGAGTTGAGAGGAGCCGGCTACAAGGTTCGCTACACCACGATCGACGAGCCGACCAACACCGGCTCTTTCACCGGCGAGGTCCAGCGTGCGAGTGCCGCACTCCGCCCTTCCGCCATATGCATCACGGAACCTGGCGAATGGCGCGTCCTCAAGGAAATTAGGAGCTGGTCGGATACCCTGGGCCTTGAGGTCGAACTTCGGCGCGATCACCGCTTCATCTGCTCGCACCGCGAGTTCCGGCAGTGGGCGCAGGGCCGCAAGTCGCTGACGATGGAGTTTTTCTATCGGGAAATGCGACGAAAAACCGGGCTACTGATGCAAGGCGACAAGCCACTTGGCGGACGATGGAACTTCGATTCCGAAAACCGCAAGCCGGCAGAGCCGGGCCTCCTCAGACCAAGACACCTGGAGTTTGAGCCGGATGCGATCACTACCGAGGTGCTGAACGCGGTCGGACAATTGTTTCCTGGCCACTTCGGCAAGCTTGAGGGCTTTGGCTTTGCAGTCACCCGCTCCGACGCCTTGAAGGTGCTCGACGGATTTATCGAGGATTTTCTGCCAAAGTTTGGCGAAACCCAGGATGCGATGCTGCAGGGTGAGCCCTGGCTTAACCACTCGCTTCTGTCATTTTACATCAACGTCGGGCTCCTCGAACCGCTCGAGGTCTGCCTTTCGGCTGAACGGGCCTATCATGAGGGTCGTGCACCGCTCAACGCGGTCGAGGGTTTCGTCCGCCAGATCATTGGCTGGCGTGAATATATGAGGGGCATCTACTGGTTCGCCGGGCCTGACTATGCCGAGAGCAATTATTTCGGCAACACCCGCGCGCTGCCCTCGTTTTACTGGTCCGGCGACACGGATATGAATTGCCTCTCAACGGTGATCACGGAAACGATCGACCACGCCTATGCCCATCACATTCAAAGACTGATGATCACCGGGAACTTTGCCCTGCTGGCTGGCATCGATCCCAAGCAAGTTCACCAGTGGTATCTCGAGGTCTACGCAGATGCCTATGAATGGGTCGAGCTTCCGAACGTCATTGGAATGAGCCAGTTTGCCGATGGTGGCTTCCTCGGCACCAAACCCTATGCGGCCAGCGGCAATTACATCAACCGGATGTCGGACTATTGCGGCAGTTGCCGCTTCGATCCAAAGCAGCGCGTGGGAAGCAAGGCTTGTCCGTTCAACGCTCTGTACTGGGACTTCCTCGATCGCAACCGCGACAAGCTGAGCTCCAACCACCGCTTGGTACAGCCTTACGCAACATGGTCGAGAATGAGTGATGAGAGCCGTGACGAGACCAGGCGACAAGCCGCCAGCTTCCTCGCAGGCCTTGAGTGAAGCAACCCACGCGACATGCTGCATCTGTATCCCGGGTCAACCTGGTCCTCATGGTCGGAAGGTTAAGGTGAAGGTCGACCCACTTGCCGATGTCGAGCGCCTTAGCTTGCCGCGATGGATCTCGGCAATTCGGCCGATAATTTTCAACCCTATCCCAAGGCTGTCGGTCTCTGCTTCCCTGACAGTTTGGTCGACAGCTGCCATCCGCCGATCTTCAACCTCTATAAGATGGGACCCGACGCGGACGACGATATGGGTTCGCTCCGGCGTATGACGAACGGCGTTTTCAATCAGATTACGGACCGCATCGCGCAAGAGAGACGGAACTCCCCTGACCAGCGCGCTGTCGACGTCTTTTATAAGCTCTACGGAGTGCAGGTTCTCGTATACCCAGGGTGCTACCTGCTCGACGGCAGAGGTTGACACCTCGATCAGGTCAACAGTTTCAAAAGCGCCGTGATCGAAGCTTTCAAGGTGGGCGAGCGACGTTAGCTGGGACACGAAGCGCACGAGATCATCGAGGTCGGCCTCGACCAGCCTCGCGCGCGGATGATCGATATGCCCAAGTTCCAGCTTCATTGCTGCGAGCGGCGTGCGGATTTCATGCGCGATCCCCGAGGTCAGCGTCTTTTGCGACGTC
This sequence comes from Rhizobium sp. Rhizsp82, assembly GCF_047325115.1. NCBI lineage: Bacteria > Pseudomonadati > Pseudomonadota > Alphaproteobacteria > Hyphomicrobiales > Rhizobiaceae > Rhizobium > Rhizobium sp. Rhizsp82. The sequence goes on along the minus strand of NZ_CP168569.1, from coordinate 708,443 downwards.
ATGAGCTCCGCCACCCTTTCGAACGCCCTGTTAACGGCAATGGCAAGATGAGCAACCTCGCGCGGCATCTCGTCGAACTTCAAATGAGAGCGCGCATCCATCGGATCGATCTGGTCTGCTGCCTCGGCGGCGGCGCGGACCGGTCCCAGAGCCTGTCGTACGGAAAGCAATGTGGCCCCAAGCACGAGAATGAGCAAAATGCTCATTGGCACGACAAGGTGCTCGATGATCTCGTTCCACAAGACGTCGGAAACAACCTCTTGCGGATCACCAAGCGTGGCGACATCGATCAGAAACCGCTGGCCTGCGATAAAAAATGCCCGCCCCCCGACCAATGTGAGAGGTTTGCCAGACGTCAGCGACCGTAGCCAGAAATCCGGCCTGTCGATATCGACGGGAAGAAATCGATCTTCGCAGGCCGGATCGCAAGACTCGAATATGAGTGTGCCGTTGGCACTGCGGATCCTTGCCAAATAGCCAGCCCCGTCCTGTCGATATCGATCCCGGATCGTCTGCGGAAGCTGGTAGCGAACGGTGTCGCGATCGACGAAAATCCCCTCAGACAGTCGTTGGGTTTCCTGTTCGACGTAGAGGCGAGACAGTTCACCAGTGTTCCAGTAGTAGTCGGAGATGACGACGGCAAGCTGAACAAGCATTGCGAGAACCGCAAAGAACGCGATTCTTTTGGCCACTATGGTGCCGAGCGTCGGGCGGTTTCGGCTCAATCAGGCACCTCGCGCATCATGTATCCGACCCCCCTGACCGTTTCGATCAAGGTCCCCGTCTTATGTCCCTCCACCTTCTTGCGTAGCCGCGAGACGGCGAGCTCGACGGCATTGCTGCTTTTTTCGTCTCCAAATTCCGAAAAGGCATGCTCGATCTTCGATTTCGCGACGACTTTACCGCCATTTCGCATCAAGAGCTCAAGCAAGCCCTTTTCCGAGGGGGCCAGAGTGATTTCCGCCCCCGAACACATGACCCGACGCGAGGCGACGTCCATCCGCAGAGCGCCGTATTCCAGAACTGGCATGGACGTCACAGGCGCCCGTCGCATGAGGGCCCGAATTCGGGCGACGAGTTCGCCGTTGTGGAACGGCTTGGCGAGATAGTCGTCAGCGCCCGCGTCAAGCCCGGCGATACGCTCATCGATGGCACCGCGGGCTGTCAGGACAAGCACCGGAGTTTGCAGCTTTTCCTCACGCAGGGATTTCAGGACATCCAGGCCGTCTTCATCCGGAAGGCCGAGGTCGAGTAGCAACAGATCATACGTGTGATCGGCCAGAGCTGCGCGACCAAGTTCGGCGGTTGCAAAGGCGTCGATCTTCCAACCGGCATCCCTGACGGCTTCGCTGACGAGATCGCGAAGCCGGGCGCTATCCTCGATCAGCAGGATCCTCATAGTTTCTTGCGACCCGTTACCATCGACCAGACCAAATTCTCCCGGTGTCTCCAACTTTCGATGATGGCGGCGCCGGCATGAATGAAAACAAGCACCATAATGCTGTTGGCAATGGTCCCATGCAATTGCTCCAGCCATTTTTCTCCCCAGAAGGCATCAAGCGTCGTCATCCAGCCGGTCAGGGCCGTGGCAGCGAGCAAACCGATCAGCACAAGCATCATGATGGAAGCGAGCGGGTTGTGACCGATATATCGGTCCTCGCTGCGCGTCATGATCCCGCGGACCTGTTTCCTGACCTTGGCCGGAGTTGGCAGGAAGTCACGGAAGCGAGCGTGCTTTGTGCCGACAAAGCCCCATATGATCCGGATGAAAATTACGGCGGCAACGACATATCCGGTCACGCGATGCCAATATTTGCCCTCTTCAAGGACAAAGAGGTTGAGGGTACAGGCGGCGACGATCGTCCAGTGGAAAATGCGAACAATCGGGTCCCAGACCTTGATCATCCGCGGTGCGGTATTGGAGGGCGATCCGCCCTCCGCTCTCTTCCCAGTTGTGGTCATGGGTTAATCACCCTTCTGAACGATTTCGCCGGACACCGGGTTGAAGTAGACTTCGGCGCGCTTGCCGTCCTTGTCCTTGCCGTAGATCTCGTAGCAGCTGCCGGTGATCTCAAACGTCTTGACCTTGTAACCAAGCGCATCGATCTTGGCCTTCATGGCGTCCTCGGACATCCATTTGGACTTCGGCTCCGTTGTGCAGCTTGGGCTGGCGAAGGCGACGGCCGGAGTTGCAGCAGACATTGCAAGTGCAGCGATGAGTTTCAGCTTCATGATTTTAATCCCGATTAAAGCCCTCGTGGGGCGACGAGGGGATTAATGGCCTGGCAAACCTGTCCGTCTCCTGTCCGACAAAGTCATTACTCCCAAAAAGAGCTATCGACCATGTAGGCCGTTGGGAACGCTCCAACCTGTGCTCTCTCGGGATTGCAACCTGAGCCGATCTCGTCACGCCCACCCCAAAGCGCGCGACGGACGCGATCGCCGAAACGGAGACGGTGTGAGATCAGTCAGTGATCAATCCTTGCGGGGATCTGACGTTGACCAGCCGGCCGTTGCTCTCCGCGCCAAAATGGCCAGTTGACGAGATAACCTGCCAGACCGTCAACGATGCCAGAGGACGCCTGCAGCGGCAGTTGAACGAGATGGCGGAGCCATTGCCTTAGAGAAACATCGGCAACTCCTAGGCTGTCGGAGGCGCGCTTGATATTGGCTGCTAGGCGTTGTGGCTCAGCGCAGTGATACGCTGGCTCGCACAAGCCATCTGGATGAGCGCTTAGCGTCCGTCGTAATGGAATCCGCACTCCCGGTCGGTCGACTTGTAGCTCGTTGCGAGACCGCCGACGAGGTCAATCTCTCGCAGCGGCTGCGTCGAGAAATAGCCTGCGAATAGGACTCCGGCGTTGTTGACCAGAATGTCGAGCCCGCCAAGTTCCTCGACTGCTTGCTCGACGGCAGCCGTCGCAGATTCGGCAAGCGCGGGGTCTGCTTGAATGGCAACAGCCTTGCGGCCCATCGCGTGGATCTCCGCGATAACGGCACTGGCGTATTCGGAGGACTTCTCGAAAGTTACGGCAACGTCGGCGCCATCTTCGGCAAGCTATAACGCCACGGCGGCACCGATGCCGCGAGCGGCCGCCGTCACGAGTGCTCGCTTACCGGCGAGCGCAGAGTTATCTGTCTTGAGCATCGCTGTGTACCTCGGTTCTATGTTGGACCTGCAAGGGGTATTTCTCACGGCGCCCGCATCGGAGGGCGTGTATCGCTTTGGCGGCGAGCGTCGTCGTTCATTGGGGGGCTGACGGAAAGCCAAGCTGCGGCAAGTAGACAGATAGCTATCGCAATCGCTGCGATGCTGTAGGCATGGCCGATGGATGTCGCGTCGGTCGACGATCCCAGGATCGAGAAGAACAATCCACCGATAAGAGCCGTCGCCAAGGCTCCACCGATCTGAAGCATCGAGTTGACCAGCCCGGAGGCCAAACCAGACTGCGTCGGGTCGACGCGCTGCACGACTGTCCGAACCAGGTTCGGCAACGCGATGCCCTGCCCGGCGCCGACGAAGAACAATGCGACGGGCATGAGCGTCGGCGCCCCGAGTAAGATCAGAGCCGCCGTTCCGAATAGACCCGCCGCTTCCAAGGACATGCCTGCGGCAGTGGAGTACCTGCCAAAGACCCGGAATATGTGTCCACTAGCGAATGGGCCGAGAACGAAACCGACCGCCGCTGGAAGTATCGCTACCCCAGCTTCCAAAGGCGTCCGGCCGAGGCCCGCTTGTTGAAAGACCGAGAACGTCAGCCAGAACGCAGCGAAGGCGTAGAAGAAAAAGGCGGCGAGCAGGCCGCGCTTCAATCCAGGGGTCCGCAGCAGGCGCGGTGCCAGGATCGGATCTCTTCCTGCCGCCTCCAGTTTCCGCTCATGGTGCCAAAATAGGAGGAGAAGTGGCAGGGACGCAGCAAGCATCACAAGCGACCAGATCGGCCACCCTTGTTCACGGCCCTCGATCAGCGGCGATATCAGCGCGAAGAGCGCCAGCGCAATCAGCACGGCTCCTCCCAGATCCAGTTTGCTAGGATGGTCCGAACGGGTTTCGCGCAGGGTCATTATCGCGGACGGCGCGGCTACGGCTATCACTGGAAGATTGATCAGAAATATGGCTCTCCACCCGAGACCAAGGACATTCAGCGCGATGAGCGCCCCGCCCAAGAACAGTCCGGCCATCGACGCCACCCCGAATGTGAGGGCATAGAAGCTCAGCGCCTTCGATTTCTCTCTATCGGGAAAGATGGCGTTTATCGACGCCAGAGCCTGAGGCGCCATAATCGCGGCGGCGAAGCCCTGAAGTACCCGGCCGACGACCAGAGCCAGTGGAGACCATGCGAAGCCGCAAAGGGCGGAAGCGGCAGCAAACGCCATCATCCCAGCAAGGAAGACATTTCGTCGACCGTATAGGTCTCCAAGCCTCCCACCGGTGATGAGCATAACCGCGTAGGTGGTGGCGTAGCCGGAGATTATCAGCTGCATCGTCGAGGCGGAGGCATGGAAGTCCTCGCGTATAGAAGGCAGCGCCACGTTGACGATGAAAAAATCGAGTGGTGGGAGGAACGCTCCTGTTAACAGGATTGCTAACGCGATCCACCTGCGCGGATCAGGGCTTTGCTCAAGGGAACGGACATGTTCCATGAAACTCTCCATGTCGATGCGGAACCGATCGATCAGCTTGTGAAAACACACGTATTTTGGAACCTTTTGGTTCCTATTTAGGCTCAGTCGAGCGATTTCAGCGCGAAGTCAACCATCGCTCGGGTGGCGTCGCGATCAGCTCCGGCCTTCCCGAGCACTCTCATTCCCTGGATTTGGCATACCAGGAATTTCGCGAGTGTTCGCTCGTCGAGACCGGAATCGATCTCACCGAAGGCTTGGGCTCGAATAACCGCTGCCGCATAAAGATCCTCGAGACGCCGAAACAGGCGCGCGATACGTTTGGAAACCTCGTCGTCCGCAGGAAGCATTTCGACAGCCGACAAAACGACAAAGCATCCACGCAGTCCCTCTTTGCCGGAAGACTCTTCAACTTGCCGCGAAAAGGCTTGCTTGATGGCAGCCTTAGGCGATGGGTTGGAATGCAGGATTTCGCCGGTCTTGCGAACGGCGTCCTCGATGTAGACATCGAGCGCTCGGAGATAGACTCCGCGCTTGTCAACGAACGCCTTGTAGAAACTACCTCTCGACAGCTCCATACCTTCCAGTAGGTCGGGAAGCGATGCATCGTGGTATCCGCGGTCCCAGAAAACGCTCATCGCCTTGCGAATAGCATCGTCGAGTTCAAATTCGCGGGGCCGTCCAACCGACGGTGATGTCTCAGTGCGCTTTAGCATTACGAGACTATGGAACCAAATGGTTCCTAATGCAAATGAAATCTGGCCTCTCTCAGATATCAGGCCATCTCGCCGCTCGCTCGACTGGTCCACGATCAATGCGAGCGCCGAAATTTAGACGTCAGGCGCCGGCGCAAATATACCTCAGTCGTCCTGCACTTTGGCTGAACGACGAGCCCTTCCTCATTCGCCGCGCTTTCGCAGGAGACCCGCCTTGCCATTGTCCGAGCTCTGGTCGTGGCCGGGCCTGAAGGATTGGCCGCAGGCGTGATCGCCGAGCGCATGGGCGTTTCCGCCACGAGTGTCTCGTTTCACCTGAAGGAGCTGGAGCGGTCGGGATTGATCTCCCAGCGACGGGAATTCCGCTCGATCATCTAAAGCGCCAGCTACGAGGCGCTCGCCGATCTTGTCAGATTCCTGATGGAAGACTGCTGCTCAGGTCACCCGGCTATCAGGGGGAACCTCGAGCGTGCCGACGACTGCTGCATCCCGGCCGGCAAGGATGACGTCGTTGCGTAGTTCGAAAATTTCGGCCGGGCTCGTCTCGGCTCTGGGCGTGACGCAGTTCATCGGTTACGGCACCCCTCTATTACAGCTTCAGCACCCTGGCGTCCGGCATGGCGGCCAATCTCGGCTTGTCGCTGGCGGAAGTTTTTGGCGTCTTCTCCGTGTCACTGTTCATCGGTGGCCTGTCGGCCACCTATATCGGCAAGCAGACAAGATCGGCGCCGCGACGATTATGACGAACGGCTCGGCCTTGCCGCAGTCACGCTCGCCCTATGCGCCTGGTCGCCCTCGGTCGCGATCTTCGCCGTCGCTATCATCCTACTCGAGGTTTCGTCCGGCATGGTCCAGTATCAGGCGCATTCGCAGCACTGGTCGAAAGCGATCCTCGCACGGCGTCCCGCGGCATCACCTATCTGACGCTAATCGGCGGCTTTGCCTCAACGATCTTCTGGCCGATCTCGGCCACGCTCACCGTCTATCTGTCCTGGCGGGAGATCTACCTCGTCTTTGCAGCGTTGAACCTGCTTCTCTGCATGCCGCTGCACTTCTGGATCCGAAGCCTCAGAAAGAAGGCAGGCGAAACATCCATCCGGCCGCGCGAGACGGTCATCGGCGCAATCCCGCCGCATGCACGCCGCCGCGCCATGGTCATGGTCTCATTTGCGATCGCGCCCCTCGGCTTCACGCTTGCCGCGGTCCTTGCCCATATGGTGCCGATGCTGGGATCGACTGGGCTGGGTGCGGCCGCCGTCGTGATTGGTTCGCTGTTCGGGCCGGCGCAGATGCTGAGCCGTCTGATCAACATGGTGTTTGGGAAGAACCTGTCGCCGCCAGGGCTTGCCGTCCTCTCGGCCGTGCTGATTGTCTTCGGCGTCCTGGTCCTGCTGATGACAGGCAACTGGCTGCCGGGTGCGGTCGCCTTCGCCATTTGCCTCGGGCTCGGTTCCGGCATCAACAGCATCGCGCAGGGGAGCCTGCCGCTCTATCTGTTCGGATCGGACGGATATGGTGCGATCACAGGTAAGATGGCGGCCGCCCGTCTGGCGGTCGGCGCCGGCGCGCCCTTCGTGTTCGCGGCGGCTACCGAGAATATCGGTCTGAGCGGCGCCCTCGTCGCACACGCATGTCTCGGGGCGATCAGCATCGCGGCATTCGTCGCGGTGGCAGCGTCCTGCCGCCAGCCTGCCACCGCGACGGGTTGATCCGTCAGATCGACTTGAGCGAAACCCGCTTCTCCAGCTCGGCTGCTTCTTCCTTCCGCTCGCTATATCGGTCGGTGAGGTAGGACGAGGCATCGCGGGTCATGAGCGTGAACTTCACCAGTTCCTCGCAGACATCGACGACGCGGTCATAGTAGGAAGATGGTTTCATCCGGCCATCGGTGTCGAATTCCTGAAACGCCTTCGCAACGCTGCTCTGATTGGGAATGGTGATCATCCGCATCCAGCGGCCGAGGATGCGCAACTGGTTCACAGCGTTGAACGACTGACTGCCGCCGGAGACCTCCATCACCGCCAGCGTCTTGCCCTGCGTCGGACGGACGGAGCCGAGCGACAGCGGGATCCAGTCGATCTGCGCCTTCATGATGCCGGTCATCGCGCCGTGGCGCTCCGGGCTGATCCACACCTGGCCTTCCGACCATAGGGAAAGGTCGCGCAGTTCCTGAACCTTGGGATGGCTGACGGGTGCCTCGTCCGGGAGCGGCAATCCCGCCGGATCGAATATCCGAACCTCGCATCCGAGGCGTTCAAGCAGCCGACGGACTTCGAATGCAAGGAGGCGGCTATAGGACACTTCCCGTAGCGATCCATACAGGATCAGGATTCTCGGCTTGTGAGTCGAGAATGCCGGCTGCAGAGATTCCGGTGCGATGGGCTGAAGATGGTCGTCCTGCAAAGCGGGAAATGTCTCAGACAATGGGCTTTCCTTCCCGGTCGAGGACCTGTTCGCCGTCTTCCTTCGTGAACGGTCCTTTGAAGGCGTCGGCAGGCAGGATGTCGAGCACGATCTCCGACGGGCGAGCCAGCCGGGTGCCGAGCGGCGTGACGACGAGTGGCCGGTTGATCAGGATCGGTGTCGAAATCATCGCGTCCAGCAACTGCTCATCCGTTCGGCCCGGATGGTCGAGGCCGAGTTCCGCATAGGGCGTGTCCTTCTCACGGATCGCTTCGCGGACCGTCAGGCCGGCATCTGCGATCATCTTCGAGAGCTGCTCGCGCGATGGCGGGTTCTGCAGGTACTCGATGACGGTGGGTTCGATCCCGGCGGCACGGATCAGCGCCAGCGTGTTGCGAGACGTGCCGCAGGCCGGATTGTGATAGATGGTGGCGTCCATGGTCAGGGCCTTTCGATGGTGGTGTTGCGGGAAACGGCGGGCGATGCCTCGTACCAACCCTTCGAGCGGTTCACGATCCAGACGACCGATAGCATTACGGGCACCTCGATCAGGACACCGACGACGGTGGCGAGTGCCGCGCCCGACTGAAACCCGAAGAGGCTAATGGCGGCGGCAACCGCAAGTTCGAAGAGGTTGCTGGCACCGATGAGCGCTGACGGCCCCGCGACGCAGTGACGCTCGCCTGCCATGCGGTTCAAGAGATAGGCCAGTCCGGAGTTAAGATAGACCTGGATCAGGATCGGCACGGCCAACAACGCTATGATGGCCGGCTGAGCGATGATCTGCTCGCCCTGGAAGGCGAAAAGAAGCACGAGCGTGGCGAGCAGCGCGACGAGCGATAACGGATGCAGATTCGCAAGCAAGCGATCGAGCGCGCCTGTTGCGCCGTCGGCTGTCAAGTAGTTCCGCAGCACCTGGGCGATGATGACGGGAACCACGATGTAGAGCGCGACCGACAGGGCAAGCGTCGCCCACGGCACGGTGATGGCTGAGAGACCGAGCAGGACGCCGACGATCGGCGCGAAGGCGACGACCATGATCGCGTCGTTCAAGGCCACTTGCGACAGGGTGAACAGCGGCTCACCCCGCGTCAGGTTCGACCAGACGAAGACCATGGCCGTGCAAGGTGCTGCGGCAAGGATGATCAGGCCTGCGATATAAGAGTCGATCTGGTCGGCCGGCAGATAGGGTCGGAATAGCCAGCCGACGAAAAGCCATCCCAGCAAAGCCATGGAGAATGGCTTGATCGCCCAGTTGATGATCAGCGTGACGCCGATCCCGCGCCAGTAGGAGCCGACCTGCGCTAACGACCGGAAATCGATCTTCAGCAGCATAGGGATGATCATCAGCCAAATAAGGACCGCGACCGGGATGTTGAGCTTGGCAATCTCGGCGCCCCCGATGACCTGGAAGACGCCGGGCATCAGGTGACCAAGAGCAACGCCGACGGCGATGCAGAGGAAGACCCAAACAGTCAGGTATCGTTCAAATGTCGACATCTTACTCGGCCTTCGGGGATTTGACCGATGCGCCTTCCAATGAACCGATTTGGCGAACGTGCTGCTCGAGGGCCAGTCGGTCGATCGAGGCGACGGGCAGGTTGAGGAAGGCGGTGATCCGGTTCTTCAGAAACCGGGCAGCTTGGGCGAAGGCACGCCGGATCTCAACTTCAGTTCCGACGACGGCCGCGGGATCCTCGACGCCCCAATGGGCGGTCATCGGATGGCCAATCCATACCGGGTACGCTTCGCCGGCTGCGCTGTCGCAGATGGTGAAGATGAAATCAATCTCCGGGCTACCTGTCTCGGCGAACACGTCCCAACTCTTCGACGAGATACCCGTCGATGAGTAGCCGAGCGTTTCCAACTCCTTCAGCGCGTGTGGATTGACCTCGCCCTTCGGCTGGCTGCCGGCGGAATAGGCTTTACACCTGCCGCCACCCTCCTTGTTAAGGATGGACTCGGCGAGAATAGAGCGAGCGGAATTGCCCGTGCAGAGGAACAGCACGTTATCGGTCTTGTCAGTCATGGTCGTGGTCCGTGGTCATCGGAGGCCTGTGAGCTTCATGATGGTCGCCGACGATGGGCAAATGGATGATAGTTGGCGGGTCGCCATCACCGCAGCCGGCTTCGGCCCGAGGAACTTCGGAAAACCCGATGGCGGAGAAGAACGGGGCGGCGCTAGTGGTCGCGAGGAAGACATTGCCATCGACGTCGCGCAGCGTTGCCTCGACGATGGCTCGGCCGACCCCATGACCCCGATGTGCCGGCAGAACGACAACAGACCGCAGCAGACAATCGCCGGCGCAGCGTTCGAGGCCGGCATATCCGATCGTTTGGCCGTCGCCTGAGGCTGCTTCAAAGAATGCGCGGCCATCGTCTTCAATGTCATCGGTTGGGAGATCCGCCGCACGGAGCGCTTCGCGAAGACGAGCGTCGCTACCGGCCACTTCGTGCAATGCGATCACGCTCAGCATGGGGTCGCCCCCGGCGCGCAGCACGGCGTCAGTTCTGCGATCAAAGGAGCGCAAAGCTCCGTCGATCCGCCGCAACAATCCTTCAGCAGGAATAGTGTCAGGTCGCGCAAGCCGTTCAGGTCGGCCCGGTAGATGATTGATCGGCTCTGGCGCTCGCTCCTCACCAACCCTGCACGGGAAAGCGTCGCAAGATGCGCCGACATTGTGTTCTGCGGGACATCGAGGAGCCGTGCGAGCTCACCTGCCGGAATTCCCTCCGGTTCGTGCCGCACGAGCAGACGGAACGTCTCCAGGCGGGTGTTCTGGGCCAAGGCCGCAAGGGCCGCTATTGCGCTTCTGCTTTCCATATATCCAGAATAATGGATATATGGAAGAAGTCAACCGCCGCGTAGCCGGGGCGGATTATGTGCAGCTGGAACTCGGAGATGCCCTGCAAACCAGGCCATCGAGCCTGAGGTGACCATAAGTCACCACGGCTCATATTCGGCGATCTCTTCCGGATCGACGATTTCGCCGGTGACCTCGGTGACGACGACAAGGCCGAAAGCGGTTGTCGCCATAGGCCGAGCGAGGGGTGAGAGATCGTCGCTCGGCACGGGCAGCCGTTCTTCCTGCGCTCCGACGCTTCGCTTTGTCCTCCTCGTCGGTGCCCTTGCTTGCCTGGGCGCGCTTTTGCCTTTCTTCCGGTTCATCGCTTCGCCGCCTCCTTGTTGCGACTGTACCCCTGTTGCGGCCCACTTGTTGAGAGGCTATGAAATGCCTGCGCGACATCAGGGGGATCGCTAGTGGCTTACGGCACGGTCAAGTTTTTCAACCAGGAAAAGGGCTTCGGCTTCATTACACCGGACGAAGGCGGTCAGGACGTGTTCGTCCACGTAAGCGCAGTGCAGGGTTCGACACTTCTGCGGGATGGCCAGAGGGTTTCCTACGAGGTGGGCCAGGATCGCCGGACCGGCAAGTCACGGGCCGAGGGCGTCCGCGGCGCCTGACTTAGCGCTGGAGCGTGTCGATGAAAGTCAGGGAAGCGACCAGCAGCGACGTGGACGCGGTGAGCGAACTTCTCGAAAATCTGGTCGCGGCCGGCAAGCGAACTATGCCGGCAGATATCGACTACGTTCGGGAGCATTATGTCGACAATCCGCTGAGCATATGCTGCACTCTTGCCGAAGACGACGACGGTATCATCCTCGGGTTCCAGTCCCTGATTCGCGCCGTCGATGGCAATCCGTACGGCACGCCGGTCGTCTGGGGTATCATTGGTACGCACGTTTCACCGGATGCCGCACGAGGCGGTGTGGGAACCAGACTGTTCGCGGCGAGTGAGCAGGCTGCGATCAGTACGGGACTGACGAAAATCGAAGCTTTCATAGGCAACGCGAACGCTGTCGCCCAGGCTTACTATGAGCGCATCGGCTTCAAGACGTACCGGCATACGGAAACGGCCGTCTGCAAGGTCTGGACGCGCCCGGAGAGTTGACGAACAAGCGATCGTCTGACGAAGATGCCGGCGACGTTCGCAAGACGGGCGCCAAGATGCCGAGATCGAGGAAGAGAGTTCACCGCCATGAACCCTATCCCTTCCCCTCCCGCCGAAGGGGATCCCGACCGTTTCCTGCGGTGTCAGGATGCCATGGACGACCTCGTGGCCGCGGTTGCTTTGGCGGCCGTTGACGCGGGTTGGACACCGGAAGAAGTCGCGGCCGCACTCGTGGAGCTGGCGGACAACCTCATGCTTTCGGTGCTTGCAAATCGTGGTCTGGAACGCGATCTGGCGGGCCTCAGAAGCGGGAGAGCGTAAGAGCATGTGCGGCAGGTTCACGTTCGACCATGAATGGCGGGTCTTCGGGAAGACGAACGGAAACGTCTCGTGGGCGAGCTGATGTCGGATGATGATGATCTGGCGGACTTACCCGCCAGGTCGGCTGTGCGACCAAACACGTATTGGGCGGCTAAGAGCGCCTCCGGAACGGAGTGCACGAGGCGTTCTGGCTATCTGGAAACAGCACGACCCCCGACACCGGTCTCCTGCGAAACTTCGTACTGAAGACGGCAGCCGACATCGACCGGTACTGTCCACTCCGGAGAAACACTTCCACGGTCTTCGTTTCCGGATTGGCGCGCAGCTGACGGCAGCGATCCCAGTCACACAGGAAGCTTGCTGCTGGCATGTCCGTCACATCGACGTCTAGAAGAATATCCTGCGCACTTGCGGTCGCGAAGATAATCAGGTCGTCCGCGCCAACCAGTAGTGCGGGAGCCCTGAGGCGTTCCAGCTTATCAAGAAGGTCCGTCATCATTTTTCGTCGCAGGTGTTAACTAAGTCATTATTGGATTGGACGGGCATCCTTGCCCTTTTTGGATCTGTGTAGCTACAAGCTGGTGTTTGCTCCCTGTTTGTCCAGCGTCCTGCTAACCAATGGCAAATGAAGTCTCTTTCCAATGATTAAAATGCATCAGTTCGACCAAGGTCCGTGGCGCATTTTGATAGACGCACTAGATAGCGTGGGGTAACCACGGGTTACGGTCACGATTTTTTACCGGGAAGATTGCAGTCGAATGACACAGGGACCAAACCCCAGCATTGAGCAGCGCTACCGCCTGCTGATCGAAGCAATCACCGATTATGCAATCTACATGCTGGACCCGGCAGGCAACATCACGAGTTGGAACCCGGGAGCGGAGCGGCTGAAAGGATATTCCGAGGCCGAGATCATCGGTCGCCACTTCTCGACCTTCTATACCGAGGAAGACCGCGCAAAGGGTTTCCCGGAAGAGGCGCTCAGGATCGCTGAAGCCGACGGTCGCTTCGAGCGTGAGGGATGGCGGCTGCGCAAGGATGGATCCAAGTTTTGGGCGAACGTCATCGTCGATCCGATCCGAAACGCTGACGGGAACCTGATCGGCTTCGCCAAGATCACGCGCGATATCAGCGAAAAGCGCGCGGCTCACGAGGCCATGGTTCAGGCTCACAAATTGGAGGCGGTCGGGCAGCTGACAGGCGGCTTGGCCCACGACTTCAACAATCTCCTGACGGCGATCCTGGGCAGCCTCGAGATTGCCAGGAAGCGAGCCATCAGGCCGGACGTCCTAGACCTCATCGAAAATGCCATTCAGGGCGCCCAGCGCGGCGCAACGTTGACGCAACGGCTTCTGGCGTTCGCACGGCGGCAAGAGCTGAAGATCGACTCGCTACGCGTTCCCGACCTTGTCGGCGGGATGGCAGACCTGATGCGTCGAACGATCGGCCCGGAGGTTGTCATCAACACCGCGTTTCCAGCTGATCTTCCCCCCGTGCTTACCGACGCCAATCAGTTGGAGAGTGCGCTCCTCAACCTCGTCGTGAATGCGCGCGATGCAATGCCGGATGGTGGCGAAATCGCCATCACGGCGGAGCGGCGGTATGTGACAACAGGCAGTGCTAACTCGCTCGCGACAGGCGACTACGTCTGCCTTTCGATTGCCGATCAGGGAGAGGGGATGGATGCAGAGACACTCGCAAATGCCAGCCAACCATTCTTCACGACGAAAGGCGTCGGCAAGGGCACAGGATTGGGTCTCGCGATGGTCCAGGGGCTCATGGCACAGTGCGGCGGCCAACTGGTGCTGAAGTCTAAACCGGGTGTCGGCACGACAGCCGAGCTTTGGCTTCCGGTGTCAGGGGAGCCGTCGACATTGGCCCCTTCTACCCCCGAGACCGTGTTTGATCCCGCGCCAACCGCCATGACGGTCCTGGTGGTCGATGATGACGCGCTGGTGCTCATGAACACAGTCCTCTTACTTGAGGATCTCGGCATGGAAACCATGCAGGCGTCCTCCGGGGCGGAGGCCATGACGATATTGGATAGTGGTGAGCTCCCTGCTGTCGTGATCACGGACCATGCCATGCCCCACATGACCGGCGCAGAGCTCTGCAGGCGCGTAAGGCAGCAGTATCCGAGCCTTCCATTGATTTTAGCGACAGGCTACGCCGAGCTTCCCGAGGGGGCCGAGCTTCTGAGCGATGTCGTCCGATTGTCGAAGCCGTTCAGTCAGACCCAGTTGTCGCGGGCACTTTCGGAAGCCTGTAATGCCGGACGGTGCTTCTGACTGATAGACGATTGCGGCTCGGGGACCTGATCGGCCGCGCTTTGTACGGATGCGGACCAAGCTGCGATCCCGGACCAAAGTCCGGATGATCAAACGCGACGGTTGTGTTAGCTGTTGATCTGCCCTGGGGAGGACCCGAATGACGCTGGCGACCGATATCCGTGATGCGTGCCTTGTTCTGCCACAGCTTGATCGTCAGAGCCGCCTGGGCCTGATCGAGCGAATACTCGGACAGCTTGAAGCCTACCGCACGACGGCGCTTGAGGGCGTGCGGCCGGACAAACGCTTCTGGATCGACACCCTCATTGCGTCCGTCAAGACGTCTCTGGACGAGATTGCATCAATGGACACAGCAGAGCTCCTCGGCATCTTAATCGAGTTCGAGAAACTGATTGCGGTTCTCGACGGAATCAGCGCTTCTCGTGTCGCAGTGCCCACGTTCCACTGATCGCGGAGGTTTGGTATGATCGAGACGCAGCAGACCTCCGGCTGGTTGAATCCGACGTTCAACGATCGCCTCGTTTCCAGCTACGAAACGTTACTCTCTCCGATCCTCTTCGATCCCTATGCCGTGCACATGGTCGAGTATGCCGCCCGATCCCGTCCAGCAAACATCCTCGAAGTCGCAGCCGGCACCGGCGTCCTGACACGCGCGCTTCGCTCTCGCATGCCAACCGCTGAAATCGTGGCGACTGATATCAGCCCGGCCATGGCAGCTGAGGGGCGCAGGGCGACCGAGGGGCTGGAGGTCCACTGGTTGGAGGCCGACGCTGGTAAGCTGCCCTTCGGGCCGCAAATGTTCGATCTGGTCGTCTCGCAGTTCGGCGTCATGTTTTATCAGAACAAGGTGGCAGCGTTTCGCGAAGCTGCGCGGGTTCTGCGCAAGAACGGCAGGTTCCTGTTTTGCACCTGGGACTGGCTTCACGACAACGACTTCGCCAGGGCCGTGGACGAGGCACTGGCGAGGCTGTTTCCTGCAGACCCACCGTCGTTCCTGCGCCGGCTGCCGTATTCATACTACGATCAGGATGTCATCCGAGCGCAGATGTCGGCGGCAGGATTCTCGGCCGTCTCCTGCGATCGCGTCGAGCTGACATCGACAGCACCGGACGCCGGCACGATCGCGGCGGCATTCTGCGAGGGCACGCCGCTTCGCAGCGAGATCGAGGAGCGATCCCCGGGCCTTCTGTTCGAAACGGTCGCTGCGGTAGAAAAGGTCATCAGGGCGGATCTCGCCGCCCGACCAGAGGGTGCCATGACTGCTTTGCTTGTGCTCGGTACGGCCGCTTAGTGCTGCAGCGCTTTTGGTCACAAGCAAACGGCAGTAGACCCGTCACGAGCACTGATTTCCGTTGGCATCGCAGGACGAGCCACCCCACGCACAAAATGCAGGGGCGTCACGAATTTGGCACAGTCGTCACGCGTATTTGGTGAGATTATGGTTCGCGAGCATCGACTCGATGCCGCTGCTTTGCAGCGTCTCCCGCACAGACTCCACCGGCCCGCGAACCGTTATCTCAGCGTGGCCATGCCGATTATATCATACCATGACACATATAAGGTCTTTTCGATGTCCCGTTCAAAATCAGCGGCCCTGAGCGATCAAGTCTATGAAGGTCTGGCCGGCTTCCGGCTCGCAATGCGGCGCTTCCTGGCGTTCAGCGAGGCCGCGCTTGCGGAAGCGGGCGTCACGTCTCCACAATATCAGGCCCTCCTCGTGGTGCGGTCCACCCCTCATCGTCAGATCAGGCTTCGAGATCTCGCCGAGCAGTTGCTGATGCATCACCATGGCGCCGTCCAGCTCGTCGACCGCATGTGTTCCGCTGGCTTGGCGGAGCGTATCCCGGCGGAGGACGATAAGCGCAGCGTCATGATTAGCCTGACCTCGAAAGGGCGGGAGGTCCTTGAAGCACTTGCCCGCATCCACGTCGATGGCATGCTCGAAAACGAGCCGCTGCTGGCGGAATCCCTCTCCCGCCTGCGACAGGTCACCGAGCTCGCCTGACGCCGTCAAAGTTTTTTATCACGTCGTGATTGATCTCCAACTTCGTTCTTGTATCATGACATGATATAAAACCAGGATAACAGCTATCGCGGACGCAGAACGCTGGTCGGCACCCTATCGCCCCTCAAAAACCCTCTGGGCGTGGTCGCTCGTCGGCGCATCAGCCTTGACGTCATTATGGGCGGGCCTTCCGCCTTTGCACGGGCGCTCAAACTATCGAAGCATACATCGATAGCGTCCCGCATTAAAAGTTCGCCACCTGGAAACCGATGCATCGCCCGCGCGTTTGCATTTCCTACGGCGTGGAGGTTTTCATGAACGAGCATCTGACTGACCCTGCATCCGAAGGACCGGCCGGCGGCTGGGGATCGGTGAAATCGATCGCGCGCATCTACGGCGAGACCCTCGCCAATCCGGCGGTCCTCGAAACCCTGAAGCAGCAGAACAAGCCTGGCGGCTTCATGTGCGTTTCCTGCGCCTGGCCGAAGCCGGCAAACTACCATCCCTTTGAGTTCTGCGAGAACGGGGCGAAGGCGACGTTGTGGGAATCGACCTCGGCACGGTGCAAGCCCGACTTTTGGAACGACCACACGGTCCTTGAACTTCGCGACTGGAAAGATCACGACCTCGAAATGGCCGGACGCCTTACGCATCCGATGCGCTACGACGCCGACACGGATCGCTATGTCGAAGTCAGTTGGGAAGAGGCGTTTTCCGGCATCGGCGCCGTGCTGAAGCGCCTAGAACCAAAGGAGGTCGTCTTCTATTCCTCCGGCCATGCCGGTCTCGAAGCCTCCTATCTCTATGCTCTGCTCGCACGCCTCTACGGCAACAACAACCTCCCGCAAAGCTCCAACATGTGTCACGAGACGACGTCGGTCGGCCTGACCAAGGTCATCGGCTCGCCGGTGGGTACCGTGGTCTGGGACGATCTGGAAAAGACCGACTGCCTGTTCTTCTTCGGCCAGAATCCTGGAAGCAACAGCCCACGCTTCCTGCACCCTCTCCAGGAGGCGAAGCAGCGTGGGGCGAAGATCGTCACCTTCAATCCGGTGATCGAGCAGGGCCTTGTCAGTTTCGTCAATCCGCAGAGCCCGCGCCAAATGCTGACAGGCGAAGAGACGGTAATTTCCGATCTCTATCTGCAGGTGCAAAGCGGCGGCGATGTCGCGGCAATCCTTGGCCTCTGCAAGGTGGTGGTCGAGGCCGACGACGACGCCAAGACGCTCGGTCTTAAACGCATCCTCGACGTCGAGTTCATCGAGCAGCATACGACGGGCTTCGACCGGTTCGTCGACTGTGTCCGGACGGCATCCTGGTCCGACATCGAGCGCGAGAGCGGTCTAACCGAGCCCGACATCCGCCGGGCCGGTCAAATATATGTCGAGGCCGAGAGGGTCATCGGCGTATACGGCATGGGCCTCACACAGCATTCGAAGGGCGCGCTCAACATCGCGATGCTGGCCAACCTGCTGATGCTGCGGGGCAACATCGGGCGCGAAGGCGCAGGCGTCTGTCCCGTGCGCGGCCACTCTAACGTCCAAGGCCAGCGTACGGTCGGCATCGCAGAAAAGACCAAGCTGGTTCCGATGGACAAGCTGAAGGAACTTTTCGATTTCGATCCGCCGACGGAGGATGGCACCCATATCGTCGACGCGGTGAAGGGCTTGATGAGCGGTCACGTCAAGGGCTTCGTATCGCTCGGCGGGAATCTGCTTCGGGCCGTCCCCGACCAGAGGGACATGGAAGTCGCATGGGCGAAGCAGGAACTGACCGTGATGGTCTCGACCAAGCTCAATCGAAGCCATCTCTTTCCGGCAAAGGCGGCCTATATCCTGCCATGTCTCTCGCGCTCGGAGGTAGACGATCAGGCGACCGGAAACCAATATATTTCCATCGAGGACAGCTTCTCCCACATCCACGGCTCGATCGGCAAGCGCAGCCCGGCCTCGGAGCACCTGAAGAGTGAACTCGCCATCATTGCCGGGATCGCCAAGGCGACCCTTCCCGTAAATCCCAAAGTGACATGGGACGACTGGACCGGCGACTACTCCCTCGTGCGGGACCTCATCGAGAAGACCTACCCGGAAGATTTCGCGAAGTACAACGAGCGGCTCAACGAACCCGGCGGCTTCTATCGTGGCAACGCGGCGCACGACCGCATCTGGAAGACCCCGGAAAAGAAGGCGGTCTTCACAACGCCCGATCAACTGAACTCGCTGTCCTTCCCCGACAGACCTGGCCGTTACCGACTGTTGACGATGCGATCGAACGACCAGTTCAACACGACGATCTATGGATATTCCGACCGATTCCGCGGGATCGAGGGCACGCGCGATGTCGTCCTCATGTGCGCCGAAGACATCGCCGAAGCCGGCCTTGAGCCCGGACAGACAGTGCGGCTCGTCAGCGACTTCGACGACGGCAGGCGGCGAGAGCTCGGCGGTCTTGTCGTGACACAGCACGCCCTGCCGAAGGGGACGATCTGTTCCTACTATCCGGAGTGCAACGTTCTCAATGCGATCGATCACCACGACCAGCTTTCGAAGACGCCCGCCTCCAAATCGATACCCGTCCGGATAGAGGCCAAGCCATGATGGGTGCCCAGCGGGTGACAGGAGGCTTGGCAGCATGAGCGAGCGCAGCGATGAGGCCGGACCAGACCGGCGCACAGTGCTTGCCGCCGACCGCACGATCTATGCCGCCGAACGCACCTATGCAGCCTGGATGCGCACGGGCTTGACGGCGCTTGCCAGCGGGATGGGAGCCAAAGCACTCTTGGCGGACGTCGTTCCGGAAATCCTCATTGTCACGACGGGGACGATTCTGGTCGTCTTCAGCGCTTTCTGTTTCGTCGTCGCCGTTATCAGGGAGTTCAATCCTGGGCCGCCACCGCCGGAGCCGGATATCAAGAAGATACCGAGCGTCCTGCTGCTCGCCGTGAGCGGGTTTCTGGTGATCGTGTCTTTCGCTGCTCTCCTCGGCGTATGGTTTGGTCGCTCAGGCACGCTTGGCCAGTGAGCTGGACGAGGCATGGATCACGAACCCAACTATGGCACGATCGGCATTGCCGCGATCCTCGGGATAGGTGTCCTCGTATGGATCGTGGCAATGACTTTTTGAACGAGCCGGGCTCCTGTCTATCGATCGAATTCCGAGCGCTGCAACACGTTCAAGACTTCCTTCACCATGAGATGTGCCGCCATCAGGACTGCGGGCGATAGCGGCCGTCCATCGCGCGCATCGCGCGAAATCCTCAGGAGACCAATCAACTCGATCGGATTGTCTATGAAGCCGTCAAGAACCTCCTCTATCTCCTGCGGGAAAGAAGGCCCCATCCCGACGGCAAGCTGTCCTTTTTCATCGAGCAATTCCCGATCGATGAGTATGGTTTCGATCCGACCGACCCAAAGGCCGAGTTCGGCGCGCATATCTTTCATCGGTATACCCCTGCTTGCCAGCTCAGTCGAATAGTCGCAATCCCCCCGGGGGAATGCCACGGCCGCCTTTTCGGATGTCCTGCAGATAGGTCAGGACCTTGCCTATCATCGGCGGATGAACTGGCTTGGATATCACGCCCACGACGCCCAGAAGTCCGGTTTGAATGGCCTCGGGATTGCCAGTCACCATCACGACTGCCAACCCGAACTCGCTTGCCAGATAATGTCCAACCCTGGGACCCGTTGCACCGTCTCGAAGTTTGACATCGACAAGCGCGATATCGCTGAACGGAGCGAGCGCTTGAGCGGTCTCGAAACTATCGGCGACGCCGGACGTCTCGTAGCCGAAGCTTGTCACTATGTCGCGAAGATCGGCGGCCAGGATGGCGTCGTCCTCCACAATCAATATTTTCTCGGCCGTCATCGCCCCTCCTCCCAGTTTTGTTCAGCCTGTATTCAGGATTGACAATATGGTCGAAGCGTTAAAGAATGTCATCACATGATATAAAGGATGGTACGATGACGAAGACGGCTTTCATTTCAACGGTATTCGCAGCCTATGTCGCCGTCATGTTCGCTGTCGCGTCGATCCCCGCAGAAGCGCCCCAAGTCGTGTCGCAAATGCAGACCCAGCAGGCGGTCAACTGAGGTTGACGGGATGGACGTGAAGCTTTTTCTCGCCGGAGCAGCCATCATGTGCGCGAGCATCTATGGCGGATCTGTTTATGTCCTGTTCTATCTTTGAAGCACCTTCATCATGACGTGATATAAATTTTGCGGATCGCGGAACCGCAAGGGCGCCTCTCCATTATCTTTCGATAAAGGGAGTACGCAGATGCAGCCTACCCTCATCAGGCCGAACCATTCTTACGTCGCGCGTGGCGGCCGCAATCGCAGATATGTCGCGAGGATCGACTGCGGCGTCGTCGACTACAGCGTGAGCGTCTTCGGCGTTTCCTTTACCCGGTCGGAAACGTTGGACGCGTTCGCGCGGTGGGCCTACGAAGACGCGGACCTTCTGATCCACCGTACGTCAACCCGCGGTGCGGGAGCATCGTGATGCTCATGGCGACGCCGGTCAAGAAGGCCGTCATCTACCGCATGGTCATGAAGGACCACATCTGTCCGTTCGGTCTCAAGTCGCTCGACCTGCTGCAACGCGAAGGATATCGGGTCGAGGACCACTGGCTCAGGACCCGTGAAGAAACGGATCGCTTCAAGGCTGACCAGGACGTTGGCACCACACCGCAGATTTTCATCGACGGCAGACCCGTCGGTGGGTACGACGACCTTCGCAATTTCTTTGGCGATCCTCTAAAGGATCCGGACGCCACTTCCTACGTGCCGGTCGTGGCAGTATTTGCGATGACCGCATCGATGGCGATTGCAGCTGGCTGTGCTGCCGGGACGCTGGCATCGCTTCGCACCGTCGAGTGGTTTGCCGCCTTCAGCATGTGCGAGCTGGCGATCCTAAAGCTGCGCGACCTGGAGAGTTTCACGAAAATGTTCCTCGGCTACGATCTCCTGGCTCGGCGCTGGGTTCGCTACGCCTATATCTATCCATTCGCCGAAGCGTTCGCGGGCGTGCTGATGATCGCAGGCGGGATGTTGGCCCTGATCGCCTCGCCGGTCGCACTGGCCATCGGTACGATCGGCGCCTGTTCAGTATTCAAGGCGGTCTACGTCGAGAAGCGCGAGTTGAAGTGCGCGTGCCTTGGTGGGGACAGCAACGTTCCCTTGGGATTCATATCCCTGACCGAAAACCTCATGATGGTCGCGATGGCCGTCTGGATGATAATAAAGGCAGTTTTGACATGAGCGAGCACCAGGACGAAACCACAGACGGTCAAAATGAGCCGGAAGCGATCCACAACATCGCGTCGCTCCGCCGGCAGTACGGCGTCAGCAGGCACGAGGCCCGCCGGCTTATCGAGCGCTTCGGCAATTCGAGGGATGAACTGGATCTGCTCCTCGCAGGCCGCGGTCGGACGGCCCTCCATCGACGGCGTGAGGTCGCTACACCCGAGAGTGACGCCGCGTTTGGTATTGGGTAGTGCGCGTTTCAATGCGAAACCCTGTCTTAGGGCATCGAAGTTCCATCGTGAGACTCGGAAGAGCGCTTCAGGGTTTGGCGCGCCAAGACCGCCTGCAGAACCCCAGTTCACCCGGACCGCGGTTTCGTTCAAAACCGGATGGACCAGCCCAAGCATTTCCGCAATGACTGCAGCAGGGACACCGCTCACCTATCAGAAAAATCGATCAATTCAATACGAATGCCACGTATATTCCGATGGAGAACCGGAATGAGCGGCATCGGTCTGCCGTTCGCCAATGCCTTTAAGCTGTACGTTGTGCCATCCTCGGCGACGAACGTGCTCTCGATCGGCAAAAGCGCGTTCGGTCTCCGGCCAATCCGCGCTTCCGGATAGAAACCACAGATCACTCGGGGTAGATGTGTCGATCTTTGAACTCTCCGCCATTCTCTTGACTCTATCGGCCGCCCTCGGCTGGATCAACCACAAGTACCTGCCGCTGCCGAACACGATCGGCCTTCTGGTGATGAGTGTGGGGGCGTCGTTGATCCTTGTCGCCGTCGACGCCGCTTATCCCAAGCGGCACCTCTTCGAGCCGCTGACCCAGGCCTTGCTTCGGATCGACTTTACCGAAGTGGTGATGAACGGGATGCTCGCATTTCTGCTGTTTGCCGGCTCGCTGCATGTCGATCTGGGCAGGATGCGCGACCGCGCTGCGCCTGTGGCTATCCTCGCCCTGTTCGGAACGATCGTGTCCACCGCTATTGTTGGCGTCGGTTTCTGGCTCATCGCAAAACTGTTCGGACTCGAGATGCCGCTGGCCTGGTCGATGGTATTCGGCGCCCTCATCAGCCCTACGGATCCCGTGGCGGTTCTGGCAACCCTCAAGAACGTCAAGGTGCCTGCCAATCTTGAGGTCGAAATGCAGGGCGAATCACTCTTCAATGACGGTATCGGGATTGTTCTGTTCACCGTGATGCTGCTGTTTGCGACGCAGGGTCATGACAGCACCATCACCGCCGGGTCGATTATCAAACTCCTTCTCGTGGAAGGCGGCGGCGGTCTCCTGCTTGGCATCGTTACCGGGGGTATTGCTTACTGGGCTATGCGCCTGATCGACGACTATTCGGTCGAGGTCCTGATCTCGCTTGCCCTTGTCACAGCCACTTACGCGATCGCCGATCGCCTTCACGTCAGCGGACCGTTATCCGTGGTCGCTGCGGGCCTGCTGATTGGCTACCACGGACCGCGCAAGGCCATGAGTGATCGCACCCAGACCTATCTGTTCGGGTTGTGGACGCTGATCGACGAGATCCTCAACTCGGTTCTCTTCCTGCTGATCGGGCTCGAAGTACTCGTCCTGAAATTCGACACACGATCCCTGGAGATAGCGGCCGTCGCCATCCCCCTTGTTCTGTTTGCTCGGTTGATCGCCGTCGGCGCGCCCGCCATGGCTGCTTGGTCGAGCGATATGATGTCGACCAGGAACGTGCCATTCCTCACCTGGGCGGGCATCCGTGGTGGCATCTCCATTGCGCTGGCCCTGTCTGTTCCGGAGAGCCCGGCCAAGCTCGCCATTCTCTCCTCCACCTATGCGGTGGTGTTGTTCAGCATCATCGTCCAGGGTCTCACCTTGGGTGCACTCGCCCGGCGAACCATACTTACAGATAAGCCTCCAGCAGCTGAAAAGACCTCCCACTAACAGCCGACTGCCGGAGACGTCCTTCGAGCATTGTCGCACATGGGCCGGCGCCGGGGAAGCCGCCACACGCGCGCTGCAGGCGTCTAACGCTTCACGCTAAGCAAGGGAAACGCAGTTTTGAGTGGAAGACGCATGCATGTCAGAAATAAGTGGCGTCTATAAGTGATCGCGCTCTGGTCCTCCTTGCACTGGGGCAAATTGCGGTCGGCGCCGCTGGGTGGTTCGGCTTTGAGCCTCATTCCATCTCGCTTCCTAGACGGGTGGCGGTGCGACGGTATGGCCGACGGAGAAAGCCAAGTATAGCAGTCCGGCGATCGCGACTGCTGTGACGGCAAGCAATATCGTTTGAGAGGGACGCATTAGCGACCTCCTATGGGAAGAGACGGAATGCACGGCCCTGTTCAGGCTGCTGATCGACAAGTAAGGCGCCTGACGTGCCGTTCAAGCCTTTGTCAGAACGGGCGGCGCCTGTCGATTTCACTAGGCAAACCCATATCCAGTCCTTACTTATGAGACACGCGTGTGCTGCGTGCGCCGGGGATTCCCCTTATTGACGGAGACTGAGATCAACCTTCATCGGAGAAGCGAACCCGTGTCGAAAACGATCCAAGGCCGCATCAAGTCCACGCTGCGTCAGTTTCTCGATAGCGAGGCGTCGGGCGGCCTGATCCTGATGGCGGTGGCCGTGCTGGCGATCGTCGTCGCAAACTCTCCCGCCGCAGACGTCTACTTCCACGCCCTGCATGTCTACCTCGGCCCGCTCAGTCTACAGCACTGGATCAACGACGCCCTCATGAGCGCCTTCTTCCTGCTGGTAGGCCTTGAGATCAAGCGGGAAATGCTGGACGGACAACTGTCGAGCTGGAGCAGACGAATTCTTCCAGGCGCCGCTGCAGCGGGCGGAATGGTGCTGCCCGCACTGATCTACATCAGCTTCAATCTTTCAGACACGTCGACCTTGAGAGGATGGGCGATTCCGACCGCGACCGACATCGCCTTCGCACTCGGCGTCCTTTCCCTTCTCGGGGATAGGGTGCCCGCCTCGCTGAAGATCTTCCTGGCGGCGCTGGCGATCATCGACGACCTCGGCGCGGTGATCGTCATCGCCATTTTCTATACGGCAGACATCAACGTTCTTGCACTTGCCGTCGCAGCCGTCTTGATCGGAAACTTGGTGATCCTGAACCGGTCCGGCGTGAAGAACATCTGGGCCTATCTGGCGCTGGGAGTTCTCCTCTGGATCGCCGTCTTCCTGTCAGGGATTCACGCCACGCTCGCGGGAGTCGTCCTGGCGCTTGCCATTCCGCTGAAGGTCACCCCCGGCGCGCCCGAAGCCTCGGACGCGGACTCACCGCTCCATAAACTGGAGCACGCACTCCAGAAGCCGGTGGCTTTCTTCATCGTGCCAATATTCGGCTTCGCCAATGCCGGCGTCTCCTTCGCAGGCGCGTCGGCAAACGTCCTTGCGGAGCCGGTGACCATCGGCGTCGCCGCCGGCCTCTTCCTGGGGAAGCTTGCAGGCGTGCTTGGAACGGTGGCGCTTCTGGTCAAGTCCGGGTTAGCGCAGCTTCCGGCGCGGGCGACCTGGTCGCAGATGACGGGCGTGTCTCTGCTTTGCGGCATCGGCTTCACGATGAGCCTGTTCATCGGACTGCTGGCCTTCCCGGATGCGTCGTCTCAAGATCACGTGAAGATCGGGATCCTTGCGGGCTCGCTTGCATCGGGCGTGGCCGGGGCCGTCGTCCTGAGGGCGTCGGGCCATAGGAAGCAACCGACGTAGACGCGTATACATTACAAGCTTCGATCGGCGTCAGATGCGGGACGCGAGCGGTTCAATTGGTCTGCTTTTATTGGTCACGCCGATCTGAAAGCACTTCAGCAACTCGCGCGCGAGGTCCCGCCCTTCCTCGCTGTCCGGATTGATTGCCTTCGTCAGGCAATGGTCTTTCACCAGAGCCTGCATCGTGGAAACGTCGTCTGGCCGAGGGATGGCGATCCCCTTCCGAAGGCGCTGAGTATAACGTGCTTGGTGGTTCGGCACGGAGCAACAAACCCCGATCCGGCGCATTTTCAATTCTTGGGGGGTGATCTCCGGGCGCCTTTGGCGTTAGAAGATTTCTTGCCTGCGTCACGTACCGAGTCCGCCATGCCAAGCCGTTACCGCCCTTCCAAGCTTCTTCGCCGCTCCCGCGTGATTTGGGGTTCGTTTTCTCTCTGGAAGCCAAGACTGGTGTTCTGGTGCGGGGCCTTCGCGATCGGTGTAATAAGCGTCGGTTTCGCCAAGCTCGCGGATCTGGCGCAAAACGCATTCCTATCTCTCAACTCTGTCGCTGAAGGAAGCTTCCTGCTGCCGCTGTTGCTGACGCCGGCGGGCTTCATCCTGTCGGCCTATCTGGCGTCGACGTTGTTTCCGAATTCAGGCGGCAGCGGCATTCCGCAGGCAATTGCAGCGCGACACTTACATCACGCAGAAGACAGGGCACGGCTGCTGTCGCTGAAGATTGCCTTCGGCAAGATTGTACTGACAGTGCTTGGATTGTTCTGCGGCGCCTCGATCGGCCGCGAAGGGCCAACGGTACAGGTGGGCGCTTCGATCATGCTCGCCGTCGCCCGCTTTGGCGGCATGGCGCAGGCACGCGGGCTGATCCTGGCGGGTTCGGCAGCA
Organism: Rhizobium sp. Rhizsp82; assembly: GCF_047325115.1. NCBI lineage: Bacteria > Pseudomonadati > Pseudomonadota > Alphaproteobacteria > Hyphomicrobiales > Rhizobiaceae > Rhizobium > Rhizobium sp. Rhizsp82. The sequence goes on along the minus strand of NZ_CP168569.1, from coordinate 682,293 downwards.
GGTATCGCCGCTGCCTTCAACACGCCGCTCGCCGGTATCGTCTTTGCCATCGAAGAGATGAGCCGTACGTATGAATCGCGAGCCAACGGGCTGGTGCTGACCGCCGTCATCCTCTCCGGTCTGGCCGCACTCGGGCTTTCGGGCAGCTACAATTATTTCGGTATGGCCTCGGCGGCGCCGACCGAACTTCGCGATTGGGGACTGGTTTTGATCTGCGGTGTGGGTGGCGGCGCCCTTGGTGCCGCATTTAGCGGTTTTGCCTTGCATTTCGGCCAGAAGATCCGCCGCTGGGCGCAACCGAGACCGCTGAAGCGCACGCTGGCACTTGCGGGAGCCTGCGGACTGGGAATCGCTGTCATCGGTATCGCATCCGGCGGCACCACCTTCGGCACCGGCTACGAGCAGGCGCGTGGCGCGGTCGAGGGCAATGCCTTGCCCCTGCTCTTCTGTGTCGAGAAACTTGCAGCCAGCTTCCTATCGATGCTGTCAGGCATACCCGGCGGCATCTTCGCGCCGTCGCTCGCCGTCGGCGCCGGTCTTGGCAGCACCGTCGGCTCCCTGCTCGGCACCAGCATCGCCCTTGCAGCAATCCTCGGGATGGCGGGTTACTTCGCAGGCGTCGTACAAGCGCCAATGACGGCCTTCGTCATTATCCTGGAGATGACCGGCGACCACCAGGCCGTCATCCCGATCATGGCGGTGTCGATGATCGGTTACGTGACCTCGCGATTGCTTTCACGTGAACCGCTTTACCACGGTCTGTCGCGGGTCTTTATCGCCGCCGCAATCCGGGCGCGACGCGCTGCGGAGAAGGAACCGGGATCAAATCGAACCTAACACACTCGGCCGACGACCATGCGCGACTATCTCACTGACCGGTATTCTATTCGCCGCGAACATGACGGCTCCTGGACAATCTTCGATCTGTTCACCGGGCTCGCCGCGGAGTACCACGGACGCACAACAACACTGATGGACGAAGGCGGATCGAAGTCCCTATGCATCGTCATGAATGCACTCGACAAGCAACGGCGGCGACAGACCTCGACATAGTGCTCGCTGTGGATTTGGGAAAGACGCAGGCCATATGGAGGATCAGACCAAAGCGACAGTGACGCGAGAAGCCAGTTGCTCCTGCGGCCAGCTTACCATCAGGGCTAACGCGGCCCCCGTAAAGATCTCCGCATGCCACTGCCAGGAGTGCAAGCGCCGCACTGGCAGTGCATTCGGGGTAGCGGTCTTCTTCGACCGGGAAGAGGTGGCGGCTTCAGGAGCCTCGCGACGTTACACGAGGGCGCAAGACAGCGGGAGATCGATCGAGTTCAAGTTCTGTCTTGACTGCGGGTCGACGTTTTTTTGGATGACGGACTTTCGGGAGGATCTCGTCGCGCTCGCCCTGGGATGTTTCCACGATCCGTCCTCCCTGGTTCCGACACTAAGCGTCTACGAGCAAAGTCGCCTGAGATGGGTGGGGCTCGACCTGCCCGGCGGAGACTGACACTCCACCGAGCCCTACCAATGCTTGCGCCTTCCCAGCAGCAGACACCGCTCGCGGTATTGTCATTTCCTTCACGTCCAAAAGTGAATTAGTATCACAACATGATATTTTCAGCCGCAGCGATAGGTCTTAAGGTCATTGGATTCGTAAGCCCTGCCCTTCATCGTCAACCGCACGCCCAAAGGACGGACGCCCGTGAGCTTGTGGCTGTGAGCCTTCTTCTCGACCAGTGGTGCAGGCAAACGGCGGTCAACCGAAGCGATCCAGTGGCCTATGCCACAATTGCCAGGATCGTGGCGCTCCGAAAGGCCGGCAAGACCATTGAAGAGGTGTGGTCCGAAATAGCTTCGGATGCTCCGAGAGGCGCCGAAAGCAGTGACAAGGGGGAATGAATGCGAAGATTCGACCTGGTGGATAGCGGAAACGCATCGTCTTATCCGGGGCATGTTATCATCGTCGCAGGCGACGACGTAAGGACAACCGGCGAGCTCGCAATCAGAGGCCAACCGCATCAAGGCGAAGCGGAACCACTCGAAGCCGCAATCCATCACGCCTTGCTGGTGCGGCAGAGGGACGCGTTGCCAGTTGCGGTGCAAGACGATCTCGGACTGTGGCCCTCAAGGCTCGGAGAACTTGTTCCCTGGACGCCTTAGCGAGGTAGACCGTGCCGATCGACGAACCGGTCTGCGAAACGGCGCCGTCAGTGAGCCGTCGCCGGGGACGACGCTGCCGTCGTGATCGATTGCGTAGAAGCGAAATCATTGAACGGCGCTCGGCAACCTTGATGTCGTGTCCCATCAATCCTCTGCGCCCGGCGCCCAAATATGTTTACCGTCAGCAATGATGGGTGCAGCAGCGGCCCGCAACCTCTCCATGTCGGCGTCAATCTGTATCACCGCGGCCGCTCGATCGAGTGCCTCCTTCGAATGGCGCACGGCGTTTGAATGGAATTGCGGGCCGAGCTTAGAAAGAGCTGCGAGGGTCTTCTGAAGTCGAAGTCCGACTTCGACAAGGCCGGCGCCGTCGCGGGCGATCGGCGTGAACAGGTCGTCGAACAAGTCGGCTGCCGTCAGTGTCGCGACATTGAGCCGGCGATAGACAGCCTCCTCCGGCGCCTCGCCGATTGCTTCGTGCCAGGAGTAAAGGATTCGCATCGCGCGGGAGATGACGTCGATGGCGGTCCCCGGATCATTGACAGCAGGAGACAAGGCGCGCGACGCGATCTCAGTTAGTACCGACGCTCCGAACCGCGGGTCCTGATCGAAGGATCGGACGTCGCCGATCGAAAAGCAGGCCGCGGCCCGATCCAAAACATCCTCGCCCAAAGCTCCACGCAGCCATCCAAGCGGCCGGGCGGGCGAGGCAAGCTTGCCAGGTAACGCCAAGATCACCACGTCGCACTCTATCTCGTCGGCGATTTTCGCCAGCGCCGCTGCATCAACATGCTGCACGTAGCCGATCTCGTCCGTGAAAAACGGTGTGTCACCGGCCCTGGGCTCGAGACTGTCTCCGTCGAGCGCTTTCCCCCCGAGGTTCGGGGATTTCCGCCAGGCCTTTACGGCGTCGAGCGTCGCCTCCTCCACACGGCGTGTCGTCTCTGTCACCCTTCCTAGCCGGGACAGGTGGTCGATCCATCTCAAAAGCGTCACCACGATGAGCACAATGACGCCGATCGTGACGACGAAGAGAACCAGCCGCCCCTGCTCGCCATATGCGCCCGTCGTCAGGGCGACGATGCCGACAAGACTGAACAGAAACGAGCCGACGAAAGTCGCCAGCACGTTTTGTGTCGTGCTGTCCTCCATGACGAGACGGGTCGCACGCGGCGTTACGTTGCTCGTTGCCGCGGAGTAAGCCGAGACCATTGTGCTGAGCGAGAAGGTCGTGACGGTGAGCATGCTCGAAGCGATGATACCCAGGATATTATCGACGGAGTCGGCGCCGATCTTCGTCGACAAGTCCGCCGGGATGTAGGGCGTGACGACGATCGCCAGCAGGGCGGTGGCAACTGCCGCGATTGAGAACAGGGTCGCCCTGAACCAGATCCGCCGCGCCAGAACCGATATCGACCAAATCAAGCGCGAGCTCATGGCATCCCCTTCTTCGAGACAGGTTCAGATAGCATTAGGAGATGGAAATGCAATCGCTCCGATATTTCCGGCCTGAGAGCCGTTTCAACGGCGCGGCGTCGCGCGGTGGCGCTTGTCCAAGGCGTTTACAACGGCGCAAAGGCTGTCGGCGACGCCCTTGTCCAATCCATCGAGAAGCCGTCCGACATAATCTGCCGGCCAGCCGGTGAAGATGTCGAACACCGTCCAGGTGCCATCCCCTTCGATCCGCACGCCGAAACGATCGGTCTCAAATGGCTGCGTTCCTGACCTGCTCTTGCCAACCATGATGAATTTTTTCTCGACGTCACGAAATAGGCACAGTCTTTTTGCCAGCATCAGAAGAATATGGTCCGCGAGTGATCGGTCGACGCCGGTGGTTTGCACCGTCTCCGCATCTCGCACACGCGATCCATTCTCCTGGCGTGGTTCGACGTTTATATCACATCATGACATTTTGGAAGGACTAATGAATGCCTCGATCGGGACGCCGGATTTCCGGCCCGGCTGACGAAGTCTATGATGGACTTGCTGGCTTCCGGCTTGCCATGCGCCGATTCCTGTCCTTCAGCGAGGCGGCGCTCGCCGAGGCTGGCGTGACCTCCCAGCAGTATCAGGTTCTTCTCGTCGTCCGCACGGCGCCTGGCCGCCAGATCAAGCTTCGCGATCTCGCAGAACAGATGCTGATGCATCACCATTACAGCTCGTTGACCGCATGTGTTCGGCTGATCTTGCGGAGCGGATACCCGCTGAGGACGACAAGCGGAGTGTGCTGATCGGCATGACCAACAAGGGCGAGAAGGTTCTTGAAGCTCTGGCGAGGGTTCATGTCGACGGAATGCTCGAAAACGAACCGCTCCTGGCCGAATCCCTCTCGCGACTGCGACAGGTGACCGAGCTCGCTTGACCGGCGTCACCGTTTTTTGATCAGTGCGTGATTGACCTCCGCTCTCTATTTTGTATCATGACATGATATAAAACGGAGGAGAACAGCTATGGAAAATGGCGACAGTGGCTGGTCGCGATACCGGCCTTCCAAGACCCTTTGGGGTTGGTCGATCGTCGGCGCCTCGGCATTGACGATGGTGCTCGGCTTCACCTGGGGCGGCTGGACGACATCAGGCAGGGCGAACGTCATGACCGAGATTGCCGTCCGTAACGCCAAGGCGGATCTGGTCGCAAGCATTTGCGTTCATAACTTTGTTACCGCGAACGACGCCGAGCACAATCTCAAAGCGCTGCAGGCAAAGTCCTCATGGCAGCGCGACGACTTCATCACCGAAGGTGGGTGGGCGAAGATCGCGGGGATCGACGGAACCGTCACGAACGCGGCCGACGCCTGCGCCGACCAGCTCGTAAAAATGAAGGAACTGCCGCGATCGGGAGGAGACGCGCCAGTCACCGACAGCTAGGGTTTAGGTCGGACGTGATGAGATGTCTGGTCCGCGCGAGGCCCGTCCGAAATGATTTCGGGCGGGCCACTTTTGAAAGTGGCGCCGACATTTTGGCGACTGTGGACCCTGAACAGTATCTTCAATGCGGATACGATGTGAGGATTTTGAGGTTACGCCACAGTGTCGGCCAACACGACGCAGAGCGCCTTGGCATAAGTTCGAAAGCTCGAAGCACGAATTGGACCGCTACTTTCGGGCAAAGGTAAACCGCCGTTGCGCCTCCCTGGCGAACTCGCGGCGCCCGCTTACACGTTCGTTTCGAATTGGTTAAGCCCGGCTTCACCTGCATCTCGCGACCCGCTCCAAAGCAGCCGTGATGCCTGACAGAGAATAATCGTAGCTAGTACGCGTTCCTCGTGCAGACGTCGCCTGCAAGGTCATGCGACTGCCGGAGCGAAGCGCGTTGATGAGTCCGGGTTCCTGCGCGGCGTCAGCGACCCAGGCGGTATTGTCCTTTACGAACATCTTGAACGTCTTCTCGCCAACGGAAACCCGTACCGAACCGGGCTGCACTGCGTAGCCGAGGACGGCCTCTGGCTCGTTGCTGCCGCCGTTTTCCGCTGGCGCGACCAGGAAGTAGTTCTTCCCGTGATCGACCTCCGAGGGTCTGGCTTCCTTGGGCACCGAAAGCGCGTAGCAAACAAGCTTTCCATCTCTTTCGAAGGAGTAGACGCCCCAGTCGCCGGTCTGAGAGACCATTCTGGCCGCAGCGTGGGCGGACAGAGGGATCGAGATTGCGACAAAGAGGCCGGCGAGCTTCTTCATTGTTTTCCTTTCTTTACGTCGAATCAGGATCCGCGGCGAACCATCGGTGGCGGGTTGCCGGCGCGCTTTCCGCGCAGAAACCGGACCTCTTCAGAGATGACGGTCCCATCTAGGATAACCCCTTCCCAGATCCTGTTACCGAGCTGGCAGGTGACCACAAACCCGTCGCTCCCGACCGCGTCCGCGGTGGAAACTGAAACGAGGTTCTGCAGGCGATATCGCTTGAACTCCTTGGTGGAGAGGCCCAGGCGATCCGCCAGGATCTCGTCATTCGGCAGATGCCGGGGTTTGATTGGATCTGACACCTCGACGTCACGCTCCGGTCATAGCAATATCATGTCGTGATATAAATCAATGAGCGCCAGCGGTTCAACCCCTTTTTCAAGTGAACTTCGCAGGCGTGTCACATGTGGTCGTTACGCAATGAACCGCTGTGCTTTTCGTCTCCTGGCTCGCCGCTGTGTTCGCCGGCATTCTCGTAGGGAACCGCGGTCCAAAGGATGCGCTGAGTGACGTGACCCAGCGCCATCTTTTCGGCCTCTGGACGCTGGTCGATCAGATACTCAATTCAATCCTCTCCCTGTTGATCGGCATCGAAGTTGCCGTGCTTCGCCTTCGACCCGGCTTAGCTTCCGGTCTCGCTCCTTGCGATCCCGGTTGCCGTCGGCGCGCGCTTCGTCGCCACTGCATCTGCCGTTGCGACAGTCAAGCGTCGGTATAGCTTCCAGCGTAGTACGACCGTGGTGCTGGCCTGCGATAGCCGGCGCGGGGGTATAACGATCGCGCTGGCGCTGTCGCTTCCAGACACCGAATGGAAGCCGCTCCTCCTCTCAACGACAGACTGCGTGGTCGTCTTCTCGATATTGGTTCAGGGGCTTACGCTGGGGCGTATGGCAAGCCACGCGCTGGAGCGGCATGCAGCAAGCGGCTAGGCGACTTTCGACCTCGTGATTGCAGCCTCAGGAGCGGCGATTGTCTCAAAAGCGCCCGCCTTGACAAGGCTCGCTAGGGACACTCCGGCATGGCGGTCCGCCCGAGGGAACTTGTGGACTCTTGACGGCCAAATCGATTATTGAAACCTTCGTTTGCCGGGCGCCGACGTGCCACGCAACGGTTAAGGGGACACCTGAAAAGTTGGCGGATATTAGAACTTGACCGATACTCGACCCTCGAATACATCACGACATGATATTTCTAGGGACTCAAGCGTGCAGAGAGATACCCGCATTGTTGTGGCGGCGGTCATCGGAAGCGTGCTGGTTTGTGGCATCTGCTTCGTCATTTGGATGTGGAACGAACCGTATCGTCCGAACTGGGACCTCCCGGCGGAGACGCGCTCGCGTGAATGAGCGACCGAACGCTGCGAATTTCGTCCGGTCAAACCTGGGCCTCTTGATCGATTGGCAGCAACCGCCGCCAAGACCATGAGGCCGGTGGCAACCAACGGATACATGACAAACAGCACGACCGGCACCGACATAAGGAAGTGCAAGGATAGGTCAAATGCCAAGGGCGCACCTCGGACCCATGCCGGTAAGGGCGATGCCACGCCACGGGATCAGGCCTGCGGAGAAGGAAATCATTAAGATCGGCTCAAGGTTCGGTCGAAGCGTCGGGTTTCCGCGACCCTTCTTACTTTTAGAACTATCGAATGACCTCGGCTGGCTTTTCTAAAACGCCAATGGAGCGCCCTTCCCTTATGTCTCTATGAATACAAAGGATCGATCGGCGGTCTCCAGCAAAGTGTCTGCTATTGTTCCGTAAGAAAGAATTGAGCCTGCACGCTTGCTTACCCCTAGAACAATTAGATTGAACCGGCCCTTTCTCGCATGAGCAAGGATCGCCAGCTCAGGGGAGGAACCATGCGAAACCACTTTCTCCACATCGACATCGTAGAAGCCCGCAATCTGATCGATGCGCTGGAAAGCAGAGTGGTGAATATTGCCGGTGTCGCTTACCCTGGACGGCGACGCCGCTTGCCCAGGCTCCTGGAAATAGACAGCGGATATCGCGGCACCACTCGCCTTTGCTATGACGCATGCGAACTCGGCAGACTTCATGGAGCGCTCTGTTCCGCTGACGGGAACAAGAATTCTGAGCTCGGTATCCTCCGCTGGAACTCTTCCTCTTGATGCGACGAGAGCGGTCGTACCTTCGAATGCTTCAATCATGGTCGAAAGATACTCGCTGTAGCCGCCACCTTCTGACGTCGTCGGCTCGATGCCGACGAACATCATGTCATGGCCCTTCTCTGCCGTGTCAGCGAGGACATCTTCCAACTTGCCATCCCGCTCTCTGATCGACACGTGGATGTCGGATCTGACCTCAGCTCCTTCTTCAGAGGCGGCTTCCACAGCGCCGCCGGCGATTTGGCGAACGCGATCGCTGACCAGTTTTGCGCGATCGCCAGCCTTCGACGATTGCTCTGCCTTGGCGGCGTCGGCATCTGGCGCATCGACCGCCAGAACGGTGACAGGCATATTCCTGACCGCCGCGAAATGCCCTGCCACCCGGGAAGCCAGATCGCTGCTGGATGACTCATCGGTGACAAGCAGAACGCGCTCGAAATCCGATAGGAAGCTGGTGTCTTCGAAAGATTCAAGCTCCAGCCGGTTTCTCTCGTCGTCCCGCATCGGCAGTCTCTTTAGCGCCCAGCGTAATGTCGGTGGCATGGCCATCGTTGTGACAACCGCCATGGCAACAATCACCGAGAACAACCGCTCGTCCAGCACGCCAACAGAAAGGCCAATCGAGGCGACGATCACCTCTGTCGATCCGCGTGCGTTCATGCCACATCCGAGTGCAATTGCCTCCGCGTTAGTGAAGCCGCTGACCTTAGCGCCCGCGAATGCACCCGCAAACTTCCCGACACTTGCGATGACGATCAGGCCGGCAGCGAGGAGAGCGATCGAGGGCTCTCCAAGCACGCTGAGATCCGTGCTAAGGCCCGTCAGTCCGAAGAAGACCGGCATGAACAGTGCCGTCGTCAACCCCCGTAACTGACCTTCGATCTGCTTGGTGAGGATAGGAGATTGCCCTACCAGAATGCCCGCGACAAACGCCCCGAGCACGGTGTGAACGCCTATGGCATTGGTGATGATCGCCATTGTGCCCATGATCGCAATAATGGCGCTTAAGACCGGCAGATCGCTTTTGAATTTGTCGTTCGTCCAACGAATGATTTCAAAAACGATGCGTCGGCCGACTGTGAAGCTCAAAGCCATAAAAGCGACGGTACCGACCACACTCTTCGCCAATGTTGTGAGGTCAACGTGCCCGCTTTGCGCGATACTGAATGTCACTGCGATGATGACCCAACCAACCGTATCGTCGATGATGGCAGACGCCACGATCAGTTGGCCGACGTTGCGGCGCATGAAATCCATCTCTCGGACAACTGATGCAACGATCTTCACCGATGAGATAGACAAGGCAGTACCGAGAAACAGCGAGGTGACAAGACGCGCGTCAGGATCAGGGAGCAGCGTAGCTGGCACGAGCTCACCAAGAGCAAAGCCCAATGCGAACGGCAAAACGATGCCTGTGAGCGAGACGCCTGCAGCCGCGCGACGAAGCTTTAGGGCTAGGCCAAGGTCGGTTTCCATGCCCGCGAGCAGCAACAAAAATAGGATGCCAAGCTGGGCAACAGCATCAGCCATCGCCTTCTGCGCTTCACCATCCGGAAAGAGTGCCGTGTGTGCGCCCGGTGCAATCACCGCGAAGATGGAAGGACCAAGGAGAATTCCTCCGATGATCTGACCCATGATCGAGGGTTGCCCCAATCGCACCATCACCTCGCCCAGGAGTCTGCCGACCACGACGAGGATCATGATCTGAACTAAAAACAAGGCTTCGGACGCCCCGGTGCCGTTTCCTTCCGCCGCTGCCGCGGCGCCGCAAGATGACATGAAGCATAGGAAAGCGATCGGCCACACGGAACGTGAGGGCTTCCCAAAACTTATATTGCTGAATGTCAATTTGACGCCCCCGCACTCTCTTGCGGAGAAACGGTTCAATCGCGGTCCAGTTCCGCCAGGGGGCATCGAGCCAAGCAAGATTGCGCGTCGATGTTGAAACGAAGCGCGGATAGCGCCGGAGCAAGAGGTGTAAACGCGCCTCAACAAAACCGCCACAGATCCGCTTCCCGAACGACCTTCTTGACGATTGGAAATGGACCACTCAGCCTCATCCCATCGCGCGTTGGTTTTTGTCGAGGTCGTCCTGTTTAACGAGTGAACGGCCAGCGGGCGGTTCTAGCAAAGCCGCAGCGAGATTGAGGTCGGCACTTGAGCTGGCCGGGCCTAGCTTTTTTCTCGTCGCAGGTCCGGATCACCGGAGAGATGATTGACGAGGAAGGACACGAACATCCTGACCTTGACGGCGATGTGACGATTGGCAGGATAGACTGCATGGACCAGCGTCGCGATGTCCCAGTCGCTCAGGACCGGAACGAGTTGCCCTGTCCGGATCGCCGGTCCAACGACCAAATGCTGACTGCAATGCGATGCCCATTGCGGAAAGTGCTGCAGCCAGCAAACTTCGTCCGTCATTGCACTCTAATAGCGGCACGACAAAGACGCGCCGTGCGGCCTCTGTGTCCACTGAGCGAGCGGAAATTCCGCCGCAGGTGCCATTCACCCCGGACGACCAGCAGAAGCTTGCGGCGCTCTGCAAGCGGAAAGGCATTGAATTCGTTGGTCCACCGATCGACTGCAGGAGCACTTCACCGACAGCGCGGCCAGACACCGATCTCAGAACCCGAAGTGGCGCTGAGGTACGGTGCTCGATCGACCTGCGGAACACCATGGCAAATCAAGGCGGATCGCACGAACAGCACGTAAGGGCTGCTCAGAGCAAGTCGAGTTCAAAGCAGGCTTCGACGACGAAGTCATCGCCTTCCGAAGGCAAATCGGCTGACAAGCAGGGTGGCTCGCATGAGCAACACGTCAAGCCGGGCCAGCAGAGCCACAAGAACAGCCATTAGGTTCCAGGCCCCCCATCGCCGTGGGCCTGATGCGATTAAGACGCAGGCTTGCGGTTTTTCTGAACATCGAATGGCGATGAGCTGCGGTCGACCCAGACGGTACCGAATTCGAAACTGTCGAACTTGCCTTCGAAGAAGCAAGGGCGAGCGCTAGGGATCTGATGGCGGAGAAAATTCGCGGAGGCCAGAAGGTTAATGGCCATCGTATCGAAATTGCCGATGCTGACGGTATGGTCGTTGCCGCCTCGCCGGAGAGGTTTTACAAGTCGCTCCTACCAAGTACCGTCAACCACCCGAAGCAAACGGAGCGAAATTGACGAAAAGCAAACCGGAAGAATTTGACGCGGTCATTGGATCGCGGATGCGCGCGCAGCGACGGCGCCTAGGTCTGTCGCAGACGCAGCTCGGCAACTGCATTGGCATCACCTATCAGCAAATCCAAAAGTATGAGACGGGACGCAACAAACTGAGCCCGGGACGGCTCCTCCAGATCGCCAGGTGCCTAGAGGTGACTCCCGAATGGCTTTTTGGCGATGTAAAGTTCGTAGGCGCCCTCGGTGACGCATCAGTTTCACGGTTCTCCGACGCTTTTCATTCCTCAGAAGACTTGTTGTCTGCCTTCACCTCCATCGCCGACGCTTCACTTCGGTCACTCGTTATCGAGTTCGTGGAATATTTGACGCAGCGGCCGGAGCTGGCCTCGGGAGTTTTTCCAACTCGCGCTTGCGAGCTTCGCCTGCTGCTCGAAGAAACAGGGGGAGCTAAATCGCTGGGCCATGCCGACCTGGCCGACCGTGAGATCGCCGCCCGGCATCGTTAGAGACGTTCCTTTTTGCCCGCAGATGCAAGGTGCCACCTTCGTAGGTTCTTGAAATAAACCCGTTTATGCGATCTCGCATAAAGAATGCTGGCGGCAAAACGGTGGGCAAGGTTTTGCCGGAATAGCCGGAACCTTCTTCGCGTCTGATCTTTGTTCAGCAATTACTCTGACACCGCGGGGATCTTCCATGGCCGACGACAGCAAACGGACCGAAAGGTGGTGGGAACGCAAGACAATCTACCAGATTTATCCACGCAGCTTTGCCGATAGCAATGGTGACGGCGTCGGCGACCTCGGCGGCATCATTTCCAGGCTCGAATATCTCAAGACACTGGGTATCGAGATCATATGGCTTTCCCCGATCTACACGTCGCCGATGGACGATAACGGCTATGACATCTCCAACTACACCGACATCGCCCCGGAATATGGCACGCTCGCAGATTTCGACCGGCTCGTCAGTGAGGCGCGGCGCCGCGGCATCGGTATTGTACTGGATCTGGTCGTCAACCACACCTCTGATGAACACCCATGGTTTGTTGAAGCGAGGAAATCGGTCGATAATCGCTTCCGTGATTTCTACATCTGGAGAAAGCCCCGGCCGGATGGCAGCGCTCCGAATTCCCTGACCTCGTCTTTCGGCGGCCCCGCCTGGACACTCGATCCCGCAACCGGCGAATACTATCTTCATCTCTTCTCACGGCGGCAACCCGACCTGAACTGGGAAAATCCGCAAGTCCGTAACGAGATCTACAAGATGATGAACTGGTGGCTTGACCGCGGCATTGCGGGCTTCCGCATGGACGTCATCGATTATATCGGCAAGCAGGTGGATCGCGAAGTCGTCACAGACGGACCGCATTTGCACACTTATCTGCAGGAAATGCGCCGCCAGACCTTTGCGGATCGCGATATATTGACGGTCGGCGAAGCATGGAGCGCAACACCCGGCTCCGCGCTTCTTTACTCCGGCCGGGACCGCAATGAACTTTCGATGGTTTTCCAGTTCGAGCATGTAACGCAGCAATGGGATGAGGTCTACGGCAAGTGGCGCTCGCGGCCGTTCGATCTGATCAGGCTGAAATCCGTTCTCAACAAATGGCAATATGCGCTGGCCGACGACGGTTGGAATTCCCTTTTCTGGGGCAATCACGACCTGCCGCGGGCTGTGTCGAAATATGGAGACGTCAAAGGCTATCCGGTCGAATCGGCCAAGATGCTGGCAACGGTTCTGCATCTGATGAAAGGAACGCCCTTTGTCTATCAGGGCGAGGAAATCGGCATGACCAACGTGCCGTTTTCGAAGATCGAACAGTATCGGGACATCGAAACCCTCAACATGCACCGTCTGCACCTGGAAGCCGGCCTTTCGCCCGAAGACTTCATCAAGGGTGCCAACGAAAATGGCCGCGACAATGCCCGCACGCCGATGCAGTGGACGCCTGAGGCCAATGCCGGCTTCACCACTGGCATCCCCTGGATTGAAATCAATGAGAACTACACGGTGATCAACGCGGAACAGGCTATTTCTGATGAACACTCCATCTGGAACCACTATCGAAAGCTGATCGCGCTTAGGAAAAACAGTCCCATCGTCGTACACGGGCGCTACCAGTCCTACTTGGACCATCACCCTGATGTATTCGTCTATTCGCGCAGGCTCGGCGATGAGTTCATGGTGGTGGTCGCCAGTTTTTCCGCCCGCATCATAACCGTCGAACTGCCGGAAGAGCTGCTCGTCTCCGGTCAATGCCTGATCAGCAATTATGCGCCCGTCACACGGTTAGCCGGTGTCGTCGAACTCCAGCCATATGAGGCCTTTGCCATTCTTGTCATGCGAACCTAGGCGAATGGAACAATGACCGGGCAACATGGTTACGACCATCGCCCGCGCATGGCTGTCGATGCACGTGGTCCATTGTTGGAGGGTGAAGTATGAGCGCCAATCAAGACGTCTTGGCAGGTAACGAAAAGATCGGTGAAAACCGACGATATCCGATCGGCGCTGAACCGATCGGCGCGTGCGTGTCCTTTCGCGTATGGGCACCGGCACAGGACAGGATGACAATTGTGCTTGACGAGGGACAGACGTTCGACATGCGTCGTCAGCATGACGGTTACTTCCAAATCGAAGTCGATAACCTCAGGCCGGGCGCCCTTTACCGCTTCAAGCTGGGAAGCTGTGACCAACTTGCCCCAGATCCGGCGTCGCGGTTTCAACCCGACGGGCCCACCGGTCCATCGATGGTCGTCGATCCGGGAGACTTTGACTGGCATGATCACGAATGGACGGGCCTCAGCCCAGGCGGTCAGGTGCTCTATGAAATGCATATTGGAACGTTCACGGCTGAGGGAAGCTATCGGGCAGCGGCCGAGAAGCTTCCCTTCCTCAAAGAACTCGGCATCACCTGCCTGGAGCTGATGCCGGTCAATGAATTTTGCGGATCGTTCGGATGGGGCTACGACGGCGTTCTGGCCTATGCCCCGACACGCCTATACGGATCGCCCGATGACTTGCGCTTCTTCGTCGAGACGGCCCACAAACACGGAATTGGGGTTATTCTGGATGTCGTCTATAACCATTTTGGTGCCGGCGACCGGTTTAAGGATTTTTCGCCGGACTATTTCACGGATCGCTACGCCAACGAGTGGGGCAGTTCGATCAATTTCGACGGTCCCAACAGTGCCGGTGCGCGCGAATATTTCGCGAAAAATGCTGCCTATTGGATCGATGAATTTCATTTCGATGGTTTGCGATTGGATGCGACGCAGGCGCTCTTCGATGAAGGCGACGAGCATATATTGGAGGTGATTGCTCGGGAGGCGCGCCGAGCCGGCGAAGGCAAGTCGATATACCTCGTGGCGGAGAACGAGCCTCAGCAGACCCGTCTGGTGCGCAGCCTGGAACAGGGCGGTTACGGTCTCGATGCGCTTTGGAATGACGATTTCCACCACTCCGCGACAGTCGCGCTGACCGGACGCAATGAAGCCTATTACCACGACCATCAGGGCTGCGCACAAGAATTCGTTTCTGCTGCGAAGTACGGCTATCTCTTTCAGGGTCAACGATATGATTGGCAGGACGCGCCACGAGGGCAGCCAGGCTTCGACCTGCGTCCCAGCGCTTTTGTCCATTTTCTGCAAAACCACGACCAGATCGCCAATTCCGGCAGGGGCGTCCGTATGGACAAGCTTGCGTCACCCGCAAGGGTCCGCGCGATGACGGCGCTGCTCCTTTTGGGTCCGCAGACGCCGATGCTATTTCAGGGCCAGGAGTTCGGCTCCTCAAGTCCGTTCCTTTACTTCGCCGACCAGTCGGGCGAACTCGCGAACCTTGTGCGCAACGGGCGGATCGACTTCCTCAGACAGTTTCCGAGCTTACAGGACAATAGCTTCGTCGAATGGATGCCCGATCCGGCTCAACCCAGCACTTTTGACCGCTCGAAACTCAACTGGTCGGAGGTCGACGCCAGCGGGCATGTCATAGCGTTGCACCGGGATCTCATTGCCCTGCGTCAGCAGACGCCAGCAATAGCCGGCAACGGCGACGTCGATGGAAGCGTTCTTGCTCAGTCGGCTTTCCTGTTGCGGTTTTTTTCCCCGGACCCGTTGGACGAGAGACTGCTGATCGTTAACTTGGGCCAGGATCTCCCGGTCATGAGCCGTGCAGATCCGCTTTTGGCGGCGCCTTCGGGAACACGATGGTCAGTGGGGTGGGCGAGCGAAGAGTTTGTCTACGGCGGATCCGGCAGAAGGCCGATCGACCTGCTG
This sequence comes from Rhizobium sp. Rhizsp82, assembly GCF_047325115.1. Classification (NCBI taxonomy): domain Bacteria; kingdom Pseudomonadati; phylum Pseudomonadota; class Alphaproteobacteria; order Hyphomicrobiales; family Rhizobiaceae; genus Rhizobium; species Rhizobium sp. Rhizsp82. Next base: position 666,893 of record NZ_CP168569.1, on the reverse strand, counting down.
CATCGCTGGACCTTATGCGCAGACAGCGCCGTATTGTTTCGCCCTGTCGCGGTGGCGCCACGATAAGACAGCCGACAGTACTATCAGCCGAGTGGCATGCCCCTCGCCTGAGGGAGCCCGCGAAAACCGCATGGGCGGGCGCCCCCTCCTCACGTGTGACTGAAGTCTCGGCTGACGGCCCTACTTCGCCTCTGTCCACTCGATCGTCAGCGCGCGGGCAAGCTCCGAGAGGGGAGGGAAAAACCAGCCGCATAACTCGCTTGCCACTATCTACCGCCCGGGGTCTTTTGTGAAAGTGCTTGTGCTCCGCATAATCCCCATCTGCTGTTCTCAGCTCACGCCTGCACGACAGCTGGATTCTGATCCTGCGCTGCCCAGTTTATTCTACTATTAACCATCTGAAGAAATGACATTATTTTCAGTGCCGGAAGCAATATCGGCCTTTTCTTCCGCTGCCCGTACAGCCTACGTAGCCACTATTTCCGGGCCCTGGAAGTCGATCGCTGCAGAGTACTCCGCATGGCATCCGGCGCACGTGGCCAACCAGTCTGGCGCCTGGCAAACATACCCGTTGGCGACGGGTTTATCAAGCCGAACCGCCTCTAACATAGGGCCAATGTTCGCAATTTCCGATCCACGCGTTGCCAAGGATAGCTCCCGACCCAATGGCGTCAGCAGGATTGCGGTGCCGGTCGCGAAAGATAGGCGACGTCTTCGGACGGCACGCAACGCGACTATGGCGACCTCGCCGCGGGCGTCTGCCATGAAGACCTGTGGAGGAATGGGTTCGAGATCCCGGGCAAAGTCCTAGCCCAAATTGGCTTTGCGCGCAGATCAACAGGGGGAAGCAACAGGGCCGGTGCCGGGCGGCGTTGCGATCAAAAGGCAGATATTGGTGTCATCGACGAACCAAGCCGGAGGCCTTCCAAGAAGAAAATCGAGCGTCCGCCAGATGTTTCCCGCGGGCAACCCTGTTAGGCAGCGCCGCCAGGAGTTAAGTGACCTCGGAATTGTCAATGACAAGCGGCATGTCCTTGGCATTCGAACCGACCGGGCAGGGATAAGAGCGACGGGGCGGCCTGCCGGGCACCAGCAGATTGACGTGATGCTTCGGAGCAGCATGAATCAAACCGCAGCCCCCCGTGCCGAGGCACCCCTTACGGGCCGTGGCGGGACGTTACGCGCGGGACCCTGCCTCAGCCCCCGCGCTGCACGCCGTGATCGCATCACGGATGCCAAACAGTGCAGGATGCGCCGCAGGATCTCCTATCGCGGCTTATTCCAAGGCCGGACGCCCCGCGCAGCAAATCCCCTCCCCTGAATGTTCATCCAGCGCAGCTCGTCAACCCCGAGCGGGCATTGGCATCCGCCGGAAGGCTCTGGATCTGCTATCCAGCTACGAGCATCGGTCTGGTCTGATGCGAACCGATCCTCGCGTCGATGCCAGGGGAGCCCCCTCGCCGGTCTCACGCGCCCTCTGTTTTCTGGCACGGCGCAGGAAAACCGCAGCGCTACGTCGGAAACGTCAACGGGCTTATGGCGGCGCGCATGAGACAGGAAGAAGCTTCGGCGCGCATGGCGATCGCAACTGGACCCCGACAAGCGCCGGCGCGGAAGAGATCGCATCCTGAGTTGCGCCGGTGTGTACGGCCTATTGTGGGTGTCGCATCGGCAAGATGAGCGCAATCACTGGGGCACTGGAGTTGTCCGCGGACAACTGTTGTGCTGCTCTACATCTTGGCGGGTGGACATCGGCGCTGACAGTCCACCAGCGCTCGCAAGGGTGGGAACGGGCGAGCAATCTTCCCGACATGTCGGCTTCCAAAGGTGCCGGGACCGTTTCGAGCGTGACCTTCTTCCGGCAAGCTCAGAGCGCTAGCCGAGGTTTGCCACAGGGGCGGGTTGGCCGGCTGGTAGAAAACAAGCCGCGCGATCACCTATCCGCCTCGATACAACACTCCCAACGCGAACCGACGTCTCATTAAGGTCGCGCGTTCGCAATCGCCTGACGCTGGGATGCGTCGCTCCCAATCCCTTGCTGGCGATTGACACGGACCGCTGCTGCATCCAGCGCGTGATGGAGATCGTTGGCGCGGCTTATCTTCACCATCTTTAGGTGGCTACCCCACGCAAGGCGCCGCCACCAACCATTGTCATACTGTCTGACTGGAAGCCCTTCTGGGACGCATCTCAAATTGGACTGCGCACCACAATCCGGAACATTGACGGAGCGGCGAGAGCGGTGCCCGTTTGAAGCTGTAAGGCTCCAGGTTCGAATGATGCGATGTGCTGTCGCCGCCTATCAATTTCGTGGGACAAGGCCGCGGGTGAGAGCCGCACCGCCGCGCCGACGTCGCGACGCACAGCACTCAGCGCCACACATCGGCCACGACAGGACCAACCCAATGCAGTTGAAAGGTCCTGCCGACCGCCGGGCAGAACTGACTACAAGCTCAGCGGCAATATCGTTGATCCTGACTGGCATGCTCGCCATGCCTGGCACCAGCGTTCGCCGCCCGTGTGGGACCGGCCCTTTCTGCAAGGCGAACTGGACAGGAGTCTCGCGGCCCACCGCAACATTGATGAACGGGGTGCATCGCCGCTGGCGCCGGCTGGAACGGACCTGTCGCAGAGTTTCCGCTTCACGGCGGCCGCGGACAACCCGCCGAGTTGTCCGCGGACAACTCGCAAATCAGGGCGTGGCGAACACCGTTTCTTGGCCCGAAGGGCCCATCAAATCGGCTCTCCACAGGTCATGGTTAAGCGTTTGTAAATTGGTAACGAATCGGAGCATACTCTAACTGCGCAGTTTTCCACCCTATTCGAACATTTGCGCAGTTGATTGGAAAAACACTATGCAGCCGAGTCTCGCCCTTCAGGATGATCAAGAGCACCTCCCCTCGCTTCTGGCAACAGATGCGCAGGAACTCTCATACCAGCTTCAGCAGCACCAGGCGAAGATCTTTTCGCCGCTGGCACGCAAGACCCTGCGGACATTCTCGCCGGCCGAAGCGGCAAGCTTCATCGGCATCGGCGAGGGCTACCTGCGCCAGATTGCAGCCGAGGGCCACGGCCCCGATCCCCTGGCCAATGGCCGCCGCCTCTACAGCGCCGAAGACATGGATCGTATTCGCCATGCGCTCGACCAGCGCAACGGCAACACCAAATATATCCCCGCCCGCAAGGCCTCCGAGAAACTTCAGGTGGTCTCGGTCATGAACTTCAAGGGCGGATCGGGCAAGACAACCACCGCCGCGCATCTGGCGCAATATCTGGCACTACGAGGTTACCGTGTTCTGGCGATCGACCTCGACCCGCAAGCGTCGATGTCGGCGCTGTTTGGTCATCAGCCCGAGTTGGATGTCGGCGAGGGGGAAACCCTCCATGGCGCTATCCGCTACGAGGATCCGCGGCCAATCGCCGAAATCGTTCGCGCGACCTATACGCCGAACCTCCATCTTATTCCGGGCAATCTCGAACTGATGGAATTCGAGCACGAGACGCCGCGCGCGATGGCATCGGGCAACGCCGAGACGATGTTCTTTGCCCGTATCGGCGAAGCACTGACGGACATCGAAAGCCACTATGATCTGGTGATTATCGATTGCCCGCCGCAACTCGGATTTTTGACGATGTCAGCCCTTTGCGCGGCGACGTCGGTATTGATCACCGTTCACCCCCAGATGCTCGACGTCATGTCGATGTCGCAGTTCCTGACGATGACGAGCGAGCTGATGTCCGTGGTCGAAAGGGCAGGGGGCCGCACAAGCTACGACTGGATGCGGTATCTCGTGACCCGCTTCGAGCCCAATGATGGACCGCAGAGCCAGATGACCGGTTTCATGCGCGCGATCTTCGGCAATCGCATGCTTCACAATGCGATGCTCAAATCGACGGCTGTCTCCGATGCCGGCGTAACGAAGCAGACACTCTATGAGGTGGACCGCGCGCAATTTACTCGCGGCACCTACGATCGTGCACTGGATTCCCTCAATCTCGTCAACAGCGAAATCGAGGCCCACATCCGGTCGACCTGGGGAAGGAGGTAAGTGAATGTCGAGAAAGAACCTGCTTGAGATTTCAAGCCCGAACGGGGAACGCCCCGAACCGGCACCTCATCGTGACAGCCGGCCATTGGCCGGCCTTGCTCCGACGGTCCGCTCAGGCTCACCTGTCGGGGGCATTACCAAGACCCTCGGAAACATAACCGAGAAGATGGAGCGCGCCACCGACCTTGAAAGGCAGCTGGCACAGGGACAGACAATCGTCGAGATCGATCCGGCTCTCGTTGACGCCTCATTCGTTGCCGATCGACTTGAAATCGATCCCGTTGAACTTGCACAACTCGTCGAACAGATTCGCGAACACGGGCAGCAAGTTCCGGTTCTGCTCAGGCCGCATCCCGAGGCCAAATCGAGATACCAGGTCGCCTATGGTCATCGTCGTTTGGCGGCAACGCGAATGCTCGGCATCAAGGTCCGTGCCGTCATTCGCGAACTGACCGACGAACAGCTGGTGGTCAGCCAAGGCCAGGAAAACAGCGCCCGCACTAACCTGTCATTCATCGAGCGGGCATTGTTTGCTGCACGCCTGGAGGAACGCGGCTTCGGTCGCGACGTGATCATGGCGTCTCTCGGCGTCGACAAGGCTGCGCTGTCCAAGATGATGTCGGTCATTTCTCAGGTTCCGATGGCCGTCCTTACGGCAATCGGCGCTGCTCCAGATGTCGGCCGGCGACGCTGGGCAGAGCTGGCAGAAAGACTGACCCCAAGCAGTTGCGAGACCATTGCGACCGAGTTGTCCGCGGACAACTGGCGTGCCTTGAGCAGTCCGGAACGGTTCCAAAGAGCTCTCGAAATTGCACAGAACAAGGAGCAGCGTACTCTTTCGGCCGCCTCCAACGCAGAAATTCCAGGCCTGCCCGTCACCCTGAAGACGTCAGCAAAGAGTGCCACCTTTGTCTTCAACAACAAGGCCGCACCTGGATTCGACCGATTTGTGCAGGAGAGGCTTTCGCAGCTCTTCGCCGAATACCAACAGCAACAAGGAGCGTAACGCGCAAAAGAAAAAGGCCCCCAAACGTCGCCGTCGTGGAAGCCCTTCTCGATCTTAAGCAAATCAAGAATCGCATTTCCCCGAATCACAGTCAAGAGTCTTGGCGCCATTTTGGTGAGCGGATTTCTTTTGCCTCAACGTAGGTGAAAGAAAATGGATACGACATACGTGACGACGCCTGTTGGGCGGCGGCCGATGACGCTTGCCATGATGTTGGCACAGCACAAGGCCGGTACCTTGCCAAAGGACCACCGGCGCAACAAGTGGAAGCTCTTCAGATCGGTCTGCGAGGCACGCCGTGATCTCTGCGTGAGCGACCGGGCGCTGACGGTTCTTGATGCCTTGCTGACGTTTTTGCCTGATGATGAGCTGTCCGGCAGTGCCTCCCTCGTTGTGTTTCCGTCGAATGTTCAGCTCTCTATCCGGGCCCGGGGCATGACGCCAGCGACCCTACGCCGGCATCTGGCTATGCTCGTTGGCGCCGGACTGATTGCCCGCAAGGACAGTCCCAATGGAAAGCGCTATGCCCGCCGGGGAAAGGGCGGGGAAATCGATGAGGCCTTCGGTTTCAACCTCGCCCCGCTGCTTGCCCGCGCCGATGAGATCGAAGCTATCGCCCAACGTCTCCGCCTCGAGCGGGAACACCTGCGCCTTGCCAAGGAACGTCTTTCGATCTGCCGCCGTGATATCGGCAAACTGATTGCTGCAGCTACGCTTGAGGAAGTCCCCGGTGACTGGACATCGCTTTTTGGGGCGTTCCGCCGCGTTGTCGATGAATTGCCTCGCCAGGCCACTCTCCTGGAGGTCGAGGCTGCATTGCGTCAACTCGAAGATATTCGCTCCGGTGTCGTCAACCAATTGGAAAATCATGTAAAAGCACAAAATACAGGCGCCAATGAATCGCAGAGTGAGCGCCACATACAGGATTCAGATCCAGAATCCCTTTTTGAAATTGAAGCCGCAAATCACGACGGAGAAATCCAGCAGCGAGGTCCGGAGACCTTCGTCACTCAGACGGGGGGCGGAGAATATGCAACGTCAGCCGTCAATCTCGGCGCTGTCCTGAAGGCATGCCCGCAAGTGAACTCCTATGGCCCGAACGGAGCCGTCCGAAACTGGCAGGATCTCGCTGCTGCAACAGAGATCGTGCGCACCATGCTTGGCATCAGTCGTTCGGCCTATCATGATGCGGTCCTCGCTATGGGTGCCGAAGGGGCGGCAATCGTTACGGCGTGCATTCTTGAAGGCGCAGAGCGGATAAACTCGCCGGGTGGATACCTGCGCAGCCTCACCCTTCGAGCGCGGCATCGCTCCTTCCAGCCGGGCCCCATGCTCCAGGCACTGTTGCGAGGTAGCCGTCAGAACAGTTGAAAGTCGCAATGCAAACCGTAAGGCCCGATGGTGAAAGCCCATGCAAACTAAAAAGCAGTCCTACACCTTGAGGAAGGGATGACGGAAACTAAGATCCATTTCACTTCTTCTCACGGCAAGATATGTTTTGTTTTCAGAAGGCTACCCCTACGCTGCAGATATTTCTGAAGCGTTCCTCAACCTGAAAAGCAACGCGATGATGCTTCCACCGGGCCCAACGGCGCTAGGGCACGTTTGCTGGCCACAAACGGGAACTTCAATTGACGTCGTTTCTGGGCGGTAATGAGGACGATTATGGAAAAGACATCGGGAGGCCGCGCCCAGATAGTCGACGAGCAGGATCACGAAGTCCACTGCAACGCGAAGAAAGAAGGTGTTTAAACGACGCCGTGAAGCTCGGCAATTCCCGCAAAAAGTGGATCCAACTAGGCAAGTAGGGGAACTCAGTACGCAATCGGACTGATCGATTCGCTCGTTGGCGCGTTACTCTGCCGGAGAACGCAACCATGACGGACGGAATTAGCAAACGCAGGAATGCCACGACGGCGGCCAATCGGCTTGCTGCGAGCGAGTGTACGAATTCACCCGCCGTGAAGCGCTGGCAGAAGAGCGTCGACGGCGCGACGAGATGAGGGAACGTTCGAAAAGGCTCGCCTTAAGGCGCAGGAGCAGGCCGCTAATCATAAGCCCCAGGAGGCAATCATGGACGACGACATTCGAAAGGACGCGTACAAGCGGTGGGAGGACGAAGGTCGCCCTGAAGGCCAGCACGAGAGACATTGGCGCGAGGCCGAAGAGGCCCACCGGTCGAACTCGAGCGGGACACCCCAGACCTGGTCTTCGGACCAAGACGCCGGGGTCGTACCGCCGGACCGAAGCGAGACTTCCTCGGACGCAATCCGTTCGAACGAGCCGGGAAGCTTCAAGCCGGGCGAACTCGCTTCCGAAAACAAGTGAATTTATCCGGCAACTGGAAGCCACGATAATCGATCCTTGTCATACGCACACTACCGGTTATGGTCGATCTTCGTCATATTGCTCTGCCCCCGCGATCGGCGCTAGCCAGGGTTCCCGGCGTTTTACCCAAAGTTCGTACGCAGGCCTTAGCGGCGTCGGCGCGTCGGACAGAATGCCGAGCTTGACCTCGGCCTCCTGTTCGTTGGCCGAGAACAGCCGCGACCCGCATTTTGGGCAAAATGATCGACCGCGAAACTCACGTGTTTCGCCTTTCAATTCGAACCCGCTCGCGGGCCACACGCCGAAGAACGTGAACGCCGATCCGCTTTCTTGACGACAGTCGGTGCAATGACAGATGCCGGTGCGCAGGGCTTCGCCGCGCACCGCAACCTTCACATCGCCACAAGAGCAGGAACCGACCAGCGTTCTCATGCCGACTTCTCCGCTGCATCATCGACGACGTCGGTCTCCGGACGGTCTCCGCCAGATGCATGCTCGGTCTGCCAGCGTCCGTCCGCAAGCTGATATGAAATCTCGGCGTCGCGGCCTTCCAGGTGCTGTCGCTCTGCAGCAGATCTTGCCGCGGCAAGCGCCGCATCATGGTCGGCAAAGGACTCGGACCACACCTCGCCTAGTCGATACGCGAAACCTCCGTCGTGCTCTGCGACATGATAGGTGATCTTGCTCATGTGTCATCCTCTTGAGACTATCAAAGAAAGCGCTCGGTTCGCTTAGCATAACGAGCGTAGTCAAATGGGCGTCCTTGATCGGCGCTATCAAGGCTGCGGTGGCAGTTGCCAAGTCTTCGACGCTGTAATTCTTCCCAAGGAAGCGTCGAAGGCGTCCACCAAGTCGTTCTTCTGCACCTTGCGTCCGGGATAGGGGCACATCTGATTCACTCTGTGCTCCATATGGCGAGAAACGTGTCCGACAAGATCCAGTTCCGCTTTAGCTCCATATCGGCGATGAGCTTAATGCGAGCCCTCGTCCGTTTTATCCTCCAAGGTCCTCCTCAGCGGCGTCTAAAGTGGCTCGGGGTCTGGCCGAGCACGACAGTGGACGGACGTCAAGACAGCGCCTACTCGGGCAGTCCCTCGACGAAAGGAAGGCCCTTCGCAGGTTCTCTCGTCGCGAGTATGGCTGGCCGCCATTCATGTCCCGCATCCTATGTCGGGTGGCACTGCTAATGGATGATCCAATTTAGCGCGGGTGAAAACACTGGCGCTAATTTTTCGTCTTGATGGAACCCGACAAGGCCCACACTCGTTTGTGCCTTGAACGTCATCGCTTTAACCCAGCACGCACGTTCAAGGCTGACTGCAATTAGCCAAAAAGGCCACCGTCGCATCGCCCGCCACGGTGGCTTTTTTATGCGTGGGACTGCCCGGCGAGGGTTAGGTTAAACGAGCACCCCCACGCGATAACGGGGCTGCAATCGCCACGTCGGAAACTTAGGTGAGGTCATCGCCGGACCGCAGGGAGAAAACGATGACCTCCTCCTAAATGAGGCCTGCGTCGCCATTACCCGCGTGCGAGTTAGCCAAGCCGGAACAGTGCTGCTGCCGGGAGGTCCTGAGAAAAGAGAAAAGCGGCAGATGTCATGCTGATCGAGCAGCACGACAAGAGTTTATCATCGGCGCGGCGAGAAACGATAGCGAACGCATCGCACGCGCGATGCCATCGATTTCTGTGGAACGATATAAGAACATCAGCAACAAGCTGGTGCTAAACAAGACTTTTTCAAAATACGAGCGAACAGCCGGTGCACGAACCGTAAATATCCACAGAACACGCACCGTGCACTGCGTTTGAAAAGTAATATGATATCTCGGATTATCGTTCCGCGGGGGGTGTCCTAGCATCACCTTCAATTCGTCGGCGAGTGTATCCAAATTATTCCCGAATTCGTCGCGGACGATGGGGAGGACCTTGCCCGCGTCTTAAATAGAAGCGCGCCTGGAGGCGGGCCTCTTGCGACCGAACTGGCGTCCAAGGTGGTGCCCGTTGCTCCCGGATGCCATGGCCCGCTTTTAGCACTTTTTGAGGCGGCCTATTGCAATTGCCGCAAGGCAGCCGTGCTCTACCTGTTCAAGCTGAACAAATGCATGCGTTGGAATTCAGTCCTCCGCATGGCCTCTGCCACGACGTAGTCGAACCGTCAGCAGCCCGCCGGCCTTTCACCTCGGGGCAGGACGGAGGTTCGCTAAGCAAGGAGGAGACGCGCGATGGGCGATCACTCGGACGGCAATGACCGCCAGCGGGCGCTTGCCGACTTCGGAGACTTTGTGCTCGATCACGACGATCTCGACGAGATTTTGACCGAAGGATGCAGGCTCGTCGCCGCGGCGCTTGGAGCAGATCTCGCAAAAATTATGGAGATCGAGCGAGGAAGCAACACTGCGATCGTGCGTGCCGGCGTCGGGTGGCACGACGGCGTCATTGGAAGAGCACGGGTTGACCTTAACGATCGGTCCTCGGAGGCCTACGCCATCGAGGAGTCTCAACCGGTGATCACCAACGACATCTTTGACGAAAGTCGCTTCGTTTTCCCGAGATTTCTGCGTGATCACGGGGTCGTGGCGCTGGTCAACGTTCCGATTCTCCTCCCCGGCCGCAAGCCTTTCGGCATCCTGCAGGTGGACGCCCGCCATCCCCGCAGCTTCGATAGAGCCGACATCGAGTTCCTGAAGACATATGCAATGGTGCTCGGACCGGTGATCGACCGTCTCCAGACCGTGGCAGAGCTCAGGGCCACCGACAAGCGTCTTCGCCTGGTTGTGGACAACGCACGTGCATACGTCCTGATTGTTAGCGACGCCGATGACAAGATTACCGACTGGCTGGGTGGCTCCGAGCAAATTCTTGGTTGGACAGCCGCAGAAGCCGTAGGGCAGGGTGCCGACATGATCTTCACGGAGGACGACCGGGCCAACGGGGTTCCCGAACGCGAACTCGCCAACGCACGCGAATGCGGGCACTCCGCCGACATCCGCTGGCATCTTCGCAAGGATGGCTCGAAAGTCTTTCTGGATGGCCAGACCATCGCTCTTCGCGACGTGAGTGATACGCTTAAAGGCTACTACAAGATCGGTCAGGATCAGACAGAGCGAAAGCGCAATGAAGATCAACAGGCGTTCCTCCTGGAGCTGTCGGATTCGCTTCGGTCGCTTTCGACGGTCGAGGAAATCGCGCTTGAAGCGGCGCAGCGCCTCGGCCCTGTCTTGAACGTGCATCGCGTTATCTACGGTGCCATCAACGATAGCGAAATGAACGTTTCGGCCGAATATACTGCCGGTGTCCGATCGCTCCTCGGCCGTCACCACCTGACTTCTTTGGGCGCGGAATTCCTCGGCCGATACAAGGCGGGTAACCTTGTGACGTCGAATGACGTCGCCGCGGAAGCCGGTATCAACGCTGCGGGCAAGGAAAGCCTCCTGAACAGACAGGTGGCGGCGTTCGCCGATCTCGTCATTTTCGACGATGGTTCGATCGTGAACTTTCTCGGTGTGCAGAGCGCATCGCCGAGAACTTGGAGCAGTCTTGATCAATTCATCATCCGCGAGGTCGGCGAACGCCTCCGCGCCGCCATAGATCGGGCGAGGGCGGAAGGCGGACGTCGGGAAAGCGAGGCTCGTCTGCGTCAGTTCGGTGAAGCGTCGTCGGACGTCATATGGATACGCGACGCCGAGACCCTGCAATGGGAGTATCTAAGCCCGGCTTTCGAGACGGTGTACGGCATTGCCGTCGAGAAGGCGCTCACAGCCGACAACATCGACAGCTGGCGTGAGATGATTGTTGAAAGCGACCGCGAACGCGTCATCGATCATCTCGATCGGGTTCGCGCAGGCGACGAACGAAGCGTCGACTTCAGAATCCGAAGACGGGACGGCGAAATACGCTGGCTGCGCGACGCCAGCTTTCCGATCCGAAGTTCGGACGGGCGAGTGCAGAGGATCGGCGGTATCCGGCGTGACGTCACCCAATCCAAGCTTGCCGAAGAGCGGCTCGTCCAAAGCGAGGAGAGGCTCAGCAGCGCTGTGGAGGTCGGAAAGCTCGGGCTCTGGGACTGGGACGTCCGAACCGGCGCCATTCACTGGTCGGACGAGCACTTCCGCATGGAAGGATACGAGGTCGGCGAAATCACGCCCAGCTACGATGCGTGGGTGTCGCGCATACATCCGGATGACAGGTCTGCGGCGGAGGAAGCCATCCGAAGGTCGATGGAGGGCCGGGAGGAATTCGCTCACGAGTTTCGAACCGTTCATCCTGACGGCTCCGTCCACTGGCTGTCCGGACGCGGAAAGTTCTTCTACGACGACGCCCGCCGGCCGCTGCGCATGGTCGGCGCAATGGTCGAGACAACTGAGCGACGCGCCTGGGAGGAACGCCAGAAGGTGCTTGTCGCCGAACTGCAGCACCGGACGCGAAATCTCATCGCCGTCGTCCGCTCGGTGGCGGAGAATACAGCCCGATCCAGCATCGATCTGGCTGACTTCCGTGTCCGCTATCGCGACCGTCTTGACGCCTTGGCGCGCGTGCAAGGTCTTCTATCCCGGCTGAAGGACGACGTCGATCGCGTCACGTTCGATGATCTGATCGATATGGAACTTTCGGCAGTCGGCGCAAGTTCCGAGCGCACAACCGTAGAAGGGCCAGCTGGAGTAAGGCTTCGATCCTCGACGGTTCAGACGCTCGCCATGGCCATCCACGAGCTGGCCACCAATGCGGTCAAGTATGGTGCTCTCGGGCGGCCCAGCGGGAGATTGTCAGTCACGTGGTCGCTCGATCCCGACGAAGATGATGGAAGGCGGTGGCTCCACATCAACTGGGCGGAGAGCGGTGTAGACATGTCTGCGGCAGGCAGCGTGCCGCGGGGGACAGGTCAAGGCCGTGAATTGATCGAAAAGGCGCTGCCCTATCAACTTGGTGCGCGGACGGCCTACAGCCTCGGCGCCGGTGGTATTCACTGCACCATATCAATTCCGGTGTCCAACCGCTTGGAGGATCCCCATGATTGATCTTGGCGTGCCAACCAGCCAGATTCTCGTCGTTGAGGACGAGTACATGCTTGCCACCGAAATGAGCAGCGAGCTTTCGGCAGCGGGTGCAGTCGTCGTTGGGCCTGTTCCGACCGTCGAGCAAGCAACCGCTCTAACCCAGGAGAGTGGCGCTATCGATGGAGCAATCCTGGACGTCAATCTTGGTGGCGAACTGGTGTACCCCGTCGCGGATCTGCTCGCGCGGAGCGGAATTCCGTTCGTCGTTGTCACCGGATACGAGACGTCCGCGCTTCCGCAAGAGTATGCCGCCGTGCCGTGTATCATGAAGCCGGTAAACATGGCAGAAGCGATCCGTGCCTTGGGGCGGGCAGGAGGCTAATGATTGCAAAGAAGCAAGGTCTAAACTTGCCTTCCACCTTTGTATTATAGCCACCGCTCCTGCGAGATCATCGCTATGTTCATGCCTGGAACCGTCGTTAGGAGTGCTTGAGGCGGTCCGGCGCCTGCGCCCTGCAAGTCGTGGGCGATGATGAACCTCGCACGAACTCCGGATTTATTCGGTGCCGACTCGGCAAAATCGACCTTTCGCCATCAAAACCATTTCACGTCCGTTATGACCATTTGGGTTCGACAGTCCCGATCCGTCTGTTTCCTGACAAGATCGACGGATCTGGCCCAGTAGCTGGCGTTTTACGGCGTCGGCACCGATGTTCTGCGCGCTCAATGGCCGCCATCATACGGATCTTGCAATCAGACGTATGGACGCCAGGTTTCCCCTATCGTCAGCGGTCACAGCAGCGCCGGATTAACAAATGCGACGTCAGGATCACGCGCAAGCCACAGCCCACTGCCGCGGACGATCTGGTTCAGTGCGAGCCATGACCTCGCCCCGCACTGCCGTCGCCCCGTTGCTGCGCCAATACGTCTGACATGGCGTTTTGATGATCAAGCAGATAGCGCTCGACATCGCCCGCACAGGCGTCCTTTATCTCGGCTATGCTGAAACCTTCGGCCACGCCCGCTTCGACCAGCGCTTTCGCCTGGTCCCGAAAGTCGGATTTTTCTGCGTGGTGGCCGGACAGATCGACAATCTCCTGAACGCGGTCGTCAAGCCAGTCTATGATATTCACCATGACCTCCTCCCGATGATGAGTCTCCAGGGAGATAGGGAGACCTCCTATCACGACAAGACGGTGTTGCCTGCGTTCGTAGAGCTCATCGACGCGCAGCGACAGGCGCCGGCGTATCCCATATAAATCGGTTCGCGGCTGCGACATCTCATCCCTGCCGCAGAGCATTACATCTAACTTCCATGGCGTCAGAAACGCCCGGACGCTTATGTGGTATGTTCATGTGGGTATGTTTCTGCATGGAGGCAGCTATAGGCACCACCCGCTTGACGAGCCGTGAATTGAATCACGATGCCAGTTGTGAGGCGCTCGCGGTTGTAACCCGCAATATCCCAGATTTTGAAGAAGCCCGTGTTGTCCTCGATTCATGGAGCGTAACATTCGATACCCATCGAAACTGAGCGCAACTTCAGTCGCCGCCTTGAGGCAATGCAGATGTCTCGGCAGATGATGCTTGTCGGAGACAATCGGAAAATTGCGGCGAGGCTTTACGTTCTATCGATGTAAAGCGGACGGCGGCGTGGCGTGCGTCTGCCTCTCGGTGAAGCAGACAGGACTTTGGACCGGAACGGCATCAGCAATCCATGACGTCGCGTGCGTTACACCCATCATATTTTTGCAGTTCGCCCCGCATCCTGCCGCTCCACCGGCCGATAAACGCAATGGTATCAGCTGCCAGCAGATGAGCGGTCAACGCATTCTGGTCGACCCACCGTTCCGATATTAGCAGTCGCCCAGTGCGCGAACCGACCACGGCAGCATCATAGCTGATGCATCCGGGACGCCCGCGAGTGGTGGATGCCAGTACATTCAGTTCCGCCATGAATTGCGCCAGGTCGGCTGGATCGACATGCACGTAACCCGTAATGATCAGCATGAGAACTTTCTCCATCAAGAAGACCCGACCGGCCGCCCGCGGCGGCCAGGTGTTTGGTCAAGCGATGATCACGTGGCAACCAGCACGATCTTGCCCTGGATGCTTCCTGCAGACGCACGGCGGTGCGCTGCCGGTGCCTCGGCCAGGGCATAGGTGCTGTCGATCACCACCCGAACGGAGCCGTTATCAAGCAGACGGCCAGCGTCGGCCAGTTGCTTGCCGTTCGAGCGCACCTGCGTCGTCGAGACGGTGATCTTGCGCCGGGCGGCTTCCTCATGGCCTGAAAAGCCAAGCGGGTTGACGAGGAAGAGGGCGCCACCCGGCTTGATGGTGGAAAGGAAGCGTTCCATCTTCGCGCCACCGACGGCATCGAGCACCAGATCCGCATTCGCCACTGCCCTTTCGGCGGCCACCTTCGTGTAGTCGATGAAACCATCCGCGCCGAGGTCGGTCAGCAACGCCTCATGTTTGCCGGAAGCAACGGCAACCACCTTTGCTCCTTGCCATTTTGCGACCTGCACCGCGAGATGACCGACGCCGCCTCCGGCGCCGTTCACCAGCACTGTCTTGCTGGCGAGCGGCACCGGGGCATGGGGGAAGGACTGAAAAGGGTTCGGCGCATCATGACCAAGCTCGACCAGAAACTGCCAGGCTGTCAGCAGCGACATCGGCGCAGCCGCCGCCTGGATATGGTCGATCCCGGATGGTTTCAGCGCCAGGTCCGATGCCGGAACGCGAACATAGTCTGCGTAGGCGCTGCTTCCGGTCATCAAGTCGTGCGGGAACCGGACCATCGCGTAGACAGCGTCGCCCAAGTGGAACTGCGACACGTTTTCGCCGACAGCCGCAACCACGCCGGAAACGTCCGTGCCCAGGATCAGCGGAAAAGCCTGGCTGGGACGCCATTGCGGCGGCAGGGCGCGATAGCCGTCGCGCAGGTAGAGATCCGGCGGGTTGATGCTTGCGGCATGGACGCGAACGAGCACGTCGTCCGCCGAAATCGCCGGTCGGGGCGCATCCTCATAGAGAAGGACATCCGGTCCACCGAATTCGTGGATGCGCACGGCTTTCATCATTTTAGTCATCATCGCCTCACTGGTGCTTGTTTCCGCAAAAGAAATACGAGCATCTTTGCGAGTTGATAATGGCGGCGCTATTCGCTTTAATCATGCCATGAGGGAACAAATCGGAATTGACAGGCTGACCGGATTAATCGCTTTCGCGCGCGCCGGATCGCTTGGAAGCTACACCGCCGCCGCCCGCTCCCTGTCGGTCTCACCCTCGGCGGTCAGCAAGAGCATCCAGCGGCTGGAAAAGCAGTTCGGCGTTTCGCTGTTTACGCGCACAACCCGTTCTCTCACCCTGACGGCCGAGGGGCGCGACCTGCATGAGCGCGCGCTCAAGCTCTTGCACGACGCAGACGAGATCGAGCAGGCGGCAAGAGCAGCACGAACCGAGCCTACCGGCACTTTGCGGATCGCCGCCTCGTTGCCGATTGGCCTGCACATCATCGCACCGGCGCTGCCTGAATTTCGCAGGCTCCATCCAAAGGTGACCATCGATTTGCGTTTGAGCGATCAAATGGTCGATCTCGTCGAAGGCGGCTTCGACCTGGCGGTCCGCATCGGCGATCTTCCAGATTCCAGCCTGCTTTCACGCCAGCTCCTGCCATACAGGCTGTGCTGCTATGCCTCGCCACAATATCTGGCGGGGCGCAGTCCGCCGACCCGTCCCGACCAGTTGGAAGAACATGAGACTGTCAACCTTCGCTACCAGAACAGCGGCCAGTTGTTCCGTTGGCCATTTCTCGTCGGGGGCAGGGAAGTGGAGATCCTGCCGCCCTCCGGTATTATCGTCGATGCGAGCGAAGCTGTGCTTGCGGCGATCGCGGCCGGTGCCGGCATCGGAATGGCAACCAGCTTCATGGCCGGCGCCTGGGTCAGCCGCGGGGCGCTTGTCCCTGTCCTGGCTGACCACGCGGTGGAACGGCACAATATCACAGCGCTGTGGCCAGAAAGCCGCCGGTCCAATCCTGCCGTGCGCGCCTTCCTCGACACTCTCGTGGAGCTGTCGTGAAAAATCACTGTGACTCCCTGCGTCTGGTGTAAGCCGGCCCAACGCCTTCAAGGAGCATGTCGGACGCGGGCAGTCGGTCCCGCTTCTCCTGCGGACCGCTATGCTGAAGCTCCTACGGCTGCCCCGACACGCCCGACCTGCGTCGCGAATTCCCGCTTTCCCGCGCCGGAGGCACGGCGCGATGCTGAAAGCTCCGATACGCTTCATGTTTGTCGCAGGCTCGCCGAGCGAGCCGGCCGCTATTCGAAACCCGGTCATTTCCCCGCCCGAGCCGAGGTAAGACACCGCTCCGCTTTCGGACACAAGGGCGCATCTTGGTGATCCGAGTGGTAATGCCGGGACCGGGGAATGGCGCACCCTCATTGAACGCGACTGTACCGCCGCTCACCTGCCACGACCATCCGTGGCGCGTTCGAAGCAGGTGCTGGTTCAAGGGAAGCTTGACCATAAAACTTGAGCAGGCCGTCTTGCTCTCAGGCGCGCTCCTGGTTCAGGATTCGCAACGTCCGGATCTGGCTTGCCAGGGCGAGAAGCGCCTTCGCCACAGTCTCGTCCGACATCTCCTCGATATGCTGGGCGATGTCTTCGATGACCCGCCCGGTCGGCTCGTCCGACGGAGCAGGCTTGCCGGTCTTCAGCAATAAGCTGCGCAGCGCTCCTGACGCCGTCATGCCGCGTTCAAGAAGCCGTTTGCGCTCGGCAAGCGTCAGGGCCTGGACGGTATTTGCGGCGCGCACGAAGTCCGAAATCATCTGCGTTGTCAGCGTCACCGCGGATGGTCCTCCATCAGCCACTCGTCTTTCATCATCAACCCTCGACATGCCGTAATGTGCTTCGGCCGCCATCATCACGAGCTCGTCCCGCTGGGTCAATAGCGGTAAGAGGCGGCGCGATTTGTCAGGAAGGGCGAGCGCCACGCTAAGGTGGTTATTCACACCATGGGTTCTGATAATGAGGGATCGCACATCCGAACTGGTGAAACGGACGTCGAGCGCATCGGCGTAAAAGCTTGAAAGCCACTGAGCCCATGACGGAACTCCGCGATCGAGACCTTGCCGAAGGCTAGAAGACCGGGCCCCCAGCGCCGGTCGCTGACCCATCTTCACGGACGCTTGCGACAGAGGCACGTCGCGTGCAGGGACAGGTTGCCCACGATGCGTTTCCCGCAACCATCATCCGATCGCGTCCGACAGCATCAGTCAGGGTCCTGGTCGAGGTCTTTCTTGCGGCAGATCGAAAACGTCTTCCCGCAAAGTTCATCTTTGGGGCTGCGCCTTCTTTACCGAAGGAAACGGTCCTTTGCGAACGCCCTGAAGTCCAGGCCGACGTCTGCCCTCTGCGGTGTTCCGCAACAGGCAGAGAAGCCCGGACTCGGCCATTTCAACAATGGGCGAGCCACGCCGAATGGAGCGCGAAGAGAACGGTGGCGCTCAACAACTGAGCCGGCCAGGTTGTGCGCTGAAAGGTGCTCGAAGCGGCGTGTGACAGAGGGAGAGGAGGGAAGGGGTTTTGTAGCGGGTTGGGAGGCTGGAGAGAGTTTCTGGCCGGCTCGCGACGGAGAAACCGCATGGCTAAAGCAATCGAGAAGTTCACCCTCGGTGCAGCCCGAAATATTCCCTTCAACAAGCTGGTGCCCAGCCAGCAGAACGTCCACAAGATCAGAGCGGCCCTGTCGATCGAAGACTTGGCGCAAGACATCGCGATCGCGGATTGCTCACCAGCCTCAGCGTCCGGCCCGCACTCGACGGCGATGGCAACGAGACCGGCATCTAGCGCATTCCCGCCGCAGAGCGCGCTATCGCGTTCTCGAACGCTTGGTCCACGGAAGCGACTGACCAGAACCGCCAGCATTCCTCTCACCGTCAGCAGAGGCGACACCCACGAGGTCGAGTACCCGCTTGCTGAAGGCCTCCAGCGCATCGCCTTGCATCCGCTCGATCAGTTTCCCGGCCTTGCAGGTCTCGCGCAGGGCCTCGGCGAGGACGAGATCGCCGACCATGCGTGCATTGGCGGGAACGAGGCGGATCAGTCTCGGTCGGTTCACCAGCATCACAAAAGCCTGACCCGATCGCGGTGCGGTCGGGTCTTCTGAGCGATGGTTTTCCAGCATGATCGCCAGCGCAAAATTCGCCGCGGCTTTTGGCGATCCGGCTTGCCGCATCGCCGGCCGACACATGGCTAAGCTTTTTTCGAAAACACCCCTCAACCTCGCCCGGCCATCGCGCCGGGTTTTACGTTTATGGAGACAAATCGATGCACATCCTGCCTTCCAACATCCAAACCGCCTCTTCCGCTTTCAAGGTCGATATCTCCCGCGGCATGCGGATCGGCCGCGTTTCGTCCGAATGGTTCTCACGGCCCGACGACGAACGCTTCCTGTCGCTGAGCGATCTCTATGACACCGTTCGATCCCGCGCTGAGCACGCCCATGCCCGGACGATCGAAAGCGCTGCGATCCGGGTCGAAGCAACCCGCGACAATGCTGAGCGGCTTGCGCTTCTTGTTCCCGGCCAGCGCCAGCCGATCGCGCCGACCCACTGGAGCTTCGGCCAGCTCTGCAGCCTGGTTGGCGCGCCCGCCACCTATATGCGCCAGCTTCCGGCGCCGCTTGCGGCGATCAATTTGCAGCATGGCCTGCTCAATCACCGCGCCGAGCTCGTCAAGACTTTGGAGATGGACGATGGCCGGCTGGAACTGCGAGCGGTGACCGGACCCGACTATGGCCGCATCTGGGACCATGAGCTGGTGTCGGCGGTAATGGAGATCGCGGGCAATGGAACTGGCGACACGATATGGAAAGTGCCGGGCATCCTGGATTGGGCGACGATGACCCACAATCCCTTCGTCGATATCACCAGGGATACGACGACGCTCTATGCCAGCGACCGTGACGTCTTCCTGTTTTTGGTGGACGACACCCATCCGATCGAAGCCGGGCGGTTGGCGAACGGCGAGCCGGATCTCTACTTCCGCGGCTTCTACGCCTGGAACTCCGAGGTTGGATCGAAGACGCTCGGCATTGCTTCATTCTATCTCCGCGCTGTCTGCGCCAACCGCAACCTCTGGGGGACTGAGAATTTTGAAGAGATCACCATTCGCCATTCGAAGTTTGCCGCCCAGCGCTTTGCCCATGAGGCGGCACCTGCGTTGACGAGCTTCGCGAACTCCTCGCCGGCGCCCTTCATCGCCGGCATCAAGTCAGCCCGCGAGCGGATCGTCGCGCGCAAGGACGAGGATCGCGAGACCTTCCTGCGCCGCCGCGGCTTTTCCAAAGCCGAGTCCGGCAAGGTGATCGAAATGGTGCTGTCTGAGGAGGGCAGGCCACCGGAATCGATCTTCGATTTCGTCCAGGGCATCACCGCGCTTGCTCGCACCAGGACCAATCAGGACACGCGTCTCGATCTCGAAGGCAAGGCCAGGAAGCTGCTCGAAAGCGCTGCCTGACAGGTTGGCGCGCCTGGCCCACAGATCCGGCGCGCCTGCCAACCCCTCGTCATCTCAGAGCCCGGTCAGGCGCCGGGCCTCTTTGTCTGGGCCACCCTGTGCGTGATGGGCTATCCCCGATCATGCCGGGGCAATCTTCGGCACCCCGCTGTGCGCTTCGCAGCCGATGGGAATCTCGATCTTCTGGAACGCCTCGATGGGTCGACACGCCTTAGGTGCTTTGCGGCGTCGGCTGCAGTTACGGCAAACACGTCTTTGCGTCTTTGGCCATCTTCCCGATGCCCACCCCTCTGACCTCCACCGCCCGACGCCGATGATCCCATCGGCTTTATGGGCAGCCCGACACGCTAAGCGCCGGTGATCATCGGCGCTCCTTGCTGGCGATCGCCGATCCCTCCTTGGCTGCCCGATGACACTTGTCCAGCCCATCCGGCCGGGCGCCGAGCCAGGTCGCTCTTTCTCGCTTCAGGAGAAACTTCGATGACAATCCTCTCGCACCCACACCCCCTTTCCCCCGTTCCGCGGGTTGTCAGGTCCGGCCTTCACGCGCCTCTCGCGGCTGAAGAAACCCAATCGTTTCTGCAGCGGAGTCGCGTCGTTGCTGGAGACAGCCTTGGCGCGAACGTGACCGCCATGTTGGCCGTGACCCGGACCTTGCGGGTCTGGACGGTCGATGTCGCGTACTGGTCATAACGGAGGCCCGCCATGTTCTCCCCAGCCGAACTGGCGGAGCGTCTCGCACAAGACGCGGAGGCCGTCTGCCGCCACTATCTTTCCGCCGGCCGCCGGGCCGGTCACTACTGGCTGGTCGGCGATGTCGACAACACCAGGGGCGCTTCGCTCTACGTGCATCTCGCCGGTCCACGCGCCGGCCGATGGACAGATGCAGCGACCGGCCAGTTTGGCGATCTTCTCGATCTCATACGCGAGACCTGCGGTCTCGTCGATTTCCGGGACGTTGCCTTTGAGGCCCGCCGGTTCCTCAGCCTCCCCAGGCCGGAGCCGCTATCGCCCTCTCGAAGCGGCAGCCATGATTCCGCGGCGGTCGTACTGCCGGCTTCTGAGCGTGCCAGGGGGGGGCGCGGGATCCTGTGCGGTTCTGACCACGCGGCATTGCGCTTCCATGCGGCCTGCTACTACCGCGATCTCGTCACCGGCCAGACGAGCAGCTATCCGGCGCTGATTGCCGCCGTGACAGGCCCTGGGGGCGAGATCACCGGCATACACCGCTGCTTTCTCGATCCGGCCGGCGGGGGCAAGGCGAGGGTCGATAATCCTCGCCGAGCGCTTGGAGCGTTGCTCGGCAATGGCGTTCGCTTCTGCTTCCCGCTCAACGCACCGATCCCGGTCGTGGCCGCGGGCGAAGGTCTCGAAACCGTGCTGTCCCTCTCACAGGTGATGCCCGGCATGCCTTTGGTCGCGGCTCTCTCGGCCAGTCACCTTGCTGCCTTCCGCTTCCCGCCCGGATGCCGGCGCATCTATATTGCCGCCGACGCGGATGCCGCCGGCCGCCACGCACTCGAGCGATTAAGCCGGCGTGCGCAGATCTGCGGGATCCTGCCGCGGGTGCTGTCGCCCGAGCTCAGCGATTTCAACGAAGATCTGCGCTGGCTGGGACCCGATCGGTTGGCCGCAAGCCTGAGGTCGCAACTCACGCCGGAAGACGCGATGACCTTCATGGCCTGACGCCGGGTGGTGGGACGGAGCCGCAGGTTGGGTCGCAGGCGGCGTGGGCGGTAGGATCGGGCCAGCTTTCCGGTTTCCCTTGGCGCGCCTGCGGGCCTGCCGAGAGGCGACCGGTATCACGCGGAGCTCGACCTTCAGCGGGTCGGTTGGGTTTCTTCCCCTGACAGTCCGCCGGTGCGGCCTGTCATTCCTCTCGGGTCAAGAAACCCTCCCTCCGCCGCCCGGCGCTTCGCTGGGCCGCCCGCGCTCCGCTTGCGGTTCCGGTCTCGATCCGCATGACCGGGTTCGCCGTCAGGCCGCGAGAGGCGCGGCCCAAAATAACGGAGATCATCATGGACCCGATCCGTCACGCCGACGACAGCTTCGAGCCCAACCATTCTTCCTCCCCGACCGACCGCTTCATCTACGAGATGCAGCTCTTTGGCTACCGACCCTTCCAGGACGAGCCCGATCCGCGGTCGTTGCCGGAGGAACCGCAGGTCCAGTCATCAATCACTGCGATCTTCGATGCCTTCGCCGACATGCTCGGCGACACCCGGCTGGAGCCTGATCTCGAAGATCTGTTCTGGTCGGTCCCCAATCTCTTCCATCGCGCTGGCGAGCGCATCCAGCGCGAGCTCCACCGCAACGAGGAAGCGCAGCGCACCGGCCAGCGCGAGCAGGACGGTTCGGAGCTGAAGAGTGTCGAGCTCGAACGCCTCGTCGCCGAAGGCATCACGCTCCTCGAGCGCCGCAATGCCTTTGAATTCATGCGCGACTACGCGGCCGATCTCTTCGAGGCGCAGACCGGTTCGTCCTGGCGGCCGCGCACCGGCTCGAAGGTCAACCACGCCACCGTGACGGCGGCGATGATCGACAGCCGCGACTTCCTCTCCGCCCGCCGCCGCGCCGAAACCGAGGTGCTAATTCCGGCGGGCACCAAGATCGCGTTTGCCGGCGGCATGGACTATAACGATCATGAGCGGATCTGGGCAAAGCTCGATCAGGCGCGTGCCAAGCATCCCGACATGGTGCTCTTGCATGGCGGTTCCCCGAAAGGTGCTGAACGCATCGCCGCCTGCTGGGCAGACGCCCGCAAGGTCACGCAGATCACCTTCAAGCCCAACTGGACCAAGCATGCGAAGGCCGCGCCATTCCGGCGCAACGACGAGATGTTGTCCGTCATGCCGGCCGGACTGATCGTCTTTCCCGGAAACGGGGTCACCGGCAATCTCGCCGACAAGGCACGCCGGCTCGGCATCCCGGTCTGGCAGGCGACAGAAGGCGGCGCGTGAGCGCCGATTTCATGTAAATTCGCAAAAGATGGAAAACATGGGAAAATTGGATTATATGGAGAACCATACCGGAGATCATGGCTATGAAGCAGTTCACCACAAGCGATTTGAATAAACAGATCGGCGATATTACCGATGCGGCGAGTCGCGAGCCGGTCATGCTCACCCGGCACAAGAAGCCGCGTTTTGTGCTGATGAGCTACGAATACTATGAGCGCATGCGCACAGGCGGCGATCCGCGCCGCGCCTATCATGTCTCAAAAATGCCCGCCGAGCATGCAGAATTATTCGATGAGGCGCTTGATCGGCTGGCGCGCGGCGAAGGCTACGACGATGAGCCATGAATTCCGCCCCGGCGAAGTCATCTCCTATCCCTACCTTTGGGCCTGGCAGCAGCAGCGCGGCGAAACCGAGGGCCGAAAGCTCGGCCGGTTTGCGTCGTCATCGCCATCCGCAGCGCCGCCGACGGAAATAGCCATCTGGCGCTTCTCGCCATCACCAGGCAGCCGCCCCAGACGGGCCGCTCTGGAGATCCCTGATATCGAGCGCAAGCGCGCTGGCTTAAGCGATCTAAAGCAGTGCTGGATCATGATCGACGAGTACAATTACGATATTGTCGAACGCTCCTGGTACATCGAGCCCGATCAGCGCATCCTTGGCCGCTTCAGCAAATCCTTCATGATAAAGATCGCCCAACTGTTTGCCGACACGCGCGGCCGAACCAGCCGGGTCAACCGCCTCGATTGAGCGGCGATCGAAACGGTCATCACCCGCAACAAGTCCGCAGTTGCATCGTCGGCGCCAACCACGTCTGAGGCCGTCCTCCCGAGGCGACTCTCCGACTGCCGGGTGTTTTCGGCCGGTCTCCTTTTCCTGATCATCACCGGCGCGGGAGCGACGCCGGGCAATCAAACCGGTGTCGTGATCTCACTGCACCCGAGCTGTAGTCGCGCAAGAGCGAGCAGCAATCCGGGCGCCACACCGACTGAAGCCATCTCTCCCAATGACGATGAGATCAGGACGGTGCTGATCTATGGCGTCGCGTCAGATGAGTGGTGGGCAGCATCCGTTGACCCGGAACACCCATCGAAGCAATCGACAAGCGCGGCACTCGGCGGGTCCGCAAAGGGCAGCCACGGCGAGGTCTCCTGCCGACGTCGCAATCAAGGACCATTCCCGTTCTTTGTGTCGCCTTTCTAAGGGACCGGCCGCGTTCAGCGTCAACCCCGCAAGGGGGTTTCCCTTCGCTAAAGCTTCGGTGACGCTTGCGGCGCAGCCCCTTCTTCGGGCGCCATCGGGAATGGTCCCGATGCAACGAAGGAGACAATTCCATGGCTACCACGATCGCAACCCTCACCGAAAAGACCGACGGCACTTTCGAAGGCGTCTTCGCCACCATCCGGGTCAATGCCCCGATCGCCCTCGTCCCGAACGCCAGCAAGGCGAGCGAAGAAGCCCCCGATTACCGCATCATCCATCGCAAGACCGGCTTTGAGATCGGCGCCGGCTGGAACCGCATCTCCCGCCAGACCGGCGAGGAATACATCTCGACAAAGATCGAAGCGCCCGAGATCGGCGTGATCTTCGGCAACGTCGCCCCGGCGCCCGGAGGCGAAGCCGGCAAGAAGGTCATCCTCTGGAACAACCCCGCATGAGCCGGATGCCGGCCCCGAAACGGGGGCCGGCATCCCCTTTTTCAAGGAGATCGTCATGAGCCGCTACTTACGGTCACCCGGACCGCGTCCTAGCACTTAGACCGGATGCCATCATCGGCTACGACCGCCCGCTCCAGACCTTCTTGCCCCAGGCATTTCTTGAACCCGAGGGCGAGGATCTGGACCTTTGACTGGGCACGGACTACCAGGAATTCGAAACACTGTCGCAATTGAAGACCGCAGCTATCGCCAGCGGTGTCGACTTCATACCCTTGCAATCCGGCATCCTTCACAAGCTGCTCGACGACCATGCTCGCGAGGGCTAACCGGCGGTCAGCGATACGATCGTCCGGGGTCTCATCAACAGGACCGATCTTCGCAGAAGCGCCTAAAGCAAAACAATAGCCCGGCTACGGCCGGGCTATTTTACCAGGACTGCAGAATTATTTGTTCAGCGCGTCCTTCAGCGCCTTTGCCGGCGTGAACGCCAGCTTCTTTGCCGCGGCAACCTTGATCGTCGCGCCCGTCGCAGGATTGCGCGCTTCGCGCTCCGGCGTCGCCTTTACTTTGAACTTGCCAAAGCCCGGGAGCGAGGTCTCGTTGCCAGCAACCGCTGCCTCGGTGATCGAAGCGATGACGGCCTCGACGATGGCTTTGCCCTGAACCTTGGTGAGGCCGTGCTCGCCTGCAATCTTGTCGGCGATCTCATTTGTGGTGGTCATTCTGTTCTCCGCACTATGTTAGATTCAGAATCCCTGCCATTGCTGGTTGGACCTGTCATCGACGCTCCGCAGAAAATCGTTCGACAGCCCAGGATCTCCACAGTTATTCAACTAATCACACATCTATAACCCGAAGCCGGGCATCGAGCCCGCCCTCGCGTTCGGGTGCGATACGGAGAGGAAATATCTGCTCAGTCTGTCCCAGGATGCCATGGCGCCATGCCGGCCTCAAGGACGAGCGGTCCCCCCAATTTTGCCTCCGCTCCGGTCCCCTGCGCTCAGGCAAATTTGGCCCCCCCGCTCGCCGCCGCTGGCGGTCGCGTTCCGCGATCCCTGACCCCGCCACGTCCCCATGACCGCGCACGTCGTCTTTCACAAACGTCAAGGAGACGACGATGCTTCTGGAACAACACCTTGAAGAGCTGCAGGCCGAATTGCGGAATGCCGTGCATTCCGACGACCGCCGCGAGATCGAGGTCGAGCTGGAACTCGTCCGCGCCGAGTTGGCCATGATCATTGCGGAACAGGAGGGATTTAAGCACGCCGAGGCGCCGGGCTAAACGGCAGTTGCCAAGTGGCCCTTTTCGGGCACGTTCAATTCCAACCGCAGCTTTATCTGCCGCTTCACTCGCCGTGCGCAGGGAGCCGTACCCGCCCCACGGCGCAGCCTGTTGTATCCATCGACTGATGCAAATGGGGGCTTCGGCGTATAGCCACGCCTTGGCTAGCAAAGCTAAAGACGGCGCGCCGCGGCTTCTTTCTTCCGCGTGAGATCGTGCTCCTGCCTGCGGCCGGTGGCGCCGATAAGCCTATCGCTAGATCACAGTGCCTTCGGCGAACACGTTCCAGATTGAACGGTGGTCAACTCTGAAGAATGGCAGGATAGGCTATTGGTATACCAATAGCCGGACGCCCGAGGGGCGAGTCGCCTCAGAGGCGAGCAAGCGTTTCCCGGTCTGTCATATTTGAGACGTAACGAGGGCATGAGGTAGAGGCGTGGAAGGGGGGCCTGGGGAGCGGACTCTTTCGGACAGGGCCTGCGAATGTGCGAATAGGCGACTGCGCGTGTACGCAAACAGGTGCGTCGCCGTCTGAGCGTATCGGTTGGCCGGCGAATGAGTGAAGCAGTGATTGGGCCTTTAGGTGAAACGGCAGATCTGCAATTAAGCATATCCGCGAACCGGCGAGACACCGATCTAGCGAATGGGAGTTCAGGGGATCGCCTCAATCGGTGTATTGGTGATTGCGCCGATCGCCGAACGGGTGGTTGCGTGCACGCGCGATTGGGCGGATCAGCGAACAGGTCATTCCGGGAGCGGGCTATTGAGCGATCCGGCGCATCGGTGAATGAGTGATGCACCCGTCTGCCAAAACGGTGAAAGCGTGACCAGGCGGCCTCCGCCTTTGCGGATAAGCCCTTAGTTGGCAATTTGTGATCGCAGTCGTGGTCGCTGCGGTTATTGCAACAAACGAGGCTGCGACAAAGGCTCTATCACAATCGTTCGCGTCAGAGGAGCAGCGCGATCACCTGATCCGACGCCCAGCTCCCTCGTCTTTTCCCGCTTGAGCAAGCCAATTGCAGCTGATAAATTATACCCGAGTATAAGTTGGTAATTGGTCCTAGGCTGCGGGCCGGGCCGGTACTCCGTCTTTCAAGAATAAGGTTTGACTCTGATACACAATCGATCCCTCCTGACGAAGGAATGGTACATGGTGCCATTCTCAGCGGACTGCCCCGGCTGTGGTGCACAGACAAGGTCCGCAGCTGTCGTCGTTGGCCCTTCAAGCCTGGTGGGCGACGCATGGTCTGAGCCGGGAAGCGATATACTCGCGAAACCCCGCAGAACCCTTGATGCCTTCGCATTCATCGAGGCGCTGAGCGGTCAGACCGAACACGTCGAGCGATCCGTAGTCAACCGCTTCCATAGCACCTTCGCTTTCCTGGATGGCCAACTGACATCGATCTGTGAACACTGCGCGGAAAATCTTCCACCCGCAGCAATCCGCTCCGCCGTCATGAACGCCTTTGTTAGGCTCGGGCAGAAGCGCCTTCTGGTGAACGAGCGCTTGATGCTCTTTGCGTCTGAGGTGGTGCTGACGGAATTTCGTAGGGACACCTCTGTAGAGGAAAGCGCGATGCGCGATCCTGATTACGCGCTCCTGCTCATCTGCGATACGGAAAGCTCGATCGGCGAAACCGGCACGATCGAGCTTTGGCACAGCATCGCGCGTGACGACTACGCGATCGTGGTCAAAGGCCACGACGGCGGCGAGATGTTGCGGGACGCGTTCAACAGTGACCTTAAGGACGTCGTCGCGACCGTTTCCGATCTCGGATTGGTGCTTACCCAGCTTCACCTGGCTCAGGCATCATCACACTATTGCGCGCTCGCCCGCGATCTTTTTCTCGAAGCCCTCGAACATGCCGGTTATCGGCAGGCAAGCTAGAAAGTAGCACCATGCGGACACTTGCAAAGCTCTTCGGATCTCTGACGGCAATGTTGGCGCTGGCAGGATGTGGTCATCAAGTTGAGCGCCATCACTCGCTGCCGCCGGCACCTTTTGCGTATCTCACGCTGGCAGGCTGTAAAGGATACTCCAGCAATATCTTCGAGTGCCAACTTGAATATGGCACTGACTTCGAGCGCCAACGTCTTGGCCCCGTCCAAGACAGGGGTTTGTCGATCGATTTCTATGGCGGACGCTACCAGATCGAGTCCTGCTATCCGGTGGACAGGATACAAAGAGAGTTGCCGAATTTCGTGTGCCGAATCTCTGTCGCGACTTCGGGCACCGACGCCGGTTCGATACTGATAAAGGGCGGGACCGCCGTCCGTCTTTCTCGCGTTTTGGGAGACCGCGAACAGCTTCAGTATCAGTGGACCCCGGATAAACGGTCACGGCTAAGGGATTGAGTTTCTTTCGGGTTCTCTCCTCCGGACGCAGTGCGGCGAGACATTAATTATACTCCAGTTAAACTTTAGGGTTGATTTCCGCGGCTGAATGCGGTTCAAAATCTTATACCGCAGTATAAGTTTGCATTGGTTCAGCCATGGATAGCGTTCCGCTTTTGCCTGCGAACAGACCGCACAAGATATCCTCGCGGAGCGTGCTTTGGCTCGCCGGCACGTCGGCTTTTCTGCTCACCGGTTTCGCCTCCGGCTCCGATGACAGCAGCGCTTACATCGTCTCGGGAAAGTCGACCCACGTCGCGCATAATGCCAACCGGACGGATCTGAAGGCTGACGAGATGTCAGCCGTCCCGCCAAGTCCGGAGATTTCCGCCGCTGCTTCCACACGGGATGTCCCAACCATCGATTCCGCCAGCTTCAACGACCGATTTAGCGGGCCGGTCACCGATGCGCTTCGGGTCAGCGCTCGCCCGTCGGCGTTCATCGGCGGGTTTAGTGACAGTGCTGGGCCATCATCGGGATCAGCGGCTGGGAGCGCAAATGACCGCCGGGAACGCGCAGTGCATTCGCTGGTCAGCGTCTATTCGTTTGAGGCAACAGCCGTTCCCGAGCCGGCAACCGCACCTGATGTCAGCGAGCAACCAGTACAGGCCCGATCGGATCTGTTATCCGGCGTTCCCACGGACTATGCCAAACTTGCGTTGACGGTTGCCGGGAAGGAGGAGGTGGATCCGAACTGGGTGCTTTCGGTCATGCGGGCCGAGAATGCCGGGTTCGATCCAGATCTGGTGAGCTCTGCCGGCGCCATCGGTTTGATGCAAGTCATGCCACGGATCGGCGAAGCCTTCGGTGCGACTGATCTAACCGATCCCAAACAAAACATCCGCGCCGGCACGCGATTTCTTCGCGTCTTGATCGGCAAGTACAAAAATCCCGTGTTGGTCGCCGCCGCTTATAATGCTGGCGAGCCGAATGTCGACCTTCGCCATTCAATGCCGCTGATCCGCGAGACCGCCGACTACGTCACCCGTGTCGTTGGATACTATACCGGCACGGCGACCACACCGGTCCTATCGACCGCAGGTCGGACGTCCGCCCCCCGCAGCACCGGGCGGGCCGCGCGGGCCAAATCCCCCATGCTTGTGTTCCCAATTGTAACCCCATCCCCGTCAGACGTCACTCCTCAGCGTGATGAGGCTCAGAATGATGCTGGCGGGCCGGTCAAAATTGTCAAGGAAGAGGTGTCTCAATGAATCCCATCGTACTGGCAGTCCAGATGGTCGTTCTCTATGGCAGCGTAGCCTGGTCCTCAATGGCCAAAAGGAAATGGGTCGGAAACGCCGCGATCGTGCTTGCCGCGAGCCTGATCCTGCTCGTCAGCCAGTACGAGCCAGCGGCTGCGCAGAACCTCGATGCCCTTCAAAACGCTGCTGACCGGCTCGTGCAGTTCTTCACCGGGCCGTTCGGTCGTTCGGTCGGAGCGATCGCCTTTATCGGCATGTTCCTCGCCGCAGCCTTCGGCTACTGGTCCTGGGGAGCGCTGCTTCGGGTTGGTGGAAGCCTTGCCGGCATGTTTGCCGCCGCCGAGCTCGTCGACTTCCTCGCTGGCAGCGGGTCTTAAGTCATGGCCGGAGCAGGGAACACCGCCGAAGGTGGCGACGAATATATCGAATCCCATCCCGTCATATTGGCCCTCACACGACCGCCGACGGTGATGGGAATTCCCTACACTTACTTCCTGGCGGAATGTTTTGTTTCGCTAATGGTGTTCATGATCCTGGGATCCATCCTGTGGTTCCCGGTCTCCTTCGTTGTCCTCCACAGCATCCTCTACGTGCTCACTGTCAAGCTCGATCTCTGGTTTTTCGAGATCGTCGGGCGCCTCAGCATGTGCGGTATCAACCCTCTTGGCCGGAAGCTCGGTGGCGGCGTCAGAACCTACGGAGTGTAAGCGATGAACACGATGGCGAGATCGCTGAGAGGCAGTCTGTCGAAGGGTTGGGAGATCTTTGCAGACCGCAATGTCGCGACGCATGTACCTTTCTACGTCCCAATCGAAAACGGCATCATCCGCCTGAAGAACGACTGCCTCGTCTCAACCCTGAAGCTCACCGGCTTTTCCTTCGAGACGGCGGATATCGAAACGATCAATATGCTGCAGCGGCAGCGCAATGCCGCCTTCCGTGCGATCTCCTCGATCGGCAGCTTCGCACTTTATACTCACGTGATCAGACGCAAGGTTGCGCCGTCGTTGCCGTCGGCCTTCGCCGATCCCTTTATGGAGCGCCTCGATCACGTCTATCAGTCGAGCATCTCGAAAAACGAGATGTTCGTGAACGACACTTATGTCTCGCTGGTCGTGCGCCCCATGTTCCGGAAGGGATCGGCGCTTTCCCGCCTCATGGGCGCAGGCGGCACGATCGTGCGCAAGGAACAGTTCCGCGCGATGCGCGATAAACTCAGCGAGGCAACGCGAGCACTTGAGAAATCGCTTTCCGTTTATGGGCCGAAGGTCCTTCGCGACGTGCAACGCGTCCAAGCTGACCTCGGCGAGAACAGAAAAGTCTTCCGCGATGTCTCTGAAGATATGGTCGTCGACGAAGCCGCGCGGAAAATTTGGTTCTCCGAGCAATGCGAGTTCTTCTATACGCTACTGAACGGTGGACGCGTTCGGCCGATCCGGCTGGGCAACATTCCGATCGACGAGATGCTGCCGGCGCGCCGGACATCGATCGGCAACCGCATCATTCACCTGCAAGGCGACATACCGGACGATGACCGCTATGCGGCGATGGTCTCCTTGAAGGAATATCCACCGGAGACGGGCGCCGGCATGCTTGATTATATCCTCAAGCTGCCATTAGAGCTGGTGCTGACGCAATCGATGTCCTTTGTCGACGACATGGCGGCCCGCAGCCGGATCGAACGGCTGGACCGGCAGATGTCGAAGGCCGACCAAGGTGGCTCGAGTGTCCAGGCCAATCTCGATATTGCCCGGGACGAACTTGCCCGCAAGCGGGTTGCCTTCACCGAACATCATCTCACGGTGATGCCGGTCGCCAAAACCACCGCCCAGCTTGACGATGCCGTGGCGCTGATTGGCAACGAACTCGGCGCGCTCGGCGCCTCCTATGTCCGCGAAGACCTGAATGCGGAGCCGGCCTACTGGGCGCAACTGCCCGGCAACCAGGCCTATATCGCCCGGCGAGCGCTGATCTCCACGCTGAACTGCGCCGGCTTGAGCAGCTTTCACGCCTATCCCTATGGCAAACCCGACGGCAACCATTGGGGGCCGGCGATTACGATCTTCGAGACGACGTCAGGCACGCCCTTCTTCTTCAACTTCCATCAAGGCGACGTCGGGCACACGACGGTCTTCGGCCCGACCGGATCCGGCAAGACCGTCATCATGGCCTTGCTGATCCTGCAGGCCTATCGTGTCAGCCCTCGGCTGAAGACGATCGTGTTCGACAAGGACCGTGGCCTCGACATCATGGTCCGCGCGGCAGGCGGAACCTACATGTCGCTGGAGCCCGGCCAGCCGTCGGGATGGAATCCGCTGCTGCTCGACGACACTGAGGAGAACCGCGTTTTCCTCTATGGGCTCCTGAGCTTCATGCTGAAACCGTCCAGGGAAGGCGAAAGCCTGACTCCACAGGAAGAGGCGATCATTCGCAACGCGATCAAATCGGTCCTCAAGACGAAGGACAGGTCGTATCGCCGTCTTTCGTCACTGCGGGCGCTTCTCGCTGGTAGCGAGCGGACCGAGGGCAGCCTGATCGCTCGGCTCGACAAATGGGTCGACAAGGGTCTCTACGCCTGGCTCTTCGACAACGCGGCCGACGATCTCGATATCTCGCGACCGATGATCGGCTTCGACATGACGTCGATCCTTGATGATCCGACGGTGCGCACCGCAGCCCTTCTCTACATGTTCCACCGCTTGGACGCGATTTACGACGGCAAGGCACCGATCATCAACCTGATGGACGAAGCCTGGAAGCTGCTCGACGACGACGAGTTCAAGCGCACCATGAAAGACTATTTCAAGACCATCCGAAAAAGGAATGGTCTCGTCATCTTCGGTACGCAGTCGGCCGACGATGTGGTGCGTTCAAGCGTCAGCCGCACGATCATCGAACAGACGTCGACCAATATCTTCTTTGCCAATCCGAAGGCTGACGAAAACTCCTACATGGAGCATTTCGGCCTGTCGCGAGCGGAATTCGACTGGGTGAAGAACGGCGATCCGAGTTCGCGTTTCATGCTGATCAAGCAGGCAAAGAGCAGCGTGATCGCCCGCGTCGACATGTCCCACATGCCGGAGTTCATCAAGGTGCTCTCCGGGAGGGAAGAGACCGTGCGCGAAGTCGAGATGTTGCTCGACGAGTACGGCGACGATCCAAAGAACTGGCTCTCGAAATTCTGCGACTGGGATGGGGTGACGGTCGATGAAGCACGCAAGGCACCTTGAGGGAGCCGCGGCCGGCGTCTTGGCCTTGGCGCTGGTCCTTCCCGTCGGCACAAGCCATGCCCAGGTCCCGGTCATCGATCAGGCCCGCCAGAAGATCCAGCAGGCGACCGAGAACTGGTATCAATCTTATCAGGCCGATACGCGCAAGGCCAAAGGCGCCTCGGGCGGAACGACCGATAGCGTCGCACCTGGTCAGGGCTCGGGCGCGCCGGCCGATTGCTCGGCCGACGGCATGGGGGGAGCAACCGCGCCCGCAGCGCCGTCGTCTCGCACGCCAAGCCAGCAGGAAGTCGCCAGCATGGTGCAACAGGAGGCAATCCGGCAGGGTGTCGATCCGAATTTCGCGATGGCGATCGCCGAGCAGGAGTCGCGCTTCCGCCAGTCGGCGCGCTCCGCGGTCGGCGCGACCGGTGTCATGCAGCTGATGCCGGGGACCGCCGCGCAGCTCGGCGTCAACCCCTACGACACGCGCGACAATATTCGGGGCGGCGTCAAATACATCAAGCAGCTCCAAGGGATGTTCGGTGACCGCTATGATCTGATCGCCGCCGGCTACAATGCTGGGCCGTATCGGCAGTCGCTGCAGAACGGTCAGATCCCCAACATCCCCGAGACGCAGGACTACGTCAAAAAGGTTTCTGCCTACTATGCCCGTAACAAGGCCCAGATCGGTAATAATACCCCGTCGGAGGGTACAGCCGAGCCGGAAACTGCGAGCTACGCAAACGGCTGCGGCGAGCAGCTGAAGAAGGCGGTCGACCGAAACACGCAGGCGCAGATCGAACGCGGCTCGGTTTGGAACGAGCTGCTTGGAAAGTCGCTCGCTGCGAACCAGCAATACCTTCAACGTCTGCAGGCCGGCCTGCAATCGTCATCGGCAAGCCTTCGTGGCAGTGGTGGCGGCAATTCGAAAGACCATGACGGCTCGCTTGTCATGGCCGAGATCCGGTGCCCGACCAACATCATCGATACTGGTGGCACCCGTTGCTTCGCTGTGCCGCCCAACGCCACCACCGAACAGATCCAACGCTGGCTGTCCGAACTGCAGGATGAGGCACGTGCTAATGGCGCGGTCGCGACCTTCACGGCGTTGGACGATCCAGCACTCGGCCTCGTCACGGTGGTCGATTCCAGGCCCACGTCAAACTGAGAACAGGAGAGGTTAGACACATGAAGACAGCAGTGATCGCAGCGGCGCTCGCCATCGTTTCCGTCCCTCAGGCCTATGCACAAGTACCTGTCAAGGACTCGGAGAACATCTCGATCAGCGAAGAGATTAAACGGCTTTCTTCGGAGATCCAGCAGGACACATCAGTCGTCAAGGACAACACCACGAAGACCCTGGCGGCGATCACTGGCGAGCGAACGCAGGATGCGAGCCAGTTTGCCAAGCTTGCGACCGGCAACGGCTTCACCATGGGACAGGCGCCGGATTTCAGCACGGTGCTATCAAGCAACGCAGCCGTGTTCGGCGGTATTAACGGTCAGTTCCAGAATACCGCGGCCAAACTGATCAATGGCCTCAACCTCGTGAAGATGGTGGTCGATACCGTCAAGGGCGGTGAGCTCTCCGGCGCCAATCAGGCCTATTCTCAAGGGATCAACGCGTTGACGACGCTGACTGCGCTGACGGACGCGATGAACAGCGCCACCAAGGACCGGCAGAATTCGTTCATGCAGGCCACCCAGCAGATTGGAACGGCGAAGGATCTGAAAGGGGCGCTGGAGCAAAACACCCAGATGGTGCTGCAGGGAAATCAGACCGCCAACGAAGCCGTCGGCTCGCTCAACAACCAGGTCATGCTGCTGAACCAGCAGTATAAGGCCGCCCTAGCAACCTCGTCGCAAAACCTCAAGACCTTCGCGCCGCTTCCCGACAGTGTCATGCGTGACGGCGGTACTCAGCCGCAGGATACGTCTGTTCGCGATCAGCTGAAGGCATTCGAGGATCAGAACCAGTGAGAGCGGTTCTGGCCTTGGGGCTGAGCGCGGCAGTGCTTGCCGGTTGCGCCGGAAAATATGAGCAGCTTGCGAAATGTTCGGCCGACGAAAATCCGGTGCCGGCCCTCGGCTTCGTATCCGAGCCCGCGATCACGGCAGGTGAGAATGCGCTTGCGGGCGCCGTCAAAGACGATTGCGGCCCGATGCGACGGGTCAATAATTTTCAGGGTGAGACATGGATCCCGTCAGCTACGCGATAAACTTCTATGGCGACGCGCTTCGATACTTTGACAAGATCAACGAGGCTTCACTGGAGCGGGCCTGGGGGCTGTTTGCCGAAAACAGAAACCTCGTTTCCGGCATCCTGGCGATCTTCCTGACCCTCTACTTCCTTTGGGGCGCATTGGGGCTCTCGAGCGTTTCCCTTCAGGACATGGCGATCACCGCCTTCAAGATCACGCTCGCCTATACTCTCATCATGTCCTGGGCGCTCTTCTACGACAACATCGGCCAGTTCGTGCTGTCGGCCCCGCAGGATCTCGGATCGGCCATATCCTCGGCGATGGGCGGTCAATCGGCTGGCGCGGATATCGCCCAGCAAGTCGCCAGCATGGCTCGCAAGGTCTACGACTTTGCCATGCAGCTCTTCAATTCCTACGAATCCGGATGGCTGCCGAATGTGACCGGCGCCGTGGTTGTCTTCATCGTGCTGGTCTTCGGCCTCCTGCCGATGCTGCTGGTCCTCACCGGCGTTACGCTCTTTGCCAAGATGATCACCGCCGTCATGCTGGCCATCGGTCCGATCGCCATCCTCTGCTATTTCTTTGGCATCACCCGTTTCGTCTTCGATGCCTGGGTGAGGGGCGTCGCGTACGGCATGTTCATGCTGCTGTTCACCTACATCATGGCCGGCCTGTCCTTCGGCTTTCTGATCGGCATGATGGACACGATCAACGGTGACATGGCGACCAAGGAGAACGCACTGGCGATCGTGCTCGCCATGGTGCTCTACCTCGCGCTGATCTCCTATTTCATTTTCCAGGTGCCGGATTTCGCGCGCAGCTTTGCCTACGGGGCAGCCTTCTCCGGCGTCCCGGGCGGCGGTGGCGTGGACACCGCCTACAATACCGCACGCCGGCGGCTCTACTCC
Organism: Rhizobium sp. Rhizsp82; assembly: GCF_047325115.1. NCBI lineage: Bacteria > Pseudomonadati > Pseudomonadota > Alphaproteobacteria > Hyphomicrobiales > Rhizobiaceae > Rhizobium > Rhizobium sp. Rhizsp82. Next base: position 631,169 of record NZ_CP168569.1, on the reverse strand, counting down.
AGTAATTTGCGCGCCGGCCAGGCTGCGGCAATAGCACTTAGCACGCTTGCCGGGCCGAGGGGCGCCATCACGGCCGCAGCGCTTGCCGGCCGCAGCAGTGTCGCTGGCGTCGGTGCGCTTGGTCGAATGCTCACCAATCGTCGGCGCAACAGCGAATGACGCGGAGGCGGCAAGGATTAGCGATTTCACTCATTGCGATTTCGAGGTTTGAACTTGGCATTGTTCAAAAGGCAATTGAAAGCCGCTCCGGCCGATCATCCGGCGGGACCACAAGAGATCTACGATCAGCACCTCTCTTGGGGTGAGAAGAACAGGTCGCTGCGGACCCTGATCGGTCTCATCCTGCTGGTTTTCGCGATGGCAGGTTGGATCGTCGCTGGTGTGCTGTCCTTTTCTGTCGCGCAGCTCTTTCCACTGGTGCGCACCGAGGTCGTGCCGCTCATCGTGGACAAGAACACGGGCTACATGGAGACGGTGACCACGCTCGACAAGGACCGGTCGAACGTTTCGGAAATCCAGGCTGTCCGCGCTTCGTTCGTCGGCAATTATGTCATACGCCGCGAGACCTACGATCCCCGTTATCTATCGGAAAACTTCGACATGATCGCTCTTTGGTCGGACCCGGATTCGCCGGCTTTCAAGGACTATTCGGAGTGGATGAACCCTTCCAATCCGAGAGGTCCGGTCAAGACCATGGGAACGACGGGCGAGATCCGGCCCGAAATCCTGTCCGTCAATCCGCTCAATGCCACCACAATGTCGGTGCGCTTCGAGACCCGGGAACGGCGCCGCGGTGGCGATGTCGTCAACCGTTGGTCGGCGACGATCCGCTACCGCCAGATCAATCTGCCCGCCAGCAACCGGGTCCGGCTTTATAACCCCCTCGGCTTTGTCGTCACCGAATACGTCAAGGTTCCCGAGACGATGCCTTCGGGGCTCACCCCATGAGGCGGGTGAGGGTCGGAATAATGCTGTCACTGCTGCTGACGGCCTCTTCGGTTCATGCGGAATTGACCGCCCGGCCTGGCAGGCTCGATCCGCGCGTGCGCACCTTGCCGTACTCAGCCGAACAGGTCTTCGTCGTCACCGGGACTTACGGAATGGTGACGACCATCCTCTTCGGTGCCGACGAAGAGGTTACCCAGGTGGTCGCGGGGGATACGGTTTCCTGGCAAATCCTGACTTCGGCCGACAGGCGCTCACTCACCCTGAAGCCGATGGAGAAAGACGCGCCGACAAACCTCTCCGTGGTGACGACGAAACGAACCTACTCGTTCGATCTTGAGGTCAACGACAGCAGGTCGATCCAGAACCAGACCTTCAAGCTGCGCTTCATTTATCCGGAAGACGCCGGGCTGAAGGGCACGGCCGAACTGTGGAAGCAGGCGCAGGATGCAGAGCGCAATCCCAACATGAAGAATATCCGCCGCGACAAGGTCAACTATGACTATGGCTTCAAAGGAAGCGATGCCGCCAAGCCCTTGTGGGTGTTCGATGACGGTTTGAAGACCTTCATGAAGTTCACCGGCGACGTGCCAGCGATCTTCATTGTCGATAACAAGCGGCGAGAGAGCCTCGTCAATTATCGCCGTGAGGCCGACTACATCGTCATCGACACGGTCTCGCGGCAGTGGACGCTTCGTTACGGCACCGAGAACGAGACCTGCCTGTTCAATCTCAGGACCGCTCCAGCCGATGTGCCGGCGCCGATCGAGGGGGCCGTGGCGCCGAAGCGGCTCGGCTCGTCAGGTGCTGGCTCACCATCGAAATCACGATAGGGAGGCACGATGTCTGATCCGCACTATCATTCGATAGACAATGACACCGCCATCGGCGGTCAGGTGAGGCGCTCCGGCTTCGGGCTGATGCGGCCGATCGCAGTGGTGGCCGCGATCGCCGGCGTTGGTGTCGTCCTCTATTTCCTTCTTTCGGCCGGCGAGCGGGAACCGGCGGTCGACAATACGCCGCATGAAGAGTTTCGCCCGGTGCAGGCGCCAAGAAACGAGGGCTTCAACCCGCCAGCGCCGCCGCCCTTGCCGACGGTGCAGGTGCCTGAGGCACCACCCCCTCCGCCACCCCCGCCACCCGTCATCCCGGCGCCGGCCCAGGTCGCGCCTCCAGTCGATGTCGACTGCTCGAGAGGGAAAAATCCTGACGATCCCAAATGCATCGAGCTTGCGAGGCAGGCTAAGCTGCTTGAGCGCGTGCGCTCCACTGCTGTCGTCTTCGATCAATCGGAACGCGCAGGCGGGGCCGCAAGCGCGTCGTCAGACGCCACGGGAGCCGGCTTGTTCGGTGCGAACGGCTCAACGGCCACGGCCGGCGCACCGTCTGACTCGGGCGGTGCTGTCGATGGCGATCGAGCCTTCCTGAAGGCCATGGGAGGGCAGGGGGTACAGGTGTCGGTAGCCGCCGAGAACCGCCGTATCGATGCCTGGATCCCACAGGGGACGATGATCCGCGGCACATTGGAGACGGCGATCAATTCCGACCTCGCCGGCATGGTGAAAGCGATTGTCCGCGAGGATGTCTTCTCCTTCGACGGCCGGCGCATCCTGATACCGGCCGGCTCCTCGCTAATCGGCGATTATAAATCCGGTGTCGAACGCGGGCAGGAGCGCCTGTTCATCGTCTGGACCCGGATGATCCGTGGCGATGGTGTTTCGGTCCAGCTCGGCTCTTACGGCACGGATCGTCTTGGCCGCTCCGGCATGGCGGGTGCGGTCGACCGGAAATATTGGGAACGGTTCGGGCCACCGGCGCTGATGACTATGATTGGCGGGGTCACGCAATACATTGCCCAGCTCGGTCAGAAACAGGATCGAAATATCACGATCGTCAATACGGACGGTACTGTGACCAGCATTCCGCAAGACAATGGAACGACCTCGCAGGATCGGGCGCGCGAGATCGCCGCCGAGACGATCGCATCAGGGATCCAGCAACTTGCGACTGAAGCCTTCCAGGGCACGCGCAGTATCCGGCCTACGATCCACATCGCCCAGGGCTCCGATATCACCGTCTTCGTCACCCGGGACCTTGATTTCTCGGATCTTTATCCGGACCCGGTGCGCGAGGAGTTCGACCGCCTGCGTCGAAAGAGGGGCGGCAAATGAACGCGCACCCATCGATCTCCGCCGAGCAGCACTTCCTCTCCGAGGCGCTAGACCCCATCAGGAAGTTTCTCGACGATCCCGCCGTGGTGGAGATTTCCTGTCAGCGCAGCAACGAGATCTGGCTTGAGCGGATCGGCCAGCTCAGCATGGTCAGGCGAGAGGTCGACGGGCTAGATCAGGAGTCGATCCGCCACATGGCATCGCGCGCGGCCTCGTTCACCAAGCAGACCATCAATGCCGAGAATCCGCTGCTGTCGGCAACGCTCACCAACGGCGAGCGCGTCCAGTTCGTTCTCAGTCCAACCTCCGCCACCGGACATGCTTTTTCGATCCGCAAACAATTTATCCGGCGCTTCGATCTCGACGACTACGAGAAGGCGGGTGCCTTCCGCTTCACCAAGGTCACGGGTGACGACTATATCGATGACGTCGATATCGAGCTGTCGCGCCTGCTGCGGGCGGGACAGGCGCGCGCCTTTCTGCAGCTCGCGGCGATCAACCATCGCAGCATGCTGATCTCGGGTGGTACCTCCACCGGCAAGACGACCTTCCTCAATACGATGCTGACGGCGATCCCGGACCATGAGCGTTTCATCCTCATGCAGGATACGGCGGAGCTGGAACCGCGCCAGGAAAACGTCGTCTCGCTGCTGGTCTCGAAGGGCGCCCAGGGCGAGGCGCGAGTGACGATGACCGACCTTCTGGCCTCCGCACTGCGTCTGAGGCCAGACCGGATCTTCATGGGCGAGCTTCGCGGCGACGAGGCTTTCGACTTCCTGAATGCGATCAACACCGGGCATCCCGGATCGATGTCGACGATCCACGCGAACTCGCCGCATCACGCGTTCAACCGGCTCTCGACGCTGGTGCTGAACAGCAACGTCCGCATGGAGCGCGACGACATCATCCGCTACATCCGCTCGATCATCCCGATCGTGGTGCAGTTGAAAAAAAGCGATGCCGCCGGCGGCCGCGGCGTCAGCGAGATCTATTTTGCCGACGAGGTGGACGAAGATGGCAAGCGTATCCACGGACGCAGAGGCTGAACGCCCGAAGTGGACGAGGCTTCAAGAGGTTTCGGCCTTCACCTTCCCAGTCGCCGTTGTCGGCACCGTGGCGATATGGCTGCTGTTCTTCACGCTGATCTACGAAGCCTATGTCACATCCTTCGGAACGACATCCTATTACGATTATGTCGTGCAGGCGCCCATTCCAGACGGCATTGCCTACACATGGTCGATCATCCGGACGCGGAACACCGTCGGGCTCTCAATTCTGGCGTTTGTTCTGGCTTCGCCGTTTCTCTTTTTCCTGTTGACCCTCTGGATGCTAAAGGGGGGCAGGGCGCTATCGCGTAAAATCCTCTACCTCCTGCATGTTAGGTCGATGTTGACCCTGATCGCGCATACGGCATTGATATTCGCTGCCACCTATGCCGCTGTCATTATGTACGGCACGGCTTTTTATCTTGTTGCAAACAAGGCCGGCGGGTTAGCGGGAATTGCGGATTATTACGGTGCTCATCTTGCGGCCATGTATCAGGCACCCTTTGGAGCCACCGACGCGGCCGGTGCGTTTCAGCGGCCGTCGAGGCAGACTGTGTTCGCCGCCCTCGCCGGTCTGGCGGCTGCTGGAGCCGTGGTTGGGTTTCCGATCGGGGCAGCGATCCAGAAGCGCCAGCGCATGATCATGGGCAAGGCACGGCTGGCGACCCTGAAGGATGCCGCCGATTTCCGGCTGCGCGATAAGCATGGCATCGTTCTCGGTCTCAAACAGGGCCTTCTTCTGCGCAACGACGGCGACCAGCACGTGATGGTCATCGGTTCGCCAGGGCAGGGCAAGTCGCGCGGCTTCGTCATTCCGACGATGATGAGTTTCAAGGGATCGCAGATGGTCCTCGACATGAGCGGCGAACTGTTCCAGGAGACGTCCGGCTATCTGAAACACCAGGGGTACGAGATTTTCCTGCTGGCGCCAGGCTCCAAGTTTACGGACGGCTATAACCCGCTCGATCTCGTCAGCGCCGACCCGAACCAGCGCATCACCGACCTGCAGAAACTGACGCAGATGCTGTTGCCGGAGCGTCTGCGCTCCGATTCCTCCGACTTCTGGGAAGAGAGCGCCAGGATCCTGCTGACGGCCATGCTTGGTTTCGTGCTGGAATGCCCGGACACCCGAAAATCGCTCAGCGAGCTCTACCGCATCCTCAATTCGATGTCGGACGAACGCAAGGCGATCATCCAGCTCCTGGAAAACTACGAGGCGGTTCTGTCGGATCAGACCCGGATGCAGCTCACAAAATTCGCCGGGCGCCATGAAAAGCTCGGCGAGGGGATCGCGGCGGAGATCGTCGCCAAGCTCAATTTTCTGCAGAACCCTCTCGTCGAGGCGCTGACCTCCATCACCACGATTCCGATCGACACGATCAGAAAGCGCAAACTGGTGATCTTCATCCAGGCCGACTGGAATGCGATGCAGATCTACGAGCGACTGATTTCGATGTTCATCCAGCAGATGGCCGATAAGCTCGTGCAGATGGGACCGTTGCGCAATGGAGAGCACGAGGTGCTGATGATGCTCGACGAGTTCGGTAATGGCGGGCGCATAGACACTGTGCTGACGCTTGCGCCATTGATCCGCAAGAACGGTGTTCGCTTCGTCTTTATCCTGCAGGACGGGGCGCAGCTCGAACGATTGTATCAGCGCTCCGGGCAGAAGATCCTGATGGGCGCGTCCACGATCAAGCTTTTCATGAACTTCCAGAACCAGGAAGACGCCGCCGCCGTCTCTGCCGCAGCCGGCAGGACGACCGAGTGGGTCGAGCAGTCCTCTTACTCCCATCGCCATGGTCGCAGACAACGATCCATCTCGAAGGTGCCAGTGTCGGTGGACCTGCTTCCGGTCAACACGCTGATGATGATGAAGCCGGAGGAGGCGATCCTCCAGGTTACCGGCATGCCACTCATGCGCATCATGAAACTCGACTCCGGCGGCGAGCGAACGTTCTCGAAGGTGCGGATGTTCAAGCCGGTGACCAGGCCATGCATCAAGCCGGTCGAATGGACGGTGGCCGACAGCGAAATCTTCGGGGCGCAGCAGCCTGAGTACGCTCCATCAGCGAGAACGGATAGCCAGTTGCCGATCGTTGGGATGGATGTCGATCGGAGCGCGTTCAATCGGCCGAACCGGCCACAGCAGATTCGGTTTATCGTCAAAGAGGGGGTGCGACACGTCTATATCTCGTCGCTCGACGAACTGCGTCAGCGTCTGGATCTCGACGAAACGCGCGAGGCCGGTCGCACAGAGGAACAACTGCGAGACGAAGAGCAGACTACGGCGCAGAAAAAGCAACCCGCTGCAACAGGCGGCCGCGAAGGGAGCCGCGGCGAAGCGCGCGGTTCCGGCGCCATCCGGGTCGACGACGCCCACATCGAGCTGGATCAGGCAAAGTTGGACCGCAGTGTGTATCCAGGCTCTCCACGAGGAACACGGAATCGAGTTCAACGGAGTTCGGATGTTCAGGATGAAGCTGGAGATCCCGCCACCTCAGCTATTCTGCGGCGACAGGATGTGCGTGGCGCATTCGGTACCGACATCAAGGCCCTGAACGACGCCATCTTTGAGCAGGCGGATGCAGGCTCGTTCGACCCGATGGCGTTGAACGCAGATGTCGAGCTCTTGATCGGAACCCTCTCCGAGCGCCTCACGGAAGATAGCTCGAAAGCATTTCTTCGCGAATTTGTCGATTGCGCTCGCGATCCGCTGCGCGAAGAGGGTCCGCAACAAGACGAGGCAGAAGACCCGGTTGCGTAGGCAGACAGCATGCCAAGCGCGGCATATCGCTCGACATTGAGAAGCAGCATTGACCAGTTTCAATTGGAGCTGACGGAAGGAGGAAATACCGTGGGCGAAATCCGATACCTCCCAAATCGAGGTCTTTTGAAAGACGAGAGTATCCAAAGAATTGTTGCCGCGGCCAAGGCTAACGCTGGTCTCTGGCTGATGGTCAAGGAGCGTGCAGTGGAAAAGCGCGCCATCAAAGCCGAACTCGAACGCCTAGAGGCGGATGCAAAAGACCTGGACCGGCTCTTTCCGACAGGCCTGACGCCGACGATTGCCGAACTCGCAGACGAGCTAGTCTCCACCATGTTCGGGAACTGCCCGCCGGAGATCGGGTCACGTGTTCAGAGCGCTTTGCTAGAGGCAGCCGAATCCGAGCTTGATGGCGATTCGCCACAACCCCAGCAAAAGGCGTGAGAATCTTACCGCGCAACCATCTTGTTGCGCCGATCATCGTCCATCTGTTCCGCCACGGTCGCAGCCATTGCCTATTTTGTCGACGACCCACCCTGCAGCCGGCGCCCGGTCCGTTCAGAATTCGCCTCGGTAAGATCCTCGGGAGAAACAGCAAAGATCGGCCCGAGATGTTTCATTCGGGGGATCGTTTTTTCCTTGGCGTCCCGATATTCCTCAGTCTCCATCCCGAAGGCCTCGATGAGCAATCTGCGCGGTGGCTGATCTCGATAAGTCATCTCCAAAACGAAGTCTGGCCTGCACAGGCCCATGGGCGTTTCCATGGCGAAGAGGGGCTTGATAATGGATATCCGGAGTTCTGGAGCAGCATCGAACAGCGATTGCTGAAGCCAAAGCAGCAGATGGGAAACGTCGCGCTCAAACCCGGACTCGACGGGAAAGAGCGTATCGCCATTGTAGACCGGTTGGGCGTAGGCTTGCACAGCCCGAAGCGGGCCTTCATCGTCGTCCTGAAAATCCACGTTCAGCAGCGTCAGGAACGGTCCTCGGCTTGCCGGATCCCCCCGAAGCGGCTGGCGCACCTTGGAGAGAATGCCGATTGTTCGCGAGGTGGATGCCGGCATGACGGCTTGCGTGGAAACACTGGTCGAAAACAAGAGCATGAAGCCGGTACGGCGAAGCCCCTCGGGCCAGTCGCCGCGCGAGGTCGCAAGCAGCTGCTGCCAACGACTCTCCGGATTCCAGTAGTCGGGGCCCCAAGTCGATAGTAGCGCGTTCAGCGTCCAGGTCCTGAGCACTCTGAGCTCACGGGAAGCGGAACGCAACCGTGACAACTGATTGGCGAGTGTGAAATCAACGCCATCTTGCAACGGCGGGATTACGTTCGTACCCGCCCTATCAAGCATCCGCCCTAGCACGCCACCCAGTCTGGACGGCCGGTCGTTTCGTTCGCTCGGTCGCGCGGGATCCTGACCTGAGACATCGGCCAGGCGATCAGGAATGGCGGGAAGGGCATCGATATACGAGCGGTCGGATTTGGGCGGGGGGCGAAGATGATAGCCGCGGTCAATGAGAGCGGGGCTGGCGTCCTTGTCAACGTGGAACGGGCAGGCAGGGGCGTGGTTCGGCCGCTCCTCATGCCGACCAGGGTCATTGTCCTTCGGCGTCAACCGTCGCAGCGTGAAGGTGCGTTCCTGTTGGATCGGTGCAAGCAACGGCTGATGCTGTGCCTCCAGGCAGTCGCATTCGATCCAGCCATTCATGACCTTGACGCGCCGGATAACCGAAAGCGCAATTGCCTCATCACCGCCGGAGCTCGCGTTGCCGTACCAGGCCCGTAACGCAAAGGCGTCGCCATCGTCCAAATCAGCCAACACATGGGCAGGGCTATTGCGGACCACGATACGCATGGCTCGCCGTTAGTACCCCATCAGCCAAAGACTGAAGCCGAGATACCCGATGCCCGCGGCACCAGCGACAGCCACGACCGTCTCCGCCCAGCCGCGAATGTCCCAGAAGCTTCCGCTCACGGTCCGAGCGCCTTCAATCACGACCGCCAGGAAGACGTAGGACGGGATGACCATCGCGTAGCCAAGGGTTAGACTGTCCCTAAAGGCCATCCGCGCAGCGACGAACGCGATCGCCAGAAATAGGATCGCTATCGCTAATCGCTGTAGGTTGATCCGATAGCCTAACCGTTCGAGCCATACCATCCGCGCTCTCCACTATAAGAAGCAGATGAAAAATTTAACTGCAGTTAAAGTTTTGAGCAATCGGAGATTTGTCTACCAGGTGGCTATGACATGCATTTCGGGGGCCCAGGGGTCGCTTGCACAGCCTGCCTGCTGCGGTGTATTGAAGTCGCACACGAAGATGAAGAATAGAGCGTTGATGCTTAACTTTTTTGGTCTCTGGACAGCCTTATGCATCGGATGAGCGGTAGAACTCTGAGGCCTCCACGGGGCTGTCGGCGCGCCCATTCGGCTGGTTACGGGCCCTCGTCGCTTGGGAACGCGTTTTTGGAACCTCCGCGTAAGGGTGTCGTTCTATGTCGCCGTTGAAGGACGATCACACCGATCAAGTTTCGAATGGGATTGATCTGACGTCTCTCTCCTTTCAGGAACGGCTCGCCATCGGTCTGATGCGGTTGAAGGCTCAACGGCGGTTGACGAACAAGGATCTGGCCGACCAACTTGGCGTGTCGGAAGCATACATGTCGCAAGTCACCCGCGGCATGCGGGATGTCAAGCTGTCGACCCTCGATAAGATGCAGCGCGAGTGGAATGTCACGATTGAGGATTTGTTCAAAATCTCGGAAAGTGATCTTGCTCGGATCGCCGAGTGGCGAGCCCGTCGGAAGAAAAAGAAAACCACCGACGAGCCGACGTAAGTTCTTCCGGTGACACTGGTTCGATGTGGATTAATGGTTCAGGTTGAACCAGAACCTCTGCTTCACGCCTTGTTCGTTAGGGATATCGAAGTAATAGGGGTCTGGACGGCGCGGCCGCGGCGTCGCGATCTGCTGAATGCAGCTATCGCCTCGATCGCCGAAGCTCCGCCGTATCACGACATTGCTCTGATTGCCATCGGAAGCGCGCAGCCCTGGAGATCGGCAAACATCAACAGTTCTGATACATTGGTCAGGCTTACTACTCCAGCCATTGCCAGTCTGCGAACTGCTGCCAACTGTGGTGCCCGACGGGCAGTTTTCGTAGGTCTCGCGCCCCGGTTTGCCGGCATTGGCCTCATGGCAAATAGGCCACGAAAATCCCGGCTCCTTCATGGCCGCGATGAGCTTTGTCATGGGCGGAACGCAGTAGGAAACGCCCTGCCAGGACGGATTCTGTGACGCGGCGCAAAGCAGAACCTGGCATCCCCAGGACGCGTCCTCGGCCTTTACGGGCGCCGTCGATGGCGTAAATGCCGATCCGGCGATGATTGCAGCCAATAGTAGTCTCTGTCTCATTGTCCGCTTCTTCCACGTTATCATTGGATTTGCCGCAAGACCCCATCGATTTTCGCAAAGGAGCGCACACCCGGTTGGCTTGCCCGGCAAAAGATCCAGCGGTCGTTGTGATGATGCCTGAGCACGTCACACCCGTTACTGCCTGGCGCGGTTTGCATTCCGAAACGCGCATCGACCGTCCGGATTTCGCGAGCGCAGCGCTTGCCGCCTCGTCACTTGGGACGTCAGTTATCGTCTTTTGCGACGCTTCGCTTTTAGCCGGGTGAGCTCGTTTTCCAGATCGGTCTCGCGGTCGCTCCTGATCACTCCGTCGATCGCATAGCCGCCAGTCGCGCCGATCATCAAGGCGATCACAGCTGCCAAGACCGCGCTTCCGTGAGGTTTGTTCAGCGCCATCTTCAGTATCCCTCGATCCCGAGCCGTTTCAGGATAGCGACCGGACTGGTTTCGCAGTCTTGTTTCCAATCTGGATGCTTGGCGCATGCGTAAGCGTACTGGCTGAGATCGGCTGACGAGAGATCGGCAAGCCTGTTGCCAACGACCTTCCAACGTTGCACCTCGGCGGGATCGCAGCCAGCGCCTCCGGCTCCGCAAAACTCCGGATCGCGCCGGTCTATCTGCTTCTGGGTCGCGCTGTCCTCGGCGATCGCTGCCGAAGCGGATCCCGACAGCAATATGACTACTACAGCGGCTGCAGCAATACGGCTCATTCAACCTCCATGCACGTCGTTGGTATTGGGTGACTTGGCCGGGATAACAGGCAAATGCAGGGGCAAGCTGGTCTCGGGTTCCGATGCGGAAGCCCTGGCTTTCTCCCCATTCTCTGTCGACGCGGTATATAGCCAAGGCGGAAGGAGATCTGGCGATGACCAGACGCCGTATCCGAGGCCGCGCGCCTTCCTCTCGATGTCGAAATAGGCGGGAACCTGAGGTTCGCCGCGGTAGTTGAACGCATAGCCGATCCCTTCTGCGATCGCCGTGGCGGCGAGGTTGGTCTCTCCGACAAAGCAGTGTGCGAGGATCACGCCGTTGGCATCCCGAGCGATCGGTGCGCAGTTGACGTCCTGCCCAAGCGTACGAAGGATCATCCAGGCCCGCGAGACCTGACCGGCCGGCCAGTCGACGCCGTCGCTCGTTGCTGTCTGTTCGAGGCGAGGTGCTTCGTATCCCGCAAGCCGGACGGTCTCCGCGCCCTTCCTGAATTCGAGGGTGGTCGCATCGACGACCTGGACTTTTCCATAAATTTGGCGCGGGATGTCAGCTTGCCGGACTTGTGCCGTCGTGGAGCCCACTGTCATCGTCAAAAACAAGATCGACAGCGAAACAGGTTTCATCGTTTTTCGCTCCCTCGACCTGCGAGGATCGCGACTGGATGAGGCATATCCGAATAGCCCCACAGGCCGGCGCGCGCCGATCGTGCGCTCTCTTCCGCTACCCTGTATCCGGGAACGATCAATTGCCCAGCGGTATCGACGGCGGCGAATCCCCATCCCTCAGCGATCATGTAAGTTGCCAGGTCATAGCGCCGTTTGCCTGTCGTCGTCTGGCAGCCGACGACGGCATTGTTCTGATCTATATCCTTGATGGTTGTGCAGACGGGCTTGGTATCTTTAATCAACGCCTGGACCATGATCAGGTTGAGCTCGCCGCAATCCCTGACAACGCCAGGAGATATTGTGATGGAGGTTCCGCGCAAGCACGCCTGCAGACCATAGAGACGATATCGCCGCCCGCCGGAAATCCAGGTGTCGCCGGTTTCGAACTGCGCCTGTCCTGGAAAAGGCGCGAATTCGGTCCCATCGCTTTCGTGGCTATCCGCGGCGGCCGCTTTGTTCTCAATCGCCTGGACCGGGATAATCGGAACTTGGGAGCGAGGAAGTTCTGCGAGGTTCGAGCCGGCGAGCATGGGTGTGATGGACATGCCTGCAAAAAGGCCAGAGGCTGCGAGCGCCGACATCAACATCAGGAACCTCATCCGCATCAGTTCATCGAGGGCTTGGCGCGGTAGCGCTCACCGTAAGGATGTAGGAAATGCGGTCTCGCCCATATTCCGGCTCTTGCCTTCTGCGCGACTTCCTCTGCCTGTGCATATTCCGGAAACAATGGCCGGCCCGAACGATCGCGTGCCGCGAACGCTACTCCGGTGCTGATGAGCACTTGCGATAGCGATTGTGTTTCACCGTCCTTCATGAAGAAGCATTCGGCAAAACGGACGGACGGCGAGCCGGCATTCTGACCGAGGAAATGGCACGGGAAAGCGTTATCGGCGCCAGCCTTAGCCTCCTCGAGCATGGCATTTAGACCGGCGAGCGAGACCATAGAGCATGTGGTCTGCATGCCGGCAAATTCCACCTCCTTGGTCGAGAGGCAGCCTTGGGCGCCGGCCAATTTGATGACGGTACCGTTGGAGGCGAGGAACGCGCTTCCGCTCAGTGCGCCTTCAGGCGTGATAGATTGGAGGTCGAGCCGGGCGGCCATTGAGGGGATATCGAGGGGCTTTTGCGGGGCAGGGATCAGATCGCGCCCCTCCGCGTAGGCCTTTTGATAGTAGTCGACAAATCTTGAGACGGCATCCTCTTCGGCCGCAAGCGCCACTCCGTTTGTCGCGCATGCAATGGTGCAGAAGAGGATTTGTACGAGCCGTCGTGCGCCGGGATTCATGCTTGCGTCCGTCATCAATTGGCTCCAGCGATAATGCACAAAATTATACTGCAGTGCAAGTCTAGAAAAGGTGTGCGGATTGGAGTACCTTTGTCCAGGCACTGAAAATCGCTCGTGGAGAAAAGCGGATGTCAGCCTTCAGGCAGTCACTTAAGGTCGTTGTCTTCCCGTTTCGGGCGGCCTGGTTCGTCGTGCTGATCGCCAATTTTATCATAGTGTCGGCCGCGGGACTGATTTTTGCGTCGTTCGTCGCATACGTTGTCGCGTTGATATTCTCATACGCCTTTCTCCCCGCAGAATGGACGCAAGCGCTGTGGCTGTCGGCGACTGGTCTCTACGCTCATTCGTTTTGGTTCAAAGCGGCTACGATTACATTCTCCGCGCTGCTGTTTTTACCAATCCTTCGCTTTTGGCTGCGAAGGGATCCGGTTGCGGATACAACTCGTGAACGCCAAATGGTACGGCTGAACGATGATTTGATCGCCGCTCGGCGGCAGCGCGAGCTACGAGCCCAACTTCGGGCATAACGAGAGAAGAGCTGGTTCGTCCAGAGCGTGGCGGCGATCTCTGCAAACGTTCGCAGCACATGCAACTCCCTTCCGCCCATCAGTAATAGTCGACACAAGATGGTGAAGAAGCTTATGGCAGTTAAACCCCTTTCCCTGGCGATTTCGACGTTCAAGGGCGGTGCCGGCAAGTCAACCCTGAACGTCAATCTCGCAGCCGAGTTCGCGCAGCAGGGACATCGAACGCTCCTGATTGATTGCGACGAGCAGGAGTCATCGACGCGCTGGTACAATGTCTCAATGAAGCGCGGGCTGCTCCCGACGGACGGCACGTTGCTGCATCTGCGAGTCGCACCTGGCGACAGGTTTCGCGACCGCCTGGCCGATGCACCTGAAGCGGATATCCGTATCTATGACGTCGGCGGCTACGTGCATCAACGGGCTATCGAGGTCTATCACGAGTGCGATGCCGTCCTCATTCCGATCATCCCCGAGCCGACCGCTGCCACGTCTGCAATCAAGGTGGCGACGATCCTGAAGGAAATATCCAAAAAGCGCGCTGCAGGGCCGATCCCCTATGCGGCCATCTGGAATTACGTCGACATGATCGCGCTCAAGCACAACAGGTCACTTCCCGAGGTTCATGCGATCCTGACGAGCGGCCGGATTCCGATGGTGGAGACGGTCATCCGGAAGAGCAATCATTTCAGCGATGTCGGAGCCGGTTTTGGCTCGCTCTATTCCAAGCTGGCAAGTATCGAGAACAGTTCCTCGCTCACCCCATCGGCAAAGCGGCGAGCATCCGAGAGCGTGCGCGACGCGATTGATCTCGTGAAGAAGATCAACAACGAATTCATCGGCCTACTGCAGGCGGAAGCGGCCTAACGCATGTCGAGAGAACGGACGCCCGCCGGCAATATTCTTGCCCTTGCCCGGTCCAGGGAGGACCAGGCGAAGGAGGTGGAAGAGAGTGCCACGTCCTACATGCCGACGGACATCGATCTTGAGACGTTGATGCCGGATGAGGCTCCCGAGGCACAAGACGACAGAGCCATCGCGAGCGTTGAGCCCCAGCAACTGGGGATTCCAGCCAAGAACCGCCGCCACGGACGATTGCCGTCACAAGGTACCGCGACGGGCACTGAAACAAAGCGGAAGCGTATCTCTCTCTACCTCGATGACGACGTGCTGACCAAGATATTCCGTGTGTCGTTGGAACAGCATGAACAGCTCTCCTCGGCGACCCACCGGCTGATCGTCGAGGCGCTGAAGGCAAGGGGATTGTGATCAGATGCGCGAGCCAGCTGTGATGTTCCGCCTCCCGGCCCACATTTTAAGCAATCTCGAAGCCCTTGCCCGCAGGCTGGATGTCTCGGTCAACATCGTCGCCAAGCTGATCGTTACTAGAGAAGTCATGCAGATCCCCGCGATGCTCGAGGAACATGATCGCCAACTGGCAAACATCCACCAGTTCCTGCGAGAACTTGCCTTTCGAAATGAGGAGTTCCTCACCGAAGAAAGCGTGGATGCTCCAACCGCCAGAGCGATCGTGCAGCAACTCGAGGACGTGATGGCCGCGCTCGACGCAATTCGAGACGCGGCCTATGTCCGGCCCTCCACCTATATCACCGACTTGATCAGGAACCATGATGAACGACATGTCCAAAAGTCGCTTCGCATCTAGGTCCGAAGGCCGCCGACTGCCGAGCTACTTCGAGCTTATAGAAGACGAACTCCGGCGACGAGGCGGCGGTGGAGGAGGCGGCGCGAAGCGACCAGCGTCGGCCAAGGCGGTCCCCCGCGCCGGCAAACATCCCGGCGCTGACTCGGCTTTCAGCCGTGCTTCCGGCAACAATGCGGTTGTCGTCAAAGTCCTGTCTTATGGGGCGGGCGCGGCTTCAGCGCGCAACGTTCTTGTTTATCAAAGCAAGGAAGAAAAAGCGCACGATCAGGATGGCCGTGAGGTTACTGATCTGCGCGACGCTGTTCGCTCGTGGGAGCGGGAGGTCGGCAACCGGAAAGGCAGTCAGGACATCCTTCGTCTGACCTACGAACTGGAGAATGCCAACCGCGACGATATCGCTCGTGGTCTTGCTTCTCTCGCGGAAGATGGTTTCCGTCAGTCTGGCGACACCGATCGAACCTATGCCTTCAGCGTCAGCGAGGGTGTGAAGGGTGGCATCCGTCTGCAATTTGCCCTGGTCATCGCTCACGAGAAGAAAGACAGGTCGGATCGAAGCAGCGCGACCCGGGTTCCTGCAGAGATAGAGGATGTTCGTGCGATCGATGATCGACTGGACACGGCTCTGCGTGACGCCGGGATCACTCCGACCTCACGCTATCCGGCGGAGTTTTCCTCTGGACCCAAAGGCCTGACGGCAACCCTGCATGCGATGCAACGGGCAGGAGCGGAGGTCACGATTTCTACAAAGGCGCATATCCAGGAGCGGTCTGGCAGAAGTGGCCGCTATGAACTCGGCGAGGAGCGGCGCGAAGTCACGACCAGGGACCACAAGGAACTGACCGCGGAAGGCAGGACGGTTGGCGTTCTCCTCCAAACCCGCCAACCGCGGGATTTTATGCACCTTTTGCTCTCAGGACCCGCTAATGTGGATCGCGACCAGTTCATCCTCGCTGGCCGAGATTTCCTGCGGGAGCAGTTCGCAGGGCATCGTTTTGCCTATGCTGTCCACAATCGTCACGACCGTGAAAAGCACCCGCACCTGCATGTGATCGTCGCACTGCGCAATGCCAGTGGGAGGACGCTCAGCCCCAACATCCGCGACTTCACTGAATGGCGCGTTCGCTTTGCCGAAAAGGCGCGAGAGCGTGGTATCCCGATCGATCGTCAGAAGCGCATCGAGCGCGCCGGGCCACCGCCGGTGAAGCGATGGGAATGGGAGATGTTCCGGCGGATGGGCGCAACGGCGCCTGGCAACGTCGTTGATAAGGTCATGGAAAGGATGCGTGACACTCCGACCGCGCCAAAGCGCCAGGACGCTCGGATCCGGCTCGAACAGAGTCGGCGGTCCGTCGGACGTGTCATCGAGATGCTGGAGAAAATCGCAAAAGATCGATCGGCCCCTAGCACCGCACGCGATCTTGGTCACGATCTGTCCGTGGGGCTTCGTCACGAATACCAACGGCTCGAAACAGCGGTTCAAGAAGGCCGCGATCCCATACGAGAGAAAGGCGAAGAGCACATGCTACGATCCACCCCCATTAGTGCCGCGCAGGCAAGGGCGGCGAAGGAAACACTCGCGAATACAGCTTTAAGCGTTGCCGCCAAGATCGCTAATCCGTCTGATCGGTTGATCTTCGAGCAAGCGACAAAGGTCATCGGCAAGGTGGTAGGGCTGCAGCTCGATTCCCGCGTCGCGAAAATTCGGGATCGAGCGGAGGCTGGCAAGGATAAGCGCACGTCGGATAGCCTGGAGACGAAGTCGGCGACCGGGCGCGACCACGTTGCGGAGCAGGGCGTCGTTAACAAGAGCTCGAGCAACCGTGCTGTTGATCAGTCGCAAATAGCCCGTTCGAATGCCGAGCATGATATCCCTGAGAAAGGTCGGTCAGACCACCAAAGAAACCAACAGCGCGATCGCCAGATACCGAAGTCGATTAAGCTGCGCCCGCCGCAGGAGAAAGACTGGGACCGCGGTCGGTAATGGAAAGAGGTGGAACCGAACCGCCTACTCCAGATCCAAGACATGCTTGATCATCGTCTCAAGCCAACCCACCTTCGATGGCCGGCTGATGTTTGAGGCCGCGCGGGCGCTTAGTCCCGGATAAAATATTTCCGTGAGGCCCGACGGATGAGCACTGACCCGGGGGGATTCTGCCTTCCGTACCAAGACCAACTTATCAAGATCAGCTCCGTAACTTTCCGTCAGTTTCGTTATCAGATCGAGTTCATCTCTAATTTGCGATCCATGGCGCTGTCTCAGGGTCGACATACAGGCTGTGCCTATCCAGAAGTCGGGCAGGGCGCCCGTTACCCTCAAAAGATCGTCGAGCAGGCGTGTCAGCGTAGCGCTATCGGTACGGACACGCGATTTGCGTCGCGGCGGTGAGTGATAGGTAATAAACCCAAAACGAACATCGAGATTACGAAAGTCCTGAAGCATCGCTACGAAATTGGCATCGATATCGCCGAGTGTCAGGTCTTCGAATTGTGGCCTGTGCCTCAGGAGGATATCGTCACGCTCAAAAATAACCAAGCCAGTTGAACCCACTCGTCTGCGGATGCAATGCACATCGAATACGTCAGAATCCATAGCTGCTCTCAAAGCTGACATAGCTTCCCCTGTCGCTTTCGATTTGCGCTCTGCGTCGTTCAAAATAAACGCCTAAGGCGCTGCTCTTCCATAACTCAAAAAGCCGACCTCATAGGTGCTAGAGCCCGGTTAACGTGCGACGGGCATCTGCTTTGCAAACAGCTCATGCGGCAGAGCTTGATAGACATATTCCCGCGGCAATGCTGGGCGCCCCATCTTGCTGATAAGGCGCTTCAAGTTGCGAGCGCTGTTGCTTGCGGCGACAGTGTAAAAGTTGCCGCTGTTCCACGTAATGTAACTTTCGGCAAAGGCGTTAGCCAGGACTTCCGCGAGCTCGCCAAGAGTGACCTCGTTGTCGTTCATCCGTGTCAGAACTTCATCTTCCTTGGCCTGTATTTGCTCATTGCTAAAGTAGCGGGCCTTGAATCCGAAGTCTTTCTGTTGCTCGCGACGGCGGTATTCATCGACGTCGTCATGCCGAAATTTTTCGACCAGGAGAAGGATCCCATCAGCCTTCAAATGCTGCATGACAAAGGCAATCTGATTGGTCCTGTTTGGCGAATACATCTGAAACGTCGTATCTTCCATGATGATGTCGAACCCATCGGAGAACGCTCGCAGATCTTTCCGGCCCGACATCAGAGCCGGCGTCAGATGATGGAACGGGCCGCAAAAGAAAGTCGCATAGGGTGGCGTGCCATACGCCATGAAGCTCCTTTCGTTTTCGACGTTGGGACTGCATGACAAAGATATGACGCCACCGTCAGCGAGTTCGCTAATCGTGCGCGCCATCGTGGCTTCGGCAGTGCCTAAACTATAGAGCTTCAGCGGTTCAATACGATCTTCAGCGTAGTGCAGGATTGCCGTTCCCAAGCGAACTTCTTCTTCGAACCTGTATGGTATGCTGCTCAGATAGTGCTGGTCGAACGGACCTTGGCGCTTCTCATGAAGGTGTATAAACTTCGTTACCAGCGGGTCTCGTCGAAGAAGACGTCGATCAACATCCGGTCGCCTCCACGGCATACCGGAACGGCCCGCGGCAGTCGCCGAGAAGAACGAAGCCAGTTCGTTTAGACGAGGCGCGCGGTCACACTCCGCTATGAAGTCGGTGAAGTCATGCATTGTTAGGTTTCCTCTGGCTCGGCCGCCGCCGCCTCCCTCGGATCCGATCAATTTTGCTACCTGAAGGAAGTGCCGTGCGGCTTCTAGGTCGGCACTTTGAGCGCGCATTTCACGCGGCTGCTTTCGAAAAATTGATGTTCTTTCAGAATATTGATGTGTTTTCTGACCTGAAGTTAACAAGCCTTTGATTGGCAACTATGGGTAAACCTGGTTAGGTTCATGGTTCTGACATAATAGCGGAACGGCCAATGCGTTTTGGATCTGACGATCATCATTTAAGGTCATCGACGGGCAACGTCATTCTTCAGAGAATCGGCGCATGGGAAGGCTTCAGAGCCGAGCTAGTGCGCCGTCGGAGCTTAGCGCGGCAGGATTTTCGAGTGGGTGGCGACAAGCACGCCATATTTCTCAATCTCGAGGGTACAGCTCGTTTTGGCGAGAACTTCTTGGATGGCAAACGAGCCGACTTCGTTGCGCGACCTGAGGGGTCGATCGCCTACGTCCCTCCACATCGCATATGGACCGGCTGGGACGATGGCGATGAAACTGCAGCCTACTTGTTTCTTGCCGTTGATCGAGAACACGCCTCCCGCTTCTTTCGTGACGCTCGAAAAGCCCACGACTTGAAGCCGGAATTCGGTTTCCATGATCTCGCAATCCAGCTTGCCGCACGCAAGATCGCGGCGGAGCTCCCTCGGATCGACCACGCCAGCGGGATGATCGTCGAGGGCTACCTGACGACGATCTTCGGCCATCTCTCCAGACGCGCAAACATCGTTGAACGTCAGGTCAAGGGAGGACTGGCACCCATTGTCCTTAAGCGTGTACTTGACCGCCTAGGCGACGTCCAGGAGGACAAATTGACCATTTCCGGGCTCTGCCACGATATTGGAATTTCCCCATCGCATTTCATTCGAGCATTCAAGCAGTCGACAGGCATGACGCCGCACGCCTACTTAAACGGCCGAAGGATCGAGCGTGCTTGTAAGCTATTAAGAGGGACCGATTTACCAATCACGGAGATTGCACTTATGTGCGGCTTTGCAAATGCCAGTCATTTCTCAACTGCCTTTGCGCAAGCACTTTCCGACAAGCCAACGATCTACCGTTCGATGTGGCGCCAGCAGAGCGGAAAATAATATCAAATTCTCGAAAGCGGTAACGTTCGGCCCCTGCTAGCGTGGTTTGCAAAGCACCCTCGAAGGATGGTTTGACATGAGCAGGTTACTGAAATCCGATCTTTGCATACGCTACATGACCGCCGTCGCGGCATCTGCGGCGGGAAGGAATGGATATTTTATCATTGTTGCATACCTTGCGGTTGATTTGGCTGATGGACCATCGTTCATAGCGATCCTCCTTGCGGCCGGCAGCATTGCTGAGTTTCTGACCACGAACCTTGGCGGTATGATCGTTGACCGCTACGAGCGACGTCTGATCTGCCTTGTTTGCGATTTCCTTCGTATCACACTGATGATTTCGACCCTGTTCGGTCTGTCAACGTTTGACCCTCATCCAGTACTTGGCATCTCGTGGATCCTGTACGCGATTATCGACCGAACTTATTTGACGACACTTCAGGCTGTCATACCTACCCTCGGTCCATCAAGCCAACTGGTTCGCAACAACTCGATTTCCTACATCAACATGCAGGCCGGAAACCTGATCGCGGCCGTTGTAGCTGGAGCGTTACTCATTCTGGTACCGCAATCCGTTGTCCTATTGCTGCCTGTTTGCTGTTTTGTAACGTCATTTTTGGCGATGTTCTCAGGGGATTTTAGCGGTCTTTACAGCAGTGCGGCCGCTACGAAAATAACGAGTATCGTGGGTCGCGACGCACTGCCAACAGCGCTACCATCTAACGAATTGCGGCTTCTGGCGTTTGTCTATGGCCTCATGTACGCGATGGGGATGCTCGTCAGTGTTCTGGCATCGACACTCGTTCTCAAGGAATTGGCAGGGACTGCACTTGATTTCGGCTTTCTTGAAGCGGCTTGGGCAGTAGGCTCGATCTTGGGATGCGTCGTTTTCTGGGCCGGTCCGGCGCGAACCCCTGAGCAGATTGGCCTACTTTTGATTTCAGGGTGCCTTCTGTCAATCTTCCTGATGTTCGGATATCTTCACCTCGCCATCCTGCAATTTACCGTCCTTGGCGTCACCTACAACATCTCTCGCCTCAAAGTGGACGTTCATATCCAGAGATTGATCCCTTTGCAGGAACTCGGCCGATGCAGAGCGCAAGTCCATACGATATGCGTTGGAGTTGGGCTTCTCACCTACGGATCTATCGCTGCAATTGGCAATAACGCAGAGCCGAAAACGATTTTTGGTTTCTTCGGCCTTCTCATGGTGGCGACCGCCTTACTTGTATCGATGAAAGGGAGCGCCGCCGCACGGGCGTCGCGTGAGACATGAGTGAGCGCCGATTTGACCGGGAACAGTTGCTGGGAACAATTTTTGACTTGTTTCCTTGGACGCGTCAGTACCGCGACGAGCCTATAAGGCATTACGCGGCGGCGCTCTATGACTACCGGCCGGCGGTAGCGGATTCGACTCGTCGCCAGGCCCGCAATACCCTCCGCAGATGGGTAACGAAGAAGGCGCTAGAACGTGGCTTCGGCCAAGCTCAGGCCGAACGGCTGGCCGATGATATTGATCAATATCCTGTACTGCAGACTGGACCGCATCTTCATCTGCTGATCGAGCCAGACGCGTTTTTTACCCACCTTTTCAGCCTGATGGGGCTCGCCGCACTCGGTAGCCGATCCTATATCTCCTATGCGTGTTCCACCGTTAAATTCGCGGAAAAAAGCCGGAAAGGGCCGGGCTGGCTGCGGCTCGATGGTCAGGCCATCAATGTTTTCGGGCTTAGTCGCCGGGAGATGATTCCCTACAGCATACTGGCCAAAAACCAGATGTACGAGTTTGCTTTGAAGCCCGCTGAAGGCTTCTCGCGCCCACATGACGCGATCTCCGCGCTGGAGCCGCTGCTTCCCGCCGCGTCGTTCCCTTCCGCAGCGGCGGCGATCAAAGCTGCGAACCTAAATCTCTGGAATGCCCACTTCGACCAGCATGTCGGTTTTCTCCAACTCGATGACGATGATGTTTCCGATCTTGTGCTCATGCATCTGGATGATCCGAACTCATGGCTATGCCGCAAATTTCTTGTTGATCCCGTTTTGCCGGTCAAAATCCTGAGGACTATAGACAGACTGGCTTCCACCCCCTGGAGGGACTGGCTGAAAAACAGCACTCATTTCTTCTGGGGATGCGACAATGGCCGAATATTTCCGATGGAGCTCGGCGACGGCTTCCTGCGCCCAAGTAATGGTGAAGGCGATACCATTGCGTTGACGCGCGAAGGGCTGATGGAAGCGCTTGCGGCGGGGCGGATAATTCCTAACCTGTTCCTCGTCTTCATTGTTATCGCCATCTTGCCAGGTATCAGAGTCCTTGGTGGCAGTCGCCATACGGTTTACTACCCGCTGATGCGATACGCATTTTGTGCTGGTCTCGTCGATAGCGGTTGCGATGATGATCTCTTGCGGTCTCTCGTTCATGAAAGGCGAGCAAGTGCCTGGGGGCACCGTGTCATCCTGGACACGGCAGAACCTTTTGCTCTGTTGCGTTTAAAGAGTGGGGCCGTTCCAAGTTTGATGTCGCGTTACGGCGCGATGAGCTTGGACCAGGCGTGCGGATCGCTGGACGGGTTCTTGGAGGATCCGCTTTGGCAGGATCTTTTCTCGTCGCTAAAAAGCGGGGCAGTTAGTACGACGGGCGGCCCCTGGGCATTCGTTTAGGCCCGCTGGTCCCATCGCCGACAAGTGCGCGAACGCTAAAATAGAAGCCATTGAATCTACAGTGATTTCGCTTGAATATTGCTTCCTCAGCGTGTAGACTTTTAATTGAGGCAGTACGCGCTGCCTTGGGGCTTGGAAACCCCTACGTGCGGCTGGTGCCGGCCGTTTCGGCACCGCACTCCTTGACCTTTGGTCGAGGAGCCTGTGGCGTATGTCCAGGTTCCTCGGAACTAAAGGCCACAGGGTCGTCACGTACGGCTTTCCAACTCCCCGATCAGTGGGTTAAGTGAGTTTCTTCAGGCGGGGGCGCACCGCTTGAAACTCTCTTATGGGGAGTTCGCGATGAACCGTCGATCCGCAATTCATATATCACATGCAAGAGCAGTGAAGAAGCCAGCAGCGCTCGTTACATCCGCTGACGCCCATCCGGTTGACAGACACGTCGGTCAGCAGATCCGGATTTGGCGCATTCAATCTAACGTATCGCAAAGTGATCTTGCCAAAAAGATTGGCGTCAGTTTTCAGCAGGTCCAGAAATATGAGAACGGTCGCAACCGGGTCAGTGCCTCGATGCTCTATCAGGTAGCAAGCTGCCTGAATACCCCGGTCAGCCGTTTCTTCGAGGGGCTGCCAGAACCCGAAGGAAGCCTCAAATCCATCCCGGTTGCTGAGATCGATGAGCGTATTGCGTACATCTCCACCGCCGAAGGTCGGCGCCTGATCGAAAGCGTCCTCAATCTCTCGCCGCGGGTTCGCAGCAAGTTTGCGGCGCTTGTAACCTCGCTTGTGGATGACGAGGACTAAGGAATCAACCTCCGGAGCGGCTCGACGGACCGCTCCGGACTGCAGCCGAGAGTGAATTTTTAGATGCGTGCCTTGTAGATCGCGCGCTCATTGTTTCGCGCGAGTGTCGTACCGAACCCTTCGCAGCGTTCGACCAGGTCGCTTAGGATTTCATCTGCGAGCCAGCCTTCTGCCAAAACAGGATAGGGTAGCCGCTGCTGACCTCGGCTTTCAAGGGCATCTGCGCCGCCAACCACGATCGGCCGGAAATCGATCTCGTCGATCTCATTCTTCTCATTGAATGTGCACGTGGCAACCACGCTTTTCCAGACCTCTCGCGGGCTCCATTCGGTCTCATCCTTCGATGTATGGAACAGGAAGTTGCCGAGCCCGTAAAAAAGGGGAGCCTGCTTATAGATTTCCATGCCCTGTAAAACTGGCGCGCCGTGGCTGACGAAGGCGGATGCTCCATTGTCGATGCATAGACGCGCGAATTCCTGAACCCATTCCGGCACACGACGCCAATCCGGCTCCCAATGGTGATGATGGAGATAAGCGATGACGAAGTCGCCGTTTGCTCGCGCGCGCCGGATGGCTGCAAGCTGAGTGATCGCGCTTTCTGGTTCAATCTCGATGCGGCGCGCACTCGCAGATGCCCGACGGAAGACGGTCCCGAAGAAGTCGGCTTCAGTGCCGCTCGTCGATGGAGGATCATTGGGCTGAGCGTAGTTTGCGAGCTCCAGGCTTGTCGTTCCGAACCGCCGTTGGACTTGCTGCAGCAGGGCAAAAGTTTCGTCGTCGACATCGAAGCTACGCTCAACCTGCAGACGGTTAACACCGGGGCGCGCAGGCCGATTGTCAGTTCCATCGTCGGCATACATAAACGCGGGACCAGGGCCGGCATCCATGGAAACCAAAGCAACTGCTTTTCCTGCGATGGAAGCGGAGGCCGCCTTGGACGCACTGCGTCGGTCTTTGCCGATCCCGGCATGGAGGAAGCCACGCAGCGAAGCCTCTTCGAGGGTCGACAGGACGCCTGGTGGGCCAAGATCGAAGGCGTGATTATTGGATAGCGACAGGACCGAAAAGCCAAAGTCTTTCAGGGCATCCAGAACCTCCGGCTGAGCGCAGCCGAAATAGGAGCCTTTCAAAGGCCAGCCCTCGTGGCGGCCGTAGATCGTCATCTCGAAGTTGGTAAAGGAGACGGCCGACGATCGAACGAGAGCTTTGATCGCCGCAAGCCGCGGGTCGTCGATGGCGCGCAGGTCATGATGTATGAGCGATTGCCCTGTAACAAGGAAAGTGAACGGTTTGGTCATGAGTACTCCAGCGATGGTGTGAAGCCGCCGCAGAAAGCGGCGGCGCGCTCAACCTATTGATTGGGGGAAACATCGAGACCGAACCATTGCAGGCTGAGCCGTCGGAGCGTCCCATCCGCTTTGGCTTCGGCGATCGCCTTGTCAAAAACCGCCACGAGGTCTTTGTCCGATTGACGAAGTCCGATCCCGACGCCCGGTCCCCAGGGGCCACCGGAAAGCTCCGGGCCGAAGAACGCAGCATCGGCCCCATCAGGACCGTCGAGGAACGCCTTCCATGTGAAGTAGTCTGCGAGACCGCCATCGATCCTGCCGGCGGCAAGATCGAGCTGGAGGTTGTCCTGGGAATCGTAGCTGCGAATTGACGCCGCTGTCCCGACCAGCTCGTTGAGAACGACTTCAGAGTTCGATGACCGCAACACGCCGAGCGCCTTGCCGCTGAGAGCTAGCTTAATAGTCGCAAGGGTCTTTTTCTTGGCGTCGTCGATGTCCGTGAGGTCTAGCTTGGCGGCGGTGTCCATAGGCGCGACCTGGAGGTCCTTGCGCAGCACAATCTGATTGAAGCCGCCGGCATAGGGTTGCGAGAACGCAATTGATTTCTTGCGCTTCTCGGTAATCGCCATTCCCGACATGATCGCATCGAACTTGCCCACGGTCAGCGCGGGTATGATCCCGTCCCAGTCCTGGGCGACAAAACGGCAGTCGAGATTGGCGCGCCGGCACAGGTCCTTCCCGACATCGATGTCGAACCCGGCCAGTTGGCCATCCTCGCCTATGGCGTTCCAGGGTGGTGATGCGCCTTCCGAACCGATCGCTACGGAGCGTGGAGCGGCCATCGCTGTGCTTCCGATGGCAAGCTCCAAGCACATTGCAAAGAGCGTCAATTTCATTAGTGTTCCCTTTCTTATTGCTGGAGGCCGACTACTGCGATCCGGTTCTCAGGGCCGGCAGCCTGAGAAGACGGTTGGTTGCTCTCGTGCTGGATCGAAAATCGTTCGACGCGGGTGTCATATGCCGTTCCAGGCGACGCGCGAGGGCTGTAATCATGAGGGTTACCGCGAGGTAGATCAGCCCAGCCACGACGAAAACCTCGTATGGCGCGAAGGTTGCCGCGACCAGCTGACGGGAAAGCCCGGTGACCTCGAGCAGTGTAACGGTGCTGCCAAGCGAGCTGGCCTTCAGCATGCCAATGACTTCGTTGGTGTAGGCGGGGAGGACGATCCGAAACGCGAGGGGGAAGCGGATAAGGAAAAACGTCTGGAGCTTTGAAAGGCCAAGCGCCTGCGCTGCCTCGGTCTGTCCTCTTGGGATCGCGCGAAACCCGCCTGCGAGGATCTCGGTCGTGTGGGCGGCGCTGTTGAGGGTAAAGGCGATAACGGCACACCAGAAGGGCTCGCGAAATACGAGCCAAAGCATGCCGTGCCGGATGAGCGGCAGCTGTGCCAGTCCGTAGTAGACGATAAAGAGTTGGACGAGCAGCGGTGTGCCTCGAAAGACATAGGTGTATGAGAATACCAATGCTGCGGATATCCTGGCCTCGGAGGCGCGAATGAGAGCAAGGGGCAGGGATATCAGGAAGCCGGCGATCAACGGTGCGACCGTCAGCAGGAGCGTGAGGAGCAGGCCACGCGGTAGTGAAACCAGTGCCTCGGAGAGGGCATCCAGGTTCATTTTGAGCGCTCCGGAAGCTGATATCTGTTGTTCAACAGTCTGAAGCCGACGAGCGCGACCGTCGTACAGGCCAGGTAGATCGCGGCGGCTGCGAGATAGAAGGGTAACGGGGCACGCATCGTGCCCGCTCCGATGAACGCAACACGCATGACGTCGCTGAGCCCGACAATCGAAACGAGGGCAGTGTCCTTGATCAGTGAAATGCAAAGGTTGGTGTAAGCCGGCAGAGCCAGTGGGACCATCTGCGGCAGCAGGATGAAAGCCCATCGTTGCCAGCGCGACAGGCCCAGAGACAACGCCGCTTCACCCTGTCCCTTCGGGATGGACATCAGCGCGCCGCGGAAAATCTCCGCGGCATAGCCCGCAAAGACGATGGTCAACGCGCCAACGCCGGACCCGAAGGCATTTACCTCGATGTATCTGCCGGCAATCGCGCTGATCGCAGCTGTCCCGCCGAAGAATGCAAGCAGGATGATCAGCAGCTCCGGTACGCCGCGGATTGTCGCGACGTAGGCTTGAGCCGTGCTTCGGAGATACGCTGAGTTTGCCGAGGTCCCCGCCGCCACAACCAGGCCGACCGCAGTTCCCAGGCAAACGCTGACGGAAAAGACCGATATCGTCACCATTAGTCCGGATAAGAAATGGTAATACATGCAGCAACCTCGGTTCTCGGAATGGAAGGCCGTGAGTGGTCGGTTAGTCACTAGTACTTAGTTGGCTTTAATTTATAAATGTACTTAATGAATAACCTATCGGCGATTTATTTACCCAATTTAACCTTCGGTTTATCATGCTGTACCTACTAAATATACTTTACAATTTGAGCGTCAATTTATAAGTTTCCGAAAATTGCGATAAGCAGAGCTTATGGGGTTTCGCATGGAAGTCGCCGGTACCGGGATCAAGCTCCGCCAGCTTCAGGTTTTCCGCGAAGTTATTAGAGCGGGATCGGAGCGCCTCGCAGGGCGTCTTCTCAACGTCACGCAACCGGCCGTCAGTCAGAACATCCGGCAGCTTGAGGAAGCCGTCGGCTTCCCGCTCTTCCTTCGGGAGAAGGGAAAAATGCGGCCGACTGACCAGGGATGGGAGTTGCTGCGTTCGATCGATTCAGCTTTTTCGGGCCTTGATCGCCTGCGGCAGAACATAGATGGCATACGGTCACGGGATCGGCGCTCGATCGCGATTGCGGCGCCTAGCGCATTCACGTTGCGCCTGCTGCCCGAGGTCGCCAAAGCTTTGAGACAAGAGCACCTTTTCGATCATTTGCAAGTTAGGTCAGGACATTACAAGGAAATCGCGGACGAAGTTCGTGACGGCCACTCGGACATCGGTCTGTCACGGCTGCCTATCGACGAGCGTCTGTTCGCCTACGTGCCAGTGGCAAAAGCCACAAATGTCTGCCTGTTCGCCCGTGGCCACCGATTTGAAGACCTGCGTACGGTAACTCCCGAGGATTTAGTGGGAGAACCACTAATCGACATCGACCCTCAGTTCTCGTCGCATCAGATGAACGTCAATGCGCTGCGCTTCATGGGTGCAGACCCCGACATCGCGGTGGAATACGATCTTCATGGGCATGATGCAGGCTTCGTTGCTGCTGGCATCGGTGTCTCGGTCACAAACAGTGTCATTGCGAGGGAATATCAGCAATTCGCACTCGATAGCCGAGGTTTCGAGCCTGGTGCTGCCTACCACTACGTCATATTGTGGCAAAAAGGACGAACGCTTGACGTCTCAACGAAGCGAGTGGTGGAGATTGCCGCCAGCGCGATGGCAGTGAACTAGGCTATCGACCGGCGCCCGACTTGATCGGCCTGGGGACGAGCAGGGGGCGCGTTGCCTGCCTGCTAGACGAAGCTTCCGTTGATCTCCGACCAAGTGCGCGAGGTGCGAGCAACCGAAGTGTCGATCGTCTGGAACGAGATTTTGTGGACCTGATTGAGGCAGTCTGCCGATGTGGCAGATCAGGTGCAGCATGACGCCGGATTGCTTCTCGGCGGCCTCATGCTTGTGCCCCGCACAAGACAAGCGGAATGTCATTTGCCTTTGCCGTACTCAGACGATTCGGCTAGTTCGCCATCTGCATCCTACACGTAATCAGTTTGTCGCCGGCAGCAGAGAAAGCGCCTCGTGGGTATCCATGCTGCCCTCTCGGAAGAACAGGGCGCCCGCTTTGGTTTCGATATCAATTCTGCGCGAGACGTGCGTCGGGTTGTAAGACTTTTGCGGAACGCTGATAGCAAAACTCTCGGGCATGGCCTGAGCACGTTAATGCTGACGCATCAAGCGGAGATCATATCGAGTTCCGGAACTCGGAGGTTCGCCCCGCTACGCGCGTCGTTCTCGCGCCAGCCCAGAGTATTTGTGCTGAAAGGCTCCGGCGATACGCTGCAACGCACTTTCACGTAGAGCGCTCGCACAACATTGGCTGAGATCACCGGCCCGTAGTGAGGCTCGAAGCCGACAGCAACCTGCATAGGCCTACATACTCCAAGGAGCGCCATATGTATCGTAGTCTGAGGGCTTGAAAATTCTCATCGAAAAATCCATCTCACGCGCGGATTATTTGCAGTGGGGATTGCCGATGACAACAACACAGAAACAGCCAGAACAGCATGCATTCGAAGCCGACGTCAGCCGACTTTTGCACATGATGGTGCATTCGGTCTACTCGGATAAAGATGTCTTTCTCAGGGAACTGATTTCCAACGCAGCCGATGCCTGCGAGAAACTTCGTTATGAGGCGATCGCCCGGCCGGAACTCGCAGGCAGCGGATGGAGCCCTCAGATCCTGGTGACGCTCGACGAAGAGGCGCCCCTCCTCGTCGTCGAGGACAACGGGATTGGCATGAGTCGCAACGACCTTATCGACGCGCTCGGCACGATCGCTCGATCGGGTACAAGGGCCTTCATGGAACGTATCGAGGCCGCCAAGGGCGGCGAGAGAGCCGAGCTGATCGGCCAATTCGGCGTCGGTTTCTACTCATCCTTCATGGTCGCAGGCAAGGTCGACGTGATCTCCCGGCTAGCCGGAAGCGAGGATGCCTGGAAGTGGTCTTCAGATGGCAAGGGAAGCTACGACGTGGTGGCTATCGATCTCGCAGATGCTCCGACTAGAGGAACTCGCGTCGTTCTGCATCTTTTGGAGGACGCCAAGAAGTACACCACCAAGTGGGCCGTGGAAAAAATCATTCGCGATCAGTCCGGGCATGTGCCCGTGCCGATCAAGCTGATCGAGAAGCTCGGCGCCGAGCCGACTCAAATTACAGACGGCGCCGCACTCTGGACGAAGCCGAAGGGCGAGGTTTCAAAACAGGATTATGACGATTTCTATCATAATGTCTCCGGTCAGTACGACGAGCCATTGACCAACGTTCACTTTCACGCCGAGGGTCGCCACGAATACACGACGCTCGCGTTCATTCCTGGTTCTCAGCCCTTCGATCTGTTTGATCCGGACCGACAGGGTCGTATGAAGCTCTACGTCAAGCGCGTCTTCATCACCGACGACGCCGAATTGCTACCGCGCTATCTGAGATTCGTACGCGGTGTCGTCGATACGCCGGACCTGCCGCTGAACATCTCGCGCGAGATGATCCAGGAGAGCCCGGTTCTTTCGTCGATCCGTAAGGGTGTAGCCAGCCGTATACTTTCGGCGCTCGAAAAGATGGCGGAAGGGCAACCCGAAACCTTTACGAAATTCTGGGATCTGTTCGGCACGATCGTCAAGGAAGGTATCTACGAGGATTACGAACGCCGAGAACAGCTACTGAAACTGGCGCGATTCCGCACGACCGCGTCCAGCGAAGCGTCCCGGACCCTTGCCGAGTACGTTGGCGCTATGAAGGAAGGGCAGTCGGCGATCTATTACATAACCGGCTCCAGTGTCGAACAACTCAATTCTTCTCCGCATCTCGAAGGTTTCCGCGCCAAAGGCATTGAAGTTCTTCTGCTCACGGACCAGGTCGACAGCTTCTGGCCGACCAATGCTCGTGACTTCGATGGAAAGCCGTTCAGATCGGTTACGCAGGGTCAATCCGATCTAGATGCGATACCGAGTAATACGGATTCCGACGACAATAAGCCTTCGATATCATCGGATGTGACCGCGTTCATCGAGTTCGCTCGTGGAGTGCTTGGCGAGGAAGTGGCCGACGTGCGTGTTTCTCAAAGGCTAACCGAAAGTTCCGTTTGCTTGGTCGCCCCGGATGATGGGCTGGACCGACAGTTGGAAAAGATACTTCAGGGGGCCGGGCGGCTGCAGGCCGCGTCGAAACCGATCCTCGAGATAAACGCGCAGAGCGAACTTGTGCAGAATATTGCCTCAGTCGCTGATCACGCGTTCCGAGAGGACGCCGTTCGCCTCCTACTGGATGAGGCTCGAATTCTCGATGGTGACAAACCCGGAGATCCCCGCGCTTTCGCCGGCCGGCAGGCCCGTCTGTTCAGTCGGGCAATCGGCCAGCACTGATCATCGTGCACCGAAGGATAGCTGGGGCGGAACTTTGATGGGATGCTCGCGGTCTAGAATACTAGCGTCCTAGGGCATCGCCTAGGTCATTGACGCCGCCCTACACCGCCCGGTTGCTGGGGCTTGTTGGAGGCGTTTTCAATGATAATAACGAGAGCGTTGCGTCAACGCTCTCGCAATTGGAGGTCTCGACGGCGGTGCGGCGCGTGCACAGTCCTCAGCCGCTTGGTTTGCTAGGCAGCTTTCGATAACTTTGCGTTCCTGAAACGAGTTTGATCACAACACGGGATTCGGGACAGCGCTCGAGCAAGATGGTGGTTCGGACTTTGAAGTTGCAGGTGTCGCGGGACTGGCAGCTGATGGGCTTGTGATCAGGTTCACGGTTCCACCTGATCCTTCGCGTTTCCTCATAGCCGGGAAACGCAGAACGCCATGCTTGTTGGCCGTTCTTCGTAACACACGAGGCGACGTCCGGTGTAGGCGCGCCCAAGCAGATGGGGTCGCATTGCGTTTTAATCTGAATTGACCAAGTCGAGACACCTCTTATGCGAAAAGAACGCGACCTATGATGCTGGCAGAATTTACCGCCTGTCGAGAAGCGGGCACGTTCGAGCCCCAGGGCGTGGTCGATACGATGACGCAGCCGAACGTCGCCCTCGATCAGCGGCTATGTATGACCACCAGCCAATAACGCTTTCATTAAAACCTTCCAGGTGGAGTGCGACGATCTCCTCGAAGAGAGCCTGTTCGAGCTGGGCAACGGACTGTAGGACATTCGCGAACTTCGTGATCTAATCGTCAGCGTTATCCCGAGAGTTAGGGATCGGGCAGCGTACCTTCCTGGTCGATGCCCACCGTCTCGTCCACACTGATGGCAACAGCACTAACATCCTGGTGCTCTCGACGACGTCACCAAGTGTCAACCGCATGATGCGGGGAGGCATCATTTCATTCTGTCTGAAACCCGCCACCGCATGAAGAATATGTCGCCGTTGGTCGGTCCCTTGTTCTGCAGACGGAGGTGGAGGGCGCAGGCGGCGCTGAGTACCGTCAGACATTCTCCTTGGTCGCCTCGAGGTCACGCTGCGGGCACAGGAAATCGCCGCGCGCAATGACGGGCCGACCTGTGGGATCTGGTTCAGCAAGCAGGCAACGCATGGAGCGAGCGGAGAAGGCCTTGCCGTTCAGCTCGGACCCTCCAAAATCCTTGCCACAAGCATGATTTCGACGAGCTCACGACCAACGCGGTCTAAAGCGTTTCGCGCCAAACCAGATTCGGGATCCGTGGCGTAGCGGGATATCAACTTGGCGAGTGCTTCAGCGGGTTCGGTCATGCCGGGATAACCTGATCAACGCGGCTGGCTCCATAGGATTAGCGGGCAAAGCGATCGTCTTCCCCTGAGATAAGGCGGGCGTGATCAAGCCGCTTTGTGTAGCGGTGCAGATCGTTTGCGGGCGGGTAGAGGCAGCTCAGCTGTCGGCTGCGAGAGCCGGAGTGCTCGCAGAGCCTGCGTTTTCTTACTCCTAGCCGCTGATTCTGCCTCAAGATTAGTGCGGACCGTGGCGTTGAATAGAACTGCCTTGGCATCAGCCGACAATTTTTCAGGCTTAAAAAAGTGGTCTTTCGTAGCGGTCATGTTGTTTCTCCTGATGGGCTTTTATCTTCGAGCACCATGCGAAGCGCGGCGCGCTCGGGACCTTGAGGATGCAGGTACAGAAAGCGCTCGATTCGTATCGGGTTTAATGCCCACCAGCTTTGTTGGCGCGGTGCAGGACATGATCCATGCCTTCCGCGTTTCCCGTTGCAGGAACCGTCGATCCCCGTTGCTGCTCTATGCGAATTCAGCTCGTTCCATGTTGACCTCCAGGTGTCACTGCGATGAGCGGGCTATCAGCCTTTTCGGGAGCTTCGACGGCTGCTATCGGCCTTGCCTTTCGCCGATGATGTCTTTGCATCATAACCCTGACCAAAATTCGTGCCACCGAGATGGCCGCCGCCGCTGGTGTTTTTCACCTGGCGCACCGCTCTCTGGATCTGCTGTTCGGCGTTGGTTTTTTTCATGTGAGGATCCTTTTAACAAAAATAGGCCGAGGACATTCCTCGACCTTGTGACATACGGTCAATGCCAGTACATCCGTGGTCAAAGGCCGGCGAGGTGTCAGGCTGCCTGAAGATTTTCGGCTGCGCTCTTGCCCGAGCGGCCGTCAGCCACGATGTCGTAGCTCAACTTCTGGCCCTCGAGATGTAGCTCATCCCGGAGCGTTCGACGGCCGAGATGTGAACAAAGATGTCTTTGGAACCGTCGGTCGGCTGGATAAAGCCAAAGCCTTTGGTGGTGTTGAAAAACTTTACGATACCTGTATTCATGACGATTATCCTTCCAATCGCACGATTAGTCGCTGCCCGGCGCGAACCGCCGACAGTCATTCGATCGATGTCTGAAAGAAAAGGTTCGCCAGCTGCGGCTTACCGCAAAGCAAAGCTCAAAAAGCAAATTCGATAGTTCATATATGGTCATAAAATTACATTCAGCAAGGCTGACACCGGCTTTTATTTTTCGTGTATCGCAGCCCGGAGCCTCAAATTATCGCCTCGATCTGCGGATCTATGCTTGTGACCAGTGGCGCGGTCGGGTTCTTCAAACTCGATAAACGAGCCGGGCCAGCAGTGCAGGAGCAGGAGCGGGGCTTGGTGCTATCGCCTGTCATGTGCACGACTGCTGGCTTCGATCTCGGCCGCGAATTGGCGTCGCTCCTAAGCACGCCAGTCAAAGGTATCCATTCAGTAGCTGGCAGACCTAAAGCTCTGCGTACTCCGTTATCCTCGCACAAGCCGCGCCCTCTGATCCTCTACGGTTCCCTGCGCACCGTGTCCTATAGCCGGCTTTTGGCACAGGAGGTGGCGCGCTTGCAGAAGCATTTCGGCTGCGAGGTGCAGATCTCCGATCCGGCTGACCTGCCGCTTCCCGATGCGGAACCCGCCAGTCATCCGAAGGTGCAGGAGCTGCGTGAGCTGTCGGCGTGGTCGGAGGGCCAGGTCTGGATCAGTCCGGAACGCCACGGCTCCATGACCGGCATCATGAAGGCGCAGATCGAGTGGATCCCGCTTTCGGTCGGTTCCGTGCGGCCGATCCGATCTTACACTTGTTAAATTCCAAACTGTACCCACATATCTGTTATCGACCAATGTTTGTGATTTGGAGCTACGCCGGACTCTGGGCGTCTCTACCGGGCGGTCGTTCTTTCCGGCGGGTGCCGCCGGGACCAGGCGGGTTTAGCCGTTCCCGTGGGCGTCAAAGTTTCTGCTGACGGCTTTACCTCAAACAGAAGGAGGACAAAATGTCTTCCAATGAATATGCAGCATGCGTCTCGCAAAACCTGGTGCGAACGAGTTCTTTCGAGTACAGAGAACGAACAAATCCCCTCAGACATGTATTAAGCACAAGCAGCCTGAAATCGCTACCGTTGGTGGTAATGAGGGCGCTCTCACGGTCCGCATCGCAGTGGCATAGGGATTTGCCGCCAGCCTCATAGCGACGGCTGCGCCGTCCCGCGCACGCGGGGCCCTCGTCCATATATAGCGGATGATCAGATAAGCGGACCGAGACCCGGGCCAAGCTTTTTAGCGTCATCGACCACTATCACCATTCAAGGAATTCATAATGAACCACATATTCCGCAAATCGGCGGACAAGCTCTTTCGCGTTGCAAATGTCGAGCAAGGCTCGAATGGAGAAAAGCTCCAGGACCTGCGACGGGAGATGCAGAAGCGATTGCTCGAGCGGAGACAAACGGAGCGAACTCTTAGGGAAGCCTCCCGTCTCGAAGCTCAGCGTCGCTCCATGACCTGGAGGGCAACCACCTGACCCAGTTCGATTATGCAAGTTCGGCGGGGTTGTACGCTGGGAAAGCGGTTCGAGGTCACAACGGGCCTCGCTACCGGCGTTTTGAGACAGCGGCCGAGGCCCTTCGTTTTGCGGTGGAAGATATGCCTGGCGCACAGCAGTTGGGCTGTCTTCTCGAAGTCGATGAGGCCCGTTTCGATCATCGACAGATCCGTGCGCTTTACGACGCCCCCTCGTATCCTCTCCACCGACGCGTCAAATGATGCAACCGTTTGTGATTTGAAACGAGATAGCTTGTTCCGCCGCAAGCGTTGGATGATGCGAAAGATGAAAATTGACCACGACTAAACAGCCTCTCAGCCTCGACGTGTGCTCCGAACTGGTCTGGCTCAAGATCATCGCTAGCTACCGTAATCCCGTGCGGGCGCGAAGCTTTTTCGAACTCGCTGTCACTTTGATCCCGTTTGTGCTTTTATGGACCGCCGCGGCAATCGCGCTGCAGTCCGGTTACTGGGTCGGCCTGGTGTTGGTCATCCCGGCTGCGGCTTTTTTGCTACGGCTGTTCATGCTGCAGCATGACTGCGGGCACGGGTCCTTATTCGCAAATCGGCGTTTGGATGATTGGACCGGTCGCGCCCTCGGTGTCCTGACGCTAACGCCTTACGATTACTGGCGGCGTGCGCATAATGACCATCATGCGTCGGCCGGCAATCTCGATGAACGCGGTGTCGGGGACATAACGACACTCACGGTATCGGAGTATCGCAATCTGCCGCTGGTGGGTAAGCTTGGCTATCGGTTGTATCGGAATCCATTTGTGATGTTCGGGATCGGCCCTGCTTTTCTGTTTCTCATCAAGCAACGGCTGCCGTTCGGAATGATGCGATCGGGCGCACTGCCGTGGATTTCCACCATGGCGACGAACCTCGCCGTTGCCCTGTTAGCGGCAGTGTTGATTTGGAGCGTGGGCATCATTCCTTTCCTATTGATCCATCTGCCGATCGTCCTCATTGCCGGATCCGCGGGCGTCTGGCTGTTCTATGTCCAGCATCAGTTCGAGGAGACCCACTGGTCGAGGCCGCCAGAATGGGCATTCCCATATGCAGCGATGCATGGAGCCTCCCATTACGATCTGCCTCGCCCCTTGCGGTGGATTACCGGCAATATCGGAATGCACCATCTTCATCATCTCTCCAGCCGGGTACCGTTTTACCGGCTGCCTGAAGTGCTTCGTGACCATCCTGAGCTCGCGAATATCGGCCGCATTGGAATTCGCGATAGTCTGGCGTCAGTCCGGCTCGTGCTTTGGAACGAGAAAACGCAGCGACTAATTTCCTTCAGCCAGGCCGAGAAGGAAGCCCAGTGATTGCCTTATCTGCCGGTCTCACGTGGTATTTGCAGTGAACTCGGCCGATCTCTTTTCCGTACTTGCAATTGTGCAGTGCAGCATTACCTAGAGTATCCGGGACGTCGATTGGCATTCCGCAAATAGCGAGGATGCTCCATGAGAAGTCTTTCGGATACATTGCAGCGGCTACAACGATACCGCACCAGTCCGGTGATGGATGCGGGTCCAACCAGACTAACGCGGTTGGAGATCGCTAATGCTAATCCCGGCAACCTGTTCGGCTGGTACTATGCTCCCGAACCGGGCGATCGATCTGGCCTGCTTGCGCTTGTTGTCGTCCTGCATGGCTGCACCCAGACCGCGGCCGGCTACGATGCCGGATCGGGGTGGTCGAAATTGGCGGACGAATTCGGTTTCGCAGTTCTGTTTCCGGAACAGTCCCGCCAGAACAACCCCAACCTTTGTTTTAACTGGTTTTCCGACAACGACATTGAACGCGGTCGCGGAGAGGTTCGCTCGATCCGAGAGATGATCGATACGATGGTTTCTGACCATGGTATCGACCCCACTAGAGTGTTCATTACGGGGCTCTCAGCCGGCGGCGCGATGGCAAACGCCATGCTTGCCGCTTATCCGGAGGTGTTTTCCGGGGGAGCGATTATTGCAGGTCTGCCCTATGGTGTTGCATCCACGGTCCCGGACGCGTTTGACCGGATGCGGGGCCACGGCCTGCCGTCCCACCAACGGCTCCAAGAGCGTCTCCGATCGGCATCGCCGCATGTTGGCCCGTGGCCCACGATATCGGTCTGGCACGGTACGGCCGACAAGACAGTCGATGAGTTGAACGCACGGGCCATCATTGAGCAGTGGAAGGCTATACACGAGGTTGGCGATCGGCCGGCGCGGTCTGACGCAATGGATGGACATGAACATCACATTTGGACAAATAGGGCAGGCGCGGACGCCATTGAGCTTCACCGCATTGGCGGCATGGGACACGGCACCCCGATCGACACGTCGAGCGGCTATGGCGTGCAAGCCCCCTATATGCTCGACGTCGGCGTCTCCTCAACGGAACACATTGCCCGCAGTTGGGGTCTGACGCCCTCCTTCGAGCGTCGCGTCCAACTCGATGCGAGGGCGACGACCTCCAACGAGACGAGACGCGATGACCGCAAGGATGTGACGAATTATGTCCAGGATGTCATCGAGAGCGCGCTGCGATCAGCCGGGCTTATCAGATGAGATGTCCTTGGCTGCCCCCGAGGAAGAAACCTGCCCTGAACTTACGCGCACTTAGGGTACTTCTGCGCGAGGAGCGGAAATGGCGAAGCTTTCCATAGAGCACCGGACGTCCTACAGCTACCGATGTCCCGTCCAACTCACGCCCTATCGGCTGTTGCTGCGGCCGCGCGAGGGACCGGATCTCCTGCTGCGACATCACCAGATCACGGTCTCGCCGGAAGGCAAAGTCGCGTGGACCACGGACGTGTTCGGAAACGCAATTGCGACCCTGACGTTCTCGGAGCCGACCTACCAGATCGAGATCATAAGCCATGCCGACGTCGACCTCAGATCGCAAGCCTGGCCGGTATTCGACATCGCCGCATCGGGCGCAACTTACCCCTTCCTCTACGACGAGCAGGATTGGAAGGATCTTGGCTCTCTCAGGAATGCTCAGTACCCAGACCCCTCCGGCGAACTGCAGCAGTGGGTCAGGGGCTTCGTCATGGGGAACTCGACAGATACGCTGTCGCTGCTGAAAGACCTCAGTGCCGGCGTTGCGAACGGCGTTGCCTATCAGGCGCGAGAGATCGAAGGCACGCAGGCTCCGCTGAAAACCCTTCGCCTAAGGTCCGGGAGCTGCCGGGACCTCGCGACGCTGCTTGCTGAAACTGTCCGGGTCCTTGGCCTCGGGGCGAGGATCGTGTCCGGATATCTCTATGACCCAGCGAGCATCCTCGTCGGTTCAACGCCGGGCGGATCGACCCATGCATGGGTTGAAGTGTTCCTCCCGGGTGCAGGATGGATCGCGTTCGATCCGACAAACAGGAGCATGGGTAGCGGCAACCTGATCCCGGTGGCCGTCGCACGCGACATTACCCAGCTTATGCCTGTTTCGGGAATGTTTATCGGTCCTGCGGACGCATTCGTGTCGATGGATGTCGCCGTGGAAATCGCTTTGATCGCCTGATGGTGCGAGCGACAG
Organism: Rhizobium sp. Rhizsp82; assembly: GCF_047325115.1. Lineage (NCBI taxonomy): Bacteria > Pseudomonadati > Pseudomonadota > Alphaproteobacteria > Hyphomicrobiales > Rhizobiaceae > Rhizobium > Rhizobium sp. Rhizsp82. The sequence goes on along the minus strand of NZ_CP168569.1, from coordinate 592,828 downwards.
ACGGGAGCGGTTGAATTCTCCGTGGGCCGAACATAAACCCGGCGCGCCCTTGTAAAATCAGAACTTGCACCCATATGTTGTTTATCGACCATTGCTTGTGATGTTGGTCCGGAGCTTCGCTCCCGTCGGATTTCCTCTCAAAACATCGATCTTATCCCGCAAGGCATCGCGGTAACTACAACGATTGTTCTGAAAGGAAATCGTCATGACTACTGGTACCGTCAAATGGTTCAACTCCACCAAAGGCTTTGGCTTCATCCAACCGGATAACGGTAGCACGGACGTCTTCGTCCATGCGTCTGCCGTCGAGCGCGCCGGAATGCGTTCGCTCTCAGATGGCCAGAAGATCTCCTACGAGGTTATTCAGGACCGCAAGTCCGGCAAAAGCTCGGCCGAAAATCTTCAGACAGCTTAAGTTTCATTCGCCCCGCTGACCTCGGATGTACTGGCAGCAGAGCTGAGTGACTGTGAAAGGTCGGGTTAGCGCCCGGCCTTTTTGTTTTTGGCCGGCCTCTCCTCCGGCTTCGGTCCAACCGTCGACGTTTCGGATGCGTCCGAGCGACAAACCGAAAGAGGATCATCAGGATGACGAACCAGGAGTTATTCAAGCCGGAGAAGGTCTCCGCACGAGACAAGGCCGCGACCACCAGCCAAGTCGCGCGGCAGATCATTGACACGGAAGCGGCCGAGCGAATCCGCAAAACCGAGCGCTTGCGCGTATTACGAAAAGCGCATGCGAACGAGCTGAAATCAACTCGTCCCACTCGGCGCCGGAAGATGGCGCCCGCGGCAGCGTGAGGAGGGAAGATCAGCGGGACCGGCGGTCGCGACCGACACTCTAACTGAAGGAGAGGATATGCCTCCCACCTGTAGATTTTATTTGCCAAGCCCTTCCAACGCTGCTCCAGCAGCGGTTGCTGTAGCGAGCTTCGTCTTTGTCCTGTTCTTGATCGCGGAGGGCTGGCTGTGGTGAACATATCCGTCGTGAAGCAGTCTCTTCTACGTAGGTTACTCAAAAGAGCAGACTATGCGACGCTTGATCTGAAGCCCGAAGCGGGAGCGGACCATGCGGCGGAGACCACTCTCATCGAGCAGATCCGGGCTGCGATGATTGCGCCGGATGACTATCCCGCCTCGACAGAAGACGCGCAAAGGGCGGGCGAGCTGGCAGATCAAGAAACGATGTCTCGCAAGCAGGCTCAGCCCCTAGACGAGATGATTTTTATCGAGGAAAGCTGCGGCCCGGAAAATCAGATGGAATTCGCCAACAGCTCCAACGGCGACCGCTGGTTCGTATGCGATCAGAGCAAGGGTGAAGATGCCTTTGTCCTGCATCGTGCCAATCCAGCATCGGGCGGACAGGAGACAAGCAGGTCGATCGACGCATTCCTCAGTCTGAAACCTAACGGGCCTGAACATGAGGCCTTACGAGCTTTACTCCAAATCGGTCAATAGAAGCGCAACTCTGGCCCTCTTCGAACAACCCGTTTCCGACATTAGCAGCGGGTGGTCCTGACGTGCCCCCGTGGGCATTTACGACATGCGTGCAGCCCGGCCGGTCCGCCTCGTTGCGTTGTTGTAGTAGCTGCTCGTTTGCTGAAGCGATCGATGGCGCGACTGCTCCATTGCCTCGGGGAGGGGAATGCCGCGACCGGCCGCCTCCGTCAGGTACCCCGACCGAACGTTACACTCCGAATCAACAACCATCGATAAGCGATACTTATCGATAGTTTAAACTCCAACTTCCAGTCATACGCAGTGACGAACTGTAATCATACTATAGCATTCGTTTAACGAATGATTTACCATGAATTCAATGCGTTACGATCTCGCTAATCTGCCACTCCAAAGCCTGCTCAAGCCCGTCACCGAGGCGACAGCCGCTCTGTGCCGTCTGGACGAGCGCATCGCCCGCTCAGCCGTTGGCGCCGGCGTCCTCGAGCGCCAAAATTTCGCCGACGCTTGCGCCTCGCTGTGGCTCGACGGCGAACTCGTGCATCTCGAGGACCTCGTCCTCCACGACGCCGGCGCCGACGTCCGCGCCCCGACCCACGAACTGACCATCGCCCGCGACGTACTGCGCAGCCGCCGCCGTATCGCCAGCCCGTCGCCAAACTGGGCCCTCAGTCCCGACGGCCTGCGCACCCTCCGGCAGGCGCCGGCGCAGGCGGGGCCTGCAGCCTCTCTTGGTGAAGACGAAGTTCGCGGTACTACGGATGCCAAGGTCGCAACGCCCGGGGGAGGGGAGGAGGAGCGGGGTGACGAGGCCGACGCGATCGGGTCTGCGGATGGGCCCGAGGCGACCACAAGCGAGTTCGCGGGCATCGATGCGATCCTGGCGCGTTCCAGCGCCGCGATCGAGGAGGCAAAACGCCCCGGCCGTGTGGCCGCTAGCGGTCGCGACGCGGACACCAAGGCGCTGGTCTACGATCTCGACTGGGACGAGGATGCCCGGCTCGAGGAGTGGCGCGACGTCGTGCGGCGGGCGCACGACCTGCCGCCGGTGCTGGCAGCGATCGTCGCCCTCGATGCCTGGAACGAATTGTCCGTGTCGCAGCACGCGCCTTGGCTCGGCCGGCTGCTGGCCGCGGCGCTGCTGCGCCAGGCTGGCAGCTCAACCGGCGGCCACCTGGTGGCGCTCAATGTCGGCCTGAAAACCATCCCGGTCGATCGCCGCCGGCATCGCGATCGCGACACAAGGCTGCTGGCGATCGGCCAGGGACTTTTGGCCGCCGCCGAGATCGGGCTGAAGGAGCACGACCGGCTGGCGCTGGCGCGTACGATGATGGAGCGGAAGATTGCCGGACGACGGACGTCGTCGAAACTGTCGGAGCTGGTCGAGCTGGTGATGGCGAAGCCATTGGTTTCGGCCGGCATGATTGCGGAGACGCTCGGCGTCACCCAGCAGGCCGCGCGGCGGATCGTCGTGGAGCTCGGTTTGCGCGAGATGACGGGGAGGGGGAGGTTTCGGGCGTGGGGAGTGATCTAGATCGGGACATGGTGCCACTAGAAAATCGGCCACAACACAAAAGCATCTGGAAAGAATTCACATTTAATTTTGCAATAAGGTGAGTAAGAAAGCTGCCTTCAGTTGCTGGCAGATTTTGCAGCTGCTATCAACAACTTCCACGATAGCATTCGATATGTGAAGGTCTTATGCAGCCGCCTGTACGATCGAGAACAAGCCATGGTCCAAGCTTTCTGCGATGGGCTGGAAGCAAGAGAAAGGCGCTGAAGCAGTTGTCCGCTGCATACACGTCCGACAGTCTGCTTTATGTTGAGCCATTCGCCGGGTCAGCTGCACTATTTTTTGAAAGGGCTCCACGCAGGGCGCTACTTGGTGACCTCAACGGTCATCTAATCAATACAATGCGCCAAGTCCGCGACAATCCCGTAAATCTCCATTCAATGGTAAGTGCATTAAGCCGGGAGCCCAATGAATACTACGAGAGAAGAGACCAATTCAATTTGTTGAAACCGCATGGCTTGGAGGCCGCGGTTCTTTTCGTCTATCTCAATCGTAACTGCTTTAATGGGCTATGGCGCACCAACAGCAGCGGGAAATTCAACGTGCCGTACGGCGGTACTGAGATGGGCAATACGCCTCCACTGGAGCTGTTTTTGAAGTGTTCTGCCTCACTTCAGAACGCAAAGCTCCGCCATCAGGATTTCAGAATTACAGTTGGGCAGGCTGGCGAAGGTTCCTTCATCTACGCGGACCCGCCTTATTTCACGGCGCATGAACGCACTTTCGTAGAGTACGGACGACGTTCGTTCGGTCGTAAGGATCTCCAGGACTTAATTAATGGGCTGGAAGCTGCTGAGATACGAGGAGCGAAAATTGCACTGACTTACAGCGACGGTATGCCGATTGATGTGCCGAGCCATTGGGTGCAGACCCGATTTGATGTGACGCGGAATGTCGGCGGCTTCAGCGGTAGCCGTAAGAAAAACAGCGAAGTTCTTTATACGTCTGTTCCGCTGAGATACGAAGCATGAAGCGTTTTTTGCTTGTTAGTGACCTCCACGCGACAGATGAGGATCCTTCCTCGTCGAGCGCTCCATCGTATGTCAGCTCCTATTCTGCGTCGGCTTCGGCTCGGCTCGACCCGATTTCTGAGCTAGAAGCCGTGATAAGGGACGAAAAACTTTACCCCGATTACATCCTTTGCCCAGGTGATATCACGAACCGCTCGAATCCTCGCGCATTTACCTATGCCTGGGACCGCTTGAACCGGTTAGCACTCTCTTGCGGGGCAAAGCTCATCGCGACCGTGGGCAACCATGATCTCGATTCTAGATACAAGGAGAACAAGTTCGATCCACGCGGATATGTGATGTCTATCAAGCCTCAAATTCCAGTGATTGAGCGAGAACGTTTCCTGGAGTTTTGGGCCGAAAATTTCACGGTCATCAGTGAGCCAGACTGCAACATCGTGGTGGTGAATACTGCGGCCTACCATGGCGGCGGTAAAGAGGTTGCTGCCGAAATAGAGCACGGCCGTATCAGCGAGTTAACTCTTCTTGCCATTGCTGAGGCAATAAGGGCCGCCCCAAAGGCTGATACCAATGTGCTGCTGTGTCATCATCATCCTATCAAAGGCGATCAAGGTGATGTCGAGTTCGTCGGCCAAACGAGGGGCGGCGAAAAGCTTATCGAGCTGCTAGAGAAAGCTCGAAGCTCGTGGATTTTAATTCACGGCCACAAGCACGTTCCAGACATCTTTTATGGGCACGGCGGCGCTAACGCTCCTATAATTGTCGGTTGCGCTAGCTTCAGCGCCCAAGTCAATGCAGACTCGCAGAACAAGAATCCCAATCAATTTCACTTTCTTGTCACCGATCCCGTCGGCGCCAGAGCAGAGGGTCTTACGACCGCAGGATCGCTTCTTTCTTGGACATGGCAGCCCGGCGTGGGGTGGAGCAAACCATATCGTGGGGTTATCGGCCTACCACATTTTGCAGGTTTCGGCTTTCGAGGAAGTGTGAGAGTCTTGGTTGACCGCGTAAACGATCTGCTAGTGGCCAATGGGACTAGTTATGAGACATGGCCAAACGCAGTTGCGGCCATCGCTGGACTTGAGCGATTGATCCCAACCGACTTCGATGCTTTTGAGGCCGAGTTGGCAGAATCTGGCCTCAATATTCTCAATAACCGTGACGGCAGTCCCGCGCAGATAGGACGCAATGCATGAGCGTTCAACTGGAATACAACGCACGGTCGATGCCTCCAGCCGATGTGGCTAAGTCTTTCATACCGCCTGAAACCCACTTCGTAAGCTTGATTTCTCGGAACCACACTTTGCTGCTTGGTCCGAGAGGAAGTGGCAAAACGACCTTGCTGAAGATGTTGACTTTACGCGCGCTAATCGGATGGACACATCCGCGTGCCTCCGAGTTTGCAGCGCAAGTCTCTTTCAATTCGGCGTTCGTACCTGCAGATATCGCCTGGGGAAAGCAAATTGATGCGCTTGAAACGCTAGACTTCAAAGCGCACAGGAAAGAAGCTGCATTTGTCATTCACACCCTCCGTGCGCTTGTGCATGCGATGCGCGAAGCTGCAGAGCTGGGTGCTCGAGGGGCTCCGGACTATCTCAAGCATTTAGCGGTGAACATCACCTCCCTTCAGGAGGAGCAATTCGCGAAAGTTGTGAGCCCAAATCTTTCAATTCGGCCAGTCCTAAATTCACTTCTAGGTGTTGAACTGGCTCTTGAGGCTAAACTTGATGCTATTAACGCTGGAGAAGTCGACAAGGCGTTTTCCGTAGATGCGTTTCCATCGAAGATCACGTTGTTGATCTCTGCGTTCAACGGACTGACGGGAAACGACGATAGACGTTGGGCGCTATTGTTTGATGAGCTCGAAATTGCCCCCACGCCCATAAAGTCGTTTCTTTTGTCCGGCATTCGAGGTTTTGATGACCGTGTGCTGGTGAAACTGGCGATGGCCCCATATATGGAGGATGTCGCCTTTGAAAGAACGCCATCTTCCCCACAGCCATTTCATGATTATCAAACGATACAACTATCTTACGCAAACAAAGAAGATGCCATCCAGTTTAGCATCGAACTGTTCACGACCACGTTTTCGCGTCTCGGTTTCGTGGTTTCGTCGATCCCCGAAATTTTTCAAAGTCCAACAGATGAAGCTTCCTTCGGTCGCAGAGGTCGCAAGCGACATGCAATCCCTCCAGTTTTCAAAAGCCTGGCCGAAAAAGATGACTCATTCCGCAAGTATGCGAACGAGAGAAAACTCTTATCAGCCGAATATAAGTTCAATGAAAATAGCAATGCTCAGGACATAAGGAAAGTTCTCCCGATTGTTGTCGCCCGTGATTACTATCTTAGGCGATTTGAACAGGGACGAGTGGTCGCAAATCGGTCTCGAAAATCTCATTCATTGTACACTGGCTACCCTTCGATCGTGGAAATCACGGAGGGAAATCCCCGGGCGATTTTAACTTTAGTTGGCCCAATGGCTCAGGAATACCGCGAGTATGCAGCGAGAACGAACTCTGTGGCGCCGATTTCCACAACGTCGCAGGCAAATGCAATTAGGCGTGTTGAGCTCCTCCTTACATCATTGTTGCAAGTGATTCCTTTAGATCTTGGTGGCTTTGAAGCTGGAAAGGGTCTCCTCGATTTTGTTGATCAAATCGGACGCGGATTCGAGGACAGACTGCTTAAGCGACCTTTTTCTGCCGACTACGTAGGCACCTTCACACTGGATGAAAACGTTACACCTGCGGTAGTTAGCGCAGTGGGGAAAGCACTCAATGCGGGCGCTCTCATTCATGTGCCCCCTCCCGAGGGCGGGCCGGACAGCCTTTTGCGCGGTTTGAAAGGGCAACGGTTTCGAGTTTCTTACGCACTAGCTTCACGCTATCGGTTGCTTCTCACGCTTGGCGACAAGGTCAACCTCTCCAAACTCCTTCTGGAGATGCGGGGAGTTCAAGTTTCCGAAACACAGAAATCGCTGTTCGACGAAGGCGCATCGAATGATTAGAGACGAACAGGAGGGAGAACCGCTCGAGTTCGAGTTCGACGTTTCGATCGTATCGATAGGATTTGAGCAGCGATGCAGGTGGGTCACAGAATCGAGAGATATTTCATCTAAGCGAGGCATTGGTTTAGAGTTCGGGTTTCTTGCCGACGGCTCTTACGCTGACAACAAGTCGTTTTTCGAAGGCCGTAAGTTCAAGGTAATCAATGGATTAGGTTCAGGCGCAGTCGGCGCTATCATCCGAGAAGTGAGTTCGCGCGTAAGCGATGAAAGGGACATTTCCGTATTTGTAGATATTTCAGCGATGTCCCGCGAGATGATTGCAAACGTGGCCCTTGCGCTCAAAGAGATTTCTCGGGTAACAGCGCTTAAAGTCACGGTCGCCTACGCGCCGTCGAAATACGCCGGGCCCTACGCTAGTGCACCGATCCGGCTAGCCAGCCCCATCAAGCCGGCATTGGCAGGTTGGTCCGCCTTTCCGGAGTTACCAGTGGGTGCGCTCTTTGGGCTCGGCTGCGACCCCGGATTGGCGTTGGGCGCCTTACAGTTTCTTGAACCTAAAAAGGCATGGGTGTTTTCACCCAAAGGAATTGATCCACAATTTGACAAAGCCTTACTATCGGCGAACGAGCACATTGAGGACATTTTCGACGTTACGCGTTTTGACTACAGGATCTCAAATCCTTCACAGGCAAGGGGTCGGCTCGAGGTGTTACTGAACGCGATTGATCGCGATTTTAGAGTTGTCATCGTTCCGTTCGGTCCCAAGATTTTCGCGTGGCTCGCGCTGGCGACAGTGGTTTTTACTGGGAGATCGAGTGTGGGCGTGTGGGCTTTCAGTTCTAAGGAACAAGCTCAGCTTGTAGACCGAGCGGCAGATGGTCCGATCATTTGGCACACACTGAAGTTAGGTAGTCAGTGATTGAGTGACGCAATTCTCGGCCCTGTCAGTAAAATTAATTGTTTTGGAAACGCCAGCGTTGGATCAGGCATCAATAACGACTTATCGGGTAGTCCACCATGCTCACTTCAAAAGGCCCTCGTCACAGCGGTGACAAAGCCAAGGCAATATTGAGTGATCTTTGTTGCTTGGGTCGCCCTCACCGCAGATAGCCAGTCTCAAGCGGATCAATTTCAAGCATCTCTGAGGCAGAGCTGGTGGTTTGGCTTCCTTGGAAGGCCTTCGGCAGATAAACCTTTTCCAGTGCCTTTCGGACCTCGCCAGAAGGATAGTACTTTAACATTCGGAAATCTGTGAGTAGCTCATCAAGATTTTTGGCCTGCTCCATCAAGCCATTGAATCCAGCGAGCCCAACCTCGAAAGAGGTAAGTTGTGCTCTCAGAAGGTTAGCATACCGGCGGCGCTCTTCTGACGATAATTTCTTATCTTCTTTTAAGCGCCACAGGATCGTGTACAGAAGACGAAAGTACGGCCCGAAGGTACTTTCATATCGCTGATGAACGCGTTTGCGGTACAGCCGGCCCAGGACATCAATTGCTGTTCTGCGATGTTGGGGAATCTCTTCTCGACTGAGCCAAAATTTGAATTCAAACATCGCGGCGCGGAACGCTCCTGGCCCTTCCTCAAGAGAAGATTTTTTCCGGGAGCTTTTGTTAGAAAGGCGATAGTCCTCACTTTGCCTGAATCTGACTTCAGAACGAGCGGCACGGAGCAACTCGAGCAACTCGAAGTAAGTGGCTTCGAACCGCTGCCTGTGCACTTCCTCCTGTTGCTGCTTTATCACCGCCCCCTGTTGAACCAGTGTGACGATTACACCGGCAAAGCCTATTGCTCCAAAGAAAGCGCTGAACGCTCCGAAGCTATCTCCCCAAGCGCCTGCGTTAGCTATCCCGTTGACGTCACCCGCTGCCCAGGTTGCGATTGCCAGGCTATTGCGCGCCCACAGCAACCATAAAACACCCATCAATAGAAGTCCGACGGTTAGACCGCATCTTAATCGTCTCAACGGCTCCCCCAGCCAGCTATCTTAAGTGTTCTCGGTTCTGACGACGGTCAGAGGTCAGTCGGCCGAAAAGATCACTCTATCAATATGCCAGGAATCAACGAGGCTGAAGAGAATGCTTTTCAGCTCAACACTGGCAAAATTGTGAGATCTAAATTCTTTTGCCAAAGCGAGTTGCTCGAACTCACGGCCGACGCTGAAAAGCGCGCGCGCAACGTCATTCTTGGAGAAAAATTCTCCGAGGGCGGCCGTATTCAATTGTTCTAGTTGTCTCTCCACACTCACTCTGACCTGTCTCGATATCGCGGGACCTTCATTTGCATGTTGTTCTACGAGACCCATCGCGACGTTCAAAACTCTTCTCATACCCGCGCTACCACGAGAGCCGTAAGTAAAACCGTCCCTCATGAACTTGCTGCGCTCGCCAGGCTCCAGAAACGAAGCCTCTTTCATGACAAAATCCAGGGCGATAGCGGTAAATGAACATATCAGATAAAGGCATCGCAGTGCCGTTTCCCGCTGATTGCCTTTAGTTACCGCGTGCTCCGCGAAGAATTTCCCCTGAGCGAGCCATTCGTTACAATTGTCAAATGATAATCCCTTGGACAGCAAACTCTTAGAGAAGACAACTCGACCTTTCCAGTCGCCATCCAACTTACTCAGCGAGTATTGGTTTATCTTGGCATAAAACTCTTCGTCAGAGAGCCTGTTCTCTGTCGGGTCTTCTGCAGTAGCGAGTTTACTGAGAAATCCTCCGTCGAGCACAACCACGCCAAGGTCTCGGCCAAAATCCTTAACTTCCGGCCGCTTGTCTGTCGTGGCAACAATTGCGTTTGTGGCTTTAGAAGCCGCCCTTAACCCTTGAACCCAAAAGATGCGCTCGATCGCTTGCGGAGTTTTTCGATTTTTGGCGTCAACGATCGTAACTTCCCTAGAAACAGAAGATGTCCGGCTATACAGCCACAGGTCTATATCTGTGACATCAAAACCTTCGTAAACGAATGGAACGCCCCGAACGACGTAGTAGCCAGCTTTGAGGAAGTATGCTCGCAAGAGCTCTTCCATTTTCGCGCCCTTAGACACTTGCGTGTCATCTCTTTTCATAACCCGCCACCCTTCCGCAGTATTGAAAGCATATCATTTGTTGCTTGCGGACTTACTTTGGTCTGGACTCGGCGCACCTTCTCTCGATTGGCTTCAGGGCCGTCGAACGTGGTCACCGCGGCAGTAGGAAGTGCATTCAAAGAATGTTCACTCACATCACCTTGTCGAATGGCTTGGAGTGCCAATTCGCCGACCTCCTTCTTCAAAAGCCTCAGCATCGGTCCGGTGCGTCCGTTCTTTGAGCCTTGCTTCACCTCGACCACGCCTTTCAGCTCAAGGACCTTATAGTCTTCAGCTATAGCCCGGACTGGCCCAACACTCTCCCCTCGGACTAGGGCGCTCAACAGCGCATCAATCATCTGGATTTGACCGCGCGCCCAAGAGCTTTTGGTCATACCATACGTGACTGAGCTGACGAACGCTTTCGCGAGGTCGAACGCGTCATCGATCATGGAGCTGCTAAACTTTGAAAACGCTGAAGGCAGCGTCACGAAGCCCACGTCCTCTGTCGAGTTACTGACGACGCTGATATCAAAAAGGCCCACGGCTGTCACTTTCTGAAAGAGGGGTTCGCCGAGTACTTTCACAGCGTAGTCCGTTGAAACACATGCCCGCTTTCGCAACGTCTCAGTCAGTTCAGTCAATGCGGTCTGTTCCGCCGGTTTGAGAGAGTCTAGAACCGCCTTTATTTTCTGCGTAGTGTCACGGCGAAACAGATTTCCGTTGAAAAGCAACGTATCGGCTGTTCCAAGCCGCTCTGTGTCGACGAAGCCAATCGTCTCAGAGTCACTGAACAGCTGGCTGACGTCTGCTTTTACGAGACTAAAATTATGCGCGAGTTCTTCCGCTATGTCCTTGGTAAGAACTGGGGAAACAGACGCTCTTTCTGCGAGACTGATTGCTGCAGATTCTTGTGCACGGGGTGACAAAGATTCGAATATATCAGCAGTTCTTTCGAGGGCCGTAGACGTCGTCACGCCCAGGACTGCGATTCCATTCGTCGACCGATCAATGAGCTTCTGCTGCTGCAGAACATCTAAGAGCTTTGGGAGCTCAAACGTAGTATTGATGTTGGCCGCTTGCGCTAGTACGTTGAGTCGTTCGTTACCGATGGTAATCTGCCTGTTAGCCGAAACTGCAGACAGAAGTATTCCGGCCTTTCCAGCGAGGAAAGTTTTCTCGAATCCAACCTGATTGGTCACTCCCTGGAGCTTGTTTGTATGGTGAACGAGCCAAGAACCTTGCGTTTTTTTATCCATCTGAGTGCCTACAGGGAAGTCTAAATGGCCAAATTGGGAGGTGGCAAGTAAAAGCGAATCTAAATTGCCACCGGCGTACCTTTTAACTAGATTGCTTTTTACTGATGCGCAACCGTGGATCGCATCGAAACTCGACAGAGGTTTGTGACCTCAGGCAGGAGCTGAAGACAGGCAATTTGGGAACGTAGAATGCGAACGAGCTGGGTTTTAAAGGATCCGCTGAACTTGCCTCGTTGAAATAATCTATTTTGAAGAGACCTCATGCGATTGCAGTGCTGCACTGGATGCAGAGTAATGATTACTTTGCACTTTTGCTTTTAAGCCTGTGTCATCCTAAAGACCATTCTAGATGTTGCAGATATAATGATTGAGAGCATCCGCGATATTTTGAGCTACTGGCGGGCTTCACTGGCCGACGGCGCCTTGGGTGAAGGAAAATTCACGCAGGCCGATCGCAAGCGGTTTGTTGAAATCCCTGCAGTTGCGTTGAAAACCGGTTTGCTGCCAGCAGAGGTTTTGGAACAGCTCTTCCGGGGCCAGACTGCGGTTACGACCGTCGCCATTCGGTTTTGGCCACTCGTCACGGCGCGAAAGTCTTCACACGGCGAAGCGAGAGCCGGCGGATTGCCGGAACTGGTTGCGCCGGTCGTCACCGAGGCAACAATCGATCGGGGTGGACAAATCACACCACTGCGCAATGCACTCGCTCGAGATCTCTTGACGCCACTTCCGACCGGTGAGTTTGCCATCGGTTCGGTCGATGCCTTGGATGCATTCCTAACCGAAACACCTCTTCCCGATATGTCGGGTGACGATGCCTGGGACAACTACCTCGGCCACTGCCGCAAAATGGTGGATGCCGTTTCGCAGGGGTGGCCGCGCGGAGACGCAGACTATCAGCCGATAGGTTCCGGGTTTCTCGAACTGGCTGAGGATGCGAACGCGACGGTCCGGGGAATCCTCGACCTCTATGACAAGCTTCTAGCCGAGCAGCCCGATACGCCATTGCTGAAGCAAATTGCGCAGCCAGCGGGAACCGCCGCGGACCTGGACCATCGGATTGAACAGGAGTTTTCCCGGCGGCTTGGCCACTCAAACCCGAACTTCCCATTGGCTGAACAGCAAAGGCAGGTGCTTGCGTGGCTGGATGCCTCGGCACCGGGAGAGGTAATCGCCGTGAACGGCCCGCCTGGGACCGGCAAGACCACCATGCTGTTATCGGCGGTCGCAGGCCTTTGGGTGCGTGCAGCACTTCGTGGGGAAGATCCGCCGGTGATCGTGGCGGCGTCGTCCAACAACCAAGCAGTGACGAATATTATCGACGCTTTCGGGAAAGACTTCGACAGGGGAGTGGGTCCGTTTGCAGGGCGGTGGCTGCCTGAGGTGGAAAGCTTCGGATTGTTCCTTGCATCGCATTCCCGGCGTCTTGAAGCAGCCCGTCGCTATCAGACCGAAGAGTTTCAAGTGGAGCGCGAGACAGTAGCCTATGTCGAGCGCGCCAAGAGCGTCTATCTCGAGGCTGCACGGACAGCATTCCCTGAACTTGCAAACCCCGATGTAGGGACCGTGGTTGCGGCCCTGCAGAAGCGTATGGTGAGCGAGGTAGACAAGCTGGAGCAGATCGATCGCGCCATCGATGCATATCGCCACGCCGCCTCTGTTCTCGAAACAAACCTTGGCCCAGATCCGGCGGCGACGGAGGCGCTGCGCGCCGAAGAGGCCGCGAGACGAACGGCTGCTGTCGGGAAGCTTCGTGCGGCGAGGACCGCACTGGATCAGCATCTAGCGTCAGAGTCATCGTTGACCGCGGTGGTCGGTTTTTTGACCTCCGTCAAAGAGAAACGCGCGGCGCGGGCCCGGCTTGCCATCGGCGATCTTGTACCAGGGCTGGAGAATGCCAGGCGGGTTTCAGAGATCGACGATAAGGTTCGAGCCGAACTTCGGGCGGCCGAGGATGCTCTGAAATCCGCCGAACTGTCACTCGCAACGGCGAAAGCTCTGCGCCTTGATTTCCATGAGGCGGACAAGAACTGGGCCAAGGCGAGGGAGCTCCTGGGCGGGGCTGCCGACGTCGCAGAATTGGAACGTCAGGCAGATCTGGATGTTCGGTTTTCCCTCTTCCTTTTGGCAACACATTACTGGGAAGGTCGCTGGCTTCTGGCGATGGAAGCTGATCTTGCCAGTATCGTCGCCTCCAAAGGGAAAAACGGCAAAGCGACAGTTATTCCCCGCTGGCTCCGCCGGATGATGCTGACACCCTGCGCCGTGGCAACATTCGCCAGCCTGCCAGGCAAAGTGACTTACACCCGCCGCGACGGTGGAAAATGGGCGACCGAGTATCTCTTCAATTTCATCGACCTCTTGATCGTCGACGAAGCCGGGCAGGTCTTGCCGGAAGTTTCCGGAGCCGCCTTCTCGTTGGCGAAGCGCGCTCTGGTGATCGGTGACACCCAACAGATTGAACCGATTTCGTCAATTCCTCGGCCTGTCGACGTGGCCAATCTCCGACACAGTGGCCTTTTGTCGAGCGAAGCAGGCATCGAAACACTTATCGACCGCGGGGTCTCCTCGACCAATGGCAGCGCCATGCGCCTTGCACAGCAAGCCTGCCGAGTATCCCCTTACGCAGATCTCGAGAAGGGTCTCTATCTCTTTGAACACCGTCGTTGCTACGACGAGATCATCAGCTTCAGCAATGCCCTGTGCTACAAGGGCAAGCTGCGACCGTTGCGAGGAACGGCCCCGCCAAACGCTGGTCTTCCGGCCCTCGGATATCTTCAAATTGACGGCCGAGCACTCATGTCGGGCAGCAGCCGTTGCAACTCGCTCGAGGCGCAAACAATTGCTGCTTGGCTCGATGCAAACCGGACCGGGCTGGAGACCCGCTATGGCAGGCCTTTGGAAAAGATTGTTGCCATCGTCACTCCTTTTGGCCGGCAGGTTCGCGAAATTCGAGGCGCTTGCGCCGGGCGAAGGATCGCGGTCGAAGGGCGCGATGGCATGACCATCGGAACAGTGCACGCGCTGCAGGGTGCCGAGCGACCCGTCGTCATCTTCTCGCCCGTCTATTCGAAACACGCAGACGGTGGTTTTATCGACGCCTCTCCCAGTATGCTGAACGTGATGGTCTCACGGGCAAAGGACAGTTGCCTGGTATTTGGCGATATGGACCTCATGGCTGCAGCGAAAGCCGGGTCGCCAAGGGCTATACTTGCGGACTTCCTGTTCGCATCGGAGCGGAACGCGCTTGAGTTTGCCGTCGAGCCACGTGAGGACCTGAAGCAGGGCAGCGGTCAGATTCAAATGCTGCGAGATGCAGCCGGACATGATGCCTTCCTGCTGGACGCGCTGTCCGGCGGTGGTCGCCGCTACACCATCGTTAGCCCCTGGGTGATCGCTTCCACAATGGAACGAGTTGGAATTCTCGCCGCCTTCAAGGCCGCCGTCCAGCGAGGCGCCGAGATCGACGTCTTCGCTGACCCACTGCTCAATCTCGGCCCTGCTGCCGATGGATTAAGTCAGATGGAAGCGGTCGAGAAGGACCTCTCGAGGATCGGCGTTCGGCTGCACAAGCTTCCGAAGCTGCACAGCAAGATCGTGGCGATCGACACGGATCTTCTTTGCATCGGTTCCTATAACTGGCTCAGCGCCGATCGACATGGCCAATATGCGCGCCACGAGACGTCGTTCGTTTACCGAGGGCGGCATCTCGACGAGGAGATCAGCACCATCGTTGGCAGTCTTCGGCGCAGAGAAGCATAGAGGCTTGAAGATCGTTCATGGTGCGCGATATGGCGGCAAGCCCGCGCAGGTAAGAGCTCCGTTAGACGTCCGTGGTGCTCCGTTCGACAGGTGCGGGGATGGCACTTTCAATTTTCCGGGCCCGCCAAGTCTCGACCAAGAAGGTCGCCATGGTGCCGGACAGGTTCACGGCAAGCTCGGCATGGCGAGGTTGCGGCTTCGCCTTCTTGGGAACGGGACTATGTGCGTCGCCTAGTTTGCTGCGCAGAGATCCAAGAAGTTCGACAATCTGCTGGCAACTGCCCAAGAGCTGCTTGAAGGTCTGTTCCGTATGATCGTCGGGCGCCAGTCGGAGAACCTTGGCAAGCTTCCGATATAGAACCGGCAGATCAGCGTTGTCGGGGTACTCAGTCTGCGCTTCGTCAAGGATCCATTTGCAGACGTCCTCAAGAAGGGTGCGCGCCAATGTGATGGCGCCACGTGGATCGTCGGCACGACGTTCGACTGCAGCTATCCATCGATCGTGAACATCGTCCGGGTCGAAAGCCCGAAGAGCCGCACTGATACCCTGATCAGCTGGGCTGCCTAGAACAGCGCGCTGCATTTTGAAGATTGGAGACCCGGAAACCTTTCTCACCACGGCAAGTCGGAAATCGTCATGCTGAAGGTGACTGTTCAACTCCGCGACCATAGCTGCCTGCGCATCGGATGTTTGAGCAATTGGCGCGGTGACTTCCTCAAGGAACCGGAACAGCTGGGCTTGCGAACAGGTCAGGAAGCCAAGGTGGATCAGTGTCTCGTCAGTTTCCCAATCATAGTTCCGCACGGTGTGCTGATAGATATCGTCAAGGATGCCGCCAGAAGAGTCATATGGGGATGGGATTGCCGCGACGGGCCAGACCCGCTGCAAGAATTCAACCTCTTCCATTTCAGTGGTCAATGGCCGCGTTTTGAACACGGACAGCAGCCGCCGGCGTGTTATTTCTGTGATCGCGGGTTGCCCAATCTCTTCGAGCTTCGCAACTTGCTCAGACAGACGATAGCTGCTGACTTCCTGCAGATGCTTCTTCGCCATGGGCAGAATCTCTTCTGCCGGGACGGCCGCGAGCCTGCTCATGGCGTACTTGTACTTGCTATTGAACGCCTCGGAGCCATCACCATCCGCTAGGCCCAGGCGGCTGCAAACCCCGGGCACGTCGTAAGCTTTGAAATCCGCAATTGCATTTGCAAGCTCGGTGCGGAGGTCACGGATCATTTGAGGTGGCGAAGTGGTCATTGTCAGTGATCAAATCAGGATGTTCTAGTCCTAGTCAAGCGTCACCACCTAACTGCTGCAACTCCTGTGCCCGATATCGAACTTTATCTCATCGATTCAGTGCTTTGGACTTCAACAGGACAAAATTGCGAGCCGACCAGCGGCTCGCAGGTGCCCCTTATACAGCACGCTTTAGAGCGCCGCCGATCGTCGAGACGATCTCGTCGATCTGGGACTTTTCGACGATCAGTGGCGGGGAGAGCGCAATGATGTCGCCGGTTACACGCACCAGCAAGCCCGTCTTGAAGCAGTCAACGAACACATCATAGGCGCGCGTTCCCGGAGCGCCGTCGCGTGGGGCCAGTTCGATCGCGCCGACGAGACCGAGGTTGCGGATGTCGACCACGTGCGGAGTGCCCTTCAGCGAGTGCAGCGCGTCCTGCCAATAGTCGGCAAGCTCGGCCGCTCGGATCAGAAGGCCTTCCTCCTCGTAGATCTCGAGCGTGGCGATGCCTGCGGCGCAGGCGACAGGATGGCCGGAGTAGGTGTAGCCATGGAACAGCTCGATGGCATTCTCGGCGCCGACCATCAGGCCGTCGTAAACCTTACGGCTCGCGAACACCGCGCCCATCGGAATGGTGCCGTTGGTGAGGCCCTTCGCGGTCGTGACGAGATCGGGAACCACGCCGAAATAATCGGTTGCGAACGGAGTGCCGAGACGACCAAAGCCGGTAATGACTTCGTCGAAAATGACCAGGATGCCGTACTTGTCCGCAGTGGCGCGGAGCTTCTGCAGGTAGCCCTTGGGAGGAAGGATGACGCCCGCAGATCCGGACATCGGCTCCACGATGACGGCGGCGATCGTCTCTGCGCCGTGTAGCTGGACGAGCCGCTCCAAATCGTCCGCAAGTTCGATGCCGTGCTCGGGAAGGCCCTTTGAATACGCATTGCGCTCGATGTCGAGCGTATGGCGCATGTGGTCCGCCGGGATCTGGGGAAACATGCGGCGGTTGTTGACGAGGCCACCTACGGAAATCCCGCCGAAGCCGACGCCGTGATATCCCTTCTCGCGTCCAATGATACGCGTGCGGGTACCCTGCCCGATCGCGCGCTGGTAGGCGATCGCAATCTTCAAGGCGGTGTCCACCGACTCGGAGCCCGATCCGGTAAAGAAGACGCGGTCCAGTCTGTTGTCCGGTCCGCCAGGCGCGATCTTTGCAAGCTTGGAGGCGAAGTCGAAGGCGATCGGATGGCCCATCTGGAACGTGGGGGCGAAATCCATCGTCGAAAGCTGGCGCTCTACGGCCTGCGAAATCTTCTTGCGGCCGTGGCCGGCGTTGCAGCACCACAGGCCGGCCGTGCCGTCAAGCACCCGGTTGCCGTCCACGTCGGTGTAGTACATGCCCTCCGCGGAGGCGAGCAGACGCGGCGCGGCTTTGAACTGGCGGTTCGCGGTGAACGGCATCCAGAAGTTATCCAGCACCGGTTCGTTTTTCATATTGATCTGATCCATCTTGCCCTCCATCGGCGTCGCAGAGGTTTCAGCCATTTCTCGGAGACGAACAAGCCCTTTTCTTCGGCGGCATAAGTCGTTGAAATGTGGTCATTCGCGTGGCATGTTTTCGCTATCTTGAACAACAAGAACACGCGCCTCATGACCTTCGATATCGGAAACCGTCTGCGATACGTCCGGACCGCCCACAACCTTTCGCAGCGCGAGCTTGCAAAGAAGACGGGGGTGCCCAACTCGACGATCTCGCTCATCGAGTCGAACAGTACGAATCCTTCAGTGGGAGCTCTCAAGCGGATCCTGGACGGCATCCCGATCGGGCTGGCAGAGTTCTTCGCTCTCGAACCCGAGACGCCGAAGAAGGCATTCTATGCAGCCGAGGAGCTTGTCGAGATCGGCAAGGGCGGCATATCGTACCGACAGGTGGGCGAATCCATGTTTGGACGGAGCCTGCAAATCCTGAAGGAGTGCTACCAGCCTGGCACCGACACGGGGAAGGTGCCGCTGGTTCACGAAGGGGAGGAGGGAGGCGTCGTCCTGTCGGGAAGACTAGAGGTCACCGTGGACGACGAACGCCGGATCCTAGGACCCGGAGACGCCTACTACTTCGAGAGCCGGCGTCCTCACCGATTTCGATGTGTCGGCCCGGTACCGTGTGAAGTCATCAGCGCATGCACGCCTCCGACGTTCTGACGGGTTCGCCTCCACGAGTTCAGATTAAAGCGCAGTCGTTATTCGGCTGCCTTCAGAGGCCCGAGGGCGACGTCCGTCGTGTAATTCTCGCGCATAAAATTGATGAAGTTGTCCTGGAATTGTCGCGTGTGGGCGTGCGCCAACTCGTCAGCAAGATCGATGTTCCGATCACGGACGGCCTCGAACATCTTGGTGTGCTCGTCGGTCAGCAAATAGCCTTCGTGCGTCCTTTCCAGATACTCGAAATGGAGATGAAGCATCCGCTGTCCCTGCGACAGAAGTTTTTCGTAGAAGGACGCGAGGTACTGGTTCTTGCCCGCGTAGGCGATCGCCATGTGGAATTCCTTGTTGGCTTCCGACATGGCAAGATGATTGCCTGTCTTGACCGCGGCGGCGAACGCCTTATCGCGTTTGGCGATGACCTTGAGGTCGGCGTCCGTACGCAGCGCGGCTGCTAGGCGCGTGTTCATGCGTTGAGCGATATCGAGCGCTTCCACATATTTGGGAAACGTGGCCACCTCGATGGGAGCGACGATCGTGCTGCGGTTGGAAAGCGTGACGACCAACTCGTCGGAGCCGAGACGGATAAGAGCCTCACGCACCGGAGCACGGGACATGTTGAAGCGCTCTGCCAGCGTCGTCTCGTCCAGAAGCTGCCCTGGTGGAAGTGCGAGCGAGAGAATTTCGTTTCTCAGGCTTTCATACACGCTTCGCGAGCCGGTCCCACGCACCCGCTTCGTTTCAGTCTCTTCAGACACTTAGGTCCCTTTCCTTCGCAAGTCCGGCATTGGGCCAGAAAATACTGCCGCTCGCAATGTAAAATTTTCCCTTGACTTTGTCGACACGCTGTTGACATTTTATAGTCAGTCGACACCAAGCCGACAGGTAATTATAAGAAAATCGGTTCTAGCCGACGAGTGGAACAACGCGCTTCGCGCACAGCAAAGAGGAATGCCGATGCTTTCGAAGATGATAACGTCCGCCATGCGGGCGATGCCCGCGCTCGCCTTGGTGGCAGGTATGGCCGCCACTTCCGCACACGCCCAGACCGCCGAGGGATACTGGCAGGGCGTCCAGAAGGCCGGCGTTCTAAAATGTGGTGCCGCCGTCGCGCCGCCCTACATCATGCGTGATCCCGCAACCGGCGAGTACTCTGGTTTCTACGCGGATCTTTGCCGCGAATTCGCCGACGCACTCAAGGTCAAGCCTGAGTTCGTCGATACGACTTGGGACAACATCGTAGCGGGCCTGCAGGCCGGCAAGTGGGACGTCTCTCTGGCGCTCAACCGCACTCCCGCGCGTGCCATGGCCGTGCAGTTCTCGATCCCGGCGATGGAGTACCAGATCTCTCTCGCCTACAATAAGAACAACCCGAAGATTCCTCAGGATGCCAAGTCGGTCGCTGACATCGACAAGGCCGGGGTTACGCTCGCGGTCATGTCGGGTACGGCGCAGGACAAGGCCATTTCCGCTGCGGTCAAAACCGCAACGATCATGCGTCTTCCGGGTAACGACGAGACGCGTCTGGCCCTGACGTCCAAGCGCGCCGACATTCTTGTCGATGCATCCGACACCAATCTACTTCTGACGCAGGCCAATCCAGACTGGGCGGTTGCACTCAGCCCGACCCCCGCGCTCGCCAAGCAGGGCGTTTCCTTTGGCCTGCCGCACAACATGTCTGCTGCAGATGTGGAAGTGGTCAACATCTTCCTCGAAGAAAAGGTCGCGACCGGTCATGTCGACGAGCTGATCAAGAAGGCTGTCGATCAGGTCCTCAAGGACTCGAACTAAGATCGCCAACAGCGCCGACGTTCAAAAGTCGGCGCTGCCCCCGCACTCGATGTAAACCGAGATCGGCCATGACCATGTCTTTCAGTCCACCTCTCGTTAAAATGCAGGCATTGCATAAGAGCTACGGTGACGGTGCAATCCAAGTGCTCAAGGGCATCGACATCGAAATGAAACCCGGCGACCGCGTCGTCGTCATCGGCCCGAGCGGTGGCGGCAAAAGCACGCTTCTCCGCGTCATGATGGGTCTCGAACAGATCGACAGCGGTTCGATCAGTTTCGACGGCAAGCCGTACATCTCGTCGGAAGGTTCTGCCAAAAAGACCCTGATCGACACCAACGTCCGCCGTTGGATCGGCATGGTGTTCCAGCACTACACGCTATTCCCGCATCTCAGCGTCATCCAGAACTTGATGCTGGCACCTTGCAAGGTCCGGGGCGAACCGAAGGCGTCGGCGCAGGCTCGTGCGCAAGCACTCCTTGAGCGTTTCGGCCTGGGCGCGAAAGCAAAGGCGTATCCGGCACAGCTATCGGGCGGCCAAAAGCAGCGCGTCGCCATCGCGCGTGCCCTGATGCTCGATCCGAAGCTGATGTTGTTCGATGAAGTGACGTCCGCGCTCGACCCGGAGCTGGTGAGCGAAGTCGAGCAGGTGATCATGCAGCTCGCCTCGCAGAACATGCCAATGATGATCGTCACGCATGACATGTGGTTTGCCAAGAACATCGCGTCGCGCGTGATCTTCTGCGCTGGCGGCGTCGTCGTCGAAGACGGTCCGCCCGAACAGGTGCTGGGTTCTCCAAAGGAGGAGCGCACGAAGGAGTTCATCGACCGCGTTTTCCACATCAAGCAATAGGAGGTGGCGATGAACTACACGTTCGACTTCAACTCCATCACCTTTGCGCCGCTTCTGCGGGGACTGATGGTCTCGCTCGAACTGACGGTCGCTGCAAACATCATCGGCGTCATCGCCGGCTTTGGCCTGGCCCTGCTGCTGATGAGCCCATACCGGCTCCTGCGCATGCCGTTCATGCTCTTCGTCGAATTCTTCCGGTGTACGCCCGCGATCGTCCAGATCGTCTGGATCTTCTACTGCGTGCCCATGTTGTTCGATGTTTTTCTCGATCCAATCACCATGGGGGTGTTGGCGCTCGGCCTGAACCTGACCGCCTTCAATGCAGAGGCTTACCGCGCCTCGATCCAGGCGGTTCCCAAGGAGCAGATTGACGCCGGGATCGCGCTTGGTCTCAATCCTTGGCAACTCGTGCTCTACATCGTGTTTCCGACCGCGTTCCGCGCCTCGGTCCCCGTGCTTTTGACCAACGGAATCGTCATCTTCCAGCAGAGCGCGCTCGTCGCCATCGTTGCCATCGCCGACCTGATGTACGAGGCCAAATCGCTGGCGACCGAAACCTATCGCCCGATCGAGACCTTCACGGTTGTCGCTCTCATCTATTTCGCAGTGTCGTTCCCCATCACCCAGATTGTTGGGTTCCTGGAACGCCGCCGTCAATTGCTCGCAAGTTAGGAGGTCCAGATGTCGCTTGATTTCTCCGTCCTCGCAAGGTTCGAACACGCTCTTTTTCTTGGACTCGTGACGACCTTGGAGCTCACGGCGGTCTGCATCCTGTTGGGGTGCACGCTTGGCTTCCTCGTCGGCCTGGCGCGGACATCGCGCAGCACGATTCTTCGCCTGGTTTCCGGAACCTACGTGGAGTTCTTTCGCGGCACGCCAGTGCTCATCCAGCTTTTCTGGATCTTCTTCTGCCTTCCGCTGATCCTGGGGGTGGAACTGTCGAACTTCGCCTCGGGCGTCATCGCGTTGACGCTCTACATGGGAGCCATCACCAGCGAGACGTTTCGAGCAAGCCTCAAATCGATCGGGCCTGAACAAAGGGATGCGTGCGTTGCCCTCGGTCTGCCGTCGCGGGTCCAGGTGACAAGCGTCATTCTTCCCCAGGCCGTCTTGCGCGCGATTCCAACCCTTCTGTCGAATTGCGTCAGCCTTTTCAAGGAGAGCGCGCTGGTCTCGGCGGTCGGCATGGCAGACCTGATGTTCGTCGGACAGAACATTTCGAACAACACGGCGCGGCCGGTCGAAGTCCTGACCGTGGTCGCTCTCATCTACTTCGTCATCGCTTTCCCGCTGACGCGAGCGGTCACGCTCGTCGAGGGACGCATCCTCAAGAAACTCGCAATCTAGCGGCCCGTTACAGGAGACAGATTTCATGAAACTTTCCGGCGTCATGCCCGCTCTCATCACCCCGTTCGACGCGAACGGCAAGGTCGATTTCAAAGCCTACGAAAGGCACCTGATTGCGCTGCGCGCCGCTGGCGTCACGGGCTGGGTCCCCATGGGATCGACAGGAGAATATTCGGCTCTTTCTAACGACGAGCGCCTGGAAGTGCTCAAGTTCGTCAAGGATTTCGCGGACGACGGCGAAATCCTGATCGCCGGAACCAACGCCCCCGCGACCCGCGAGGTCATCGAGAACACTCTTCAGGCCAAGGAGATCGGCTATGACACGGTGCTGCTCGCAACGCCATTCTACACCCGTCCGACGCAAGACGAGCTCCTCTCGCACTTCAAAACGGTGCTGAAGGAAACCGACATCAACCTCGTCCTCTACAGCTATCCCTACAAGGACGGAGTCGAGATCGGTTTCGACATTCTGGACGCGCTCGCCGACGATCCGCGGGTGCTCGGGATCAAGGAAAGCTCTGGATCGCTCCAGCGGGCGATCGACATCCATTCTCGATACAACGGCCGCATCGCGCTCGTGTCCGGTTCTGACGACATCGCCCTCGACTTCATGTTCTGGGGTGCGGACTCCTGGATCTGCGGTCCGGCAAACTGCATGGCGAAGGCCTGCGTCGACCTCGACCGCACCTTCCGCTCGGGCGACCTGAAGGCAGCGCGCGAAAAGATGATCGTCCTCTATCGCGCGATGAACATCCTTGAGAGCGGCAAGTTCGTGCAGAAAGTGAAGTACGGCTGCGAGCTGCAAGGGCTTCCAGTCGGTATCACCCGCGCTCCGCTCGGAGAGCTGACCGCTGAAGAAAAGGCCGAGTTCAAGGCTGCGATGCAGCCGATCCTGAACTGGTAAAATGATGCGGACGTCGGGGCAGATCCCCGGCCGTCTCCCATGACCGAGGAGCTGAAGTGTCTCAAACCATTGTCGTCGGCGCCGGGATCATCGGCACAGCAATCGCCTACCAGCTACAGCGTCGTGGCGAGACCGTGGTGCTCCTGGATCGCAACGAGCCGGGGACCGGCGCATCCTACGGCAACATGGCGAGCATCGCCGTGACCGAGTTCATGCCCGCGTCCCGACCGGGGATCTGGGCGCAGATGCCGGGATGGATGATGGACCCCGAGGGACCGGTCCGGATCCGGCCCTCCTACATGCCAAAGCTCATTCCGTGGTTCCTGCGGTTCATTTCCGCCAGCCGCCCTTCGAAGCTCCGCGAGCTAGAGGCGGCGGGCGCGGTGCTTTGCCGTCGCGTTTACGAAGACCTGGACGTACTCTTGGCCGAAACCGGTCTTCAGCACATGATCTCGGCAGAGGGATGTTTGAGCGTCTACACGGACGAGGCGGAATTCAAGGCTGATCGCGAGCACATTGAGATCCTCGATCGTTTTGGTTTCCGCTACGAGATCCTTGGTGGTAATGCGATCAGAGACCTCGAACCCGCCGTGACCACGAAGATCGGCAAGGCTGTTCTCTTCCCGGACAACCGCTCGATTTCCAATCCGTTTAAACTTGTTCAGGCACTCGCCGACCAGTTCAAGAAACTCGGTGGGGTCGTTGAGACCGGGGAGGTCGTCGGCTTCGACCAAGACAACGCTGGCGTGAAGAGCGTGCGGCTTCGCGATGGTCGAGCGCTGAGTTCGGATTGCGTCGTTCTCGCAGCAGGTGCATTTACGGGACGTCTTTCTTCTATGCTCGGCGAGCCGATCCCGCTCGAGACCGAGCGAGGCTATCACACCCAGATCATGGCGCCGGGGGTCTCTATGCGCCACTCGCTCATATGGTCAGCCCGCGCGTTCATGGTGACCCCGACGGCAGGGGGTATCCGTGTTGGCGGGACCGTCGAAATGGCTGGCCTTGATGCAGCGCCGGATTATCGCCGCGCCAAGGTGCTGGTGAAACGAGCCAGGGAGGCGCTACCGGACCTGAAGGTCGAACAGGCGTCCGAATGGATGGGTCACCGTCCCGCGATGCCTGACACAGTCCCCGTCATGGGACGGTCGGCAAAGCGAGGCAACGTCTGGTACGCGACAGGTCACGGACACCTGGGCCTTACCTACGGGGCGACCACGGCTCGACTTCTGACAGATCTGATCCTGGGCGTTACACCGCCCGTCGACATGAAACCCTATCGAGTCGACCGGTTTTAACTGGCTCGACCAACGACAGCAAGGGAAGCGACTATGCGTACAGAACTCTACATCGACGGCCAGTGGGTCAAGCCGATCAAGGGCGGCACATGTGATGTGATCAATCCGGCGACCGAGGAAGTCATGCAGGCAATTGCATCGGCAACCGCAGAGGATGTGGATGTTGCCGTAAAGGCAGCTCGTCGTGCGTTTGACAAGGACGGTTGGGCGCAGCTCACGGGTGCAGAGCGTGCCAGGTATCTTCGCGCTATCGCCGATGGCATCCGCGACCGCCAGGCCGAGATCGCCAGGCTGGAAGTCCTCGACAACGGAAAGCCGTTCCCGGAAGCCGATTGGGATATTGCCGATGCCGCGGGCTGCTTCGACTTCTACGCCGGGCTTGCCGAGCAACTCGACAACAACCCTGAGGAAATTGTTTCCCTCCCAGATGACCGTTTCGTCTCCAAGGCTGTCAAGGAGCCGGTTGGCGTCGCCGGAGCGATCATTCCGTGGAACTTTCCGCTGCTGATGGCTGCCTGGAAAGTTGCGCCCGCGCTTGCGGCCGGTTGCACGATGATCCTCAAGCCAGCTGAACTTACTTCGCTGACGGCGCTGGAACTTGCTGCAATTGTGGACGAGGTCGGCCTTCCGCCCGGCGTTCTCAATATCCTGACGGGATCGGGATCCGTCGCGGGCCAGGCGATCATCGATCACAAGGGTGTCGACAAGCTGGCCTTCACCGGGTCTGGTCCAGTCGGCTCGAAAATCATGGCTGCGGCTGCTCGCGACATCAAGCGCGTCAGCCTCGAACTCGGCGGCAAGTCGCCATTTGTGGTGTTCGATGATGCGGACATCGATGAAGCCGTCGAATGGGTGATGTTCGGCATTTTTTGGAATCAGGGACAGGTGTGCTCGGGCACGTCGCGCGTTCTCGTTCAAGACACGATCTACGGGCGGTTTCTCGCACGGCTCGTCGAGGAGACCAAAAAGATCAAGATCGGCGATGGCCTTGAAGAAGGTGTGCTGCTTGGACCCTTGGTCTCTCAAAAGCAGCACGACAATGTGGTCGCTGCGATTGAAGGCGCGCGAAAGGCGGGTGCGACCGTTGCATACGGCGGCGAGCGTCCTGAGGGCTTCGATAAGGGCTACTATCTGCAGCCGACCGTCCTGACAGACGTTCCACTCGACAGCGACGCCTGGGTCGAGGAGATCTTTGGCCCTGTCGTCTGCGTCAGGCCATTCAAAACTGAGGAGGAGGCCGTCGAGCTGTCGAACGACTCCCGCTTCGGTCTTGGCGCTGCGGTCATGTCGAAGGACGACGTCCGCGCAGAGCGTGTCGCCGCTGCTTTCCGTGCAGGCATTGTCTGGATCAATTGCTCGCAGCCGACATTCACCGAGGCGCCGTGGGGCGGGTACAAGGAGTCTGGGATTGGCCGCGAATTGGGTCGTTGGGGCCTCGATAATTATCTCGAGACCAAGCAGATCACGAAGTACGTCACCGACAAGCCCTGGGGTTGGTACATAAAGTGAGGTCAGAGGCCGTGGCTACCGCAGACAACCTTGAACTACTGCTGGTCCATTGCCAGGGCGAGCTCGGCCACGTCCTGGTCGGTGGCGCTCCGGAAGTCCCCGGCGCGACCATGCTCGACAAAATGAACCACATTAACAATGTCGACGACGGCCTTCGGCGCTTCGTGACGTTCGAGCCGCGGGCCAACGTAGCGATGTCGGTGAACCTCCTGGTCGCTCCGACGCGGCCGGAGGCTGATGCAGGCTTCATCGTGCTGCAGGCCGATCGCGCCCATCCGATGTCAGGCAGCAATTGCATCTGCGTGGTAACAGCACTCCTTGAGACCGGTCGCGTCCCAATGGTCGAACCTGAAACAACGGTCCGGCTCGACACACCCGCCGGACTAATCGTGGCGCGCGCCCGGTGCGAAAACGGCCGCTGCGTAGGCGTCAGTCTCGACAACGTGCCGAGCTTCGCGGAACTCCTGGACCACGAGATCGACACTCCGCAATGGGGTAGGGTGAAGGTAGACGTGGGATTGGGGGAGTCTATTACGCGCTCGTCGATGTCGGCCAGATCGGCCTGAAGATCGACCCGGACAATGCCCGTGAGCTTGCCGAGGCGGGCATAGAATTGAAGCGGCAGCTGGGCCAGCAGGTGAAGGTCTCCCATCCGACATTGCCCGGTGTCGACGAGATCGCCTATGTTATGTTCCGAGATAGCGAGCCTGATGGCGCGGTGCGCACCTGCACTACGCTTCAGCCGGGTCGTGTCGACCGCTCACCTTGTGGAACGGGCAGCTCGGCAAATCTTGCGACGCTTCATGCCCGTGGCCTCGTCTCCGTCGGAGATATAAGGACGTCGCGGTCAATCATCGGCGGCGAGTTCAAAGCGGAAGTCATTGGTGAAACTGAAGTGGCTGGCCGCAAGGCGGTACTGCCCCGGATTACGGGCAGGGGCTACGTCTACGGCCGCACGGAGTTGCGGGTGCTGGATGATGATCCGTTCCGAACCGGTTTCGCGCTTTCCGACACTTGGGGACCGCAGGTTAGCCTGTTGCGTTGAGGTGACGACATGAAAAGAGCACTGGAAGGGCAGGCAGTTCTGGTTACAGGCGCGCCCGGCGGGATCGGCGCGGCGATCGTCAGAAGGCTGGCCGAAGAGGGCGCGAAGCCGGTCATTCACTTCGGACGAGACAAAGCCAGTGCGGAGAAGCTCCTGGCGGAAATTGGCGGAAACGGCTGGATCATCCAGGGCGACTTGTCTTCCGCCGACGGACCGTTCGAACTTTGGTCGAAGGCGTAGATGTCGCCGGACGGATCCACGCCCTGGTCAACAATGCTGGCGTGCGAACTGAAATATCAATCGAAGCATCGCCGGATGAGTGGCGGGCGGCCTGGCACCGAGAATTCCAGGTCAACTTCTTTGCCGCTGCTGATCTCAGCAAGGAAGCCATACGGCACTTCAGGGAACATGGGGGCGGTCGGATCATCAACATGGCGAGCCGGGCGGGGCAGCGCGGTTATGCGGCCGAGGCCCTGCCATATGGCACAACGAAAGCCGCGCTTGTTAATCTGACCAAATCGATCGCCCGGAGCTTCGGCGCGATTGGCGTGACCGCCGTCGCCATTGCACCCGGCTGGGTGCGGACAGACATGGCAATGGAATTCATCAAAACGAACGGCAAGGCGGCGGCTGTCGCCGATATTCCGATCGGCGAAATGGCTGAACCGGCGGAGGTAGCCGAGCTTGTTGCGTTCGTCCTCAGGCCCTCTCAGGTCTCTCTGAATGGTGCCACGCTGGACGTCAATGGCGGCAGTTATGTTCGGTAGAGGAGAAGTCATGATGAGGCGTTTCGAAAACAAAGTTGCGATTGTCACGGGCGCCGGCGGGGGCATTGGGTCCGCGATCGCGCGACGCTTGTCGTGGGAGGGCGCGATCGTTGTCGTTACCGATGTATGAGAGCGGCGGTGGAAAAGTCGGCCACGGTAGCGGCGGAATAGTCCAGCCGCGGGCGGAGTAAAATCCGGCCACCTATTTCCTTTCTGCAATGAGCGCAGGAGGGACAGGGGATCTACACCGTGGAACTTTATTTGAGGGTTCGCCTGGCTGTTTCCGAAGGGATGACGCAGCGCCAGGCAGCAAAGCATTTCAACGTATCGCGCGACAGCGTGGCCAAGATGCTGTCGTATTCGACACCGCCTGGCTATCAGCGGCGGTCACCGATCCGGCGTCCGAAGCTGGATGCATTCGTTTCGACGATCGAGCAGTGGCTGGAAGCTGACATTGTGATGCCGCGCAAGCAGCGGCATACTGCCAAACGGGTGTTCGACCGGCTTCGTGATGAGTGCGGCTTCACCGGTGGCTACACGATCATCAAGGACTACATGCGCGAGCGGGATCAACGCCGCCAGGAGGTGTTCGTGCCGTTGTCGCATCCGCCGGGCCATGCGCAGGCCGATTTCGGCGAGGCGACGGTGGTGATCGGCGGCGTCGAGCAGAAAGCTCGCTTCTTTGTGCTGGATCTTCCTCATAGCGACGGATGCTATGTGCGTGCCTATCCGGCGGCAGTGGCAGAAGCCTGGGTGGATGGTCACATCCATGCGTTCGCGTTCTTCGGAGGCGTGCCGCAGTCGATCGTCTATGACAACGACCGTTGCCTCGTCGCGAAGATCCTCCCTGACGGCACGCGCAAACGGGCAGCGCTGTTCAGTGGCTTCCTGTCCCATTACCTGATCCGGGATCGCTATGGCCGTCCGGGAAAGGGCAATGACAAAGGGAATGTCGAGGGTCTCGTGGGCTATGCCCGTCGCAACTTCATGGTACCGATCCCACAGTTTGCGACATGGGATGCGTTCAATGCCTTTCTGGAAGAGCAATGCCGCAAACGCCAGAACGACAAGCTGCGTGGCGAGATCGAGACGATCGGAGAACGGCTTCAGCGCGATCTTGCCGCCATGCGCCCTTTGCCGGCGTCGCCGTTTGATGCCTGCGACCAGGCCAGCGCTGTTGTGACAGCCCAGTCGCTGGTGCGCTACAAGACCAACGACTATTCCGTACCGGTCGCCTACGGCCATCAGGACGTCTGGGTCCGGGGCTATGTCGATCAGGTGGTGATCGGCTGCCGTGGCGAGGTCATCGCCCGTCATCCGCGGTGCTGGGAGCGGGAAGACGTCGTCTTCGATCCCGTCCATTACCTGCCGCTGATCGAGCGGAAGATCAATTCTCTGGATCAGGCAGCCCCTCTTCAGGGCTGGGATTTGCCAGACGAGTTCGCGACGCTGCGCCGGCTGATGGAAGGCCGCATGGCCAAGCATGGGCGGCGAGAGTACGTGCAGGTTCTGCGCCTGCTGGAAAGCTTCGACCTTGCCGATCTACATGCAGCGGTGAAGCAGGCCATTCAGCTCGGCGCGATCGGCTTCGATGCGGTCAAGCATCTGATCCTGTGCCGGGTCGAGCGCCGGCCGCCGCGACTGGACCTGGCGATCTATCCCTACCTGCCGAGGGCGACGGTCGAGAAGACGTCAGCAAAGGCGTATATGCGCCTCCTGTCATCTGATGCGGGAGAAGCGGCATGAGCAGCGACGCGCCAGAGATCCTGCTTGGCCACTATCTCAAGACTCTCAAGCTGCCGACCTTCCAGCGCGAGCACCAGAAGCTGGCCCGGCTATGCGCCACCGACGGCGTCGATCATGTCGGCTACCTGTTCCGGCTTGTCGAACGGGAGATGATCGAGCGGGATCGCCGCAAGGTCGAACGTCGGATCAAGGCGGCCAAATTCCCGGTCGTCAAAAGCCTCGACAGCTTCGACTTCGCCGCCATTCCGAAGCTCAACAAGATGCAGGTGCTGGAACTGGCCCGCTGTGAATGGATCGAGCGCCGCGAGAACGTCATTGCGCTCGGCCCCAGTGAAACCGGCAAGACGCATGTCGCGCTCGGTCTCGGCCTGGCCGCGTGCCAGAAGGGCCTGTCCGTCGGCTTCACGACGGCCGCCGCCCTGGTCAGCGAGATGATGGAGGCACGCGACGAGCGGCGTCTGCTCCGGCTCCAGAAGCAGATGGCCGCCTATAAGCTGCTGATCATCGATGAGCTGGGCTTCGTGCCGCTGTCGAAGACCGGGGCGGAATTGCTGTTCGAGCTGATCTCGCAACGCTACGAGCGCGGCGCCACCTTGATCACCAGCAATCTCCCATTTGACGAATGGACGGAAACCTTGGGCTCCGAGCGTCTGACTGGCGCACTGCTGGATCGCATCACCCACCACGTCAACATCCTTGAGATGAACGGCGACAGCTATCGTCTCGCTCAAAGTCGCGCCCGAAAGGCCGGCTAAAACTACCCTCAAAAAATCGCCGCGCCGGCTTGAGACCCCCGCTCGGGCTACGCCCTCCCGGCGGTCTCAGGCCGGCGCCACAGTGGCCGACTTTTGCTCCGCCCCGTGGCCGGTTTTTACTCCGCCGTTGACAGCGAAGCTGTTCTTTACCCGGTGTGCCATCTCCTCAAGGAGGAGCTGCTTCTGGTCCTCCTGAAGGCGCTCGCTCGTCTGAACCCGAAGAATTTTTAGATACCCCTGTAGCGAGCCGTCTTCGGCCGTCAGAGGCATAAGTTCGCCGTTCGCCCAGAAGCGCTCGCCACCCTTCCGCAGGTGCCAGCGTTCGTCCATACCGTGTCCGCTTTCCAGCGCCGATTGCATTTCCTGGTCCGGAATGCCCGCCTCCCGATCTTCCGGCGTGAAGAAGAACGAGCCGTCGCGCCCGACCGCCTCCGACCGCTCCCAGCCAAGGATACGGATCGCACCCTCGTTCCAGTCGGTGACCAGCCCGGCACGGTCCATGACGATGATCGCGTAATCGGTTGCACTGTCGAAGACCGCCTTGTATCGCGCCTTCTCCTCGCGCTCCGCCCGGCGGGCGGAAGCCTCTAACGCCGCGACCCGGCGCAGCTCAAGCCGGGCCATCACCTGCGAAGCCAAGACGCGAAGCGTCCGCTGCTGGACTTCGTCCAGCTCTCGCGGCTCGTAGTCCAGAACGCATACCGTACCGACAGGCAATCCTTCCGGCGTCTTCAGGATCGCGCCGGCGTAGAAACGTAGGTGAGGCTCGCCCGTCACAAGGGGGTTGCAGTCGAAGCGCGCGTCCTCCGTCGCGTTAGGGACCATCAGGAAGTCGTTCTCGAGGATGGCCTTGGCGCAGAACGAACTTCCGAAAGGCGTCTCGCGAACACCTAGTCCGACCTCAGCCTTGAAGAACTGCCGACGGTCACCGATCAGATTGACGACCGCGATCGGCGTCGCGCAGATGTCGGAGGCGAGCTTCGCGACGTCGTCAAAATCCTCCTCCGGCGGAGTGTCGAGGATTGCGTAGGCCTCGAGAGCCTGCAGGCGGCGGAGCTCTCTGGCGTTTTCGTTCGCATTCATAAAGTATGCCCCTTGACCCGAGGGCCATTGAAGTGAAGGGACCCTATTACCCCGGTACGTAATCCGGCAATGGCGCCCCGACTAAGCGCTTCTTTGGTCGCTCGACAGGACTGAGTAGAATGGCGTCCCCCGATCAACTGATCCGACTGCTCGGCTCATGGATCGGGCAACCGTTGAAGCGCTCTCTGAAGCCGGCGGAATGTTCGTACGGCGCCTTCCTTGCCCGGTTGATGTTGCCGAGAGGACGGTGGGCTTCCAATCCAGTCCAGACGCTGAAACGCATTTCCTCGTCGACCCGCTGGACCTGCTCCGGCTGCCAGCTATCCTGCGGTCCGGCTCGAAGCCGGGCAACCGTGACGAAGGGTGCCGCGTCTTCCTTCCATTCGACCGTCGGATCCTCGACCGGCTGCTGTTCCAGATCACGACAGAGCTGCACTCGAAACTCCCACTCCGCCTCAAGGTGGTTCATGTCGGCATGGACGGTTTCGCGGATAGCGTCCTGGCGATCGGAGGCGTCGATTTCCTTGCCCGTCAGGTCCGTGAGATCTTTCGACGACGGCTTCAGGCTGAACTTTGCGATATAGTCGCCATACCTAAATGGAGTGACGCTGAAATACGTCTCACCCATCGGATCGACGTTCGGCGCGCCGCCCAAGGACTGAACCGTCGAACTCGAGACGCCAACGGTTTCCAAAGCAGTGTTCACGCCCTGCAGGACGGTGGACATCGTCTTCTTGGCGCCTTCCATGCGGTCGGTGGTCTTCGACAGCATCTTCAAGCTGCCTAGAAACTTCTCAGCAGTCTTCGCTTGGAACACCGGGCCATTCACCATCACGAAGTCCTGCGTGTCGCCGGCTGCGTCGGGCAGGCGCGCACCGTCTACGCCGACGACTTTCAGCGCGAGCCCGCGCGGCAGAGAAATCGCATCCGGCAGGATGTCACCGGCGTTCGTTGAGATGCGGATGTATGCCTCGTACTCGCCGGGCTTGGAAAAGAGACCCTGCGCGAGCTCCGGTGGAAGGCCATCTAGCACGGTGAGCCTTCCGCGAAGGATTCCATGCGCCTTCGCATGAACAGAGCGGACTGCATGGCCGTAGTCCTTCGCCGTCGTCACGAGGATCGTGTCGAAGGTCTCGTTTAGTTTTCCGATGGTCGCCTGCTCGTCCGGAAGGATCTCTTCCACCTCCGGCGTGTAGAGGACGGGTGAGGGAAGTGACATGATCGGTCCTTTCGCAACATATTTCGCTAAAGGCTTGAAGCGGCTGGAAGTTCCGTCGACCGCTCCCACGACGCGTTGGGAACTGGGAAGGGCTTCTACTACGACGATGAGCCTCCTCCGGATCACAAAGCGCGTGTGACTTTTTCGTGAGACACGGTAGGGGAACTTAGCGGGGGTGCAATGGTTTCGCATCCGTCTTTTCACGGAGTAACTCCCTTGCTAAACCAATTGAAAATCACGCTGCTTGCGGCGGCGCTGGCCGCGTCCACCTGCGTGGCCGCATCGGCGCAGGATGCCCCCAAGCCAACCGCCGAAATGCAAGCCGTCCTCGACAAGCTTCAGGCGCTCAACGTCAAGCCTTTTGCAACGCTTACGGTGCCCGAAGCCCGTACCCAGGCAAGCGCCGCCGACGCCGCGCGGGCCGTCCAGTGGGACAAGCGCATTTCCTCTAATCCGGAGGCGCAGGTCACCACCAAGGACATCGCGATCCCCTCGAAGGCAGGCGCGCTCGCGGCACGTGTCTACATCCCCGGCGGCGAAGGCCCGTTCCCGGTCGTGGTCTACTACCACGGCGGCGGCTGGGTCGTCGCCGACATCAACGTCTATGACGGCGCCCCGCGGGCACTTGCGCTCGGCGCCCACGCCATCGTGGTGTCGGTCGAGTATCGGCACGCGCCCGAGCACAAGTTTCCGGCCGCTCACGAAGACGCCTGGACAGCCTACAAGTGGGTGGTCGAGAACATTCATGAGCTGAACGGCAACGCCGACAAGGTCGCCGTTGCCGGTGAGAGCGCAGGTGGCAACCTCGCCGCCAATGTCGCGCTGATGGCAAAGGAGATGAAGACGAAGCAGCCGGTTCGTCAGGTCCTGGTCTATCCGGTCGCCGGGAACGACATGGACACGGACTCCTACAAGGAGAACGCCGACGCCAAACCTCTCGGCAAGGCCGACATGGAATGGTTCGTGAAAAATACGTTCACCTCCATGGACAAGACGTCCGACAAGCGGCTGAACCTCGTCGGTCGCGACGATCTCGCCGGCGTCGCTCCGGCGACTGTCATCACCGCCCAGTTCGATCCGCTTCGCTCCGAAGGGCAGGCCTATGCCGAAAAGCTAAAGGCAGCGGGCGTCGAGGTCGACGCAAAGACCTTCGATGGCGTGACGCACGAGTTCTTCGGCATGGCGAAGGTCGTCCCGCAGGCGAAGCAGGCCATGGACATGGCCATCGCCGATCTCACCTCCACCTTCGACAAGGCCAAGTAAGGATTCCATCATGAAGAACATCGCACTGGCATTGGTTGCCACCACGGCCCTGGCCTTTTCGTTCGTCCCATCCGTCGACGCCAAGTCTCCGGCTTCTGCCGATACCGCAGCCGCACCCTTCAAGGTCGACAAGGCGTCGTTCGTGAAGGTCGTATCCAGCTCCAACGCCTTCGAAATCGAGTCCAGCAAGCTCGCCGAAGAAAAGGCGAAAGACGGCGACTTCAAGGAGTTCGCCAAACAGATGATTGCCGATCATACCAAGGCCGCGGAGGAATTGAAAGCGGCGGCGAAGGTGGACGGCCCCGAGCCGCCGATGGCTCCGAAGCATGCAGCAATGCTCGAGACCCTGAAGGGCGCCTCCGAGCAGGAGTTTCAGCCGCTCTATATCGAGATGCAGAACGTCGCTCACATGGAGGCCGTCAGCCTCTTCGCCACTTATGCCAAGGGCGGCGACGACCCTGCAGTGCAGGCCTTCGCCAAAAAGACGCTGCCGACGCTGGAGATGCACAAGATGCACGTGCAGAAGCTGGTGGCTGCTCACTGATCCAGTGGAAGGCCCGGCAGTTTGCCCGGCCTTCCGAGAGAGCGGAGAACGGCTCGCGCGGATGCTCCCTAGTCTGTTGCGGTGTGCCTCTCGCGGAAACCCTCGATCTCCTCAGGCTCGCGTTCGTCGAGTTTGGTGATGTCTTTCCTCGCTTCGCCGTTGGCGTGCAGGAGTTCATCGAGCTTCGCATGAACTGCCTGGGTGTCCCAATGCTCGGCGCGTTGGATGAATAGGGTCATAAGCCATGTCGCCAAGGTCGCATAGCCGCCATTCGAGGGTGCCGGGACTGAAGATGCGCCACGACAGCCCATACAGAAGCACTACCGCGAACGCGATGGGACTAGCAGTCCACGATCCGAGGTCGGTCAGCCAGGAACGCCATTTCATGCCGATGCCTTTCTGGAAAGGTCACGGTCGAACATCTGACAGGCCTCGAAGTTCCAAGCACGCTCATCCTGCGGTCAAGGGGTTTGCCGCTTCAAGCTCGGATTTGTTGGACCGGTGTTGCTCGGGCTTCCGGGGAGCTCCGAACTGGAAACACCCCAAGACTGGCTCGTTCCACGTAGGGAGCCGTAGTGTGCACCTTCACGCTGAGGACGTGGAGGAACTGGCGGAATGTCGGGAGGGCAGGCTTCCCAATGCTGCCGAGGTTGAAGCCACGCGGAATGTTTGCGTTTGCTGTCTCCGTTCGCGACGAGCACTGGTTCGCGAGGGAAGAGAAGAAGAGATAGTTCTTGATATGGGCGGGCGGCCCGCTACTTCACCACCCTGGAGGAAGTCCGATGCCGACTCTCGACGAACATTTCCGCATGCTTTCCGAAGCAGTCCAAGCCTGGTACCGATACTATGAGGTGGAGCCGGACGATCAGGCATCGCACACGCTCAGCGCAGCCGCGATCGGGTTCTTTCAGGAAGGACATCGTTCGCTGGACGACGTCACTACCATGCTGATCGGCACCTATGTCGGGAGGTGGGCGACCCGCGTCAACGCGCCTACCTCCAATTCCGTGCACTAGCTCGTCGATCGGTTCGTCTTCGAGAGGCGGTTCCTGCTGCTGTATGAACGCCAGCCCGCATGCCGGTTGGAACCCGGAAGCGCTGCGATGGTTTCCTCTGCGAAACGGAGGAATACGATGAAGATCACTCTAGTCGTCACTTCGATCGTCGTGCTCATCATTGCTGTGGTCGCCGTGAACGTGCTGCCGTCCCGTCATGAGGCTTCCTATCCGAAACCGTACGACATCACGCGAAAATAGGTGGTCGGGTCCGCCGCCCCGCGGTGGCGGAACGCGTTGAACGGCAGCACACGGAGACTTGTATGTTTCAGGCTACCTCGAACCTCAAGACGCTGCGCGACGCTCTCTCCAGCCACATGAAGCTGTCGGAGTACTTTCTCGGAATGCACGCCTTCTTCGATGGGGAGGTCATCTTCGCTAGGGACGTCGTACAGGTGAACACAGAATTTCCCCCGTTCCCTGTGGACTTCGACAATGTATGGAAATGGTTCCGGGACCAGATCAAGGGGCCGCCGATACAGGAGACCTTCGCCTACGAAACGACTTTCGGCGTGGATGACGAGGCAGATCCCGTCATGGAGAGACTTATCGAGATTACCGAAGGCTCGGCGAACACGATCTGGTTGATCGATCTTGCGAACCAGAATGGACAGGGCGACGGACGCCGCTTCGTCATCGTCACCTCACCAGACAAAAGGCAGGCGGGAAATTTCCTTAAAGAATTTCATGGCTATGACTCGAACTTGCTTTAAATGGGTGATGGACGCGACATGACTTCTAGCCAAATCGGTGTAAATGTTAGGCCTGCGACCGAGGCCGATGCCGACACTCTGGGTGCTTACGGCGCGCAGCTCGTTGCGCTCCACCACGACTGGGATCCCTCGCGCTTCATATCAGCGGGCGAGAAGACGCCTGCAATGTACGCCGACTACCTCAAGAGGCAGATAGACCGGCAGGGCGCGCTCGTACTGGTCGCGGAGGCCGCGGGACAGATCGTCGGCTACGTGTTCGCTGGACTGGAAGGGCCGGACTACATGGCGCTCCGGGGGGCGGCAGGCGTGATCCATGACATCTTCGTGGAACATGCCAGTCGAAGACGCGGCGCGGGGCGAGCGCTCCTGCTCGCCGCAGTCGAGGAACTGCGGCGCCTCGGGGCAGGGCAGGTCATACTTTCGACGGCCTTCCGAAATGTTGCCGGACAGGCGCTTTTCGATGCGGTGGGCTTCAGGCCGACGATGATCGAGATGACGCTCTCCTCGAAATGACGAGGTCGGCGCTGTCCGTTCCGACGTGCGCTCGTGCGCCAATGTAGCTGTCGCCGCCTGCGGTTTTCACCAAGCTTAAAACACGGACCATGTAGGCGCTCTGGTCGCGCTCCGCGAATGCGACACCGGCCTCGTCATCAAGGAACCGCGAGAAATCGGATTCTTCGATTAAGAGCGCCCCGATGAGCGGAACCGATAGACGCCCCGTAAGGTTTTCCTGATCAAGGAGAAATGCCATGACCGATGAGAAGAAGATCGTCGAGGTGAAGGTGGTGACCGGCACTGGCGAAGAAGTGCCGATCGGGCTGATGAACGTCCGACAGGCGATGAAGCTTCCAGAGGAACTCGATGTGACGGTCTCACACCCGGAGAATGAGGCAGTCTCGACCGGAGCTGCCAACGAGAAAGCCGGACTGGGATCCAGCCCGCGTTCCGGGGCCGCATCCGATTTCCCGGCGCCCTCGACCGAAGTTGAGGCCGAGCGCTTCAAGGAAGCAAGGAAGACGGTCCGCCTGGCATTGGACGATCTCGTGGCTTCCGCCAACCGCGCGGGTTGGAAGACGGACGAGATCGTCGTCGCGATCATGGAAGCTGGTCAGGCGATCAAGGATTCCTGCCAGGTCGAGTTTGATCCGGCAGACGATCCCGCTGTCTCGGACACGGTGCGTTAGGAGATGCTGTCATCCTGCACTCAGCGAGGTAAGGCATTTACAGTAAGTGCCCGCGTAAATTTACGGAAGGGCGCGTCGCTCTCAAGCTGTTCGCCTCGGGCGTGGCCTGGTTGGGTCGGACACGTCCGCCACGCCACCGTGAGCGAATAACGCGTACTGGTCTAAGACAAGACCATCTCGGTTGGTTCACGCGGAACTGAGCCGCGCGCCTCGAAGAGTTTGAGCCGCCGAGGATGGAACGCGCCCATAATTGCGACGCGCAGGTTGGGCAGGCGCATTGCAAGGCGACGTCTTCAGAGTTCTCTGCGTTGTACGCGCGAATGCATCATCTCAACAGCCGAGCATCATTTTCGCTCGATCATCCTGGACCATGGTCGCATATCTGCTGGGACTGAAGTCCGGGGTCCGGAACTGGGACCGGCTAGGGTCGTTCGATATGCCGACGGTCCCAAGGGCCGTATGGAGAAGCAAGGAGGACACTATGAACGCTAGACTCATCGTCGGCGCGGCAACAGTCGCAGCTCTTCTGTCGGGCGCGGCATTCGCCCAGTCTTCAACTGTGAACGGCGCGGCCGGTGGCGCAGTAACCGGCGCGATTGTCGGTGGCCCGGTCGGTGCGGCAGTCGGTGGTGTGGCTGGTGCCGTGGTCGGTACCGCGATCGATCCGCCGCCGGAAAAGGTCGTGACCTACGTTCGCGAAGCGCCGGCGCCTTCGGCAAAAGTTGTCGTCAAGGAGAAGGTCGTCGTTGGCCAGCCCCTTCCCCAAACGGTCGTGGTCACGCCTGTTCCCGAGAACCCGAAATACGCCTACGCGATCATCAATGACGAGCGGGTTATCGTCGAACCTTCATCGCGGAAAGTCATCCAGGTCATCAACTGACCAAAAATCGTGACGCGGCCTCAGCCGCGTCCCTTCGCCTTATCCAACTGAACAAGAGCCGCCGCGAGCGAGCCTCGCATTCGTGCGGCCGGAGATGGAGTACGAGAATGAATACCAAGACCTTTACGGTTCTGATGGCGGCACTTGCCATCGGCGTTTCGCCTGTGAGCCTTATCACAGCCTCTGCCCAGGATGCACCAATCATCAAGAAGAACGGCACCGGCGAAACCGACCAATCCGGCAGCGGCGCTCAGCAGCCCCCGCAAGGTGGCACGTCCGCCGGCAGCAGCACTTCCGATTCCGGCGAAGCAGGCACGCAAGATCAGACAAAGGCGCCGCAGCCGGCCGCCACGGATAAAGTAGGCACGGGAACACCTGATGCAAAGACCGGCAAACAATCCAGCTCAAATGGGTCGGACACGACCAACACCGATGCTTCTCAGTCGTCAGGTCAGGCAGGCACGTCGAGCGACACTCAAAGCGGTTCCACAACCGATGCTTCGAAGACCACGAAGGACGGTGCCGCAACAGTGGGTGAGGTCGAAACGAAGTCGAAGTCATCTTCCGACGCTCAGAAGGCAACAACGGATAGTTCGAAACCATCCGACGCGATGAATTCAGCTACTGATCAGACGAAGTCCGGAACCGACACCCGGAAATCTGGCGACGACGCTAATTCTGCCGGTGGTTCTACCGAAACGCAGACCAATAAGACGAACGCCGCAGGTACGAACGACACCACCGTCAACAGCAAGACTAACGTGGAAAACAACAGCACAACAGTGAACAAGACTGAGAACAGGACCAACGTCAACATTACCGTCGAGCAGCAGACGGAAATCCGTCAGGTCGTGAAGGAGGTCCATGTCGAGCCTGTGCGCGAAGTCAACTTCACGGTCTCGGTTGGAACCAGCATTCCAAAGAAGATCCGCTTGGAGCCGCTTCCGCCTCGGATCATCAAGATCGTTCCGCAATACGAAAGCTATCGGTTCTTTATTCTGGCCGACGGCCGCATCGTGATCGTGGACCCGACGGAATACACTATCGTCTACATCATCACGGCTTGATTACCGTCTGGGCGGCACGTTGTGCCGCCCTCCGCTGGAGGGGAAGCATTGATTCACGAAGACAGGAAGACCTCGGGCTTTGCGGTACCGATCATCGCGATCCTTCTCGCGATGACAGGAATGGTTCTCATGCTGATATCGACCCTGGATACGGGATCTCGCCGCGAGGGTAGGGTGTTCGTGCAGGTCGCGCAGTCTCCGGATAACTCGCCAAAGTAGCGGCGTGCGGCGCCTGATTAACGCGAGCGATGTCCGAGAAGGTGGGCATGACACCGGGGCGTCACAGGTCTTTGGCATCGTTGCCTATGCCGCGGGAAGGAGAGCGTAGAGTGGCTTGTTTGGCACAGGATCTGCGGCTTGAGCTCGGCGAGTGGATGGGTTCGGTCGAGCACGTTTTGATTGATAGGGGCCTGCTCGTCGACGGAACTATAAGCTTCCTACCGAGAGAAGTGGATACCGCTCTGGACGGCTTTATTGAAGATCCGATTGAGCTGTCGACGCTTTTACAGATGGGACGAATTGCGCGCGACGGCGGCAGGCTGTCCCCGGCCTCGTTGTCGGCCGCACATTTGCTTGCGAAGGAGGTTCATTTCGCTCTCTCACTGCCACCCGTTTCAAGTGAAGAATTGACGGTACCTGCGGCTGGACCATTAGGCCGATTGCCGGCGTGCCGTAACGACTAAAGCAGTTGTTAATAGACGCGCTGCGCTATCGTCCGCAATCCTGTAGAAAATTGTCTGAGCGAGCCGCCTCGTCGCGACAGTGCGAGCATCTCGAAGCTTCTTAAGATGTTGAGAGACCGATGACTGGGCAAGCCCAACCGCGGAAGCGATCGATGTTACATCCATCTCTCGTTGCAGCAGGATGATCATGATATTCATCCTGTGTGGGTTGGCGAGACATTGCAGGACCTCTGAAGCGCGGTCAGTGTCGAACGTTTGGTCGCTCATCGTGTTCTCTCGGCCTGTGAATCAGCACCTCCATCGTTATGACAATTAGCGGACAATACAACGGGTGGGGCTGGTACGAAAACGGACCGATTGCTGCGATCGGACTAAAGTCCGAATGACGAACTCTTCAGACAACCTAGATCACCATTAGACCTCTATGCTGGGCAGCATCTATGAGGTCGGGGCCGTCGATGTACAAAGTGGCGGCCCCGTTTCATCTCGTTGGGTGAGTAGATGTCCGCGCTCGTTTTTGTTTCAGCTTCCCTGGTAGCGCTGATGGCAACCGGAATTTCGATTGAGTTTTTTCTCGCCGGTCGCTTGGTTGCGGCTTCCCTCACATTAGGCTGGTCGACAGTGATTATGACCATCGTCCTCGTCGCGCAAAGGGTCTTAATGCGCGGGCCT
The DNA here is from genome assembly GCF_047325115.1 of Rhizobium sp. Rhizsp82. NCBI lineage: Bacteria > Pseudomonadati > Pseudomonadota > Alphaproteobacteria > Hyphomicrobiales > Rhizobiaceae > Rhizobium > Rhizobium sp. Rhizsp82. The sequence continues at coordinate 551,926 of NZ_CP168569.1, read as the reverse complement.
GGCGACGTGCCATCGCAAAAACTTGGCCTACAACCGCGTCACGCGCGGATCCTTCAACTGCTAGGGTCGACGTCACTCCTGGCGCCAAGCGTCTTCACCAGAGCGATTACTGCCCGCCTCACCTTCGGATCGGCGATCTTTACGAACGACCGGTTCAGGGCGGCCCCATCCGCAGTGCCCATCATTTCCTCGATTGCCGTCATCTCCGGAGAGCGAGGAACGACCGAAACGCCAGCTTCGCCTTCGCCGAATAAAGATGCAGGACTTGTGCCGAGGGCGGCGGCGATTTGAACCAGGCGGCTCGCGCCAATGCGGTTCGTGCCTTTCTCGTACTTCTGAAGCTGCTGGAATGTCACGCCAATCCTTTCGGCCAGGGTGATCTGCGACATCCCCAGAAGCTTTCGGCGGTTTCTGACACGCGCGCCGACGGTGACATCGATTTCAGATACTCTCGAACTCACGATTGCATAGATCCTTCAGGTTGCGATTTGTAAGAACTGCATATATCGGATGTGAAGTCTATAAATTGATAGCGGTATCAGACCTTGGTCCGGTAACGGGTCCGGCATCACCTACTTAAGTTTAATGAGCTTTAGCAGCAGATGAGCCTGGCTGAAGATTGAGGAGGGCATCATGAAGGATCATGACGACAAGATTGAGCAACGCTACCGTCTGCTCGTCGAGGCGATCACCGACTATGCCATCTACATGCTCGACCCAGAGGGCCGGATAACGAGTTGGAACCCAGGCGCCGAGCGTCTGAAGGGGTACACCGAGCAGGAGATCGTGGGACGTCATTTCTCGACCTTCTACACGGAGGAGGATCGGGCCGAAGACCTTCCGGCGCGCGCCTTGGATGCGGCTGCAAGGGAAGGGCGATTCGAGCGCGAGGGGTGGCGGCTTCGCAAGGACGGCTCCCGCTTCTGGGCGAACGTTATCATCGATCCTATCCGGGACGCGGACGGCCGCCTGATCGGTTTCGCCAAGATCACGCGTGACATCAGCGAAAAGCGGGCCGCGCAGGAGGCGATCTTCCAGGCGCAGAAGATGGAGGCGGTAGGTCAGTTGACCGGCGGCCTGGCCCATGATTTCAACAACCTCCTGACGGCCATCCTCGGAAGCCTTCATATTGCCCGAAAGCGGGCCATTCGGGAGGACGTCAGGGACCTCATCGACAACGCCATCCAGGGCGCGCAGCGCGGAGCGACGCTGACCCAGCGGCTGCTTGCCTTTTCGCGGCGTCAGGAACTCCAGCTTGTCGCCATAGACGTCGTCGACCTCGTTCATGGAATGACCGAGCTGATGCGCAGAACGATCGGCCCTGAAGTCCTGATCAACACGAACTTCGCGCAGGACCTTCCGAAGGTTCGCACCGACTCAAATCAACTCGAGAGCGCGCTTCTCAACCTCGTTGTCAATGCCCGCGACGCCATGCCGGACGGCGGAGAAATTATGATCGCCGCTGAGCTGGAAACCGTCACCTCGGGCAGGCGTTCGACACTTCCGCCCGGCGACTACGTCCGTCTTTCCGTCCGCGATCAAGGGGAAGGGATGGATGCCGAAACGCTGGCGAAGGCGGCTACCCCGTTCTTCACGACGAAGGGCGTCGGGAAAGGAACCGGTCTCGGTCTTCCCATGGTTCACGGCCTCATGGCACAGTCCGGCGGCGATCTGGTTCTGAAGTCCGTCGCCGGCGAGGGAACAACCGCCGAATTATGGCTCCCCGTTGCCGACAAGGGCGAAGTGGAGGTCACCGCGGCGCCGGTGCTGGAAGCTCCGCTGGACCCCGCTCCCACGGCCCTGACCGTCCTCGCCGTCGACGACGACTCGCTCGTTCTCATGAATACGGTGCTCCTCCTCGAAGATCTGGGGATGGAGACCATCCAGGCATCTTCGGGCGAGGAAGCTCTGACTGCACTCCAGACCGGCGTTCTGCCGGACGTAGTCATTACGGACCATGCAATGCCGAATATGACAGGAGCGCGGCTTTGCGAGGAAATCCATTCCCGGTACCCGACGCTTCCAATAATTCTCGCCACAGGATACGCGGAGCTTCCTGATGGCGTCGGCATTCCGGGTGGTGTCGTCCGGCTCTCGAAGCCGTTCAGTCAGGCGCAGTTGTCGCGGGCGCTTGCGGAAGCCTGTCAGGGCGGCCGATGCTTCTGAGTTCCTGATGTCATGCTGCTGTAAACCGGTTCGTCCCACCCAGCTACTCCATCCGAACGACCTCCTTGAAGGTGACAGTCTCCAGGATGTCGCCCGTCTCGTCGGCGATCTCGAAGCGGCGCCCGTCAACCAGCGCGTCCTGCAGCACAAGTTCGGCCACCATCTCGCGAGCTGACTGCCGAGCCTCCTCGACCGCCGCCGAAAGCGACGAGAGCTCGGTGCCCTCGACGTCTTCATCGTAGGACTCGATGTCCCTGACGTGGAAGTAGAACTTCATGCACCTCTCCTATGGACCGGCTCGACTTCACCTGCCGGGCCCTCTGAGCATTCCGACGATGGCATCGTATGCGTAGGGCTTGGGAATGAACGACACTACGCTGGCGAGGTCGAAGGCGCCGAGGCGAACGTGACCGGGGGTCACAATCACTCGTGTTCGAGGCGAGCGGGCTCGCACGAGCGCCGTGAGGCCGAGGCCGTCCGTGGTGCCCGGCATGTTGACGTCGGTGAAGACGGCGTCGAACCCGTGCCGTTGCTGCAGAACGAGCACCTCGTCTGCGTTGCCAGCTTCGAATACCTCGAAGCCCGCGTCTTCTAAAGCCTCGACCGTCGCGAAGCGAATGAGAGCCTCGTCGTCCACCACCAGCGCCCGCCTGACGTGGTCGGTGGGTGCGGCCGAGGCGAGGTCATGCTGCTTGTCGCGCCAGTCGTTCACGGCCTGCGCCCAGTGGTCCCTGTCGCGTCCGTTGGGGCAGCCTTCGCTCTGCCATATCGCGTGCGCGCGTCTGCTGATCCAGTTGTAGTCGTCGTCTTGCATCGCTTCCTCCGCCCCCACCGAACGCCACGCCAAGGGCAGAGTTGCAAGGAACCGTCACGCGGTCGGAATGGAAGCGGCTTTCTCCTTTCGGCATTTTGCCGTTTGCTCGCCTTCGACGACCCGATCCAGTGACTAGCGCGTCATGCGCCGTCTTGATCATCCTGTCGCAAGGCAGAGTTCGGGAGCACTCGCCCCAAGGACCCGCTCGTATTCCTGTTCCGGCCGGCCATAGGACTTGCCTGCGTAGGCCTCCAGTCCGAGACGGTCTCTGATAGTGATGGCCCCGCGTTCCGACCTGATTAGGAGAAGCCCCTCAAGTACGTGGAGGCTGGTCGTCACGCCTGGCCGGCGGACGCCCAGCATCACTGCGATGTAGTCGTGAGTGATCCGGATGACGTCGCCGTCGATGCGATCGTGGCTCATCAGGATCCAGCGCGCGAGCCGCCGGTCCACGTGATCCGTCGCATTCGAAAGCGCGGTGTAAGCGACCTGCGCCGCAAATACGTGTGTAAACTTGGCCAGGACTGCCGCGATCATCGGCCTGGCGTTTACGGCTTTCGAGAAGGACTCAATAGGGACGCGATGTCCTCCGCCGTGTGCCTGCATGACAATCTCGTAGATGCTACGGTCGTCGCCAACCGCCGCGGCGAGAGGCGTGAATCCTTCGCGTCCGAACATGCCGGCTTCGGCCCGCTTGCCGTTTTCGCCGACGACCATGACCGATCCGAAGCCCGACGACGGAAAGTAGACGTAGTCGATCAGTGCCTCGGCCCGCGCCATGACGAACCCTTGAGGCATCTCGACCTCTTCGAGGGACCAACCGATCGATGCGAAATCTTCGTTGGAAAGCATGTTGAGAATACGATTGCTGCTGAAGCCTGCGGAGCCGTTGCCATCCATGGCCGGAACCTCCTCCTGGGGCTAGAGTGCCCAAGGCTCCCGGCGCTCGCGCCCTGGAAAGTGGCGAGCGATTAGGCACACTAGCACGTCGTGGAGGTTGTGTCCGATTTATCTCCTCCGGTGCCAATCGCAGAAATCGACTCGACGGCGACGAATTGGCTCCCATCTGATTCGTTTGTGACATCGAGAAGTATTACGTAATGAACCTATCGGATCTGAAAGTTCCAGTACGTCCGCTTCATGTTGAAATTGACGGAGTCGGCAGGTATCGGCAGGCGTTCTCTGTCGACGACCTGGCCGCACTGCTTCTGCGCGGATGGCCCCAGTCGGCGAAGACCGATCCCGCATTCCATCGGGCACTAGCGACTTCTCTCGACGCGATGGAGCTCTACGTCGACGCCGAAACGGCTCGCGAGGCGTTCGTGGATGCTGCGCGCACGGCTGGAATGACCGTGCTACCCGACGACATGGCCGAGATGCGCAGTACGGGATAGGCAAAAAAAGCCCCGCCGGGGCGGGGCAGTCGGAGAGCGTCACATCCGGGAAAGGACGTCACGCCTCCATCGTAGCATCCCGTGAGCCATAGACAATTCGTCATCAGCTTTTCCTAACGAAGTTTGAGACATGAATAAGCGATCCCAGCCCCTGCTATCCGATGAACAGAGCCTCAGGAGCCGGGCGCGCAAGCGTCGCGACCCGGCGCAGCCGAACCTGCTTCTGGACCAGATGCCCGACCGCATCGAACCTGCCTTGGCGCTCCTGAAGGCCAGGCCTCCCAGCGACTCTCGCTACATCGCCGAGGTCAAGTTCGACGGCTATCGAGGCGCGATCCACGTTGAGCCCGGCGGCGTCCGCTTCCTCACCAGGGGAGGTCATGACTGGACGGAGCGCTTCCCCGGCATCGCCGACGCGGCACGCGATCTCGGCGTCGCGAGCGCCATTTTGGACGGCGAGGCTGTCGTTCTGGACGAGCAGGGACGATCGGACTTCGGGGCATTGCAGCGTTCGCTCGGCGGAAGGGGAGGCAAGCTGCCCTCGGGCAATTCCGACTTCTACGCGTTCGACCTGCTCTACCTCGACGGTCACGACCTCAAGAAGATGGAGCTGTCGAGCCGCCGGCATCTGCTGGAAGAACTGCTTGATGGGAGGGAAGGAGCGATCCGGTTCTCCGACCAGATCGACGGCGACGCCGTCTCGATCTTCAACGCGGCCTGCGAACACGGGCTTGAAGGCGTCATCTTCAAGGACCCGGACAGCCCGTATCGTTCCGGCCGGACGGGCGACTGGATCAAGGTGAAATGCATCCAGTCCGAGAGTTTCTTCGTCGTCGGCTATGAGAAGTCGGCGGTTGCCGGCGGAGGCGTCGGAAGCCTCCTGCTGGCCGCGCGCAAGGGCGGCGTCCTTCAATACGTCGGTTCGGTCGGTACGGGATTCAAATACAAGGACGCCGTGGAACTGCGCGATATGCTCGACAAGCTGGCCATGAAGAAGCCGCTGATCACCTACGACGGACGTCGAAAAAATGTCGTCTGGGCGCAGCCCACCCTTATAGCCGAGGTCGAATACCGCGCCTGGACCGACGACGGCAAGCTCAGGCACGCGTCCTACAAGGGACTGCGAGTCGTGCAGGACAACGCGGCCGTCTACGAGATCGAGGGGTGATCGTCGACGGCGTCCTGCAGCCGTTTGACGCGCAGCGGACACCGTTAGCCGAGACATGTCCACCATCCCGTTGTAGTCTGGGTCGAGCTGCACCGCTGAGAGGCGCTCCCGAGACGGCCTCAAAAAGCTCTGTATGGAGAGGACTTATTCGCGCGGCGAAGATTATCGTCAATGTTGCGCATTGCTTGAAGATGGAAGGTTATAAGAACATCATCAAGGGTAATGTCCATAATAAGATCATACAAAATACGGGCGAACGGCCGGTGTACGTTGCGGATATCCAAGGAACATACACCGGCGCCCCTCGCTTGCGTAAAGTAATATGATAACGCAATCATGGTCCGCCGGTTATATCCTAGCATAAACCCTTGATTCGTCGCCTAGGGTTCTTTTGGGTTCCCATTACGATCAACGAGTCTTCACAGGTTCGAACCGAGCCTCCATCGGGTCACGCAGTGGGTACCCTCTAGGTCCTCGAGATATGGTTGGTCGCAAAGGTTCCCGGCAAAGGATTGCGTGTCGACGTATCGTCGCAACGAAGACAGTTCCGTCGAGAGGGAATGCCGACAGAACCTTGATGAGATCGAATGGGAGGCCTCGACACATGGTTGGGCGACTGCCGAAGCACCGACGGCCGCTAAACCTGTAGGTCGTCAGACGGGCGGGGGTGCAACCGAGTGCCCCAATAGTAAGACGCTCGCCATCAGAACGCCTATCAGGGACACTGCGCCCACAAGCGCGAGCGCGACTTGGTAATCTTTCAATCTCATGGATATGATATAGGCGTCTCGAACTTCTTTTGAAACACGTGCGACGATACGACCTCGATTAAAAAGATCCGGGCTGGATCCGGATATCCCCATTCAAGCGGGCATTCAGCTCAATTAGGCGCGCCTCTTGAACAAGCCGAGAACGATCGCTCCGATCACGCCGGACGCCACCGAACCGAGCAAGATGCCCATCTTCACATGATCCTGGATCTGCGGGTCATCGAAGGCCAGCAGGCCGATGAAGAGGCTCATGGTGAAGCCGATCCCGCAAAGAGCCGCCACGCCTGTCATCTGCCCCCAGCTCGCCTTGGCTGGGAGATCAGCGAGACCAAGCTTGACTAGGAGGGCGACCGTGCCGAGCACGCCGACAAGCTTGCCAAGCAAAAGGCCCGAGGCGACACCCATTGTTAGCGGCTCGGAGAAGATGCTGAGCGAGGCTCCGTCGAAGGAGACGCCGGCGTTCGCAAACCCGAAGATCGGCACCACGAGGAAAGCGACTGGCATGTGTAGCAGGTGCTCGAGATGGTGGAGCGGAGACTCCTGATGGGTAGCCTCCGGCGTGCCTGGCGTCACCTTCAGCGGGATGGTGAGCGCGAGCAGCACGCCCGCAAGCGTCGCATGAATACCGGAGAGGAACACAAGAAGCCACAGCACTGCGCCAAGCGCGATGTACGGCCACAGCGTGACGACCTTCGATCTGTTCAGGCCGTACAGGGTTGTCAGAACCGCGGCCGCGCCCGCGAGTGCCAGGAGGTTGAGGTCAGATGTGTAGAAGAGGGCGATCACCACCACCGCGCCGAGGTCGTCGATGATGGCGAGCGCGGCAAGGAAGATCTTAAGCGACGCCGGCACGCGCGGGCCGAAGAGCGAGAGCACGCCCAGAGCAAAGGCGATGTCGGTCGCGGTCGGGATCGCCCAGCCGCGCAGCGCGGCCGGGTTCTCCCAGTTGAAGCCGACATAGAGCAAGGCTGGGAAGATCATGCCGCCGAGCGCGGCCGCGCCGGGCAGGATTCGTCTGCTCCAGGACGAGAGCTGGCCGTCCAGCATCTCGCGCTTGATCTCCAGTCCAACGAGTAGGAAGAACAGCGCCATTAGCGCGTCGTTGATCCAATGCAGCAGGCTGAGCGGGCCGATGTAGACGTGTAGGGCGTGGAAGTAGTCCTCAGCGAGCGGAGAGTTGGCCGTGACGATGGCGGCAAGTGCCACAGCCATCAAGACAAGACCGCCGGAGGCCTCGTTGTCGAGGAAGTGGCGAAAGGTGGACCGAATACGGCCCGCAGGAATAGGCGACGACATAGGTCAGCGCTCCCTTGTGGAAGGTTGATCGTAGTCTCCGTCAATTTCGGGAAATGGCCCGTGGCGCACGCAGCACACGCCGTGTGAAGTGGATAGCGCAAGAGCGCGTCGCCTTCCAGAAAAAACGCCCTTGGAGCTTGAAAACCCGCAGTTCACTGCTACGACTCGCGGGGTCACTTCTTGATCCTTCGACTATCAACATTTGCCATCGACAAGTCTTGATCGTGCTTAATGCGCGGTTAGTAAAGTCACCCCTAATTTAGGCTCATCTTCAGCGCCGTGTGATAGGGGTGACTATGCGGAACGTTTCGATCAAGGGAAAATTCTTACTGCTACTGGGCATCTTCGGCGCCTTCGTCGCCGCTTCGACGGCCTACACAAGCTTCAAGATGATGGAAATCGACGGTTCGTATAACGCGCTCATGTCGGGAGAAAGTCTTGCCGCCACCAACATGGCGAGATCGAACCGGGCGCTTCAGACGGCGCGGGCCTCGATTGGCGATCTTCTCATGTCTCGAAGCAAGGATCTCAGCGCCTCTGCGACAAATGCTTTGTCTGACGCCCGGTCTTCGTTCGTCAAGTCGATGGATGTCGCGGCCGCTGCCCTTCCGTCCGACGCCGAGATACCGGCGCTTAAAATACGGGCTCTTCGCGTCCTTGACGAGGCATGCGCTCCATCCGTTCTAGCTGCCTCGAAATCGACCTCTTTGGAAGAAATCGGCGCCTCCCAGGATGCATTTTTGAAATCTTGCCAGCCGTTCTTTCCCGAGCTTTCAAAAGAGTTCGTGCAGAAGACCCAGAAGCTCGTCGATGTCGCCGACCAGTTGTCCGACGGTCTCAGCGCCGATGCGTGGGCCACCGAATGGCAAACTGCCGTCGGAACCCTTCTTGCGCTTGTGATGATCCTTGCCGCCGGCCTGTTCGGCGTTAGCCGCTGGCTGGTCAGGCCGATTACTGGACTTGCCGCGACGATGAGAACCTTGGCGTCGGCGGATCTGACCGCTCATGTCGCTGAAACCGACCGTAAGGATGAGGTTGGCGTGATGGCGCGCGCCGTGCAGGTCTTCAAGGACAACGGCCTCCAAGCGATCGAAGTCGAAGGAGAAGCCACGAAGGCACGTCATGCCAGCGAGGCGGAAAGACGTGCCAAGCTGGAGGACGACCGCCGTCGTGCCGATGAAATGTCTGCTGCCACCAAAGGTCTTGCTGAAGGCCTCAAGCGCCTCGCCAGCGGCCGGCTTGACTACAAGCTTGCCGAGCCTTTCGCTCCGGATTACGAAACGCTCCGTGCAGATTTCAACGCCGCTGTCGATCAGCTTGCGAACACGATGCTGTCGGTGTCGGAAGCTACGTCATCCATCGATTCCGGCTCCAACGAGATCAGCCGCAGCGCGGACGACCTGTCCAAGCGAACCGAGCAGCAGGCAGCTTCGTTGGAAGAGACCGCCGCTGCTCTGGATGAGATCACCACCAATGTGTCAAACGCGTCGCGTCGGACGGAAGAGGCTCGCAAGGCCGCTTCGGACGCGCAGACAAGTGCCGGCCATAGCGCTGAGGTCGTAGCTCGGGCCGTTGAGGCCATCGAAAAGATCGAGGGCTCGTCCCGGCAGATCTCCAGCATCATCGGCGTCATTGACGAGATCGCCTTCCAGACCAACCTGCTGGCCCTCAACGCAGGCGTCGAGGCTGCGCGCGCTGGCGAGGCTGGGAAGGGCTTCGCAGTCGTCGCCCAGGAAGTTCGCGAGCTTGCCCAACGATCTGCTCAAGCAGCGAAGGAGATCAAGGCGCTCATCCAAATGTCCGAGGCCGAAGTTGGGAATGGCGTTTCCTTGGTGAGGGAGACGGGAGGAGCGCTCGCGTCCATTCAGGATCATGTCTCCAGCATCAACAGGCTGATGGACGCGATTGCGATTTCCGCAAAAGAGCAATCGGTTGGTCTTGTGCAGGTGAACACGGCCGTGAACGAGATGGATCAGGTGACGCAGAAGAATGCCGCGATGGTCGAAGAAGCCAATGCCGCGAGCGCCACACTTGCCAGCGAAAGCGGAAGGCTCCAGAGCCTCGTTTCCACTTTTACCTTGCCGCACGCAGTGCGATCCAAGCCCGAAGACTCGAACGGGACTGCCGTTCGGCGTCTCCGCAGCGTGATAGCGACGGCCCGGTCAGGCACTGCCGCCGCTTTGGCGAAGGATGATTGGCAGGAGTTCTGATAACGCCGACAGCAGACTGATCGCGGCGGTAAAATTCGGCGCGATCAAGAAGATCGGAGTCTCGCAGCACCAGATGAGCGTGCGTCACGAGAGCCGACGCGGGCACGACTTGATCACCCTCGGGAGCGGGAACCGATTGCGCCGAGATAGGTTATTTAAGTGCCGCCCGGCGACTTGTTTACCTGTTCGAGCAAGCGACCCCAGTTCTTGCTAAGTCGGACGGCAGTTCTCAATCTGGATGACCCAACTGCGCTGGTGGAAACGCCAGCGCTTTTTTTGGGAAAAGAAAAACAGAGACACCGCTTTGCCCTTGGTATCGGGGTTGTCACATGCGCACCAGCACTTCTTGCGATGGCGATTTTAAGTCCACAGGGCCAGCCGCTAAAATATGAAGCTGTATTCTTCAAAACAGGACGAAATCTAATTTTTCAATTTTGATGGAACAAGGCGCCGCTCTGATCGTTAATAGCGCGGACGCTATGGTGACCCACCGCACGCGTTCAATCTCTGCTCCCCTCACAACTCATTGGCAGAGAAAATAAAAGCCCACGCGCCGCCTTCGCGTGGGCTTTCTCTTTGCGAGACGGTCCTCAAAAGTACCTCGGAACTGATCCCCGGTTTGCTCGAGCCAACGACTGATCCGACGCCTCATACGTACTGGCCGCCGCAGCCAACCGGCCTTCATACTGGCCGTTTCCAGGACATCCCCTACCGAGGAAAAGCGGCCGCGATGCTATGTCTTAATTAGTTGCGGACGCACTTCGCCTGCCTTAAGACAGTGAGGCACTCTCACGTGATGGTTGCGCCAATGGCCCCGAAGGGAGCCTCAAATGTCCTCCGAAACTTCCCGGACTACGCCACTGGCGATACTGACTTACTCCGTTGCGCGGCTGGCTGGCGTCAGAGATCCGAAGGACATTGTCCAGATCGTCCGATCCACCGCGCGCAGCATGATCGGGTGCCAAGGCATCGCGGTAATCCGTAAGGAAGGCGACCTGTGCCACTACATCGACGAAGACGCGATTGGCTCTCTTTGGAAGGGGCAGAAATTCCCAGCCTCGGCTTGCGTCAGCGGCTGGGCAATGGCTGAGCGACGGACGCTCGTCATTCCAGATATTGCCATGGAACCCCGTCTACCGAGCGAGCTCTACCAGGGGACGTTCGTCAGGGCCATCGCAATGGCTCCGGTAGGTGTGGCGGAGCCGGTCGGCGCGATTGGGGCGTACTGGGCGGCGCCCTATAGCCCGACTGACGGCGAGATCGCGGTTCTCGAAGCGCTCGCGAGCGCGGCAGCAACGGCGATCGAGAACGTCAGGCTGATCGAGGCGCTCTCAAAAGCGCTGGAGGACGCCGAGCTTGCACGTGACGAACTCAGGCACCGTGTCAAGAACGCATACATGGGGGTCCAGGGCCTCGCCCGACTTTCCGTCAAGGGGGAAGCTGGGGAGCAGCTTGTGAGCCGGATCGCGGCGCTCGCGCGCACGAACATCTTGCTCGACGAACGCATCACCGACGAGGCCCGGATCGATCTGCAGGAACTGGTTGAGATCGAGCTGGAGCCATACAGAACCACGGCGGCCGGCCGGTTCGTTGTCCACGGCCCAGTAACGGAGATTAGCGGAGCGAGGGCGGTCCCGCTCGGTCTGGCGATCAACGAACTCGCGACCAACGCTCTGAAGCATGGGGCGCTGTCCGTCGCTGAGGGAAGGGTCGAAATTTCGTGGTCGCGAGATGGCGGCCATCTCTATCTGTCATGGACGGAAACGAATGGCCCCACGGTGACGGTAAAGAAGGTCGGCGAGGGATCGGGGCTTCTCGCGCGCCTGGTCGAGCGCCAGCTTCGCGGGACACTCCGCCACGTGTTTGAACCCGAGGGGGTACGATGCTCTATCTCGTTCGACGAGCAGTCGTTCAGCGACGTCATGTTCGAGCAGACTAATACATTCTGAGAATCACGCTTTTCCAGCCGGCGGGCGCAGACATCGCTGCAGCCTTCCGCACTTCCTCGTCGCCATTAGGGGGCCGGGCGTTGCCTGTGTTCGCGCGCCGATCAGCCCCCGTCGCCAGCAAATTTAGCAGGGCAGGTATTGCTTCGATGGTTGAGACGATCTCGCATGTTCCATCTGCATCGACAAGTTCGACGCCCGTCGAAAAGTTTTCCGAGCGGGACTGAATCGTGTCGGCGATCAAGTCTCGAAGGATTTCCAGAGCCTCTGCCCGCGCTTCGGATCGACTCGGAAAATCGCTCCCCTCGCGATCTTCTACGAGATAACCTTCGTGCCTGACGCCAAAAAAGTACTTGGTCATGACGGGCCTCCGTTGCGGCCCTAACCTCGTCGCACCTGCCAGGTTCCCACCTCGACCAAGCTTTTGGCTTCTTCTGGCGGCTCCAATCTCTCCATGGAGCCGTAGAACCCTCGGGCGGCCGCCTCCAGCCCCTCGCGGTCAAGAATTTGTACGTGGCCACGCGTGGAGCGGATCACGCCCGTTCCTTCCAGAACGTGCAGGGCCCCGGTAACTCCGGGTCTTCTGACGCCAAGCATCGCCGCGAGGCATTCATGCGTGATGTCGATATGCCTTTGTCCGAGGCGATCATCAAGCATCAGCAGCCATCTGGCGACTCGGTGCTCGATGTGTCCCCTGGCGTTCGCAAGCGCGGTTCCTGCTGCCTGTAGAAACGCGTTCCGGCAGTAATCGCGGCACGAGGCTTCCAACGTCGGGAACCGTCGAAGCATATGCAGAAAGTCGGCTGCGTCGACACGCCGTCCTTCCCCAGGAACCTGTACGACTACCTTAGTCGCAGCGTGGACAGGCCCGTCGAGAAGGGAAACCCCGATGAAACCTTCCGGACCGACGAGCCCAATTCCTGCACGCCCAACGGAGCGTGCCTCCACGAACGAGCATGCCACTCCTTGGTCGATGAACCAGACGTCTTTGATCGGCCGCTGCGGATCTTCGAGAACCTTCCCAACTGGTAGCGGAACCGGACCCGCCAACACCCGAAGGGCGTCTGCCTCCTTCTGAGGCAATGAAAGAAGTATCGCGTTGCGATCGACGAAGCCCATCTTCATCTTCAACCACCTCCTGCCCGCAAAACGCGAGAAGGCGAAGATGGTTCACGATGGTCGGGGTCGTTTGACGAAGCTCGACGAATAGCTTTTGGCGAGGCAACCGAAGTCAGTCCTTGCACGAGGATCGAAAACACCACGACGATATACGTTGCTGACGACGCGAAACGTTGACCGAAGCTCTTTTTCAAATAACGGGAACATCGTCCTGCTTTCGGGGTTTGACAACCTTGGAGAATCCCGATGGTCGAAGCTGTCCCAGTCAAGCTTGAGAACGTATTCGCTAGTCCGACGACAGATGTCGAAGCCGAGCGTTTTAGGCAGGCCCAGGAACAGGTTAGATCGGCGTTGGATGGTCTTCTCTTGATGGCAACGGCAGCGGGTTGGGGAGTCCAGGAAATTGTAGTCGCGATCTCCGATGCCGCTGCCGTACTCAAAGAGAGTCATGTGGCGGACGCGAGCCCGATCGAAGTGCCCTCATCCGTTCAAACCTGACGCCGCCAGCGGAGTTCAGACCCGGTGCGAGGCGTCATCGAGAACTCCCACGGTAGCTCCTGTCTCTCAAACATGGCAGTCCATCAGCTACCGCGTTGTGCGCATCGCTGACGTCGCTTGAGTGTTCGTGTTGCTCACCGCCCCCTTTGAAAGCGTCGCCGGGCACTGATCGATCCCCGCCGTTGCCTACTGCCAGCCCGACACACCGCGGTCCTATTCCGGATCAGACCGGAACGAGACGCATCGCCTGGAAGCCGAGCTTTTGGCGAAGATCTCCTGGACGAGCACGGCGGAAGGAAGCGGCCGCCACGCGACTTTGATTCTGGCGATCAGGCCGTTTTCGTCGAGGTGCAGATGCTCATTTCCTTCGATCTTGATTCCGTTGCAGGTGAACGCAAAAAAGACGGCGACATCACGCCCCGACGCGAAACTCAAGTCGACGTCGAGGCTGTCGATCGTATCAAGAAAGCCTGAGAGGACGCCGACGACGGCCTCCCTGCCTTCGGTCGGCTCGGGGAAGATCGGACCGAGCAGAACAATGTTCTCGGAGAGGTGTGGGACGATGCCAGCCTTGTCCCTGTTGGCAAGCGCTTGGAAATAGGTATCGACGTGTGTGGTGTTCAACGATTTGGGCTCCTTGGTGGAGAGGCGGAATTTTGGGTGTACGGATATGGCGAGCAGCGGCGCTGCCCGCCGGAAGTCATGCTCACTTCCTCGACTTACGGTAGTCGCGTAGCGGCAGTCCGCCTTGTCCGATGTCCTCGATCTCGTGCTCGTGGATGATCACGGTCGTGTCTTCGCGAGGCTTGCCCATCACCTTGAAGAGAAGATCCGCAACGCCCTTGTAGATGGCTTCCTTCTGTTCGTCCGTGGTTCGGTCAGCGCCTGGAGCGGTCCCCTCGCGGGTAACCAGGATGTTCACGATTGGCATGACGTGTCTCCGATCAGCGGCCGGCGATAAGGCCGCCGTCGACATGGACGATCTCGCCTGTCGAGAAGGCGGCGTCCTCGCGGTAGAGGACGGCTCTCACGATGTCCTCCACCTCTCCGAGCTTGTTCATCGGGTGGAAGGCGGCAAGGGCGTCGAAGTTTGCCGGCGAATGCATTGACGTCTTGATGACGCCGGGAGCGACGGCGTTCACCCGGATGCCACTTTTCGCATATTCGATCGCGAGGCTCTTCGTCGCCGCGTTCATGCCGCCCTTCGTCAGCATGGCGATGAAAGCCGGAGACCGGGAGCTTGCAAACTCGGCAGTGGATGCCGTGATCTGAACCACATGACCGCTGCCCTGCTTGAGAATGACGGGAATGACCTGCTGTGTCGTGAAGAAGAAGCCGTCGAGGTTCGTTCTGAGCTTCAGGCGGTAGTCCTCTTCGGTGTAGTCCGTGAAGGCCTTGCCGATAAAGATCCCCGCGTTGTTCACCAGCGTGTCGATGCGGCCGAACTTCTCCAGAGCGGTCGCGACCAGCTTCTTGCCGGTTTCGGGGTCGCCGATGTCGCCGGCGACAGTGACGAGATCTGGATCGGAGGACGGCTTGATCGAACGCGAAGATGCAATCACGGCATATCCGCGCGACCGGTACCCGTTGACGATGCCCTCTCCCAGCCCTTGGGAGGCGCCTGTAACAATCGCGACTTTCTTTGTGTTTGTCATTGTCATGTATCCTTGAAAGGTGTCCTTGCCGACTGGATGTAAGGACCTTCCATCCGACGAAAAATTAGCTATTCTTGAACAATGGCTGATAAAAAACGTACAGGGTTCGACTGGGAGGACGTACGCACATTCATCGCCGTCGCGCGGCATGGAAGCCTGTCGTCCGCTGCTCGGTCTCTCTCCGTCACTCATGCTACGGTGTCGCGCAGGCTGCAGTCCCTTGAAAACAGCCTCGGCGAAAAACTTCTTGAAAGGCGGCCAGAAGGGTATGCCCTAACGTCTGCCGGAATCCACGCGCTCGAAGCGGCCGGCGGGATGGAACATGCCGCAGAGCTTCTGGGCCGAGGCGCGGCCGACGCCGCGCCAAGCGGGCTCGTGCGGATCAACGCGTCTCCGGCGATGGCGAACGGCTTTCTCAATCTGAAGCTCGCGAAGCTGGCTATGCGGTATCCGACGCTCGACATCAATCTGACGAACAGTCATCGCTTCATCAGCCTTGAGCGCCACGAGGCGGATATCGCCATCCGGTTCGGCAAGCCAGAAGGCGGCGACGTTATTGCACGCGCTTTGGTGACCGTCGGCTACGGGTTCTACGGGACAGACGATGCATGCCGCGCAGTTGAGGCTGAGGGCAGGCCGGTCTTCATCGGCTTCGACGAGGCAGAAGCACATATGCCGACCGCAGTGTGGCTGACGCGGCACTGTCCCCGGTCGCGTCTGGCATTCCGAGCAAACGATCAGTTCGCCCAGTCTGTTGCCGCGCGTTCGGGAGGAGCGCTCGCGCTGCTACCGCATTACCTCGGTCGCAGCGATGCCGCGCTTCGCCTCTGTTCTCTCGGTCCTTTGCCGCCGGACAGAGATGTATTCTTGCTTACCCGCAGGCGAGACAAGAAGGACCGGCTGATACGCGTTATCGCCGACGAAGTGGTGGCAATGTTCGAGGAAGCAAAGGACTTGTTTGCATGATCTCGAATGGAAACGGCGGCCGGTTTCAATGCGCTCGGTAGCGGTCATCGTTTTTTCTGGCGTTCAGGCCATTGACGTGTCCGGCCCTATGGACGTCTTCGAGGAGGCTAATGCTTTCTTGCCGGGCGCCGAAAGGTATCACGTCCAGATCATCGGCCCTGGCGGCATATTCAACGCCTCGAACGGAATGCGAATAGCGGCCCACCGTACATATGGGGAAACGGACGCGGAGTACGATCTCGTGCTCGTAGCCGGCGGCCCCAGGCTGGCGGAGGAACAGCCCGAAGCGGCGATGCTGGAATGCATCCGGCGCCTGTCGAACTCCGCGGGGCAAGTGGGATCGGTCTGCACTGGGGCGTTCGCTCTGGGCCACGCCGGTCTTCTGGCCGGGAAGCGGGTGACAACCCATTGGCAGAATGCCCACACCCTTTCAAAGCGGTTCCCGGACGCTGTCGTGGAGAGCGATCGCATTTACGTCAGGGACGGCAAGCTCGTTACCTCGGCCGGAGTGACGGCCGGGATCGACCTGGCGCTGGCAATCGTCAGCGACGATCACGGAAGCAAGGTCTCGCTTGCAGTCGCCAAGCGCCTTGTCGTGGTCGCCCAGCGCCAGGGCGGGCAATCCCAGTTCAGCCCATACGTCGTCGCTCCATCGGATCCGAAGTCTCCGCTAGCGGCGATCTCTACTTTCGTCATGGCGAACCTGAAGTCACGTCTGTCGGTAAACGATCTGGCCGATCACCTGCATATGAGCCGCAGGAGCTTCGCCCGCCTGTTTGCACTGGAGACGCGAACGACGCCTGCCGAATTCGTCGAGAACGCCAGGCTGGACGCCGCCCGCAACCTGCTGGAAGGTACCGGCCTGGCGCTCAAGGAAATCGCCTTCGAATGCGGGCTGGGCTCGCCCCATCGCATGCGTCAGGTCTTTCTCCGGAGAATCGGCGTCACCCCCGGTCAATACCGAGCGAGCTTCAAGCGGCCGAGTAAATGAACAGACTTAGGTAGCAGTTGCCACCAATGACCGCAGTCGGCCCAAACCGGTCATGAAGCCTGCCTTGCGGCGAGAGGGAAACTCATATATGAGCATGCCCCATGATCAAGACCGTGCTCATCGCCGCAATTATCCGACCTCTCCATAAGGAGCGGCGCGTTTCGATCATGCCTTGAAACAAGCCGCCGTCAGGCGGCTTTGTTCATTCTGGAGAACCCCTGGCGGCAACACCAGGAGACTTCTCGTGACACACTCAGAGACCACCACTGACCAATTCAAACCACGTTCGCCAGTGCTGAGGACGCTGGTCGAACGCGGTTACGCAAACCAGGCAACTGACCTCGCTGGCCTCGATTTCGCCTTCGAGGAAGGGATTGTGCCTGCCTACGTAGGTTTCGACGCGACGGCCGAGAGCCTGCATGTCGGGCATCTTCTTCCGATCATGACCCTGCGTCGACTTCAGCAGGCGGGCCACAAGCCCATCGTCCTCATTGGTGGCGGCACTACACGCATCGGCGATCCGAGCTTTCGATCCGAAGTGCGGCCTATGCTGACGGACGAGCAGATCGCCAGCAACATCGCGGGGATCAGAAAGGTCTTCGACCGACTCCTCGTCTTCGGTGACGGCCCAACGGATGCGGTCATGGTCAACAATGCGGATTGGCTGGACAACATCCGCTGGATCGACATGCTGAGAGATGTCGGCAGGCACTTCTCGGTAAACCGGATGCTCTCCTTCGACAGCGTCAGGACGAGGCTGGAGAAGCAGGAGAACCTGAGCTTCCTGGAGTTCAATTACATGATCCTCCAGGCTTTCGATTTTCTCGAACTATCCCGCCGCACAGGCTGCCGCTTACAAATGGGCGGAGCCGATCAATGGGGTAACATCATCAATGGTATTGAACTGGTGCGACGGACCGAGGGGCAAGAAGTCTTCGGGATGACAGCCCCGCTCGTCGCAACGTCTTCAGGGGCCAAGATGGGCAAGACGGCGGCGGGAGCCGTATGGTTGAATGAGGACCGCCTATCGTCCTACGACTACTGGCAGTTCTGGCGCAACACGGAGGATGCCGATGTTGTACGCTTCCTCAAGCTCTTCACCGATCTGCCGATGGACGAGATCAATAGCCTTGGCCGAGTAGAGGGCGCAGAACTCAACGCAGTCAAGGAACGTCTTGCCAATGAAGCCACCAGCCTCGCGCACGGCGCAGATGCAGCGAGGCATGCTGCCGCAACTGCGAGGCAGACCTTCGAACATGGTGAAGCCGCGCAGGGACTGCCTACACTCCAGCTTGATGATGAGGAGCGATCCGC
The DNA here is from genome assembly GCF_047325115.1 of Rhizobium sp. Rhizsp82. Taxonomy (NCBI): domain Bacteria; kingdom Pseudomonadati; phylum Pseudomonadota; class Alphaproteobacteria; order Hyphomicrobiales; family Rhizobiaceae; genus Rhizobium; species Rhizobium sp. Rhizsp82. The sequence goes on along the minus strand of NZ_CP168569.1, from coordinate 533,619 downwards.
TGGCGTCTCCCTCGTTGATCTCCTGGTCCGTACGGGGCTGTCCTCGTCCAAGAGCGAGGCAAGGAGAGCAATCGCAAGTCGCGGAGTGCGGCTTGATGGGAACGTCGTTGAAGACCTCGATCTTGTGGTGTTGGTACAGCCGTCCCCCGTCCGACTTTCCTTTGGCGAAAACGCCACGCCATCGTGAAGTAATAGAGACGAGCGTCGGGTATTGTGCCCGGCTTCGTCCGCTTATGGCGCGAAGCCGCCGCCCGTTGGCTTGGTGGCGTCTGCTGCCGAACTCTGTAAATGAACCGTCTGATGGCGACAGCAGCCTCGCTCAGCTTTCCCATTTCGACCCGAGGATAAGATCGGCGAAGTCGACTCTCTTGTAGGTCGGATCCATCTTAGAGAGCACGTCGGCTTTCACGTTTCCGAAGGTCGTCTCCGGCTTGCGGATTGTACCCATGCAGAACGAAGACAGTATACCGTGCTTGAACTTCAAACCGCGGGGATGACACGAGCAGACCTCCTCGCGCTGCTCCTTCGTGAAATCATCGAAGCCTATCCCGAGGACGTCCATCTCGACCCCGGCTGTGACGAGGGCGACTGTCGACCGCTTGTGTCGCGGGATCCCCGGTGTCGTATGCAGCGCGATCGAATCCCACACGTCGTCTACGTCTCGCTCGGAGATGTCGTAGCCGCTCAGGAAATCGCGCGCGGCGTTGGCTCCATCGACCTCGAATCGTTCGGTGTCGCTCGCATGGGAATCCATGAGGCCCATGTCGTGGAACATGGCGCCGATGTAGAGAAGTTCCGGGTCGTAAGGCACGCCCTTGCGGCGACCGATAAGGGCGCCGAACAGGAAGACCCGCCTGGAGTGGTGGTAAAGCAGGTCCGTTTCCGTATCCCGGACAAGCTCCGTTGCCGCCTTGGCCATAGCGCTGTCGGGCATTCTGACGCCCGCGATTGTGGTAGGTTCGTCGATCATGTCTACTCCTTCGAAGCGTTGTCGCTGCAGCCGACAATCGCTCGCGAAGATCATTTCTCCTAACTCGGCCTTGATACACTTTCTGCCAAATCGGGTTCGAAAACGGCCCAGAACAATATTGCGGAGGGTAGGTCGCGCATTTCGTTCGGGAACGAGTTGTTCTTCCCTTAAGCAAAGGGACGAGCGCGATCTGGCTACGATTTCGCCGGTCATCCCCTTGCAAAGCGTAAAACCCCCGCGTCCTGCAGGGGCCTTTCACTTTGAGGGCTCGCGGCGTGATGGAAGTGGCGATGTGAGAAGCCGTCTCTTCACAGCGTGTCGATAAGGCCGCCGTCCACCCGCATTGAGGCACCGGTCGTGGCCGAGGCCAACGGCGATGCCAGATACGTGACGATGTTCGCGATCTCGTCGACGCTGGCTGCTCGCTGGATGAGAGAGCTGCTTCGATGCTGCTTTACGAAATCGGCGGCGACCTCCTCGATCGACTTCCCACTCTTCTCGCGTTCGTCGGCAAGCATCGCCTCGACGCCTTCGGACAGAGTAGGACCCGGAAGGACCGAATTCACGGTAATTCCCGTGCCGGCCATACGCTTGGCGAGCCCGCGGGCGACAGCGATATCGGCCGTCTTGCTCACCCCGTAGTGGATCATCTCAACCGGGATGTTGAAACCGGACTCCGACGCGATAAAGATGACGCGTCCCCAGTTCGCCTTTTCCATGCCGGGCAGATAGGCACGCGACAGCCGGATCGCCGACATGACGTTCACCTGCCAGTGCCGGTCCCAGACCTCGTCTGACGTGTCGAAGAAGTCGCTCGGCTGAAAAATCCCAGCATTGTTGATCAGGATGTCGACGCGAGGCAGTTTCGCAACGAGCGCTGCACATCCTTCGGCCGTGGCGAGATCGGCTGCGATTGCGGTGACAGTGCCCTTGGCACCTTCGTCTTTCAGACGTCCGCCGGCCTTTGCGGTTTTTTCGTCGGATCTGCCGTTGATGACGACGTCCGCTCCCGCTCTCGCGAGCTGCCGGGCGATCGCGTAGCCGATGCCCTCGGTGGACCCCGTTACCAGGGCGGTCTTACCAGTGAGATCGATTTGCATGTTCTGCTCCTGTGGGTTGGATGGCGGTTAAAGGTTGCTCATGCCACCGTCGATGACGAGCTCGCTGCCGACGATATAGGCCGCCTCGTCGGATGCGAAGAAGACCACGGTCTTCGCTACTTCGACACGTCGCCGAAGCGACCGACCGGTATCTGCTTCTGCACGCCGTCGGCCATCGCCTTCATGTCCGCCTCGGACATGCCGAGCTTTCCGTACAGCGGGGTAGCGATAGGGCCGGGGCTGACGGCGTTCACGCGGATGCCACGACCTACCAGTTCGCCCGAGAGCGTCTTCGCCAGCGTCAGCAGCGCGCCCTTGGTCAGCGAATAGACGCTCGAGTTCGGCATGCCGATATGTGCGTTGATCGACGTGTTCAGTACGATCGAAGCGCCCTTCGAGAAGATCGGCAGGAGAGCCTGGATAAGGAAGTAAGGACCCTTGACGTTCGTCGCGAACGACCTGTCGAAGTCCGCTTCCGACCAGCTCTCGACCGGTCCGAACTGCGCGACGCCCGCATTGACGAACAGGATGTCGAGGTGACCGAACGCTTCTTCGATCTGGCTGACGACCTTCTTCTGGCCGTCGACGTCGCCCGCGTCTGACTGAATGACGATGACGCTGTCGCCGAGCTCGATGCGGGCCTTCTCCACGCTGGCAGCGCTGCTGCCGGTTACGGCGACGCGCGCACCTTCGGCGACGAACTGCCGGGCGGTTTCAAGGCCGATGCCGCTGGTGCCGCCGGTGATTAGAGCGGTCTTGTTGGCAAGTCTGGACATGATGAACTCCTGGCGTTGGTGAGCGGTCCCGATGCCGAGGCCGATGACCGTGATTTACTACCGGGGAGCTGTCCGAATTAGCGGGCAGAAAACAATTCTGCTGTTCGGACTCGCCGAACGTTGCGCGAAACGTATGGGGCTTTCCAAGCCCTGAGCCTTCCCGGCGCACGGCATCTGCTTCGAATGCAGCCGCCCGCCGACGCACGGAGAGGGCCGGATCATGTTCCATATGAACCGGGAGACTGCGGATTCGGCCGATGCCAGAAGACTCAGACAGCCAGTTCAGACGCAGGAAAAGCAATGAGATCGGCGGACGGAGTAGTGAAAGAAAGGCTTTGGAACCAGCTTTGCCCTTTGGTTCCAAGGCCTACTCATGCGCACCATCATTGCATGTCGTCGGTATCTCAAGCCTGCGACGGGCGCCTGGTAAAACAACGCGGGCTGGTTTGTCAACTCGACACGAGATCGATATTTCCATACTTGGAAACTGATGAACTCCGCGAATATTGGCTTTTCCTTTCTTGGTGAGTTTTACCGCGGAAGCTCCTGGATGCCCGAGGCTCGGACCGGATACATCGCAACGACCGTGTGCCAGGTTGCGCCTCAAGGCGCACTATTGATCTCGATTACGTTCAGATCCGGGTCGCGAAGGTATAGCTGGGGAAAACCAGCCAGGCCGATGCGGGAAACAAGAAGATATTTTGGATGATCTTCCGGGAGGTCCTCTCGGAAGCCGAGGGCCTCCAGACGTTCGAGGGTCGCATCGAAATCATCCGTTCTGAACGCAAAGTGCTAGTCATTGCGGTCGACGAAAGGTCGTCTGCGAAAAGTGCCTTCAGGGTGCACGACGAGGTGTATTTGCAGACTGCCGCAGGCGAGCCAAGCTCCCTTTACGGGAAAGTTGTGACGGGGGATCTCGGCGAGCTTGAACACGTCGCGGTGAAAAGGAAGCGATGTCGCCAAGTCAGCAGTGATGACCGATACATGATGCAGGGGGAGCGACGGCATGTCTGTCCCCAAAGATCGTGCTAACGGAGCCATATTCGCAAAGCTTTTCGTTGAATGCCATAAATTGCAAATGTGGCTCAGGCTGGGGAGCACGCCCGCCGCTCTAGCGGAAAGAGCTGCCTTGGCGCTGCTTTTTCGTGATGGAGAGGTGATTGCGGGAGTCGGCTTGGCCAACAACCTGACGCGTTGATTTGCGAGAACCCTTAAGGCTCTCGCCACTCTGGGCCGGTTATGAGTCCCTACCAGGCGTGAGAAGCATCAACGGGCAAAGCGCAGTCGGATGCCGACCCAATCCCATGAATGCAAAACAAATGAGAGCGTACGTCAGCTTGGGGTCGATTCTAAACCCGCGTCCGTGCCGGAGGTCAGTAACGTCTCGACGACAGAAATGCGGTGCGACTGACTGTGGCAGCGGCAGGCTGCGGCAGTTTCTCAATAATTCTTTTGTACCTGGCGCGGTCTGAGCCAGTGCTGAAAGAGACGAGACGGAGACGAATGCGGCTGCGAGAACGATTTTCTTCATGGTTCCCTCTCTAGTTTAGATCGTCATATTGAATCTATCCAACCCTGACATTGCATTGGTTCCAGCATCGGACCTTAGTCCGATAGGCTGAAGTACCGTTGGACAGCGACAGGAACGCCGGGACGAGCCCTGAACCTGATACCGCGCAATGGCCCAGCGGATAACAAATCGAAGCCTGCGCCAGGAAGCGACAGCGAGCTGTCGCAGCGCCCGTGAAAACAACCGTCCTTCCAGGTCAGCACGAAGCCTGCTGCTCATTTCTAAAATGGTTCCAACTCCACCATGGGGATAACTTGGACTTAAGTCCGATCGCGGAACAGCACGCGTCGAAGTCGCGTTCAAGACAAAATGGAAAACAGAGGCAGGGAAAGAAATGTCGATCGAACTATGGCAATCAACAATCGAGGTGGCGATCGACGGCGGTGATCATTTTAAGAGCGTGAGCAACAGCCGAGAAGCGCTTGCGTGCCTGATGACCTGTTGGCCCAGCCGCGGCGGCAAAGCTTTTGCGGCCGCCCGGCGGGCCTGTATCGGCGCTGTGAACGGTCGTGTGGACCCGTCGGTGGCAGCGGAAGCGTTCAAGAACGCGGCCACGGAAGCCGGCCTGCTACGGCAGTAAACTGCTGCCAAGATTTTTTGATCGTGTCGCAAGTAAACAACATTGGGAGTTCTGTCGACGTATAACCGGACTATGGCGATATAACGCTCCCACAACCGGTCGGCGCATGAATACCGCATGCCGGTTTGGAACTGTCAATCAGCGTCGGAAGCTGAAGCCCCCTGTTGCTTAGGATCTGAGGGGACTTTTAGGTCGACTGGGCGTCCCAGCGCCAGTACCTCGTCCAGCGGTTACTGGTACGATGCTTTGGAATTAGCCGTGACCGATCGAAGTCGAGCCTCCGTCATTGCCATCAACCGCCGAACCACGCATATTTTGTGTATCCAGATCGATTTGCAAAACACCATAGTAACCATGGCGTTCCTTTCAAACATGGTCGCCATCGTAACTGGCGGCGGTTGAGGGTAGGTCTAAGAGTTCGCTCCACAGCAGGGTAGGGAAGGGGCAAAAGTTGTCGTGTTGCGCGGAGGCCACCCAGTTAAGGAAACAGCCTCTCATTGAGGAAGCGGGCAAAGGAGCGATCGCCCTTGCGACCAACCTGATGACCTTACCGCCTTTGTTCGCGTCGCGAGCGAATTGGGCCTGATCGACGTCCTCATCAACAACCACGGCTCGTTTCCGGGCTTTAGTCCTAGTTGGAACTGCGATCCCGTTTTCGAGATCATTCTGCGTGGCACGTTCAACACCTGCCGCACGGCCGGCCCTATGATGCTGGCCCAGGGCAGCGGCCGGATCGTAAAACTCGTTGGTGGCGGAACGGGCAACATTTTTCGTCATGGCTGGCTCTGGCTACGCGCCCAGCAAATCCGCCAGCGATGCGCTCGCAGAGGAGAGGGATGCGATCGTTCCGGCAAAGGACCGAGCACTGCGTTTCAGCTCCGCCGAGCAAGCAAAGATTTGAAGATATTCGGGAAGGTTGGAGAGCGCCGTTTGCAGAGTGCATGAATGAACGGACGGCGCCGACGCCGTCGAAGCCCTTCACCTCCTATGCGGCGATCTTCATGCAAAGGAACTTCGGTGATGTAGAGGGATGACCTCAGATCGCCAATGGTTCCTCTTGCTCTTCCCGGCGTTTCGGTGAAGCTATACCTTAGTGCGAAGTTCGCTACGCATTTTCAAGCGGGAGCGCGCGGTGCTCGTAAACCAGCTGTTTCTGCGCTTCCCGGAAAAGGGCCCCGACCGCTATCGCCTCGGTGATGACGGTTGCCTAATCCTGAGTGTATTATAGTGAGCCTTTCAGCTGGGACCGCTTATTCGGTAGGGGCCGGCTCGCTCGCTCATTACGACAGATTTCCAGGTCAGGGTAATTTCGCCGCGCGCCAGCAACACATCTACCGCTTCATGGACGACCGGCATGAATTTGCGCCAGTCCAGCGGGGCGTTGTGATCACGCGCAAGACTACGCGCCACTTCGCTCGGACAGGTTGTGCCAGCAGGTCGGCTTGCCACGAAACTTGAGATCGTCGATTCAGCATCTTTGGTCATCGCGCGACTTCATTCTCTCGAACCCTGAGTGACTCTATATGGGATAGCGCTAGCGGCTGACGATGGGCAAACTGTTCATAAGCCGCTGTTTTTCTCAGGTTGCAGTTAGCCCCTGACAAACCAGGAGGCCAAGTTTTCAATTTTCGTATCGATTGGTTGCGGGCCGCCGGTCAATATCCTTCAAGGCCAGCGTTTGGACTCAGGTTTACGTTTGATTGGCTGAACTGCCGTGAGTGCATACCCTGGTCCGATTGCGGCCCTCTCTCTTTGCCGCATAAAGTGCTGCATCGGCTTCCCGCTGAAGGTCGTCCACGCTCTTTGGCGCACGGTCCGGGGGGAGGGTAGCGACGCCGATGCTGAGCGTTACTACTGGCGCCGCCCTCGATGCGGGGTTGGGAAATGAGGCAGCCTCGACGCGCTGTCGGATCGTCTCGGCCAGGCTGAGGGCCGTCGTTGCATCGCAACTAGGAAGAAAAATCAGGAACTCCTCCCCACCAAAGCGCGCGACCTGGTCGTTGTCGTTCCTCAAGCTGCTCTCGATGATACCGGCCACCTTGACGAGGCAGCGATCACCTTCGGCATGGCCGAGACTATCATTGAGGCGCTTGAAGTCGTCGACATCACACATCAACATCGCAGCTTCCAGGCCGCCAGGTCCATTCTTCCAATGAGCTTCAAGCGTTGCCATCATTGATCTTCTGTTTGCAACACCTGTCAGGGGATCGGTGCGGGCCAGTCGTTCCAGACGGCCGTTAGCATCTTTCAGGTCTGCAAGGCGTTTGCGATCGCGTAGCTCCAGAAGAAAAGTTTTCTGCGCCAGGATGATTGCGGTCCGGCGCGCTACCAGGGTTGCCATTATGCCAGCCGCAAAAAACAGCGAGCCCGCGATCGCGCTCCCCGGTCCTATCATCGGATTTCGGAGCTGGAATATCAGGTAGATAAAGATCGCTCCCACGCCCACCATAGTTGCAAGGGTGAGCGGCACCGGGAATATCACTATCGCAGTCACAGCCACGAACAACATGATCGTTAGATGCCGCTCATAGAATTCGCCCCCGGAAGCTACCCCAACCAGGGCGACTGACAGCAAGATGACCAGGATGCCACCGAGCAATACTGAGAATTGTTGCCGTGGCCCACGCGGCTTCGAGAAAAAAATGGCCGTCGATATTGCGGCGGGAAGAAGCAGTGATGCCGGCAAGAACATTGCTGTAGCTGTTTGCGACGGAAGGAGGAGCAGATTTAGCGTGAGAGTGACGACATCCAGCAGAACAACCCACACCATCCATGCACGGATGATCTTCGCTGCCTGCCTGGCCGAACGTTCACGGAAAAGCTGGGCCAGTTCTCCTTCGAGGCGTATGTGCCGCGTCCGGCCGTCTAGCAACCGTTGGACCTCGGCCCAGCCCCCTTCGGTAACAACGGGAGTTTCTCTCGGCGGCGACGGTTGGGCGCCAGTGCGGACTCTTTCCATACCCATGGTTGTGAGTTAGGTCGCGACAAAGGATGAGCAAGGCCACCGGTCATCCCGACTGGAGCCAAGTCGTGAAAGTGTGGGTACGGCGGTTCGGGTAGATTTCTGATAGTTCCGACCGCAGCGCGGTTACTATAGATCCGACTAGGCGGGTGTTGATTGCAGCGGTGAAGGGCTCGGCAGGTCGTTACTCTGCTGCCTCGGTACGATTGCCAGATTGGCTCAGCCGAGCTTTCTGGCCGCTTGCCCAGCTGCGGGCGTGGCTTTCAAGCACGAACTCTTTTTCGGTCACAGTACCGTTCTCGACAACGCGTACCCACCACTGATCGTCTTTGAAATCAACATTGACAGAGTTCAGCTCCATCGTTGCGTCCTCCTTGTCTCGGGGCGCAAGGTGCCAATCTCACAGCGGCAACGAGCCCCGTCATTTGGGGTGCCGATAACCGATAGTACGCTAACGTACTTTGGCTTGTCCATCCGAGAGGTTGGAAAAAGGTCAAATCAAAATCGGCGCCATCACCCTGGCCGAACACTCGGAAGATGAAATGCGGCTTAGAGAGGCCCCTTCTATCGCGCCGAACGTGGGTGCCGTCTGGTATCAGTAAAAGGTCGCCGGCTCCCCGAACTTGATGTCGTCCGTCACATGGATCAACATCGGTCGGCCCGTCCCGGACGCTGTGGAGGCGGTGGTCGAGTGGCGAGTCATCTGGGCGGGCGCTTGACTTCTTCTTTCACACAATCTCGGGCTCGGAAGGCGCTTCTTCTAAGGTACTATTCGACCTCTATGTGTTTGCGGGTTCTCGAACCGCCTCGATCCTCGTCAGCCCTGTGCCCAGCGTCCTGACGGAAAGGTCGTGCAATTTGCCAGACAACCTTACTGCATGACCCATTCTCGCAACGGAGCGGATGTTGCGCAGACAAAGCAACCGAACGATCTGTCCGCTCCGACCCGACGGGGGCGCGGCTGCGGGAGCCACGACCGCGTTTTTCTTCTTCACCGGCACGGTGTCTGCGTGACCCTTGCGAAACTCCAACGAATGGCGGCACTGATAACTGATCGGCTCCGGTCGCACGGATCCCACGGCTAGCCGGGCACGGTCGCACGCGCCATCGCGAACGAGCAACTGGAACTATCGGTCACCTAATGTATTCTGACGGCATGAGAATCAATATCGCAATCATATCAATGGCGGGCGCCGTGTTGGCTGCGTGCAGCCCGGCTGGGCCTTCTGGCAACTCGTCCGTACCTCAGCCAGCCAAGCCTGTCGAGATCGAGCAATACCTAGGCCATTGGTTCGAGATGGCGCGCTACGAAAATCAGTTTGAGCGCGGTTGCGAGGCGGTTACTGCCGACTACTCGCTTGGTGAAGATGGTATGGTCCGCGTGCTCAACACCTGCCGGGAAGGCGGAATAGACGGTAGGCGCAAAGAATCCGAAGGCAGGGCAAAAACTGTCCCGGATAGCGGCAACGCCAAGCTCAAAGTATCGTTCTTCGGCCCGTTTTACGGGGATTACTGGATCCTTGATCGCGCCGCGGATTATTCTTGGTCGATAGTTGGCGAACCTTCGGGTCGATATTTATGGTTTCTGACTCGGAGACCCGACCCGACAAAAAAGACCCGTAACATGCTTGTTGAAAAGGCCAAAGCGCTCGGCTACGATGTCGACATGCTGCGGTGGACGCAGCATTAGAAGCATTGTGGATGCTCGCTGCTCTGAGGGGCGCGTCGTCTAAACTAGCTGCAACTGATCCGTTCGGAGGTCATCTGCCCTTTCGAGAGAGGATAGCGTCACCCCCAGCAATCGTATGCCTTGCGGCAGCGGAAAGATTGACTTCAAGAGCGAGGCAACAACCTCGTCGATTTCGCAGGCAGACAGGAAGGACCGCGCGACTGTTCTTGAGCGCGTGATCTGCGTGAAGTCGGCATATTTCACCTTCAACGTCACGGTTTTTGCCCTTATCGGGTTGGTCTCGCAGTAACGCCAGACCTTGGCGATGAGCGGCCGCACGCCCTCGAGCGCCGGGTCATAGCTGTGAATGTCCTGCGCGAAAGTATCCTCGGCGCCGACCGATTTGCGGATCCTGTCCGGCTTGACGCGGCGCTCATCGATGCCGCGGGCAATGCCGTAAAAGTATGGACCAGCTTTCCCGAAATGATCGGTCAGGAACTGCAGCGACTGCGCCTTGAGGTCGGCGCCGGTCTGGATTCCGAGGCGGTGCATCTTCTCGGCGGTCGCCGGCCCGACGCCGTGGAATTTCTTCACGGCCAGCCCTTCGACAAAGGCAGGGCCGTTCTTCGGCGTGATGACGGCCTGCCCGTTCGGCTTGTTGAGGTCGGAGGCCATTTTGGCGAGAAACTTGTTGTAGGAGATTCCGGCTGAAGCATTCAGCCCGGTAACGGCCTTGATCCTTGCGCGGATCTCCAGCGCAATCTCGGTCGCGATCGGCATATCCTTGAGGTTTTCGGTCACATCGAGATAGGCCTCGTCGAGCGACAGAGGCTCGATCAGCGGCGTGTATTCGGCAAAGATCTCGCGGATCTGCTGCGAGACGGCGCGATAGACCTCGAAGCGGGGCGTCACAAAAATCAGGTCAGGGCATTTGCGAGCGGCCGTGACCGAAGGCATCGCCGAGTGGACACCGAATTTTCGTGCTTCATAGCTAGCAGCCGCAACCACGCCTCGGGCGGCTGCACCACCGACGGCGAGCGGCTTGCCACGCAGTTCCGGATTATCGCGCTGTTCCACTGACGCGTAAAACGCATCCATGTCGACATGGATGATCTTTCTAATCGTCGAAGCTGCCGTCACATCCATTGGTGCGGCCTCAGGTGAAGTTCGAAGTGTGCCGGTTCATGTCTATTTCATCTATCTAATGAATAGAACAAAGTAAGAACTTTTTTAGCTGGAGTCAAATATCTATGGCGATCCCGTGCCGCGGCTAGCGCCTTGCCAGCCCTTCCTGTCCTCATTTTTTCCGAAGACACCTCCCGGACCGCAGGACGGCCGGACTGCCGCGACTGCTGCCGAGCATCCCTGCAGGCCAGGACGAGGGGGCATCTGCCCTGCGATGGACAACCTGCGCTGATCGCGCAGGCGGCGATTGAGCGACAGCCGGGGGCAAGAGGATCGAGCTGCGACCGAGTACACTTTGTTTTCTCCTTTGCCATCTCAATTTTTTGGCTGGACGGCAGCTCCGATATAGACGGCGTGCCTTTCCGGATTGGCCGAACTTGAAATCCGGATTGGACGAAGCTATCTTCCGGATCAGACGAATAGTTACGGTTAGTTCCAAAGGGGCCAATATTTGATCAGCAACAACAAGGCCGACCTGCTGTTTCCCAGAGGTGCGTCTCAACGCGTGGCCATAGCCATGACAGATACGCCGGTCGTCCTCGTGAATGGACCCCGACAATGCGGCAAGACCACTCTGGTACGATCTCTCCTCAAGACAGACCGGCCGTATTTCACGCTGGATGACGACACGACGCTCGCATCGGCAAAGACCGATCCGGTCGGCTTTATCAGGCAAATCGATACTGCAATCCTCGACGAAGTGCAGCGGGCTCCCGAACTGTTGCGCGCCATCAAAAGCGCCGTCGACAACGACCGACGTCCCGGCCGATTTCTTTTGACAGGATCCGCCAACATCCTTGCGCTTCCGACCGTCTCGGAAAGCCTTGCCGGCAGGATGGAGGTTGTGACCCTGCTGCCCCTGGGCCGGGCAGAAGTCCTGAGAGGGAAGGGCAATTTCCTCGACAAGGCATTTGCCGGAGAGCTTACGGCGCCTGGGAGCGTTATTGTCGGGTCTGACCTGATCGAACACGTCCTCACTGGCGGATATCCGGAGATGATCGCACGCCCCGATCCTCGCCGTCGTTCTGCTTGGGCAAGAGAATATATCCGAGCGATTGTCGAGCGCGACGTTAGCGAAATCGCCGATGTCGAGCGTCTCGACCAGATGCCTCAGCTACTTCGCGCACTCGCACATCACTCGGGACAGCTCTTGAATTTCGCGCAGCTGGCAGGACAAATCGGTCTCGATGATAAAACCGCGCGTCGCTATATCGGCATCTTCGAGAATCTGTTTCTGGTGCGCAGGATCGAGCCATGGTTCCGCAATCCACTGAAGCGTCTCGTGAAGACGCCGAAGCTGTTCTTCCTGGATAGCGGACTTCTTGCCGCATTAACGGGATTGACCCAGGATCGTATTGCAAGAGACCGCTCGGCCTTCGGTGCCCTGCTCGAAACCTTCGTTGCCAATGAGATTCTCAGGCTCGCCACATGGAGCGATGCTCGACCGACCTTCCATCATTATCGTGACAAAGATCAGGACGAGGTCGATATTATTCTGGAAGATGAGAGCGGCGATATCATCGGGCTTGAGGTAAAGGCTGCGGCGACGGTCACAGCGCCGGATTTCAAGGGCCTCCGGAAAGTTGCGGCTGCCACCGGAAGCGCCTTCAAGGCAGGATGGGTTCTTTACGACGGGGACAAGATCCTACCCTTTGGTGATAGACTGGCGGCGGTCCCGCTTTCCTGCCTCTGGGGCGAGTGATTTCGGAAACAGCCCATCGCTTGCGGGAATGCTCACACAAAAAAGGTCGATTCAACGCAGAGCTGCATGCTGCGGCGGCGCCGTGTGGCTTTCCGTAGCGAAGGCGCGGCTTCCGTGCGTGCTAACTCGTAAAGCCAGGTTGAAGAGCAGGCGATTTCCTCAGTGGAAAGAGTCTCGTGAGACTGGGCGCGGATACCATAGTGCCGACATCCGCCACCACATGCTAACGTGTGCGGACCTGTACGTGGCACCTGATGCTCGTGCGCAAACACGGCTTCTTTTCGCAGCCGAGTTGCAGAACGAAAATATATTCCTTTAGCGCCCCCGCGCCGTAGAGAATATTGGGCCGAACCCAAGCGACAACCGAGTTCCCACGCCGCCGACAAGTATCGGCACCGGGAGCCGAGAAGGTGAACGCAATTGACCGAACGGCAACTTCATCTGGGCGCCTTCATGCGCCCCGTCAGCCTCCATACCGGAGCCTGGCGGTATCCGGGGTCTTATCCGGACGCGAATTTCAACTTTGCCCATATCGTCGCGTTTGCGAAGAAACTGGAAGCGGCGAAGTTCGACGCCTTCTTCATGGCCGATCATCTTGCCGTGCTCAACATGCCCGAGGAGGCTTTGAAGCGCAGCCACACGGTCACGTCGTTCGAGCCGTTCACGCTGCTTTCCGCTATTGCGGCGCTGACGAGCCGCATCGGTCTCGTCGCCACGGCATCGACCACGTTCGACGAGCCCTATCATGTGGCGCGGCGCTTCGCATCTCTCGATCACATTAGCGGCGGACGCGCCGGGTGGAACATCGTCACGACTTCCAATCCCGATGCTGCACTGAATTTCGGCCTTGATGCGCATGTCGCTCATGGCGAACGCCACGAACGTGCGCGCGAATTCTATGACGTCGTCACCGGTTTGTGGGATAGCTTCGACGACGACGCCTTTATCCGCGATATCGAAAGCGGTGCCTTCTTCGACCCGGCGAAGTTGCATGCCCTCAACCATAAAGGCACTGAACTGTCCGTACGGGGTCCGCTTAATATCGCCCGCCCTCCACAAGGATGGCCCGTCATCGTTCAGGCCGGTCAATCCGACCCGGGCCGGCAGCTTGCCGCTGAAACGGCTGAGGTCGTCTTTTGCTCGCCGCGCGACTTGCCCTCCGGACAGGCGCTCTACGCCGATATCAAGGGGCGGATGGGGAAAGTGGCGCGCAATCCTGATCATCTGAAGATCCTGCCTGCGGCATTCGTGGTGATCGGGGATACGCTTGAAGAGGCGAGGGCAAAGCGCGCGCATCTCGATGGCCTCGTGCATTACGACAGTGCCATCGCCTCATTATCAATCGCGCTCGGTCATGACGCCTCGAAATTCGATCCTGACCTGCCGCTTCCCGAGGTCCCCGAGACCAATGCCAGCAAGACCGGCCGCGAGCAGGTGCTGAAGCTCGCTGTTCAGGAGAGCCTGACCGTGCGGCAGCTGGCGCAGCGATACGGCGGGTATTCGGGGCTCGCCTTCGTCGGCACGCCGCAGCGGATCGCCGACCAGATGGCCGAGTGGCTTCATGAAGGAGGATCGGATGGTTTCAACGTTGTGTTTCCCTACCTGCCGCAGGGCCTCGACGATGTCGTCGAGCGGCTGGTTCCTGAGCTTCAGCGGCGGGGGCTCTTCCGCAGCAAGTATGAGGGAGCAACGCTGCGCGACCATCTCGGGCTTCCCCGGCCCAGGAGCCGCTACGCTTGACGCGCCCATGACGTCGCGGGAACACGATCCCGCCCGGGCGCGTTTGCCGTGCGCTTACGAGGGAAACGAATGATTTATGATACGGTTTTGGTTGGCTCCGGCTTCTCGGCGATCGCGACGCTCTGCAATCTCATCGAGATTCTTCCGGCATCGGCTGCCGTGGCCGTGATCGGCGATGACCCGGGCTTTGGCCGCGGAACCGCCTATCGCTCGGAGCTATATCTCCACCGGCTGAACGTCCCGGCCGGCCGGATGAGCCTCTTTCCAGACAGGCCGAATGCATTCGTCGAATGGCTTGCCGAGCGAAAGCGGCCGCTGAGAGACGGCGATTTTGCTTCCCGCCAGGATTACGGCCTCTACGTTCGCGACAGCCTTGCGGCGCTGCTGCGCAACAGGCGGCCGCGATGCAAGGTGGACTTCATCCGCGCCAAGGCAACGGGCTGCGTCGAGCGCTATAACGCCACACTTGGCTTCCTTCTCGACAATGGTGGGGAGATCGCCGGGCGGAACGTCGTGCTGTGCCTCGGCGTCGGCAATGCGCCGCTGCCCTTCGATGTATCCGGATTGGCCGCGTCGGCAAGGAAGCGTATCGTCGAAAACCCGTGGCGCCTGTCGTGGCTGAGACGCGTCGGGCGCGACGACAACGTCTGTATTCTTGGCTCCGGCCTGACGATGATCGATCAGGTTCTGGCGCTGCGCGCACGCGGTTTCCGCGGAAAAATCGATGTCCTTTCCCGGCGCGGCCTTGTCCCCCATGGGCACGTCGTCGCTCCGGCGCCCCCGGCCGATTTTGATCCGCAGACCCTGCCCGTCAAGTTGAGTGAGCTGCTTCGTCGACTGCGCGAGGAAAGCCGGGCTGCAGGTGACTGGCGCTCAGTCATGGACCGTCTGCGCCCGCAGACGCAGGCGCTCTGGGCACGGCTTCCGGCCGCCGAGCGCGTCCGCTTTCTTCGACACGCGCTGCCATGGTGGAACATTCATCGCCATCGGGTGGCCCCAGATGTCCATGCACGCTTTCGCGAGTTGATGGAGAGTGGCCGCGTCGCTGTGCATGCCGGCTTCCTCTCAGGCGTGGAGCAGACAGGGGGCGCCCTTACCATCACTTATAGATCCAAGGGGACGCTGCAAAGCAGGCAGGTGAATGCCGACTGGCTGGTCAATTGCACTGGCGTCGAAAGGGCGGGTATCGCGCATTCACCATTGCTTGCGGAAATGAAGCGCCAGGCTCTGATCAAGGCAGACGCACAGGGGCTCGGCATCGTCGTCGATCGGCAATCGAGAGTGCAGGCAGATGCCGCAAGCGCCGCAGGGCTCTATGCAGTCGGAGCGCTGACGGCAGGCCAGTTCTGGGAAATTACGGCGGTTCCGGATATTCGCATTCAGGCAGGCCGTCGCGAGCGATGTTGCAGCCGCAATCGCTGGCGGTGATCGCGAATGACAGCCAGTCGCGGCTAGCTTTCCCTTGTGGCCTTGGGATTGTTGATCTCCAGAAAAGAGGTGATCTGCGTTCGGCGGGAGGTGTCGATCGAGACCGGATCGACAGCCCCTCTTCAACAATCGATCTGGTGAAAAGGCAATTTTCTCCCACTCGGTTAGAAGTCGATAGCGACGGCCCGGCCGGGCGGCCAGCATCATTCGGTAAAGACCACCACGACGCCAGGTTTTACCATGCTTGCCAGTTCCTCGACGTCCCAGTTGGTCAATCTTACACAGCCATGCGAGCCGGTCTTATCGATGAGGGATGGTTCAGGCGTTCCGTGGATGCCATAGGTCGGCTCCGAGAGGTCGATCCAGACAGACCCAACCGGATTGTTGGGTCCGCTTGGCAAGGTAAGCTTCGTCCTGTTCTTGCCTTGCTGGAAATTGACACGCGGATTGTATTCGTAGGTTGGGTTGCGGGCAACACCGTTGACCTTGTGCTTTCCGGAAGGGGACGGGTTGTCTTCGCTGCCAATTGTCGCCGGATAGATTGCCAGAACATCTCCATCATCGGCAAAGGCGACGAGCTGTCCGTCCGCGCGACGCGCTTCGATCCGCTTCACCCGGCCGGTTCTGGGTGCTCCGACAACGGCTACGGAGATCGTCTCGCCGGGCGAAAATTTTGCGGACGGGTTGAGGGCATGGAGAAGGTCGATATCCATGTGAAAGCGCTCGGAAAGCTTTTCTGGGATGCTTGTATAGCCGAGGTGATCCATCTTGGCTTGTTCGGCATAGTCTTTCGGCACTTCACTAACGAGGTCGTCGGCGTCATCGGGCGCGATGATATACGGGCCGATCACATGCTTGTCGTCGCCGAGCCGCTCTACCACCAGGGCGTCGAGCTTGCCGTCCACCGGCAGATGCTGCATTGCTTCGAAACCGGCAATCGCCTTGCTGACATTGGCGCCATCGAAGCCATCGATCACACCCGGCGATGCGCCTGCCCGGTCAAGCAGGACCTGAAGATGGACTATTGCGGCCTTCGGTACAGGCGGGTCCTGCGCAACCTGCCCGTCGAGCCCTGACAAGACATCCGAGTTGTTGATTGAATCGGGCGACAATTCCTGGGCGTGGGAAAAGCCAAGCGAGCCGAAAAAGATCATTGAGCCAAACAGAAGTCTTTTCATAGCACCGAAAGGGCTGAACAGCTCGATTGTTCCATAGCGCGGAAGCCGCGCTCTCCAGCGGCCTTCAAGCGCCGCAGTGAGCCAAAATCGAGCGGTCAGTTTGGCTTGGAAGACGCGAGCCCGCGAGAGCAGCGTGCGAGGCAAGTCACGAGCGCCTGGCGAGAGAAGGCCATGAGCGAAGATTTGCTGACACCACTGCGACGATGATATCGTTGAGATAGAAAAGTCGCTGGTTCCGGCGCGCCTGGCAACTCCGGTCGATCGAGCTGACCGATGCCGGCTCGCGACGATAGGTGTTTGGCAAGCGTTCAGATTGCGAGGCTTGATAATTTCGATCCCTTGAAACTCTCCCTCGTTGTCGGTGACAACGTTACATCCGTTGGCCTGAGCGACGGCGGCCACGATGGTATCCATGGCACTTCGCGGGGGGCCGGTTGCCTTTCCCTGTGCCATCAGTTCTCCCCAGATGAGATCGGCCTTCGTCGAACGGAGGACGACGGTGAGGGATGCGACCAATAAATCAGTATCAGCTCGCTCGGCCATCCATGTCGAAAGCAACTATAACGTTTGTGGCTTCGTGATATTGCTCAGAATGTTCGTGTCGAGCAGAGCGCGCATTACAGATCGAGCTCACGACCTTACTCGGGCGAGCGGGCTCGACGCAGCGCCGCGAGAATCCCGCCCCTCTTTGGCGGCTCACCGGGGAGCGTTTCGCTCACGACTGTGCGTAGGTTAGCTGCTTCCGTGCGCGCAAGAGACCTGATCAAGCTGCGATCACTATCGCGTCCAAGGACCTCGAAACGAGCGAGGCCGCGGTCGCCAAAGCGGCTTCTGTAACTCTGAATTGCCCATGTCTGAGAGCTGGCCACGAGACCTTATTTATTTCCCGTAATACACCCAGATTGGCCGTTGTACGCAAGCAAACTCGGCATGTGACGTCTGACGTGGGGCCGCCGATACAGAGGCGTCTCAACAGCGTGATCAAAGAGCACACCTATCCGCGGTAATCGCATGGCACGTCAGGAATGGCAACGCAGCAAAGCGGTAGCATCGGTGCGCACCGGTGTCGTTACCAGTAAGCTTCTGCAGGTCCGTCCTCGAATGGCAGAGCTAATCAGCACGCCTCAGTAGTCTTGCAAAAAAATCGGTGAAGACACGAACCTTCGCAGCACGATGGCTCGCGACGAAAGATGTGGTCTCGCGATTCAGGAAAGAATCTTGACGCGCTTGCCACTCGCCATGATGTGCTGCGACCGTCTCCAAAGGCTGTCGAATGGGTAATGCTGATTTTCCGGAATTATGGACAGGTCTGCGCGGGCACCATCATCGACATCAGGCACCGTCAGCCCTTGACGGCACCCGCCGTCATCGAACCCGATATCTGCCGATACATCAGCAGTCCGAGCAGAGCAGGTGGCAGCGCGCCGAGCGCCATGACCGCCGAGGCGACGCCCCATTGTACGCCGCCGCCGCTGGCGGCGAAGAAGAAGGAGGCGCCGACGGTCATTGGCACCGCCTTGTTGGTCGTCAGCATCAAGCCGAAGAGGAACTCGTTCCAGGCGGTGATGAAGCCGAAGATGAAGGCGGTGACGAGTGCCGGGCGGATGACGGGCGTGATGATGCTGACCATTGCCTGGAATGAGGAGGCGCCGTCGATGCGGGCGGCTTCGTCGAGCTCAAGCGGCACGTCGTTGATGGCATTGACGAGCATGACGAGGGCGAGCGGGATGTTGACGATCGTCAGGATCAGGCCGAGGCCAAGCTGGGTGTCGAGCAGCCCGAGCCATTGGTACATCATGTAGAGCGGGATCGCGAAGATGATCAGCGGCACGGCGCGCAGGTTGATGACCAGCGGCATCATGATCCGCCGGCCGACCTCGCTGCGGGCGATGGCATAGGCGGCCGGCAGGCATAAGGCGATGGCGAGCGCCGTGCCGAGGGTCGCAGCGATCGTGCTGTTCAGGAGATAGGCATAGATATTGAAGCGGTCCGTCTCGGTGAGGATGCGTGCGTAATTCGCAAACGTCGGCTGGTTGATCCAGAGGCCGGCATTGCTCGAGAGTTCGCGCGCGCTCTTGAACGAGGTGACCAGCGTGACAATGATCGGGAAGTTCATCGCAACGGCGGCAATTGCGAAGACGATCCAGCGGAGCGCGTTGATCATGCTGCCTTCCTCCTGCGGCCGGCGAGCCAGTTCAGCCCGTAGAGAACGGCAAGCGAGGCGATGAAGAGGACGACTGAGGCCGCCACCGCCTTGCCGATCGAACCATCCTTGAAGAAGGCCTGATAGATGTAGATTGACAGCGACGTCGTGGAGCCGCCAGCACCGCTGCCGGTCAGCGCATAGACATTGTCGAAGACGCGGAAGCCATCGATGAAGCGGATGAAGAAGGCGATGACGAGCGTCGGCATCATCAGCGGCAGATCGATCCACCAGAGGATGCGCCACGCCGAGGCGCCATCGAGCGAAGCTGCCTCGCGGACATCGAGCGGGATCGCCGAATAGGCGACGTAGAACAGCAGGAAGGCGAACGGGGTCCACTGCAGCGTCTCGACGACGACAAGCGTCTTGAAGGCATTGTTGACGTCGAGGAAAGCCGGGCTGTCGCCGAACCATAGGAAGAGATAGTAGGGCACCGGGCCGGCAAACTCATGCAGCACAAGCCGGTACATCAGACCGATCATCGCCGGCGCGACCATCAGGGGCAGCATCAGCGGCGCCATCAGCACCGAGCGCTTGGCTAGCAGCGGTGCGAGGAAGATCGCCAGGAACAGGCCGATCAGGCATTCGGCGACCGCGGTCACCATGCCGAAGCGGAAGGAAAAGAAGGTCGCCTGCCAGAAGGTGCGGTCCTGCACGACGGCAAGGTAATTGCCGAACCCGCTGAGTTCCGGGCTGCGCAGGTTCTGGAATCCGACCGTCGAGACCGAATAGACCAGATTGACGAGAGCCGGAAAGCCCAGAAAAAGCAGCAGGAAGCCGACCAGCGGCGTCAGGTAAGCCCTGCCTTCGGCACGTGTTACTATAGCCATGTCGCTCCGCCGGATGGGAGGGATGCCGGGATGACCCGGCATCCAGATCAGGGTTACTTCTTGAGGAGATCCTGCATGCCCGTCTTCGTGTGGGCAAGCGCATCCTCAAGGCTCTGCTGGCCCGACCAGTAGCCGGTGAACTCCTTGGCCTGCAGCTCGTAGACCGAGAGGGCATTGGCCGAGGTGGCGCCGGTCATGACATAGCCGTACTTGCTGGCGAATTCGCCGAGCTTGACGAGATCCGGGCGCTCGGAAGCGACCTTCGCCACGACCTCAGGCGTCAGCGCCGGTGAGCCGCCGCTCTTCGCATAGGTCAGGGCTGCATCCTCGGTCGCCAACCATTTCAGGAACTTGACGGCACCCTCCTTGTTCTTGGCATTCTTGTTGAGGCCAAGACCAAGACCGTGGATGTGATCGGCGCGGCCGTTCGGCCCGGCCGGCGGCGCGACGATACCCGTCACGTCGGCGACGGCCGGCGACTTCTCGGCGCTGGTGAGGTCGGCGGCGGCGGCATTCCACTGCAGCGCGGTTGCAGCCTGGCCGGCTGCGAAGGCGGCGTTGGTTTCCGGATATTCGTAGCTCAGCGAGTCCTTCGGCGAAGCGCCGGCATCGTAGAGCGTCTTATAGAGCTGCAGCGCAGTCTTGTAGGCGTCGGAATCGACCGTCACGTTGCCGCTGGCATCCATCCAGTCGCCGCCGTAGGAACGGGGCAGGGACTGGAACACCATCATGTTGAACAGCAGGTTCTTCATCTGCAGCACGGTGCCATAGCGCACGGGGCTGTCGGGATTGGCCTGCTTGGAGAAGTAGAGCGCGGTCGCCGCCCAGTCGTCCCAGGTCCAGCTGTCCGGGTCCTTCGGCTGCAGATCCTTGCCAAGCACCTTCTTGGCGAGCTCGGCATAGGTCTTCTTCGCTGCATCGTCCTTCATCAGGGCGTCGATGAGATCTTTGCGGTAATACATGAAGTGCAGCGACAGGTCGGTCGGAACGCCATACTGCTTGCCGTCGAACTGCATGGTCTTCAGAACGGAATCGCCGAACACCTTGGCGGCATCGGCACTGAGATCGACCGGTTCCATGTAGGGCGCGTAGCGGCCGATCGAGTAGGTTGCGACGAGGTTGATGTCGAAGGCGGTCGAACCGGCGGCCATGTCGGCCTGCAGCTTGTCGAAGAAGCCGTCACGGTTGAAGAACAGCAGCTCCACCTTGTCGGCGTCGGAGGCGGTCTTGTTATAGACCTCGACGGTGGCGCGCAGCGCCGTCTCCTCTGAACCGCCAGGCCAGCCGAGGACGGTGACGGTGGCATTGGCAAGTCCCGGCAGGGCGGCGCTCGAAAGAAGCGCGGCGAGAGCCGGAGCGATTATCTTCTGCATTTTCATTTTTGTTCCCTTTCTTTGTTTTCGTGATTATCCGGTGGTCTTCATGCCCTGCTGCGCGCCAGATCCGCGGCGCCGATAATGCCTGCGCGGCTGCCGAGTTCTGCCGCGACGAGGTTGGGAGTGATGCGGGAACTCAAACCGCCAAGCTGCGACCGCACCTGATCGAGATAGCCGGGGGCAAGGCCGATACCGCCGCCGATGACGATCCGCTTCGGATCGAGCATCAGTTTGATATCGCTGCAAAGCAGGGCAACGCGCAGCGCGGACCGCTCGACGATCTCCTTCGCCCAGGCAGCGCCCTTTTCTGCCTCGGCAAATACCGTCACCGCGTCGGCGTCATGGCCGGCCGCTTTCGCCTGTGCGGCGATCCAGAGCCCGGATGTCATGTCTTCCAGAGGCTCCACGCCCTGCGACGGACTGCGGGTCAGCCCGAAATGCCCGGCAAGACCGGAGGCGAGCCTGCCATTGATGACGATGCCGCCGCCGATGCCGGTCGAGATCGTCAGGAAGACGATATCCTCGCCGCGTCCGGCGCCAAACCGGTATTCGCCCCAGGCGGCCGCCTGCGCATCGTTGATGGCGATGACGGATACGCCGAGACGCTTCTCCGCGCGCGCCACCAGCGGATAGTTATCGGGAATTCCAAGGGTTGCCGGATTGAGCGCCGACCAGTTGCCGTCTTCGACGAAGCCTGTCACCGCGATACCGGCGCGGGCGAAGTGACCGGCCCACCCGGCGGTTTCCGCAGCGATTGCATCCAGCCAGACGTCGGGACCCTCTTCGCGCCGTGTGCGGACGACGCGCTCCTCCAGCACCTCGTCCTGTTCGACGAGGGCGACCATTGTCTTCGTCCCGCCAATATCGATCGCCAGCACCGGCTTGCCCGCATCTTCGCGCGCCGAGAAGGCGGCGTCGGTCGCTTGATGAAACCAGGCCGTCGCATGCTCGGTGCGGGTGATGGCGGAGCCGACGACAACGGCGAGCGCGCCTGCATCCGCGGCCTGCGCCGCCTGTTCCGGCGTGCGGATACGGCCCTCGGCGATGACGTAAGGCGTCAGCGCGCGTATTGCCGAAATCAAGGCGATATCGGGCTCGACCGGTTCCGGTCCGCCGACATAACCCGACAGCGTCGTGCCGACAAAATCGACGCCGGCGGCCAGCGCGCGCCTGGCGTCTTCGAGCGAGGAGCAATCTGCCATCGTCAGCTTGCCCTTGGCCTTCGCCGCGGTCACCAGCGCTTCGACAGGTGCCGGACGGGTGCGATCTGTCGCGTCGAAAGCGATGATATCGGCGCCCGCATCTGCCAGTGCCTCGACATCCGCAATAAAGGGCGTGATGCGGACCGGGCTGTCGTCGAGATCGCGCTTGACGATGCCGATAATTGGAAGCTTCACATGCGGCCGGGCGGCCTTCACATAGGCGACGGATTCGATGCGCACTGCTTTGGCGCCTGCGGCCGCTGCGGCATTTGCAAAACCGATGACGAAGCGCGCATCATCCATCGGGCCGTCGGGCACCGGCTGGCAGGAAACGATGAGGCTGTTTCTGATGTCTTCGCGCTTCACGGGATGCTCCATTTCGGACATCACGATAGATGGAAAATACCAGATGGCAACCAGTTAATGACTGGTATTATCGCTGCAATTCGAAGACGAAGTCATATACGTCGCCCTTATAGCGGGTTTCGCACAGTTCGACGGTCTGGCCTTCCGCCAGATAACAACGCCGCTCGGTCACCAGGAGAGGTGAGCCCGCCTCGCAGTGAAGATGGTCGGCGTCTTCAGGGGTCGCTGCTCGCGAGCGCATACGCTGGATCGCGCGTTCCGGCATGAACCCTCGCGCTTCCAGCACTTCGTAGAGCGACTGGCCGATCAGGTCAGGTGAGGGCACGAAGCGAACGGGAACGATCGACGTCTCCAATGCGATCGGCAGTCCGTTCGCGGTTCGAACCCGCTTCATCCTGATCACATTGGCATTTCCGGCAATGCCGAGGGCCATCATCTCGGTGGAAGAGGCCCGGGTTATCTGCTTCGCGATCCAAATACATCCAGGCACTTGGCCCCGGGCGCGAATGTCCTCGGAAAAGCTGGTGAGCGTCGAAAGCGACTTCTCGACGCGCGAGCCGATTTCGGTCTTGAAGCCGTGGCGCCGATTGAGAAGCCCCTCTTCTTCCAGAAGCGCCAAAGCTTTGCGCACCGTTACGCGGGAGAGCGACAAAGACGTCGCAATCACCCGCTCACCAGGCAGGACGCTACCGGATTGAAAGGCCTGCGTCTGGATCGCCTCCTCGATTGCCAGCTTCAGCCGCTTATAGAGCGGGATATCGGCCGGAAGCTGATCGAGGGACGTCCCGATTGCATCGATGACCTGATTGTCTGCCATGGGAAATCTGCCGAAGGAGGACTCAAGAAAATTCACTGGATATATACTGGTATTATCTCGCGGGCGCAAACAGTGCTTCGCGAACGATTGAATTGTGCATTGCGTCAGGTCGAGCCACGCGACAGTTTCGGGCGAGTTTCGCCGCAAGGTTTAAGGAGGTGGTGTGCCTTGGTCCGATCGAGTACCTGCAGCGCGGGCGCATCGCCTTTGCCAAGGGTAGTCTGGCCGGTGAAATCAGAACCGTTGCTGAAGTTGATCCTTTGGGACATGATCTGTGAAAGTCGCCTATCTGCCTCGCAATCTCAGCTGCTGGCAATGAGCTGAACATTTCCCAGCTAGCGCTATCGGCGGGTAATCCGCCAGCTCGAGAATCCCCACGGCGTTCGTCTGTTTTGCAAACTGGCGAAGGCGTTGAGCCCCTATGGGTCAGCTCTCTTCAGCAAAGCCTTCCAGATATGGACAGCGCTCGCCGAGGTGCGCGAAGAAATTGAGCATCTTGAGGGTCGCGCCAAAGCGAAAATCAGACTGGCTAAAGGCGATCCCTGGAGATTTGTCATTTTCTCTGAAATCATACTCACATTCAACGAGAGCGATCCGGGCGGCGGTCTCGATCGCCAACAACGAAGGTGGACGTTCTGGAGCGCGGGCGGTGTCCAGGCATCAGGAGCAATCTACACCGCGGCGGCATCTGCAAAGCCATTCGATTTCTCAGCGTTGGAATGACAGGGAGCAGGTCTCACCAACTGGCGCCCCAACCTTGTCGCGAGCTTCCATCGGTTCTCAGCGTAGGTACTTCTACGCTACCTTCGACGAAAGGGCGTCGGCGATCTCAGCGGCTTCCATCCGTGCAGAAGTCTTGTAGGGATAGTGGCTCCAACACCACCATTCCTCACGCTCGCCTTTCCCGAAGCCGAACCCCGCCCAATCCCCGCAACTGCATTTGCGGGCGACGAGGGTAGGGGCACGCTGCAGCGTGGGACGGTCGAGGTCACTCATTGCGTTCTTCCTTGTGCTGTTGCCGTGGGCCCCAGAGGCAGCCAAGCTTCATTGGAAAATCTTATGTTCCCATTTTGTTCTTTCTGGGATATATGTCAACTGGACTTGCCGATACTCAAGGGAGTGCGATGTGGCGAAGAAGCTGACTCTATCGACAATCAATCGGGGCTGGCCTCATCAGATCGCGCTCTTGAAAGCATTGTCGGAAGGCAGTTTGGCAGACGAGCAAGCGCTTTACTGCAACCGTCTGTTACGCTGCAGTGTCATCCCATCGGTGACGTCCAACGGGCAGATTTTCAATATCCATTGTTTCGCCACGCGAGCGGGAGCTTCTGCATTCATGTCGAAATTCGGTGGAGAGTGGTTCGACCCTGCACGGCGTGGCCGTGGCGAGTAGGTCGACCGCTGGATCCGGACATCCGTCGGGGACCACGGTATGACTGAGCTTAAAGATATTGCCGTTGAGCAGGTGAGGTCAGCATCCGGCGCCGCAAGCCGACGCATGCAGCCATCCTCCTTCCTGGAAATGCTCTGCCGCCTTCGATGACGCCTAACCAGGTGTAAGCTCTCACTGCAATGACAGCTCATTCCCTGCTGGAACACTCGAAGGAATTCGAGGGCGCGTGCGATGACTACCAAGCCTGGTATCTGGATCGCTCGACTTAGGCTGATCGCGTCGCTGGAGTTCTCCAGTCGCGGTTGTCAAGCACGTCGCAGCTGGCATCGCAGGTCAGGCTTATGGTTCTCTCGAGGTCGTGCGAGCCTGCGCATGTCACTCGTCGTCATTGCTGGCAAGGGTCTTTACCAGCGCTATCAACGAGCGTCTCACGCCGGCATCTTTGATCCTGATGAACGCCTGGTTCAACGCAATACCTTCAGCTGTTCCAATCATGTCTTCTATCGCAGATGACCCGACCGCCCCGTGTCGGTTTTCCTCCTCTTCGCCAAAGAGCCAGGCTGGAGTCGTCCCAAGAATATTGGCAATCTGCTGCAGACGGCTGGAGCCGATCCTGTTTGTGCCCTTTTCGTACTTCTGGACCTGTTGAAATGTGATGTCCAACTTGTCGGCTAAGCTGGTCTGTGACATGCCGAGAAGCTTTCTGCGGGTTCGTACACGGGTTCCGACGGCAACATCGATATGAGAGGGAATAGCGGGAATTTTCGGCATGACTTTCCTGGAGAGTTGGTGTGCAACGGTTGCACTAGCGAGCGTGCGCTGTCCATGCTTTTCAGCTGGGTCGGACCATAGTCTGATTTATGAAACAAATCGAGCAGCTCAGGAGACCAGAGAGCGGCAATGACGGTATGGCCACCCCCCCGATTTGTTCTTTCAGGAAGAAGCCGGTCCCGGCATTCGCGTTGCGCGGCGATGTTTGGGCCGCTGTCTGCTCTACGGCTCAAGTCGAAGTAAATCGCATAAGAGCGTAATAGCCCGAAAGTTCCGGGATCATCGCCGCCATCACGTCGAAGCGGGGATCGTCCTCGACCAGTTCGCCGGCATATTTCGCCTGCAGGAACAGCGCGTGGGCGGCGAGCGCATCGTCATTGGCCCGGTGCAGAATAGTGAAGACAGGGGCAGGGACGGTCTTGCCCTTGACGATGACGCGGTCGAGCTCGGCGATTGTATATTTGCCGCTGACCAGGAATGCCGTGGTCTCGCCGAGCAGAAGCGCGACGCCATAATTCTTCGAGGCGCCCTCCAGCCGTGAGGCGAGGTTGACGCTGTCGCCGAGGCAAGAGTAGTCGAAGCGGCGGGTGGAGCCCATATTGCCGACGACGCATTCGCCGGTATTGATGCCGACGCCCATCTTCAGCACATGCAGCGGCGTACCAAAGGCCCTGGCTTCGGCTTCCAGCTCGTGATTGAGCTTGGTGATCTCCTCCTGCATCGCCAG
The DNA here is from genome assembly GCF_047325115.1 of Rhizobium sp. Rhizsp82. NCBI lineage: Bacteria > Pseudomonadati > Pseudomonadota > Alphaproteobacteria > Hyphomicrobiales > Rhizobiaceae > Rhizobium > Rhizobium sp. Rhizsp82. Next base: position 507,074 of record NZ_CP168569.1, on the reverse strand, counting down.
CGACGCGGTGACGGCATGCATGGCATGATCGGGATCGTCGAGTGGGGCGTTCCAGAAGGCCATGATGCAATCGCCCATATATTTGTCGATCGTGCCGCCATGGTTCATCACCACTTCGGACAGCGGCGTCAGCAGCCGGTTGATCAGCGTCGTCAGCTGCTCCGGATCGTCCTTCATCGTCTCGGCGATGGTCGTGAAGCCGCGCACATCCGAAAACAGCACCGAGAGCGTGCGCCGCTCGCCACCGAGCTTCAGCTGCGAGGGGTCTTCCGTCAGCCGCTTGACGAGTTCCGGCGAGATATATTGCGAGAAGGCGCGGGTGATCTGCTGCTTGTTGCGACGCTCCTCGGCGAAGTCGAAGGCAGCCTGGCCGAAGGCGACGGCGATATAGGCGATCGACGGGCCGAGCGGCGAGACGAAGACATGGCCGAAGCGGATGCCGGCAAAGCTTGCGGCAGCGAAGACGCCGATCGCGGCAATCGCGGCTGCGAGTGTCAGCCAGCTGGTGGAGCGCCAGACCGTTGCCGCCGCGAGGATCGCCGCGACGAGGATCGCCAGCGCCACCAGCGGCAGCGCGCCCCTGGCGATATAGAAGCGGTGGACGATATTGTCGTAGATCGTTGCCTGGATCTCGACGCCAGCCACCAGCTTGCCGGTGTGGACGGTATAGGGCGTCGCAAAGGTATCGGCGCCGCCCTTGTCGATCTCGGGTGCGTTCTGCAGGCTGAGGCCGACGAGCACAACGCGGTTCCTGAAGAAATCAGGGGGCAGGAAAGTCGGCGGATCGAGCGCCTGATAATAGGAGACCGTCGGATAGCTGCGGGCCGGGCCGAAGGACTGGATCATCGCGCCCGCGGGCGGCATCGCGGCCGCCTTTCCCGCGGCGGCCGCCAGCATCACGGCAAAGCCGTCGCGATAGGCGGGAATGGTGCGGAAGGTGCCGTCGCCGCCAAGCTCGATTGAGGCGATGCCGGTTCTGGCACCGGCGGCCGTGAACTGCGGCATCGGCGTGGTGCGGATCAGCTGATCGGCCTGCGGCGCCTGGATCAGCGTTTCATCACCGGCGAGCACCAGATCGGGTGCGGAGGCTGCGGTGATTGCCGCGTCATTCTCGGGAGACGACGGCTCGGCCATGATGATGTCGAGACCGATCGCCTTGGCGCCGGCGGCCCGCAGCGCCTTGATCAGGTCGGCGTGCAGGCGGCGCGGCCAGGGCCATTGGGCGTTGATCTGCGCCAGCGCCGGTTCGTCGATCGCGACGATGACGGGCGCATCCTCGGGCGGAAGGGGATCATCGACCGTCGAGAGATAGTCGAAGCTCCGGAGCTCGAGCAGCGACCAGGCGGGCAGCCGCGACAGAAACGAAATTGCCACCAGCGTCGCCAGCACCAGCACGGCAAGCCTGACCGGCCGGCTGCTGAACGGCCAGCCGGGAGCGCGGGTGGACTGGCGGGGATTGGAGCGCATCAGAAGCGGATCTTCAGGCTGCCCTTGACCGCACGCCCCCAGCCCGGCACGCCGGGCGCAACCTCGAAATCCTCGTCGAGAAGGTTAAAGGCAGAGGCTTCGAGGGCGAACCGCTTGTCGAGCGGCTCCCAGATCATGTTGGCGTCGAGGGTCCAGTAGTCGTCAAGTTTAACGGTCGTGAAGGGACCGAGTTGCCCCTCGCGTGTGCCTATGTAGTTGGCCGCGAGTGTTGCTTTGACATTGGCTTCGTTGACCCAAGTGACAGCAAGCTGGGCACTGCGTTCCGGCACATAAGGCAAAGCCTCACCGAAGCCAATGTTGCTCGCATCCTCGTTTTTGGAGTGCGCATAGGCAACCGTTGCAGAGATACCAAAGCCGTAGGAGAGAGCAACGTTGGCTGTGGCACTTAGCCGATCAAGTCTACCATCACTGATGCTGATGCCCCCTGGAAGATAGGGAACAAAGGGGCTGGTGATCGGGTAACCCAGGTTCAGATCCTTGATCTGCTGATGCTGGTATTCGACACTCGTGAAGAAGCTATCGGTCCACTGCGCGTCCCATTGTACCGCAATGGTGTCGGTGTATCCGTCGTTGCCTGAGTATAGCTGGTTTGATTGCAGGCCCAGAACGCCAATCGGCGACAGCGTCGGGCTGCCAAGGTCGAAGCTCTGGCGCATGTAGGCAACACGTAACCACTGGCCGTCGGAAGGTGTCCAAGCGACACCAAGGCGAGGCTCAATCCTAGCCGTGTCTGTTGTCTCGCCATCCACTAACGTTCCGAAGATTGCATACTCGGCTTTCAGCGTGGGAGTGATTTCATGAAGCAGGTCGATATAGGCACGGCCAAGACCGATTGCTTCATCAGTTCCGGCCGCGAAAGGAAATGAATCCGACGCCTCTGCATGGATGACACCGCCTTCCAGGCCGTACCGCCAAGTCAAATCATCACTTCCGTAGAGGTGGTTGATCGCAACTATATAGTTCTGTTGAGAACTTGTAGCAAAGCGCCCTGTAACTGGTGGTATGCCAAAACCTTGGGTAATGCGCTGTTCACTATCGGTATAGAAGAAAGCTGAATTTACAACGTTGCGATACCCGAAGGTATGGCTCCAACCAATCCCGGCCGCAGTCTCCCTTGAGTTGACCCTGTCGCTTTCGTTGTACGGCACACCGCCCGGTGCGAAGGGGAAATCGATCGTTTGATCGATCCGGCTATCGCTATGATTGGCGTAGAGGACGAAGCGATCGTCGGGATTTGGCGTTGCGGTCAAATACGCATTACCGGACCAGTTTTTGATATCGCCATTGTTGGTTCCAGGCCCGAGCAAACCGACTAGAGATTGACCATAATCGCCGCCATACGGCGTCTGCACCCACGTCAAATTCAGATACCCGCTCACCGGGAACGGGGCATTGGCAAAACCCTGGAGCTCCGCTTCACCCGTCGGTTTCGTCTCGCCAGCCGAATTGATAAAGCCCGCGCCAAGCGACCCCTCCAGAAACGGGCGGCGCAGGAGGTTGGCGGAGCGTGAGCGGCCGGACAGCATGTGCGGATCGAGCAGCAGACCCTGCAAGAGCGCTGAGAAGCTGTTCGAGTTCAGCTTGTAGAGATCGATCTCGTCGTCGAAGATTTCGGTATTGGCGAAGGGGCGGATGTTGCCGCGGATCGACTGGTCGACATAGCCGCTGCCGGCGAAGGGGTCGAAGACCGCATCGCCGTAATAGCGGCCCCAGGCGTTGAGGCCGCGCAGGCGGAAGGCATTGTTCAGCGTCGAGCCGGCATCCTGATTGGCGCCGAGCGAGCCGTAGTGGCCGCCGCGGGCCTTGGAGCGGCGCAGGAATTCCTGGGCATTCTCAAGCGCGCCATCCGGATCGTAATCATCGATCGCGACGGCGGTGCGGAATGACGAGATCACCGGATCATTCTTGTCCAGCCGGTCGGCATTATCCAGCGCCTGTTCCGAGAGGACGCGGTCGCCCTTTTCGTAGTGGCCGGCGGCGAGCATCAGCTGCGCCTGCGAATGCGCCGGATTGGCGGTCGAGGATGCCAGGAGATCGTCGATCGCCTTGTCCATCTCGCCCATCTGCAGATAGTAGCGGCCCCGGGCGAGCAGCGCGATGTCGAAGGCCGGGTCGGCGGCGAGCGCGAGGTCGATTTCGCGCTTGGCTTCCTTCATCCGTGACTGATCGAGATAGAGAATTGCCAGATTGGCGTGGCCGATCGGATCGTCGGGATCGAGCTCGATCGCCTTCTTGAGGGCGGCTTCGGCTTCGCGCGAGGCGCCGCGGGCATCCTGCAGCAGACCGAGGTCGTTCCAGGCCATGGATGAGCCGGGCGCCACTTCGATCGCTGCGTTCAAGTCGGCGAGGGCGCCTTCGAGATCGCCCTGATAATCTGCGCGCATGCGGGCGCGGGCCTGCAGGGCGTTCGGGTCCTGCGGGTCGATCGCCAGCGAGCGGGCGATTGCATCCTGCATCTGGACGCGGTCGTTGATCAGCAGCGCGAGCTGGGCGCGCAGCGCCGGAAGCGTCGAGTCCTCGGGGTAGTGCGCCTCGGCTTGCTTCATCGTGGCGATCGCTGCCGGGATGTCTTCGAGGAAGCCTGCCGTATAGGCCTTCATCACCGCGGCGTAGGGGCCGGTGACGCTCGCCGGCGGCTTCTCGTTGCGGGAGGGATCGCGCAGCGACCGGGCGTAATAGCCGCCGTAGGCGGCGATGCCGCGGCGCAGCGGATCGAGGGAGCGTTCGGCGCTGGCAAAGAGTTTGGCCGCATCGTCATAGCGCTTCTCGGCGCCGGCGATCAGCGCCTCGATGAGATCGGCGCGGGCGCGCTGGGAGGCGGAGAGGCGAGAGGCGCGGGCCTGCGCCAGGGATTCCAGCGCTTTCCTGCGGCCATCGAGCGAGAGCTGCACTTCGGCAAGCGTCAGCCAATCCTCGGCGCTGCGGGCGCCGGGCGCCTTGGCTTCGATGCGGCTGCGCTCGCTGCGCATCTTCTGCACCGGAAGCGGCGAGGCGGGCATGAAGGTGAAGCCGCTGCGCAGCGTCAGATAGAAGAGCATCTGCTCGCGATCATCCGGCGTGACGATGACGAGCTTGCGCGGCGCCTGGCCGATGGTGGCGACGGCGCCTTCGCCCTCCGCCACCTGGACGCTGCCATACTCGTTCTTCAGCTCGACCTGTCCCTCAAGCACGATCAGCGAGGTCTGGTCGCCCTTGACGGTCAGCGTCCAGTCCGTGCCGCGGATGGCGGCGGCCGCTGCCGGGGTCTCGACCGTCAGCCCCGTGCCGCCGCGCTGGGCGCGGGCCCACATGGTGCCGGATTGCAGGTTGAGGATCGTGTCGCCGTCGCGCGCCATCTTCTTGACCTGCAGCGCCGAATTGCGGCCGAGGCGAACCTGGGTGCGGTCGGCAAAGAGGATGGCGAGCTGGCCGGATGCATTGGTGCGCAGCACGTCGCCGCCGAGCAGATCCTGGTGCAGGTCGACATTCTGCCAGTTCGACAGATCGACGAAGCGCACTTCCTCGCCCATCTTGCGGTCGATGACGGAACCGGCTGCCGGTTCAGCGCGCAAAACAGGGTCGGCCGCTGCCGGCCGCGCAACAAAAGACGCCGCCACAGTCAACGCCATCACGGCGGACATGGAATTCGTAAATCTACCCCTCATAGAAAAGCGTTTGTCTTTGGCGTCGCCAAAAGTCAAGCAGAGTTCTACTTATGCTCTTGCTTTGGTTGTGAAGTGTAATATCAGGGAAACACTTTGCGGCGGAGGTAAGTGCGTGGCGGATTTCGAAAGTGCGACTGAACTGATGATGAGCGATCCTTCGACAGAGGATATCGGATCGGAATATTTCGACCATATCAAGAAGATAAACGACATCTTCTACGATCAGATCAAGATATCCGATCAGAAGGCGGCTTACATCTTCACCTTCATGCTTGCCTTTCTCGTCAGCTCCAGCGAGGTACGCGCGGTCTTTACATGGACGCGCTATGCCGACGGAAACCTGCAGCACATTCTGTTCTCCGGTCTGCTTGCAGCGGCGTCCGTCTTCTCGATCCTGTCAGCGATCCTGGTGGTGCTGCCGCGCCATCTCACCAAGTCCACCTCGCTGTTCTGGGGCACCTGGGGCGAGCACCGGCAGCTCTTCTGGGACGCGGCGACACGGCGCGACGAGCGCTATCTCTTCGCCGAATATCTCGACAATGCCGATATTCTCTCCACCATTGCGCGCGGCAAGTATCGTTGCGTCACACTCGCGTTTCGCGGACTGATGGTAACCGTCATCGCTTATGTGCTGCTTCTGATCGCCGGGTGAGGGTGAAACTCACACCCAATCTCTCTCGATAAAATCAATTTCGAAGAAAGGCTCCTTCTGGTCTTAAACCGTATCTGTGTGCTGCCTCGACGCTTCGGCTGCACGACACGTCCCAGCCGGCATCGGCAGCGAGTTGCTTAACAGCAATGTCCCGCAGGTGAGGGCATCGATGGATTAGACCGCGCCGCGAACGAATGATTAGGACGCGGTTTCCGGTGAATTTCGGATCGTTTCCGGAACACGCTCTGGGGCGAGGGTAAAAGAGCTCTCAGTCGCCCGCGCCACAAACTGTGGCGAGCAGAGCGCACGCGCGGGCAATCAGGCAGACGGCGAGCCGCTGCTAGGCTCTGCAAGAATTTTCGCCTTATCGAAGCGCTGACAGCATCCGCGCGTCGCGGAGATCTCGCGGAACTTTTTCACATGGCGCTCATTCATATGGGACGCTGGAGAAATAAAATGTTCGCCCTTCTGACAATACTGACAGTCCTTATCGCGACCATGTTTGTGGGACTGGTAGCCTCGACCTTGAGAGAATTGCGCAACGAAAGCGCTGATCCAGGCGAAAGAGCGCTCTGGAAGACGAGCCGCTAAGCTCGACTTCGATCTTCGGTACGATCTCCGCTGGCAATTGACTGCAGTCGCCCTATCTGAAAGTCAGGCGGTACCATTTCCGGTCCTTCCATGGAGGAATAGTATGGACCGACCAGAGCTCGAAACGGAAAAGTTCTACTGGGCTCGCCGACGAGGCAGCAGCCGCACCGAGATAGTCATGGTTTCATCCGTTTTCGGCGGAGAGCGCGAATTTTGGACTGTCGCGGTGATGGGCTCTGAAAGCCACGCGATGCTTGATAACTTTGAGTTCTTCTCCGCCGTTGATTGTCCGGCTGGTCTCCACTACAGTCCTTCCCTTCAGGATCGTGATGATCGACATTGATCCCGATCAGCGCGCCCTGTTCCGGACGCTACTTTCCCATCCCCTAAAGCTTAGACTCGCTAAGGCGGTATCGGAAGGCGAATTACGTGCCGAGCAGATTGTTCGGCTTTGCGACCGGAGCCGATCGACTGCAACCGCTCATCTTCGCGAGCTGCGCAAGGCCGGCCTGATCAGGACGCGGAGATGCGGCCGAACAGTATTCTACCATTGTGCCTCCGAAGAGATTAGATCTTGGATCGACAGCTTCCAGCCAGACTCCTCGGATCGACAGCCTGTATGACCGCATTAACCGAGGTCGTCATGGGCCTTCTCCAACCGGCAGCGGCAGCGGTGTGACAGCCGGAGAGCGGCCTGTCGGTCGCAGTGCCCCGCCTGATCGACAAGCAGCTTCGTTGTACGAGATCTGTGGTTCATTCCCTCGCATTCAAAGCAGCCAACCTCAGTTTGCAAAGTCGCTCGCTCTCCTCCCGGAGATGCCGCTCTTCATCTGCGGCGTCTGCTACAATCTTGTTCGTGCGTTCGAAGGCCGCTGAACGCTGTTGCACGGCCAGCGTCTTCCTGATCCTCGTTACGATGACAGCCATTCGTGAAGGTTTCCTCAGATGTGGGGAAATTGAGAGGGCGCTTCAACGGCTTCGGGCCCCGTGTCCAGTAGCGTATGGCCAGCCTTTCTTCTTTGCGGAGGCGCTGCATGTACACCATCTACGATCTGCCACCCGTCATCACGTGGACTTCCGCAGCGGTATCCGCCGGCGTCTGCGTGACGGCTTATGTGTGGGGTGAGACGACTGCTCCCTTCCTTGAGGTCGAGCGCCGTCGGGCCATTCCGCAACCTCCAGGATCGTCATGTCATCGCTCGACCACCTCGTCATCTTCCTGCATGGCATCGGCGCGTCTGGCGGGCAGCTCATGCCGCTGGCCAAATCATGGCGCGTCAGTCTGCCGAAAACGCGGATCGCTGCCCCAGACGCTCCCCTGCATCACTGGCGCGGCCACCAGTGGTTTTAGGGGACGGCAATCCCCTTGAACCAGCGAATGTCATGGCCGCGCGTGAAGCATTTGACGAACTGATGAACAAGGCGGACCTTCGCTCCAAACGGCGAATTGCAGAGGCATCGGACTAAGGTCGAATTGACCCCGGACTGAGGTCCGGGGTCTGGAACGAGTGCGCGGTGAGAAGGTTTGGCCTCCCGGTGGAACGGTCCATCAAAAAAGGAGGAAACATCATGAATATCAGAGCAGCAATCGCCGCCGCCGCGCTTATGACTTCGAGCGTTGCATTTGCACAGTCGGCCATGCCGTCGGAGAAGGTTATCACCTTCGTCCAAAAGGCTCCTGCTCCCGAGGAACGCGTGGTTGTCAAGGAGAAGATCGTTGTCGGACAGGCACTTCCTGACACCGTCGTGGTGACGCCGATCCCCGACGAAACTGGCTATGCCTACGCCATCGTCAACGATGAGCGCGTGATCGTCGAACCTTCCACCCGGAAGGTCATCCAGGTCATCCAGTAAGACAGTCGCGCCGTGATCGCCGGGCGGCGACAGCCGTCTACCATCAACAAGCGGCCACGCCTGCCGCAACACAAGCATTCGTTACGGCCGACGCTGCCTCTTCAAATTTGGAGATTATGTCATGAAACGAACCCATCTCGCCGCTGTGTTGGCCGCGTTATCTCTAAGCGTCTCGCCGTTAGCGACCACTCCGGCCGCCGCACAAAGCGGCACGAAAACGCAGTCAGACGCTCAATCCGGTTCCCAGTCAGGCGCGACCTCGACCAATGCCGTCTCTGGGTCCCAGTCAAGTCAGTCAGATGCCGGCTCGCATGCCTCCGGCACGGATTGCACTCCCGACGCGTCAGGCGCATGTCCGCAAACCAAGGATCAAGCCAAGCAGAAGAGCGACGAAGGGTCCGATGGGCAGGAGAGCAGGACAAAGCAGTCGACCGATGGTGCAAGCGGAACTGAGCCCCGGAAACCCTCTGCCGACATGAAGAAGACGTCTGCATCGCAAGACGCCTCCAGCGGCACGACGACCGAGCAGAAGGCGAAGTCTGGCACCAACGACGCGGCGACGGACGCGAATAACGGCACCACAAAGAACTCCAGCACGTCTGGCACGAGCCGTCAAGGTGGTGACGCTTCCAAGAGTTCTGCCGATCAGAACACCTCCACTCATAAGTCAACCGAGACGAACGTCAATAACAGCACGACAAGCAACGAGACGACCAATTCCAAGACCAACGTCAACGTGACCGTCGAACAGCGCACTGAAATCCGACAGGTGATCCAGGAAGTCCACGTTGCACCGGTCAAAGAAGTCGACTTCACGGTTTCCGTCGGCACAACTATCCCTAAGCGGGTTCACCTTGAGAGGCTGCCGCCGCGAATCGTTAAGATCGTACCGGCGTATGAAGGCTACCGCTTTTTCCTCCTTGCGGACGGCCGGATCGTCATCGTCGATCCGGACGCGCTGACGATCGTCTACATCATCGAGGCCTAGCAGGCAGTACCCGGCGGCGTCACTTTGCGCCGTCGGGGCCGCTGGAGGAATGTCCATGATCTACGGTGAAGAAAAATCATCAGGTATCGGTTTCCCGTTAATCGTCATTGTCATCGCTATCGCCTGCGTCTGCGGGGGCTTGGTGCTGACGACGGAGCGCCCGTCGCCCGCCCGCGTCTTCGTCCCCGCGGCTGGCATATCACCGTGATAGGCTATTAATACAAAGAGCATCAGACCCCAATCCGAGCTGATGAGGGATGCCTGACCACCTCACCGTGGAGCATGATCATTGACCGATAAGGCACCCTATATGCGACAACAAAGGCGAGCGGCGATCCCATGACGAGCCGCTCGCCACGCGCGTTCACAAAGCGCTGTCGAACTTTGGGCGACGATCTACCCGGGGTCCCGCGCTCCGATTTTCTCGTTTTCTACGTGATCGGCGCGACTATTGCGCACCCCGCCGTTGAGCTTTTGGAGAGAAGGCGTCCGGTGACAGCGGCCTAATCGTTGTGATGTCGGAGCTTCCGAGTCTCGCCTGAGTGCAAGCGTCGTCGTAGACAGGGTGCCTCGCATCGGCAACGCAACACACGTGTCGGCATCGAAGGGCTGGAAACTGAGATCGTCCTCGACAGATGGCGACGGTTGGTCTCAAAGGCTGCTGCCACATCGATCGGAAATTCCTTCCCATGCGGCTGGAGAAGCAATTCACCTAGTGAGAAATTGTAGTCCCGGTTCAGAAATCGTTTTCGTTTTCATCTCAGTGATGTCTGTCACGTATAAGGACGGTCAATATGTCGGATGTGAACATCAAGCGGCCCTTGTGGCTCACGATTACGGCCTGCGGTTTCGCAGCGGTTCTGTTTTCAAGCATCGCAATTGGAGGAAGTGCTTGGTATCGGCAATCGGTCGCCGTTGACGAAGCCCTTCACCGCGAGGCAGCAGGAGACCTTTCACTCATTCAGACCGATATGGCTGCCCAGCAGAAGGCCGCCTCGGCATTGGCTATCGCGCTCGCTGGAGAGCCTGACACGGCGACATTGGTTAAAGGCGGCGACAAAGACAATATAATCGCCCGCTATGTCTCCGCGATGCCGGCGATCAAAGACGCCGGCGGCCTTCAAAACATTACCTTCATCGATGCAAAGGGTATCGCGCTCGCGCGAATTCATTCACCGGACAAGTTTGGCGACGATATGACCGGCCGGCGGAAGACCGTCGTGGAGGCGCTAGCGAGCGGTAAGCTTGTTGCAGGGATCGAGCCCGGTCGGACGGCGGTCTCAATGTTCGCGTCTGCGCCGATCGTTGCCGATGGAAAGACAGTCGGGGTCGTCGATGTCGGCACGGGGCTCACGAACGACTATTTCAATACGATTGCCGACCGGATCGACGGCGCGATCACCGTTTACATTCTTAATGACGGCAAACTGGCGGTCCAAGCCTCGACGGGTTCGAAATCCAAGCTCTCTGCCGAAGAACTCAAGGCGGCAATGGACGGAGTGTTCAGCCCACGGGAGGTCGCCGACGGTGAGACGACAGTGGTCGTCAATGCCGTGCCGTTCAAGAACTTTTCGGGGCAAACCATTGGTGTGCTGGAGGTGGCGTCAAACGTCACCGACGTCGCTTCGAATGCGCAGGCCGCCCTCCTGACGACTGTCTTGGGTACGGTTCTAGTCGCAATCATTTCTTTACTCGGTTTTTATTTCTTTGCGCGCTCGCTTGCCGGGGTGCTCGCCCGGCTAACCGCAACCATGTCGAGGCTGGCCAATGGCGACCTCGCTGTGTCGATCGAAGGCACTGCGCGCCGTGACGAAGTCGGCGCAATGGCGCATGCGGTGCAGATTTTCAAGGACAATGCGATCCGAACCCTTCAGTTGGAGGAAGATGCGGACCACCACCGGAAAGCTTCGGATCAGGAGCGCCGCGAGATCGCTGAGCGCGACCGAGCAAGGGCGGAAGCCATGGCTCAAGCGACCGAGGGTCTTGCACGCGGCCTGGAGAAGCTTGCTTCGGGCGATCTCAGTGTACGTCTTGTCGATCGATTTGCCGACGAGTTCGAAAGCCTTCGTGTCGACTTCAACCGCGCGGTCGAACAGCTGCGCTCGACGTTAGCGGCAGTCGCAACATCCACGAGCTCCATCGAAAGTGGCTCGCGGGAAATCAGCCAGAGCGCCGACGATCTTTCGAGACGGACAGAGCAGCAGGCAGCTTCGCTTGAAGAAACGGCAGCAGCGCTGGACGAGATCACGGTTAATGTAGCGAATTCGTCGAAGCGGGCGGATGAGGCGCGCTCGATCGCAATCCAGGCAAACAGCAGCGCCAGCCAGTCGGGAGATGTTGTCCGTAATGCGGTCCAGGCGATGAGCAAAATTGAGAAATCGTCGAGTGAAATTTCCAACATCATCGGCGTCATCGATGAGATTGCCTTCCAGACGAATCTCCTCGCGCTCAACGCTGGCGTGGAAGCTGCCCGGGCGGGCGAAGCGGGGAAAGGCTTTGCGGTTGTCGCGCAGGAAGTCCGAGAACTAGCGCAGCGCTCTGCCAAGGCTGCAAAGGAGATCAAGGAGCTCATCCGTGCATCCGGTGACGATGTTCAGGACGGCGTCCAGCTTGTCAGTGCAGCTGGTGAGGCGCTCCAGAGTATCCAAGCCTACATCGTCAGCATGAACACCCATATGGATGCCATTGCTACTTCCGCCCGTGAGCAATCGGTCGGCCTGGCGGAGGTGAACACCGCTGTCAATCAAATGGACCAGGTGACACAGCAGAATGCAGCTATGGTCGAAGAGGCAAATGCCGCAGGTGCTACACTTGCCGCAGAATCCGCGAAACTGAAGTCTTTGGTAGGACAGTTCCGCTTGTCCGACGCCCCTGCGGCAACGGTCAGCATGGTTCAAGCCGCAAGGGTCATCACGGAACCAAGCGTCCGAGCTGTTGCCTCGCCAATACGAGCGATGACGGACAGAGTGGCCCGATCGTTTGGGGGCGGTCGCACCGCAACGGTGGTCGCTCCTGATCAGAACTGGGAAGAATTTTGATCGTCGTACCTCCCACTGCTCTAATATCGCCGACGCTGACGAGCGTCGGCCGATGTAATAATTACCAGAGCGGGCTCAGTAAACGTCTTTAGGAAGCTGATGGCGTTGGCGAGTTGTCAGCGATGTGGCCGCATTCACCAGGGTATGCGCAATCATAAAGGTCGACGACATCCGTCAACCTCTACCCTCCTCGTGTCGAGCGTATCCAGTGAACAAAACAATGTTCTCTGACATGTGCGGGACGATGCCGGACTTGTTTCCGGTTGAAAATGCTTGGAAGTGGGTGCCGACGTGCGTGGCTTCCGCGACCTGGCGCTTTAAGTGATCGTTTTAGAACGATGAGTTGCCGGGCTTGACCAACAGCGGCGCGGCCCGCCAAAAATCATGATCATTTCTTCACCGGTGGTAGCCGCGTAGCGTCAGGCAGGCCTTGTCCGTTATCCCTGGTTCTGGATGGTGGAAAATGACCGTGGTGTCTTTGCAAGGCCTGACGATCACGTCGAACAGAAGACCGGCGACACTCTTGTAGACGGCAGCCTTCTGGTCGTCCGTGATCTGATGAAGCTTCTGCTCCCGCCGACCTTCTACCACTGCTATTGCCGACGATCTCACTCACGCCTCAGGGGTAATGTCACGGTTCATAGGGCTACTATCGTCGCGACAATCGATCTCCGGACAATCGCGAGTTCTCTCGCAACCGTGACACGGAACTGAGTAAGCGCATGGGCATTTGGCTTTGAGGCGAGTTTGCAATTGAAAAACGTCGGAGATTAGCGTCCACCCATGATGGAGATTTTCACGCCGGCCGGTCTGACCGCACTGCTGCAGGTGATTACGATTGATCTTGTGCTTGCTGGCGACAACGCTGTAGTCATAGGTCTCGCGGCCGCTGGTCTTGAGCAATCGCAACGGGGCAAGGCCATCCTTGTCGGCATTCTCGCCGCCACCGTGGTTCGAATAGCTTTCGCCAGCGTCGCAGTCTATCTTCTTGCCATCGTCGGTCTTCTCCTCGCAGGTGGACTTTTGCTGCTGTGGGTGTGCTGGAAGATGTGGCGCGAACTGCGGTCAGGCCACCGCGGCGAGGAAGTCCCACACGAGGCGAACACTCCCCGAAAGACATTCCTTCAGGCTGCAACGCAGATCATCGTCGCCGATGTCTCCATGTCGCTCGACAACGTGCTGGCAGTCGCCGGTGCTGCGCGCGAACATCCGAGCGTTCTTATACTTGGCCTGATGCTGTCCATCGCATTGATGGGGTTGGCAGCAAACTTCATTGCCCGCCTGCTCAACAGGCATCGGTGGATAGCCTATATCGGCCTTGCCGTCATTCTCTACATATCGCTTGACATGATTTATCGAGGGGCGATCGAAGTCACGCCTTATCTGATGAAAGTGTCGGCAACGTAAATTTGCGCCCTTCCCGGCCCAACTGGGAACGGCCTGCCCGCGGTCACAAACGTTGAAGTTGCTCATGTCGGCTGATAGGGACGCTCCTGGCGTCGGTTTACGCTCGCCGGAGAAAGACCAACAACCGCAACGCCTGCAGCGTTGTCGAGAACTGGTAGATCACCACGCGACTGTATCCCGTCTGAGTACGGAAGGTGTCAGCTGCCAGACGGTAAAGGCTTTCCGGGCCCCGTCTGTTCGAAGTCCGAAACAATGCCATCGAGATCTTCGAGGAAGAAAGCTGCGGTCCCGACGCCATCGGCGTTCCGAAAAGCCTCGACGACGACATTCTCGCCCTTTGGAGCGCGACCGGGTCGAGCAACTGTCCGGAAGCCCGCACGGAACCTGCAGTGGACCGCCACCGCCCGCCCCGCGCCGAATGTTTTAGGACAGCTGTTTGGTGCGAGGACGTCGAAGAGGCGTCGGCCAGTCAGGCCTTGAACAATGGCGCTTTTTCGGCGCCGCGTCGGCGAATTTGTCTTCCTCCCGTCGACCGCGACCATACCTCTGGCTGCCGCAAATGGGTTCGGTGCGCTTCACGACGGGCATGTTCCTCGAGAATGAGAGCGTAATTTCAAAGCTACGCTCGGGCCCTGACTAGCCCCTCCAGCGTCGTGTCGTCAGAAAACACAGATGAAAGGGGCAGCCAGAACGGCGGTGGCCGCGGGTCAGTGCAAGATCGACGCCTTTGCCTGGTAGTCGAGCATGCGCTCGACGCGACCGATCAAGCGGCAAACCCGTCGCAGCGCGCTTAGGCCAAGCTCGTCGGTCGCATTGTCGCGGGCCATGTCGTCCATTTGGCGGGCGACACAAAGAAGGCTGTTAGCGAGCACCGGGCGGTCCATTTTCCCTGCTTCGCGTGCAAGTCGGCGAAGGTTCTCGGCATAACGGACGGCGATGTCCGCGGGCGTCGTGGCGGGGACCTTGTGTCGACCGGTGGGCGGGGTGAAAGCCGACCGTCTCATGGCAGCCCCTCCACCTTCGATGAAGAACGTTGCGAGCCGCCTAACGATGCTAATCTTTGGATGCTCATGATGCGTCTCCTAGAAAACGGATGAAAATCCTCAGGTGAATTGGAAGATCGGAGCCGTTGACATCAACTTCAAGACCTAGCCGAAGGCGGTCTAAAAATTTTTGTCTCAGATCTCTTGAAGCCCGAAAAACGCGATCCCAAATCGTCGACACGGTCTTCCAATGGGGTCCGGAAACCGGAGGCGCGAGTTGCCGCTGCGTCTCCTTCCAACTCGCTTCACGGAGGTTTTGGGATGAGAAATGAACTCGATTTTTCACCGCTGTACCGGTCCAGCGTCGGCTTCGATCGCGTCGTTAAGCTGCTCAACAATTCGCAGCGCCTGCAGGCAGTCGACTTTTGGCCGCACTATGACATCGTCAAGACAGGCGAGGACGAGTATCGCATATCAATGGCGGTTGCTGGATTCGACGAGAGCGACCTCGACATTACCCAGGACCGCAACTTCCTGGTCGTCAAGGGAAGCAAAGCTGAAGACCAGCAGGGCGAATATCTGCACCGCGGCATTCCAGCACGAAGCTTCGAACGCCGTTTTGAACTTGCCGATCATGTGTGGGTCGAAGACGCTTCGCTCGCCAGCGGGCTTTTGACGGTATCACTTCGTAGAGAGATCCCGGATGCCCTGAGACTACGAAAGATCGCAATCGGATCGGGCAGCCAGGATACCGTGCTGCAGATCGACGCCAATCGGCACACAGCGTAATCCCTGGGTTAGAGGCTGCGGCAGGCTAGCGGGTGCCAGTAGAATGGATCCGGTGGCGGGCCGGCCCGAGTTTCGAAAGCAAGAAATTCTTCCCATGCATCATTCTTCAAACATCGCACAGTTGTCCGTCGAAGAGCGCGAACAGCTCTTTATTGCGGTAGGCCGTCTGCTGGACGGCGCTGCTCTTGAATCCATGGCCGAGGGTAACCGCAAGTTTGGTGTCTTGTCGAAGACGATGGCCGAAGCCATTCTTCTGAACGCCGACGAACTTGCTCGAGACGATGTTCGTCATGCGGAGAACGTGCTCAGGCAGGCCAACGAACTTATCAAACAGTTCGGTGCGAGCCATCCGTATAGGATGCTCAGCTATTCGGTTCACTGACGACCGCCGGAATAGTGCCCGAATCGTCGCGGCTTTATCCTCGCCCATCGTCATGTCACCCTGCCGATCGCTCGTCAGCAGTCGCTGATAGGTCCGCTCTTGAACGGCTGGCTAAAACGCTGCACGAGTTGCTATCGGAGGCGGCGACACGATTGCCATGGGAGCCTTGACCGGCCCCTGATCGTGACGGAGTGCCATGGCGCACGTTTCATTGCAGATTTTTTCACAGGTGACGGAAATCCATTGCCGTCCGGGCCGCTTTCCACGGGAGTGTCATAGGCGGCCCGATTGAGACGCGCTGTTCATGAAATACCCTTTAATCGATTGGCGGTCCGATCAATTCGATGCTATTCTGTCGCGGGGCACAGCAAGCTTCCGCTGATCTATTTGGGTGATTGGCAACTGCGATGACGGTTCGCCCGCTGGGCAGACATTGACGCTGCGCGCACCATTTCTTCGAAACTGCCGTTGATGATGCTCAGAAACCGAGCCCGCGTGAGATGATCTTGAGCATGTGCGCCTTGTCGCCGGGAACGTATGGGAACCGCCGGTGTAGACTTGCGAGATTCCGCCTCGACCATGAAGCGCACAATTCCGTCAATGACGTCTCCAACGGCCCGCGTGGAGGCGCGGTGATATGGCCCGTGTCCCGTCACGGTTGAGGGGCCTAACGCGGATCGGTCGAGCCCGTGAAAGACCGGTTCCGAGTCCTTCCGCCGAAGAGTATCTTGCTGAGTGTGTGGCTCCTGCGGGGCATCATGCGAAACAGCGTACCTAAAGCAGTAGTCTTATGAGGGACTTCTCGTCTTTAACGCCGTTACGGCATGCGAGGAGGATTTGCTTTGCAATCTCTTCTCGGTGCATGTCGAGCGTGACCTGCTTGACTACGCAGATATGATCGAACACTCGCTGGCAAACGGCGAGCTCGTCCGGCCACAAAGTCGTGTCGTCTTTCGAGAAAAACATGGCGGCAGCTCCATGCGCTTACATTTTGTCGAACTTTAGCGCCGACGGTGTTTTGTGCCAACCCAAGCCCGCCCAACGAAACTGCCTTGGTCGAGCTCAAGAGCCGCGCCAGTGCAAACGCGGCTTTCAGTCACCGGTGCTTTGCCGGTGGAAAGAGAGCGCAGTATGTCTGAAATTCGCTACCGATAGCTTAGTAGTCTGAGAGTTGGAAGACTCGGTAGCGCTTCAAGCTTTCGGCGCTCCGCGCTAACTGTCCAAAAAAATGCAGAGGATGTAATCGCCGCTTCGCTAGCCTGACGCCTGCGGTGTGCCATATTCCCTGCGCCAGAGAGTGAGCTAAACCCCCTGGGCATTAAGGTGGCAAGTCCAAGAGTGCCGACGATGAGTGCGCCGAACAGCGCTTTTAAATTCAGCCTTGGCATCCGATCGAGCTCAAGGATATCCTGGCTCACCCAGCCAGTGCGCCTCGATTGCAGGACAAGCAGTCATAATCATTCGATACCAGATCCAATCAGCTCTTCTCTTCGACGTCCATATCAAGTCGCTTGGCGAGAGCGGCTACCTTGTTCGTAAAGTCGTCCACCATCGCTTGAACCTGCGCGTCGATCTGTTCGATTTCATTCGGCGATTGAGCGCTTCGCAATGCGATCGCGCCGATGCTCAGCAAAGTCCGCTGCATGAGGTTTATGTGCTGAAACAAGCCCGCTATATCATCGACCGTTGCCGGTGTGTCGCCCTTACGAAACTTCGTCACCATCTCCCCCGCTGCTTCCTGTGTGCTTGCTGTGAAATAGTCTCAGACTTGGCAAATGCCCGAACATCCTCGCCAGATCGGGCCTGCCCTCTGCCGCCCCATGATTAGCGCGGCGCGCAGTCGGTAAGAGGTTTGGCGATGATCGTCAAGATGGGTGCAGTGGAGGATGGTGGTCAGCCACAAGAGGAGGGCTCGCCACACGATACACAGGCGAGCCCTCCATGCGACACAGTGGTTCGCCAGGTCGCATGTTGCGGCACCGACCTAATCACATCGGATGAAAAGAGTCCTTTGAAATCGTTGGTCAGACAAACGTACTACGAAAGCCGAATCGCCTCCTACCGGCATTGGGAACCAAAACCTTCCCCTGCGCGTTCAGTGCGCACATTTCACAAGAGGGTAGCTATGGACACCAATCTCGCCATCGCAGCATTTGCCGCAACACTTTCGTTCGTCTTTATGGTGTGGGCAATCGGCCGTACCTACTGACCAGTAAACGAAAAGCCCTGGTAAAGCGAACTGACAAAGGGAGCTCGCCAGCATCCCCAAAACGCACGGCCGTTGTTTTCGTCTACCGGATTCAAGTATTCTCTGCCTTGATCATAAGCCCCAGTGTTTGATAAACCAGACCTTCACCAGATGGGCCAACGCCGCGTAGGTCACCAGCATCACCACGAGCATTGGCCAATATAGTAGCGGCAGAGGCGCGAAGCCCAGGGCCGACCCCGCCCAGGTGAAGGGGAGAACGATGCCCAAGGTACTTATAACAAGCGAGGTCGTAATCAGTGTCGCGCTGGCACGGCTCTCGATGAAGGGGACGCGGGCTGTCCTGATGATGTGAATGATTAGTGTTTGGGTCAGCAGAGACTCCACAAACCAACCTGTCTGGAACAGCGACGGATTATTCCAGGCGTTGAAAATGAATAGCATCATGCCGTAGGTGGCATAGTCGAAAATAGAGCTGATCGGCCCTACGAAAATCATAAATTTGAAGATGTTGCTGATTTCCCAACGCCGAGGACTGGCAAGGTAGTCTTCATCAACGTTGTCCGTCGGGATCGCCGTTTGTGAGAAATCATAAAGCAAATTGTTGGTCAGTACCTGGATTGGGGCCATCGGCAGAAACGGCAGAAAGATGCTTGCGCCGAGGACACTGAACATGTTTCCGAAGTTCGAGCTCGCGCCCATCTTGATGTATTTGGTGATGTTGGCGAAGGTGCGCCGTCCCTCAATCACTGCGGATTGCAGAACGAGAAGGTTCTTTTCCAGCAAGATGACGTCGGCCGACTCTTTCGCGATGTCGACTGCGGTATCGACGGAAATGCCGACGTCAGCGGCCTTGAGAGCCGGGCTATCATTGATCCCGTCGCCTAGGAACCCGACGACATGACCGTTCCGGTGAAGTGCTGCAATGACCCGCTCCTTCTGGGCTGGGGTCAACTTGGCGAAGACGTCAGTCTGCTCGGCAGCAACTGCAAGTTCTTTGTCCTGCATGACGGCGATCTGACTGCCCAGTATGATCCGTCCCGGCTTGATCTGCACTTCCGAACAGACCTTTCGGGTGACGATGTCGTTGTCGCCGGTCAGGATCTTCACGGTAACACCTCGCGACTTAAGCGCCGCGATAGCCTGACGCGCCGACTCTTTCGGTGGATCGAGAAAGGCGACGTAGCCTAGAAGGGTGAGTTCGCTTTCGTCTGCGAGGCCATAGTCCTGTTTGTTACCGTCGAACTCTCTGAATGCGACCGCGACGACGCGGAAACCGTCCGCATTCAGGGCCTCGGTCTCCGCCTTGGCTGTTTCGAAATGACCAGGGTCTAGGGGGCCGGTCTCGGCTCCCAGCGAGTACCGTGTGCAGACCGCAAAAATCTCCTCTACCGCGCCCTTGCAAATGAGCAACTGGCGCCCGTCCGGGCGGATGACGACAACCGACATTCGGCGCCGGGAGAAGTCGAACGGCAACTCGTCGACCTTGATATAGTTCTCGGTTCTGAGTTCGCCATGGAGCTGCACATGGGCCAGCACGGCCTCGTCGAGCAGGTTGCGTAGACCCGACTGAAAATGGCTGTTAAGGAACGCGTACCGCAAGACGTCGTCGGATTCGTCGCCGCGAATATCAAGGTGACGTTTCAGAATGATACGGTCCTGTGTCAGCGTACCGGTCTTGTCGGTGCATAAAACGTCCATCGCCCCGATGTTCTGGATGGCGTTCAGCCGTTTGATGATTACTTTCTGCTTCGACATTGCGATCGCGCTTTTTGCAAGGTTCACCGTGACGATCATGGGAAGCATTTCGGGCGTCAACCCAACTGCCACGGCGACCGCAAACAACAAAGCTTCAAGCCAATCGTGCTTGGTGAGCCCGTTGATGAGGAACACGGCGGGCCCCATTACAAGGATAAAGCAGATCATCAGCCATGTGAATCGCGCCACGCCGCTGTCAAACGCCGTTGGTAACTGTTTGCCAGCCAGGTCATGCGCAAGTTGGCCGAAGAAAGTCGATGGACCAGTCCGAATAATAACGCCGGTGCCAAAGCCCGAAACGACGTTGGCCCCCATAAAGCAAAGGTTGGATAAGTCAAACGGGTCTGCTTCAACGGTGCATTCGGCGTCCGAAAACTTTTCTGCTGGCATCGCTTCACCGGTGAGTGCTGATTGATTGACGAACAGGTCCTTCGTCTCGAGCAGCCGCAAGTCCGCAGGAATCATGTCTCCAGCAGACAAGCGAACGATGTCCCCTGGTACGAGCGTCTCCAGTGGCACGTCTGCGAAAGAACTGCCTTCCGGTAATGGGATGCGTCTGACGCTCGCACGTGTGTGTACCATCGCGCGCAAGCGGGCCGCAGCTTCATTGGATCTATGCTCTTGGACAAAAGCTGTTGCGACTGCGAGCGCGACCATGACCATGACCACCATGGCGGCACGGACATCGCCGAGGAAGTAGGAAACGATGCAGAGCGTCAACAGCAGCCCGTTTAGCGGGTTCCTTAAAAGGCCCCAAATTTCCTCGACAAGGCTGGTACGCTGTTCCTTGCTAACGATATTGGGACCGAATTGACGCAGCCGTTCGCCAGCTTCGTCGGCCGATAGACCCGTTGGTGCCGAGAGCATCCGCTCATAACAGGCGGGCGGCGTCAGGCCAGCAATTAAGGCGAGGTCGCTGTCAGTCGCCGCTATCAGAGCCTTCGGCGAACGTGCAAACACTTCTTCGCGCGTCTTCTCATTTCGAGCCAGCTTAGTCTCAGTGTCCATTTCTCATGTCCCAGCTTTAGGCGGACCCCGCTTGGCGGGCTTCTCAGAAAAAGAGAATTACGGCGCGGGCTGATACCGCAGCAAGCCAATCGGCTGCTCTAGATGACGCAACAAGGTTGCCATGACACCAACTTCATGCCGTGACCCCATGCGGTCGGCGAGAAAGGTCACGGAACGACTTCGGTAGGCCTCCCATGCCCGTTGAATGCACGTTTAAAGCTCGACCCAGAAGCCACACTTACGGGACGTCTTAAGGGATACTTCCACGGTCGTCATGGTCAGTTTCTGATGATCACAATCGTCTTTTCGGTAGCGGCATGGCGCTTCAAGTGTAATTTTGATTTCGCTAGGAACTACTGCATTGATGCGTGTCAAAGACTACAGAATACTTCTGCCAATTGGCCTGCGCCACGCGAAGTGAGGCACGGACCCCCTAACGAAACGAACTGCCCCTCGCTTCAGGATGAGGAGATGGATGATGAGCATGATTTCGGCGCATCCTGCATTGTCGCGAACGATGCAGGGCGAGGATATGCTTTAGGCAGATGAGGTGGTGCCAATGTTGCGGCTTCAAGAGCTAGGCTGTGCTCGCAACACTGTCCGGCGGTGCGGGAGGGTGGAGCGGTGCCACTCAAAAAGCCGGTTCGCTGCACTGCTTTCGATGGCTTGGATGACTGGCTGCGCGAAAGCTTCTTTCGGCACCACGGCAATGCCGATGTGATCCGACAGGAGCTGGCCAGCGAGCAAGGAATGATCATCGGTTTGCGCTCTGTCGAGCTTTGGGTGCGGGAATGGCGGCACGAATTTAAAGTGCAGAAGCGGGCAACAGTCCGGTTTGAGAGCTGCTCTGTTTCCGGCTCGGACAAGATGGCGAGAGAGGCACCGGCGAAGGAGCCGCCCGGGGTTCGCAAAGCCGAAAATTGGTACCACGACCAAGGCTACCGGCTTGTGTAGCAGGTGCTCAAGATGATGGAGCGGTGATTCCTGATGAGTGGCCTCCGGCGTGCCTGGAGTAACCTTCAGCGGGATGGTAAGCGCAATAAGAACGCCGGCAAGTGTCGCGTGGATGCCGGAGAGGAACACAAGAAGCCACAGCACTGCGCCAAGCGCGATGTACGGCCATAGCATCACGACCCTCGATCTGTTCAGGCCGTACAGGACACCAAGCACGATGGCGGCGGCTGCGAGGGCCAGAAGGTTGAGCTTGGACGTGTAGAATAGGGCGATAACCACTACGGCGCCAAGGTCGTCGATGATCGCGAGCGCTGCGAGGAAGATCATCAACGACGCCGGCACGCGCGGGCCGAAAAGCGAGAGGATACCCAGAGCGAACGCGATGTCGGTCGCGGTCGGAATAGCCCATCCGCGCAGAGCTGCTGGGTTTTCCCAGTTGAAGCCGACATAGAACAAGGCGGGGAAGATCATGCCGCCGAGCGCAGCCGCGCCGGGTAGGATCCTGCGGCTCCAGGACGAGAGCTCGCCGTCCAGCATCTCGCGCTTGTTCTTGAGCCCGACAAGCAGGAAGAACAGCGCCATCGAGGCGTCATTTATCCAATGCTGTAGGCTGAGCCGCCCGATATAGACGTGCAGAGCTTGAAAGTAGTCCTCGGCATGGCGAATTGGCCGTCATGATGGCGGCAAGTGCCACAGCCATGAGGACAAGACCGCCAGAAGCCTCGTTGTCGAGGAAGTGGCGAAGGGTGGACCTGATACGGCCCGTAGGAATAGGCGACGACATAGGTCAGCGCTCCCTTGTGGAAGTTTGATCGTAGTCTCCGTCAATTTCGGGAAAGCCCGCGGCGCACGCAGCACACGCCATTGGGACTAGAAATACGGATGCCAGGCTTGTCCAGCAAAAAGCAGATCCCGACGCCGCGCGTGACTGAAGTTGTCGGGTCATCCAGGCGTCCCGAGGGGGCCGTTCAGCCGCAGCGATCGACGGCACGCCGAAGCCTGCCGTGAATCTCGTCTGTCCTTGCCCGCTGCCGACAGAGGTCAATCATTCTTAAGTTCGGCCATGATTTGGTTGTATCAGTCTCTGGAGTGATCGTGTCTGCGTTCGATTGTGTGCTACTTTGCTTCATTCGTCGTTTGTTGCCCATGCGCCCAGCGATGAGTGTCAGGTTGCCCAGGCCAGGGACCATGAGCCTGGCCAAACTTGCATGCTTACGATGTGGTGCCGAACAGAACCTGGATCTCCGCCGGGCCACGCGGGCTTGCTCAACTTGTGCGTGGGGGCGGGAGCGAAGACAATTTCGGCCCTGCGCCGGGCGTTGCAACGCACCATCCCGAGGCGCCAGCCAGGGTATGCTAAACGACAAGACGGGCAGAAGCGACGTGGCGATCGCATTGATCATCGGCATTTTTCGTCGCCAGCATCAGACCCGGGACGATCAGGAACCCCCGCCGATCCGGAAGAAGTCGGAAGCGGCGCCCACGGCGAACGCCATGGCTGCAGTGACGAGACACATTCTCAGATAGTCCGGGCGGTGTTAGGTTGAGCCGGACTCCCTGGGTTTGAGCATTAGCGCACCGACGACGCCCATCAGGATCCCGAACATGAAGATCGACTTGCCGAGGCTAGAGCCGGCCAGCGCGCCAAGAACGCCGAGCGTGAAGCCGTCGATCAAGTCGGAGCTGACGGCCGCGGGAACTGAACCACTCATGTCATTCTGCTCCGCGCTCTGTCGTAGACTGTCATCCCGATCAGCATGGCGACGACGAACAGCGCTGTCTGTGGGATGCCAACCGACAGGGAGGCGACTGCAGGGCCGGGGCAGAAGCCGCCGATCCCCCAGCCGAGACCGAAGAGTGCCGAACCGATGACCAGTGGCGCGTCGATCCTTCGGTTCGTGGGCACGTGGAAGCTGTCGTCGAAGGCGGGATGACGCATCTTTTTCATCACCTGTACGCCGACGAAGGCGATGGCGACGGCGCCGCCGAGGACGAAGGCGAGACTTGGATCCCAGTTGCCGAAGACGTCGAGGAAGCCCTGGACTCGAACAGGGTTCAGCATGCCGGAAAGCGACAGGCCCAAACCGAAGACGATGCCTGAGGCAAGAGCTGCGCCGACCTGATAGATGTTTCCGGTCATAGTCCGATACCTCGAAGAACCGTGACGGCGATTACGCCCGTGGATAGGAATGTGGCGACCGCCACCATCGATCGCGGCGACAGGCGGGCAAGCCCGAGAACGCCGTGCCCGCTGGTGCATCCAGCGCCCATGCGCGAACCGAAGCCGACGAGCAGCCCGGCAACGATGATCAGCGGCCAACCAGCTGTGATCACGACGGTCGGCCAACCGCCGACCACCAGCCGATAGACGAGCGGCCCGACCGGGAGGCCAAGCACGAAGGCGAGATTGGTGGTCAGTCCGATGCCTTGGGCCAGACGCCCTACAATGCCGCTAATGCCGGCGATCCGGCCGTTCAGAAGCAAGAGCATGACCGCGGATGCGCCGATCAGCATGCCGCCGGCCAACGATTGGAGATATGGGGTCATGTCTCTTCCTTCGCGCAGAAGATATCGTAAAGGGCGCCGACGAGCTGGGCCGCTTTCTCCTCCGTCAGGCGGTAGAAGATCTGCTTTCCGTCGCGCCGGGTTTCGACGATCCCGGAGTTCCGCAGCACCGTCAGATATTGGGAAAGATGCGGCTGATGGATGTCGAGCTTTTCTTCGAGTTCGCTGACCGAGAACTCGCCCTCGACCAGCGTGCACACGATCATCAGGCGCGCCTGATGCGACAACGTCTTCAGGAGACTTGCGACCTCTCCGGCCCGGCCGGCCATCTCTTCGGGGGAGAGGCCTGCCTTCGCTGCAGCTTTCGATACGGTACTCATTCCCATGCGGCTCCCTGCAATGCGTCGAGCGGAAACTTGAGGTAGCGTTTGCCATTGGCTTCCGGCTCCGGCAGACGTCCACCCCGGATATTCACCTGCAGCGCATGCAGGATCAGTTTCGGCATCGGAAGCGTCTTGTCGCGCTTCGTCCGCAGCGCCACGAACTGCACCTCACTTACGCTGGCAAGATGCTCGTTGGACTTCTTCTGCTCGGCGATCGTGCTCTCCCAACGCGGAGCACGACCGCCCGGCTGGTAGTCGTGTCCCGTGAAGATGCGGGTCTCGTCCGGGAGGGCGAGGATGTCCTGGATCGACTTCCAAAGGATGCGGGCGTCGCCACCCGGAAAGTCGGCGCGCGCCGTGCCGCTGTCGGGCATGAACAGCGTGTCATGAACGAAGGCTGCGTCTCCGACCACGTAGGTGATCGAGGCGAGCGTATGTCCGGGCGAGAACATCACCTTGGCGTCGATCGAACCGACCTTGAACGTCTCGCCGTGTGCGAACAGCCGGTCCCACTGTGAGCCGTCTGCGACAAGCTCTGGCCAGTTGTAGATGCCCTTCCAGAGCGTCTGCACATCCACGACGCGTTCGCCGATCGCGGTTCTGGCACCAGTCTTCCCCTTGAGGTATTGAGCCGCTGAGAAATGGTCTGCATGCGGATGGGTGTCGAGGATCCACTCGACCGTCAGGCCATTCTCCATGATATAGTCGAGGATCGCGTCGGCATTGATGGTCGCGGTGGCGCCGGACTTCTCGTCGAAATCGAGCACCGGATCGATAATGGCGCATTTGCCTGTCGCTGGATCGGACACGACATATTGGACGCTACAGGTGCGTTTGTCGAAGAAGCCTTTCACCTGCGCGCAGCGTGCCGCGTGCTGCTTGAGCCAGGCCGCAGCGGCGCTAGTGTCGAAGCCGTGGGCACGGCCAAACTCGACGACGTCTTCGGCAGCCATCCGCCCGTCCAGAACCTCGCCGATCAGATACAGGCTGAGGGATCTCGTGCCGGATTTGCAATGGGCGAACACCTGGCCGTCGGACCCGTCGAGCACCTTCTGGAACGAGCGCACGTCGGCTTCGGTGATGGTGCCGAGCGTGACCGGAACGAAGGAGTAGGAGAGGCCGCAATGTTCGGCCGCCTGGCGTTCGGCGTCCGTTCCCGGCTGAGCGGCGTCCTCTGCGTCGGGACGGTTGTTGATGAGCGTCGTAAATCCCAGTTCACGCAGGGAGCGGATGTCATCGACGCTCGGCTGCGGCGAAACCGATAGCTTGTCGGAGATTTTAGCGATCGACATGTCTGGCTCCACGTTCGCTTAACAATATATAAAATAATATATTGTATAATATTATATGCAATAGCCCGATCGGGCGTTGTTATGCGACCGTCTCAGCGCTTGACGATGAACCGACATCGCGACGGTAGTCGGGCGACGGACTATCCACCTATCGACGCAGAACTTCCAATTCGCTTTACGAACCGCCGCTCTACCAAGTGGCAGGTAATCTTTCTCTGGTTTGGCTTGTTGCCCTCAATCAGGAGCGGGCGGCTGCAGGCAGCAGCTCGCCTCGCGAAAACTAGCATTCCTTATGTATCAAAGCACCAATACGTGGACGCATTGCGACCTCCCGCATGATACTTGTTCCGGCGGCTCAGCCGAGGCGATCCCATCTGGCTTGCCGGGACATGTACTTTCCAAAGGCTGCTTATCCGAGCCACTGGTTGCCCCAAATTCAAGGCCTATCGCCCCATATCAATGCGACATAAGGAAAGACAATATCGCAAAGCCCGTGTTTGGATAGCGCCGGTCTCGTGGGAGCAATGGCGTGCGTGAGGCTGCTCCCTCGAGCCGGCAATGAAGCTTGGAGGTCAGCCCTTGTAACTTCCTTGATCAAGCGGCAATGAGGTCACATTTTGTCGGGTCGTGCCGTCGGAGGACGCCGGCGCGATCTGTTTCGCGGGATCTTTTGGCACCTCAGGCCGAACACGCAACGCCCGCAGCGCATTCAAAATGACGGCAATATCGATTGCTTCCTGGAGGATGGCGCCCTGCACAGGCGTTAGATAACCGAACGCCGCCGCGACCATGCCGACGATGGACAATCCGATGCCCGCCACGACGCTCTCCAAAGCAATGCGGCGTGAGCTTCGGGCAATTTTGATCCCGCTTCCAAGGCGGTCGATCTTGTCGACCAGCAGCACGACGTCAGCTGCCTCGGCAGACGCCGAGGCCCCCCGAGCTCCCATGGCCACGCCGACATCGGCGGCAGCGAGCGCGGGGGCATCGTTAACTCCATCGCCAACCATCATGACAGGGCCGCTCTTGCGTTCGGTTAGTACAAGCATAACCTTTTGATCTGGGAACAGCCCGGCGCGAATCTCATCGAGACCAAGCCCCTCTGTGACACGTTTGGCAACCTCCACCCGGTCTCCAGTCGCAAGGAGAACGCGCTTGATGCCCTGACGGCGCAATTCAAGGAGTGTTGACGCGGCATCTTCACGTAAGGGATCCGCCATGACAAGATGGGCTGCCAGGCAATCATCGACGGCCACCGCGGCAAGGACGGAACCTGACGCCAGGACCGGATGTCCAACAGGTTGCGGCCTCACATAGCTGCCGACGAAGTCGTTCCCTCCCACGGTGACCTTGTGGCCATCGACGATACCCCTGACGCCTTCGCCAGGGAATTCTGCCGCTTCGACCGGTATGGACAATTCCAGTCCTCTTGCCTCGGCCGCTGCCACAATGGCTAGCGCGACAGGATGCTTCGAAGCCTGATCGAGGGATGCGGCAAGTCGAAGTATCTCATCTTCCAACATGTCAGTGTGTCTGTCGATCGCGACAATCTGTGGCCGTCCATCCGTCAGCGTACCAGTCTTGTCGAGAATAAGCGTCTGAATGCCTGACATCGCTTCAAGAGGCTTCGCCCCTTTGATCAGCACGCCGTAATGCGCCGCCCGCGAAAGACCGGCCACGAGCGCAACCGGAACGGCTAGAATCAAAGGACAAGGCGTTGCTACTACCAGCACCGCTACGGCGCGAATCGGATCGTTCGTGAACCACCAGGCTGCTAAGGCGAGTGCGATGGTGATACCAAGAAATCCCAGCGACCAGCGGTCTGCAAGTCGCGACATAGGGGCCTTTGACTGCTGCGCTTCTTCAACCAGACGGACAATACCTGCATAGGTACTCTCCTTTGCTGGTCTCGTGGCGATCAGGTCGAACGCGTCTCCCGCATTTGTCGAACCACTCATGGCCTCAGAGCCCACGGCAAGCAGCACGGGTAGAGACTCGCCCGTAAGTGCAGATGTGTCAACAAAGGCGGTGGTCGATGCTACGGTGCCGTCTACAGGGACTGCGTCGCCCTGTCGGATAAGAAGCCTGTCGCCCGCGACTATCGCGTCCAGCGGGACATCCTCAAGTTGGCCATTGCGATGTCTCGTCGCACTACGGGGAACACGTGACATAAGTTCACGCATCTCGCGACGGGCGCGACCCTCCGCAAAGCTCTCGAGGAAGGTGCCGCCGGCGTACATCACTGCCACGATCGCGGCGGCTAGGCACTCGCCAAAGGCGAGCGCGACTGACATTGACAGTGCCGCAACGATATCTAGGCCAACTTCTCCGCGCCAGAGATCATGAATGATCTCAAAAACAAGGGCCATAAAGATCGGCAGTACACCTGCTGTCCAGACCACCCATGCAAAATCTGGCCAGCCCGAGAGGTTGAGCATAAGTCCGCCAATCAGCCCCGCCGTCGCGATGACCAAAAGGACCAATTTCGTTCGAACACGACTGACAACGGCCATGAGCCTCGCCCTTGCTGCCACGATTAAACTCTTGCATGACTAGAAGCGGAGTGACCTCGAGATAAGGCCTTGGCTGGAGCGTCGCTCAGGTATGCAATGCAGAATAAGGCGGAGCGATATCTGCGTATTTGAGGAATTTCACGCGTGCATTCCTTACTCCAAGCTCAAGGGGATTTCATTATAGAGACACCGCTTTTGCCAGATGTCTTTGACGCCGGTCAAAGTCTAGGCGACAATCGACGCATTACGCAGATGCAGCGAACTGCATCCTGCTGCCTCCCTGGCGCTTGAGACTTTCCACGCTCATCGTTGAGAACCCCACACAAACGGATTTAATCAAAAGCATCGGTTCGCGGCCGATCTGTTCGCTGAATAGCCGGCTTCTTCAAGGCTCTGGCGAGCTCCGACTGCATCATTTGCGGCAGGTCAATGACAATAGCGCGTGATCCGGCGAATTCGAAAGTTGGCATGGAGGCACGATCATGGGGACCACCGTAGGAAAAGCAACGTCAAAGCTCGTACAGGAACCGGAGCCGTATAGCGCCAATGCCATGCCGCGTCGGCTCTCGGAGTTTATCTGGATGATGGGAGGCGGCCACCAGGCACTGCTCGTGCTTCTTTCGGTCCTTCTCTTTGCCGTTGGCATCCTTCCGCTGGAAGTCCAAAGACGTATAATCAACGGCGCCACCAAAGACGCCGGCTTCAACTCAGTTATGGTCTTGGTTCTTATTTATCTCGCGCTCGTTCTCGGCGAGGGCGGGATCAAGCTGATCTTGAACGTTTATCGCGGGTGGATTAGCGAAATATCAGTTCGTTGGCTGCGACTAGCGGTCATTAATGCCAGAGAGCACGATCGAGATTCCACGGTAGCTCTCGCCGAGGGCGTCGAAATGTCCATTGTTCTCGCAGAAGCTGATCCAGTCGGCGGGTTTGTTGGAACGAGTATTTCTGAGCCCATTTTGCAAGCGGGCGTTCTCTTTGCTGTCGGCAGTTACATGATCTATCTGCAGCCATTCCTTGCGCTGGTCGTCATTGCTGTGTTTTTTCCCCAGGCGATCTTAGTCCCGATCCTTCAGGGAAAGATAAATCAACGTGTAAAAACGAAGGTCACCGTGACGAGGCATCTGAGCGAGGAGATGGTGGATCGCGCGTCGCAAAGAGCGCCGCTTCACCGGGTCGCGCGCGTTCAGCGCCTTTTCGCGACCAATATGAGCATCTATCGGCTGAAGTACACGTTGAATTTCTTAATGAACTTACTCTTTCACCTCGGATATGCTGGGATTTTTGGCCTTGGAGGCTATTATGTCATCAAGGGACGCATCGAGATCGGAACGGTGGTTGCATTCATCGCAGGACTGAACAAAGTATCTGATCCGTGGGGCGCTCTGGTAGACTGGTATCGCGATCTGCGTGCAACTCAGGTGAAGTATGAACTAATCCGCGACGCGAATGTTGCCGCCTTGCGGGGAGAGTGACGGTTCAAAAAGACCGTACTTGCGCAGTCCACGCGTGAACGACCGAGCGGCACCCATTGGCCTGGGATTTCTGCTCCGACACGTGATAAGGGTGCGACAATGGGCGCGAATATTGCAAGCCGCGACTAGCGAGAGTTTCGAAACTTCTACTTCACTCGGTCGCCTTTGTCGCGCTTCCAGTCCGTGCCCAGATATGACGCTGCCTGCGATCGCCGTTGAAGAAAGAACTCATAAACGTACCGTCTTTGACGCGCTCGGGCCTGGCACAGGAAGCGTCATCCCGGCTCATGTTCGCGACGGGCGATGCCGACGATCGTCGCGTCCGAACACCAGAGTTTTGCCATCGCAGATGTCGCCACAGTCGCTATGTCTTCCTTCGTCGGCGGAGGGCAGGAAGCAGTGATTGTTTGAGTTGATACCGGTCTCTTCACCACCGGAAATGTCTCATCGACTACGGCCGCTCGCTGACGTAGAACATGCTTCCACATGAGACCATCAGCAGGGATGAGGCTGCCAGCGGAGAGGCGCGTCGCGGGATAAGACTTGGCTTCGCATAGAAACCCCGTGTCATGGCGCTAAGGTTCGCCAACACTGTCTTGTTTGAGACCAGTAGGGCTGGGATCGGGTCGCTGTCGCATGTCCGCCCACGTCTCCGAAACTAGGGCGCGCCGCTGGCATCGATCCTTCACGTTGAAAAATCCGAGCTACTGAGTGAGCGTGCGACGCGAAGTATCGTTCCCGCAGCAGAGATCGTCGATCCTGCCTCCTTCGGCAGCTCACTCCTATTGATCGACGAGTGCCTCAAGGAGCTGTCCGCAGCGATTTTCTAAGGATACTAAGGTCTGATGCTAATCCCGGAGGGACGCGTATTGCGCTCGCGCGGCCGTGATCTGCGGGCATAAGCAAGCTTGTCGAGGCGCTAGCCTCATAAATCCAACTTCCGCCCGCTTTGTGTCCGGCTTCGCGACTGCAGAGCAAGTCGTTACCAGGTGTGATACGTTAATGCGCAAGAAAGATCGGTACACGGCTGTCCTCGATCATACTGCGCGTCACCCCTCCGAACAGCGACTCCTGCCAGCGTGGGTGATTGTAGGCTCCCATCACAATGAGGTCAGCATTGACATCTCTGGCATGCTGCAAAAGGACTTCGTCGGACCTTGCTCCACCGCTCGCGACCCTGTCGACCTGAACCTTGACCCCGTGGCGGCTCAGGAAAGTCGCGATGTCCGCGCCCGGCTCTTCGCCGTTAATGCCGAAGCGTGCCACCGGATCGACCATTGTCACATATACACATTCTGCCGACTTCAAAAGATCCAGGGCCTGTCTTGCCGCACGGGAGGCTTCGTCGCTTGAATCCCAGGCCAACAAAACCGACTTTGACGTGGGTGACATCGGGACCGCGCCACGATTGATGATGATCGGCGTTGGCGTTTGAAACAGCGCGCCGTCGATTATCCGTTTCCGCAGATCCTCGTCTCGCGCAGACTGTCGACCGACAAGGACGACATCCGCATAAAGGGCTCGGTCAGCGACGTCCTCGCTGGCGAAGGCGTATTCTGTGTAGATGTCCTGCACCTCATAGGATAGCCCGGTTCTTGAAAGCTGCGCCTTGATGTCATCGGCTCTCTTTCCGAGTTCATCAATCTCTTTTTGTCGCTCGTCCAGCCATATCGTGGAGAGCGAGCTGTATTCCCCAACCATCATGGGAGGGCTGCTGACATAGATCAAGATTGCTGTCAGGTGGGCTCCGCAAGCGTCGGCGAAGTCAACAGCTGCCTTCAGGTCTTCATCGTGGTTTTGCGCGCTCAGGATGCTCAATATAGTCCGGATTGCCATTTCGATCACCTCTCTCGATTGATCTGTCGAGCTTATCGTTGGCGAACCATCTGTCTTTGATCTCCGTCAAGCGCTCAGCGCCGCTAGAGATGTTTGAGCGAGATCAATGCGGCGCGGGCGCCGGTTTGCGAGGTTCCGAACAAGCGTGCTTCCAATGGGAGAATGACATGGACCAGCAAAAGACGAGAACAATTCTTCAGGATCTGAAACGTGATCTCTTGCAGCGTGAACAAGCGATCTCAGCTGATCTTCACGTCGCGCTTGACGCCGACGGTGAGGAGCGAGCGACACAAGTGGAGAATGATGAAGTGTTATTGCAGATGCATGCCGAGGGGCGGGGGCAAATTACTTCGATCGACGCAGCCCTTGAACGCCTTGAAAACGGGACCTATGGCAACTGCTCGGTCTGTGGCGATCCGATATCTGGAGATCGCCTTGCGGCGGTCCCCTACACGCCATTCTGCATCAACTGCGCGGCTGCCCTGGCCAGGCGGTAGACCAGGCATGGTTCCGACAACGGCTCCAGAGGCCTCTCCCTTTACTTGGCCGAAGCGATGGGGATAGGCCTCTTGATGGTGACCATAGGATTTTATGGAGCTGGCTTGCCGTCTTCCCGGTCCACACCTGCAGGAAGCAACGGGAGTCGCAGCGTTTTCAGTGAGCGAGCAGGGTTGGCAGCGTCGTCCTCACCAGAAGATCCCGCGTGACACCCCCGAGAATGAACTCACGAAAACGAGAGTGCCCATACCCGCCGGCAACGAGCAGGTCGGCCCGCCCTTCGGCCGCGGCTGCCTGAAGAGCAGCAGTGGGGCTCTCTTCATAGGCTTGTACCGGTATGTCATCAACTTGGTAACCGGAATATCTCAGAGCCGAGATGAACATCATTCGGTCTCCCTCATCAATCTCCTTGTCATCCGTGACGGATATAACCTGCAAGCGCGTTGCACGCTCCATGAAGATGCGCGCAGCACAAACTGCGCGGGCGGCCGCCACACTTCCATCCCAGGCAATTGCAACCGTGTCAAAGCGACTGCTGACGCTCGTGGCGGGAAAGAGGACAATTGGACGCCCAGTCTCGAACAACAACGTTTCGGAGAGCTGGCGCGAGAGTTCCGAGGCCTCGACAATCGAGAGATCGTGAGCTCTGCCGATCCGGGCGAACCTTTCGAAGACGAACGGCTCTCTGGCCTCAAAATCGTGGACCCGGACCGTGACCCCGCTTTCGGAGTGGGCATCGGCAAGGTGTTCTTTGAGCGCGGTTGCACTGTTGAGGCTGAAACTCTCAGCTTGCGCACGCCAGGTGTCGATATCGATTGCTGTCGGAAAGGGCGGCGATATCCGCGGTACGCGAACCTGAGGAATACTGGCAACGAGTTCCGCCCCGTTGTGGCGCGCCAGATCAAGTGCGTTGTCTACAACCGTAAAGGACCCTGCGTCGGGATAGGTCGGTAATGGCAAATGGAACTGCGGCTTCATGCTGGCCTCCAAACTTTCTCTCTCGACACCATGGCTTAAACTGCACGCGGTGCATTGCGCTTGATCAAGGCGCGTGCGCCCTTAAAACATAAAATGCAGCTTTTACGACAGGAGGCCCGCATGACGATAAAGCTGACGGAGATTAACCCGGCCGAGTGTTACCGCATTCTGGAAGGTGAGCGCTTCGGGCATCTAGGCTGCTGCAAGGATGGCCAGCCCTATGTGGCAGCGATCTATTTCGCCTTCTCGAAAGGGAAGGCCTACAGTTTCACAATGCCGGGAAAGAAACTGGAATGGATGCGTTCCAACGACAAGGTTTGCCTGCATGTTGAGCATCGAGGATCAGGGAGTGACTGGATAAGTGTTGTGGCCGAGGGCCGCTTTGAGGAGCTTCCCGATACTGAAGCCTGGCAGGGTGAGAGGCTGCATGCCTGGTCACTCCTGCAGAAACACTCGGATTGGTGGGAAATCGGCGCTATGAAACCCTATGAGATGCCGATCATCGGAAAATCACCTCACGTCTTCTACGGCATCGCGGTGACGGCAGTTTCCGGAAGGAGTGCCAGCAAGCTGGACTAAATCCGTCAGCTGGAGCAGGTCAAGATCCGCCCAAGCTCACGTTCCCGGGCGCAGGACGAGAACCGAGCAGGGTGCGCGTTGTATCACGTGATCGACGACCGAACCAAATATGTGTTCGAGCACGTCATCGCGATGAGCGCCGATGACGACGAGGTCCGCACCGACGTCTTTTGCGACTGAAACGATTACGTCAGAAGGATGGCCCGCGCGAACGCGGATGAATGCCTGTTGACCCGCTTCGTGCAGGAGTTCGGTTAACCTGTTTTCGGTATCAGCGATAACACCGACAGCCCATCCGTCGGGCGAACGAACGGACGAGGAGGGTAGACCTTCGACCGCATGGACGAGATATAGGTTCCCGTTCGGGGCAAGCATCTGATGGCCTGCTTCGATGAGTTTTTCCATTCGGGCTCTGGAGCCGCGCCCTATTGCGCAGACGATACTTTTGAACATTCAGAATATATCCTTTCCTGACAGGCCAACGAACTCTGTTGTGAGCCCATCTTCATGCGCTTCCTTTAAAAGCCGATCAGCGCTCATGACATCGAGACAGATACTGCCATTGAACGACAATCTGAGCGGGCAACAGAAACGGTCCCTCACCCATGTCATGCCATGCAGCGTCACCGCACTCACTTCCCAGCGCTCCTCATCAAGACGATCGAGAACCAGATCTGGGACCGGCTGATGCGCCATACACCTTTTACAGCCACCATCCGTCAGTGGCGAGTGTGCCAATCCGCGATCGTTCATGTCAGGGTCCTCCACTGGACTTGAGTTTTTCGTGATCCCACGTCGCGCCTTGTCCGTCGTCCATCATACCGGTCAGACTCATACTGCCTTTGCGCTTCGTCAATGCGACGGGGCTAAACGGAGGTTCATCATGAATACACTTCGATAAGCTGGAAGGACGAAGATATGTCGGCGAGAGCCATGGTGATGGCGCTGATCTGCATCGCATGCGCGCCTCTGCGTTCAGAAGCGGGATCAGCCTTGACGCCGATGTTGAAGCGCGTGATGCCCGCGGTTGTGAGCATCGCAGTACAAGGCAAGGAAATCGACAACACAGATGCAACCTTGGCCGACCCCTTTTATCGAAAGTTCTTCGGCTTGCCCGATGACGCCCCTGGAAACGGCTTTCAGTCGGCGGGCTCGGGCGTGATCATCGACGCGGCCCGCGGCTATATCGTGACAAACCAGCACGTGGTGGAGAGCGCTGAGAAAATTGGAATCACGCTCTGGGATGGGCGCCACCTCGATGCGGACGTCGTCGGTTCAGACCCGGAGATTGATATCGCAGTCGTTCGCATCACTGCTGACCGACTTGTTCAGGCTGAATTCGGTAGTGCATCTTCTCTGCAGATCGGCGACACAGTCGTGGCAATTGGAAATCCCTTCGGCCTTGGCGAGACGGCCACGATGGGTATCGTCAGCGCGCTTGGTCGTCGGGCCTCGGGGTCGGAAGGCTACGAAGGCTACATCCAGACTGATGCCTCGACGAACCCGGGCAACTCCGGTGGCCCGCTCGTCGATGAGTACGGCCGGGTTGTCGGGCTCAATAGCGCAATAATTGGTCCGGCCGGGGGCAGTATCGGAATAGGCTTCGCCGTTCCCGCAGAAACAGTAGCAACCGTGATGCGACAGCTTATCGAGAGCGGAAAGATTGTCCGAGGCGAAGTCGGTCTTGTTACCCAGGACCTGACAGAAGATCTCGCAAAGGCATTCGGCGTGACATCTGGTCCTGGAGCGCTGATCAGCGAGGTGATATCTCATTCACCGGCCGCAGCTGCCGGCCTTCAGCCAGGTGACGTGATCAGGGCGGTCGATGGCAGATCGGTGCGCGATGGTTTTGACGTTCGCAGACTGGTCGGATCGATGCAGATGGGCAGCCGTCCGGCCTTCAAGATAGACCGGGCCGGAAGGACGCTTGAATTCTTTCCGACCGTTTCGGCAGCTGAACCCCAATCCGAGCCTGATGTATCGCTTAGCATAGATCGGGGACCTCTCGCAGGCGTCGAGGTTCAGGGCGCGGAAGGTTCAATCAAGGTCATCTCGGTACCGGAAGGATCTGTCGCGGCCGCCGCAGGTCTCCAGCCCGACGACTTGATAGTTGCGCTTAACCAGGTCGAAATGGCCGGCCTAAGGCAGCTCACAACCTTCTTGCAGAGCGAGCGATCCCGAGTGCTGGTTACCATCAAACGGAGTGGCCATCGTCGCTTTGTAGCAGCTGACTTGCGGACGCAGTAGTTTCCGGCCTAGCGATTTCGATGGACAGAAATTGCCATTGACGGGGATCAAGGACTGCTGGACGCCGCATGACAGAATGCAATGTCTTAAACCGAAGGAGGTTGTCATGAACGACATTCAGCTGAGAAAGAACATTCTAGACGAACTGGAATTCGAGCCCAGTATCGACGCGGCCGACATCGGCGTCACGGCCGACAACGGTATAGTGACATTGTCCGGCCATGTTCGAACCTATGCCGAGAAGGAAGCCGCAGAAAAGGTCGTACGGCGTGTCAGGGGCGTGCGCGGCATTGCCGCCGAAATCGCGGTCCGAATTTTCGGAGCAAAGGAAACTGACGATGACGACATCGCTCGCAGAGCCGTCAAAATGCTTGATTGGAACGTTTCCGTTCCGAAGGACGCCGTACAGGTTCGGGTATTGAAGGGCTGGGTGACGCTCCGCGGCAAGGTCGAGTGGCAGTATCAGAAGAACGCGGCCTTCGATGCAGTGCGCGACCTAGCCGGGGTTGTCGGGGTCTCGAACCTTGTCGAGCTGACACCGAAGCTCAGTGCGGTCGATGTCAAGAAGCGCATCGAGGATGCTTTCGAGCGCGATGCTGAAGTTGAAGCCCAGGCGGTTAAAGTGGACGTGCAGGGCGGGAAGGTCACGCTTTCTGGAAGGGTCAAGACCTGGTCGCAGCGGCGCGCAGCAGAACGAGCCGCCTGGTCAGCGCCCGGGATCAGCACTCTCAACGACAATCTGACGGTAGGCTGAGCTGCCAGTGGGAAAGGGCGGGGGTGTCGCTCGGCTCCCGCCGGCAATTGTCGCCGACGCCTGTTTCGGTCCTGGCCGCCGTTCAAGCTTACATCGCAACAAAGGCATGAGAATAGTTGGGTCAGGGAATCTTGGCGAATGCTGGGCCGGAGATTTCATCGAAGCAACGGCTATCCTGACATCTCGTTGGAGTACCTGTCGGCCTGGCGGTCCAGCAAAGAGCGGATCCGAATAGTCATCTCCGACGCCGTATAAGGCTTTTTGAGCCACTCGGCTCCTGCTTCAGTCGTCCTTTCGGCGACGTGCGGCTCAGAAAAGCCCGAGGTTAGCAGGATCTTGATCTCGGGCCACTGCTCGCGAACCTTGCGCCAGAGTTGGTCGCTACTCATCCCAGACATAGCAACGTCGGTGAACACGAGGGATATGTCGTTGGCGTTCTCCAATACCTGCAGCGCTTCAATGACATTGCATGTTTCAATCACCTTATAGCCCAGCGCTAGTAGCCGATTAAGTGTGACCCGCCGCACCCGCTCATCGTTTTCAACGACAAGTATGGTCTCGGTGCCTCGAATGAGTTCCGGCTGGCGCAGGTGGGCACGAGCATGCTGGGGCCGGTCGACAGCCCGCGGCAAGAACAAATGGACTGTCGTTCCCTTGTTAGGCTCGCTGTATAGCTGGAGGTGTCCAGACGACTGCTTTGCAAACCCGTAGACCATGCTCAGTCCCAGGCCGGTTCCCGATCCGGTCGGTTTAGTCGTAAAGAACGGCTCGAAAGCATGTTCGAGGACGTCCGATGTCATGCCGTAACCCGTATCCGTAACGGAGATTAAAACATAGCCGCCCGCTTTTACGGATGGATACATACTAGCATAATCGGTATCGATCTCGACGCCGGAGATCTCGATGACGAGATGTCCACCGTCTGGCATTGCATCGCGCGCGTTGATCGCCAAGTTCAACACCGCGCTTTGCAGTTGCGCCTTGTCGGCTATGGCGCTAAGTTTTTCAGCAGGCACGATCGTTCGTAGCTCGATCTCGTCTCCGACTGCCTGATGCACGCGTTCGGAAAAGTCGCTCAGCAGAGATTTGATGTCGATCACCTTTGGTGCCAGTGGTTGTCGCCTGCCAAAGGCGAGGAGTTGCGCGGTAAGCCTCGCGCCGTCGTCGGCGGCAGACTGCGCCTCTCGAAGCAGCGCAAGTTGACCCGGCTCCCGGAGGCGCTCTTCCAACATTTCCAGATTGCCGCTGATGACCGCCAGGAGATTGTTGAAATCGTGAGCAAGGCCTCCAGTCAACTGTCCGACGGCCTCCATTTTCTGGGCCTGCCGCAGTTCATCTTCGATACGATTGCGGCTCGATAGATCCCGGCGACGACGCGGCCATAGCCTATAACGCGTCGCAATCCCGTGCGAAAATAGGCATCGAGGTACTGGTCGTGAGCATCTCTATCGGGCGGTGGCATCAGGACGGAGACGTTCGAGCCGACGATCTCGCTCGCAGCATAGCCGAACACCTGTTCGGCAGCCGTACTAAACGAAATAATCGCTCCCTTGTCGTCGATTACGATCATTGCATCGGGCACGGACGCAAGGATCGATTGAAGATGCGCCTGCCTCTCGCATAACTCGTCCTGGACCTGCTGCATGTGCGTGACATCACTGTCTGCCTGGACGAACCGCGCTTGAGGATCGTCCAGGTCAAAAACAGTCCAACGTGTCACAATCGAAAGTCGGGTGCTGTCCTTTCGCCGGTTTATGACCTGTCCAGCCCACGCACCAGTATTTCGCACCTCGCTGCGCAGGGCCTCCAAGCCAATAGGGAATTCGGTTTGAAGCAGATCGTGAACGACCTGTCCCGACGCCTCACGTGCCGTCCAGCCGTAGAGCCGCTCACTGCCCATCGTCCATCGTCTGACCACGCCGTCGAACCCATGGACAATCAGATTGGCGCTGTCGAACATGCGAACAATCTTGTCCAGATCCGTTTCACTAGAAGCGCCTTCCGGCATAGCGTCTCTCCCGAGCGTCCTCGTCATCATCATCTGGCTCTTCATCGGCGGCACGCGCGAGAGCCGCTCGGCTGGCGACCTTGAATTGGTGCCTGTCGGCTGGCAACAGTACCCCCTTGCTCACGAGCCTCGTGAGCGTCCTCGACACCGTCTCTATGGTCATTCCCAGATGGTCGGCAATGTCGGCGCGAACCATGGGCAAGGCAAGAACGCCGCCGTCTCTGCCACCAGCCAGCTCGACCCGCTGCAGCAGGAAAGTGCACAGGCGTTGCTCCGCATTCTTGTGCGAAAGAAGAAGCATGTGATCCTGTGCGGCGGTGATTTCGTCGCGCAGATGCGACAGCAGTTGAACGCGAAATTCCGGCACGAGTTGCAGTTCTTCCTCAAGCAGACGCTTGCCGATGCGACTGAACGTGAGATCGTCGATAGCTTCAGCACTGAAGAGGTACTTGTTTCTGAATGACAGGCCGATCAAGTCGCCGGCTGCAAGGAAGCCCGTTATGATTCTGCGGCCGTCGGGCAGGAGCCGGCAGACACGAACGTTACCCGAGGCAATACGGAAAACCGATTTTGCGACATCGCCCTCGAAAAACAGTGTAGCGCCGGCCCTCGCTATTTCGGTCGGCTGCCTGAGAAAAAGCGGTGCGAAATCTGCCGCACCTTTCGATTGGAAATACGGGACTGGCGTACCGTGTGATAGCGCTAGCATGTCGTGGCTCCCAATGATTGGATTGGGAGGATTTGAGCGAATCTTGGTGACATCAGAATGCGCCACGCGTATAAATTAGTGCGATTTTGTAATATTTCGTAATAGCGAAGACTATTCGGATGGCAAACGGGGCCGACAAGCGCACTCGGATGCTCGTTGTAGACGACGATCCGAGAATACGAAACCTGCTCGCGCAGTATTTCGGCGGGGAGGGTTTCGATGTCGACACCGTTTCCGGAAGCTCTCAGATGCGCGAGAGCCTCGCTGTCTCTCCCTTCGATGTCATTCTGCTCGACCTTGTTCTACCGGGCGATACCGATGGTCTGCAGCTGGCGAGGGAGATACGCACCAGATCCGACGTGCCGATCATTATGCTTTCCGGACGTGACGACGTCATGGATCGAGTGGTCGGGCTGGAAATGGGCGCTGACGACTACATCGGGAAGCCCTTTCACCTCCGAGAGGTCCTCGCCCGGGTAAAGACTGTTCTAAGGCGTCGCGAACCCTTCGTCAGCAGCGAGCGATCGAAGACCGCCCCTCTGATCTTCGATGGATGGACGCTCGACGTCGATCGGAGAACTCTGCGAAACCCCGCGGGTATCGAGGTCCCCCTGTCGACGGGGGAATTTGAAATGCTTCACGTATTCCTCACTCACGCCGGCAGAGTCCTGTCGCGCGACCGTTTGATGGATCTTACGCGAGGTCGATCGCGCGACGGGTTTGACAGAACGATCGATGCCTTGATCGTTCGGATCCGCCGCAAGATCGAAATCGATCCAGCACAACCCAAATTGATAAAATCAGTTCGCGGGGTCGGATATGTCTTCACAGCAAAGCCGGTAACGGTTTCTGATCGACCCGTATCATGAGACCATGGTCCCAGCGGGAAAATCTCACCTCATCGTCCAGTTCGGCGCGATTTTTGGGAAGCACGTTCCAGATTCTGATGTAGTCGCATCCGGCTGACCGACGTCGCAACGACCGAAAAATCGCGTCTGCGATCGCGTCGTCATCTACCGCGCTGCCCACTATGAACATTGGCACGTCCAGCAGCCTGCCTGCGATCGCATGGGTTCCGATTCGATAGGTGGCGAGTCCCCGGACATAGCCAGCTCGATCTTCAAGCACGAGAATCGACCATCGACTTATATCCCTTACAAGCTGGGCCCACTGAGCCGGTGGAAAATCCGGCACAAGAATCTGCACCAGACCGAAGGCCTGGAATGCCAGCTGTTCATCCATTTTCCCGACGCGGTATGCCGAGGTCATTCGGCGATACTCCCCTTATACCGCGCCACTTTCGCACACCGCCACTAAGCTGCATTTGTTCTCGATCAAGCAAGGCGTTGTTCGAGCGATTTGGTAAATCGCTCTCGCAGTTGA
Source organism: Rhizobium sp. Rhizsp82 (assembly GCF_047325115.1). NCBI lineage: Bacteria > Pseudomonadati > Pseudomonadota > Alphaproteobacteria > Hyphomicrobiales > Rhizobiaceae > Rhizobium > Rhizobium sp. Rhizsp82. The sequence goes on along the minus strand of NZ_CP168569.1, from coordinate 466,172 downwards.
CGTTCGTCAAGGACCAGCAATGGGGCAGGTATTTGAATGTGTCGTCGCCGCCGTAAGGGCGGAGCTAACGGATGGAGATAGAAGATGGCAGACACAGCAACGAAGCTAGCCGTGAAGACCGAGGCCAAAGCGCCGGTCCCGACCGATCGTTGGTGGCCCCTCGATGGTCTACGCGCAGAAATTGATCGCGTGTTCAGTGATTTCGGCAGCCCTTCGATTTTGGATCGAGCGTTCGCACGTGTGCCGAGCGCCTTCGGCCGTGGCGTTCCGGCCATCGATCTTGTCGAGACGGACAAAGCTTTCGAACTCTCGGCCGAACTTCCTGGGGTAGAGCCGAAGAACCTCGATGTCACGCTCGCAGACGGCGTCCTCACCATCAAGGGCGAGAAGAGCGAGGAGAGACAGGACAAAGAAAAGGACTACTACGTGTCGGAGCGTCGCTTTGGCACCTTCCAAAGGAGCTTGGAACTTCCACGTGGCGTCGACAGCGATCACGTTGAGGCGACATTTGCCAAGGGCGTTCTCAAAATTATCCTGCCGAAGACACCGGAACGTCTGAAAAAGGACAAGAAGATCGAGATCAAGGCTGCCTGAACGGACGCCCGACCGGAGGGGTCTCGCGTCCAAGATGGTGGAGAGGGATGGGGCCTACCTCTCCACCATCCGCGAGATTGCGCGATGGTTGCCTTGAAGCATGAAGCCCAACTCTTCGAACGAGAAGTGCCATGGATCTAGCAATTGAACGATTGGCTCTGGCACTCTCCATCGGCCTGCTCGTAGGCCTCGAACGGGGCTGGAAGGAGCGGGATGCTCCGGAGGGTAGCAGGACCGGCGGGATTCGAACTTTCGGAATTTCCGGCCTGCTTGGCGGTGCAATGGCAGCTCTCTCACGCGAACTATCGTCTCCCCTGCTGCTGGCCTGCAGCTTCATAACCTTCGCGATAATGTTTTGTCTCTTCAGACTGCGCGAAGCAATGGACGACGACGATTACAGCGTTACCTCCGTGATCGCCGCACTCTGCGTCTTCGGCTTCGGCGCTATGGCCGTCGCAGGCAGTCCGACGGCTGCGGCCGCAGGCGGCACGTCCCTGGCAGCCTTGCTGGCGAGCCGGGACTTTCTTCACGCCTTCCTCAAGCGTTTGACGTGGCCGGAGTTGCGATCCGCATTATTGCTTGCCTTTATGACTGCTGTCGTGCTGCCGCTCCTACCGGACAGGGAAATTGGCGGGATCGCGGCGGTGAACCCTTTCCAGGTTTGGCTCTTTACGGTGTTGACGGCCACCATCTCGTTCATCGGCTACATTGCGGTTCGCCTTTTCGGTGAACGGGAGGGCAGGATGATCGCAGCCGCAGCCGGCGCACTCGTGTCCTCGACAGCCGTTACTCTCACCTTGGCCCGGTCGGCAAATGGCTCTTCAGCCGTGAGGCAACTGGTGGGGGCTGCGTGCCTGGCAGCTTCAATCTCGATTGTGCGCGTCCTCTTCCTGGCTGCGGTCATCAGTCCTGCTGTGCTGCCGAAGATCGCGCTGGCGGCGACGACAGGGGTGGTAACCTTTGTCTTTGGGTCTTGGTTCTTCGCCAGATGCTCATCGGAGGTCGCAGACGTTAGTCTCAAGCCTGAAAATCCCTTCGAAGTTCGATCGCTGGCACTTTTCGCTGCGATCTTTGTTGCGACGCTTATGCTGAGCGAGGTTCTGACAGAACGGTTTGGGACCCCGGCCGTTCCTTTCACCTCAGCAATAGCTGGGAGTTTCGACGTGGATGTGGCAGTTTTGACAGCGCTTCGACGAACTCGCCAGATTGGCCCAGATGTCGTCGCCCAGGCTATCCTGAGCGCAATGGCAGCAAACGCCCTGGGCAAGGTTGCATTGGCAGGATTGCTCGCGCCTGCCCGATTTAGCGCCCGCTTTGCCGCTGTCTGCGTGCTTGCCATCACGCTCGGATGCGTCGCCTTCGCTCCGCAGGTTAGTCACCATTGGCTGTAAGAGCGTGCCAGGTCCTGATTGACCTTCGTCAACGCGCGCCGCTGACCATCCCACTATCATTTTTATGACGACGGGGAGTTACCATGGCGTTTCCAATCCTTCACTTCTATGGCGCTGCAGGCTGTGTGACAGGGTCCTGCTTCCTGCTTGAATTGCCATCCGCGCGTGTACTTGTAGACTGTGGATTGTTTCAGGGTGCAAAGTCGGAAAAGGAGCTGAATTACAAGCCGTTCCCGTTTATACCGGCCGAACTTGACGCAGTTGTTCTCACACATGCTCACATCGACCATTCAGGACTCTTGCCAAAGCTTGCAAAGGAAGGATTTTCCGGACCGATCTTCGCAACTGCAGCGACAATCGATCTCTGCGCCATCATGCTGCAAGATTCCGGGCACATACAGGAATCCGAGGTAAAGCAGCTCAACCGACGCAACCGCCGGCGCGGGCGTGGCACCGTTGAGCCCATTTATTCCGCGGACGACGCGCGAAGAATGATGCCGCAGTTTGTCCCAATTCCCTACGGCGAGTGGCGTGAGGTCGCGCTAGACCTTCGGTTTAGAATATGGGATGCCGGGCATTTAATGGGCTCTGGTTCAATCGAGATCGAGTGCATGGGCGTAGAGCAGCTGATCCGACTTTTGTTCTCCGGCGATGTTGGTGCGGCGAACAAACTGTTTGAGACGCGTCCCACCGGCCCCGATCGGGTGGATTACCTGATTTGCGAAAGCACTTACGGCGACCGCGAGCGAGAGCAGTACGCAATGAGCGAGAGAAGGGATCGGCTGAAAGATATCGTTGTCAAGGCCTCGGACCTGGGCGGGGTGCTTCTGATCCCATCCTTCGCCGTTGAGAGAACACAGGAAGTACTGACCGATCTCGTTACGCTCATGGACGAACATGTGGTGGCGCGATGCCCTGTGGTGATAGATTCGCCCCTCGCGTCACGAGCGTCTGAAGCGTTCAAGAGGCATGCGGCAGAGCTTCCCAACGGGTCAGCGTTCATTCGCGCTCTGAACGCATCCAACGTACGGTTCACCGAGAGCGCGGAACAGTCGAAGGCGCTCGATCTCGTGAAGGAATTCCATATCATAATCGCCGCAAGCGGTATGTGCGAAGCAGGCCGGATCCGCCACCGTCTAAAAAATTGGTTGTGGCGACCAGAATGTACGGTTCTGTTCGTCGGCTTCCAGGCCGCCGGAACACTTGGACGAATTATACAGGACGGTGCCAGCACGGTACGCATTCAAGGCGAAGAGATCCATGTCAGCGCTGCAATTCGGACGCTCGACGCCTATAGCGGTCATGCCGACGCCAGCGAGCTCGATGACTGGATTGGCAAACGCGGTGTCAAGAAAGGTCTGTTCCTCGTGCACGGTGAGGACGCTGCGCGAAAGGTGATGTGCGACCGGCTGGCGTCCCGGACGCAAGTAACGACATACTGCCCATCCCTTGACGATTCTTTCGAGCTTTCGCCAACTGGTGCCCGGCTGATCGGTGCCAGCGCTCCCCCGCGCGTCCAGCCGTCAATTCCCGGTCACGCGGATTGGAATAATGACCTCCAGGATTTCGTGCTCGATCTCTCAGACAGATTGAAATCGATTGCACAGGACAAAGGCAGGGCGATCGTCTTGAGGCGGCTGCGCGCCGCTCTCGACGCAGATGAGGTTCCTTTGAGCAAGACGAAGGGAAAAGGCGATGCTGATCACCGAACGTGACTGGAAGCGGGGCGGGGAGCGATTTGCTATTCCAACCATCGGCGAGATACAAGGCAGGCTGGTTGTCTCTGAGGTCGTGGCCCTCGAGTGTCTGGGTGCTTTGCTCGCTTCAAAGCAAGCTGACACGATCCGTAGCGTCAAAAAAGCTGTTTTTGTACAGCTCAAGAAAAGATGCGCGCCGTTTGCGCTGTCGAAAGACGAACAGGAGGCGGCGATGGGCTATGCTCGGGAGCTGTTTGAAGCAGCGCTGGCTGAGGCGCGCACGCCTCTGGCACAGCCACCCGGGAGATCGGCGGATGGATAGATACGCGTTGACCTTCAATGCTGGGTCGTCGAGTTTGAAGCTTGGCCTCTTCAGGCTGGCCGATGGTCGGGGTGTTCGCATCGGTGGGGGTGCCATGAGCTTCGGCGATGGCGAAAATTTCTCGTTCCAGATTCATGATCGAGCCGAGACCGTCAGGTTGTCCGGAGCATCAACCCGCAAGTCTCAGGTTAAGGCGGTCGTCGATCACCTTCTTCCAGATGGCGCGATACCGGTCTTTGCAGGCCATCGCATTGTCCACGGCGGACCGAAATTCGATCAGCCGGTTCAACTTCGCAAGGATGTCCTGGCCTCGATCGAGGCGCTTGCTCCTTTTGCACCAATGCATCTTCCGCCGGCACTCGAAATTGCACGGGCGGTCTGGGAAATCTATCCCGGTCTGCCTCAGACAGCCTCTTTCGATACAGCTTTCCATGCGTCTCAAAGTTCTTTGGCATCGAGGTTTGCAATCCCTCGCGAACTTCATGACGCCGGCGTTAGGCGCTACGGCTTTCATGGGCTGTCATATAAGTACATTGCAGGAGCCCTGCGCAGGCTCGATCCGGATCTTGCAAGCAGTCGGGTTATCTGTGCCCACCTTGGGAGCGGCGCCAGCCTCTGCGGTATGGTCGATGGCGTTAGTATTGACACGAGCATGGGTTTTTCTGCCCTCGACGGAGTTCCGATGGCGACCAGACCGGGGGCGATCGACGCGGGCGCTGTCATCCATCTGCTACGCCACGACTACCGGCATGCCGATGATCTCGAAAATTTCCTCTACCACAAATGCGGACTGCTCGGCGTGTCCGGCAAGAGCGGCGACGTGAAGGTATTGTTGGAGGATTGCCAGCCTGCCTCAAGAGAGGCGGTAGACCTCTTCTGTTTTCGAATAGCGGGTGAAATCGGCAGGCTCGCCGTCTCGATTGGAGGGGTCGACGCGATCGTGTTCACTGCAGGCATTGGGCAGCATCAGCCTGAAATCCGCAGGGGCGTCGCCCGCCATCTTGCATGGATGGGGCTTTCGTTGAGCGAGACCGCCAACAAAGCAAACACGATGGTGGTCAGTGCCCGCGATAGTGATGTTACCGCAATGGTAATAGGCACTGACGAGGAGCAGGTCATCGCTGATGAAGCAGTCAGCATCTTAGCGCAAGCGATTTTGAGAGGAAGCCATGATGAAGAACGAGGTTAAGAAAGACGCGCCAATGGTAGATTTCGAACTTATGGACCGCTACTGGAGGGCAGCGAATTATCTGTCAGTCGGTCAGATCTATCTCATGGATAACCCGTTGCTGCGGGAGCCGTTGCAACCGCGTCACATCAAGCCTCGTCTCCTTGGTCATTGGGGAACGACGCCTGGACTAAACTTCGTCTACGTGCATCTCAACAGGGTCATTAATCTTCGAGATCGGGATGTCCTCTACGTCTGTGGTCCCGGCCATGGGGGACCTGGGATGGTTGCAAACGTTTACCTTGAAGGCACCTACACAGAAGTCTATCCGCAGATCGGCGAGGACGCCGATGGAATGCGCCAGCTCTTCAGACAATTCTCCTTTCCGGGAGGCATTCCCAGCCATGTTGCCCCGGAGACACCCGGTTCGATACATGAAGGTGGAGAACTTGGTTACGCTTTAGTCCACGCGTTCGGAGCTGCATTCGACAATCCCGATCTCGTTGTGGCCTGTGTCGTGGGTGACGGCGAGGCGGAGACCGGCCCCCTTGCCGCGGCCTGGCACTCGACCAAGTTTCTCAATCCGTCACGCGACGGCGCGGTCTTGCCGATACTGCATCTCAATGGCTACAAGATTGCAAACCCGACGATCTTATCGCGAATGAGCGATGATGAGCTGGAGCGCTTGTTCGACGGCCTGGGCTACGAGCCAATCTTCGTCGAAGGAGGTGATCCTGCAAGTATGCATGCGAAGATGGCCGCTGCCCTGGATCGAGCGTTCGATCTGATCGAGGTCTTGCAGCGCCATGGAAGAGAGGCCGATGATCCGGTTGGAGTACCGAGATGGCCGATGATCATCCTGAGAACGCCTAAGGGTTGGACCGGCCCGAAAGAAGTGGATGGCAAGAAGGTCGAGGGCTTCTGGCGTTCACACCAGGTGCCTGTCAACAACTGCAGGGACGATGCTGGCCACCGTCAGATCCTTGAGCAATGGATGCGCAGCTATCGACCGGAAGAGCTGTTTGACGGCGAGGGACGCTTGCTGCCGGAACTGCGCGCTCTCTCACCAAAAGGTGCAAAACGGATGGGGGCGACCCCGTATGGCAATGGCGGAAAGTTGCGCCGCCAGCTGCAGCTGCCGGATTTCCGGGCGTTTGCCGTTGAGGTCGAAGACCGCGGAATGCCGCAGGTCCAGTCGACCGAGGTGCTCGGTCGCTATCTTCGTGAAGTCATGCGGTCGAGCGCAAGGGATCGCAACTTCCGCATCTTCGGGCCAGACGAAACGGAGTCGAACCGCCTGGGCGCAGTGTTCGAAGCGACCACTCGAATTTGGATGCAGGATATTGAAGATTATGACGTGCATCTTGGCCGTGATGGTCGTGTGATGGAGGTGTTGAGCGAGCATCTCTGCCAAGGCTGGCTAGAGGGTTATTTGCTGACCGGGCGACATGGTTTCTTCTCATGTTACGAGGCTTTCATCCACATTGTCGATTCGATGTTCAACCAACACGCAAAGTGGCTGAAAGTCTCTCGTGCAATCGAATGGCGCGAGCCGATTTCATCCTTGAACTATCTGCTGACGTCGCATGTATGGCGCCAGGATCATAATGGCTTTTCTCATCAAGACCCTGGCTTCGTCGATCTCGTAGCCAACAAAAAGCCCGACGTCGTTCGCGTCTACCTACCGCCGGATGCCAATACACTGCTGTGGGTCTCAGATCACTGTCTCAGGACCTATGACCGCATCAACGTTATTGTTGCCGGCAAACAGTCCGAGCCACAATACATGCCAATGGACGAGGCAATCGCTCACTGCGAGGCGGGAGCCGGCATCTGGCACTGGGCAAGCTTTGAGCAGGGGACAATTTCGCCGGACGTCGTCATGGCCTGTGCCGGTGACGTGCCGACCATGGAGACGCTCGCTGCAGTCATGCTGCTGCACGAGGCAATCCCTGATCTGAAAATTCGGACCGTAAACGTGGTCGATCTGCTGGCCCTTCAGGATCCAGAGCAGCACCCTCATGGCCTCCCAGTTTCTCGTTTCGATGCGTTATTTACGCGCGATAAGCCGGTGATTTTTGCCTATCACGGGTATCCCTATCTCATCCATCGACTGACCTACCGACGCACCAATCACAGCAACTTCCATGTCCGCGGCTTCGTGGAGGAGGGAACGACAACGACCCCCTTCGACATGGCCGTGCTGAACCAACTGGACCGCTATCATCTTGCTATTGAAGCCATCGCCCGCGTTCCGGGTCTTGCAGAGCAGGTCCCTCACGTCCTCGTGGCTCTGAAGGCAAAACTCGAAGACCATCACGCTTTCGTTCGGCAATATGGCGAAGACCTGCCGGACATTCAGAACTGGCGGTGGAGGCGGTCGCCATGATGGAGTTCCGGAAATCGCTGCGATGGTCTTTGGCGGTGCAATGCTCCGCAGCCATCAACCAAGTCTTGATAAATAGTCTTCTATACTTGCAACCGGTTTCTTGCCGAGGTCCTTTGCGATTTCGGCCAGGACCAATTGTTTTGTCTTTTCGGGCAGAAGTTCGCGCACCAGGCCCAAGACCCTCGGCGGCGATATAACGACGATGCCAGGTATCTTGTCCTCATCACACCGATGGGCCACATTCGTCGCCACTTGCGACAGGAAACGCCGTTCGGCTTCGGCGTGAAGATCGGCTTCGTCGAACGCTGCCCGGCGTGTTCTTGCGCTAGGCGTTCCGATCTTTCCTGGTCTGTCTGATCCGAGTGAACTCGTGCGTCCGGCACCGTCCGCCAGGTGCTCGACCACGACAAGATTGATTGCGTTCGCATCTCCTTCATTTCGTAGGAGAATTGCGCGACCGCCGTCGCAAACGAGAACCAGAGCACCCTTTGAAATTCGAACGTTTTTCATCGGTTTATCCTCTATAGCTGCCAAACCTCTATTGAAAGTTTGAACTCAATTCAGATGACAGACCTTGTTCCGGATCAAAGAATGGCTGAAAGCTCACCGGTGGGGAGGCGATGAAGCACTGGGGATTTGACCACTGTCAATGAAAGGGTCGCTCTTCTAAGCAAAGCTGGAGCCTCACCGTTCAAGGACGCGAAAATGACCTGGAAGACAATAACGGCTCACATCGACATCGGCTCGGAAGCAGGCCGGCGCGCCGCGTTCGTCTATAGCCTCGCCTCGAACTTTGGTGCTGAGGTTCGGTTCATCACAGCAGCGCAACCAGATTCCGACCTGAATACAAAACCGCAGTCGGGGCTCGGCGAGCAATCCACTATGATGGATCTTCAAGCTATCCAGGAAAAGCAAAGACAACTGAAGGCCAGGGCACAGGAGCACCGGCCCAACTCAGTGGAGTTCAACTGGACGAGCGAGATTGCCAATCCTACCGCTGTGATGCTCAATCGCATCTGCGGATGCGACGTGGCGATTATCTTTCCTCCCGAACCTTGGCAGTCTTTCGACGAAAGACGCACGATCGACGTGGGGCGTTTCCTGGTTTCAGCGGGTCGGCCCGTCTTCCTGCCGAGCGCATTGATGAGACCATGTTCTGGAGAGGTCGTGCTGATCGCCTGGAAAAACACGAAAGAAGCAAGACATGCAGTCAAAGATGCGTTCCCTCTTCTTGTCAAGGCAAGGGATGTCGTCGTGCTTTCCGTCGCTGAGGAGGGTGAAAAGGACGGTTCGGTCGAGGACGTCATCAGATGTCTGATCGCGCACGGCATCCCCGCCAGACTGATGAGCGAATGGCGCCCTACTTTGACCGATGGAGCGACGATCACCACCGTTGCGCGCTCCATAGGCGCTGACGTAATCGTTGCCGGCGCCTATGGCCACGGTCGTATTCGCGAATGGCTATTCGGGGGCGTAACGCGGTGGCTGCTTGAGGATAATTCGTTCAACCGATTGTTTTCCAACTGATCGACCCGCCGGTCCTTCCCGAAGAAGCAGTTGTCCGTTGATCTTTCCATAGCGCGCCTGTGCAGCGATCGAGTGACGTTCAGGCGACGCCGAGATCCATTTTCTGATCACCGTTTTCAGGTCCAGCCGGCACTGCCGGAGCGGCCCAGAAGACGCTTGGAATTCACAATGTACTTGGCAATGGCGGCAGACGCTACACGAGATGATGGGCGATCTGCGCGGCTTGTCAGTATGATCGGGACTTTGGCGCCGAGCACGAGCCCCGCGGCGTCGGCCCCGGCGAGGTAAACGAGTTGTTTGGCGAGCATGTTCCCGGCCTCAAGATCTGGTACCAGCAGAATATCGGCGTGACCCGCAACTGTTGATCTAATCTCTTTGATCCGTGCCGCCTCAACGCTTATTGCATTATCGAGCGCCAGTGGGCCGTCAATCACCGCGCCACGGATCTGGCCGCGCGAAGCCATGACGGTGAGGCAGGCGGCATCGATCGTCGCCGGCATCTCGCTGTTCACAGTCTCTACGGCAGCCAGGACCGCGACCTTGGGCTGGCGGACCCCGAGCGCGTGCAAGAAGTCGACCGCATTCTGGCAGATGTCACGCTTCTGCTCCAGGCCAGGCCTGATGTTGATCGCCGCATCAGTGACGACAAGTAATTTTCGATATGCTGGGATATTCATCACGTATACGTGGCTCATTCGCCTCTCTGTCCTCAGGCGATGGCTTGCCACAACGGCTTGCAACAATTCATCGGTGTGGAGGCTGCCTTTCATGAGAGCGTCGATCGAGCCACTTGCAGCGAGTTCGGCACCGAGATCAGCCGCAGCGTGACTGTGTTCGACGAATTTGATTTGTAACCCTTCAAGACTGACGCCGGCTGCCTTTGCGGCGTCAGTGATCTTCTGTGGTGGGCCGATTAGGACAGGATCCAAAATGCCTGCGGTCGACAAGCCAACGACGGAACTGATCACTTCAGCAGAGCATGGATGCACAATGCCGGTCCGCAGCGGGGGCGAGGCGCGGGCTGCCGCAATAAACCGATCGTAGCGTCCGTGCCGTTTGCTTTGCAATTCAGGTAATCCGAATGTGGTTCTCGACCGCCGAAACTCCGGGTACGGACCACGCTGCGCGCTCGGCGGCTGCGCGTTCGTTCCAGGCGCGAACTCCTCCTTCCAGGACAACTCTGCGATCATGCACCTCGACGGAGATCTTTCCTGCGTCAACCTCAGCGTTGCGCCGCAACGCCGCTTCGATGCGGCCACGCACGTCCGTGACGGTCGGCCCGGGGCGGACAACGATGAGGTTGATGACCCCGCGCACACCTCCAAGCTTCCGGACCGCTTCCTGCGCTGCAGTCTTTTGGAACTGCCAATGAACATCACCGGATAAGGTGACCCAGCCGCCCTCGACTTTGACGTGGATCGGCCCCTCTGGCAGGGCCGTGTTCCAAGTTATGATGTCGAGCGCTCGGGAGGCGATCTGGTCGTCGGCGTGTTGCTTGCGTTCAGGATAACGCACTTCGATGTCCACAGTCACCGCGCGCACACCTTTAACACGCATCGCGACATCCTCGGCTGCGAGTTTTTCGGCGTAAGAAGTCACATGCCCGCTTAAGGTTGCTATACCGTCTTCAACGGACACTCCTATATTTGCAGCGTCGACGCTCGGTTCGAACGCCAGCTCATCGAGCACATCCTGCCGAATTTTCAAATCAGTCATCTCTTCCTCCGTGAACTTGACCAAGGCTGCTTGCCTCATCGTCGAGAATGCACCTGTCCCGGCCCCGTTACATTGCGCTGCGTCAAGGCGAAAGGCGTTGCAGGCGCTGCAAGCGTTTCCAGTCTGAAGGGCGTCAGCCGCGTTTCGGAAAAAGTATCGTATCGAGCCTGCTTCATAGGGCTGGTGCGTGAATATCGGAAAGTTGCAAGCAGCACACATCCTGGTTGACCGGCATCAATGCCCCTTGCCGAAAATCCGCCTTATTAAGGAATTGGCTTTTCCGTTCGTGAAACGGCTAACGCAAAGGAGCCGGGCAAATGACCAACGAGTCAGCGCAAGGGGCACACGACTGGAAGCATCCGGTCTTCGTTCAGGCTGGCATCGAAACTCCGAAAGCCATCCAAAACCCAAAGGCGGCACTGTTATTTCTGTCGAAGAACTGGAGAGGACCAAAAACCCTGCATGCATTCGCGAAGGAGATCTGTGCCGCCGCAATTGCCGGCCATGTCTCCTCGTATGCCGCAAGGGAGGCCTTCGTTCACGCCGTAACTGCTGCTCGCATGACCGTATGCGCGCCAAACCCGCACTCTTTGCCCGAGGAGAACGAAGCTTTAGGGCAACGGATGGGCAAGGCCGCCGAAGATGCGATCCTGGACTGATCTAGGCGAATGTCAGGATGTGCTGAAGCGCGTCCGGGCCGATCACCTGGATAGCCACAACTTTACCCTCCTGTTCATCAATAAAGATCTCCCGGGGATCTCGAATGACGTGCGTCATACCCTCCATCTGAATTTCGAGCAAAGATTGCTTTGGTTCGAAGGTCACTCCGTGCAGATGTCTATGCGATGCGAGCGTCTGGCTACCGATAGTCGCACCAATGACTTCTATTTTATCTGATCCGCGGTGATGGTTCGCGGCAGGTTCTGGAAGAACTCCGGCCACTTCTGCTGCTCTAGCACGGTTGTCGACATTGCAAATCTCCTTCCTTGCTTTGCCGGCTGAACGGACGCGCGGCATTAAGCTTGTTGTGAAACAGCTGGGCCAGTCGCGTCATTGACGAAGGTCAAGTTGCGAGCAGTGCGTCGGTTTCTCACCCGACCAATCCCGCCCCAACGGTAGCAACCGGGTCGGCAAATCGCGACATTTCAACCAAAAGATCGCTTATATACATGAAGCGCTTTGGCCCGATAGCAGTGCGACGAGAGCAACTCTATATCAATTCGCAGGAGGCGTCGGCGCTGGTTGACCTGCAGGAGTTTCAGTCTGTGACGCGGCAGGAGGGGTCACAACCGGCACCGGCGATCGGATCGACTGGTACAGAGAGAATGCGAGAAGCGCAAAGACTGCCACGCCCGCAACGTACATAAGATTTCGTACCGTATGGCTCATGATCCACCTATGGAACAGCGACGCATCATCGCTTCCACGACAAAATGGCCTAGTTGCAACGCCGGTCCATTGTCCTTGGTCAAATTCTTGAGGGACGATCTCTACCTGGCGTATTCAGTTCCTGCAGCGTCCACCGGGGACGATCCACGTGTCCCCTTGAGGCGGAACGTCAGGTCTCTTTACCCAAAGTGCGGATTTAGTTGATCCACGTCAAAGCACAACGCCTTGAAAGGCCGCTCTACTGCAATCCTTTGAAGCGATGGAGAGTGCGATGCTGGCCAAAGACATCATGACGAGCCCAGTAACGACGATCGAAGAAGGGCACAACGTTCGCGACGCGGTCGAGATCATCAATCTGAGCAACATCGGTGCCGTGCCGGTGCTTGATGCCCTCGGCCGCGTCGTCGGGATTGTGACCGAGGGCGACTTGCTTCGCCGCGTAGCCTCCTCATGGGCACGGCATCCCGTCCCCCATACGCGTGACCGCGACAGCGCGCTCGCTGATTACATCAAGGCCAGGAGCTGGCGTATCGAAGACGTCATGACGTCGCCAGTGATCAGTGCCACATCGACTGCTACGGCGAGTCAGCTTGCCGAGCTTCTTCAAGCCCACGGGGTGAAGCACGTGCCAGTCGTTGATGCCGGAAAGCTCGTCGGAATTATAAGTCGACGGGACCTGATGCGCGCGCTGCTTGATGTCCCAAAAGACTGCACCGCCTCGGGCGACGAAGCTCTTCAGACGGCTGTGCAGAGCCGCCTGGAGTCAGAGCTCGGACTTTTGCGACCTGCCGTTAAGGCAACTGTCTCCGGAGCAATTGTCACCTTATGTGGTGAAGTTGACAGCGAAATCGAAAAAGACGCTGCTCGGGTCGCCGCGGAGTCTGTCAGAGGCATCCAGGGCGTCGTGACCAAGATCACTGTCGCCTACCACATGCTGAGCCGCTTCAAGCCATAGGCGAGCTCTTGATGCCCCGCTGGACAGGTGGGGTGCTCGACAACCTGTGAGACACGTTCGTGGCCATCTTCCGAACCATCATCGACGCCTTGTTATCGAGGCTGCTGCTTTTGATCCTGATTGGAATGCTAGGAATGCTCGCGGCCGTGTTGTGGGTCAAAGGAACGTCAGATACATCCCGCAACCAGATTGAGCGGTCTTGGTCGGCGCCGTGACCGCTCGATCTTGGGAGATCATCGGACAATGTCAGGCGTGAGCGGCTTCGGCAAACGAGTTTTCCTGCGCCTCTGCGACGGAAGGAATTTCGCGGGCTCAGAACTCGCGTACCAAGGTGCCATTGGCCGTAACTTGATCTGCTAGACCAACCAAGGCGCGATTTAGCGTTAACGAATATGAAACTATCAAACCCTACTATTGGGGCAAGGCAACGCTAATGCCTTGAAGCATCGCTTGGGAAGCCACATGAGCAAGTTCGCCAATTCTATTCCCATCAACCAAAACGGCGTGACTGCGATAGAATATGGATTGATAGCGGCTTTGCTCTCGCTGGCACTGGTTGCAGGAGCGACATCACTCGGTGGCAACTTCGACAGCCTTTTCTCAAGTGTCGCGGGCGTGCTCGGCAACGCGCCCCAGTGACGTAAGCGCCGCCCCGGATGCCAGTATCAACTGGGCAAATGGGATGAACCCATAAAACCAACCAATAAAGGCGAGGTGACCACAGACGCCTGCACGATGTGCGTGACGTTCTGCGCCCGGAAGAAGAAATGATTGAAGAGCGAGATTGGAAACTCATCTGTGTCTGCCCGTGGAAGTCGCCACGACGAGCCCGCCGATCCGAAGCAAGACTGTCACCTAATATCATGACCCGGCCGGAGAAGCACCGCTACGCTATCGACGACCAGACGTTAACCGCGCCCCTAATGTAGGCGGGCACAAGTTCTGGAGAAACATATGACACAAAGTTCACATGCAAAGCTCGTAGAGCGTCTTGATTTCGTCGGTCTAGATAAGAAGCAGCGGGAAGCGCTGTCTGGGCTTGCAACGACTATCGAGACTTCCTTGGACATGGCACTGAATGTCTTCTACGCGAAGGCCAAGGTGAACCCGGAAACTGCAAAGTTCTTTGCAAGTGAAGCCCACATTCAGCTTGCTAAGGAGCGTCAGGTCAGACATTGGGAAACCATCGCATCGGCGACATTTGACAGCGGCTACGTCGACGCCGTGACGGCAGTCGGCCGTACCCACGCAAGACTTGGCTTGGAGCCACGGTGGTACATCGGCGGATATGCGCTAATCCTGGAGAGTATCATTCGATCGGTTGTGGATGCCGAGCTGCCGGGCTTCATGGCGAGAGGCAAGCGCGAGAAAATTGGTGACGGGATTTCAGCCGTAGTCAAGGCGGCCTTAGTTGACATGGATTACGCGATCTCTGTTTATCTGGAGGTTCTCGAACAGGAAAGGACCAAAGCGGAGCGCGAGCAGCTTCAGCTCAAGGACGAACAGCAATTCGCGCTGTCCGCACTCGATCGCGCCCTTGCTACACTTGCTTCGGGAGATCTTACAGCTCCGATCGACAGCGAGCTCGCCGCCAACTTCCAGTCGCTGAAAGACAATTACAACACGTCACTAGATAGTCTCGGGGCAGCAATTTCCGAGATCCGGCGAACAGTCGAACTGGTCTCCAGCCAATCCCACGAGATCTCGGCAGCAACCAACGACATGGCCAAGCGGACGGAGAAACAGGCGACCGCGCTTGAAGAGGCCGCGGCCGCTCTGGAAGAGATCAGCACGATCTCCAAGCTGGCGCAGGATCGAACCCAGGAGGTCCAGGCGCTTGTCCGGCGATCGGCAGCAGAGGCTGCGCAGTCAGGAACCGTCGTCGAGCAGGCGGTCACCGCCATGAGCGAGATTGAAACTTCCTCCCACGAGATGACGGCGATCATCGGTGTCATCGACGAAATTGCGTTTCAGACTAACCTCCTTGCGCTGAACGCAGGTGTAGAGGCCGCCCGCGCCGGAGAGCAGGGCAAGGGCTTCGCGGTCGTTGCGCAGGAAGTCCGAGAACTTGCGCAGAGGTCCGCCAAGGCAGCCAAGGAGATCAGTGTGCTGATCGGCAAGTCATCAGCTGATGTCGCTAAAGGCGTCGGTCTCGTGAATAAGACCGGAGCGGCGTTGCGAAGTATCGGAGATCAGGTGACAGCCATTGATGGACACATGGTGTCGATTGCAAAATCGTCTCAGGAGCAGGCGACGGGGATCGACGAAATTAACGCTGCTGTCGGCAACATGGACACCATCACGCAGCAGAATGCCGCCATGGTCGAGCAGTCGTCGGCTGCAACCAGCAAACTTTCCGAGGAGGCGTCTCGTCTTTCTTCCCTGGTCGGCACCTTCAAGGTGGGCGACATATGGCGGGGTCGAAGTGATCCTCGGCGTCCGCAGCTTTTCGACGCGGTGCGGGCTTCTCTAAAGGTCGTCGGGGGCGCCGCACCATCCGAGTGGCAAGAATTCTAGGAGCTGGGAGCGCGTTGGATAACGGACAGATCCTCAGCGCAGATGGTTGGAGAAATCCTCGGCCAGCTAGTGGATCAGACCAGGCAATTGGCGCAGAGCCTGATCGCAGTGCAAACGACCTGCGCGGCTCTGATCTCCGAAGTCTGCAGGCTCCACCTGATCCGAAACATCAGGTGATTCGGATCACAAGCTTCTGTGCCGGGATCGCGTATGGAGGAGCGGCGACGGAGGGCCATGGGGGAGATGCGGTGATCGACACCAGCGCAGTGACAGCTGTGATGGAGCCCATCACACGGCTGGCTGAGCATGGGCTGTTACGCGCGTGAGAAGAGAGACACCTTTCGGCCGGCTGCTGGAAAAATCGCCGCGCGCGTAGGTGCGAGATGAGGAGCGATCATCGACATGCTATTGAGATTGCCTTCCAAACGATGCTCCCCGCTCTCAATGCTGGTGTGGAGGCTGCCCGTGCCAGGGAGGCCAGAATGTAGTTTGCTGTCATAGCCGGCGCGGTGCGTGAAATGGCGCGACGTTGCGCCAACGCAGCGAAGGAGATTACGAGCCTCATTGGCAATTTAACCTTTTGTTAGGATCTGAGCGCCAATAGTCGGTAACCGACAAATCGGAGCCGCCGCCATGCCCGTCAGCGCCCTTTCCGTCCTCGACCCCGAGGCACTGGACGACTACGTGGATCTGAGATCGGTGCCTCGGCATCGGTACTTCGGGCGCATCGACATGATCGACCGGCTGCGTCACGCGGTCCCGTTCGACTACATCTTCATTTCTGGACTGGACGTCGATCATTATAGGTTCGGCCAAGGGTTTTCCATCGACACCGATCTTCCCCCGGCCTTCGTGGAGGCTTACATGGAAGACCAGATATTCAAAAATGATCCATTCATTCACGCTGCTCGCGCAGCCAACTCGGTCGTCAGGGAGCATGAGGTTGCACCGGATCACGAGACACCTCAGCGGCTGCTCTACCTGAAGCGCACTTTCGGGGTGCACAACCGGACACTCATTCCGATCATGCGTGATGAGACCGTATATGGGGCGGTCGGAGTAACGCGCGAGGTTCCTTTCAACGACGACGAGGTCGCATTCCTGTCGCTTGTGGCGGAAGCAATCCATACAACCTTCACGAAGCCGCTTCTGGACAGGTTTGCCGCCGATCAGATGAAGCTCTCGAAGGGCGAGATCGCCTGCCTGAGCCAAGCCAGCCTCGGATTGACAAGCGAGGGCATCGGTAAGGCGACAGGTTACCAGCTCGATACCGTCAACAGCTACATCAAGTCGGCGACCAAAAAGATCGGGGCTGCCAATAGAACCCAGGCGATCGCCGACGCCATCCGTAGGCGGCTCATCGCCTGAGCTCTCTTTCAATGCATTGTTAACCCTGGCAAGCGACGCTGCCCCAGAATTAGGGCTTCATTCGAAGCTGCTTTATTAGATTCATGATTCATTGAGATATCACACCTAGATTTGGGGTGTCCCGGCCAAGTAGCCGAAGCTGACATGATGTCTGCTCCCGACGGTGACCCTTTCACCGACTCGCTGGACGAATGAATGCTGTCCCTGGCACGACCTGCCCATCCAAGGCTATCTTCATGAGAATACTGTTTCTTTCAGTGGCGCTTGCCGCTGCGATGCCTGCCGTTTCTCTTTCGCTCGAACTGCCCCAAGGAGAGGTGATTCTCACCGTCAAAGGCAAGCTCGATCATCCCAATGTCGACAATACCGCTCAGTTTGATCTGGCAATGCTAGAAGCACTGCAGGGGCGCAGGGGAAGCATGGAAACACCTTGGACCACAGGCAAGGTGGAATTTTCTGGACCACTGCTTCGCGCCGTCCTTGACGCTGCCGGAGCGCATGCGACCCGTCTGAAAGTCGTCGCACTCAACGATTACGCTGCAGAGGTTCCGGTCGAAGACGCGTCCAGCCTCGACACGATGCTTGCAACACGCATGGACGGCCAGCCAATGTCGGTGCGTGAAAAGGGACCGTTGTTTCTTGTCTATCCCTTCGACAAGACAGCTCGCTCTATAACGAAAAGTACTTCTCCCGCTCTGTCTGGCAGATAAAGACGATCGAGGCCGAGTGATGAACGAAAGTGCCCGGAAGAACGGAGACGTCATCAGGCGGGTCAGCAAGGCCACCGCTCTCCTTCAAGCCTTTGCGGCGATGCTGCTGATCGGCCTTATTTATCTTCTTTCGGGCATCTACGGACGATACGAGGCCTTACAGGACGGGGTCAGGGAAAATGCCCTCTGGTCCGTCTATCAACTCGACCGCGAAGCACGCACGTTGCGTGAGGTCACCAATGTGATGGTGGCGCGCGCTGATCTGTCGGCCTCCGCGTTTAAGAGCCTGTCGACGCGGTATGACATCCTCTACTCGAGGATGAGCATTCTTAAACGCGCTAACTTCGATTTGCGGCTGCAGGACAATCCGGAACTGCGGATGCTCGTCGCCACGATAGAGCCGATGGTGCTCATGCAGGCTGCCTGGTTCGACGAACTGGCAAAGGGACACGAGGCTGACCTTAGCCATCTTAGCGCTTTTGCCGGTGGGCTGGACGATCTTGTCGGTAAAACCGAGAGCCTGCTGACCAGCGCCAACAACAAAGTCAGCACAGACCGCGCCGATGCGCGCAATGACCTAGAGTCTTTGCAGATCCGCACGGGCTTGGTCACCGTGCTCCTTGCTGGCTCGATCGGTGTGCTCGTCTTCTCTTTGCGCCGGCAGCTCCGCTCCGTGCGAGCCGCGGCGCTTGCCTTCGAGGGCATGGCACGAGAATTGACAGACGCCTACGCCGCGGCCGAAGCCGGCAACCGTGCTAAATCGCAGTTCATGGCGACGATGGGACACGAAGTGCGCACCCCACTCAACGCTATTCTCGGAACCGCAGAGCTCCTGGAACTGGGTGCTCTTCCGGAGGCTGTAAGAGGCAGTGTTCAGACGATCAGACGATCGGGCGTGACGCTTCTGGAGATCCTCAACGAGATTCTCGACTTCGCCAAGATGGAGACCGGACGCATCGATGTAAGTCCGGCCCCCACGGACGTTCGTGAGCTACTGTCTAGCGCGATAGAAATGATGCGGGACCGAGCCGCCGAGCACGGCGACACGATTGTCACCGACATCAGCGGCGCCGGACCAGCGAAGTTGATCTTGACCGACGCGACCAGGGTTCGGCAGATCGTTCTGAATCTGCTCAGCAACGCGATCAAGTTCACCAGCAATGGTGCCGTTGTCGTGAAGATGTCGGGTGTGGAAGACGATCAAGGGAACGCGCGGCTTCGAATATCCATCAGCGATACAGGGATCGGCATCGACGAAATTGGGCAAAAGAAGCTATTCAAGCCGTTCTCCCAAGTCGATGCCAGCATCAGCCGCAAATACGGCGGCACAGGGCTTGGCCTCACCATTTGCAAGGAGATCGTCGACGCTCTTGACGGCGAGATCGGCATGCACAGCCGAAAGGATGAAGGCAGTACGTTCTGGTTCGAGATTCCGGCTTTGGCGGTGGAAGCTCCTCCGGCCGCCGCAAAGACTGAGGAGGTGGTCGGCGATCTCAGTGAGAAACGTCCGTCCTTCCGGGTGCTTCTCGTCGAGGACAACCTCGTAAACCAACAGGTCGCTTGCGGTTTCCTTCGCCATCTCGGTCAGTCTGTCGTCGTAGCGAACGATGGACGCGAGGCCTTGCAAAAGGTCCATGACGAAAACTTTGACCTCATTCTGATGGACATGCAGATGCCGAACATGGACGGCATCGAAGCGACGCGCCAGATCCGCAGCCTGGGAGGAACGTCTTCAACTGTTCCTATTGTTGCCATGACCGCCAACGCTTCGGACGAAGACCGCACGCTTTGCGCAGGCGCAGGCATGACTGACTTCAGACCGAAGCCGATCACGCTGGAAGTGCTGAGGTCGATCATCAACGCGCTCGAAGCCAAGGCGCCCTGCATCTCTGCCGCCAGCAGCGTCAACGACAGGCAGCAGGAAATCATCGACGTTTTGGGAAGGGATGTCTTTGACGACCTGCTTGATACCTTCTTCAGCGATGCCGCCGCCATCCTCTCGGATATCGCCGACAACATGCGCGGTGGGAGACCAGAAAGCATCGACCGACAGCTTCATTCCCTGAAGGGCGCCGCCAGCAATGTTGGCATGCAGACCATCGCCGACATGGCACAAAGGCTGCGCCAGGACACCGTCATTACCAGTAGCGAGCTGCTCGACATCAAAAGAGCGGTCGATGAACAGCGGCGCATGCATGCCGCTTAAGGAGCAATGAATGCGTATTCTTCTCGTTGACGACAACAGGACAAACCTTGCGCTGCTGACGAAGCTCGTTGAGAAGCTTCCGGACTGCGAGCCGCTTCCATTCTGCGACCCGGCAGAAGTCTTGGCCTCCATGCCTGGGGTCGATTTCGACATCGCCGTCATCGACTTTCAGATGCCTGGCTACAACGGCGTCGAACTCCTACGCGAGATCGAGATGTTCGAACGCTATAAGGGAAAGCCGTTTGTCATGGTTACGGCCGATACCGACATGGCTACCAGAATGGCATGTCTCGATGCAGGCGCGATCGACTTTCTCAACAAGCCCGTCAACCCGCTCGAATTCCAGGCTCGGATCAAAAATCTCCTTTCGCTGGTGGACGCTCGCAACAAGCTGGCGGACAAGGCCGAGTGGCTCCGTAAGGAAGTCAGCAAGGCGACAGCCGAGATCCGCGAGCGCGAAGAGGAGATCATCGACCGTCTTTCCATCGCCGCCAGCTTCAAGGATGCCGAAACGGGGCTGCATACAAAGCGAGTGGGAGAATATTCGCAGCTGATCGCCCAGGCGCTGGGCCTTTCGCAGCAGGAATGCTCGGACATCAGGCTTGCGGCGCCTATGCACGATATCGGCAAGGTCGGAATCCCCGATGCGGTGCTTCTGAAGAAGGGGAAGCTGACCGAGCAGGAGTTCGCGTCGATGCAGCGTCACACGATGTTGGGTTGCGACATTCTTCGCGAATCGAAGTCCAGCTTGCTGCGCCTGGCCGCAACGATCGCGGCGACCCACCACGAACGGTGGGACGGGCAAGGTTACCCCAATCGTCTGGCCGGTGAAGATATACCCATCGCTGGGCGCATTGTCGCTGTTGCCGACAATTTCGATGCGCTGACGACTGCACGTCCTTACAAGGAAGCTTGGTCGATCAGTCAGGCCAGCGCTCACATCCGGCAAAGATCCGGAACGCAGTTTGACCCCGCCTGCGTCGCGGCGTTTGAAGGGGCTCTCGGCGAGATCCTTGTAATCCGCGCGTTGCTGCAGGACAGTGCTGGGCATGGCATTCTGCCGATTGTTGCATGACGGCCAACCTTGAAATGCGACTATCTTCCACGACGCAGGACCCAATCAAAACGACGCATTTGAGAATGCGCACGATACTTCGGCGTTTGTCGATTGGTCTTTCCGAAAGCTGGAGAACGTGGGTCTCAAGACAGCCGTCGCCGCCGAAGACATCGACAATGACGAAGCCGAGCGGTTCTTGGAAAATTCGAGCTTCAGCTAAGGAAGCTCGGCACGGAGGAGCGGGCGCAACTCGCTGGCTTTACCCGTTCGCAACGATCCGCAAGTCGGATCGGCAGCCTGGATTCTCAACCGAGCCAATGGGCCGAGATCTGGGATCCCGCGCTCGGCACAAGCACGACTCCGGATACAGGTTCCGAACGGTATTTCGTCGTGAAGAAGGCGGCGGGCATCGACATCGATTGACCCGTCTTTAGGAGTACCTCCACGATCATCGTCGCGGGATTAATCTCCATTGCACTATAATTCTTCCAGTCCCGGAGGAATCCTGTGATCGGCATATCTGTGACATCGATGTCGAGGAGTAGCTCCTGCGCGCTCCAGTTTGCGAAGACGATGAGGTTATCTGCTCCGACCAGGAGAGCGGGCGCGGGTAGTCTTTCGAGCTTGATAAGAAGGTCTGAGGTCATCGTCACACTGGCATAGAATGTCAGTCAGTCTGAAAGCGGCCCCGCGGTATCAGCATCTCCGCAGGGCCGTGGCGTTTAAGCCGCGTTTGTCCAACTCCTAGCGTTCTGTTGCCCTGAGTATCCACTCGCCGAGGAACCCGGTTCGCGGATCGCCTTTCTTCGATTGAGCTTGAAGCGCCCCACAAGCTCGGTTAGCCTGCGGACGCCGTCTGCAAGAGAATGGCTGACGGCACTTGTCTCCTCGACCATCGCCGCATTCTGCTGGGTCATCTGGTCTATCTCGTTGACAGCCGAAGCAATCTGCTGCAGACCGACGGCTTGTTCACTGGCAGCGGTAGCGATAGCGTCGATATTACGATCGATCCGAATAACGAAATCTTCGATAAGGTCCAGCGCGCGGCCTGCATCACCGACATGCTTCACGCCTTCCGATACCTCACTGCTGGAATTGACGATGAGTGCCTTGATCTCCTTGGCGGCTTGAGCCGAGCGCTGGGCAAGTTCACGCACTTCCTGCGCGACGACCGCGAACCCCTTCCCGGATTCGCCAGCCCGGGCAGCTTCGACGCCTGCGTTGAGGGCGAGCAAGTTTGTTTGGAAGGCGATCTCGTCAATCACGCCAATGATCTGTGCAATTTCGTTTGAGGCAGTTTCGATCCTCGTCATGGCATCGACAGCCTGCTTGACAACTGTGCCGGACGCTGAAGCACAGTCCTTCGCCTCACGCACTAGCTTGCGCGTGTCAAGGGTCCGTTCCGCCGATAGCCTGACCGTAGTCGTGACTTGTTCGAGCGAAGCGGAAGTCTCCTCCAGAGCGGCAGCCTGCTGTTCTGTCCGACGCGATAGGTTGTCCGCAGCGGCGCGCATTTCTTCGCCATTTTCGTTGATCTGCCGGGTCTGTCCGAGAACTTGTTCCAGTGTCGCTTGGAACGCGCCGATGGAAGTGTTGAAGTCGTGGCGTAGGCGCTCGAACTCGCCTTGGAAGGGCTCGTCGATCGTCATGCGGATATTGCAGTCAGCAAGACGCGCGAGGCCTGCACCAAGCGTCGTGATGATCCGTTCTAACTCTGCCGCCTCGCCGGTGGTACGCGCTTCTCGCTCGGCTCGTTCTGCTTCGGATTTGGCATGCTTGTAATTGGCCTCTTCTTCGAGCCGCATTTTGTCGATCGCGGCCTGCCGGAAGATCGCCAGCGCGCCAGCCATTTGGCCGATCTCGTCATGCCGTTGCGCGTATGGAATGGGCTGCGCCAAGTCGCCTGCGGCCATGGCAGACATGCGTTTCGTTATTGATGTGACTGCCCCTATTGCCGCCACTCGGAGGTAGAGAACGCCGCCGAGGAAGAGAACGAGTGCGGCGATTCCGAAAGCCAAAGCCAATGCGCTGCGACCTGTTGCCTCGCTATCTGCGCTGCTTTCGGTTTCCGCCGCGAACTTGTTTGCCGCATCCACCAGTCTCAGGACAGCCGCCTCATGGGCATGGAACGTGGCCGAGAGCTTGTCGAGCGCGCTGTTGATCGTGATCTGATCTCCGCCTGCGAGTGCGGGAAGGTAATCATTTTCAATGATACTCCAGAACCGGTCTCCCGTCGTGAGAACATCGCCGTCGAGAATTCCCTTGAGCTTGGCTGGAAGGTTGGAGCCACGCCAGTGTTGCGCTCTGTCTGCGGAGACCCGCTTTAGACTTTCGAGCTTGGAGAAGGCCGCTTTTGCGAGCTCGGGCTGAACTGCTGCCTCGTTGGCTAGCATATATGGTTCGACAAAGAAGAGGGGAGGCGGCAGGATGTCTGCCACGAGGTCCTTTCCTTCGATGATGCCGTCGTAGACTGGCCCCGTCACCCTCAGCCGCGACATTGTTATGGTCTGAAACGCCAAGGCGCCGCCGATGCCAAGGCTAACGATCACTGCAAATCCCGTAAGCTTTTGAGCTATGGTAAGTCCCATCGAACTTCTTCCTCGACTTAGCGCGCGAGTGATTTCTGTTTTAGCAGCGCGTCATATGAGCCCCAGAATTAGGGAGGAAGCATTAAAAAAGCGTTCCGATCGTTAGGGCTTCAACCCGAATATTGGTTATTAGCTCAAAATTGAGAGTATTCAGCAAGGCTTAGTTACAGGGTTTGCAATAGAAGTCGGACGTCGGGCAAAAGCTGGCCTCATGAATGAGCCGAGCGGCGAATGCTGCTGCCGATGTGTTCGCTTTAGAATTTGGCATAAGAGGCAGCGGATCGTGTTTTTTGGAATTCACACGCCGGGAGTCAGTGTCGCTCGCTTGGGAGACAGGTGCTTCGAGTTCGACGGAGGTCGCATTGTTGCGCTCACGGAGGAATGGAGCAGCTTTAGGCGCTCCGCCCATGGCCCATCCGGCTACAGTTCCTACAAGGGCGAGGTTATCCCAGTGTACGACCTCGGTCGCCTAGCGGGCTCCAGTGACTGCAATGGCGCACAGCTCGCTATTCTCGAAACCACGGGCGGGTACATTGCGATCCTTGCAGACGGTATCCAGCCAACTTTCCGCGGTCCGACCGCCGTAATCGATGTCCATGCGCTACTGGCAAACGGATGAGATCGGCCTCTGCCAATTCAACCGGCTGACAAGCAAAGTGCAAGGACGCGTGTCGACCCTCATTACGCGCCACCACCGTCGAAATTGGCTGCGGGGAACCGAATGACTTTCGGCGGCTGCGCCGAGAGGCTCGCGTCGAGAACTGATGGTTTCCGATTTCGAAAATCAAGCTGCGCTTGCGGGGGATGGACTGGTCTCGGCTTCGACAAAATCTTGGATTTCCTGAAGCTACGGTCATAAATAGCGATGTAAATGACACTTGGTGGGGAATGACAGGATACTGGCCACGAGTGACTGGACGGGATTATCGAGATGATTAAATCTGAACTTATCGATGCTGTTGCGGCTCGTAACCCTCACCTTTATCGGCAGGACGCCGAGAAGATCGTCGAAACGATCCTCGAGAGAATTGCAGAGGCGCTCGAAAGAGGAGAACGTGTGGAGATACGCGGATTTGGTGCTTTCCAGGTGCGATATCGGCCGTCACGAGCGGGTCGCGATCCGAGCAACGGTAATGCGGTCCTTGTCGAGGAAAAGTGGGTGCCAACATTTCGCCCCGGCAAGGCGATCAGTGACAGGCTGAACGAACCTGCGAAGCGCTAGGCTCGCTTCGCCCTTGCTTTGCGGCAGCTGACTGACCAGCCTACTATTGATATTCCAGCCATATCTTGCGATCCCCGCCGAAAGGAGAAGGCCAAACCTGACGGTGCAGTCGCGGCGATCTGATCCTCAATGACACGGTCCGCAAAGGCCGAGTTGGTGGCTTTTCATTGTCAAACACCATAGCACCTCTTCGCTTGGCCGCATCGAGCGCTCGCAACAGTGTACTTCCGGGCTGTTGTCCTCGATTTCAAAACCCTTCCCGCAAGATTATCGGTTCGGGGGACGGTTTGCTTTCGTCCAGGGGACGTCGCCGTTCCGAGGCGGACCAGCACCCTTGCAGGATTAACGCTCGGCTTTGCAGGCGTGGGTCCTTATTGAAGCCTGGGCGTTGGGAACAGAAAACGGTGCGTGCGGCATTTCTGTCAAGTTTGGCATTCGATCATACCTGCGTCGCGTGCTACTTGCCAGTACGTTAGCGTACCGTCGCGCAGCTTTGGCCGAATGATCGGCAACATGCAAGTTTCGCGCAAGCCGCGGGCCACAGAAGTTGCCCGGACGCAAGGCTCAGGCGTCACGTGAACCATGGAGATCTGGATGGGCTTTGACGTTGACGCGATTCTCGATTGGCAACAGCGGGGCATTAATGCGAGGATCTTGGGGCGCTCCGAGCGCGATAACCCTGTTCTTCCATATCTTGAAAACGCCAGATCGCAAATCGAGAAGGAAAGCTGGCTGTTCCGGGCAGAGGCATGGTTCTTTGGCTGGCGAATAGAGGACGCGTCGCGCGTGAAGTTGGGCGCATGGTAAATCTGGGGGCAAGACGCGGATGGGCGATGCCGGTGTGAGTGACTCCTGGACCGAAAGCAACGCGGAAGGCTGTTAACCGACCGAGATATCTGCCCTGCATCCGTAATGCCGCTTGACGTTCTCTATCGCAGTCGGCGGGCTTGGTATGTATGACCGTTCACGAGCGAGGTGGCTTTCGAAGCTGGCGTTTTGAACGCCCGGGTATGGCGATGCTTAGCTCGGTGACCTGCGCGATGTCCAGCTCGCCAGTTGACCAAGCCGACGGCCGCGTCCCGTGGCATTGTCCGACGCTCATCTCCTTGACACCCGCAATGAATCCGAGCCGTGTCCCGCGGGCACCAAGGCCAACCGCGTTTTATTTCAGCAAACGATCATTTCCTGACGACTCCCTTCAATCCGCCGCCGATGAGAAAGGTCGCATCCATCAACGCGATCATCGGATTGCCCCCTCCTGAAACCGCAAGATAGCGCGGTTGCCAGTGCGGATGAAACTTTGATTTGAATGCCCGAAGGCCTTTGAAATTGTAGAAGCGCTCGCCGTGCTCGAAGACGGTGCTGCCGATACGGTCCCATACCGGCGCCGTTTCACGCTTCGACATGCCCGAAAGCGGTGCCATGCCGAGGTTGAAGTGCTTGTAGCCCTCGGCTCTGAGATATTCCATGATCTGTACGAAGAGGAAGTCCATCGAGCCCTTCGGCGCTTCCGGCGAGAAGCGCATCAGGTCGATCGTGCCCTCGGACTTGGTTTCGGTAACGAGGATATTGGCGAAGGCGACGATCTTGCCGTCCTTCTTCAACACGCCGACCGGCTGCGAATTGACATAGTCGGGCTCGAAAGCGCCGAGCGAGAAGCCCTTCTCCTTGGCATTGTGGTCTTCGAGCCAGGAGCTGGAGACCACCGAGAGATCACCGAGAATGGCCGGTACGCCGTCGGCGGGAATGACTTCGAAGCTCAGGCCATCGCGCTGGGCGCGGCTTGCCGTCTGGCGAAGGTTCGCCCACTTGCCGCCCTTCATCTCGAAGGCCCCGAGATCGGCAACGGCAAGCTCGCCGAGCTTGAAGGCGCGCAATCCGGCATCGGCGCAGTGCGAGAGCAACCCGGGAGAAATCTGGTAGAACACCGCGCGGCAACCCGCGGCGCGCGCCGCCTCCACAAAGCTCCAGACGAGTTCGGGAGCGGCCTCCTGATTTCCAATCGGTCCGAACAGCGCGATCCAGGAGCGGCCCTGGCGGCCGTACATGATGAAGGCATCGCCCTTCTCGGAGAACATGATGCTCTTGTCGGCCATGCGAACGAGATTGGCGTCCGCATAATCCTGCGCCATGACGATATCGACGGCGCGCTGCAGCGCCTCTTCTGTCGCCGGTTCCGGCCGGAAGGTCGCCGGGCGCAGCAGGCTGAAGATCGCGATCGCCGAGGAGATGATGGTGATGCCGAGCACGGCGCGCAGGCCGCGCGGCGCTTCGGCGGCGAATTCGAATTGCCACCAGAGCTCGTTGCTGTACTCGACGTCGCGATAGACGAACAGCAGGATGACGACCGCGCCGACACAGATGACGGCAATCGCCATCAGCCAGGCCGCCGTCAGCGTCTGGTTGAGAAGCGAAGCATGGCGGGTGAAGAGCCGGCGGCTGACGAACAGGCTGAAGATCAGGATCGCCAGGAAGATCGCCTCGACCAGCGCGATCGCCTTCAGGAGCGACAGCGCCAGCGCCAGCACGGCCGAGACCACCGAGACCAGCCAGGCGCCGTCGAGACGCTGGCCAAGACCGCGGGCGGCGACAACGAGCGCCAGGCCGAACAGGCTCGACAGGAAATGCGCGCCTTCGACGATCGGCAGCGGCAGGTAGTTGGCCAGGAATTCGAGGTTTTCGTCTGGCGTCGGCGTGACGCTCGAGAAGATCAACATGACGCCGAGGATCAGCGCAAACGCCGACAACAGCTGCGGCGTCAGGCGTCCGCCGATGCGACGGATGCTCGATGCGGCCGGATGATCGACGAAGCGGCGAAGCTCGGTCAGCGATACCGCAAGCACCGCGATCAGCAGCGGCAGCACATGATAGATCAGGCG
This sequence comes from Rhizobium sp. Rhizsp82, assembly GCF_047325115.1. NCBI lineage: Bacteria > Pseudomonadati > Pseudomonadota > Alphaproteobacteria > Hyphomicrobiales > Rhizobiaceae > Rhizobium > Rhizobium sp. Rhizsp82. Next base: position 438,477 of record NZ_CP168569.1, on the reverse strand, counting down.
GTAGAGAACCAGCGAACCGAGAACCGCATCGATATTCACCGCGCTGCCGAGCGAGGCAATAATGACGGTTTCGAAAACGCCGAGGCCGGCCGGAACGTGGCTGAGAACGCCGAGGCCGACGGCAATCGCATAGACCGCCAGAAACACCGGCCAGCTGATCGCCGTCTGCGGCAGGAGAACGTAGAGAACGGTCGCCGACGCCGCGATATCGAAGGCGGTGACGAGGAACTGGCGCGACCATGTGCGCGAATCCGGCAGGCGGACAGCGATCGGGCCAAGATTGACGGCCCGGCCATCACGCCCGAGATAGACGACGAACCCGAGCCCCGCCAGGATCGCACCGGCGATAATCCGCAAAAGCAGCGCATTGGTATTGATCAGCGGTCCGATTTCATCGGCGATGATCATCAGCGCGATTGCCGCGACGCTGGCAAGGCCAAGACCGAAAGACAGCGTCACGAAGGCGATGACGCGGCCGATATCTTCAGGCGTCAGGCCGAGGCGAGAATAGGCGCGGTAACGGATCGCGCCGCCGCTGAGTGCGCCGAAACCGGCAGTATTACCGACCGCATAGGCGCTGAAGGCCGTCAGCGCCACATGCGGAAAGGGCAGCTTCTTGCCGATGTAGTCGATGGCGTTCAAATCATAGAAGATCAGCGCGAAGAAGCTGAGACCGGTGAAGAGAAGCGCGAGAAGGATCGAGCTGACACGGGTATCGGCAAGCGCCTCGACGACGTCGTCATAGCGAACTTCATCCGTAAGCTGCATGATGGCATAGCCGACCATGCAGAACAGGATCAGCGTCGCGGCTGCCACGAGCTGCGTGCGATATCGCCGGAGAAAGCCGCGAAACCAACCGGCCTCTTCGCTTTCCATCTCTTCCAGACTGTTCTGACTCGCCATGTTACCCCTCGCGGTTGCGGTCGCCGCCGCTATCAAAGCGGCGTTTTAAGACACTGGCATCAGGATTCAACTGGTCCGTCGTCAGAAGGGCCGCGTTTGATGGGGTAATCACAAACGTCGGCCGATTGAGCGAAGCTTTCGATGAAATGCTTGGGCCGGTCGACAACCGATCTATCGGTCAGATGTCTTGACCGCGGGTATGCCCCGAAGACTTCGTTGATCATCCTTCCCTGGTCGTTTCATGGTCTACGAAGCCATAGCGGCCCGCCAGTCTCGGGAAGGATCAGCGAAATTTAGTGGCTTTGCACCAAAGCAAAATCTCTGTCACTATGTCTGGCGTCTAAGGTCGGTTATTCGGATGCCGTCCTCCATGTACGGCCTTTCGCCTCGCAAACAGACAAACGGCACTCTCATGCATGCCGATTTTGCAAGGCAGCCTGTTACAATGACGTCACGACGGATAGGAGCCCCACTTCTCCACCTGCTTGTGACTCTACGGCCGGCGAGTCTTCAAATGGTGGATATTGGTTCTGCCAAAACCTGTTGGCGCTCGTCAAACGGGAGCGCCTTGTTGCTGCGTCAAGCTGCGCCGGCTTTTCGGTCGAGAGGCTGACGGGATCCTTCAAGATCTGGTTTACCAGCAATCGCTTGATTGGGATTGAAGCCTTTGGTAAATAATCGAGCACCGCTTTTCCGTGGTTCGTGAAGCGGTTCTTTTTCATGAAGTGCTACTTGGGCCACCGCGATCGGCGCATTCCTCGCGGTGGCCTTTTTGTATACATGATAAGCCGGCGGTACGTCGAGGACTTCCGAGCCCCGGTGTCTGTAGCGAGCCGAGCAGGTTTCAACGAGACGGCCGAGATCTAATTGCAGCGCGCTCTCCTGATGTGTTCGCGATTTTGATACCGTTGACGAACAGTGGGCCCTGGGCGATGGGATCTTGGTTGGAGGCGGTCGGTGACAACGAAGGCTATTAATCCCGTACTGCGATAAGCCTGCGTGCTTTGTTACAACACCCTGCTGCGCGCGTGACGCTCATGGCGCTGGCACGGATGGACGGCCGGCATGTTGGTACGGTAGCGAACTCTCGACATCACCCGCAGAAGGTGTACGTTGCTCTCCGGCAAGTGGTTTGAATCCAATTGCCACTGAGATCGCCCTGCAAACCCCAGGCTTCAACCCAGCCCCATCCGTGGGGCGATCTCCTTTAGGTGTGACAGAGCACTTACATTTGCAACCGTGTTAATTGCGCCTCAGCGGCATCTCCAAGACTGCTTCACGCAAACGCCATCTTGCATGCGGAGCGGGGGCCTCGAGCGACACTCGGAAACCTGCTGCCCGCAATGGAGGTTTTGCGATTGCCAAATCGCACAGGTTTCTTTGAGCCGATCTGGGTGCATGCAAAAAGGTCAGCGCTGAATGCTAACTTGGACGCCGCTGCCCTGCCCAGGTCAAAGACGTGGGCACGCTCTTGCATCGACTGAAAGAGCCTGACACCCGATCGTGTCACCAACAATCAGATGCCGATGGCCAGACACACCGAACGTCTGTTGGTTCCGCAGGCCTAAAGGAAAAGCCCGCGCGAGGCCGGCGCGCGGACTTTGCTAGACACTGGCGACGGGTTGTCGAGGCGAGGCAGAGCCGAACGCGTGCGGTTGGGTTTCCCTTCGAAAAAGTCCGAATTCGCGTCTCGGGCGATAAAGCAGTTTTTGCTTGCTCGCAAAGCTGATCATGTCGTGCAGCACATTTGCATCCGCCTTCTCCTCAAAGAGCGGGGCCATGTTCATCATCTTCCTCGCGGTCTTTCTGGACAGCCCGCCCCAGCGGAAACGACCGATGACCTTCCCAAAAAGATTGATCTGCAACAGCGCTACCGAAAGTGCCGGGCGCTCAATCCTGCTAGCTTCCGCCACTTACGCCGCGTCACGTGCCGAGCTCGTCTGATGGCCGTCTGATCGGATGCAGCAAATCAATAAGCGGTTGCAAGGCTTTCTGCAAAGCGCCTATAGACACGAAGCGCTGAAGAAGTCGGACGTTGACCGATGCTTTGCGCCGCAACTGCACGCCCAACAACAAAAATGTCCATGATGCATCCAGATCTGATTGAAAAGTCGAAACTTCTCTCTGCCATGGCCAACCCGGTCCGCCTGAAAATTCTTTCGATCATTTCCAACGAGGAAATCCGAGTAAGTGAACTGGGTGAGCGACTTGAAATCAGCCAGTCAGCCTTATCACAACATTTGTCGATCCTGCGGGAGGGCGGGCTTGTCGTCACCCGCCGTGAGGCGCAGAGCATCTTTTACTCAACTGGCCACCCGGGTGTGTTGAAGCTCTTGCGGTCGTTGAAGGACATCTATGCCGTACCCATGTCAGAATAAGGTGCACAAAAAGTCCGGATCTTCGCGATTCGCCGCCTTGAAGTTGTTATGCGAGATGGCATTCTCACCTGGAAATTTTGGTGGTGGGGATGACGGACAGCTTCGAATTTTCGACGTCGATTACGACCGAGCGCATGCCTGACCCGGGCCTCTTCACCTGGGACCTTTCTAGCGATCTTGTCTATGCCGACAGCGCCGTTGCGTCGCTTTTCGGGCTAGACCCGTCCATGACGGAGAGGGGGCTTCCTATCAGAACCTACCTTGAGCGTGTGCACCCTGACGACCGGGCGTCATTGGCGAAGCAGATCAGCGATGCAATCATCGCGGAGCATCCCACGGAGCAATTTTACCGCACGCTCGGCTTGCTGGGAAAGTACAATGCCGTGCGCGCCTTCGGGCGTTGCTTTCGAGACAAAACCGACAATCCCGTCCACTATGCCGGAGTGGTGATACCCGCACCTTCCACAGGTCAGGTCACCAGCAACTGAAGCCGGGGAGCTTGGTCGAGGATGTGCAGTTGGCCAGAACTCAATTTGCTCCAAATCCCGACGCAATAAGAGCTTCTCTAAGGTCTTCAACCTTGAACGGCTTCGTCAGCCTGGGTAGATCCGGTGCGATCCCCTCGACGTCGGCATATCCAGAGACGATCAGGCAAGGCAGATTAGGCCGCAGCAGCTGAACACGCCTCACAAGTTCGACCCCATCCAGGCCCGGCATCAAGTGATCCGTCACGACGAGCTTTAAATCTGCGATGCTGTCCAGCGATGCCAACGCAGCCTCGCCATTGGAGGCTTCAACGACATCAAAGCCGATCTCCTCAAGCATATCGGCCGCGCTAATGCGAACAAAATCTTCATCGTCGACGAGCAGCACCGTCCCTCGATGGCCGATCGACGTCGTGCCGCCGGGGTCATTGGTCGCAAGACTGACAGGGGCGTCACCGGCCTCTGGTAACCAGAGCTCAATATTCGTGCCAACACCCACCCGGCTAAAGATGCGGATGCCGCCGCCAAGTTGCTGTGCAAGGCCGTGCACCATTGAAAGGCCCAGTCCGGTTCCTTGTCCTAAGCCTTTGGTCGAGAAGAATGGCTCGATTGCACGCGCTCGGACCTCATCACTCATTCCCTCGCCGGTATCGGCAACAGAGATAACGACGTAGCGGCCAGGCTTCAGATCTTCAGGCTTCTGCGGATGGATTTCGCGAGCGCTCGCGCTGATGCGCAGCGTGCCGCCTGTCGGCATGGCGTCCCTGGCGTTCACGGTAAGGTTCAAAAGGGCCATCTCGACCTGATTTTGGTCGGCTCGGGCCGCCGGAAGGTCCTGGCTTGCGTCAATGACAACCTGGATCTGAGGGCCAGTCGTGCTTCGGATTAACTCTCCCATCCCGGCGACAAGCGTCGTCACGTCGATCGGTAGCGGCTGCAGCGGCTGGCGCCGAGCAAACGCCAAAAGTCGCTGGACGAGTATTCTGGCGCGCTCGGCCGACTGTAATGCGCCACCAATCAGCTTGCGCTCGCGATCGGTCCCAATTTGCCTGCGCACCAGCATGTCGAGAGAGCCGATGATCGGGGTCAGCAAGTTGTTGAAGTCATGAGCGACGCCGCCCGTCAACTGACCGAGCGCTTCGACCTTCTGCGCCTGTCGAAGTTGATCTTCCGCCTCCGCCAGGCGCCTTTGCTCCGCCAAGCGCCCTGTGATGTCATACACAATCTGGTAGGCACCGATCTGGCGACCCGCAGTGTTTCGCAGCACGTTGAAATTGAGTTCGAACCAACGCTTGGAATATGCGGTATCTCCGAACTCGTCTACCAGCGTGAACTCCTCGCCGGCGAGCGCCCTCGACCAGGTCCGGCGCACATGCTCGCGATGCTCGGGGAGGTGATCGAGCGCCTCTAGCATAGATGCTCCGATCACCGGGCGCACGCCATAGACCTGCTCGAACGCGGTGCTTGCCGCCCTGTTCATCGCCAGCCAACGGAAGTCCTGGTCCGCCACGAAAATGATTGCTGTCGTGTTCTCAACGACATCAGCCAGAAGCTTGCGTTCGGCCAGCCCCTCAGCGACCCGCGCTTCCAGCGTCTCGTTGAGGTCGCGTAGGGCAAGCTCAGTCTTCTTGCGCTCGGTAATGTCAATCGCGGTTCCGATCACTCGTAGACAGCGCTCCCCTTCAAATACGCCACGCCCTTTCGCCGCGACCCAGCGGACGACTGAATCTTCCTTGCCAATCGTCCGATACTCCACGTCGTAGACGGCGCGCACGGCGGGATCTGCCGCTGCCGCGTAAGCAGCCGAAGTTCGTTCGAGGTCCTCAGGATGAAGGCCGCTGTAGTAATCTTGCATCGAAACGGGGACGTCGGGCGAGATGCCAAACATCGCTTTGACCCTGGGCGGCCAGAACAAGGTGTCGGCAACCACGTCCACATCCCAAAGGCCGATTTCAGCTGCATCGACGGCCAGGCGAAGCTGTTCTTCACTCGCGCGAAGGTTTGCTTCAGAACCCACACGCTCGACATGGGCCCACGATCGCTCCGTGACCTCGCGGATGACCGTCAATTCGTAGTCGGACCATCGATGCGGTGCCTTGTCATGGATTGCCATCAAAGCGGTCAGCCGACCGTTTTTCACCAGCGGCATGCAGATCGTTGCAGTGATCCCGATATCCTGGAAGGTTTTTGCCTCCTCGGGCGCGATCTCGGCAAGATTGTCATTGATGATCAGCGGCCGGCCGGCGGCCAGCTCCTGCACCGCTAGAGTTCCGAAATCGGAGAGACTATAGTGCCCGACGATCGAGGGAGACCCCGGTGCGTGCCAGTTACCACGGATGGTGAAGCCATCCTCATCAGGATCCATATCGGCATAGGCGCAGTTTGAGAGGCTCAAATGTGCGCCTATTAGGCGCGTCGTGACGGCGAGAACTTCATCTGCATCATGCAGGCCCGCAACTGCCTGACCAAGTTCGTCCAGGAAGCGGTATAACTCTTCACTCTGCGCCAGGCGACGCTCGGCGAGCACGCGGTGGGTGATATCAAACACCATCGCCAGGGAGCCGATCGGCTTGCCCGCGGCATCCCGTATCGGCAGATATTCCAGGTCCATCCACACCTGCTCAGCTCTGCCATGTCGCCAGAGTTCGAGCTCTTGGCCATGGAAGCTAAGCGGCTCACCACGCAATCCAGCTGCTATCACATGAGCGTTGAAGTCTGCAGCCTCAGGCCAGACCTCAAGAAGTTTTCCGCCAAGAGCTGCGGGGTGACGAGGGCCGCATACAGCTGCATAACCGTCATTATAGATGAGAATGCCTTCCGGTCCCCACAGAACCACCATCGGAACCGGTGACGCTAGCACGGTCTGGACATTAGCCTTCAATTCCGCTGACCATGCCCGGATTGGTCCGAGCGGCGTCAGTCCCCAATCCATCTGTCGGATGGCATCGCCGGCTTCACCACCACCAACGAATGCGTGGCCTTCAAGATATTGTTTCGTATCATCCATTTGGCGAACCTAGCGCGCATCCTGCCCTATGGACAGCATGCGTGCGAAATTATTCTCGGCTGATTGACTTCAGCCGAGCAGCCTCTGCGACGCGGGGATCCGGCGAGGACCCGGAGGAGTGGCAAAAGCGGAAAAGGCTCCAGAACACCCTCCTCTTTCGTCGGGGTGTCGAACGATATCGCACAAAGTACTAAGTCGATCCGAAGCCCTGCTACCCGGGGAGACGCGATTGCCAAAGTCAATCCGCTGAGCTTGCCGATCAGGCCTGTCGAACCGCTAGCCGCGCTTTTTCGCTTTCAGTCGCTGCCGGTCGCACTGTTCGCCCGGGTCGCAGCGTCTTGACGCGAATTGTCGGTGTGGGCGCGCGGGGTTCGATCCGATCGCGGGACGATGACATATGACAACAAAGCGATGGCGAGCGCCAGGCCGGTCGCGGCGAAGATCAGGCGATAGGTTGTTGTTGGCGCCAGCGACAGTCCTGCGATCTGCCCGAACACCACCGAGGCTACCGACACGCCCAAGAAGACCAGCGTGTTCAGCACTCCAAGCGCAATGCCGCGCATGTGCGAAGGGATGCGGGCCTGGGCTTCTGTCATGATGAGCGGGTGCACGTTCCCCATAGCATAAAGGAGGGACAGCCCGGCACAGGCTGCAGGGAAACTGCCATCCGGCCCTGCGGACAGCATGACGGCACAGATGACGCCCGCGACATAGGCGAAGATCACAATCCTGCGTCCCTCAACACGGGCGAGGACTGCGGGAAGGACGACGCTTGTGACGATGCCAACAATGCTGATCGCTGTGAGGATCTCACCTATTGCCGTATGTGTGCCGAAGACGGACGTGACATATGGCGCGGCCCAAGCATTGCGAAACGTTCCGCCAAGGGAGAGCGTCATGCAGATGGGAACGAGGTAAAGCAGTGGCACAATCGATCTGCGGTGCTCAGCGGCCGGCGCTTCGCTCGCGGCTGAGGGCGTCTTGCCGAGCGCGACGCAAACAGCAATTGCGCTCGCCGCCATGGCTGATGCGGCCGCCCAGCATGCAGATCGCCAGCCGAATACCTCAACGAACCAAGATAGTGGCGAGGCCGAGATCAGCGCGCCCATCGAACCGATTCCGCTGACGGTTGCAGCAAGCCGTCCCGCCTTCGCCGGTGAATTTGTCCGTCCGACATAAAACAGGACACCCATGAAGATCGGCGCGCAACCGACGCCAATCAAAATTTGGCCCATGATTGCCGCCTGATACCCGGGCGTTAATGCTATCAGCGCAGCCGCTGCGGCTCCGCAGGCCATCATCGCTGCCATCGGAAAGCGCACGCCCCACCTGTCAAACGACATTCCGACCGGGATCTGCAGGATCGAGAAAGATGCGAAAAACGCCGATGCGAGCCAGCCGTACTGTTGCGGCGACAGGCCCAGTTCAGCGGTGAGGGCCGGACCGACCACGCCGAAGTAGCTTCTGAAATACATGCTCATGAGGAACGCGGCGGATAGGGCAGGCAAGGACGTCGCTGTCATTTCGGCCTCGTAACTCCGTCCATCCGGCGGTCGGGCTGCTTTTTTGTCGCTGTGTGGCAGGATCAGCCCATTTGAAACGTCGCGCCCTGAAGAGCCGTCATCGCGCATGGCCTGCCTTACGCGAAAGCAACGAGGAGGGCTCTACATGGTTCCGGGCGTTTCCTTTGCCAAAACGAGTGCCAGCAGTGCGCATTCAAGCATCGCTTGCGATTGTGTCGGTGAAAGGTGGCGAGTCTCATGTCGCGGGCAGCACGATAGCAGCTAAACATTGGGCAGCGCAGCTACGAGAGGACTTGCCGCGCGGGACCCCTAATGCCAGCCTTCACGCGTCATGGCGCTCCGCGCCTCGGTTTTGCATCCTCCTGCGCTGTGTTGGAGGACTATTGGGCAGCCGCAAAGGCGGCACAAATGGTCATCCGATGACGGGCATCTCGAACCTGAAAACTGTTGCTTCGGGACCTGAAGTCACCGTCAGCGTGCCACCATGCGCTTTGGCAATCTCCGAGGCGATGTAGAGCCCAAGGCCGAGACCCTCACGGCTCGTGTCGTTTCCACGATGGAATGGCCGAAACAGCGTCGCAATCCTTTCCGACGGGATAGCGTCGCCGCGATTGATGACGTCGAGCCACAGGGTTTCGCCGCTGATGCCTGCGATAATCCTGACAGGGTCCGTCCGGGATCCGTGGGTCAGCGCATTGCCAAGAAGGTTCGAAAACATTTGGGCGATACGTGCGTGGTCGACTGGCAGTCCGATGCGCGGCAGGATGACGGTCGTCTCGATCACCTGGTCGGGCTGAGCGGTTTTGAACTCGCCGATGACCTGGTCGAGGGTCTCGGAGAGATCCCTGTCCAAATCCATATTGAGGGTGATGCCGTCACCCAGCCTAGCGCGCGCCAGATCCATGACGTTGTCGACCAGCCCTGCCATACGCACAATGCTTGCCTTCATCAGGCGCAACATGTCGGGGGAGTTGTCGTCCCATCCCTTCCGCAGAAGGCGGTTTATACCGGCATCAAGTGCAGCCATCGGGTTTCGCAAGTCGTGGCCAAGGACCGCGATGAACTGCTCACGCAATTCCGAGAGCGCGCGCTCGTCAACGAGGTCGTCCTTGGCTGCCCTGAGCTGTTCGTTGGCTTCAAGATGATGGGCGATAAGCTCGGCGAAAAGCTTAAATGTGCCGATAACCTGCGGGTTGTTCACCTTGGCCGGCGCGATGTCGATGGCACAGAGCGTACCGAAAAATGTGTCGTTCGACAACACGATAGGCACGGATATGTAGCTCAGGAGACCGTACATCCGCGGGGTGTGATGGTCGCAATATGTCGCGTCCTCGGCGACGTTGTCGATCGCCACGACCTGGCGATGGTCGCGTATTTCGTTGCAGATGGTGGTTTCGATCTTGAGTTCGCCCCCGGCCGGCAAGCCGAAGTTCACGTGGTCCAGTACCTGGCAGGCGATCCAGCGATCCTCCGTTACCCTTGCAACGGCGGCAAATCCCATTCCCGTTGTCCTGCACACGACGTCGAGGATGCTTGGCACGGCGGCGATCGACTGAACCGCAGCTATGTCTGATGTAAATGGTTCTGCCACCAAGGACGCTCCTGCATCGAAACGTCACTTTGATTACATTAAGGGCTGTTTTGCAACGAGTGGAAGCCAAAAAACGAGTGACCCGATTAAAGCGGATGCCGGAACGGCTTTCCGACGGCTCCTCCGCCCTGGCCTTCACGAGACGCTCAGATCGCGGATTTGCCGGTGCCCGCGGACAACGCCTCGTAGATATCGGTTGGGCCGGCCAAAGTTCGCCAGCGCAGCGCAGCCTCCGTTCTGTTTGTCACGCCCAGTTTCTTCAGGATGTTGGTCATGTGATGCTTTATCGTCTTCTCCTGGAGGTTCAAGCGAAGTGCTATTTGCTTGTTGATCAGCCCTTCAACGACAAGCCAGATGATATCCCGTTCCCGTTTCGTCAGCCTGTTCTGCAGTCGCGGTCCGCCTGCCGAGATCGCAGCCAGCCGCGAGGACATGAGCGGGGAGATGTAGCGCGCGCCGTTAGCGACTCGACGAAGCGCCTGTGCAAGCTCGCGCAGCCCGACGCCCTTGACGACGTATCCGGAAGCGCCATGGCGAAAGGACGACGCAAGTGTTTCAATCTCTTCACTTGCGGTCAACATCACTACCTTGGTCTCGGGACTGCCTGCGATAATGCTCCGGATCGCCTCTATAGCCCCACCGCCGGGGATGGTTATGTCGAGCAGAAGGATCGCGGGCCGGTATGTTGCTGCGAGCACCAAGGCGTCCGCCGCACTTTCACCTTGCGCGACGATGATGAGATCGTCATAGCGTGACAGTGCGCTCGAGACGCCTTCCCGAAAGAGCGGGTGGTCGTCGACGATGGCAATGCTGATTGAATTCAAGATGTCCTCCAGGAGCGTCGTAGCGAACGCCTCCCGCTTCAAGAAGAGGATGCGCCGGACATCACCCGGGTGACGTCACGCTCTATGTCGAGACATGTTTGGCAGTATTCTTCGAACAGACCGGCCTCGGAAGGGTTTATCCGCATAAGCTCTCGATATTCGACAGCCAGTTCATAAGCCTCGAAGAGCTCAAGCTGCCAAGGGTGGGCAGCGTGCATGATCCTGCTGCGCACTTTCGGCAGACGCATGGCTAGCCGTCGCCTTCCGAGTTCACGACGATGCATTCTTCCAACTCCTCTTCATTGAAAGTCTTTAGCACAGGCTTTCAGCGAGATCCCCGGACCATGGTCGTAATCGGAATGGGACTGAGGTCCGGGGTGCGGAACCGGGTTTTGTGATCGCCGTTTCTGTTGAGCGGTTGGAAGACCGCGGATAGGAAAGGAGGACAAAATCATGATTACGAAGCTTTTCTTGGGCGCTGTCACAGCCGCAAGTGTGATCGCCGGCGGGGCCTTTGCCCAGTCATCGACCGTTAACGGTGCAGCCGGCGGCGCGGTCACCGGCGCAATCGTCGGCGGACCGGTTGGAGCGGCTGTGGGAGGTGTCGCAGGCGCCGTCGTCGGCACCGCGATCGATCCGCCGCCCGAAAAGGTTGTAACCTATGTCCGCGAAGCGCCTGCTCCCTCGGCCAAGGTTGTTGTTAGAGAAAAGGTTGTCGTCGGCCAGCCGCTTCCTGAAACAGTTGTCGTCACACCCGTGCCAGAAAATCCGAAATACTCCTACGCTATCGTCAACGACGAGCGGGTTATCGTCGAGCCGTCGTCGCGAAAAGTAATCCAGGTCATCAACTGACCTTGCGGGAGGCAGCTTCATGCTGTCTCCCAGCATTTGCGCAAAAGTACGTGCAGGGCGGCGGCGGCTGCAACCGACACGATCGTGCTAAATCAGGGAGTGTGGTTTGCGTGTCGCAGCTCGGCGCGCACAGCCATTTGCGGAAAATCCGAATGTGCGACGTTCGGAAATTGCCGACTTGGCCCGGGCCGATCGTTGCCTGCCTTTAACGATCGCAGCAATTGCGGCTATGTTGGCCGGTACACGGCTTACGGCGGGAACGTTTGGTCGTTCATGGTCCAAATCGACAGCTGCTTGATCGATGCATGTGCCGCAGGTCGCAAGCGACGTCTATGCCGTCGCCAGACGATTGGCGACGAAAGCGTTGAACTGCAGGACGTCCATCGGTCGCCCAACGAGGTATCCCTGAAGCTGGTCGCAACCGGCGCAGAAGAGGGCTTCGGCTTGTTTTTCGGTCTCGACGCCTTCCGCCGTGACCGATATTCCTAGAGCATCGGCAAGCGCGACCGTCGCATTCAAGATCTTCAATCCCTTGGGATCGTCCAGTTCCACGACCAGAGATCGATCGATTTTCATCCGATCGAAACCGAACTCCCGAAGGGCACCGATGCTTGCATAGCCGGATCCGAAGTCGTCGAGGGCGAATTTTATGCCGAGCTTCCTGAGGGCTTCCATGCTCCTTTTGGCTTGTTCTGGATTGGCGATCAGCACACCTTCGGTGACCTCGAGCATCAGTCGCCGAGGATCAAAACCAGTTTCGTAAACGATGGCGATGACGTCTTCAGCGAAGCGCGGATTTTTAAGCTGGCTCGGGGAGACGTTGACCGACACGTAAATGCCATTCCACTGCATCGCCGCACCGAGCGCCTGTCTGAGCATCAGTTTGCCGAGATCATCGATGAGACCGGAACGTTCGGCAAGCGGGATGAACACCTCGGGACTTACCGGCCCTGCTTCGGTCCGCCACCGCGCAAGGGCTTCTACGCCTTTAATTTCCCTGGATTTCGAACCGACCAGCGGCTGGAAGAAGGGTTGCACTTCGCCTGCGGCGATGGCCTTCCTCAGGCGGTCCTCCAGGCCGGTTCGCATCGCTCGGTCCCGGTCGAGCTCTGGCAGATAGGATCCGGCGTGACCGCGGCCATTCTCCTTCACGTGGTAAAGCGCCATATCGGCACGGCGCATCAGCTCCAGCCGATCGCATCCATCCTCGGGAGAGGCAAAGCCGATACTTGCACCCACCTCGATCGTGCGACCATCGATAACGAACTCGCGCTCCATGACTGTCAGGACGCGGGCCGCGACCGTTGACATTTCGCCCGGATCGGTCAGCAGGGCGAACTCGTCGCCCCCCAGCCTTGCGACCGTTCCCTCGGGCACCGCCTCGCGAAGCCGCGCCGCGACGCCTTGGATCAGACTGTCGCCGACGTCGTGTCCCCAGGCATCGTTGACCTCCTTGAACCCGTCAAGATCAACAATCGCCAATGCCGCGGGAAGCTGCCTCTTGTCGAAGGCTTCCGCTAGCCCGGTGCGGTTGGCCAGTCCGGTCAGATCGTCATGGGACGCGCGGAGGCGAAATCTCTCCGCATCGTTCTTGTGCCGGCCGGCAGTGCGAATGCCCACGCGCAACAGTCCGGCGAAAATGCATGCCAAAACCATGGCGGCCGCAATCAAGTAGCCATGGACGTGCGCAAAGGCTTGGTCGCCGGGCAGGCGGCTCGGCCATTCGAAATAGGCCACAGCGCGTCCGTCGGGCCCCAGCAGCGGCATGCTGAGCTCTTCCTGCAAAGGCGCGGGCGCCAGTCGAAGACCCGTTATGTCGAAGGTAGTTTCGAGCTGGCCGACCACGTCCGGGGTGAGTAACTTCGCATAGACCAGGGTATGCAGTGTCGAGACCTCTGGCCTGCTGTCGTAAGGTTGGATACGATCGGCAGCGACGACATAAAGGCCCTCTTGCGTGGGAATGAAAGCGGTGGACGCAGCCGGTTCGGTTGCCGCAGAATTTGCCACCAGGCGAAGCAGTCCTGCCCCGAAGTCCTTCATCGGATCGAACGCGATGCCCTTTTTACAGGCGCTCAAGACGCCGAGGGTGGGCGTTAAGACGATAGCGACGTCGTATAGTGGGTAATCGGCGCTGACTTTCCCCCAGTTTTCGTAGGCCCAGGCTGCACCGGCGGGCGACTGCATCCGTAAGTAGGCGTCGTCCCAGATCGCATTGTCGCGTACGGTCGCTCCGAGCCGTGATTGGAAGGACTTGATCGCCGCTCTTGCAGCTTGACCGGCTCGCGCGTCGTCAATCCAGTTGGCGTCCCGTCTCATTTCGCTGAAGGCAATCGTAACGAGCCCGGACAAGATGACGAGGGCGGAGACGAAGGCGAGCGTGCCTAGGGCGGCCTTCGTCAAAAGGATCGGTTTTGGGAACTTTGGTAGCGGCATGAGACGATGGTTCGTTGAAATTCTCAGGACAATCTAGGCCGGGACTGCAAATATTACCTTAAAGGCGCTGCGCGGTACGGTTGCGTACCGAGCGCCGGGGGTTCGACCGGGCTTCGGCTGCTCATGTGGAAGCAAAGGGGCACTGCGACCTGCTCCAGACGCCAGAGGCCATGGTCCCGGATGATGTGAGTGCTGGTGGAAGTTAGTACTTGATTGCGAAGTTTGGTAGCCATGATTGCTTGGCCATCGCATCGGCTGCTCGAAGTCGCTGGCCAGCTGTGTGGGCATCTTGTTTCAACGGATCGGCTCCCCATCTCAGATGAAACCTCGAACCTGGAGAACTCGAGATGGAAGACGAGACCGTAGACTTGACTGGCGCATCGGAGATCGAGATCCTGCCGCCGGAAGCCATATTTGGTGACATCGAGCACACCTGCATCTGCTGCCGTCGTTCGAAGTCCATTCTCGACGAAGACGGCTGCGGCATCTGCGAAGAGTGTCTAGCGCCCTGATAATTTCTATCATAGCGCCGCGATGCTTGAAGTGCGCAGAAGCTACTCTCGCTTGCCGCATCGGTTTTGGCATCTGCCACACTGCACCGGCTTTCATCATATCCCCGGTTGTCCCGGAGAGGTGGCGGCTGATCGAAGGGGGCGGTGAGCATTGTCTCCGTTTTAGATAGCTTCACTCCGATCCGGCGGTCTGGGTAGGGGCGCTGAGCTCTGAACTTTGTTCCGCTTTCAAACCCAGGGCGCAGGCGCCTCTTTCGACAGCTCGGCAGCCCGGCTCGCCGGGCAACACCGCCGACCGCTTCTCTAACCGTTACTAGATCAAGGCTTTCGATTGCAAATGCATTGCGGCCACATCCACCGGCCATACAATCGAAAACATTAGGTCGACGATGACCTGGCGGCGTCGTCGAAGGCATTTCACAGCACGGGGCCGCAATACTGACGAGCGGTTTTCCTGCTGCGCGACATATCAGGAGAGATCAACCCTGTTTTGTTAGCCTCTTTGCGGTGTCTTGGACGCGCGCCGCAGCCCCTGTATCGCCAGATCGGGTTTTCTTCGAATGTCTTGTGTGCATTGCAATCGGCGACGGCGCATCGGGCATGAATGGGCGCGCATTAATAGCCGCAATCGGAGCCTGCAAACCTTCCAGTTCCGATATGACTTTATCGAATATGTGCGTGTTCATCGCAGCATTCCCCTCGCTTCACATCAAAACGAGTTAGGGCGGCCATTCCTGAAAGCTATAGCCGACGCGCAAGGTCACCCGCCTTTGGTCGCCGCCCATCGCCATCCTCCTTGGGCCGCGTTCGACCTACCGCACCGTCGCGACGCTCCTCAAGGCTTCTCTTCACCTCGATAAAGGATTTCTGTGCAGCCGCCCGGTCAGCCGCGGTCAGTGGCGCTACAGGCTTGCCGTCGATGTCGTGCCGCATCGAATCTGGCTGCGCGCTCGCGAAATAATAGCGTTTTGAGAAAATGTAGAAGGCCGTGGCGCGCCGCAAGGCGCTTACGCCGAACTCGGGTTTCAAGCGCGTCTTGATGTGATTGAACAGGCCGAGGGAAAATGGACGGATTGGATCGCCCGGAGCCTTCGGCAGTATGCCAATCGGCTCGCAAAGCATGGCGTTGATCGCGCTCGCCTTTTCGACATCGGCCGGCGTGGCGGCGATCGGGCCGCGGCTGACGGTCCAGGTCTTTCGCATTTCTGCCTCCGTGTCGTCGTTGGAAAAAGCTCTATACTACGAGCATGTAGGACTTGTTAGGTGCGCTATGGTGAAAAGCACTTAACCCTATTGTTCCTGCACCACAAGATCCGGTCAAGATCGGTCGATTTTCCATATCGAGGTCAGAAATTGTCGGCCGCGCTTATCGAAACGCGAGACTGACTTATGCTCGCGCGACCCTGCCGCGGACGCGGAACCATCAGTCGCGGCGCGGGTTAAGGGATGGATATAGTTAGGCGCGGCCATCGGCCGGCGCCCCAACCATCGAGAACATCTCATGAAGATACTTGTTGTCTTTTCACTAATCTTGATCACGGCCCTTGGATGCACCAATCGTTCTCAGGAGGGCAGCATGACCGATACAGGAATAGCGCTTCAGAATACGCCGCAGCACGGGATGTCTATCGGTCGCCAGCTCGACCGCCAGCACATGCGTTGAAACCCTACCGCGGAAAAATCCCGTCATTCGCTATCGCGGGGCTCTTGCACCCGCGAAAGGTGTCGGGGACATCGTGACCGCGAGGCGGTGAACCCTCTGCACGGATTATCGGCAGCCGGTGCAAGCGCAAGCGACACCCATGACCAAGCTGCCGGCTCAAGTGCACCTCTCGCTCGGCGCACGATTGGCACACTGCCAGTCATTCCTGACGCGTCGATCACACTGGAACTTTGTCGCGTGGCGCTTCTTATCTCTTCGAAAGGCACTGTCATGGTCACCAGCACTGCCAAAAGAGGTGCGGTGGCCCAATCTGCAGGAGACACGATGACATATTCGACCCCTGTGTCACTCACCATCAATGGCGAGCGGCATGAGCTTGACGTTGACAACCGGACGACGCTTCTCGACCTGCTGCGCGAACATCTGCACCTCACCGGGACAAAAAAGGGTTGCGATCATGGGCAGTGCGGCGCCTGCACCGTGCATGTCGGTGGCCAGCGTATCAATGCCTGTCTTACGCTCGCCGTGATGCACGAGGGCGACGATATCACGACAATCGAGGGACTGGGGAGACCCGGTCAACTCCATCCGATGCAGGCCGCATTCCTCAAACATGATGGCTTTCAATGTGGGTACTGCACGCCTGGCCAGATCTGCTCGGCTGTCGCCGTACTTGAAGAGATCCGGGCCGGCATCCCAAGCCACGTCACCGAAGAGCTGACGAGACCACCCCGCCCTACTGATGCGGAGATTCGCGAGCGCATGAGTGGCAACATCTGCCGCTGCGGTGCCTATTCCAACATCCTGGAAGCGATCGAAGAGGTCGGAGGGATCAACCCATGAGACCGTTCACCTATGAGCGCGCTAGCTCTGCTTCGTCCGCTGCAAGGGCGGCTGCGGAAAATCCCGAGGCGAAATTCATTGCCGGCGGGACCAATCTGCTCGATTTGATGAAGCTTCAGATTGAACGTCCCGCCCATCTGATCGACGTCAACGGACTTGGGCTCGATGAGATTCAGCTGACGGAGGCAGGCGGTCTGCGGATCGGAGCGCTGGTACGCAACACCGCACTAGCCTCACACGAGGTCGTGCGTCGCGATTACGCTCTTCTGTCGCGAGCGCTGTTGGCAGGAGCATCCGGTCAGCTTCGAAATAAGGCAACCACCGCAGGCAACCTCTTGCAGCGCACGCGCTGTCCCTACTTCTACGATCCGCACCAGCCCTGCAACAAGCGCCAGCCCGGTAGCGGCTGTTCGGCGATAGGCGGCTTCACCCGCCAGCATGCAGTCGTTGGCATCAGCAATGCCTGCATTGCCACGCATCCGAGCGACATGGCGATCGCAATGCGCGCGCTCGACGCTGTCGTCGAGACCGTCAAGGCAGATGGCTCGGCGCGCGCAATACCAATCGGTGAATTTTATAGACTTCCGGGCGAGACGCCCCACATCGAAACCGTTCTCGAGCCCGGCGAGTTGATCACAAGCGTTGTCCTGCCGGCTCCAGCCGGCGGCACCCACATCTACAGGAAGGTCAGAGACCGTGCATCCTACGCATTTGCGCTTGTTTCGATCGGTGCCATCATTCAGCCCGATGGCAGCGGTCGCGTCGCCGCCGGTGGCGTCGCCCACAAGCCATGGCGTGTCGAGGACGGGGACAAGGAACTCAAAAACGGAGCCAAAGCCGCTGCCGCCGCCTTGATGGCAGATGCCCGCCCGACCGAACAGAACCGCTTCAAGCTCGAGCTGGTAGAGCGAGCGCTCGCAGCCGTCATTGCGCAGGCAAGGGGATAATCATGCAGTTCGACAAGCCGGCAACCACCAATCCGATCGACCAGCTCAAGGTGGTGGGCAAGCCGACCTTAAGGATTGACGGCGAGCTGAAGACCACGGGTACGGCGATTTATGCCTATGAGTGGAACGAGCCGAACGCGCCTTACGCGTATGGATACCCCGTTGGCGCAGCGATCGCCAAGGGTAAGGTCCGGGCGATCGACGCCAGCGACGCACGTAAGGCGCCCGGTGTGCTCGGCATCGTCACGACGCTCGATGTGGGTGACCTCGACAAGGGCAAGTACAACACCGCCACGCTCTTTGGCGGCGCCGAGATTCAACATTATCATCAGGCTGTCGCCGTGGTGGTCGCCGAGACATTTGAACAGGCGCGCGCGGCTGCCACTGACCTGAAAATCGACTATGAAGCGGAGGCCGGTACCTTTGACCTGCGGGCTGCTATGGCGTCGGCACAAAAGCCCGACGAGTCCACTGAACCGGATACCGCAGTTGGCGACTTCGAAGGGGCGTTCCGATCGGCACCCGTCAGCCTCAATGAAACCTATACCACACCAGACCAGTCCCATTCGATGATGGAGCCACATGCGTCGGTCGCCTCATGGGATGGAGACCAGCTCACCGTCTGGACGTCGAGCCAAATGATCGACTGGTGGCGGAGCGACCTCGCAACGACGCTCGGCGTGGACAAGGAAAAGGTTCACCTTATGTCAACCTTCGTCGGTGGCGGTTTTGGTGGCAAGCTGTTCCTGCGCGCTGACGCCGTCCTCGCCGCCTTCGCGGCAAGGGAGGTTGGTCGCCCGGTAAAGGTTGCTCTCCCACGCCCGTTGATGCCCAACAATACGACCCACCGGCCAGCAACCATCCAGCGGATCCGCATCGGCGCCGAGCGCGATGGTAAGATTACCGCGATCGCCCACGAGAGCTGGTCCGGCGATCTCAAAGGCGGCGGCCCCGAAACTGCGGTCAATCAGACAAGGCTGCTCTACGCTGGAGCCAACCGCATGACTGCCATGCGGCTTGCTGCGCTCGATCTGCCAGAAGGCAATGCCATGCGCGCTCCCGGTGAAGCGCCAGGCCTCATGGCCTTGGAGATTGCAATCGACGAAATGGCCGTGAAGCTCGCAATGGACCCAGTCCAATTTCGCATGGTCAACGATACTCAGGTCGATCCGGAACATCCCGATAGACCGTTCTCTCATCGCAATCTGATCGGCTGCCTGGCCCTGGGAGCCGAGCGCTTCGGGTGGCACAGGCGCCCCGCGACAGCTTCGCGCCGGGAGGGAAACTGGCTTGTCGGGATGGGCGTCGCAGCTGCCTTCCGCAACAATCTCGTCATGCCGTCGGGCGCGCGGGTGAAACTGGATAGCGACGGCATCGTGACGGTCGAGACCGACATGACCGATATCGGCACCGGAAGCTATACGATCATAGCGCAGACGGCCGCGGAAATGATGGGTGTCGGGATCGACAGGGTCAGAGTCCGATTGGGAGACTCACAGTTCCCGGTGTCCGCCGGATCCGGGGGGCAGTTCGGCGCCAACTCATCGACGTCAGGCGTCTATGCGGCCTGCGTGAAGTTGCGCGAGGCCGTGGCGAGCAAACTCGGTTTCAACTCCGATGACGTGGTGTTCGAGAACGGCCAGGTCCGGTCCGGCAATCGCACGGTGGCGCTCGCGGAGGCAGCGGGAGACGGTTTGGTTGGCGAAGATACGATGGAATGGGGTGACCTCGCCAAGACGCATCAGCAATCGACCTTTGGGGCTCATTTCGTCGAGCTTGGGGTCGATGCCTTTACCGGGGAGACGCGGATCCGTCGTATGCTTGCCGTTTGTGCCGCCGGGCGGATCCTCAACCCTATCACAGCTCGAAGCCAGGTCATCGGCGCAATGACCATGGGGGCCGGCGCCGCATTGACCGAGGAGCTCGCAGTCGACACACGTCGCGGCTTTTTCGTCAATCATGATCTGGCGAGCTACGAAGTGCCGGTTCACGCCGACATTCCTCATCAGGACGTCATTTTCATGGACGAGACAGATCCGATGTCATCACCGATGAAGGCCAAGGGCGTCGGAGAACTCGGCTTATGCGGTGTATCGGCGGCCGTCGCCAATGCAATCTTTAACGCGACAGGCATCCGCGTCAGGCAGTATCCGATCACCCTCGACAAGTTGATCGCCGGTCTGCCAGTCGTCGCCTAGGTCGCTCGCGTCGCGGTCCACCCTATTACCGGGTGCCAGGCCCCAGACAGCCTTTCGTTTCATGAGATCACCGGCCCCTGGTGGCGCGTAGCCCGGGCTGCGGCGCAGAGTGTGCGCCAACGCACTTGCGGATTGGAAAAAATCTGTGTGCCTGGCAAGAAATATTTGCGCGTGCATCTTCCACAGACGAGATCTGCCGTTAGATTTCGTCGCGTGTCCGGGCGAGGGGTCTTCCGGGTGCCTCCCGTCATGACAAGAATGCCCCGCGAATGCCAATGAGGTTAGAATGACTGACGCGCGTATGCCGGATCGATCGAAACCAACGCTCGGTCTCGACCCTGCTGTCGCTCTTGGTCTGGCAGGCGCAGTGCTCTTCTTCCTTCTCAACGGGTTCGTATCGTTCTTCAATCTGCAGGCACTGGAGGATGGGAACGAACGGGTTGTCCAGACGCATGTGGCCATCGTTGCGCTCGACGAGTTGCTATCGCAGATACAGGATGCAGAGACCGGCCAGCGCGGCTTCCTCCTGACAAACACCGAGACCTACCTCGCACCTTACAATGAGGCGCTGCGCGCGATCCCGCGGCAGCTCGATAGGATCGGCGAACTCACGGGAGCCAATCCCGGGCAGAGCCAGAGACTGGCGACGTTGAAACAGCATGTCGATGCGAAGCTTTCCGAACTTGCCCAGACGATCGATCTGCGCCGTTCTCAAGGTCTCGAAGCAGCGCTTGCGGTTGTCAACGCCGACAGCGGCAAGCAGGAGATGGACGCGATCCGCGCTCAGATCGCTGCCATATCAGGCGCAGAAGCTGACATACGCCTGAAGCGCTTCGTGGAAATGAAACAGGCACAGCAACGCGCTTTGTTGAGCACGGTTTTTGCCGTTGCTCTCGGCCTGGTCCTGACAGCGACGATCGGCTTTCTGGTTCGCAGGGCCACGCTTGCGCGACGCCGGGATCAGTGGCTGCAGTCCGGTGAGGTCGGGCTTGCCAGTGCGATGATGGGCGATCAGGAGATCGCCAAACTGGGCAACAGCATCCTGGATTATCTTGCCCGCTACTCCGGCGCAGTGGCCGGCGCCATCTTTTCTGGCGGCGGCGACACCTTCCAGAGACAGGCGCTCTACGGCGTGGGTGACGCCGCCAGCATTCGCTCGCAATTCAGGTTGAGAGAGGGGCTGCTCGGTCAGGCGGCTGCCGAAAACAGGGCAATCGTTGTCGATAATGTCCCGGACGGCTACCTCACCTTCAGTTCCGCTCTCGGTGCACACAAACCAAAGCACCTGGTAATTCTGCCAGGAAGCGTCGATGGCGCCGTCAATTCCGTGATCGAACTCGGCTTCCTGCACCCGGTCGACGAACGGATCGTCGCCCTCCTGGAACGGGCATCCGAAGCCGTTTCCATTGCCGTCAGGTCGGCCACATACCGCAGCGAATTGCAGGATCTCCTTGAAGAGACACAGCGCCAGTCCGAAGAGCTTCAGACCCAAAGCGAGGAACTGCGGGTTTCGAACGAGGAACTGGAGGAGCAAAGCCGGGCGCTGAAGGAACAGCAGTCGCGGCTGGAGCAGCAACAGGTCGAGCTCGAACAGACGAATTCCCAGCTCGAAGAGCAGGCCCAGCAACTGGAAACCCAGCGCGACGAGCTGGAACGCGCCAATGTCGCCGTCGGTCTGAAAGCGCGCGAACTTGAGCAGGCGAGCCAGTACAAGTCTGACTTCCTTGCAAACATGTCGCATGAACTGCGCACCCCACTCAACTCCTCGCTCATTCTGGCGAAGCTTCTTGCCGACAATCCGCAGGACAATCTGACCGACGAGCAGGTCAAGTACGCACGTACGATCCAGTCCTCTGGCAACGACCTGTTGAACCTGATCAACGACATCCTCGACCTTTCGAAGATCGAGGCCGGACATGTCGAGATCAGGCCCGAGACGGTCACGCTTGAACGGCTGGCCGGCAACCTCCGGCAGGTCTTCCAGCCGTTGGCTGCAGACAAGGCGCTTGCCTTCGCCATCGAGGTCGACAGCGCCTGCCCTGCCGTCATCGAGACCGATCCGCAACGCCTTGAACAGGTGCTCAAGAACCTGCTTTCAAATGCGATAAAGTTCACCGAGGACGGGCAGGTATCGCTGTCAATCCGCCGCGCGGCGGGCGGGCAGGTGACGTTTTCCGTTTCCGATACGGGGATCGGGATCGCCAGCGAGCAGCAGCATACAGTCTTCGATGCCTTTCACCAGGCCGACGGCACGATCAGCCGCCGGTTTGGCGGCACCGGGCTTGGGCTGTCGATCTCGCGTCAGCTTGTCAGGCTTCTTGGCGGAGCGATCGATTTGGAGAGCACGCTCGGAAAGGGGAGCACGTTCACGGTGACCCTGCCCGAACAATACGATCCGGCGAAGGTGACACCGCGCGATATGCGTCCCGCCACAGCCGTTGAACCGATCATTGCCGCTGTCAGGGAGCCTCCCGCGGCGCCCCAAAGGCCGATCCGCCGCGTCGAGGACGACCGCCATTCGCTCGACGAGACAAAGCGTGTCCTGCTGGTCGTCGAGGACGATGATGCCTTTGCATCGATCGTCCGTGATCTGTCGCGGGAAATGGGCTTCCAGACCATCGTTGCCGGAACTGCCGAGGAAGCGGTGACGCTTGCAAAGGACTTGAAGCCGAGTGCCATCGTCCTTGACATCGGGTTGCCGGATCAATCAGGGCTTGCGGTGCTCGACCGGTTAAAGCAGGACGTTCAGACACGCCATATACCGATCCACGTCGTATCCGGCAGCGACCATCTTGAAACCGCCTATTCACTCGGCGCGGTCGGTTACTTGATCAAGCCCGTCAATCGTGATCAGCTTGTCGATGTGCTCCAGAAGTTCGAAGCCCGGTTGTCCCAGGGTGTTCGTCGCGTCCTGATCGTCGAGGATGATCCGGTGCAGCGCGAGGCTGTTGCGCGACTGCTCGCCTCGCACGACGTCGAGACGGTGACAGCAAGTACGGCGGCCGAATGCCTCGACCGGCTAAGGCAGGAGACGTTCGATTGCATGGTCATGGATCTGACGCTCCCCGATGCGTCCGGATATTCCCTCCTGGAGACCTTGAGCCAGGAGAGCGCCTACGCATTCCCGCCGGTCATCGTTTATACCGGTCGTGAGTTGTCCGCGGACGACGAGCAGAAGCTCAGGCGCTATTCCAAGTCGATCATCATCAAGGGTGCGAAATCCCCCGAGCGGCTGCTCGATGAAGTGAGCCTCTTCCTGCACCAGGTGATCTCCGAACTGCCGGCCGAACGGCAAAAAATGATCCGTCAGGCGAGGCACAGGGACGCGCTTCTTGAAGGCCGGCGGATCCTCGTTGTCGAGGACGATGTGCGCAACGTCTATGCTCTCACCAATATCCTGGAACCGCGGGGAGCGATAATCGAGATTGCACGCAACGGCCGGGAAGCGCTCGAAGCTCTGGAAAAATCCGCAGCGCAAGCCGATGGCGGCATCGACCTGGTGCTGATGGATGTGATGATGCCGGTCATGGACGGCCTGACGGCGACCCGCGAGATCCGCAAGAATGCCGCTTGGAAGAAACTGCCGATCATTACGCTTACGGCCAAGGCTATGCCGGACGACCAAGAGCGCTGCATCGAAGCGGGCGCAAATGACTATATGGCAAAGCCGCTCGACGTCGAGAAGCTTCTGTCGCTGGTACGGGTCTGGATGCCGAAATGACGCTTGTACCGATCCCCGAGAAGGTCGAGGACATCGAGATCAGGTTGCTGCTCGAAGCCCTGTTTCTGAAGTACCACTACGATTTCCGCAGTTATGCCTTTGCCTCCATCAAGCGGCGCCTGAAGCAGGCGCGCGAGCAGCTCGGGCTGGCGACTTTCTCAGCCATGCAGGAAAGCCTGCTTCATGATCCGGAAATGGTCGGGCAACTCCTGCGCTACCTGACGGTACAGGTGAGCGAGATGTTTCGCGATCCCTCCTATTTCAGGGCAATCCGGGAAAAGGTCGTTCCACATCTGCGCACCTATCCATCGATCAAGCTATGGGTTGCCGGCTGCAGCGGCGGTGAGGAGCTCTACTCCATGGTCATCCTTTTTAGGGAAGAGGGGCTGGAAGAGCGCACGCTGTTTTACGCCACCGACATCAACCAGGACGCGTTGAAAACGGCGGAAGCAGGCGTCTATCCCTTGGACCGCGTCCCCCTCTTTACCGAAAACCACCGCAAGTCCGGGGGAAAGTCCTCGCTTTCGGATTATTACCAGGCAGCCTACGGCCGGGTCACCTTCGACAGGACATTGCGCCGCAATGTCGTATTCGCGGACCATAGTCTGGTAACCGATGCCGTTTTTGCCGAGATGCACCTCATCTCCTGCCGCAACGTCCTCATCTATTTCGATCGAAACCTACAGGACAGGGCACTTGGCCTCTTCAAGGACTCGCTCGCCCGCAAGGGTTTTTTGGGGCTCGGTGCCAAGGAGAGCCTGCGCTTCTCGCCTCAATCTGGTGCCTTCAGAGACTTCGTCCGTGAGGAGAAAATCTACCAAAGGCAGGGAGAATGAGCGCGATCAGGCCGCAAGCCGTGGTAATCGGAGCGTCGGCAGGTGCACTTGAGGCGCTTTCGGCGATACTGCCGCTCCTGCCTGTCAGCTTCCCTATCCCGATCCTAGTGGTTGTTCACCTCCCGCCGGACAAGCGCAGCGTCATGGCCGAACTCTTCCGCGCCAAATGCAGCCTGCGCGTCGAGGAGGCCGAGGACAAGCAGCCGATAGAGCCAGGCACGATCTATTTTGCGCCGCCCGACTACCATCTCCTCGTTGAATTCGATAAGACCGTGTCACTATCGAGCGATGAGCCGGTCCTGTTTTCCAGGCCGTCCATCGACGTT
Organism: Rhizobium sp. Rhizsp82; assembly: GCF_047325115.1. Classification (NCBI taxonomy): domain Bacteria; kingdom Pseudomonadati; phylum Pseudomonadota; class Alphaproteobacteria; order Hyphomicrobiales; family Rhizobiaceae; genus Rhizobium; species Rhizobium sp. Rhizsp82. Next base: position 413,435 of record NZ_CP168569.1, on the reverse strand, counting down.
CTGTTCGAGAGCGCTGCCGATGCCTATGGGCCGTCTCTTATTGCAATCGTGCTGACCGGCGCCAACCATGACGGCGCAAAGGGTTTGCAGGCGGTCGGCGCTGCCGGCGGGATCGCCCTCATCCAGGACCCGCTTACGGCTTTCGCATCCGCCATGCCTGAAGCAGCTATCGCAATGTGTCCAGCGGCGCATGTCATGTCGATTGCAGCGATCGGCGAATTTTTAAAAGAGGTTTAGATCACTTGTTGGCGCCCGTCCCATTTCTCCTCGTCGACGATCTTGAGGAAAATTTGCTTTCCCTAGAGGCGCTGCTGCGGCGCGACGACCTCCTGCTTCTCAAGGCCCGATCAGGCGACCAGGCGCTGGAGATCCTGCTGCAAAACGATGTAGCGCTGGCGCTGGTCGACGTGCAGATGCCGGGCCTTAACGGCTTCGAGCTCGCCGAGCTGATGCGTGGAAACGAAAGGACCCGGCGCATCCCGATTATCTTCGTGACCGCTGGTACGACAGACGGACAGCGCCGGTTTCGGGGCTACGAGGCCGGAGCGGTCGACTTTATCCAAAAGCCCATCGAGCCAGACATCCTGCGCAGCAAGGCCGAGGTTTTCGTCGAACTCTATCGTCAGCGACAACAGCTGGCAGCGCAAAGGGACGAGCTCGCCCTTCAGGCCGAGGCTCTCAGGCAAGCAGCCGGGCACAAGGACGTGCTGTTGCGGGAGATCAATCACCGGGTCAAGAACCTGTTCAGCATCACGGCCGGGCTGATCTCGCTCAGCGCCCGGTCGGCCACCAGCGCCGCCGACCTCGAGAGCGACCTCAGGTCGCGCATACAGGCACTTGCCAGCGCTCATGACCTGACGCTGCCCGAACTTGGAAGCGGCGACGGGATCAGCTGGGCTGATACAACCGTAAAGGCGCTCCTGGAAGCGATCGTTGCTCCCCATGAAAACAGGCAGAAAGCCAATATCGCGATCAGCGGAGCGGACGCTCCGCTGCGCGGTAACGCGCTGACCTCGCTCGCGCTCCTTCTCCATGAGCTGACGACGAATGCCGCCAAGTATGGCGCGCTTTCCACGCCCTCGGGACAGCTTTCGATCGACGTTTCTATGTCCGAGGGTGTCCTTCATCTCAGGTGGGTCGAGCAAGGCTCGCCCGAGATGACTGGTCCGACGGATCGGGAAGGCTTCGGGACGACGCTTGAAAGAGCCGCGCTCAAAGGTCTGAATGCGGCAATCGAGCGAAAATGGGCCGGCGACGGCGTTTCGATTTCACTCGAAATTCCTGCGTCAGGCCTGATAAAATAACTGGCAATGCAGCCGGCAGTCCGCAGTCTGCCCCCGCTTGCAAGTTTGGCTTGCTCGCATATGTCATAACCGTTGCCGAATAACATCTGGGAAATCGCTTGAACAAAGTCCGGCCAGCGCTCCTTCTCCTCAGCGCCTCCCTCATACCGGTCATCATCCTGGCCGCGGGAATGGAGTGGTTCTTCGTGACCGAGCAACGACGGTCGCTCGATGATGACGTCCGGTTACGGGCCGACACGATCGCCACGACGGTCCAGCGCGAGCTCAATACCCAGATACAGCTCCTGTCAGTGATCGCCGACTCGCCAAGGTTCGATCTTCCGGTTTCTCGCTCAAGCTTTGCAGAGACGGCGCGCCGGCTGCGTGAACGGGTGCCGGGATGGCAGCAGATCCGCGTATCAGACCAGGACGGTAATGTCGTTCTCTCGCTTCCGCCCCTGGATGCATCGGCAAGCCGGCGTATTGTTGATGTCGAGAGTTACGAAAGGCTACTCAAGACAGGCGAGCCGGTCATTGGGAACGTCGTTGTCGGTCCGAAGGGCAGGGCGGCTTTCGCTATCCGGGTCCCCATCGAAAGAAGAGGCAAGCTTCAGGCTGTGCTTTCCGCGGTGATCGGCCCGCAGACCGTTACCGAGCTGTTGGCCGCGACCGGTCTTCCCGGCACCTGGCCGGCATGGATCGTCGATGGGCAAGACCGGCTGGTTGCATCGACCGGCGCGCCCGCACTCTCAGGCAGGCCCGGCGACGAATTCGCACGTTTTACCGGCAGCAGCTTTGGCAACGCAGTGTTGGCGTCCGGGGGGACCCTCAGGGCTGCCGAGGCACGACTTGCAGAGACACCCTGGCGCGTGAGGGTCGGCATCCCCGCCGAAGAATATGATCGACTGGCCAACAAGGCCTGGATGCTGCTGATTGCTGGCGCATGCGTGACGCTGTTGCTGTCAGGCGCTGCGGCATTCCTGCTGCTGCGGGAAATCGATGCGCGAAATCGCGAACGCGAGAGCATGGCCAACTGGCAGCGAATGGACGCACTCGGCAAGCTTACGGGGCAGGCTGCTCATGACTTTAACAATCTCCTGATGGTCTTCCAGTCGGGGGTCGAAGGCATCAAGCGGCGCAGAGGCGACGAGCAGCGCGTTACGCTTTTGCTCGGCCACATGGCCGACGGCGTCACCAAAGGCAAGGCGATCACCCAACGCCTTTTGTCATTTTCCAGGCGATCCAACCAGGGTGCGACGCATGTCGAACTCGACGAGAAACTCGCTGCCATCAAACCGCTTCTTCGCCAGGCTCTTAATGACACGGTCACGCTGGATTTTGAACTCCATGATGACCTCTGGCCCGTTCACGTGGATCCGGCCGGGCTTGAGATTGCCCTTATCAACCTCCTGACCAATGCCAGGGAAGCGATGCGGGATGGAGGAAGGGTGACGATCTCGGCCAGGAATGTCGCCGAGGCCGGCCTGGAAGATGCGCGGCTTCGTGGCGCCTTCGTGGCGCTGACTGTCACAGACGCAGGCAAGGGCGTCGACGCGGCAAACCTGGTGCGGGTGTTCGAGCCCTTCTTCTCGACAAAGGAAAACGGCCAGGCCGGTCTCGGGCTCACTCAAGTTCATAGTTTCGCCTTGGCAGCCGGAGGCGCGGTCAAGGTCTCCAGCCTGCTCGGACATGGCAGCGCCTTTACACTCCTTCTGCCGAAATCCGATGCGCCAAAGACCTCCAGACAGATTAAGCCTTCATCGGCAGAACTCGCCAAAGTCATCCTGATTGTCGACGACACGCCCGCATCGCTTGAGTCGGTCCGTCTGGGGCTGGAAGGTCTCGTCGCAACGATCTTCACGGCCGGGCGAGGCGCTGAGGCGCTCGAAATCCTTGATCGTCATCCAGAAGTCGAAGCCATCGTCAGCGACATCATGATGCCGCAGATGTCCGGGATCGAGCTTGCCGAAACGATTGGACACAGCCATCCCCGCCTTCCTGTCGTGTTGATGACCGGTTACAGCGACAAGCTGGAATCAGGAGCCGAAGTGACGCGGCCGGTCGTCGCCAAACCGTTTCGGACCGAAGACCTGGCAGCAGCCCTGGCGGCGGAGCGATCAAGGATCGCCCAATCAGCCAACGTCGTCCGCTTGGACAGTGTGTTGAAAACGTAGCCAGAGAGCTCAGGGTTCAGGATCTCCTGCAGGCCCTGAGGCAAGAAAGGCCGCCTGGTGTCAGGCGGCCTCCTTTGGCACTAGTTGTACGGGGAAATGCATTCGGCGCGCACGCCAGCGCGCGGCACGTAGGTGTTGTCGGATGCACGATAGGTGCGGTAGCGCTCCGAGCACCACTGCACATGGCGGCTGGAACCTGCATAGGCTCGGGGCGCCGCGAGAGCGCCGCCGATGATTGCCCCGGCACCGAAAGCGGCAAGCGGGTACCAGAAACCGTCGCTATGGCGGCGATAGCCTCGGTGGTACGAGCGATAACCGCGATGTCCATTATACCATCCACGCCTCACGGGGCGGCGAAATTGGACGTCTTCTAGGTTGCTGATCTGTGTCTGCTTCACAACCGGAACCGGCATCGCCGCAGCGGGAAACATCGTCGTCACGGTCAGTGCGCCGCTGAGGGCAGCAAATAGCAATGGTTTTGCAATTGTCTTCATTCTCGGATCCTTCAAAGGTCAACGAAAGGCGAACGGTCGTCGCCAGACGTTGTTCCCAGCACACGAAACTGTGAAAACGGCGAAATCCCTGGGACGGCGATGATAAGGTGAGCAACGCGGCAGACCTGAAAGCCGTCGATCGAGCGTGCGATTATCTGAATTTGGGTTCGCGCCGAGCGTTGTGAAGCAATTCGCTTGCAGTTGCAAAAGATCCGAACAGTTCCAACAGCCGCTGCCGCTCCCTGTCGTCGATGCGATGCCGGTCGCAAAATTGGCGACGGACCAAACCCGCGTTAAAGCATCGCTGGTTACGTTCCTCGGCTCGACATATTCCATTCTGCAAACTCCTGTAAGATACGGGGACCGCCCCAGCGCGTCGACGACGGTGGAGAGAAAGGCGTTTCTCGCGCAGATGTTGCAGTGCGGAAAATGATCAAGTGCCTGATCAGGATAATTTTTTGCCGTTTGGATGGGCACGTTCATTCTCCTGATTTGCCGCGCAAATTATAGTCTCCTTGCCTGGATTTGAGGCGCCCAGGTGAGGCCATCTGATGCTGTCGCTGCTTTATGTGCGGCGGTCCCCGGGGGCAGCTGCAAACTTTCGTTGGCCCAATACCTCCCGGGGGCCCTTGGTTGGAGGGACTTCTCCGCACCTTGCCGTTCGGCTGGCGAACCCCAATTTCTCCGGATGATAGACAGGATCGGCATCGTCAAACTGATGCCAACAATGAGACCGGCGGATATGGTAAAGCAAAGCGACCTGAGAAATAAAATGCTAAGGGCACTGACAGCAGAGGATTTCGGTCTGCTTGAACCTTATCTCGAACCCGTAAGACTGACGAGTGCATTCCGGATCGCCGAACCGCGCAAGACGCTAGAGCACGTCTATTTCCCCGAGAGCGGCATCGGCTCGGTGCTTGCCGTGGCCGCCACTGGAACCGCGACGGAAGCCGGGATGTTCGGGCGCGAGGGCTTTGTACCGACCGCGACAATTATCGGCGATAACGAGGTCCCCTATCTGATCGAAATGCATGTTGCCGGATCCGGCTACCGGATTCCCATCGACCACATGAGGAAGGCTACTCTCCAAAGCTCGACCTTGCAGATACCTTTCATCAAGTACATGCATGTGTTTGCCACGCAGGTATCCTACACCTCGCTTGCCAATGCGAAGTTTCGGCTGGAACAGAGGCTGGCGCGCTGGATCCTCATGTGTCACGACCGGCTACGCGCCGACGTCATGGAGATCACGCACGACTACATCGCGCTGCTGCTTGGCGTGCGAAGGCCGGGCGTCACAACCGGTCTTCACCTGCTGGAGGGACTTCACCTGATAAGATCAACGCGTGGTGCAATCGAAGTCCTTGATCGTGAAGGCCTCGAAGCCTATGCAGCAGGCTCCTACGGTATCCCCGAAGAAGAATTCGAACGTCTGATTGGCGAAGCAAGCTAGTCCAGTTTGAGGACGTCGCGAAACCACACGGTCGCAACGACTTCGTTTGCTTCGTCGGCGATCTCGTAACGCATGCCGTCGATGCGGTCGTCGTTAAGAACCAGTTCAGCCACCATTTCGCGCGCAGAACGAACCGCCTCCTGGTGAGCTGCGGCAACATCCGGAAAGTCGCTGCCTTCCTTGTCGATCTCGTCGAAAGCCTCTGATTTGACGTTGAAAAAGTAGCGCATGCCGGTCTCCTTTCGTGTGACAACGGCGATCGAAGGTACCGGTTCCACCATTTTCCTGCCGCGATCGTCTTGGCGCAGCTTCGGCACTGCGATGAGTGCGATCTGCTTGGGTTTACTCCAGAAAGCCGGCGCGCATTCATTCTTGTCAGCCATCCAAGTTCGACGCGTCGCCGTCAGTGGCGGGCTGACGGGTGTCGCCTCCTTTTTCCTCGGCGATAGGGTCAGCTTCGCCCGATATGCGGCGCGACGCCGTCTTTCGACTTGGTTTATCAGGTCTTCCTCGCCTCATTCCTCTAGAATGGCGCGGGCAAGCATGTCCTCGACCGCTTTCGGACCCGGTCATGAAAGATAATCTTACGGGCCCGGCGATTGAGCCCGTCCAGTTCCCGTTCCGGCACGTGGAAGTCGTCCGTCGGGCAGCAAGCAATGACGGAGTAGATGTATTGGTCGGATGTCCTGGATCTCGCGCGCAGTACAATTTTTCCTGTCGCAAGATCGAGCGACTTCACTCTCGCAGCGGGAATCCGCACCCGGAGTTCGAGGAGGACACTGAGGCGCGAACCACCGACCCCATGCTGAAAGATGGGATGCTGCATAGTATTCGTCAGAAATCGGAACCGGGTCAGGAAGCCCGCCGTTCGATCTTGACAGGGCGGGTATCCGCCTCACAAGGTACCACTGGGACCGGGTTTTGCTCCCGTCGGCCTTATCGATCGGGCTTGCCAGCACTCAAGCCAGACTTGCCGATTGGCACGAGCTTTTCTTTCTCATCCGGCCGGGGCGCCATGCCGCGCTGCTCGCTTGATTCCTTGATCGGTGGCTCCAAGCCAGGGCTTGTTTCCGGCAGCTCTGCTTGCTTCTTGTTGTCTTCCGTCATCTCAAAACTCCCTTTCCACCGACGCAGGCGCGAGGCGGCGAACTCGCTCGTCCGTCGCTCCCGGCAGCGCAATTAAGCCTATCAGGCGCCGCGGGCCTGTTCGGAATGGCGGCCCTCTGCAAATTCTTCGACGATCTTCGCAACGACGCTGTCGATCTGATAGCTGCCATCGGGGACCGGATCGCTGTTGTTCGTCTGGCCCTTTCCCGTTTCGATGCCGATGACCGTTACGGCCGCACCTGCCGCCTCCACGGCCACCTTCGGCTTGACAAATTCCGGCTCTTCCGTCCCGCGCGGCGCAATGAGAATGGCGATCTTCTTCCCGGCAAGGGTCATGGCTTCAGTTCCGTCTTTTGTGAGTTGTGACAGAAGTGTCGCAGCACTAACAAGCAAGCGGCTGCGATGTTCCGCAACCCTTCTGCCGACGCGCACTTGAGTGCATCTTTTTTTCCTGATGTGCGTTTACCGCCCGCGTCCATAAGAGGAACTACGAATTTGCTGGTGACGGAAGAGACATTCGCGACATTGGGGGTGGCGGAAAAGCAGGCGTTGTTGGAGCGGCTGGCGATCACATTGGAGCGAAATGCACGCTGGGCAGCCGATGAGGGGGACGATGGGCTCGAGACGGTTATGGCATCGGTCGGCAAAGCACTGTCCTCAGTCGCGAGTGATCTTGCCGTCAATGATCCTGAACTCGCGAAAGACGTGGTCACACGCGCTCTCGCCCTTATGACGACATTCCATGCGCTTCATCCAGACTATCCTGTCGGTCCGGCCTTTCAATCGTGAGTGACGGCGTCGACCGGTAAGAGTTCAGGCTTGCCGGCCGGCAACTGTCGATGCCGGAGCGGCCGTGCCGTCATCGGCGCAGCAATGTTCCTCCGCTCGAGCATAGTTTAAGCGCTTCGGATCGAAGTATCCGCGACGCGCCGGAAGCGGCCAGTTTGTTCAGATGGGCTGCGTGACCCTTGTCGTAGACAACGCAGGACAGGATCAAAAACCCCGCCGCCACGCTCCGCGGTCTTGTCACTCAAAGGTCGATCAAGGCGATCCCGAGGTCGTCGTGTTTGCGGCGGCGGAAACCGGTTGCGCTCTCGCGGATGACGATTTCGAATGTCGGATGAACGATACCGCTTATGAAATGACCGCCTTTGGTCGAACCGTCCTCGAAACCGAGAACGACGTGCAAATGCAGGCTTGCATGACCGTCGTCTCCGATCGCGATGTCGCCGATCGCGCTCAATACTTCCGCCTGCCGGTCGACCACAATCTCCTTGTACCTGCGTGTCGTGAAATCGAAAAAACCGAGGGTGGCGGAACTGAATGCTCCAATCGCGGTCAACGACGCCCCTGCGATGCGCTTATCTTCCGCAAAGCGAGTGATGGCCTGGAAAGCCTCGTCGCCATCGGCGACGACAGCAACCCAGTTGCGTTCGCTCCAGGGATTGGTATCGCCGAGATCCTTGCTTTTCATGATATCGTCTCCTTCATAGATCGGCCTTTGCCGAGTGTGGCATTAACCCTTGGCATCAGAAGGGAGTTCCAGCAGTGGGACGATCCGAGCAAAGCCAGAAACTGGGCGGCACATGCCACCGCGCCCTTCGAACGCAATTGCCTCATCGACCTTGGGCGCGAGGAAAGCGCAAGGTGGCTTTACGAAATGACAAAAGCGTTTTTGCATGGTCGCTTCCTGGCAGCTGAAGCGATCGATCCGGTCTGAAACCGTACGGAAGGCGCCAGTTCGGGAGAATTTGGGCTCGGCTATGGAACCAAGTTCACCCGCAATACGTTCGTTGCCCGCCGCAGACGGAGGGAGATCGATCAATGACCGGTAATCGAAGTGAGTGGATCGCCGCACGCGCCTATTCTCTATGGGAGCAGGCCGGCCGGCCTTTCGGGCAGGATGATCTCCATTGGCACCAGGCGGTGCTCGAACGCGAGCTTCTTGAGCATACCCAGGCATCGCCAGATGGTCGCGAAGTGCTTGATCGCGTGCGCGCGCCTGCCGCGATCGAGGACATGGCTGAGCGCAGTATCCTGGTCGTCGAGGACGAAAGCCGCCTGCGCTTCGATATTGTCGACTTCCTCGACCGCGCCGGTTACCGGACGCTTGAAGCTGCCAATGCCGACGAGGCGCTGGTGCTACTCAAGACCAACCAGATCGACACCCTCTACACCGATATAGATATGCCCGGCAGTATGGATGGCCTCGGCCTGGTTGCGCGGGTCCGATCGCAATGGCCAGCGACCCGGGTTATCGTGACCTCAGGTCTCGTGAAGCTTTCGCACGACGATGTCGAGGCCGGCGTGACTTTTGTCGCTAAGCCGACGGCGGGACTGGAGTTGCTGAAGCTCATCGCCTGAACTCGGTGAAGACGAAAACTGCCTATTTCGCTTGCTGTGGTAGTGCTGTCGCTTCAGGAATGGTTTCGCCCGCCGACTGCACGGAAGGATTCGAAGGCCTGCCAGAGAGGGTAAAGATCACGCCAGCTATCAGGCCCAGTGAAAGAAGCGCGCCGAGATAAAGAAGCATTCCCCGCACGGCGGGCTTCGAAGATTCGGACATTTTTTTCTCCATTGAATAGACTCGCGCCTTCTGTCAGCCGGGCGCTGGTTGCGCCTGTGTCACGCGCAGCGTACTGGTCAAGCGCGGCGAATGTCAGTTACTGTTCGCTTTCGATGTGCAAGCTGTGCAAAGACGTTTTCGGCACTTTCTTGTCGCAACCGTGCATGGCCGCCACTCATCACAGTTCAAAGCTAACGAGATGGTGCAAGTTGGGTTCCACGCTTCCTGACGGACCATGCGGACGAGACCGTCGATCCGGTACGAAACCGTACCAACCGCCTGTTTTCAATCAAAAAACCGTGTGGTTTCGTGGTCATTTTCTAAACCCGACCTATTTGCTGGACTAATCGTAGGAGGGATCAATGCGTGTTTTGATTATCGAGGATGAGCCAATCATCGCTCTTGAGCTGGAGCGGATCGTTCGCGACGCCGGGCACGAAGTCATAGGATCGGTTGTCACGCTGGAACAGGCTCTTGCCCACGCTCCGCGCGCCGAGGCGGCGCTTGTCGATCTCGGCCTGGCGGACGGTGCCAGCGGCTCAGCTCTTGGCCGCCGGCTTATGGACCGCTTTCATATCAAGGTCATCTTCGTGACTGGCAGCCCTAAAGAAGTGGGAAGCGGATTATCCGGCTGTATCGATATCGTTGCCAAGCCGTTCAGCGACGCGCGAATTTCTGCGAGCCTCAGAAAGGCCGCCGTTTCCGGTCCCGTTGCGGCCTAGCAGGCGTCATGAACTATTTGTGGTGCGGTGCGATGGTGCAAATGACTGGATTTGGATCACGCGTGGAACCGAACAAGGCCTCTGGGAACGGAGGTATTATCCTTGCCGCTGCGACGATCCGCAGCATAGCGGATCGCATCGCCGAGATCCCTGTCGGGCACCGGCTTTTGCATTACACCGATCGCGCCCGGCACGCCGCCACGTAGCGCGCCGGGGTCACTTGTCATGAACAGGACGGTGACGTTCGCATCGACGAGCGTCTTTCCGAGAATTGGTCCGGTCGGGCCATCCTCCAGGTTGACATCGACGAGCGCCAACTCCGCATCATGAGACAGCATCAGTGCCTGGTACATGTTGCTGGCGATGCCGATCGTGCGGTGTCCAAGCTCTTCGACCGTATCCTGAAGATTGAGGGCAATCAGCGGCTGGTCTTCGACAATAAGCACGTTGTAAGCCATGTCGCACTCCCTTCAAGCACATAGGGCTCTCATCGGCTGCACAGCTACCGCGCCGACCCTGCGGCCAGCATGTCGGCGCGTCCGCCCGTCAATCTCGGTGCTCAGGCATCTCTTTCAGCTGATCCTTCGTCCAGGCGGTGAGGGCGTGCACGTCGCCGTCCTCGTCACGCATGAATTCGAGATCACCGACCGGCACCGACACCGGCTTGGCGCCTATTCCAAGGAAACCACCCACATCGATGACAACGCTGGTCGCCGTGCCGCTTCCGTGAACATGATCAACCTTGCCGATCTTGTGATCGTCGGCGCCATAAACGGTAGCGCCTTCAAGAATAGCTGGTGTCAGCTCGTCGGCGGTCAGCCGGACATGATTTGCATGGTCCATAATTGCATCTCCTTAGGTTGCGTTGGATGAACCCTTATCGCGTCGGCTTTGTTCCATGGCGAATTTGGTCAGGCTAGAAGCGGTATTCGGCACTCATCAGGGCAATGCGTTTTCTGCGACGTTGACCTCGGACGGTTCTTAATCCTGGGAGTGGTCCTGGCTGTTACTCAGGCGGCTGCTGGCAACAAAAGCATGTTCCGCGTGACCTGGACCAGGCGGACATTGTCATCGATGAAAATGGAAGGCTCAGCCCCAGCAAGGGCATATGAGGCGCAGACCAGATTATCTGAAATTCACAAGCGCCGCGTTGTCGGACCCGTCCACCGTTGGCCGCAATGAAGGTGCGCCACGACCATCAGCTACCTAGGCGTAGGGTGACGTCACCGGCCCGCCAGACGACTGGACAGGACCCATTTGTGATGATCTGGCCTCTCGTAAATGCTGACGGGTCAGACAAACGGCCTTTTCCCTAAAGACGCCTGATTCAGCCGCCGCCGATCGACAACCGATTAATGACAGTCCCTAGTCCTGTTCGCGCGTTCCAGGCGCCGCCCCGCGTTCCTCATGATCTTCGAGGTCTGATGTTACGATGAGACCGTCGGAGCGCTGACGCACAGCCTCACGCATGGCTTTGAACTTAAACCCGTCGTCGCCGCGGTCGGCTGGCTGACCTCCGGTATTGCCGTCGATGACGTCCTCGCCGTCGACGTCAAGCGAACCTTGATTTTTTGGGTCTGTCATTGATAGCGCCTTTCGATTTATCTACCTTGGAACCCGGGAGCCTTATACCGATCTATCCGGGACTGAGACGTAGAGCGGCCGGACATGGTTGTTCTCCGCGATGTGAGCTGTCTCAAACCGGTGGCCTGTGCCTATCGTGCTGACTGGCTGCTGGCCGCTCATCATCGCGGGTATCTCCGCTAGGGGCTTGAGTAAACGCGTTCCTCATCACCGAGCTCGCGTTCGACCCCTGTCTTAACTCCGCCATCTCCTGAGGGTTCCCACTTCGATGGGCCAAATTGAAGTCACCGGCGCCGCCAGGGGACGTTCCCGGAACAAATCCCGCGCACCGACGGTTATGGAAACGAGCTCCCGAGAATGGTGAACATGCCCCGATTTTTCTTCAACATCCGCAACGGTGACGATTATATCGCCGATCCCGATGGCACCGAGCTCGCAGATCTCGACGCCGCGGTCGAGGAAGCCTTGACAGGCGCTCGCGAACTCCTGAGTGAAATTGTAAGGCTCGGCAAGCTTGTCGATGGACAAAGCTTCGAGATCACCGACGAAACGGGAGCTGTGGTGCGGGTCGTGCCCTTTAAAGATGCGGTCAGGTTTTCCTGATCCTGCTCCATTCAAGCTCTTAGCGACTTTCTCAGCCTGTCTTTGACGTCTTCCCCTATCGGGGAGGCGAAGATCCAACCCGATTCAGTCAACTCGGTCGTTCACGTTGTTGCCGAAGCTATCAGGCTGTTGCCCTCACGATTGTTGGCTCGACATTGCAAAACGGCAGGAAAATCGGCGATAAACCGTCAAGCCCACGCCCGCTGGATTTCAAAGACACTCCATTCCCCATGCGGCAGGACCGAGCAGGGCCGATCTGCTTCAGTCTTGAAGGGAGGTACGGAGGGAAGGAACTGCGGACCGCCGGTCGACAACGGTTTGTACGATTTCAACCAGCTGTGAGTTTTGGCCGTAAACCGCTTGTGCGCCTTGAACTTTCGCCTATCGTGGACCTTGGCGATCTGACGCCGATGAGGGGAACATGAACACCACCTGTTGGCCGAAGGCGCCTCTGGTCGAGGAGGATGTCGACTGTATCGATCGCGTCCTGCGCGGTTGGTGCGCGCGCCGTGGCTTGGCAATCACCGATGACGCGAGCAGCCTTAAGGCCCGAGAGCTCATCGGATGGTATGAGTTTGGCATTCGCAGTCCGGCCGAGCTTGCGCGTCTAATCGAAGATGACGGGCTATAGCTCATACCCTTTTTTGCTCAGCGAGTGCTCGGAATCGACTTCGTCACGTCCTTAAGCGATGGGCTGCGCACGATCCGGTAGCGCGCCTCGATCAAATTGTAGATGCCGAATGCGGCCAGACCGATTGCGACTGCCGCATAAAGGATGCCGCCGAACGGGAGGTGGCGGACCCATTCGAGGGCGTCGGCCATGCTCCCCGCTTCATCAGGATTAACATGGATGCCAGCGAAAACGAACAGCACGCCTGTGACCGCAAAGACTGCGCCACGTGCGAGCAGACCATAGATACAAATCCATGAAGCTGCAGACCCTTCGTCCAGCCTGATGTAACGCCTGAACTTTCCGGTGACACCCTTGAGCGCGGTCATGCCCCCGCCAAAAATGAAACCGACGCCGACGGCGATCGCTAGGTAGGAGCCGAATGGCTGCGACATGATCCATCCCGCTAAGCCCTTTTCTCCAGAACCTCCACTCGTGCCGCCGACCGCAAAGGCGTGACCGAGTGCATAGGCAGCAAGACCGATATAGGTTATCGCACTGCCAAACAGGGCTGAGCGAATGATCATTGCCTTTACGTCGCGCCCATGCCGATCCGCATCGGCCAAAGATTGTGCGAGTCGCCATGCGACAAAGCCCAGTAATCCGACCCCGATAAGGCCGACCCACACGCGGCCGAAAGGTTGCTGCAGCAGCGTTGAGAGTGCTGATTTCGTCTCAGGAGTGCCGCCGGTGAGACCCGAAAACAGCGCCAGTCCCGCGACGAGAAGGAAGACGAGACCCCGTGCCGCATAGCCAGCTTTCGCCAGAAGCGCGAACCGGACGTGATTTTTCATTTTTGTTTGCTCCTGGCTTACAAATGCTGTCACGTCATAACGCGCAACGGCATCATGAGTTCGGTCGCGCTTTTTCCACCAGAGCTTCTCCGCAACGACTGCAGCGTCTGGGGCTTACCGTTCGCGGTCTACGGCCTATATCCAGGTTCTACAGAAAGCGGGAGCACCAATTGAGCGACGACGACTTGCGTCAGACTTTGATCGAGGGCGGCGGGGAAGGGGCGCGAATATGTCGACAGCCCCGCTTGGCCCGATTGCTGCCTGGCCGCGCAGTCTTGGATGCCGCACTTCGCGCAACGATGCAGGCAGTTTCATCCAGACGGGACACATGATGATTAGATGGCTTTTGCAAAGCGCGACCGGTAGCCCAGCCCTTTTTTCGTCAGCTTGAACCGCGCAGCTTTAACGTCGTCGTTCCATTGGACGAGGCCCAGTTCGACAGCTCGCAGGCCGGTTTTCAGCCCAACGCCACTCGGCGGCGAGATGTACTCTGTCTGGTTCAATCCTTCCAATAGGATCAGAAGCCTGGCATTTTTTATCGGTGGCATGATGGCACGACAACTCCGCCTTGCATGCGCCTATGCTATACCAAGATGAGACGACGGAGGGTGTCTGTACGTTTGATAACAAAAAGCCGGCAGCGCGTGAGCGCTGCCGGCTTTTCAATGCGCACTCAGACGAGAGGGCCGCGCGTCGTGCGCACTAAGTCCTCTTCTTCGTCACGCTGGCGGCCACCAAGTGCTGCCGCAGCCGATGCGATGAAGGCGCCGACTAGCAGCGAAATCGTTCCCACAAGAGCGGCTGTTGCCGCGCTCTTTCGCGCTTTGTCGAGGGCAGCCTGCGCGGCAACCTTCGCATCTTCGATCTCTTTGAGCACCATATCAACCCGGTTGCGCGCATCCTGTTCGGACAAGCCGGTACGTGCGGCAACGAGGCTTGCGGTATAGGCCTTGTCGTTATCGGAAACCGATCCCTTCGCGGCGCTCTGCATCAAGATGCGCGAGATTTCCGCAGTCGCCGCCGCGTTGTCCTCTTTTGCCCTGGCACCGGCCTCGGCCGGGCGAAGAAGAGCATCAGTGAAATAACCCGTCGACAGATCGCTAGCGGATGCGGCGGATGCTGCAGGCGCGGCCGCCGCGATCCCGGCGCCGGTCGCGACAGAACCGGCTGCGCTTGCGCCAGCGCCCGCAAGCGATGCGAGAGAAGAAGCAAGGAATCCGGCAACGAAGATCGTCGCCAGTGCCCAACTGAGGAAGCCGTGCGCTGTATCGCGGAAGAAGACCTCGTCGGTATGGACCACAGCCCACTTCGTACGCAGGCGCCCCGTTAGATATCCGCCAAGGGCCGAAGAGAGCCACTGCACGACGACCAGCCAGATCGCTGCGGAAATCCCAACGGTCGCGGCCGAGCTGCTCTCGCCCGACCACGGAGACACCATGGTCAGGCCCATCCCTGTACCGAGCAGAAGAAGCATCAGCGTCACGCCGATCGACGCGACCGTCCCACCGATAATTGGACCCCAGGAGATCGCTGATTTTGCCGATTCGACCGGAACGAGCCCGGTGCCGGTTTCGGAGCCAAGAGCCATCAGCCGCTCCTATCGCATGAACAGTACGAGAAGAATGACGATTGGCAGGGGGATCCCAAGCAACCAGAGCAATAGTCCACGACCCATTTTAAAACCTCCTGAAAAAATGACTAGCGGGGTCGTAACTTCGCAAAGCGTTGTTTGTTCCAACCGCGACTTGGAAGATCACAGTTGAAGGTCACGTCAGACAAGCGCCAGCCCACAAGCGAATGTCGAGTGGGGGCCAAAAGCGCGCCACTGCCGCCCTCGTAGCGCCAACGGTCGGGATCTGCGGGCGTCGTCAACCAATTGTATAACGGACATCCCCTCCGACCGCTCAAATCGCTCATGAGCTGGAACTAAAGTATCCGACTTAACGTTAATGTGCGGTCTTAGAAGGGCGCACTACATGAACGTTATGATCGTCGAAGACGAAATCATCCCTGCTTTGAACCTCGAAGACGACGTCCACCATGCCGGACATCGCTCCGTCGGGTTTGCTGCATCACATGATGATGCTCTCGCGCTCGCTCCAAAGGCGGATGTCGCTTTCGTCGATGTTCGGCTGCGTGACGGGGTAGAGGGTCCCAATATTGCGCGCCGCCTCATCGACGAGTTCGGCGTGAATGTCGTGTTTCTGACCGGCAATCCCGAAGCTGTTGAGGGATTTCGCGGCTCGCTTGGTGTACTCGCCAAACCCCTTCGAAACAACGATGTGGCCGCAGTGTTGCGCTATATCAGTGCCAAAACTCAAGGTGAGGACATTCCTGCACCGCAGCGGCTGGCAATGGCAGCCTGAGCCGATGAGTTCTAGGCGCAACTCGGGGCCGACGCCAGCAGAGGAAGTGCGGATCCGTCGTGCAATGCGCCTCGCAAACCTCATGGACACCGCTGTTGGCATTCCTGGCCTTGGGATAAGGTTCGGCGCCGATGCGATACTCGGTCTGATCCCGGGCATTGGCGATATTGCCGGATCGCTGGTTGGGCTGGTGATCATCAACGAGGCGCGACAGCTAGGCCTTCCGCGCGAAAAGCTCGTCAAAATGCTTGTCAATCTCGGGCTTGATGCGGCGTCGGGCACCATCCCGATTGCAGGCGACTTCTTCGATGTCTATTTCAAATCCCACCGGCGTAACGCCCGCATCATCCTCGACCATTTCGGGATCGACTGACAGTCCTGACGATGACGCTGCGCGTCGCCGCTATCCGAGTGAGATTTCCGCGATAAAGACCGTTCCGCCGGCCTGCTCATAGCGATATTCCCCGCTCATTTGCGAAACAAATGACTTGATCAGCCGGGTTCCCATCCCTGACCTGGCGCCTGCCGGCACATAGCCGATGCCGTCATCGCTCACCTCCAGTCTGACCCGCCCGGTAGACAGTTTTTGAAGCCGAACCTCGATGCGGCCATCTTGGCGCGTATCGAAAGCATACTTCATTGCATTGGTCAGGAGTTCGTTAAGGAGAAGCGCGAACGGTGTTGCCTTGTCCGCATCGATCTCGATATCGTCGATCTCGAAATTAAGTGCTATGTCGCGATCATGGAGGTCAACGAGGGTTCTGACGAGGTTTGGTATGAAATCGCGTGCTTGGACACTTCGAAACTGGTCGAAGCCATACATCTGCTCATGGACAGCTGACATGGCAATGATACGCTCGTGCAGCCGTTGGACTGTCTCCTGCTTGAGGCCCTGAAGCCGGATCAAAGCCATCACGGTCTGGAGATTGTTCTTCACCCGGTGGTGAATCTCGCGCATCAGCACCTTGTTGGTGCGCACTGCCTGTGCGAGCTCGGTGGTGCGTTGTGCTTCGGCCTTGGCGAGACTGAGGATCTTCAAGGCGCCGGTCGTGGCTGCGGCAAGCGCAAGCAGAAGAACGGTCGCCGCTATCAGGACGTCACGCCAGAACGGCCACATGATGGCTGACACTTCTGCCGAGGCGATTGCCACGAAGGGCGTGCGCTCGACGATCCGGTAGCCGACGAGCCTGGTGACACCGTCGACGGGCGATGCCGATATGTAGGTGCCCGCCGTTGCCTTTCGCATATAGTCTGTAAACAGCACATAGTTACCGAGATCGACCGCATCCTTTGCTTCGGGATGCCTGGCGATCAGCTTTCCGTCACGTCGGATGAAACTCACCGTTGAACCTTTTCCGAGGGATGCGGCATCCCATATCGTCCTCAGCATCCCGGCATCGAAGGCAAGCACGGCAACACCTGCGAAAATCCGGTTACGCTCGATCCTTGTTGCCGACAGGAACACATGACGGTTCGTGCCTCGAAGCATGGTCAAAGCGGAAGTGTAATCCTCCGCCCCGTTCGACAATCGCTTGAAGAAAAGCTGATCGGCGATGTCGGAAGGGCTGTTCTCGCGATCGTTGGAGTAAATCACGCGGCCGTCGGGCGCAATGACGTATGCCGTTGCGGTGACAGGCAATCCGGCTGTCGCCTGGTTGAGATGCTTGATGCCGGTAGCGTCGAGCGGCTGGGAAGCGTCACCCACCGCATCGTCCATGCGATAGAGCGTCTGGCGAGCGAGCGAATTGATCCAGATCGCGTTTGCAGCGACGATCTTGGTTGTCGCCGTGACCTGTTCTTCACCGCGTGTGACGGCCGACCAGTAGGTCGAATGGAGCCACAGGGAAAGGACGACCGCCAATCCGCAGAACATCGCCGCAATCGCGCCGACCGCTGCCTTTCCAACTATCGTGGAATCGCGTTGGGTTCGCATTCAATCCCCGCCGAACGGTAGATTTCATTTCTCTGATAGCAGGCTATAGGAGTCAATGTCTGCCAGAAGACAAACACGCGAAAGGCTGCGATTGATCGGCCGGACGGGCACTGGAAGGCGAACGGTCCTGGTCGATTGCCCTCCTGACAGTCGGGTCAGCGCCGTGTCGTAGTCCGGCGAAGGGCGCGTTCAGCCTGAGCGATCGCCTCCTCTATACTGGCCGAGGTCCCAGTCGGCGGCAAGGTGCCAACGCCGTGACCAACGCTCAGACGCCAACCCCACGGAGCCTTGCTGGTCAGGTTGCTGCCGTCGCAGGCAAGAACCCCGATATACGTACCCTCGTGCGCGAGGTTGAAGACATTTGGATCATCCGAGGGCACAACTTCCAGACCCGGTGTCAGCGCGGTCTCGCTCATTTGCCGAACTCCCTTCAAGAAAATCTGCCGAACAGTTTCCAAGGTAGAAAGTTCCGGCCTTGGTGAGTTCGCCGCGCTGGAACTCGCGCTTTGCGCCGACGTTCGGGAGGCAAAGGGAGATCGGCCAATGGACACATCCACCGAGGCAGTCGAACGCAACGGCCTGCTTTCTGCTATCGCAAAAGACGCGATGTCTGCGCTACGGCCTCTTCTTGAACCTGTCGTCCTTGCAAAGAATTCGATGCTCTCGACCAGTGGGAAGGTTCCGGAATTCTGTTACTTTCTGGAGGGTGGCATAGCCTCGATCATCATGACGACGTCGGAGGGCCGGTCTTGCGAGGTGGGCATTGTCGGACGGGAGGGGGCAGCGCCAATTGCTGGATTGCTCACGGGGCAAAGCGCGCCGTTCGATGCCGTTATGCAAGTCGAGGGATATGCCCTGCGGGCCCGCACAAAGAATTTCCGGCCCGTCCTGCTAGCCCACCCGGCAGTAAGCGAGATCATGTACCGGTATGCCCAGAGCTTCCTGGTGCAGACAGCTTCGACGGCCTTGGCAAACGCCAACTACTCCGTCGAAGAGCGCCTGGCGCGCTGGATATTGATGTGCCACGACCGCATCGACGGCGACCGTGTATCCCTCACACACGAATTCCTCTCACTCATGCTGGCTGTTCGCCGTCCAAGCGTGACGACGGCGCTTCATGTGCTTGAGGGCCGGCGATTGATCCATTCGGAACGCAGTCTCGTCGTGGTGAGGGATCGCCGCGGACTGGAACAATTCTGCCAGGGCTGCTACGGGCAGGCAGAAAGCGCCTATCGCGATCTTGTCGCAACGCTGCGCCCCAATGCTCCCAGCTAGGGCGTCCCACTCTTCAACTCGCCAAGGTCTTGCGCAATCCGCTCTCTTGCTCGGTTGACGCGGCTTTTGATCGTTCCGGCTGGACAATCGAAGTGCTCACTGGCCGCTTCATAGGAGTGGCCTTCGATGAACACGAACTCGAATGCCGATCGATAGGGTTCGGGCAGTTGGCCGCAGGCACGCTCGAGTTCATGGCCTCGCACGCGCCACTCCTGCTCGGGTGGGACGCTGCCACGTGAGGAGGCGCAATCTTCGGCGCCAAGAATCTCCCGCTTCCCGACACGAAACTTCGAGCAGAAAGTGTTTCGCATGATGGTAAAGAGCCACGACTTCAGCCTTGTGCCCTCTTGAAAGCGGTCAATGTGTGATAGCGCCTTGACCACCGTTTCCTGGACGAGGTCGTCCGCTTCGGTCGGATTGCGATGAAAAGTCCTCGCAAAAGCGCGCAGAGCCGGCAACAGAAGGACCAGCTCGTGCTCTATGTTCGACTGCCGATTGATTTTAAGGGCCATTGTGCACCTCCCTGCCTCATCAAAGCTCAGAAGGTACCTTTGTTCCGGGTGAAAAAGGCAAGGTACGCAACCGTACCTAGGGATCGGTGCCTAATGGTCACCTCTCGCGGTGCCGAAAAGTGCGACAGCAATGGCGCCGAGTTCCGTCGGCTTTTCGCAAAGATGATATCCCGCGTAGCGGTCGGGAATCTGGCTGCGGATATAAGCGGTCGCGAACACAAACGGTATTCCCATTGTCTGAAGCCGTTCGGCAATCGGAAAAACCGTCTCACCGTCAAGCCGGATGTCCAGGATCGCGCCGTCGATGGCACGCGTGTCGATTAATACCATGCCGGCTTCGACAGAAGGCGCCGGGCCGACCACGCACGCTCCCGCCCGCCCGAGTGCCTGCCGCACATCGTCGGCGACGAAATATTCGTCTTCAACGATCAGGATATTCTTCCCAGTGAGCAGGCTAAGCTTCTGATCCACATTACCCTCCATGCCGAGCGAGGCACCGCCTCCGCGCGTCAGCGTCACTGTCCTTCCTGTACGTCGCTCCACGAGAACTGGATCGCCCGGCCTTTTGTCAGCCCATTCAATCTGAGGCAGCTTTCGTAATGGGCTTCGACCAGTGCAACAGCATCCGATTCTCGTTAAGCTGCCCCGACGTGCGGTTTAATGATCATCTTGATCCGTGGGTCAAGCCCGCCTTCCCATCGCCATTGCCGCGGGCCGCCACCCACCTCAAAGATAACCCGCCCAAAACGGACGTTGCCGTCGAAGCCATCCAGGGATCCGGTGCCTGTCCTGCGCCATTCATATTTCGATCGAAAGGGTTCCATCGCGTGGCTGTATCCCATATCGCTTCGTCGAACTACCGAGGCCGCCAGCAGTTCCATGGACGACAGCCCGGATGTTGGGAACCAGGCTGGTATTTCCACGTTTGAAGCATCATCCCGATACCGAGGCGTTCCAATGACATGGATCATTTTGATAGCACTGCTGCTGATTGCCGCTGTTGCCGGACGAACATTATTGTACGTTGCCCTTGGCTATGCTGACTACCTTATCGAGCAAAGACGGCAGAAGGGTCTTATCCGGCGCGCCATGCGGCGACGGGATGGCCGAAATTGAACAGCAGTCTTAAACCGGGCCGTTGTCCGGCTCGATCATGTCTTCATTGCGCTCAAGAAACGCCTGCGCCTGATTAATGGCGGCCGTAATTTGATCCAGTTCGGCAAGATCTGCATCGCGGACAATGCTGGCGAGCTCCCGGCAGAACCGGATCAATTGTCCAATGCTCTCGGCATCGGCGCGGGTCAATCTTACCGTTCGAGGCTGGTTCATCGACAAATCGCCTTATCTTTCACTTCGCTGGCTTTTCCGTATGTGCGTGCCAGTCAGATAGTCTGCAGCGAAGCTTCCCTTTTGGATAATCATGCTGGCTCCCGCGCGATGGAAAGCAAACGATAGTTTTCCGATTTTGTTCAAGCGGAGATCGGTCCGATTTCGCTTCGCATGAGATCGAACGCCCTCTCTCGCTCGCAAAGTTCGATGGCTTTTAAGCTCTCGACGATGAGACAAGTCCGGGTGGTCTACAAAGTGCGGATAGCGGGCGAGCCTGTCCAGTCCCATGCTGATGGATCTTCAGTTCCGAGAGTGCGCGCCGTGGCGCTGTCGGTGCCGACGCACCGTCCCACAGACCGGACATTCCCAAATCTCGAAGTACCGATGTCGAAAACTGTTGCAGCATTGCTACGCCGCTTCCAGACAACTTCAGCTTCGACGAGTAGATATGGTCCTTATGACCGGAATCGTACACAGCCTTGCAGGATGAACGGGTTGGACTAGATCATAGCTGTTATCCGAACCTCCATAGCGCAAAGTAATTTTGGGACTGCCAGCATGACAGATCTTGAGGGGAGCGACCTGGACGGCCGATATAGGCTGCTCGTCGATGCTATCACCGACTACGCCATCTATATGCTTGACCCGCAAGGGCGGGTAAACAGTTGGAGCATGGGCGCCAAGCGCCTTAAGGGATACGAGGAAGACGAAATCCTCGGTGAGCACTTTTCGCGCTTCTATACGCCGGAAGACCGGGCATCCGGCGTTCCCGCAACCGCACTGCAGACGGCAGCCACAACCGGCCGCTTCGAGGCCGAGGGCTTCAGGCTCAGAAAGAACGAGGAGCGTTTCCCAGCCCACGTCGTGATCGATGCGATCCGCGATAGTCGCGGATTGCTCCTCGGCTTTGCCAAAATCACCAGGGATCTTTCTGAGCGCAAGAAGGCCGAACAGATTCTCAAGCGTCAGGAAGAGCAGTTCCGCATGCTCGTTCAGGGTGTCACGGATTATGCGATATATCTGCTCGATCCCGATGGCCTGGTTTCCAGCTGGAACGCTGGCGCTCAGCGCATCAAGGGCTTTCTGCCCGACGAAATCATCGGGCAGCATTTCTCACGCTTTTACACCGACGAGGACAAGGCAGCGGGTCTGCCTTCTATAGCCCTTGAAACAGCCGCGCGCGAAGGCCGTTTTGAGAAGGAAGGCTGGAGGATCAGAAAGGACGGCAGCCGCTTCTGGGCAAACGTCATAATAGATGCCATACATGCCGATGACGGCAGCCTTGTCGGCTTTGCGAAGATCACCCGCGATATTACCGAAAAGCGGCAAGCCGAAGAAGCGTTGGCCCGTGCACAGCAGGAGCTCTTTCAGGCGCAGAAGATGGAGGCGGTCGATCAGCTGACCGGCGGGGTCGCGCACGACTTCAACAATCTGCTGATGGCAATCCTTGGCAGCCTTGAGATCGCCCGCAAACGAACCCTGGCTGGGGAAGGCGTCCTCGATTTGATTGACAACGCCATCGTCGGCGCGCGAAGGGGCGCGTCTCTCACGCAGCGGCTGCTGGCATTCTCCCGCAAGCAGGACCTCAAACTTGAACCGGTCAAGGTCGCTGATCTTGTAAGCGGAATGACGGAACTGATGGAACGCTCGATCGGTCCGGCGATCGAGATCGTGAGCCGATTTGAGCCTGACCTGCCGGCAGTTCTGTCGGATGCAAATCAGCTTGAAAACGCTCTCCTGAATCTGGTCGTCAATGCGCGTGATGCCATGCCCGATGGTGGCACGATCACGATTAGCGCCGGGCGCCATCGCCTCACAGGTACCAACAGCCAGGGACTGCCATCGGGACACTATGTCTGTCTTTCGGTCACCGATGAAGGAGGCGGCATGGATGACGAGACCCTGGAGCTTGCCACGACGCCCTTTTTCACAACAAAGGGAATTGGCAAAGGTACTGGACTGGGTTTGCCCATGGTCCAGGGCCTGATGGCCCAGGCAGGCGGGGCCCTTCATCTGAAGTCGGCGCCGGGCCTTGGTTGCACGGCGCAACTGTGGTTGCCAGTCGCGGCTGATCAGACCGAGCCGGCGTCCCATCTGCCAAGCGAACCGCTTGTCCAATCACCGTCGCAATTGACTGTTCTTGCCGTCGATGACGATGCTCTCGTCTTGATGAACACTATTCTGATGCTGGAAGATCTGGGCCACGAGGCCATACAGGCTGAATCAGCGGGGCAGGTGCTTGAGTTGCTCAAGGAAGGGTTCATTCCGGACGTCATCCTGACCGATCATGCCATGCCAAATATGACAGGGGCGGAGCTGATCCGAACACTCAGCCTTTCGCACCCGTCCGTGGCGCTGGTTCTTGCCACAGGCTATGCGGAGCTGCCCGACGGCACGGCGCCACACGTCGTGAAGCTCTCGAAACCATTCACGCAGGCACAGCTGAGTGTCGCGCTGGCAGCTGCCAGACCTGCCGCCCTGCTTGATCGAATTGGAGAATGAAGGTTCTTCAGCCCCGTTTGCGTACATTCTATTTGTCGCTCTTTTGACCGGTCACTCCGTACTGATCTGCCAGCCGCTGCGCGAAGATGCGGTGGAACCCAGTGACGAGAGCCTGCCTGCCCGACAAGGGATCCGCTCGAGCGGGTTGTTATCTTTTGGCATCCGGGATCTTTTGGCTCAGTGTGCAAGCTTTGATGTTGCCGTGCAAACCGGTTTACAAGCTTCATGCGCGTTGATCCCATTTTCCGTCCCACTCGACACCTTCCGTAAGCTCGATCAATATTGGCATCGCCGAGATGATTACCGGCGATCTTAGGACAACGGGCGGTTCCGTCTCCTCGCCAGAAAGACCATGTCCTCGTCTTCCGAACCTTGTGTTTCGAATGAATCCGCGGATTCGGTGACTTGAACGGTAAGTTTGACGATCAAGTCACCCTTGCGCTCGCATCCCGCCTCCAATGTCAGGTAGTTCGTCATTTGCAGCCCCTTGAATAGTTGCTCAATCGAACCAGGGAACCGGAAAGTTGTTCCTGCCCACCTGTGGCCAGCTGTTGCAAATCAGCAATGACTGCCGCTAGAGTCAATCGACCATCGTCCGCCCCGCTATCGATGCCGTTGCGTCGAATCGGATTCTGATCCCAGTTAGGGTCGGGGTGACGGTGGAACGAAGATGGCATTCAGGGTGATCGAGGGTGGCCTCGCGGCCAATGGGTGGGTGAATGGAGACAATGCCGCTCAGGTTGATGTAGCGCAGGTCAGAAGAGAGGGCGCGCGTCGGCTGCGAGATTCGGGCTATGATCGGCTGGAGGCACGGCGGCGCATTACCGGTATTGCGGTGCCGCGTTCTGTTGATCACTTTCGAATGCAAATTGAATTTGTGGTAGGCGCCTTGTCACGCCTCGACCCAATTCCAGCGGATTTCCGGAACGACTGCTACTGGCCGATACTTGACAATGCCTGAGGTGTGAAGCGCTGTGACCGTGCCGCAGCGCTTCAAGATGTCAAGCTGCCTTGGTGCCCTTGGCGTTCGCCGCTGACAGTGCCAGTTCTGTCAGTTTCTTGTCGGTTGCCTCCTCCTCCGCAAGGTTCTGCTGGAGAAGGGTGACTGCCTGCTTGTGCCCGAGCTGCTTGGCCCACGCAATCAGCGTGCCGTAGCGCGCAATTTCATAATGCTCTACAGCCTGCGCTGACGAGATCAGGCCAGCATCGAGAGCAATGCTTCCGTCGAATTCCTCGATGATTTCGTTTGCTTCTGCAATGATCCCCTGGATCGCCTCGCAGGTCTTGCCTCGGGCCGGCTTCCCAATGATCTCGAATACCTGTTCCAGGCGCTCGATCTGGCCTTGAGTTTCGTCGCGATGCTTCAGAAAACCTTCCTTGCCATCTTCAGACTGTGCAGCCCGGGCCATTTTCGGTAGTGCACGCAAAATCTGCTTTTCGGCATAATAGATGTCCTTGAGAGTGTCGAGAAACAGGTCGTCGAGGGTCTTTGCTGTGGCCATGTCGTTCTCCTTTTTAGGTTTGCACGCGTCCAACAAACAGCGGCGTCCTTTGTTCCAAAAGTGGTGTTCCCGCTAGAAGCGGTGACGAACTCGCGTGAACCACAACCAGCGGCATCATCACGATGACGGCACTAACTGCTACGAGATCGAGAACTTGAAGTCGCTCGGAGGAGAGTGCATCAGCCATGCTCCGGCGAACACTGGCACATCGCGTCATAGACGTTCGCATGCGTTTTTCACCGCGTGGATCTTCGAAGGCGACGCGGCTTGTCCAACGAACGCTGATTTCCTGACCTTGATCACCGTCTTCAAGCTTCCTGATACAGCGGAGCCCCGGATTGGGTCAGTGAGAGCGTCCCTCGTTCATTTCTGACGGGTCATAGTTGATGTCCCAGTCCTTTTCCGGCTTTTTGGAACCTGGAGGACGCTTGTGAGCTGTCGCATCCTCTGAGCCGGTCACGACAGTGGGCTTGGCGCTGTGGACGCCGGACGCCTTGCGGTCACCTTGTGATTTCGCAAACTGTCCGCGTGCATCCTTTTCGACGTTACTCATCGCCGGTCTCCTTTGTCTTCAGTGCGTCGGAGACCTTTCTAGTCTCTGGGTCGCGATTGTTATCGCCCATGGCGTCACGGTCGAGATCCGGATCGTCCTTGGCTGGCATGTAGCCGCGCGGCGTGTTCGATTTCGGTCCTTCCCAGCGCGGCGACTGGTCCGTCGTGCCGGGCATCCCGTCTTTGGGAGTATTCATTCCCATTTTGCTTCTCCTTGGTCGTCGTTCGAAACAGTCTAGAACCCTAACCTGTGGCCGACCGTCATGTTCCCTCGATACCCACGGCCGCGGCCTTCTTTCAAAAAATGTCCGGTTTCGGACAATGGCAGTCCGGCATTGACTTATCGTCTGCGCTCCCTCGCTCCCGTGCTATTCTGCTTTAACGCGTCTTTCATGAGGGAGAGTGGGCATGCGCGTCTTGGTTATTGAAGACGAGCCTCAGATGTTTCTTGAAATCGAGGAGGTCATCCTGCAGGAGGGCGGGGAAGTGATCGGGATTGCCACGACGCTGGCCGAAGCGCTCGAACTTGCGCCTCTCGCGGACGTCGCCCTCATCGACATCCGTCTTGGCAACGGAATGACCGGCCCGGAGATTGCCAAAAGCCTGGTCAATGGTTTTGGGATTGGGGTTGTTTATTTGACGAACGGTCAGGACGCGCCGAAGGGTTCCAGCGACGCGATGGGCGGCGCGGCAAAGCCGGTGACGCGCGAGGCTGTGCGACACGCCATACGACTGGCCGCAGCCATTCAGGCTAGTCCAGAGCATACCGAGCCGAACTCATCAAAAGCCCAATGACGGCATTTCAAAACTTCGGGACGCTCATAATAACTAGGCTAGACGACGAGCAGAGCTCTCTGCCTCTTCCGAAAACGTTTGGTGGATCGGCTATCACCTGTTGCCGATCAGACCGGCAACGGTCGCGATCAGCGTTTTTTCCCGATAAGGCTTGTCAAGGACGGCATCGAAGACCTCAGGGTGCGCTCGCCCAATGCTTCCCTGTGCGCCGCTTACCAGCACGATTGGAATGGACGAAAGAGTGGCATCAGCTCGCATAGCTTGAGCGAGCTCCAAACCGGTCATGAGCGGCATCATGAAATCCGTTATGACGAGCGCCGGCAGCTTTTGCTTGACCAGCGTCAGCGCGGCCTTTCCATGTGATGCGGAGGCCACCTCATAGCCCGCGTCCTCCAGCATCATTGTAAGGACATCTGCGAGCAGGAATTCATCCTCGGCTATGACGATCAGCGGCATCCCTGGCAGTTCCCTGTTGTCAAGCCGGCCCCTGCGCCAATCCGGTAGCGGCCCCCGCGACCGGTTCAAGTGCCGCTCGAACCTCCATTCCACCCGGCCCGAATCCGATCTCATGGATGATCGGTTCAAACGCCCGGTCACGGACCTTCAGGACCGAAACAGTGCGCTTGTAACGCGATCCGATCTCTACATGGCGCAGCATTACCAGATTATCCAGGAGACTGGAGATCTCCGATCCTGGCGCCGTCACCGTGGGTCCGAAGAGATCTCGCAGTTCCCACGTCGTGATTGTAGTAACGTTGAGCGCACGCAGTTCGTTCGTCAGAGCTGCGAAAAATTCGACCATACGCGGTTGATAAACCGCCCCACGCTCGAAACCGCCAAGGCCGTCGATCAGCAGCCTTTTCACGCCGCGCTCACGCACGGCGTCGAGAAGACGATGTCCGAGCTTGTCCAAGAGATTTTCGGTCATCGGATTCCAGATCATTTCGAGAGCGCCATTTTTGATCAGCCCTTCGAAATCGACACCCAGCGCGGCTGCCTTGCCGCGCAGGCGGGCAGGCGTCTCATAGAAGCCGAAATGAAGCGCCGGCTGCTCTTGCGTCGCAAGCGACAGGAAATTGATCCCGAGCGAGGTTTTTCCGCTTCCTGACGGTCCGAAGACGAGTGATACCGAACCTTCAGGCAAGCCGCCTCCGACCAATGCGTCGAAACCGCCCGTCCCGGACGAAACTGATCCAGTCGGCGCATGATCAGGCACGCTCGTATGAGCGAGAAGCGCCTCGACTCGGGGAAATACCGCCACGCCATCAGACGTGATCTCGAACTGATGGTGCCCGCCAAGTGCTGCGGTTCCTCTGGACTTCTTGACCTGGAGGCGGCGAACAGCGCGCACACCGCTCAACTCGTTATGAAGATCGATCACCCCATCGACCATCGTGTGCTCCGGGCTTTCTTCGGCGATCCGGCTGCTGGTCAGGAATAAAACCGTGCAACCGACGAAGGCGGCCTGGCTCTGAACCTCGGCGACAAAGGTTTTGACGTCAAGCTGCGTATCGGCCCGATCACGCGCATTCAGGAGCCCGTCGAACACCAGCAGGGTGGCGCCCTGACGGGCGATCTCCTGCCGGATCAGCTTTACGACCGCCGACAGACCCTCATCACGCAGGGTCTGGAACACGCTGACATAGGTGACGTCGATACCGAGACGTGAACTGTCGAAAAACTCAAGAGTGCCAAGCGCCTGAAAGAGCCGCTCGTGCGTCTCTGCAAGGAGCGTGACGTAGAGCGCCTTGCTGCCCTTCTCGGCTGTCTTGAAGGCGATCTGATTGGCGAAGATCGTCTTTCCTGCGCCAGGGTGGCCTTGCAGGATGTATGATGCGCCGATGACGAGCCCTCCGCCGAGGACGGCGTCTAGGCCGGGAACGCCCGTTTGAAGTCTTGCTAGTGCCTGTGTCACAATTCTGGTTCCGTCAACTACCCCTGCCGCACCCTAGAAGGCTTGGCGGCATTTGGAAACACCCTATGATGAGGCCGTTGGCGAAGCGGCCGGTTCGGTCGACGATCCCTAGGCCTCTGCTGCAGGCCGAAGCTTTCTCTGGATTAATGAAAAATGAGAAGGACACCGGGCGACGCTTCCTATAAAGGCCGCGATCGCCGAATTTGCCGCACGATTCCTCGTATCTCCGTCGAGGCGAGGGCAGGGGAAAGACATTTGCGATCGATCAGCGGTAGCTTGCAATGCCCTTAAATATGATCGATCCGCTGAGCAAGGATGGCAAGGGCAGTTGTCTCGGGCGGCCGACCCTTCATCGATCGGGTTCCGGCTCAGGCCGAGTGGGTTGGTGTTCGCCCTGCTGCGCGCGAACGGCCGCACAGGCATTTGAGTTGCCGCCGACAGGGGCAGACTTACATCGACGACGACATCACCACGTTCGGTGAGGGCGTGTCCGCAGCTTCGGCGCCGGGCTGAGGCGGTGCCGATAGCGCGGCACGGACCTCATTTTCCTCCCATCCCGCCCGCACTGCCGATTCGATCAGAGCGACCATTTTCTCCGCAGATGACGATCGAGATGTCTCATCAAGATGTTTGCTTGCCGTCTCAAGACATTCCTTGAGGTTTGCCGCACGGGCAGCCGGGTCCTGACTGAAACGCGGGGAGGCGACGTAGATCATGATAGGCTCCTTTCTGATTAGAACAGAGGGAAGCGCTCGCGGTTCCATCCGCTTGCAGGGATTTCCGTGAGGCGTGGTCCGACCCCATGCTCGAACTGCTGTCGAAGGTGCGGTCCACTCGCGCTCACGCAGGAGCTGCAGCACGCACAGCGGCGGTCCTTGGAGCTTTAGTCTGTTCTGCCGATCAAACTATCGGCCGGGATTGTTGGCCAGCATCATCTCATTGATCTTTGCGGCAAGATCATCGACGGCGAAAGGCTTGCCGATCATCGCCATGTTGGGCCCAAGAAAACTTGCCTTTGTGGCAGCGTTTTCCGCATAGCCTGTCACGAACAAGATCGGAAGATCCGGCCGATATTGCCGGGCAATTTCCGCCAACTGTCGGCCGTTCATCCCAGGAAGGCCGACATCCGAAACCATGAGGTCGACCGTTTTTTCAGAGGCCAGAATACCGATGGCGGCTTCCGCGTTGGCCGCCTCGAAGGCGAGATAGGACAGTTCACCGAGCACGTCGCAGATCAGGAGGCGCACTGCGTCGTCATCTTCGACCACAAGGACGCTCTGCCCCCGTCCCTCCGGCGCCGCTTCTGGAACCATCGGTCCTTTATCATCGCTTGGCCCGTCAGCCGCCGGGAGATAGAGCTCGATCGTTGTCCCTTGTCCCGGCCTGCTATCAATGCGGACCTGGCCACCGGATTGACGAACAAAACCGTAAATCATCGACAGGCCGAGGCCGGTGCCCTGGCCGACCGGCTTTGTCGTGAAGAACGGTTCGAACACCTTGTTCACAACATCGGCCGGCATGCCGATACCGGTATCGCTAACGGCTAGCAATACATAGGTGCCCGGCTTCAAGTCTAAACTCCGCTCGCAGGCCTCGACAACGCAGCGCCTGGCGGCAACTCTCAATCGACCGCCGTCTGGCATAGCGTCGCGCGCGTTGACTGCGAGATTGAGCAATGCGCTTTCCAACTGGTTGACATCGGCTAAGGCTGCCCCGGTCCCGGCCTCGACGTCGATCTCTACGCGTATGTTCTCCGGCAATGTCCTTTCCAGGAGTTCCCGGGTTGCTTCCAACTGCGGCGCGATCTCGACTGGTTTGGAGTCCAGCGTCTGGCGGCGAGAAAAGGCCAACAGCCGTGCGATCAGAGCTGCCGCCCTATTTGCCGAATCCACGGCGGCGTCCATGAATCTGTCGACGTCTTCGAGCCGTCCGCTTGCGATGCGGCGTTTTGCGATATTGATGCCCCCAATGATACCGGTGAGCATATTGTTGAAATCATGTGCGATCCCGCCGGTCAGTTGACCGACCGCTTCCATTTTCTGGGACTGGCGGAGGGCTTCCTCGGCAAGATTGCGAGCCGCCATTTCGTTTTCCAGAGCGGCTGTGCGCTCGGCAACCCGCTGTTCAAGCGTTCGGTTCAGGGTGTCGAGCGCCTCACGCTCCACACGCAGCGCCGCCTCCGATGCCGCAAGAGCGCTTTCCGTTCGCTTTCTTTCAGTAATATCGATCACGGTTCCGATGAAGCGCACCGCGCTCGCACCAGAAAATATTGCGCCTCCCTTTGCAGCGATCCAACGCTCCTTGCCGTCGTCAATGCCGATGGTGCGGTATTCGACTTCGAATTCGCCGCGCCCTGTGGGCTCCAAGGCAGCTTTGACGGCGTTGTCGGCGCGCTCCTTGTCCTGTGGGTGAAGTCCAGCGAGAAAGGTGCCCTCGTAGGAAATTTGCCGATCAGACGTCAATCCAAACATCGCCCTGCAGCGCTCGTCCCAACGCAAGGCCCCCGTCGCAGGGTTATAATCCCAGGTCCCGATTCCCGCCGCACTCGTTGCTAGACGTAACCGCGTCTCGCTCTCATCGAGGTCCCTCAGGCGATCGCGCATCTGGAACTGTTTCTGCCTCAGCCGCATCGCCGATGCGATCGCACTGAAAAGAGAGGCGCTTCCGAGTGGCCGTTCGAGCACAACGCTGTTGCTCGACAAATCGAAGAGCGCCAGTTGCGACAAGCGTTCGCTGGGCATGCGCGCCGCGCGAGGCGCGGCCAAAAGCACGAATGGCACGTCAGACCAGGAGGGTTGAGCCTGAAGCGCGGACTTCAAGGTGTCGGCATTTCTTGCCAGCGCTTCTTCCGTCAGCAGGATCGCGCCGATCTGTTCGCTCATCATGCCTGCGACATCTTCGAGATCGCGGCAGATGACCGCCTCGTAGCCTTTATGCGTCAGGATCGATGAGACCGCATCCGCATCCCTGCCGAAGGGCGCGCAGATCAGGATACGCCGGCCTTCGGACGTCTCTGACCTATCGCTCACGATCTCGATCTTCCATCAAGGGATCCCGTTTACCGAGATATTCGGGCGTACCGGTCAGAATGCCCCTGAACTGGGACAGGGGTTCGCCCACGCGGATCCCGCCCGCATCGACCCTCAATTCACGGATCGTATCCTCGTGCGCGCCTCCACGATTCTTGAGTACCGAGACTGCCTTGCGCACCCGCCCCTCGGCTTCGAAAAACCGCAGTAAGACGACTGCATCTGCAATATAGGATATGTTGAGGCTCGTCGTCATCGCGCCGACGAGACCGGTTTGAGGATCGATCAGCAGCGTCACAACGCCTTTCTGACTGAGGTAGGACAGGAGCTCATGCATCTGCAGGATGAGATGCTGCTCCTGAGGCATGGCAGCGACATATCCGTTCAGGCTGTCGATGACGATCATCCGGGCCTTGCGCTCCTCGACCTCACGTCGCACCCGAAATGCAAATTCACCGGGCGAAATCTCCGCGGGGTCGATCTGTTCGACGAAAAGCGTGCCATTCGCAATATGCTTCTCCAGATCGAAACCGAAGGCTTTGGCGCGAGCCATCAATGTCCCTATCCGCTCGTCGAACTCATAGACGGTGGAGGGTTCACCCCGCTCGCAGGCCGCATGCAGATATTGCAGCGCGATCGTCGTCTTGCCGCTGCCAGCGGGGCCGGTCAGAAGCGTGCTCGTGCCGCGAAGAGGTCCGCCGTCAAGCAGGTTGTCGAGCCCCTGCACTCCGCTCGGCGTGACCTCGTCGGCAAATTCACCATGGTGAGTAGCCGCAATCAGTCTTGGATAGATCTGCAGCCCGCCTGTCCTGATCGTGAAATCGTGATAGCCGGCGGTGAAATCAATGCCGCGCAGCTTCTGGACCTGCAGTCGCCGCCGCGCGGCGCCGAAGTCGAGCGTCAGCCGCTCAAGGGTTATAACGCCATGGCAGAGACTATGCAGATGAGCGTCGCGGCCATCGGCTTTGCCGGTCATGTCATCAACTAGGATCACCGTTGTGTCGCGTCCCGAGAAGAACTGCTTGAGAGCGAGCACTTGCCGGCGATACCGTAGCGGATCCTGTGCGAGCAGGCGCATTTCCGATAGGCTATCGAACACGACGCGCTTAGGCTTAACCCGCTCCACCTCTTCTTGGATGAGCCTGATCGTCTCGCCGAGCTCCATCTCCCAGGGGTGTAGGATCGACTGATCACGGCCCTCACCAAAAATTTCGGCAGCGGAGTCGAACTCGAACACGTCGAACTCGCCACTGTCCCATCCATGCGATGCAGCAACGGCCGCAAGCTCTTCAGCCGTTTCTGACAGAGTTATGTAAAGGGCCTTTTCGCCGCGCCGCACCCCTTCGCGAAGAAATTGCAAGGCCAGCGTCGTTTTGCCGGAGCCAGGTGCGCCTTCCAGAAGATAAAGTCGTCGTGGCGACAGGCCGCCTTTGAGGATGATGTCAAGGCCTGCATTTCCGGTCGAAATAGTGTCAGGCAACGTTATGGGTCCCAGATATCAATTGGTTTTTTTCAAGAAATATGATCGATCCACAATCTGGCAAGCCCGTTCGCTCGTCTCGGGCGGGAATCTGTCGCTGATTGGCACCTGCATCCACTGCGACCAGGTTCTTTATGACGCTCAGCCTCGCACGCTCGCGGAACCAGCGGATGACCTAGAGGACTAATAAAAATCCCCGACGACGTCAGTCATCGGGGAAATTGGGCGTGCTGAAAACAGAGAGCAAGGACCGCCGGGTTGCATCGAAAAAGCCGGGGTCTCGTTAGATCCGCGTCACATCGCCCAGCGGCTAGACAAAACGTGTCAGCGCTACCATTGTTCCCGCCGTACAAAAAAGAAATCTCACTCCAGGCGATAGCGGCCCTACTCCCTTAGTCGCGGACGCAACATCACCGTCCGGACGAGGTTATGTCGTGATCAACGCCGAAGCAATTTTCGTGTCGCAAGCTGGACCATCCAGAGCCGGTCGGCTTTGGACATCGCTGCAACCGTTGGCATGTTGCGGTCCTAATCGTCCGTGAGGTCCATGTCAGGATCCCCTCTCGGCGGTCTCATCTCCCAAAACGATTGTGCTTCGTTTCGACCCGCTCTAAGCTGTGCCGTTCTCCACTATTCGGCCGCCAAAAAGCCCGCTGTCGAACGGCGGCGGCGAAACCTCACTGCGTTCCCGAAGTGTGGCTAGTTCTTATCCCGAGCCGTTACTACGGCTAGGAAGACAGTATGACATCGCCGTTTTCTTCACCGTCCCAATAACGGATAGATGCAGCCGAAACCTTTATGAGAACCAGGCCTGGCGTCTCGGTCCCTTCCGGAAACCAACGCTCTAGACCGGAGGACCAGTGATCCTCGAACATCGCCTTGTCGCGGATGACGGAAGCGCTTCCCTCAACCGCGATGAAGATCCCCGGTTTGCCCAGCAGGCTTGGGGGAGCGGTGAAGGTCAGCAAAACGTCATTTATCCCCTCAATCTCGCTGACCTTGCGGGTGTCTTCGTAGGAGAAAAACCACGAGTCCCCGTCATACTCGACGTCGCCGTTGTTACTCATCGGCCGGGTGGCAATCCTGCCGGCGCCGGCGTTGGTGCAGAGCATGCAAAAGTCGATTTTCCTCAAGTGCGAGGACAGGTCCTCAAGTGTCATTGACGGCATGATGTCCTCCTGGGCGTGACTGAGATCCTATAAGTATCAAAGGCTCCCGAATGTTCCGGCGAATGCGAAACACTCTGAAAATGGCAGGTCCGCCGGAACCTGGATCATTTCTCGGTGTTTTCGCTGGAAAGGAGCACAACCATGATGACCCAATCGAAACAGCTTGCAGAGGAGTACCGCCGGCTCGGTGGCCGCAGGCTCGCCAAGGTTGACGATAACATCGTCAGTACGCGGGCATGGGATGAGGATACTCCCGAGGCGGAAAGGTTCTGGCAGGAGCATGTTGCTCCTCTCGATGAAGAAAAACGTCGGGAAGTCGAGCTCCATCTGCCGTCAATCAGCGAACGCTGACGATATGCCGTTTTCCAATTTCGAACTTAAAACGGTAGATGTCGATGCCGGTGCCATCCGCCTCAGAATTGGTGGAAGGGGGCCGCCCTTGCTTCTGTTGCACGGCCATCCCCGCACGCACATGACATGGGGCACCGTCGCCGAAATCCTCGCGCCGTTTTTCACCGTCGTCTGTCCCGATTTGCCTGGTTTCGGGAAATCCTACATACCGCAGGACGCGCCCGATTCGATCCATTCGTCAAAGATGGAAAAGGCCAGATCGCTTCGCCAGCTGATGGATAAGCTTGGTCTTCCGTCCTTCTTTCTCGTCGGGCATGACAGAGGGAGCCTGACCGCGTTCCGGCTGGCCATGATGTATCCCGACATTGTGCGAAAGCTCGTGATCATCGACGGCCTGCCTGTGCTCGAACATCTCGAACGCGCCGATTGGCGGTTCGCCCGCGACTGGTATCACTGGTTCTTCTTCGCCCAGCCCGGAAAGCCCGAGCGGGTCATCTCCGCAGATCCCGAAGCTTGGTACGACAAGCTGTCGCCCGACGTAATGGGGGCGGAGGCCTATGCCGACATTCGTGAGGCCATCCATGACCCAGCCGTGATCCACGGGATGATCGAGGATTATCGAGCCGGGATCCGCGTCGATCATATCCATGACCAGCAGGACCGGGAGGCGGGCCGCAAGGTTTCCTGCCCAATGCTTTGTCTTTGGTCTCTTCGCGATGACCTGCAACAGATTTACACCGATCCCGTCGCGATATGGCGTAACTGGGCCAGCGACGTCAGCGGCTTCGGGGTCGACAGTGGGCATCATGTCGCAGAAGAAAATCCAAGAGATCTGGCTGCCGCAATCAAGACATTTCTCCTCACTGAGGATTGAGACGCGTCGGTTCGCATGGAACTTTTATGGCGCGTCATATTTGTAACTCGTGATCTCGGATCCGCGCCTGCTACCCGCGTCAAGCGACCGCGAAAGGAAAGACTATGAATAACAACCACCGCAGCAGTGAAAGAGTGACCGAAACGGCGACTGAGGCAAGGCAGGGTCGATGGGGCAGGCCGGTGTTCCTGGTCCTTATCGGTGGCCTGGTCCTTGCCATGATCGTCTGGGTAGGTGTCGATATGTGGGGCGAGAGCATAGACACCGACAAAACCTCGACGGCCGCAACTGCGAATGACCCCATCAATGCCCAGCCCTCAGGGGAAGGAACCTTCGACAATAATGCCGCCGATGGCAGCGCGCCCCCGCCGGAGCAGACAGATCGCTCGCCTTCGCCGAGCGGCAACGGCGGCGGTCCGACGCAGGTCACCACACCGTCGGGCACCGAGAAGGTTCAATGAGGTCATGTTCGGACGCCGGCGGCATAGTCTGCCCCCGCACTTTGTTCAATGAAAACAGTCAGGAGACTTTTAAATGACGGAGCATGACGAACTGCACAAGGTATGGGACCTTTCAGAGAAAATTGGCTTCTGCATGCTGACCACACAGTCGGGAAGCGATCTACGCGCCCGTCCGATGTCGGCATATGCCGAAAGGGTCGACAACGCATTCTACTTCCTTACCGATATCGACAGCCACAAGGATGACGAAATCGAGCGTAACCCGGCCGTCTGCCTCGCCTTCGCAGACAGCAAGGGGCAGAAATACGTCTCGATATCGGGCATCGCGGAGGTCCAGAACGACCGGGAAAAGATCCGGGACCTCTGGGCAACCCCCGCCAAGGCATGGTGGGATAGTCCCGAAGATCCCTCGATCCGCATCCTCAAGGTAACGCCGAACTTCGCCGAATATTGGGATAGTCCAGGCACCATCGTCAGCTACATCAAGATGGCTGCCGCTGCTGTATCCAGCGCCAAGCCGGATATGGGCGAGAATGCCAAGGTACAAATGTAGGTCGAGGCGGTCATGGGTGTCGACAGACAGGAAATAATCCGCCGGCGCGCCTTCGAAATATGGGAGGACGAGGGGCGTCCGGACGGTGCCGACCAGCGACATTGGCTGCAGGCGGAGGACGAGCTCTTCGGCGATGATGATCACGAAACGATGCAGGAACTGCTCGATGAGGACGATCATGACGATGACCTCGCATTTGGCAAATCTGCGACAGCTAAAAGTCACTCGTTCGAGGCGGGGCCAGCCGGCCACGCTCAAAAGGAGACGGATCTCATGGCAAAACAAAAAGGCGACGGCCTCAATGGTTTGTTGACCGAATTGGGCGTTCTGCCTCCGGAGCGGGATGGGCTGACAACCCTGACCGTTGATCAGCAGGAAGTGCTGAACGCCTATCAGTCGGGCCGGATGGAGGAGGCTGATTTTCAGCGTCATCTCGCGACCGACACTGTGCTCGCAGATCATGTCCGCTCATCGCTGACGGCCGGCCGCGATTAGGCCACCCGGCAGCCAATTTCGATCTCGGCAAGCAAGGATCACCAATGCGTCATGACACCTTTGGTTTCGCGTGCTCAGCCTAAGCCGGCGATAGAACTTCTGACGATAACCAGTACAAGGCTGGGTGAGGCACTGCCGTAGGACTTGGGAATTTATTGTTGCTGCCGGTGGAACCAGGCATCGTTGCGTAGGTTTGGCAATGGTTACCAACTCAGAAAACTCCCACGGAGGAAATTCCCAATGCGTATCAAACTTATTGCGGCATCCGTCGTCGCACTCGCTATGGCAACGTCTGTATCCTACGCGCAGTCCAACCCGGTTCCCAATCACATGGCAACCGATAAGAACGCCAACGAGGATGCCGGCGGCGGCGCTGGAAGCAGCGATTCATCCGGCACCAAGACCATGAAGCCGATGGGCACAGACTCGACGATGACCAACAGCACGACCGAACAGACCAAGTGTAAGGACGGCTCGAACGCCAAGGGCGCTCTCCAGACCCAGGCCGGCAAGGGTGATGCGACCCCACAGGATCAGGCCTGCGGCGAAAACAACAACTGACAGATTGTAACTGACGACAGGGAGGCCGGATCATCTCCGGCCTTTTTGCTGTTTGCACAGCCTCGAATGTTTTGCCGGAGGTCCACTCTTTGCGGGTTCGGCAACGCCAGCCGGAACCGATTGGCTTCACAAATGTTTGTGAGGAGACAAGGAACCCGCCCGTCGCCTGGAGGCCTGGATGAGTAGTGATCAATTGACACCGGAACTCTTTTCTGAAGCCTGGTCAGCTGGGATAGCAGCTGTCGTCGATGAGCGAATAACGCCCTTGCAGCATCTCGTTGTTATGTCATCGCCGGGAATCGATCGATACGAGACAACGGACGGTCCGCTGAAACGCGAGATGGATCAGGTATTGGAGATTGGCCTCGCCAAGCTTCAAAAAAGTGGCGAGGCAGCGCCGGGCTAACGTTCGTAAAGTTGCGCTGAAGACGAGCAAGCGTTCCTTTGCGAAAGAATACGGAGCCGATCAACTTGGGCCTGTCGATCAAACGATATTTAGTCCCTCTCGCCGGCGCGATGATGGCCTTAGCGGCGATGCGGCTCATAGTTCGCCTCAGCAGCCGGGGTGATCCGTGTCTCAATATCGCGACCGAAGATCCTCATGGAAGGGATGCCGAACGGCCTGAGGCGATACCCGCCCGGGGATTAGTCGATGTTTTCTGGCGCGTCTACGAGGAAGTCTCGAGGGACAGGGTCAGCCTGATCGCCGCTGGCGTCACTTTTTATCTGTTTCTGGCACTCTTTCCCGCCCTTGGCGCGGTCGTCGCACTTTACGGGCTTGCGGCGGATCGAGCGACGATGGCCCAACATATCCGGGAGCTCGCCGTTCTTCTCCCGCCAGGTGCCTTCAACATTGTCGCAGACCAGATCCAGGAGCTTTCGAAAAAGCCGAACGGATCGCTCGGCATTGCCTTCTTTGCGGGCTTCGCGATCGCTTTGTGGAGCGCCCACAATGGAACGTTAGCGCTTTTTGATGCGATGAACGTCGCCTATGAGGAAGACGAAAAACGGACCTTCCTGTGGCGCAACCTGACCGGCCTCGCGTTTACGCTTGGCGCTACGATCGTAGTCATTGCAATGATCGGGCTGGTCGCGGGATTGCCGATCGTCCTCTCCTACGTGTGGCTGGGAGAGGTGCCCGAAGAGATCGTGCTGATGATACGCTGGCCGGTTCTGCTTGCGATCTTCTTTTGCGGCATCATGGCCCTTTACCGCTTTGGCCCAAGCCGTGAACCCGCCAGGGTGCGCTGGATGACCTGGGGTGCTGCGATGACGACGATCGCCTGCGTGGCAATGTCGCTCTGCTTTTCCCTCTATCTCGACCGGTTCGCAGACTACAAGGCGACATACGGGGCGCTTGGCGCGCTAATCGGCCTGCTGGTCTGGACCTGGCTTTCTGTCACGATTCTGATCGTTGGCGCCGAGCTTAATGCCGAGCTCGAACATCAGACGGCGAGAGACACGACAACTGGCGCTCCGCTTCCAATGGGAGTGCGCGGTGCCTTCGTCGCCGACAGCCTCGGAAAGACCTCTGGTCAGTCTGGCTAAGCTTCATGGTTAAGCTGGGCGATCGACACGGCCTCAAGATCGACGGGGAGCGTGCGAATAGCGACGTTTCGACCCTAGGCCAGATCTTTAGAATCTTTAGCGACGTTCCGCAAGGAAACTGGGGTTCGGTATGCGATGGAGCAGAGCGCCGCCTGGGCGATGTCTCACGTTTCGTCGAAGCGCAGGAGCAGGCTGTTAGCAGCTCGATTGCCCCTGCCGCTGTACAGCCAGCGGAACGAAGAGATGAACGCGTGCGCGCTCGTCGATCCTGTTTCCGCTGCGGCGCTATGAACGGAAATTTGGACCTGAACCCTGCAGTCGACGCCCTCGCCGATGCCGCCGCAGGTGCAGTTATGGGTAAATTTCGATGAGTTCGCGCTCGATGATCTTGAGAGGGTCTTGCGCGACGAGTGGCGCATGCGGGGCCTGCCGTTCAACGACAGTGCAAGGCCGTAAAAAGCATCCTCGTAATCAGTCGCGTTGCGTTGGTCGAATGGTGTCGACGCTGATCTGGCCGTCCAGAACACCGCGCTTCACGTCGGTGCGGCCGTGAGCGATCTCAATCACGGTGTAGAGCTTATCGTCGCGGAAGGAGCTGGCATTTGCTGTCGTGACGTCTTCTGCAGGCGCAGAATCGATCTCCATGTAATCAAGTTCGCGGCTGGCGGCGACGATCCGCGCGTCACCGGAGGTGCGCGCTGCCACAACAACCACACCATGACCCGGTGCGTTCGCCCATCTCGGATCGCCTGGACCCGCAATCGGCTCCAGGCGATAGATGGAAAGAGGTTCCGCGCTCAGATCGGCGCCGGCAGCGGTCGCGTCCTTGATCTGAGCCTTGCTCTCGACAGAGCTTCCAAACTCGACCTGGCTGGTCGCGGTGTTGATCTCTTCGGTATTACCGGTCCTCGAGACGTTCGACATGATGTAGGAACCTCCGTTTTCGCGTTAAACCTAACGACCGCGAAGGTCGGCGGTTCCGCCATACGGCGCTCCGATCGAAGAAATTGTCTACGGCTGGGATGCCATCTACCTTCGCCGAACGAGGGCCGCTTACGATGCAGCCGTCGATCCCCGGCCACCTGCGCGGCCGGGGCAGGAGCAGTCAGCCCAGTCTGACATTTTCGGCCTTGGATTTGCCGGTCTTACGGTCCTGACCGACGTCGTAAGTGACTTTGTCGCCATCCTTGATCGATCCCTGACCGCTGAGCCCGCTGACATGGACAAAGACATCCGGTCCGCCGGCGTCCGGGGTGATGAAGCCGAAGCCCTTGTCCTGGTTAAAAAACTTCACTGTTCCTGTTGCCATTTTTTCCTCGGAATATGTCGGTCCAGACGTATTCACTTTAGGCAGGCAACCGGGTGGGCACAACTGCCTTTTTGCAAGTGACACAATGAAAGAGGAAGGAACCCAATTGTGTCTTAGCTGGCTTGATCGGTTGGACGAAGAGCGGGCACGCGTGGCGAGAGGGGAAGCAAACGACGAGTTTCGATCTTGATGCAGGCCGTGCCTTCCCGGGTAGATCGCACTATCTGTGATTTGGGCCAGCGCTGAAGATGCTTCAGATGCCCCGAGCTTTTCCAATGAACCGAACTTCGGCGATCTAGGGTTCAGCGTGACTGAGTATTGGGCGCAATGCTCTGCGGACATATCCACCGATGTCCCAGAGAACAACATTGTCTGGTGCAATTACCATAGGCGGGACCCTCTACAGGGCAGTGTTTATTTTCTCACCATCGGAATGCGCGCATGGCCTCTCACTCGCCTGTACAGTGCGGCCGAGTCGAGGCTCAAGAGACGCGGTGTCACGGGGCATCGAAGCTATCTCTGAAGAGCGTCGGGCACGGTTCGACCGAGGGGTGGCCCAGATCCGGGCCGAGACGACGGCCAAGACTTGGATCAGATCGCTGAGCTCGTCGGTTGCGTCTTGCGAATTGGAGCGAGGGCGATGACAATCCTGCAGTCAATCCATGCGAAGAGTTAAGGTTTGCTCCTCGCCAAAATCGATTGGCCTCCTACCTCTAGGAAAATGGCGGTAGCGAAGACGGAAGCGCAAACAAGCGGTGAATGGGATGGCAAGGCGTTTACCGCAGGCCTTGGACGAGGTTTTGCCGGGGCATTGATCTTTGCTCTGCCGATGTTCATGACCATGGAGATGTGGGAACTGGGTTTCTACATGGATCGCTGGCGTCTGCTGCTCCTTCTGATTGTGAACGTCCCGCTTCTTATCCTCCTTTCGGACCGCGTCGGGTTCGAACAGACGTCGACGTGGCGCGATGCGAGCCGTGATGCAGCGATCGCTTTTGCCATTGGTATCGTGTCGTCGGTGGCGATCCTTCTCGCTGTCGGCGTGCTTAAGGCTGGCCAGCCTGTCTATGAGATTGTCGGAAAGATCGCCCTCCAGGCGGTACCAGCCAGTATCGGCGCTCTGTTGGGCCGAAGTCAGCTCAATGGCGACGAGAGTGCCAAAGGCGATGAAGGTGATCCGGTGCAGGAAGGCCCCGCCGACTATAGCGGCGAGATGTTCTTGATGGCGCTCGGGGCCTTGTTTCTCGGCCTGAATGTCGCTCCGACCGAGGAAATGATCCTCCTGTCCTTCAAAATGAGCCCATGGCATGTTCTTTGCGTCATTGTCATCTCACTGGCGGTCATGCATGGTTTTGTCTACGCTGTCTCGTTCAAGGGGGGCCATGAGATCGGCGACAAGGTGCCCGCCTGGCACATCGTGGTTCGGTTCACATTGCCGGGATATGTCATCGCGCTGTTGGTCAGCGCCTTTTGCCTCTGGATATTCGAACGCTTCAGCGGAACATCTGCATCGGCGATTCTCCCGGCCGTGGTGGTCCTTGGGCTTCCGTGCTCCATCGGTGCAGCGGCCGCACGCCTGATTTTGTAGGACGACGAAAAGTGGCACGAAAGAAAACACCATCAGCGAAACCGCACCCGGTTGAATGGGCGCTCGGCGTTGCCAGCAGCCTTCTCGTTGTAATTCTTATCGCCATCGTTGGCTATGAAGCGGCAACGAACTCTGGATCCCCACCGGACTTTGTGGTCTCCCGACTTGCGCCCACTGACGCTATCCCCAAGGGACAGGTGCGGTTCAAAATCACAAACATCGCCGATACCACAGCTGCGGCCGTGCTCGTGCGTGGCGAATGGCGCCGCCCTGATGGAATAACAGAGACGGCCGAAACGACGCTCGACTATGTCCCGGCAAACTCGTCGGGCGAGGGGGCGCTGATTTTCTCCGCCGATCCTGCTGCCGGCGACCTGTCGGTCCGCGCGGCCGGCTATGCAGACCCATGAGCAATGGAGTGCCGATGAGCAAGAAGAAGCAACCGATGCGCTGGCTGCGTGACAGGGAGGCGAAAAAGTCGAAAGCCAGCTTTCCGGAGCTTTTTTTTGATCTCGTCTTTGTCTTCGGCCTGATCCAGCTTTCTCATACACTTGCAGAGGATTTTACGTCCACCGCTGTTGGTGAGGCCCTGCTGCTCATCTTGGCGATCTGGTGGCTCTGGATCAACACGACCTGGGTGACCAATCTCCTCAACACCGATAGTGAGCCGGTCCGCTATCTGCTTTTTGCCCTGATGTTCGCAGCCATCCTAATGGCGATCGCGCTTCCCGAAGCCTTTGGCGATCATGCGTTGCCCTTTGCTGCCATCTACGCTTTGATGCAGGTCGGCCGATCGCTGTTTGCCTGGGTTGCGTTTGGCAGTCACGATCCGAAATCCGCCTCGACCTTCGGTCGGATCACGTTCTGGGCCTGCATAGCCGGCACGCTCTGGGTGGCTGGCGCATTTGCATCCACAGAGTGGCGTCTGGCAGTCTGGGGCTTGGCCCTTGCGATCGAATATGGCGTGCCGCTCCTGCGCTTTCCTTTTCCGGGGCTTGGCAGAGCCGACAAAGAGACCTTGAACCTCAACGGAGAACATCTGGCTGAGCGCTGCGCACTCTTTGTCATCATTTGTCTCGGAGAGACGATCCTGACCACGGGTCGCAATGCCGTCGAGCATATGGGGCCAGATCTGACGTTCATGGTTTTCTGCGGCGCATTCCTAAGCACCGTCGCTATGTGGTGGATTTACTTCCACCGCGGCCAGGAGGAGGCGGCAGAGAAGGCGGAGGAAACCAACGAGCCTGAGGCGGTCGCGCATAGTTTGTTCACTTACGGACACCTTCCGATCGTCGCAGGCATAATCCTGACAGCAGTTGGCGAAGACTTTGCGCTTTCGCATCCAGAGGAACAGGGGGACTGGAAAAGTGCCTGCGCGATCATCGGGGGCCCCGTGCTCTTTCTGTGCGGGAACATCTGGCTGAAGCTCGCGGCCGCCGAGCGGTTTCCCTTTTCTCACCTTGCTGGTCTCGCTGGCCTCTTGGCAATCAGTATCGTTGCACTGCTGGTCCCGCTTTATTTTCTGAATATCGCAGCAACGGCAGCATTGCTTTGCGCCGCCATATTCGAATATGCCGCGCGTCGCCGACCGCAGTCACATCGGCCCGAGCGATAGCCTCATGTCTGACGGCATGTGATCTCCTGGTTATAGCCATCTGGAACCGGCTATTGCCATTCGTTCGATTGGGCCCATCTTACGGCTCAGCACACCACAACGGGGACTAAACGATGTCTACGCACGAAGACCAGATTCGCCAGCGCGCCTATGAGATATGGGAGCGTGAAGGCCGTCCGCACGGGGACGATCTGAAGCATTGGATGCAGGCCTTCCAGGAAATTGCAGAGAACGCGCAGCCCAGCACCCTCAAGCCTGCTCGGGCCACGAAAATGACGACCTCTTCGCCAGATGCCAAAAAGGCGACGACCGGGAAGATTAAAAAGGAAAAGTCATCAGC
This sequence comes from Rhizobium sp. Rhizsp82, assembly GCF_047325115.1. Classification (NCBI taxonomy): domain Bacteria; kingdom Pseudomonadati; phylum Pseudomonadota; class Alphaproteobacteria; order Hyphomicrobiales; family Rhizobiaceae; genus Rhizobium; species Rhizobium sp. Rhizsp82. The sequence goes on along the minus strand of NZ_CP168569.1, from coordinate 369,931 downwards.
AAGCGCTGCGTCATCGCAGCCTGTGGTGTCTGGCGGCGCCAAACCGGCTCGGGGCGTCACGACGCACTGAGGCAGTTGGTCTCGGTTCAATTCTAGCCAGCGTACCCAGGGGTGCCTGTCGGCCACTAAGCTTACTGATGGGTTGCGCTATGATGCTGCGATCTTAAAAACACGCAGGCGAAGAAGGGCGGCAGGTCCTGCCGTCCAGCGAGTTGCTCTGTCACCACGAAGCTTTTCAAAGAGCTGCTTTGCTAACGCTGCTTATGCGCGGTCACAGGGACCTCAGAACTTGTAGCCAAGCTGAAGTCCCGCGCGTGTCATTCCGTTGTTGGGGCCATCACAGAGATTGGCGTGAGAAGAATGGGCGACCTGTGCCATTACATTCCAGTGACTGTCGAACCGGAAGCCCGCGCCTATGTATTCATGGAAGAGCAGGCGGCAACCAAGGGCTGGGCCGTTGTCGTTGCTGTCGAGGTCGCCTGTATGGATGACGCCGCCGAAGCCCGCCTCTGCAAACAGTTTATCGGAAAAATCGGCTGTCCACGAAAAGCCGGTGAAGACCTGACTTGCAGATCCTGACGTCCCGATGGAGGTTCCCAGATGGATTCGAGGGCGAGCAAGCTTTTGCAGACCCGTCGATTGATCATGGCCAAAGGGGTCGAAGAACAGCGTAAATTCGGGAAAAATTCCGTCTTCATGTTCGCCGCCGCCCTGGATGGACGCAGATGCGCCGAATCGTAACTCGTCAAAAACACCATCATCTGCAAGCGCCGGTGTGCCCGCAGCAAGTGTCGCCATTATTGCAGCGTGTAGAATTTTCATTGGGCGCCCCGAATCGTCGACGTCGATCATGCCAGCCCTCAATCAACGGCGTAAAGGGCATTCCGACTTTGTACGAAAGATGACAATCGGCATCAATCGTGGAACCCGCAACGCCACCGTTGCATTATAGCTGCGCTGGCACGTTCCTCAGTCGGCAACCTCACTTCAGCCCCGGTCAATGCCGGGGCTTTTCTTGTGTGCCTCGTTGCAGCCATCGCTTGTCAAAACGCTCCGCGGTGTTCACCCTGTCTCAACAACATCGGGCTTCACTTCCTGCGACGAAAGATGCAGGTTGCTGGTAACTTCAGGCGCTGGTCATTATTCTGGTGCTTCTGCCTCAGATCGGAAACATCCGATGCGCTCCAGCCCGTTCGTCGCCTCAGACTGAAGGCTTAGTGCGAAGTTGCAAAAAAACCTAGCGCCTCCCGACGCCTTCCATGATTGCGGCGACGATTGCCTGCTCGAGAGCATGCGCGTTGTTTTCCAGGCCAGCCTCGTCTCCGTTAACCGCAGACGCCGCAAACTGAACCGCTTCATCGCGTACGATACGTCGCGCTGCTTTCCGCGCCCTCGCCTCGTAGACGCTGTCGTCATCATTTTGGAGCGTCATGGAACTCCCCCATCATCCCAGGATCCGAAAGGCGGTTACGACATACAGATTGGTGGTGGTCCTTGCAATCGTCTGTCCGGCCTCGAACGCTTAGCGGCGCCGTTCGTCTTCGAAGTCGTTTGCAATAGCTGGTAAAGCAGGATCGAGCCGCGTTCCGGTTGGGGCACCTTGGGTCGCCTGCGATCAGACGCGGCACAGGCAACGGCGCAATCTTGAAAAATTTCCTCGCCCTGAAATATCTGCATCTTGCTGCAATCGACGGCGATATGATGAAGGAGATCTTTCCTGCAGCATGAGCAGAGCGAGGAACTTGAGATCGGGCGGCTTCGCGGACCCTGCCTTGCCGTCATCAGGTCGCCCTGATGCTGCCACAGCGTTCAAGAGCGCTGCACATCCCTATCTTTCAAACCACCTTTTTCGATGCGACGGGAATAGCTGCTGGCGCGTCTGCCCTCGACCTCTCCCCAGCTGGAATGAGCCGCAAAACAACAGCAGCGAGGAGCACGATCGCAAAAGCAATCGGCAGGCAGATCGTCAACGCCAGCATCGTCATCCTCCGGTTCGCCCGGCATCATTTCACGGTCTTAGGCCATATGGCAGCTGTCTTTTCGGATGATGCGGGCAAGGAGCGGTTGGGCGCTCGTGGCAGGAGCGAGCGTCCGGCGCCAGGCTCGTGCTGCAGCCACACAAAGGCGCTCAGTCGTTTCGCGGGCTACCCTTACTGTGGTCACCGCCGCTGATAATTCGGGGCTCCACGCGCCAGAGACGGAAGAAGTATCGGCGCGCGTCGCCCTCGACGGCCATCATTCCAGCGATCTGGTCGTCACAGATCCGTTTGAAGTAGTCGGCGATCGGCTGGCTGTCGTAGACCATAGCCGCTGTCTGCGCGCCATCGAGTTTCCGCAGTTCGACCATCGCCGTCGTGCCCCGCGCGCGGCATGCCTTTTGCACGTACGAAAACCAGTTCCGGGCGATAGATGTCCGGCCGACGGCCGCCAAGCGCAGGGCAAGTTTGATAGGCAAAAAAGACGGCTCCAGGGCAATAAGCCGGCCTGTCTGCCACTGGAACAGGAGGGCGTCGGCTCTAAAATCCGCATGAAACCTTTTGCCGAACCATTGCAGATTTTCGAGCACGCCGTCGAGGGGATGACCGGAAGAAATGCCTTCGCCCTGCCAAAGGCCGACCATCTCCGTCGGCAATACTGGCGGCAGCGAGCCGAACCAGGCGATCGTCTTCAATTGCTGGTCGTTGGTCATCCTTGCTCCGGACAAATGCAAGCGGTTCATTCCGGCAACCATGGTGAAACCGCGCATCATACGCGGCTTCCGTGATTGCCGGTCGATCAGCGGCTGCCGGGAAGCATCTGGCTTTGCCGGACGTCGTCAATAGACTGATCCTGCGATGGCCGATCTCCGGCAGGTCGATCCCCTTCGGAGACGTCGCGCTGATGACCCGTCGGGATGACGTCGTCGACCACGTCGGGGGACAGTTCTGTCAGGTCGTATCCCCGCACTCGCGGTGATGTCGCTTGGGTGCTTCGCGTGTAACGGCCAGGTCCTGATGCGCTTCCTGCAGCCGCGTCCGCCTGGAAGACGTCTTCCTTGGACGCTGCTGCCTGTTGGGAACCAGTGCCTGCCGTCCAGCCTTCGGTGCGCCAAAGGTCGGCGCGTTCATCGAGGTCTATGGAACCCGCGTCGTCGAGAATGTCATGCGCCGTGTCGTAATTCGACTGATCGACGGAAGCGGAGACAAGAAAACCGCCGCGGCGCAACCCCTCGGCATAGACGTCGCGGTCTTCGTCCGGGAAGAACCAGTCCCCGAGCCTTGACCAGAAGCCGGAACTTTCCGCGGCAGACGATGCTCCTTCGCCGTCGGCTTCGTAGCCCGGCATAAGCCGCACGTCTGCGACGCCTTTAGACCTCAACTTTTCGACGGCGGTTTCGGCGTCGCTGCGGCTGTCGAAGAATGCAGTCAGGGTGCTCTTGGCTAGACCGCTTGCGAAGCTCGGCGCGCCTTCGTTATAGACGTTGGTCATGGAAATGCTCCTCCGTTGGTTGCTAGGGGAGCCAACGGGCAACGAAGGTGAATGTTCCAGCGGTCTACGGCTCAAGATTTGCAAACCGTGTCTGGCAGCGATCGCCTTCGGAACCGACCATTCGCTCGCAGCCCATCGCCAGTCGACGGCGCAGCTTTGCCAGACATGCGTCTGCGCCAAATTGTGCGACGAGACTCTTTCGCTCGAAGCCATCGCTGCGATGACAGAACCTACATTCTAGCACGATAACTGCGTCACGGAGGTCCTTTAGCCTGGGGCCATCGCCACCGGCCAGGTTGTGGTGTCTTCTGGCCATCTCTTCTCCAGGCGCAGGGCATCTCATCGCGCGGCAGCTAGCTAGCCGCATGGTTTTCAACAGGCAAGGCACCGACGGCGAATTTTTTCGATAACGGCATTTAAGCTGAAAGCTTCCACTATGGAATTGATTCACCTCGCTTATCTTTTCTATCACCCAGTTCGAGGAATAGATTCCTGGAATCGGCGATCTTGACGGCGGTCAAGATAAGGAACAAAAAGGGAACAATCAACTTTTCACGGCATGAAGCCGGATGTTTTAACGCGATTTCGAAAGGATTCGTGACAGATGACTGTTGCCCGCGAGCACGTTCTCGCCGACCTGCGAGAGCGCATTTCCGCCCTTGAAGGCGGGATCGCAAGACGTGCCGGTTCGCTGCCGTTCGGTGTAGCCGAGATCGACGCGACCTTGCCAGGCGGTGGTCTGGCGCGCGGCGCGCTGCATGAATTCGCGGGTGGGGGGGCAGGGACCGTCGACGGGGCGGCGGCAGCTTTGTTCGCCGCTGGTATCGCAGCTAGAACCACCGGTCAGGTGGTATGGTGCCTAACCCGCCCGGACCTGTTCATGCCTGCTCTGGCACAATCCGGTCTGCATCCCGGCCGGGTTGTCTTTGTCGAAGGAGACAAGGAGGAAGATGTCCTTGCCAGTATGGAGGAATGCCTGGCCTATGGTGGTCTCGGAGCGGTAGTAGGCGAACTCGTTCGACTTCCCATGACTGCCTCAAGGCGGCTTCAGTTGGCTGCAGAACGAAAGGGTACGATTGCCCTGGCCGTAAGGCGGTGGCGACGACAGATCGAAGCCAACGACTTTGGTCAGCCAACAGCGGCAACGACGCGCTGGAGGATCAGCGTCCTGCCAAGCGTTGATCTCCCGGTTCAGGGCGTCGGCAGGCCAAGGTGGTTGTTGGAATTAATGAGATCGCGTGCGGGCGAGTGTGCTGAGTTCGAAATCGGAGCCTGCGATGACAAGGGTCGTATCGATATTCTTCCCCGATCTGGCGACCGATCGGATTCGGAGAGCCGATCCCTCTATTCCGCTTGATCAGGCCATCGCGGTTATCGCGAAGTCGGGTTCCAGACGTTGGGTGTCTGCCGCCGATGACGCGGCGCGCAGGGCCGGAGTAACCCCTGGAATGCCGGCTGCCAAAGCGCAGGCGATCTTTCGCGACCTGAAGTTGGTGGATGCCGACCCTGTTGGCGACCAGTTAGCTCTCAAACGGATTGCGTTATGGGCGCTTTCCATCTACTCGCCCGTCGTCGCCGTGGATGGCAACGACGGTATCGTCATGAACACCGAGGGTGCCGATCATCTGCAAGGCGGCGAGCAGAAAATGCTCAGCCGTGTAGCAAGCCAGTTCAAAGCCAAGGGTCTTAACGCACGGGTGGCAATCGCCGACACCTGGGGCGCTGCTCATGCCTGTGCTCGATCGATCAGGCGTGAAACGGTCATCGTTGGCCGCGGTGAACTGTTCCATGCGGTGGCGAGGCTTCCTGTTGCATTGCTAAGGCTTGCCCCCAAGATCGTCGCCGATCTCGGGACGCTCGGGTTCCGGACCATCGGCGAGTTGTCGGCGACGGCCAGAGCGCCGCTCGCGCTGCGGTTCGGCCCGGAAGTCGGCCGGCGCCTCGACCAGATGTTCGGCCGGATCTCCGAACCGATCGAACCAATCCGCGAAGCCGACCGGATCGACGTATCACGCGCTTTCGCTGAACCCATCGCAGCCGCCGAAACGATCAACAAGTATGTGGGTCGGCTCATCCAGCAACTGATCGGCGAGCTCCAACGTCGCGGTCTGGGGGCTCGCAAAATAGACCTGATCGTCGAAAAGACCGACGGCACCCTCCAGGCGATAAGGGCAGGAACTGCCAAGCCCGCTCGCGACGAGGCCTGGCTGACGAAATTGTTCAAGGACCGCACCGAGAAAATCGAGCCAGGTTTCGGTATCGAGAAGCTGACGCTCATCGCGGTCGTGACCGAACCACTCCAAGAGCAACAGAAGACGTCGTCGCTTGTAGAGGAGGCGGCGGCAGACATTGCGCCTTTGATCGACATACTGGGCAATCGCGGTCAGCGCGTTTACCGTATCGCTCCGGTCGCCTCGGATGTTCCGGAGCGCAGCGTCAGACGGATTGCGCATGCTGGGGATGATATCCGAGGGACCTGGGACGGCCACTGGCGACGGCCGATACGGCTGCTTCACCAGCCTGACGAGATCAAGGCGCTTTCCCTCATGCCGGATTATCCACCGCGCAGCATCACCTGGAGGGGACGTCAGCATAATGTGCGCAAGGCAGACGGTCCCGAGCGTGTCTTCGGCGAATGGTGGACCTGCGAGAGCGAGCTTGAGGCCGTGCGGGATTACTACGTGGTGGAGAACGAGATGGGAGAGCGATATTGGATATTCCGCAGCGGTGACGGCGTCGATCCGGAGACGGGAGATCGCAAATGGTTCATGCATGGAATATTCGGATGAGATATGCCGAGCTCCAGGTCACCACCCATTTCTCGTTCCTGCGCGGCGCTTCTTCTGCCGACGAATTGTTTGCGACGGCAAAGGAGTTGGGCATCGAAGCGCTTGGCGTTGTCGATCGAAACTCCCTGGCCGGCATCGTCCGGGCGCTCGAGGCGTCGCGGGCCACGGGTGTTCGCCTGGTGGTCGGCTGCCGTCTTGACCTGCAAGAGGCAATGTCCATTCTCGTTTATCCGACCGACAGGGCGGCCTACTCTCGGCTGACCCGGCTGATCACGTTCGGCAAGGGTAGGGGAGGCAAGGACAATTGTATCCTGCAACTTGACGACCTCGCTCTCTACAGCGATGGCCTCATCGGCATTTTGGTTCCTGATCTGCCGGACGAGCTTTGCGCGCTCCACCTTAGGAAGATGTCCGAAATCTTCGGCGACCGAGCCTATGTTTCGCTCACCTTGCGACGTCGGCCGAACGACCAGATGCGGCTCCACGAGATTGCCAACATGGCGGCCAAGCACCGTGTTCGCACTGTCGTCACAAACGATGTGCTGTTTCACAAACCGGGGCGGCGTCAATTGCAGGACGTGGTCACCTGTATACGGAACAACACGACCATTGACGAGCTCGGTTTCGAGCGTGAACGCCATGCCGACCGATACCTTAAGCCGCCACACGAAATGGAGCGCCTCTTTCCGCGCTATGCGGAAGCTTTGGCCAGGACCACGGAGATTGCCGAGCGCTGCAGGTTCTCACTCGAAGAGCTCACGTACCAGTACCCGCAGGAGGCCATTGTTCCCGGCATGGATGCCCAGCAGTCGTTAGAGCATTATGTCAGGGAGTGCATTCCCCAACGATATCCGGAAGGTTTGCCCCAAAAGGTTCTTAGAGCCGTCCGACATGAACTCGATCTCGTCAAGGAGATGCGCTATGCGCCGTACTTCCTGACGGTGTTCAGCATCGTCAAATTCGCGCGGAGCCAGGGCATCCTGTGTCAGGGCCGGGGATCAGCCGCCAATTCGGCGATCTGCTACATCCTCGGGGTCACAAGCATCGATCCTGAAACCAACGATCTCCTCTTCGAACGCTTCGTATCCAAGGAGCGCGACGAGCCACCCGATATCGATGTCGACTTCGAGCATGAGCGGCGTGAACAAGTCATCCAGTGGATCTACAAGACCTACGGCAAGGAAAAGGCGGCGCTCTGCTCAACGGTCACGCGCTACCGGGCCAAGGGCGCGATCCGTGATGTGGGCAAGGCGCTGGGCTTGCCGGAAGACGTTATCAAGGCGTTGTCCTCGGGCATGTGGTCATGGTCAGAGGAAGTGCCCGATCGCAATATCCGGGAGCTGAACCTCAATCCCGCGGACCGCCGGCTGGCTTTGACCCTCAAGCTCGCCCAACAGTTGATGGGAGCGCCGCGTCATCTTGGCCAGCACCCGGGCGGTTTCGTCCTCACCCATGATCGCCTGGACGAGCTCGTTCCCATCGAACCGGCAAGCATGGCCGATCGTCAGATTATCGAATGGGATAAGGACGACGTTGAAGCCTTGAGGTTCATGAAAGTCGACGTCCTGGCGCTCGGCATGCTCACCTGCATGCAGAAGGCCTTCGATCTCATTCGCGACCATAAACACCAACCCCTGGATCTTGCTTCTATACCGCAGGAGGACGCCGCGACCTACGCAATGATACGCGAGGCGGATACGCTTGGGACTTTCCAGATTGAGAGCCGCGCGCAAATGGCGATGCTGCCGCGTATGAAGCCGAGGACTTTCTACGACCTCGTCGTCCAGGTAGCGATCGTTCGGCCAGGCCCGATTCAGGGCGATATGGTCCATCCTTACCTCCGCAGGAGAGAAGGCAAGGAAAAGGTCGAGTACCCGACACCGGAACTGGAGGCCGTCCTCGGCAAGACGCTGGGCGTCCCGCTGTTTCAAGAGTCGGCAATGAAGGTCGCCATGGTCTGTGCCGGCTTCACCGGTGGCGAAGCCGACCAGCTTCGAAAATCCATGGCGACCTTCAAGTTTACGGGCGGCGTCTCACGCTTCAAGGACAAGCTCGTGTCAGGCATGATCAAGAACGGATACTCAGCTGAATTCGCAGAGAAAACCTTTAGTCAGCTTGAAGGCTTCGGCAGCTATGGCTTCCCTGAAAGCCACGCGGCGTCGTTCGCACTGATCGCTTATGCTTCCAACTACGTGAAGTGTCATTTCCCTGATATCTTCTGTGCAGCGCTATTGAACTCCCAGCCCATGGGCTTCTACGCGCCTGCGCAAATCGTCGGAGACGCCCGAAATCACAACGTGGAAGTCAGGCCCGTCTGTATCAATCGCTCACGCTGGGACTGCACGCTTGAGGAGCTCGAAAACAATACGGGCCGGCATGCGGTCAGACTTGGCATGCGAATGGTCAAGGGGTTGGCCGTCGCCGACGCGGCACGCATTGTTGCTGCCCGCATGAACCGGGTATTCGAAAGTGTCGATGACTTGTGGCGACGTTCGAACGTTCCAACGGAAGCCCTTGAACAACTTGCTGAGGCGGACGCCTTCCTGCCGTCAATGAAGCTTGAACGCCGCGACGCGCTCTGGGCAATTAAGGCGCTACGCGACGAGCCCTTGCCGTTGTTTGCCGCAGCAGCCGAGCGCGAGGCAACGGTGATAGCCGAACAACAGGAACCGGACGTCCATCTGCGCCAAATGACTGAAGGGCATAATGTCATTCAGGACTACGGCCATGTCGGCCTGACACTCCGTGACCACCCGATCTCCTTCCTGAGGGCCGATCTCGCGAGGCGAAACATCGTCACCTGTTCGGACGCCATGAGCGCCCGCGACGGTCGATGGCTGATGAGCGCCGGCCTTGTTCTTGTCCGCCAGAAGCCGGGCAGCGCAAAGGGCGTCATGTTCATCACTATCGAAGACGAAACCGGCCCTGCCAATGTCGTCGTCTGGCCGTCGCTATTCGAGAAGCGGCGTCGGGTGGTGCTGGGATCGTCGATGATGGCGATCAACGGCAGGATTCAGCGCGAAGGTGACGTCGTCCATCTTGTCGCCCAGCAACTATTCGATCTCTCCGACGATCTGACAGGGCTTGCTGACCGCGATCTCGACTTCAAGCTGCCGACGGGCAGGGGTGATGAGTTCGCCCACGGATCTCCTGGAAGTCCGGATTCACGGGATCGCAGGCCGTCCGTCAGGCCAAGAGATATCTTTATTCCGGATCTGCATATCGATACGCTGAAGGTAAAGAGCCGGAATTTTCAGTGATATCCAGGTCGGGCGGCGCCCGTTTGCTGTGAGGAAAGCCGAAAAACATGAGCCGGTTGACGAAAGCTCGCCGACCGGATCATGTCCAAAGACGACAGTCCCTCATCGAGCCTGGCCCGGCAAACTGATAACCATGCACTCGAGCTGGCGGGTGTAGCGATGCCAGGGCCGCCGATGACGGGTCAATGGTGACGGCGTCGGGGCATTGGCGCCGATGGGCGGTTTTCGGTCGGTCAAACGGCCTTTGATCGACGCTTTGCGAGTCTTGCTTTGACGGACTGCAAAGATTTTTGTCCGATACAGAAGCGGTCGATCTGTTGCCGATCTGCCGGGACGTTCCCGGCCAGCTGCAAAGCGAGGGCAAGAAAAATTTGCCCGGTCCGCCACGCGTCTAGCGAGCTTGAATGAACAGTGCGCCGCTGCAACGTCTCGGGCGGCTCGCCGATTCCGAGCCATTCGCTCAAGCTCACCACCCCGGGGCTGACCGGCTGGCCGCGAGCGATGGCGGCCTTGGCCATCCGGTAGGTGCAGAAGATTCGACTTGGCAGGTCCAGTGTTCGAACATCGCCCTCGCCAAGCATCAAGAGGTCGCCGATCGCATCATGAGCGACACAGACCCGTCCTTCCACGGCCACGGCAATCTCATGTGAGATTTCCGCAAATGCTCGCGCTCCCTTGACGTCGCCGTCACGCAGTCCATGCTTTCTTGTCGCAAAGTAGCTGATCGCTCTTCCAGGGTCGACCAACCAGTGCCACTCCCGGGTAAACAGCCCGCCATCGAACTGGCACAGGGAGATTTCAACCGGGCGCTGGTCTCTGTTACCGTCGCCTTCGATATCGAGAGACAGGAAGCTGCCACGTGCGTAATCTTCAAGCGATTGTGAGATAGGACCGGTACCTTGAAGAGACTGGACCCCGTTTCACCAGGCCCATAGTCATCATGTCATCTGGATGTTTATGTGGCGCTTTGCCGGTACGTCAATCCCAGCTCGGCTTCCGGCATTCGCTCAACGCGCGCAGACCGGAGAGCTCGACTATTTAACCTACAAGCAATCTGGCGTCCCTTTCGCCGCGTTGGCAAAAGCGGAAGACCTTATCCGTCTGAAGAATTTTTTGGTGCCGTTGGCAACCATTTGCTTGTCCCTGCCAGCCGACCTCAGCCCAAGTCAGCCGTTCGGCTTTACCCGGGTACGTCGGCCATATTCGAGCAGGCTGTTGCGAGCCTTCCAGCTATCGCCAAGTGGAGGTGTGATCCGCAGCCCCGCGGCCGAAGACGAAGCCCGCCATAAACGCCAATGCTCCTACGCCGAGCAGGAGCCCAGTTGCCGTGTGGGTGATCGGCTGCCCCTGCCGCAACGGCGCTAGTTTCGCGCCGTACAGTGTCCACAGCGTTCTTCGCCACCTTACGCACACCCGTCGCGGGTTCGCGTGGAATGCCAGTGAAGCCAACACTGAGATCTTTCGACATTTTTGGTCCTCCTCATTGGTGTCGTCCAGAAACAGTCTTGGCGCCGGGATGTTCCCCGGCCTAAATCAAACCTGCAGCCCGCAATCGAAGAGCGGGGTGCAAACGCCGCGAAGGCCTTCGTGCCGACTTGGTCACAGGTTCGACTGAAATACGCTCTCGACGCCTTAGGCCAACGGCTTACCCGGCTGGTATAATTTCAACGCGAAGAAAGGATTGAGCGAGAGGGCTGCAGTTGCCAATGTGGCTGCGAGCGTGAATTTCATCGGCGCGAGCCACAGCGCGTCAACGGATCGAATAGTGGCTGAGGCTAGGTCGTCAGGCTCCTTTGCCGGTATGACCTCGGTTTGCTGCTGGTAGCCATCCTCAGGGGTTATGACGCCGACCGGGATGGGCAGGCCAATCGCATTTTCTGTCGACATGCTACGTCTCCTCTTTGTGAAATCGTGTAACGCCAGAGTGTCGGGCGAGTTCCAAGATTGGCAGATGACGCTGACCTGGCGATGACCATCGCGGTGCGTTCATAACCAGGCGCAGGTCTGGACAAAGGGTTTTTGTTCGCGCGGGTCCCGAACGTGTAGCGGAGCACGCTAGGCGGCGGTTCAGTAGAAGTCGAGAAAAAAGCCCCACGCTGGAGAATGGGGCCTGTCAACGATGATAGGATGCAGCCGGATACGCTGGCTAAGAACACCCCTCCGAAAGTCCAGCTGGGCTCCCGTCCGAACAGCGGCCTGCCTCTCGTTTCGGCGCTAGCTCTGCGACGATTGGGAGCGATACTCTTGCTTGTCGGTTATCAGAGGATGCCGAGGACGAGACCGACGCCGGCGAGCGCCGCGACGCTGCCCGCTACTTGAGTTATGATTGCGCCTCGGCGTTGATCAAGCTGGCTAAACAGCAATCCGGTTCCGATCCCCACCAAATGAAGCGATGCAGTGGCAGCGAGGAAGCCGATGGCGTAGGTAAGGCCCGACACATCCTCAGGCATCTCTGCTCCGTGAGCGTGCCCATGAAACAAGGCGAAGAGGCCGACAACACCCGTTGCTGCAGCCGTCGGTGTCTTGATCCTGAACGCGACGGATGCTCCGAGGATGATCACCGAGACGGCAATACCGGTTTCCACCATAGGCAGGTGCACGCCGGCGATGCCCAGGATCCCTCCAAAAACCATCAAACCGGTAAATGCCATCGGCAGGAGCCAAACAGCTTGTCCGCCAAGCTGGAAAGCCAGCAGACCGACCAGCACCATCGCAAGAGTGTGATCAATACCTGATATCGGATGCGCGAAGCCGTGCGCGAACCCGGATGGAGCACCCGCTCCGGTATGAGCGTAGGCAGCGGCTGGCATGATGAAACCACACAGAGCCAAAGTAGCGCGAATTAGTAGGCGTGTCATACGACCTCTCCATGCATTGAGCTTTCCCGCATCTGATCCAAACTTGTCATACAAGGCAAGGGGGTAAATGCCGTATTCTCATGAGGAGCAGAGGAAGCTAAGAGGCGGATCGCGGGTATCTGCGATCCGCCCGGCCAGCTACCTCACATCTTGATGCTGCAACCAAGTGTACGGCTTCCATGCAAGGGCTTGCAATGAGCCTCAGCGACTTACGCGGGACAAGCACCCGTCACTCGAGCGTGCTCGCAAGCACAGGGTATTCGTCGGTGTTGCTCGCCTGCTGTGCATTCGATGATCGGCATTCCGGCCGAAGCTAAGCGGCCCGTGTTAACCAGCCGCGCCGGCTATGCCAGCAGTTCCGGATTCTAAATGCCACCGTTAACAAGAAGCGCCCAGATTGTTCTTGCAATTTTATCGGCAAGGGCGACCGCCGCAACTTTGAAGGGACGTCGTCGCTTTAACGAGGCCACCCAGATGCGCGCATCCTCTTTAGTGTTTCGAACGACAGACATAGCTCCCGCGACGATCAACGATCTCAGTTCGCAGTTGCCCCTTTTGGTGATCCCGCCAGTCCAGGTGCGCTCGCCGCTCGAGAGCGTTCGGGGAGTAAGGCCCGTCCATGAACCGAAGTGGCGCGCAGACTTGAAGATGCTGGCATCTGGTACGAATGCTTTGACGGCAGTGGCGGTCATCGGTCCCACCCCTGGGATCGTCATGAGCCTCCTCATTTCGTCGTCAGCCTTCGCATGAGCCTTTATTGCCTTTTCGAGACCGGCGATATCTTGAGAGAGCCTGTCAATCTGCTTCGCAATGATCCTGAGAGCAGCCCTGGCCTGCGGCGGCAAGATGGTGTTTGTTCGGTTGCGGACCGCTGCAACCAATGTGGGAACATTGGCAGCTCCCGGACGAGAAACGATGCCAAATTCGGCTAGGTGGGCTCTCAACGCATTTACTGCTTGAACGCGCTGACGCACCAGGAGCGCCCGCGTTTTGAACAGCATCGTAGAGGCTTGATGACCTGCCGACTTGACCGCTACGAAGCGCATCGACTTCCTGGAAGATGCTGCGTGGATCGCCTCGGCATCGTTCGCATCGGTCTTGTCACGGTTGACGAACGGCTTCACATATGTGGGGTGGATCAGGCGGACCTCATGACCGAGCGCGGCAATTGAGCGGCCCCAGTGGTGGGCTGTCGCACAAGACTCCATCGCGACAACGCATGGCGGCACCTTACGAAAGTAGTCCAGGATTGCCGAGCGCGCTATCTTCCTATTGAACAGTTGCTCGCCTGCTCGTTCGCCCCGTAGACTTGAAAAACGTTCTTCGCGATATCCAGTCCAATTGTCGCGACGGCCATCTCTGCATCCCTTTTGGTTTGTGAAACGATGCCAGGATGCCTTAGATAGACGACACATATATCGTCGGGGGACGTTGATGGAACTGGAAACGATCAAGAAAAGCGGGACCAAGGCAATCGATTTGCAGATCGGCGTTCGGTTAAGGGAAGTTCGCAAGAATGCGGGATTATCGCAGAAGATTGTTGCGGAGAGGCTAGGAATATCATTCCAGCAGCTCCAGAGATACGAGCAGGGCGAAAACCGGGTGACCGCGGCTTCGCTCCACCACATTGCCCAGCTGTTCGGCCTCCCAATGGAGTATTTTGTGAGCGGGGAAGCAGCGAAAGACACGAGGTAGTCCTTGTGACCGACGATGAGGCCAGATTGATAGCCCGGTTACGGCGGGTGGAGGCTTCCGTGTTCAACCAAGTGCGCGAACTGGTGGAGCTTAAGTCATTGTAATGCCCCGACTTGGGGTGAGCGGAGGGCGCGTTCACCGCAAACGCCGACATGCGAGCTCATGGCCACGGGATCTATAAATTTTCGCTTCTTGCCGGGCTGCGGCGGTAGGATCGGCACGGAAGATAGACGATCCCATGGTGGGAAAGCCGTATCAAGGGGTCACAAAATGATGTTTGATACCCTGCATGATCCGAACACACGGGCTTGGCCACAGTCCCGGAAGCCGTCGTTATGCGCACCGCATGATGGCGCGTACTCCATATCTGTACGGTTTCAAACCATCTTCTCTCTTTTCGCAAATTGCTTAACCAGCGTATGATGTCATGCTCAGAGAAAGATGGGACCGTCGATGATGTTCAGTGATCTCATTGGACGAAACGTCCTCGTCGTTGAGGACGAATATCTACTGGCCGTCGATATCGAATTGGCGATGGAAGAACATGGCGCGAACGTTATCGGCCCTTATCCAGATCTACAAGGCTCCTTGGGAGCTTTGGCGAAAGCGGCCGTCGATTTTGCGGTTCTCGATGTCCGGCTCGGTTCGGAAAATGTATTCGAACTGGCCGATATTCTGTATAATCGAAAAGTGCCGTTTGTCTTCGTGACCGGCTATGATCGCAGCCGCATGCCAAAACGCTTCGCACGAGTTCCCTGCCTCAGCAAGCCGGTCCAAATGGATGAACTAATGATTAAAATCGCATCGCTAACAGCTAAACAGGCTGTACGTCACTGACTGATCCTGCGGTCGCTTAAGCTCCGGACCGGTGTTTCATTCGGTTCCAAGCGCCGACTGTTAATTGGCCACCAATCACAGTGAGGAACGTCTGCTTAGCTTCCGGTTTTAGCGGATGTTTCTAATTCCGCGATTTTGGCGACGCAGTCGGCGATGGATACTCCACTAAGCACTCTGGCTACTGCAGCGTCAGCATGCTCGCCGAGTTGATCGCTGATGGTGCCGATATTACGTGTTACTGCGCACAAAGAAGGGATTTTTTCGCGTGCGGCCCATGATCGTTGATCGGGCAGTATCGCGTTGTAGATCTCGATAAGTGGGATTTTTTCGGATTTTCTAGCCAGGCCGATACCGCCGCCCGATCCGTCCTTGGACGCCAAAATGCCCGCCTTCGTTAACGTGGAAACAAGTTTTCGCACGAAACTAGCGTTCGTATTCAAAGCTTCGGCAAGGATGGGGCTTGTCGTTCGCACGCCGGCGGCCTCATTCACCGCTACAGTGACGACGATATGGAGTGCTGTTGGAAAACGTGTGTCGGCCATCGCCGTGAGATAGCGTCAACCACGCCGAAATCCAGCGAGTATGACGGTTTGTTAACGGTCCCTGTGAGCGCTATGAAGAGACGCTCCTGCGAGAATATCGGCCAGCGTCTCACGCGGTTTTAGTCCTCGTGTAGCTCGCAAAACTATCCCGTACTGTGTAGGGATTTCATCGTCCAGTTTGGGATCTTGGACCTTGATAGTGGCGTGGGCGTGGGATGGTACGCAGCGCCGAATGCCGCTATGATTTCAGCAAGAGCAAGACTCTCGATCACCGATATAATCGCCGGGACTTCCGTCACTGTAGGACGCTGGCTCCCGCAGAGGCCGACCCGGGGCAGTGGGGTGGTTGTAGGCTATGGAAGAAGCGCACCGAGCGAAATCAGAAAATTTTCCGGGTGACACAAGTCTTCCCCTTGTTTGCTTTTCATAAGCACATCTCGCTTGCGGCCGGCCATCAACGATGGCAGCCCCGAACGCCAACGAGGTTGTCTGAACCCTTGCTTAAGGGATGCTCCGTTGCTGCACGCCAAAGAGGTGGCGTATTCGAGCGGCAAGCGACACCGGATGATCTTCAACCGCAGAGCGCCCATCGATCTTTAAGTGTTCTTCTGTTTCGACACGTTTTGCCAGAAGTTGACTGAGTTCCTCCGCCAAGGACGGGCGCTGGTGCATCACGCTGGCCAGGTGTTCTTTGGAGATCTCGTAGACCACAACAAATGTCAGGGCGCGCATGGTTGCCGGCTCGGGCGCTCCCATCAGCACGCCGCGCTCACCGAAGAGGTCGCCTGGAGCCAGCCGGGTGAGTTCTTCTCTTCCATGATCACTGACGCGTTCGATCGTGACGACGCCACTGCGAACGATCATCAACGATGTCATCGAAGCGTCTTGTGGAGCGATGACGACGCCCTTCTTGAACGCCAGACGCTCCATGCTGTTGGCCAGAGCCTCCATCTCATCCTCGGTAAGCGTCGAGAAGAGCGGGATGGACGTCAGTAGCCTCCACGGCGTTCCCGGGTGCTTCGATCCGGGATCAGGGTTCATCACCGCCGATGCGTTCGCCGCCAAGGACAATTGGATCCCCGCCGCCTTCGCGTGCCTATACACAAGGTCGAAGATTTCGTTCTTCGCCACGCCAGTTTGCCCAAGGCTCGAAACCTTGAACGAGAGCTCAACTTCAACAGCGGAACCGTCCAGTGCGGTAACGGATACCGACGGGGGCGGCGACTTCAAAATCGAATTGGCGCTCAGCAGCACCGTCCTCATGGTCTCTTCGATCAGCGCCGGCGACTTCGACGGCAGCGCCCGGATTACCACTTTTGAGCCATGGATGGCGTCGCCGCCAGTCAGGTTGGTCAGCGTTGCCTTGGCCAACGCGCTGTTTGGCACGATGACAAGATCATTGGCGTCGTTAAGAAGGTGAGTGGAGCGCCAGTTGGTTTCGACGACTTGACCGCGAACGCCGCCCTCAACTTCAATCCAGTCACCAACCGAGTAAGGACGCCCCAGGTTCAGCGCTATGCCAGAGAACACGTCGTTCAACGTGCTTTGCAGAGCCAGCCCTAAGACGATAGCGAATACCCCGGATGTTGCAATGAGCGTCCGCACGGGAAGGTCGAACACAAAGGCGATTATGGATAGGGCCGCTCCAATGTATATGATGGCAACCAATAGATCTTGCAGGAGGCGACCTTCACGCGGTTTACGCTCGATGATGAGGTAGACGCGAACCGAGCTTGCGATAACCATCGCTCCGCCTGCCCACCAGGTCGCCTTCGCAATGCCAATGAACATCCTGTGGGGGAGGTCTTCATCGTCGATCACCGTCGTCCATGGTGCGACGTCATGGCCGACAAGTAGGATTGTGAGGAGGACAAAGAAACCGATGTGAATAAGGAAACGGTCAGTGGCCTTCCCTTGAACGATTATCCTCGCCAGGACCAACAACAACACCAGCGTTACGAATTGGCTGATCGGGTCCCCGGCAATGTGTACGATAGTGTCGAGGCCTGCTTCCATTCGCGCCTTCCTTGGACTGCCTGGCAAGCGGCCACTTGAAAGCCATGCCTATATGTCCGTCAAGCGAAACGATGTCAAAAGCCTTTACGACGTGAACTTCCAACAAATGAGGCCGCGATCATGCCACTTTTCCTCGCAAGAAAAGTCGCGCCAATGTTGGCAGATTCGAGACGAGGACCCTAATGCTAAAATTTCCACTCGCCACCATCGTATGCTGTCTCTCCCTCGCGCAGATCGCCGACGCTTCAAGTGACGCAGCTTGGAACGGCCTCTTTGCAAAGGCCAATGGCAAGTGCATCGGGCAGTCACGGATGGTTTCCCCGGAAGCGACTACACCGATCCTCTTCGATGACACTGTGGGAAAAATCGCAATCCTGCTTCGCGAAAGGAACACCAAGACCAAAAAAATGGTCAACCTGATATGTCTTTACGACAAGAAGTCAGGGAAAGTATCCATTGCCGAGTACAACTGGCTCGGCCAATAGGTCGCCGGCCGTAGCCGCTTCCTCACGGTCGGTCCCCGCGATGATGCGGATAAGATCCCGTTTACAGCTCGTCAGTTGACAACATTGGCAGTGTTCAAACGGGGTCAGTTAATACGGACGGAGGGAGGACATCGCGGCTGGCGATCATCGTGACAGGCTTGGGGCGCTGGAGGCGAGGACATCCGCGGCCGACCTTGAACAGACGATGTTTCGCCCTAGCTTGCTAGAATCACCTCCATGAGCGCCGGAGTTCGAATGAACCAGCCGCTTATCGTCGACGCGATTTCTCCCTATGTGAGTCACTGTTTTGCCAGACACACTAAAGCCGCTTGGAATGACGCCCGAGCAGATGACGGCGGTCCTCCTCAACTTCAGTGCCACCTTGGAGGCGTTCGCCCGCCGAGTCCCTCGCGAAAGGGTCGCCCTCTCAGTTTTGGTCGCCAATGCAGCAGCCGCGGTCGGCGAGATGGCCGTCGAGGTAGGTGAGGGCGATGAGGACATTGCAACGGAAATCATCACCTCGACCGCTCGCTTAGTTTCCACCATACGTAAGGTCGTCGAAGGACCGGTTGGCGGTGCCGCAATCCATTGAGTGATCTCGGCCTGTCTGCCTAATCCGGGATGCCAATCAGCATCTCATTGGCGACCGCCGTAGGGGCCAAACGGTTTTCTGATCCTCTAACACGAAACGACTAATAAGCCGCGCGCGTCTCAGTCGCGTGAGCTTTCTGTTGCCGTGCCAACCACGGTAGGATTTGCCGTTGGTACGGTGGCAGACGGGAACTCCAGCTGCCGGTCGATGTTAAATAGGGGTCGCCCGACGAGAGATTGGCTTGCCATTCTTCTTTCCTTTCCCGCGTTGGGAGGCGCTCCCAATGGATGACCAACTTAGCGCCAGTGTTGCACTGGCGTTATTTTTTTGCCGGCTGGAAACTTTCATTGATACAAGCAGTTCGAATGCGGTCACTGCGGGCGCATTGTCTAAGACGTGCACACGACCTGCTAGCCCACGGTGATCCTTCGAGAAGATGCGTCGTATTCTGCTGTGTGCGGCGCATCTTTTTGCGTCTACAAAAAGCGCTATCGGCGCACCCGCGGTGAGGGTAGGAGAGCCATTCTCCAACGGGATCCGCAGACCGCTATGACAGGGCCGCAACCGCCAAAGACTTTGGTGAGGTCATCGCCGGACTGTATTAAGTCTAACGATAATCTCTTGGCAATGGTGTCTGCTTAGCCAATGCCTACACGCACGTTAACCGAAGCGGTGGCCGTGTCTACCATCATTTTTGGGTGAAACAGCACAGCCGTTTACCGGAGGCGGGGCAGTGGGGCAAATAGCGGGCTTGTGGGCGTGTTGAAACTGATATCATTTGGCTGTCTCCGGTGGGAATCACGATAGACATTTAGCTGGACAAGCGCGCAAGCGATCTGGACACGTTGCAGTATGGAAAGTGTTGCTGAAGAGCTACTTGAAGAGCTTATGAGCTATCTACGCGATGCAGCGGTCGAGGAAATTCTGCCGCGATTCCGATCTGTCTCCTCTGACTCGAAGCGTGCCAAGACAAGCTTTGACGATATCGTAACTGATGCGGATATTGCGTCCGAGCATCTGATTGCTGAAAAGCTGAGGACGAGGCTGCCCGACATCGTGATAATCGGCGAGGAAGCGGTGTCAGAAGATCCATCGTTGTTGGATCGTCTCTCCGGAGCCGACCTAGCCGCCGTCGTTGATCCGTTAGACGGCACGTGGCATTTCGCACACGGTTCGCCGATGTTCGGCAGTATCCTGGCGATCGTATCACGGGGTAGAACCATCGCCGGAATTATACACTATCCGGTGCTTGGGGACTTCCTCATTGCCCGACCCGGCGGGGGCGCTTGGCATGTGGGGGCGGATGGAGCTTCCACGCGGCTGGCGGTCGCGGGGGGAGGTTCAGTAAATGAAATGCAAGGTTTTGCAGCAGTTCACGCATTCGAAGCTCAAACGCGCGCTTCGGTTGCGTTGGGCGTGTTGAACTTTAGCCGCGTCACATCTTGGCGCTGTTCAGCCTGGGAATACCGGATGTTGGCAACGGGTGCCATGAGCTTTTGCTTAAACGAAGGCATGAACCCATGGGATCACGCGGCTGGGATATTGATTCACGCGGAAGCGGGTGGTTATGCAGCAACCACTACGGGCCAGCCGTATCGACCAACAGTTGCAAAGGGTCACCTCCTAGCGGCGCCGGACTGCCGGTCGTGGAAGGCTATCCTCGAAGCACTATCCTATCGTTGATTTAGCGCCATTCTGCGCGGTCCACTGACATCGGTGAATGCGAGACGGGCTTGCCTCGACCGTAAGCCTCCGAATTGAAATGCTGAAGAGGATCACTGTGTCGTCTGATGCGTCGCGGAGACGATCGCGGAAACGTACGCTGGTGAGGTGGTTTAGTGGGTATCGTGCTACGCTCGTCGGAAGCCCGTTGAGCCTGAACGCTCGGAACAGGAAGGGCCTGGTCGATTGGCCATGTCGACGGCCACTAGATCGAAAAAGACGGTAACTCCGACCGTCATCGGCAGACCAAGAGATCGTGATTGTCCGCCGAGAACAACTGAAAGATCCATAAACCTTCAGGTGAAAAATTTAGAACGCTTCCTGTTTTGCAGACGCCGAGCCATACGGTCTGATATGGCCGCCGAGAGCAGAATGATCAGCAGCAATGCGGGCCCGGCCGTTATGCCGATCCATAGGCTCCGCTCGCCCCACTTGAGACAAATTCCAATGACACCAGCGCCAAATGAAGCTGCTAAGGCAAGTGCCAGCGATCCGACCGCGCCTCCTCCTAGCCCGGATACGACTGTCCAAATAATGACACTGATAAACGCTAGGGACCACATCAAACCTCTCCATCGCTCGCGCCGTTTTAGAAGCCATTCGTTCACTTATCGTGAAAACGCGCTTAAGCTCGCTCGCGCCCTCGTCGACGACACTTCGTAGCGCCAGTCTGCGCTCAAGCCTATGCGTGAGCTTAGCGAGCGCGGGACGCCAATGACGGGCACGGGAAGTGGTCCATCGACGCCTAACAGCTTTCCACTCTGCGAAAGATCTGCGGCGAGCTAGTCATTCAAATGCGGTATGGAAAATTTGGCATCTGCAGCGGCAATCCCGGCGAACCGAGTTGCAGCGATGACCATTCGCGGCCTCTTTCAGCGTCGGGACCACCGTGGAGGGTCATTGTCCTGATTTTCGCAATGTCCGCCGAGGAGCTTTTCGCTCATCTGGCAACGATTGATACAGCGAATCCCCGTCTGCAGGTTAAGTGATGCAAATTTGCTTGTCGACCATTGTCGCGTCCCTTTGGTGCCGCGGCATCGAGGTCGGTGACGAGTAACTCAACGAGACTTAGTCGCCGACGAGTACTGCATGGTAATTTCCGTGACACAAGCAAGCAGCGTGGCCGCCTCAACCGATCGCGAAAAATAATAGAAAGTCTGGGCTCTCCGCCGCGCTTTGGCGACGCCGGCCTGTTTCAGCACTCGTAGATGTTGCAAAGCAGCACCTTCGGTGATGCCGATGATCTCTTGGAAGTCGACGGCGGTCCGCTCCCTCTCAAGCATCAGTTCCGTCATATAGTATCGGATCGGGTGGCTGAGCGTACGCAAAAGTAGATCCGCCTTTTGCAAATCAAAAGGCACGATCACATTGAATGCATCACTGTCAGATTTTCCCATAGATTATCTCCCCCACCTCGGACACTACTGGCACTAGAAGAATATTGGAAATGGTTAATCGGATATCCGGCTAAAAGCGTGCAGGTCCGGAGAGAGGCAATCTTGCCAAGGCAGCGCCTCACTATGAGTTATTGGAGCGGGCAGCGCCACGATCTCGGTGCGCTGCGCTTTTTATGCTTCTTAAGCACTAGCCCTACAAGAACGATAGGCAGTCATCGTAAGCGGCCGAGAATGCCAGCGAGCACGCTCTTGCCGTTTGCCTCGTTACCGTAGGACCAGTTGGTCCATGAATTGCCATCGGGTCTGCTTCAGAAGGCCTCGAACTCAATGTTGCTTCAGGCTCTCGTCGATGATTTGGATCGCTAGCCCTCCGAACTTGTCGGTGAGCTCGTCACGGACGAAATCGGGCGGTTGTTCCGGGTGTGCGTAGCGGGAAGTAGGATTTCGATAAGAAAGCTTATCGATGAACACTCGCTTGAAGGGTCGGCGTACTCACTCGCCAAGGCAGTTTGTTTGTCATGATCAACGGCTGGCCGGTTTCGTCGAAGATAGAGCAGGCAACAGGATGAGCAGGACGTAGGCGGATGGGATAGCAATGTTATGGGACATGAGAGGTTTTCCTTCGACGAAAGGAAGCCCCGTCATCCGAGCTTTGTTCCAGTACGCTTTGGGACGTGCAGGGTGAGGGCGCCAGCGTGCTTGTGCTGCAGGAGCGTCGTGCGAGTTCAGACACCTGCCTGACGCTCCCGTGCAAACCGGGAAAGCTCCTCGGCCTCAAGCCGCTCGATCCCGATCATGTGATTGCCAGCTTCGCTCGAGCGGATGAGTTCGTCCACCTTGACTTGCAAGGCCGCCATGTCGCGGTTCTGCGAATGCTGCATGATCAAAAGAACGAACAGCGCCGCGCTCGTGCCGATCATGTTTGAAAGCAGGAACCATTCCGTTGGCAGGCCGAACATCGCGCCAGCCGCGCACCACAGCATTACGAGTGCGAACGCCCCTGCGACCGTGAAACGGTGACCGGCAACCCGAACAACTGCTTCAGACAATGCGAGGAACAACGGTCTCATGCCTCCGAAATGCTCAGACGTCGGGTGGGTTCCACGCGACGTCGTTGCAATGTCGTGGGATCGGCGTAGGCTCCCTCACGTGCATAGACGCTCGTGCGAAGGAGGGTGCGATGTTCCAGGCGTTCGACAGTGGCGGGAAGCAGCCGTTGGGACCGGACGAAGTCTTGATGGTACAGGGCCTTGTGAAAGAATTCTGCGAGGCCAAATCAATCGATTCCGGTTGTCCCGAGGCGCATGCCGCCGCGAAGGATCTTCTCGGATGGTTTCAGGCCGGCGTCACCGACAAGAACCGTCTTCGCGAACTATTGACTTCCCGCGACTGATCGGGGCCTCCGACGACGATGCACCTCCCAGTCCTGGTCATTACAGGAAGGGCGCTCGTCGGGCTGCGGTCAAGCAACTCGTCCGCTGTCGTTCGGTCAGACGATGACGGCTTAAACTTGCTGACCGCATCAAGGCGACCGCAAGGTCCGCGAAGGAACCAACAAGATAGCTCGCGACGCTCTAGCGGAAGAGCGAAGCTCCGCGAGGCGAAACCGAGCGTCTGCGCGCCGCCCGGTTCAGGCCGAGCAGCAATCCATGTCAGCTCGGTTTGATGTCGGAGAGGTCGACCGACACGACGAGCGGCTCCGGCACGCGCTGCCCGTCCGGTTGGCGCGGGTAGATCCGGCGTTCCGTTGGAAAGACGCAACGCAAAGTCTTCCGACGGCCGTTGGAATGTCCACCTGCCCGGTCTACCCGGAAATTCTGTCGCGCGTTGGAGCGGTGTCCCCGCCAGGCTTGTCCATCACAAAAAAAGAAGATCAGCAACGCTCTTTCAAGCTGCCTTCTGGTCGCCGCTTAGCGAGAAGCTTAGCTAAGGCATCACCAGATTTTGTCAGAGCCCAGTGTCAAACTGCGAGCGAAATCTTGCAACAGAGTTCGCAATTCGGGTACTTGCACCTTTAGAGCAGCGTCGGTGGGATTCATCCATATGACGTCTCGTTCCGCCCGTTCGGGAAAACGCTTCTTACGACGACGGACCTTGATAACATAAACCGACACCAGCGGCTCGACCTTACTACCGTCTGAGAGGATCTTCGCGTACCTGAACTCGCCAAAGATCCTGCGCTTGACCTTTCCGATAACGCCGGCTTCCTCCCACGCCTCCCGCTCGGCGACCTCATGCGGGAGGAGGCCGGCGATCGGCCATCCCTTCGGGATCATCCAACGGCCGGTTTCGCGTGTGGTAATCAGCAGCACTTCGGGGCCGTGGTCCTGTAGTCGCATGCATATTGCGCCGATCTGCTGATATTCAGCAGCAGGCGCGGTCGGACTATCTGTGGCAACCATCCAATCACCGCCAATCTCGTGATCCAACCGAGAATGGGTGTGAGAGTTCCCAGGAACCCATTCAGTGGTCATTCAACGCGCTGTCGTCACTGCTGTTACGCGTCTCGATTGCGATATCGTGTAATTCTTCCACTCGGTTCGACTTTTCTTCGGAAGCGAGGATGACCGCATAGAACGCAGCGCGTGCGATATCCTTTTTCGTGGCTTCGGGATGTTCTGTTCGCACCGCAGAAATCAGCTCTTTTGGCTTCATGCCTGGCCGGGCGAGCGATGCCACGGTCTTCGCGATGCTAGCTGTCTCCGCCATGGCTTTCTCCTTCATCAGGTTGCCTTCTGCTGCCGGACTTCTACCTGACACCCGGCTGCTGATCGAGTTATTGTTTATGAAACTTTCTTGACAGTCGGCGGCGGTACAAGGGCGGGGGATGCCATGCCAGCAGTCGTGCAGGAACGTTCGCCGAGCTTCATAGGCGTGCCACTAATTGACGGTACCTTCATCACCTGTTGCTTCGGCAGGGCAGGGCTCGCCGCACCGGCTGAGAACCTTCCAATGGAACGATCGGCCCTTCCCGATCTTATGGTGGCAGCCGCAACAGGAGTTCATCGAATGGATACGGAAAACGACAGGCGCGACCGGGCTTATAAGATTTGGGAGGATGAAGGTCGCCCAGAGGGAAAGCACGACGATCATTGGAAGCGTGCCGGCGAGGGGCAACAAGTCAGCGAAGAAGAGGCTGCAGAGATTACCAGGGCGAACGAGGAAGCCGAACGCGCTTTCAATGACGACGCCTCCAAGGACTCGAATATCCGACCGCCCTCTACCATCAGCCCGGACTGATCAGACGCCAAGGTCGAAAGAGGTTAAGGCTACGTCCAAACAATACATGACGGCGACGACGCCTGACGGCTAAAGCCTCCAAAAGCGCTTCGTGTCCAGCACCTCATCGAGCGCGTCCTGTGCGGCATCGATCAGTTTGCCCCTGGCACCGTGATACATGACAGTGTCGGCGGCAGGGTGATTCGATAGACCGTGTCGGTTCAGCACATCCGGCTCAGTGACGAGATCATTGAGAGCGCCGAGCTGGTCTTGCAACGCTTCCATTGCCTTGAGGAACTTGCTATGCCGCCGCGCGCTGCGCTTGTCATCGAAAAGCGAGGCGAAGAACTCCGCTGCATATCTGAACTTCTTCGCATCTTTCCGGACTTCGTGCCGATCTTGGTCGTCCAGCTTCTTTAGCGCGCGCCCGTCCTTTTTCAAACGCTTGCGCTGCTTTTCAAGCACCCCGGCCGCAAAAGCCTGCGACGCATCCGACGCTTCGCCTGTCCCGAGGCCGCCCGAGAGGTAATCGCCGCATTGGAGCCATTCGACCACGTCAAGCATGAGCGCACGTGTCCTGGAGGATTCCAACGCGTCGAGAGCGTCGCGATACGTTGCTTTCCTTGCGGTCTTCAGCCTCCAGATGAAATCCGGATCGACGGCCTTGGCGAGAAGCACATCGACATTGCGGGCTTCCCCAAGCACGCCAGCGAGCCAACGCAGCTCATCCTTTAGCCATTGCGGCTCCTGGTTTTCGAGGATCGGCTTGAACAATGAAAACGCCGAGCGCAGACGCCGAAGGGCCACCCGCGCCTGGTGGAGGGCTTCAGGATTTCCCCCGCGCATAAAAACGTCTTCATTCAACCGGAAATGTCTCAGACATGACAGTGCGACCGACTGGAAGGCAAAGGCGGGACTCCCTCCGCGGTCGAGGTAGATTGGTTCCGACTTGAAGACCGTCTTCTGCGCATCGATGAGCAGGAACCCCCGCTCGGACTTGGAGATGACGCCGAACCTGAAGGCAGCGATCGCATCGACCTTCCTTGCAAGCGCGAAGAGGTCGCCAGGACTTCCGTCTTTCAACTCAATTTCGAGCTCGCGGATCGGAGAGCGGCGCTCACCGGAGATCACCTCGCCCTGGTCAACGACGACCTCGATACGGGATCCGTTCTCGTCAACGTTCCAGAGGCGCCTTTCGACGACGACGTCGAAGACAGGTTCGAGCCTTAGTTCCTTGCCAAACTCGCCGATCAGCGGGCTCGTATGATCGAGAACAGGCTCGTCTCCTTCCACTGGTATTTCCCACTCGGACCTGGCAAACAACGCTCGGCTTGGCCCGGTAGCCTTCACCGTTTGAGTTCGCGCATCGCCGACTTTCCGGATGCGAAGACTATAACCTTGCTTCCACATTGTGCGCTCGGGCGTGTCGAAATATGTGGAACGCTGCTGAAGAGTTCTGTCAGGCTCGCCAAGAAGATCGGATCCGAGGAGGGCGACGCAGGCATCCTGTGAAAGATCAAGCTTGATTTCGGTTTCCGACGACAAGATATGCTCCGGTTGCGATTACAAGGAAAGCGGTCTGACCGCCGCGACTTCGCGGTCATTGTTCGAATGAAGATAGGAAGAATTTCGGGAACGCCATGCAAGCGAACGAAAACTTTTCAGGGACCGGAGCGTCCCGCGAGATCACGCAGGCTGGCGCCATCTGCTACCGACAGGGTGGGGTGGTTGAAATCCTGCTTATCGGCAGTCGTCGCAACGGAAGATGGGGCATTCCCAAAGGGCATATAGACGAAGGCGAAACCAGTGGCGTCGCGGCTAAACGCGAATCCTTTGAGGAAGCGGGCGTTATCGGTCGGATCGATCAGGCGATTTTCGGCTTCTTCGCCTACGTGAAGGACAGCGCACCGCATCGCTACCATGTCACCGTCCACCTCATCGAAGTGGTGGAGATCGCGCTCGAATATCCGGAAAGAGGCACTCGCAAGCAGAGTTGGTTCCCGCTCCCAATCGCTGCACGTGAAGCGTCGCAGCCTGGCTTGCGAGCGCTCTTGATGGAGTTTGGCAGCAGCCATGGCGTTCCATTCGGTGCATGATAGGACAGTATCGGACGGATCTGCCTCGCTGTTATGCGGCTTTAAGGCAACCGGATCGGGGACGGCAGATGAGCGCAGTCGCTGCCATTGCGGAGCATGCCGACCTCTGCCAGAGGAATTGCCTTCTGCTGCGGTCCGCTCCAGCGAGAACTTCACGTCGCGCGAGTTGGCGCTTTCGCCGCTGAACCTGACGAAGCGCCTTACGCCGTTGCAGAGGATGGCCGATAAAGCTGGCTCCTGTCTCAAGACAGCTCCAGCTGAACCCACGCATTGGTCCTTGCATTTGTGGAGTTTATATCCATAAATGCAAGGATGATGATTGAGCGTAGAATTGAATCCAAGCTTTTAGCTCTTCTTGAGGAAAGTCCCGCCGTGGCTTTGCTCGGACCTCGTCAGGTCGGCAAGACAACCTTGGCAATCGATGTCGGCAAAACCAGGCCGTCTATATATCTCGATCTGGAATCGGAGGCTGACAGGGCCAAGCTTTCGGAACCAGAGCTTTATCTGTCGGGCCATGACGACAAGCTGGTCATTCTCGATGAAGTTCATCGCCTCCCAGGCGTGTTTCAGATCCTTCGTGGCCTGATCGATCGCACCCGACGAGCCGGTCGGCGCGCTGGCCAGTTTTTGCTTCTCGGATCGGCCTCCATCGATCTTCTCAGGCAATCCGGCGAGTCGCTCGCAGGCCGTATTGCCTATCTTGAGATGCAACCTGTCGATGGGCTAGAAGTCGCGGACGACGCACTTGATACGCTGTGGCTAAGGGGTGGTTTTCCGGACAGCTTTCTGGCGGCAACCGATCGTGGGAGCCTGCGCTGGAGACGGGATTTCATTCGCACCTATCTCGAACGCGATATTCCGCTTCTCGGGCCGCGCATCCCTGCCGAAACGCTAAGACGGTTCTGGACAATGCTGTCACATCGCCAGTCAGGGCTCCTCAACGCGGCCGAGCTTGCTCGCTCCCTGGGCGTCGATGGAAAAACCGTTGCGTCCTACCTCGATCTTCTCGTCGACCTGCTTCTCGTACGCCGCCTCGAACCATGGCATGCCAATGTCGGCAAGCGACTGGTCAAATCACCGAAAATCTATGTCAGGGATAGTGGCCTTGCTCACGCGCTTCTGGGACTTGGCAGCACTGAGCAATTGCTCGGCCATCCGATTGTCGGTTCTAGCTGGGAAGGCTTCGTGATCGAGACGCTGATCGCGGCAGCACCTGATGGCACAGCTGCGAACTTCTATCGCACGTCGGCCGGCGCCGAAATCGATCTCCTGCTGACCCCTGCAGGTGAGAAGCCTTGGGCAGTGGAGATCAAGAGAAGTCTTTCGCCAAAACTCGAAAAGGGGTTCTATTTTGCCTGCGAAGAGATCCAGCCGCAGAAGCGCATCGTCGTTTATCCCGGCCAGGAAACCTTCCCCCTCCCCAACGATGTGACGGCCATGTCGCTTCCAGACGCTGGCCGACTTTTGCTTGACCTATAGCCGAAGAGACAGACATCTCGTCCCCGTGCAACACATGCGATGCCAAATCGAATTATGGGACGGCAAGATGTCGGACGGCAGGACCCTTACTGATATCTTGCGCAATTCCGTCGCTGCAGCCTCCATGATACGGGTGACGACCAGAGCCGCGAATTCAAAGTCCCGAGCTCCTTCGGGCTGGGAGCCCGCATCAAGCTGGCCAAACGGTTCGACTACGCTACCGATTGTTGTCTTCTTTGCGCGGGAGGCGGTGTAATGCGCCGATTCAAGGTTTGCGGCGGCGGCAACGGACAACTGTTCTACGCCCATGAAAGACCGGCAGAACAGGGTTCTGGAGGTCTTGGGGCGGGGGACTTATAACGCTTACGACCTCGATAACGTCGTGGAATCGCATTGCGGACGCTAACGTTTTGGCTCGCGCGGTCTTGCAGGATGACCCGCTACAGGGGCAAGTGGCTGCGGCTCTGCTTGAACGCGCTTCGCTCATAGCAATCTCGTTGCCAAGCGTATGTGAGTTTGTGTGGGTGCTTTGGCGCAGTGCCAACTTTCAAAAGAAGATGTGGCACAGTCGATCCGCGACCTGCTAGATGCCGGAAACGTTTCGGTGAACCAACCTGCAGTTAGGGCCGGATTGTCAGTAGTCGAAGCTGGCCGCGACTTCGCAGACGGCGTCATTGCACATGACCGGAGCGTGGTTGGGCGGAGAGACCTTTGTGCTAAGTTCGTCTTCCTCAGGGATGTCCCGCAAAGCCAATAAGGGCAGGCGAAAAAATGGAGGCTCGCCCGGCGCCTTACAGCGTCCCGCCACGACATGGGCTAGCATGATCGTCTCGTTTCACGGCCGGTCTTCTCCTCAATACCTCATGACCTGAACAGTTTCAGCCGATCACCTCCTGCACAAGAGTAAGCGTTCTCAACCTGTCTAGGAAGTGAACTGCGCGCTTCTCGTCGAGCAAGGACGGGACAAGGGTCTGCCAAACTTCGACAGCGTGTTTGACTTGCCTGCTAATCTCAGCTTCGATCCAATCTTCTTCAAGGCCTAAGAACTTTGCCGCGCGACGGAAGCGGCGAACCGTCACGGTGTTAAAGTTGCTGGTGTTGACGAACTGCAGCGCCATCTGGTCGTCGGGGATGTAGAGCACGGTCGGGACGATGTCGTAGGCTGGCGACAGGCGGATCTCGCCTGGGCTTGGAAACAGAAAGGACCAATTCTTGAGATGGTTATCGCCGTTGCCGATCAATATGTCGGCAACAATGCGACGAAACCCTTCTAGGACATCGGCCCTCCAATCGGTGCTGAACCGTCGGATCATGTTAAGCACCGTCTCTCCAGTGCCCATCGTATATTTGCGCTCGCCAAGCGCGCCAAGGATCTGGGCCATGTCTTCCATGTGGGTACGCAGACCGTCAGCGCCGCGGTCGAAACGATCGACAACAAGCGCTTGGGGGCCAGCCTTTAGGAATTCAGGTCGAATATCCCTTACGTGTTCGACGGACAGCAGCCGGAAATCGGCAGTCGTTACGCCGATTGAGCGGGCAAGCGTCATTCCGGCAAACTCGAGTTCCGGTAAATTGGAAAAACGTTCTGTCGGGACCTTCAGGATACACCGTGCGTCGCCCGCCCGTGCCGGCACGGTCAAGCGATCTCCGTCCATCCGGCCGGCAAATTTCAGTTGAACCCCGGCAAGGGAAAATTTCACAGTGCCCTGAGGACGGGGGGTGTCAAAACCAGCGACTTGTTCAAGCCTTAGCGGGCCAGCCGATGTTGGTGTCTCAGTTTCGGGCGTGATTAACACCGCGCCAGGTAAATCCGCACCGAGCCGCGTCAGGAGATCGAACTGGTCATGATCGCCAGCGCCCATTTCGTGTAATACAAGATCGTGCAAGGCGCCTTCAGGCAATAGGCCGGCGAACCAGGGTGGCAAAGTGCCCAATATGCCAATTTTGTCGCCGCGATAGGCAAGCCGTTCCATTGTGCCTTGCTCGCTGGCTGGCTCTAACCAAGAGAGGCTGAGGATCGGACGGCCCGTATCGCGGAGATAGGCTTCCTCGACAATAAATGCCGTTTCACCAGCTGCACTGCGGGTGAGCGTGCCAACTCGGACAGCTTTCCCTTGATGAAGCAGATGGACGCCGAGAATTGCCGGGGTCTTGGCCATCAGTCATCATCCTCGTCACTGAGTGACACGAACACCTCGCTGAATACCGATTTCGGAGGTGTAGAAACAGGTGGCAAGGTTGAATTGGTTCCCAGCAGCGTTTCAACCTCATGCAGATGCTGACGCGGGACGATTACAGGCACCAAATCGAGCGCGTCGCAAATCTGGACAAGTAGAGTTAAACGGTCTTTGCCCAAACGTCCGCTCGTCAAGTCCCGTTCGAACTCCGTTAGACGCGCGGGGCTGCGCCCGATACGTGCGGCTAGTTCGGTCCGACGCAGGCCCCTCGCTTGGCGCGCGGTGGCTATCTGATCAGCCAATCGCTCAAATATCCGATAACGCATTACGGTATTCCGTTCTTTTAAGGAACCACACGGAATTTCGTAACAGACCAGGGAAAAGAACTCAATCGGAATTCCGTAAATTTCTTCAAAATTTACGTTATTCCGGTCTGTACTGATGCGTCCAGTCATAATCGACGTCGATAAAGACGGGCCAAGCACTTTTAAAATTTTCGCAAACAACCGGGAATGACCACTGTGACCGCTCCGTGAAAACAAACAGATAGAACTCCGAAAACGGAACAACAGGCTTCCGCCTTCGCGGGGACACGAGAAGCAACGAACGATTGTCAACGGCGGAGTAAAAACCGGCTAAGGGGCGGAGCAAAAGTCGGCCACTCTTGCGCTGGCCTGAGACCGCCAGGAGGGCGTAGCCCGAGCGAGGGTCTCAGGCCGCGCGGCGATTTTTTGAAGGGAGTTTTAGCTTGCCTTTTTGGCGCGTCTCTCGGCGAGACGGTAGCTGTCACCGTTCATCTCGAGAATGTTGACGTGGTGGGTGATGCGATCGAGCAGTGCGCCGGTGAGGCGCTCTGATCCCAGAGTTTCCGTCCTTTCGTCGAAGGGCAGATTGCTGGTGATCAGTGTCGCGCCTCGTTCGTATCGTTGCGAGATCAGCTCGAACAGCAACTCCGCACCGGTCTTGGAGAGCGGTACGAAGCCCAGCTCGCCGATGATCAGTAGCTTGTAAGATGCCATCTGCTTCTGGAACCGGAGCAGACGCCGCTCGTCACGTGCTTCCATCATGTCGCTGACCAGGGCGGCGGCCGTCGTGAAGCCGATGGACAGACCCTTCTGGCAAGCGGCCAGGCCGAGCCCGAGCGCGACATGCGTCTTGCCCGTGCCGCCGGGGCCGAGAGCGATGACGTTCTCGAGGCGCTCGATCCATTCGCATCGGGCCAGTTCCAGCACCTGCATCTTGTTGAGCTTGGGGATGGCGGTGAAGTCGAAGCTATCCAGGCTTTTGACGACCGAGAATTTGGCCTCCTTGATCCGCCGTTTGACCACGCGGCGATCGCGCTCGATCATCTTCCGCTCGGCAAGCGGAAGAGGTAGCCGACGTGATCTACGCCCTCGGTGGCACATAATCGAGCCAGCTTCTGATGCTCGCGCTGGAAGGTCGGCAGCTGAGGGTCTTGAGATAATGGGACAGAAGGATCTCCGGTGCTTCGGTGCTCATGCCGCTTCTCCTGCATCAGACGACAGAAGACGCATATACGCCTTTGCAGAGGTCTTCTCGACCGTCGCTCTCGGCAAATATGGATAGATCGACTGGTCCAGCCGCGGCGGCTGGCTTTCGACGCGGCACAGGATCAGATGCTTCACCGCATCGAAGCCGATCGCGCCGAGCTGAATGGCCTGCTTAACCGCCGCCTGCAGGTCGGCGAGTTCGAAGCTTTCCAGCAGTCGAAGAACCTGCACATATTCCCGCCGGCCATGTTTTGCCATGCGGCCTTCCATCAGGCGGCGCAGCGTTGTGAACTCCTCCGGCAGGTCCCAGCCCTCGAGAGGAGCTGCCTGATCTAGGGAATTGATCTTCTGCTCGATCAGCGAGCAGGTAATGGACAGGATCGAAGACGACGTCTTCCGCTCCCAGCATCGGGAATGGCGGGCGATGATCTCGCCACGGCAGCCGATCACCACCTGATCGACATAGCCCCGGACCCAGACATCCTGATGGCTGTAGGCGACCGGTACGGAATAGTCATTGGTCTTGTAGCGCACCAAGGACTGGGCCGTCACCGTTGTACTCGCCTGGTCGCAGGCATCGAAGGGTGACGCTGGCAGGGGGCGCATGGCTGCAAAATCCCGCAGCAAGCGTTCACCGATCGTCTCGCTCTCACCCCGCAGCCTGTCGCCCTGGCGTTTGCGGCATTGCTCTTCCAGAAAGGCGTTGAACGCATCCCATGTCGGAAAGTGCGAGATTGGCACTATGAAGTCACGCCGGGCATAGCCGACGAGACCCTCGACATTCCCTTTATCGTTGCCCTTTCCCGGCCGCCCATAGCGATCCCGGATCAGGTAGTGAGACAGGAAGCCGCTGAGACGCTGCGTCATCCCTTCGGAAACGGCCAGGCGAACTCTCAATTAAAGTTCCACGGGGTAGATCCCCTGTCCCTCCTGCGATCGTTGCAGAAAGGAAATAGGTGGCCGGATTTTACTCCGCCCGCGGCTGGACTATTCCGCCGCCGATCTCATAAGCTCACGGCAGAGTATATATCAGAGCTGCTGTGAACGTGCAGATCGGCCCATTCCTTCATACTCAGCTTGAAGTAAGTAAATCTTCCATCACATTGAGTGTGTGTGATGAGGAGCTATTCGATGTCTTCGATTGCGTTATCAATGAAAGGGCAGGTCACTCTCAAGCGAGACTTGCTGACCCATCTTGGCGTCAAACCGGGAGAACGTATTGAGTTTGACAAACTTCCGGGTGGCGAGCTTCGCGTGAGGGCGGCCCGCGCGAGTGGGAAAATCGGAAACTTCATCGGCAGACACGCCGGTAAGTCCGAACGGCTTCTCTCCATCGACGAAATGAACGAGATCGGCGCTGCGGGCTGGAGCGGCGAACCGTGAAAGTCATTGCAGACACTAACGTTCTGGCTCGCGCGGTCTTGCAGGATGACCCGCAACAGGGGCAAGCGGCCGCGGCTATGCTTGAACGTGCTTCGCTCATCGCAATCTCGTTGCCAACCTTATGCGAATTCGTGTGGGTGCTCCGGCGCGGTGCCAAGCTCTCAAAAGAAGATGTCGCACTGTCGATCCGCGACCTGCTGGATGCCGGAACCGTTTCGATGAACCGAACTGCAGTGGAAGCCGGACTGGCAGTGCTCGAAGCTGGTGGCGACTTCGCAGACGGCGTCATCGCACATGATGGAGCATGGTTGGGAGGAGAGACCTTTGTATCGTTCGACCGGAAGGCGGTTGAACTCGTCAGCCTGTTGGGCCAGCCGGCTACGCTGATCACGCAGTCTGATGCTGCATGATTTTTGAAGAAATTCAGGCGACTGCAAAGCTGCACACGATAGCGGCGGAGTAGTCGTTAACGCCCGTCAAAACTCCAACCGAAGAAGAGAAGTCCTAAATGCGAGGCGTTTGGTCCTCTCGCTTTCTGTGGATAACGGTAACAACTCCCGTTCGCACCGATCTCAATAGGAATGTGGTTGCGGAAACCGTCGATGTTTTGTTCGATGGCCTGGCGCCTTTCTAGACCTCGTGGCGTCAGAACAGGGCGCTCTGATCGAGAGGTTGGGGTGCCCTTTCCAACATCAGATTGATCGACACTGGGTTCAGCGAGGCACCTACGCTCAGTCGCCGCGCTTAACGAAGCCGGAGTCACGCTTGATGTCGCTATCTATGTGAACATGTATCGAGAACGCAGATCTGCGGCAGCGTGCTCTCGCAGAGATGGCGAACCCGTTTCAAAGAACTAAGCAGTTGTCGATGATGGCGGGGATGCAAGCTCGAGCGACGATGCTACCGCTAGCGCAAAGAGCGATGGCAATACTGAATTTGATGGCGATAGTGTGCGAAATCCTGCGCAGATCGATGGAAAGAGCCCAGATCGGCTTGATTGGGTCGCCAGCTGGCTCCATGCATTTGAGCCATCATTGGGCAGGTTGATCGAATGAGCCGGCGTAAAGCGCCTCGATCTGCTCGACCTCCGTATCGTTGAGTGCAGCGAATTCCCTTGTGCGGGCCCTCTGCGACAAGCGACCCCCATTCTGGTCAAGAAATTTGTGCAGCAACTCGGCTTGGGCCATAGGCATGTCGACGACCTGCTGAACACCGGCCGCGAAAAGATCGAAGGCTTGGAGGAAACGGACTTCCTCGGGCAAATCATGTTCCACGGTCTGTTCTACGCAGCCGTAAAGGAAGGCGGCATGCTCTGTCGCGTCGAAATACCGGTAGAACGAAGAGGTGTCGTTCAGCACTTCGACGTTGCCAGCAGCAGTGGGTCGCCATTCGATGTAAGGCAACAAAGGCGCAGACCGGGATTCAAGCACAGCCCTATACTGGTCTATGTTTCGCAGGATTGCCGCGCTGACGGGAAACACGAGACCAGGCGGGCTATAGGATGCTGTCGCGAGAGCATGATGAATCAGCCAGCGATGAAGGCGGCCGTTGCCATCGACATACGGGTGGATGTAGACGAAGCCAAACGCCAGGCAAGCTGCAGCCACGACAGGATCCATCGCTCCTCGTGTCGCGCGATCGGAATAGGCGATGAGACCGCTAATCAAGCTTCCGAGGTCCTCATGTCGGGCGCTGATGTGATCGGGAATGGGCATGCTCGTGTCACGGTCATGAACCCCGATGAAACCGCCCTCATCTCGGAGCCCGAGACGCACGAAACGAGCATCGCCGATGACGATCCGCTGAAGACGATCGAGCTCCTCGACACTGAGCGCTCTCACGCCCGCCTGCGAAATGGCCTGCCCCCAACGCGCCGCTCTTTGCCCTGACGGCTTCTCACCTTCAATAGCAAATGAGGACTTTGAATCGTTGAGCAGGATGAATGCTGCGGCGCGCGCTATCAGATCGGGGCGGATCCGGCCCATCGCCTCGCGCGCCCTCGCGCCAAGTGCCTTCTGCGAGAACGCGACAAGAGACTCTGTTTTTCGAACGAGCGGACAGAAATTTGCAGTGCCGGGAAGGTTGTTCAAGACCTTGTGCCGAGGCGAGGGATCGCCCTCCGCGAGACCATACTGCTGATCCGCGTTGAGAACCGGGACCATGCGCACTTTGCCGGGATCTGGAACATCGAGCTGGTTGCCCGTCAGCCATTCGTACAGAAACCAGATCCGTCGTGCGAAGGCGCCGGTTGGAGTCATCCGGATAATCGCCTCGATCGCCTCAGGGTGAACTGCTCGAAAAAGTGCAGCTAATACCTGCAGGTCGATGCCTTCATATTTGAAGGCAAAGACCAGATGAGAGACAAGGGACGGCTCTGGACGATGGCGAGGCGTGAGCATGAGCCACGCTTCGGTCGATCTCGGGTGGTGCCGCTCCGAGATCGCGGCCATCCGCGACGGCGGGGGTATGACTAGGTCAAATGCTGCAATGATCGCGGCATATCCTGCCGGCTCGCCTCGCTCAGGTAGGGTTCTTCCGTGAAAGTCAATCACGCCCTGCGCAGGCCATTCACCCATAGGTCATCTCGCGAAATTGGGTCACCGGATCTAGCCCCCGTTGCGAGAAACCGTCACCATTAGCGAAAACCTATCACCTTTCGTCAAAATTGTGAAATACATTCACGTAGGGTTCAATCCGGGCTGCGACGCTGTCGGCCAGTTAGAAACGCGACACTGGCACCGATGATCAGCTCCCGATCCGACCGGCTGGTCCGGGTTGCAAGGGCGGAGCGGGGGCGGGTGATGATGCTCCTCTTCGGCTTTAGCTTTCTCAGTAGCAATTGTTCCGTCTCCGGCTGATACTCGCTTCTATCTGAATTGAGCGGGTAGGGATCAAAGCTGCACGATGCTTCCGGAAATCAAACTGCAGGGTGACGTCAATGTCGCCGCGCTGTCACCACTCGTTCGCGGCATGCTTCTGAGGAGAACACCCTGCCCACTCGTGCGCTAGGTTAGGCTAGATCCCCCCAGCGACTGCCCGCTTCAGGCAAATCTGGTATCACTTCAGGCTCGGAAGTCGCTTTTCGATACCCGACCCCAGGGGCGCTAAGGTCATAGACCTCCAACGGAACGCCGGAAATGTCTATGGCCAAAATCCCTACGAGTTCTGGGGGCGCATTGCGCAGGTAGTTCTCTGCGTGATCAAGAGCAATAATAAGCTCGTCGCGGATCATTGCGGCAGTCCAATCAGAAGGTAGGCCGCGAACCGTCGTGTAGTCCTCATTCGTGACGGACAACGCTTTACGACGAATCTCATCAACGATACGCAGTGGCGAGAAGTAGGGAGGCTTACCTGCTGCGGCCATAATTACTGGCCCCAACGGGCACATGTGGTTTTCGATCATCAGCAGATCGACATAGTCCCGAGCCTTCGTCCGCGTAGACGCGGCAATCACCTTGTTCACTGCAAGATCGGACGGGTGTAGGCGCGATCCCCACTCATCATCCCTGACCAGTGGGAAGAAGCGTGTCCGGGTCTCGCTCATCCATTGAACAAGGGTGCGTTCTCCGTCGCGAATTACACTTGCCTCAACGCAACCGTAAACGTTGACTTCAATCGATACTTTGAAACCGTCAGCCTCTAATTTCGCGATATCAGTATCCGCCGAGACACCAATTTCCTCGTCGGTATCATGAAAGATGTCAATGTCATCGGACATCCGTGGCCAATCCATGTTCAAAACCAAGCCGCCAGCAACGTAACTGGTGTCAGACCTGTTTCCGGCGATGGAGGCCATGATTTCTTTCTGGATCAGCGTTAGTGCCATCAGCGCCCGTCTCCTAGCTGAACGACCATTCTTCGTCCCATCGCATAAGCCCTCGCATCGCCGCGCTCCATAAGGGCATTGGCGACAACTCGCACCTTCTGCGGTAAATCATTCAGCTTTTCGATGTCGATGTTATCGAAAACTCTTAGCCCATACCTCTCGGTCGCAATCCTGATAAATTCCGCAAGACGAATCTTTTCATCCCGATGCGCAGAGCGCAATTCAGCCGCTGCACTCACGATCTCATCTCTACGTGCTTTGGGAACGAGAACCTCCACCCTCACGAGATCAGACGCTCCTCCAGTCTCCCGGTACTTCTTGATGCGTTCTTTTGCAGACATGGTTACAACTCCTACATGCGGACAATATAGGCGTATCCCGGATACTCATCAAGTATCTATGTTTGTGGTGAAAAGCGCAAATTATCAGTCCGAGTTCACCAGCCTGAACCTATCACAACAAAACCCATCGACTCCTAGGTGCCGCGCCGGCATGGTCTGTGACGTTCTGAATCATACGAATACACGCTGATCCGAGAGTTTACCGCCATAGAGACAGGTGGCAGTTGCTGCCTAATTCTGTGATAATCCATGTCGTAGAAATTCCCTTTCAATTTGTTGACGGTGTTGCTGCGAATCGCATTGGCCAATAGCTTCGCCATGTCCAACTGCCCTTGGAATCGGCGCTTGCTTGGCAGACGATAACGGTTCGTGGGATAGCAATAGCCTAGGGCCGCCAAGCAGAGTTATAGCCATATTTCGACCATACCGGCCGGACCATCCCGGTAATAGGCCTGCAGCAGCCGATGGACCTGGCTTCGACTGAGGTCGAGCCGTTCGGCGGCCTGGACGACGCTCAGGCGTTCGTCACGGATCTTCTGGATAAGTTCAAGGCGATGCAACTCTTTCTGCGACATAGTGATCAAACAGGACATGACGACTCCGACCGCTCATGGTCTCGACCAGGCTGAGGATCGTCATCCCTTCTCCCAACGTTGGCTTTGACCAGCGCGTCGAGAGGCGAGACTGTCGCATCTCTAACTGGCCCAACTGTCGCATTACTAAATAGCCCTGTGAATTCATGCTGAGCTGCGACTTGCGGGCGGTTCAAGTTATCCGGCGTGCCTGATCTGCGCGAGCAGTTTTTTACGGAAGACCTCGGCTGGCGTTTGAAAGCCAAGGCACTTTCGCGGCGTGCTGTTGAGCCGATTGCAGATGTCGATCAGATCTGCGTCGGTTACCGACAAGGGATCGACCTCTCTCGAAAGCCATTTCCGTACTCGGCCGTTGGTGTTTTCGACGGTTCCTTTTTGCCATGGCGATTGCGGGTCGCAGAACCAGGTCTGGGTGCCGATGCTCGCTTGGAGGTAAGGCCAGTCGGTAAACTCCGTGCCACGGTCAAAGGTGATGGAACGACGGGCGAGGTGGGGCAGGGCCTGCAGCGCCTGCACAAGGCCGTTCATGACCGGTCGAGACTGCCGATCATTGTTGCGCAGAAAGATCGCAAAGCGGCTGACCCGTTCAACGAGTGACGTTACGTTGGCCTTTCCAAACTTCTTTCGGAACTGAATGAGATCGCATTCCCAATGCCCAAACTGCTTGCGATCGGCCACGACATTCGGGCGGCGTAGGATGTTGAGTTCCGGACTAAACCGTTGGCCATGCTTGCGTCTTGCATGGCGCGGTCGCCGCCGAGCCCGATGCTCCGGCAGGTGTCGCCACAGCTTGATCGCTTGGCCGTCAGACGAGTATGCGAACTTGTAGATCGTTTCGTGGCTGACCGAGATCGGATGCCGCTCCAGGCGCATCCGGCCGGCAATCTGTTGCGGCGACCAGCCGTGCATGATCCTGTCAATGACGGACTGCCGGACATGCGAGAAGCGTACCAGCTTCCGCAGTTTTGCACGCCGTTCGCAAGCCATGTCATGCGCCGTCACACAGTAGTAGCCGTTGAGATCCGGTACGACCTTGTCGACGAACATGTTGCGCTTGATCTCCCGAAAGATTGTCGAACGATGTCGGCCAAGCTTCTCAGCTAAAATCCCAATGCCAAGCCCAGCCATCCGCCAGCGGGCGATCTTGCGTCGTTCATCCAAGTCGAGATGGGAGTAGGTACGGTTCATTGCATATTCCTTGCGAGTGACAACCCATTGGCATCATTCGCAAGTCGCACTTCATCCTTGAACCCACCCCCCTTATACCGTCAAATGTGGCGGGAGAGTTGGAATGTCCGGCGGTTTGCAAGGTAGAAATGTCCGCGTGGTCATCACACGGCACAACGGTCAGCCCCGATCTGAGCGGCTGATCCCGGTTGCAAGATCAGATCGGGGCGGGTGGTAAATACACCTCTTCGGCTTTAGCTTTGACACGCCTCACTCCGCAGCCTGCTGTCGCGACAGTGCTTTCTGGCGCCGTGCGATCACTGCCGGATCGTTCATGAAATCCTTCCGCCGGCCAGGTCCGCGAGCCCGTTTGACGTAGCCATTCTTGTCACTGCTGCTCTTCACCTTCGGCTTGTCCTGCTGCTCCTGGCGCTCCTTGATATAGGCCAGAACATCACCCAACCGCTTGTTCTCGGTGATCGCGGCATGCGTCACCCGCTGGTCCTTGTCGAACACCGTGTAGGGCAGGGAGTAGCCTTTCCACCGCACATCCAGACGACCGTCGGCATAGGCATAGGTCTCGACATAGCGCCCCACCAGCCCACGCGTCACATCGGTCTCCTCCAGCATGATCCGCTGGCGCTCGAACGAAAACGTCAGCTGCGATCCAACATAGCGCTGCTCGCGTTTGCACAGGATCTCCGTCAACCGATCTGGCGCCAGATTCAGCGGCCGATGCAGATCATCAGACCGGGCAGGGGTAACCGCAAAACGCGCATTGTAGTCCTCCATGAAGTCCGGCAAAAACGCGTTGCCGGCCTCCATGCTGTCGATGCCGCAAAGCCTGAGCTCCTTGACCAGGCGGTCCTGCAGCGTCCGGTTCATGCGTTCGACACGACCCTTGGCCTGGCTCGAATTTGCGCATAGAATCTCGATGTTTAACTCGCAAAGTGCACGCCCGAACTGGGTCATGCCCTGGCCACCTTTGGCATCCTTCTTCGCCACCCGGAACACCGAATGCTTGTCCGAATAAAAGGCAATCGGCGCGCCGTGACGGTGGAGATAGAGTTCCAGCGCCTCGAAGTAGGTGAAGGCACTTTCCGAGCGCACGAAACGCAGCTGCATCAGCCTGCCGGTCGCATCGTCGACAAACACCAGCAGCGAGCAAGGCGGCCCGCGATCCTCGAACCAGCGATGCTCCGATCCGTCGATCTGCACCAACTCGCCATAAGCCTCGCGTCGAAGCCGCGGCTGGTGAAACGTCCGGCGCTGCTTGCGCGACAGCCACAGTCCGGCCTCGGACATCCAACCGCGCACCGTCTCGCGTGACACCCGCAAGCCATCGCGCTCAGCCAACTTCTCCGTCGCCAACGTCGGGCCGAAATCCGCA
Organism: Rhizobium sp. Rhizsp82; assembly: GCF_047325115.1. Classification (NCBI taxonomy): domain Bacteria; kingdom Pseudomonadati; phylum Pseudomonadota; class Alphaproteobacteria; order Hyphomicrobiales; family Rhizobiaceae; genus Rhizobium; species Rhizobium sp. Rhizsp82. The sequence goes on along the minus strand of NZ_CP168569.1, from coordinate 329,088 downwards.
TAACGTTCGCGAATCAGCGTCACCGCATAATCGCGAACCCCGTCGCTGATCCGATTGTTCGATGGTCGGCCGATCGCCTTGTGTCGGATCGACGCCGCGCCGCCAGTTCGCATCCGCTCTAAAAGCCGACGCACCTGGCGCTCACTCACGGCAAGAACGTGTGCCGCTGACACCGTAGTCATCCGGCCAGCGGCCACCTTCGATAAAATCTCAATCCGCTGCAGATCGCGCTCGCTCATCGCTATCAATCCCATCTGCAATCTCCCACGCATCCTTCAGATCCGGGGAGTGTGACATTCCAACTTTGCAGAAACAGGACATTCTAACTTTGTGGCTACATCAAAAGATCGCATAATCTATCTTATGGAACTTTATGTACGGCTCAAGGACGCGCTACAATTATAGGATATAAGCCCTAGCTCAAAAACGGCACCTGTCGACCTCTTCGAACCGAACCAGCGCTTCTTTCTTGCAGGCGGCTCCCAAAAACTCCTGAAGACATCAGGAGACCGACATGACGATCCCGCACCCTTACAGATACCCCGCCGCTGTCGATTTGCGCTGAGAGTCGGCTCTGACGCACTTTTGCTGATGTGCAGCCCCTACGACGCGCCTATCAACCGCGCCTGCAGCAGATCGAGTTTTGCTCTTCCGTACATCTGGCGCTTGATGAGCATCAAGCGTGTGATCTGACCTTCTGTTTGGCCGTTCGACCAAGGTGAGATAATTGCATTTCTGACGGCATCGAGGTCCTTTCCAATGCCCGCGGCAAACGATCCGACCAAGCTGCTCCTGGCAGCTTCCAGCCATTCGTCCAGCTTACGCGCAGTCTTCGAGCGGATCATGGACTGGAAGTCCCCGATGACCGTGCGGGCAACCACAAGGTCCGGGACGTTCACTTCGATCGCCGCGACGAGGATCGCTTCGGACTTTGCAAGGTCATCGCGCGCGGTGGTCATGAGCCGAGCGATGACACGTGCCGATGGCGTTCTGGCGAGCCCGCTCTGATTAGCCTTTTCCGCAAGACGACGGCGTTGAGCCCATTTCGATACGACGCCACTCTGTCCCGTAAAGCCCTTCGTCTTCAGTTCACGCCAGAGTGCCGAAGCGCGTTACGTGCCCCTTCTTCTCAGCGGTTGTGAGCCAAGGCAGCCAGCGATCCAGAGAGCTGGGCCGTGTTCGGAATACGTCGAGACGCTGCCCCCTTGAAACGCGAAAGAGCTTTCGGCTATGGGCGGTTTGCCGCACAATCTGCCGAATTGATGTTCCATTCTTCGACAGCTCACGAACCGCCTCGTTCGTTTCCTGGCGGCGTAGATACCCTTCATACTGCAGCTTTTCAGCGTATGTCAGAAGCTTGGGAGCAACAACATTGCTGCCGACCGCCTGCCTGATCTGTCGCATCGTCTTGCTGACTGTATCGAGGAAGGCTCGACTGGAATTTTCCATTAGATGCCAGCGATCAGCAACCTGCTCAGCATTGGGCAATGCGTTCGCTATGGCCTCGGCAACGGTATGCGCAACCCATTATTGAAACTAGCGTTAAATTCGAGCGGCCGTCCAAGCCTTGCCGTGCCAGGATCGCGTATCCTTCTGGTATCTCGTCCCTCCTGGGCTATCACCGGCGTTTTCCCCGTCCGGTCCAGAACCTCGATCGCCATTGCAATCCGTGGATCATCCAGCGGCCGCAGCTCGGCGGAATCCGCCCAATAAAGGTGGATCGATCATTCGCCTGTCTCGAAGGTGCCAGGCACCGTGACAGGAGCAAGCGCATCCTTGAGCGCACTGTCGTCACCGTAACGTCCATTACGACGGACGGATTTCCGAAGTAGGGAGGCGCGACGGGTGACGCCCTGCCCCGACCACCCGCGCTATAGTGTTTCCCCAAGTCGTGCGCCGAACCCAAAAGCCCGTGCCGCCGGCCTCCGTTGAAGAAACCCTGTTGAGCTGAAAGCGGCTGCCTGAGCAGCCGCCAATAACAATCACTTACCAGCGGCTGCGTCTTCGATGACTTTCGCTACCTTCTCAGGGTGGGAGACCATTACGACATGGGACGCGCCCTTCACCACGACCGTCTCTTTGGAGTGAGCTCGTTCTGCCATCCAGCCCAGCGCCTCAGGTGGGATGTTCTTGTCCGCGTCACCGTATACAAACCAGGAGGGGACCGTCTGCCAGCTTGCGACAGTCGAAGCCTCGCCGAGTGCCTTGTCGGCGATCGGTCGCTGGGTAGCAGCCATCAGTTTACCTTCACTTGCCGAGACATCAGCGGCAAACTGGTCGTGAAACTTATCCTGCTGGATGTAGAGATCTTTCGATCCATCATCCAGGGAAACGGGCTCTGCGAGTGTCGGTGCCAGCGTGCTACCGGGGAACTTCCCCGAAAGAGCGAGTGCTGTTTCGCCAACGTCAGGCGCAAATGCGGCGACGAAGACCAATGACTTCACGTTTGAGCTGCCCTTGGCTGCCTCGTTGATGACCGACCCACCGTATGAGTGGCCTACGAGAACCACGTTGGTCTTAAGGCCTGCCAGTACCTTGCGGACGTAATCGCCGTCGCCCTTCACGCTTCTCAACGGATTGGCGACTGCAACAACGGGATACCCGTCCTTCTCCAACCGAGTGATCACTCCATTCCAGCTAGAGGCGTCAGCAAACGCTCCGTGGACTAGCACCACCGTGGGCTTATCTGCAGCATGGGCACCAAACGCCAAGCCAACGGTCAATGCTGCTGCGGTGAAAACTTCTTTGAACATGGTCACTCTCCTATTTGATTGTGCACAATCTATTTACGCGCAATCGTTTGTTTTGCAAGTGTCGCATACGGCGATCACTCGGATTTGAACAGCTCGCGACTATCTGGCGCGCCCCGGGCATCGAGAACCCGACCTACTGCAGCCGTTTCCCAAAACACAACGTACCCTCAGGGGGCATCCGCCGGTCTATCGCCATTATTGGCTCGACACTGGCCGTTACGGACCTCGCTGAACGCCTACTCGTACCCTGTCATCTCGAGATAACCTACGCCTGTGGTATAGCCTTCAAAAAAGATAGGGCCTTCCCAGTACGGCGTGGACGTGGCCATCCAAGATTGATCGTTCACCGGCTGAGTTTGAACATCAAGCGATTTCGACGGGACCTCAATCCGCCAGGACACCGGGACCTGCTTCCCATCGACCGTCGCGGTCCGCAGTGGGGTGAGACGAACTTGGTCTCCGGTCAGCGGCAATGTGCGCCCATCAGGAGAGATCCAGTTTGCCGAGATAAACCCGTTCTTGTCATCGCGGAGACGAAAAGCCATCAGCTTCTCGCCGCTCGCCAAGTGCAGCGAGAACCAATCCCACCCCGTCTGGTTCGAAGCCAGCGGTTGCGAGGACCACTCCCTGTCAAGCCACGCATTGCCACTCACTGTGATAGGCTTCCCCGACACCTCTATTGTTCCGGAGACTTCATAGAACGGCTGAGAATAGTAGTAGCTCGCCTGGCCGCTTGCCGACTTCACCGAGAACCCGTTGTCGCCCTGGAGCACAAGCGGACCGTTTGCCTTGAGGTTCAAAGCGTAATTAAAGTCTGGCCCAGCGGCTTTTAGTGAGAGGTTTGCCAAAGGATCGGAGCTGGAATTGTCGACGGCGGACATTGTCCATTCGTCTATCCAGGCGCGGAAGGGCGCAGCCTTGACCCCCGCTTGGCCCACGCCGCCACGGCCGAGCCGCTCCGCGACGTATTGGTGGTCGGGCGTCGTGACAGCGGCATGTCCGATCCATATCTGAGGGTCAGCGAAGCCAGCCTTGCTTTCCGGGGCGAGTGCTGATCGGAAAAGTGTCCACTGCGCTCCGTATCGCTTGCCGTCCTGCCCCTTGAGATTGGCAGTGACGTACCACCATTCGATGCGATACTCCGGATGCGCCCCATGATCTCTCGGAAAAGATAGTTCATGGCCGCGCTCTGGAATAGCGAAGCCCTGGGCGTCCGATCCTAATCCAGCGAACCCTTGCCCTAGCGTTTCTCCCGCTGAACCCATCATGGCGGCGACCACCAAAATCAAAGCAGCTGCTCTACCGCTCATTGGCAAAAATCCTAAGCAGATCGGCCGGATTTATCGTCGCAAGGCGACGGACAGGAAGAAACACCGAAGCGAGCGCCGCAAGAAAGGCGATTGCACCAAGCAACAGCCAGTCCAGGGGGAATACGTACATCGGCAACCGCCATCCAAAGGCTTCAACATTCACAATTGCCAGCAACACCCACGCTAATACAAGACCGACGGGTATTGCCGCGATAAACGTAGCTAGCCACAGCGCCAACGTTCGGGCGACCTCATATAAAGCTAGATTACGCCGACGCACCCCCATCGCCCAGACGGGCGCAAGTTGGGGAAGCCGGATTGCGGAAAGGGTCAGGAGACTGGAGAACATGGCGAAACCGGCTACGGCCAAGGTGAGGAAGTTTAGCGCATCAGTAACCTTGAATGTCTGGTCGAAAATCGCTCGCGATTGCCTCTTCAACGCGGCTTGATCTACGACAGCAGTCTCCGGGAGGCCGAAGTCCTCGATCAATTGTCGCTTCAGATCACCCGATTTATTAGGAGAAACACGCACGCCATATCGGAGCTTGGCGACCTGCGGGTAATGAGCAGTCAAAGCGTCAATCCCGATGATGACCTGCCCGTTTGGGTTTCCATAGTCAGAGAAGACTCCGACGACTTTTGCATTCCAGCCGCCGGGCATGGCTAGTGCGTCACCTAATTTCGCCGCACCGCCCCGCCACATCTGCTCGTTGACGAGGGCACCCTCACCTTTTGCGATCGTGTCCCAGACGCCAACCTGTGATGCGATCAGCGGCCAATGCTCGTGGTAGGTCGGGTCGTCCGCGACCCCAAAGACCTGAATCTGCTCCCCTGCAACATCGCCCTCAGTGCTCCAGATTGGCAGGACGGAGGTCGAGTGCGAGGGAAGCCAAGCCCGCAACCTCGCCGCTTCGTCTTCATCCTTGGCGGTGACGTAAAGCTCGGCGGCGAGACGTTGATCGAGCCACCCGGTAAACGTCAGCCGGAAACTGGAAACCATGGTGCCAACGCCGATGTTAGCCGACAGCGCCAGCAAAAGTGCCATCAAAGCCAGCGACAACCCGGGAAGTTGAATACGCGTGTCAGCCCAGAACCATTCGGTCATGGCGCTGCGTGACAAACGCTGCATGCCGATCAATACGGCTGCTAAAACTGACGGAAGCATGAGTGCTGCGCCCAGCAACAGGCACCCTAACACCGCGAAACCAGCCACCAGGCCCGATGCGGTCAGCGCTAAAGCGCCAGCAAGTGACAGAAGTATCCCCCCAACCCCTGCTTGGATCATCAGTCCTCGCGCAGACGCCCGTGCCCAAGCTCGCGGTTGCGCCGCGGCGAGAATTGGGAGCTTCCAGACCCTGTAGAGGCTTTGAGCGGAAGAAATCGCCGCCCCAGCAAGCGCTATACCCAGTCCAGCAAGCCACCACTCCGGGCGGATCGAGAGCGACCCGGAGACATTGGCCCCGTAAAGTCCTCGAAGGGTGGCCGCGACACCCGGCATGAGAATCGACGCAATCACGTAGCCCAGTATGACCCCGATCACGCCAGATGCCAGAGCGAGCATCGAAAGCTCAACAACGAGCATCGCTGTCAGTTGACGGAGAGAGATCCCAAGGGATCGCAACGTTCGAAATGTGCCGCGTCGTTGCTCGAACGTAAGACCTGTTGCCGAGTAGACGATGAAAAGACCGACGACAAAGGACAAGAAACCAAAAGCGGTTAGGTTCAGATGGAAACTATCAGTCAATCGCGCGACATCCGGTTGCTCCGCCGGTCTGCGGACAACGAGCGCGGGTGAGAACTGGCCAAGGGAACTGGCAGCTAGACTTTGCTCCGGGGCAACAACCAGACGATCGATCCGACCGCGCTTGTCCAAGAGTCGATCTGCGACAGCGATGTCCACGAAGGCTGCGCCCTCCGGCACGTTCGCGTCAATCCGGACATTCATATCCGTATTGCCACGGAGCTGTTCAGCTGTGGTGCTGGACACCAAAAGCTGCCCGCGCGGATCGAAGAAGCTCGTGAGCTCGCTTCCGCTCTCAATGGCGACCGTTTGGCTATCTCGGGGCATGGTCAAAGGGTCTATGCCGATTAACCGGATGCGGGCTGTCTCAAGGCGCACTATCCCTTCAATAACCGGCGAGACTTTGAGACCTGAGCGCCGAATCTTCCCATAGATCTCCGTGGAGATGCCGGTGCCGTCGTTAGCCACGATTTGCGCTAGCGCTCCCTGCTCTAAGACCGAAGCCGCCCGAGCATAACTTGCCCTTGCCTCGGTATTGATCGCTTGCACACCGGACCACAGTGCCGTTGCGAGCGCGATACCCATCACCAGCGTCAGGAGCTGCAAGGGTTTCCGACGCCAGTGGGACAGGAGGGCGCTGAAAGCTTGAACGCTCATTCGGCAATCTTCCCGCCTCGAAGGAGTACGGTACGATCCAGTCGAGCCGCTAAACGGGTCGAATGCGTGACAAGCAGCAGCGCCGATCCAGCGCTTCCCGCCAGATCAAGCATCAAATCAAGTACGGCGTCACCGGTTTGTTCGTCCAGATTGCCGGTCGGTTCATCGGCAAGGATAAGCCGAGGCTTGGCAGCGAGGGTTCGGCCTATCGCAACGCGCTGTTGTTGTCCTCCAGATAACTGTTCCGGGTATCGGGTAGTGTACTGCTCCAATCCCAGGGCCTCGATCAGCTTCCTTTCCCAGACGCTGTCGTGTCGCTTCGCCAGTTTCGCGTGGAAGGATATATTTGCAGCGACCGTCAAGGACGGAATGAGATTGAACTGCTGAAATACAAGGCCGACCTTGGTTCTTCGATATCGGGCCCGCTGGTCCTCGGAGAATGTGCTCAGATCGTCGCCGTCCATGACAACAGAGCCGCTGTCTGCCCGATCGAGACCGCCTGCCAGATGAAGGAGCGTACTTTTGCCGCTTCCAGACTCTCCTGTAAGAGCGACGCTCTCACGGGCCGATACACTAAGGTTGATCCCTTTCAGAATCTCGATTGGCCCTTCAGTGGATGGGTATGATTTGCGAACGGCGTCAAGGGTGAGGATCATTGTTCGCTCTGGCCACTTTCGAGGAGAAGTCGATTTGACTGACCTATGCAGGAAGCGGCCTTTCCACAAGGCCGCAGCCGGTTGATTTCAAAGCGCTCGTCCTGTGGCGGTCCGAGGGCTCTGGTCTGGACGACCTGCAGCGAGGCTCACGCAGGAGGCGGCCATGCGCATGTCGCGGTACTCTCAAACATTTGCGAGCTCACAGGGTTCCACGGCCGGTGGTTCGATGCGCGTCCATAACCGGCCACTTGAAAGCAATGACTCGAATGCGCACATGAACAGAAAGAGAACTTCAATTGGGAGCCTTCTCATGTCAAACGGTGGGTCCATTTCGAAAACTGCTATCGACAACCTGGGGGCTATCGCGAGATTTCGCCGTCAGTACCGGTCAAATAGAGGTTGGCTCGTTGGCAACAAGCGGATCCCGTCAGGCGCCATCGCTGCACTCGAGCAGAAATCTCTCCTGAGGGAGGTTGCGTTCAACGGCGAACCGACTCTCATTTTGACTGAAGACGGGAAGCGGGTCCTTGCAGAACAATCGCGCCGATAGCGGAGTACGCGTTCGAGCAACTGACGATGGTGGGCTCGCGCATACACCCCAAACTTTCCATCGGCTTGAGCAATAGACCTACCCTGCACTGACCGATCCGAACCAGGCGCCGTCGTCACACTCTACTTCAAGCCTGAGATTGCGCTGCTAGATCGCGCTGCGATAGGAAACGGTAAGCTCGCCCCACTCGAATTAAGATTTCTTCTTGAGCGCGCTCGGTTTATGAGCTGCTTTTGCTCCGGTCTTCGAACTCTCGACGATGACCTGCGGGTCTGATCGGGACGCTTTTATCTGGTGACCTTTGATTTTTGTAGGGCTGGTCTGCTTCTTGACGACGGTCCCAGTCGTCTCACCCTGGCTGGTTTTCCAGACGACATGGTCGCCCTTCTTCAGGTCCTTGCTCATGACCTACTCCATTCAACGACGCGTTCGAATCTTCAGCGCTTCGACATTACTTGGCGGTGACACGCAGCGCCCCTAGATCGCCAAACGTCCGATGGAGCGTCGTGATCTTATCATCAGCTACGTCCGCTGAGACTTCGATCTCGCCACTAAGTGTAGCGTCTTCTCGTCCATCTTCATTTGCGGACGGAGCATCACCACCACTGGCCTCAACACCCGAGGAATTCTGACGACCGGCGGCTTGAACAAACACATCTGTCCGCTCGATACCGATCTTTTGCACCAGATGCTCGACCGCGAGGTCCGCTGCTTCGCGCGTTTCAAAGGTTGCGGTCACGGTTTTGTTTTTGCTTCCTGACATTTTCGTCCTCCTTCGATAGGAATAGAAGTATCATCTGAGAACTAAGTTCCCGCACGCCAAGCTTTCAGCAACCGCTAGGTGCTCGCGATAAAGCAGGATGAGCAAGCCGCCGAAATCAAAGCCGCTCCTTAAAGACGACGATGCGCCGATCAGATCACGGCCGCGCCGCAAACGTATTCCAGACCAGCCCGCCCTTCCGTTTGACCCGGTTCCAGAGAGTTGAACCTGCGCTGGCGCTGCTCAAACAGCGGGCCGCCTTCCAGTTTGAAGCTTGGGGAGCGTTCAAGGGAGCGATCAAATGCAAAGGTAGTGTGCGAACTTCTTGACCGACCACGTAATGGCCAAATCTGCGAGATCGATAGGCATAGTTATCCCTCCACCGCGATTGCGGCGCTGTAATTTGCGATCGTGTTAATGAATTACCGGGGTTCACGGTGACTATCGTTTCCAGTCCAATAAACCTGTCGTCCAGATCCAGGTGATGAAGCGCTATAAGAAGAGCGAGGCTAAGCCCGCGACGGGCTCGTCTCACGGAATACCATCAGCGCTTCCGCAACGGTTAGGCTTGAATGCTCATCCAGAGCCGCGAGCACTCGGATGCGATCCGACAATGCGGCTTCGTGCCGTGCGTAGCGCAAAAGATCCTTGGCGTTTTTCAACCGGACGTACGGGACAGCATCGCTTTCGATCAGCTCATATGCATGCCCTGCCTCGCGCACCCAGGGCGGTGGAGCGTCATCGCGAAGGCCATCAATTGCGAAGCTGACGTCGGCACGTTTGACGACGAAGTCTGGTTCGGTCAGAGGCAAAGATTGGCACGACCAGGCCGCGACGTCATCGTCGACGTCACGCAGGCAGCCAATATCGCGGGGGAGTTGATCCCGAAACAACACCGGGCCGACGCATCGTACGGTGCTCAATGGATAGTAAATTTGAATGGGATTATGCCGCGCAACAGTGCGCGAGGAAGAGATGCTCATCATGCGCCCGGCCAAGCAGACCAATTATCGGACCGACTTGTTCCAATCCGATCTTTTCCCGACTTGCGACGTTATAAAGAAAAGGTGCGCAGATGGCCACACTGCGGTCGGAACAACTGGACCGATAGAACGATTTAGCTGGATCAACAGGAGAACGACATGACTGCGCATCGTGCTCAATGGAAAGGCCATCTCAAAGTTGGCGAGCTGACTTGTGCAGTAGGACTATACACGGCAGCGTCTACCTCGGAACGTATAAGTTTCCACATGCTCAATGGAAAGACGGGCAGCCGCTTGAAGCGCGAGCTCATTGACAGCGAAACCGAAGAAGTCGTCGAACGTGACCAGCAGGTCAAAGGTTTCGAGACCGGGAACGGTGAGTACATTATGATCGACCCGGAGGAAGTTGCGGCAGTGATGCCGGAATCGGACAAGATGCTCGAAGCCGAGGCCTTCATTCCGTGCGGCGACGTCGATGATGTGTACTTCGACAGACCGTACTTCCTCGTCCCGGCGGATGAGGAAGCAAACGATGCTTTCACCAGCATTCGAGACGCACTAAGTAAGACCAATTCCACTGCGATCGCGAGGACGGTCTTGTTCCGACGCATGCGAACCGTGTTAATTCGGCCGCACGGAAACGGGTTGATCGCCACTACCCTGAATTTTGACTATGAAGTCCGACCTTCTGAAGAAGCGTTTAAGGACGTTGTGAAGGTGAAGGTCGAAGGGGAGATGCTCGACTTGGCCAAACACATTATCGGAACCAAAATTGGCGATTTCGATCCCGGCAAGACTGACGACCGATATGAGACTGCGCTAGCCGCGCTCGTAAAGGCCAAGGCCGAGGGCAAATCGCTCCCGAAGCCTAAGCCGGTAAAGGTTTCAAAGCCCAACGATCTCCTGAAGGCCTTAAGAGAGAGCGCCAGCATGGGCAGCGGTTCCTCAGGGAAGCCGAAAGCAGCCAACGCAAATTCTGGCAAGAAGAAATCTTCAACCACTTCTTCTAAGTCCAAAACCACACATAGGAAGGCAAGCTGACAATGGCTCCGCGTCGTCCGTATTGGAGAGGCTACCTGAAACTGTCGCTCGTTACTTGCCCTGTCGCAATGGTGCCCGCGACGTCAGAAAGCGAGAAGGTTCGCTTCCATACCCTCAATGAAAGAACCGGCAATCGTGTTGTCTCCCAGTACATTGATAGCGTGACGGGCAAACCGGTCAAGGACGAAGACGAGGCCAAAGGATACGAGCGCGGCGAAGACGACTACGTCATTCTCACCGACGAGGACCTGGAATCCGTCGAGCTAGAGACCGTGCGCACCATCGATATCGAGAAATTCGTTTCGCGTGACAAGATCGAATGGATTTATCTCGATACCCCCTACTATCTCACCGCGAACGACAAGATCGGGGACGAAGCCTTTGCCGTTATTAGAGAAGCAATGAAAGCTCAGAATGTTGTCGGTGTCTCCCGTGTGGTTCTCGGCCGCCGCGAGCGCGCCGTTATACTGGAGGCACGTGGCGAGGGTATCGTCGTCTGGACGCTGCGGTATGGCGATGAAGTTCGGCCTGAGAACGAATATTTCACCGGTATCGACAAGAAATCGGACGCAGAGGGTGTCAACGCGCTCGAAAAGGTCATCAAGAAGCGTACCAAGAATTGGTCGCCAGAGATGGTGTCCGACCCAATCCAGGAAAGCTTGTTGAAGCTCATCGCCGAGAAGAAGAAGGCTAAGAAGCCATCGAAGAAAACAGCGGAAAAGAGCCGGGATGATGACAAAACAAAGTCCGACAACGTCGTCAACATAATGGATGCTCTGAAAAAGTCAGTCCAGAAGGAATTGAAGTCTCGCAAGGCTGGCTGACAAAGCCGTGGAGACCGCTCTCCGCAATCTGTTTCGAGCGCCGGGCAGCGTACGGTCCCCCAGTCAGGCGAGGTCCACCTTGGCCATTCACGGTATCGAAGCTACCGCACGCAGTCCCGTTTTTGCTCATCGTTTGTAGACCCGCTCACATCGGCGCACCTTGTTTTCTTCTCGTCCTCAGGCGTCGCATCCGGAGCTTTCTGGGCACCAGCGGCCGAGCCGAAACCGCTCGGGTTGGTGATGTCACCCTCAACAGACGATGAAGAGGAACTTGGGCCAGGAGTGGGACCAGCTTGGTCCGGGAGGCTTTCCGCCCCGGCCACACTGGCTGTTATAAGTGAAAGCGCTATCACCGCTGTGACTAAATTCAGCATTGTTTCAACTCCATCCTAGAGAGGGAAAACTTGGCCAGACCTTGGAGGTTCCCGAGGGCATTGGAAGCCAACGTTAGCGACGGAATGGTAAGCTGTTACGGGGAGCCCATTCACCGACGACACCTGCTCTGCCGTGTGAGTAATAGCAACGCTTTGCGCTTCGCGGTTATCCAGCGAATTCTACAAGTGGAAGCCATTGGGTGGCTGTGTCATTAACAATCATGCTGCCATCGTCGCCGATTCAACGCTTTCTGCGCCAGCGCGAGACCGAGCGCCTGACCGTTTCGCGCACCGTGCGCAAGGCCACCTTTCTCGTACATCAACGCTGAGCCGCTCGCCGTGCGCTTAATGAAGTGCGGAAGACGTAGGCGCGTTTGCTTTAGTGGAAACTAAGCCTACAAAATGTGTGAGAAGGTGTTCGGTGATTTCTGAACCGCTGGCACCTTGGTTGTAGAGCATAATGGCTCGATCACACAGAACGTTTGCTACCTCTTCTTCGAAAGGTACCGAGTAGAAGCTAAACCACTCGACAATCGCCTGAAGAAGCGGAGCTTCTGCATTCTCATTAACACTTTGCACAAGCCACCCCAATCGGTTTTCCTAAGCAACAGGTAGAGATCGCGGTCGGACAGGTTGGGTGCTCGCCTGGCGTTTCGTTGCCCGCAGCGAGAAACCGGAAAAACCGCTGCGTTCACCATCCCCGTCGCGTCCGGTTGACACAGCCGCGATCTCAGAAGATGAATGACCAGGCAGCGAAGACGTTCCGCTTTCATTTTATTTCGTACGAAAGCGCACGGTCTTCGAGGACATCTGGCCACAATACGTTCGACCTGCCGGTCGACCAATCTCACTCAGCGTCATTGAAGGATTTGCGGCGCTCCGTCTCCGGTCCCGCATGACACGGGTGACGGCGAGGGTCACCAGCATTGATATCCTTCGTCCTTCAACAATGGAGGCCACGAGTGGGTTGCTTGTAAACAAGGTAGCTATTGTCACGGGTGCATCGTCAGGTATCGGCCGCGCGGCCGCATTGCTGTTCAGCGCCGAGGGTGCGGCGGTTGTGCTTAATCGGAGAAAAACAGCAGCGCTCGGCCATGTGTTCGACAGCATTCGTGCTCTAGCAGGGACAGCTGATGCAGTTCCTGGCGACGTCGGCCTGCCGGAGACAACATGACAGGCTGGTAGCACTGGCGCATCAGTCCTTCGGACGGTTAGCCATCGCCTTCAACAACGCGGTTTTCATCGGCCCCCGAAAGCCGCTGGCCGAGGTCGACTTGACGGAATGGCACAATACCGTCTCGACAACGCTGACGTATGCTTTCCTTTGCTAGCCGTATCTAAATTCCGGCGATGCATCAGACTGGAGGCGGCAGCATCATCTTTAAATCGAGCGTTGTTGGCACGAGCGTCGGGCTCCCCGGTGCCACTGCCAAGGCGGCCTGATGGGTCTGGTGAAAGGTATCACGGCGGATTACTGCTGCCAGGGCGTTGGGGCGGCCCGGCTGCACGCGATCAAACGGATCTCACAACCCGAGGAAATCGCAAATGCCGCCCTCTTCCTTGCCATGTCGAGCTTTGTTATGGGTTCACCGCTTTACGCGAATGGTGGGAATTCCGCAGTCAAATGACAGTGGCCGCCGAAGGATAGCCGTACCGGCGGCGTTCCTCTACATCAGACGGCCCTGGCTAATCAGGGCCTTCCTGCATAAGCAGTGCGAATTCCTCGGCAATAGGGCTACATCCGACATCACCGAACGATCTTCAGCTCCATCCAGTCCGCTGTCATCCGTTCACACTGAATTCAAGTCGCGCCGAGAAGCCGAGATATCGATGCCGCAAAGGCACAGGTCGATGTCGTGCCAATCTTTGCCAGCCGGCAAAGTTACAAACGGATTTTTGTCTCGCCATACGAGGCCATCCCGACAAGCATAGCCAACTCGCGGGGCGTCTCGTAGATTGTTGCTCCATCCACAACCGAGTTACACCCATCAGACTTCTAGAAAGACTGTACGATATGTCGGCTGACGGTTCGTGTCACGGCGGCTAAATTTCCAAGGGGCGGATGGGATGCCAACCACCATTAGGCTTCGATAATATCGGCGCGAACCTAAAATTCGTTCCGCCACAACCCACCGAACCGCTCTGAACCACCCTTTCTTCGCCCTTCGCCCGGGTGTAAATCTCTTCGGGAAGAAGGAGATGCGATGAGTGATGCAGTAGTGATTGTGCCAAGCAAGACAGCTGACGTGGGCAGGCTGTTCAAGCTTGCCAGGCAAGACACACGCATAGCCGTTGAGGGAGAAAGCCATCCTCCAGTGATCTCCGCTTTCGTCACTCGTGTACGCGAGACGCTAAACCGTCTCGTAATGCCTACGGCGGGGCTCGTCGTGCTCCTGGAAGGTACTAAGGACATTGTCTCGGGTACCGAGCACCGAATTTATCGAAGCGGCGACGCCTTCATTCTCAATGCCAACGAGCATGTCGATGTGGTCAATGAACCAGATCATAAATCCGGCTTTTATCGAGCCCTCTTCGTGCGCTTTGATCGCGCTCTGATCATAGAGGCCGCACGCTTGTGGCCACAGTTCGTGAACCAGGAGCTACGATTACGGGAGCCTCTGCTGACAGACGACCTTTGCTCCGCACTTCTCCACGCGGCCGAAGCCCTGTCTTATCAAACGCGAGTTTCCCGCAGGGTCGCAGAGCACCGCTTGCTTGAGGTGCTGCTGATACTGGCTGAGCAGGGCGCGATTTCGCTGACGCCGAAATATGTGGATGGTTCAGTGGTGGAGGCTGTGCGTCTCCTCGTTCGCCACCGCCTGCACTTCCCGTGGACCACGGCAGCAGTCTCTTCGGAATTCTCGATGTCTGAGGCCACCCTTCGCCGCCGCCTCAGCGCGGAGGGCCATTCGCTTCAGCACCTTTTGCTAGATGAGCGTATGAAAGCTGCCTTCACCATCTTGAACGACCGTGACGCATCCGTTGCCGAGGCGCTAGCGGCGACTGGCTATCAATCTCGTTCGCACTTTTCGAAGCACTTTCAGCAGCGCTTTGGTGCGACACCGTCAGAGGTACGGTTACACAGGTCACAAACGCGGCTGCCTGACTGAATCCGGCCCAAAGCTGATCGGTTCGGGTCCAGATTTTCGCAGGCGCATCGGTATCCTCACCAATAGAAACAGTGAGGATAACCACTATGCACCACTACCTGCGAACAATGAGCGCTGCCTTCATTGCAGCGTTTGCCACAACGGCGGCTGGATCATCCGACATTATCGGCCTCAAGGTCACGATTCCTGGTCTTGGCAAGGCTGGACGTTTGCCCGACAAGGCCGCCTTTTGCGCGCCGTCTACTGTCTCTGGAAACAACATCAGCCCACCAGTTACCTGGTCCGCAGGACCGGGCGGCACGCGCTCCTACGTCCTACTGATGACGGACCCCGATGTGCCGAAGGACTTCAGCCAAATCAACAAGTCCGGCGTCGTGATCCACCGCAATGATCCCCGTGTGTCGGTTTTTCATTGGGTTCTCGTAGACATTCCCGCCGATCTGCGGTCGCTTGCGGAAGGGATTGAAAGCGCGGGCCTGGTTCCGCACGGCAAACCAGTTGGCGAAACAGCGCACGGACGCAGGGGCGCTAACGTCTATTCCAGCTTTCTCGCGTCAGACGCCGAAATGGCTGGGACGTACGGTGGTTATGATGGCCCTTGCCCGCCAGTGAATGATGAGCGCCCACATCGGTACGTACTGCAAGTGTTCGCACTGGACGTACCTTCTCTCGGCCTCGGTGGTGTGTTCGACGGCGAGACAGTCACGAAGGCCATGAGGGGGCATATACTTTCTACGGGCATTGCTACTGCCACTTACTCGCTCAACCCGAGCATCACCCGGCAACAACATGGCCAGTAACAAGACGATATCGAGGAACCTGGGATGATTAAGAACGACGCTGCAGCATCAACTCTGTTTTCTCGTGACGCCGAAGGGTGCGACAGCCTGCGCCGACGGTTGATCCCCTGTTTCGATAAGTTCTACGGGACCGCCCTGGAGTTAACCAAGAATGGCAGACCTGTGCCAAGTTGACGGTGTTCGACATAGGGGCCGGGGCCGGCCTCCTCTCTGCAAAGGTCCTACAAGTCGTTCCAGGTTCAAAAGATTTGCAGTGCTCGGCGGATCATCGGCCATGCCAGAGCAAGCTCGCATTCGTCTCGGGACAAGCGTGGATCTGGAGTTCCGACATGCGGAGATGGCGGACGCAGTGCTTGGGCATGCTCGCCCCTTACTAGCCTTTGGTGCGGAGGTGACATTGACCTCAACCTGCAACATCACGGGCATTCCCGTTGGCCGCAATTTCCAACGCTCGGCTTACGTCGAGATCGGTCTGGCTCGGACCTGTTGCGCGTTCGCAGGTGGAGGCAGCACGGCGAGCAACAGGATCGTCCCGGCGCATTTGGCCTGTTTGACGACGGAACTCGCGCCTAATCCAGGCCTTCGTCCATGGAGTGGACTTCAACGGCCTCAAATCTTTGAGACCTTGTACCAAATCGTATCTCAGAGCCGTGACCAACGTTCCCGATACAAGTTCGCATTTTTCAGAAACAAGCCAGATACGCCGGTTCCCTACACCCCCTCCGCCAAGTGTCGTCACCACGACATAACCCAAGGAGAGGCATCATGACTGCTATCAGAACATTGTCCCGCCGAAACTCGACAACCGGCCGTGCTTTCGCATTTGCGCTGGGCTCGATCATGCTGCTGCCGGTGGTGGCCCTGCAGGATGCAAAGGCTGCCGAGCCAATCACTACGACGTCCGCCGACAAGACATCGGACGACAGTATTCGCCCTTTCAAGATCGATGTGCCACAGTCCCAGCTCGACGACATGCGCAAGCGTATCGCCGAGACCCGTTGGCCGGACAAGGAAACCGTCGGCGACATCTCCCAGGGCATCCAGCTCGCACGCGTTCAGGAACTGGTTCGGTACTGGGGCACCGATTATGATTGGCGGAAGGCTGAAAAGGAGCTGAACGACCTTCCGGAATTCATCACCACAATTGACGGCGTCGATATCCAGTTCATCCATGTTCGCTCGCGCCATCCGAACGCCCTTCCCCTGCTCCTGACGCACGGTTGGCCCGGCTCCCAATTCGAGTTTATCAAGGCCATCGGCCCGTTGACCGATCCCACCGCGTTCGCCGGTCGGGCGGAAGATGCCTTCGATGTGGTGATTCCCTCGATCCCCGGCCACGGCTTCTCCGGAAAGCCAACGGAACTGGGCTGGGGTCCGGATCGTGTCGCCAGGGCCTGGGACGTCCTGATGAAGCGGCTCGGATACAAGAATTACGTCTCGCAGGGCGGCGACCATGGATCGGTTATTTCCGATGCTCTGGCACGCCAAGCCCCTGAAGGCCTTCGCGGCATTCACCTGAACATGCCCGCCACCGTCCCTGGCGAACTGATGAAGGGCATCAACGCAGGCGACCCCGCACCGGCCTCCCTCGCGCCCGACGAAAAGGAGGCTTACCAGTCCCTGAGCACTTTCTTTGGCAGGAACGCTGCATACGGCGCAATGATGGTCACCCGTCCGCAGACCATCGGATACTCGCTGTCTGACTCGCCGGCTGGTCTGGCGTCTTTCATCTATGAAAAATTCGCTCAGTGGAGCGATAGCGATGGGGTGCCGGAACGCGTGCTATCTCGCGACGACATGCTCAACGACATCACCCTCTATTGGCTCAACAACGTCGGCGCATCGTCGTCCCGCTTCTACTGGGAAAACAACAACAACAACTTCAGCTCCGAGACCCAGAAGACCAGGGACATCAAGGTGCCGGTTGCCATCACGGCCTTTCCCAAGGAAATTTACAAGGCACCGGAAAGTTGGAGCAAGCAGGCTTACCCGACGCTGGTCTACTACAATCAGGCCGCCAAGGGTGGACATTTCGCCGCCTGGGAACAGCCGCAGCTGTTCGCCGAAGAACTACGGGCGGCATTCAAGTCGATGCGATAAAAGCGCGGGGCAGCTCCTCAGGCTGCCCCCTTTCGACGAGGCTTGGCGGGCAATCCAGGGACTGGTGAGCGGCTGTGCGATCATAGTCATCCTTGGTCGCCATCACCGACATACGCTGGCGCCGGCCACCTTCGGGCCGCTCGATAAGGACCTCCTGACGGTGCTTCGACATATCAATCGCTACCAGCACGGCGTTTGTGGGAGTAGAAAGATATTTGGTCATGGCTTGTCGTTTCCAAAGTGTTGCCTCGACAACTTCACTTTAGAGACCTGTTGACCGGCCATGACCACCGCCGGCGGCGCGCTCCGCTACACACGGCTACGCGCGCCGCCGGCTCTGTCAGAGCAAGATTCCCGATGTGCTACGGCACGGAATTCACCTCGAATGCGATCCTCGCCTGGTCGAAGGATCACAAAGTCGACTGGCATTACATCGTGCCGGGAAAGCCAATAGCAACGCATTCCATAAGCACCAGGTAATATTTAAGCAATTTCTGCGCGTTAGGCATTAGAACATTCTACGAATGCGTTTCAGGTCAGATAGGAATGGGTTCCCATTTTCCGTATTTTCATTGTGTTTTTTCAAAATGCTGCGGACATTTTGCATGACTTCCTACAGTCTTCTTTGCGCGGGAGGAGGTGTAATGCGTCGATTAAGGGTTTGTCCCGGCGGCCGTAACGGACAACTGTTCTACCGCAACGCGATCTGAACGTCGGCTTCCCGACAAGTAGGATCGGTGCCCTTGCTAGCCCACGAGCTTATGTACCGTGCCCACGGTCATGTCCCCGACCAAAGCCGTAATGACGTCCAGGCCGTATGGCTTAGGTATGAATACGGCGTCGCCGGGGAGTTCTTCAGATTGGAGCCGATGTCCGCCCGAAGCGACGATGACGGGTACGTTCATGTGGCTCGTCGAAATCATCCTTGCGAGATCGAGACCGCTCAGGCCGCCCGGCATGTCGACGTCCGTGATGACGGCGTCGATCTTCCGTTGTCCGAGGACGGCCACGGCTTCAAGGACGTTGGCAGCCTCGACCACATCGTAGCCCTCGTCGAGAAGGGTGTCGGCGAGCATCATCCGAATCAGGAATTCATCTTCGACGATGAGAACCGTAGGTTGGTACATGGCAGTCTCCGCTCCGTGGTCACGAGAGGAACTCGCGTATCCACATTTAGATTGCCCCTCGAAGCGGAGTATTTGCCGACATGTTTAATAAAATGCGAACGGTTGGGGCGCCGTGAGCGAGGATTTCTGCTTCTTCAGAGTTGGCGGATTGCTGCTTGGCCTGAAGCCGGGGCGAGTCTGCTCACCTTGCAGCCGGTCGCGAACGTCAATCTGGCGGATGGCTGGTATCTCCGGTCTTTCGATGTGCGCGACCCGAATTAGAAATAAGCTCAACGTGGCTCGTGGATCGGACAGCGGTTGAACCCCTGCCGGAACTGGGCGGAATGTTCGTAAGGCGCCTTGCGCGCGCGATTGATGTTGCCGAGCGGCTGGTGGGCGGCCAAGCCCGTCCAGACGCTGAAGCGCATCCGCTCATCGACCTCATCGACTTTCTCGTCGCTCCAGCTATCCTGCGGCCCGGCGCTAACGATCGCGACCGTGACGAAGGGCGCATCCGTCTCGTCCCACTCGACGGTCGGGTCTTCGATCGGTTGATCTTCAATGTTGCGACAGAGCTGAACCTGAAATTCCCATTGCGCGCGAATATCTCGCATCTCCGCCTGGACCGTCTCGCGGATAGCATTTTCGCTCACGCTGGTATCGATCTCGCGGCCCATCAATTCCGTGAGCCGACCGATACGGGCTTCAGCCGGAATTTAGCGACATAGTCGCCGTACCGAAACGGCGTAACGCTGAAATAGGTCTCGCCAAGCGGATCGACATTCGGAGCACCTCCGAGCGACTGCATGGCCGGGCTGGATATGCCGACCGCCTCAAGACCCTTATTGACCGTCTGGAGAACGCTAGAGAGTACCTCCTTTGTCCCTTCCATCCGGTCTGTTATCTTGGCGAGCATCTTCAGATTGCCGAGGAATTTTTCCGCATTCGGCGCCTGGAAAACCGGACCGTTGACCATCACGAAGTCCTGGGTCGAGCCGGCCGCATCGGAAAGCCTCGGGCCTTCGACGCCGACGACTTTCATGGCGAGTCCGCGCGGAAGTGCAATCGCGTCGGGCAGAATGTCGCCGGCATTCGTCGACATCCGCATATAGACGTCGTAGTTGCCCGAACGCGAGAAAAGGCCCTGGGCGAGTTCGGCAGGTAGGTTGTCCCTGACAATCATCTTGGCTTTAAGGATTCCGTGTGCCTTTGCATGCACGGACCGGACGGCGTGGCCATAGTCCTCAGCAGTCCGTTTCAGAATGACGTCGAAGGCGTCATTAAGACCGGAGACCACTTCCTGCTCGTTAGGGTTGATCTGTTCGAGATCCGCTGAGTAGCGCACAGGGGTGCCTGTCGTCATCACTTTGCTCCTGGGGGAAATTGCGACTTATGTGACAGAACGCCAGCCGAGTGGTCTTCGTTCCGAACCACGTGATTGCCGCCTCCAAACGGCGAAACCTTCACGGGAGACCCGCTATTGCTGAAGACAAATTGGCCAACCTGGCAATCTGTCTTCGAAATGCAGCCGCGCCTTTCGAATTGCTCCCGCCCGAACTCCAACTGGTTCGATAGAGCTAGTCTAGATACCCAAGAGGGGCTGCAGCAAGCGCAGTAGCCTGCTCGAAAACTTCAGTGGTGCGTCGGTAACCGCCAGGCAAATGCAGTCTTGTCCATGCCCGGCTCGCGGAGTGTGCAACACATCGGGATCAGCCATTTCCACATCGCCACGTCTAAACGTCGCAAATTGGTCCGAGAAACTTCCAGCAAGCACAAGAGTGAGCTCGTCGCCACGATGCGTATGCTCCGGGACCGGCAGGCCTGCAGGGATACGAAGCAGACGCACGGTTGTACTTTTATCTTCGGTTGGGACGATCATCTGCGCGGCGCCGCCCGTTCCCAGCGTCTTCCATTTAAGCCCTCCAGCGCGATCGACATACGATCGAAGCGGTTGCGGTAGCAACCTGTCACCTGCCGGCCGGCGAAGTGTCACAACGTTGGGAAACTCTTCATTTTCGATACGGCTTTTTAGGCGTGACCAGCTCTCAGCAACCGCATCATCGTCCTCAATAGGCTCTTCATTGTCCAGAAAGTGTCCGCCTATCGCCTCATAGACCCCAACGCGGCCACGGCATGAGGGACAAAGCGCAAGGTGTGTCGCAACAGCAACACTCCAGCCTTCGGACAGCCTGCCGGCGGCATAGAGCATAAGCATCTCGTCTTCGAGATGATGTCGGATTATCGGCTCTGCTGTAGTGCCCATCTTAGTTTCTCGCATGCCATTCGAATTCTTGATTTCACTGTCCCTAGCGGGATACCTAGCAATGAAGAAATCGCGGAGTGCGGCATTTCCTCGAAATATGAAAGCCGCAGGACTTCAAGGTGCTCATCCTTTAGAGACCCAAGTGCTCTGGTCAACGCCTGCGCGTCCTGAGCATTAATAATCGCTCGATCGGCCGCAATCTCCTCTTGCGGGACGAAGGCAGGATCATTCTCGTCCAACTCAGGCATCCGGCGCCTAAGAGAGTCGATATAGAGGTTGCGAGCAATCCTAAAGACCCAAGTCGATACCTGACCCCGCGCGGGATCGTACTGTTCAGCTTTACGCCATACCGCAAGCATAACCTCCTGGGCGAGCTCGTCGGCAATCACGAAATCCTTGGCGAGCCGTCGCATATGCGATCGCAACCGAGGGTAAATATGCTTATAAAGCTCCTCAAATGCTGCAGGATCGCGCGTCTGCGCCACCGCCTCCAGCAGTCTTTTCAATCTCGTCTGATCGTTTTCAGGCTCCTGGCCTTCCATGCTCTGCTTCCTCACGTGCACGCGAGGCATACGCTTTAATGCCGTTCCTGCAAACATCGTTGTTTCTCACCGGCGCTTCCCACTTGCATGTACGTGCCCAGTCACGCCTGGATCAAAATTTTGTTCGCTGTAACTATGGTTGCTGCTTTTTGTGACCGATGATCGAGTTTGTCCGGCAAGCTGCCGCATGGAAGGGCGCGAATTGTCCACCCCGATTCGGCCTTTTTACCATGCGAGGTGTCGCGAGCTCGACCGGTTGTTGAACGGACCGGCTCCAAGAAAACTTCGGATGCAAGCCCGACCTTCCCAAGTTCGACCCGGGCGCCTTCAACGCCGAGCCAAGGTGCAACCAGGACGTCCGAGGGGCACGGCTAGTTTTTAGACATCCATCGCGCCGGTTGAATGTCTGTCAAGGAGCCCTGACCGGGGCAGTCACCACAACGCGCAGCCCTGGACCATTTGGCTCCTCGTCAATGCTCCCTTGAAGGCGATCAATGATCGCAGCAAGCATGCGGGTTCCAAAGCCACTCCTCCCCTTGGGTAACTTGCCCTTCCCGCGGTCGGCGACAATGAGACGCAACGAATTCCGGTGCTGTTCAAGTTTGATCAGCAACGGCCCCGCGTCGCCGCCGTAGGCATATTTTTGTGCATTGATGACAAGTTCCGTCAACACGAGGCCAATGTTGACTGCGCGATCGGTAGAGACCAGAATGGGTGACAAATCTACATCGAGGCTTTCTGACCATTTCCTGTCCATCGTTGTGGACATGTCAGATAAGAGATTCTCGAGATAGCGTGAGAGGTCGACGATTTCCAGGCTGCCGTCCTGGTAAAGCCGACGATGCACGAGAGCGACCGCATTCAAACGGTTCTGAGCCTCGTTCAAGCTGACGCGGACCTCGTCGTTAACGGTCGCACGGCCTTGCATGCCTAGAAATGCTGATACGAGTTGCAGCGAATTCTGTACTCGGTGATTGACTTCCTTCATGAGGAAGTCTTTTTGAACGAGGAGGCTTTCATTTTCCTTCAAAGTGGTTGTCAGCTCGCGATTGAGCTCGCGGAGGCGGTGGTTATTCCGATGCTCCAGCATAAGCTTGACAATGCGCGACGCAACGTCCTCTTCAGCGTGACTCCACGGCCTCGCCCTTCCCCGGACGCTCTCGGACCATTCCTCGAAGGACGCGCGCGGTGTCAGCGTTGCACCGGCTTCCAGTGGCACGTCCTTATGCGGGTTCCCGGCCCACTTTAGAACCTCCACGTGTTCGGCCCGAAACCACATGAGAATTGTCGGGACTTCCGTCGACATCGTCACCGCAAGAAGGCCGCTGGCGCGATCCCGGTATGCGATGGCCGCCTCGAAAAGGCGAGACAGACTTGCAGTTGCGATCGGCTGCGTGGCGGCCGGCACGCGCGCGTAGCTCGCGATCTCGCGCACGTCGATCGGATCCGGACAAGCTCCATAGGTAAAGAGCTCGGTTCCCTGGACCGCGGCAAATCCGTCGGCCGCGAGAAGACGGGCGATTTCCGCGCCACCGTCACTGAAGAAGTCTTCAAGTGATCGATCACTACCAAGAAGGGAGATCACTGTATCTTCCTGCGAGCGGCTTCGAATGCGCTCGCGATACTGGGCCGCCTCTTCCTTGGCGCGGATTTGCCTGGCCAGCGCGTTGGACAGCGCTTGTCCGCCCATCCTCACGGCCAACGGAATTTCGCGCGGTTCGTGATGATGGCAGGCAATCAGCCCCCAGAGAACCCCGTCCTTAATAATTGAGAAGGATGCAGAGGCAGCAACCCCCATGTTGCGCAGATACTGCAGATGGACTGGAGATACGCTTCGTAGCGTCGAATCGCTCAAATCGAGTTCGCGTAAGTCCGTTGTGATCGAGTGAATGGGCTGTGGTTCGTAAGAGACATCGGGAATAACCCTGACGCGGTTGCGAACATAAAGTGCCCTCGCTTGTCTGGGAATATCGGAAGCAGGGAAGTAATGGTTCATGAAACTCGATGAATCCTTGTCGATGCTTTCCCCGACAACCACGCCGGCATCATCGTCGACAAACTGGTAGACCATCACGCGTCCAAAACCAGTCATCTCCCGAAAGACTTGAGCGGCGGCCTTGCAGAGTTCCTCGAGTTTGCTGGTCTTCTCGAAGGCTGAGGAAGCGGCGTCCAGTTCGACCAGGAACGGCACTGCCTGTACGGTATCTCGTTCTGCTCGATCAAGTTCCACAACCAGATAGTTTCCAGACCGGTAAGCCACGGCATTGAGTGGCCCGCAAGGCGCCTCGATGCGACCGAGAACCGAAAGAGCGCCGGCGCGGAGCTTATGGGCGAGCCCCTCTAAATCTAAACCCAAAACCTCGGATAGAGATTTACCGAGCGCGGGAGACGCAAGAAACCTTTCGGGCCGTCCTGCTACGCCGATACACGTCATAGAGGCGTCGCACACCAGCATGAGGCCATGGGCTTGTATTGCCCCCGGGATGTGGATGGGCTCAAGATCGCATGCGCTGGTAAGCGCAGGATCGATGTTTTGGTTGAGCATGCACGCCTCCTGACGCATTAGGTACTGCCACGGCCGCGGCTGCTTTGCGGACTGGATATACCAAAGCTTCAGGAAATGGTCATTCAAAAAGGACATGGGGCATCACCCGTTCAGATCGTCGAAAAACGCCATCTGGGTGCGCCATCTAGATGATTGCCGATCCTGAGGCCGGACCGATCTGCGCATACCTTTCTCGGAATGTGGAGGGAGTGGGGTGGCGCAAGATAGCTTTTCCTTGTAGCCCTTCTTTTACCGGGACGCGCGACAAGCAAAATTCAAAAGCCTAAAGTGCCGAGATCAGTTCGATAAGGGAAGAAGACAATCAAGCGGGCAGGGGCGAACGTCAAGATGGACTGGCTGCGCTATCTGATCACCGGCTATGAGCCATCCGACGTGCCACAAGTCCAGATGATGGGTTTCATGCAATCGCTCCTGGCAGAGGAGATGCTCACCAGCCCGATGGTGAACACCACAGCCATCTTCGACGCCGGACTGGCAAAGCGCACACTTTATGAACTAGATCGTTCGAATTTCACACGCGAAACCTACGATCGTGCCGTCAATGTATGGATGCGGTCAATTTCGAAATCCAGGGCCTCATTCACAAAGCCTGGGGTCGGCTATGAGCGTATTGAACGGAACTGTCTACCATCGATAAGTATCCCTTATCGATGGTGATTGCTTTCGAGGCGCGCCTGCGAGCGCTGCAATTGCTCGGCTTTTTGCGTGTCGCAAATCGCTGAAGATCGCGCCGGCGCAGAGACGCGCCGGGCCGCCTCGACAGCCCCGGGGATCGAACATTGAAGCTGAATCAGCTATTCGCTACGCGCGGCCGCTTGGTGACGTTGGGCGCGGGCCAACTCGACGAACCGGCGTTTGACCTCGGCAAACAGCGCGGGAGGCAAAGGGCCGTGGTAGCCCGTGTTAGTGTTGAGCGGCCGGATATTCGGTCCTGGCCAAACAAACCGGTTGCTTTCGGTCAAGACGATCCAGGAGCGGTCGTCATCGAGGCCCAGGCGCTGTTTGGTTGCCAGCGGAATTTCGATTGCGTCCGCAGGGTTGGATGGTGGGGTATGGAAAATCGGAGTACCCGCACGGCCGGTCTGCCGTCGTCAACATGCGCAACCATCGCCAACACAAGCACCGGCCGATCCTTGTCGCCCTCTTCGCGACCTTCGAGAAACTGCCAATGCCAGAGGTACGAGTAGCGAAAGAGCCAGCCGACTTTTGGTTCAGTCGGCAGCATGCTTGCCCGTCAGGACCTCAGCATTGAGATGATCGAGCGCCTCATCCATCTCGGACGCTTCGATCGCAGCAAGGTCGTCGTCGCCAATGGCGGAGGTCAGTTCGACGCGCCGTTCGCGTTTCGTCAGCCGCAGGTAATCTTCGTAAGCGATCAGGACCGTTTTCGGGCGCCCGTTTTTGGTGATGATCACCGGGTCACGGACGGCGGCATCCTGATAGGCGCCGAAATTTTTCGAGACCGTGGCCGCCGTAACTGTAGAAGTCATGTGAGAACTGCCTTTTTACGGAATATACGGAATATACGGAATTTACGGAAGTTTTGTAATCCCGGGCGGTGGCGGTCCACGCAACTCTAGTTACCGGTTAGCCGGCACCCCCGTGGTCGCTCCAGTATTTATGTCACGTTTCGGACAGGGGAAAGATGAATGCCTATCCTATTTGATGTGAACGAGGCTACCGAGCGGTTTAACGAACTGATTGAACGCACGCTGCGTGGTGAGGTCTTCGTGATCTGCCGGGGCGGCATACCGATCGCGGAGCTGACCGCGATCCCGAAGGCCGCAGGAACCATGGATGACCTCCGGGCGCTCGCAGCGGAAGGGCGCGCCAGCGCGCCGCCCGGCGCCAGCTCAAACCACGACGAGTTCTACGACGAAAACGGAATGCCGAGATGAGTGCCGTCGATCGCCGAGCCAGCGAGCTCGATACGATCGCCGCGGTCCTGCCGATCGAGCGGCGCGACGAGCCCGCAGAGCTACTGACCGACCAGGACGTCGAAACCCTTCGTCATCTCGTCAACGAAGGCATGGGCGCCAATTCGCTGAGGGCTCTCACCTCGGATCTGTCCTATCTTCAAGCCTGGGCACTGGCCGCGACGGCAAGCCCCCTCCCCTGGCCGGCGCCCGAGGCGCTTCTTCTCCCGTCGATCGCCATCGATCTCGGCCGGACTAAAACGAGCGACGGCAGCCGCGAGGAGACCATCTATCTGACCGGCGCACCTGTCGATGCGAAGACGAGGCTGCTCCAGAGAGTGTCATGATCAACGTACTGACCGGCCTGAGCGAGGCGAACAGCAACGTTACCAATCACGCCTACCCGGCCGAATATCAACCGGACTATCCGCATGTCGGGCGCCTCTGGGTTTCGGCAACCGCAGATAGGCACGACAATTCCTTAAACGGTCGTTGTATACGATCAGGATATAACGATCCCGATCACCGACCCTCGTATCAGCCGGCGCGAGGAGGTGATGAACTACCTCGGTCGGACATTGAAGCAGACCGGCACATTTGAATTTCAAAATGGGTATCTCTCATGCGCCAAAAAGCAACCTGCTAATGATGGCTTGACTGAGGCACTCTCCAGCATCGAAGTCAGAGCGGTTGCACAGTAAGACCAGATTTCGCGTTCGTTCTATGCCCGGTTTGCGGCGGGGTCAGCGACCGCTTTTTGGATCGCAGTGCCTCTGACCTCGCGGACCGACTGGCAAAGTCTTCAAAGTGGCGGTGTTTGCGACCGGTTAATCTGGCTCGGTTCGAAGCGAGTCGACTGTCGCGCGCGTAAGGCCAGCATGGCGTCGGAATAATACAGTCAGGCCGAAGCGCGCTCGATTTCTGCTATCACCGGGCTTCGATTTCTCTTGTTGGCGCGAAAGACTGCTTCAGTAATCAGCGACAGAGGAAGACCAATGAAAAAAGGAATGAAGAAATAGATCGCGCGGAAGGCGACAAGTGATCCAATTGAGGCCTGGTCTCCCATTACATGGGTGACTGTGGCCTCCAGGACGCCGAGGCCGCCTGGAGCGTGCGTGGCGAGAATAGCGATATTAGCCAAGGTGAAGGCGGTCGCGGCCTTGAGATAGCTGACATCGCCGCCCACTGCCATCACTTCGCGCAAACATGCGGAGACCAGTGCAAAGTTGACTGTCCCGACGATCACTTGGAGGGCGGCAATCCGTAGCGTCGGCATCTGGAATGTCCATGAGCGGATGTGCAGCGGGGTCCTTAGAAAGGAAGCAAGCAGGAGATATGCCGCCACCGCGACTATACTTGCAATGCCAATCGATCTCACCGCTGCTTCACTGAGACCGAGCACCGCACTGGCGTCTGCAGGGTTCAATGTCAAAACGATGCCGGATAGCATTGCCATGCCGACACCGACTGTAACGCCCGACAGGAGAACGATTTTGGCGACATCCTCGGTGCTCAATCCCCAACGCGCGTAGTACCGGTATCGCAGTGCGCCGCTGCTAAGCCCCGAAAAGCCGACGCTTTGGCCAATCGACAGCGCGATGAAGGATGCCAAGCCGATCTTCGGGTAAGGAAGGTCGCTGTGAACATGACGGACGCCTGCCCAGTCGAAACCGGTCAGGCAAATATATGAACCGAAGGCAAAGAGCATCGCCAGGGCGAGGTTCTGAGCAGGAATCTCTCGAACGGAACCGATGACCTCCCGCAACGAGTATTCGCTGAATGTCTCGTATAGAAGGTACGCGGCGGCGCTGATACCAACTATGATCAGCATGTACGTCAATATCTGCCTGCCCGTCATCGCGCCAACCATTCCTGTTTGCGCTGCAACGGCGATCAGGATGCTTTGGTTCCATAAACAGCGCCGCGCGCGCTCAAACCAATACTTGTCGCCTCTCACCGCACCAATCGATGACCGCTCCGACTGTTCAACCGGCGCCGGTGTCCGCCGATACGACCCGCCCCGGTCTTAGGCAAGGAAAATCGTTGAAGACGATATGAAGCGTTCTTCGCCGCGATTCATATAGTAAGCGGTCAGTACGCTGCCATCCTGTCGGCTTACCGCACGAGGATAACCGAGATCAGGCAGCAGGCCATCCGACCGGATAATGCTTTCCACCGACCAATGCGTGCCATTCGTCGTGCGCTTCATTCTTATGCCGGCGGGGCTGCCCCTGTAGCCATAGAGCAAGGCATATTCACCGCTGCCTATCGCGACCAAGGCGCCAGGATTACCGCCAGGCCCAGTGCTACCCCCAGCGGCTCCCAAGTCTTTCCGTAGTCCATTGACCGAAAGGCCTCAAGCCATCCGCCCTCCTCGATACCGCGGCCGCGTCGAACGACAGTCAAAACGGAACGATCTGGCAGTACGCTTGTGGGCATGATGGCATAGCCGTCACCATCGAATGGAAGATCGCTTTTCCAAGAAAAGCTTAACCCTCCATCGATCGTCTCAACGCACATGCACTGCCCTTCGTTGCCGTCTCTCTTGGAACGGCTAAGCATGAACAGTGCATGATTGCGGTCGATCGCGATCAGATCAGTTCGGGCCGCAACCCCGGTTTGATGCAGGCCAGTAAAGGCGTGAGGCCCACTCCACGTTCGTCCCCTGTCGCGGCTGACATAGAACCAGCTTTCAGCGCCTCCATCGATGCCTGTGCGGGCTGCCATGACTACGACTTCCGGATCCTGGAAATCGATTCTGGACGACTGGCTGCTTGACGGGAGTAGGTCTATCCTTGGACCGGACCGGAGTGATTGATCCACATGTTCGTTCGCCGACAGGCTGCGGCCGCCGGGCACGATCCCGCAGAAAGGTTCCGATCGCCATGTCCTACCTCCGTCGAGGCTCCGGCTCTGAACTGGCAGGCAGTCGCTATGCTTGTCGCGAGCATGTAGCCTGCCTTGGTCTCCAAGAACTCCAACCGCAAAAATGACAAGAGCTTCCCTCTCCCACAACCACATGCCGTAGTTTGCGGGCCAGCCGGCGAAACTCCCCTTTCTCGCGAACACATCATGATGCTTTACCGACGTAACCTGCATGTTACCGATGCCCGATCATCTTGATGGTCAGGATGAATGCAGATAGGCAGAAGCAAATCGAATTGGTCAGAATGATTGGAAGCTCGCCGCGAAGGACACCGAAGCCCGTCCACAGCGCGAAACCGGTAACTGTCAGAGCGTACATCCACCCCGAAATCGCCGCGGTGTCTCTCGTGCGGATGACCTTTGCGGCCTGGGGCACAAAGCTAATGACCGAACACGCGGATGCGCAATAGCCAACGATCGAAGGCGTATCCATTCTATCCTCCCGTATGCGGCCCCGTGCCATGCAAGGCTCTCAACAGTTTATATGCGCGACCCTCCCAAGGGGCGTAGATATTGAAGCCGGAGGGTGCGCAGTCCTCGGCTCGCGCTCCTCGCTTCCGCAGGTGGCCGCATGGGCCTTGAACCTGCAACGGCGCAGGTTGCTCCGATCAATCGAGATATGCTGGGCTGTCTGACTGCACGAAACCGCTGACCCTTGGAACAGATGATCCATTTCGAAGTTTGGCTACTGCTATATCGACACATAGGAGCAAATGATGAAGCACGCCCTCGCCATTGCCGGACTTTCTGTCCTGTTCGCCTCGCCCGTCCTCGCCCAGTCGGCAGCAGAAAAGACGGGCGTCAATTCAGTAATGGGTGTCGCCCCCAAAACCGAAGACTTCGTCACCGAAGCCGCAGGGAGCGACATGTTCGAAATTGAATCCAGCAAACTCGCCGCCGAAAAGTCACAGGATGCTGCGACCAAGAGTTTTGCGCAGCAGATGGTAGCTGATCACACAAAGACGTCGGACGAGTTGAAGGCACTCGTTTCTGGAGGAAAGGTGAAGGCCACCATCCCAGCTGCAATGAGTTCGGCACAGCAAAGCATGCTCGATGACCTCAAGAAACTTAACGGCGACGATTTCACAAAGCAGTATCACGCTGATCAGCAGGATGTGCACGAAGATGCCGTCGATCTCTTCAAGCGATATGGAGAGGAAGGTGACAACCCCGAACTGAAGGCCTGGGCAGCCAAAACGCGCCCTGCACTCGAGCATCACCTCAAGATGGCAACAGATCTGAACAAGTAATTCACAACCCGGCGTTGCCGTAGGTAACGCCGGGTTCATCTACGAGCTGCCTTGCCTATCTCGGCGCTTACGTCCGATTGTTACAATGCGACGTTGGCCCCTGCGGTCCGGCAAGGTCGCCACATCGGCTTTGCGATGGGATCGCACGAAGACCTAAGATCGATGCAGCACAACATGATCAAGGTAAACGTCGCGGATCAGAAGAAGTCTTTCGCTCGGGAACCATTGATCGCCAGCGTGGTTACGGTGCGTCACTCGGTCTGCCCGTCGTTGGTGCAAGCCAAGATGGTCTGGCCCGAAAGAGCGACCTTCATGTTGCTACCCATGAAGACAATGCGTCGCGCGCGAGCGCGACGCATTTTGTTTTTGCTGCGCTTCGATTGAGCATCAAGAAGGATCTCTGATCCCCCGGTTTGACCGAGGTCTCACATGGCGCGGATGTCCGTAGACACCGCAGGCGCTCCATACGGATCGAAAGGAGTGTTGCCGGTAGCTGTTGTCCGCGCTGCTGTTGACTGAGCGAGGCTGTGTCCGCGATCAGGTGCTAGCTTATGGAACAGCAAAGGGCCCCTCACCGTTATTGAGCCTGAGGTGGCAAGATGATGTTCTATTTCAATATCAGCTCCGACCGGGAGCGGGAAACGGACGCAGAAGGTATGGATTTGCCCTCCCTAGACCACGCGAGATGCGAAGCGCGGCGCGCCGCACGAGAAATGGTTGCCGAAATGGTTTTGCATAATGAGCCGATCGACGGGTTGTCGTTCGAAATCGCTGACAAGAAGGGAAGCGTACTGGACGTCATCAGGTTTCGTGACGTCATACGGATAGACTAGGGTCTTGGTTCACGTTTGGTCTGGCTGGAACCATCGCCGTCAACTGCGGTTCGTTTGCGTTAGCAAAGGCGAAGGTCATGGAACCAGATCGTGACATAGCAACCATATCGATCTATGCGGGCTTGAGGGGGTTATGCCCACGCTGCCAACGCGGCCACCTTTTTCGCGGTTACCTGTCGCTTGCACCGTCATGCGAAATCTGCGGGCTCGATTACGATTTCGCAGACCCCGCCGACGGCCCCGCGTTCTTTGCCATGAGCGTTGTTGCAGTTCCCGCGCTCGGTTTTGCGCTTTGGCTTCAGTTTAGCTTTAACCCGCCAATTTGGGTGCACTTGCTGTCAACGTTGCCGCTGACCGTTGCGGCATGCATGTCGCTTTTGCGACCACTCAAGGGATGGCTGATCTGCGCCCAATATCTTCACAAGGCGGCGGAAGGACATCTCGATCGAGATTGAGGCCTTTCGTTCTGGGGCGTTTACTGAAGCGGCGTTGACTGCTTGGTGATGCAGACGGAAATTTTGCAGCCTGGCGAGGACAACGCGACAAGGCTTGGGCCGGCCTCTGCCGGCAGAGATTGTCCGGGATGACATCCCTTTGCCTCGTCGCCCCAGCTTGGTGCGATCACGTACCCGGGGCTCTACCGCCTTGCTGTCCAGATGTCTGAGTTGCAAACTGACCATCTCGCCGACTCATGCTACTCTCGTGATAAGAGGGCAGATGCATCGTTGAGGAAAAATAGGGTAGGATTCTTTGGAAAGTCTCGCGTCTCCAATCTCGGGTCTGATTGTCGGTTTCCTGACGGGAGCTTCGCTGGTTGCGGTTATAGCTGTCGGGCTAGTGGCGCTAGGGGGCTGGAACTGGGGTCGCCCACCCATTGCTGCGGCGCGTACAGCATTGCGCGCTCTGCTTCTCTTGGATGATTTTGCAATCGCGTGCCACGCGGCTGCCTTCGACAAGCCGGAGTTCGATGAGGACGATCCGGAGCACTACTTCATGCATAGTGACGAACCGATTTTCGCACTTCCCGCGGATATAGATTGGTCTATCCTCGGGACGGATTTGGAAGAAGCTCTCATCAGAATGCCCAATTCAACGCGAAACGTCAGTCACGCACTGGATCATCTCCAAACGCAGACGTCAGACGAGAAATATTTCGAAAAGCGGAATAGCGAGTACGTCCGACTCGGGCTTGCGGCATTCGAATTGGCTGATCGTATCGAACGAGAATTCGGGCTGTCACCGCTTGACAGGCCGGCATTCTTCCAGCCGCGCCAGGAGCTCCTTCGGGAGCGACAGAGACGCCGAACGTCCGATTTAGAGGACGCTTCCATCGCTCGCGCGGTTTTCGGTTCGAACGTCACATCGATCTTCACAGCAAGAAACGCCAAGAAGCCCGAAAGATGATGCTGAGGAGGTGCGACCCTGCTTGACACAGGCAGTCTCGCCTGTCCGAATATACTTCGGCTACAGACGTTCAAAAGCGCTGTCATAAAGGCCGCGTAAATCGTCAAAGACTCTCTCGTAACGCGAGCGGCGCGATCTAGGGGATAGGCCGACGATTGCGAGCGTCAATGCTGCCGTTGCTGCGGCTGCGGCCAAAAGGCTAGACATCGGGTAAAGCTTTACCCCCGCTTCCGCTTGCCGCGCTCCCTGACGAGCGCCATCTCTTACCATATCAGAAGCGGCGTTAAGCTGCTGACGCAGGTCTTCCAGCCGCTTTCGAATGATGTCAATTTCCTCCCCCGCGTTAAAGCCCGGCTCGGGCGGTATTCCGACTGAGGCGGTCGCTCTATCGATCACCGCCCGCGGCACGGTTTCTCCCAGGCGGGCGCCTTCAGCTATAAGAGTTGGTCGGACTTTGCTGTCTGTCATTTCATGTCTCCGTCTGCCGTTCCACTGCCAATGCCGATGTTCGTACATCTACGCTGCCGGAGGCAGATAGTTCCGCACGGCGCCGAAAGCATCAGGAAAAAGACGAAGAGCAAAGCGGTGTCTGCGAGCCCAGCGACAATTCAGCGGAGAGCCGCCGCTGTTTCTGTCGCCCGGGCGACCGGTACCAGTCCCCATCCAGCGCCGCACCGGCCGCCAACTAGCTTTTGATGCCAAGGCCCCCCCCGGCGTGCCTCGCGTGCGCCATTGTTTGTCTTCGTGCAGCAGCGCGTCACCAATAATTGGCGTGTTTGCCACGTGAGGTGGCGCTGTCGCGCTCAGATCATGTGTATTTGGCTGCACCTTTCCATTCCTTTGTACGCTTCAGTACCGGAACAACGTCAGCGAGCAAACATTGTGGAAGCGCTGTGCCGTTTGGTGCTGCGAAATCTCAGGCCGGGGCGATTGCGGCCGCGGAAGCCAGTTCTGGAGGACTAACAATGGCAAAGACAAAGACCCTCGACGACCTTTTTCTCGACACGTTGAAGGATATTTATTTCGCCGAAAAGCAGATTCTGAAAGCATTGCCGAAAATGGCGCGGGCCGCTCAGTCGGAAGAAGGAAAGTCCGGATTTCTGCACCATCGCGATGAAACTCAAGGCCAAATCGAGCGGCTTGAACAGGTGTTCGAATTTCTCGGCAAGCCCGCCCGCGGCAAGACCTGCGAAGCGATCCAAGGAATTATTGCCGAAGGTGAAGAGATTATCGAGGAATACAACGGTTCTGACGCCCTCGATGCCGGGCTCATTTCATCGGCCCAGGCAGTCGAGCACTACGAAATCGCCCGCTACGGCACCCTGATTGCATGGGCCAATCAGCTCGGCTTGAAGGACGCCGTTGCGCTCCTTGAAGCAAACCTCGCGGAGGAAGTGGCCACCGACGAAAAGCTGACCGCGCTCGCCGGGTCGCAGGCGAATGTCAAGGCTATGGGCACAGCCTCGGCCAAGTGATTGCCTCGAGGGCCGTCTTTCAAGATGGCCCACCAATTTGCTCATCTTTCGAAGGACCACCCTATGGCCAAGCGCGCCACGAAAACCGACCGTTCAGGATCAACCGTGACCATTCATGACCAACAGCTTCATCGCGGAGCCGGTGGCGAGCTTCACCAGTTCGCTGAGGACGGTCATGATGTGCTGACGACCTCGCAGGGCGCTCCCGTCGCCGATGATCAGAATTCCCTGCGGGTCGGAGCGCGGGGGCCGCTTTTAGTCGACGATTTCCATTTCCGGGAAAAAATCTTCCATTTCGACCATGAGAGGATTCCCGAACGTGTCGTCCACGCACGTGGTTATGGTGCCCACGGCTTTTTCGAAACTTATGAGTCGCTCGCTGATATCACGCGCGCCGACCTCTTTCAGCGCGCTGGAGAAAAGACTCCGGTTTTTGTCCGGTTCTCGACTGTCGCCGGCAATAAGGGTTCCGCGGACCTTGCCCGCGATGTACGTGGCTTCGCCGTCAAGATGTACACAAAAGAGGGCAACTGGGACCTGGTCGGAAACAATATTCCGGTGTTCTTCATCCAGGATGCAATTAAGTTTCCCGATATGGTTCATGCTGCAAAGCAGGAACCGGATCGTGCTTTTCCCCAGGCGCAGACCGCTCACGACACTTTCTGGGATTTTATCAGCCTGACGCCCGAGAGCATGCACATGGTGATGTGGATCATGTCGGACCGGACCATCCCACGCTCGTTCCGCTTCATGGAAGGTTTCGGTGTTCATACATTCCGCTTCGTCAATGCAGACGGGCAGTCCACCTTCGTCAAATTCCATTGGAAGCCGAAGCTCGGCCTGCAGTCCGTTGCTTGGAACGAAGCGGTCAAGATCAATGGCGCCGACCCCGATTACCACCGTCGCGACCTGTGGCAGTCGATCCAGTCAGGTAACTTCCCTGAATGGGAGCTTGCCGTGCAGCTCTTCGACCAGAACTTTGCCGACAGCTTCGAATTCGATGTCCTCGACCCGACAAAGATAATTCCGGAGGAGGTTCTTCCGGTGCGCCCCATTGGCCGCCTGGTACTGGACCGCATGCCCGACAACTTCTTCGCCGAGACCGAGCAAGTTGCCTTCATGACGCAGAACGTCCCTCCAGGCATTGACTTCAGCAACGACCCGCTCCTACAGGGTCGAAACTTCTCATATCTCGACACCCAGCTTAAGCGGCTAGGCGGACCGAACTTCACGCATCTGCCTATCAATGCGCCCAAGTGCCCGTTTCACACTTTTCAGCAGGACGGGCATATGGCGATGCGAAATCCAAGCGGCCGCGCCAACTATCAGCCGAATTCGTTCGACGAAGGGCCAAGGGAATCGCCGGCGCGCGGATATCGGCATTTTTCGGCGGAGGAGCAGGGACAGAAGGTCCGGCTGCGTCCAGAAAGCTTTGCCGATCATTACAGTCAGGCGCGGCAGTTCTACGTCAGCCAGACCGGCGCTGAGCAGCGCCACATCGCCATGGCGCTAACGTTCGAACTGAGCAAGGTCGAGACGCTGGCGATCCGGGAGCGGATGGTCTCTCACCTACTCAACATCGACGAAACCCTCGCATCCACGGTGGCAGAAAAGCTGGGGTTCCAGGCGATGCCAAAACCAGCAGAAGCGGCGCTGCCCACCCGTCAGGACCTCGATCCTTCGCCGGCACTCAGTATCGTGAAGCGCGGCCCGAAACGGTTCGAGGGTAGAAAGCTCGGAGTCCTGGTCACTGACGGCACCGATGCGAAGCTGCTTCAGGCAATCATCAAGGCCGCTGGCAAGGAAAAGGCGATCGTGGAACTTATTGCGCCAAAAGTCGGCGGGGTGAAGGCATCGGACGGATCCTGGTTGAAGGCTCATCATATGATTGATGGCGGTCCTTCGGTGCTTTTCGACGCTGTCGCCGTGCTCGCTTCACACCAGGCGATCGATGACCTTGTCAAGGAGGCGACCGCACGGGATTTTGTTGCAGACGCCTTCCAGCATTGCAAATATATCGGCTACGACCAATCTGCGCTCCCCCTCCTCGACAAGGCAGGTATCTCACAGTCCCTTGATGAGGGTACGATTGCGCTCAGTGATCCTAAATCGGCGACGGAGTTTCTATCAGAACTCGGAAAGTTGCGGGTGTGGGGCCGCGAGCCGTCTTTGAAGCTTGGGAAAGCTTCGCCGCCTGTTGAGTGATCTCCGCCCGACAGGGCGGAGCCGTCTGCAAAGGCGCGATCGCACTTTATCGGGCAGCATCTTGCACTATTGCAAAAAAACAGGAGGACAATATGGAAGTGACAAGTACGAACATCTCAGAGCAGAGCGACGGCAAATTCAGAGTGGCGTTCAACGGAGAAGGCGGTGAATCCATCGTCGTACAGATGGTCGCTGCAGGCCAGCTCGACGATGAGACCGCGCTACAGAAGGCCAAGGAGTTGATGGTGCAGGTGGCGACGTTCGGGGTTGCTGTCGGAGAATCGGCCGACGCATCCGCGTCGGCCGATACGTCAGACATCCAGACCGAGGGTCTCGAAGAGACCGCGCCTGCGTCGGGGAATTTCGCATCTCCCAACTCAGTTGCCTGAGACATGGAGAGGCTCCGGCCGAGCGTGCTTGTGCTGGAGCCCGGCGGCGGGGCTTATCGGCAGTGCCGGGGCACGGCCTCACGAGCTCTTCACGGTTCGGGCAACACCTCCTGTGGCAGCATTGCCGGGCTCCCGTTGGGAGCACTCCAGCGTCTCGAGTGGACCATTGCGTGCTACCGACACCTGGTGCTGACGACGGCGACTTCAGGGTCATCCGAGTAGCCCTTAAGGGGTGGACCGAGATATAGGGAACCCGCGCGAATCCTCAGCGGAGCGATTGTCCGCCGCCTGCCTCGAGCATTGCTTGCCTTAAGGCTTCAGGCGTTGCCGGTTTCCCAACCCACAGAGCCGTTGCAAAGGCTTCAGAACCTTTTCCGACAACTTCGGCTCCCGCGTAAACGACAAAGGGAACTCCCCTCGCCGATAGTAAAGCCGCCACATCGCTGCAGACGCCATCGTTCAACAGAGGGTCTACAATTGCAATATCTGGACTGTGCGCCACGAGCCATGTGATCGCCGCAGCTCTGTTGTCCAAGGTTGTGACGGATTTCGCTCCAAGCGATGAGGCGATCTCTTCGATGTCCATCGCGATGAACGCTTCGTTCTCCAAAATGAGAACAGTATGAAATTCCACGTGGGCAGCTTCCGTATGGGCAGATAAGCTATCGCCGTACCCTATCTGCCGACGGGCGGGGTGTCAGCACCTTTCTGCTTTCGTACGATTTCGCACAATAGGCGAGGGGCGCCCGAAGTAAGGCCGCCCCGAGGTTCAGCGTGCGGTGTTACCGCAGTCCCAAAAAGCTCAGTATGGCCAGGATAATGACGACTGCACCGACAAGCCAGATCAAGTTGTTCATTCGATCATCCTTTCTAGGCTTATTGCTCAGGCAGAACTATCTTCTGCTGCGTTGTGTTCTTGACGGGCTTCTGTCCCGGTTCATGCGACATGGTGCGCGTCGTGCTCTGAAGCGTGTCGCCATTCGTTGTGGTTTGGGTTCTTGACTTGCTAAAGCTGCCCTTGTCGACAGCTTGGGATTTCGTCTGCGCCTTGAGCCGATCTGCATTGTCATTCACGTGGGTCTTGCTCATCGCCCTTCCGCCGTCTGCCGTAGCGCTGCCCCCAGAACCGACAGATGAGCTTGTGCCGCCGTCCGTCTGACATGATCCAGCAGTGCCAAGCGAACTGGCCGACGTTCCACCGGCGCTTGCGCTCCCACCGGTCGCAACAGTTCCTGCCGCGCTGCAGTCCTGTGCCGTCGCATGCACGGTGGCCAACAGGAATGAGAGTGCGATCGCGCTGAATAATTCTGGCCTTTTCATAATCGTCTCCTACTATTTGCCGGGCTTTATGATGGAGCAGGTACCGTCCGAGCGCTTTGTGATGACGGTTCCGTCTGGTCGCGTTACGCTCGCGCTCGAGTAACTGTTGACGCTGCCGGACCCGGCTGAGGAGGTTGACGCAGAAGAGGAACTCGTCGAACCGCCCCGGCTTGTCGTTGACGCCGTTACCTGGCCATTTCCGGCGGTCACTGTGGTTGACATGCCGGTCGACCCAGAGTGTTCCTCAGTCAAGGTGCAGCTGGTACCGTCGGCTAGTTTGATTTCTTCGGCGGCAGCGCAGCTTGCGGTGACCATAGCCGCGGTCGCGATAAGAGTTCTGAATGTAGAAGTCATCTTGGTGCCTCCAACGGAGATGGCCGGCGTCCAAAGGCGCCGGCCGTTGCAGTTAGCAGGAGTGGCTGGTACCGTTTTTCTTCATCTGACCGGGCGCACAGCCTTTCTTACCGTTGTTGTCATGGGAAGAGCCTGCTTGGCTCGAGCCGGTGCCGACGGAGCTTCCGCTCTCCCCGTTGCCGGCCGACGAGCTCCCTGTGCCGACGGACGAAGCGGAACCTGCATCGCCCGTGCCCGTAGCGGACCCGCCGGTTCCAACCGAGCTACTGGACGCTCCCTCACCAGCAGACGAACCGCCGGTGCCCACCGTCGACGATCCGGAACCAGATCCAGCCGAAGAGCCACCCGTACCGACGGTGCTACTTGACGTTCCGCCGCCGGCAGATGAACCGCCGGTTCCCACTGTCGAGGAGCTTCCAGACGGGCAGTTGGCCGAGCCCGCCGGACAATCACCGCCTGTCGAACTTCCGCCGGTCCCAACCGTGCTGCTCGAAGTTCCTCCGCCAGCCGATGAGCCGCCCGTACCGACGGTACTGGACGATTGGGCAAAAGCGGTGCTTGCAAGCAGGGCTGCCGCGAAGGCGATGCTGGTTGTCTTGAACATGTAGGTTTCCTCCATTGAATGTCGAAGCGAAAGCCTTGTCGATGAGACTTGAGGCTGCCAGACAAACCACCATCAATGCAGGCTGTTCCTGACCACGGACCTCAGTCTAATGCCGATCCGGACCTTAGTCTGACATCGCGATTTGCGTTGTTTCAACCGCGGCTCTGACGGCTGGTCTCTGCTACGTGACGGAGCTTGAGCTTCAACGCTGGTCAATGATGCCGCTGGCCAGCAAGGATGGATTGTATCGTAATCGGAAACTTTCGCCCTTGGGAGGCATAGCCAACTTTCTCTCTTTGATGGAAGTGATCCGGGTAACGACCACGCTGCTCACGGTTTCCATCAGTCGCGGGTTCCAGTGCAGGAGACGTCGAGCCGAGTGCTACCAACGGCGCCGACACGCGTTCCTTGAAGACAGGAATTGACGAGATCGGGAAGGCCCGGTCGGGGATTTATAGCGCGATAAGCCCTTGCGCACGGCTCTCAATGGCGGTCCGCTCGGTTTACCCTTTGAAAAAGCTAGCAAAGAGTTCACTATGCAGGCGCAGTATCGAACGTAAAAAAGGCGCTAGCAATCCATTTCCAAGGGGTCCGCAGCCAATGACCGATGTTTGCGCTGAACTGAGCATTCCGCCCGTCCGGGTAGTCGGGGAATTTCTCTTCCATCGGGTCGATCACGCAATTACTGATAACAGAACCGCGCCCCCTCGCCGACATTTGCGCGGGCAAGCTCAATTATTCAAACAGTCTTTGCCGATCCGCATCCAATCTCGATTGATTTTCCCATAGCAGGATCATCCTCGTCTTCGACACTGACGATCCGCTAGTAAGCAATCTCCTGGCCTGGGGCCATAGTGCCGCTCCTGGAGCCAGAGCCACAGGTCGTGAAATCCACCCGAATGAGACCACCTAGATAAGATCATCGACGAGGAACCTCAGGCCGCAACCTGAAACGGGCTTCCCAAGCCGTGTCTTCAATGTGGACCAGCGCCGCCATTTGCCAATTCCTGTCAGTCATGTTCCCCATGCTCTTGCCATGCGGTGTCAAGGAAGCTGGCCTGCTTGGGAGCGCTTGGGTGTCGAGAGAAACCGAGGGTGCTTGGGGATTGTCGTAGGTCGGGGTATTCATTCTCGTAATTTTTGATATAGTCCAAGCTGTTGTGGGGAGTAGGCGTTATGAAGAGTCTGGTGCCTGAAGCTTTCTATTGGGCTCGTTCCGAGGAGCACACCGGGGGGAAGACAACAATCGTCCAAGTCTCGACGGTTTTTGGCGACGATCCGGATTTCTGGACCCTAGCGATTCCCGGTTCCGAAGAGCATTACATGACAAGTGATTTCGACATCATTGCGCTTGTCGAGCCACTTGAAGGACATTCTCTTCGGCAAGCTGCTGAGTAGTTTTTGTTTCGGACCGCCCGCGCATGCAATGGACTTTTTGGGGCCGTTAGAGTGCTCCTGTCGGCTCCAGCCGGACAGCATTAGCCATCATCAATATCCGAGTCACCATCCGTCCGATGGTGGCTATCCGGTTGCATTTTTTTGGATTGTGAGCGACCGGATAGCCGCCGCCAATGTCCTGACGCCTGTCAGGTGGGCCCTCTCGATATCGGATTCTATTTATAACGGTCGAAAGCGGTCGTGTATGTCACGAGCGGGTCCGCGTCTTCCCACCCGTAAACCTCCGCGCGGAGATAATTGATCTCCTCTTGCACAGCCTGTTCGTCGACTTCGGTCCACCATGACTTCGGCCCGCCATCACTTCCGTCAGACCATTTGTAGCCACGCTTCTTCAATTGATCCTTCATCTCGAACGGACTGTGTTCAGCAATGATACGCGCGCGCTGGCGCTGGCTCGACCGGTAAAGTTCCGAAAAAGGCGAACTGTCGCTTTCACCGTGACCACGATCAAGGATCTCCAGCAGCGCGAAGCAGTCGTCGACCGCTCGATGAGCCTCGTGAAAGTAGCCCGCCTGCCCGATCAGGTATCCGAGCTTGGTACCATCGAAACCGCGGGCAGCCCAATCAATCTCCGACACCGAACAGGCCCAGGCCTTTCGGTGGAATACAGGCGAAAAAGCTTCCAGAAATGGCCTGTCGAACGCCGCAAAGTGCGCAATGATTAGATCCGCGGGCTCGATCAGCGATCGCAGTCGATGGGGGTCGACAATGTGGCCGGCCACCATGTCGTTAGTAATTCCGGTGAGCCGGGTGATTTCGTTCGGGATCGGCTTCGTCGGCTGGTGCAATGCACCGTAGACGTCAGTGACGTCGCCGATTGCTCCGAGCGCGTCAAATGAAAAGCTGACGATGCCAATTTCTATCACTTCGTCTTCGCGATGGTTAAGCCCAGTCGTCTCGGCATCAACGATGACGCCCCTCATAGGAAAGCCCGCTCGTGGATCCGGCGCTATCGGTCTCGGCTCTAGCTTGC
Organism: Rhizobium sp. Rhizsp82; assembly: GCF_047325115.1. Classification (NCBI taxonomy): domain Bacteria; kingdom Pseudomonadati; phylum Pseudomonadota; class Alphaproteobacteria; order Hyphomicrobiales; family Rhizobiaceae; genus Rhizobium; species Rhizobium sp. Rhizsp82. Next base: position 287,846 of record NZ_CP168569.1, on the reverse strand, counting down.
TGAGGACGCGATAGCGACCAGTCGCCTCCAGTTGGCGAACCAGTTCGTCATGGCTAGTAGCGGGGGCCCGATTCACTGCCCGCCGCCGCCGCGGGCCAAGCGCGGAAGCCTCGCTTTCATCTGGAAAAAAATCGAACTGCTGCATCACTCGTCTGTCTTGGATCCATTGCCGAGAACGAGCTATAATCGATTCCGTGGCTCAGTTCAGGGGAAATAGCTGACGGGTTAGCAGATAGACCGGACGGCAGAGACGCTCAGGCATGGCCACAGTGGCAGGGAGCGAGACAAGCGCGCGCGAGCTGCCGCCCGTTCGACATCAGCGGCAAGAGCGAAGATTTTGTCGACACGGATCGACTGAGCCAGATGGAGATCAACCAAGACGCAGTGAGGGCCAGGGGCGCTGTCCTTTTTCCTAGGGCGAAATAACGTTTAGTATGGCGTGGATGGAAAGGAAGACGATAGGGTAGTCATTTCTGTCAGCTCCCTGCCATGCGACGCCTTTGAACGAGGCTAGCGACCGGCTTGGGCATCCTCGGGAATGGCCGCAATTGCAGCTTGACTTAGTCAGCGAGCACCGGACCAGGTGAAGGACCACACAATATTTCAAACCAGGCGTTTTCGGGCATGCCGTAGAAGTCGCCGGCCAGCGTTTCCAGGCCCGGTCGGTCGTTGATAAAAATATTGCCACGATTGGCTCGGACCAATCTTTCTCCCTCCAGGAGATGCAGGGCTATCGTGACGCCTGGACGGTGAGCGGCAACTTGGCGCGCAAGCTCTTCATGGGTTATGGGGATGCTGTCGCCATCCAAGCGATCATGTAGCATAAGCAGCACACGGGCAATATTTTGTGGGATGTCACCTTGGCGCCCGCTCATCGCAATCATTCCCATCTGCACGTGGCGCCATTCAAGATAACGGCAAATGCGGTCTCGAAACCGTGCGCTCTTGCGTGAAAATGCGATGAAGTCAGGAGCAGCGATCTCGTATCCCGATCCTTCAATGCGAACTTTGACCGGCATGTAAGTGGTAAAGACACCGTGGAGCAATTGGGCGCCGATCATGCCCTCCCGTCCGATCATTGCAACTTCAACGTCCAGTCCGGGACGATCCTGGGCGAGAATCGACACGACGCCGTCTTCGATGAAGATGACGTTGTCCACATGATCTTGCGCCCTCAACAGAAGGTCGTGGCGGGCAAGCTTCCTGCGCTTTAGAAGAGGAGCGAGCGCTAGCCTATCCTCCGCTGGCAAGAGCGCCAGTAGCTTGTTTTGAAAAATCGAAAGCATCGATAGAATATGAAACTGCGTTTGAGTCGCCGCCACCCATTGTACGTTTTTGTACATCAGCCCGGAGAAGCCCTTCGATCCCCTCTATTTTCACAGCCGTCTCCATGACGGTGGGCCGGCTCATGGTTCGGCGATACCTGCTGACGGTTTCTTCGGAACAAACTGGCCGATCTACGCCATCGGGGCGTTCAGTGGTGGCGGTAAGCACCGCCTTGATACGTCTCCGTGCCTCGCTACTAGAAGGTCTTATTGCCAAGCGTTGTGACAACAAAATTACGCAGCGGGGCGTCACCACGTGGCGTCCCTTCCCCGGTCGTCTTGCAAAAGCTTATCAGGCCGAGCTCGTCAAGCCGATAGCGAATTTCGCGTGCGCGGTGGTTTCGCCAGCCGGTTCGTCGGTCTTCTTAAAGCCGCGTTTCGATTGGTATCAAATAGGTTGTCCAGCATGGCTATTCCTATCGCGGTGGAGGTTCAAAATGCCCCAGATACCGTCAAGGTCCCCACAACGAGAACTGGTAGCTTGTCCGGCGACGGTCGGCAACTCTTCGACTACACCGACCGACCAATTTGCCTAAGATAGGCAATGACGGCATCCTTGTGCATCGTCAAATCGATTCCGCGTGCCGGGTCGCGCGCATCCAGCAAGCCTGAAGCGTCGGCAGGATCTAGAATGAGGATCACGTTATTTTCCGTGACGTCCACGGCAAACCCTTCGCGCAAGAGGCGGTCGACATATGTTGTCACGCTATCGTCAGCCATCTGATCCTCCATACTGCTTGCAGCGCTTCTGAAATGAACAAGGGAGCAGGATGTTCCGTGCCGGACCCCTCATTGGGCATCCTGTCTCAAGGCGATGCGATCGTCCAAGTCAAGACCACGGTTAACGAGCACGTTCGTGGCGGCAAGCATCTGGCTATCAGCGCGGCTTGTCTCTACGCACGTGCCGTACCGCAAGGCCGCGAGGATCAATGGACCCGGGTGTCGGCCTTGACGATAAGCGCAGCACGCAGCGCAGCTTTGATGAACGCCTTGCGAGCCTTGCCGGCCTTCGCCTCGCTCCGTTGGGAAGCGAGGCAGGCGACGAGTGCTGTGCGCCACATCGCGTCGTCTGATGATCTCGGCCACCTTCTCGACAATAGGAGCTCCGCAAGATCTGTGACGGAGACCGCTTTGTGCCAGCGATCCGACCCGTCAAACCTGATCGCAATGCTTCTGATCTTGACCGGCGCGGAAACAAACATTTTGAACTTTCCTTTGTCGTAAGGCCTAGCCGACTCAGAAGGAGATGGTTCCACCGCGTCAATGGGAACCCACCCTCAGCGGCGTCCGCTCCAGCTCGGCGACGATAGGACAGATCCTTTCGTCAACGTGTGGACTTTCACGCGACCGTGCGGCAACACAGCTCTCGACCGTACCTCGCATCAACGCATTGAGGATAGGATTTGCTCGGTCGAGGACACCTCGACTTGAACACTGAATCTTGAGCCGAGCAAATCGAGGGTTGAATCGTGAGTGTTGTCGGCTCCGCTGCAAACCGCGTCAGCCGGTATGATTACATGGTATCCAAGGTCCACAGCGCCAAGCACAGCTGCCAGAACACAGACGTCGGTTTCACCGCCGGTGATGACAACAGTGTCGACATGTTCGTGGGTCAGAATTTGGTGAAGATGACCGCTCACCCATGGCGAATATGTGGTCTTGGTGAAAACTCTTGCCGGCGGCACGAAGCATCCCAGTTCAGGCACGAGATTCAGCAGTTCGTCGGGAAGATTTTCACGTGTCATGCACTCCCATTTGGCATAGTACTCATGCCACCTTCCGGGCATCTGCGAACCGTGTTGCGGTGTTAAGAAGCGGGTGAAGACGGTTCGTTCAGCAAACCGTCCGGCCAGCTCGACAACTTGGCCAGAAATCTTTGCCATCCAAGGAACCTGCCATGGCGTCGGTTCCGCGAACATTCGCTGCATGTCGATGCACAAATGGACCCAAGTCACAAGCGTCCTCCGGTTTCCAACAGTGCCGAGTGGCCAGGAAAGGACGAACCATGATCCTTTGAGGAAGTTCCGTCGCGCCTTTTTTCGTGCGATTTTGGACAGAGGGCTTTTTGAAGACGATGAAATCGGAACTATCAGCTCACCTGATTGTTCAAGGGTTTCGACCTGCAGTTATTGGTCAATCCCACTCGGCGGGCACAGGCTACTAGCGTTCGCTTGCCTCCTCAAGATGTGTAAGTCCCGTCGTTTCTCGGCCCGGAGGTGCTTAGTGTCGCCTGAACAGAAATCCATCATCGAAGCCCTTGGTGTGCATGAACATTTCGATGCGGAACACGAGGTAATACGGAGATGTTCATTTCTGGAAGACTACTGCATAGCAGCGTCGGGTCGGTCATTCGTGCTTGGGATCAGCGGCGGCGTCGACTCACTGACGGCAGGTCTTCTGGCGCAAAAATCTGTCGCCAGGCTCAGGAGCGGCGGACATCAGGCGGAGTTTATCGCGGTTCGGCTCCCGTACGGCGATCAGGCCGATGAGTCCGACGCGCAGGCTTGTCTCTCGACTATTCAACCCGATCGCGTCATTACAATCGATGTCAAGCCGGCGTCAGACGCTATCATGAGTGAGATCAGTCGCAACGCTCCGGGGATCGTCGATGGCGATCGTTACCAGTTCCACCTGGGGAACATCAAAGCCCGTCAGCGTATGATCGCACAATATGCGTTGGCGGGCGCCACTCGCGGGCTCGTTATCGGCACCGATCATGCTGCAGAAGCTTTGATGGGGTTCTATACAAAGTTCGGCGATGGGGCCGCGGACGTGCTCCCCTTGGCTGGTCTTAACAAGCGTCGCGTTCGGGCACTCGCCAAGTTTTTGGGCGCACCGGAAAGCCTTGTCCTGAAAGTACCAACGGCCGATCTGGAATCGGACGCGCCGCTTAAGCCTGACGAAGATGCCTACGGGGTGACATACGACGAGATCGATGATTTTTTGGAAGGGCGAGAGATCAGCGTCACCTCTAGGGATCGCATCCTGGCAATGTATTATGCTTCGGGACACAAGCGGACGCTGCCAGCCACTCCGATCTGATTTTTCGTCAGCCTCTTTCCGCTCTGGTAGCGCCGCGCGGGCGCTATTCACCTTTATCTTGAGCAGCAACGAGCCGCTCGCTGATCAGGCTGACATGTGGGAGCCGAATTCCCGCAAACCGATGTCTTTGTCATCGGTGCAAACTTCAGCATGATTGCATCTCGCTGGGTTGCGGTTGGCTTCGATCGCTTGGAAAAGGCAGAGGCTTTCAAGCATAGATACATGGATCGACCAGCCAGTGCGGAGTTTGAATATAAGAGCGACAGGAGCAAGAGTGACTGAGCAATTGCCGCGCCAACTCAACGGATTGGGGTCAGCGCCTGCCATAGGGCGTTTTGGACCGCAGGATCCTGTTTGCCGATCGCTTCCATCAGCAAGCGCATCCGCTCACGCAGGCTGTGCACCTGGTCGACGAGCTCGATGACCACATCAACGCCGGCGTGATTGACGCCCATGCTTTCGATGAGATCGAGGATCAGACGCCCTCTCGCAAGGTCAACGTCCTCATAGGAACGGGCTTGCGAAGAACTGCCGGGGATAATCCATCGCTCCTCCACCCACATCTGAAGAGTTGAACTTTCGATTTGCAGGATACGACAGTACTCAAGATCGTTCATCGCCTCCTCCTATAAGCCCCTCGGGTTATGGGATTTACCAGCTTCCCACCGGGTCATGAAGTCCGTCAACTCTGCGTCCGGTGTCGCCGGCAGAGCGATTTTCAGGACGACATATTGGTCACCATGGCCACCGTGCTTGTTGGGAAACCCCTTGCCCTTGAGACGAAGCCTTCTGTCTGTACTGGAATATGGCGGAACCGTCACGGACACCGTCCCCGACAAGGTGGCGACTTCGACCTTTCCACCCAGAACGGCCTCCCGAAGTGAAATCGGCAGCTCAATCCTGACATCATCTCCCTCAAGAGAGAACTGGCGGTCAGGAAGAACGTGGATCTCGACGAGGGCGTCGCCCGCGGGTCCGTTATTGTACCCAGGGGCGCCCTTTCCCCGCAAGCGCAAGATCTGTCCGTCGCGAGCCCCTGCCGGGATTTTTAGCTCAAGGGTGCCGCCTTCAGGCAGGGAAACGGTGCGCTTTGCGCCATTGGCAGCCTCGCGAAGCTCGAGTTCCAGCCGGTAGTGCGTATTGTCTCCAGGGTACGGTGCGGTGCCCCTGCCCCCTGCCCCCGAAAAGAAGCTTGAGAAAATATCGTCCCGATCACCAAAATCGGCAAACCCACCGGGATTATGGTATCGAGAGCGGCTATGCTCCCCTGATGCATAGTCGCGATAGTAGCTACGTTTTCCCTGCTCGCCACCGGTCTCGTCGATTTCATGCCTATCGAACCTCGCACGCTTATCCTCATCCCCTAAGATCGCGTAGGCGGCGGAGGCTGCCTTGAACTTTTCTTCGGCTGACGCGTCACCCGGATTGAGGTCGGGATGCAGTTTTTTGGCGAGCTTGCGGTATGCGGACTGTATTTCCTTCTGCGTCGCGTCTTGTGAGACGCCGAGCGTTTCATAAGGATTTGCCATCAATCTTTACCCTGCATCGTCATCGCCTAAGAAATAGTGCCGGTGACTTTTACCTGCAAGGCCTTCGGGGACGTCATCCCGGATGGCAAAATGGAAGTGTCCTCAGGCGCGTGGGCTGCGGAGGCCTTGGGCCGAACGGCCTGGAATCTGCGCGATCCTCGCAACGGCGCATCGGCGTCAGGCAGGAAGTCCTGCCTGGCCTTCAGGTCGTGATCTGCACGGACGAAATTGCCAGAGCATGGCACGGCGCCGACAATGGTCGGGGACCACTCTTGGTCGTTGACAGTGTCGTAGAGCCAAAGAGGACGCCAATGCCGGGAAAGTCGCCAGCCGTGGATCGCAGCTTAGGCGCTGGTCCTCGTGCCACCCTCCCTGCTCTTTAGCCATCTCACCACCCTGATTTCTTCCTCATCCATCCACTGCAGCAGCCGCGCGCTTCTAGTCGTCAGTTTTAGGACGTCTCCAAGCGTACCAGCTTGAAAGTCTTCGAACACCGCCGGGTGAATATAGGACGAGCGGCAGACCGAACGGGTGTTCACAAGTTTGGCAGCAACCTGATCAACGGCATCGTTGAGTTGTCGTGCGAGCGCCCGCTTCGTTGTCGCAGCTTCCAGCGATGCCAGAACCTCCACCGCCATACAGGTTGCACCCCATGTTCGAAACTGACGGGAGCTAAAGTCGTCGCCGGTGATATCCTTGATGTATGCGTTGACGTCGTGTGAGGAGATTTGGCGGCATCCGCCTTGATCACATACATACTGGAACAGGTGTTGCCCTGGAAGCTCTTGCAGCTTTCTGACGACATTTGCGATCCGGCGATCACTATGGGCAAGGTTCCATTCCTTGCCGGATTTTCCCTTAAAACGAAACTTCACGCTTCCGCCCTCGACCTTCACATGACGGCTTCGTAGCGTAGTGAGCCCAAAGGAGTTATTCATCTGCGCATAGGCGGTATTTCCGATGCGGATGTACAGATTGTCGAGCATCCACACAACGGTTGCAAGCGCTTTGTCCATGTTTAGGCCGCGCGATCGAAGATCGAAATCAACCCTCTCGCGAAGATCGGGAAGGCGGCCGGCGAACGCGCCGAGCCGCTCGAATTTTGCTTTCCCACGTTCAGCATGCCACTCGGTATGGTACCGATACTGCCGTCGGCCTCGCGCATCTGTTCCGATCGCCTGCAGGTGGGAGAGCGGGTTGGTAGAGATGATGACGTTGGTATAAGCGGGAGGGATGGCCAACGCGTTTAGGCGCTCTATTTCGGAAGGTTCCGTTATCCGACGCCCGTCGGGTCGGTAATACAGAAATCCGCTGGCCCCAGGCTTTCGCGTGATACCGCTCTCCAGCCCTGGAATGTAGACAAGTCCGGAAGCTAGTTTCGCCTCCGCATCCATCGCATCGATCTTCGCAAACATCTCGTTCATTTCGCTCTAACTCGAATTGAAGTCTCCGGTTCCAGCTGGCGGGACAGATCGACGGCTCTGTTAAAGGAAAAGTCACGCTGACAGTTGTTGCAAATCCGATATCTCAAACAAATGGCGCAGCAAGGTCTCGGTAACCCGGTGCTGACCCGAGCGCGTTCCAGCGTCTTGGATTTAAGGCAGCATAGAATTGAAAGGTAAACTGCGCGCAGGCGGCCGCGCGCAGTACTTCTTTCTCAGGGGCTTCAGCCAGCTTTTTGAAGCTTGAGTTGAGCGATCCCAGCCGCGATATTGAGGCCGACGCCGCCCTCGGCACTGATTGGCTGCAAAGCGAAGTTCTTTGAGCTGCCACCGACCAGGGCGTTAGCGCCGAGACCGAGTCCGACCGACGCTCCGGCTGATGCTCCGACATACCTGCCGGCAAGCGCCCCGTCGCCGACACGCGTGGGCACGGTGTTGACGACCAGCCAGCTCAAATAACGCTTGCCGGTCACGCCCACGTCGACACCCAGCCTTCCAATCGTCCCGACATACCGTTCAATCTTGCCGGATCGCTGTTTGAAGGAGCACTGCAGTTTACGGTTCGAGCCGATGACCATGCCTATGCCTCCAGCCACCTCACACTGGAGCGTGCCGAGGCGTTCCTTCGGCTGATCAGCGACGACCTGTTTGACATGCTTTGAGCCGTGGTGTTGCCGCATTGTGGCAGCATCGGCCGAGCCTGAAAAAGCCATAGCGACCACTGCGGAAGCGAATAGAGCAGATTTCATTGTCATCTCCTTTTAGAAATAGTCCAGCCGCCTAACGCGCGACTTTGGTTTTGGTTCAGCCGGTTGGATGTGGAGAGGGTTCAACGGTGATGGCCTGAACCGGAACCTGCAGCGGTTCGTTTGCCGATGTGGCCGCGTGCGGCGGTGCGCGATTGATTTGCGCTCAATCGCACGAGGTTGCGCATCATCATGCGCGCATGAACGGATCGGCGTGCCACCCTTCACGGGCGCGACGGCTATGCGAGCACAGGAACTGCCGCGGCAATGGATGGCGACAACGGCAGGATCGAATAAAAGCGTGCCGATCTCCATGTCTCGCTTGGGTCAGGGATTACGTGATTGGCTGTAGACAGACGCCGCTCTGCCATCTGGCCGGATCATGGACCCGTCTAAGCCCGGCTATCGCGAGTAAGGAGGGCTGGACGACTGGTCTTATCGCTCTTCCAACGAAAAGCAGCCTGGACCGTGGTGCGGCCGGGCTGCTAAGTGAGACGCTGCGCCAGAACAAGCGCAGATGAAGATTACTTCACGCCGAGCTTCTTACGCAGGTCTACATTTTCAGCCCGGAGCTTGTCGCCAAGTTGCTTGCGCAGCACCTGGTTCTCTTCTTCGAGTTTGAGCAAATCGGCCATCTCATCCGCAGAGGCGACAGGGCGGGCGGTCGCAGAGATCGTGCGCTTTCGTCCACCAATCTGGGTCGCTTCAGACTTGGGCTTACCCTTACGGCCGGCCGGCGCTGCCAAAGCTAAAGGATTACCCTCTGCAGCTTTGGCGGCTGATCTCTTTTTGCCGCGGCTGGTCGCGGCACTGCTGGTCTTCTCAGCTGGTGAGGACGTTGAAACCACCGCCGGCTTGCGAGGCGTGCGTTTCTTTTTTTGGGGAGTTGTTACGACTTCGGCAGTGGCCGGGTCTGAAGCTGGGGCTGGATTTGTATCGTTAGCCATGGGTTTCTCCGTTTCAGGGCGAATTTGTTGTAGGATGTCCAATGGCAACGGTCGACAGGACTACCAGGACGCTCGGAAGTGTAGTTCGGGAAACTTGTCCGAGAACGACGTGTTTAGCGGAGCCACCCAAAATTGATTTCGGACTTCGCTTCGATCGTCTCGCTGGCATTCCCGCCGTTTAAGTAGCAGGAGATTGGGACAAAGAAGCTGACGCTCGTCGTGCGCCACGGGCTGCTAGGCGCGACCCTGCATCGCCTGCTTCATCATTAGTGTGTACTCATCCATGTGGGAGGTCTCATGCGCGTCTGGCCGGGTTAGCATTTGCGCATGTTTCGGATCGCCGCCCTCGGTATATTGGCGTTTCGGCTTGCTCGCGCTGGTCGAACCGGCGTCCCCGCAAGTTAAATTCTCGCGTGCCATCATCAAACTCCGTGCGTTTCAACCGAATTGATCACGAAACGGTGTAGCAACAAACTCGTTCCACGGACGCGATCGACGAATGTGTCAAGGGCGCTAATCGAATTCGTCATCGCAGCGAACGGTTCGGCTGTGACGGCTAAAGCCACGGCGGTCGACGGCGTTGACGACGAAGTTAAATGATCACTTGCACACGTCGAAGCAGGAAAAGCAGCAACATCAGCTGGCAACGAGCATGATTATCGATACAGCTGGCTCCAATCGTCTAAACAAAAGTCGCCGGCACAAGGGCCGGCGACTAGAAAGTCCTGGAGCTTTTACCAGGTCTGACGGCCATACCAGGCGTCAACGTCCTTGTTGGCACGATCCTTCTCGTAACCATAGCGTTCCTGGATCTTACCTTCGAGCTGGTCGCGCTTTCCATCGATTACGTCAAGATCATCGTCAGTAAGTTTTCCCCACTGTTCCTTGACCTTGCCCTTCATCTGCTTCCAATTGCCTTCGACGCGGTTCCAATCCATCGGTGTTTTCTCCTTCTATGTTAGGACGAAACGCGATGGACGCGCGCTCGTTCCAGCCGCTGATGTTGATTTTCGAAATTGACCATGGCACTGGCAGTGTCGGGAACGGCCAAACTTCCGGTTGCATGCCCATGGGCCCCTCGACCATGGCTCAGCCGGTCCCCACAATCTTCTAGCCCCTGCGGCTCACAAGCCTGGCCAGCATGGCGGTTATGATAACGCTCGCTGCAACCCACGCCAGGGAACGGCCATTTTCCCGTTCGTCCACCGCATTTCTTCGCAGATGCCCAAAGGATAGTTGCTCGCGGAGATCTGCGACTTCCTTACGAAGCCATGCGAGCTCTTTACGGGCGGCGCGAAAAACCTCGTCGTCGTCGTCCTCCAAGACGCTCGGGCCACCATCATCCTCCAGTTCCTCGAGATATTGTTCCAGTTCCGCGCGAGACGAGAACCCCTTGGCTCTAATGTCGGTCATGATCGTTTTCCTGTCGCAAGGTTTGAGGGTTTGCAGGGTTAAACGCTGATTGCTTGAAAAAGATGCACCACCTCAGGGCTGCAGAACTGGCAGGGCTGCCAACACGCAACGCCGCTTGGAGAGCCCCACAACCGAAGATATGTCTAGACCATCCTTGCCTGCCATGATTCCTGCCCCATCTAGGAGTCTCGAACAGTAGGAGCCGGGTCATGATTACGCGCGAAGCGCTGACCGGGAAGCGTATTCTCCTGGTTGAAGACGATTATTACATGGTGAGCGAGCTGGCGCAGCGTCTCGCTGCGATGGATGTCATCGTCGCTGCGAAATGCCCAGGTGTTGCAGAGGCTCTGGGGGCGATCGCGGCGGCAACTGACCTCGATGCCGCTATATTGGACATCAATCTGTCGGGCGAGATGGTCTTCCCCGTAGCAGACAGGCTGGAGCGGCTCGGCATCCCGTTCATTTTCGCCACCGGCTACGACCCAGATGTCTTACCCGACCGCCACGCTGACAAAATTGTGTTGCGCAAACCCGTCGAGGTCGAGAGTTTGGCGCTTGTCTTGTCGGACGTTGCGCGTCCAAGAACCGTCTCGATCGAGGAGGCACTACAAAACGATCTTCTCGCCCTTCTTCCAGCACGCACTCTGAAGGAACTTTTGCCGCTTCTGAGCAGGATGAACGTGCCAAGGGGGGCTGTTCTTGAGGTTGCCCATCAGACGATCAGCCGGGTCTACTTCCCGCTCGATTGTGTCGGTTCACTCATCGCCGTCGGGAGCGGTGGCGCCAGGATTGAAACAGGGCTCATCGGCAGGGAGGGGATGACAGGCTTCGGGATCGCGCTCGGCGATGAGCGCACGCCGCACGAACTTGTCAATCAGATTGAAGGCTTTGCTCTCGCCATAGCCGCCGACGATTTCAAGCTCGTGCTGAAGGACGCTCCCGAACTCGATCTTCTTGCAGGTCGGTTTGCACGATGCCTTGGCATACAAGTGAGCCATACCGCTCTCGCCAACGGCAGGTTCGACATCCGCACGCGGCTTGCCCGATGGCTGCTGATGGTGGACGACCGTACGTCCAAGAGCGGCTTTGACCTCACTCACGAATATCTCTCCATCATGCTTGGCGCCAGAAGGCCATCAGTGACGGAAGCAATTCACGTATTAGAAGGAGAAAGGCTCATACGATCCACTCGAAGTCACCTCGAAATCCGCGATCGACCAAAATTGCTTCAGTTCGCAGGCGAGTCCTATGGCACTCCGGAAGCGGAGTATCGCCGCCTCATGTCATTGCCGATCGTCGCAAAACCGCTGGCCCGACTCGCAGCTGTCGGTTGACGAACCTCGTTCGATGATGACTATCCAAGGTTAAGCTGATCTGCGCTCAGGCCCGAAGCCAAAAGCTGCGAGCATCTCATCAGGTGGCTGGGGCCTGCCAAAGAGATAGCCTTGACCGGTTGCGCAATGGAGCTCGCGAAGAAGCGCTTGTTCAGCCGTGCCCTCGACGCCTTCAGCGACGATCTCCAGCCCCAACCCATGGGCAAGGGAGACGATTGCCTTGACGATCTCGAAGACCCCGTGGTCCGCAGTCATCCTGCGAACAAATGACTGATCGATCTTAAGTTTGTCGAGCGGCAAATCAGCGAGATAGCTCATAGAGGAATAACCCGTTCCAAAATCGTCGAGTGCAATGGAAACACCGATCGCGCGAACCGCAGCCATTTTTGCCTGCGATCGGCCGCCATTGTCGAGGAACGCAGATTCGGTCAGCTCGACACAGAGTCGTGACGCCGGCAACCCACTCCTGGACAAAGCAAGGCAAATTTCCCCATCCACATCGGCGCGTTCGAACTGAATTGGCGAGATGTTGACCGATACAGCACCCGTTGGCCAATGCATGGCGTCCGCACAGGCCTGCATCAGCACCCAGCGGCCGATATCGCAAATTATCCCGGAAGACTCTGCAATTGGGATGAACTCCGTCGGTGGGACGATGCCGAGTTCGGGGTGGCGCCAGCGCAAAAGTGCTTCCGCGCCGACGAAATGTCCCATCGCCAGGTCCACCTGAGGCTGGTAGAGCAGAAAGAACTGCCCTTCGCGCAGCGCACCCCTCATGTCGGCTTCGAGACGTCTGGAGCGGGCTTGTTGGAGCGCGACGGCCGGATCATAGATCGACCAGCGCCCTGACGTTTCCTTAGCGATGTCAAGCGCGGATTCGGCTGCGCGCAGAGAACTCGCCGAATCGACACGCTCGGTGCGTGCTACGCCGAGCCGGACGACAACGGTGGCGGACATCTCGTCGAAGACGACAGGCTCCTCGAAAAGAGCCAGCAAAAGATCGGCTTGAGACGCCGGGTCGGCATCATCCCCGGCTCTCAGGATCGCGAACAGGTCGCCATCGATTCGCGCCAGCAGATCGCCTGGGAAGCTGGCGGCGAGCCGGGAAGCTACGGCCTTCAAGAGCTTGTCACCGACATCGCGGCCCAAAGTCGCGCACACGTCCGAGAAGCGTTCGATATCGAGAACCGCCACTACGCCGCCGCGTCCTTCAAGGCGTGCGAGGAACTCGCGGCGATTCAAAAGCCCGGTTAGCTCGTCCTTCTCGGCCATCGACTTGAGCTTCGCCTCGTATGCCTTGCGGGCGGTGACATCGCGGATAATGACGCACCCGCCGAACGAGGGTGCCGCTCGAAATCCCTTCTCCTCGACCGGAGAAAGGGTGATCGCCGCTTCATAGTTTGTTTCGCTTTCACCCCTGCGTCTGACAAACTCTACGATCGTGCTTTGGACCCTGCCGGGATCGGCCTCGTATAAAACAGCAAGATCACGGATCGCCGCCGTCACCGACTGCTCTGCGCTGCTCAGCAGGTTTGCGCCGGCCCCGACTCTCAGGATCGATTTGGCAGATTCACTGATTTCTGCGATTTTCATGTCGCCAGCGAAGGCAACAATTCCATCGGAGCTGTCGGCAATGATACGCCGCATGAGGCGGCGGGCGTTGCGGGCGTCGATGTTTGCAAGCGTCGCCATCATCTGACCGAGATCTACCCGTTCGTTCAACGCGAGACCGCTTGCGAGCGCGAGCAGAAGCCAGGAGACAGTCGTCCCTGTCACGATGGCATAATCTTTCTGGAGAGCGTAGGCCGTCAATTCGCAGACGGCGCCTAATATCAAGGCGAGCGCCGAAAGCTTGGCCAATCCAACGGAACGCGACGACAGAACGGCAACGATCAGCGCGGCAGCGAGGAGAAGCTCCAATGGCCCTTGATCGACTTCGGTCAGGAGGCGGGCCTGGATCAGCGTCTCGGCTGCGAGAACATGAATAAGAGGTCCCGGCAATACTCCATGCACCGGGACCGGAAAGATATCCTTCAGTTCGGTCGCAGAGGCGCCGACGACAATGGAACGTCCAGCAAGCTGACCGGCTGCTACCTTGCCGGTAAGAACATCCGCCAGTGAGTAAGTGGGCACGCTGCCGGGCTCAATCGAAAAGTCGATCAGCCGATGCCCTGAGGTCTCCGGGCTTGCGCCGAGAGCCGAAGCTGCAGATGGCGTTGAAATGCCCTCGAAGGCGCTGCCTAAATCGAAATTGCGCACCGCGCCGTCGGCGTCTGTGGAGACGTTCGCAAATACCGGCCAGGCGTTGGACAGGAGCCGGGGGATGGGCCTGGTGACCACCGTCTCTCCTGAGGCCGCGGCGATCTGCTGGCGGAAGATCGGTAGAAGAACGCCTCCACCGGCGCGCTCCAGTGCCAATGCGATCGCGTTATCGTCATCGGCATCGGAGGGGGTGGAGAAATCGATATCGAGGAAGATGTCTGCTGCATTTGCAGCGATCAACTTGTCCAGAAGCGTGGCATAGATGCTGCGAGGCCAAGGCCAGACGCCGACCTCGTCAAGCGTTCGCTTGTCGATGGCAATGAATACAATCTTGCCGGAGGCTTCCCTTGGCGCCCATTGAAACCGCTTGTCGATCAGCCTTTGGTTGAGCGCCGTTAGCGCGGTCAGGCTGGGGGCGACGACCGGAAGTGCAAGCATGACGGTGATAAGCGCGGCGCGAAGCGCGATCGGGCCAGTGACTGCGTCATAGATCCGCCTAAGCGTCGCGCCGTAGCTTTTCACTTGTTGTTGCCTTTGCCGCTATTGCTGCCGTTTCCGTTATTGCCCTTGCCGCTGCTTTTGCCATTGCCTCCACCATTACCGTTGCTTTCATGGCCAGAGCTGCTGTCTTTACCGCCTCCGCTATTGGTCGAGGCATTGTTTCCCTTGCCGGACTTGCCCCCGCTGTCGTTGGCAGTGTTCTTGCTCGTATCCTGCGATCCCTTGCCCGATTTCTCTTTGTCTTCTGCTGAACCTTCGGTCTGGCCGGCGAAGGTGGTCGTTCCCACCGCAGGCACGACCGCGACGGACGGTGTAACGGCTATTATCGATGGGCGCGAGGCAGCACCATCGACTTTCATCCCCGTCTTTCGGTCGACAACGGCGCTCTGGCGCGGCCCGACATTGGCTTGCTGGCCGCTCGCGAAGGCGGTCACCTGCACGAGGCCTCGATCAACGGACACAGACGCTTTGGACCTTCCAACGCTCACATGGAAGATTGTGCTTTTTACAACAGCCGCTAGATAGGGCGTCTGCGCCGTCGTATGGGGCAGGCTTCGCCTTTCGATCTCCAGATCAAGCGCGCCCACCTGCTGAACGATTTCCGTGTTGCGCGGTGCAAAAAAGCCGGCTGGCTTGGTGGTGATTGCGGCCATCGTGTTAGGCTGAAAGGCGATGCTTTCCACGCCCCTTACCAGTCGCGCCTTTCCGCGAGGCCCCGTCGAGATCCAGGTGTGATTGGGAAGAATGTCGCCCGACTTTAAGTCCTTCCACGACATTTGATCCGTCGTATAGCGTACCTGGCTCGTTGCCTTGTCGACTTTCCAGTCATCGCTGCCAGCGATCGCCGAGACCGGCAAGAGGAAAAGCAGGACGACAAAACGAAGAACAACGCGCATTTCCACCCCCGTGTTATCGGAGCATTTAGGCATGGCATCTTTAAGAATCGTTTTAAGTTCGCGCCGAAGCTGACCGCAAACACGCAGTATGTACGGTATCGTACGGAGCCCTCAAAGATTCGTGATCGTGCTCGAGAGCGATCGACCGACTGCCTGTACACCTGACCTTCGTGCGCCGATCCATGCATCCGTCACGCTGCCCGTTAGCCAACGCGCTAGACGAAATCCTTCGTCAAGTCGCGGTAATACCAGCTGTGCAAAGCGTGCCTTGGCGGAAGCGTTCAAAGGCAGGCACCGTCGGGATGTTGCATCGCATGTCCATATTTCCAAAGATCGGTTTAACATATGCTTCGGCGCTCATGCTGCAAGGTCCGTGGGGGACGGGCTTGGCTTGAAGCAAACAGTGCCTGGCGCACCGCATGCGATGATGATTATGCGCTTGGGTACTCTCGCCGCCGCCTTTAAGCGCCGACAGCGTGGATGCCTGGGTGTCGGGTGGCATGTGGCTAAGCTTGCACCACGTCCTCAACTGGGATCCTGATCGTACAGCGCACGCCGTCGGTCTCAAAATCGAGCGATGCGCCGCCATTGGCCGAGTATTGAAGGCTGCGTGTAATCACGGTGTTTCCAAAACCGCGTCGGGTTGGCATCGAGACGGCAGGCCCACCAATTTCCTTCCATGAAACCTCAAAATATGTGTCACGGGCAGCCACGGATACGGCGATCTTGCCGGTTTCGATTGCCAGGGCGCCATATTTTACCGCGTTGGTCGCGAGCTCATGCACGACAAGCCCAAACGCAATGGCGGCACGCGGCAGAATTTCGATGTCGTCGCCGATCATCTCAAGTCGCGAGCCGAGCTCGTTAACGTAAGGTGCCAGCTCGGTGGAAAGGATATCGCGAAGAAAGATCGAGGCCCAGGAGCGGTCAGCCAGAACGTTGTGGGTTGCAGCCAGTGCGTGGATCCGGCCAGAAAATGCCTTGCGAAAACCATCGATCGTCTCCTCGGTCGAGGCTGTCCGGTTAGAAATGGATACGACCAGTGCCAGCGTGTTTTTAACGCGGTGATCGAGCTCGCCCATAAGCAGCAGCTGCTGCTTCTCAGCTGCCTTGCGGCGCGACAGATCGACGAGTGTGACGACCGTCCCAATGCTTCCCTCGCCGACCATCAGCGCGGACGCACTGACGAGAACGTCCTTTGCGCCACGGCTGCGCGGTGCTATTGCCTCGATGCCCTGAATTGGTTGGCCACTGGCGACGACGTCAAGAAAATCGCCGCCCTGCATCAAGCCGGTCGCTCCTCTAAAATCGAGTGCGAATGCCTCGTCGAACGTAGAGCCGATCGGATCGGCACCGGCAAGCGACGATGCGGAGGCGTTGGCGTGGGTGACGACACCGTTGAGGTCGCAAACCACGACGGCCTCGACGGCCGAAGCAAGGATCGCAAGAGCTGTCCGCTCAGCCTGGGCACGCTTTTCGGCGTTGATGCGCGCGGTAACATCGGTGAAGGTGACGGCAACACCGGAATTTGTGCCAAGCGTCATTTCGCCGGCTGCTATCAGCAGGTGTCTTGCGCCATCGCCGCTGCCAAGCGTGACCTCGACGGCCGACGTCGCGGGATGCGCTGCTGAAATCAAGTCTCTCAGCGCCTTTGCGCCGTTCGCTCCAAGCGCTGTGAACAACACCGGCCCGTCCAGGGCGTCGCGAGCAACATCGACAAGGTCCGTCAGGGCTCTATTGGCGTAAAGCAGATTGCCGAACCTGTCGAAAGCCGCAGCGCCGAGGTTCATCGCCTCCATGAAAGAGCGATAGGACTCCACGCCTCCTTCGAGGGTGAGGACTTCCTCGCCATTCGCTTCATTGCGGACGACCAGCGCGTCGATTTCCCCCTCGCGGATAGCGCGGATGACCTCTTCCGCCTCCTCGAGGCGCCGGCGAAGGTCGGCATTCAGGCTTTCAGCCTTTGAGACCGTAGTAGACGTCATTCGCCTTCCACCTGAAGGCTGACCAGGACCTTCTCCGTGTTCGAAAGGTCGCCGATGATCTTGCGGATGGGAACTGGTAGTTCGCGCACCAGCGTCGGAATGGCAACGATCCCATGCTCACGCGCAAGCTGCGGCGACTTTCGAAGATCAACGACTTCGATCACATACTTGCCTGGAAGGCTCTCGGCGCAGATTCGTTCGAGGTTCTGGAGCGCAGCCAGCGACTTCGGGGTCTGGCCCGCAACATAAAGCGTGAGTTTCTTCGGCGTTCCGGTAGGTTGGTCTTCCATATCTTCCATCGTCATTCCGCCACGCGGCGGCTTTTCTCCATATCAGACCTATCCGAAGCAGCTTGGTCGAGATAGACCCGCTCGGCCTCAGCGTCGAAATTCAATTCGGCCTCGTCGGCGTCAAGTTCTGCCTGAAGAGCCTCAATCTGGGCAAGCGTCCTGCGGCGTTTCTGCTTCAGCCGATCGGCCCGACGGATGACGTCCGCCCGACGCTCAAGCTCCGCCTTCCGAAGCCGTGCCTCTTCTGCCTGTCTCTGGGACCCCGTCAACGCCCTTCCATCGCCGATATATGGCGCCACAAGCTGGATTCCATTGTCTGACATGACAAATTCACGGACCTGATTAGAATGGGCCGTCCCGCGGGCCTTGAGCAGATAGAGCTCGCGGTTGAATTCACCGCCGACCTCGCGATTGAGCAACAATATCCAAGCGTCCATCAGCGACGATAGGCCGGCGTCCGTCTCCGTGACCCCTTCCTGGGAATGCATGAGGTGCGTGAAGACAGCGGTCGTACCGCGCGACTTGAGGAAATCGACCATGCGCAACAGCATCGATTGGACCTCAAGCGGATCTCCGCTTCCAACAAAGGCGGAAATCGGATCGAGGACAACAAGAGAGGGATCGAACTTGTTGATCTCGCGCAGCATGATGGCAAGGTGCATTTCGAGACTGTAAAAGGTTGGCCGCACAGCGATATAGTGCATTCTTCCAGCTTCAATCCATTTCGCGAGATCGGTGCCAATCGAGCGCATGTTACGGACGGTCTGGTCGACGGACTCCTCGAACGAAAAATAGAGGGCTTTCTCGCCGGCCTCACAGGCGGCGTTACAAAACGCGGCCGACAATGAGCTCTTGCCCGAGCCCGCAACACCGCTAATGAGAATGCTTGTTGCCCGGTGAAACCCTCCTCCCGACAGCATTGCGTCGAGATCTGGTACGCCTGATGAAATACGATCGTTCGATACCTTGTGGTTCAGGCCCAGTGTGCTAACCGGCAGGACACTGAAACCATCTTCATCAATCAGGAAAGGGATTTCGTTGGTTCCGTGGGCGGTACCACGATATTTGACGATCCGAAGGCGGCGGGTGGAAATTTGGTTATGAACGCGATGGTCTAGCAGGATGACGCAATCCGAAACATACTCCTCAAGGCCCTGCCTGGTAAGTGACCCGTCGCCGCGCTCCCCCGTAATGATCGTCGTCAAGCCTTTGTCCTTCAACCAGTCAAAGAGCCGGCGGATTTCCGCGCGCAAAATGGCGGGGTTGGTAAATGCGGAAAAAAGACTTTCAATCGTGTCGAGCACGATGCGTTTTGCGCCGACCTGGTCTATCGCTAGTTCCAGGCGCAGGAAGAGACCTTCAAGATCGTAGTCGCCGATTTCCTCAAGTTCGGATGGATCGACGACGATATGCTCGATGTAGAGCTTGTCAGCCTCGATCAAGCTCTGCACATCGAAGCCGAGCGACGCGACATTGTTAACGATATCAACCGGCCGTTCCTCGAAGGTGACGAAGACGCCAGGCTCGTCATAGTCGCGAGCTCCGTTGAGGAGAAAGGTTGAGGCAAACAAGGTTTTGCCACAGCCGGCTGTACCGCACACGAGCGTCGGTCGCCCCGTCGGAAGGCCGCCGAGCGTCAGATCATCGAAGCCGGCGATGCCCGTAAGCGACTTTTTGATCCCGGCGATATCAGCCATGTATGCGACGTCCTGTGATGTTCTTCTGAAGCTGTCGTATCTGAATGGTTTTCCGTTAGCAAATCGTCACTCGCGCTCTTCCTGCCCCCCACCATCAAACTGCCCGTATCCGCCCGCGTCAATCAACCAGAAAAACCTCTCTAATTGAATAGCATAATCCATTATCGGTCTATTTTAGAACAATTTCCGCCGCGGCTGCATCGCGCGCTTCACACGAGTGGCTGCTGATGCTTGGGAGACAGTGTGTAGGGTGAACCCGGCACCGGCCCGCGATCGCTTCAATCGCAAAACTGCCCGGTCCGGTTAGCTTTTAGTGCACTGCGCCGGTATCGAAGTGGGCGGACTGCCTGATCGCTTCAGAGACGTTTCTGTGATCCTGAGGATTTTCTGCCAAAATCAGGAACAAGCCCGATTGACGGTGGTTAAGTCCATGTCCTTCACAAAGCTCAAGGAGAAAATCATGCTTATGAAGATCATCACCGCATCAGTCTTGTCGCTCGGGCTTGCAACATCCGCAATGGCTCAGGCTTCAGGTGGCGCCGGCTCCGCTACCGGCGGCACCTCGGGTAGCGGTTCCATTGGCTCTGGCGCGAATAGCGGCACGGGCACCAGTGGCTCCAGCAACAACGGGACCGTCAACCCCAGTGCCAATGGCTCTAACGGGAACGCGCTCGACCCCAATGCCACCAATTCCACGACAAATTCAGGCGCATCGACGAATTCGGGGACGAATAACGGTTCGTCCGACAGCGACAATTGCGCTCACACGACAACAACGCCAAACCACGATCCGTCGACGATGACGCCGCAGGAGCAGGCAAACTGCAAGTAACTAAAAGCCCCGCTTCGGCGGGGCGCTTTCATCTTCCGGTCGGCGGAGAACTTGAGGTCGAAATCTTCGTCTCATCCGCTGCACCGAGCTTCACGACAAAGGCGCCGAAGTCATCAGCCCAACCGGACGATAAACAGGGTCGGCATCGCTAGGAATCTCGCCGCCCAAGGGTTGCTCTTGTGGTCAGCGAACTGAATGAATCCCCAGTTGAATCTCTAATGCGTCCGGTATTCGCGCTGCCCCTGTTTTATTGACGGTACTCGAAGCGCGTTGACGCGCTTGTCTTATGCTTGCTTCTTGGTGAGATAAAGAAGCGCCGGAGAGGCTAGCCGCCCTCATCCGGCGATGGGGGACGGATCGTGGACGCGCAGGCCGCCATTCTTGCGAATGCCGGGCCGAACTAAAGTACGATCGCCCCCATCTTTTCCAATCGTCCTGAACGGATACCCGAGCTTCGGGCTCGGATGACAAGCATGGGAGATCACAAAAGATGACTGACATTACCATCGGCGCGGACATCTCGAAAGACCATATCGATCTGCACAGCCTGCCGGACGGCCAAACGCTGAAGGTTGCCAATGACCGCAAGGGATTTGCCGCCATTGTCCGGTGGATCGGCACAAAGGATGTAGAGCGGATCGTACATGCCGGCCCTCGTTGCCTGCCGCTTCAACCCGGATCTCAGCGTCAAATACGACCAACTCAAAACCGCAGGAAAAGCGCCAAAGGTCGCCATAACCGCGATCATGCGTAAGCTCATCGTATTGGCTAACGCACTGCTGCGAAAAAAACAGAAATGGGTCCCGAAGATGGCTTGATCAACACGGATACTTTAGTCGCGACTTGCGAACACTCTATCCGTCCTGCTGGTCCTTCGGTATTTTGACTGCGTCCCTGTCGTCCACCTTGAAGCTCGTCATGAAGCGCAATGTCGCGAAGGTCGCAATAGAGAGCACGACCGCAGTCTCATAGGCGCCCAGCCCAACTGCCGCGCCGATTGCACCCGTTGCCCACAGGCTGGCGGCTGTTGCAGTTCCCCTAATGCTGGCCTTGCCCACCAGAATTGCACCTCCGCCAATGAAACCCACGCCATTGATAATGCCCTCGACAATGCGCGCTGTGGCCTCCGCATTTTCGCGGGTGACCGTCTCAGCGGCCTGGATGAAGCCACAGGCCGCAAGTGCAACGAGAGGGAAGGTCCTAAGCCCGGCGCTTCGCTCGTTGCGTTCCCGGTCCCATGCGATCGGAAGAGCTAGGGCGTATGCGACCACGAGGACACCGAGATTACGCAGAAGATCGATATGGACGCCAACACTGCCAAGCCAACTTTCCATCACTCACCCCCGTGCCTCACGCCGAAGATGGGAGCGTGGGGGCTTCCGACAAGAGGTGCCGTGACCTCGATGCCGCCCACGAACTAGCGATATTGGCACCAGCTTTGCCGACGGCATGGTGATCGAGCAGTGGATCTGCACCCTCGAAACGAACCGGACCAGAGGCGACAAGGTCTGAAGCTGTGCCGAAGGACGTGAATGGCGCGTTCCGGAAGTCCTGAGCTCTTCGGATTTTCAGGAACCGCAGCGGCTCGGAAGCTTTGATTGCCTATTGTCTTACCTTGCCCATACCGGCCTCAAATCTGGGAACTAAAGGTCGGCGGCGTGCTTAGGTCAGCAGCGACGGCCATTGCTCTTCCAAGGCAGACCGCCGCTTCCCCAATCACCCAAGGGAAGACTCATGAGCAAGGAAAACGACAAGACGAGCGATGCTGAGCGAAGCGATCCCGCAGTTGCCGATCGGAACCGGGAGGAGCTTGCCAAGGAAGCGGCTCGTGGGCTGAAGAAAGCGTCCCAACAGGCATCGAAAGAAGGATCTAATGGCCCACGCTAGGATACGCCGCCCCCGTAGACGCGACATCCGGCGGCATCACGATGCCGCTTCCTGGCGTCCTGGCAGCGGGCCTGAACGAAATGTCCATACGCCACGTCATTGCGGTGGCCGGTTCGCATGACCGGCCTTAGGGTCGCTAAGACCGGTCGTACCGCGCCAGCATTTGCCGGAGAAGCTGGTTCTCACGCCGAGCCTTGCGGCAAGCCTCTGCAACGGTTAGCGATGTCATCTCATGGTTGGAAGTCCCCGATGTTTCCGTTGCGGGAACTTCGACTCTCACGACCGATTCAGGCGCTGCCGCCGCGTTTCGCATCGGCGCCGTGTTTCCAGCCAAACTGGCCAAGGCGCTGTCGGCAGCGGTGGCTTCCCGCCCGAGCAGGTCCGCGATCCAGGCCGCATACTTCGCGCGTAATGGATTGTCGTGCGAGAGCGCACGCATTTTCGTCTCTGCCAGCCGTCTCTGATCTCGGTAAAGCGATATGGAGGATTTCAAACGCAGGCGCTCCGGAAAGCCGGAACATAACGGGAACAAATACGTCCTGCAACCCCTGGCCAATTTTATATGCGGCCTGATGGCCGGAAAACGAGCCCTGGCAAGGCAGGGGCCGACCGCCGGCGGTATGTCGTTAGGCGATTAGTTTTTGAGAGGTCTATTTGTCGCCGTGAAGACGGACGCGACCAGGTCAATCTTGAAGATATTAATAACAATAATCCTCGACGCTCGGTTGCGGCTCAGCCGGGATCGGGTAACGCCTTCGAAGGGCGTTGTTCGCGGGGCTGGTATCCAGGTCAAAAAGCATCTCTGCCTTTGTTGTGGCCGAAAAGATTTCTATGGCGATGATCAGTTCTTCGCGGCCGCCGCGCTGATAAACTTCGGTCATTTTCGAAAGCTTCATGTCCGGTTCCAAAAACAGTGTGCTCACCACATCATGCTCAAAAGCGCGGCGATGTCGCGTGACAAGGGCGTGACATGATCAAAGCATGGACTGGGTACGCGCTCTTCGAACAGCGTCGTTTCCGCCGTCAAGCATCTGGCTGCTTTGCATGTATGTCAGGGGGTCAGTCCAAAGAAGCACCCCGCTTTTGCCTCGGCGCTTCAACGCGCGGTACCGCAAGCCGCTGTTTTGATGGAACCAGCCACGCTGTGCCGACATTGCTGAATGGAGGACGATACCGTCAGCTTCCAAAGACAGGACATTTGCATGGAAAATCATACCACGGAGGCCGTTGCTTCTAATCCAACAGCGCTAGCGCAGATCGGAGCATTGCTCATTCACTACGGATTGGCTTTGGCAGGCGCAGTTGTCCTTCTGGTCGGCGGCTGGATTCTCTCCGGCTTCTTAAGCCGATGGGCCTATAAGGGTCTATCTCGAATCCACGGGATTGATGAAACGCTCGCTCGTTTCTTTGAGAGCGTTCTTCACTACGGATTGCTGATCTTGGTGTTCGTCATGGTTCTCGGCCAGTTCGGGGTGCAGACAGCATCCATCGTCGCCGCTCTCGGCGCCGCAGGCTTGGCAATCGGACTGGCGCTCCAGGGTACGCTGCAAAACATCGCGGCCGGGATCATGCTGCTAGTACTACGGCCGTTCCGCGTAGGCGAATACATCGAGACGTCCAGTGTGAAGGGCCTGGTTCGAGAGATCGGCCTCTTTGCAACGGAGCTCAGAAACGCTGACGGCCTGTACCTGCTCGCTCCGAATTCGACGCTATGGAACACACCCATCATAAACCATAGCAGGGAAAAGGACAGACGCCAGGAGATGTCCGTCGCGATCGGGAATGACGCTGACGGCAACATGGTCAAGAGGCTGGTTCTGGACATCATCTCGTCAGATAAGCGCGTGCGCTCCGATCCGCCACCTCGCGTTTTTGCGGACGATCTCAGTGCCGACAAGATCACTCTCAAGATCGAATACTGGGCATCCACGGGTGAATGGACGGAAACCAGGCACGCAATCATCGACGGTCTCAAGGCCGGGTTGGCCGCGAAAGGAATTGCTTTAAAGTGAAATGCTGGAGGGCGCTTGTTGCTCGAGACCTGCCAAGAATAGTTCACCATTAAGGAGAGCTATCGGCCGAGCGGCCGCCTAGGCAAAGGGTGACTTGCTTTCCGCCCCGCGGCAACGTCCTTCGTGAGTGGAACCTGTTCAAGGGTAAATTCAGAGAGAAACTGCCGACCATCCTCGTTAACGACTTTGCGCAGGAGATAGGATGCCCAGCAACATGAGAATGTCGACCCAGGTCCGTCGCGTCGGCGTACGCGTCGGTAATGCGTTTACTCTTCGTTTTGCGCACCGATTCATATGAGCAGGTCTTCGGCGAAGGTTTAGACCCGGTGCCGACAGGACGCTCAAGTCAGGTTCCAGTGGCCGAGTTGTGCTTGTTCCGGTCCCCAAACAGCTGCCCGTAGGTTCGTACATCATCGATTGTACTGCATGTTCCCTGCATGGCTAGAGCCGACACGGAACGCGCAATCGCTGTTCCGGACCGGCTGAAAATGGTGAGGGGCGTCACTATCGCGTATTGTAGATACGCGATTGACAGCAATCTTTGATCTCCAGGCGAAATGGTGTAACTTTTCCGTATCTGAAATACGCCAAAGTTACATAGTGCGTTCCTAACGAAAAGCGCCGTATTGCGCTCGAGGACATGACATCCGTTCTGGGCGTGCGGGCGGAAGACAAAGCCACAGGCACCATGGAGCGGATTGGGGCAGCAGTGCGTCCCCTTTCCACCGACGCCGTCACCGATTTGCTGCTGGTCTTGCATCGGACCCTATTTGCGTGGTTGATCGCGGACGGCGATAGCACCTGAAGAACATGGCCGTCCTGAAAATTGCGGAACCAGGCAGAGGAGATTTTAGCTCGGTCCGTATGGCGCTGAAAATCAGCGGCAAGGACGAACGGCTGAAAAAAGCGGATTTCCGGCGGTTTGCAGCGACGGCGGGTATTCCGGTGGCGGCGGACACGGCCATGGATGAACTGGCGGCGACCCTTGCGCGCGGCGTGGATGAGCTTGCTCTGCCGGACCCGCCGACAGACGGTTCAGTCGGCGCTGAACGGGCGGCGCAGATACGGGTAATTGTCCGCCAGCGTTTGGAAGCATTTGATGAGCATGGAGCTAAATTCGACCTTGAGCGATGGGTCCCCCGGCAGGGTTCGAACCTGCAATCAATCGGCTATGAGCCGACGGCTCTCACCATTGAGCGACAGGCCCGCCTTCCCTTCCTTATGCGCATTAGCGCCAGCGATTGACGAACTCCGCAAGTTTCTCTCGCGGGCTACTGTCAAAATAACAGTGGGCAACTCTTGGAGGCCGCAGGTCGGCAATTCGTCCTCATCCCAGAGCCGCTGCCATGCCTCTCGGACAGCTCCGTATCCGACCCCAAGACGATCGGCCTCGCGCAGGAGCGCCTGTCCAAGGCCGGTTTCTTCAGAGATTGCTACGACTTGATCCATTGCAATAACTTTCATAAAAATTGAGAACGACTGCCGCCGTGTACTGCTCCCTCACTCTCTCAAATATCCGGAAAACCACGATCAGCCTCGTCCTCGGTCGATTTGGCCCCGCTATCATCCGGCAAGCGGGCGAGTTTCGTTGAATACTTGTAGCCGTCCGGAACCGCGAGCGCGAGGCCGCGTTTTTTAGCATCGGAGGACATGATGGAACATAGCCAATATAACTGGATCAGCATCAGAGCTCACGAGATATGGCAATCTGAAGGTTGTCCAAATGGGAAAGATCGCGAGCATTGGGCCAAGGCGGCCGAAGAATGGGAACACCGCGAAAGGCGGCTGGAGGTCCCCTACGAGGCGCTGCGGGAGCAAGTGAGGCGCGTTCTGGTGGTCGACGACGAGCCGCTGATACGGTTTGCTACCGTCGAGGCCCTGGAAGACGCCGGCTTTGAGGTCCTTGAGGCTAGCAACGCTGACGAGGCTCTCGTCCTTCTTCAACGGAATGATTTTGACGCTGTATTCACCGATGTGAATATGCCGGGTACGACGGATGGACTGGGGCTTACCTCCCTGGTGCGAGCCCGCTCGCCGCAGACTCGCGTCATCGTCACTTCTGGACATGTTAGACTTGGTGCTTTTGACCTTGCGAGCGGCGTGTCATTTATTCCCAAGCCCTACACATATGACGCGATTGTCCGAATGCTGCAGGCACCAGGCTTCGGAACGATAGGCGACGTGAACCGGCGTCGCGACGACTGCTAGCGCGAGTTTTGACAGAAACGCAAGACCAACATTGCGACGACTTCGATCACGCCGGTTGAGTAGCAATGCATAGGGATCAAATAATCAAGGGCCAAGCCGCACCAAAAATCGACATGCTGGAGCGGGCGGGCAGACACCACTCCCGCGGTCGTGCGTTCCGCTTTCGACGAAAGTCCGGACCTTGCCTGCTACCCATTGCTCCCCGGCTAAACGATGCGGCGGAAGCATCGAATGCTCGCCGCCGCGGCTCTCCGAGGTCCGCCGCCTGCGCTCAGGAAAGCGCGGCGAACATAAAGCTATATGGCTCAGAACGGAAACTCATTTTCGCAGCTTTTTCGCGGCGTCGTCGTCCCTATCATATAGCTTTACGCACAGAATCTCGGAGAAGCCCTTGGCCGTAGCCTTTCCAGAGGCTTGCGCTGTGGACAGGTTGTGGAGAACATGTGGAGGAACTGTGTGCAACGCCGCCTCCCGACGTTAAGGGGCGAGGCATGGATCTTGCATGGGACATCCGAATCCGCTCAGATGAAGTCCTCGGCCGATGGCTTCCGCCGCAACGTCGCCATCCCGATCAAGGGCGCTCCGACATGATGTCGAGAAGCGCCCTTTCCATTTGGAACTTTCGAAGAGAGCGAGTGCCAGGGTACCTCTACCCATTTGTGTAGCGCCGATCTTGGTCTGCAGCAGAAGCAAAAACTGCATCGGCTGAGGCAATTCTTAAGGTCGCTCCCGCCAGGACTACGTTTGACCTCTGTGCGGCGAGCGGGCAGCCCATCAGCAGGGCCGCCAAACCTCGTATATCCAACTGACGCAGGACACTCCAGCGACCTGTAATGGAGTTCGATCGATCAGTGTGTCACAGCAGGGGAAGACGACCGGTACGGTAGCGGACCAATCCTTGCCCTCCGGCCCGAGCGTGGTAGTGTGACTGTGCTGACGTCGAAAAACGCTGCATCAGACCGCTCCCTTGAAGTTGCCCTACAACTGACCCAAAGGAGCGGTCTTTTAGCACGTCTTAAGCGATTCTGTTCATCCAGTCTTATGTGTCTCTCCGTCCCTCTCTGGCTCGCGTGCTTTGCCGCAGCAGCCTTGCTCCAAAAGCGGATCTTACTCTCAGCGGGTTCCGTCATGCCGGGCTTATGTCCGCGAATGCTGCCCTCGTCTCGGCTCTCCCATCTAAATCCACGAAGACAGAGGGTAGTTTCATCTTCGCGCCTCCTACGGAACTAGGATCCTTGGCCCGGCGGCCCCGGCTTAGCTCAGACATCAGCAACAAGGATGGTTGTTCGCAACCGTACGGCATCGTTTTTATCTTTCGCGCGTTTTTAGGAACAGTCAGCGGAGAAAAGACATGACCAACAGGGTAGCAATGATCACCGGAGCCGGATCGGGAATAGGTCGGGCGGCTTCCTTGACCTTGGCACGCGACGGCTACTCTATTGGCGCCTTGGGTCACTCTCACCGCGAACTCGCTGCCGTCGTTGACGATATCGCGGCTCTGGGAGGCAATGCGATTGCGCTCGATGCCGATATTTCTGACGAGAGGCAGATGGAGACGGCGGTTTCCTCTCTTGTAGACATGTATGGCAGGCTTGATGCCGTTGTTGCCAACGCGGGAATAAATGGTGCCTGGGCGCCGATTGATAGTCTTACGCTCGACGAATGGAACAGGACGATATCTGTCAATCTCACTGGCACATTTCTGACGATTAGGCAGACGGTGCCATTTTTGAAGAAATCGGGTGGTGGCGCGATCATCGTTGTGTCCTCGATCAATGGAACCCGGACCTTCACCACCCCCGGAGCGACAGCATACACGACCACGAAAGCGGGACAGGTCGCTATGGTTCAGCAGCTATCATTGGAGCTCGCCCGTCACCACATCAGGATCAATGCCGTCTGCCCGGGCGAAATCGAAACCAACATTGGTTCCAACACAAACCTCCGGCAGAAGGATGATACAGCCATACCCGTCATCTGGCCTGAAGGACAGGTACCGCTGACTGGCGGCAAGCCCGGTCGAAGTGAAGACGTTGCCGAGGTCATCGCGTTTTTGGCATCTGACAGGTCGCGACATATCACCGGTTCTCCGATCTGGGTCGATGGAGGCCAAGGGCTACTTCGATGACAGTTGAATCAGAAATAGAGTTATTGCGAAGTCAAAGCGAGCGGTGCCTCGATCGATCCATTTGACGACACCGAAGGCCGGCTGGGGCGAGACCGAACCTAGCGCTCGCGAAGGGATGAACGGCTGCAATCTTGTGTCGCGTGTCCAGTCCTCTCACAGCTTTCGCATCCAATCAGATACGCGACAAGTCGATTGTCGCGACCCTACCCAAAACTCGCCCGAGGTCTAGCCCTTGGGCCACGCCATTAACGACGCGCAGTCGCAGCTGGAGCGAAAAAGTTATCGCTCCCGGTGGAAAGCCGCCTTTCCATCGGTCCACAAGGGCTTGACATCAGGAATTGGAGTAGAGGGAAATTAAGGCATGGACGAGCCGGACGGCAATGATTGCTGCGCCCAGTGCACCGACGCATAGAAGTCCAATGCCAATTTCGCGGGCGCCCATGTCTACCCCTGCGACAAGAGGCCCCGGATAGTGCTCGCTCACCACGACGATGAGAAAGATCGATATTGCGACGCAGATCAAAAAGCCAAAGCTGAGATATGTCAGAAACCTGTGCATCACTTTTCGCGTCAAATCTTGCTTAATCAACGACCGCATTATCATGCAAAGTAATGATTTGCCACAGCCTCCCACCCGTCTTGCGGAGACAGCCGCTAATGCGGGTGCCCTTGCGCTGAAGCGGTCTACCCAAGGCTAGGGTTACTCGGACGGCTGTTGTCTTCGCAGCGCGCAGTTCTGCAGATTGCCGACGGTCCCCGCTCGCTCGTCGGTCGTTTGCTGCGTCAGGTTTCAATCAACCGACTGATTTTGCCCATCAGGCTCCACCCACATTTCCAAGGAAGTTTTCGCGAGCGCTCCTCTTTCAGGCCGCTCATCGTACAGGCCGGATCGACAGTCTCGAAGGAGATCCAGGACGGTGGAAGCCCGGGAAAACTTAAGGGGCGCGTCTGTACGCAATCGGACGCGCAATGTCTCACGGTTGAAGGTGCTGCCGAAGCTGCCCACCTATCAGGTGACCGGAAAGGATAGTCAACATGTCGGGCTATCGCGGACGGGATCCATTAGCAGTTCCAAAATTTTCCCTGACGCTGCCAGAAGCATGCGTTGAGAACACCTGCGCCGCCGGCTCCGCCTCGCGGGGCTCATTTAACAACGGAGAAACGTCTATCGCCACCCGGTTCTTTTTCGACGTCAACATGGCGTCGCGACGTGTCCGCGATGAAGTAGGGTGCATGTTTCCGGATGTCGGCGCCGCTATTACGGCTGCGTTGGTCGATGGTCGCAAGATACTCGACGCTCTCGGTTGCCGTTGCCGTGGTTTAGACGGCTTGGTGTTCGAAATCAGAGACCCGACAGGCGCGATTGTCGCGCACGTTCCCTTCGAGATATAGCTTTCTCGTTTGCTGCAGCGTCTTTTCGAGACAGCAAATTCAGGTTCCTCGCTGAGACTGCGGGGCAGCGGCGGAGCCACCGCACATTGGCTTGATCTCTGCGAGGTCGGGTTCAGATGCCAAGAACGCAGTCACTACCGTTCAACTCTGGCGAGGCCTTGAACACGTGCTCAAAGATGTCGGTTCGCGTACCCTGGACGCTATCGCGCGACATCGATCGCGGCGACGACGCTGGGGCTGAGGTAGCGCCTGTTTGACCCTCGGGGGACGCAGGTAGGAACACTGCCGGTCGATCTGCTCACGAGTTCTAGGCGTTTCCCGATATTGTCTGACATCGCAGTGATTGCGCAAGCGCCTCGCGCCTCGCGCATTTACGCGACTGTTGTCCCAGCTTGATGTAAGCGTCGGAACAAGTTGCTTTTTTCGAAGTTTCGTCCTGGCAACAACAGGAGCTTTCCATGCAAAAGATTACGACGTTTACCGCCGCCATGCTGCTGTCGGCGACGGTCGCCTTTGCCCAGAGCGAGACACCGTCGACCTCTCAGACGACCCCGGCCGTAAATACCGAGCACAATCCCGGCGCGCCTGTGGCTGGTAAGAACAGTTTCACGGAAAGTCAGGCGAAGTCACGTATCGAGGAAGCCGGCTTTTCGGACGTTATGGGACTGAAGCTCGATGATCAGGGCGTCTGGCGCGCAACAGCCAAAAAAGACGGCGCTGATGCAGCTGTCTCCCTAGATTTTCAGGGCAACGTGACACTCGCCAAGTAATGGACCGTTGAAGGAGATGATCAAATGAGAACTGTTACCGGACTGTATGACAGCTACGATGATGCCCGGTCCGCCGTCACGGCCCTGGAAGAAGCGGGTGTCCCTTCCGATCACATCAGTATTGTGACGAACAAGGCGAATGGTGTTGATGTCGAGGGCCAGGGTTCTTACGCAGGCGAAGGTGCGGGTGCCGGTGCTGGCGTCGGCGCTGTGGCCGGCGGCGCCGGTGGCCTGCTTACCGGCCTCGGCATGCTTGCCATTCCAGGTGTTGGCCCCGTCGTTGCTGCGGGATGGCTCGCAGCAACGGCTGCAGGCGCGGTTGCCGGCGCGGTGGCCGGCGGCGCGGTCGGCGGCATTGTCGGCGCGATGATCAGCGAAGGTGTCCCCGAGGATGAAGCCAACTTCTATGCTGAAGGTATCCGCCGTGGCGGCTCCGTTGTGACGGCAAAGGTCGAGGACAGCAAAGCCGAAGTTGCGCAGTCGATCCTGTCGGCATCCCGTCCGGTCGATTATGTATCCCGTCGCACGAGCTATCAGCAGCAAGGTTGGAGCCGCTTCGACGAAAGTGCCGAACCTTATACGATCGAGCAGATCGAGGCGGAGCGCCAGCGTTACCGCCGCGGCTGAAGGTTGGAACATCCGTCGAGCGGCCGATAGCGGCCGCTCGGCACGTCCCACAGGTATGCCGAAGGCGAACCTTCCCTTAAACAAGTGTCGCCTCGACGGGAATGTCTTGTGTCGCCAGTCGGGCCGGACAGATTGCCTGCAGGTGGCTTGCTAAAGTGAAGCCATGACCGGTGTTCTATCTTTCAGCGTATGAACGGGCCGGCAGTGATACCACCCAGTGGAATACCACCTTGGGATTTCGGCGCTTTCCCCGGTCCGAAGTGAGAGCAGCGCTTGGCAAAGCGGCCCGGGAAAAGCCTTCTTGGAGCCTATGAACATCATGGCGTCCAAGTGTTTGACGCGCAACGCATCTTGACTGGCAGTGCGTCTAACGCGGAAGGCAACCAGACAAATAACCCCACCTGTCGCACATAAGCGCTGTTGCTGATCGATCAAATTCTTTACCGCAGGCGCCGTTCGACGGTAGACTTGCCTGACCAACTGGGATCACACGCCGCCCCGGGCAATCGTCCTTGGAAGCTAAATTACGCTCGCCGGCGCTTGAGAAGGTAATCCAGGCCGCCGGCGCGGTACCAGCGGAAGCCATAGGGTTCGAGAACCATATGATGGCGTCGGTCGTGGTTAGCACGGCTGTCGTGCCCATCCAGTATGTCGATGAGAGGGCCGTCGTTATTGTCCTGCGGAAGGCGGAAAGCAATTTCAACCGGCCTGTCGTGGAAGCTGTGTATGACTATCACAACGTTATCTCTCCATGCGTACCGAAGAATTAGCACGCCCGGATCGCCGCAGTCGACCGCACTACAGGTGCCCCACCCGATTTCAGGCGCTTCTTTGCGCATGCGGATCATACGCTCCGTCCAGTTCAGCATAGACTCGGCGTCACGACGCTGAAAGGCAACGTTGACATGTCCATAGCCGTAAGGCCCCTCGCTGATAACAGGAAGAACGGGTTTTTCACTCTTTGTAAAACCGCCTTGTGGCTCGTTTGACCATTGCATGGGGGTGCGCGCGCAATTCCGTTCTGGAAGCGTCAGATCGTCTCCCATACCAATCTCATCACCGTAACGCAGCACGGGCGTCCCTGGCAGCGAGTACATGAGGCTGTAAGCGAGTTTCAGACGACGAATGTCTCCCCCCAGCATTGGAGCTAACCTGCGGCGGATGCCGCGATCGTAGAGTTGCATGCCCTTGTCCGGTCCGAACGCATTGAACACGGTTTGCCGCTGGCCTTGGGTCAGTCGCCCGAGATCGAGTTCGTCGTGGTTGCGTAGGAATATGCCCCACTGACCGGTCTTGGGCAGCTTCTCCGTATCCTTCAGCGCCTTTACAAGCGGACGGGTATCTGCGCTTGCCATCGCGTAGAAGAGTGCCTGGTTGACATGGAAATTGAACATCATCTGCATTCGCTCGCCGTCATCGCCGAAATATTCGATGTTTTCCTTCGGCAAAACATTGGCCTCGGCGAGAATCACGCTGTCTCCCTTTCGCCATTGAAGAAACTCGCGGAACGTTCGAAGCATGTCGAACTGCTCCTTGGGCTGGGCAATGTCGGCGCCCTTCTCGGAGATAACAAAGGGCACCGCGTCCATGCGAAAACCCGAAACACCGAGCTGGATCCAGAAGCCCATGATCTTCAAAATCTCTGCCTGGACAAGAGGGTTCGCAGTGTTGAGATCCGGCTGGAACTCGTAAAAGCGATGGAAATAATACTCGCCGGATTGCTTGTCCCGTGTCCACGTTGACGTCTGCACTCCGGGAAACACCATCCCCTCGTCCGCGGCCGCAGGTTTCGTCTTCGACCATACATACCAATCGCGGTATCGCGACTTCTTATCGGCTCTCGCCTCCTTGAACCAGGGATGCTCGTCCGAGGTGTGATTGACGACAAGATCAATGAGAACGCGAATGCCGCGCTGTTTTGCGCCATGCGTGAATTCGACGAAATCTCCGAGCGTGCCGTAGCGTGGATCGACGTTATAATAATCGGAGACATCATAGCCATCGTCGCGCCCGGGCGACGTCTGGAATGGCATCAGCCAGATCGCGGTGACGCCCAGTCCGGCGAGGTAGTCGAGCCGGCGCTGCAGGCCCTCAAAGTCGCCGACGCCGTCACCGTTTGAATCCATGAAAGTCTCGACCGACAGACAATAGACAACGGCGTTCTTGTACCATAGATCATTGATCACGCGTTTTTCTCCCGCAGGCTCTTTTCGTCGAGGCCTCCGATTTCGATCTCTCTTCTTCAACACGAGCTCGCCCGACGTCCGGTGTGGATGCCATGGCCAAGCGAGTTGCTTTAGCGAGCGGCAGCGTGGATGGCACCAGCGTCGCCGAAGATGCGGTGAAGCACTGCCGCCTGATCGCTTCGCGCATCGACCGAGACGGCGATCTCACCACGAAGGGGGGCATCCATCCTCGTCTCGTGGTTTGCTGATGCAGTGTCACCACCGCTCTGGATCTTACCGGCACTGTTGGACCGGCCGACGGCCTCGAGGAAAATGGCGGCTCGGTCCAAGCCTGCTTTTTGAACCATGTGCTCAACGGCAAGGTCGGCGGCTTCCCGCGTCTGAAAAGTTGCGACGACGGTCTTGGTGTTTTCGTCTGACATCCCGATCTCCCTTAGGCTGTCAACGTAATGGCTGTCGCGAATGTTCCAGTCACCGGGAACGTTCGCTCGCCGTCCAGATTGAATCTGGTGCCGATCCTGGCGACATGCAGGCTTCAGCTCAACTGTCCGATTTCAGACGGAGCCTTTTCGCGGCAGTCCGATTCTGTAAGCTCAACGGGCTGGTGAGTCTGGATTGCTTGTCGCAATCCTCTTCTCTGGACTGTGCCCGCTGCTTGTCCCCCAGGAAGGCAGCGGGTTTTTTCCTCGGGTCGAGCGCGTTCAGGGCGTTGCGACGGCTAGCCGTTGTGGCCGTTGCCTTTGCATGTCTACGGGATTGCGGAAAAGAGCGCCGCTTCTTCCAACGGCGCTTAGTCTGAGGTTATCAGGCGAGGCCCTGCGGTGATGATCGAAGATCGATCTATGAACCTTTATCAGCGAATGGTTCCCAGAGGCCTTAAGCTGATCACCGGCGGAGGTTTTTCGAAAAGAGAGAGGGCGGAACCGGTTTGGCGAGTTGCCGGCATTTTTTTCGCGCCCACGCTGGTGCGCTAGGTCGAATTGCCCAGTCCTGCCACCGGCCGCAAGCTGACGTTGGGCTGCCTAGCGTGAGCAAAGGCAGGGACACCCCGCAACGTCCGTTGCCATAGCGAATGGAACGGTGCGGAAATCGCCCCGCCGGTCGAAGAAGAAAAAGCCTCACGCTGGAGTGTGAGGCTTTTTCAAAGTTGCGGAAAGCACAACTGGATACGTTGTTGAGGGTTAACGATCCATATCACTAACGCGGGCTGGATCAGGAAGTTCCGTTTGAGTGACCTCCAGGTTCGCACAAACCGGTTTTTTGAGCTCCTTATCTCTGGCGGAATCGCTTTGGCTCAACCCTATCACGCTTCCTGGCAAGACGATAACAAGTCCCGAGGGATGCGGCTTTTAGCAACGGCCGCACGCTCGCAGCAATCTGTCTCCGGAAGAGCCCGACGACTGCGATGTTTGTACGTCCGCTGCCGACAGGTGAGATCGCCCACATGCTGCAGCCAGCGGCGGTTATTTTTTATCGCTTGGATATTGATTTGGCTTTAGCAGGCGCGACAAATGAGCGGTATTTCGGGCCAGAGCAGAAATCATCGTGTTGACTGCGCCGGGGATCTCCTCGAGGTCGACAAAGTTAGTCGAGCCCATCGCCTCGCCAACCCAATAGGCTAACGCATTGGCCGGGATGGTAAAGCCGACATCGTTTAGAGCCTGGAAGAGTTCTGCCGAAACATGATGGGCGCCGTCTTCGTTTCCGACAACGGCGACTGCGGCGACCTTTCCGTAGGAGACCATCCGGCCGTGAGCGTCTGTTTCTTCGAGGAAGGCGTCCATCCTCTCCAGTGCACGTTTACAAATGCTGGAAGGCTGACCGAGCCATATCGGTGTACCGATGATAAGGATATCGGCCGCGAGCACCTTGGCCCTGATATCCGGCCAGGCGTCCCCATCCCCCTCGTTAGAGGTTACGCCTGGTTTGATGTCGTAATCGGCCAAGTGGATTATCTCGGTTTCGACATCGTGCGTCTCAAACTGCGAAGAGATCAGCTCAAGAAGCCTTCCGGTCGACGACTGTTCGAAAGAGGAAGACGGTTTTAGGGTGCTGTTGAAGGCAACTGCTTTCATTGGCATAGGATATCCTCTCGGTTGGGAAATTGACCGATGGCCACCTCTGGGCCTCGACCCTGTGCAACATAAAGGCCGGACCAACCAGTCGGTTCCCCGAAACGCTCCGATAATAGCAGTGGTCGTCCACCCTGCGTTTGCCGGACTTTGGACAGCAGTTTACCGCGGCCGAACCGTTGCAGCTGCGCCAGGTTACCTCCTCGGGCAATGGAACATCGCGCTCTTTCCCCGGTTTGGCAGAAGGAAATACGTCCTGGAGATTGGAAAAATGACAATGACTGTCGGCGACTTCATCGTGGAACGGCTGCACCAATGGGGCGTTTGTCGCGTGTTCGGGTATCCGGGGGACGGTATCAACGGCGTCTTCGGTGCTCTTGCTCGCGCGAAGGCAAAAATGGAGTTCATCCAAACCAGGCACGAGGAGATGGGCGCTTTCATGGCGTCGGCCCATGCAAAATTCACTGGCGATATCGGGGTTTGTATAGCGACATCGGGACCTGGTGCAACCCACCTCCTCACCGGCCTGTATGATGCCCGACTTGATCATCAGCCGGTTTTGGCCATTGTCGGGCAGCAATCCCGCGCTGCAATTGGTGGCCACTATCAACAAGAAGTCGACCTCGCCTCACTCTTCAAGGACGTTGCCGGCGATTTCGTTCATCAGGCCGCTACACCAGCACAAGTGCG
Source organism: Rhizobium sp. Rhizsp82 (assembly GCF_047325115.1). Classification (NCBI taxonomy): domain Bacteria; kingdom Pseudomonadati; phylum Pseudomonadota; class Alphaproteobacteria; order Hyphomicrobiales; family Rhizobiaceae; genus Rhizobium; species Rhizobium sp. Rhizsp82. The sequence continues at coordinate 251,633 of NZ_CP168569.1, read as the reverse complement.
ACATCTCATCGATAGAGCAGTCCGCATCGCCAAGGCCAACAGAACTGTCACAGCAGTTATCCTTCCCAACGACCTCCAGGACCTTCCCTATGAAGAGCCCCCTCGCAAGCACGGCACGGTTCACTCCGGCGTCGGTTTCAGGGCTGCTCGCACCGTACCACATTTGGAAGACCTGCAGGAGGCCGCCGATATCCTCAACCAAGGTGAGCGTGTAGCCATTCTCGTGGGTGCGGGCGCCCTGGCAGCGACAGACGAGGTTATCGCCGTTGCCGACCGACTGAACGCCGGTGTAGCAAAGGCCCTGCTGGGTAAGGCTGCATTGCCAGACAATTTGCCGTGGGTCACCGGATCCATTGGCCTCTTGGGGACGGAGCCCTCCTGGGATTTGATGCGTGACTGCGACACGCTTTTGATGATCGGCTCCGGCTTTCCCTACTCAGAGTTCTTGCCCGAGGAGGGCAGCGTGAAAGCGGTACAGATCGATATCACCCCCAGCATGCTGTCATTGCGCTACCCGATGGACACCAATCTGCAGGGGGACGCTGCGCAAACCCTCAAAGCACTTCTACCACATCTCAGACAGAAGGAGGGAGAGTGGCGCAAGAGTATTGAGGCGAAGGTCGCGAAATGGTGGAAGACGCTTGAGGAGCGGGCACATGCGGATGCCAACCCGGTCAACCCTCAGCGTGTCACCTGGGAACTTTCACCCCGGTTGCCTGATGGCGCCATCATCACCAGCGACTCCGGATCGTGTGCCAATTGGTATGCGCGGGATTTGAAGATTCGCCGCGGCATGATGGCCTCTTTGTCGGGAGGGCTCGCATCGATGGGAGCAGCTGTGCCCTATGCCCTCGCTGCGAAATTTGCACATCCCGACCGGCCCGTTATCGGGCTGGTGGGGGACGGCGCGATGCAGATGAACAACATGTCCGAACTCATCACCATTGCGAAATATTGGTCGAGCTGGGACGACCCTCGGTGTGTGATTTGCGTTTTCAACAACGAAGACCTCAATCAGGTGACCTGGGAGCAGAGGGTCATGGAGGGTGACCCTAAATTCGAAGCGTCCCAAAGCATTCCAAACGTCCCGTATCATCGCTTTGCGGAAATGATTGGACTAAAGGGGATCTATGTCGACCGCCCAGAAAATGTCGGGCCGGCCTGGGATGAGGCGCTGTCGTCTGACCGGCCGGTGCTGCTCGAGGTCAAGACGGACCCGGAGGTCCCACCGCTGCCCCCGCATTTAACCTTCGAGCAAATGAAGAAGATCACTGAAACACTCGCAAAGGGTGATAGCCGGGAGGCTGGGATCGTCATGGGCACCATGCGACAACTGCTTTCTTCCTTCTGGCCCGGCAGTCGTGAGAGCTGAAGGAGGCAAATCGAACCGCTGCAGCCAGCGTCAGCGGTCGGCCCCACGCCAGCGAAGATGGCCCACGCCGCAACACGTTCACATTATCGCGCTGCGCCCCGTCGGGACCGATCGGCGCTGCATGGAACAATGGGACGGCATGAAAGTTGCACCGACATGCGACCGATCGCGATGGCAAATATAGCTTACTACAGGAGAGTTGAGATGACGAACCTATCGACCGAAAGAACCCCCGCACTGTCGACCGACAAGTCAAAAGACACGCTCGTCGGTTTCTTCGACACCCGCGAGGACGCAGAACAGGCGGTAGAGCGCCTGAAGAAGGCCGGCCTGATGATGGAGGCAATCCGCTTCGTGCCTGGCTTCGAGGCAGACAGGGTCGATGACGCAGTGACCGGCGACAACAGCTTCTGGCGAAAGCTTGACGGCTGGAAGATCTCCGAGGACGAGCGGGTCACGTATGCAGAGGGTCTGCGACGTGGCGGTTTTCTCGTGTCAGCAGAGGTCGACGACGCGCACTATGAGACGGCGCAGGACATACTGGACGTTGAGGGTGCTGTCGACCTTGAAGAGCGCGCTGGCCAATGGCGATTGGACGGCTGGGACGGCAACCTTGCCGACGCTGCCTCGGCTTTTTCTACTAGACAACCAGAGACCAACTTGGATGACCACCGATACGGCACCTTGCTGCCGACCACCAATGATCGCGAAAGCGTCTTTCCGGTATTGGAGAGCACGAGCGAGCCCGCCAATGGAGATTTTCGCCAAACGGGCGCGCGAGGTACGGCTGCGCTGCAACGCCCCTTCGAGAGCTTGAACCAGGCCGACGGGGAAGAGGTCGCCGGCAAAACGTCCGACCCTTCCTCTTCAGAAGGAACTAACGGTGATGCCCGGCGTTTTTGACAGACTGCGACATCCCTCCCGCAGTCGTTATCCTGACTTCAACCCTGGCGTCTGCCGGGGTTTTTTTGTGCACAACGCGATGCCAACGTCGACCTCCCTGCTATTGAGGCCGGCACCTGGACGCTCTTTCCTTTTTTCGAGGTCGCCAGCGATGCGGATCCGGCACAAGGTCATCGGATCGAGAACGGGAAGTATTTTGCGTTGATCGTATCGTACACGTCATTGGCCTGGATCTTGTCCAGCGCGGCATTTAGCTTCGCAAGAAGCGTGACATCGTCGGGGCGAACGGCGATGCCCGCGCCGTCGCCGAAATATTCGGCGTTTTTGACGTCCTCACCTTTGAATTCACAGCAACTGCCGGCCTTCGTATTTGCCAACCAGTCGTACACCGCCAACTTGTCCTCGAAGATGATATCCACGTTTCCCTCGGCCAGGTTCTTGTAGAGATCAGGTGACGCATGGACCACACTTGTTGCCACGCCGGGGTAGAATTTCCGCGCGTAGGACTCCTGCGATGTGGCCGCCGTCACCCCAAGGCGCAAATCTTTCAGATCATCGGGCGAAGTGCCGGTGATATCGGCGCCTTTGCGCACGATGAATACGGACGGACTATCGTAATATTTGCTGGTGAACGCAACCTGTTGACGCCGCTCCGCGCTCATGGACATTGAGGAAATGATGGCGTCATATTTCTTTGCCAACAGGTTCGGGATCATACCTGTCCATTCCTGCACGATGAACTGGCATTTCAGCGCGGCTGCCTCGCATAACGCCTTTGCGATATCGACATCGAAGCCCTGAAGATTGTTTTCCGAGTCCAGATAATTGAACGGAGGAAATCCCCCCTCGACGGCAACTCGCACCATTTCCTGTTCGGCGGCCGAGGAAGAATGGGCGGCACCGACACTCAGCATCAGGCTCGATGCCACAGCCAGCAGTTTGAAGCGGAAAGACGTGTTCGATCTGGTCATCGTGTAATCCATCTGGTTGAGCATCAGAACTCGGACAGTCGAACACGAAACCTTTAAGAAGCTCATCATGCTGACCGGCTAAATTTGCAGTCGCTTGAAAAGCCTTTCGTAATCTATGCCCTCCAGAATTGAAAAATCTGGGAGAGGTACCTTTGTCCGCATATGATTTTCCACAACGTCTGGCCAAAAGAGCAACACGATCGTCAAGTGCGACACTGGCCTTGCTCGCAATCAGTGGGCTGGCGATCCTGGGGCTGGTTTTTGTTGCAGCCCTCTGGGCAGGAAAAGAAAGCGATGCCGCAGCGCTCGACCGTCAGCGAAAGCTGGTCGACAGCCGCTTGCAGGATCAGGTCGACCGTGTTTCGAACGACCTCAGGCTGATGGCGGCCGGATACTCCTCACTTATTTCAGCCAGTGCCTCGATGAGCAATGAGGACGATGCAGGCACGGCACAAGCGTTTGCGACCATGTCCAAGACCGTGTTCGGCTACAACGGGACGTTTTTGATAACACCCACAGGGGACCTGGCCTTCGCTTCGGACCCGGAAACGACCCGACGTTACAAATGGATCCGCCCGCTCCTCCTGCCAATGGTCAGGACCGTCTTGCATGGAAAAGAAGCAGCCGCTGCAAACGCACCGATCCGCGTCGATCTGATGCGCCTGGAAGGCCGTCCGTCGATAGCAGGCATAGCATCCATTGACGCAGCATCCCGGACGTCCCAGCCGTTGCTTCTTGCCGCGTTCCGGTTCTTGGATGGGCCCACCCTTGATACCTTGAGCCGGGAGCAAGGCCTGGCGGGTGCTCGATATGCGCGAACCGCTGATGCAGAGGCGAACGAAGTTGCTTTCCAAATCGAGGCCACGGCGACACATGAACCGATCGGCTTCATTATCTGGACGCCTGACCTGCCTGGATCCCGGGTCGTGGCGCGGCTGACCCCGCTTCTGACGTTCGCAGGCGTGCTGATCGGCGGCCTTTTCTTTGCCCTCATGGTTCGGCTCAGGAAAAGCCTCTTGGAACTTGCTCAGAGCGAGGACCATGCACGCCACTTGTCTCTCCACGATGTGCTCACCGGCTTGCCAAACAGAGCGCTATTTTCCGAACGCTTTAAACACTGCCTCGACGGTCTCCGCCACCATGGCAACCAAGCCCTTCTCGCCCTCATCGACCTCGACAGGTTCAAGGAGGTCAACGACACCTACGGGCATCCGGCAGGCGACGAATTGCTGATCAAGGCAGTCGCGCGCATGCAGGAGCTTCTGGGGAACGCAGATACGCTTGCAAGAGTGGGCGGTGACGAATTCGCACTGCTTGTGCCCGGTGTTAGCGCCGGACGCGATAATGAACTGCTGCTTCAGATCATAAAAACGCTTAGCGCGCCCTTTGAACTTCGGGCAGGCGGCGGCGTCATCGTGCGGATCGGCTGCTCGATTGGTGCCGTCGGTATCGTCGAAGGGACGGCTGAGAGAGGAGAGACCTTACGCCGAGCCGACGTCGCTCTCTATGAAGCAAAGTCGAGCGGCCGCGGAAAATATGTTACCTATGACGTGTCAATGGATAGCCGCGGCAGCGAGAGGGAAAACCTCACAAGGGAACTCCGCAAGGTTCTTACCGAAATGCCAAGTTCGGCCTGCAATGATCTGAGGCCGGAAGATGATGCTGGCAAGCTCGAGCTGTTCTTCCAGTCCGTACACCGCGCAACACGCGGCGAGCCTATATCGGGGGCGGAAGCGTTGGTCCGGTGGCGTCATCCCCGGCTTGGGCTTCTTGCTCCCGACAGGTTCATCCCGCTTGCCGAAGAAGCTGGGCTGATAGACCAGCTTGGCGAATGGGTTCTGCGCAGGGCGGCAGAAGAGGCTAGAGCATGGCCCGAGACGATGACGGTGGCGGTCAATGTTTCCCCCTCCCAACTCCGTCGTCGCGGGTTCGATTCCAAGGTCCTGTCCATCATCGAGGAAACCGGCTTCGATCCGGCGCGTCTTGAACTTGAGTTAACAGAGGCTGCGCTGTTCGAGGTTGATGCCGCCGTCCAGTCAACCTTGGGAAATCTTCGCTCTCAGGGTGTCCGAATTGCGCTCGACGATTTCGGAACCGGCTTTTCGTCCCTTAGCCACCTGCTCCAGATCAACATCGACAGGATCAAAATCGACCGCTCATTCGTGACGCTGCTCGGAAGCAAGGCGGAGGGAGCCACCATCGTTTCGTCCGTCATTGCTTTGAGCCGGAAACTGGGGAAGGCGGCAACCGCAGAAGGCGTCGAAACTGTCGGACAACGAGACTTTCTGATTGCCGCAGGCTGCACCGATCTCCAAGGTTACCTCTATTCCCGCCCCCTTCCCTGCGCCGAGTTCGCTGCGTTGATGCTGACGCCCGACGGAAGATTACGCGGACGGATCTAGGATGATCAAGACCGAGCGACCGCGATAGTCGCGACAGTGGTATCCAGCGCTACAGCCGGATCCCTGGATGCGAGGCGCGGTCAAGCGGTAAAGCACACCCGGTCTTCTTCATGACGATCAAGTTGGATCGGCCCCCATGACAAGGCCTTCGATATCGTGCTTCTGAGTGATCGGGACGAGCTCATCGACAACCCGGCAGACAAGATGATCTCGCGCAACGTCGGGCAGTGCCTCGTACCAATCACGTGTCACCATCATGTCATGCATCTCGGCATGACCCGCCCCTGGTGCGTCGACCCCCAGCACCATGACCGGACGGGCAATGGGCGAGCCATGTTCGGTGCCGCGATGAACCGTCAGCGCCGATCGGCAAGAAATGTCACCACGTCGTGGATATTTCCGAACGGCTCGCTCGTTGAAGCGCCCCCACAGCGATTTATCCGGAAACATCTCATGCTTCCATTCCCTGCCGTCGTCATACTGTGTGCCTGGAGCAACTTCGAATGGCCCCATGTCTTCGGTCACGTCGACCCCCGTCAGGTTGAAAGCGAGCGAGGTGATCCTCTTTTCTTCATACGTGTCGCGTGGGGATGGAAAATCCCGATGCCACGGCTGGAACTTCGCTCCCTGAAACGGTACATCGAGCCCAATTTCGACAATCTGGTAACTGGGGCCCAGAACTTCGGTGCAAAGTGCTACGACCCATGGATGGGTGATAAGATCGACAAATCCGCCGAAGGCCTGCGGATGTAGCTCGACATACCACCGTCGCGGACCTCGGCCCACCGCGCCGCCTGGACGCTGGATCGCTTCCCAAAAAGCCGTCATCATGTCTTCGCGCATACGATCGGCCCATTCTGGCGCAAATGCCCCCTTCAAGCCGACGATGCCATCCGTCCGCAGCGTCTGTGCATCGTTGAGAATTTTTGCACTGTCGTTCATCGTGTTATCCTCCTTGAACTGCAGGTACGGTAGCGGTACTAATAAGTTTCAGTCAAGCTAATAAATATTAGGTGCGCTTTTGAACGGACGATCACGAGACAAGCCTTCCCGGCGAGTGACCATGGCAGATGTGGCGAAGGCGGCGGGCTGCTCGCAGGCAACGGTATCCCTGGTCCTAAACGACGTCACCGAGGTGCAGATCTCCGCCGACCTCAAGGCTCGCGTTATCCTTGCGGCTCGCGACCTCGGCTACGGGGTGTCAGGTCCTGTCAGACGATCGGGTCTCGAAAGCCTTCGCGGGAGTTCCGTCGGCTTCATCGTCGATCAGCTTGCAACGACGCCTGAAGCAATCAATGCAATCGAAGGGGCGCGGATCGTATCGTGGGATCAGGACGTGACGATACTCGTTGCCCAAAGCCTCGACCGTGAAAGGCATGAAGAACTGGCTATCGAGCGTCTGCTTGCGGCCGGTGTGGGCGGAATAGTCTTCATGTCAGTCTTCACCCGGCCGGTTGAATTGAGCCCGGCCATGCGCAGGCTCCCAGTGCCCGCGGTCCTTCTGAACTGCTACACATCGGGGGGCGAGTATCCATCAATCATTCCCGACGAGCTCGCTGGCGGTCGGCGCGCAACTGCTACCCTGCTTGACCGTGGCCACCAGCGGATCGCGACGATAACTGGAGAGATGTTTATGGAAGCGGCGGGTCTTCGTCTTGCCGGCTACCGGCAGGCGCTTTCAGAGCGACGCTTGGACGAGGTTCCTGAATATGTTGTGCGCGGAAACTGGACGCCCTCCTCCGGCTATGACGCGACGCGCCAGCTGATGTCCCTGAAGACGCCGCCAACGGCAATTTTCTGTCAGAACGATCAGATGGCACTCGGCTGCCTCAATGCGCTGCTGGACATGGGTCTGAAGGTCCCTGACGATATCTCGCTCGTCGGCTACGACGACAGCGAGATTTGTCGGCAGATAAGACCGCAGCTAACGAGCGTCGACCTTCCGCATCGGACGATGGGAGGCTGGGCTATCGCATCGCTATCATCTGCTAGGGGGGGGAAACAACAGGTTAGAAAAGCCGATTGCGCCCTGGTCAACCGAGCATCGGTGATGCGCATCGGTGGCGATGATTACCGCACGGCTGGATGACCTTCGGCTTTGCTACCGGCGACCACGGCACCGGCTCCCAGTTAACATCACGGCGCGACTGCGTCGCCTCTGCGCTCATCACCTCGCGGCATGTCCAGACCGGAGAGTGGACTAACCTGAGAGCGCTGCGTTGGGAATTGAGCCTGTCGAGGGGATGGCGCCGGTCAGGTTGGGATGACGCAGAAGCGGTCGCCTGCCTCCTTGGAAAGCTGGATCGGTCGAGGCAAGGGTTTCGAGAAAGGTTTCCGCGGTAAGTTCCGCATTAAAGCGCCAGTCGTTCGCCACAGGGACAGTTGCTTGCTGAGACCGACGGCTTTTATGAACTGAAAGGTGTCATCGTCCTAGTATTTCGTTAGAGAGATTGAAGCGCTGCGCCATGTGCAACGGTTGAAGGACGCGGCATCGATTTCGGTCGGGACAACCGTCTTCGACAAAATCGGCGTAACAGCTGGACGTTTGGACAAAAGTCGTCGCCTCGGCCACCGTAACCGCACCCGCCCGCGGCACCTGGAACAGCAAAGCCGCTGACTTCGAGACGATCAATCTTAAAGGCAGCGCATCCAAAAATTGTCGCAGGCCGGGGATGGTCGCTAAATCATTGTCCTTCCAGTTCGAGCCGCAGCCGAGATTTCCTTATGCATGCGGCAGAACGACTTCAGTACGGCAAATGGTGTCATATCTTTTTGATTCACCGCCAAAGTTCCGGAAAAGCCACCTCCTTTCGCCGGCTTCCGCGCGTCAGGCGTGGGCGTGAGACCGTCTCCACTTCGCCGCTGCCTGAAGCGCGGCTTTGACAACGTCTGGAGTGGCTGGCTTTTCGATCGTCAGCAGACCATCGACCTCCTCGTTCAGTTCAGGACTGCCGGTCACAAAAACCACGCCGATATTCCAGCCTGCGACAAGCGCGCGGGCGATTGCGGGACCTGTGATGCCATCGGCAAGCCGCAAGTCGACCAGCGCAATCTCCGTTTCTGGAGCTATCTCTAGAGCTTCCTGCATGTTGGTCGCGATTCCAACCACTTCAAACCCCAAGCCTAGGGCCACATCCTCGATGGTGAGAGCCACGTCGACTTCATCTTCAACGATCAAAAGCCGCATAGTGATCTCCTTGCTCTGAAACATCTCATTAGTTTGCTGCCATTTCCTGACGCGCTGATGGCACGCAGGCGCGACGCGGCCCGTCGAAGGGCTGATAAGTGTTATCCTTGGCGCGATAAGAGCGGTAGCGTGCAGCGCACCAGGCTACGTCTGCTGTGGCCCGATCCTCGTCTGCACTCTGAGCGACCGCAGATGGCGGTGCGAAGGGCGATACGCAGGTCCGTATTTCGCCGCTGAAGCTTCGATATGTATTTTCGGCCTCATCGTATGAGCGATATCGTTGCACGCACCAGTCGCGATGAGCTGCAGCTGTGGCCACCTTTTCCTGTACACTATCCGCCTCCAAGCTGCGTTCGACCGGGGTCTTCGTCGCAATCCTGGCACCAGCGTGATCGGTGACGTAGCTCGAATAGACGGGCTCGACCCGCTCATATTGTTGTTTTGCAACGTCTATCCGCACAGGCTCAGAGGTCCAGAGATCAGGCTCGGAGAGTGTCGTTAAATGCTGGCCTTCCGGATTGGACATCACAGCAGAAGCTGCTGAAATTCCCACAATACCGGCGCCGACTGCGCAAACGATGCCAAAGACCAATGAAGCGACTGCTTTCATAGTGCAGTTTTCCTGATGGGACATAAATGGCGGGCGCGGCAGACCCGCGCCCGCCGAACGTCAATTGATGATCTGGACAACTTTTCGCGAAGATGGTTCGACGATGACCCGTTCGTCGTTAACGATCGCGTAGGAATAGGTCGGATTGTCCGGCACGGGCGTGACGACGACTGTTTCAGGAAGCGGCTGACCTACCACGACCTTCTCCTTTACGACGACCCGCGTGGTCGGAGCCGGAGCTTCCTGGACATAGGTCACCACCTTCTGCGGCGGCGGATCGATGACCGTGCCGACCACGGCGCCTGCAACGCCACCCACGGCTGCGCCGACCGGGCCGCCGACGATCGCGCCGGTGACCGCTCCGCCAGCGGCTCCATTGACGGTCGACGACTGAGCGAATGCTGTGCCTGACAGGAGCGCTGCGGACAGGGTGGCGGCTATCGAGATTTTCGTGAGCATTTTTACCTCTCCTTGGACGCGGTCTGATCTGACCGCTGCCGAAGAACGAGCGAGGCGATTAGCTGTTCCCTACCCCCGACCTTGGTCCGAGATGAAGCCACTCGAATGCACCGCCGGACCAAAAAGTCGCCAGCTGAAGACTGGATCCTACTGGTTTAACAGCAGGGGCTACGGTCCCTGATCAGGTTGAAGCTGCTTGGGCTTTGGCCGAACAACATATCTCTGGAGTTTCCGCACGCGCTTAGGGGCATCCGAGGTCGCCCCTGTCGCGGTCATCGGCTTTAACGACCGAGCTGTCCGAAGCATGGCATCGTGCCTGTCAATCGCAATCGCACTCTTTTCGGGTTCGGGCGCATGCGGTGTCTAAACGACATTAAAAGATCTGCAGCTTCGAGGCAGCACCCTCTATGGGTGTATCTGTCAGGACAAACGTGCGGCGGAACGCCCACCCCCGCGGCTGGTGTGGCGGCGTCACTGCCGCACCGCTTCAAAGCCCAGACAACCCACACTGGCCAGACCACCGCGCGGCCGTTCAATCCAACGCCAAATTTGGCTCTGCAAGTCAAGCCGTTTGCCGGAAATCTTCCGGCTGCAGGCGAACGCCCCTGCAGATCAGGCCCCAAGTCGGGCAATGCGATGTGGTGTGACTGAACGGGCTGGCTGGCTCGTCGGGATCCGGATCGCGGACGGGTTCGTCTGCGGGAACACGATCAGGATCCTGCGGCGGTCTGTCGATCGGTGATGGCGATTGTGGTGGGACGATGGGTTCGTTTGGAACAGACATGTTGGCTCTCCTCACGCGCCGAACGCAGCGCATGGTCCCAAGTTCCGGCGCACGGTGAAATTAGAAGGACTAGTCGTAATCAGCGTTGCTGCAGCACAAGATGTCGAGCTCGCCCAGCGGCCAGGGAATACGGCACGATTTTCTGCACGATTTTCCGTTATCCGTCCTCCGCCTCAGGCATCCTTTGCTGGGCGGATCGCAGCGCGAGCCCTCCTCTCGCATCGGCTAGCGTCCAGCCGCGCGCCCTTACCGACGCTTCGCTCAGATATCCGACAATCTTCTCGCCTCAGACGAAATATTAAGGTCATTGCGCTCACCGTGAGCTAAGCCGGCAGAACACTAGCAAGTTTCTCGTCCGACAGTGCGTGTCGAGGTTCGGACGACAACCCGGTGAGCCTCACATACCGACCCGGTCTTTCCAATTTTGAAACTGCGACAAACCTGAACCACGTTGAAATTCTATCTTATACGAGCCCCCTGGACCTGATCCAAAAGCTGAGCCACGATTTCGTGACGGTGGCCTGATCGGTTTACCGCGCACCGGCTCGGACCGGTATAAGATTCAAACCCTTCCTATCGTATCGGCTGATAATACGAACGAGATGGGCATCATCTTGCAGGAGTAGGTCGCAGGTATGACGTCCAGGCCGACGTTGATCCAGCAGTGCCTGATCATTTTCCCCCCGGCGCTCAACAGCTTCCCTTGGCCGAAGCAGCCCGGGCGTTTTGATGTGCAATGTTTTTAGTTCTACTCCGCATCTTAGGCCGGTGGCGCTTGGGAACTGGAAGCACTCGTGCGGGTTTAAACAAAACTAGGAGGAAATTATGATCCGCACCGATAGCAATGCCACGGAACTACCGGACCAAGTTCAGGCGCAACCTTCTATAACCGACCCTGTATCTTCAACGGCGGAGGTCCGTCGGCAAAAGCGGCGGCAAGAAGTTCCCGTCTCTGTCACAGACATTGCAAATCCGGCACCCGACGGTAGTGATACGAACTTCATCAGCGATGGAAACGAAGGATAGGCGGTCCTGAGTGGCGTGCTCAAAGGCAGGTTTCACGACGGTCCGAAGGGCCGTTGTCGAAATGTCGCATCCTGCGCGCTGGCGTACGGCTGGCCGCCGCGATTGTAACCTCTATTTATTGCCTGCGTCCATTCAACGCCCTTCTGTTAGCGGGCCGGCGCTCAGACCAGGCCCCGGATGCCTCCAACATGACCGTCATTGCGGCAAACGCCGGCGATCGTGATGCGAACCATGCCAAACACTTACAGTTGGATAGGGCTGGCGCCAGGCAGTCAGCGTAAAAGCGCTCGTTGACCAGGTAAAGCGTGCAAAGCAACTGGGTTGTCGCATATATTTCTGCCTACGGAGGCGATCCCTCCGATTGGCCATCAGTGGGCACTCTTCGTTTCAACAGAAATGAAGGCCAGACCGGGATCAAGGCGGCCCTATTAACGGGAGGCCTCTATCACTTTGCTCTCTACGGCAATGTTTTCACAGGAGATTGCGCTACTCACGACGAAGTGCACAGCTTTACACCGCTCGCCAATATCGCAGGAGATGCCGTCCGTGCTTGTCGGACACAATGAAACGGCCCGTCTCATCCTCAAATGAGTGCGTTCGCAACCCATCTTCGCAGCCAAGCGGGGGGCTGGCGTCATCTCGCATTACGTTCAAAACCATATGAGCTCGGCGCGCAATCTTGGCACTGCCGAGTCCGGGCTGGAAAGCTTCTGATGCATGTCATAGCAGTCGGGGCATGAGAACCAATGGCTTTCGCTCGAACCGCGAGGGAAGACACGTTGCGCTGTCAGTGTAAGATCGCGTCCTTCATTGCAAACCAGAAGGACCATCCATTGCCATCATAACGGCCCGCTGGAGAACCGCAGACGAGCTCGATGGCTGCCCTCGCGTCCTCGTCGTCGACGACGTGATCAATCAGGAGGTTGATAACCCGCGATTTCGGCATTTCGTCCTGAATGATGACGAGAGTGGGCGTGCTGAGGCCGAACTTGATGATTTGGGTTTCCATTCTAAAACGCTAGCAGGAAGGCGTTACGGTTTGCTTGCACTCTACCGAGACCGCTGCGGCCAGTTTCCCGGGCCGACGTGGACGACAAGTTGAAAGGACGCCGCCCGTCATCCCCTGCCGTGTCGACTGTCCCAGGAATGTTCCTTATCGACACTCGCAACCCGGGAACGAGACGATTCAAGAGCCTGTCGTTTTGGCATCCCGTCGTCGAAAAATCATCGGAGATGCTTACGTGAGCTATTCTCAAATTGTCGAAACCTGCCAATGCTTTCGATGGATCAGATCAACCAATTCATTCGCATCCGAAATGCCGAATTCGAACCAGTCTACAAGTTCCTCAGCTTTTGCTCGCGCTTCGCTACCTCCCGACGCTGCCGGATTTGCAGCACACCACTGATCGAGGATCGTCACCAATATCTTACTGTCTTCGATACCGACCGTTTTCCTGGAGAGAGCATCCATATGCAATACCTCTATGCTGGGCCTTCGTAAGCGTAACGCCTGTCGGCGTATAAGCAACTACTCAATTCAGGCATTCGCAGCCGTGACCAGTCGGGAGAGGAACATTCGCGGTTACCGCCCGTTCACCATGCGCCAACTGGAACCGAACACTATGTCCCGATACCTGCACACCGACACTTCTCTGGGAACCAGCCCCTCCCCGAAGACGGATTGGAAAAGTATCCAATTCTCCAAGGGCTTCCGGCTCGCTTTTTGGACAATCGTCACGTTATTTGTCATCCTCTTGGTCGGAGCTGTCATGCTCGTTGTTGCGATGTCGTGAATGATGGCATTGGGCTTAGAACCGAGGTGATGCCATGGAGCCTGTTAGAGGACCTATCAAGGTTCTGATCGTCGAGGACGACCTTGAGATGGCTATGACCATCGAGGAGGCGGCGATGGCAGGAGGTTACGAGGTTTGCGGACATGCCCGAAATGCTATTGAGGCGGCTCGACTGGCGGAACATGTCGATGTCGCGATAGTCGACATTCATCTTGATGAGGAAGACGGAACGGCGATCGGCAAAATGCTCTCAGAGCGCTGGAATGTCACGGTGCTATTCGCGACGGCGTCACCAGAAATCGTTTCGAAGGGATTTCCCGGTGCAGTCGGTGTGGTGGCAAAACCGCTCTCTGGTGCAGAGGTCGTGGCCGCGCTCGATTACGCTGCCGCCAGACGGAGCGGAGAGAGCCTAGTGCCGCCCCCTTCTCTCGTCGGGTTCGCGTGACGGCGCCGCTATCCGGCCAGAGCAGAGCCAGGAGTTCGTCGCCGGGCCGATCAAACCTCTCACTCTGCCGAATGTACGGAAATTGCCACCCGCCGGTTCTTTTTTTGTCTGCCCTTAAATTTTCCATGCGGGCGCCCCAACCCCGGGCGAAATGCTCCTTCTGTTGTAGATAGTCCTTGGCCGCTGTCGCGCGCCCCGTGGAAAGCTTTAAGTTAGCTTTCGCTTCCCTTTGCTGTCGGTGAATCCGTTACCGACAAAGCGGGCCGCCGTTGAACGCTCCCGAACGTCGTTCGACATCGCCTGAGGCGCCTTGCGTTGCTACCGCCGGTTTTACAGGGCTTCCGGTTTGGGCCGAGAGCCATCTCCATCGCCGGACAGGGGGAGTTGAACTCAATCCTCGGGGAGTTGAGCCGATGACGAGCAGACAGCGGACTGATCATTGCCCGGCACATCCATGATGGGCTAAGCCGAAACGGACAGCAAAGTGCCCTAGGTTGGCTGCCGGCGGCGAAAGCATGCCCATGCCTTTTAGGCCGCACCTGGCTAAAGTGGCGTCTCCCGAGCCTGCGAGCACGAGGAATAAATGGCAAATCAGCTAAATCGAAGTCTGTGCAAGGCAGTCCGCGGCGACGGCGAGAAGCTCATTGAGTACCTTATACGAATGGCGATGCAGGCGGCAAAAAGTAAGCAGCCTCGACAATAAGAGTATTGATCGAAATGACTCGCTCATCCACCCCTTCTGCATGGCTCAGATTGGCCGCCTGAGGTGAAAAGCGAGCGAGTCAGCATGAAGGGTAAGCCTCCGGTGAAGGCCACAGGTCAGGCAGCTTGAGCGTTGACGGCCGGCAGCGTCCAATTCCACGGGAGCAACTGCTCCAGCTTGGTAATCGGCGTGTCCGCTATACGGGCAAGGACATCCGCAAGCCACGCCTGCGGATCGATGTCGTTGAGCTTGGCACTCATAATCAGCGTGGCCATGAAGGCGGCACGATCTGCGCCGCGGTCTGATCCGGCGAAGAGCCAGGACTTCCTGCCGAGTGCGAAGCCTCTGAGCGCTCGCTCGGCGGCATTGTTCGTCAGGCAGATTCTGCCATCCTCCAGGAATGACGTGAAGCCGTCCCATCGTTTGAGCATGTAGTCGATGGCCTCCGCGACCGGTGAACTGCGTGATAGCTTTGCCCGCTCGGTTTGAAGCCAGTCCCTCAGATCATCGACGAGCGGCAGGCTGTCTCTCTGGCGACGCTCCAGGCGTTGATCGGCCGTAAGTCCGTTGATCTCGCGCTCGATATCGAAGAGGCCGTCGATCCGTTTGACGGCTTCAAGCGCCATAGGCGAGATCGGCGCAGCGTTCTTTCCACGCTTGGCGTTTGCGGCAATGTCGGCGAGCACGAAGAACTTGCGCCGCGAGTGCGCCCAGCACAACGCCTGCCTTAGCGGATTTGGATCGCGATCAGCCTTGAACAGCGGATTGTAGCCGCCATAGGCGTCCGCCTGCAAAATGCCGGTGAAGGTCTTCAGATGGCGTTCCGGATGCTCCTGCCGTCGATCTCGCGAGGCATAGTAAAGGGCCGCCGGCGGGGAAAGCCCTGCGAACGGCCGATCGTCCCGAACATAGGTCCAGATGCGGCCCGTATCGGTCTTTCCTCTGGCCAGAATTGGCACGGTCGTGTCGTCGCCGTGCAGACGTTCGGCAGCAAGGACATGCGTCTCGATCAGGGAGTGGATGGGCTTCAGCGCCGCTGCACATGCTCCAACCTGATCGGCCAGCGTCGACAAGCTGAGGTCGACGCCCTCGCGGGCATAGCGTTCGCTCTGGCGATTGAGCGGCTGGTGCTGGGCGAACTTCTCAAACAGGATCATCGCCAGCAGGTTCGGCCCGGCAAAGCCGCGTGGCGTCACATGGAAGGGAGCCAGTGGCTGCGTGATCTTCTCACACTCGCGGCAGGTGAACTTCTCCCGCACCGTCTGTATGACTTTCCACTGACGCGGGACGACCTCCAGGGTCTCGGTGATGTCCTCACCGAGCTTCGACAGTTTGGCCGATCCGCAGCAGGCGCAATTGGTGGGAGCAGCGATGACGACGCGTTCGCGTGGCAGATGTTCGGGAAAGGGCTTGCGTGACGGACGCCTGCGCTCGAAGGCTTTGACGACTAAGGCCTTGGCGGCGATTTCCGCGACCAATTCATCTTCACCGGCGTCTGCCTCGAGTTCTTCGAGCTGCAGTTCCATCTGCTCCAGAAGCCGCGCCTTGCGCTCGGACCTGCTGCCGTAAAGTTCGCGACGAACCTTGTCGATCTCCAGCTTCAGCCGAGCGATCCGCGCCTCGGAATGCGATACGAGTGCCTTTGCGCTGGCGGCTTCTGCCTTGGCGGTCGCCGCTTCTGCCTCGGCTGCAACACGTCGAGCGCGTTCCTGGGCTAGCAGTGCAAGGGCACTGGCAAGGTCGTCCGGAAGCTCATCAGCCGCATTGCTCATGACAGGATGGAATCATATTCGACCCTGTCATTCCAGTGTTTTTGCTTATCCGGCCGACGTTGGCCGCCAGGTCTTTTGCGGCATCCGCCAGTCGATGCCCTCCAGCAGATAGCCGAGCTGCGCAGGCGTGATCACTACCGTGCCATCGGCCGCTGACGGCCAGATGAAGCGTCCTCGCTCGAGCTTCTTGGTGAACAGGCAAGCTCCCTGGCCATCATGCCAGATCACCTTGATCAGGCCACCGCCTCGGCCGCGGAATACGAACAGGTGACCGCACATCGGGTCGCGCTTCAGCGCCTCCTGCACCATCAACGACAGACCGGGGAAGCCCTTGCGCATATCGGTGTGGCCCGTCGCCAGCCAGACCTTCACACCACTCGGAACTGGGATCATCGCAGCCCCAGCACGCAATCGAGAATCCGGCCAAGCGCGTCAGTATCGATGTCGCTATCCACGCGGACGCGCCGACCCCGTCCAAGCTCGATCGTTACATCGCTGCGCTTCCGACGAGGATGGGATGTGGTGGGCGGTTCCGGTTGAACTGGAGATACCGCCGGCGCGGCCTCCGACACGATCACCGGCACCAAAGTCGTCGTGTCAGACCTTGGCCTCTCGATCCGGCAAAGCTCTTTGCGCCAACGGAACAACTGGCTGACATGGATGCCGGCCGCGCGGGCAATCTCGGAGATGACCGCATCTGGCTCAAAGCAGGCAGCCACGAGCCGCCGTTTATCTTCGCGTGACCAGCGCCGACGGCGCTCCACAGACGTGATCACCTGAATTGGATGCTTCGTCATATGACTACTCCTAGTGTTACCACTAGGACTGGCAGTCAGCAGGCCGTCATCGCAAGACGGCCTTCACCGTGGGCTTACCATGAAGGCGCCCCACCCTACCACGCCATGAAACATTGCCACCGCATCTTGATGCAGCCGGCTTCCTAAGGGCGGCCGATGTGGCAGCGCTAAGCGCGGCAATGTCAGGCGTGAAAGCTATAACAGCGATCATTAACTTGATCTCTCAATACTCTCATGGATCCCAAACAACCAACTGACCGAGCCTCGGCGGCCACAGCCCCAAATCATCTCGCACTGCAATGGGCAGCGCGTCACGCTGTTTTATAAGGAGGGCGTTATGGATTGCAGCTTCAAGGGGTTCCGTTTGGCCGCGGGAAGTATGACCCATAGGAACCACTTCACCAACTATCCTTTCAACGTCGCCCCAGACGACGATGAGATGCCCCGGATAAGCTTGTGCTGTTTGACTGTCCACACGGTAAAATCGTTGCATCTTTCCCTGCCTCAGCGTCATGGACGCCGCTGATTAGTCGTTGCGCGCATGAGCGTAAGAGCCTGAAAATCCGACAAGCCAGCGTTGACGTTCTGACCTTGCGAGCTGCCGTGACTTACCATGCTGCGCATCCTGAGTTAGGAAAACGCAACGCTCATTAACCTAACCTGCATCCAACGGCGTTGTTCCGATGTTGATTGGGACGCCTAAAGCGCGGCCTCGATCCGCGCCGCTGTCGGCTGGCATAGAAAGGTCGACCCAGCTCGCTTAACTGACGTCCGAAAACGGAGATCACTCCGGGCAGTGCACGAGGATCAGCCGGTCAAGAGACCGCTGCGGCCACCGATCGGCTGAGTAAACGCCTTGCGATGCGCAAGCGTCGGCTTTTTCCAAACGAACATTTTGGCGACGACGATGAGGCAGAGCCGTGGTGTCTCGAGCGCGGGCATTAACGAACACTTAGCACTACTCTTTGCACCTTTCCTGAAACTCGCCCTAAAAAGGGACGGCAAATCTGGGCGCTTGCAGAGACTTCGCGAGCCCGCCGGATTTCCTTCGAGACCGAGGATGCAGACAGTCTCGGTCGGATCAACATCTCGAAAGCTCGCACTGCGTAGTCGTCGTCATAGTGCTGCCACAGAATTCGGTCCAATCGATGAAAAACGTTCGGTGGCTCTACATGAAATCGATGGTCGTCTTTGCCTTGTGCAGCGCGCTCTTCGCGGGAAACGCCAATGCGCAGTTTTACCCCCCTCAGCAGGATTACGGAGATTATGACGGGTATGGCTACGACGACCCGTACAGTCCGTATCCGCCGCCTCCCTACGATGAGAACGACCAGCGCTATCTTGAACCCGGGTATCGGGAACCGCGCTATCGGGCGCCAGAGCTGGAGCGTCAACGGCCGTCGATCAATATCGGCCGCGGCACCATCGAAATCTCAACACGCCGCAGAACGCTGACTTACACGACGTCGCAGGGACAGCAATTCGTCTACCCGATCGCCGTCGGACGGGAGGGAAAACAGTGGTTTGGAACGACGCGGGTGGTCGCCAAGCGCGAACATCCGGAATGGCGACCGACCGCAAGCATGCGGGAAAAAAACCCGCGGCTGCCCGCGGTCGTCGCCCCTGGCCCCCAAAACCCGCTGGGAACGCGCGCGATCTACCTTGCCGATGGTCTGTTGCGCATTCACGGGACCAACGATCCGTCCTCGATCGGCACAAAGGCTTCAAGTGGCTGCTTTCGGATGTACCGGCAGGACGTGGAGGAGCTGTACGAGCTGGTCCAGACCGGAACAAAGGTCATTGTGCGATAGCGTCCTGCCCCTCACCATCCGCCCACTTCATAGTAACTGACCCTCGGCGGTCAACACGGCTGTGCAGCAGCACCGTTTGAAACGTTGACCCTCGCTTTTCTTGCACATTACAAACTCCAGCCAAATGGCTGCCGGGGCCCTTCACAGCATCCCCATCGCAGGAACCCTTGCCGCCGCCACCGCTAGAGCTTTTGCCGCCCGGGACGCTATGACGACCTGGACCGGCTCCCCCACCCGGCGCCCGGGCCATTTGCTTTTGCGCCTGCCCCAGACGCGCCGTCCGAACCAACTGGTACTGGTGCATTCTTTCCTGGACCGGCTGCTTTGTCCTAGCCGTCTGGCCCAAGGAGACGTTATCGCCGACTGGCGTCGCTCCGTCGGCGCGCCTTGGCCGGCCATTCCTCGCGTTCATTCGGGATCACCCGGATCTCTTCTTAACAAATGCTAAACGCTTTCACTTCAATTTGAACCACCTAGAACTGCGGGGTGAACGATGTCGATCTGGAAAGATAAGTCAGGTAATTTCGCGGTTATGACCGCAATCGTCGCCGTGCCACTGATTGGGGCCGCTGGGATGGCGACTGACTTCTCCATGGCCCTGTCACGAAAGGCCGATTTGCAAGCTGCAGCGGATGCCGCCGTCCTCGCTGCGGCATCAATGCCGTCGACGTCGGTCGACAACATGAAAATAGAAGCAACCCGTGTTTTCATTGCCAATCTGAGCGGCGATCTAGCCAAGTCTGCCAGTGTCGACGATCTCCAGGTCTCGGCGTCCAACTACATTACCCTGAACGCCAGGACCCGTGTTCCGCTGACGATCGGTCAGATCCTGTTCCAAGACAACCTCGAGGTCGCCGTTTCTGCGCAATCAGTGCGCTCCGGCTATCAGAAGATCGAGGTTTCGATGGTGCTCGACAATACGGGATCGATGTCTGGTCAAAAGCTGACAGATCTGAAGGCGGCAGCGAACTCCTTGCTTAAGGTTTTCGAGACGGCATCGAATGTGAATGCTCGCTTCTCGCTGGTGCCGTTCTCACGATACGTTAACGTCGGGACAGAAAACCGGGGGCAGCCTTGGCTTAGTGTACCTAATGATACGTCTGAGGTCAGAAATACCTGCACTACCTCGAAAAAACTCCTGTCCAAGTCGGGCTGCAAAATGGTTCCGACCACCACTACGAATGACGGCGTGACCACGACGGGGCAGAAGGAGCAATGCGACAGCTATACATATGACGAGCCCGTCACCACCTGCTCCGATAAAACTTTCAACTATACCTGGAACGGCTGCGTCGGTTCGCGGCCAAGTCCGCTCGACGTCAACGACGTTCAACCGGCGACCAAATATACTGGGCTGCAGAATACCACCTGCGGGTCGGTCGTCATGCCGCTGACCAACAACTATACTTCGTTACGCATGGCGATATCTAAGATGGCTGCTAAGGACGAGACCTATATTCCTGCGGGCATCCTGTGGGGTTGGAACACCCTGTCTTCGCAAATGCCCATGGAGGAAGCTCTTCCAAAGGGTAATGGCCTCAGCAAATTCATTGTCTTAATGACCGATGGCGCCAACACTTTGTCTCCTAACAAGTCGAACTACCTTCAGCACACAGGGACCGACGCCGCAAAGGCCAATGCGTTGATGTCCAGCGTCTGCACAAATGCGAAGGCGGCCGGCATCACGATCTTTACGGTGGCCGTCGGCGTCACGGGCCCGACAGCCGCCGGCCTCGCGTCTTGCGCCTCCGACAGTTCGAAAGCCTATGCGATGGAAGATTCCGCCAAGCTGGTGGACGTGTTCAAGACAATCGCCGGGCAGATCATCACGCCGCGGCTAACAATGTAGTGCGCCGCAGATCACGCGGCCTTGCAGCAATCTTGTCGGGCCAGGCCATTAAGCGTTCAACGGCTTCATCCGGGATGCCGTGGCACCCTCTCCGTGAACGTTTGGGTGTCCAGCGGTTGAGTAGAGCGACCGATGCTTTAGCAATTGGATCACCAGAGTTCGATGACAGGAGCCGCCGCTGTCATTTCCAGCCGCATGAGGGCGAGAAGGAACGTAACGGAATAGTGCGCATCGCCATGGCCTTGCATGGCTCACCAAAGGCCGGCGCGCCAACCGTTGCGACACGTTTTGGACATTTTGAAAGCCACTGCAGGAACGAACTATCCTGGTCCGCATTTGTCGTAGCAGCTTTCGGCAAGGGTTGCTGCGAAAATGCGAGAGGTTTGATGGCTGGCCATGTTATAGAAGTTTGGAGATATCCGGTATCGAGCTTGGGCGGCGAGAAGCTCACCTCGGGCGAAATCTGCCTCTCGGGCATAGCCGGGGACAGGACGCATCTGCTCGTTGACCTCGATAACGGTCAAGTCGCCTCTCCCGAAAGCGACCTTCGTTGGCGCAAGGCTTTGTTGATGGCAGCACGCATTGAAGGTACATCAGTGGTTGTCTCAGTTGGAAAGCACGAGGCCAGTCATGGAAGCGAACTCGATAGACTGGTAAGCGAGCACATGGGCTTCCGGTGCGGCATACGAGCTGCCGGAACCAAGGTGTCTCTCACCAATGGGTCGACGGTCTGCCTCAAGCCAAGGTACGACGTCACCCCGCTTCACCTCATAACGACATCATCCCTACGCGCTTTATCGCTCGAACTTGGCAAAAGCTTTATCGACACACGCCGCTTCCGGCCAAATCTGGTGATCAGCACTGAAAGCGATGACCAGGGCTGGGTAGGGCAATCGTTCCACGTCGGCGTTGGGGGCGGCGGGCTGGTAAAGGAGGTTGCCAAGCGTTGCGGCATGACCATGATCGCCCAACAAGGAATTGACGAGGATGCCGAGGTGCTTCGTACCATCGTCAGAAAGCGGCATCGAGCATTCGGCGTCTATGCAACCGTATCCTCGGTGGGCGTCGTCGGTGTAGGCGATCGATTTAGCCTTTCAGTCGAAACCGGGAATGGCAGTAACTGACTGACTTTCCCGAGCGCGCTCCTGATCGATTCAGAAACGATCTCGCCCATATCGCTTGCAGATGTTATGCCCTGGACGAATGGCAGCTTGTGCAACAGGAAAGGCACCGATACGCAGTAGAGCTGGTTTGTCAAGTTCGCTTCGAACTTCGGCCGGAAGCTTTCATCGACGTCGATCCCCCCTGTGGGCCTGAGATCGTACCCGTCGCCACCCAGGCTATTGGTCGGTGTCTGAGCCTGCCGGATGACGTCCTGGCGTCGGAGGCTCTCGAACGGAATGTCCTTTGCGGAGAGAGGATGTTGCCCGGTGGCGTCAATGAAAGCCGCGAAACGGATGGGCGAGGAAGCAGCGACAGTCAGCTCGACCCCCGGCTGACCGTCGGTCTTTTCGATCGTGTAATCAGAACCCGTTGCCATCACCTCTAGCTTCCCGGCATTGTGCAACGCCAAGAGCCGCTCAATGGATTCATGTGGAACCGTCGCATAATCGTCCACGAAGACCGTTTTGAAATATTTATGGAAGCGTCCCAGGTCGCCGTTGCTGAAGTGCGGCACCGCTCGTGCAATGACCTCATGCATGCGCAGGATAGCGTAGCGCCAAGGAACCGTGTTGCGCTCGATCTTATCCCGTTTGGCCTGTGCGAGAACACGGCCGGCCCATACGAACTGGTCGCTGGCTGTCCGTTCGCGGAAGTATCGATCGGAAATATCTTCTACCGTCGCAAGGGCCAGTCCAATGCGTGCAGCAAAATCAGGATCCGCACGGGCAAGCTCCTGCTTGAAGAGATCGAACACAGCGTCCAGAAGCCTGTCCGGTTCATCGTGCACTGCCTGCTCGACCGCCATCGGTGTACATATAGCCAATGGCTCGTAAGGGATAGGGCAGTAGAAATCGGCCTCAGGAAGCAGTCCCTTCCTCGACATCATCGTGATGTGCAGGTCCTCGCGACCTTGCAAAGGCTGGTACAGCAGCGCCCCCATATCGTCCCGCAGGAACATCCCGTGCGCCGTCGCCACCGAAACCACGGCGTCAATGCCACTGAGGGACGTTCCAAGAACGCCGACCTTGACGGCCTTGATCCGCTTGATAGCAGCTGCGGGCCATGGAGAGGCAAAATAGCCCGGAGATGTTTCTGTATCCTGCGGCCAGTCATGACCTGTTGCCATCACAACATGATCGAAGCTCAACCGGCAAGGCGAACTCTCGCTGCTTGTTGCCGTGACTGTTAGATCATGCGCATTCAATGCGATGTCGGCGATCCGGCAGCTTCCCCGGACGTCAATCGTGTGACCCGCCGCATGGCCACGCCTGACCAGCTCCCAAAACTGCGCAGCAAAGTAGTCACCAAGAACGATGCGGGGATAGAACTCGCGCTCGCCGATCGCGTCGCGTGCTATGCCGAGATTCTGTAGCTCCTCGTTGGACCGCGATCTGAGCCAGCCTACGAGGCTGTCAATGATCGGCGGAATCTCGATGCTCGCTATATTCGCCAACATAGCCTTGTCGTTGACGGCTGGATGGTAAGGAGTGCCTTTACCGGGGTCCGGACTTTCCTCGAAGACGGTGATCGAAAGTCCAGCCGGGTGCGAGATGAGCCCCTTGAGAGTATAGATCCCCGTCGGTCCCGAGCCGATGATCGCGATCCTTGCCATGCTGTTCCCGTAGCTGCTTGAAGGAGGAGCCGGACGGCCCGGCCCCATGGTTTGTTTCACGTCAAGCGTTGTAGGTCGTCAGTCCTCGACGGACCATGCGCTGCGAACATCAGCTTCGCTCTTGGAGAGGTGCACATGCTCATCGACATGATCCACCCATTCCAAGGGAACGAAATGATGTTTTCCATCGTCGGAGTCGGTCTTGGTAAGCTTGAAGCGGCTGTCGCCGTCCATGTGGTCGACCGTGCCGACATGCGCTCCGTCCTGAGAGATGACTTCCATGTGCTCGGTAATCTGTTCTGCTCGTATCATCATTTGCTCCTTTGCTGGCGGCGAGGAACGTGTAGATGATGATGATGTTCCATTGTCATCAATGCGAGGGTTCACATGAGAATGGGAATATGACGGTCGCCAAATACGCTGCCTCGTCATAGGCCCGCGCGAGGCTTTCTGTATTCGTGCACTGCAGCGACCGATAAGGGAAGATCCACCGGATCGGCTTCGAGGGAGCCTCATCGGTACTGAATTTGAAATATTGGCGCCGTGCGGGGTGCCGCCGACAGCGGGGCGCTTGACAGGCGAACGTTTCGGCTGACGCCAGATCCCACGCAGGCGCGATAGCCACCGCGTGATCCTGGCTGCGCAGCATCGCAGCCGAGACAATGCCCGCAGGCCGGAACCCATGGAGGCCGTCCAAGTTCTACTTTCATGTAAATGGTCAGATGGGGCGTGATGCGTAGAGCGATCTCATTTCTTGTCGCCTTGTTTTTGATGGCTGACGCAGTATGGATGCTATGGTGGTTGACCGGTGCTCTCAGCGTCTGGACCACTCCCATAGTCGCTATTCCGACCGTTTTCCTATTGCTAGCCGGTATCGCCTTGGCTTGGGAAAACATTTGCAGCTGGCGGGGACGGCGGCAACCGGAGAAGCGTTAGTTCGGTTGCCGCGAGGTCTCATCGAAGGTCTGAGTGGCAATACCCTACGGCAATCATCCCGCCGGCGTTCCGAACAGGTCCTTGAACTGACGAGGCTGGCTGCGAAGATATTGTTCGGGCGCATCAACGGTTTCCCCGAAATGCGCGGCAGCGTGCCACGGCCAGCGCGGATCGTAGAGGATCGCTCTCGCGATCGCAATGAGATCAGCATCCCCCGTTGTCAATATGGCTTCCGCCTGTTCGAAGTCAGTAATGAGACCGACAGCGATCACAGGTATCTTGACTGCATGTTTGACGGTGCGCGCGAAGGGTACCTGGTAGCTTGGACCGATTGAAATCTGCTGGTGAGCCGAGAGCCCGCCGGTCGAAACATGGATTGCCGAGCACCCTCTCGCCTCCAGCGCCTCGGCGAAAACGACGGTCTGAGCGTTGTCCCACCCCCCCTGTGCCCAGTCGGTCGCCGACACGCGCATCGTCACAGGCTTGTCGGAAGGGAAAGCCTCTCTGACCACATCGAAAACTTCCAGGGGAAACCGCATGCGGTTCTCAAGCGAGCCGCCGTACTCGTCGGTGCGTTTGTTTGACAGTGGTGACAGGAACTGATGCAGCAGATAGCCATGTGCGCCATGGATCTGCACAGCGTCAATCCCGAGAGCGGCAGCACGTCTTGCGGCGTCTGCAAAAGCACCACGCACCCGCTTAAGTCCGTCTCTATCGAGTTGTTGAGGCGGATCGTATTCAGGCTTGAACGCAACAGCGCTAGGAGCGGCGGTTTTCCAGCCGTTCTTTTCGCCTGGGCTCAGCTGATGACCACCAAGCCATGGCTTCTCAGTCGAGGCCTTGCGGCCAGCATGGCCGAGTTGGATCGCAACAGGCATGTTGGACCACCGTCTGACACTGGTCAGCACACGATCCATCGCGGCCTGACAGCCATCGGAATATAGGCCGACGTCACCGTAGGTTATCCGACCCTCTGGTAAGACTGCTGTCGCCTCGATCGTAAGAATGCCCGCGCCCGAGAGTGCGAGATGGCCAAGGTGAATGTGATGCCAGTCAGTCATTTCGCCGTCGGCAGCCGAGTACTGGCACATAGGCGCGATGACGATGCGGTTTCGCATGTTGAGCGACCCGATACGGATAGGCGAGAACAGTCTTGTCTTTGACATGTGGGCTCCTCTACGACGCACAGCTATGACGCTGGTGACAGCCGGTTGCAAGTGCATCTCATACGCAACACGCCTGACACCGTGCCATTTGAAAGGAGATCAAGAAGGGTTTTCGTCGCGGCACGTCAGGCGCGATCATCATGATTTAAAACGACACCGGAGCACCGGATGAGACAGCGTCGAGCGCCTGGCCGCCATCAAACGTTTACCTACCGGCAATACTGCTGCCCGTGATTTTTTCGATTCGAAGCACAGCGCCGTCGTTGGAAGGAACCGCTCTCAGTTGCCGAAAGTCGTCGACCGCCTCGTGTTCGCTTGCCAGGGGAGGATTATGAACGGCGCTGATCAGCAGGATGTTGCCCCCAGCAGCTTCGCCAGCGTTCAGACCCGGCATCGTATCCTCAAAGATCAGGCAATCTCTTGCATTGACACCCAGCTTCTCGGCGCCGAGAAGATAGGCTTCGGGATCGGGCTTCCCATGCACGACTTCCTCAGCCGTTACGAGAAACTCAGGTACAGGAAGTTGTGCAGCCTCCAGTCGACGCAGCACAAGCTTCTTCGAAGACGATGTCACCAGTGCCCACCGTCGCGCCGGCAGACTGTTTAAGAATGTCTGAGCGCCGGGAATGGCAACCACGTCCTCGATGTCATCAGCTTCCTCGGCTTCAATTGCCGCGGCTTCCCGTTCGGGATCTACCCCCGGCAGGTTCAATCGCCGGATCGTATCAACCGACCTCGATCCGTGCATTTTCGCAAGAAGCTCATGTGGATCTAATCCGTGGCGAACGGCCCACCTGCCCCAAACCCGATCAGTTGAAGCTGCTGAGTTGATGATCGTGCCGTCCATATCGAAAAGGAAGCCGGCAAATGGCTTTGTGAAAACAGAGATCATGAATAGCTCTTCCCGCAGTTCGTGTTTCGGACTCGCGGCAGCCAACCGCGTGAAACACGTGTGGTACCGCCTTCTACAGTCAAGGATGTGACCTGACCTTTTCTGACATCCAGCCATCCACTGGTGAGATCTCACGCGCACGGCCGCTCTATCAACGGCGGCCTATTTCTGGGGCATCGCGATGATCGCACTGATCACGTTTTTGAGGGGCCTCCCGTCAATGGTTCGTGAAGATTATGGACCTGGACGCGAGGTCCACGCGGTGCTTCGGCAGCTTTGTTATCTACGATAACCGCAGACGACGGACGCGTGTCGTCCCCTCAATCAGTTCACCCGATATCTAAACCCGGGAGCATTGATGCGCTCTCGCTTCCGACCCGAGCGGTGAGCTCGTCAGAGCATTATCGGATTGTTTGGACCGGACTGGTTGCAGCGTGACCCATTCTAAAAAGAACGCATCATCGACATATCAGCCCCTTGCGAAGACGCTGCTTGCGCTACTGACCAATTCAACGTGCTGGAAAGCATAATCGCCAGCCGCCGCTCCATCCGCTCTCAGGATTGCCTGGACGATAAGATCGTGCTCTTGAAATGATCTTGCCAAACGGTCAGGCAGGCGGAACTGGGCGCTGCGAAAAGGTGCAAGTCTGGCACGAGTTGCAGTCGCTAGCTCGAAGATATGATCGTTGCGCGCTCCGCGATAGAGGCGGGTGTGGAATTCGGCGTTATGCGCGGCGTATTCATCCACGTTAAACTGATGCACCAACACCTTTGAACCCTCGTGTTGGCGCTCGAGCAATCTGCGCTCGTCAACGCTCATACGCTCGGCACAAAGCCGGGCGCATATTCGCTCGAGCTCAGCCATCGCCTCGAACATCGAATGAAGATAGTGCCCAGAAACATTTGCAACAACTGCGCTGCGGTTGGGCTCGCGGGCAACCAGCCCCATCGCCCCGAGTTCGCGCAAAGCCTCGCGCACCGGTGTGCGGGAGACGGCAAAGCGGTCGGCTAGCGAGCCCTCATCGAGCTTTTCGCCCGGTAGCAGTTCTCCCGTCACAATCAGATCGGCAACTGCCCTCACCATCTGTTCGACGGTGTTACCGGCTCTAATGACCTCTCTTTTTCGTATCCGCGGCAACGCCCTGCCTTCTCTCAGCAATCTGCATACAGATGATACAGATTTACGAGATAGTCAAATATCTAGATAATTCAGGGATTTAAAAACTCGTCCACGAATCGAAGTTCGAAAGACGTTACGCAGAAGGCGTAATTTTCACCATGGAACCTGTTTTGATTATAAAATCATCATTTTATCCAACGAAAGTGCATACACTTTTATCAGGTGCGGCTGAATGTCGATTTTCAACTCCTCTTTTCAATGACTTAGGAACTGGCACGGCCATTGCATACACTTTTTCGTAACCCTTTTTATCGGCCCAGCCGTCAAGGAGCCTGCAATGACCGACCTCCTTCCCATGAACCGCCGCAAATTTCTGACTGCTACTGCTGCCGGCGCCTTCGCCGCAACCGTTACCGGCCTCACCGCGTCACGCTCGCTCGCCCAGAATGCTCTGACCATTGGTTTCATCTATGTCGGCCCAAAGGATGACTACGGCTACAACCAGGCGCATGCCGAGGGTGCCGCCGTCGTCAAGGCGATTCCCGGCGTCACCGTCGTCGAAGAAGAAAACGTCCCCGAGACCGTAGACGTTCAGAAGACCATGGAATCGATGATCAACCTCGACAGCGCAACGCTGCTCTTCCCGACCTCCTTCGGCTATTTCGATCCGCACATGCTGGCCATGGCCGCCAAATATCCGGATATCCAGTTCCGCCATTGCGGCGGCCTCTGGCAGGAGGGCAAGCATCCGAAGAATACCGGCTCCTATTTCGGCTATATCGGCCAGGGCCAGTATCTGAACGGTATCGCCGCCGGCCATACGACGAAGAGCAAGAAGATCGGCTTCGTCGCAGCCAAACCAATCCCGCAGGTCATCCAGAACATCAATTCCTTCCTGCTCGGCGCCCGCAGCGTCGATCCGACTATCACCTGCCAAGTGATCTTCACCGGCGAGTGGTCGCTGGCGGTCAAGGAAGCGGAAGCGACCAACGCGCTGATCGATCAGGGCGCCGACGTCATCACCTGCCATGTCGATAGCCCGAAGGTCGTCGTCGAGACGGCGGCTGGCCGCAATGCCTTCGTCTGCGGCTATCACGCCAACCAGAGCCCGCTGGCTCCTGAAAAATACCTGACCGGCGCCGAATGGGCCTGGGGCAACGTCTACACCGACTTCGTCAAGAAGGCCCAGGCCGGCGAAAAGCTCGCCAACTTCGTCCGCGGCGGCCTGAAGGACGGCTTCGTCAAGATGAGCCCGCTCGGACCGGCAGTGCCGGAGGCAGGCCGCAAGGCGTTCGAAGCGACGCATGCGGAAATCATGAAGGGCGGCTTCTCGGTCTTCAAGGGCCCGATGAAAGACAACAAGGGCAACGAGGTGATCGCCGGCGGCAAGAGCTTCGCCGAGGACGCGATCGAGCTCGAGAGCATGGATTATCTGGTCGAGGGCGTCGTCGGATCCACCGCCTGATGGATTGAAGGGAGAAGTGCCATGACGGTCGAGACCCACGATCCCGCAATGACAGCCGCTCCTGCCAAGCCCGCCTCGCTGCGCCCGGCCATCGAATGGCTGGCGCGGCGCACCGAGCCCGTCGCCATCGGGCTCGTGGCCATCCTGATCGGGCTCGCGCTCTTCTCCCTCTTCATCCTCATCATCGGCAAGTCGCCGGCGATGCTCTTCCAGCTGATGTATACCGGCGGTTTCGGCAGCTGGTTTTCGATCCAGAACTGCCTGAGCCGAGCTTCCCCTCTGCTGCTGACGGCACTCTGCGTAGCACTTCCCGCCCGTCTCGGCCTCGTCATCATCGGCGGCGAAGGCGCTGTCGTGCTCGGAGGGGTCGCAGCGGCGGCGATCGCTCTGCCACTCGTCGGCTTTGCGCCGGTCTGGCCGACGCTGATCCTGATGGGCCTGGCGGCAATGGTTGCAGGCGGCTTGTGGATCGGCCTTGCCGGCTTCCTGCGCCACTATCGCGGCGTCAACGAGACGATCTCCTCGCTGCTGCTCGCCTATATCGCCATTGCCCTGATGAACCAGTTCGTCGAGGGACCGCTGCGCGATCCGGCCAGTCTCAACAAGCCATCCACCGCGCCGTTACCGGCCGAATACATGCTCGGCAAGATCCCCGGCATGGACGTCCATTGGGGTCTGGCGATCGGCATCGCCGCCTGCATCCTCTCCTGGTTGCTGATCGAGGCGACCAGCTACGGCTTTGCCGCGCGCATCGCCGGCGGCAACGTCCGCGCCGCCCAGATCCAGGGCCTGCCGGTCGGCAGGCTGATCACCGGCTTCACCGCGATCGCCGGGAGTTTTGCCGGACTGGCGGGCATGATCGAGGTGGCGGCCGTCCAGGGCGGCGCCAATGCTTCGCTTGCGGCCGGCTACGGCTATACAGGCATCCTCGTCGCCTTCCTTGCGCGGCATAATCCGCTGGCCATCATCCCCGTTGCCATCCTGCTCGGCGGCATCGATGCCTCGGGCGGTCTGATCCAGCGGCGCATGGGCCTGCCGGACGCCACGGTTCTCGTCCTCCAGGGCACGCTCTTCATCGTCATCCTGTTCTGCGAGACCTTCTACGGCCGCTTCAAGATCTTCAATCCGGACCTCTGGAAAAGGAACCAGTGATGGAAAGTTCAGGCATCGGCATCTGGGGTGTTCCGCTTGCAATCCTGGCCGGCGCGATCCGCGTCTCCACCCCCTTCATCTTCGTCAGTCTCGGCGAGACGATCACCGAACGCTCCGGCCGCATCAATCTCGGCCTCGAAGGCACGCTCGTCTTCGGCGCCATGACCGCCTATGCCATCGCCGTCATGACCGGCTCTCCCTGGCTCGGCGTACTCGCCGCGATGGGGTCGGGCGCGATCTTCGGCTTGGTGCACGGCTGGATCTGTAAATGGCCGAAGGTCAACGATATCGCCATCGGCATCGCCATGATGCAGTTCGGGCTTGGCCTCGCCTTCTTCCTCGGCAAGCCGTTCATCCAGCCGGTTGCCCCGCGCCTGCCGGCCATCCCGCTCGGCTTCTGGTCGGCGAGCCCGCAGATACAGGCCGCCCTGAACATCAATGTGCTGTTTGTCATCGGCGCCGCGTTGGCATTCCTGCTCTGGTGGGCGTTCCGGAACATGCGCGTCGGACTGATCCTGCGGGTCGTCGGCGACAGTACCGATGCGGCGCGTGCCATGGGCATCAATCCGGACCGCGTCCGTCTGCTCGCCACGGCCACCGGCGGCTCGCTGGCAGCGATCGGCGGCGCCTATCTGTCGCTCTACTATCCCGGCTCCTGGAACGAGGGGATCTCCTCCGGACAGGGCCTGATGGCCGTCGCGCTCGTCATCTTCGCGCGCTGGAACCCGATCGGCTGCTTCTTTGCGGCACTGCTCTTCGGCGGCGCCGGTGCGCTTGGTCCGGCATTGCAGTCGGTCGGCGTCACGCAGGGCTATTACCTCTTCTACGCCGCCCCCTACGTGCTGACGCTCGCCATCTTGATCGCCACCTCGTCGCCCAACCGCTCGCTGACGGGCGCGCCGGGCGCCCTGTCACTGACGAAATGAACCAGAAAGGAGCCCAGCCATGAACGGCCTAGGCGGTTTGAACAAATCGGAGCACGGTGTCGGCATCGGCCTCGTCCAGCTGCAATTGCCGGTCACCGTCACCAGGGCGGACCTTGCGCGCCAGACGCAGGTGATCGTCTATCTCGTCGGCAAGGCGAGACGCAATCAGCCGGGCATGGATCTCGTGGTCTTCCCCGAATATGCCCTGCACGGCCTGTCGATGGACATCAATCCGGATATCATGTGCAGCCTCGACGGTCCTGAAGTCGCCGCCTTCAAGCAGGCCTGCCGCGACAACGCCATCTGGGGCTGCTTCTCGATCATGGAGCTGAACCCCGGCGGCATGCCCTACAATTCCGGCATCGTCATCGACGATCAGGGCAAGCTCAAGCTCTACTATCGCAAGATGCATCCCTGGGTCCCGATCGAGCCATGGGAGCCCGGCGATCTTGGCATTCCCGTGATCGACGGCCCGAAGGGCGCGAAGCTTGCGCTGATCATCTGCCACGACGGCATGTTCCCGGAAATGGCCCGCGAATGCGCCTACAAGGGCGCCGAGATCATGATCCGCACGGCGGGCTATACCGCGCCGATCCGCGACAGCTGGAAGTTCACCAACCAGTCCAACGCCTTCTGCAATCTCATGGTCACCGCCAGTGTCTGCATGTGCGGCTCCGACGGCACCTTCGATTCCATGGGCGAAGGCATGATCTGCAATTTCGACGGCACGATCATCGCTCACGGCACATCCGGCCGCGTCAACGAGATCATCACCGCCGAGGTCCGTCCCGATCTCGTCCGAGAGGCACGTCTCGGCTGGGGTGTCGAAAACAACATCTACCAGTTCGGCCATCGCGGTTATGTCGCGGTATCGGGTGGCGCCGGTGACGCGCCCTACAGCTACATGCACGACCTGATCGCCGGCCGCTACCGCTTGCCCTGGGAAGACCAGATCAAGGTCACCGACGGCACCTCCTGCGGCTTCGACACGCCGGCACGCCGCTACGGCGAAACCCTCAAACCCGCTGCCGAATAGGACAAGACGATGGACACTCTGGTCGAGACCAAGATGCATTACATCACCGCCGACCCCTATCCCTGGCCGTATAATGGCGCGCTGCGACCCGACAATACCGCTCTCATCATCATCGACATGCAGACCGATTTCTGCGGCAAGGGCGGCTATGTCGATCACATGGGCTACGACCTGTCGCTGGTCCAGGCACCGATCGAGCCGATCAAGGCGGTGCTTACAGCCATGCGTGCCAAGGGCTATCACATCATCCATACCCGCGAGGGCCACCGGCCCGATCTCGCCGACCTGCCGGCCAACAAGCGCTGGCGTTCGCAACGCATCGGCGCCGGCATCGGCGATCCCGGCCCCTGCGGCCGCATTCTCACCCGTGGCGAACCAGGCTGGGACATCATCCCCGAACTGTACCCGGTCGCCGGCGAGACGATCATCGACAAGCCCGGCAAGGGTTCCTTCTGCGCCACCGACCTGGAGCTGATCCTCAACCAGAAGCGTATCGAAAACATCATCCTGACCGGCATCACCACTGATGTCTGCGTCTCGACCACCATGCGCGAAGCCAACGACCGCGGCTTCGAATGCCTGCTGCTCGAAGACTGCTGCGGCGCCACCGATTACGGCAATCATCTCGCCGCCATCAAGATGGTGAAGATGCAGGGCGGCGTGTTCGGCTCGGTCTCCAATTCGAACACTCTGATCGAGGCGCTGCCCTGATGTCCTCAATGCGTGCCCATGTCTATCGCGTTGCGGCAGCCGGCCCCGACGACGTCTCCGGCGTCGAGGCGCTGTTTGCCGCCGGGCTGAGGCCGGAAAGCGTCGTTGCCATCCTCGGCAAGACGGAAGGCAATGGCTGCGTCAACGACTTCACCCGCGGCTTTGCCAGCCGCAGCTTCGAAGCGCTGTTCGCGAGGCATGACGTCACCGGCGTCTGCCTCGTCATGTCCGGCGGCACGGAGGGCGCGCTGTCGCCGCACTGGACGGTCTTTTCCCGCGAAAAGAGCGAGGCGCCGGCGGGCCGCGCGTTGGCGATCGGCACCGCACGTACGCCGGTCCTTCCCTTCCACCATCTCGGGCGCCGCCAGCAGATCCTGATGGTCGCCAACGGTGTGAAGGCGGCGATGCGCGATGCCGGCATCGATGACCCGAGGGACGTGCATTTCGTCCAGATCAAATGCCCGCTTCTGACGCTGGCCCGCGTTGGCGTCGCCGAGAACGAAGGCGAGGCGGTCGCGACCCGCGACACGCTGAAATCGATGGGCCTGTCGCGCGGTGCCTCCGCCCTCGGTGCCGCCGTCGCCCTCGGCGAGGCCGACCCAGGTTCGATTGCCGACGCCGACATCTGCACGCGCTACGCCATCTTCTCTCGCCGCGCATCCACCTCCGGCGGCGTCGAATTGCTTGACCATGAAATCGTCGTGCTCGGCATGGGCAACGGCTGGTCCGGTCCCTTCGCGATCGACCATGCCGTGATGGAGAATGCGATCGACACATCCTCCGTGCTAAAGGCACGCGATCGTCTGCCCGCCAGTGCCCGTCTCACCGCGGTGCTCGCCAAGGCTGAGCCCGACCCGTCGGGAAAGGTCGGTGGTCTGCGCCACACCATGCTCGACGATTCCGACATATCAGGCACACGCCATGCCCGCGCCTTCGTCGGCGGCGTGCTCGCCGGCGTCTTCGGCATGACCGATCTCTATGTCTCCGGCGGGGCCGAACACCAGGGTCCCTCCGGCGGCGGTCCCGTCGCCATCATTGTTGAAAAGGAGAGTTGAAGTGAGCATCGTTCGCGACACGCCCCTTCCCCAGGCCGGCAAGGCCATCGGTATCGATACCCTCGGCATGACCATGC
Source organism: Rhizobium sp. Rhizsp82 (assembly GCF_047325115.1). NCBI lineage: Bacteria > Pseudomonadati > Pseudomonadota > Alphaproteobacteria > Hyphomicrobiales > Rhizobiaceae > Rhizobium > Rhizobium sp. Rhizsp82. The sequence goes on along the minus strand of NZ_CP168569.1, from coordinate 217,437 downwards.
GCTTCGGGTCGTTCACCGCACTGGACAACGTCTCGATCAGCATTCCTGCCGGCAGCTTTCACGCGCTGCTCGGAGAAAACGGCGCCGGCAAATCGACCCTCGTCAAATGCATCATGGGCTTCTACCATGCCACATCGGGCTCGCTATCGGTCGGCGGCCGCGAGGCTGCGATCGCCTCGCCCCGGGATGCGGCTGCCTATGGCCTCGGCATGGTCTACCAGCACTTCACACTGGTGCCGTCGCTAACCGGCGCCGAAAACCTGGTGATCAGCGGAGCCGAAGTGCCCGCAGTCATCAACTGGGCCAAGGAACGCCGTGATCTTGCGGCCTTCATGGAACGCATGCCGTTCAAGATCCCGCTCGAACGCCCTGTCAGCGAGCTGGCGGCCGGCGAAAAGCAGAAGCTTGAGATCGTCAAGCAGCTCTATCTCGGCCGCTCCTTCATCGTGCTTGACGAACCGACATCGGTGCTGACCCCGGCCGAAGCCGACGAGATGCTGGGGCTCGTGCGCGCTATGACCGAGCGCGGCGAGCTGACCGTACTGATGATCAGCCACAAGTTCCACGAGGTGACCAAGTTTGCCGATGCCGTCTCGATCCTGCGCCGCGGCAAGCTGGTCGGCAGCGGCAAGATCGGCGAGCTCTCGATATCCGATATGGCGGCGATGATGATCGGCGACGTCAAGCTTGCCGAGCTCGACGCCCGCACACCGGTTTCCGATAGCGCGCCGATGGTGCTTGCCGTCGAGGCCGCCAAGGCACCGGATCGCTCCGGCCTCAAGACCATCGAGATCGACAGGCTCACCGTCCGCTCGGGCGAAATCCTCGGGATCGCCGGCATATCCGGCAACGGCCAGAAGGAACTGACAGAAATTCTCGCAGGGCAGCGCCCGCTGGAAGCAGGCAGCGTCTCCGTCAAGGGCAGCCGCTACGGCGCCACCCGGCCGGAAACGCGCCAGCACAACGTCCGCTTCATCCCCGAAGAGCCGCTGCAGAACGCCTGCGCCCCGAAGATGACCGTCAGAGAGAACCTTGCCTTCCGCACCTTCGATCTCAAGGACGGCGGCGGCGATGCTATCTGGCTGAGCAAGGGACAGATGAAGAAGCGCGCCGCCGATCTGATTGCCGATTTCAAGGTGAAGACCGCCTCGTCCGCCTCGCCGATCGCGGCTCTGTCGGGCGGCAACGTGCAGCGTGCGGTGCTTGCCCGCGAGCTGACCGGCGATGTCGATCTCCTGATCGTCTCCAATCCCTGTTTCGGCCTCGACTTTTCTGCTGTCGCCGATATCCGAGCCCGCATCATGAAGGCGCGCAACGCCGGAACGGCGGTGCTGCTGCTGTCGGAAGATCTGGACGAGCTCCTGGAAATGTCCGATCGCATTATGGTCATCTCGGAAGGCAAGCTGGTTTACGAAACGCCAGCCCGCGGTGCCGACATCGGCGTGATCGGCGCCCATATGGCAGGACATCACTGATGGTCGGCATTGCGGCAGAACCATTTGCCTTCCCGGCAAGACCGGGCGAACTGGCCCTCGTCGTCATCGACATGCAGCGTGATTTCGCCGAGCCCGGCGGCTTCGGCGCCAGCCTCGGCAACGATGTCAGCCGGATCACCAGGATCATTCCCGACGTCAAGCGCCTGATAGAAGGCTTCCGCCAGGCGGGACTGCCGGTCATTCACACGATGGAATGCCACAAGCCCGATCTTTCCGATCTGCCGCCGGCAAAGCGCGATCGCGGCAGCCCGTCGCTGAGGATCGGCGATGCCGGTCCGATGGGCCGCATCCTGATCGCAGGCGAGCCGGGAACAGCTATTCTCCCTGAGCTTGCACCCGTCGATGGCGAGATCGTTATCGAGAAGCCTGGCAAGGGCGCCTTCTATGCCACGCCGCTCGGCGACATCCTGAAAGAGAAAGGCATCGGCCAGCTGGTCTTTGCCGGCGTCACCACCGAGGTCTGTGTGCAGACGACGATGCGCGAAGCCAACGACCGCGGTTACGAGTGCCTGCTCGCCGAAGAGGCGACCGAAAGCTATTTCCCCGAATTCAAAAAGGCGGCAATCGACATGATCCGCGCCCAGGGCGCGATCGTCGGCTGGACCGCCCATGTGGACGATATTCTGAAAGGAATCGCCGATGCCTGAAACGACGCGCGAGATGCTAACGCTGGGCGGCTGGAATAAACTGGCCTTCGAGCCATTCCGTGACGGGGTGGAGATACACTGGATCCGCAGGTTCGAGGCGGACCAGCCGGGGATAGCGCTCTTGAAATACGAGGCAGGAGCAGCAGTCCCCCGGCACCGCCACCAGGGCTTGGAGACGATCTTCGTTCTCGATGGCACGCAATCCGACGAGGCGGGCGACTACGGCCGAGGAAGCTATGTCGTCAATGCCGAAGGCACCGAGCATTCGGTGTGGAGCGATACCGGATGCGTGGTCCTGATCCAGTGGGACAGGCCGGTGAGGATTTTGGAAGAGGAAATGGCATGAGGACGGCACCAGCCTTCGATATCAGTTCACTGCACGCCTTCTACGCCGACGGCGGAAAGGCCGAGGATGTGATCGAGGCGGTCTTCGCCCGCATCGCGGCGGTAAACGATCCGGGCATCTTCATCTCAATTGCCAGCAAGGCGGATCTGCTCGCCCAAGCATCGGCGCTCGGCACATTCGACCCGTCGGCAAAGCCGCTCTGGGGCATCCCCTTCGCCGTCAAGGATAATATCGACGTCACGGGCATGCCGACCACCGCCGCCTGCCCCGACTATGCCTATACGCCCGAAAAGGATGCGACCGTCGTTGCCCGGCTGAAGGCGGCCGGTGCCATTGTCGTCGGCAAGACCAATCTTGATCAGTTCGCCACTGGCCTCGTCGGCGTCCGCTCGCCCTATCCGATACCGCGCAACGCCATCGATCCCAAGCTTGTGCCAGGGGGCTCGTCTTCCGGATCGGCGGTCGCCACCGCCCAGGGCATCGTCAGCTTCGCGCTCGGCACCGATACAGCCGGCTCCGGCCGCATTCCCGCCGGCCTCAACAACATCGTTGGGCTGAAGCCGAGCCTCGGCGCGCTTTCGACATCGGGCGTCGTCCCCGCCTGCCGCACGCTCGATTGCGTCTCGGTCTTCGCGCTGACGGTCGACGATGCATGGTGCGTGTTCTCGGCTGCGGCCGCGCCAGATGAAACCGACGCTTATTCGAGAGATTACGGCCCGCTTGCGCTAGAGGCGCTGCCGCCGGTTCTGAGAATCGGCGTGCCGGCGCGTGCCGATCTGCGGTTCTTTGGCGACGAGGCGATGGCTGAAGCTTTTGACAAGAGCCTCGATGACCTCGCCGGGATGGGCTACGCGATCACCGAACTGCCCTTCCACGATTTCTATAAGGTCGCCGATTTGCTCTACGAGGGGGCCTGGGTCGCCGAGCGCTATGCCGCCGTCAAGGAATTCTTTGATGCGAAGGAAGCGAGCTTCCATCCGGTAACCCGCAAGATTTATGGCGGCGCCAGGACGCTCTCCGCCTCGGACGCCTTCCGCGGCCTCTACGCGCTTCAGGCCTATAAAAAGCAGCTCGCGCCTGTCATCGCCTCGGTCGATCTGCTCTGCGTGCCGACGGCACCGCGGCACTTCACTGTCGCCGAGCTGGAAGCCGAACCGATCCGCGAGAACTCGCGGCTGGGCACCTACACGAATTTCGTCAATCTGCTCGATCTCTGCGGCATCGCCGTACCCTGTGGCCGGCGCCGCGACGGCCTGCCATCGAGCGTGACGCTGCTTGCGCCAGCTGGCCAGGACGGCATCGCTGGCGCCGTGGCGCGGAGGCTTCACCAGGCGAGCGGCCTAACGCTGGGTGCTACCGGCTGGACGCTTCCAAAGACCGCTGCCGTGGCGCCACCCGCGCGTGGCCAAATTGAAATTGCGGTGGTCGGAGCTCATCTGAGCGGCATGCCTCTCAATGCCCAACTCACATCCAGGGACGCGCGTTTTGTGCGCACCGCAAAGACATCCGATGCGTACCGATTGTTCGAATTGACATCCCAGAAGCCTTCGAAGCCCGGCCTGCTTCGCATCCGTGATGGAGAAGGCGGCGAAATCGACGTGGAGGTTTGGCGTTTGTCTGCTGAGGCGTTCGGAAGTGTCGTCGCCGAGATACCATCCCCCTTAGGGATCGGGACGATCGCCTTGGCCGATGGGTCCAGTGTTAAGGGCTTCCTCGTTGAAGCATCTGCAGTGAGCAACTGTGCCGACATTACGGCATTTGGAGGCTGGCGCGCGTTCCTGACGGGTAAATAGTTGCCCGTCATCCTGCCATTGCCATGCACGCCGCGTCGGTCGATGCGGTCAATGTCGCTGAGTGCTGATGAAGCAAGAGATGTTCGCAAAACCGTCGATGGCACATGAGTTGACGCACGGCTGACCCATGCGATGAACCGTTTTTGTTTTTCAGCGCTGTTCACAGCGGCAAAATCATGTCGTCGTTCATTAACGCTGCATTAACCAAACCGCCTCAGTCTCAGCTTGTCAGTTCCTCTCTGGCATCGACTGCTTTGCGGGGGCGTGGAGCAGTTTTAATTGGAGATCACGCGGGCGAGCGTGATCTCCTTTTTCCCTTGCAACGGTCGCTCGCAAGGGACGGCCGCCGAGAGCGGTCAGCAGTCTCCGAGACAGGGTGGCGTGCTCACGGATCAAGCCGGATCCTCCGGCCAGTCGGCCCGGCACTGCTATCGAACGTGCGCTCGACAGATGGCTATTCATTTCTGCTCGCACGCCGGGATCCGCAACCGCCATTGCTTACGGCCGCCATTCTTGGTCGTTTCGTCGATCAAGCTCACGGTCGAGATAATAGGCTGCGCTGATCAGCGCCAAATGCGTGAAAGCTTGCGGAAAATTGCCGATCAAGTCAGAGCGGACATCGAACTCCTCGGCATAAAGACCGAGATCGTTGGCGTAGTTGAGGACCGCCTCGAATACCTGCCGCGCCTTCTTCAGGTCGCCGGCGCGCGCAAGGCATTCTGCATACCAGAAAGAACAGGCCGAGAAAGCACCTTCCCGGCCGCGCAAACCGTCGGCGCTCTTGTAGCGATAGACGACGCCGTCGTCAGAAAGGGTTCGCCCGATCGCGTCAAGAGTTGCCAGCCATCGCGGGTCTGTCGCACTGACGAAGCGCACCAGTGGCATCAGTAGCAGGGATGCGTCGAGGCTATCGCCATTCTTCGTTTGAACAAAATGTCCGTTTTCCTCATTCCAGAAATTGGCCCAGATGTCCTCATAGATATCATTGCGCACGTCGATCCATTTGGCGAAAGGCGCAGCCAGCGAGCGCTTGCTCGCAAGGCGTATCGCGCGATCAACCGCCACCCAGCACATCAGCCGGGAATGGAGGAAATGCTGCGGCTCCCGGCGCATTTCCCAGATACCCGCATCGGCATCCTGCCAATGCTCGCACACATTGTCGATGACGTCTCGCACGCCACGCCAGCCGTCATGAGAGATGGCGTGACCGTATTTGTTGCTGAGATAGATCGCATCCATAAGCTCGCCGTAGATATCAAGCTGGAACTGCTCGGATGCCTTGTTGCCGATGCGAACCGGACGCGCTCCGCCATAGCCCCGCAGATGGTCAAGACTGACCTCTTCCGGCACTTGCCCACCATCGACGGCATACATGATATCAAGTTTGCCTCGGGAACCGCATCTCATAGCGCGCTTGCCGATCCAGCCGTTGAAAGCCTCGGCCTCCTGCTGGTATCCAAGTCGCATCAAGGCGTAAACAGTAAAGGATGCATCCCGGATCCATGTCGCGCGATAATCCCAATTGCGGCTACCCCCGGGCGCTTCGGGCAAGCCAAAAGTTCCCGCTGCAACAATAGAGCCGTGGCGCCTTGACGTCATCAGCTTCAGCGTCAGCGCTGATCTGTTGACCATCTCCCGCCATCGGCCGCGATAGGTTGATTGCGAAGCCCAATTCTGCCAATAGGCAATGGTGGCGTCCTCGAAACCATCAATCTCCGATATCTCGATTTGACGCTGATCGACAGCTGCAAGGATGAAATCTGCCGTCTCTCCGGCCATCAGGAGACCGCCAGCTACGACGTCGGCGCCATCGGCGGAAAGGCCAGTGTTGGACGACAAACGAAATCCCTGAACGGAAGCTGACGGCTCCCAAGATGCCTCTTTGCCGTTCACGATAGCGCCCATCTTTTGCCGGGCGTAGTCGAAACGCGGCGCGCAGCGCATCGTGAACTGGACCTTGCCGCGCGTGATCTTCAGACGCCGCGCGAGCGTCGTCGCTGTGCCGGCTACGCCGTTGTTGACGGCCATGAAATCAGTAAGTTCCGCGCTCGCATCAGCGCCCATCCAACGGGTGATGAGCACATTGGTATCTGGACGGTATTGATGGACCACCCTGGCATCAGCGATATTCGGCGAGATTTCGAAGTTTCCACCATTTTCGGGATCGAGGAGCGCCGCGAAGATTGTCGGACTGTCAAAGTTCGGCCAACACATGAAATCGATCGTCCCATCCTTGGCGACCAAGGCCAGTGTTGCGAGGTCACCGATAACGCCATGATCAGAGATCGGACGCGGTATGACGTTTCCCTGCTTTTCACGTTCAATCTCGTCGTATCCTGTCGACAGGCGTTCCATCCGCCACTCCAGTCATGTTGCCTGCTCAAAACGCGCCGACCGAGATTCGGTTTCGTGGCGATCGGTGACAACATTAAAGCGCTAATTCCACAGGGAGGTCTGTGGGTGGTAAGGATCGCCTGCCTTCTCGGCTACCTGCATTCTTCGCTCCGGTCCCGGCAGCGGGCGGCGCCGTGCCCCGACAGCCTCATGGTGGTGTCGACCTGGCGTTCATCTCTCCACCGGCGATCAACCGCCGAGCGATGCTGGTAGCTTGTTTGGCCAGACCAGCGCACTGAGCGCCTTTGCGCGCTTCTCTGAGATGCCCCTGCTTGTATTTTAACTGCGTCAATCTATCTCGATGCTATGATCCTGACCGCAGCATTCCCCGATGACGATCTCGCAGCGTTTGAAGCCTTGCGTAAAAGGCACTTTCCCAGTCCCCGCAACTTCTTGCGCGCGCATCTGACGATGTTTCATCAAATCGATAACATCCGCCTCGCAGACATCCGTTCAACACTCGCCGCCCTGGCAGCAGACGTCGTGCCTGCGACAGTGACAACGACCGGCATATACCACCTTGGCCGTGGCGTCGCATTCGCGGTCGCCTCCGACGAGCTCAACAATATTCGCGCTGCCTTGCGACGCAGCTTTCAGTCGTGGCTTTGCCCGCAGGACCTTCGGCCATGGCGGCCGCACATTACCGTGCAAAACGGGGTCGACACGAAAAAGGCCAACCTGTTGTTCGACGAACTACGCAAAGAGTTTGAGCCGAAGACATTGAACATGATTGGGTATCAGCTATGGCACTACCAAGGTGGTCCCTGGAAGCTGGAGGCAGCGTATAGCTTCTCCGATCCGGCGAGATAGGCAACTGGCTGTTGCCCCCGCTTGATGCCGGGAAGCCGACGGGTTGAAAGCCGCGAAGAATGGCAACGGTGGCGCCATCGATCATGGACAACGCATGGTTGAAGACCCACTTTATAAGCTCTGGCGAACGATCAGGCCTGCAGCGGTTGGACGCCAATCCCGCGGCCTCTGCCACTTGACATTGGCAGCGGGAGAAGTACCGACGTTGGACATCAACCAGATTTTTCTATCAATCTTGCTTTTGTGGAGATCCTTATGAGCTTGATGAGGGAAACCAAGGACGCCGAGCAGGCCGGTTGTTTGAGCGCGCGAAATGGGGCCTTACTGTTTGCAAACCCTTATCAAGGTCGACCTGACCTCTATGCGGCCTGGCTTAGAGGTTATAGAGACGCTTGGGCAAACGTGACAGGCACGGGGCTCAAAACATCTGCAGAATTATCTCCGGACGGTAACGCTTCCCCACTTGGATAGGACGATCAGCGGCGGCGGCTCATCGCCGTAAGATGTCTCGTTTGCCGACAGGACATGGCAGCCTGAAATGGCTCTGTAAGGCTGCGACGGGAACCGGCGCTCTATCGTTCGGCCGTTGGCGCAGGAGCGCTGGCATAGCGCTCACCGTGAACCGTGATGGTCGAAAGTAGGCGATCGATTTTCTCCAGATCACTTTCACTGAACTCAAGGGAAAGCGCATCGAGATTTTCGTCGAGCCTTTGCAGCTTCGTCGTTCCGGGAATGGGAACAATCCATGGCTTCCGTGCCAGCAACCAACCGATCGCAACCTGTGCAGCGGTCGCCCGCTTTTCCTCCGCGATTGCCTTGATCGCATCAATGATCGGTTGGTTCGCCGCGCGATTTTCAGCTGAGAGATAGGGATTTGTCTTGCGCTGATCGTTGTCGGTCGCGAAGTTCGTGCTTTCCCCCATCGTCCCCGACAGGAAGCCGCGTCCCAGAGGGCTATAGGCTACGAACCCGATCCCCAATTCTTCGACGGTCGAAAGAACGCTCGCCTCGGGGTGGCGCCACCACAGGGAGTACTCACTCTGCACGGCGGCAACCGGCTGGACCGCATCAGCTATCCGGATAGCTTCATCGTCGGCCTCCGATAGCCCAAAGTGCAAGACTTTACCGGCGTCGATCAAATCCTTGACCGTTCCTGCAACATCCGCCATCGCAACGTCAGGATCGATACGGTGCTGGTAGAGAAGGTCGATGTGATCGGTTCTAAGCCGGACAAGCGCGGCATCGACCATCCGACGGATACTCTCCGGCCGGCTGTCAAGGCCATTGCTTGATCGCCCGTCCCTGAAGCCAAATTTTGTGGCAATCACGACGTGGTCGCGGATCGGTGCGAGAGCCTCCCCTACGAGTTCCTCGTTCGTGAAAGGACCATAGATTTCGGCGGTATCGAAGAAGGTCACTCCGCGATCGAATGCCGTTCGCATCAAAGTGATCGCATCGCTTGAGCGCATCGCGGGACCGCGGTGATGGTTCAAACCCATGCAGCCAAAACCAATAGCCGAGACTTCCAGACCCTGCCGGCCGAGCGTCCGTTTGAGCATCTTTTCCTCCTTCTATGATTTGGATCAAGGCGGCCAGACATTGCAATGAACCAGTCGCTCACCTGCCCACCCATCTTCCGGCAGGAGACTTGGCTGCTTCAGACACCTGCCAGCGGGGCCGAGAAATTTGGGTGACACGTTCGTTGAAGGCTATTTTTCGCCTGGTCGTTGCTCGCGCTGATGACGCTTCAGTTCAGGTCGAAAAATCCTGCATCTTCCTCCTTGAGGTATTTCTTCGCGCTCTCCGCGTCGATGTCGAGACCGAGGCCTGGCGTCTCAAGAAGATCCACCATGCTGTCCTTCACGATCTCTTCCGGCAAGCCAATGATCAGATCTTCCCACCAAGGATCCGAGGCGGTCGGATATTCGAAGGCAACATAATTTGCCGGCAGCGTCGCGCACACATTAATCAACGCGCCGAGACCAAGGAGCCCGTTTGCCGTTCCGTGTGGGGCCATCAGGATCGAGTGCATATAGGCGTGTTCGGTGATCCATTTCAGTTCCGCGATACCTCCGACATCAGCCGGGTCAGGCCCGATGACACGAACGGCTTGCGTTTCGATCAGCTCCTTGAAGTTGTGACGGAGATAGATCTGCTCGCCGGTGTGAATCGGTGTCGAGGTAGAGGTGGTCAGCTCCCTGTAGGCCTGAGGATTGACCCAGGGCACATAGTCGCCTGTCAGCATGTCCTCCAGCCACATCAGATTGTATTTCTCGACCGCGCGAGCAAACTTTATCGCATCCGGCAACATCCAGCCTGGGCCACAATCAAGCGCCAGGCTGACTTTGTCCCCAAGCACTTCCTTCATTGCGATGACGCAGTCGAGCATATGGTTGAAGCCGCGCTCGCTGATGACGCCCTGATCCATCGCGCCGTGGTAACCCGCCTTGGTCTGCGTCACACCATAATGAAATTCCTCGACCGTATCCTTCATATTGGAGTGGAACGAGATCCCCTGCTTGACCATAAAGAAATTCTGCGGCTGCTCCATCATCCATCTGACGTCGGCGGCGTAATCCTCCGGCCGATCACCCGAACGCTTCCGGCGCACCGAGCCATTATAGACGCGCACCTTGTCTCGCACCTTGCCCCCAAGCAGCTTGTAGGCCGGCACGCCAGCCGCTTTGCCGGCGATATCCCACAATGCATGCTCAATGGCGCTCACGGCCGCGCCATATGGCTTGAACGAGCCGCGCTGGCGGATCTTCAGCATCACCCTCTCGACGTCGGTGGGGTCCTCACCGATCAGAGCGTCGCGAAAATGCAATACCCATGGCTTGAGGTAAGTCTTGGTAAATTCCACCTCGCCGAGGCCATAGAGGCCCTCGTCGGTCACAATCCGGACGATGGGGTGTTTGCCGATAACAGCGCAGCGCAGGTCGGTGATCTTCATCTTCGTTTTCTCGCTTCAACTCCAGGTACGATCCCAGGAATACTCGTCATCCCAATGGTCAGTGGGCTGCCAAATGCCGGCGACACCCGGCTGCAAATGCTGCAGGATGACCTCGTCGACGACATCGTCGATCCCAAGCCCCGGCTTGTCGGGCACAGTGATAAAACCATCCTTCACCAATGGTCTTGGTAGGCCCGTCACAATGTCGTCCCACCAGTCGACATCGGCCGAATGATATTCAAGGGCCATGAAGTTTTCGGTCGCTGTCGCAACATGAGCAGCCGCCATCGCCGCGATCGGGCTCTCCGCCATGTGGATCGCCATTGCCACACCGCGATCCTGGGCCATGTCACCGATCTTCTTGGTCTCAAGGATGCCTCCGCTGGTCAGAAGATCCGGATGGATGACCGAAACACCGCCACTGTCGAGGAGCGGCTGAAAACCCTCCTTGAGATAGATGTCTTCGCCGGTACAGATCGGTACGGTGGTAGCATCCTGCAATTGCCGATATTGCTGTGCGTATTGCCAGGGGATCACGTCCTCGAGCCATGCCGGCACATATTTCTCGATGCGTCGCGCGAGGCGAATGCCGTTCTGCATCGAAATATGGCCGATGTGGTCGATCGCGAGCGGTACATTCATTCCAATGACTTCGCGAACCTCGGCGATGTATTGCTCAAGCAAGTCCAGGCCCTTGTCGGTAAAGTGCAGACCCGTAAATGGATGCTGGACGTTGTGCAGGTCATAGGCTGCATTGCGAAGACGGCGTTCGTCCGCCGTCTTCAACGGTCCGCGCGTCGGGCTGTCGCGATATCCTTCCAGCGAGCCTGCAGGAAACACCACCGCTCCAGGGACATCGGCGATCTGCATCAGCCCAAGGTCCATCTTGAGGAAGGTGAAGCCGAGATCCATGCGCTCTTTTAGGCGCTTGCCGGTTTCCGTGCCGCTCGGCACGGTGGCGTCCGTGTCGCAATAAACGCGTACCTTCTCCCGGAAGCGACCGCCGAGCATCTGGTAGACCGGAACGCCATAGGCCTTGCCGGCAAGATCCCAAAGGGCAATTTCGACCGCCGATACACCGCCGCCTTGCCGTCCATGTCCGCCGAACTGTTTGATGCGCCGGAACAGGCGATCGATGTCGCAGGGGTTTTCGCCAAGCAAGCGGCTCTTCAGCATAAGCGCGTAGGTGGCGCTCGCCCCGTCCCGAACCTCGCCGAGCCCGACGATTCCCTGGTTCGTATAGATCTTGAGAAGCGCAGAGGTGAAGGGTGCACCGACGATTTCGGCAACCCGCATGTCGGTAATGCGAAGGTCCGAGGGCTTGGAATTCTGGTTCACCCGATCGAGCGCGTCTTCGGCTCCGTCTGCCTCTTTCATAAGTTGATCCTCGCTCCTGTCGACAGGGCTGGCCGCCGCGCGGCCGGCACAGCCAAAAACGTTGGTCAGTCCAGTGCAATCTCGTGGTCTTGAAGGTAGTCGCGGTTCATCTCGATACCGAGCCCGGGCTTGGGGCTGAGCTTCAGGTTGCCATTTGAGACATCGAGTGGGCGGTCGATGAGATGATCGTATTTGCCCAGGTTCCACTCCGATGTCTCGAGTTTGTAGAAGTTCGGAACGGTCATCATCACCTGGGCGCCAGCGACAACGTTGATCGGGCCGGCGGCGTCATGCGGGGAGACCGGGATATAATAAGCTTCGCAAAGAGCTGAGATTTTCTTCAGTTCGGTAATGCCCCCCGTCCAGGTGACGTCCGGCATGATGTAGTCGGCAAGCTTGTTTTCGAGAACCGGAACGAAGTCCCACTTGGTGTGGCCGCGCTCGCCCCACGAGATCGCGGCGCTTACCTTCTCCCGGACCTGCTTGAGAGCGTTGAGGCTTTCGGGTGGGCAAGGCTCCTCAAACCAGTCTATTTGCCCCGCTTCCTCAAGGCTTCGGCAAAGGCGAATGGCAGTGGGGACATCGAAACGGCCGTGGGCGTCGATCAAGATGTCGACATCAGGACCCGCTGTCTCACGGATCAGCGCGGTGAGCTCTGCGGCTTCGCGCTCATCCTTTCGGGTCATGGTGCCGTCAAGATAGCCGTCTCGCTGTTCTCGCGCGTTACCATCGGCGATGCGTCCTTGTTGGGGGAAAGGATCGAACTTCAGTCCGGTGTGACCAGAATCGACGATGTCGCGGATTTCGCGGATGACGGCCTCTCTGCTGGTAAACTTCGCCTGATTGGGATGGGTGTAGAGCGCGATCTCGTCTCGTACCGGGCCCCCGAGAAGCTCGTAGATCGGCTTGCCGATGACTTTCCCGCGAATATCCCATAGAGCTATGTCGATCGCGCTGACGCATTCGACAGCCGCACCTCGGCTGCCCATATAGGTAAAGCTGCGAAATATCTTGTGCCACAAGTATTCGATGCGCCCCGGATCCTCGCCTTTCAGTGCTTGGCCGATCTGGCGCAGGATCGTACAGAGCGCACGATTGGCGAGTTTCGTCGTCGTTGTGATCTCTCCCCAGCCGCTCACCCCGTCGTCGGTCGTCACCTCGACGAACAGGAACTCGCCCCAGTAAGACGCATCCGACTTGATGAGCCACGGCCGTACACTGGTAATCTTCATCTGGGGTACCTTTGACTTGGAGGCATGAAGGAGAGTCTACACCCGGGCTTTGTCTATCCCGCACGAAGAGCGCTACGCGCCCGCATGTGTTCGAGGAGATGACGGCCGGAGCCCTCGACGTGCCGGGCGATGAGTTCAGCTGCCGCCTCGGCGTTTCCCGACTTCACATGCGCGATGAGCTCACGGTGTTCACTCAGGATGGCGGCCCGGCGGGCAAGCGTGAAATTGAACCGCCGCCCGACTGCGCGCAGCACTTCACGGTGCTTCCACCAGAGTTCGGCAGCATGACGGTTATAGTGCTTCTGGTACATCACCGTATGAAAAGCCGTGTCCAACTCACTGTGTTTGAACGGGTCGGCAAAATCGTTTTGCTCAATCAGATCCTGAATGCGCTCAAGTTCGGCAATGTCGTCAACGGTTACCATCGTGACGAACCAGCGTGTCAATGCCGGTTCAATGAGGACACCAATCTCGTAAATATCGCGAACAAAGTCCTGATCGATTGGCCGGACGCGCGCACCCCGGTTCGGCACGAATGTGACGAAACCCTCTCCTCGCAAAAGCTGCAAGGCCTCGCGCACCGGGTTGGTGGACGTACCATGGCGCCGGGCGAGATCGGTCACAACCAGCCGCTCGTTTGCCGCCAGCCGGCCCTCGATGATGTCGTCCCTGATGATTTTGTAGAGCGAGGCCCCCTCGCTCGATGCTCCATCGGCATCGATGCCTTCAGGTGGTCCGGCTCTGAAATCGCTCGTCTCGTTCAAAATAATCCCCATCCAATACTTGACTTACTCGCCTATCATGCAAATCGGCTTCAAACAATGTACGATTTTGCCGATTGACAGACATTCCTTGATCTGAAAACGTGCAATCCGTCTGATGGGATACACTGCTTGAGGAGGCGGCCCAGCGGACAGGAGCGCTCGCCATGGACCGAGCGGCTCGGGAGAACCTGGAGGATACCCATGACGAGGATTTCACTCGGAGGTGCCGTCCTGCGCGGCACCGTCTCAACCGCTTTGCTGATGTCGATGATGTCTGCCTCTGCCATGGGCGCATCGGTCGACCTGAGCAAGTGGTCACCCGACTATGTAAGGTCGATCGCCGGCACACAGGACTTCGATACCGCAGCGGACTGCAGCAAGGTAACACCCCTCGACTATAAGGGGCGGCTGACCTTCTGGTACCAGGGTATCTTCGAGGGAGATCCCGATTCACTTCGGCAATATTACAAGGACTTCTTCGCGACGTTCCGCAAGACCTACCCCAACATTCAGCTCGAAGAACAGGGACTGACCTACAACGATCTTCTCGACAAGTTCCGCACCGCGCTTCTCGGCAACGCCGCACCGATGGCCGTCCGCCTGCAAATCCTCGGAGGCGTCGAGTTCGCTGCCAAGGGTTACCTTCAGCCTTTGAAGCCAGAGGATGTCGGCTACAAGACCGAGGACTTCTGGCCCGGCGCAATGAAGGCCGTCAGTTGGGATGGCGTGCCTTATGGCATTCCGACCAATAACGAGACGATGGCATTCATCTGGAATGCCGACATATTCAAGCGCGCTGGCCTCGATCCCGACAAGGCGCCAGCCACCTGGGATGACGTCGTCAAATATTCCAAGCAGATCCATGACAAGCTTGGCGTGTCGGGCTATGGCCTCGTGGCCCGCAAGAACGCTGGCAATACGCCATACCGTTTTATGCCGCAACTATGGGCTTATGGCGGTGGTGTCTTCGACGAAGCATCCGCCGATCCGACCTACAAGGAGGTCGAACTTGCCAGCCCTCAAAGCAAGGCGGCTTTGCAGGCCTCCTATGACATGTATGTCCGCGACAAGTCGGTTCCCGTTTCGGCGTTGACCAACCAGCAGGCTGACAATCAGCCGCTATTCCTTGCTGGCCAGCTGGGAATGATGGTTTCGCACCCGTCCGATTACGACGTCATGCTCGACCTGCAGAAAAAAGCAACGGCGACGGACAAGGAGAAAGCACAGACCGTTATCGACAACATGCGTTACGGCCTGATCCCGACCGGACCTGACGGCAAGCGTGCCGTGGTCTTCGGTGGCTCGAACATCCATATTCTCAAGCCCGAATATGTCGAGGGCGGCACGGTCGATGAACCCGCAGCCAAGGCGATCATCTGCATGTGGAGCAGCCCGGAATGGTCGCTGAAACTCGCTTATGTGGGATCAAACCCCGGAAACCTGAACGGCTTCAAGACGAAGTGGATGAAAGACCGGCTGGAAAAGATAAAGTTTCTTGACGTGACGACGTCCATGCTGCCCTACGGCATTCCCTTCCCAGCACTTCCGCAGTCACCGGAAATCATGAACATCATCGTGCCCGACATGCTGCAAAACGCGCTGACCGGGGCGATGACCGTTGACCAGGCCGCAGATGACGCGGCTAAAAAGGTCAAGGAACTGATGGATGGTGGCCTCTAGACAAGGTCCTTTGATCTCGGACCGGCTGCAGAGCGATCTGAAGCCGGCCTTCTTCCCACGGATGAGGGCTTTGCATAGTGACGATTTTGACCGGAAAGGCCGAAAACACTGGCCGGTGGCATAACCGTAGATCTGGAGTGATGCGCAGGGTTTGGGATCATCGCTTCGACTACGCGTATGTGCTGCCGTCGATCGCGGTGATGCTTATCGTGATCGCCTACCCCATATACTATACGATCGAACTGTCCTTCTTCAACACGCCGCCCGGTCTGCAGCTGCGCGACAAGATCTTTGTCGGCATCGACAATTATACCGCCATCCTGAAAAGCCCGGTGTTCTGGACGGTGACCAAGAACACGCTTATCTGGACGGTTGGGTCGACTTTCATCTCCTTCGTTCTCGGGTTTGCCTGTGCACTGGCGCTGCATCGCGACTTTGCAGGCAGAGCGATCATGCGCGCCATCCTGATTATCCCATGGGTCATCAGCGCAGTCGCCGCGTCTTACATCTGGAAATGGATTTATCATTCAGACTTCGGCGTGATCGGCGCGGTTCTGGTCGGCCTCGGTCTCGCAGACCGGCCACCCAACTTCATCGACAATGTCGATACCGTTCTGCCTTCCCTCATCATCGTCAATATCTGGCGCGAGTTCCCGTTCGCCATGATCATGATGATGGCCGCTCTTCAGACCGTTCCCGACCAATTGCTGCGCGCAGCAAAAGTAGATGGAGCCAACGCGTGGCAGCGGTTCTGGCACGTGACCTTCCCGCATGTCGGCAACGTTTCGATCGTAACGATCCTGCTTCTGGCGGTCGCCAACTTCAATTCGTTCATCATCCCATGGATCATGACAGGCGGTGGCCCGTCGAACGCGTCGCACATCTGGATCACCCACATCTACGAGCTCGCCTTCGGCCGCCAGCGGTGGGGCGTTGCATCTGCATATTCGGTCCTGCTGTTCCTGATCCTGATGTCGTTCGGTTACTTCTATGTCCGCGCGCTCAGCTCCAACGATAAAAAGGAAGCGGCCGAATGAGCACGATTGCACAGACCCGAGCCGCGCCCAAGCCGCACCACCGCACGCGCGTCGATGCATGGCGATGGGGCGGGCGCATCTTTCTGCTCTTCATGCTGCTCTACACAGCCTTGCCGATGATTTGGATGTTGCTCACGTCAATCAAATCGGGCTTCGCAGCAATGCAGTTTCCGCCTCAATGGTGGCCGGATCAGCCGACGCTCGCCAGCTACCAGAAGCTGCTCGACCCGCAAAACAGCGTCGGCCAGGATTTCCTGCGTTTCTTCTGGAACAGCCTATTCGTCTCCACGGCGACGACCATAATGTCGGTGATCGTCGCTGTCCCGGCCGCCTACGCCTTCTCTCGCTTCTCATTTCCTGGACGGAACTTTCTGTTTTTTGCCGTCCTGCTTCGGAACATGTTTCCAGCGGTGATTTTTCTCGTACCGCTTTTTATCCTCATGCGGGCAATCGGGCTGGTCAACACCCACGGGTCCCTCGTCCTGACCTACCTCACCTTCGGCTTGCCTCTGGCCATCTGGCTCCTCAAAGGGTTCTACGACAACATTCCAATCCAACTGGAACAAGCCGCGCGCATTGACGGGGCGACACGCTTTCAGGCCTTCGTTCTGATCGTTGTGCCGCTGTCGACGCCCGGGATCATCGCAACAGCGATCTACTCCTTCATCGGCGCCTGGAACGAGTACATTTACGCCTATACCTTCCTTTCGAAAAATGAGCAGCTGACCTTGCCTGTCGGCATCCAGCGCTTCTTTTCGGAAAACACCACCGACTTTCCTGGCCTTATGGCGGCCAGCTTCATGATGAGCGTACCGGTTGTCGTCCTGTTTCTGCTTCTGCAACGATACTTCGTCCGCGCGCTGACAGAGGGCGCCGTCAAGCACTAGGGAGTTGCTCGTGGCCCATGTGGTCTTAAAGGATCTGATCAAAAATTATGGCAGCTTCAATGCTGTTAAAAGCGTTTCGCTGACGGTCAACGATGGCGAATTCGTCGCACTCGTCGGCCCTTCAGGCTGCGGCAAGACGACGACGCTCAACCTGGTGGCGGGGCTGACGTCGGTCACATCTGGCGACATCGTCATCGGCGATCGTGTGGTCAACGACCTCGACCCCAAAGACCGGGACATCGCAATGGTGTTCCAGAATTACGCTCTTTATCCGCAAAAATCCGTCTACAAAAACCTGGCGTTTCCGCTGCAGATGCGAAAACTGCCGAAGGACGAGATCGACAAGAAGGTCAGGGAAGCGGCCCGCGTCCTCGATATGACGCAGTTGCTCGAACGCAAGCCGCGGGAGCTGTCGGGCGGACAACAGCAGCGCGTGGCACTCGGCCGCGCTCTTGTTCGCGACCCTGCCGTGTTCCTGATGGATGAGCCGCTCTCCAACCTGGATGCAAAGCTGCGCGTTCAAATGCGCTCGGAGATCAAGCGGTTTCATCAGGATCTGAAGGCGACGATCATCTATGTGACGCATGACCAGCTTGAGGCGGTGACGATGGCAGACAGAATGGCGGTGATGAATGGTGGCTATCTCCAGCAATACGATACGCCAGCGCAGGTCTTTGCCAATCCCGTAAACATGTTCGTTGCTGGATTTGTCGGCAGCCCGGCGATGAGCCTGGTGCCCCTCGAAGCATCGACAGCCGAAGGAAGAGCTGTTTTGACCAGCGCGGAAGGCTGGCATCTGGAACTCTCCCCAGCAAATGCTCGCAAGGTCGACAAGGCAAAGTCGAGGAAAGTCGTTCTCGGTGCGCGCCACTCGACCATCAAACTGCACAAAAGTGCGGTTCCGGGAAGCGTGCCCGCCAAGGCCTATACCGTAGAGCCGACGGGAGACGTCACCTTCGTGCAAGCGTTCCTCTCCGGCGCGATCGTCAATATCAGCGTGCCGCCGGCTGTCGCGGTTGCGCCGGACGAACAGATCTGGCTCGAATTCGATCAGGAGCGGATCCATCTCTTCGACGGTGAAACAGAAATGGCCCTGAGAGCTGATTGACAGCTAGCGAATGCGCAACACGAGGCGTCGATGACGGCAAAACTCAAGATCACTGCAATCAAGCCCTATCCAGTATGGGTGGGCATTCGCAATCAGATGCTGGTCAAGGTCGAAACCGATCAAGGGATCTTTGGCTGGGGCGAAAGCGGCTTGAGTGGGCGCGAGCAAGCCGTCGCGGGAGCGATCGAGCATTATCGCGAATTTCTGATCGGCCGCGACGCGATGCAGATCGGCCGGATCTGGCAGGAGATCTATCGCAGCCAGTATTTTGAAGGTGGCCGGGTTCTTCAGGCGGCGATGTCGGCGATCGATATCGCTCTTCACGATATCAAGGGCAAGGCCCTTGGCGTGCCGGTCTATGAACTGCTCGGCGGCAGGCAGCGCGAGCGCATTCCAACCTTTGCATCGACCGGTGACGAGGCCGAGGGGGCTGCCGCCATCGAGCGCGCGCGTGAATTGCGGGCACAAGGCTGGCAGGCAATCCGTTTCTTCCCGGCCGGGCAGGACAGCAAGGATATTTTCGAGCCGAGAGAATCAATTGGCCGAACGGCATCGATGCTGAACGAGGCACGCGAGGTATTGGGTGATGACGTCGTCCTCGGTATCGATTATCACCACCGCTTATCGGTGGCGGAGGCGGCGAGCTTCTGCAACAAGCTCGGCCGCGGTGTTCTTGATTTTCTTGAAGAGCCGATACGCGATGAAACACCGTCAGCCTATGAATCCTTGCGCAGAATGACGGATATCCCCTTTGCCATTGGTGAAGAATTTGCCAGCAAGTGGCAGTTCTTGCCGTATATCGAGCGCGACATTCACCAGTTCAACCGGATTGACGTCTGCAACGTCGGGGGGCTCACAGAAGCGATGAAAATCGCCGGCTGGAGCGAGGCGCACTACGTCGATTTGATGCCGCACAATCCACTTGGCCCGGTCTGTACCGCTGCGACAATCCATTTTGCAGCCGCTGTTGCCAATTTCGCTTGGCTAGAGACCCGGGCGCCTGAAGCCAGGCTCGGCTTTGACAATTCGGACTTCTTTCCAGTTCAGCCAAGACTGGACGGAGCAGACTATCCAGTCAGCGAACGGCCCGGGCTCGGCATCGAGGTAAATGAGGATGCCATTGCCGCCGAGAGCTTCCGCTTCTGGGAAGCGCCGCATCTGAGGCGCCGCGACGGTTCAGTCACCAACTGGTAATTACCAAACACTGGAGCCCCCATGACCATGACAACGGATATTACGCGGCCGCCCAAGGAATTGATTGAGGCTCTCGAAGAAATCGGCGCGGCAACGATAGCGGGAACGCTTGGGCACATGGGATTTCGCAATCCGCACATGGTCGGCCCCGTTTCGCAGCGGCGAGGCAGATCGATCGTCGGACCGGCATTGACACTCCAGTTCATGCCCCAGCGGCCTGATCTCTTCAGCGAGGGCGAATACGCTGATCCGGAGACGCAGTTGCACCGCCATGTCCTCTATCACGTGCAGGAAGGCGACGTGGTTGTCGTCGATGCGCGCGGCGATATGAGCTCGGGTGTCTTCGGCGATATGATGTCGACCTATTTTAAGGGCCGCGGCGGCGCCGGCATCGTTATCGATGGATGCATGCGCGACAGACCCAACGTCGAAAAGCTGGACCTGTCGCTGTGGCTTCGCGGCTGGACGCCGAACTACCATGTTCAGACGAGCATCTATCCCAACGCAGTGAACGTACCGATTGCCTGTGGTGGCGTCACGGTGATCCCCGGAGACATCATCGTGGCGGATGATGACGGGGTGGTCGTGCTCCCCGTTGCCATGGCCTCAAAGGTGATCCAGGAATCAAAAACCCACCATGACTGGGAAGAATTCTCCCGTATGAAGCTGATGGCTGGCGGATCCCTGCAGCGATACTATCCGTTGCACGATGATGCTCGGGGCGAATACGAGGAATGGACCAGAACGAACACCCGGCGCTAGCGCGATCTGCGGAGGGTGCAGCAGCGAGAAACGGATCCTTCACCCAGTCCTGAGTCAAGGGGCGAGTTGCGGTCGGCTCTCGTTTCCTGTTTTGCTGCTCGGAGGCCGAACGACAGCTCGTCTTTTCGCTCGTTTCCCGTCTGCGTTCCAACCGGAGTATTGAAAAATGAAAACGCTACTGATGGCTGGTAGATCGGATTGGCATCGATAATCGCGACCGCGACACCGGGAATGGCCGACAGTCTGACGCTTACCGGCGGCGATCTTCACATAGGCTACTGGGATGGCGACCGAGACCGGCGCGACTGGCGCCGCCACCATGCGCGCCAATACTACCGCCCTGGTCGTCGCTGCCGCGTGACCACTGTCCGGCATCGTTATCATCACCGCTGGGTCTATAGTGATAAGCGTATCTGCCGCTGGTAGACGACGGTTTGAGAAGCACCACATTGCTTTTTGCAAGGAAATTGCCGGGCCCGGCAACCAACCTTACGTAGCGTCCAAGCCGCTATGATTAATCCTAAGGGTCAGGCTGACAGCCCGCTTTTAAGCGTTCATCATGGCTATGGTTTGAAGGGCAATCCAAACCAGCTGCCTCGTCCTGTGCATCCACCTGTGCAGGGCGAGGCTTATTCCTCCCGCGTGCCGGCCACCCCAACCCCTGCGCTTCCACCGACAATGACCGACCCCGCAGGCGGCCAGCGGTGTTGAAACGATCCCCGTTTTGCCGCCCGGACGAAAGGCTGATCGCCACCATGGCCTGGGCCCACTTGACACCTCGCGAGCCTTACGTTGGAAATGCGATGCCAGTGCGCGGCCCGACTGTCTGCGCCGATTTATCCTGCCGCTTGACGCCACTCGATTTTTTGCGATTACGATTGCCTATGAAGACATTGACCGGCCAGCGCATGCGCACATTACTGATGCATCTCGACCACTTGAGTTTTCGGCCCCCGCCATCGAGCGTGGGACGGCGAACAACTCGCCTGGCCATGCAAAATGATTTGATCGAAGTCATAGGAGACCTTTCCTTGGCCTACAGATGCCGGTTGACAGAGAAAGGCCTCGCAGCGCGCTTTGATCTCGCTCGCGATAGTCGCGCATCTTAGCTCCAACCGGAGTGCCTGCTTCGATCATTATGCTGATTGGGTCGACGTTATCGGCGATCAATACCATCTTTGGCGCGGCTGGAAATGGGCAACGGCCGGCTGGTGCGATAGCAATGACAGGAACGAAGACGCAATACGATCGTGCGGTCGCGTCTCAATATCCACTTGCATCTGCCTATCGTGGATACTGTCGGCAGAGCAAACTGAACGCCACATTGGGCATGAGCAGGAGGCTCGCCCTTGTCCGCAAGCCTCCTGCGATGCTTGATTGAGCCTACCGCGTGGCGCCCCACAGATAGGCGACGGCGGCGACAATGCCGACTGCGGTCAGCGGGTTTTCGCGTACGGTCGCTTCAACATCGGCCCAGACGCTTCGAGCCTCGGCACGGGCGGCCCTCGCCCCGTCTTTTGCAACCTGAGACGCCGCCTGTCTCACTTGACCAGCGTCACGCCTCAAGGACCGATCAGCCGGTTCAGAGCTGGAAGACTCATCGGCCTCAAGCCCGCGCGCTGCCTCGCCTGCGTCAGCGCGGCCGGTTGGAATGGACGTTGTCGACGCGGATACGGGGTCTGACGCCGGGAAAGTGTCTTCGAGAGCTCTGTCGAGCTCGCCTTTTTGCGACCGTGAGCGTTGTGCCGCCTGTTCGCGAAGCAACGATTGGACGGCGGGTGAATCCTTAGGGTCTGCCATTGTGTTTTACTCCCTGGTTGAAAACAGCCGCCCCGAAAGCGGCCTTTGCGATTAGAAGCTGATCTTGATTATGAACGTCTTGGGGACGAAGATGTTCATCTGTTCCTGTCATGGCTGCTGGGCGACGAAATTCCCTGCGCACAGGATTTCAATTCCGCCCTTTACAACGCGGCATCATCGACGCTTGCGGCGCAGTTCTTGCGACGTTCTCCTGTGGGCCCGTCGACCGACGGCTAACGACAACCAGCGAAATTCGTTCGGCTGATCACGACAAATACTGAGGACTACGCGCATGCGGCGCTGCTCCGGACCCGCAGGCACTCTCCGACCGGGCGCTGACCCTTGACCTTGGTTCGGTATTCTACCGACGCCACGGAGATCACGATCTCTTGTCGGAAACGTACAAAACGGCTTCTAGCGGCCGCCACTATTGACGGAATGCCGGGATTGGTCACAACCTCGTAGGGATCTAGCTCGGAGGAAATTGATGACAACGCCGCTCGGACGGGTTCGTGGTTTAGGATCGTCAAAATCGGGAACGACAGCTTATGTGATCAAGCAGGCGTCCGGCTTGGCCCTCGGCATCCTCACGCCCTATGTAATCGGGATCGGCATCTATTTGCTTGGTCGAGACCGGCCTTTTGTGGTGTCCTCCATTGCAAGCTTCTGGGTAGGACCCGTCCTTGTCGGCTTCATCATTTTGAGCGCCATACACATGGACGCTGGAATGCGTGCGATCATAGAGGACTACGTGCACGGCCACATGAAAAAGCTGGCGTTGCTTTTCCTGAACTCGGCATTCACGTGGTCGGTCTGCGTGGCCTCGGTCTTCGCCATCTTGTTGATCATGTTCGAGAGCGCGAGCCGCTAAGACCTCGGACCGGTTTTTATCGGCGACCGCGAACGGGAAAAAAATGTGGACGCCAGAGCTGCTTGTTCATCGGATCCCGGGTGGTGGTTCGACCGCATAGTGGCGCTCTGCCCGGCGGCAGAGATAAACTTCTCGCTCTGGATGGCACTCGACTGCGAAGCCACAGCTGCGCAGCATTGCCTCAACCGCCGCTCTGTTGGGTACGAACCAGTTCGTGGGATCTGAGGCGTAACGGTTCTCCACAAAGAACAGCTTTGGGTAAGTCGCGCGATCAAATACGGCCCATTCAGAAAAATCGTAGTCCTCTTCCACATCGCCGACGCGCTCGTCGCCCCGCTGCAGACACTGAAACAGAAGCTGGTCTGCAACGACATGCTCATGGAGAAGATCAAGGGCAAGCAGCGGATGGCGCAGATGGTAGAGAACGCCCATGAAGATCACCAGATCGAACTTTTCGGCGAGCTTTTCGACGTCATAGACTGACATCTGCCTGAACTCGACATCCAGGCCGGATCGTTCAGCAGCAAAGCGCGCCTGTCTTAGATACAGCGGATCATTATCGATCCCCACGACGCGCCCAGCATTGCGTCGTTTCATCTCGAGTGTGTAAAAGCCCGCGTTGCAGCCGACATCCAACACACTGCGCCCGCCAAGGTCCTCCGGGATGCTTTCCTTGAAACCCTGCCATTTGAAGCTGGGATAGTCGCCTAGGAAATGGTTCGGCGCGGTCTTTACCCCATTGATATCGAGATTTTGAAACCATGGACCCAGCGCCTCGATGCGCGCTTCCAATATCTTTCGATCGTCGGTGAGCTCGCCCATGCTTACGCTCCGATCGGCAGCGACGCAGCCGCGCGCCTGTCTGCAATGCGAGGGGCTGCTGGTGCGTTGGCGGCAAGTGTCGTGCAGAACCAGTCGGCGGTCCGCTGCAAGCCTTCCCGCAGCGAAATCTCCGGCTTCCAGTTCAGGAGCTCTTGAGCGCGTGCAATATCGGGGCGTCGTCTCTGCGGGTCATCCTGCGGCAAGGGACGATGAACGACCGTCGAGGCCGAGGGAACAAGCTCACTCACCATTGCCGCCAGTTCGTTGATCGTGAACTCGCCCGGGTTTCCAAGGTTGACGGGACCATTCGGATTGACCGCGATATCCATCAACGCCATCAGGCCGGCCACAAGATCACTGACATAGCAAAAGGATCTGGTCTGCTCGCCGGTCCCATAGATCGTCATCGGATCATTCGAGAGCGCCTGAACGAGTAGATTGGATATGATGCGCCCGTCATGAGGCTGCATCCGCGGCCCGTAGGTATTGAAAATGCGCGCAACGCGTGCATCGACTTGCCCAGCACGAAGCATGTCGAAGCACAAGGCTTCAGCCGCGCGCTTGCCCTCGTCGTAACAGGCACGCGGGCCGGTGCAGCTGACATTGCCGCGATAGTCTTCCCGCTGAGGGTGTTCAACCGGATCGCCATAGACTTCACTCGTCGAAGCCTGGAGAAAGACCGCATTGTCGCGCTGCGCAAGCTTCAGCAAGTTGCCCGTCCCTGCCACACAGGTCATCATCGTGTGAACAGGATCCGCCTGATATTGGGGTGGGGAGGCTGCACAGGCCAGATTGTAGATCTCCTGGACGGGCTCATTGGGCGCGGTGAAGGTGCAGATGTCCTGCGACATCAGGCGGAAGTTCGGGTGGTTCATCAGGGGTTGAACGTTTTGCGTAGACCCGGTGATGAAGCTGTCCACGCAGATGACGCGATTGCCTCGCGAAAGCAACGCGTCACACAGGTGCGAACCGACAAAGCCGGCGCCGCCTGCAACAAGGGTGGTCTTCATGTGTCCGTCGCGGTTGCTCTGCAGCATCTTCCGTCCTCCTTACGCTGACAATTGTTGATGGGCAATGCGCGGTGCCGGTGCGGCTGGCAGGCATGAGATCGCCTCGGCGAGCTCACGCGCCCGCGCCCGTCCCGTATGTCCGCCAAGCACGATTGCCCGCGCCCGCTCGGCCATTGACCGGCGGCGCGCTTCCGGCAATTCCACCAACGCGCTGATGACGTCCTGCGAGTTTCGGGCGATGATCAGTGCTTGCCCATCCGGCAGAAGCTCATCGAGGCCGCGCCACGCATCGCTGATGATCGGCGTTGCGCAGGCAGCTGCCTCAAACAACCGAACGCTCGGGGACCAGCCGGCAGCGATCATATGAGCGCGCGTGACGTTGAGCGTGAAGCGTTGACGACTGTAGAAACGTGCATGGTCTGAGGGCGGCAGGTGATCGATGCGTTCAACATTGGCGGGCCAGTCGATATCATCTGGATATTGTGGGCCGGCAACGACGAACCGCCTGTCGGGAAGCTGACGTGCAGGTTCGAGAAGCAGCTGCTCGAGCGTCGGTTGTCGATCAGCGCTGTAGGTGCCCAGATATCCCATCTCCCAGATGGTGGGATCATCGGTCTTGCCGTATCGGTCCGGGTCAACCGAACAATAAAGCGCAATGGCACGCTGAGCGCCGTATCGGGTCTCCAGTTCCTTGAGCACTTCGCCGCCCGAAAACGAGAAATAAGCCTGAAAAACTGCGATCTGACGGCGCGCAAGATATTCCTCGTCGCCACGATCGAGTTTGGAAAGCGTTACCGGCGTGTCGATGTCGTAAAAGCATAGCCTCTGCAGTGCGATCGTTGCCAGGCGATCGATAACGTCGATGCCCTGGAACACGTAGGACCCGACGACCACCGCATCGGCAGCGCGCAGGCGCTTTGCATATCGCGTGACCATTTCGTCGAGATCTTCATAATAGGCCAGTTCGCAGAAATCCGGCTCAGCGAGATCGCGGTTGTTTGCGTACCAGGGCACATCACGTTCCAGGAAAAGCACCTTGTGACCATTTTCGTTCAGACCTCTGATAAGCGCTCTGAACGTCGTGGCGTGGCCATTGCCCCAGGATGAAGACAGAGACAGCCCGATGAAGACCAACTGCAATGACCGTGTCATTCCGCTGCCTCCAGTCGACGCGCCGAAAACGAGCGTAAAATGCCGTCGACCCTATCGGCACGGTGATCATAGGTGTGTTGCGAAAGGACTCGCGCGAGCGCATTCTTGCCTATGGTCATGGCTCGCTCGGGGGTTAACGAGGCGAGAATTTCTGCGACATCCTTCCCGTCGCGAGCGACCAAGACCTCGCTGCCAGGCACCAGAAAGAGTTCAATGCCCTCCCAATGATCGGTGATGAGGCAGGCACCGGCACCGGCGGCCTCGAATACGCGCGTTGCAGGGGAAAAACCATTCTTCGCCATGCTGTCGCGCGAGATATTGAGGACCGCTTTCGGCGTAACATTGAACGCGTTGTGATCGCGCGTGGATAAATGACCAACATAGCGGACATTGCCGGGCATGGATTTTCCATGCCAGCCAGATCCGCCGAGCAAGAAGGTTTGGCCGGGCCTATTTGCCGCTGCCGCAAGAAAGAAGTCTTCGACACGCCCTTCCCGATCGGGCAGCCGGTTGCCGAGAAAGCCGAGTTCTGCATCATAGCGCTGGTCGGGTTCGACCGGATGATGCGTCAGAGGATCAAGGGCATTGTAGATCGGAATGCAGTCGGCCGCTCCAAGGCGACGATAAGCATCCACAACGGGCTCACCGCCGCCGTAGGTCAGGACGAGGTCGATGCGTGCAAGCGCCTGACGAAGCGGGTGGTCGGGGCGAGCATGAAGTTCGGCAAGTGTCGCGGGGGCATCGACATCCCAGAAGATCTTCAGCGCGCGGGCACGCGCGTTGCGAAGAAGCTCGGCAAGCAGGAGATCGTCTTCAAAGCCTACACCACTCGCCTTGATGACAACATCGGCTCGCGCTGCCTCGGCTGTCGCCTGCCTTAGTCCGTCGATCGACCCGTCATAAACGACAACCTTGCACCATTCGGGCGGATCGATGTCGCGGTTCTGCTGACGTTCAAACACATCCGGCTCATAGAAGGTGATATCGTGCCCCTTGAGCGCAAGCGCACGTAGGAGGCCGCGGTAATAAGTGGCGGCGCCATTCCAGTAGGCCGACACGATGCTCGAACCATAAAATGCGACCTTCATTGAGCGGCCTCCAGTGCTGTAAGCTTTTCGGTGACCCGCCGGCTGCCGCATGTAGAAAGGATCGACAGGAGTTCATCCACACGATGACCGCAGGTGTGACGGGTACGAATTGTTTCGAGCCCGGATGCAACGAGTGCCGCCGAAAGCTCAGCATCTTTCAACACCCGGTCCAGCGTGAGGGCCATCTCTGACCCACTGGAGGCGACAAGGTAGTCCTGCCCGGAACGGAAGAGATTTTCGGCATCGTCCCACGGCGCCGAAACAAGTGGGATGCCACAGGCGAGCGCTTCGAAGACACGGATGGTCGGTATTCCGGGGAGGTGCTCGACGTAAGGGCGGCGCGGAATATGAACTGTCACCCGGTGCTGCGCAAAAGCAATGGGCGCTTCGGCATTTGCGATCCAGCCTCCATACTCGATATGGGCGGCCACAAGAGCGTCAAGCGCGTGTTGCGGATATCGGACCCCCCGAACGGTCGTCCTCAAGCGCAGCGCCTCCGACGGGCGCACGAGATAGTTGATGATCTCCTCGGAGCGTTCGTCGTCGCCCCAGTTGCCAATCCAGATCAGATCGCCGGTCTTTTCGATTTCCGGCATTGGCCGGAAAAGCGCGACATCAGCGGCTTCGTGCCAAGTGAAGACATTGCGGCCCCACCCCGCCTTGAAATAGCGCTGTCGCAATGTCTCGCCGAAGGCGAGAACACCATCATAATCAGCAAGCTCTAGGCGCGCGATATCGTCTTGAGCGGACACCGCGCGATGATGGGTGTCATGGAACAACAGCGTGAAGGCACCCCCATTGCGCCGCGCGCGTCCAAGACGCGCGACCAGAGCCGGTTCGGTCCACTCATGGACGATGACGACATCGGCGTCAGCCAAGGCCTCCTCATGCTCGAAATCAGCGTCGTAGACCTCGGCTTTCAAGTCCGGGAACGTCTTGCGAAACATGTCGATCGCCACCATGCCCTGATCGGCCACGAGATTGTCGCGGCTCCAACTATGGCTTGGCTCAAGCGCCAGTGCATCATGGCCGCGGCCGATAAGCTCACGCATGACGCCACGCAGAAAATGGGCGTTTCCGTGGTTCCAGTCAGATACCAGCGAATGGGTGTAGAAGATGAACTTCATGTGTACTCCATGGCGGTTGGGGCTTGCACAATTGAAAGAACGTGCCGATAGATCGCGCGAACGGATGCGGCCTGGGCCTCGACGGTGAATGCGCGCGAACGAGCCTGCGCCAGCCCTCCCAGGCGCTTGCGAAGCTCTTTGTCGTGCACCAGACGGCTGATTGCCGCTGCAAATGCTTCCTTGCTGTTGGGATCGGCAAAAAGGGCTGTCCCGCTCCACAGCTCCCGATAGGTTGGGATGTCCGCCAGAACCATGGCGCTTGCACTGCGTGCCGCCTCGAGCACCGCCAGGCCAAACGGCTCGTAAAGCGACGGCGAGACCACGATGGCAGCCTGACGCATCAAGGCCATGGTCTCGGAATGATCCAGTTCGCCGCGATGATCGACGTTGAGAAGCTGCAGAAACTGCCGGTTAGGTCCCCGGTTAGAGCCTGCCATCACGACCGGCCAGTCGAGACCACCGGCTGCAGCATCCAGTGCGGCACCATTCTTTCCATCGTCCCACCAACGTCCTGCTGCAAAGACGTAGTTCTCTTTCTGGCCCGAAACCTCCGGTAAACAAGTGCCGTTGTGGACAACGCGCAGCCCCTTTATCTCGCCGTAGACTTCAGTGGAGAGCCGGGCATGACTTTCGCTGGGCATCACGACCGCATCGGCCCGATTGAACCCCTGACGGTTCAGTTCAAAATGCCATTGCCAGTTTTTTGGCGCATGATCGTCCCGGACTGCCTTAAACCAGGTGCATACGCATGAATGGCCGACAGCCACGACAGGGATATTCGTTCTCAATCGGGCGGCCTGTGACGGCAAGTTGAGATGGATGAGATCGGCCCGTTCGACAGCTGCGTAATGCTCGATTGCACCCGTGACCCCATGCAACGCCGCCTCGTTGTCCACCATCCAGTCGAGCGGAAGATCGCAGACATGGAGCGCACCAATCTGCTGTGCCTCCGCAGCCTGGGCCGCTGATGGTGCCGACCCAAAACAGATGAACGCCGTTTCGACGCCCAAGATGCGCAACCCGGCTGCCAGATCCATGGCGTAACGCCAGACACCCCCCACAGCGTCGACCGTCATCAGCACCTTCATCCCTTGGCATGCGGTTTGAACCCCTGTCATGCTGGAACCTTCTTTCTGGGCTGCAGCCGAACGCGACCGGCGAAGCGATGTTCCTCAAGCCAGTCGGCAAGATGGCGCAGGCCCGCTTTCCAATGAATGTTCGATTGCCAGCCAAGTTCGCGGGTGAGCTTTCCCGCATCGGCTACAAAATAATATTGATCACCGGCGCGCCAGTCGCCAAACCGCGTATCGAGCGGATGGCCGACAAGGGATTCAATTTCACGCAGCACTGTCAGGACGCTGACGGCATTGTTCGCGCCGCCACCGAGGTTGAAGACTTGCCCCCTGACCTTTCCGATGTTGCCGAGAACTGCGCGATAAGCGGCGACTGCATCGTCGACATGGAGCACGTCACGCACCTGCTTGCCGTTCCCATAGATCGAAATCGGCTCTCCCTGGAGCGCGCGTATCAGGAAGTGAGCGACCCAGCCCTGGTCTTCGGTGCCGAATTGCCTTGGTCCGTAGATGCAGCTCATTCGAAGCACCGCCGTCGGTATCGCGAAGGACTTCGCGTAGTCCAGGACATATTGGTCGGCGACGCCCTTTGAGCAGCCGTAAGGCGTGCAGAACCGCAGAGGCCGATCTTCGGCGATGCCGCGTGAGCGAATTGCTGCGTCTTGCGGGACATAGGAATAATCAGTCTCGACCATGATGAGATCGTCGAGAGATCCATAGACCTTGTTGGTGCTTGCAAAGATCACCGGCGCCTGCCTGCCAGCTTTACGCACAGCCTCAAGAACATTGATCGTGCCACGCCCGTTCGTTTCGAAATCATCGATCGGGTGGACTAGGCTGGTCGTCACAGCCGTTTGGGCAGCGAGATGGAAAACTGCCTTCGCGTCTGTAAAGACCGGCTCGATGCCACGAACATCGCGAATGTCCGAAAGAACGGGATGTACCCGCTTTCCATGTCGTTCCGTCAGCCAGGCAAGGTTCTGGTCGACGCCCGGCCGATTGAGATTGTCTAGGATTACGACGTCTTCACCCTCAAGCAGCAAGCTGTCGGCGAGATTGGAGCCGATGAAACCACTGCCGCCGGTAATGACGATCGGAGCGGAGCCTTTTGCCAGATTGGGCGCAGCAAGCCTGGTGATATCTTCCAGCCGGGGAACCCCGCCCTCGATCAAAAGACGTGCGAGAAGCTTGGGTTGGTTGTCGTGGGTCACCGCGCCGAGATGGTAATGGCGTGGATCGAACCAGAGCCCCTCCTGTACGGGAATGTCGGGCGCCACATCGGCCCATGAATACCAGAACAGGCGATCGGCGGGAACCGACAATGCCTTGATGAACCGCCTGGCCTGCTCCGTCTCGTCATTGCGCCAAGTGGAATAGCCCGTTTCTGTAATCCAGATTTGCGCGTCTTCATTAAAGCGGTCAAGGATACGACGCATCTCGCCAAGATGCATGTCCCACCCACCCCAGGTGCCCTCCTCGCTATCCCAGGTTCCGGGAAAGCCATGGAAGCCCACCGCATCGACGACGCTGAGGAGGCCGCGATCCCCCATCAGGTTGAACCAGTAGGGATCGAATGGGCAAGGTCCGCCAAGAACAGGCCTCCACCCGCGATGCTTGGCCCAATAGGCGGCCTTCCCGATCATCTCACAGAAGAGCTGGAAGTCGCCGTCTTCGCGCCAATCCCAATCAAGCAGGTTGTTGGGCTCGTTCCACAGCTCGACAAATTCAAAGTATCTGCCGTAGCGGGTCAGCACGTGATCGACGAAATCGGCGTAAGCCTTGATATCACGCGGTGCGCCGGACGATCTCCCGGTGCGCGACATCGAAGGTGGCGTGTAATGGATGCAGGGTAGCAGATCGATTTGACCGCCGAGCCGCGGGATGAGCCAGTCGAACCAGGCTTCGCCGCCGGGTGCCAGATATTCGGCCCATGAAAGATGGGTTCTGAGGTAGCTTGCGCCGCTTGCCAGAATGTCCGGCAAAAGTCGTTCGGTCCGCTCGAACTCACCGGGACGGAACCATTCGACAAACCCATAGGTC
Organism: Rhizobium sp. Rhizsp82; assembly: GCF_047325115.1. NCBI lineage: Bacteria > Pseudomonadati > Pseudomonadota > Alphaproteobacteria > Hyphomicrobiales > Rhizobiaceae > Rhizobium > Rhizobium sp. Rhizsp82. The sequence goes on along the minus strand of NZ_CP168569.1, from coordinate 185,974 downwards.
TTGGTCTTCGCAGCGGACCTGTCGGATGAGAAGGATACTGTCATGATACAAGGCCTCGCTCTTCCAGATGGCGTCTCATCTCCCCGCCCCGGTCGATGGCGCCGGCGGCGCGGACCCATTGTGCGAAAGGTCCAAGCGATGTCTCCAACCTTTGCTGCGGTTCGAAACCGAGGAGCTCACGCGCCTTCGAGATATCGGCAAAGCAATTGCGGATATCCCCGGCCCGTGCCTTGCCCATGATCTCGGGGCCGATCTCCGGCACGCCCATGGCAGCGGCCAGGAGAGCAGCAACCTCGGCAATCGTATAGGACTGGCCGCTGCCGATATTGATGGTGTGCCCGTTCAGATTAGGCTTCTCCACCGCAAGCCGGAACGCCCGCGCGACGTCACGTACATGAACGAAATCACGCCGTTGCTGACCATCTTCAAAGATCATCGGGGGCTGATTATTCGCGAGCCTGGAGGCAAAATTGGCGAGGACGCCGGTATAGGGGTTTGAAAGCGCCTGACCTGCACCAAAGACGTTGAAGAGGCGCAATGCCACGGCATCCACACCATAGGCCTCACCAAAGATCAAAACCTGTTTTTCCTGCGCATATTTTGTAAGCGCGTAGATGGAAGCAAGGTCGACAGGCTTTTCCTCGTCGGTCGCCACCGGGATGAGAGCCTCCCCATCCGGCCCAACGAGGTTCCACTGACCTGTCCTTATATTGTCGGCCCGGCGTCTGATCAGGCCGATCTGATCTCCCGTTTTGCTGCGGTAGCGGCCTTCACCGTAAACGCTCATCGACGAAGCCACGACAATCCGCCTGACCGGCCTGTCGATCATTGCCTCCAGCAGGACTGCTGTTCCAAGGTCGTTGCCGCCGACATAGCGGGCAATCTCATACATGGACTGGCCGACACCTACTTCCGCAGCAAGATGTATGACGCCATCGACGGCCTCCAGAGCGCGTTCAACGACAGCCTTGTCGCGGATGTCGCCCCTGACGACCTCGGCTGCGTCCGGTACCTCGACCTCCGCGTCGCCATGCACCTGATCGATCATCGCATCAAGAATGCGGACGTTGAAACCGTGCTCCAGAAGCTCTTCGGTGACGTGACGACCAATAAAGCCGCACCCACCGGTCACTAGAATATTCTTCATATCGACCCCATCGTCGCTGGTGATGATGGGGCGCGAACTTCGGCTTCTAACGAAAGTTCCTGCTATGACATCTTTAATGACATCGACATCATCAATGAGAACATCCCCGCAGCTGGCGGGCTCCCTTCGCTACGATTGACTGCTCAAGATGCGAGCCGGGCGCGTTGAGGCATCTTGCGTGTCATCATCAACGTCATCTTCATTGACATGAACAGGAACTCTTGCCGATGAGCAAAGTTCGACCGGCAAATGCTCTTGCAACCGGAGACTTCCCTTATGAAAGTTGTAATGATCGGGGCGGGCTATGTCGGCCTCACGACTGGGACCTGCTTTGCATCTCTCGGTCGCGACGTTTGTTGCGTCGACGTCGATGTAAAGCGGATCGAGGATCTTCAGCGGGGCAAGATTCCGATCTTCGAGCCGGGTCTGAGCGAGCTTGTTGCAGACATGACGGCAGCCGGAAAGCTGACGTTTTCCTCTGATTTGGCGCGCGAGGTAGCAGGAGCCGACTTCGTTTTCATCGCGGTAGGAACACCGTCAGGGCCAGACGGCGACATTGATCTGTCCTATGTGACCGCAGCCGCACGCGCCATAGCCACCGTCCTACCCGATCATGCGATCGTGGTCGTCAAGTCGACGGTGGTCGCCGGGACAGCGCGCGCGGTAGGCGAGATCATAAGGACACTCAAACCCCATGGCAAAGTTCGCATCGCATCGAATCCTGAGTTCCTGCGAGAAGGCTCTGCGCTATCGGACTTCATGCAGGCAGACCGAATCGTGGTTGGCGCCGACGACCCCGATACGGCTGCAGCGATGCGTCAGCTCTATCTCCCGCTGATCGAAACCGGAACACCCTTCATCAGCACGACAACGACCGACGCGGAGCTTATAAAATATGCGGCGAACGCGTTTCTGGCACTGAAAATTGGCTTCATCAACGAGGTCGCCAACATTTGCGAAAATACCGGCGGGGACGTTGGTGCGGTTGCGCGTGGTATCGGCTCGGATCGCCGCATTGGCGAGAGCTTTCTGCAGCCGGGACCCGGCTTCGGTGGCTCCTGCTTTCCAAAGGACACGCGAGCTTTCGCCGCAACGGGCAGGCGGTTTAAAAGCCCTCAATCTCTGATCGAACAGGTCATTACGGCAAACGAAGAGCGCAAGACAATGCTCGCCAATCGAATTCTTGAAGCCCTTGCCGGTCAACAATCTGCCCGTGTCGCAGTCCTCGGGATGGCCTTCAAGGCTCACACGGACGATGTCAGGGAATCGGCCGCACTGTCGGTCGTTCAAGTCTTGGCAAGAGCCGGTATCGATGTATCCGGTCACGATCCGAAAGGACGCCTGCACGCTGAAACTATTCTTGGATCCGGCGTCACATGGCATGACGATCCCTATGAAGCCGTCCGCGGCGTCGACGCTGTCGCTATCATGACGGAGTGGGATGAATATCGCGAGCTCGACCTCGCCAAGGTTGGTCATCTTGTGGCCGGGAAACTTCTGTTTGATTTCCGCAACCTGTTCACAGCCGAAAGTGTCACGCGCCACGGATTTTCTTATCATAGCCTCGGACGTCCTGTGGCCAAACCGCGTGACGTGGACCGACGCAAGGTAAACCCTGGAGCAAACCCTGTATGGGCGGATATTGCCGCCTGTGCCCGTTGAACGCCGGAGAAGATGATGGACAACAGCAGTCGAACTTTATCTGATCATTTGAGCGCGGTCGTGATCTCCGCCCCTGGAGTGACAGAGCTCGTGCAGCAAGAGCTTCGTCGTCCAGGTGATGGCGAGGTGAGGATAAGACTGGAAGGCTGCGGTGTCTGTGCCTCCAACCTTACGCCTTGGTCAGGACCGGAATGGATGCAGTTTCCGACCGAACCAGGCGGGCTTGGTCATGAGGGTTGGGGTCACGTCGATGCGATAGGTCCAGGGGTCGACCATCTAAAATTAGGTGATCGCGTTGCTGCCCTTTCCTATCATGCCTATGCGAGCCACGACTTTGCCAAGGCAGACATGGTCGTCGCACTTCCGCAAGAACTTGCCGGCCAGCCCTTCCCCGGAGAACCGCTCGGATGCGCCATGAACATCTTCAAAAGAGCTGAAATAGGCCCGGGACAGACGGTCGCCATTATCGGTATCGGCTTTCTAGGGGCATTGCTGACGCAGTTGGCGGCAAAGGCCGGTGCTCGGGTCATCGCGATCTCGCGGCGACAGACCTCTCTGGCGGTTGCTAAGATCATGGGGGCGTATGAGACGATCGAAATGGACGATCACTGGCGCATCATCGAGCGGGTCAAGGCGCTTACCGGGGGCCGGTTCTGTGACTGCGTGATCGAGGCGGTTGGCAAGCAGTGGCCAATCGATCTTGCAGGCGAATTGACGATGGAGCGCGGGCGCCTGGTGGTTGCCGGCTACCATCAGGATGGAGCACGGCAGATCAACATGCAGCTATGGAACTGGCGCGGTATTGACGTGGTCAACGCACATGAACGGGACCCGGCGCTTTATATTGAAGGTATCCACGATGCCATCAAGGCGACATGTGAAGGAAGGCTCGATCCTTCGCGACTGTACACCCATCGCTATCCTCTCAGTCAGCTTGGCCAGGCATTGAACAACACGCGTGACCGGCCGGGCAACTTCATGAAAGCATTGGTGGTAAACTCATGAACAGCCCTGTTGCGAACGCGTCCTTTGAGGCTGCTGAAAGACCTGCCAGGGTTGGCTTTGTGGGCGTTGGATGGATTGGCAGACACCGTATGGAAGCAATGCTTGCCACAGGCGCTGTCGAGGCGGCTTTCATCGTCGAACCATCAGAAGAAATGGCAAAGGCGGCCATGGTGGCTGCGCCGGGAGCAGAGCGGGTGGATTGCCTCGATGATCTTCTTGGCCAGGACGTTGATGGCGTCGTCATCGCTACACCAAGCGCCCAGCACGCCCAGCAGTCGATAAGGTCACTTGAGGCTGGACACGCGGTCTTTTGCCAGAAGCCGCTCGGGCGCAGTCTTGAGGAGGTCAACGCTGTGCTCACGGCCGCCAGGACGGCCGACAAGCTCCTTTCAGTCGATCTCTCGTACCGATACACGCACGCAATGCAACGGATCAAAAGCCTGCTTCAGGCGGGCGAGCTCGGTGAGGTGATGGCTGTCGACCTGACATTCCACAATGCCTATGGGCCGGATAAAACCTGGTTCTACAAGCGTTCGAAATCCGGAGGCGGGTGCGTCATTGACCTGGGGGTTCACATGATCGACCTGGCGCTCTGGTCCCTGGACTTTCCTGAGATCGTCGCGGCCTCAGGCTCCCTTATGTCCGCTGGCCGTCCAGTTTCCATCACCGCGGAAGAGGTGGAAGACTATGCATTGGCAACGCTGCAGTTGGCCAATGGCACAGTTGTCCGTCTCGCCTGCTCCTGGGGCCTGAATGCAGGTTGTGACTGTGTCATCGATGCAAGCTTCTACGGTACCAAGGGTGGCGCTGCCATGCGCAACCTGAATGGATCATTCTATGACTTCTACGCCGATCATCTAGTCGGAACGCAACGCAGACGGTTGGTCGATCCTCCAGACGACTGGGGTGGACGGGCTGCAATCGACTGGGCGAGACGGCTGGCCACCGGAGCCAGGTTCGACGAAGCTGCCGAGCATCTCGCCGAGGTTTCACGCGCCATGGATATGATCTATCGCAGCGCATCAATCTGCGACCACTGATGAAGCGAGATAAGCGCTTTGAGCGTCTTGGTTCAGGAACCATGGCCTGCGAGCTCGGTTCTAGTCGAAAACCAGCAGGGGGTGGAAATGCCGCGGCGTAGATTTGATTTGGAACAGACGCCAACCACATCGGATCTGGTTATCAGAAGCGGCTTGCCACCCTGGATCATAACAGCCTTGCGGCAAGCCGGCATCAAACGACTGAGCGTCATGTCCACCTTGTCGGATGAGCGGCTGTTGACGATCCCCGGGATCGGGCGGCGCGCCGTTTCCATGATCCGCCAGGAGCTTCAAAGGCAGACCGGGGAGCGAGGCGAGCCTGCAAGGGATGCATCGAGCTTTCCCTCACTCTAAATGCCAGCGTCAACGCAGATCATCAAGGGTGTTGCCAGATGCGAGACGTCTGGAATTGAATTTGCGGTCAGTGCCCGTGGGGACCCGCGTCATGCAGGCGGTCTCTTCGTCCGGGCAAAAGAGCAACGCTTGCTTCACTCGCGTTCGACAAATTTGTTGAACCGGCTCGTCCCGCCGTCTTTTGTCTGGTCCTGATAAAGAAAGGCAAGCCTGTTGTCGTCGAAGATCTTGAAGAAGTCGTCCCATCCGATTTCTTCGAAATCGTCTTCCGGCTCCCCGAAGTCGACGTGAAGGAGGCCCCCTTTGCCCTTCGTTCGAATGACGGATGGGCGACCCTGACGGGCTTCAATCCATTTCTTGACGATATCGTGGTCAGTCGTCGTTGCTGCATTGCTCATCGACAGCTCCTCGCTTCAGGTGATGATGCCACCGAACATCGACGATAAGGCGGAGTTCCAACTGCGGTGCCGCACGGGCTTCTGGCGAGGCGGCGGTGCGCTTGCTAGAGCCAAGCGCTTTGCCGTTCTCTGGTCGATCATCAGTCGGACGATAATGTATACCCAATCACATAATCCCCCGGCTTGGTCCCCACCGACCCATGCCCGCCGGCAACCATCACCACATACTGCTTGTTGTCAGATGTCGTATAGGTCATCGGCGTCGCCTGCCCACCGGCCGGGAGACGGGCCTGCCAGAGCTCGGCCCCGCTGGTGACGTCATAGGCGCGCAGATAGTTGTCGACGGCAGCGCCCAGGAAGGCCACGCCGCCCTTGGTCATCATCGGGCCGCCGATGCCGGGGACGCCGACCTTGAAGGGCAGCGGCAGCGGCGTCATGTCGTGCACCGTGCCGTTCTTGTGCATATAGGCGATCTTGCCGGTGCGCAGGTCGACGCCGGCGACATAGCCCCATGGCGGCGCCTGGCAGGGAATGCCGAGCGGTCCGAGGAACGGGCCCATGAACACGCCGTAGGGCGCGCCGTCATTGCGGTTGAGGCCCTGTTCGCTGCCCTTCTCGTCCTGGCCGCGCGGCGGGATATCGGCGGCCGGAACGAGCCTCGAGGTGAAGGCGAGATAAGTCGGCATGCCGAACATGATCTGCCGCTCCGGATCCACAGCGACGGAACCCCAGTTGAAGGTGCCGAAATTGCCGGGATAGACGATCGTGCCCTGAAGCGACGGCGGCGTGTAGCGGCCCTCGTATTTGTAGCGGTGGAACTCGATGCGGCAGGCGAGCTGATCGAACAGCGAGACGCCCCACATGTTCTTTTCCTGCAGCGGATCGGGCGAGAAGGTCAGATCCGAGATCGGCTGCGTCGGCGCCGTCTTGTCTTCCGGGATCGCCCCACCGGGGGCGGGGATTTCCTTGAAGGGAATGATCGCCTCGCCGGTGCGCCGGTCGAGCACGTAGATATCGCCCTGCTTGGTCGGCGCCACCAGCGCCGGCACGACGGAGCCGTCGGGCTTGGTCATGTCGAAGAGCACCGGCTGGGCCGGAACGTCCATGTCCCAGAGATCGTGGTGGACGAACTGCTGCACCCATTTCAGCTGCCCGCTATTGATGTCGAGCGCTGCGACAGACGACGAGAACTTCTCGACATTGGCGCTGCGGTTCATCCCGAGCTGGTCGGGCACCTGGTTGCCGAGCGGGATATAGACCATGCCGAGGCCCTCATCGACCGAGAGCACCGACCAGCTGTTCGGCGAGTTGGTCGTGTAGGTCTGCCCCTCCGGCAGCGGCGTGGTCACATCCGGATTGCCGGAATCCCAGTTCCAGAGCAGGGCGCCGGTATTGATGTCGAAGGCGCGGATGACGCCGGACTGTTCCTGCGTCGAATAATTGTCGTTGACGGCCCCGCCGATGATCAACTTGCCCGCAACGGCAACCGGCGGCGAGGTCGAATAGTAGTAACCGGCCGGATTGTATTTCATGCCGGTCTCGAGATGCAGCGTGCCCTTGTCGGCAAAGTTCTCGCAGACCTTCCCGTCCACGGCATCGAGCGCGATCAGCCGCGCGTCCGAGGTCGGCAGGTAGACGCGGTCGGCGCAGGGCTGGCCGGCCGCCGTCGCCGTGTCTTGATAATAGGTGATGCCGCGGCAGGTCTGGTGCTGCCGGTCCGGGTTCATGCCGGAATTGGCGTCGAACTTCCATTTCTCCTTGCCGGTCTTGGCATCGAGCGCGATGGCCCAGTTATGCGGTGTGCAGAGATAGAGCGTGTCGTTCACCTTCAGCGGCGTCACCTGGTAAGTGGTCTCGCCGACATCATCGGGCCGCTTCACGTCGCCGGTCTGGTAGCGCCAGACCTCCTTGAGATCCTTGACATTGGTGGCGTTGATCTGGTCGAGCGGCGAGTAGCGCTGACCGAACGGCGTGCGCCCATACTGATGCCACTCGCCATCCGGTACATCGCCGCCGAAGGGCGGGGCGGCCGCGACCACATCCTTCGGCAGGTCGCCTGCGAGATCATGCGGATCCGTCGTCATCGAGTAACCGGCAACCAGGATGGCGATGATCACGGGCACGCCGAGCGGCCAGGGGTTGGCGCTGTAGACCGCGCCGGTCGGGCTCGCAAAACCGAGCGGCCGGCGGATCCAGGGCGTCAGCAGCCAGAGACCGAGCAGGATGATCAGCCCGCCGCGCGGCCCGAGCTGCCACCAGTCGAAGCCGACTTCCCAGACGGCCCAGATCAGCGCCGCGACGACGAGCGCCGCATAGACCCAGAGCGCTACCGCCTTGCGCATGAGGAGCAGCACGGCGGTGATGATGAACATCGCGCCGGCGAACAGATAGAAGATGCTGCCGCCGAGCAGCACGAGCCACAGCCCGCCGCCGCCAAGCGCCAGTCCGATGAGGATAAAAAGGATGGAGGTTATTGTAAGCATCATTGGGTCCTACTGCGACTGATCAAGCGCGTGGGGTGACGGTTGTCCTGGTCGTTCCTGTTCCCCCAGTCCTTTCCAGAAAAACAAGGCAAGCACCAATACCAACAGGATGGCGACAATAGCGATGAAGCGGGACATTCGAATTCCTCCAGAAGGCCGGGCGAACCTCAAGCAACGCCGATAGTTCCAAGGCCAATTCGGATAATGAGCGATCGCAGCGTTGTTCGAGCTCGCAAGCTGTCGCGATTGACGTTGGGAACAGTGAGTGCACATGTCGCGGCTGCCTGTTGTTGCGCTCCCGGAGGCAGGCGCAAACGCGACTTTGACATGACCGAGCCTGTTCGTCATAGCAGCGACCAAACGAGAGCCTGGTGGGATTCGACGGGACAGCGTGCGGCGGAAAACCAAGCTCGTCGAGGGTCGCGCGAGCCGGTATCCGCTTAAATCGAGCGTTCAGCAAGATTTCTTTGCAACTTTTATCCCACCTAACGGTTTGGGCGCCTTCTTTGATCCAATCGGGGCCTGCGTTATGACCTCATTTCCAAAAAACGGACAGCGCCAATGATTTGGCGTGCGGCTCGGAAATGCCAGGCGAGGCTGTTGGCGCCAAATATCCTGCTCCTCCTCTCGCTCGGTGCGCCTCTTTCATCATGTTCGCTTGCCATACTCGACCCGCTCGGCCCGGTCGGTAGAGGCAACGCCCAGATTCTGATCGACGCGACGATCATCATGCTGGCGATTGTCATTCCGACCATTGCCCTCGCCTTTTGGACTGCATGGCGCTACCGGGCTTCGAATAAGAAAGCTGACTATCTTCCCTATTGGTCATATTCCGGACGGATCGAAGCAGTCGTCTGGTCGATTCCAATTCTGACGATAATGTTCTTGAGCGGGCTGATCTGGATTGGCTCCCATGAGCTCGACCCGTTCCGGCCATTGCCTTCCAAGGCGCCCACGCTTGAGGTGCAGGTTGTTTCGCTCGACTGGAAGTGGCTTTTTATTTATCCTGAGGAAAAGGTCGCCTCCGTCAACCAACTGGTCATTCCGGCCGGCAGGCCCGTGCATTTTTCCATCACCTCTGCCAGCGTCTTCAACGTCTTTTTCGTGCCGCGGCTCGGCTCCATGATCTACGCGATGCCGGGAATGACCTCCCAGCTTTATCTTCAGGCCGATCGGCCGACACAGATCTGGGGAACCTCGGCGCAGTTTTCCGGCGATGGCTTTTCGGACATGCAGTTCAACGTCCATAGCCTGACGGAAGATGAATTCGCAAAATGGATTGATCATGCCAAACTCGCAGGCCCCGTCCTTGATCAGAGCAGCTACAGCGACCTGCTCCATCAATCGCAGCGCATGACGCCGACCGTCTACGGTAAGGCGGATCCGCATCTCTTTCACTTGATAGCCAATCACACGGTCGCCTCCGGAGCAGGTCCGCAACCAGAGGCACCCGATCACGCTGGTCGAGAGACGTCAACCGGGGGAAAGCATTGACATGTTCGGGAAACTAGATCTTTCGGCGATCCCATTGTCGCAGCCGATCCCCTTGATCACTTCGGCAATTGTGGTGGTGATCGGCCTGGCTGTCGCCGTTTTGATCACAACCAAAAAGCTATGGCCCTACCTCTGGCACGAATGGATTACGAGCGTCGATCATAAGCGCATCGGCATCATGTATTGCCTCTTGGGAATACTGATGTTGATCCGCGGCTTTGCGGACGCGATCATGATGCGCACGCAACAGGCTGTTGCGATCAATGCCGAGGGATATCTTCCGCCAGAGCATTACAATCAGATCTTCACGGCACATGGCACGATCATGATCCTGTTCGGCGCCATGCCTCTTGTCCTGGGTTTCATGAATTTCCTTGTACCCCTGCAGTTGGGCGTGCGCGACGTTGCATTCCCCACGTTCAACTCTGTAGGATTCTGGCTGACTGCGAGCGGCGCATTGCTTGTCAATGTCTCTCTCCTTGTCGGGGAATTTGCCCGCACCGGCTGGCTTCCCTACCCTCCCCTCAGCGAAACGACCTACTCTCCAGGTGTGGGCGTGGATTATTATCTCTGGGCCGTGCAGATTTCCGGTATCGGCACGTTGATAACGGGGATCAATATTGTCACAACCATCTTGAAGATGAGATGCCCGGGAATGAGCTATCTGCGCATGCCGGTGTTTTGCTGGACGGCGCTCGCCTCCTGCCTCCTCATCGTTGCGGCCTTTCCGATCCTTACGGCGACGCTGGCAATGCTGACCCTCGATCGTTACGTCGGCTGGCACTACTTCACCAGCATGTCGGGGGGCAACCCGATGATGTTCGTCAACCTGATCTGGGCATGGGGGCATCCGGAGGTCTACATTCTGATCCTGCCGGCCTTCGGGATCTTCTCCGAGATTTTCTCCACGTTTTCCGGCAAGCCTCTGTTCGGATACCGGTCTATGGTTGCTGCGACGCTGTTCATCTGCGTCGTCTCGATGCTTGTGTGGCTGCACCACTTCTTTACGATGGGAGCCGGCGCCGCTGTGAACACTTTCTTCGGAATTTCCTCAAGCATCATCGCCGTCGGGACGGGCGTCAAGATCTACAACTGGATCTTTACAATGTATGGCGGCCGTGTCCGTCTTGAAGTGCCCATGCTCTGGTCGCTGGGCTTCATCTTCACGTTCATCCTGGGCGGCTTGACCGGCGTTCTGCTCGCCATCCCGCCGGCCGATTTCGTCACACATAATTCCATGTTTCTGGTCGCCCACTTTCACAATGTCATTATTGGCGGCGTCGTGTTTGGCATATTTGCAGGCGTTGAATTCTGGTTCCCCAAAGCATTCGGCTTTCGTCTGCATGCAGGCTGGGGCAAAGCCGCGTTCTGGCTGGCCCTTTTCGGCTTTTGGGTGACCTTCACGCCGCTCTATATCCTCGGTCTGGATGGAATGACCAGGCGGCTGCAACATATCAATTTCGAGCACTGGACGCCGTGGCTCTATGTCTCGGTTGTCGGGATCGCCATTCTGATCGCGGGCGTGGTGGCGCAGGTCCTACAGCTCATCGTCAGCATCCGAAACAGGGACGCGCTCCGCGACGTGACGGGAGACCCGTGGGATGGCCGCTCTCTAGAATGGGCGACCGCCTCACCGCCTCCCTTCTTCAATTTCGCCGTGACGCCGAACGTAGAGGGTGAAGAAGCATATTGGGGGATCAAGCTGCGGGCAATTGAAACTCAGCAACTCTCGCCGGAACCACATTACGAAGCGATCGAAATGCCGATCAACAGTCCCGTCGGTTTCTACACCGCCTTTTTCGCAACGGTCTTCGGCTTTGCAATGATCTGGTACATCTGGTGGCTGGCAGCGCTGTCCCTTCTGGCAGCGTTCATCGGCTTTGTCGTATTCGCATGGCGAGATGTGCACGAGTTCGAGGTACCGGAAGAGGAAGTCGAACGGGCCGAGCGCAAGAGACGCGCAGCACGCGAGGAATTTCTCAACCGTCTGGCACAGGAGGGAGGAACGGCATGACCGACAGTCGCTTCCCCGCAAGTATAGAAACGATCCGCCGGGTCAACCAAGATCCTCACCGCCTCGGGCACCGCTCGCACGGGCCGTCCGAGCCAATCGAGGGCGCCGGCCACGGCGCGTCTGGCCCGGCGCAAAAGCGTATCCTGGTCGGCTATGGCTTTTGGATCTATCTCCTGAGCGACATTGTCGTCTTCTCATGCTTCTTTGCAGCTTTCGCGGTGCAGAGGAGTGCGACCGCAGGTGGGCCGACAATGGCAGACATCGTCGATGTCAATCGCGTCGCACTGCAGACAGGTGTGCTTCTTCTGTCCAGCTACACTTGTATGCTCTCCTTTGCCGCCACCAACGCCCGCAGTCGCCTGTGGACGCAGGTATTCCTTTTGGCGACCGGTGTTTTGGGCTTGTCGTTTCTCGTCATGGAATTCCAAGAATTTGCTGAGCTGGTTGGTCGTGGTATCGCACCGCAACGCAGCGGCATGCTCACCTCGTTTTTCGGCCTTGTCGGATTGCATGGTTTGCATGTCACTGCCGGTGGGCTGTGGCTTCTGACGATGATGGCGCAAGTCCAGGTCAAAGGTTTCAGACCAGAAATCATCCACCGATTGCTTTGCTTCAACCTGTTTTGGCATGCCCTTGATATTGTCTGGATCGGGGTTTTCACGATCGTCTACCTGATGGGGGTGAACGCATGAGTTCCGGAAATTTGCCTCGACGCGAAAACGATGATCTTCTCAGCCACCGGGCTGATCACTCACCCGGCGACGAGCCACCTGAAGACTATGGCCACTGGATCAGAAACGCCAACATTGGGCTTTTCCTTTCGGTGATCCTGACGGGGGCAGCGTTTTATCTCGTACGATCCGACATCATCTACCCGCCGTCGGTGCCTGTAGCACTCATCGTGCTTGCAATCGCTCAGATGGGCGTTCACCTGGTATTTTTCCTTCACATCACCACGGGACCCGACAACACCAATAATGTTCTGGCGTTGGCTTTCGGCGTCATGGTGGTGATGTTGATCGTGATTGGCTCGATCTGGATCATGGGCCACCTCACCCATAACATGATGCCAAGCCCAGACATGATGCCGATGTAGCTGGCCAGGCCACGTCGATGAGGATCGTTCTCCCCGGCTTTCCTGAAGCCGACCGTCGCGGGCGTCGCGTCGGCAGCCTCATTCATGGACCGAGGCTTACCATCAAAAGGAACTGCAGCGCGATGCCGGCGAGAGCGAGTGCTCCGGCCAGGGCGAGGATATTGCACGGTCCGAACATGATGGTCTCTCTTTCTCGATTGGACCGCCTAACTGTCAAACCCGCAAAGAGTTGCCAGGAGCGACCACAAGCGAGAAACTTGCAGTCACCGCGGAGTATCGGGCTCAGCAGTGGCCGAATACGCCCTTCCGACCGCGCCAGATCTCGTATCGCAAAGAGCGGCGCCAAGATCTTGTACATTGTCTGTTTGCGTACTATCGCGACAAATCCTCACTCGGCCTGGCGGCTCAGCATGGCAATGGCACCAATTTCTGCTATCTTTTCTGGAATTGTCGGAGTCGGCGTCATGAAGAGTGTTGTACCTGATATTGTGCCTGAGGCATTTTACTGGGCAAGACCGGTCAAGCAGACCGATGGGGCACTTTCGATCGTGCAGATATCAACGGTTTTCGGGGAGGCTCCGGATTATTGGACTGTTGCTGTCCTCGGCTCCGAACAACATCATATGATTGAAGACTTCCAGCTCCTTGCGATCATCGACCCTCCAGACACCACGTCGCTCCGACAAGCAGCTGAATAACCGCGCCGGTCATAGCCATGTGTCCAACAGATGGAAGCACGTCGTCATTGAGCAATGAGACGCAGATGATCGCGTCAAAGAACCCGAAGGCGATGCCATCTCTGCTTCGTTCCACGCACTTCAGCTCAAGAGAGCACTTTGGCGAGCGCCGCAGCCTCAATAAACGCGGCCCGGGCAAGCTCAGAGCTTCCCCGGCGGGTGATAGCATCGACGCATCGGCGCTTCGCGGCGGCGTACTCTGGGTGGCTGTCTGGCGGCCAGCGATTGTGGAGTTGAGCGAGGGCTGCATCAGGCCCGTCGATGCGTTCGCGCAGGCCCTCCCCTAGCCTTAAAAACACCGGTGAGGTCCAGATAAGGTGGAAGTCGACATCGATAATCTTTTCCATGAAAGATCCCTCCGTTAACGTGTTCAGACAAACATCGTCACGGTCCTGCGGTTCCAGAATTAAGACGGTTGGTCCGCTGGCGGACGAGACCTCAAGGCGCCGCGGGGTTTCGGACGCCAACCCGAGAACGCCGCTGGCTTGGCAGACAAGACCTGCCAGGCCGATGCCGAGATCATTCGACCTCAGTGCTCGGGCTATAACAACCCTTTCCACACATTGGCTTCGGCGACTGCTTCCCACCCCGCGACGCAAGCACCGAAATCATCAGCTTCTTGATTTCGGGCTCTCTCATCAATCACTGGCCGGTACTATCTTCGCGACGGCGTTAACGATCTCGCGAAGGTCAACGGGGTTTCTGCAGGCGAGGCACGTGGGCGAATTTCGTCGGGATCACGTCCGAGTCATAGCCGGTCATGAAGACGATCGGAACCAGACGACCGGCAAGGAGTTCGGCGACGGAGAAATCGGCCCCATCCCCGAGGTTGATGTCAATCACCGCAGCAGAGGGCAGTTCATTGGCAATCAGATCGAACGCTTCATCCTTGTCGGCGCAGGGACCAAGAACGTTCGCTCCCGCCTCTTGGAGTGCGCGTGCAGTGTCAGCGGCCACATAGTACTCGTCCTCGACGATCAGAACCGTCTTATCTGTAAGGTCAGCCATAAGTGTCCAGGAAAACTGTTGTTGGTCGGGCCAGCGCCCGGCGGCCTCCAAGGATCCTACCGCTGCCAGCGCCGTCTGCAAGCGAATATCAATCATCGCCCGGAAACGTACTCCCGTTAGCCGAGACAGGAATTGAAATAGTGCAGTGCACGCCGTCGGTTCCGAGCGAATAGGTGGTTTTAGCCTTGAGCTGATAGGGCAACGCCTTTTCGATCAGTTCGCGACCTTGACCGCTTCCAACCGGTGCAGCCTCAATCTGTGGCATCGATACACCTGTCTCCCGCCAGTCGATGTGCAGCCAAGGTTGGTTCCCTTCTCCGTCCGTCTGCAGCCACCATCGAATGGCGAGTCTGCCATCATGCTGACGAAGGGCGCTGTACTTCACCGCGTTGGTCGCAAGTTCATGCAGCGCCATGGCGAGCGTCTGGACTGTGGATGAACGCAGCCGAATTCCCGACGGCCCCTCAAGCGAAACGCGTTCAGCGCTCCCATCCATCGCGCCAAGTTCACCCCGGATGAGGTCGTCGAAGGTGACCCGGTCATGCTCGTTCAGCCGCGACAGGAGTCCCTGCACGCGCGCGAGGGCTTCCAGCCGGTCTTTGGAGCGCTCGGTGAAGGCAGCGAGATTTTCGCTGGTTTGGGCCGTGTTGTCGGCAATCGACTGGATGACGCTCATAAGGTTCCGTGTCCTGTGCTGCAGCTCGGCGACGAGCACCTGGCGCTTGTGTAGTCCGCGCAAGTCGTCAACGTCGGTCGACGTGCCGAGCCACTCGACAATGATGCCGGCAGCGTTACGCACAGGCGCAGCACGAGTGTGGAACCATCGATAGGTGCCCGTCGCGGCATGACGAACGCGGTATTCGACTTCGAACCCGCCCGTCCTCACCGCTTCTGACCAGCTAAGACGTGCCGTCTCGCGATCATCGGCATGCACCGGCTCGAGCCAACCGAACCCGTGGCTGTGTTCCTCGGCCTGATCCGTATACTGCGTCCATTGCGGGCTTGCCCAAGTCCAGTTGCCTCCGTCATTGGCCCTCCACACGAGTTGCGGAATGCCTTCGAGAAGGGCTCGCTGTCGTTCTTCGGCGGCAGCCAGTGCCTGCTCCGTTTCCTTGATCTCGGTGATATCGTGACCAATGCCGCCGATGTGGACGACGGCTCCTGCCTCGTCCTTGATCGGAAAATCCGTGTTGCGTAGCCAGCGCAATGCCCCGTCGGAAGGTCGTTGAATGCGATACTCAAAGGTGACCCTTTCCCCATCTCGAACGCGCTGAAGGTTGGCTGCGGCCAGCTCGCGATCATCCGCAACGACAAGCTCCAGCCAGCCGCTCATATTGTCGCCGCGCAAGGCTGCCTCGCGGTCCAAGCCATAAATCACCTCGAAAGCGGGTGTCAGATATTCCCACTGAAGGGTTTCCGCGTTGCGGATCCAGAGAATGGCCTGGGAAGCTTCCCCAAACTGGCGCAGACGCTCCTCGCTCTCGCGTAGGGCGGCCTCGACACGCGCTCGCTCGGAAATATCCACGAATGTGACTACGGTTCCATCGTCGCGGTCCTCAACCGTGCGGTAAGGTCGCAATCGCATGGCGTAGCGCTGGGAACGCCGGCTTCCGACCTCGCGCTCGATCGGGATCAGGTCCTTCAGCACTTTGCTCGTATCCTCCTGAATGTTGTCGTAGTTCAGCTGATGGGTAAAATCGGAGATGGCGCGGCCAATATCGTGCCTGGTGATATTGAACAGCTCCGCAACAGGCGAGGTGAACATCTTGATGCGCATCTCCGCATCAAGAAACAGCGTACCGATCTCGGTCGCAGCCGAGAGGTTCTGGAGGTCGCTGTGGGCAGCAGAAATGCTTTCGAGTTTGCTTTTCAGCTCGGCATTGACCGTGTGAAGCTCTTCGTTGATCGACTGAAGCTCTTCCTTCGACGTCTCCAGCTCTTCGGCCGTTGAGCGGTACTCCTCGTTCATCGACTGAAGTTCTTCATTGGCTGCGCGCAAATCCTGCATCGACGATTCCTGGCCGGTCCGGCTGACGATCAGCGCCTCCTGGGCGGCTTTAAGCTCGGCATATAGACGGCGAACCTCGTCGGGCCTGGCCTCCGGCACGACATCGGGATCCTCGCCGTCGTGCACAGGACCACCGTCCATGAAAAAGACCAGCGCCTGGGTCGCCGGCTGCGCGTCATTTGCGACGGGCGTCACGTTCATCGAGATGCGGCGGCGCTGATGGTCGAAGTTAACAACCGTTGGCAGCGTGATCGTCGGTTCTCCCTGCTCGATCGCCCGTGAGAGCGCAAGGCGAAGGTCGAGACGCAGTTCCGAACGGACCACTCCTGGCAGGGTCCTGGAGATCGGACCGGCGGAATGGAAGATGAAACGCCCCGCCGTCGGAGAGAGATGAATGATATTCTGCCCATCATCAACAAGAGCGCTTGCCGGGGCATTGTGCTCGAGAGCGGCGACGTGCAGGGCAAGAGCGGCGCGCTCCGTCCCGATCGGAGTGGCGCGTTCGGTATGGTTGATCTGCTCGGGTGCTGCGAATTGCGGCAGGATGGGAAGCAGGTGGCTCGACTTCGGGCGTGCACTATAGATCCGCGCATGACGATCGACGGGGGCGAAGAGATCAGCAGCAACGTCTGCGGTTTCAGCCGAGCCGAGGAAGAGGTAGCGCCCTGGCTTGAGGCCATAGTGGAAGATCAGCAGACCTGGGCCTGGAGGCTTCTTTCCAGGTAGATCAGCAGGTTCCGGCAGGAAATGACGTCGAGCCGCATGAAGGGCGGCTCCTTAAGGATGCTGTGTTTGGCAAACAGTACGCTTTCGCGCAATTCCTTGCGAACGCGAAAATGCGCGCCAGCGCACTACGAATGCCGGCACTGCCAGACTGCACATGGATCACGACCAAAACCGCTGCGTCGATATTGCCGGGCAGCATTCCAAGAATTGCGTTCAACGGCTTGATCGCCCCGGTGGACCCGCCGATGACAATGACGTCTCTATTGGCCATGTTTGCCTCCATGGCCCTAACCTCGCCCGGGACGGAAAGTTGCGAGGCAGATCCAAGCATTTACCCGGCCGCATTTGTTGGCGCGCCGTTGCTTGGGGGCGGCATCGAAGGCCTAATGCATCGATCGCGCGAGAACCAGCCGAATTTCAGGGTTCCCGACACGCCGTCAACCGGGATCGCGCGGCGCACCGACAGTCACTGCTAAGGATCGGTCTTCCGCCCCTGCGTGACGGCGAAGAAATCGGCCTCGAGGCGCTACCGTTGCGGTAGCGGCACAACGAGGCGATTGCAAACCGGTACCGAAACAGTTCCGACGTACCCCGCCATCCGATCGAACCGTCCGTTCCACCATCGCGTCGGCAAAACGAGGTCGCCGAGCGCGGCGATAATAGTCCGTCCCCAAAAGCCTTCAAATCTGTCGGGGGGGTCGTCAAGTCATCCGCATTCCTCTCGTCTCGTCTGGCATCTCTTGAACGTCCGAAAGCCCTTAGGTTACCTCCTTCTCGAAAAGACGCGAGGCGATGGAACTGTGATTGCCTGCAGATGTTTGGCATCCGCTCAACAATAATGGACAAACAATAATGGAGAAGACGATGACGAATGACGTAAGCCGACCAACGCCGCCCTATCCCGAGCAGCAGCAAAGCCCGCCGGGCAAGACGAGGGCCATGGACCCCGTTCCCGACCATGGCGAACAATCCTACAAAGGCGATGGCAAACTGAACGGCAAGGTGGCACTGATCACAGGTGCCGATTCAGGAATAGGCAAGGCTGTCGCGATCGCTTTTGCCCGCGAGGGCGCCGATATTCTCGTCTCCTATCTGGACGTTGAGGAGGAGGACGCGAAAGACACGGCAGAATGGGTTGAAAAGGCCGGTCGCAAGGCGGTCCTGGTCCCCGGCGACATTAAGTCCGAAGATCATTGCCGTTCCCTGGTTCAGCGCGCTGTCGAGGAACTCGGAGGCATCGACATTCTCGTCAACAATGCCGCATTTCAACGCACATATGCTGATATTGGTGACATCACCGCGGAGGAGTGGGACGAGACGTTTCGCACCAATATCTACGCCCCATTCTTCCTTTCCAAGGCTGCCGCTCAACACATGAAGGCCGGAAGTGCGATCATCAACACGACCTCGATCCAGTCGCGTCAACCCTCACCGCAGCTTTTGGCCTATGCGTCGACCAAGGGGGCAGTCCTGAACTTCACGGCTGGACTTGCCGAGATGCTTGCCGACAAGGGGATCCGTGTCAACGCGGTGGCGCCCGGCCCGATCTGGACCCCGCTCATTCCCTCGACAATGCCAGCCGAAAAGGCTGCCAAGTTCGGCGAACAGACCCTGATCGGCCGCGCCGGGCAGCCAGCGGAATTGGCTGGCGCCTATGTACTGCTGGCCTCCGACCTCGGCAGCTACATGACCGGCGCCGTCATCCCCGTGACGGGCGGCGAGGTGATGATCTAAATGGCAAAACCACTGACAGCGTCGGCTCAAGACGCTGTCAGCCCAAAGCCGCGCCGACGATAGGTCTCCTTCAGGAGCAGGCCCAACGCGAGCCACACAAGCCGAGCTGATACCAATCGGTCCTCCGTCGCGCTTCGACGCGATCAGGACGAATGTCTTCGAACAATCGGGCGGAAAGCAAACGTTGATCCATGCGGCGATGCGCCAAAGTGAACGGGCTGCCGCCTAATGCAACGACAGAAGCTTTTCGAAGAAAGACAAACGTTCGGCGCCCGTCTGCGTTGCTCGCTCGAACACCACACGGTCGTCGTGTCGAGTCGATCCGACATTCTTAAGCAAGGTGGTCACCGCCTTCGCAGGCGTTTTCGGGGTCAACGTGACGGCCAATGCCTTGGGGCCGGCCTCCAGTCTCGCCAAACCAAAGCGCGCCGCCGCGATTTGCAGCCTGGTCAGCCGGAGCAAAATTAATACGTCCTCAGGCGGATCGCCGAACCGGTCTTCGAATTCCTCTTCGAGATCGTCCACCTGCTCGATGGAGGCCGCTTGCAGTAGGCGCACATGGAAATTGAACCGCACCGCCGGATCCGACACGTAGTCGCGCGGGATGGAGCCGGAAACCCCGAGGTTAACGATCGAGTGCCGGTGATCCAACGCTTTTTGGCCATGCAGCCCCAACAGCGCTTGCTCGAGGAGCCGTTGGTAAAGCCCGATGCCGATCGCCTTGATGTGCCCGCTCTGCTCCTCGCCGGCAACGTCACCTCCGCCGCGAAGGTCGAGATCTCGCATGCTGATGGAAAGCCCGGATCCGAGGCGATCGTTCTCGACAAGGGTAGATAGTCTCAACCGCGTTTCCTCCGAAACGTCGGCGCCCTCTTCGGTCACAAGGTAGGCAAAACCCTGCGCTCTCGCCCGTCCAACCCGGCCGCGCAGCTGGTGGAGCTGCGCAAGCCCAAATTTATCAGCCCGCCAGATAAACACGGTATTGGCTAACGGAACGTCGAGGCCGTTTTCGATGATATTGGTCGCCAGCAGGACGTCCCCGTCGCCGCTGGCAAAGCCAACGATTGCTTCGTCGATGTCTGCGGCCGACATCTTCCCATGCGCGATCCTGATGGCCAGTTCTGGAGCGATTGTCGCGAGGATTGCTTCGACTTCCCCGATGTCCTCGATCCTTGGAACGACAACGAAGCTCTGGCCACCTCGGCGAAATTCCCGCATCAGTGCCGTGCGCATCGACGCCTTGTCAAATTGGCCAAGCGACGTTCTGACGGGCCGGCGTTTCGATGGCGGGGTAACCAGGAGATTGACATCCTGGATGCCGATCATGGCCGACTGCAGAGTGCGTGGGATGGGGGTGGCGGACATGGCAAGTGTATGAAGCGCCGGCGCAAGTGCGCTCATCGCCCGCTTTTCTTTCAAGCCAAAACGGTGCTCCTCGTCGACGATGAGCAGGCCAAGGCGGGAGAAGGCCACGTCTTTCGCGAGGATAGCCTGCGTCGCGACAACAATGCTGATCTCGCCACTGACAAGCCCGGCTTTTACCGCCTTAGCGCCGGAAGGCTTGACCAGCCGCGACAGCATCGCGACCGAGACTCCTGTGTCACCAAAGCGGCGTTGGAACGTCGAGAAATGCTGACGAGCCAGGACAGTTGTCGGCGCAATGACCACGACCTGGCCGCCGGCAAGAGCCACGGCCGCAGCTGCGCGTAACGCAATTTCGGTCTTGCCGAAGCCGACATCGCCACAGATCAGCCGGTTCATCACCCGGCCTGAAGACAGGTCCGAAAGCACGGCCCTAATTGCGGCCAGCTGGTCCGGCGTCTCCGAATAGGGAAAGCGGCGGGCAAACCGGCTATATTCCCCGCGTGGCGCAACGAACCTTTTGGCTTTTGCCGCCTGCCGCTCACGGGCAAGCTTCATAAGATGACGGGCGGTCGACCGGATGTCCTTAACGATCCTTGCCTGGGTCTTTCGCCAGGCATCTGTGTGAAGTCGCTCGAGGGTGACGGACCCGGCTTGCGAGCCATATCGCCAGATCTTGCCGAATTCTTCGGTCGGCACCAACAGGGAAGCGTCATCCCGGAACTGGAGCCGGGCAGCATCCCTTTCAGACCCTTCGATTGCGACGCGCTCCAGATCAGACAAGATCGAAATACCGTGATCTTCATGAACGACCACGTCGCCGATTTCAATCTCAGGCTCGATCAGCGCAGAGCTGGTTGACGGCAGGGAGGCCAGATCTTCGCTTGCGGGGATAAGGACGAGGTCCCGGTCTTCATCCACGAAACCTTCCTCGACGTCGCTTTCCAACCTGATGAGGCTACCAGCGCGCGCCTTCAGGACCGCATCCCACGCCGTTGCCTCCCCGCAAACGCGCCCTGACGTCTTTTCGACCCGCTGACACAGCGCATCCAGCGAACGGCCGCGGCCCGCTATGACGACCTTTCGTCCCTTTTTCAGGTTAGCAAGAGCGACATCCTCGCGAAACCGTCGAGGGTGTCCGGCCTCCCCAGCGGTTGGCAATGCATTGCCTGCCGTTACGTCAAGCTGGACAGTTGCAAGCGTCGCGATCTTTGCATCCCACTCGGCGCGGTCAAGATAGAGGGAGCGAGGATGTGGACCGTCGTGAGCCCTGAACCTGTCATCTGCCTGGCGCGCGTCATCGACGATGTCGAGATATTCATCAATGCGTGCTTCTGCTCGGGGCGCGAATGCGACGCGACACTGTCCGAGGACATCGAAGACGGTCGGCATGGTATCGTAGAGTTGCAGGAGGGCGAGCTCCATGCTGCGAGACGGCCTCTCGCCTTTTATCCCGTCATCGGCAGGGATTGCCTCCGATGCCGGACCAAAGACCATCTCGTCTTGAAGTTCAGTCGTCCTCTGGGTCGCGGGGTCATAGGATTTGAGTTCGACGACCTCGTCGTCCTCGCTCAGAACGATGCGCATCGGCGCTGTCGCTCCCGCGGGAAAAATGTCGATGACCTCATCTCTGATTGCGAGCTCCCCAGGCTCATCGGCCACGCTTTCGGTAGCATACCCCGTGGAACGGACAAACGCTTCGAACATCTGCCTTTCAAGGTGCCTCCCCGTCCTGACTGAAAAACGGCTGTTCCTTATGATTTCCAAGGGTGGGATCCGCTGAAGAACAGCATTGAGCGAGGTGATCAGCAGCCTTGGTGTCCGGCTTGGTTCGCTCCAGACACTCAAGGCGTCCATCCGCCTTCCCATGCAATGGCGAGATGGGGGGACGCGATCATAGGGCAAGCAGTCCCATGGTGGCAACTCGACGACGTCCAGGTCCGGAAACAGGCATCGGATCGAATGTGCGACGCGCTCCGCGGAGAGTTCACTCAAGGCAACGTAGCAGATCGACATGCGCGAACTTTGAAGCAGGGCGGCAAGACGCGTCGCAATGAAGGCCACCGGCGCCTTGGTCGGCGGAGTTTTCTCGTCCGCAAACGGGAGTGATGGCGGATCTGTGGCTTCGTATTCGGTAATGCGCAATGAAAATCTCGCTGTGACTGGTCCGTTGCAAGAACAACGGATGCGGGTTGTTGTTCCGCGGTCTGCTTCGTCAAATTGCGCCGCTTCAAGGCTTGCCCGTCGCGTCTGGGGATTTCGTATTCCGTGCAAGCTGCCATTCGCCGCCGCGGCCAATCGAACGTGCCGGGCGTAGCGCCTGCCCGGCATTTCTCTGGCCGTTTTTTCGAACGCGGAACTATCCGTGCGCCCCGTTGTTCGGCGCCAGACGAGAAAGTCGGGCGAATGATGGGCATTGACGAGACTTCCAGCACCGCAGCGTTTGTCCCGGGCAACATGCAGAGGGGCTATCGCCTGACTTCGAGCGATGGCGGACGACTGCGCAATAGGGAGCGCGTCCCCGGCGAAAATGTGATTAGATGCGAAAGGACGGGCAATTGTGGCCGACCTGGAAGAGCCAAAAGGCACTGTCCACCGCGTTTTAACCAGGCGTCGGGGTCCAGAACGCGTTTCCATCAAGGGATTGTCCCATACGGAGAGATGCTTTCGATGGCGCTAGCGGGAGGTGGAACAACAACACCGCCGAGCAACACTGCCGGCGCGAAGCGTTGCTGTTCACTGAATAACAGACGAACAGTCATTTGGCTCAGGCTTTTCGGTCGCTGAGCAATTTTGAGTGCAGGTCGGTGCATCATGTCTGCTGAAGTCATTACCCAAGTCCGGTTCCGCCCCAGCATCTTCCTGGCGCTCGGCGTCGGGCTTGTGGTCTTGGCCGCCTCGCTTCTCGTGTTCTTCTGGATAACGTCCGCAGCCCCTCGTTTTTCCAAGGATGACAAAAACCTGCAGAGCGGTGATGCGGTCCGCGGACGCCTCGTATTCCTTGGCGCCTATTGCTCTTCCTGCCACGCCGAACCTGGACAACAAGATCCGTTGAAACTTGGCGGCGGACTGGCGCTCGCATCGGCTTTTGGCATTTTCCGGGTGCCCAATATTTCTCCGGATCCGGTTGACGGAATAGGCGCTTGGTCTGTGGCGGACCTTGCCAATGCCCTCATCGCCGGTGTCTCACCCGAAGAAAAACACTATTACCCGGCCTTTCCCTATACCAGCTACACCAAGATGAGCCTCAACGACGTGCGAGACCTCTATGCCTATCTGCGCACGCTGCCCTCCGTCTCGGGCAAACCGCCGTCCCACGACTTGCCGCTGCTTTTCCGTTACCGCCGTTTCATCGGGATCTGGAAGCTGCTGTTCTTCACCGAAGGCAAGGCGCCAGATGTAACGAGCGAGGAAAGAGGCGCCTATCTCGTCGAAACCCTGGGACATTGCGCCGAGTGCCATTCCAGCCGCAACCTTCTCGGTGCGATCAAACCCGACACCCGCTTCGCGGGGGGAACCGACCCAGAGGGGTCGGGTTTCGTTCCAAACATCACGCCCCGTCGCATCGGCAACTGGACTGAGGACAACATCGAAGAAATGCTGCGCACCGGTCAAACGCCTGATCACGGCAGGGTAGGCTCTTCCATGGCAGATGTTGTCCTCAACACCGCGCAACTGTCGCAAAGTGATCGGGAAGCGATCGCCCGCTATGTAAAGCTGCTGCCTGCGCGACCGGCAGCGTCCCCCTGACTTATTGGGAATAAAGATAGGCAACCAGATCCCTGGCTTGACGCTCGGAGATCCCTGTAACCGGCATTGCAGTGCGAGGCGAAAACGTCGGTGGAGATACAATCCAGCTTGCCAGATTTTCCGGTGTGTTGTTGAGGACACCGGCGACATAGACACGCCGGCGCATGTCGCTCAACGCACTGCCGACCTTGCCGTCGGCACCGGGAACGCCCGGAATTGTATGGCAGCCAGCGCATCCGAACTTACGGAAAAGCGATGGCGCCATGGCGGGGTTCCCGCCTGTCATCGCGATCGCGACCGCCTTGCGTTGCTGTCTGTCCTTTTCTGCGGCAGTCAAAAGACCGACGGCTGCTGCGCATGACAGGATTGCCAAACTAAACAAGCAAAGTTTAGTCGATGCGCTGTCCATGAGGGCCTCCCCGGCTCGATGCCGATATCCACGCCGCAAGCATTGCCAGTGCGGCGCCGGCATAGATGATGCCGCCTGGCACCCACATTACCAGGCCCGCCAGTTGCTGATCCTCCAGTGGCGTCATTCCCCACTGCGGCGCGGCCTTCGTCTGCGACATATAGAGAACGCGCGGCGCGAGCGAAATCAGCGCCCCCAGGATGCTTGTATGCATCATCGTCACGAAAAGATGCCAAGCGCCGGCGCCCCTTCCCATCTTATAGAAGATCGCCCACCAAAAAATGATCGCTGTCACCAAAAAGCTGAGATGCTGCAGCCGGTGCAATAAAATGGTGGTTACTGTCGCATCGAACAGGGCCGGCACGTGCCAGAGCCAGATGGCCAGCGCGTGGAGCGCCGTCGCGACAAAGCCGCGGGTCAGGAAATCCCAGGCGTTGTCCGTCGCCCTCGCTTTGATCAGCTTGACCAGCACGTGCCGGGCAGGCCGCGGCAGGCCCCAGAAAACTATCCCGATCGGACGCGCCAGGACGAGCAGCGGGGCCGCAGCGGCCATCATAAGTTCATGCTCGACCATATGGAAGGTGAAGAGGTGCTCGCCGAGGAAATGCAGAGGAGACACTAGCGCAATGACCAAACTCAGGCTGCCGCTCCAATAAGCCGAAGCTGACAACAAAAGGCGTCGCGCATCTCTTGATCGCTGCCAGAGCCTCAGAAAACCCACCCCATAGAGAGCGCACGCCAACGCAATCGGCGTTACAATCCAAGGGTCGAACGTCCATTGCTGAAGTCCGGCATGCTCCTCCCCGCCGTGAGCGATGGCCGGGCGAGTGCTTGACAGCAGAACAAGCAGGGGGATCAACGTTCGCATGCGCTCAGCAGCAGGGTCGCCGCCCCCTGTAACAAGAGCGCGAAGATGAAAGCGCAACCCACCGCTGCACCGAGCCCGGCCACAAATTTCCCACCACGTGACCCCGATGCGCTCCGGGTCCAGCAGGAAACAATCGTTCCGCCAGCCGCAAGCAGCAAAGCCCCAAAGCAGGCTACCATCGTCGTGACCAGACCCGCCACGCAGTCGATGTGAGGCAAGATTTGCCCGAGCTGGACGTTGAAAGCCCACACGACCGGCGGTACCACCCACCCGCAATATTGTGCGATGGCCCGGCGTTTCATAGGCGTGGAACCCAGTAGAGGCAGGCATACAAAGGCAGCCAGGTGAGTACGACGAAGTGCCAGTACAGACAGTTGTCCTGGACATCGCCGAAACGCCTCGTGTTATCGGCATGCCGCGAAAACATCAGGGCGGTCAGCACCAGTGTGTCCACGATATCCGTCAGGATATGGGTCGTGTGAAGGCCGAGGATTGTCCAGGTGATCGATCCATAGGCGCTATCGTCCCAAAAGACATGCAGCGCCGGGAATTCGAAGCCGCGAAAAACGAGGGGGATGACCCCCATGAACGACATGACGATGAGCCCAAACCGAACGCGCTGCAGGTTTTCTTGCCGCGCCCAGCGCGACACCAGGAGGTTTGGTATCACGCTGACGACCAAGAGCCCGGTCAGGATCGTACCCGGCCAAAGATCGGGGGGTGGTGCATCGATTGGCCACATGGGCGCCAGGCTCATCAGGTAAAGGTAGACAGCAACCGCTAGGCTGAACCCCGAGCCTTCGATCAGCATAAAGGCACAGGTGCCCCACCATGTCGGGCTGGCGGTGCCGGTGGCATGCATCGGCAGGTGCGAAACATCAAGAACGACATGTCGGCTCATGAATCATCCTCCGGTGTGCCTTTCGGCCAAAACCACCCGATCAATGTGACTGCAATGGGCATCGACCCCCAGATGACGGCCCAGGGCGAGAACATCGACCAGACGAGCATGACCGAGGTGGCTAATGCCGCCCAGAACGGCCAGACCGAATTGCGTGCCGAGGATTCACGTGCCTGCGGCAATGCCTCAACAACGCTCGTCACCAAAAGTTCGCGGCGATCGACCCGCAAACCGGAAGCCACCGCAAGCGCGCCGGGCGTCGACCAGAGCGGGTTGCGGTCACCGACGACCGGTATAAAACAGAAATTCGGCGACGGTGGCGGCGAACTTGTCGCCCATTCGAGCGTCGGGGCATTCCAAGGATTGTCTCCTGCCGGCTGGCCGGAGCGCCAACTCCGCAACGCGTCGATGAAGAAGATCAGGAACCCTGCGGCAAGAACGATCGAACTTACGCTCACAAACAAATTAAGCCCGCTCCAGGGCAGCTCGGGTTGATAGGTGTAGATGCGTCGCGGCATTCCCTGCAGGCCAAGAATATGCATGGGAAAGAAGGTCAGGTGGAAACCGGCAAAGATCAGCCAGAATGCCCACCGCCCGAGCACCTCGCTCATCATCCGCCCGGTCATCTTCGGAAACCAGTAGTATACTGCCGCGAGCAACGGGAAGACGGCGCCCCCCACAAGCACGTAATGAAAATGCGCCACCACGAAATAGGTATCGTGCACCTGCGTGTCGAACGGTACCGAGGCGACCATCACACCGGTCATGCCGCCGATCACGAAGGTGACGATGAAGCCTATGATGAAAAGCATCGGCACCTTGAAGATGGGGCGCCCTGCCCAGATCGTTGCCAGCCAGCAGAAGATCTGGATGCCGGCGGGCAGCGCGATCGCCATGCTGGAAGCTGTAAAGAAACTCTCTCCGAGCCGTGGCAGGCCGACCACAAACATGTGATGGACCCAGAGACCGAACGACAGGATCCCGGTTGCGATCAGCGCCATGACGAGCGGCAGATATCCGAAAACCGGCCGCTGGACGAAGGTCGGCAGGATCGTCAAGACCATTCCGACTGCCGGCAGGAAGATGATATAGACTTCCGGATGCCCAAAGAACCAGAAGAGATGCTGGTATAGCAGCGCGTCACCGCCCTCGGCCGGATTGTAGAAATGCGTGCCGACCAGGCGATCCATGATCAGCGTCGAGCTCGCAAACATGATTGCCGGCATCGCCATGATGACGAGGAAGGCCGTGACCAGCATCGCCCAGACGAAGAGCGGAATGCGGTCAAGAGACATGCCGGGAGCTCGCTGTGTGAATACTGTCACGACGATTTCCACCGCAATGGCCAGTGCCGACAGTTCGGTGAAGGTGATCATCTGAGCCCAGATGTCGGCGCGCTTTCCGGGACCGTATTCAGGCCCTGCCAAAGGGACGTAGGCAAACCAGCCGACATCGGGTGCAGCATCGAGCAGGAACGATAACCAAAGCAATATCCCGCCAGCGAGAAACACCCAGTAGGAGAACGCATTCAGGCGCGGGAACGCGATGTTGCGCGTGCCGATCATCAGCGGCACGAGGTAGACCGCCATCGCCTCCATTACCGGCACGGCAAACAGGAACATCATGTTCGATCCGTGCATCGTAAAGATCTGGTTGTAGCGGTCCGGATCGATGATCCTGGCTTCCGGCTGCGCCAGCTGCAGCCGCATCGCCAGAGCCAAAACGCCGCCGAGCATGAGGAAAACGAAGGCCGTGACGATGTATCGTCGCGCGATGACCTTGTGATCGACCGTAGCAATTGCTCCCCAAAATCCGCGCCGGGTGCCCCAGGTCACGTCCAATGCGTGGACCAGGCCCGCGTCGTCCAGATCCGTGTCCATCACCACCGGCGAGTGCTGTTCGGCCATTATTTCAAACTTTCCATATAGGCTGAGATCTGCCGGAGCTCTTCCGATGAAAGCGGTACAAGCGGCATGTTGTTGCCAGGCTTGAGGGTTTGGGGGTCGGCAATCCAGGCGGCAAGCGAGCCTCGGCTGTTGTCGATAAGGCCGGCGCCGATTGTTTGCCGGCTGCCCACATGGGTCAAATCCGGACCGGAACTGCCGTCGGCCGCCGTTCCGCGGATGGTGTGGCAGGCACTGCATTGCCTGGCCATGAAAACCGCCTTGCCGGCGACGAGTTCAGCATCTTGCGGTTCAAGGGCCGCTGAGCGTTGCGCGGCTTCCCACTTCCGGTAGGTTTGTTCATCCTCCGCAATAACCAAGAACGCCATGTGGCTGTGCTGCAGGCCGCAGAATTCGGCGCATTGTCCCCGGTAAGAGCCAACCCGATCGGCCCTGAAGGTGAGCACATTCTCACGGCCCGGGATGAGGTCCTGCTTGCCCGCCAGGCTCGGCACCCAGAAGGAATGAATGACGTCAATGCTGTCAAGCAGCACGCGGACGTCCTTGCCAACCGGAATGTGGATCTCATTTGCGGTCTGAAACGTTCGCGCCGGATCCTTGTCCTCATAGATGAATTGCCACCACCATTGCTGTGCTCGCACCCTGATCGTCAGATCTGCGTTAGGGACCGGCCCGAGGCCCCGCGTTGTGTAAAAGCTTGCGATCGTCAAACCGGTGATGATGACAATGGTTGCTGCCACCGCGGCGATCACCGCCGTCCTCATCCGTCTTTCAACACCGCTCTCGCCTTGCTTCGGCCTGTCGCGCCGCAGCAAGGCCCACAAAAGCATGGCCATCACCACCAGCCAGACGATGATGCAGACGATGACGATGGCGAGGATCAGGTTTCTGAGGAGAAGCGCCGAATGGCCTTGCGGGTCGAGCGCAGACTGCGCCCCGGCGCAGCCGCTCAAAATAGCGGGCAAGACGAAGAGGACCGGCTTCACGGCGAAGGTCCCTGATCGGGATGAAGCGGGACCGGCCCCTCGTTGAAAAGCAATGCAGCAGGCGCCCGGTTTTCCGCAGGTCGCGTCTGCCGGTCATCGTTACGCGCCGGGGCGTTGACACTGGCCGTATAGGCGCCGATTGCCTTGACGTATCCTGATAGCTGCCAGATTTGGTCGATCGTCATCCGGCTTTTGAACGGCGGCATGCCGTGTGGCCTCCCATCCCGGATCGACGCCACGATCGAAACCATCGAGGGACCGTATAGCCACCAGCCATCGAGAAAAGACGGTCCCTTACCGCCCTCCCCCTCGCCATGACACTGCGCGCAGCCAAACCAAGTGTAAAGCCGCTTGCCCTGCGACAGATCGTAAGCCGTCTTCTCATAAGGCCTGGCGAGCGCGAAGTAAACCTGTGGCGGGGTGCCTGCGATCCCGTTCGGCATCAGCCTCAGCCCCTCCATCGCCTGCGCGACCGGCGGATCGGCGCGGTATTGCCGTGGCTCCCGCAGATATGCGATCGCTGCGCTGGACGATCCAGCGATGATCAGCAGACCTATCGTGAGCAGCAGCGAACTTCCACGCGAGACGGTAGCCAAAATGCTCCTCTCCCTAGTTGACTGGCACCGCCGTAGACGGGGCCAGTCGCACCGGCAGCAGCTTGTAGGACGGGGTTTTGGCTTTCGGGCTATGATGGGCGAGCGGAAATAACGGGTTGGTCTCGGGGTAATATGCTGCACAGCAGCCCTCCGGGATGTCATAGTCCAAGATCCTGAACCCGTGGACGGCCCTCCTCGTCTCTGGCTCGATCGCTGTGATCAGATCAACGGCATCGCCGGGCACGAAACCAAGTCTCTCGATATCGTTGCGGTTCATGAACACCACCTGCCTTGTGCCGTCGACGCCGCGAAAGCGATCATTATACCCGTAGATCGTCGTGTTGAACTGATCGTTCGATCGCAGGCTTGCGAGATGAAGTACGCCCGCGTCGCGTGCCTCAGGGGGGAGTTCCGGAAAAAGGCGCTCGGGGGTGAGAAAATTCGCCTTGCCGCTTGCCGTCACCCATTCCCGTTCCCGCGCCGGAAGTGGGCGCGGTATCCCGCCTGGCTGGAAGAGCCGCTTGTTGAAGTCTCGAAAGGTTTCCGGATATGTGGCTTCAATGGCATCGCGGATCAAAGAATAGTCATCGACCCACCGGTCCCAAGGCACCGCGCCAGTGGTGAGCGTCGCCTTGGCGATCCCGGCAACAATCGCCGGTTCGGACAAAAGGTGACGGCTTGCCGGCCGCGTCTTGCCGCGTGATCCGTGGAAATGCGCCACCGAACTTTCCATCGACACCGCTTGCGGGCCGCTTGCCTGCATGTCGATTTCGATCCGCCCCAGGCACGGAAGCAGATACGCGATCTCCCCGTGAATGACGTGGCTGCGGTTGAGCTTGGTTGCGATCTGCACGGTCAGTCGCAAATTGCGCCAGGCCGCCTCCATGGCCTCGGTCTCTGGCGCCGCGCGCAGAAAATTGCCGCCAAGGCTGATGAATGCCTTGGTGCTGCCATCGATGATCGACTTGCAAGCGTCCACAGTCGTGTGCCCCTCCCAGCGCGGCGGCTCGAATTGATAGAGCTGCTTCAGCTTGTCGAGCGGCACGAGGCTCGGTTTCTCGGTAATACCAACTGTCCGCTGACCCTGAACGTTGGAATGGCCGCGCACGGCACAGATGTTGGCACCGGGCTTGCCGATATTACCGCGCAAGAGGGCCAAATTACAGACCATATGAACGTTTTCAACCCCAAGCAGATGCTGGGTCAAACCCATCCCATAAACCATCAGCACGGCGTCTGACGCCGCGTAGACTTCGGCAGCTTCGATCATATCCTGCCGCGTCAGGCCGGAGACGCGCTGCAGTTCATCCCAATCATGTCGCCGCGCCGCGGCAGCGAATTCCTCGAAGCCGGCCGTATGGGTAGCGATAAAATCATGATCAAGCACATGTTTGGTATCAGCCGCGGCAACAGACGATGCGAAGGCCAAAGAAGCTGCGCTGGACGGGTCCCTCGGTTGATCATCACTGCCAGCGACTTTGCTGATATTGGCTGCACGCAGCGCATCGTCCGCCTCGATAAGGGCCTTCGAGATGCCGAACATCGCGGCAATATCGCCGCCGCTCTTGACCTGGTAATAGTTTGAGGAAATCGGCGTTTCCTTGCCGGTCAACATCTGGCCAGGCGACTGCGGGTTGACGAAGCGCTCCAGGCCCGGTTCGCGCAGCAGGTTCAGGGTCACCACCTTAACCCCGCGGTCGACCGCGTCCTGCAGGTCGTGCAGCAGACGCGGCGAGGAGGTACCCACATTCTGGGCGATGTAGAAGATGCAATCGCAGTTCTGAAAGTCGGACAAGAGCGCCGTTCCGACCGAAGCTCCGATGCTTTCCGGAAGGCCGACCGATGAACTCTCATGACACATGTTCGAGGAGTCAGGCAGGTTATTGCTGCCATAAATCCGGGCCATGAGCTGATACATGTAGGACGTTTCGAGAGACGCGCGGCCCGATGTGTAAAATTCAGCTTGTTCGGGTGAGATGGCCCGCAACTCGCGGCCGATCTCCTCAAAGGCGGCATCCCATTCGACGGGGAGGTATCTGTCACTTTGCGCGTCCCAGCGCATCGGGCGGGTCAGGCGGCCATGCTCCTCCAGATCGTGATCACGCCAGCTCTCTAGCTCAGACAGCGTGTGATCTGCAAAGAAGGCCTGGTCGGTTCTTCGGCTGGTCACCTCCCACGCGGTCGCCTTCGCACCGTTTTCGCAAAATTCGAGGGGATGGGTTTTTGCCGGCTTGGCCCAGGCACAGCTCACGCACATGTAGCCTTCCGGCTTGTTCTGCTGCGCCAGCAATCTTGCCCCGGACAGAGGGACATGCTCTCGGAACAAAACTTCGCTGACGGATTTCGCCGAACCCCAGCCGCCTGCAGGGCCGCTGTCGAAACCGAGCTCGGGCGTCTTCTTTGGGTTTTTTGTCATGATGTGCCGTCTGGAACTGGAAAAGACTGATCAAGGAGGAATTCACCCGAACCAACTTGGCACGCCAGAGTTCCGTGCCTCTTCAATTTTTTGCGTTCACGGGGTTCGCAGTGGAACCGCGGCTGTCGCAACACTCATCGATTGGCGCCCGGCGGTTTGGTTTCATCGTCATTTTACCCGAAGTAGCGGCTCGTGCAGCATCTCTTCACGACAGCCTCGACGATGCCGATCGATGCCAGAGCGATTTTTGCGGACGGTCACAGCCATTCGCGATGCCGAGCGTAAAGCATTGCGCGGTGAAGACGCGCCAGAGACGCCAGGGTCGCGCTGCATTCGCAGATCGGCCGCCCGCCTTACCTTGATCCGCGCCGACCCCCATCGGAGAAAAACCAGCGGCGTCTGGAACTTTGCGAGATCCGGCAGGTTCGCCGCCTTGTACAGTACAGCTGGAGCCGACCATGCGTTTCTTGCCTACGCGATTTCATGCCGTTCTCGACTATCTTGTCGGGCTGATCGTGATCGCGCTGCCTATCGCCCTGCAGATGGAGGGTGCGGGCTTCGTCACCCTGATCGACTTGGGGC
Organism: Rhizobium sp. Rhizsp82; assembly: GCF_047325115.1. Taxonomy (NCBI): domain Bacteria; kingdom Pseudomonadati; phylum Pseudomonadota; class Alphaproteobacteria; order Hyphomicrobiales; family Rhizobiaceae; genus Rhizobium; species Rhizobium sp. Rhizsp82. The sequence goes on along the minus strand of NZ_CP168569.1, from coordinate 153,294 downwards.
TATTCGTGATCGTCTACAGCTTGCTCACTGACTATGAGCTGGGTGCCGTCCACTTTCTGCGGATAAGGTTTCACCTAGTCCTCGACGCTGCTTTCGGCTTCGCCATGCTCATAGCACCGTTAATCTTCGATTTTCCGCCCGCGGCGCGCTGGACCGCCTATCCAATCGGTATTCTTTCCATCGTGCTCTCCCTGACCACGAGAACCCGCGCGCTCGGGACCGCATCTTGAGACAATAAGGAGACAGTGATGAAGGCACTCTGCTGGCATGGAAAAGGCGACATTCGCTGCGACAGCGTCCCAGATCCCAAAATAGAAGATGGTCGAGACGTGATCATCAAGATGTCGGCCTGCGCGATTTGTGGGTCCGACCTCCATTTGATGGACGGCTACATCCCGTTCATGGAGAAGGGCGATATTCTCGGCCACGAATTTATGGGCGAGGTGGTTGAAGTCGGTCGCGACAACAAGAAGCTCAAGGTCGGCGACAGAGTGGTCGTGCCCTTTACAATTTGCTGTGGCGAGTGCTCGCAATGCCTGAAGGGCAACTGGTCGGTTTGTGAGCGAACGAACCGCAATGCCGAGAACGCCACGAAGGCATTCGGCTATCCGACAGCGGGGCTGTTTGGATATTCGCATTTAACGGGCGCCTACTCCGGCGGACAGGCCGAATATGTGCGCGTGCCCTACGCAGATGTCTCCCCTATCATCATACCGAACGGCATCTCTGACGAGCAGGCACTCTTCCTCGGCGACATTTTTCCGACCGGATGGATGGCAGCGGCCAATTGCGAGATCGAGCCAACAGACATTGTTGCGATCTGGGGCTGTGGCCCAGTCGGCCAGTTCTGTATCAAGAGCGCACTTATGCAAGGCGCCGCCCGCGTCATTGCGATCGACAACGTACCAGAGCGTCTGGCTCTCGCCGTCGCAGCTGGCGCCGAAACGATCAATTTTGATGAAATCGAGGGTACCATCCCCGATCACATCAAGGATATGACTGCTGGCCATGGCGCCGACAAATGCATCGATGCTGTTGGTGCTGAATCGCATGCAACGGCATCCTTTGATGCCATCGTCGATAAGGTAAAAGCCGCCACATTGCTTGGAACCGACCGCCCGCATGTTCTCCGGACCGCAATAATGGCATGCCGTCCTGGCGGTATCGTCTCAGTTCCCGGCGTTTATGGCGGGTTCCTCGACAAGATCCCGTTCGGAGCGGCAATGAACAAGGGCTTGACGATCAGAACCGGCCAGACCCATGTCAACCGTTACTCGCTCGATCTCCTGCGCCGGATCGAGGAGGGCGAAATTGATCCAAGTTTTGTAATAACCCACCGCGCTGGCCTCGAACGCGGGCCCGAACTCTACGAGACGTTCCGTGATAAGAAGGACAATTGCATAAAGGTCGTTCTGACTGCGTGAGAACCGCTAATGGAGGCCAAAGACCTCAAGGCGGCTTGCCGCAAATTCGAACATGAACACGGTGTGGAAGCGTTCCTCGACGCCATCGCCGAGATTATGACCGACCGGATGGCCGCTTATGGGCTGGAGGTGAATTTCTTCGATGATGCCGATCAGAGGGCCGACGCGCCCTCTGACGGTTTTCCATGCTCCGAGCCCGTCAAACTCCCAGCTGGGAAGACCGTGTCAGACCCGAAGCGCGCAAAGAATCCCGCCTGAGGAGTTCCGGCCAGCTGCGCGGCGTCTCGTAACCGATCCAGTGAAGCTGGCGTTCTGTGCTCGAGCGCCCGAAGGACGATAAACTGCTCTTCAAGATCAGTGCTCATCTGCGAGCGACGCAAATATCCTTTTTAGGGGGAAGCTCGAACACTTGATGTTGCAAGCGTCACGATCTCCCCTGGCCACTTGCGAGTTGCCTTGGTAGGTTTTCTTTCGAGGCTGAACCCACACCGTCCTTTCCCAATTCGACCTGATGCTCATCGATGATGCGAGCACCGCGCTGACGCGTTAGGTAGCGCGTGATCCATTGAATGCTGACGAGAAGCCGCTTTTCAAAATTCACCAGAAGATAGACGTGAACGAGAGCCCACAGTAGCCAGGCAAGGCGGCCCTTGAGTGTCCATGACCCGAAATCGAAAACCGCAGCGTTTCGTCCAATCACCGCGGTGTTGCCACGGTTCTTGAACCTGAACGCCCCCGGTGATCTCGTCGCGCCGTTTAAGAACCGCCCGAGATAGATCCCCTGCTGCTTGGCAACCTGGGCCAGACCCGGGAGCGGCTTGCCGTCAGCTCCGATCGCCAGCGCGGTGTCTCCCAGAACAAAAATGTCGTCAAAACCGATGGCACGGAGATTTCCATCAACTGGAATTCGCTGTGGGGCTCCTCTTGTAAGCCCAAGCCATTCCGACGCTGGTGAGGGTTTAACGCCCGCCCCCCACACCACGCAGCTGCATTTTATGAATTCGCTCTGGAGCTGGACACCGGTCGCGGTGACGTCGAGAACAGGTTCACCCAGCCGGACCTCCACGCCGATACCCACGAGGTAAGTCAAAGCATAGGAAGACAAATGTTCGGGAAAGGCGGCCAGAAGCTTCGGTCCTGCCTCTATCAGCACCACGCGGAAGCGCTCCGATCTCAGATTCCGAAAGTCTCGGTCGATCATGAACCGGCCAAGCTCTGAGACTGCTCCGGCCATCTCGACCCCCGTCGGGCCGCCGCCGATGACGACGAAGGTGAGCAGATCCTGATGTCTGTCGCGGTCAGTCTCCCGCTCAGCGTCTTCAAATGCAAGCAGCAGACGCTGTCGGACAAGGCGCGCCTCGTGAAGCGTTTTCATGCCGGGAGCGAAGATGCGCCATTCATCACGGCCGAAATAGTTGTAGTCCGATCCCGTGGCAATGACCAACCTGTCATACTCGACCCCATCCCCTTTATCGAGCAGCACCCGCCTCGTCTCGGTATCGATGTCAATGACTTCGGCCATCAGCATGTTGATGTTGTGGTATCGCCCAAGTGTCTTTCGAATGGGTTCGGCGATATCAGCCGGAGAGAGCGCCGCCGTCGCTACCTGGTAAAGCAGTGGCTGGAAGAGATTATGGTTGCGCCGATCGACCACAGTGACGACATGACCGGTATTGCCTAGCTCTTTGGCACAGGCGAGCCCGCCAAAGCCTCCGCCAATAATCACGATACGATTTTTCATATAAAGTATGCCACCCCCGTTTTGACGAGTTTACTAACCGCGCCCGGGCCCTCAACCTTCCGACGGCGGCCGCGCGCTGGTCTCGCCCGCGGCCCCGATTCTGGCTTTCAGCCGATCTGTTCGTTCTGAGCGCCGCTGTCGGGCCTGGCCGGCCCGAGGACGGGTTCCTCGCCCAGCGGTTCGTTCTGGAAAATCGAAAACTGCCCCTTTCCGTCCATCGAAGGGCCCTCATTCCAGCGTGCAGCCGGGGGAACCGAGCCATCCGAGGCGGTTGCGAAGAAATCGTAATTGTGAGCCTGATCTTCTTTTTCCTGCGGAAAGCTGTTCGGAATGGGCAATGCGCCTTCGTGGCCGCCAAGCTCCTCGATGACAGCCAGCCATTGCTGCTGGTGCATCGTGTCCCGAGCGATCATGAAATGCAGCATGTCCTTCATGCCCTCATCGTGAGCCGCATTGTAGAGCCGTGTGGCAAGTACTCGACCGGTACTTTCGGCCGCCACGTTGCAATACATGTCGGCCGCAAGATTGCCGCTGGCGTAGATGTGAGACATGTCGAAGGGAACGCCCTCGCTATTGCCGGGGAATGCGGCCATACCCGTCGAAAGGATGTGACGGTGAAGCATGCCCTCAATGACGTGGCGGGGGTTTTCGCCGCCCATGACGGCGCCGACGATACCATCAGCCGCACCGGCCTCGGCCAGGCTCGCAGGCGCCTTGTCGAGATTGAGTGCCACTGCGGTTGCCAGCATCTCGATGTGACCAATTTCCTCGGTCGCCGTATGCAGCAACATATCGCGATATTTCGTGGTCGGACCGCGCGCTCCCCAGGCCTGGAAGAAATATTGCATGCAGACGCGGATCTCGCCTTCGACGCCGCCGATCGCCTGCTGAAGCATTCGCGCAAAGATGGGGTCTGGCGAGCTGACCTTGACAGGGTACTGCAAGCGCTTATCGAAACTGAACATGAGTAGTCTCCTCGTAAGAGTGTCCGATACCTAGACTGATACCGGGCTGCCAACCGAGACGAGCCATAGAAGTTCCCGGGAAAACTTCAAAACGACAACCGGTTATGGAAGTGTACGATAGGTGACGGTTGGTGGCTGGCGCTTTCGCCCAGGTGAAGCGATCTCGCGGGCGTTTCGTGCCCGTTTTGCGTGAATGCCTGTCACTATCTCATCGCGCTCGCCAACTTATTTCTTGGGCCGCTCGTCCCGCATGGCCTCAGCGATTTCCAGAAGCAGCGGCAAGCCGGAAAGCTGCTTGAGTGACACAGATAGCTTCGGCTTCCAGTTCGGATAGGTGCCGCTCGTACCCGGAATGTTCGTCGGTCGCTTTTCGGCCGTCATGTCGGCCAACCGAACCGCAGCAAGTGCAGAGGCGGTTTTTGCAATGAAGCGATGTGCGCTGACGACCAAGTCTTTCAGCTTGTCGTCGTCAGCTCTCGGCGAAGGCAGGTGCTTGGGCGGGTTGGTACCCTCCTCTTTCAGCGCGACCTTCAGATCTTCTCGCTCATGCTGGCGTTCTTCTGCATGCGCTTTCGTCATCTCGGATGGAACGATACCATGTTCGGACCTGGCTTTGATGTCCGCGCCACGCCACCAGCCGGCCAATGTCTGATGGTCGTGTGTGGAAATACAGGCGAGCGACAGACGCGGATATGCACCTGCCGGCGTGAAACCCTTCTGTCCCCGTTCATAAGACAGGATGCGATAAGAGAGGATATTGGCTTCAGCAAGATCCTCCTGCAGGCCTTCCGGCAGCATGCCGAGGTCCTCTCCGATCACCAGGCAACGGTAATTTGATGAGGCTTCGGCCAGAATCTGTAGCAGCTCGTTTTGCGGGTAATCCACATAAGCACCTTCGTCGGGCGTACTGTCGAGCGGGACGAGAAATAGCCGGCGCAGGGCTGCCGCATGATCGATCCTGATGGCGCCTGCGTACCGCATCGCAGCCGTTACCATTCGCCGAAATGGCGCGTTGTTGCCCGAAGCGATTTCTGCAGGATGATAGGCTGCCAAGTGCCAGTCCTGGCCCTGGGGAGCAAACGGATCGGGCGGACTTCCGACCGTTGCATCGGAGATGTAGTTGCCTTGTTCGCTCCAGGTTGCCGAGCCGTCAGTTGCTTCTCCGACAGCCAGGTCGAGGTAGAGACCGATACGCAGACCGGCGTTTCGCGCAGCGTCGGTGGCTTGTCTCAATTGGCGATGGCAAACCCATTGCAGCCAGATATTGAAGTCGATCTGGTCTGCATGCTCGTCGGCAAACCTTGCGACCTCTGCGTTCTCCGGCCGCTGATATTCCGCTGGCCAAGATGACCAACCCGCGCCGAGACCTTGATCAGCCATCACCGAGGACAAAGCTTCAAACAGCGCGTGACGGCGCAGGACCTCCCCACCCTCATCGACAAAGCGATCGAACGCTTGGCGATCTTCCGCTTGACGATCTGAAGAGGATCGCCAAGCCTGCCAGATGCGGCGCAAAACAGCCATCTTGGCCTCGGCCACCCCGCCGTAATCGACGAGATCGCTCGACCGCAACTGCCCTATCCGCAGATCGAGCTGCGGATCGCTTTTGAAGCCGGGGACATGGTCGACCGCGATGTACAACGGATTGAGCATCTGCCGGCTTGATGGCTCGTAGGGGCTGCACCGGTCAGGATCGGCAAGGAAAGGCGCATGCAGAGGGTTAAGCCCGATGAAGTCGGCGCCAAGCGTCCCGGCAAGGAGGATGATGTCGATCAGGTCCTGGAAGTCGCCAATGCCCCAATTGCGTTCAGATCGCAGCTCGTAAAGCTGCAAGCTGATGCCCCATACTCGATCGGTCAGAAGAAAATCCGGCAGAAAAGCGCGCGGGATGGCTTTGCTGGAAGCTTTATGGGTGGCATGCCGCCCAAGGCACTCGGCATCGCTGTCGACGCGGACGCCGAGCGCCGCAAGGATTTTTCGCTTCGTGCCGTCGCTAATCGCAACGTCCCCATTGTCCGGGCTTGGCCTTTTAAGGCTGATCCCGTGTTCTGTTGCCAGCTGGTCGAGACGCGCATTTGAAGGAGCGTCACTTTTTTTACGGGAGACCATGCAGATTTAACCTCCCGCTTGGGCAATGCTGACGACAACAGCCCAGGATGCCATTTCGTCTTCAGTCGATGTTCCGAGTGAAAATATCTCCGTCTCCGCCGACGATGTCGAAAACCGCGCCGGGTGGTCCGAGAGGTTGGCAACTGCACGCAGCGTCAAGCCATCGTTAAAGGCCCATTCGACGACAGTGACGCGGCCCTCCTGCCGAAACGAAGAGCCAATTGGGCCCGTGGTTTCCAGCAGCGGAACGATCCGGTCATGCCGCAGAGCAAGAAGTGATCGATAGAACGCCAGCATTTCGGCGCCGGCCGCACCGGTGAGCTCAGACCAGTTAAGTTTTGACGCGTCAAACGTCGACTTGGCTGTTGGATCGAGTAAATCATCGGCATCGAACCCAGGAAGACGGGATAATTCCTCTCGGCGGCCCTGTCTCACCTTTTCGTTCAAGTCTTCATCGAAGTCGCAGAAATAAGGGAACGGCTGGCGCGCGCCCCACTCTTCACCCATAAACAGCATAGGGATCTGCGCTGACAGCAAATAGAGAGCTGTGACCGCTTTGAGCGGCTCCAGCGGCCGATAGGTAATCATACGGTCGCCAAGCGCCCGATTTCCAATTTGGTCATGATTTTGGATGAACGATACAAACGCGGTCGGAGGCAGGTTCGAAGTCGGCTTGCCCCGGCTCTCGCCACGATAGGGCATATGTTCGCCCTGGAATACGAAGCCTTCAGCAAGAGCGAGCCCGATCTTTGAGGGGTCATCGGCATAATCCTGGTAATAGCCGAAACTTTCACCGGTCGCGGCAATATGAAGGACGTGATGTACATCATCATTCCACTGGGCGGTGAAATGGACGGCCCGGCCATTCTGATCCCGCTCTAGAAGATCGCTGTCGTTATCTTCGTTCTCGACGATCAGATGAACATGCCGACCGGCAGCGATGGCTCGGACACGACGGGCAAGCTCATGGAGAAGATGCTCCTCGCTGTCGTCCTTGATAGCGTGTACGGCATCCAGCCGCAGCCCGTCGAGCCTGAATTCCTTGATCCAGTAAACCGCGTTCTGGATGAGGAATTCGCGAACTGCTCTTGAACCGTCACCGTCATAATTGACCCCGTTGCCCCACGGGGTCTTGTGGCTCTCGGTAAACAGCGGTGCGTAATTTGGAAGATAGTTCCCATCTGGCCCGAAGTGGTTGTAGACAACGTCGAGGAAGACGCCAATGCCGCGTTCGTGTGCAGCGTCGACCAGTGCCATCAGGTCTTCGGGGCGACCATAGGTGCTGTCCGGCGCGTAAGGGAGAACACCATCATAGCCCCAGTTGTACCGGCCGGGAAAATCGCTGATCGGCATGATCTGGATGGCGGTTACACCAAAAGCTGCCAGGTGATCGAGCTTGGTGATCGCGGCCGCGAAAGTTCCCTCCGATGTGAAAGAGCCGACATGCAGCTCGTAGATCACCATCTCTCCCCAAGGACGGCCTGTCCAGGCATCGGTCTTCCAGCGATGTCGTGACAGATCGATGATCTCACTCGGCCCATGCACGTCCTGAGGCTGGTATCGCGAGCCCGGATCCGGCACCTCCAATCCATCCGGCAAGACGAACTTATAGAGGGCACCGGGCCTGACACCATTCACGCGACAGCGATGCCACCCGTCTGCCTGCCGCTCCATCAGCTGCGGCTGAAGACCTTCCAGGTTGACCAGAACTCTGTCTTTCAAAGGCGCCCATAGCCGAAACTCGACACCATCCTCATAGATCAGCGGGCCGAACGCGTATTCGATCACGACATCATCCTATCTTTAGAATTCATAGCTCCGGCAGGGAGACCTGATCTCATCCGACACCATGCGGGTGGCGAATCTGACATCGCCCAAGACGGCACCAAGTTCCGTATGCCAGCGGCCTTGGCGGATAAGTTTATCGATGGAAGCATTCAGGTCTCCAGGACTGCGAGCGGACTGACAACTAGAAGCACGGATCGAAGTTCCACGACGGGACCGTCCGTACGGTCAAGAACGTTAAGAAGCTGAATGCGCGACTCTGGTTGCAACGGCGGCGGATGGGGGAAAGACATACCGTTTTTCATCGCCATGGCGGGGCGGGCGGCATTTTGAGCTCAAGCGCTGAAAAGATGCGTGAGATGCGGCCGTCAAAGTTACGGAACAAATGCTTCGAACACGCATTGTTTTTTTGATCTCTGCAACCGGCGGCGCCGCCACCGGGCGGAGCAGCACGCGCCAGAAAGCTGGCCGACAAGGAGGATATTATGGCAACGAATTCGACCAAGACACTCGACGATCTCTTTCTCGACACCCTGAAGGATATCTATTTCGCGGAAAAACAGATCCTGAAAGCTCTGCCGAAGATGGCGCGCGCTGCGCAGTCCGAGGAAGGCAAGGCTGGCTTCCTTCAGCATCGTGATGAAACACAGGGCCAGATCGACCGCCTGGAGCAGGTTTTCGAGATCCTTGGCAAGCCCGCGCGCGGCAAGACCTGTGAAGCCATCCAGGGCATCATTTCCGAGGGCGAAGAGATCATGGAAGAATTCAAGGGGTCGCCTGCTCTCGACGCTGGTCTGATTTCGTCGGCTCAGGCTGTCGAACACTACGAGATCGCACGCTATGGCACCTTGATCGCCTGGGCCAAGCAGCTTGGCCTAAAGGACGCCGTTGCCCTGCTGGAGGCTAATCTTCAGGAGGAGGAAGCAACTGATCAGAAGTTGACGCAGCTCGCCGAGGCGCAGGCCAATCCTAAGGGCAAAGGTTCCAAAGCTGCTTAAGTTGGGCAGTTTCGCCGTGAAGGCCGCCTCGTGAGGCGGCCTTTTCGTTTTTACGCAGCCTTGACAGCGTTAGTAACGGACCGTCCCAAATCAAAGGAACTGAGAGATGGAATGGCAAGGCAGACGTCAGTCTCAAAACGTCGAGGATCGCCAAGGCGAAAGCGGCGGGCTCAACGATAGTGCGTTCGGTCGGGGCGGCGGGTTCACCCTGCCGATCGGACGCCGCGGTGGCGGGCTGAGCATCGGCACGATCATTTTTCTCGTCGTGATCTACTTGGTTTTCAAAGCAATGGGCGTCGACCTTCTTCAGGTGCTGGGGGACGCCAACTCTGACGGATCGGGATACGAACAAAGCGAACGTCAAAACGCGGGGGCGGGGCAGACCCCTGCCAGCGACCAGATGACAGTATTTGTGAAGACGGTGCTTGCAGAGACTGAAGATACCTGGCAGGGCATTTTTCAGTCGCAAGGGCTTTCTTATGCGGATCCGAAGCTGGTGTTGTTTCGTGATCAGACCCGATCCGCCTGCGGCGCGGCGTCGGCTGCGACCGGACCGTTTTATTGCCCTGAAGACCAGAAGGTGTATCTTGACACGACCTTCTTCGAGGAGCTCAGCAATCGCTTCGGCGCCAGCGGTGATTTCGCTGAAGCATACGTAGTGGCTCACGAGATCGGGCACCACGTACAGAACCAGCTCGGCATTCTCCCGAAGTTCAATCAAGCCCGACAACAGATGAGCGAAAGCGATGCGAACAAAATGTCGATCCGCGTCGAGCTTCAAGCCGACTGCTTTGCGGGCATCTGGGGGAAGTACACCCAGCAGAAAGGCATCCTCGATGCAGGCGACACGGAAGAGGCTTTGAACGCCGCACAGCAGATCGGCGACGACACACTGCAAAAGCGCACGCAGGGTTATGTCGTGCCGGAAAGCTTCAACCATGGCACCTCCGCTCAACGTGTAAAGTGGTTTAAGCGAGGGTTCGACAGCGGCCAACTTTCATCATGCGACACCTTCTCGGGACCGGTCTGATGCAAAATTGCCTGAGATCGTCGTCCGGGTGATCGTCCGCAAAAGCCGGTTCCTGCCATCGCAAGCTAAGGGGGGCTCAGTGCTCCTGCTTGTCGGCCGTGACGTCAAGGTCTGAGGATGAACCTTCTGTGATCTTTTCCATTGTGTCGAGAACCTCCTCGGGCGTGACGTCTTGCTGGAGCTCTTCGATCTCCTGCTTCTCCTCTAGGTCGAGGCCAAGCTTGTCAGCGATCGCGGCGACCATTGTCAGAAGCTGTGTCGTCTCATGTTCGGCAAGCAGCGAAATTTGCAAGTTGAGGTCCGCCCTTTTGTCGTCTGCCTCTGCCATGCGATTCTGGCTGATCATGACAAAGGTCGAGATGAAGATCGCCTCCACCGACGCCACCATTGCCAAAATAACCAGAGAAGGGTCAAAAGCAGGAAGAAGCGGAAACACCTGTACATTGATCAGGATCCACCCGCCAAACAGGACCGCGTGGAGGTAGACGAAGATCATGGACCCGGCGAAGCGAGTAATCGCTGCTGCCGCGCGGTCCTGGAAGGACGCCGCGCAGGCCTCCTGGCGCCGTCTTAGCAGAAGGGCCTCGATGTTGCGGTCGAGACGGCTGGCAACGCCATGGTTCTGGTCGGGCGTGGAAGTCATATGAGCGCTCCGGTTCGACGCCGGAACTTCCCCCTGCTCCTGAAGTTCCTTAAATCGTGGTGAAAGCTTGCGTCGAATGATCATCGTGACACGCGTGCGAGGCCGCGGCGAACGCATGGGGAGACGATGTGCCCCTTCAGACGACACCGCCGCCTGCTAAAGCATGGTCCCGTTTCAAGACTGCGAAGTTTGTCCGCTCAGGTCCGACAGCCAGGAGCACAGGTCGCGCATGCAACCCTGTCTTCGATGCGCCACAATCAGGATCGAATGAGATTTGCTGTGGCAGCTCTTCCCGCTCGCCCACAAGCCGCCTCGGATCTCACACAAGAGGGCGCTCGACCAACAATGGCAAGCGCCCTCGTTCAGTTCGATGATCGTACTCAAGTTGCAGTTTGCAACCTTCGTGAGCAGGCTGCTCAGATGTTCTCGTAGATCCAGCGGGGGCCGATCAAGCCGTACGCCTGATCATTCGCGCCAGAGCGATCAAAATACAGGCGCCGATGAAGCCAGCGATCAGGTAGCCTAGCCAGCCGCCGAGGACGACGCCGAAAAGCGAGAGAATGAAGTTGGCGACAATGGCTCCGACGATACCTAGAATGATGTTCATGATGACGCCCATGTTGCTCTTCATGAACATCTCTGCGAGCCATCCGGCAATGCCGCCGATAATGATTGCCGCGATCCAGCCAATGCCTGCGTCTTCCATGGAGACTTCCCCTTCTATGAGATTGATATGAGCTTCCGAAATCCGGAAGCAGCCGGTAAACATCAGCGACGACGATTTGTTCCGCGACATGGATTGACTGCGCCACTTCCACCGTCGATTGCCACGAACAATCGGCGAAGCAGACGCGGGTTCCGGAGCAAGAGAACTTCCTCATCTCTTGCGTTATCACGTCTGGATCAGTGCCCGCCACAAACTAAGCCGATGCTCCTGCAGGCGCTGGGTGACCTCTCCTGGAACTTTCGACGGTGCAGCCAGTTTGTGGACCTCCAACAAAGGAGCCTCTCATGACTGTACAACTTGCGCTCGAGGAGAGTGATCTTGCGCCGGTAACTCAAGCCGGATCGGATACCCTCGTATTTGCGCCGGACCTTTCCTATCGACGGATGTCCATTGTCAACGTCATCTTCTATGGCAACCCTTCGAAAAAGAACGAATGGGTATTGATTGATACCGGACTCCCGACATCGGCAAACGCCATCATCGAGGCGGCGGAGCATCGTTTCGGGGGCGGCACCAGCCCGGCCGCGATCATCATGACCCACGGTCATTTCGATCACGCCGGGTCGTTGGCAGCGCTTGCTGAGCGTTGGGACGTGGCCGTTTACGCTCATCCGCTGGAATTTCCATACCTCAACGGTGAGGCGTCATATCCGCCGGCAGATCCTCTGGTGGGTGGCGGCGCGATGGCCTTGTTGTCACCGCTTTTCCCGCGCTCCCCGGTTAACGTCGCTTCGCGGCTGAAGGTGCTACCACCAGATCATAGCATTCCTGTCATGCCAGGATGGCGATGGCTGCATACTCCCGGTCACGCGCCAGGTCACATCTCTCTGTGGCGCGAGAGTGATCGTACCTTGATCGCAGGTGACGCCGTCGTCACCACCGGTCAGGAGTCGGTTTACGAAGTCATCGTCCAGAAGCCCGAGATGCACGGGCCGCCACGCTATTTTACGCCGGACTGGGATGAGGCAGGGAAGTCTGTCAGAGCGCTTGCGGCTCTGGAACCTGATCTTGTCATCACCGGGCACGGCCGACCCGTTCGCGGCCCTAATATGCGACGCCGGCTGCACGAACTGGCAAATAATTTCGCATCGATCGCAGTGCCGGAAGGCCGCCCCTACGCTCTCGATCCGGCAAAGCCGGGTAAGAGTGGTAACGACGCTTATCGGTAACATTCCGGCAAATTGGGGAGACAGGGATGGAAGAAGAGACACCGCACTCACGATCGCGACCCCCATTTCCAGCGCCGGTCGCTCATCTCTTGACAAACCTGTTCATCGCGCTCGACCTCGAGGACAATACCCTCCTCACCCGAAGGCGCGCCCGGATCTTGCGACTAGCGAATTCGACGCAGGTCGTCGCCAGATGTAGAACGCGACCATTATGTTCGATCAGCGCCACTATCGAGGCCGCCAGCGGCTTGCGGCTTATGAAACGAATACTGCCTCCTGATCGTTACCGGACCCATTTTGTTGGTCGTCTGTCCCAGCCGCGGACCATCGAGTTTATGGCATGAGAATCGACCCGACGAGCATCTTCACGATCCGGGATCTCTCGAGGGCCCGGCGTTTGAACAGGATTTTGTCGGTCCTACCGCGCTATCACACCGGCCGCAGGATGAATGCAAAGATAATCAACAGCCTTGTCGATTTGGTTCAAGCCGCGCTGCCGCCGTCGGCGCGCCAGCGGGTACACCTGGAAAAGGATGAGGTCGCAGCCTCTGATCATCATACGATTCCTATACGCCTCCTTCGGCCGCGCCGGAGACCGCAAGCTCTCCTCTTGCACTTTCATGGCGGTGCATGGGTTGTCGGAAACGCTCGGCTGGACGACCAATGGAACGCCAGAACCGTCCGCTTGTGCAACGTGATGGTGGCCGCTGGTGACTTTCATCGAGCCCTCGATGACGATCTAGAGCGCGCAATTGAGGACGCCGTCACCCTTATCGACTGGGCGTTGGATCATCTAGCAAGCTTTGGCCTGGACAAGCTGATCGTTGAAGGTGAATCGTCCGGTGCTCATTTGGCCGCAGCTGCGTTGGTAAGAGTTGCCGAGCGGCGCCCGATCAAACGATTGGCTGCGTTTGTGTCTCTTTGCGGGGCTTTCGATATGGGTGGCTCAATAAGGCTGAGGACGTCCGAGCGCAGTCTGCTGATCGATCCGCAATCAGCGCTCCTCAATCTCGACAGACTAGTGCACGGGCCGTCGCTCCTCGATGTGGGCAGTCCGGACGTTTCGCCGATCCTCGCTGATGCCTCCAGCGTTGTTTGTCGCTGGCGCGCTTGATCCTGTTAAGGACGATAGCACGCGCATGTATGAGCGGTGGCATCAGCAGACGGGTTGCGCCCAACTACTCGTGGTCCCTGATGCACCGCACGGTTTCGAGCGGTTGCCGACCCGCGTTGCGGCCAAAACTCACTCCTTCGTCGCACGATGGATCGAGAGGATTCTCGGTCCTGCGTAGCGGATAAGGCCGGATTCGGGCTCTGGCGTCCATCATGTCCACGGGCGCCATCAAACCGACCTACCCGCCTCGTCGGCTGGACTAAAGCGGTCTCTCGCGTGCGCATCGTTTTGCTGGGCAGGTTTTGGGCCTTTTAGAGTACCTACCAGGTCTTTTCTCGCCAGCCTGCCTCTGAGCCCCAACGAGTTTGCTATCTTCGCTCTTTCGCTCGCTGCTCCCGGGACGGATCGAGAGCTGTCGCGGATCGAAATACGCCCTGAACGCCGTGATCCCGTCCTCGCCGAACTCGATCACACTGACACCGTCGTACTGGAAGGATTGGTCACCGACCCGGCCTTCGCTCCTCCACTCCAGAAACACAGTGCCCTCCCTTGCTTCCACCTTTAAAATCGGGTTCATATTCTTTCAAATGTATGGACGTAATTCTGCCAGAACGATTTCGCGGCGTGTTGCTCGTCACGATTGACGAGCAACCTGAGTTTCGGTCGCAACACGACGGCGCCTTAACCTATGAGATGGCTTCCACATCAAGGGATTTATCAAGTCCGATGCGGGAAGAAGTTAAGACCTTGCGCAGGCTTGTTTCGGGCGGAGCAACAACTATAGCCCGCAATAGGGCGATCGCGATTGCTACATCACCCAGGTGCTGGCGATGATAACCGCGACCAGAACGGCGATGAGAGCAATAACTGCCCAGGCCGAGCGCATCTTGCCTGGTCGTGCCGGATGGCGACCTTGTGCGTCATATGCGGTTTGCTCGTCTGCCGTGCCGTACCGGTCTTCGTCCTGCAAAACGCGTCCTCCAATGCGTTCTCCTACCGCTGCGACTAAGCTTAGGCGGCTCGGCCACGATAGCGAGATCGGGCAATAAACAGAATCATCGTTCGGGGTACTGGCCGATTTCGCGGCGAACCAACTTTAAAGTGCGATCCGGTTGGACGATATAAGTCTCCTGGACCCAGTTTCCAAACTGATTATAGAATTCGTGTGGCAAGACGCTGCCAATGGGCGATCTCGTAAGCTTGCCGTGAGGTTGTCCACCATATGTGATGCTTCCAGGGATTGGCTCCAAATCTTCAGGTGTTGAGCATGAAGCTGCGACCAAGCTCAGGATCATTGCAGTTGATGTCAGAATGGGGTTCATCATAGGTCCATTAATCGTGAACAGCAGTCGCGGCGATGCCGGCGCACGCCACGCGCGGCTAAAATTCAAGCCGCAAATACGAGAACAGCGCCCATCGCAAGAACGGCGCTCAATCCGAGTGCGGCCAGTCCGGACGTCACGTATTCGGAGAGCCGTCCGGTGTCGGCATGCCTAATTTCCTCTTTGGTTCCGAGGACCGCGGCAAACCCGGCCGCAATCCAGCAGACGAGCGCTGTGACCCCTAACACGACAGCGAAATGAGACGTGGTGGTTGAAAAGTCTATCATGTCCGTACCTTCGCTTTACTCGTGCACCTTATGGGCTTCGTTGGGGAGGCCGCTCGATAGCCAGTGAGCAGTTACTTTTTCCCGGGGAAGATCGGCAGTGATAGCTGCCATCGTGCGAGACCTCCTATGATCGATGTTTGAAAAACCTCCGTGCAGGCACGGTGTTCCCGCGGGATTGCTCTTGGTCCGCTATCGCACGCCCGGACACGTCGGCCAGAACTGCCCCGGTTACTTCAATGATCGCTGGCCAAAGGAGATCAAGATCGTAGCACGTCGCGCCGTCCAGACTGGTCGCTGGGCTAGGAGTCGATCGCGAATGCCCGGGTTTATCATTTGCTTGTGAAAATCTTAAATGCGATTGTGTTAGCCCTGAATGCCGCTAGTCGCGATTAGGTGTTATCATGTTCGCATTTAACATCTCGTCCCCCATCGAAGTCATTCGAGGCTTGTCGGAAAGAATGAAGCGCCGATGGATCGACCACGGACTAACCCAGCGGGGATGGGCGGCAAGATCTTATGTCTCATGCGGATCGGTGAGGTATTTGAGGACAGTGGGAGATTTCGCTAGCGAGTCTCGTGAAGATTGCTTCGCCCTTGAGGCCGAGGCCGTGGCTGACTTTGACCACCTGTTTCCAGGTCGGCCGCCGCAGAATATCGATGATGTCGTTGATCGTCCTCTTAAGC
The DNA here is from genome assembly GCF_047325115.1 of Rhizobium sp. Rhizsp82. Classification (NCBI taxonomy): domain Bacteria; kingdom Pseudomonadati; phylum Pseudomonadota; class Alphaproteobacteria; order Hyphomicrobiales; family Rhizobiaceae; genus Rhizobium; species Rhizobium sp. Rhizsp82. Next base: position 137,296 of record NZ_CP168569.1, on the reverse strand, counting down.
AGCGGGTACGCCGGAAATGAAGTTCAAACCAATCCATCAAATGAGTGTTTATCTGGATCCCGAAGGTGAGCGACAAGAAACTCGGCATACCGCCTAACCAGAAAATTCATTCGATCTTTCCGTCTCGTATAACAATGGTGCGATCAAGCCGCGCCGCGAGCCTGGAATAGGTGACGATCAGCAGAGACGATCCGGCTTCCCTTCCCAGCTCGAGCATCACATCAAGGACCATGTCGCCGGTTTGCTCGTCCAAATTTCCTGTCGCTCATCAGCAAGAATGAGCTGCGGTCTGGCAGCCAGCGTTCGGCCTGATGGCAACGCGTTGTTGCTGGCCTCCTGACAGTTGCTCTGGATAGCGGCTCGTGTACTCTCGTAATCTCAGAGCCTCGACCAGGGTATGTTCCCAGCCGCGATCGTAACGCCCCGCCAGCTTTGCATGAAAGGACATGTTCGCAGCGACGTCGAGCGAAAGAATAAGGTTGAACTGCTGAAACACAAGACCACCCTGGTTCGGCGATATCGAGCGCGTTCGGCCCCAGAGAATTTACCGAGGTCACTGCCATCCATGAGGACTGTTCCGCTGCCGACGCGATCAAGCCCTTTAGCGAGATGAAGAAGGGTACTTTTCCCGCTCCAGGAATTCCCTGTTAGAGCAGCGCTTTCGCTGTCGGCGACATCGAGATCAATCCTCCCAAGGACCTCGATGGCACCTTCGTCGTTGAGAGCGAGGATCATGACTTCTCTACTGACCTTCTCGAACCTGTCAATCTTCATGAAATAAAGGAGGATGTCCGTCCCGACAATGACGATTGTCGCCGGACGGCCGGAATCGAACATAGCAGCAGGGAGTGTTCCGGCGGCCACCGCTCCGCGGCGCACAACCTTCGGGCTCGTCAACGATCCACTTCACCAAAGACGATGTCAAGCGAACCAAGGACGGCCGAGATATCTGCAAGTTGGTGGCCGCGGCACATGAAGTCCATCGCCTGCAGATGAGTAAATCCTGGAGCCCGTATTTTGCATCGGTACGGTGCGTTTGTTCCGTCAGCGACGAGATATACGCCAAACTCACCTTTAGGTGCCTCTACCGCTGCATATGCTTCGCCCGTAGGCACCCGGAACCCCTCGGTATAGAGCTTAAAGTGATGGATGAGCGCCTCCATCGAACGTTTCATGTTCATGCGTTTGGGTGGGACTATCTTGCCATCGGCCGAACTGACGGCTCCAGCGGCTGCCGTCCCCATCAAACGCTCTAGGCATTGCTTCATGATCCTTACCGACTCGCGCATCTCCTGCATCCGGATCAGGTAGCGGTCATAACAATCACCATTCTTGCCGATCGGTATGTCAAACTCCAGGTCTGAATAGCACTCGTAGGGTTGCGAGCGGCGGAGATCCCATGCCGCACCGGAGCCTCGGATGAGAACGCCGCTAAAGCCCCAGGCCCACGCATGTTGAAGACTGATCACACCGATATCAACATTGCGCTGCTTGAAAATGCGGTTGCCCGTGAGAAGGTCATCGATATCGTCGAGCACCTTTGGAAACCTGTCGCACCAGGCAGCGATATCGCAGAGCAGATCGTTCGGGAGATCCTGATGCACGCCGCCCGGCCTGAAATATGCCGCATGCATGCGAGAACCGGAGGCTCTCTCGTAGAAGACCATGAGGTGTTCCCGTTCCTCAAACCCCCAAAGCGGCGGCGTGAGCGCGCCTACATCCATTGCTTGGGTTGTCACGTTGAGCAGGTGCGACAGGATGCGGCTGATCTCTGCATAAAGAACCCGTATGAGCTGGCCGCGGATGGGTACATCCACGCCAAGCAGCTTTTCGATCGCAAGACAGTAAGCGTGTTCCTGGCACATGGGAGCGACATAATCGAGGCGGTCGAAATAAGGCAGGGCTTGAAGATAAGTCTTGCGCTCAATCAGCTTCTCGGTACCGCGGTGTAGAAGGCCGATATGCGGATCCACCCGCTCGACGATCTCTCCATCGAGCTCAAGAACGAGCCGAAGAACCCCGTGCGCGGCTGGATGCTGCGGGCCGAAATTGATATTGAACGTCCGGATGTTATGTTCCATGAAAGCCTCAAGGCGCCTTTGTGTCGGATCCGGGTTCGCCGCTCTTTTCGTCGCCCGGCAGGATATACTCGGTGCCCTCCCAAGGAGAGAGGAAGTCGAAGTCACGATATTCCTGGCGCAGTTCGACCGGCTCGTAGATCACACGTTTCGCTGCATCGTCATAGCGAACCTCCACGAATCCTGTCAGCGGGAAATCCTTTCTTAGAGGATGGCCTTCGAAGCCGTAATCTGTCAGGATCCGCCGCAAATCGGGATGTCCGGTGAACAGGATGCCGTACATGTCCCATGCCTCTCTCTCGTACCAGTCAGCGTTTGGGAACAGCGGGCAAAGAGAAGGGACGAGTGTTTCTTCGTCCGCCGCAAGTTTCACGCGAACGCGCATGTTCTTATGCGGAGAGAGGAGATGGTAGACGACGTCAAAGCGTTTTTCTCTGGCCGGCCAATCGACGCCGCAGATATCGAGCAAGCAGATGAACTGGCCATGTTCGTCGTCTCTCAGAAATCTCACCAGCTCTATAACGCAGGCCGGCGTCGTCAAAATTGATAGTTCGCCGCGCTCGCATTGCGAAGAAATGACTGCATTCTTCTGATGAGCTAAGACATGTGAGAGATAGCCGATAAGCTGGGACATTTTTATCCTCCGGCGGGCCCAACTAGGACAAGCTCCGCAAGTTCCAGGCGCCAATGCAAGGCTTTCCAACCGGTCCTTCGACCGTCGGGCGGCACCGTATACGGTTTTCAGTCGCTGGCAGGCTTCACGGGGTCAAAATCGACGAACGTAGCCGCCCTACCCTTGGAGACGACAACATCGCCCTGGCGACCGCTTCGGCTCACGTCGACCCCGCGCATGTCGAGCCCTTCACTTTCCTTGCCAGTTTTGGCCGCGAGAGCCGGTGCTGCAACACCGTGTCTTGGACGGGTCTGCCTTCCGGACGGGCCGTTACGGCTCACCTCATCGCCCGTTCCCTCACAGGCAAACGCTTGACCGCGACACTCTGGTCTTTGTTCAGGGAAAGATGCCAAATCAACCTCCTGATCGACGGGATTTCCTTTAGCTGAAGCTTTTGCCAAGGCAAAAGAGATCGCCAGCGAGAGTGTTGCCACGGCCTCAGTTAGCTCGCCTTCGTCTTTCGCATTTGCCAGCCTGAAGCCGTGTTCACGAACGATTGCAAGAGCTTCATCTCTTGCCCAGGGCGGGACCGCGCGGTTGAGCGCAGGTGAACTATTTGCGGGTAGTGTCATGGCTGTGATGGCTGTCTCTTTCGCCACCTCCGCCCGATTTGGAGCTGCGCGATCTATTGTCGCTATCGGCCTGCGCCTTGTTGGCTTTAAGAGGAGCCTTGGCATTTTCGTGGGCCGCTCCAGGTCCACCCTGGCGAAGAGTCGTGGGATGTTTACTTGATGTCGACATACGACCCCCCTATCGATCCTGTTGATAACCCTGATGGGTCGTATTCTGATTGCTGTTGCCCTGCTGGCCGATCTTGTCAGGATTCTTCGGGCCGTTTGCGGCGGCAACATCAGCCTGCTTTCGGTTGTCACCGGCGCCTTTCGGCGAACGATTGGCTGGCGGTGTGGGAGGCATTTTGCTGGTCATTGGGGCGTCCGATCAGTCTGAGTTTCTATTTGCGGAATGGTCCTGGTACTGCTCAGTCTGAACAGCCTTTCCATCCAGGCCGCGCTCTTTCGAATGCTGGGCTTTATCCCTGTTGGACAGGACCATGTTCTCGGGGAGTTTATCAGCCGGAATTTCTGTCATGGCGCCCGTACCACCCCCTTTGGCCTTGGCGCCGATCCCGATGTGCTTGCGGTCTCCATGTGGCATCTGACTTCCTTTCAACGAATCCCGTCCAAACTCCAATGCAGCGGCGGAGTTTCCGTCGGCTCTCAAATTTTCGTCTTGGCGGTGATTTTGCCGCCCCCCCGGAAATACGGCGACATCCTTTCTTGTTTTTGCCTCATCCATCGCCCGCCCGTGAGAGCACAGCGCCCTAGGGCCTTTCGCGTGGGTCGCTGCTAGCTTTGCTAAAAGGAGTTTCGCTGCTTCCAACAATCTGCCCTGCTCGAGATGTCCGCCTCGCAGCGTGCCGGGAACAATCCGGGCGTTGCCGTGCACGGCAGCGGGCGCCCCCCAAGTGCGCTCGGCACGGCCGGGAACCCTTCGCATGACCAGACCCGCCGTGTTCCACTGACGAGCGCTCAGCGTAGCGCTATGTCAGCGATCAGGCAGTTTCGGATGCAGGGAAAGCTCGGAAGCGCATGGCTGGTAGGCGATCATCGTTTTTCATCTCGCGTCGTGTCGGACCTGGAGCGTCTAAAGCTCATCCGCGAAGAGACTATTGCCGGGCGACCTGTGCTGAGGTTCGTCGGGCCCCACGCGTAATTTCCGGCCGTCTGAGCTTCCAGCTCCACGGGCGCAGCCACCGAGCGAAATCGCCAGAGTTCGAACATGGCGATTTAATCTCGCCATCGCTCTTTCTGAAAGCCAGTGTGCTGATGGCTCGCGCCACGCGGGTTTCACCAGTTACCACCCGAACAACCGTGTGCGCAATCGAAGCCCTTCAAGGTAATGCCCTGATATCCGGGGGGCGGGCTGCTACAGTGTCATATCTTATGGTATCGCCTGTAGAGCGTCTGAGGCCAGACAGTGCCCTGAGAGAAGACGCCCTTCCCTCGCCCCTGAAGCCCTTTTCCCGACAGCGTCATGTCAATCGTCTCTCCTTCCCTTGGACGATGACAAGACCGACATGGTCATGAATATTGTTTGCGCGTGGTGCCGACGTCCTCTCGACTGAAAGAGTGTTCGAACATCTTCGCAGCTCGGATCGTGTTAGCGACGGTGAGCGCGCGTTGCTGGTGCAGTAGCCACAAAGTGAAATGTCGAGAATCTCAGTCCTAAACCGGCCTTCGCAAGGCCCGCAAAGTTTAATATTGATCGGAGCGTAAGGCACTCAGCAACGCATGCGATATTGACATCCGATGATCTACACATGACAACGAAATTGCCAAACAGGGGAGAACACCAATGGCCGACGAAAGCAATCCCAGCTCCGCACCAGCAGACGCGGTAGTGTCACCGGAAGCCCCGGTAAAAAAGAAGCGCGCACCGCGCGTTAAAAAGGTGGAGGCGAAAGCCGCCCCAACAATCGCCGAGCCCGCGAAGAAAAATCGCGGCGGTCGGCCCAAGCGCGCCGAGGCTGCTGCAGCACCTGAAGTCGCCAGTACCCCCGCGACCCGCGCTAAGCGCACATCGTCGCCATCCGCAGCAGCAGGCAAGCGCGGTCCAAATCGCGCTGCCACGCAGACGACTGGATCTCCGCTGGCGGACGATCTGGCAGATCTTCTCCAGCTTGAAGAGGAAAACCAGCGCCTACGCAAGTCGCTCGCCGAGAAGCTTCGCACTGAGAATTCCGATCTGCGTAAGCGTCTTGGCCTAAAGTAATCATCGCTCGATGGCGGACGGTTTGCTACTCGTCCGCCATCCGGTAAACTGGATCCTAGAGAATCGTTCGCCGGATCGGTACCCGATCCGGTTTCCGCGCCGCGTTCATCAGGCGCGTCAAGCGAGAGGGAACCTCGATGTCGCCGTGGAACATCATCTCCAGATTCAGGTCCAAAAAGGACGTGTCAAAGGCGACCGTCGTTTCGCCAGTTCTGCCCGTCAGCTCCGAAGCCAGCGCTATGGAGGACCATTTCGATGGTTTACCGGTCGCTCAGGCAGACGATACAACTGCCCCGCCAGATCCTGTCGCCGTCATGACCAGTCCCGACGATCATACCGTAACACCCGTCGGCAGCCCGGCTGCGGAAGCGGCGGCTGTAGCGGAGGCCGAAGAGAAGGAAGTTACGGCAACTGCTCCGGCCAGCGAAATCTCCAACTCCCAAAAGTCCAAACGGCCAACCTACGATATCCGTGCGAGCAAAAAGGCTCGAAAGGGACCCCGCATCACCTTAAAGGGCAAAGAAACAGGCACCCAACCGCCATCGGCGGCCCCTATGCAGACGTCGGACCAGGATGGCTATTTGGACGCGGTCTATGGCTTGGACGATGACATCAAGCAACTGAGGGCAGCCCTCGCTCAAAAGCTCGAGACCCAGAACGGCCAGTTAAGAAATATGCTGTCGCGTTTTGAGGACAGGTGACAGTACGACTGCTCGAGCGACACAAGAGGCGTCGCGTCGAGTATATCCGACAAACTGGTCGATGCCGCGTGGGACAGATGCGTGCTGATGCTTAGCTCTGCCTGATCGCCAGATGACTGGTATGAGGCAACCGGCAGATCGCTTGAAGCCCGGCGACACTCACGATGGATGTATCTTGGCTCGACCTCCTCGAGGAATCCCGGCCCGAGCTATCTTGACGTGATCAAGCTGGCCATAACACAGTGTTTCCTCACGCCCGCAATCTTTGTTTTATCACATATCCTTCGCGTCACCGTCCTCGCGCACGGCCGGTGTGTGTTGCCGCCAAGCACCGCGAGCGATCGTTCTACAAGGCCCCTTGGATGAGGCGCTAACGTTTGTATAGCTCGGCGCCTCGGGCCCATAACGACTCCTGAGCCATTGTTAGGGCCGCTCGATGAGGTTATTGGGGACGAACACGGAATTCGTCCCTTCAGACTGGGCAGCAGAATATCTCACTTCGATACATCCACTTCGACTTGCTCCGCGCGTCAAGCCTGTGGTCGCCAATCGTACAGGAAATAGTCACATGTCCCTTTTCGTCATCCCAGATCCTGAACAGCAGCTATTGGATTCCCTAAACGCTTTTTTCGAGTCGCATCACATTGAGGGCGATAGTGTGGCCAGCGCTCTACGTCGCAGCGTTGATACCGCGAAATGGAGCGCGAAGCAGAACCGTGCTATTGCCAGACGCTATTGCCTGGAGCTCGGATGGACGCCGGACGATCTCGCTGCAATGATGGTCATGCAATGCAGTCTTACTTCTATGACCAGCGGAGAGTTCACCTCGTCGCCGGGCCAGTTGACCCCTGAAGGCGAGGGATTTCGGCGTATTTTCGAGCTGTGCCTGGAGACGTTGGTCCGCACTGGCCGTATCAGCCTTGAAATCGCCGACATCGAGCGACGAGAACTCGAAGCCGAGATCGCCGAACTCTAAGATTTTGGCACCGCTCCTAGCCGCACCTCCCTGCACGCACGGCAATTGGAGTTCGAGAGCCAGTCGTCTCAAGCGAAGTGAAGATTTGACCCCGTAGTCGAGCGATTGAGCGTGGCGGCGAGCCGGTTTTATGAATGATTGAACGGTCTTCGCCCGCGGCAGTTAAGTGACCGCAAGGCGTTTGAAATCCACCTTGTCCGGATGCATCGCCCAATGTTATCCGTAGAAGCCCGGCGCCGGATCAGTCCGCACCGGGGTTTTTTCTTTGTTGGACAACGATCGCCATCTGCCGCGACATCTCAGTTGCCTAAATTACACCTTCCGAATATATTTTGCTGTCCGCTCCATTCGAGCGACCGGTGCAGCGTTTCATCTGGGACTTTATTAGGGATTAGAGCGCCATGCCAATGAAGCCGATGTCGCGGCCTTGATTTTTATGCAGTGCATCTGAGAGTTCATATCCACTTGCTGAAAAGGACAAGCCGATGGCTGACCCCAACGTTAAAACTCGTGCCTGCCCGATATGCAAGGAAGAGATCAAAGTTGCCGCCACCCGCTGTATCCATTGCCATTCAAACATCCCTCCAGGTGCAGACGGACGAGCTCGGCCCCCAATGATCATGGGTCGGCGCATTCGTGCTATGGCCCATAAGGCACCGGCCCCGACATTTAACGCCGGTCCATCGTCGGCATGCAATGATCTCGAAATCGATGACGCCGGCGTCTGGGAATACATCGGTGAAGACGAAGAGTATTGCTACTATTGGGGCCCTTCCTGAGCCACAACGGAGCTTCAGCGATCTATCTCATCACGGCGCCCGGGCATCGTGTTCCGCGATGAGATGATATCAAGCCTGGTCTCGCACCCCGAATGACTGTGCTGGTCAAGGAGCCGGCGACGGAAGGCTTCAGCAGGAGACGGTACATCGTTGACGGTGCAGTCAGCCAGGAAAACGGCAGGTTCCGCATCTCCGCCAGGCTCTTTAGAGCCTCCGACGGCGTCGTTGTCTGGGCGGGAAGCCATTACTACACGTCGGTGACTCTCGGTAAGGCGGCAGAGGAAAGTTCGGGCGGCTATGCTTCTGAAATAGCAGGTACCCTACAGCGAAAGCCATAGCCTAACGAGATATTTTTTCCATACCAGCCATGGCGCACGACCTACAATCACCTGAGGATAAATGATCGTATCGTACGTCGCGCCTGCCGCTTCCTGATGCTACCATTCGGCTCCCCTATTTCGCTTCAGCCGCCGCTTGGTGAAACGCTGTCGTCAACCCGGTGGCGTGAACAGTTTCGCGAGATCGAACGGATAGCCATCCACGAGGGATCCGCAGGACGCTGTTCTTCGCCACCAAACTCGCGTGCGATCTCGCCCGCACGAGCGCTGCAAGTCGGGGTAACTTGTCGAAGGTCGAACTCTTTCAGGGTGCTCCCGAGTTCGAGGGGACGCCAACCCTGATCTCCTTTGAAAACTTCGGCGAGAGGCCGTCGCGACGGGCTCGTTCGCCGATGTGAGAGGATGCCCTGAGCTCGTCCAGTGGAACCGAGTTGTTCAGTGCTCCTCGTTCGTAGGCGTATTCGGGCAGGTAGCCGTTGATGATCAGACGCCAGTCCAGCGGCACGCTGGCCCCAACTACACGCATCATCTTGAGCACGGTCGTGGTGCAGTTGCTGGTCAGGGAATTATAGAATTGCGGGGTCTCGGCGAGAGCGTTCGCATCTGTCACATACTCGCGAAGCAACGACCGCATCTGTTTAGGAGAGGCCCTGAGACGGTAGAGCTGGACATCCTCGCCGCGGAAGTTCGAACGCACGCCGACAACATCTCTTTCTTCGGCTGCGATGAGCACCATCGGGTTGCTCTTGAACAGATCCGCAAGAGGGGAGAAGGCACCTCCTTCTGACCGGCGAACCTCGATCGACCATGCGAGCTGTTCGCCGTCATCGAAGCCGAAGCTGAAGATCACGTGGGCGATCTCCGGCCCCGACCAGTAGGACATAATGAGGTCGAGTGTCCGCAGCTTGCTCAGATCGTAGGTTCGCGTCATCCAGCGCTGATTGACCGCCTCGGTGCTACTCCGCCACTCGAAGTCGCGCACGTTGAACAGCGTGAGGACATCGCCGTCGATAGTTCCCGTGGCCTGTCTGGCGACGTCGGCGGCCCAGGTTCCGTATCTTGGGGGCTCGATCGAATTCCACCAGGCAACGACCACTGCGAAGGTCAACACGTATGCGGCGGCTGCCCTCAAGCGCCACCGCGTAAACAATCCTGCCATCGCCGAGGCGCTCAAAAGCGCGAAAAGCCCGGCGACAAGGGCTCTCATGAACTCGGAAGCTGGAAGGCGGTACCACAGAGCAAGTGTTGCCCACGCTGCGGCAACCGTTAGCAGGAATGCCAGCATGATCCAGCTTGCCAGCCGAATGGCCCGATGCCAACCCATCGCCTTCCTCCGGTTGCCCTTGGGACTTCAGACCGAGAATGCCACTTGCGGGTCGATCCTGATAGCCCTCGCCGGGATCTACGACATGCGGCTGATACGAGTTTCCAACCGTCTGAATGGAAGTGATGGACGGAGGAATGCAGCGGAGGGCCTGGCGGCGGCAGATGGCGTGGCTAAGCGAGAGGTCCGTCAAGAAGAGGCGGAAGCCATGACCGACAACTGGAGGGCACGCCTGCGCGACAGACTGGAAGACTTGGCCGATACCTTTGTCGTCGCCGGGGCGAAACAGGAAGACGTCTTCGACGCCATTACCGAGGAGGTGGAAAACCTCAAGGTCGCGCTGGATCGAGACCCTTATCCGGCGAACGACGACACTGCGGTGATCGAGGAACCGGCGAACGACTGTCGGCGGACCGGGCACAGGAAAACTCATGTCGCGACCGCCCTCGGTGTCCAGGCGATCGAGCATCATCGCCGCAAGGTCAGCTTCTTCTCAACCATCGAACTGGTCAACGCGCTCGAGCAGGAGAAGGCCAACGGCAAGGCAGGCCAGATCGCTGAGACGCTGGTTCGTCTCGATCTGCTGATCCTCGATGAACTCTATCCCTACCGTTCAGTGCCTCAGGCGGAGCGCTGCTCTTCCACCTGTTGAGCAAGCTCTACGAGCGCACCAGCGGCGTCATAATCACCAACCTCAGCTTCAGCGAATGGGCCACCGTCTTCGGAGACGCCAAGATGACCACGGCTTTGCTGGACCGGCTGACCCACCGTCGCCACATCCTCGAAACCGGGAACGACAGCTTCCGCTTCAAGGCCAGCTCGGCCGCAGCCGCACAGAAGAGAGGAGAAAAGGCCAATCCCTTGACCGAAGCCTGATCAGAAAACCATACCTAGAGGTGGCTCACTTCTCGGTGGAAAAACCGGCTCAGTTCCGCGTGGAAACCAACAGCCCTGGGCGATTGAGCGTGGCGGCGAGCCGGTTTTGCCTCACACTTGCGGCGTTAGCGCAGCTCCAAACAATTGCGTCCACGGTCCGGCTTAACACTATTTGTACGGCGACCGATGCCATCTCCAAACGTTTGCTTGCGGAACCTCAACTTGAGTTCCGCATTAAGGTGACGTCTATATGGCCTTTCGCCAGGCGAGCGCGAAGTCGACAATCACACACGCGCTGTGTGCCATGATCAAGGGCTCTGTTGTGTCAGTGGAGGAAGGATGCGGCAATATAGTTGGACCTTGATGAAGCCTGGCGCCGTGCCAACAGTTGGCCTTGGGACGATTAGTGACGTCGAAAGCGCAATCCATCGATGCCAGCTCAAGGGAATTCCATCTGCCAGTTGGCTTGTTCAGGAACTCCGGAAACGACAGGATCTGGCCGGCACGGCGCAATATACTCATTCAATGGGAAAACCAGACGAATGGCGTTTTGCTTGGATCGAAATCCAGATTTAGGCCAAGCCCGTTTTGTTTTGTACGGTCGACACAATCGACATTTCCGGGAAATCGATTACCTTATCAAATGGCGCGGGCCCTCCCCTCGCCCGGGTCGTCTCCTCTCTCCAACTGCCTGGAGATGGCTGCGTGTTTGCGTTCGACGGCCGTCATGCTCCGTCGCACAGGAGATCGCCTCATAAAACCCAGGCTAAACCCAGCCCTACCACCCGTGGGGCGATCTCTCGTGCGTATTTACAAGGGAGCCGGCGCTAACCGTAACGCCTTTCCCCGCCCAGATGCTTCCCAAATCGACGGCGCGCGTTAACACGGTTGGCGCTTGCAGGCCGCCACGTCCAGCGCTGGACACCCTTTGCTATTGTTCGCGGGGCCCCACTTGAGCCTCATGTTTCATCTTGCAAATGGAAGATAAAAGCAAAAGCAGACGGCGGCGGTGGCAGCAGCTGCAAGATATGTCAGTCTGCTTTTGCGGTATCCGCCCGGTACGGGACCGTACACAGGCCGCGAGCGGGATTTTGGCGCGGTTGTCGGGGAACAACGGCCGGCGGCCGCAAGTTTGCCTGCCTCCAACCTCGGAGAAGAAAATGCGCATCGTAAACATCATTACCCTTCTTCTCCATCATTGGCGGGATCAACTGGTTGCTGGTCGGGCTTGCAAACACTGACCTGGTTGCGAGCCTATTCGGTGGCCAGGACAGCACCTTTTCTGTCGTTGTGTACGTTCTGGTCGGCCTATCCGCGATTTGGCAGCTCGGTCCGCTTTTCCGTGCGATGTCTGCAGACCAGACCGCTGCTGAAGCAAATTCCATTCGCCACTAACAAAACCAATGGAGCATGAGAGCATGACTGACAATCAAACCGCGAGATTTTTGTTACCGGTCTCCGCAACGCCCATGCAATGGAGAATCAAGCGCTCAGCATAATGAAACCTCAGATAAAGCGGATTGAGAACTATCCGGAGATCGCCGCGAAACTTGAGCAGCACATCGCCGAGACGGATGGCCAGATTCAACGGCTTGAAGACATCCTCGCCGCTTTAGACGAGGACCACTCTTCACTCAAAGACATGGCACTGTCTCTCACCGGAGCTATGGCAGCGATGGGACATTCAGTTGCTGGGGATGAAATTCTCAAGAACTCATTTGCCAACTACGCCTTCGAAAACTTTGAGATTGCCGCCTACAAGTCACTGCTGACCGTCGCTGAGGCAGGCGGGTATTCAGCTGCAACGACGGGCCTGCAGGCCAGTCTGGCGGAGGAGCGGGCAATGGCGGAGTGGCTGGATGCGAACATCGTCGCGGTAACGACGAAATTCCTCAGCCTGCGCGAGGCGGGCGAAACCGCGAAAATCTAAATGTGTAGAGCGCTTAGCGTATGCTCAGCGCTCTCGCCTTTTCGTAACGCCAAGGAGGATTAACTAGAGGCCGTGCGCAAGATTTTCCGGCGACACTGATACGTGCCAGCAGGTTCGCTGAATACGCAGTAGAATAAACCGGTTCGGGCTGGCCCGGGGGTTCTGAGAAGATAGCGGGCATGTTCTTTGATCCGGCTTGCAAGGCCTAGACGTCCTCGATCTGCCACCTGTTGGTTGGCCGGGCGGGCGGTACGTCTCGCTTTCCCAACTGCGGTCTGTCGCGCAGCGCATCGGCTTCCTTCTCGATCACGTAGATGATCGAGAGTCTATCGGCGCCCTTGGCCACAAGCTCGTCGACAAGGTCGGCAATGCGCGGCTTGATCTCTGCCAACGCCATCTGAGGGTTCTTTGCTTCTGCCGTCACGCTTTCCTAGATCCGCGGGCCTGCCTCAATAAGTTCGACGTCCTCAGCCAGGACGAGAGACGCCGGAGGGTTGAGTTCAACGCATCCTTCAATCAGCCCGGAAATGTAGGCGAGCGCGTTTTTCATACCGTTGATCGTGTACGGCTTCTCAATCGCGCCGAGTGCTCCAGCGAAATCTCTCGGTATCTTCTTGATGTTGCCGCTGACAAACACATAGGGAATGTTCTTGGCGGCTAAGTCCCGCCCCACCTCGATGCCTGTGGGGCCATCTTGTAGATGGATATCCACGAAGGCGAATTCCGGCCGCTGCGCCGCGATTGCTTCCCGTGCCTGGTCTCGGGTAGCGGCAGTACCGATTACTTGATGGCCGGCCATCTCCACCTCGTTCTCAAGCTCCATCGCCAACAGCATTTCGTCCTCGACAATAAGTACTTTCAATTTTTACTCTCCTGCGGCGCTTCCACGAGCATCGTTACGTCAACAGTGGTTCGATGACCCTCGATCCGTCTTTCGATCTTTGCCCCAACTTGCCTTGCAGAGGTCTCCAGAAGGATACGGCCGATTTCAGCGGTCTCGATATCTACTTCCACTGGAATTGAAGTGTCCTCTACGCGGATCAGAAAATGACCGTTCAGTCGCTTGACGACCACGTGGATCTGGCCGCCGCCATCACTCAGCCCCCGGCGTACGGCGTCCCCAACAAGTTCGTTAACGATGAGCGCCAGCGGGGTGGCTTTCACCGCAGGGACATAAACTGGATGAAGCTCATGCGTCAGGCGAATATCCGGCCGCTTGATCGCACCGACCAGATCCGAGACCATTTCGCGGGCAACGTCCGCGATATCGAAGCGGGAAACGTCGTCCAGCGTAAAGAGTTTGCGCTGGACCGTACTGAGAGCTTCAACGCGGTTGAGCACTGACATGAGGATCTGTCGATGGTCTTGGTTCTTCGTTATGCGAGCCTGCAATTTTACGATTGATGCCATCGTAAGCAGGTTGTTCTTCACCCGATGATCGACCTCATGCACGAGTAAGGTTTTTGCGCCCAGCGCTGATTGAAGCCGTTCAGTGTTCTTCGCGACCTCCTCTTCGGCTTTGTGGCGTGCCGCAGCGAGGTCGGCCTCGCGGCTCTTGACGTTGGTGAAGTCCAGCTGAGATGCGAAGAAGTAGACAATTCGGTTGTCGTCATCCCTGACGGGAGACAAGAAAAGAGCGTTCCAGAACTCGCTGCCATCCTTCTTATAGTTCAGGATATCGACGGCGATATCAGAGCCGGCTTCCACAGAAGCACGGATCCTAGCGACGGCCTCACGACTGGTGTTGGGCCCCTGTAAGAACCGACAATTCCGGCCGACGACTTCCTCAGCAGAGTAGCCGGTCAACTTCTCGAACGCCGCATTGCAAAATATAATCGGATTGTCGTCCTGATTGGGGTCGGTAACGATCATCGGCATCCTGGTCGCCTTGAAGGCCGCGGCGAAGGGGTCTTCACGAACGTGCCTGGCGACAAGGCGGTCGCCGGCGGTTTGTGCAGCATTCCTTCTTTGTTCGTTATCAGTCATAACATCTCAGATTGTGGTTGAGCAGGGTGCGGTAGACTGCGGCGAAACCGGCATCGGGCGCAACCGAATTTCGAATTTATCGGCCCGCAGAGACGGCTTTTTTTGTAAGAACAAGCGGACTGGTCATCTCACTCAAAGAAAGCCCGGGCACTCGGCATCGGTTCTAGAGAATTGCGCCACGCCTGTTTGTCAATAATCGCGTCTCCAACTGCGACTTTGCCGGATGTAGGAAACCGGCGATCAAAATCAGCTTTATCTGTGGCACAATTCACCAAAGGTCACGCCGGCGTCTCACCAGCAATACAAACGAGAAAGCCCCTGCAGCAGTAAGGCCAGTCACGAAATGGAATAGAGTGAAAAAAGTTCCATCCCTCCAGCAGTTGGCGCGGTTGCAAAATACGCAGCGCGCTCTTTTTTTGGGGTTGGCGATAGAGGAGGCAACGCTCCGGCCCACGCGCCGCGATTATCGCAGCACGATAATCAGCTCGCAACGCCGGGGTGGTTGATAAGGCGACAGCATAATGCGCGAGTGCATGTTTGTCTGATCGCCAGATGGTTGGCCCGTCTCTTCCGCCACGAATTGGAGACGGTGAACCTTTATCGAGTTCGAATCCTTTGCCGGCCGTTAATGCAGCTACCTGAGCCTTGCTGTCGTGGAACCACGTTCATATCTCATTGTTAGACGAGCATCATAAACATGAGTTGATGCATGCGGTCCATCCCCATGAGTTTGGTCGCTTATCAATCATTGAGCCGCAATATCTGCAGCAAAAATTGGAGGATGCCGTGAACTATATTTGGCTTTTTGTCGTCTCCGGCGGGGCGGCCCTCTTGGGGTTCGCTCTGGCGTTCGGAATGATATCGCAGGATCCTAAGAGATCGATTGGAGCGATTGCCGGCTCTTTTATAGTGGCTATCCTCGCGCTCGGAGCCGGGATCTACGTATCCCAAGCATCTACTGCGCCGATCCAGCCCCCGGACAGAAATCATACCGAGAAAAGCCTTCCGGCTGGACCGGCGCACACAGAAGAGCTGCCGGGGGAGCCGAAATCCCGATGACGACCTTGCTTGCCGGACGACCAGCTTTTCGCCTGAGGTCCTGCTCTGAGTTGATGACTGTCTCTGCCGGGCGACGTTCTTCACCGCAAGCATCTAAGCGCGTTCATCTCGCTCACATGTTCTGACGTGACACCAATCCTGGCGATCTCCCTCGTCATCGGCAGGGTAAACACCACTCCCCCCGGTTCGCACCCGGAGTTCGAGATCCTGGGCTGCGGCAATGACGGGGGTCACCGTCGGGCTGCTCATGGCAGAGAGCCCCATGAGAATAAACTTCGTCATTCTGCGCATTTCGATTTCCTCCGTTCGCGAAACATCGGACAGATCCTATTGTTCCAATGCAGGCAAGCGCGGCTGAGGCAGAGGTCGGAGAAGAACTTGCTGAGGGAGGGGTGCGCGAGTATCCGTCTTTCTCTGAAGGACGCGGCGTGCAGCACGGATAGTTTGGCAGCGCGCCCGGGCCGCTGAACTGATGCAGCCTAACCGCCGCCAAGCTGTCGCGGAAGGGGCGCCAGACCCTGATTGATTGCGTGGCAAACGATCATGGAGCCCGATGCGGGTAGCGCTCGCACCGTTCCGCGACAGTGGAAAATAGACGATACGGAAAAGCGGTGACCATCGTGGTGAACCGGCTTCGATGCGCAGGCTATCTTCGCAAAAAGTTTTTCACGCTATTGCTCAACCTCTCCAGCGCATCGATGTCTTGAGCTACGGGAGCGTCTTCGCTCCAGGTCTATTTCCTTCCGGTCAGCCTGGATGATACCGCTGGTGACATCAAAAAGCCTGATGATGCCGGGGTGACCGCAAGAATAAAGGGCAGTCTGTTTTTCGAACCGTCGAGACACGAAGCCATCTCGATGCAGTTGCGTGAGCGCATAGGTAACATTGCGTCGGGTTGTACGGCATTTCCCTGTTAGCTCGCTGATGCTCATTTCGTGCCCGATGAGGTGAGACAGAACACGGAAGCGAACCGGGTTCGCCAATGCATCCAGTAGAGAGACTTTTAATCGGATTTCGTCGTCCATGATGTCGGCTGCTCCTTCTTCCATATCTGGAGCACCAGCGTTGAAGCGCCACCTGTCTGTGCGTTGCCGTACCAAATTGATTAGACGGGATTTCAAGCGCCTGCTAATAAAAGAAGTACCAGTGCCATCGGATAGTTGCATGCCAGTATACCGTCCGAGCACGTCTGCGCTGCGGATGGATGGGCACAGTCTGGATCGCAAGCCTTGGGGAAAGCCTGTGCACGTTGGCAATCGTTTTTGACGAGCGATGGAACGATGCTGCGAAGCGGTAAGGGTGCCGACCTCTCCACATGGATGCCCGCATGCTTTTCAAAATTCGATGACTCTCGCGGTCTCGAGCTCGTTGTTCGCGGTCGCAATTTTAGCGAGCTTGGCATGAGGCTAGCTGTCGTGGAAGTGGCACGTGTCATGAGCCGCGGAGTATCAACCAACTGAACTAACGGCTGGCAGGCCAGATTGCTAACCTGGGGGAGCTCTCCTCGTTAGTTAATCCAGGTCCTCCGAGTTCAAGCCAGCTGCAAAATCTCGTCTCGCGTTTGCGACAAGCTTACCGGTGTCGGTAATTCCAGTCTTCGACAGTTGGATAAGCAAGGTTGCGAGACGAAGCACACAGTGTCGATCGCGCTCGACCTTGAACTCTCTGCAGAGGGTCTTCAACGCGGCATTGAGGACCAGAGTGTCGAGCATAAACACATCACTCCTGATATTCAGGCAAGGCGGCGGCGAAGAAATGCGTTCTCAGCGCGCAGTTTTTCGACAAGAAGCGTTCGCAGCCTCCTGTTTTCATCTTCAAGCTGCTGCAGCTCAGCCCGCTCTTCCTCAATGGCGAGCGAGGGGGGCAGGAGAGCAACATCAGACCGTGCCGCTGATTTCCGGGGTTTGTATTTAGTCGTAACTGGATCAGACATGGGCGACTTCGGCTTTTGCGCACGAGGCCGCTTCTCATCCGCGCTTTTTGACCGGTTGCTGGTTGTCGCCTCCGCAACGTCGGCAGCGGGGACTGGATGCGCGTCAGTTGATTTTGGGACAATCTCGTCCTTCGGCTCTGCGATGGCAGGAGAGATGTCGCTTCTCATCCCGAGTTCGGTTCTCGGCTCAGCGCCCGGTTCCACAGCTTTGACTTGCAGCGGCAAGTTATTGTTCTGCCGCTCTACGACCGGTGCCTGCTGCGTCTCGCTGCTCGCTCCAATCTCAGCTGCTGGTCGCCGCATATTGGAGTGCAGTTCATTCTCCACGTCTTCTGAAATCGACTTTAGGTCCAGGTTTCCCCAGATGGACGTCGGCTTATCCGCACTCCGACGGGTCCCCCCCTTGTACTCCACTATGAAATTTTTGTGCGCTCTTTTCATCGGTTTCGCCCTCGCTGTCGAAGAGGCCAATTTTGCCATCCGCATCAACTATTCAAATCGCTATCTGATGTAAATGGAGCTGCGCAAGTTTCGACAGCCTGCCCATCAACGCGACCTGCTCCGGCATCATCTAATGACACTTGTCCTGGACGGAACAATCAAAACCGTCTCAGCCGTAGCAGCACTGCCACGAGCGCCATTATGCAAGCCGCGTCAGCGTATTATGACGCATCATCTATCGGAACTTAAGCCTCGCGTTTCTGTGGCCTCGACCAGCTGTCGAAAATATCGAAGAGCTCCCGCTTCGGTAGCCCTCAACAGAAGCGGCCCGGCTTGCGCTGTCAGCGCTGTCAGCGCTCCACCATCGCCCGGTCAGATGGCATCACCAATAAAGAGCGCAACGACATGGCAGCACCAAGCGGCAGGTTGCGGTCTGCGCGTTAAGAAAGCCAACCGAGAAACGAAGGGCCAGTATGGCAGGGTCGCTTGACAGCCGCTCGGTTGCGAACAGAGCCGGGGCCGCACCTTGCCAGAAAAGGGCTGCGAAGAAGGACATTGAGCGCTGCACAAGCGCCCAGCCGCGACGGCGCGCCAATCGGCCGAAAAGCCTAAATTGCCGATATCCCGGTTACGACCGTTTCATCGACGACCTGGACCATGGAAGCTCCAGACACGGCGCCGCAATTTGTGGAACATTTGGCTTCAGTTCAGGTTCGGCGCCCATTCACGACTGCTAGTCCCATCGAGGAGGAGATCTCATGCCAAGCGATCCATCGAGCCCACGTGGCCCAAACGAGAACGGCGTTTCCAGTGCCGCCGCCGGTCACACGGCCACTTTTGAAGATCTCCAGGCCAAAATAGCGGATGACGTCACCGCGACGAAGGAAGCCGTCAAGCACGGCTCTGATACCGCAATGCAAAAAGTTCAGGAAACTGTTGCTGAACAGACGGGTTTTGCCGCCCGCCAAGTCACAGGGATAGCCACTGCCCTGCAGAAGGTTGGCGCCGAGCTCGAAAATGGTGAACAAGCTGAAGTGGGCCGCTACGCCAGGCAAATCGGCGCCAGCCTCCAAGCTATCGCCAAAGACATGGAAGGCAAGGACCTCGGCGCCCTTGCTGGGATGGCCGAGGACTTCGGTCGTAAGCAGCCACTGGCCTTCCTTGGCGCCGCCGCACTGGCTGGACTGACAGCCAGCCGCTTTCTCACGGCTTCGGCTAAGCGTAAAGCCCTGTCTGAAATGGACCCGACCGCTCGCAGTTCCGGGCGAAAGGCAGGGTCTCAGGATTTGACGGAGGGGTCTATCGATGGCTGAGCAGAATCAAAATGCGCCGCTCTCTGAATTGATCAGCGGTCTGATTGCAGATGTGTCCGGCTTGATGCGCAAGGAGATCGACCTTGCCAAGACCGAGGCATCAGAAAGAATTGCCTCGGCACTCGGGGGTATCGAGGTCATAGTGGTCGGCCTCGTACTCTCGATCGGCGCCGTCGGCGTTCTACTGAGTGCTCTGGTCAGCGGCCTGGCCCTCCTGTTCGTTCGCAACGGCATGGGCGACGCAGAATCGAACGCGCTTGCAGCGCTGATCGTCGGAGCGGTGATTGGCGTCGTCGCCTGGGTGCTTGTCTCCAGAGGGATCGCCGCTTTGCGATCCTCCAACCTGAAACTCGATCGCACAACAACGTCTCTTCGCCGCGATGTCGGCATCGTCAAGGAGAAGATCTAATGACCCCCTCGTCGGAAAAATCATCAGCAGACCTCCAGCAAGAAATCGATGAGGATCGGAAAAGGATCGAAACGCGCATTGAAGCGATCCAGGAGAAAATGTCGCCTGGCCAACTCGTTGACGAAGTTATTGCCTACGCCAAGTCCAGCGGCGGGGGTGAGTATGTCAGCAACCTCGGCAAGGCCCTCAAAGAAAACCCCTTACCCGTCGCGCTGATGGGGGTCAGTCTGGCATGGTTGATCGCCAAGCAGGCAGGGGCGCCGAGCGCCAAGGCATCCGCCGGTGACGAGCACTATCCGTTGTACCCTGCTCAGGGCGTCGTGCGGCGGGTGGGTCCTCCGGAAGACGTCGGTGGTGCTCGATACAGCCACTTCGCCGACGACGCCGGCCACCGGTTTAAAGCTTTGACCGATGATGCCGGTCGACGCGCCGGACACTTCGTTGATTCAAATGGCAGAATTTACAGAGGTTTCAGCGACGCCGCCGGCAGACAGATCACGCGCATCTTAGACGAGGCGGGTGCCGTGCTAGGCGCCGCGACGGGGTGGGCTTCCGACACCTGGAAACAAATCACGGATGCCGCGGACGGTATCGCGCACAAGACTAGTGATGCGACAGGCAACGCAGCGACGTCGGCCTCGACGGCGGCCGCAAGCCTGCATGATCAGTCAGCACGGATAAACGCAATGATCCTAAAGCAGTTTCGTGAGCAGCCGATCGTCGGCGGTGCTCTCGCCTTTGCCGTGGGCGCCGCAATAGGAGCGGCTATTCCGCCCACCGGTGCAGAAGACGATGTTCTGGGCGACGTGGCCGACAAGGTTAAGGAGAACGTTGCTGACCATGCTTCCGAGTTGCTTGATCAGAGCAAAGGATTGGCGTCGGATACCTACGATACCGCCGTTTCGGTAGCCTCAGACGTTCACGATGCCGTTAAAGAACGGATCGTTGGCGAAGTCGATCAATACGGGAGCGGTCGGCCGGCCACCTAAGACCTTGAGGAGCAGGCCGCAGCCGAGCTTCTGGTTTCAGCGCCACCTCCATAAGTTGCGACAGCAGCTTGCGCCTCAATTTGGCGCTCGCTGCCGGTCCCAGAGCGTTGATACGCAATAGCGTTGCAGGCCAGCGTCACCAGCACATGAAGTGGGAAACGCCGACCAAGCTCATGCTCATCGGCTCGGGCCACGGTGGAACGCGTCTCTCTCGAGCCGATCGGATTCTTCCGAGCCGGTCGCCGAGTATTCAGGTGTGATCGACACCTCACCCTTCTTCAATTAAACCGAATATGCTGACGGGCGTTTCAAGACCGCGCAACCGATGGGATCCCAGTGCTACAACCTCTGAAGAGCAATTTGCTAGTGATATGAACTCCGCAGAAAGCAACACTGATTGTTTGGTCTTCTTGGTGAATTCCTCCAGCCTCGATGCGATGTTGACCGCAGGTCCGATCGCAGTGAAATCCAGACGTTTCCGCGACCCTATGTTGCCATACATGACATCGCCGACATGTACCCCAATGCCGTAGCGCAGAGCGTCCTTACCGGTTTCCAAAAGTTGACCGTTCAGGGTTTCCATTCGCGACTGCCCCTCTTTGATCGCGTAGAGGAGATCGTCGCAGGCGTCCGGGTTGCTGAGCGGGAAAATAGCCAGAAGGCCATCTCCCATAAACTTCAATATCTCGCCACCGCGGGTCTCGATTGGGTCACAAATCGCGTCGAAGTAGCCGTTTAGAATTTCGATTATATCGTCACGGGGCCACAGATCTGACAAGGCCGTGAAGTCTCGCAGGTCGCAGATCATGATTGCGGCTTTGAAGGTCTTTCCACTGCCTCGCGTCGTAGCACCGGCTAGAATTTCAGCGCCTGCGTGAGCGCCTACGTATGTTTCGAGAAGCGTGCGGGCCATAGCATTCTTCATCCGGATCTCGCTTGCCAATGCCAGCGCAGGCAACAAGTCCTTCAGGTAATCCATCTCGTGCTGGAGGAACCCGAGCGGCCTCTTGGTGGCGAAGGTGACGACGTGGCACTTTCCGAGTGTATGTTTGATCGGCCACGCAACATAGTCGGTATATCCCTCGCGGTGGAGCTCTTCAAAAAGTGGGTACTTGGATATCTCGTCGGTACGCGCAACGAGATGTTGCCGTACTTCCAGAGCTCCGTTGTAAATTTCGGTGGCTGGTTTGCGGAGGAAAATCTCAGTGGTGTCGACGTTGTAGTCGAATGTATCGATCTCGGCTTCGACTGCACCGGATTGCCACAGTATCCGGGCACCCTGCCATTGCGGATGCTGAATTCTTAGGTGAAGAGACGATCTGGCGACTGATATACCGTCAGCCACGAGCCTCTCGCACATTTCCACCAGCAAGTTGTCAAGGAACCGCTGCGCGCTCGTGTCATACATCAACCAATCGAGGACCGCTCGACGCTTGTGGGGCCACGATCCACTGCGCGTGCGTGGAAGGTGTGAAACGGTATTGCTCATAGAGGTCCTCCTGCCCGCACATCCTAAGGGTGCCAAGCGCAATGGGGAAGGAGGTTTTGTCCATCAAGCTGTGGTTCCTCAGATTGTCGGCGCTTATCGCCCGAGGCTCAACCTGGCAATCTAGTTGCAGACCTGAACCCGTTCAGTATGATAACCGTAATCGTATCGGTCCTGCACCGTCCTGCGTTCGTACCAGCACTCCCGAGCCGGAGCCGCATAATATCGCGGTGCGCTGTTTTCTATCGAGCCAGCTATGATGCCCCCGATCAGACCACCTGCAAGCCCGCCTGCAATTGCGCCGCCATAGTCATTGTGATGTCTATGCCTGCGCCAATCCCGCCGCGGTCCGTCCCAGCCATCCCAACCGCGGTGATCCCGCCACCCGCGATTGTAGTAGTCCTGCGCGTCCGCGGCCGCGGGAGCCAGGGCGATCGGAGCGGCAAATGCAGCGACCACCGCAGCTAAAACAATCTTTTTGAACATTAGGTTACTCCGATTTTTGTGCCCCGCTCCTACCGCGGGCGTCGCCGGTTTGGATAAGAATTACGACGCGCGGCATGAATTCAAGCTGAATGACCCGTTTATCCATGTGTCAGCTTAGCACGTCCCGGACGCCAAACGGTGGCTGGCGGCCCACCGGTTGAGCACCTTGCCCCCGTTTGGTCGAGGTGCTAGTCGTCTCGCGCGACGCTCAAGAACACCTTCCTCAGTTGCTGTTCGCGCATTCGGTTCGGTCATCAAGCGGGTCCGCCGACATGCTCACGGCTCATCGCGCTGCCACCCCATAGACCGACACTGCTTCTCAGCCACGTATTGGGCGTCTGAGAGGCTTCTGTACTGACCTGGAAGATCATAACGGCGCCGCTGAAAAACGAAGAAGGCCTTCCCATCAATTCTGTTGTACGTGACCAACGGTGCGTCTTCTTCATTGCTCATGCAGGGCATCCCTCGTTTTTCGCGGGAGTAACCCGCGAACAGGGCGTCGGTTCCGTTCATCGCGGATGGTCGACGAAGCCGAGCGTGTCACGCCGATGCGGATCGCGACGCACCGCGGCCCCGCATGGCCGATGACGAGCACCTTATCGATGAACCGGGAAGAAAAACGGCGCGTGCCGCTTGAACGGACACGCGCCTAAAAATGAGGTGCACTCATGGGGGAATGCAGCCCGAAGATGGCAGCGGATGGTTAAGATCCGGTTAACGCGCCACACCGTGATGAGGGGTCCTGGCTTAGGCCCTGAACGGATGGATACATCCTTCCAGCGTTATCCATTTCGCAACCGGTTTCCGGCTCAGCCATGACAATGGTTCTGGCCTTGGCTGTGATGAAACGGCGACCCACGTGATTTAGATGACCCCCGCGCCCCAAGCGCGACCGACGAGGGTCATCAACTTTGCCTAAATTTCCTGACGCGATTGTGGACGCCGCAGCTTGCTTCCGAGCACCAGATCCGCCGTCCGCCTTTTGATGTATCGAG
Source organism: Rhizobium sp. Rhizsp82 (assembly GCF_047325115.1). NCBI lineage: Bacteria > Pseudomonadati > Pseudomonadota > Alphaproteobacteria > Hyphomicrobiales > Rhizobiaceae > Rhizobium > Rhizobium sp. Rhizsp82. Next base: position 113,752 of record NZ_CP168569.1, on the reverse strand, counting down.
AAACAACCAACCGCAATTGTCGCCTTTGCACTCCTTCACCGATCGTCGGTTCGGTCGCGACACTAGCAGGTCGGCAGCGGAGCTCGAAAGCACATGCACGAGGTCGGCGGGCGTCTCGACCTTTGTTGTCCAAGCCCACCCGCCGGCAAGTTGCTCGAAGACTTGATGGCTTCGAGCAACGATCGCAGCCGCTTTGACGACATTTACATCACCTTCCGGGGCAATCGCGCCCCCGTCTTCTTCGAGAAAGACACGATAAAGGCTCTCACGGAGATCAATTCCCGTCGCCAGCGCCTTGGCAGCCGCCCCAGGGCTAGCCTCTGCCGCCTGCCTTAGAGTTGCAGCCGCAGCCCCAGAAATGAGATCCACCCTTTGACTGAAAGTGACAAGGTCGACGAACTTTGTCAGGAGATCCGGGCCCCACCGACCTCGGCGGCTGTCAACTGTATTGACAAAATCCAGGGCGGGGTGCCCGCCGCTCAAGCGCATGGTGCTTACTGATTTCGCCATAGGGAACCCGATGATGCTGCCGAAGTTGTAACGGTATAAATTGATTTTACGCGTTACACAATCGGGGTCCAAGCCATGTCAGGTTCAAACTACGGGAAATTTGCAGTCCTCTGCGCTGTCTGGGGTTTAACCTGGATCGCCGTCAAGTTCGGCGTCACGAGCTTGCCACCAATGCTTTTCGCAGCTTTGCGTTTCGTCGCTGCAGGAACTATCTTCTTGGGGATTGCGATGTGGCAGGGTCAGTCGATACGAGCGCTGGCTGTTGATTGGTGCGGGCTTATTATAGCCAGTCTGCTGATGATCACGCTGTGCTATGGCCCACTCTTCTGGGGAATGACAAAGATACCTTCAGGCACTGCCGCGGTGCTGGAAATGTCTTTGACACCGGTTTGCTTGTTCGTTTTCGGGGTGGCTTTGCGTCAGGAAACCTGGAGCTGGGCAGCAACGATCGGTCTCGCCGTCGGATCCCTCGGACTATATCTGCTCTTCGTCGGTGAAGCACAGGTGAGCTACGATAGGGGCGCCTGGCTTGGCATCCTTGCCGTCTGCTGGGCTGCGGCTTCGTCCGCATTGGGCTCGGTGCTCGCAAAACCGCTCATTGCAAGACACGGGAGCGCAGTTGTTGCGGGCTCGACAACATTCGTCGGCGGGCTGCTGCTTTCCGCCGGGGCCGTGATCTGCGGCGAAAACCCAAGCGCATTAGCATTAAGCAACTGGACTATGGGAGCGTTCGCAGGATGGCTTTTCCTGGTGATTTTTGGTTCGCTGGTCGGTTACAGACTGTACATGCAGCTCCTGAGGGACGCCGGACCGAGCCGAGCCGGTATGTTCGCCTTTGTTTCTCCCGTCATCGCCGTCGTTGTTGGCGCCCTCTTTGCGCAGGAAACGATTACAGTCGCGAACGTCATTGGCATAATGCTCATGCTGTTGTCGGCGGCAACGTGCCTGTGCGGTCCACGATCTTCGGAGAAGGCAACTCCGCGTCGATGAAGGGCGCCATTACGTCTACCGCGTATAGCTCAACGCCGTTTTCTGGCCGGCTTTGAAATCGGCGGCGGAACCGGCGAAGGCTTATCCTTGCCCAACTCAGGGGCTGAAGCAGCTGGATTTTCACCGGTCACCTCCGCCGCTACTTCCGCCTCTGTCGCTTCATGTTGATCTTCGGCTCGTTGCCAATGATCAAGATCAGCACCTTCCGGTCTTCCTTCGTCTTCCCAAATCTTGTAAGCCCGCTCGCGTCGCTTCTGGTCTTTGTCGTCCATGGAGCCGTCCTCCCGTTTTTCCTTTGCGCATAACCAACATGCGGCGTACAAGTTCCGCAGCTAGGATCCGGATTGACGGCACCTGCGGCTGCACCGCGCCCATTGCGGTTCTATTGAGCTCATCCAGGAGTGCGGGTTCGAGACGCAAGGATCGCCCGGAAAATGGACTTTCCGTCTGGTGTGACAAGGCCATCACAGTTTGGTGCCGACCCTAGCGTCGTGTGATAACGGACAGGCCGTGCAAAAGCGCCGGAAGGCGACAATCGCGCCTCTCGGCTGGAAAGGGTATCGACACCAATCGGCTAATAGCCGCATCTGAGAGTGGAAAGCCATGCAACCGGTGGAACCGCGGTAACTCATTCGGCCGCCGCCAAGAACGTGGGAGATCGTCCGCTATATCTCTCAGAGCCTACTTGCGACTCTCTCCAGCTCAACCGTCCCAGGTCGACGTCACACCTGGGGCGCTGCATCATCGATGGAGCGTTCAGCTGGCAAAGTTCATATATGAAGGCCGTTCATACCCGCGGTACAGTGCCAAATACATCCTCTTGCTGGCCAGTCGCGCACCCGCTTTCGGCTGCGAGGGTTTCATCGATTTCGATCTCTAATGTACATGACAGTCGACAAAGGTGGCAGATCAGCCTCGATCGACATTGGCCGGCCGTGAGCGGCAACGAACTGTACAGCAACGTCGCCTATATCGGTTCCCGAGCCTCCATATACGGTGTCGTCCGTATTGAGTATCTTGCGCCAAAGGCCATCGAGAGGCACGCCAATTCGATAGCCTTGGCGCGGGACGGGCGTGAAATTGGATACAATCACGCAGGCGGTGTCGCGGGTCTGATCGTAGCGGATCATCGCCAGGACGGAATTCTCAGCGTCGTCGGCGACCGCCCACTCGAACCCGTCCGGGTGCAGATCGCCATATTGCAGGCATGGAAAGTGAGCATAAACGCGATTAAGGTCTCTCACCAACCTCTGAAGACCACGATGACGAGGGTCGTCGAGAAGATCCCAGTCGAGCGAGGCGTCGTGATTCCATTCGTTCTTCTGGCCGATCTCACAACCCATAAATATCAGCTTCTTCCCTGGATGGCCCCACATGAAGCCGTACAGGGCTCTGAGATTGGCATGTTTTTGCCAGTCGTCACCTGGCATCTTACCCAGCATCGATCCCTTGCCGTGAACCACCTCATCGTGGGAAAACGGCAGGACAAACCGCTCAGTGTAAGCGTAGACCATCCCGAAGGTCATCGAGCCATGGTGATACTTGCGATAGACCGGATTGTCCGAAATGTAGTGAAGGGTGTCATGCATCCACCCCATGTTCCATTTCATGTCGAACCCCAGGCCGCCGTCAGCCGGCGAGGCTGTGACCTTCGGAAAGGCCGTCGATTCTTCGGCGATCATCAAGATATTCGGGTGGCGGTCGCGAACGACGCTGTTGAGGTGCTTGAAAAACTCTATGGCTTCCAGGTTCTCTCGCCCTCCGTACCGGTTCGGGATCCATTCACCCTCGGCTCGGCTGTAATCGCGGTAAAGCATCGAGGCAACGGCGTCGACCCGCAGACCATCGACATGGTACCTGTCAAGCCATTCAAGGGCGCTTGCGATCAGGAACCCTTTCACTTCGGACCGCCCGAGGTTGTAGATCAGCGTGTTCCAGTCCTTGTGATAGCCCTCTCTTGGATCCTCATGCTCGTAGAGCGCAGTTCCGTCGAAGCGCGCCAGACCCCAGACATCACTTGGGAAATGGGCCGGCACCCAGTCAAGGATGACGCCGATCCCGCTTTCGTGGCAGCGGTCGACGAAATATCCGAAGTCTTCCGGCGTTCCATACCGTCCCGTCGGGGCAAAAAGGCCCAGTGGCTGATATCCCCATGAACCCCCGAAAGGATATTCCATGATCGGCATAAGCTCCACATGCGTAAACCCCATCTCCTTGACATAGGGGATCAGCCGCTGGGACAGTTCGAACCAATCGAGCGAACGCCCGCCATCCGTCATGTCCCGAAGCCAGGATCCGGCATGGACTTCATAGATCGATATCGGACCGTCCAGAATGTCCCTCTGAGCCCGCCGTTCGAGCCATTCAGCATCCCGCCATTTCACCGGTTCGGTTGAGGCAACGATGGATGCAGTGGAAGGCGCGGCTTCCGAAGCCCGGGCCACTGGATCCGCCTTCTGAGCAAGCAGATTGCCCTGCCCGTCCAAAATTTCGAATTTGTAGCGGTCGCCAACCGTCAGATCTGGGATGAAGATTTCCCAGACACCTGCCTCACGCCGCAAGCGCATTGGGTGGCGCCGACCGTCCCAGCTGTTGAAATCTCCAACCACCGAGACCCGGCGCGCATTTGGCGCCCAGACCGCAAAACGCACACCCTGGATGCCGTCGACGGTGACCGGATTTGCACCGAGAGCCGACGAAAGTTGGTAGTGCGTTCCTTGCGAAATCAAATGCAGGTCGAGATCACCAAGCAGGGGGCCGAACCGATAGGGATCTTCCGTCTCCTGGGCGCCGTTTGGCCAGAGGATTCTCAGCTTATATCCTGCGTCACTTTGGACCGGGCCGAGGAACACACCGCCTGCATGCACCAGCGACGACCCTGCAAGCACAGCACCCGTTGCGCGGTCGACCAATTCGACGCCTAGAGCGCCAGGAACGAACGTGCGAACTGTAATTCGCCCGTCTTGCGACCGGTGGGGTCCCAGAAACGCGAAGGGATCGCCATGACGGCCCTCGACGATTGCGAGAAGTTCGCCGGGAGCCAAACTAGATGTGTCGACCGTCGACGGCTCCATCATGCCCGTTCTCCGTCAAGGCGTGACACGATTGCGCTGAAGCCGGCCAGGGGAATTGGCAGCCACTTCGGGCGATTGCGTGCCTCGTAGGCGATCTCATACGCTGCCTTCTCCAAAAGGAAGATGTCGAGAAGCGCACGTATGGTCTTCGGATCGCTCGGCAGATCTGGTGATGCAGACAACGCGTGGATATATTTCTGAAGAAAAAGCTCCTCAGCTGCTTTGCCAAAGCGGTTGACAAACAAGCGCCTGCGCTCGTCGTGATGGTCGGACACGGCATCATTTTCAAGAGTCGCCGTGGCAACGAGATAGTCAAGAGATCGCAAAAGACCGGCGGCGTCCCGCAAGGGGCTGGTCTTTGCACGCCGCTCAGCGAGATTGCGCGCCGGTTCGCCTTCGAAGTCGATGATGACGGCGTCACCTTCCGTCACGAGTATTTGACCTAGATGAAAATCCCCATGGGTGCGTGTCAGCACGGCGTCTGCCGCCCGTCCACACAATCTTGCAGCCAATTGAGATATCTGCTCCCTTTGCGCCAAGAGACTGCGAATATCCTTCTCGATCGCGCTGTCGGGCGTGTCCGCCAGCTCCTCCAACTTGGAGAAGGCGTAGGCGATCTCGCCGGTCACTGATCTTTCGATGCCAGCAACGTCAGCCTCATCCGCTTTCCGCGGCGCGAAAGATGGATCTTCACTTGGTCGCGCAAGCAGGACGTGAAGTTCACCCAGGCGCTGGCCGATCATAGCAACGAAGTTCAAAAGCGGCTGTAGCTCGTCGTCAGCGGCGTCAGGCTCCGCTTCGGTGGTTGCAACCTCATCTGCAACCCGACGCAGATTGGCGAGCATCCAGTTCCACGCATCGCCCTGGTTACGGATTGCGCCTTGTACGACGGCAAGTGTCCACCGCCGCCCGTCCGCGTCATTACGCGCGACTTCGCCGAGAAGTGGAGCGGTGTGTTCATATCCCTGCTCGGTAAGATAGCGCGTCATTTCAACTTCGGGATGAACGCCCTCGAAGACATGCCTTATAAGCTTGATCATGGCGATCTCGCCGACGATCAGAGAACTGTTCGACTGCTCCGCCGATAGCCATCGGATCTCCATTTCGGCGGTGATATCCAGCTGGTCCAAGTAATCGGTCCCGATGAAGTCTATCGTGCCGGAACGACCGGTCACGGTCGAGCGGTTCTTCAGGCTCTCGATCAAACCCCGCGCCATTGGCTCCACCGCAAAACCGTCGGTGAGAAATCCAACACGTCGTCCTTGACGAATGCGAGCCAAGGCAAGTTGCTGGCCCAGGATGTTCGTCGTGGTGTCATCCCATTCGATGGCGAGCGGGAGCTGATAAGTCTCAACGTGATCAGGCAGGATGGCCTCGAGCTCGCCCAGCACTATCCCATCAGCGAATGGGATCGGCGTCGCCGAAACAAGCCTTGCCGATTGAAGCGACTGATCCTTGGCACCAAACCACCGCCGTCTTGAAAGATATGCTGGAAGGATGTCGTTGCCGAGCGCCCTCTGATGCTGAGGTTCATCAACCAGCTCCGTGAGGCTTCGGCGAATGACGACCGTGTGAAAATCGGGCAACTGTTCCGGCGGAGCCGTGCGCCATGCCGGACCATCCGATTCAGCATTGAGCTGGAACCAGAAAAACCCATAGGGCGGCAACGTCAGAAGATAGGTAAGCTGGCCGATTGGCGGGAACGGTGACATGCCGGTCAGCTCGACAGGCACGCGGCCTTCGTAGGCGGAGAGGTCCAATTCAACGGCTTGAGGTACCCGCGATAGGTTTGCCACGCACAGGATAACCTCGTCTGCGTGCTCTCGGAGATAGGCCAGAATACGCCGGTTGTCAGGAGAAAGAAACCGAAGCGACCCTCTGCCAAATGCGGGGTGCCGGCCGCGCAGCGAAAGCATGCGCCGGGTCCAGTTTAACAGCGAGTGCGCGTCTGATGTTTGGGACTCGACGTTGAGCGCTTCATAGCCATACTGCGCGTCCGAAACGGGCGGAAGGACCAGGCGGGCGGGATTGGCCCTTGAGAAGCCGCCATTGCGGTCGGGCGACCACTGCATCGGGGTTCGAACGCCGTCGCGATCGCCAAGGTAGATGTTGTCGCCCATCCCGATCTCATCACCGTAGTAAAGAACCGGCGTACCCTGCATCGACAGCAGAAGCGCGTTCATCAGCTCAATACGCCGGCGATCGCGCTCCATCAACGGAGCCAGGCGACGGCGGATACCGAGATTTATGCGTGCTCGCCTGTCGGAGGCATATGTTTCCCAAAGATAATCGCGCTCGGCATCCGTCACCATTTCAAGCGTCAGCTCATCGTGGTTTCTCAGGAAAATCGCCCACTGACAGCTGTCGGGAATATCCGGCGTCTGACGCATGATGTCGGTAATCGGAAACCTGTCCTCCTTGGCGATCGCCATGTACATCCGGGGCATCAGCGGAAAATGAAATGCCATGTGGCACTCGTCCCCGTCTCCAAAATATTCCCGGGTATCTTCCGGCCACTGGTTGGCTTCCGCAAGCAGCATCACGCCGGGATGTGTCTCATCGAGCGCGGCGCGAATGCGCTTCAGGATCGCATGCGTTTCCGGCAAGTTCTCGTTGTTTGTTCCCTCGCGTTCTACCAAATAGGGGATCGCGTCCAGTCGGAAGCCGTCAATGCCAGTTTCCAGCCAGAAGCGCATCACCGACAGAAGTTCCTTCATCACCAAGGGGTTGTCGAAATTCAGATCAGGCTGGTGCGAATAAAAGCGATGCCAATAGTACGCTCCAGCCGTCGGATCCCACGTCCAGTTGGACTTCTCGGTGTCGATGAAGATGATACGGGTCTCAAGAAATTTCTGGTCTGTGTCGGACCAGACGTAGAAGTCGCGCTCCGGGCTTCCCGCGGGTGACTGGCGCGCACGTTGAAACCACGGGTGCTGATCGGACGTGTGGTTGATGACCAGCTCGATGATAACCCGAATATTGCGTTCGTGGGCGGCGGCTACGAATTTGCGAAAGTCTTCGATCGTGCCGTAGTCGGGACTGACGCTCCCATAGTCGGCGATGTCATAACCATCGTCGCGCCGTGGCGAAGGAAAGAAAGGCAGGAGCCAGATCGCGTTCACGCCAAGCGAAGCGATATGATCAAGCTTCTCGAATAGACCTTCAAAATCCCCAATTCCGTCACCGTTGGCGTCATAGAACGATTTGATGTGCAACTGGTAGATGATTGCATCTTTATACCACAGCGTGGCGTCGGCTGTCTCTGCCCGGCCTTCGCTTCTCGACACGTCTTCCATGTCAAATCTCTCCTGTTCTGACGCGCCAAATGGCGAAGGGCAAATGAATGGGATCAAGCCTGAGCGTCTGCCGCTTGCCTGTTAGCGAGAACCGCCGGGGGTTGACCAGGTCTTCCAAATCGAGCGTGCCGGCGTCATCCTTTCCAAAGTTCCAGAGCGGGATTTCGACGGTGCTTTCTTCGATGCCATGCGGATTGAGGCATATGCCGATCAGCAGGACGTTGTGGCGCCCAGGCGCGGCCTTTTCGAAGAACATCACATTCGGGTTGGACGAATTCAAAAGCGTCAGGCCGAGATGGGAATGGAGCGCGGGGTTATCACGGCGAAGCCTGTTCAGCATCGTTATTTCCGGCTTGATGTTCCCAGGCCGGTCGTAGTCCCAGGCGCGAATTTCGTATTTCTCGCTGTCGGCATATTCCTTGCGCTTGACATCGGGACGGCCCTCGCAAAGTTCGAACCCGTTATAGACCCCCCACAGGCCAGACAGTGTGGCAGCCAGTGCGGCACGGATCACGAATGCCGGCCGCGGCGCATTCTGGAGAAAGTCTGGATTGATGTCGTGCGTGTTGACAAAGAAGTGGGGCCGAAAGAATTCCTTGGCTTGGCTCTGCGTTATCTCGAGCATGTACTGCTCAAGCTCCCACTTGCTGTTGCGCCAAGTGAAGTAGGTGTAGGACTGAGAAAATCCGACTTTGGCGAGACGGTACATCACCTTCGGCCGCGTGAACGCTTCGGACAGAAAGACGACCTCCGGGTGGCGGGCGCGTATATCGCCGATCAGCCATTCCCAGAACGGAAAAGGTTTGGTGTGGGGATTATCCACCCGGAAGAGCTTGACGCCCTCGTCCACCCAAAGCTGGACGATATCGCGCAATTCTTCCCAAAGCGCTGGCACGGCATCCTGAGAGTAGAAGTCGACATTGACAATGTCCTCGTATTTCTTAGGCGGATTTTCCGCGTATCGGATCGTTCCGTCCGGTCTCCACTCGAACCAGCCAGGGTGCTCGGTCAGCCAAGGGTGATCAGGAGAAGCCTGGATTGCGAGATCGAGTGCCAGTTCCAGCCCTTCGTTACGCATTGCTTCAACAAGACGCCGAAACGCGTCAATCCCGCCCAGTTCCGGATGGATTGCGTCGTGACCGCCATCCGGCGAACCGATCGCATAGGGGCTGCCTGGATCACCAGGGCCCGCCACCAAGCTGTTGTTTCGGCCTTTACGATTGGTGGTGCCAATTGGATGGATCGGTGGGAAATACAAAACGTCGAAGCCCATCTCGCGGATCGCCGGCAGTCGGGCAACAACGTCGTCGAAGGTTCCGTGACGATGAGGATCTCCACTTTGTGACCGAGGAAAGACCTGATACCAGCTTGAGAACGCGGCCTCCGCGCGCTCTGAATCGACGCTATAGGTGCCCGTCCGAGTTCGGAATGGTCGCTCGTCAGCCTGCGACATCAGTACCGAGAGATGAGGTGACAAGAGCAGCCGGGTCTTTTCGGCCGCGTCGCTGCGCTCTATCGCTTCCAGCAGTTCCACAAGTTTATCATGAAGGCCGGGGTCGGCATTGCCCGCGGTTCTCTCGGCCGCGCGTCGTACCAGCGCTGCCCCCTCGGTCAGTTCAAGGCTGAGGTCAAGCCGGGCTTCGGCTTTTTTCGAGAGCTCGTAGCGGAATATAGCAAACGGGTTCTTCCAAGCCTCGATGCAGTAGTGATAGCGGCCGATCCTTTCGAGGGAAAAGGCACCGGCCCAACGATCATTGCTGTCGGAACTAAGCGGCACCTCATGCCACTCCGCTTCATCTATTGCCCGGTACAATATCGCCGCCTCCAAGCGGTCGTGCCCGTCGGCAAATATATCGGCCGTTACGGCAACCCTGTCCCCGACGACGCGTTTGACAGGGAAACGCCCAAGGTCGACCGACGGCTCGATATTTTCAATCGCGATACGTCCGGACGGGTCAGTTGCCGTCCCTGGTGACGTCAGGCTTTGTGTTGCGATCACGGCGCCCGCCGCGACAGCGACCTTTCTAACCTCTCCGGGAGCAAGTCGGTTCGACCGGAGATGCGGCTCAGAAACAAGGAAGGGTGCGGCAGCACGCGAAATGATGTCGTCTGGACAAGCACACGGCCGGCGCAGGTCCCGGTTAACCACAAGCAGACGCTTTCGCTCCGCAACACGTGGGTCTTGTGCGTCAGTTAGGGTCATGACGATCACCTGCGCCGCGGCCTCATATGCCGTCGGCGTCAGCGCATCTTTAGCAGCAATAGCCGCGTTGGCTTCACGGACCGCTGCCGAAAGATCGAAAGCACCATTCGACCGAATCATGCGCAGGTCTTGACCTGAACCGCGGGTGGCGTCCAGTGGCAGGACCGCGCCAAACTCGAAGCCCATAGGAATGAGCATTCCATCGCCAAGCTCGGCCGAAAGTCGCAGCGCCCGGATCGACTTCCGCTCGCGGATCTCCCGGCTCTCGGTCCCATGGGCGAGCCGCCTTGCGAACGGAGCTTCGGGAAAGGCGATCTGCAGCCCAAGTGCTCGCTGCAGACGCAGCTCCTCGAAAAGCCACGCTTCCTGCAAGTCCCACCAGGCAAGCGATGAAAATGTGCCATCAAAGCCCAGGCCGGCGAGCCGTCGGCGAAATGAGAAGTCGGTCCCCGGGGTGTAGACCAGCCGTAAAGGATCCGCACCGCCCATCTCAGCCACTGCCAATCGCCTCAGATCAGCCTCGCCCAGGGCGTCAAGCCCCAGATAACGGAATCCTGAGACTCCAAGGGTGGTTAATTTGCGCAACAGTTCACCGAAACGGTCGATGTCGCCGCCGGCTGCGCCGTTTCGCGCGGGCGCGGATGGTGAAGGACGGGGATCGAGCGCATCACTTTCACCAGTGGTTTCTGCCTGCCCTGCCGGAAGCACGACGTCGATCATGAAGTCCATCCCTTGCGATTTCGCTCTTTCGCACAGGAATGCGACACCCTCTTCCAATGGACGCTGGAGCCCGAAGGCGGGATCTATGGAACTGGCATCGAATGCTTTAAAAATGCTGGCGTCCTGGAAGTGGCGCCGAAAGATCGGCGCGGACATGACCGTGTCGAAATTCAAAGATGCGGCGTGATCGAAGATCTCCAGCCAACGTCTTTCCGTTGGCAAATCGAGAGGATTGACATAATAGATGCGGGGCCTTGAGATCTTCGAGCGACGCGCAGGCATCATCTGTATTTCTCCACGCACGGGCAGGTCGAGCCGCAGGTTCTTTACGCAGGAGCGATAGAAACTTTCGGACCTGGCCGTTGTTCCCGACAATCTGCGGTTTGTGATTGACGAGCAAACGGGGCAGCAGGCCCCGCGGCTAACCCCGGAAATCGATCGAGCAACTTGCTCGGCGGCCGGTTGCCGAGTCCTCGGGATTGCGATCGTTATCGGCCGTTATCGGCCAAGTTTCAGCCCGCCCTTCGCCGAGGCGGTTCGGCGGACGGCGCATAGCGCGCCGGCGAGGTCACGCGCTCCCGCCGCTTCCTAGATCAGCGCGCTGCATACGACGTTAGTCAGGGTTTGCCGCCCCGGCACCCCGTCCCGCCAAGCATCAAGACGTGGCAAGCCGCGTCGCGCCTTGCAATGCCATGGGTCAGGACTTTAAAGCTTCGCGTGCTGCCTTCAGCCGCTCGGTCTTTCGCCGGCGCGCCTCCGCTTCGGCTTCGATCGTTGATATTGCTATGACATGGGTCTCTTCCGCACGAGACCGGCGCTCGGTCATAGTCATCGATTTACGGCGGCGTGATAGCGGTCGTTCTTCGTTTTTGCTCATACCTGCTAATTGCGTCGTGAAGCGCTCAAGGCAACACTACCGTCCGAAAACGTACACGATTGGCAACCACACCCGTTGTCACTCGCGTACGTTCATCGCCACCGTCCAAACAGGATCGGACCTGCAACAGGCCCGGTCTAGCCTATTGCTTGGAGGGCTCGCGCTTTGCAAATATACCGCGGGCAGCACTCACCATCGCGTCAAGGTGTTGAGGATCGTGCACGCCTTGCCGATAAAGCTGCACCAGGATCGAAGCGATCCGCTCGCCTTCTTCCGATCGACGGTCAACGCCGGCCTTGGCCGCGACGGCATCGAAGACACGTTGACAGGCCTCCAAGTCGCCGACGTAAAAGCCGTCGTGCTTATCAATTTGAAACGCTTCCATAGCCATTGCAGACGGCGCATGCTACGCCGCCCGCTCCCCTGTGTTGAAATCAAGCGACCTGCTTGTCGCCTTCGATCTGAAGCGGAGCCGAAGCCTCGCTGTCACCGCCGATCGAGATCTTGCGCGGCTTCATAGCTTCGGGGATTTCCCGTTTGAGATCGATGGAAAGCAGCCCGTTTTTCAGGCAAGCGTTCTCGACGCTAACATGATCTGCAAGTTCGAACCGACGCTCGAAGCTGCGCGCCGCAATGCCCCGATGCAGGTACTCAGCCTTGCTGTCATCGGCCTTTCCACCCTTGACGACGAGAAGGTTGCGCTCCTGCGTAATGTCGAGATCGCCATCCTCGAACCCGGCGACAGCCATCACGATCTTATACTCATTGTCGCCGTTCTTGATGATGTCGTAAGGCGGCCACGCGTCGACTGCCTGGAGACGCTGTGAATTATTGAGCAGCGAAAATACCCGATCGAAGCCGATGCTGGACCGATAGAGTGGCCCGAAGTCGAATTCTGTTCTCATGACCAAAACCTCTTAAAAGCGAGTTGGAAGCGGAACGCTGAGAAAGGGCGTTCCCTGTTCTCCGGCCCCCATCTGGGCTACCGGCGTGCGCAAATCTGGTTTTTTCGATTTTTGTTTTCAAGACAGCCGAACAAAATTTTTTGCACACTCCTGGAGCGACGTTTGCATATGCGATCGCCGGGCTTCACGCGAAAAGAGGCGGAGGTTCAAAAACGTTCAGCGGCGCGCATCGCTCCTTAGCGAAACGGGTGAACGAGCCGTGGAACCATTTCCATATCCTGATGTTAGACGGCGTCACCAACAGGATCAAACTTTCATGCGCGCAGTTTTATTGACTTTGGCCGCCCTCCTCGCCGGCTCGCCGTGCTACGCAATTTCGAGACTAAGCCCATTGTCCATGACCTGTGAGCAGGCCCGAGAGGCAGTCCACTCACAGGGAGCAGTCATCTTCCGATGGAAGTCGCCGCGCGGTCTGCCGCTCTATGACCGCTTTGTGCGCAATAGTCGGTTCTGCGAGGCCAACGAATACGCTGAGTGGAAGAGCATACCGACCAGAGACAACAGGAGCTGCCGGGTACTGAATTGCCAGAACATCGACAACCTGGATGGCACCTTTATTGTTCCCGATCACTCCCTTTAGACTGAGCGCCATTTTAACCGAAGGGAGGCGCGGGATTGGAGGACGAAATGAGAGACCATTGCGTTGTAGGCCTCCAGGCCGTCTCAGCGGGAAAGCCGTTTGCTTGAGCCCTCGTGTGATCTGCCTTGGCAGGCTAGGCAAATGCGCTTCTAGGCGTCGAGGACGCAGGCCCGACAGCCTAAGTCACGTCTTGGAATAAAACGTTGCCGATTGTGTGTTTGTCAGGGAACTTGTCTCAGAAATCAGCGTTCGATCCAGTTGCTTGAGGAGTGGGACATGCAGCCGGCTGACTTTCGAATGGCTTTTCTTGAGACGCTTCAGGAGCTCTCTGACCTTGCGGGCGACGATCCCGTGGATGGCCGGGCCGCTTGGAGCGTTGATTACCTCACCAGGCGCAAGACGTGGTTCAGCTTTTCCGGCACCAGCCGTGCGGGTATGCTTTCTGCCAGAGGACGAGCGCTTGACACGATCAGCGGCGCAATGATCGATGACGAAGCTATTATGATGACGTTCCGGCTTCTGGATTTTACGCACAATCAGCTTATTTCGGCTTATATGGGGAAGAAGCGCCTTGCCACGCAGATTGCAGGGGATCTTTCCAGCGGTTTCATTCGCGCCCCCGAATTCGTGAGTGTCCAGATCGACCACGAAGTTAGCACGTGCCCAGACACGATCCACCGCTCTTCGACGCGTTTCATCTTTGTAGGCTTTGAGCGAATGGATGACGCAGACGATGTCGGCTCGGGGAAGGGCCTGGCCGGATCCAGAGACAGCATTTCCCCTCACTGGTATCGCAATCGGATACGTTTCCCTGAAAAGCAAGGCGTCCGCTTCACGCCAAAAAGGGCGGCCTGAGTGGCGCTTGCAGTGATCGTCCGTCGGAAAGATGCTCCAGTTAAACGGGCTTTGAGGGCTTGGACAACTCAAGCTCAATCATGTTGCGCAAGCGTCCGCGGAAACGAGGGACAAACCGCATGCTCTTTTCGTCAGGGCGGGTTGCCAAAGCCATACCCGTGGACGGAAAACGCCACTTCAGACGCATACCGGTACCGCGACCCGTTCCAAGCCGTTCAACTCAAGAGATATTGCGACGTCGCGTACAAAATCTGCCGAAGCCAGGTCGGCCAGGGTGAGAACGGGGTCGGTGACTGGAACCGGCGGTGGTCTTCGGAGTTTAAAGGGCGCCTTTCAAACGACGGCGCTCTCGAGTCGTCATGCCAGGCGGGCGATCCAGAGCCTATACAACAGCCGGAAAGATCTATGAGCGTACCAACAGCAACCTATCGCATTCAGTTCCGCAACGGCATGACGTTCGATCGTGCTGCCGAACAGGTGCCCTATTTGAAGCGTCTTGGGATCAGCCATCTCTACGCCTCACCCATCTTCACCGCGACATCCGGCTCCAGCCATGGCTACGATGTCACGGATGCCAATGAAATCGATCCGGCGATCGGTGGTCGGATCGGGTTCGACCGAATGGTGAGAAGCTTAAAGGGAGCCGGCCTCGGTCTCATCCTCGATATCGTACCGAACCATATGGCGGCATCGCTAGAGAATGCGTGGTGGCGCGACGTCGTCGAACACGGTGCAGCCAGCCGCTACGCCGGGCACTTCGATATCGACTGGTCGCGCAAACTCACGCTTCCCTTTCTGGGAGGCTCATTCGATGAGGCGCTGCATGCAGGCGAGATCACGATTGAGCGAGATCCGAAAACTGGAAACCCTGCGTTCGCTTTTTACGAAGCGTTCTATCCCCTGGCGCCCGAGACCTATTCCGGTCGCAAGGACGAGATCCTGAGCCTCTCCGACAAGACCGAGATCAAGAGACTGCACGATCTTCAGCCTTACCGATTGATGTCGTGGCGTGATGCTCCACGAGATTTGTCCTATCGCCGGTTTTTCGAGATCACTGGCCTGGCCGGTGTTCGCGTTGAGGACGCTACAGTTTTTGCAGACACCCATCGTCTTATCCTTGACCTCGTCCGTTCTGGTGCCGTGGATGGTCTGCGTATCGACCATGTCGACGGCCTTGCCGACCCAAAGAGCTATCTTGAGCGACTGCGTGAACAAACCGGGCCAGCGTGTTACATCACTGTCGAAAAAATCCTCGGGGAAGGCGAGATGCTTCCTCCAGACTGGCCGGTCTCCGGAACGACGGGCTACGAGTTCATCGCAGCTCTGAGCGATGTTTTCGTGGACAACGACAAGATGGAGGTTCTAAGGGGCGCCTACCAGAAGCTTGTCGGCCCCCTCGACATGAAAGAAGAACTGCGTTCGGCTAAAACGCTGATGGTAGACAATAACTTTGCGGGGGAGTTTGCTGTACTGATACAACTCGCTCGCCGGATCGGGGAGACGGATGATAGCCTCGCCTTGCCGGAAGAAACGCTTGCAGAAGCCCTGCGCGAATTGCTGATCTGCTTCCCCGTGTACCGCACCTATGGCACGGGCGCAGGGTTGCCGGGGGAAGACAGACGCAGGCTAGCGTCAGTCATGGCGACGGTCCAAAACGCCACCAATGGCCCCGATGCCCGGGCGCTCGCTACCCTCGAGCGCATCCTTCTCGGTGAGGTCGATCACACTGTTGGTGAGCTCGCTTCGACATTCCGAACGCGCGTCCAGCAGCTGACTGGTCCGCTGATGGCAAAGTCTGTCGAGGACACGCTCTTCTTTCGCCAGGGCGCGCTACTCGCGCTGAACGAGGTTGGAGCAGACCCCCTTCCCCGCACCTATCGGCTGGATCGATTTCACGAGGAGATGAAGTCTCGCCTTTTGCGCCAGCCCGATGCACTTTCCGCATCGTCCACACATGATACCAAGCGCGGAGAAGACGCTCGCGCACGACTCTACGCGCTCACCGAGGCGCCGGAGGCCTGGAGCCGCGGCGTTGATCGTTGGCGGGAGATGAATAGAACGCTCGTTCAGAAGCTCGACGACGGTCTTGCCCCCGAGCCTTCCGTCGAGTGGATGCTTTACCAGGCACTTGCCGGCGTGTGGCCAGCAGATCTGGAGCACGAAGATTCCGCTTCGTTGGGTGCCATCGAAGATCGCTTCGTTGCCTACACGGAAAAAGCCTTGCGCGAAGCAAAACTTCGTACGACGTGGAGTGAGATTGACGAGGCCTATGAGAGCGCCGTCATCGCCTATGTGCGCCGCCTACTGTCACCAGACAACCGTGCTTTCCTTGACGATTTCACCAAGACTCTTCGTCCCTTCGTTCGTTCGGGCCTTGTGAATAGTATTACCCAGGCGATCATCAAGCTGACTGCTCCCGGCGTACCGGATATCTATCAGGGAAGCGAAGGCCTCGACTTCAGTCTCGTCGATCCCGACAACCGGAGGGAGCCGGACTTCGAGACCCTCCAGAGGCACCTACTGGGAGCTGGAGATGAGGTCTGGGCCGAGGATAATGGGCGACTGAAGCAGCATGTCATCACCACTCTTCTGCATGTGCGTCAGCAAGTTCCGACGCTCTTTCGCCGGGGAGATTACCTGCCACTCATAGCTTCCGGTCCTCGAGCAACTAATGTTCTCGCTTATGCTCGCGCTGATCAGACAGATGTCGTTGTAGTCGTTACGCCCCGCTTGTGGCTCGGCGTTGACGACCTGAGCGCTCCCATTCCATGGGCCGGAACGCGCATAGCCCTTCCGGCGGCCTTTCAAGATCGTTCATTCATCGATCTGTTGACGGGGCGACTTGTTCATGTGCACGATGAGCTTCAACTCGAAGCGTTCACGAAGCCTTTCGTGGTTCTCAAGTCCACCTGATGCAGGCATCGCTCAGTCGCCCGTGACCGTCTGTGCGGAGCTTGTGAATAGTGTTGCGCCATTGCGGCAACCAGATGGTTACGGCTGGTCGCAATCGAGGGCGGCCAGCAGGGGCGATGCAGACGGAGGGTCAGGTTGGCAGTCCAAAGCACCGTAGCGCCAAAATATCGTCCAGCGTGACACTGGATCCAAACATCAGATAAGACCAGACCGGTCGAGTGGCGAAGACGAGCGCAGCGCCAAAAGCGACCCAGATCACTGCCGCTCGGAGCTCACGAAATACCTCAGCCATGCCGCCGGATCCAGATAAAGGCTCCCGCGGCGACCATCGTTCCGCCCGCTGCGAGAAAGCCGAGATCCCAGAGCAGCCAATAGCCGCGAGCGACCGTTTCGTTGACGTGGTGGAGCCCCAGAATCTGATGGTCGACGATCCCCTCGACAAGATTGAAGCCCCCAAACCCGATAAGCATCAGAGCCGCGAGCTCCGCCGTCGACCAGCGGAAGTGACTAAGCCTGCTCGACCTCCAAAGAATGAATAGCCCGGCAAGGACCAGAACGTAGGTTGCCGAATGAAAAACCCCATCCCACAGGGTGTTGAGCTCGAGATTTTCGATTGTGTTGATCGGATACCAGGAGCTTAGCATGTGATGCCACTGAAGCAATTGATGCAGCACGATTCCGTCAAAAAAGCCCCCGAGCCCAATTCCAAGCAGCAAGCCCGCAGATAGCGGGACGCCACTTCTGACGTTGCGTCTGATTATTGTCATGCGAGAACTTTCGCTGCGGCTGCAGCCTCTACAAACGCGCTTCGCGCGAGCGCGGGGCTACCGTGCTGAGACACTGCATTCATGCAGTGGCGCTTGGCAGCGAGATATTCAGAGTTATTCCCGGTAGGCCATCGGTGGAGCAGTGCAGAAAGCGCTGCATCAGGCCCACCGATCCGTTCGCGCATCCCGGTGCCTATTCTTATAAAGACCGGTGACGGCCAGATAACGTGAAAGTCGACGTCGATAACATTTTCCATTGAGGGCCTCCTGCTTCCCATAACAATAAGCGTATCGCAGGGTTCCACTGGCCTTGGCTGTGTGCGCTAGCGAACCTTCGCTGGGCGTCTGGAACTTCTAGCCGAGGCTGTGGTTGTGACCCGCTCTGCCCCGGCAGGGCAAGTTCAACATTTTCGGTGGGCTACACCCACCCTCGCCCGGAGGCTTCACGATGAAAAGACTGGCTCTCAGCCTAGTTGTCTGCCTGATCACGCTTCCAGTACGCGCCGGCGACGGGGAGGGCGCGAAGCAGGATTTCGCGCAAAAAGCCGCGGTGTCGAACATATTCGAGATCGAGGCCGCGAAAATCGAAATCTCCCAAGGGCGAGCGGTCGCCGCTAAGCAATTCGCTCAGGATATGCTGCGGGACCATGGCCGCGCCGCAGGGTTGCTATCAGCGGCTGCCAGAAACGATGGCGTCACCGTTTCACAGTCGCTCGATGCCCAACATCAGCAGAAGATCGACGCTCTTAAAAACAGCGATCCCGCAAATCTCGACCAAGCTTACCTGTCGACACAGGTAACCGCGCATCAGCAGGCATACGAGCTGTTTGTGGCCTATGCGAAAGAGGGTCCGGATGGCCCATTGAAAAACGCGGCTGTGAAGATGTTACCCGACCTCCACATGCACCTGACCCGTGTCCAGGGCATTTCTAACAAATAGCCGACAGCCTATCGCCCACGCCGCTGCCAAAATCGCTCGCAATAGGATGGCTATGCCAATCTTCTGCGGAAACGATAATGTGAACGTCGCTTCTGTCGCCGGGGCAAACGCCTTCTATTTTAGCCGCCGTGGCCAGCCTTCAGCTTGCTAGCGCAACCTCTGCACTCGTCGCACTCGGAGCCGCCTTGGCTATCGCCCGTCCTAAAGAAAAGATCGCTCTTCTTCTCGACATCGAAGACATCGCCTTGAACAAAGCCCGCTGACGATTGGAGATCAGCTTCGTTCATCACTCGTACGCCAGTTCCCCCTTTCAACATTGCCACATCGATAGGGCCGCCCACATTTCATCTGTAAATCCCCGGGACGCGGGAACTCTTGCACTCTGGGAATGTTCGGGCCCCGTCGCCCGGCACGTCCTCACTTGCAAAGCCTTCTGTCTCCTGGTCGTGTTGGGCGACACCTGTCCAATAGTCTGAGCAAGCGCCAAAAAAAGCGGAACAACATCACCGCACGCAGGTTAAATTTGCGAGGCATCTGGGCCTCTTCAAACAATGGAGACTATGTCATGGCAAATCAGGGCGGCTCGCACGAGCAGCACGTAAAGGCAGGCCAGCAGAGCCACAAGAATTCTGGCTCGAAGCAGGCTTCTTCGAGCAAGACTTCTGAGGCTTCTTCTTCTGCCAAAAGCGCCTCCTCTGGCAAGCAGGGCGGCTCGCACGAGCAGCACGTCAAGGCTGGCCAGCAGAGCCATAAGAACAGTCACTGATACAGCTTGTTCTACGACGAGGAGGCCGCCACGGCGGCCTCTTTCTTTTTTCATGCTCGCCTTTTGCGCCATCCTTCCACCTGACAGTTGCGCAAGTCGCCAGCTATGAAGCCCGTTCCTACCCGCGAGTTTCGGCTGCTGAATTTGCGCTCTCAACGACCGATCGTCTATTCGGCGTTCTCGATGTGGAAAGATGCGCCGCGACGAATTTCCTTGCAGGGTCACCCGATCGCAGGTCCGATGGTCATGGTGTGAACACAGCAGTCGTTGAGTGACCGCCGCTATACTCCGCCCAGGCAGAAAAGTTCTCACTGATCAAACCATAGGTCAAAGCTTCCGACGGAATCTCGTGCGTCTAGTCGCTGGAACCGCATATCGAGCAAACCGTGACGACAGGCGCGGGAATAACCCTTCCACTTTCCGTGCCACCGGCAGCATGAAGGCATATTATGCCGGCCCGATTGGACCCCGCCGTGAACGCTGTTTCCCTCCGGGCCTGGCGGCGCAGCTCGCACTTCCACGCCTGGGAAACAACGAGGGCTTCGGCCGTTTAGTCGGCAGACAATCGCTCACGATCCATAATGACCGGCGCTAGCTCCGCGTCGTGAACCAGCTCGACGGTCGGGTCCACATTCTAAGGAAAGGCCTCGCCAAGAGACGGCGAGGCTTTCTCGCTGGTTGCTTGAGTTGAAACAGGGGAACGCTAAGGGAGCAACGTTCCAGCCACCAACGAGAGCGGCAATCGACGCAGCCATCTTAGGTCGTGCTTTACATCCGGGCAAACAACGTTATGAACACGCCACGAACGAATGCGAAGGTTGGCCCTATGGGCGGCGTGGTTATTGCGGTCGCCTGCGACCACCAACATCGATTTTCAAAGATGCTTGTACCAAGGATAACCATGTTGCAAGGCTTGGGCGTTGAAGGCGACGCCCATCTTGGCGTCACTATCAAACATCGCTACCGCGTGAGGACCGATCCAAGCCAGCCGAACCTTCGTCAGGTGCATTTGATCCAAGCGGAACTTCTGGACGAACTGGCCAGCAGTGGCTTTGCCGTCGCTCCGGGCGACCTCGGCGAAAATGTCACCACCCGCGGGGTCGACCTCCTTGCAGTTCCTCGCGGGACGATCCTCAAGCTCGGCGCAGACGCGGTATTGCATGTAACCGGCCTTCGCAATCCATGCTCCCAGATCGAAAAGTTTCGCTCCGGTCTTCTCAAGGCGGTTCTGCTAAAAGCGCCGAGCGGCGAAGTCGTCAGGAAGACTGGTGTGATGGCCGTTGTTTTGGCGGGTGGCGTTGTCGTTCCCGGTGATCCTGTCGTGGTCGAACTCCCCCGACCTCCACTTTTTGGGCTCGAGGCTGTGTAAGATTTCGTGCACTGCGGATACGCCGCCCCTAGAAATTCCGGCAAGAGCCTGCAGATAACGCTGATGATCCATTTTACCGCTGACACGCATTTCGGCGACCCGCGCGTTTTGCGCCTCGATCGGCGACCGTTTTCAAGTACAGCCGAGCATGACGCGGCGCTTGTTCGCAGCTGGAATGAAACCGTTGGCCCCGGCGACGAGGTCTGGCACCTGGGAGACGTCATGTCGGCAAACGCGGGTGATTGCACAGTGCTTCTGTCAAAGCTGCATGGGCGCAAGCACCTGATCATCGGCAACAATGACCCGCCGACGACGACCGGTTCTTCCGTATGGGAAAGTGTGCAACACTACGCTGAAATCAGGCATGATGGGCATCACCTGGTCCTATGCCACTACGCTTTCAGGACATGGAACCACATGGGCAGGAAGTCGATCAATCTACATGGCCACTCGCACGGCAGGCTGAAACCCTACCCCCGCCAATTCGACGTCGGCGTCGATGCGCGCGGCCTGCGTCCCGTGACACTCGCGAGCATCTTGGGGCAGTAAGCCCGTTACTTCCGGCGGCGTGGCATTCGCTGAAGATCAGCGCGTGCCAACTTTTATGGCTCTCAAGAATTTCCCTCGGGTTTTGATTGGCCTTGCCAACCTGCCCCGGGCCCGAACATTCCTACAAGAAGATACACACCAGATCCAGACGGACACAAAGGCGATACACCAGCGTGCGATCTGTCGCCGCGATCACCTTTGAGGAACTCAACATGCTTCATCTCGCGCAATTGGCCGTTCTGGCCGCTTTCGTCGTTTTGTTTGCCGCCTTAAGCATAGCGGCCTCACCGGTGATTTTCATCGCTCACCATCGAATGCCTGTGATGATGGCCGGTATTGCGGCGATGGTCTGTCTAACTTTGCTCACCGCGATCCTGCTTGCGGCATCGTCGGTCCTGGACCGGGTCCGCAAAGCGAGAAATTCAGCTTAGAAGCCGCTGGGCGGAGCTTGATCTCCAATGCCATGGAACCACAACTGAGCTTCCACGTCAGCCTCCAATGGCGGTTCGGTTCCGGCCCTTCCGTTCACCGCAGATGTCCGGTCCAGGCGATTATCTGGTCCGCCGGCATCATGACAGTCTGTTTTCAGCTAGGAGTAAGCAACGCAGTAGCAATGGTCAATGTTCTCGAGAGCGTGGAGGGAACAATCTTTGGATCAGGAGGTTCTAACTCACAGGCAGCACTCGATTCTCCCATCGGGCAACCGCTCTCCGCGGAGGCTGCGACAGCATGCAAACCCCCGGTCTCCTCCCTCCCGGACCGGGGGTTTTCATGTAGGCGCTCTTCGATTTCATCTGTTGTGACCAGGCTAAGCGCTCGCGGCTCGACGCTGTCCTGCTGAGCAGAGTTCAATCGAATCCTTGAGGCGCTGGCGCTGTCGGGAGAAGCCCCTTAGAACTGGAAGCGCAGCGCTCCTTCTTGTGAAGACTGGCGCCGCCCGTCAGGGACCAAATCTCCAAGTCTGCAATCTGATACAAGCTGGCGCGTCACCGTGGTGCGACATCCAAAGGTGCTGTCTGCAATTGCAATATCTTCCGACCGCTCGCCGGAACGACGAGCGTTGCGACGGCTATCAGTCGAGACACGTTTCGGCCGCCATGGCACGGAGCCTTGTAAACAGCGCTTATCGACGCTGTCTGAGCCCGGTCATCCTTTTATCCTCCCCGACATAGGCCATCGCCCAACCACCGGTCCATCTTGGACGAAGATCAGAACAGGCGCAGTTGGATCCTCGCTCCTCCGACCCAATCCGCTGATGGCCTGTTCGTGATGCAGCGTCGCGATAATTGCCGGACGGAACTGGAACCATTCACGTGCCTCCAAGTTTCCATCGCGCCATTGCTTTGGGGTTTGACATGACAGCTTCTCATAACAGTAAAGACGTGCTTGCGGGCGACTGGACGCGTCTTGGTGCAACCGTTGACAAGGACGGCGTAAATTTTTCGATTTTCAGCGCTCATGCAGAGCGCGTCGAGCTTTGCCTGTTTGACGAGAGCGGCAAGGTCGAGACCAACCGGATCACGCTGCCGGAGTTTACCAACGAAATCTGGCATGGCTATGTTCCTGGCCTCAAAGCCGGGTCGCTCTACGGGTACCGGGTTTACGGACCATATGATCCCGAAAACGGGCATCGCTTCAACCCAAACAAGTTGCTGGTCGATCCCTACGCTCGCGAACTCGTCGGGGACATCCGGTGGGGGCAGGAGCAATTTGCCTACCAGATGGACAGCGAGGACAAAGATCTGTCGTATGACGAGAGCGACAGCGCAGCAGCGATGCCGAAGTGCCGCGTCATCGACACTTCCGCCGCAGACTGGAAGGATGCGAAACAGCCCCAGATCCCCTGGTCGAAAACGATATTTTATGAAACTCATGTGAAAGGCTTCACCAAGCTCCACCCCGCGGTTCCCGAAGAGCTGCGTGGGACTTACGAGGGCCTCGGACACAAGAAGATCGTCGAGTATATCCGCAGTCTGGGCGTCACGTCCGTCGAGCTTCTTCCGGTTCACTGGTTTCCAGACGATGCGCATCTTCTCGACAAGGGGCTAAGAAATTACTGGGGCTACAACTCACTCGGGTTTTTCGCCCTCGCCTCACGCTATTACGGCCCCCGCGGCATGGCCGGCTTTAGGGACATGATCCGTGCGTTTCATGATAACGGCATCGAGGTTATTCTGGATGTCGTCTACAACCACACCGCTGAAGGCAATGAACTTGGGCCAACGCTGTCGTTCAAAGGCATCGATAATTTCTCCTACTATCGGACGATGCCCGGAGAGCCTCGCTATTATATCAACGACACAGGCACGGGAAATACGGTCAATACGTCGCACCCTCGCGTCCTCCAGTTGATCACCGACAGCCTACGGTACTGGTCGGACGAAATGCACGTTGATGGCTTCCGCTTTGATTTAGGCACAATTCTCGGTCGCGAGCCGGAAGGCTTCGACCAGCGCGGCGGCTTTTTCGACGCGGTAGGCCAGGACCCGGTACTGTCTAAGGCGAAGCTCATTGGTGAGCCATGGGATATCGGCCCAGGCGGATATCAGGTCGGCGGCTTCCCACCGGGCTGGGCCGAGTGGAACGACAAGTATCGTGACACAGTACGCGACTACTGGAAGGATACAGACGGCACGACGAGCGACTTCGCCGCACGCATGCTCGGCTCCGGGGACGTCTACGATCTTCGTGGTCGCAGGCCATGGGCTGGCGTCAACTTCCTGACAGCGCACGACGGCTTTACCTTGAACGACCTTGTATCGTATGCGCAGAAGCACAACGAGGACAACGGCGAAGACAATAATGACGGCCACAGCGACAATCGCAGCGACAACTACGGTGTCGAAGGTCCGACCGACGATGAAAACATCAATGTCATACGTGAGCGCCAAAAGCGCAACTTCCTCGCCACACTCTTCCTTTCCCACGGCACTCCAATGCTTCTTGCCGGAGACGAGTTTGGCCGCAGCCAGATGGGAAACAACAACGGCTACTGCCAGGACAGCGAGCTCAGCTGGATTCACTGGGATGATTTGCCCGATACCGCCAATCAGCTTCGCGAGTTCGTTACCAGGCTGATCAAACTCCGCAACGACAACCCGATCTTGCGGCGAGAAAGCTGGCGTGACGGCATGACAGTCGCCTGGCTGAATCCAGGCGGGGGTGAACAGACCGTAGAGCAATGGGCCGATGCCGGAAGCACGACAATCGGCTTGCGATTGGCGTGCGACAGCCAAGCGTGCGAGGGCTTGACTGACGTCATCATTCTGTTCAATCCCCATGATGGTGACATAGAGTTTTCTCTCCCAGATAGCCCTGGCGGCGGCTGGGCTGTCGAATTGGCGACTGACGAGCCCGATCGGAGCGACGAAGACATCGGCGATGCGCAAACCTACGTTCTCGCACCGCGCAGTCTGGTGGTGTTGTCGCCACGCGCCTAGTGCGCTGCGCGTTGCTCCGTAAGCCTGGATCGTGCATCCAGCAGTCCGCTGGGATGCGTATAATCGTTGGGTTCCGGAAAGGAACTTTGGCTTGGCATGGGACGTCCTCGACAAAAGGAGAAGGCGATGCAGGTAAAAGACGTGATGACACGGCAGGTGGTAACGGCCGCTCCCGCTTCGAGCATCAGGGAGGTCGCGAGGCTTATGTCGGAGATCGATTCCGGGGTTATCCCGGTCGTCGACGGAGAAGTGCTCGGTGTCGTGACGGACCGCGACATCGTCATTCGAGGCGTTGCCGAGGGGATCGGATATGATGAGGCGGTATCGTCGATCATGACCGAAGGCGTGGAAAGCTGCCTCGAAGGAGACAATCTGCGAGAGGCGGCGGATCGGATGTCCGAATTGCAAATGCGCCGGCTTCTGGTCTTCGATGATGACGGGAAAATCGTCGGCATTTTGTCTCTGGGCGACGTTGCGGGCATCAACGAAGAACTTGCCGGCGTTGCCCTGGAGGAGATCAGTGACGACGTGTCCGCTCGGTAGGTCAGGAGTGCGTGACGTCGGCTGGCGTCCTGCACCTTCCACACGGGCTGCCTGTTGATGCGTGGTCTGATAGGGGCAGCGCAGTTGCGCCCTGTCATTGGCTCGACCGCCTCCAGAATGCCTGCTCGGACCTATGCAAAATTCAGTCCTCGGCCCATTCATCCAACCGGCTGACCGCTGTCCTTGGCCTTTGCGGCTCTGCAGCCACGGCTGCCGCAATCTTCCCAGCCTCTCGATCGACACTTCTGAAATAGCTGACAAGGCCTGGCGTCATCCCCGAGAACCACAAACCCGAAACACTTGATGACACATTGTCGGAACCAAGGATTGGATTACCTTTGGCATCCAGTACGGAAAGATCGCCAAGAGTACATCCCAGTCGTGGGCCGTAGCCGGTCGCTGCGATGAGAATGTCTGGCTCGACAATGTCGCCGCCGGCAAGATAAACCGTGCCGCCAACTACGCGGTCGACCTCGCGGACGACCGCAATCCGGCCCGCCTTTATCGCGCCCATTGCTCCGTCGTCGACAGGGATGGCAATGTGATCGCATCTGAGCCGGGTCGCTGCTCCCCGACCGGGCTTCGGAAAGCCGAAACTTTGAATGTTTCCGAAAGCGAGCCGCTGAGTGAAACCGATCGCAAGGTCGGCAAACGCTGATGGCAACATGTCCATGAGCGGGGACAGTCGATGCACAGCGATACCCCTCAAGCGCTTGGGAAGAACCGCTGACCCCGATCTAACGGAGAGCCAAACTTCTTCAGTATCAACCCGGCAAAGATGGTTCAGGATGTCAAATCCTGAGTTTCCCCCTCCCACAACGAGGACGCGTTTTCCCGCATATTGCTTCACGTCGCCAAAGTCGCTCGCGTGGATGCGTTGGCCGGTGAAGGTTTCAACACCACGAATTTGTGGCCATCGTGGATCGTGGTCCCTCCCTGTTGCAATAACTACATGCTCGGCAAAGACAGGACCGGTGCTGGATGTGATCACGAAGCAAGAGCCGGCCTTGCTGATCCCAGTGACATCTACGTTAAAGCGTATTGGGAACGCATGGCGCTGCGCGAAACTCTCGAGATGGCGCACAACGTCATCTCGCCTCGGAAACGCTGGCGTTCCATTTTGATATTGCAGACCCGGCAAGTGTGACACGCTCCGGTGAGTATTGAGGGTCAACTGCTGGTGGCGCGCAGACCAGGAGGCGCCGATCTTGCCGCCTTTGTCCAAGATAAGACTTTTAATTCCCAACCTTTTAAGGTGATAGGCAACCGTCAGTCCTGCCAAGCCGGCACCGACGATAACGACTCGTTCTACATTCGCTTGCGCTTCCATCCGACAACCATGACTAAAACAGAATACGGGCGCAACGCCGCCCGCTGACGATTGTACGGTATCGGACGAAGGATGCTTTCGCGTTTGGTAACGACTCTAAACTGTGCGCAAGGTGCGTGACCACCGGGGAACGCAATGCCGAACATCCGCAGGGTCATCGATGATCTACTCGACCGACGCGTATCTCATATCCCGGACGTTCGATTTTCCGCGAGCCAGAAGCTGGAGCTCTGTCGTAGGCACGGTGACTTCGCCCTCGCCTACTCGACTGCCGTTCAGCGCGACCTGAAACACTTCGGGGACGACGAGGGATATGTCGCCTACGCGACCAAGATGGGCCACACGTTCGCCCTGGGCGATCCCGTTGCACCAAAGAGTGAGCACGAACGATATGTACGAGACTTTGTTCAAGCGGCCGGAAATCCTTGTTTCGTCCAAATCGGGCCGCAAACGGCGGGGCTTCTGTCAACGATGGGATATCGCGTCAATCACATGGGGATCGATACACATTTGACCTTCGATACCCACAGTTTCAGCGGCAAACGGAACGAAACGGTCCGCTATTCCGAGAGATGGCTGATCAAGCAAGGCTACACGATCGCCGAGTGTGACGGCACCAGGACCCAGGCCGACCAGATCAAGACCGTTTCGGAAAGCTGGCGTGCTGGGCGGATCGTCAGCCGGAGGGAAATGCGCTTCCTGAATCGACCCTTCTTTCCGGAACTATCGCCGCATATGCGTCGCTTTGTGATCCTGAGCCCACAAGGCGATCCAGTTGCAATCCTCGATTTCGATCCGATGTTTGAAGACGGCGTGGTGACAGGCTACACGGCAGCTTTCAAGCGAAAGCTCGAGGGAACGACACCACATGCCGAGGTCGGGCTGACAAAATTTGCTGCTGACCGCTTCCGCGAAGAGGGACGCGCGCGCATTACCCTTGGCCTATCGCCGCTTGCAGCGATCGCCGCGAGCGGGTTTGCCGAGAGCCGCCTCTGGCGCACCTTGTTCGAGAAGGCCTTCCTGTCTGAAAAGGTCAACACTCATATATTCAACTTGCGTGGTCAGGCGGCGTTCAAGCGCCGGTTTCATGGGGAAGAAGTTCCCACCTACATTGCGTTCAAGAGGCCGACCCCGATAGAGATGATCGCCTTACTCCGCCTGCTCAAAACGCTTTAGTCGTGTAACTGCGCGATGAACATGTGCAAGTCTTAGAGCGCGACGTGCGATCCTCAGACCGAACCGGTTCAAACCGCTCATCGGATTATCTTCGAATGTCATCGCTGCAATGTCGAATCGAGGCTTATACGCCTCCCCCTGAAGGTTCGGCGGTCAGGG
Organism: Rhizobium sp. Rhizsp82; assembly: GCF_047325115.1. Classification (NCBI taxonomy): domain Bacteria; kingdom Pseudomonadati; phylum Pseudomonadota; class Alphaproteobacteria; order Hyphomicrobiales; family Rhizobiaceae; genus Rhizobium; species Rhizobium sp. Rhizsp82. The sequence continues at coordinate 85,730 of NZ_CP168569.1, read as the reverse complement.
CGCAACAAGCCAGCACTGCCCGGTTTCGCAAGCCAGCCCCGGCCAGTCAACGTATCACGCCGGTTCTGAACGCAGCAGCCACCAGCGCCGTGTCTTTGTAGACGCAGAACGTGTCCTTCAGTCGATCGATATGCGTGCGCACGGTGTAGACCGATATTCCCAGGATGTCTGCAATTTCCTGGGCGCTCTTGCCATCGCACATCAATGTCAGCACTTCTCGCTCACGTGGGGACAGATGGTATTCCATAAGATCGATATGGTGACTCTTTCGCGCGGTTCACCCTCTGGTCAAAGCTTTTTTGCGAAACAGCAGGCCGTGAGAACATTCGCATGACAGACCACCCTCGGTCGGCATCAAAACCACCCTCTCCGCCAGAACCATAATAGCGGCAGTATGGCACTCAAGGCGATGACCGCCCAGGCAAATGGGTAACCCCAAGTCCAGCCAAGTTCAGGCATGAACTTGAAGTTCATCCCCCATATGCCAGCCATCAGGGTGGGCGGGACGCCCACCACCGATGCGATGGTCAATACCTTGAATATGTCGTTCTGCTCGATGGTGATGAAGCCAAGAACGGCGTCGAGCAGAAACTGTGTCTTGTCAGAAAGGTGGGTCTCATAGTCACTCAAAGAAGCGACGTCTTTGGTAACGGCGTGGAGCTGGTCACGGAATTCGTCCGACAGCATGTCATGACACACATCGAGTGTGAACGACGCCATCCTCCCGACACCGAGGAGAACATCTCTTGCTTTCGATGATCGGTCGCCCAGCCTGCCAACTTTCGAAAGCGCCAGGCGCAAGGTGAAATTGGCGTTTCGAGAGGACGTAGATCCCCTAAGGTTGCCTTCGAAGACCGAACGGGACACGTGGTCGACTGCAGTGGCCAGATGTTCAAGGGCATCTGCACCACGATCGACCATCGCCTCAAGCAGCGCGACAAAAACTCCCATTCCACTGGACAGGCTTTCATCATGTTTGATGCGATCGGCCACCGCGTCGAAAGCGGGCAAGGCGTCGAAGCGTACGGTCACGAGAAAGTCAGGACCGACGATAAACCCAGCTGGCGACAGTTCAGCATGCTCGATGCTGGCGTGGGCAACGACAGGCGCGCTGAGATAGAGCCGGTTACCTTGTTTGGAGAGCCTGCTGGACGCCTCGATTTCGCTCAGCGCTTCCTTTGTCGGAACACGCACCTTGGCCCGATGTTGGACAAACGCTATTTCCTTTTCGTCGGGATCGATCAGGTCCATCCAGATTACCCGACCGGGCAATGTGTCTTCAGGTTGGCCAGCCCTGACAGTTCCGTCAACGTCACGATAGATTTTTAGCACTCTCGGTTCCTCAAAATTCCAGCATATCGTGATATGACAGGCATCCCTTTTGCGGCCAGGTGCCATATCGTCGCTCGTGGGTGCTTTGCCCGGTCGTCTCGGTGACCTGCTGTCGAATGTTCGACCGGATGCCTCACCGTTCCTCTCCCCTCAACTTGAAGTCCAGGAGATCATAGCAAGCGCATAATTCCTCTGTCTGGACGGGTCCCGCCATGCGGCCCGTGGCGACCGAAACGAGTGCTAAAGCAGGCGTGGCTGGATGGGCGGCTCTTTGACCGTGGAGGATTTGTCTTCCCGCCGGGCCAATTCCATTTCGGCAGTAAACCGGATGTCGACGTCTCGATCCTTGAGGAACCCCTGAAGGAGTTGCAAATCGACTTGGCTCCAAGCCTTGCCGCGTTCGGATCCTGCGGGGACGCGGGGCAACAGGCCCGGTTGAGCGCTCCATGCCAGCAACTGCTCGAGTGAAGCTTCATTCAGCATGTCACGCAGATGATGAGCTGTCACATATGCATCTGGCATCGCGCGGTGGGCGGGCAGACCGATCTCGTGCACAAGCCCAACCGGCATGCGCTGGTAACGCAGCATCTGGTTCGAGAACCGCGGCAGATGCGGCCATAGCCTCAGGGCGCACTTCCATGTGCAGATCCACGGCGCCCCTGCGCAAAGCCGGGGCGTGCAATAGCGTCGTTCGAAGGCGGCGCGATGTGCAGCAAGTGCCGCGACTGGTTGCCGCGGCTGAAGGACGGAAGCTGCGGCCTGCTTCCACAAAGGCGCGCCCATCACGTCTCGGTCGAGGATGTGATGGATCGCCATTGTTTCCGGCGATATGGGACGACCTGGGTCAATCAGGAACGAGCCGCGTTCGGCATCCAGCCCCCAGCGTCCGTCTGGCGCCTGGACGACGTCCTGCCAGCCGATCTCGCATACATCGTTGGGGCCGTTTCCCGCGGTCTCCAGGTCAATGACCCGAACTCTCGCTGCCTCGGCCACCTGCTCACCTCTCGCAATTTCCGACGCGTCGACATTAGTCCTGCCCACCCTGCTCGCGATCCAGCAGCTAGGCGGCTCCAGAGTGGCTTCAGCTTTTGACCCTGCGAACCTAGCGGTCCTGGTTTTCTGCGCAGTTGTTCGGGAACCAATTTCTCGCGAGCGAGCAACGGTCCCCGTACAAGCTGGAGCGGATACCGAACGACCCGACGGCCTAGCGGCACCGCGCCTCGTACTTGCGGCCGTACTGATCGCGATAGATGCAATAGCCTCTATGTTCGGTCGAACGGCCGATCAAAGCGCCTGCGACGCCACCGGCAACCGCACCAACCGCGGCTCCTCCCCAGCTATTCGTGACGGCTCCGCCGATGACGGCACCCGTTCCCGCGCCTATTGCGGTCCCCTTCTCGGTGGCTGTGCAAGCCGTCAACATCGGCAAGGTCGCGGTGAAAGCCAAAACAAGTGATAGGTTTTTGAACATGACGAGTTTCCTTGGTTGTCCGCAGCCCCACGACGCGAGGCGTTTGGTCTCCCTCAAACCGCACCAGTCAGGTTTTGTTCCGTCCGCGTCGTCGCATCGGACCAAGGTCCGACCTCTGCCTACCGCAGGCATTGTTTCGATGCGCGCCTTCGCAGAGATCGATTCGATCATGAGTGAAGTCGCCGCAACGGGTTTGTCTCGACGTCAACGCACCCGCGCGCGCCAATTAAGGGCGAAACGCCGATGTCGGTATTCTTGGAGATCTCGCCAAACACCCTGCGCCATTTGATTCTCGCTTATCGTGCGGCACGAAAAACATAGCGTCGTTAGAATATTTAATTGCATTGCCTGAGAGCCGATCTACACTGGCGGCGCCACGCATCGTGACCAGCATTCTCGGATCCCTCGATGACCTTAGAACCGGACGACGCCCTTGAGGACAAAGCCGCCTTGCTGTCCGCGATGGCTAACGAAAATCGCTTGAAGATACTGCTCGTTCTGGCCCACAAGGAAATATCGGTCGGTGACCTGATGCTTCACGTGGACCTCTCACAATCGGCGCTCTCACAGCACTTGTCCAAACTGCGCGCGGACAAGCTGGTAAAAACGAGGCGGAGCGCTCAAACGGTCTTTTACCGGACCGACGACCACCGGATCCTCAGTTTGTTGCGAGCCCTCGACGAGATCTTTGGATCCCGCCCGCCGGGCGCGTAGATTTCCGGTGATCGGGGTTGCGCCCAGCTGGCAGCCCGGCAAACAGGTAATCAATCGGCCGCGCCAGGCGTTGGCGCCGGCTTCATCTTGTCGACGCCGCGTCGCCGGTCGATCCACCGCATCACCGGCGTCACAGCAATGCCGTGCAGCACAATTGACGCCAGGATAATGACGAGAACTGTTGCCCATATTGTCTCTATTCCTTCGAACTGCACTTTCCCGGATGCGTAGGCGAGATAGTAGATCGATCCTAATCCACGGATGCCGAACACTGAAACAATCGCCTTTTCCGCAACGGAATGCCGGCAGCCGATCAGGCTGATCCAACCCGCCAGCGGTCGCACAAGCGAAAGGGTCACAACAGCGACCACTGCCACTCGCCAATCCACCTTTTGCAGAAGCGATCCTTCAGCGACGATTGATCCGAAGCAGACGAGCAGCACCATCATCAGCATTCGCTCTATTTGTTCGCCGAAATCGTGAAGCTCGCCATGGAAGCTGCTGTGTCGTTCGACACTGCGCAACGCCAGCGCAGCAACAAACACCGCCACGAACCCATATCCATGGACGAGTTCGGCGATCGCATAGGCCACGCAGGTGAAACCGAGCGCTGCAAGCCCGTCGCCAGTTCGTGCGATCCGGCTTCGTTCCGGAACCTTAAAGGTGAGGTATCCAAGCGCGCGGCCGACAATCCATCCCGTTCCGGCGCCCACGGCGAGCTTCCAGACGACGTCGACAGCCAGCCAGGGCAAGACCCAGTCCGAATGACCGGCCGTGCTGCCGGCGATTGCCATCGCCGCCATTACAAAAGGAAAGCTCAGCCCGTCATTCAGGCCGGCCTCCGACGTCAACGCGAAACGGATGTCGTCTTCCTCACCTGTCTGCGGCGGCCCCACCTGAACATCTGCTGCAAGAACAGGATCGGTGGGTGCGAGTGCTGCACCGAGTAAAAGAGCAGACGCTGCTCCAAGACCGAGGACGCTCCACCCAAGAAGCGCGATCGCGGCAATCGAGATAGGCATGGCGATCCCCAGCAATCTCCAGGTGATCATCCATCGTGCCCAACCGAGCGGCCGGTCGATCTTCAGGCCAGCCCCCATCAAGGCAACGACGACCACGAACTCCGTCAAGTGCTCGGCCCATTTTACATTCTCCAGCGGGTTGAACTGCGGCAGAGGCGTGAATGGAGACCAGGCGAGTGCCATTCCGATGGCAATGCAGCAGATGGGCAAAGAAAGAGGGACCCGCCTCAGCGCCATGGGCAGCCAGGCGGTCAACAAAACCACGGCGCCGAAGATCAGGAGCGTAACGACGTAGGTGTTCACTCCGGTCATCTCTCCCACGCGGGTATGATGGCGGATCCAGCCGCGACGTGCTTGTCTGCATCCCGGGCTGCATCGAAGACCTTTGCGAGCTCCAACGACAGCTTTTGATGCGCTGCGTCCCTACACTGGCTCATGAAGCGGCGCTTGATCTTCCCCTCAGGTCGCCGGGCGCTCGGGCTGCCACTGCGCGGTTCGAGATCGGCGTCGGTCGTTTTGAACATGAACATGGTCTCTTCGGCCAACAAGATAAACGTCGACTGCAGCCTACCTGTTCCTAGGGCCCTATTGCTCAAGGAATATGGCAAGTTCTCGCGCTACGGTTTGCGGATCCTCGCGTTGCGGAAAATGTCCGACATTCTGAAGAATGATCCTTTCAAAGGGGCCCGAGAACTTTTCGTGCAAGTGTTCGGAGAGCTCAGGCGGATTGACGCCATCTTCCAGCCCCTGGAAGTAGACCGTCGGCAGCGAGAGCGACTGTGTCTGCCTGACGCGGTCTTCAAGCCATGCGCTTTGCGGATCGGGCTCGGCTTCCCCCCAACGAACCCTATAGCTGTGCAGCGTGACAGCGACCCAGTCCGGATTATCGAAGGACTTCGATACCGAGGCAAAAGTTGCCTCGTCAAACCAGCCGTCAGGCCCCCAGTTTTCCCACTGGATGCGGGCAAAGCCATGCGGATCGTCATGGATCGCCTCAGCTCCGCGCTTCGTCGCCATGAACCAATGGTACCAGTATCGCTGGGCCTGCCGAAATGAAGGGGTCTTCAAACCGCCCATACGCGGCAGCGACGAAAGCAGCGCCATCCGGTCGACGCGCTCGGGCCAGCCAATGGCGAGGGCTTCGGCGATGTTTGAGCCCCAGTCGTGGCCAACGACGGAAAACCGCTCAATGCCCAGGCCATCCATGAGGGCTATGGCGTCCATAGCGAGGGCGCCACCGTTCGCGCTGCGCAATGCATTGCCGTTGCGAAATACGGTCGGACCGAACCCCCGCAAGTATGGCGCAATCAGTCGAAGATCCCGGTTCCCCAGCAGCGACGTGACAGACGACCATGTGGAAGCGTCGTCGGGCCATCCGTGAAGAAAGAGAACCGGCTGGCCATGACGCACTCCAGTTTCGTCGAAGACTATTCGCAGGCTGTCCGTTTCAAGGTGCGGCATGATGGTACTCCCGATTGAAGGACGCAACACCATAAGGGCACTCTTGGTTCCGAAGCAGGGAACCTCGCAGCGTTACCTAAGTTGGTGGGCAACCGAAGCCGCGAACGCTGAAAGAGCTGTCATGACACCCAAACACTCCGTCCCCATGGCCCGGCGATCGGTGATTGCTGCGGCAAGCGTAACGCTCGCAGCCTCGGCTTTCCAAGGCTTCGCCTGGTCGGCCTCGAACACGCAGGAGAATGCACAGATGGATGATCCTACGACAAAGTACCCGAAACCGCCATTCCAGAAGCAGAGTCAGCCATTTCCAGGCCTTGCCGGCAGGATGGTGCCCAAGCCCGATCACGGGGAGGCTTCCTATAAGGGTTCTGGCCGCCTTGCGGGACGCAGGGCGCTGATCACCGGGGGCGATTCCGGCATGGGTCGCGCGGCAGCCATCGCTTACGCCCGCGAAGGCGCTGATGTCGCCATCAACTATCTTCCGGATGAGGAGCCCGATGCACGGGAGGTGATCGCGCTGATCCAGAAGGAAGGCCGTAGAGGCATATCGCTTCCCGGCGACCTGCGGGATGCGGCCTTCTGTGAAAAACTGGTAGAAGATGCGGTGGGTGCGCTCGGCGGCCTCGACATACTGGTCAACAATGCCGGCCGCCAACAGCAAGCAAAGTCGATCGAAGAGATCACCTACGAGGCGTTCGACGCGACTATGAAAACCAATATCTACGCAACCTTCCTCCTGACAAGGGCAGCGTTCAAGCACATGCAGCCAGGTTCCGTGATTATCCAGACAACCTCGGAGCAGGCATATGATCCTTCAGAGAACCTCGTCGACTACGCCATGACAAAGGCCGCGATGATGAATTTCACCAAATCGATGGCCAAGCAGCTCGGCCCCAAAGGCATCCGTGTCAACGGTGTCGCGCCCGGCCCAATCTGGACTCCGCTGCAGGTCAGCGGGGGCGCCACGATGGAAAAGCTGGAAAAGTTCGGAGGCGACACACCGATGGGGCGCCCGGGACAGCCGGCAGAACTGGCGTCCATCTACGTTCAGCTCGCAGATCCTGAGGCCAGTTACGCCACCGGACAAATTTATGGCGCAGCAGGCGGCGGCGGGCAACCGTGAGAGAGCGGCTAAACGCCGATGCGGACCAACAGACACGCCATCCAAGCGCTCCATTGTACGGCAGCAGCGATGTCGATGCGAGAAATCTCATGATGGCATCGGCTCGAACATGAAACTCGGAGAATGTGTCGTCGTGCTGATCACAGTCCCGCTGGGAAATGCCGCGAGTGGACTTGGCGTATTGGGCTTGCGAGGGTTCGTAACCGGTGGCGAAAAAGATCTCGGCAGGTGAGCCATCTAAGGAAGAGGTTTTTGGCCATCCGAGCGACAAGGCGCAGCAGCCGGCACCGTTCCTGCCATACGCCCATCGCAACGTCCCGCATTCACGCGTGATCGGTCCGTCTCTAAACTGCGCGAGATGAGCAAGCGGTTAGCCGACAGAGTGCGTCGAGGAGGCCGTGGAACAGGAGCAGGATCGCCGGCGCAGTCACGGGCCTGCCCGAAGAACGCTCGCAAGCCGCGACAGCTCGTCTGCCTCGGCTCGCTCGATGCCGATCATATGGATACCGGCATCGCTTGATCGGATCCAGCTCGCCCACTTTCACTTGAAGCGCCGCTATACCGCGGTTCTGCGAGTGCTGTATGATGAGCAGGATAAAAGGGTGACGAGGCTTCCGATCATGTTGGACAACATGCACCATTCCTTCGGCAGGCCGCCAATCCATCCACCAACTGACCAGACCGTCACAGCGCCTAATGCCCCCGCCAAGACCAATCGATGTCCCGTCAGCAGGCGACGGGTTGCGAAATAATGAGGAAAAGGCTTCGCGTTTGCATGCGTCAGAAATGGCCTACCCGGCAAATCGGTTCCACGGCCGGGGGTTGCTTGCAGCCGGAGCCTTAGTATCCTGCATCCGCATCTGCAGCAACAACTGACGCGATGGCTGTGTCTGTCCCGCCCCAGGTTGTTCGACGATGATGGCTGCTCCATCCTTCAAACCATCATGCTCCCGGCCCATGGAACTTACTGATTCTTCGATCGTTTCTGCATACCGAGGCAATATATCCGGAAACTGTCCATGGCAACCACATCGAGAGGACGTGCTCAGGACCGAGAAAGAGTAGCGGGCGGTCAGGATTACGAGGTTCGATATGAAGCAAAGAAGCAGGGCGTTTCTGCAGACGCTGTTAAGAAGGCCATCAAGAGCGCTGGAAACTGTCGCAAGAACGTGGATGCAGACATCAGTCGCCGCTGAGCCGTGAAGATCGCGACGTATAATGTCAACGGCGTCAACGGCCGGCTGGAAGTCCTCCTACGGTGGTTGCAGGAGGCGGATCCCGATATCGTTTGCCTGCAAGAGCTCAAGGCGCCGCAGGATAAGTTTCCCGTCAAAGCCATCGAGGCAGCTGGCTATGGCGCCGTCTGGCATGGCCAAAAGTCCTGGAACGGTGTGGCGATCCTTGCCAAAGGACAGCACCCGCATCTTACGAGGAGAGGGCTTCCAGGGGAGCCGGCTGATGAACACAGCCGCTATATCGAGGCCATCGTCGACGGAATGGTGATCGGCGGTCTCTATGTTCCCAACGGCAACCCCTATCCAGGACCGAAATTCGACTACAAGCTACGTTGGTTCAAGCGTTTGCAGGACTATGCCAGGGAACTGCTGGAGCTGGATGTTCCAGTCGTGCTTGCCGGCGATTATAACGTCATGCCAACGGAGTTGGATGTCTATAAGCCGGAGCGCTGGACGAATGACGCGTTGTTCAGGATCGAAGTGCGGCAGGCCTATGAGGATCTTGTTGATCAGGGCTGGACAGATGCCCTGCGCCACCTTTACCCGGGCGAGCGCATCTATACATTCTGGGACTACTTCCGAAACGCTTTTGCCCGTGATGCGGGTCTTCGGATCGACCACGTCCTCCTGAGCCCTGGGGCGGCGGACCGTCTGTCGGCGGCGCAAGTCGATAGAGACGTGCGCGGTTGGGACCACACAAGCGATCACGCGCCCGTATGGATCGAGCTCAGCGACAAGATCGTAAAGAAGAGGAGGAAATCATGACCGAGACATGGAGAGCGCGGTTGCGCGACCGGCTGGAAGATTTTGTCGACACCTTCGTGGTTGCCGGAGCGAGGCATGAGGATGTCTTGCGGGCGATCGTCGAAGAGGTCGATGAGCTGCGGATGGCGCTTGATCGTGACCCCGACCCTGCGGAAGATGGCAGTGCGGTGGTCGAGGAACCTGCAAACGACTGGCCGTCCGCCGACAAGAATTGAACCGTGGCGGCCAGCTGTCGACCGCGCAAAGCCTCGGCTGCCGTGCAGCAATGGGTCCAACGATCGCATCGACGTGTTACCATATCGCCAATCCTGACGGCGCTTGTTCGACAGGAGAGCTGGGCCTTCATAACCGCCGCGCTTCCTGGCGCGCGCATTTGATATGTCGTTGCGTCTGCGTCTCCTCAGCCTATGGTCTGCGCGCTTGATAGGCATGGTTAGGCGATGGGATGTTTCAGGCATTCGGCAGGCGCGGCAAGCAGCCGATTGAACCTGACGAAATCTCCATGGTTCATGGCCTCATCAAAGATTACTGCGGCAAAAGAGCATTGGAGACCGAGTGCCGGGAACTCTGGGAGCAGCGAATGGGAGACCGATCAGCACAGACTGCGCCCGCTGCTCAGCGAGAACGACAAGAATTGCTCCGAGCGTTGCTGGGGATGGCCTACAAGGTCAAAGGGCGAAATCTCTTCGGAGGGAAAGTCCGTTACAACCTACCGGTTGGTGAACTACGTCTTTCGGATGAATTGCCCTACAGCTTAGAGCTGTTACTTTGTGTCAGCCGGGGCAGTAGAGTAAGATGATCGAGACCCCTGCATGCCAAAGGCTCGTCGTACCGGAATGCGACGAGCCTTTTCTTTTATCCATCCTCAGGCCGAGCCCGCCGTCTTTCAGTGTCCATAGCGCAATGATCCACGACGATAGGACGCCAGGGATGTGAAGAGAGCTCGAACCTGTCACCCGAACAGACCGGTGCAATCTCGTTTGCGTTCAAGAACGTCACCGCCGGCCGCGAGAGCGGAGGTCAAAGGGGGAGACGCGGTCGTAACTGCCGGCCGAACCGCCGTCACACTATGCCTTGAGGGCTCGCGAGGTTTGCCGTCAGGATACGATGATCGATCGCACGCTTGCCCTGCACAAAGTGTTCGCCATATAGCAGTCCAATGAGCGATAATAAGATCTTCGTTGGCATCCGGCCAACACGCAGTGGACGGCGCAGCGCAACACAGGAGCCGACTGGCCCGAAGTGTCAGTGGGAAGGATGCGAAAGCGCCGGCACTCACCGCGCACCGGTTGGGGGCGCCGCCGACGGGCTCTACCTGATGTTTTGCGCTGGACACTCGAGACAGTACAACAAGGGCTACGACTACTCGCCAAGCAAATCAGACCCCGTCGTCGCGAGATATCAGCTCGACGCCGCCGCTGGCAGAATTCCGGCGCGTGGCGTCAGAACACATCACCAGGCTTTGGAGACGCCACTGCCCTCGTCGATACCCTCGGGTTCGGCAAAGTCACTGAAAGCGCGCGGAAAAGCCGTCCAGCCGACCGGCACTATTTCGTTGCGAAAGCTGAGGCCACTTGAAGCCCAGGCCTTTGACACGCTCGCGCTCCCGCGTGATGCCACCGCAGACGATATAAAACGTCGATATAAAGAGCGGCTTAAACTCGACCATCCGGACGCCAATAGCGGGGATCGGCAGTCGGAGGATCGCCTTAGGGGCACGATCAATGCCTATAGAATCCTCAAAGGCAGCGGCTTCTGTTAGGATGGCTCGCGGAGCTGGCGCATCGTCATTGCGTTTTCGATTGCAGCGCCCGAAGCTGTATTGTCGAAAACGCACCAGCTGTCCGACGCCAGTAGATCGCAGAATGAACGGATTTCCTCCTTGCTGTAGCTTGAATAGTAAATTTTTGGCGTGCCATGCAGACGAATGTATTTTGGTCGCCCGTCAAAATTGTTTGCTGGCCAGACCGGCGCAGGATCTGCAAGAACACGGTCCATCGCATATGCCTTTAATAGATCCAATGCCTCGCTGCACGAAAAGCTCGCGTGTCGTGCCTCAACAACAACCGGTCCATCATCGGCGTCGCGCATTATCTTGAAGGCCGGTGCGAGCACCTCAGCATTAAAGGCAAGCGACGGCGGCAGCTGGCAAAGAAGAGGTCCGCGCTTTTTGTCCAATGGCGCGATATCGCCAAGGAACGTCTGGAACGGCGCAGCGATGTCTCTCATCGCTCGCTCGTGAGTGACCTCCTTCGGAAGCTTTACCGAGAACAGGAATGCATCCGGTACTGCGTCGACCCATCGCGCGAAGGTGGACGGCCTGTGTCGGCGGTAGAAGGTCGAATTGACCTCTACGCCGTCGAAGATGGAAGCATATCGTGTCAGGGCGCTTCCTTCTTCAGCGAACCGATCGGCGTTTTTCTTTGGAATGGACCAGCCCGCCGTAGCGATGGTCGGCAAATCGATGTCCTCGCAGCTGACAATCATCAAGGCGAAACGGAGCAGACCTGAACCTGGTTCCACGCCAACGAACATAGATTGGAACCACTGCGCTTCCGGAACGTTTGGGGAACGACTTCAGTTTTCAGGAGATCGGCATGCATGAAAATTCAAAACCGGATAGTTCGTCGAACACACAGAAGGACCCGGACGACTGGGTGAGTGGCGACGAGCCAATGACCGGGGCGCAAAGCTCCTACCTCAAGACCTTGTCGGAGCAGGCCCACCGTTCTGACGCCTTCTCGGAAGACCTGACAAAAGCAGAGGCCTCCAAGCGGATCGAGGACCTACGCCGCTCACTCGACCTGGAATGACGAAGGGGCGCGCCGGCGCACAAGGTGCTTTCGACGCGGCTCACTTGCGTCGGGTGCAAACGGCATTGGCAACGGTCGACTATCGTGCTCTGGAGGTCTCGCCGCCGTAGCCGTCATGACATCGAAGTTCAACGCGATCGCCATCGACCGGGTCTCATTAGGGGGCATGCGCGCCGCTCTGCTCGATCGAATTGTCCAAGGCATGGGGCGGGTGGCGACCTCTGCCGCCACCCAACCTGGCAGATCAAACTGGCGGGGCAGCGCCTCCATGCAGCGCACCAAGCAGCCAAAGTACCAACAGGATGACAACGACAAGGCCAAGCACGCCCCCCAAGCCGCGCCCGCCATATCTGCCATGGGCGTAGTAGCCGCCGCCGCCGCCGAGGAGGAGTATAAGAACAATGATGATTATGAGTGTTGTCATATGAGCATCCTTCGCCATTGATAGTTTTGCCATTACGGCACTGCAATCAGTTAGTTAGGGCCTAGAGTCCTTATGTCTAGGTTGCCTCCAACTTGATGCGCGAGCGAATCGGGCTCGCCTTACAAAGCCGTTGTGATAGGAGTGGCAGCTGATCCTCAAGCCTCTTGATCGCGGTGGCACCGACGTTATTTTGTCTTCACAATGGATCATTTACGCTACCAAATCTCGAAGAACCCGTTAGATCGGAATTATTCCGTCATCGACATATTTACGGGATGGCCGGCAGAGTTTCATGGCGTCACGCTCGACTGCTTGGACGGACCAGAAGCCGATCGGATGGTCGACGTCCTCAACTTGCAGGACTTTGACCGCCGGGGGCAGTTGCGGCCATTGCGGTAGTGCCTAGCCCACCTGCCGCTTTCAGACTGCGTCGCAACACCCCGGCAGCGAGTGACGGCATACCGGGGCGCTGCTTGACGGGCTAGACCGACAGAGTGCTCACCACCTTCATTCGTGTCATTCTTCGCTTACGGCGCTTGCAGGAACATTCGCGCCGATCGGTCGGATTGCCTCTTCGCACCCCACGCGTCCTCTACCGAGACCAACCATCAGAAACGGTCCGTCATGTCACGACGCCCGCCTTCCATCCCGTCGCAGGTCGACGTTGATGTGGGCGCGCGTTTGCAATGCCGGAGAATTCTCAAAATATCTCAGCCGCTCTGCCTGAAGCTGGCCATTGTTTTTCAGGACGTGCAACAATACGAACTAGGTCGGACCGGATTGGGTTGGCCGATTGCAGCAGTTGCGGGCATACCCGGGACCACTCCGGTAGTGCCTTTCGGTGAATAAATATCCACACTGACGATCACGACGCTGCACTTCTTGCAGTCAAAGACCCGCCGCCTCCCCAAGAGGCAGGCCCGCTGAATAAGCATTCGTCATGATCACAAAGCCTGTTCGAATTGATCAAGGCGCTCGCCGGCGAGGCTTGAGCAGCAGAACCGACATTGTGGGGTGCCTCCTTAAGTACGGCGGGCTTTTCGTAATTGCAATTTTCGTTTAAACGTCTGACCGAATTTAAGTGTCTTACCAGCTTGGAGCGCGGATCGTCCCTGTAACATGGTGGAAGAAAGCACAGAATCTCCGTTGAGCGAAACCTGTCTCCAGATACTGCGCGAGCTGGAGGAGGATCTGCCGATCTCATCAGAGGATGAATGGTTCGAAATTCGCGCCCTGCTTCACGACTTGTACAGCCATGGCGTCCGAGGCCATGCGCGTCTCAAGCGTCTGCTGTTTTCGTCCGTCATCAACCGCCGCCTTGCCCCGCAGCCCCGAAATCCGGTTCGCGCATCTTATCACTCCTGGGGCAACGGCAAGCTCAATCGCCTGATCGAGCGCAACAGTCGGTGAATTGCCCCATCGTCGGGATTGGCGCCTCGGCTCAAGCAATCATCGACCACGATACGCCTCCGCCGGATGCAACTGCATCGGCCGATCGTCAACAAAATTGTGGTACACACCATGCGGGACGATGTCGCTTCGTGCGCACGGTTTGCCGCTGTCCGTCACGAAAGCACGCGCCTGTTGGGCGAGCGGCGCCCGCCTCGATGGATAAGCTCCGCGCAATTGTCGAGGCTTCTTTGCGGTGTTCTATATCCCCGCAAGAGCTCGCGCCCAGGCCTCAGCGACGTCAACCCCGGCCGACAAGACTGCAGAACTTGGAAATCTTAGAAAGACGTCGGACCTAAGTCCGATTGTTGCGTGTCGCTACGGCGTTAGCTCTGCGCTATGAAAAAACGAACGGCGCTGCTCAGCTTGGCAATTTTTGTCCTGCTCGGAGTGGTCTTCTTCAGCATGTCTGAGCTCCTTGATATCGTCAGCTTGGGGCCAAGCGCCAATAGTGTGGTCAGTGGGACGCGTTGAAGACACCGCTGGAGCAGCTGACACATAAAGCGCACAACCAAGCGTGAGGAAGGTCGTGATCGATGAGCCTAGTCGCCGCGAGTTTCTAAAGATATTGAGGGGTCGACGGTCCCGCGACAGCCGAACTGCACGCCACATGCCACCCCGGCCTGTCAAGGCACGGTCAGCGCTCCGACGACGAGGCACGAATGGGTTCTGGGCTCGTTAATTTTGTGATAGCCTCAACTCTCGCGTCGACGATTTTCAGCGAGCGGAACACGTTTCGGAGCACCGTCTCGATCTCATGCAAAAGATTGGCGACCTGGCGCGGTTGTTCCATGGTCTTCTTCATCGACCCTTCCACCAAGGCCACTCCAATGCCGATCAACTCTTTCAAGTCGTTGCCGCGAAATGTCGAGCGCTTCAGCGCATGTTGATCCGCCTCTAAGACAAGCTCTGCTGCTTCATGAACTGCCTTCCAGGCACGTGCGACCGCTGCCTTGACCTTCGCGCTGCCAGCATTGTCGTGCACCGCTGTATATGCCGCAGCCGTTGGCTCCAGTGCTGCATTTGCTGCGGCCAGAATTTCGTCATAGCTGACTGACACATCAATCCCCTGGGCACTAAGGCAGACGACCTTTAGTTGCATGGCGGCAGAAGAAAGTCGAGATATAAGTAGCGAGGTGACGAGGGTTTCACGCGGCAAAGACCGCCGCTTGCCCCTGGCCGCAATGACCGAGCAAGTTGCGACGCAAAAGGACGATTGAAGGCCTAATATCATCGAGGCTGCCGGGCAGTGCCCGGCCTCCTGCGAATGCCGGACGTTGAGATCGGCTGATGCACGTCTGCTGGCCGCGCTCTACCGCTTTCGGATGAGTTGACTAACACCTTGCTCCTCCTACTTCCGAAGGATCGCGCGCACGCCTGAGCGTGCGCAGCGAGGGAGACGTCATGATTTTTGCAAAAGCGACCGAAATCTATCGTCGAGGCGGACGAGAAGACCTCATCAATGCCATCGAGGCGTTCTCCATTGCGACGAAAGCACAAATTCTTGCCGACATCGGATTTGCAGCACCAGCGACAGTCGAACCTGATGGCCCACAGGAAGAAGCAGCCGATCCGTCTTGCGACGAGATCCACTGCTTCTAGACCAGATGCTCAAAGACCCAAACGGCTTACGTTTGCGTGACGCGTTGGCGAGAAGCCTTCTTCTCTCCGCAAGTGTTATGCGCAAGGATGCCGCAGAGTGACGCATCATGCCCCGAATAAGATGTCTGGCGGCGCCACGCCGCCCGACGGCGGCTTATTTGACTGCAGTCAGAGTGGCATGCATGCCCGCTTCGTAATGCCCCTTGATGTTGCAGAGCAAGAGATAAGAACCTGGAGCGAGCTTGGCCTTCAGTGTGCCGTCGGCCCCAGGCTTGAGGTCGGACACTTCGCCTAGGCTCTTGAGCTGCTTCTCATCCACGCGATGCTTGCCCTTGACGACGGAGACCTGCTGGTCGGCACTCTTGAGCTTGACCAGAACCATTTCATGTTCCTCGGTCATCGCATCATTGTGGACCTTGAACAGCACGTCGCCTGCCTTCACGGTCGGCTGGTCGACGGTCAGGGTCATTGGTCCGCCGCCCTCTCCGCCTTCCGTCACCGTCACCGTTGTTGCGGCAAGCGCTGGCGTCGCGAGGCACAGCGTTAAAAGCGTAGCAAAAATGCTCTTGTTTTGCAGCATGCGTTCAGGTCTCCTGGATTGAACAAAACCAGAGGCACATAGGGGCGAAATCTGACAGTTACCTGAAATCAAGAAATAACAGAAATATTCGCGTCATCGTTCAGGCGCGAGGCAACGACAGTATTCCTGCGGGCACAGAGCGTCTGGCTGATCAACGCATGGCGACCGGAAGTCTGATCGTCACCACCAGGCCATGACTTTGTCGCACCGCCAGTTCGACCGAACCACCGTACATTTCAGCCAGCTCGGCCGCGATAGTAAGCCCGAACCCATCGCCTGGCTTCGTCTCATCCAGCCGGCGTCCCGGGAAAAGGACGTCACCGATAAAGGCTTCCTCGATGCCCGGGCCGTCATCCGCGATGACGACGGCGACATTGTCCTGCTCGATTGTGCTTGAGATTTGAACCTCCGAAGCGGCCCATTTGAAGGCGTTATCGATGATGCCTGCCAGTATCTCGTCTGCATCCTCCGGAGAACAGTTCAGAAAGGTCCCACTCGAAACGCTATTCCTGATGACGATCTTGCGGTCCGCGTAGATCCTCGACATCATCTCCAGAATATCGTCGATCCTTGGAGCCAGCTCGATCGAAAAGTAATGACCTGCATCGGCAAAGCTGGACCGTGTCCTACCGAGGTGATGTCGGATGTTCCGGTCAATGCGCGCCACGAGCGCCCTCGACGCTCCGCTTGGATCGTTATCATCATTGAGAGCAAGACCAAGGCTTGCCACTGGTGTTTTTAGCCCATGGGCCAGGTTGGCAAACTGAAGCCTGGTCTGGGCCAGACGAAGTCTGTTGGCTTCGACCAGATGGTTGATTTCCTCCACTATTGGAAAAAGCTCGGCAGCTTGTGCTGGCGGCAGGGCGGATCGCTGCGCCGTCGCGATCTCAGCGATTTGACCGGAAAGCCTGCGAAGCGGAGAAAGTCCAAAGCGCACCTGAAGAACACTTCCGATGATCAAGCAGGCACCCAGTATCAGCATCGCGGGAACCAGAAAGACCAATGCCCTCTTCGAGGGGACGCTCAACGCAGATGAGGGGGCAGAGGCGACAATCTCCAAACCGGTTCCGCCGACAAAAGTCCTCGCGACCCGGAAGTGCAGATCCCCACCGCGGCCGTCACCTCCGTCGGCTGCTTGTGAGGTGCCTGTCAGCAACCGACGCCAGTCAAACGGCGACGGTGGGCTCTCGATCGTTTCGCTGCCAAGAGAACGCGACGACAGCCTTTGGCCCTTTGCCTCGACCTGCCAATACCAACCGGAACCTTGCCGGTCGAAAGGAGGGCCATCCACAGATCCTCGCAAGCCGACACCGCCATCAGCGCCGATGACGATTGCATTGCGGATGGTCTCGATCTGAAGGTCCAGGCGTTGATCAACCTGCTCTCTGACAACGCCGGCAATGACGAACCAAAGTACAAGCGACGTGACAATCACCGCCAGCGAGGCGTAGGCGACCGAGAACCATATAAGCCGGCCCGCCAGTGTCGACTGGTTTCGCATAGCGTCCCGAATCAAATCCCTTTCGTCAGCCTGTAGCCGCGCCCCCGCTCCGTCTCGATCCGGTCCGCCCCGATCTTGCGCCGCAGCCGTGCAACAATGACTTCGATCGAATTGGAATCGACATCGGCGTCGCCTTCATAGACCCTCTCGAGCAGCTCGCGCTTGTCGATGATGGTTTCCTTGCGCAGCATAAGACAGGAAAGCACGCGCCATTCAAAGGCTGTCAGCTTGAGAGGAAGTCCCGACTGCTCGAACGTCCCGAGCTGTGCATCGTAGGATATGTCGCCACATTGCACGATCGAAGCTGCGTGTCCTGCCGCGCGCCGGACCAGAGCCCGCAAGCGAAGAACAAGCTCTTCGAAGCGGAAGGGTTTCGTCAAGAAGTCGTCGGCCCCTGCCTTGAATGCCGCAACCTTGTCTGGCCATCCTTCACGCGCCGTCAGGACCATGACCGGAAAGTTACGCCCCTGGCTTCGCCACAATTTAAGAACCGTGACCCCGTCACTCTTTGGCAGACCGAGGTCGAGCACCACAACGTCATAGATTTCCGTCAAACCGGCATGCTCACCGTCCTCACCGTTTCGGGCGATATCAACCACAAAATTCTCCGCACGCAAACTGGCTGCGATGCGGCCCGAAAGATCGACGTCGTCTTCCACCAAAAGAATGCGCATGTTCAATCCACATCATCCTATGCTCCATCCGAAATAGGGCGTTTTCGCTTAACTCAAACTGAACATGGGCGTTCAGGCTCTGTCGGGCGGTCAGGACTATAGTCGGCACGTCAAAACAACCTGGAGACCGAACATGTCGAATGACCCAGCGACCCACGAAGCGGCGCATCTGGAACGACCACAACGCGGACGGAGAGGAGCAGCACACGTAGCCGCGTTTGGCATCGCAGCCTTTGCCGTGCTCGCCATAGGAGCGGTTGGCGGAGCGGCAGCAATGAAATTCACACGCCCAAGCGTCGACCTCGCACCTTTGACACCGACATCGATCTCCAGCCTGAAAGATGATTGGAGCACCGTCACGGTCAAAGGGACGGTAGCAGAAATATACGGCAACAAGTTCATCGTTCAGGACGAGACAGGTCGCGCGCTGATCGAGACGGGGCCTGCCGGTGAGAGCGGAAGCATTGTCGCCATCAACGAGCCTGTCAGCGTCCAGGGCCGCTTCGAACATGGCTTCCTGCACGCTAGCTACGTCGTCCATCAGAATGGAAGAACTGACGCACTTCGTCCCCCGCCTGGTCCCCCGCCTCATGGCCGGCCAATCGGCGAAGCGCTACGTGAGTTGCGCCGTTGAAGGGCGGACTATGACCCGGCGCGCGCCGATGAAACCTATATCGTCGGCGTGCGTTTATCGGCGTCTTTCACGGAGTGGCGGGCATGATCAAATCCTTGGCTCTTGCCGCACCGGACAAGCTCGGCTGCGCGCTGACTACATTAAGCACGCTTGTCCAGATGACCTGTCCCTTGATGGCGGACGAACAGCCTGCGATCCCGGCCACGGCGCGATGGCAGCCTTGCTTGGAGGCCTGCCCCTTGCTATCGGGCACGGAGTGGGATCGGAACTGCGCCAGCCGCTCGGCTACGCGATCGTTGGCGGCCTGCTGGTCAGCCAGTTGCTGACACTGTACACGACGCCCGTGATCTACCTCTTGCTCGACCATTTACGCCGGTCGAACTGGGCCGAGGTCAAGGAAAAACCGGCGCAGATCGCGCACTGAGATACACTCCGGAATGCATATGAACCAGTCAGCTCTTACCCTTACAATCGCTGCAGGAACTGCGGCTGGCGTCGTCATTCGCCCTTTCCGGCTACCGGAAGCCGTCTGGGCCGTCCTGGGCGCAGGATTGATCCTTGTCCTTGATATTCTCAATCCGGCGGAAATCTGGGCGGGCGTGGCAAAGGGAACCGATGTTTACCTGTTCCTGATCGGTATGATGCTGCTGTCCGAACTTGCTCGCAGAGAAGGACTTTTCGACTGGGTCGCGGCAATTGCCACATCCCGTGCCAAGGGATCGCCGAAAAGGCTGTTTGCGCTTATCTACGCCGTCGGAGTGGTCGTAACAGCTCTTTTGTCTAACGATGCGACCGCCGTTGTCTTGACACCCGCCGTTTACGCCGCTTGCCGGGCCGCCAAGGCCAACAACCCGTTGCCTTATCTGTTTATCTGCGCCTTCATTGCAAATGCCGCGAGTTTTATCCTGCCAATTTCCAACCCCGCAAACCTCGTTATCTTCGCTGGCGGCGAAATGCCCTCACTGGGCCGCTGGCTGGCGACGTTTTTCGCTCCGTCGATTGCGGCAATCCTGATAACGTTCCTCTCGCTCTACGTCACGCAGCGCAGGGCATTGTTGTCGGAGACCTTGGCCGCCGATATTCCGACACCTGCATTATCATTTCCGGCAAGGCTTGCGGGCATCGGCCTCGTTGCAACCGCCTTTGTTCTCGTCGGAGCATCGGCTGCACATCTGGACTTGGGGTTGCCCACCTTTATCGCCGCCACGGTCACCACGCTCATCGTTCTTACTGTTGCCCGGCAAAATCCATTTGGCATCGTCCGCGCGATCGACTGGAGTGTTATTCTCCTGGTGGCTGGACTTTTTGTCGTGGTAGAGGCTATCAATCAGACCGGGATGACTGCTTCCCTTGCAACCGAGTTGACGGCGATCAGTGCCGATTCTGAGTGGCAGGCAGTAGCGATCACCGGCATCGGCTTGGCCTTCCTGTCAAACCTCGCAAACAATTTGCCGGTCGGATTGTTCGCTGGCGGCGTTGTCAATGCAGCCCATCTTTCCGATCGGCTGGCGGGGGCAGTTCTCGTTGGCGTTGACCTCGGCCCCAATCTCTCGGTCACCGGATCACTGGCAACCATACTGTGGTTGTCTGCTCTCCGGCGCGAAGGCATCACCGTAAGCGCGTATACCTTTCTAAAGGTGGGGGCGGTCGTGATGATCCCGGCGCTGATTGCTTCGCTGGCTGCGCTTTAGAAAGCTGGCGATGCCGTTGATCTGAAGGCAACCCTTATTGGGCCGTAAAGAACGTCAAAAGAACCTTGCCTTTTTCACCAAGCAGGCACACAAACCGGTCCGGCGCGCCCGTCTTATCTTTTCGGGCGATATACGCCTCACCGAGGACCACTGTCTTGACTGGAACGTCCTCGACACGGGTGTCAGCTTTACTGACGGCGATGCTTTCCATGTCGAGAACAAGATCGGTGATATCGGGAGCGCGCTCGCGCAACGCCAGCAGACCAGTTGACCTGCACGCATCGACAGCAGGATCTGTCACGGACTGGGCTGAGGCGCCTGACGCAATCAGGCAGATCGTGAACGTGGCAAACAGTCTTTCAAGCATCTTATCTCCTTGCGTAAAATCTGCCAGCGCACGAGATTTTCAGTCCGGCAGCGCATAAATGCGTCGACGCGATCAATCGTTCCCGCGCCGTGGAACTCTTTCCGACGGAACACCGTTTATGGGCGCCAGGTGCTGACCTGAGCGCAGTTTTCATAGGAGTGTTCATGAAGCTTATCCCTATCGCCGCCGCCCTCTCGATCCTCTCCGCAGGCGCCGCCTTCGCGCAGCAGACCGTTGCCCCGGGCGCGGATGCGATGATGGCTGGCCCTGGCATCGCCATGGGCAAGGCGGCGACCATGCCGCTGAAATATGTCGAGATCAAAGATGCCGACATTGTAAC
Organism: Rhizobium sp. Rhizsp82; assembly: GCF_047325115.1. Classification (NCBI taxonomy): domain Bacteria; kingdom Pseudomonadati; phylum Pseudomonadota; class Alphaproteobacteria; order Hyphomicrobiales; family Rhizobiaceae; genus Rhizobium; species Rhizobium sp. Rhizsp82. Next base: position 64,532 of record NZ_CP168569.1, on the reverse strand, counting down.
GTCCAAACTGATCGGCGTGGAGATCTACAACAAGGCGAATGAGGACGTCGGCGAAATTTCCGATATCGTCATTGGTGACGGCAAATCGGTAATTGGCGTGGTGGCGAGCGTCGGTGGTTTTCTCGGCATTGGTGAAAGCTACATCGTCATCGATCCGGCGTCGTTGGCCCTGGCAGACGATAACGGCACCTGGAAGGCTTACGTGGATACCAACAAGGACGATCTGTCCAAGGCTCCGAAGTTCGACTATTCGAAGCTGAAGAAGTGATTTTCTAGGAAGTGGGGCACGCTACGCGAAAATCAGGCGTGCCCCGAATATCGCCACGATATCTCAACCCCGTGACGCTATTAGACTTGCGGAAATTGGTAAAGGAATAATGAAAAGGGCTCGCAATAGGTTCGAAGGCGCGCCCTAATTAGCATTTACGCCGCGGGTTCCCCACCAAACACGGCCGCATTGGGATATCGCAACACAGGATTGCCAGACCGCTTATAGCCGCTTGCGGCCGGTGGATCGGGCCAGGCTCAACGACCCTGTGGCGTGTGCGTGACCGGCCGAGCCTAATACAACCACATCTTCATGCAGGCATTTCGCACTTTTGATATGCTGCGGGACGTCGCAGCGACGACAAACGGTGCATTTCGCTAGGGAGCTGGTTCACACCGCACCCGAGCCTGAGCATCGACCAAACGGGAGGGATCGAAATTGGATAAAACGCCGGCCAAAGAAGCGCATGAGGCTGAGACCCGTTTGACCCCCGAGCAGATGGAAGACGCGCGCAAAGCGTATCTGATTCGGCGTTTCTGGATCAGTGGCCGCGAGTACTGGGGTCGCAACGGAGACCGGCTGGCCTGGGCCTCATCGATTGGTCTCCTCCTCCTCATAGCCATCAACGTTGCCTTCCAGTATGGGATCAATGTCTGGAACCGTGGCCTCTTCGACGCCATTGAGCAGCGCAATGCGTCGACAGTCTACTTTCTTGGGGCGGTGTTTCCGCCGCTCGTTCTGGGGTGCGTCGCAGTCGTCACCATTCAGGTTTACGTGCGCATGCTCATACAGCGACGCTGGCGATCCTGGCTTACGAAAGCGCTGATTGCTCGCTGGTTGGCAAACGGGCGTTATTACCAGCTCAATCTTATCGGCGGCGATCACCAGAACCCGGAAGCGCGGCTTTCGGAAGATATGCGCATCGCTACCGAATCCCCCGTCGACTTTGTCGCCGGCGTGATCGCTGCGTTCGTCTCGGCGTCCACCTTTATCGTCGTGCTATGGACGATAGGCGGCGCCTTGCGCCTGCCTATTGCGGGGATGACCATCACGATTCCGGGCTTTCTCGTCGTGACAGCGGTTATCTACGCGCTCGTAACTTCCGGTTCGATCACATTTATTGGAAGGCGGTTCGTTCGTGTCTCCGAAGCAAAAAATCAGGTCGAAGCGGAATTTAGGTATACCCTGACCCGTGTACGCGAGAATGGTGAGAGTATAGCCCTTTTGGGTGGCGAGGAAGAAGAGCGCAACGATCTCGACACAACATTCGCCAGTGTGCGCCAACAGTGGCGGCTGCTCGCCCATCAGCATATGCGCACAACGCTTGTTTCGCACGGCTCCATGCTGATCGCGCCGGTGGTCCCGGTGCTGCTGTGTGCACCCAAATTTCTCGATGGCAGCATGACGCTTGGGCAGGTCATGCAGGCAGCATCGGCCTTCACCATCGTCCAAAGTGCGTTTGGGTGGCTGGTCGACAACTACCCGCGGCTTGCCGACTGGAACGCCAGTGCCCGGCGCGTGGCGTCGTTGATGATGTCGCTGGACGGGTTGGAAAACGCTGAAAAGAGCCAGTCCCTGGATCGGATCAAGCGCGGCGAGACAGAAGGCGAGACCATGCTCAGTTTGAACGACGTCTCGGTCGCACTCGGAGACGGGACCGCTGTCGTCAAAGAGACGCAGGTCGAAGTCGGACCGGGTGAACGCGTGCTGGTCGCCGGAGAATCGGGATCAGGAAAAAGCACCCTCGTGCGAGCGATCGCAGGCCTGTGGCCGTGGGGCGGAGGCAGCGTCAATTTCCATCCCGGCAAGCAGCTATTCATGTTGCCGCAGCGGCCTTACATCCCCTCGGGCACGCTCCGACGTGCCGTATCCTACCCGCAGCCCGCGGACAGCCATACGGAAGACGAATTGCAAACCGCTCTAGAGAAAGTCGGACTGGGTCATTTGATCGAGAAAATCGAAGAAGATGCTCCGTGGGACCACACCTTGTCCGGCGGCGAAAAGCAGCGGCTAGCCTTCGCGCGCCTGTTGCTCAACGACCCCGACATTATCGTGCTTGATGAGGCAACCTCGGCGCTTGACGAAAAGACACAGGACAAGATCATGGAAATGCTGATCGACGAGCTGCCGGACGCGACAATCGTAAGCGTTGCCCACCGCGCCGAACTGGAAGCCTTCCATAGCCGCAAGATCACACTTGAGAAGCGCGAGGGCGGAGCGAGGCTCGTCAGCGACGTCGATCTAGCACCCTACCGAAAACAACGCAACGTCCTGACCAAGCTCACCAAATATTCTCGCAAACTGAAGAAGGTCCCTTAGGCAGCAAGGCTTGACTGCATGTGCCGGCGTCCCAAAGCCAGCCGGGAGCGCGCGGGTGCCATCATAAGCAAACTGCCAGGGATCGATCTCCGCCACACGGCCCCTGCAGTCGCGGCAGCAAGGGGGACCGGCCGCAGGAGGGCGGAGCGGCCGGTCCCGCGTCGCAGCACGAGCGACGCATCGCGCAAACGCGCGTATCCGCCGTTGGCGGCTCGGCGGACTTTGCTGTTACGTTCGAGATCGTCCTTAGATCAGTTCTGCGGCCGCCCTCTCGCCAGCAGGCGCTGCAGCGTACGGCGATGCATGTTCAATTGCCTGGCGGTCATCGAGACGTTTTTCCCCGTCGCCTCGAAGACGCTGTTGATGTGTTCCCAGCGCATCAGTTGCGGCGAGGTCAGCGGGACGTCAGTGCGCTCTGCAGTCGGTCTGGTGAAACCCAGAACTTCGAGAATCTCATCGGCATCCGCCGGCTTGCTCAAAAATTCAGTCGCGCCCAGCTTGACGGCAGTCACGGCAGCCGGAACACTTCCATAACCGGTCAGGACCAGGATTTTCGACAACGGGAATTCTCTTTGCATCGCCGTGACCAAGTCGAGGCCGCTTTCATCACCGATCCGCAAATCGGTGATCAGGACGTCGAAATCACGGGCAGACAAGGCGGCGTAGGCAGCATCGAGACACGTAGCGGTCGCGGCACGGAAGCCTCGGTTGGACAGAGCAAGTGCAAGCCTCTGCGCGAAGACCTTATCATCGTCGACGATCAGAAAACGTGCCTTCGGTTCCTCGGCTTGGGTCATCCTAACCCTCCGTTTCAGCTACCCCGCTATTACGGTGAGATCACCCTCCCGGATCGCTTCGCCGCAAAAGCATCTACCAGGCAATCGCGCTGCCGTCATAGGCGAAGAACCCACCATTTTGTGCAGACGTGAGACCGTCTGCGGTCTGAAGTATCAGCCTTGAGGCGCGATCCGGCGCTTGTCGCTCGTGGCCGCCCGAAAATGGCTCCGTCAGTGTCGTGGCGACCGTACCGGGGTGAATAGCGACGAGGATGGCATGTGGCTTCGTCCGCGACAGTTCGATAGACGTGGTTTTGACTATCTGATTGAGGGCTGCCTTTGCGCTTCGATACGAGATCCATCCGCCCAGTCTGTTGTCGCCGATCGATCCGACCCTCGCAGAAAGGACGACAAAGAGAGAGCGCTCCTTTCGCGGCAGCAGCGGCATAAAGTGTTTGAGCACAATCGCTGGCCCGATGGCGTTGGTCGAGAACTGCTTTGCCATAATGTCATGATCGATCTGCCGGATGGCCTTTTCCGGACCGTGGCCATCGATGGTGAGAGCTCCTGTGGCGCAGATCATCAGGTGGAATGTCCGTGCGCCGAGGGTGGCGGCATGCGCCTTCACCGTCCACTCCTTCTCGACTTCCAGCCCATCATCCGATCGAGACAACCTGACGATTTCGCCAGCCCTCGGATCCTGACGGATCGCTTCGGCAATTGCAGAACCAATTCCTCCCGAAGCGCCTATGACAATCGAAGCATATCCTTCGGGAAGCGAACGCATGGAAAACACGGATTGCCCTCTCACTGCATGTAAGGTCGCCGATGTCTCGCGGTGCTCGATGGTCTCATCGACGGAGGCCTTCTCGACATGCGCTATACGGTTAAGGAAAGTGCGCGGATCGACCAGCCACACAGAATTATTGACTTGAGGGTGGTAAGCCTGACCTGACGGCCCTTCGTCTCATGATCGGAAATTGATCTGTCATGCGAGCGGCTGCTATGCGTCGCAACCAATCAAAGATGTCTTACGAAGGAACCGGGCGGCGGCGTCTTCGTTTGTAATGCTGTTATGAGGCTGAAGACGAAGCTATCGTTGGTGTGCACGGCCATCGCAGTGCTTATGGCGGCGATCGCTGCTGCATATGTGCTCCCTACGGTGACGGGCATGGAGCGCCCCAGAAACTTCGACGTCCCGTGATTGTCAGCTGTCCCCTCATTCTCGTGCACGAGGTTTTGACCGGTCCAGAGGACGCCGGACCGGTCGATCGCCAGCGCTACTGAGCTGCAGGCGCGGCCGGCTTTTCCGGCGAGGCTGCGGGCTTCTCCGCGGCAGGCGCCTCGACTTCAGGAGCATTGACAGTAACGCTCGTGCCGCCGCCACCCTTTCCGCCGTGAATATCGACTACTCCAGTGAACAGCAGCAGAGCGCCGATGGCGACAACTGCAAGGACAACAGCAACCGCCCAGCCACCGTTGCCACCGCCTGTGTTAATAACTGTTGGCCCGCGATCTTCCATATCCAATCCTCCTCATGAGCGATAACCCAGCACAGCATTTCATAGATATTCCAGTGCCTTAGGCTTGTCTCTGCCAACAGATAATTCGATCGGCGACTGTTTGTTCCAAATGCGGTCGCCGGTCAGACCAAGGTCCGGGGTGGGTCGCACCGATTGAATGATGCTTGAGATGGACGACCACCGCCCTGCGATCGCTCAGGCAATCTTTCCTCCAGACCAAGACGTCTCGAGGATTGACTGTCGGATAAGCTACGCTTTGCAATGAGCCGCTCGTCGAAGCTGCGGACGGCGATCGAGACATGACCTGCGCTCTCAAAGATGTCGGCGCCCTTTCCAGGACAAATCTCGCCCGCCGCGGTCTCTGACCCAGCACAGGGAAAGCGGCGTCAACTCGTCGCCAAAGTTTGCTCTCTCGGGATCCGCCGGGCTAACGTTACCAGCGGTGATTGCCGGTGGTGTCCTGTCCACTTGTCAGACGCTCATCATGACGATCTTGCGCGCCGATACGCGATGCATTTGGCCATGCAAGTGCGCCGACGCCGATCCTCACGACGCCACCATCCGTCGTCGAGACATCACGGGAGGGCCAAACATTTCGACAGGACGAGGGCCAAGCCATCGATCGTGAATGGCTTCGCCAGCTGAAAAGCATCCTCGATGCCGGAGGCAGCCCTGGCGCTGTCGTCGCCGCTCGCAAAGACAATCCGCACTGTTGGCCATCGCTCTCGGACACGTTTGGCCAGATCCGTCCCTGCCATCCCGGGAAGCCCGACATCAGTCAGCAAAATGTCGATCTGTTCCTCTTCTAGAACGGCGAGCGCATCTTCAGCCGAGCCGGCTTCATGAACGGTATGGCCGAGCTCGCTAATCATGTCGACGGTCGCCATCAGGATCAGCGGCTCATCTTCGACCACAAGGACCCTCGTCGCTCCCGCCTCTTGATCCGGTTCGCCGTGTACAGGCGTTTGCTCCTGCCGTTCGATCCGTTCGACAGCGATCAGGTGCTGGCGGGCATTACTAAGGACATGTCGTATTTTCCGAGCAAGAGCCTCGCGGGTATAGGGCTTTGACAGAAGTTCGACGCCGGCATCCAGCCGGCCACCGTGGACGATGGAATTTTCCGTGTATCCTGAGGTGTAAAGCACTGCCAGACTAGGCAACATTGCCTTTGCCTTGCGGGCGAGTTCTGTGCTGCGCATACGCCCCGGCATCACGACGTCGGTGAACAGCAAATCGATCGGCATCCCGCTATTGACGATGGCAAACGCCGACTGGGCGTCATGCGCCTTGAGAACGCGATACCCGAGATCGGTTAGAAGAGCGACGGAAGTCTCCCGCACAGCCTCGTCGTCTTCGACCACAAGAATGGTCTCAGTGCCTCCCTCAACCGGCATGGCACTCAGGTTCGCCACGCCGTCCTCGACCTGCATCGTTCGCGGCATATAGAGCTTGATCGTCGTACCATGACCGACTTCGGTGTAAATCTTGAGATGGCCACCAGATTGCTTCAGGAAGCCGTAAACCATGGATAATCCAAGGCCGCTTCCCTTGCCTTCTGACTTTGTGCTGAAGAACGGTTCAAGCACATGGTCGATGATATCATCGGCTATCCCCGATCCTGTATCTGTTACCGCCACCAGTACATATTGGCCGGGCCGGACGTCTTCCTGCGCACGGGCGTAATCGTCATCAAGCACCGCGTTCGCCGTTTCGATTGTCAGGCGTCCGCGCCCATCCATTGCATCTCTGGCATTGATTGCCAGATTGAGAATCGCGTTCTCAAGCTGACCCGGATCAATCAAGGTGTTCCACAAGCCACCAGAAACGATGGTCTCGAGCTCGACCTCCTCGCCCAGCGCGCGCCGCAGCATGTCGTCCATGTTCTGGATTAACTTGCGGCAGTTGATGACCTTCGGTTCAAGCGGCTGGCGGCGACCGAATGCCAGGAGTTGGGATGCCAATTTCGCGCCTCGGGCAACGCCGGACAAGGCGTTTTCCAGACGCTGCTGCGCCCTCGCGTTTCCGTCGACATCCTTGGAGAGGAGCTGAAGGTTTCCGCTTACAACCTGCAAGAGATTGTTGAAGTCGTGTGCAACACCGCCCGTGAGATTGCCAAGAGCCTCCATCTTTTGCGCCTGGCGCAAGGCCATCTGCGCGGTTTCGCGTTCCACGGTTTCTTTTTCAAGCTGTAGCAGTGCGGTCCGAAGTTCGTGCGTACGCTGCTCAACCCGCTGTTCAAGAGTATGGTTGAGGCTCTGGAGCTGATCCTCCGCCCTCTTCTGGTGCGTTACGTCGAAGCCATCAACAAATATCCCTGTGACCTGGCCATCCGTCCCAACGATCGGCTGATAGATCAGGTTGATGAAACGTTCGTCCGGCTCCTTGTCGCCCTCTCGCTGCAAAAATACCTGCAGGTTCCGACCGATATACGGCTTGCCCGACTGGAACACGCTATCCAGCAGCTCAATAAAGCCCTGTCCAGCAACCTCTGGAAGCGCGTGTTTGACACGCAAGCCGAGAAGCTGCCGGGGGCCAACCAGTTGCAGGTAAGCATCATTGACAAGTTCGAAGACGTGATCCGCTCCGCTTAAAATGCACATGAAGCTTGGCGCCTGCTGGAACAGCTCTCGCATCCGGTCTCTCTCGGCGGTGCGAAGCTCGACTTCCGACGACAGCTGGCGATTAAGCAGCTCAAGAGCGATTGCCGCCTGCTCCCTCATCTGAGCTGCCTCGCTGAGAGCTTCCGCTCGCCGGCGCTCGGTTTCGAAGGCTTCAGCGCTTGCCAGGCGAGACGCAATCTGCCCCGCGATCAGCTTCAGGAAATCGACATACTCGTCGCTGATCGCGCGGTGATAGTTGAGGCCGCTGATGAGTACGCCCTTGGGATTGTCCCCGCCCTGGCCGATCAGGGGAACGATAGCCGCCTTCTCGGGCGCCCTTGGCCATGGTCCGGATGGAACACTATCGGCTTCTGTCAGGTCAACCAGATCCACCACTTGATCTGTCCAAGCGCGTTTTAAATTCCAAAGCCCGGAACCGCCCGTGACGATGCAGGGCAACAAAGGATGGTCATCCGACCCGCCACTTATCCATTGCCGTCTGGCGTTGCCATGCTCATCGAAGAAATAAAGTGCACTGAACGGAAGATCCTGAAGATTTCCTGCGAGAGCGGAGAAGGACGCTTCGACGACCTCTCGCTGAGTGTCGGCAGCTGCAAGTCCCGAAGCCAGCGCTCGCATCGTCGAGATACGTCTTTCGCCGATGACCCTCTCGGTCTCCTCGGCCACTGCGCAGAACACACCCTCAACCTTGCCGCTGTCGCCAATTAACGGGCTGTAGGAGAACGTGTGATAGGTTTCTTCAGAATAACCGCTGCGTTCGAGCAGAAGCAACAAAGCGCGGTCCCAGGTCGACTGCCCGGTCTCATAAACGGTCTCCAGGCGCCCTTTGATATCGTCCCAGATTTCCGCCCAGAGAATTTTGGTGGGTACGGCAAGCGAATTGGGATGCTTGTTTCCAAGCGTTGGCCGGTAGGCATCATTATAGAAAAATGCGATCTCAGGTCCCCAGCCGAGCCACATCTCGAACTTCGACGTCAGCAATAACCGCAAGGCGACCTTCAGCGCTTCCGGCCATTGGTCGGGCGGTCCAAGCGAGCTGCTCGCCCAATCATGCTGGCGCATCATTCGCGCCATTTCGCCGTCACCGACGAATATGTCCGAGTATCGGTCAAGAGCTTGTGTATTCATCACATTTCCCGGCAGACTATTGCAGGACCGACTTAGGCCATTGATAACGCTTGTCCAGCCCGCTAGTTCTGAAGGCCAAGTTTTTTTGCAGGAAGAGATCTAAGATGGGTGAAGGGTCGCAGCCGGAATGGAGCGCGAATGAACTCAGGCTGGCGATCAAGTCGGCCGGCGTCGCACTCTGGAGCTGGATGGTGGATGATGACACGTTCGTTATGGATGCCAAGGCCTACGAGCTCTGGGACATCGCTGCAACAGAGCAACTTACCTTCGAACACCTTTCCGCCAAGGTCCATCCCGCCGACCGCGATCGGGTCAGAGCTGCCTTCGTAGCGACTCGTGCCATCGACGGTGCCTTTGAAATTGATTTCCGCATTCTAACCGATGCATCCGATGTCCGATGGATTTCCGCTAGGGGCCAGGGGAACGACGGCGATGCCGCCACGAAGAAAATGACGGGCATCTTTCTGGACGTGACAGGTCGCAAGCAGGCCGAGGAGGGTCATGAGCTTCTCGCGGGCGAGATGAGCCATCGCGTGAAGAACTTGCTGGCCCTAGCAGCCGGTCTGACGAACATTACGTCGCGGTCCGCCGAGACCAAGGAGGAGATGGCAAAGCAGCTGACACAACGCCTGACTGCGCTTGGCCGAGCCCACGAGCTCGTTCGGCCTCTGCCGAATGGGCAGGGCAACGCGGCTCTGCTGGGGGATCTGTTCAGCGTAATCTTGGCGCCCTATGACGACGTCGGTGCCTTTGCGGGACGCATCCGTGTGGCTGTCCCGCGCATGGGCATCGGGGAAAAGGCCGCGACAAGCCTTGCCCTTGTCGTTCATGAGCTGGCAACAAATTCCCTAAAATACGGCGCGCTGTCGAATGATGCCGGCCTGCTGGACATATCCGGCCGCGTCAACGATGACGAGGTCGAAATCGTCTGGACGGAAAGCGGAGCCAATCGAACCTCGACACCGGTGTCGGCAGAGGGATATGGCAGCAGGCTCCTGCAGCGAACCATTTCCGGTCAACTTGCTGGTTCGATCGACTACAACTGGATAGAGGGAGGTGTCGTGGTAACGCTGAGAATGAGAGAAGCTCACCTCACGGTTTAGCCCGGCAGCCCCGTTCGCGTCCTTTTTGAAGATGGATCCGTATTCGTCGCTATCGGCTCGTGACGACTAGGCTGTCACCGATACCACCAGCCGTCCCGCACGAACCATCGCTCGATCGCGCCAACGATCATTACAGATGTGCCGGCGAACCCAGCCCAACCTGGATTCGTGCCAGCGGCGCCGTAAGCTTCCAGACAATCAGCCCGTCGGTGAAACTCCATTCCGCCTGACCAGACAGAGCCGAGGGCACCAGCTTGGCGAGAACGAGAGCTCCGAAGCCCTCTTCTTGCGCGAGCAGATCAGCATAGGCCGCTGCCGGCTCGGACCAAACGAGTTCGAGAACATCCCCACCTTCAGAACCGATCAGGCACCATCTCACAGATATGCTTCCGGCATCCGTTACCCCGAAACGCATCGCATTCATGATCAGTTCGTGAAAGGCCATGCCGAGATTGAGAACGGCATTGGCGTCCAGCACTATCTCGGGCCCGGCCACCTGGACTGGTTGCAGATCCTCAAAGGACTTGAGCTGATGCGTCACGAGATCAGCAAGGCTGACACCAGCCCAGTCAACATGGGAGAGCAGGTCATGAGAATGCGATAGCGCCATAATGCGCTCTCGAACTCGTTTCTCGAAATCTTCGATCGACCGCGAGCGTGTCGCCGTCTGCCTTATGACAGCAAGAACGACGGCATACTGATTTTTGACGCGATGATTGATTTCCCGCATGAGCAGGCGAAGCCGCCGGTCGGTCTCGCGCGTTTCTGAAATGTCCCGCGCGATACTCGATGCACCGACAAGTATACCGTCCCGGCTTTTGATCGGCGAGATTGTAATGGAAATCGGCACGATCCGTCCGTCTCGGGAGCGTCGCGTCGTTTGAAAGGGCTCTATCCGCTCCCCCAGCTTCAGCCGACGCAGAATATCGGCTTCCTCATCGCGCCTGTCATCGGGGATTATGAGATAAATCGGCTTTCCAATGGCCTCACTTTCCGTATAACCGAACATGCCTTCGGCAGCCTTGTTCCAGCTTACGATAATGCCTGAAAGATCCTTGCTGATGATGGCGTCGAACGACGATTCTACGATGGCTGCAAGGCGTTCTGCGCTGTGCTCTTCCATGGACGACCGATGACCTTTTATGAATTGCGCTACCGTGATTTAGGCAGTCGCCTGACAGATCAACCTCGCGACCCATAAAAAAGTTCAATCAACGCATGGCGCCCGCACAAAAAAATCGCCTGGTTCTGCTCCACGTTCAGGCACGGTCGTAAGTAAATGAGGTGAGCAGTGTGGTCACGAAATTGCTTGCCCGTTCTTTGACGAGAACTTCCGTCCACTCATTCGTTCCTCTCAGCCTGAGATCGGTATGAATGCTGTCGACCGCGGCTTCTTCGATGCGCGCGATCTGTTCCTTGAAGTGGGACTCGCCGCCGGCTCGGTACATATCGCGGATGACCATCCGCAAGATCTCCTGAATAGCTATCTGCCAGGCCGTGTTGATTGCCTGAAGTTCGTTCGTGTCCGGTGCCATAGGTTGCCTTTCGGTTGATGGGCCAAGCATGACGCCGCGCGCTGATGGTCCGGGCGGGTCCGAAAACTAGGCCTGCCTTGCCTTGCGGTTGGCGTAACGCCGGTCGCGCTCAGCCTTTCGTGCGGCCTCGTCTTCGATCACCCGCGCGATGCGCGCGTTTTCGGCGGCTTCTTTCGCCTGGTTTTCGGCAACAGCTGCAGCCTCGAGTGCGGCCTGATGCGCTGCCATCTCGTTCCTGATCCGCTCCTGTTCCTCAAGCTTGAGGCGCTCCCGTTCGACGCGCCGCTCTTCGCGCGCTGTCGCGACAGCCATTCGTTCGGCCTGCCTTTCGAGCTTGGAAGGTGCTGCCGCAGCCTGGGCTGCGCGATAGGCATTGAGAAGATCTGTCTTCGCGGCGGCGGATGCAGCCCGGCGATCGACGATGTCTGTATTCTTGGCGTTCTTCATTCTCGTCTCATGTCTCTTCGTAGAAAATCAGCGCGACTTCACACCTGCGGTGTTAACCGCGGTAGCCGCCATGCGCTCTTCTGACTCTTTGGCAAGACGGGCCTCTCTCAGCCTCTGCGTCTTTGCGTCCCTTGCCTGCGCGACGGCTTCCAGTTCCTCTGCCGCATGGTTCTTGGCGAAGAACTGGGCCTGCGTCTGCATGGCACTGAAGGCATTTTCAGCGCGCTGGCGGGACTTACTGTATGTTTCTGTCATTAGAACCTCGATCATCCGGCGCTCCGCCGAAAATAAAAAGGCCAGGCGTGACGCCCGGCCTCAACGAAACAGCTTCCGGCAGTGCCAGTACATCCGTGGTCAAAGGGAAGCATGTTTCAATTCACGCGGCCTGAAGATTGACGGCCGACATCTTGCCCGACTTCCTGTCGCGCTCCAGCTCGAAGCCGATCTTCTGGCCTTCGACCAGCTCGCGCATTCCCGCGCGCTCGACTGCCGAGATATGGACGAACGCGTCAGCGTCGCCATTGTCAGGCTGGATGAAGCCGAAGCCTTTGGTGGTGTTGAACCATTTTACGGTGCCAGTGGTCATGATAAACCCTTTCAAAGCATAGAGTGAAGAACTGCGAAGCCGATGCCGCGCAGGTGAAAACCGACTATTTTTGAAAGAAAAGTTCGCTTAGGGCGCGTTGCAAATCGCGCGGTGAACAAAGCTCGGCAAGCAAAAGATCGATGAACCAATAGATAGAGCAAGGAACGCATCGCGTCAACGTTTAGTTCTCGATTTAACTGCATTGCATCTTAAGATTGCATCAGTGGCAGCCATGCGAGCCGGCCGTGGCCGGGTGACAGTCCGTTTGAGCGTCCGCAATTCGGCTGGCTTGGCCGGGCGCCAAGTGCCGTTACAATGCTAGACGGTTTAAGGTGTGACGGTACGGCAATGATGATCAAGCATGACCTTCGTGCGGAAGACTTACCTAGGGCTTATCGCCCGATCCAGTGATGATCCAATCGTCATCTGATCTTCAGACGCGAGCGGGCTTGAAAGGCCATCGCCCTATCGCGGCGCCTGAGGCTGGCGCGGCTGGATCATGACAATGCGCCCCCCGGGATGTGTCCCGCAAGTCTCGGCGCAACGCGATCGCAGACGATACCGTTACCTGCCGGCAGCACACACAACAAGGTCCGACCATCTCGGAGACACCCGGCTGGCGCAATGCCGCGCCAGCTGTTTTCGTTGCAATCCTTTTACGCTCTCACCGTGGCACGCCTTTCGCGACACGTGGCGATCTGGGCGGCGCAATGAGTGAATGAACGCTCTCTCAGCGGCTTGACGCGTTTCGCGGCTGACTGCACCTCATGATCCGTCCTGGCGGTCAAGTTCCTTGAGCGCTGACTGGATCTCGTCGATCGATACTGGTTCAGGCGTTCCGGGCAAGTGCCGGAGAGCCGGTTTCGAAACCACCGCGTAGAGATCTGAGGCCCAGGCCGCCAGGATGGTGCGCCTGTCATCGAGCGAAAGCGAGTGGGATCTTACGACATCCATCGGACGGGTGATTTGCATGCCCTGCATCAATACCGCCGGTCCCATCGACACGACATTGTCGACTGCCTGCTGCAAGACTGTGTTCATCACGGCGACACCTCACTGAACATGCGGATCGCGATCGCCGCGCCTGCGCAATGCTGCAATCGCCGGCGCTTCGGGCGCCATCAGATCATGTTTCTCAGCAAATGCCGTGAACAGACCACGGGCGGTCTCGGCCTCGATCTCACCGCGAAGGACCGCTTGACACGCTTTCAGGGCAACGGAGTGAGCCGTATCTCTGAACGAGGCGGGCCACTCGGCAAGGTAGCGGTAAGCATCCATCGCGCCGCGTATTTCGGCGGGAAAGCCCAAGCCGACCAAGATCGTGATCGGCTGTCTAAACATATCGGGTTTCATTGTTCGTCTCCTTCCAAACCCTTGGCGTTGAGAGGCGCCACCGCGGTGGCGCCTGCTTTCCAAGCGGGCTCGATCACGCCGCCTTCTGCCCTTCGATCTGAGGGCGACCGCGTGTGTCCGAAGCAGGTGAACTCTCGATTGCAATCTTGCGCGGTTTCAGCGCCTCCGGGATTTCTCGAACGAGATCAATCGACAAGAGACCATTGCTCAAATCGGCGCCGTCCACCCTGACATGGTCAGCAAGCTCGAAACGATGCTCAAAGGACCGGCCGGAGATCCCGCGATGAAGGTAGGCTTCGCCAGAGCCTTCCTGCTTCTTGCCAGTCACCGTCAGGAGATTTGACTGGAAGGTGATATCGAGATCGCCGTCTGCAAAGCCGGCAACCGCAATCGAGATACGGTAGCTGTCATCGCCGGTCTTGAAGATATCATAAGGTGGCCAATCGCTCGTCGAGCGGGCGCGCTGGGCGTTTTCAAGAAGATCGAAAAGCCGGTCAAAGCCGACGGTCGATCGGAACAACGGTGCGTAGTCGTAAGATGTTGCCATAGCCATATCCTCCTTGAAGCAACATGGGTACGGGAGCGCTCTAAAGTGGCGCCCCTAGCAAGGCCAGCTCCGTTCCAGCAGCTGGCGCCAAACGATTTGGTTTCAAGCTTTCCGGTTTCAAGACCGGCAAAAAAGAAAATTTGCGATTTAAGGTTCCGCTTGAGATTGGCTCTTTCCCGGAATGCCCACCATCGGCAATTCACAGTTTCTTTGCGCGCGTCCTTGCGCCGCTGGTGCGTCCGTCACGACCAATGCCAGAGAGCGTTGCGGCACTGAAGCGCCCTTGTGCGGATTGTTTTAAAGGATGGTAGCGTCGAGCGAGCCTTGCGCCGCATCGGCAAGACATCGACCTCATCATTGCCCTGGCGTACGAGCCGCTCTTCACGCTGCTCGATGTGCGAGGGAAGCCAGGGCGCGTCAAGATGGCAGGCTTTGAGGCGTCACTGCGCATTGACCGCGGTGCCGATGGTCCCCTGAACCGCTCACAAGAGCCGAGGGTTGCCAGCAGGGATGCGCATTCCATACAGGATTTCAGGACGACCAAAGCCAAGCAACGACCGATCGCTAGCGAGCCCCGCGGTTGGATCGGACACGAGCTAGAATGAGCAGCAAAGCTCTTTCAGGGTCAGTTTAGCTTGAACTCACCATCAACGCGCCGCCATTCGTTTGGCCCGATCAGTCTCTGATGGCTGTAACGGACCGAATGCAGCGCTCCATCGAGCGATGCCTCCCAAAAGCGAAGGAACCTGCGCATCACCGGAAAATCGGGAGCCTGATCATAGTCTTGCCAGACGTAGGTCTGCAGGACGGACACAAAGTCGGGGATACGATAGAGGATGTGTGCGGTGGTTAGCCCGTAACCATTGAGCTGGTGGTCCAGATCCGATGAAAACTGCATAGCGAAGCTCCATTTTTCTGCGTGATGATGGTGGCGCAAAACGGCGCTGCGATCAACGCACCTCACCCATAATCCATATTTTATCGTTAGATTTCATTTTGTTAGCAGCCACGTGGAGTGAGTGCTAATTTTTTGTCGCCACCTACTTGAAATCAAAAAATCTCGAAAATAAATTTTTCGCGCGAACGCTCGGGTTGAGGTTCGCACCCGCCCTGACTGTCATCCGGTCCGGTCCGGGTTCAACGTCATTATTTTTGCTCAATGGAGGAAAACATGTCGTTCCGACCGCTTCATGATCGCATTCTCGTGCGCCGCATCGAGAGCCAGGAAAAAACCAAAGGCGGCATCATCATACCCGATACCGCCAAGGAAAAACCCCAAGAGGGCGAGGTTGTTGCCGTCGGCGGCGGCGCGCGCAATGACGCGGGCGAGATTCAGGCGCTCGACGTCAAGGCGGGTGATCGCATCCTGTTTGGCAAATGGTCGGGTACCGAGATCAAGATCAACGGCGAAGACCTGCTGATCATGAAGGAAAGCGACGTTCTTGGCGTTATCGAGGCCGAGGTCGAACAGAAGAAAGCCGCCTGACCGCTGGCTGTCAGGCGAACGATATCAGTCAAAAAGCTGCCTATTGAAGGAGTGAAGACATGGCTGCGAAAGAAGTTAAATTCAATACCGATGCCCGTGAGCGCATGTTGCGTGGGGTCGATATTCTTGCCAACGCCGTCAAGGTGACGCTCGGCCCTAAAGGTCGCAATGTGGTTATCGACAAGTCCTACGGCGCCCCGCGCATTACCAAGGACGGCGTTTCGGTGGCCAAGGAAATCGAGCTCGAAGACAAGTTCGAGAACATGGGCGCACAGATGCTGCGCGAGGTGGCGTCGAAGACCAATGATCTGGCCGGCGACGGCACGACCACAGCAACAGTGCTTGCGCAGGCAATCGTCAAGGAAGGCGCCAAGGCTGTGGCGTCGGGCTTGAACCCGATGGATCTCAAGCGCGGCATCGATCTCGCCGTCGACGCCGTGGTCAAGGAGCTGAAGGTCAACGCCCGCAAGATCACCAGCAATTCCGAAATCGCTCAGGTCGGCACCATTTCTGCAAACGGCGACGCCGAGATCGGCCAGTACCTCGCCGAAGCGATGGAGAAAGTCGGCAATGAGGGCGTCATTACCGTCGAGGAGGCCAAGACCGCCGAGACCGAGCTCGAAGTGGTCGAAGGCATGCAGTTCGATCGCGGTTACCTCAGCCCGTATTTCGTCACCAATCAGGACAAGATGCGCGTCGAGCTGGAGGATCCCTATATCCTCATCCATGAGAAGAAGCTCTCGAATCTACAGGCTCTCCTGCCAGTCCTGGAAGCGGTCGTTCAGTCCGGCAAACCGTTGCTGATCATTGCCGAAGACGTCGAAGGCGAGGCACTTGCGACACTCGTCGTCAACAAGCTGCGTGGCGGGCTCAAAATTGCTGCCGTCAAGGCGCCAGGCTTTGGCGATCGCCGCAAGGCGATGCTTGAAGACATTGCCACCCTCACAGGCGGCACTGTCATTTCCGAAGACCTCGGCATCAAGCTTGAAAACGTCACGCTCGACATGCTCGGCCGAGCCAAGAAGGTGGCGATCGAGAAGGAAAACACGACCATCATCGATGGCGTGGGCTCGAAGTCCGAGATCGATGGCCGCGTCGCCCAGATCCGCGCGCAGATCGAGGAGACGACATCCGATTACGACCGCGAAAAGCTGCAGGAGCGCCTGGCAAAACTCGCGGGTGGCGTCGCTGTCATCCGTGTCGGAGGCTCGACGGAGGTCGAGGTGAAGGAAAAGAAGGACCGAGTGGACGATGCCTTACATGCAACGCGCGCGGCGGTCGAGGAAGGCATTCTGCCCGGCGGCGGCGTTGCGCTGCTGCGCGCGGCAAAGGCGCTTGAGGGTCTGCCCACGGCCAACGACGATCAGCGGGTCGGGATTGACATCGTTCGCCGGGCGATCGAGGCCCCTGTACGGCAGATAGCCGAAAACGCCGGTGCCGAAGGCTCGATCGTCGTCGGCAAGCTGCGTGAAAAGAACGAGCCGTCGTTCGGTTGGAACGCTCAAACCGGCGAATATGGCGACCTTTACGCGCAAGGTGTCATCGACCCCGCCAAGGTTGTTCGCACCGCACTCCAGGATGCGGCTTCGGTTGCAGGACTTCTGGTAACAACAGAAGCGATGATCGCTGAAAAGCCCAGAAAGGAAGCCGCGCCTGCTCTGCCCGCCGGTGGCGGCATGGATTTCTAGTCTCCAAAGGCCAGCCCGCCCCTTCCCAGGGGCGGGTACTAGCGAGCGGTTGTCATGATAGAACCGATTTCAAGAGACGATGCACGTCTATGCGCCGGGGTGGTCAGGGAGGTCGTCCGTGCAAAGGGCATCGCAAATGACCCGGGTGCCGTTGCAAAGCTAACGGTTGCCGTCGCCCGACTTTTCAACAAAGGACTTCGCGAGCGCGATCAGCTCATGGCTGCGGCCATGGAAGCAGACCAAGCTGTATAGGGCAAAGCTCCGAGCCGGCAGCGCTAGCCGCCGGCTCGGGCATTGGTGGTACCGCCTATCCGGATCGATCCCGAACGGGTTTACGTCATGCCCATCTCCCCGAACCGGAAATCGGTGCGCTTCTTCCTCGTCGGATACGCCGGCGCGGACCAATGTTAAACCGCTCGGCGCAATAGCGATAGCCGGCTGGCTTCTGCGACCGAGACGAGCGCCGCAGCGTTTTCGCCAATATGGTGGGTCGCCGAGCTCCTGAAACGCTCTTTACCCTTCGATCAGCAGTCGATGTAAGCCGAAAGCGCTTCCGGTGATCCGTCCGGAAAGGCTTCCCTCAGGTGATCGAGGAACGCTGAGACGCGCGCGCTAAGCAGTCGTCTCGAAGGATAAAGAGCCCAAAGCCTGATATCCGATCCTTGCACATCGCCCCATAACGAGAGCCTCCCAGCGGCGATATCGCCGCTTACCAGCGAAATCGGCAGGCGGGCAGCACCCACGCCCATTCGCACAGCATCGCGCACATTCAACAAAGACGTCAGTCCAAGGATCGGCTCCGCACCTATCGTAAATGCCGAACCGTTGCGGTTCACGTGCCAAGTATCAGGCGGCCCCGGCGGGCCGCGCACGACCACAGGCACGTTGGTGCCTTCCGGTGGCGCTTGCAGCGACAACGGCGCGACGATGACAAGCCGGTCGCGAAGGAAGGCCCTGCCGACGAGGGCGTTGTCCGCGTCCGGGTTTACCCGAATGACCAGATCATAGCCCTCCTCAACCATGTCCACTGCCCGGTCTTCAGTCGTGACGTCGAGCCGCACATCGGGATATTGCAGCGAAAAACTCGATGCCAGCTTTCCCATCGCCGTCTGGGAAAACAGCAACGGAGCGCTGATCCGCAGCCTCCCGCGCGGTCGCTCGCCCCCAGCTGCAATTGCCGACGCCGTCTCGTCCAATTCCATGAGAAGTGCCCCGGCACGGTGGTGCAGTGCCCTCCCCTCCTCCGTGAGCTTCAGCGTCCTTGCACCACGTTCAACAAGGCGCAGTCCGAGGCTGGCTTCGAGGTCGCTGACGCGTCGCGAGAGCGTTGCTTTGGGGCGTCCGGTCGCGCGCGCTGCGCGACCAAAACCGCCATGCCTGGCAACAAGAACGAAATCGGCAAGCCCGAGAAGATCCATCAGCTGTTCCACCTGCGAGACATTTGGTCCAAAATTCCCGTCTAGTGGGTCATCAGTGATCCATTCATATTCGGGTTGTCAACAACGCAAGGAGAACTTCCATGACAATCCTCGTAATCGGTGCAACGGGTCGCGTCGGTCGGCATGTCGTCAATCAGCTCGTGGCTCGCAAAGCCACCGTCAGGGTTCTCACCCGTGACGCGTCACAGGCCGACTTTCCAATGGAGGTCGAAGTCGCAGAAGGCGAGATTCTCGACCTCGACGCTCTTCGCAACGCTTTTAAGGGCGTGCGAACGTTGTTCCTCCTGAACGCGGTCACCGGCGACGAATTCACCCAGGCGATCATCACACTGAACATCGCCAGAGAAGCCGGTGTCGAACGCGTCGTCTATTTGTCGGTCTTCGACGCGCATCGCGCCGTCAATGTCCCGCACTTCGCGGTGAAGGCCGGCGCCGAGCAAATGTTGAAAGAGATGGGTTTCAGCGCGACGATCCTGCGCCCAAGCTACTTCATCGACAATGAGATCATGATCAAGGACGTTGTCATCAACCACAGCGTCTATCCAATGCCGATCGGGTCAAAGGGCGTTGCGATGGTCGACGCGCGCGATATCGCCGAGGTGGCAGCCATCGAACTCATCCGTCGCGACCTGGCAACCGGCAAGCTTCCACTGGTGACGATCAATCTGGTCGGACCGGACACGCTCACCGGCCAAAGTGTTGCCGATATCTGGTCCGACGTTCTCGGCCGGCCTATCGTCTACGGCGGCGACGACCCGAGCGGCTTCGAGCAGACCATGGCGACATTCATGCCGAAATGGACCGCCTATGAAATGCGGCTTATGGCCGAACGCTACGTGAGCCACGGCATGATCCCCGAACAAGGTGACGTGGAGCGGCTGGTAACGATGCTCGGGCGACCGCTGCACGGTTATCGTGAGACGGCAACATCGCTCGCAGCCATGCGTTGAGAGCTGATTGGGGGTCGGCCTGTCGAAATGCAGCTCTTGAAGTAGCTGCATTTCGCCTGCTGGAGCGCAGCCGCAGTGACGCTCCGAACGACTGCCGGCAACCGCTGGCGCCTCAAGGCTCAAGGCTCAAGGCTCAAGGCTCAAGGCTCAAGGCTCAAGGCTCAAGGCTCAAGAAATCAGCCGATCCAATGCAACTTGCGGCGCGCTTGCGGGTTTGGTGGCGTTTTTGGCCGCGTGGAACCAAACACCGCATGCGCCGTTTCTTGGCCGAGACGCTTATGTCTCTGAGGAGAATTTCAAATGGGTAGCACCAGCGACAAGATTTCTGGCAAGGCAAACGAACTGGCAGGCCAGGCCAAGCAGGCTGTTGGAAAAGCCATCAACGACAGGGAAATGCAGGCCAAGGGTCTTGCGCAGGAAGCCAAGGGCGATGCGCAGCAGGCGAAGGGTCAGGCGAAGGATGCTGTAAAGAACATCGTCGATCGCGCCTGATTTTGAAGGCTCGACGCGGTTAGAGGCGCGCCAAGTGGCGCGCCTTTTTGTTGTCTACTTTTTGATTGCATCGCGGCCCGTGAAGATCCCCGTCACAAAAGGATCAGCGCAAGTGACCCAGAGCTTCCTCTCTATGCAGCAGCCTACACTGACGACGGCCAGTGACACCCGCGATTAGATGTGACGACCGCGATTGGAGCAGGAGGAAGTGCAAATTCAGGGTGTGTGATCGACCGCGATGCCGCATGCTTGCCGCGGAGACCGGCAGGGCTGGCCTCGCGTGCCTCAGCGGGGAACGCCATGTCGGCATCGAAAGCCGGACTTACAACTTCATCGAGACGAGGCAGGTAGCTTGATCATCGTCGCGATCCGATGAACTTTGTTCGGCCCGCTGTCTTTCATCCTCTTTGACACGGAGTTCTGGCAGCCACCCTGCCAATATGCGTGAGGAGGCAGGGATGCGCCGCACTCCTGCTATCGAGTTCACCCGCTTGCTGAACTGCCACATCGCCTTTCGATCCTCCCAGATACTCTGTGACCCTTCCCGATCCCAACTGACGATCTGCGTGGCTTCCCTGCCCGAAGTGCCACACCGCCAGGTCAAGCTCGCGCAGCGCACCTGCTACCCTCAACAAAAGTTTCACCGTTGTCTCGGCTCACAAGATCGCCAGCCAAAGCTTTGTCGAGGTCGAGCACGAGATCGATATTGACTCTCGACGCTATCGGAACATAATAGGAACAATCTTGGCGATGCGGCCGCCTACCTCACAATACGAACCACGGAGAACGAGCATGTTTGCGCGATCGATAGACCATGCCGCTGTACAGGATGACGGTGTCGATATGTATATGACACCCGCTGGCGAAGTGAGCGCAGCCGATGTCCACCCCGACCTCATTCGCATGGTTGGCACGCGTGCGATCAGCAGTCTGCGTTTTGCCGTGGCTTGCGCCTATGCGATGCCCGACGCTGGGCCGTATGGCGAAATCGAAGTGGCGATTGACGAAGCGGCTAAGCAGGCTTGCGGCGGCCACCGGCTTTATAACCCGGACCGGTTCTCGAAGGCAGTTTGGTTTCCGTGGCAAGGCGACATCGATGACGCTATCGGCGGCGCCTACGTTCGGATCAGAGCGCATCAGGCCAACCAGGAACCTGTTTGATGTCTCATGTTATAAAAAATCCGCCAAGGCCGTCCGCTCCCGACGAGTCCGCCGCGGCTCACGCTTGGCTTGACGGCGACGCAATAGCAGCTATCCAGGCGCTGCTCGATAACTGTTGGCATCTGCGCATTCAATCGACCCTTGCGGGGGCCGCAACGGGCAAGGGCTTTGCTCGCTTGTCTCGGCCTGCCTGCGAGCACGGGGATTGACGTGCTCGACAAACCGCAACCTAAGACGCAGTTTCGCAAGGCTTTCGACGAATGGTGGAACGCCCAGACACCAGAATTCCAGGAACGCACGGATGTCCACGCAGCCTGGACCATCTTCCAGGCGGGCTACACGGCTGGCAAACGCAAAAACCTGAAGCGGTACATATTCCGGGTCGGCAAATTCCGGATCACTCGCTGGGCTGAAAGCGTTACCGCAGCCAAAGAGGAAGCGATCATCGAAGCTGACTACCGCGTCGCGATGAGAGGTGGAAAGCCCCCTGCCGGCGGCTGGCGCTTGGAGCGGCTCGGTGCCTCGTAATGGCGCCTACTGGCTGTCTGAATTTGCCGGCCGGACCGTCGAATTCCTTTGCATCAAATGCGAAAGGGCTGGAGCGGCATCGGCAGACGATCTTCTGGCCGAATTCGGCGATCAGAGCATGCCGAGCCTTCGTTACCATCTGGCTCCCCGGTTCGGCTGCACGCGCGGACCGAACGCGCCGATCAATGAAACCTGCAAGCTCTCGTATGCTGGAGCCGGCCCAGTCATGCTGAAGGAAGAGCCGAAAGCCGATGATGATAGGACGATCGGCGAGCTGGCAGAGCACAACACCATTTTTGCTCAGTGCTTGGCATGCAAACGCCGCAAGCCGGTGAGCCGCTGGGAGATCCAGCGAAGGTTCGGGAAGGATGTCACCATGGGAGCGCTCGCGAAAGCCATGCGCTGCAAGTGCGGAAAGAAAGGCGCGAGCCTTTACCTGGGGAATATGTCGCGATGAGCGACACCGGCAGACCCAAGCAGTAATCTGCGCCGAACAAGCGCTTCAGTTGCGGAGCCCGCCGCGCTTGAAAGCGGGGGTTCAGCGGGCTCCTACCGCAATGCGGCCAAACCAATAAGCAGCTAGTTGATGAGTCGTTCAAAACCGGAACCTCCCCCTTCCACACTCGGACGACGACAGGCTTAAGGCGGCGTGAATAGTGTACCGTTTAGGAATGCCTGCCGCCGCGATGATGTAACTCGTCGGCTAAACAAGGCGGGATAGCCGGTGTTTGCTCGCTGCTCTGCTGACTAGCCAAAGATGGAGCGCGACAACAGGATGAAATTACTGTATCGAATCGACACATGTGCCCTCGTCCGTATCGAATCGCCCACTCGATCTTTGCCGTCACCATGACGGTGGTATTCCTCTCGTCGATTTTCGTGGCACCCTTCGTTTCTGCAGGAGCCGTAATCACGGCAGTCGCCTGTGGGGGGTGGTCGGTCTTGCACTTGCTGGCACTCTGCCACCTTCTGGTCATCGCTGGCGCGATATATGCGCTTGGCCCAGCCTTCCGCAGGCAGCGTTTTTCATCGACATAGATCGCCGCAGCCGCTTTCTGGCGACCCAAAATTTACCTTTAAGCTTAATGTTAACAACAGCTTATGCTTGCTCGAAGCTCGGAAACGGCGCTACGTGATCCCGGTACACCGGAGGACCGTATGTTGGAACCCACGCAGTATATCGTCCAAAACCCGCTTGGCGGTCAGCTTACCGACAGGTTCGCGTTGCGCGACCGGCTTGCCGAAATTGGGCTTAATCGGGAGGCATTTTCGCTGTCCTGCGAGCCCTCGGGGACAGTGGCCCTGACATTCTGGGAGCCGGACCGGATCGAGGCCCTACGGATCATCGCGAAACTGCAAGCCACGTCGTAGGCGATAATCGAGCTGCGGCAGCGGATCGCCGGGGCGCACTGGTTTGAGAGCATGGGCGGCCTGCGATGGGGTCTCTTCGAAGACTGCCATACGCTCTCGCAACGCGAGCGGGTCGATGCCGATCCGCTTTGCAAAGGACGTGATCGAGAAGCGCTTGCCGTTCTCGACGAACCAGACAGGCTCGAGCTTCGTCGAGCGCCGTTTGCGCGCCCACCGGCAGTTGCCGGGCTCGAAAGGCTTTTCTGTATCGTAGCGGCGAAGGATGCTGCCTTTGGGGCGCGTCCCGAGATCAGACAGAAACGCTTCGAACGAGTCCATCCAGCGTGGGTCGATCGTAATGCCGGCTCCCCCATGTGCCGGGTAACAAGGATCATTGGGGTTCAGGCATTTGCCTTTCATCGTCTGGTAGGCCTTGAAGGTCGGTGTCGACCGGTATCCTGCGCGATGACCATGCTTGAGCGAGCGCTCGCGGTTGGCTTGGGCTCTCAGGCATCCGCAGCTTTTCGTGCGACCCGAGCGCACAGGCTCAAGAAATGCGGTCAAGTCCTGACCGCAGTCACAACGAAAATGCCAGCGCGTGTGCTTTCCAGCGTTGTCGGCGCGAGCTACCGCCACCAGGCGTCCGAAACGTTCCCCCTTGATGTCGGTTGCGGCCATTCTGCATTTTATCCTGTATTTCCTCTGTCATTATCATGCTTTGGCCACCGGGCAAATTCTCCGCGACGACGGCTGTCTGTAGGTGATGAAGTGATAACGGTGTGAGACGTTTCGGGCACGACTGCCGATCGACGCCGGCAGTGCCGTGGCAACTTCTAAGACCAGGCAAGAAACCGGGCAGCGCGATTACCGGCAGGATGCGGGGCATTGAACAACCGACGGAACAGAAACGGGAAAGACCCGCCCGGGGGTTGACTGGGCGGGTCTCGACCAAGAGAAGCGGATAAGCACCTCGGCCGCCCGTGTGAGCGGCAAAAACCTACTTAACCGGCCTCCATCATCGGGTCGGCCGCGCCAGCCCAATCGCTTCCTCGACGATTCCATACGCATTACATGAACCGGTCGACAAAGGTCAGTATCGAGCCTTGCACGTTCATTGGGCGTAATCAATTCATCCGAAAAGCTGATGTGAATAACGTGGAAAGCGCTTGCAACGCTCTGCTCTTGCGCGCCGCAGGAGCGAGCCTCGCCTCTCGTTGCAGCCTCGGGCAAGTTGACGAATGAGCGCCGGGCACGCCGGCTTGAAGATGGCGGGGCAGACAATCCAACCTGCGGTCCTCAGCGCGAGCGGCAGCCATCGCAGCCAAGTACGTGACCACAAGCGCTTCCACGACGGCATCGCGCGTAGAAAGTGCCTGCCACTTCGAGGCTCGCCGAGTTTCGGCTGCCAGGCGCGACACGGTTTATTATGCCTGCGTCACAGGACGAGATAAGCCACGCCGCCCCAGAACCCACCAATGACGATGACGATTGCGGCCACAGCGCCGACGATTTCGAGCTTGTCCTTCATTCCCCAACTCCCGTCTTTTCCAACCAAAACCAAGCAACTGCAGCGCCGGTCGTCAAACTGATCTGTCTGGTAAGCTTATCAGATAAGGTTAAGGTGCTGGCCGGATGCCAGGCGCCTGTCTGAGAGCCACGCGGCGACGAAGTCGCACGCGACAGGGAAGACCGTCACATTCCCTGCCTTCCTTGACGTCCTCGACATCAAAGAGCAGCCAAAGCAGCCTGAGAGAGCGCTCCCTGGCTTTACAGCCGTCCGCTAGCGCAGTTGTCCTACCAGACATTCAGGAAACCCGCCGGGTTTGAACGGTCATAAAAGACGAACCCGATCAGCAATGTCAGCACGATCAGGGTGGTCAGAGCCTCAGATACGATCAGCCGTTTCACCAGGCGCCTCAAAGATCGTCGGACGCCTGGTCGCCGGCCATGTCGCGTAACTCGGAGGCGCTGAGCGCGATCAGCGCCTCATATTGGTCCCCAATCATCCTGTTGAATTGCTTGCGCACAACATATTCCTCCGACGTGCCAAGATGTTCCATCGTGTCGATCGTCTTCAGAATATGATCGCGGATGCCGCCACGTTCTGATGCCATGAGCTACCCGGTCCGTTACCTTCCGCTTGCCAGGCCGCCCAAGTGCCGCCTGGTGCGCCGTCAATATCCAATTGAAGGCGCGCGAAATCACCTAGGCCCTTTGGCTTAAGCCCCCAATGGAACAATCTTCACGGCGGAAAGGTGTGCATGCTGAGAGCAAGGAACGCCACGGCCAGCCTGCGGATGCGCTAGGACTCAGCGGAGCAGATCCGAGGTGTTTTTCGGACCTCTGGTAGCTTTAGGTGACTGGGTTGGTGGCTTCGTCAGGCGTGTTGAGGAAATCAACGGTGACAAGCTCGATGCGTCGCCTACCAATCCGGACCGTCATCGAAGCTTTGATGCTAGCAGATGCGCAGCCAACAGTTTGCCGCCGCAAAGCCGGCTTGCATTGGTCATCGATTTTCCTCAATGGAATAGATGGCATGTAGCAGTGCAAGGTGGCTGAGGCCCTGAGGCAGGTTTCCAAGCCCCGAGCCGGTCGCCGGATCGATCTCTTCGTTCAGAATGCCGAAATTATTTCCAAGCCTTTCGAGCAAGCGCTTGAGCAATAGCTCGGCATGATCGACCTCACCTAAGAAGGCATATGCTTCGACAAGCCAGCATGAGCAGGCGACAAAAGTCCCCTCCTCCTTCGCAGCGCCGCTGTAGCGGTAAACCAGCGGACCGACAGCCAGCTCTCGTTCGATTGCGGCCCGGGTACTCTTGAGGCGGTTGTCGTGCTCGAAACCGAAACGGGTTGTCAGCAAGAGCGCCGCGTCGAGCCGATCGGTCCCGGCAAAAAATGTGTATGCCTGCTTCTCGCTGGACCAGCAGTTCTCGTCGATCCATTTGCGTATTTGATCGCTCACGCCAAGCCAGCGATCAGCGTCACCCCTGATATGCCCTTCCCTGGCGAGCCAGGCCGCGTTCTTCAGCGCCAGCCAGCAGCCAATTTTGGAAAAGGTGTAGTGTTGCTGGTCCTCAAGCTCCCAAATACCGCAGTCCTGCTCGCGCCACCGTGTCACGCATTGATCCGCCAAGCCTGCCATAAGCCCGGCTGCCTGAGGATCAAGGACATGGCCACATTTTGCAAACAGGGTAGCGGTTTCCAGGACATCGCCGTAACAGCTGAGCTGTGTCTGTGTTCTGGCCCTATTGCCCACCCTGACAGGCGATGACGCCTTGTAACCGGGGACGGCGACCGTTCGCTCGTCAGGCACTGCCTCGCCCGTCAATGTGTAGACGACCTTCGGTACCGGGCCATCGTCAGATATGGTACGGACCAACCAGCCAAAAGCACCGATGGGCTCCTCAAGTGATCCCGCACGCAGCAAAGCCTTGATCGTATAGGCAGCATCCCGCACCCACGCATATCGGTAATCATAGTTTTTGACGCCGCCAAGCCGCTCAGGAAGTCCAGACGTCGCGGCTGCAGCGATGGCCCCAGTCTTGGAATAGACGAGAAATTTCAGGGATAGCGCACAGCGCACGAGATCGCCTTTGAATGGGCCGTCATAGGCCAACTCACTGGACCACCTTCGCCACTCGTCATCGCTAAGGTCAATCCGACGGTCGATATCCTTGAGGTTTGGTATGGCAAGAGGAGCTTGATCGGCCACGAGAAAGGCAACACATGTCGACGAGCCGGCTGACGTCGTGTGGCAGGCAAGTGTTCGCTGATCCTCATCGACGATGATACCAACCTTATCATCGTGACAGAAGGTTGTGGTCAAATCCCCGATATACCGTATTGCTGCGTTCGGATGATCGGCGCGCCTTACCTGCCGCTCAGCGCATGTCGGCTCCAGCGTAATTTTGAATTCGACAGAACCCCTCAAACCTTCAATGCGACGAGCCAGTTCGCACCATGGCAGCCGTCCAGCGACACCGCTGTTCAGGGACTCGGTCAACCGGGCAGACCCGGTGTCGGTGATGAAGATGGTTTCCAGAACATTGCTGTCTTGCCGGTATTGCCGCTCGATGTGAAACTCTGCGGTCGGCGTGATGGTGAATTGACCGCCCGCTGAATCATGCAGACGGTTGAACAGCGGCGGGCAATCCATGTCGGGGGCGCACCACCAGTCAATGGCGCCGTCAGCGCCGACAAGGGCAACTGAGCGACCATCTCCCACTGCAGCGTAGTGCTCCAGTGGGAGATAGCCGTCGATCCTGACTGGAACGAGGGTTCGCAGCATCAGGGTAGCGTATTGCCGCCGGTCACGCCAAAGCTCTCGCCCGTGATGTAGCTCGATTCCTGGGAGGCCAGGAAAACGTAGATTGGCGCACATTCGGCTGGCTGACCGGGACGTTTCATCGGGACCTCGCTGCCGAACTCCGTGATGACGTCCTGCGTTTGGCCTCCGGATGTCTGCAGCGGCGTCCAGAATGGACCAGGTGCCACGATGTTCACGCGGATCCCCTTTGGCAGAACCTGCTTGGACAGTGCCTTGCTGAACGCGACGCCTTCAGGCATGAGCGGGACAGCCGCCTTGCATATCCAGAACAGGGCATAGACATTCGTCTTGAAGGTTTCATCAAATTGTTCGGTTGTCAGCTGCGAAATGTCGGCGATGGCTTTCTGGCGACCAGCCACATTGACCAGGAGATCGAGACCGCCCAGCTCGTCATTCGCTGTCTCAACAAGCTTTTTGCAGAACGCTTCGCTTTTGAGATCGCCAGGGATCGCGACTGCCTTCCGGCCTTCCGCCTCAATGAGCGTGATCACCTCCTCCGCGTCGCTCTGTTCTTCAGGCAGATAGTTTATGACGACGTCGGCTCCCTCACGGGCGAAGGCAATCGCGGCTGCCCGCCCGATCCCGGAGTCGCCACCAGTCACGAGTGCTTTGCGACCATTCAGTCGACCGGTACCCTTATAGGATGTTTCACCGTGATCGGGCACAGGCTGCATCTTGCTCGCCAAGCCGGGTACTGGCTGTGGTTGCTCTGGAAATTTTGGCTGAGGATACTGCGTGAGCGGGTTCTGCATATTAAACTGGTCGGCGGAAGCCATTGATCATCTACCCTTTTTCATGAAGGAAAGATCAAAAGCTCCGTGATAGGAAGTTGTTCCCGAGCCAACGCAGAAAGGGCACTTAATCGGAACTGTTTCTGCTTTCGGTGGTTGGTCGAATGCGGGCTGCGGCCGTCGCCGCCGCCCTATCCTTAACGGGCCAACTCCTATGAACATCGAGCACAAATCTTTTAAACCAAGTGACTGGGTCCCAAACAACGCACGCTTCCCAGTCCTGATCTACCGCCAGGCAATTTTCGATGCCACCTCGTCGGATTTCGAGGAGGCATTCGAGGAGAACGGCTGGACCGGTATCTGGCGCGATGGCGTGTTCGATTATCATCATTACCACTCGGGAGCGCATGAGGCGTTGGGCGTGGGGCGCGGTACAGCCAAGCTTCAACTCGGCGGACCTGGTGGCGAAATCATCGAACTCGCGACGGGAGATTGCCTTCTTCTACCAGCAGGAACGGGCCACAAGAAAATAGAGGCATCAAGCGACTTCGAGATTGTCGGCGCTTACCCTCCGCGCCAGCAGGCAGATATCCAGACGCAGGCACCGAGCGCCGAGCTGCTTGCGATCATTTCGTCGCTTTCAATACCAGGCAACGATCCGGTCGTTGGCGCGACCGGTGGCTTGAAAGAGTTTTGGCGATAATTTTTTCCTTTGCCCATGCCTGATCGCGCGGTTCGACGCTTTGGCAATTCCCAGTAAGTGGCGCAATGTCCTTCGAGGATCTGGGGAGGGCACACGCTTGCTGTGCGCCCGCGCCTCCTAGGTGTGTGGTCCCAACATGTCACGGCATTGACGAACCAGCTCTACGGCGAGGCTGCCAGCCGGCAGCGGTCGGACAAGCTCGGCCTCCGGTTGCGAAAGGTCAAGCCAGGCCTGCCCATCGTGACGCCGATAGCGATATCGCTCAAGGCACAATCAGGCGGTCGCGGCGGAACGAACTAATCACACAGAGGTTCACCCCTTCGAGGCAATCAAGTCTCTCGAGAGGAGTATTCCGATGGGAAGCACAGCTGACAAGGTTTCCGGTAAAGCCAATGAACTGGCTGGCAAAGCCCGCCAAAGCGTGGGCGATGCAACCGATGACCGTGATATGAAGGCAAAGGGCATGGCGCAAGAAGCCAAGGGCGACGCTCAGCAGGCGAAAGGCCAGGCTAAGGACGCAGTTAAGAAGGTCGTCGATAAGGCATAACGCCTTCGGCAGGACCTGGTGGTCCGCTGGTAGTGCTACCCCAGCGGGCCGGCTCTCAAAGCCGCGCTTCCCTAGATTCTAGTGCCAGATCTCCGTCCTGACTCCCGTCTTCGTAAGCCCATGCCATGGAACCCACAGCGTGTAGCAGACAGGCAGATATCTTCAGAACACATGCAGGCAGACTTTTGAGGCCCCTGCTTTGTCGGAGGTGCGGCCCTCACTTACAGCAGGACGGTTTTCTAGACAGATGTGAAATGCTGATGAGCGATCTTCCATCGCTGCAATCAGCTGGACTTCATCGCTTCCTCGGCAGCAAGCATTTCATCGATGCTTGCTCCCTCGCGGGTCGTTGCTGGTCCGGGCGTGGTCGCAGCAATACGCAAGTCTTCCAACATCTGCGCAGCGAACGCTATAGCGTCGTCATCGCTGGAAACGCTGTCGGCTGACATGCGGACAGCCACAAGCTCGTTGCCCTCCCCATGAAACTCCACCGTGACAGTCGCCTCTGTCGTCCTGGCAACATTTGTCCGCACCAGATGCATTCCGAAATTCCCTCCACTTCATGGACGCGACCCCCGCAGCAGCCGCGCAGGTTAAATCTACCGACCACTACTTTGTTCCAACCGCGTTCTTAGAAGCAGGACACGCACCAAGCTGGCGCAGCCCAGCGAAAGCTGCAGCCTCTATCTCTTCGTCGTCCCCGGTATGCTCGTCACGGTCGCCGATACCGGATCACTGGCAGGGAAGCTATCCTCGAGCCCCTCCTCCAGTTCGGCCTCCAATTCGATTTCGTCGTGACTTTCGCGAGCGCTTGGGACCGGCTCCAGACCTCTACTGCCTTCGTCAAAGTTGCCATTGCTCAAGGCATCGTATCGGTTGAGGCTTCCTTCGGGTCGCTGGGCTAACATGCCGCTCAAAACGGCCGTCAGACCGTTGTTGCCGGCCTGGTCGTCCGCCACTTGCTGGAAGACACCTGCCATTCCTGCGAATATTTCGGCAGCTGGCTCATCCGCTCCCAGAAACGCGCCAATTTCGTTCATTTCCGCAACCCAACGGTACGCTTTGGGATACATGTCAGGAATGCCGTGACCGAGCTTCTCGACCAGCTGCCGCTGACTTTCGGATAGCTCCGCCATCAGGGCTTTGTCAGCTCCATTCCGAGCGGCTGCCAACAACATCGCGGTGCCGAGGCCAATCAGGCCTTTGTTGATACCGGCGTAGCACATCTTGAGTGCCGATGCGGCACCGACGTCGCGCTCAAGAAGACGCGCATCCAAGCCGAATTCGGTAAGAACCGCTACGGTCTCTCTTGCATCTCCACTGATATAGAAGCGGGGGCCGGGTTTGCCTGCCTGTGGCGGACCACCGATAATGCAGGCGTCGAGAACTGTCGCAGCAGTGTCCTTAAAGACTTCAGAGACCTTTTCCATCGTTTGTGGAGAAACGGCATTGCAGTCAACGAATGTCGTAGAAGATTTGGAAGAGCGAACCGCCGTCGCGACCTTGTCGGCCACCGCTAAAGCCTGAGACGGCGGGACAATCGACAAGATGATATCGGCGTCGACCAACGACATCAGGTCTTCCTCACGGATGCCAGCAACCGCAGCCCGATCCCGTGTCGCTGAACTGCGGCCTTCCAAGGTAGTACTGATCTCCGCTCCGGAGGACATAAGGGCTTCCGCGACAGCGCTACCCATAGCTCCCATTCCGATCACAGCGATTTTTGACATTAACATTTGCCTTTCTGATATTGAAGTCGGAACTAGAGGCGACAAGCGCCGATGCAAGTTACCTTTGCCGAGATAGCCAGCAACGATGACCGTCACTTGGTAGTTGTAAGCGATCAACCATCTGCGAAATCGAAAGCTATTGAACACGTTCAGTTATTTGCGATGAATGACGGCCAGGGATCTCAACCCGCATCGCATGCGATGATTTGCACTTGATTTTGGATCATCGCCATTCTCATTTTGGGAATGCAAGCGGTGGGTCATCTGAAAACGAGGGCATGGCGCAATATGACGATCGCGGCATTTCTTGAGAAGACCACCGAAGCTGGTAACGTAACCCAGCAGGTGCGATCGCTTCTCGACCAAGTGTCGGCATCGCCCGTTTTATTGGGGATTGGCCTGCTTGTCCGTTGAACAACAAGCAGCTTAAACCACGTTCGAGACGCGTCGAGTAAGTCAAAAATCTGCGACAGCGCTACGGGCGTGTAGCCTAAATCCCATCAAGAACAATCAATCGCGCGCACTCTCCAGTTCGGAGGACGTTCAAACTGTTGATATGCCCCTTTAGCCATACAAAGCCCGGTTCAAAAACCCTGCTTCTCACCGGCCCCTCTTCCGTCGGAGCTTCGGGATCGTTCCTCGACCCGATCTGCACCTTTGGAAAGGTCGGATCCTTTCCGCGCCTCGACGTCCTTTTCCTCCTTTGCTACCTGTTCCATCAGGCCGTGGCTAGCGTCTTTTCCTTTTCCGGTCTCGGCTGGTTCTCTTCCTCCTTTGCTCAAAAGGGACGAACGGTCCCGCTATTGTCTAGTTCCGACAGTCTCCTCGATTTTCCGCAATTAGGTAGCAACTGCCACCAGACTTGGACGCGCAGGATCGCCGTGATCCTATGGCGTGGTTGTGAAAAGCAGTGCTATCCTGACATTCTGGGAATCGTCGTTCCCACCGTCGCCTCGCGAATGAGCGCGAAGATCAGGGGTTTGGTAGATGAACACAATGGCGCCAATGCAGCGAGTCCGACCGGGATCGCTGGCCGCGGCCGTCCACTCGCACCTTGAGACGGGTAGCGAGTTTCGATACCACCTTGCCAGTTTTCTTGACGGTTTTTACATTGATCCCTCAAGTCGCCGGAGACGAGAGCGGCTCGTTGATACACCCGATTTAACAGGTGACCAGCGTTTTGACGCGCTGGTGGGAGCTATTGGGGAACACCTCTGCCGTAGGTGGAGGCTAGGACCGGCTCCGCTTTTGACCGACGAGCCGGAACGCTTCCTAAAGAAGCCATGGTTCCTTGGACAAGAGCGCATGAAGCCGTTTTACATTGCCGAAAGCCCCATCGCTTACAGGCGCCGATTCATTTTCACGGAAATGGAGCCTCTTCGTCGGGCGCGCATGCCCCGCGACGCGATGTGGTGGCATGCGGATGAGATCCGCACGGGTATGACACCGCTTCCAGAGGAGGTCGTGCTAACTGAACCTGTAGACGAAGAAACGGACCCGGCATACACAATGGCCATGTGAAGTCTGTCGTGTAGCTCATCTTTCCAGAACGTCGCTGTTGGTGGCAGTTGCTACTTGATAGCGCAATTTTTCCTGTCCACTGCCGCACAAAGCTTTTAACCTTTGTGATGATGGGAATGCAGATCTTCCTCCTATTCGCGATAAGAGGGAAAATCCGCTTCTGTACGGTTTTGAACAATCCCTCCGGAACAACTTTTCAGCGGTGTCGTTTCAGCGAGGTGAATTGGACCCTCGCATGCCGGGAATACAGATCAACTCTTCTGTTCGTCTTATGTTGCTGTTGAATTCGATGAGTGACGTAGCGTTTCGCCCCCTCCCGCATAACGTCGGCATCAAAACGGTCATCCTCGCCGAGAGGGCAGGCCTCATTCAGCGGGAGGGTTCGCTTGGGCTACGTCCCCGCTGCAAGCTGACCCAAGCAGGCACAGCATATCGTCGCGAACGCGGATATCCGACGGGATAATGGCGGCCGGGTTTACATCGCCGCGACGCTATCGTGCTCTCCATGTCGCGGCAATCCCGCGATAGCCTCAAGGTGGCTCAATATAGATCCGTCATAGTGGCCTGCAGGAGGGACTCACACACAACTTGGTGGCCAAACGCACACGCGATCATCGAGGCCAAAGCCGTAATCAAGAAGCCTATGTCATGGGCAATGACCCTTTGGCCTCATCGCGGCCCAAACCCTATGGGTGTTCCACCTGCGGCCGCAATCACCAAGAAGATAACGGCAACGATGATCAGGGTGTACATATAGTCCTTGAGCTTTTCGAAGGGTTCATCGGGCATTCCGAAACTCCTAAGCTATCCAACGTCGACGGTATTGCACCAACCCTTGCGGGCGATCAAGGGGCTTACTCCCCATGTCATGAGGGAGCCAATGAGCTACATCACTGAAATCCAATCGAATGCCACAGTCGTTTTGCTGTTGATGCCACTCCCGCCCTAATCCCGCCGGGCCGTCGACCGAAGCGCTCGAGCGTTTGCCGCCATTGTCGTAGATTACATCTCTTCTCCTGCCCGCATCGAGCGCCAATCCTGGCCGCTGTAGCTGCCCACTGTATCTGGAGGCGCCTGGGCAATACAGGGATCTGCCGGGGTTCTAGCTTGACGACAGCCTGTCGGGATCCGGTCGCTGACGCGGGGCGGCGGCTGGCAACGCCGCGCAAATGTAGAGCTCGGTAGCCCATTTCTGGGGATTGGCTCGGCTCAACCAAGGCCTTAGGCTCCGCGGAAACCACCAATGGGCGAGACGAATGAACTCGATTACGAGAACTTGCTGCACGCGCTCGCAAGCCGCGCGCAGTGTCCTGACACACAAGCTTGGCTATCTGTCGGTCGCGGCTTTGGCCGTGTTGATATGGGCGAGCGAGGATGTTCCGGCTTCTCCCAAGGGTCAACTTGCTCAGAACGAGGCTGCGGTCCGCCAAAGATTGCAGTGACCCGATCGCAGGGTAGCTCGGCCGGTACATAGTCCTTTGGCCGCGAAACTATGGGCAGCAGCCTCCATTCAAGCCTCTTTCAGTTCTATGCCGATCAGGCATTGAACAATGCCCGTGCGAGCACGATGTAAGTGGGGTCAGGAGCCACGTCATGCTTGTCATCATCTCAGCCGCGGTCATCACGCTCGTTGCCACTCTGGCCGCTCGATATCTGCTCGCGAAAACGCGGCTGACGGAAAAGTCGATCGACGCCGCAATCGCCCGGAGGCTCCATACGTCTCCGGTGCTGTCGGAGATGCGCGAACTGCGTGAACTCAATGGTGTGATGCGCAATATCTTGGCCGATCTCGTCGAAAACGAGGAACTGGCAGTGCGGAGACCGGACGATCATCGTTCGCCTGCGACCCGGACTCGGTTGGTGGCAATGCGGGAAGCGCGCCGCCGGGAGATATATGGTGAGGCGATCCTTTTGCTTCGGCAGACCGCTCGAACTCGAACCGCGGAAAGCCCCGTTAGAGCAGCACACTGAAGATGTTTAGGCGTGAAGCGCCCCCACCATATCTGCAGCACCGTTCATTATGATGGTCGCGCCTTCAACTCCGAGGCATGCGACCAGGCATCCCCGGTTGATATCTTTCGCAAGCACCGGGAACTCAAGTCGTCGTATGAGCGTTCTCTCGGTCGTCTTTAGAGAGAGATCACATGTCCTCGGGTAGCAAAGCTCGCCACCATATGTACATCTTCGTCGCGATTATTTTCGCAGCAGCGCTCGCAATAGCGGGGGCCTATGTCGTTATCGCAAAACCAGGTGAGGCCGCGAAGGAGCCTGTGTCCGAGGTTGTTAATCCGAACAGCTAGCCCGCGGCAGGAAGCCTGTGGGATCGAAACCGACAGGGGACGAACACACGGCCAATCGCGCATGTCCGCTTCCTTGTCACCGACGTGGCGTCAATCCCAGGCCTGCAACGAGCCGGCCGACAATCGGGTCCAAGCGTACTCTTCATAACCAGGACGGCTCGCCAGTCCGCAATGCCGCCTCCGTGCGGATGGCATGATCTCCCCAATTCAAGAGAGCCAATTAAAACCAGCCTTATAGCCGCCGAGACAGAGGCGTGATCGGGAACAGACCGAAAAGGTCATCGTACCGCACGAGCAAAAGGGATAGCTGCGTTAATATCTTATTCCGCCGCTATTCCGCTCACTATTGCCTGCCGCTGGATCTGGTCGAAATCATGTACCCGTACCGATGGACACACCTTTTTCGCAATGTCGATTAGGTGTCTGTGATGCGTGAGGTAGATCACCTGGCCTTGTTGCGCCATCCCGGCAAACAGCCTGAAGGCTTCTTCCGCCCGAAAGTCGTCGAACGTCTCCATGATGTCATCGGCGATGAACGGGACGCCGGGCCGCTCCGTCACGAATTCGTGGTATCCAGCCACTCGCAATGCCAGGTAAAGCTGAAACCGTGCTCCCCGCGACAGCGCGTCTGCCGACAGAGATCCGCCGCTCGCTGATAGAGCCATCAACACTTCCCCATCTTTGCCGGGCTGCGCGGCTACCCCGGAATAGGCGCCGCGGCTGATGGTCCGGAACGCTTCCGACGCTCTGGACATCATCCCGCTCCGATGACGATCCCTGTAAAGCCTGAGCGCCTGTTCGGCAGCAACGACACCGATCCTCAGCTCGAGATATCTCTCTGCCCGCTCTTCAATATCCAGCAGCGTGGTCCGACGCCGTTCCTCGATCTGAGCGGCCGCTGCATCGCCTCCGACCGCGTCCAATGCCTTGCGGATGGTGGAGAGCTCGTGAAACGCATCTCGGCACGCCTGCTCGTGGTGTGCAAGAAGCGGCTTCATGCCCTCCAGCTCGACCTCAAGCGCATTCCTGTCGGCAAGCGAAAGTTGGTGTTCAACCTCGAGAATGTCCTGGACGCCGGTGATCTCCAGGAGCTCGCGCTCAAGGCCATCAATGGCCGCGCGGACTGCCTGCCGCTTCAAGCAAAGATCAATCTGCGCTTCCACCTCATCAATGGTGGTGCAGCCGAAGAATGCCGTCATCTCGCCAGTGCGAGCGGAAAGAACCTGTCGGGTCACCAACAGCTGTTTCTCCTGCTCCCGCGCCTGATCGAGTGCTTCTTCAAGCTTCTCGACCCGATCCCGGTCCCGCTCGGCGATTTTGATCTTTTCTCCGATTGCCCGCGTCATATCGCCGAGCGATCCCGACCGGTCGATACCGAGGCCCGAACACAGAGCAAAGACCGTCTGCTCGAAGACAATGGCGTCCTGCTCCATCTTCTGAACACGGTCTACCAGGCTCTCTTTCATTTCGACCGCCGACGACAGCTTTTCCAGGATCGGTATGATCACGTTGACGGCGTCGACATCCGGAACAGATTGTTGATCCTTGAGCCAGCAACCAGCGCATAGTTCCGCCCACCTAGCGTTCCACTCGGCATCGTCGCTTTGCGCTTCGGCCAGAAGCTTTGTCCGCTCGTTGCGGTCAGCATTGAGGCGTTCAAGCCGGTCGGCTTGATCCATCGCCGAATTGAACCGATCAAGCTCACGTTCGGCCAGCGCGATGAGTGAGACGGTATCGTCAACATCGACGGCCTTGATGCCGGCGGCTTTGAGCGCTGCTGTTACGCGCAGCTTCGCCGAGACAGATCGATCTCGGACATCCGCAATCTCCTGGTCGATCGAACCCAAGTCGTCGCGGGCTGCCAGAGCCGTTGTCCGGCGACGGAGCCATTCTTGAAGTTCGTTTGGGTCACGCACGAGGAGCTGGGCCGCCGCCACACCCGAGAAACTGGTGAGCATCTCCGAAGTCAACGCTGCCAGCGCAGAGCGCGCGTCTGAAAGGCGCTGGTCCGCGGACTGAAGCTCTGCGACGGCGACAGCGCGCGTGAGGCTGAGTTGCGCCAGCATTCCGCTATCGGCGAAATGCAGAAGACGCGCCGACACGGCCTGGTCGTCGGCCCTCATGGTGCGTTCGAAGTCGAGCGCGGTCTCGATCGTTAACGTCTGTCGATGCAATAGCCATGCTTCATCGCGCGCAGCACGGCTGGCGATCGCCGACGTCTCGTCGATTTTTCCGGAACGTTCCCGAATATCCGCGATTTCGGCATCCATACGGGCGAGTTCGGATTGCAATCTATCTCTGTCCGAGGCCGCGGACTTTTCAGAATCGCGGCAGTTTGCATATGTAGCTTTCCATTTTTCGACGGTGGTCGCCAACGGAACCGGGATCGCAGCCAGCTCAGCCGACGTGCCTCGCCACGGCACGAGCTGGGCCATGCTTTCCAGCACGCTGGCCTCAGCGGCTTGTCTGCGCCGCGTCAGAAGCCGAAGCGATGTTTCGTCGTCGAGCGTCTCCATCGCGTTGACGGTCGCGGCTAACGCCTCGAACGCTCTGCGGCGTTCTGGCTGCCTGTATTCAACTAGGCGCTCGTAGGCTCCGCCCTCCTCTGCAAGAGCGCGATTGGTTCGGGCGAGCTCTTTGCTGGCGGCTTCCAACCGCGCATCGACGCCCGACCTCGCGTTGATGAGGCCCCTCACTCTGCCGACTGTGGTCGCGTCAAGAATCAGGCGAGCCGGGTTCTTCTCTCCCGGCTGCCCAAGCTGGAGAAGCAGCGCGTCAACTGAAAGGTCTGCGATCCGCCCTTTCAATTTGGGAATGTCGACCACCGCCGTGACATAGCGTGGCTCCAGTGTCTTGAGGAGCTCCTCCCCCCTACCTGCGAAGGCGAGAACCTCCGATGGATCGGCAACCCTCTCGATCTCGCTCTCGATGGTGGCGATCGAATGCGCAACGGCGTCAATCTTAACCCGCAGTTCGATGCTTTCCTTGCGAATGGCCGAGAGCTCATTCTTCCATGAGCCTGGGGGCTCCGGTACAGCAATCGTCGCCCGCAGTTCTTCCCGGTAAAGTGACAGCCGCGCCATCGTTGGAAGAGCTCGCAGGATGCGGTTTATCTCGTTTGACCGCCGTTGGATTGCCGACTGTTGATCAACCGCCTTCTGGTATCGTTCCTCATGCGCCGCAAGTTCGATCCTCATTCGCGTGAAGTCAGTTGCCTGAAGATCGAGTTCGTCACGCTTCACCTTAAGGTCCGCGAGACGCGACCTGAGCTCTCCGAGTTCCGTGTTGCGAGCCCGTAGCTTATAAAACCGATCGGCTTCGCCCCGGATTTCGCCGAGCCGTCGACTGAGATCTGAAAGACCCGCGCTTGCAGAAAAAAGCAGCTGCCCGAGATCGCCCTTGCTGGCCAGGATGCTCTCGCCGCCGCTTTTGAGGGTTTCTTCGTCGAGCGAGAACATCGTCGAGAACGCAGCGCGATCGATCCCACCGAGATCAGCCATGATCTCGGTTTCCGCAACAGTCCGCTCATCGCCGTCCAGCAGGCTATTTTGCAAGCGCTTGACCCGGACGAACTCACGATCCCGTCCAGCGACAAGCAGGTTGCCGCCTAATCTCATTGCTGGATAAGGATGTAAAAATCCATATTTGGTGCTGTGTCCGATCCCGAAAACGAGATCGAGGATCGCATTGAAAGTCGTCGACTTGCCTGCCTCGTTAGGGCCGTAAACGACATGCAGGTCGGGCGACCCGACCGGAGGTTGCCCGAAATCAACAACAGCGTCCGTGAATTTTCCGTAGCGCGTCAGGTCGAGACGATTGATCCGCATGTCACTCTCCCTCGGCCCCCTGGAGAAGCGCGAGCACATGCGCTGTCCCCTCTTTTGCAAACTTCGCCATCAAACCGTCATACGCCGCCTGATCTTTTCCGATGATGTCCCTGAGCTCCGCCGGCAACTGGCCGCGCAGTTCGTCGGCAATCGCCTTGACCTCCGAATTGAAATCGATCGAGCCGTGGATCTCTCGCGCAATGATAGTCGCGAGCTCGCCCAGCGCTCCCGGATTCCCGCCGTTTTGCCGCGGCCGCGACGACGAGACTTTCACTTTTTCGATCCAGATATTTCCGATCGACGAGCCGTGTGTTTCGAACTCCGTCCTCAGAAGGTCGATGTCCCTGCGAGCGCGCCATGCAAGCTCACTCGTCCCTGTCACCTCCACCCGTGCCACAATCTGGCCTCTCGGTATCGCCGAGGCCAGTTCGCCAAGCTGATGTTTGGACAGTGCCACCAAGTCGTCCCAGTCAGCGGCCATTGAGACGTCAATTTGGAGCCGCTCGAATTGGGCGACGGCAGTTCTTCGTTCTTCGACGAGGATCGAGCGGTCATCACGCACGGTCACCAGTGACACCGTCTTCGATCCGTCCTCATTGATGTCGCGCCCCTGCGGTATTCCGGGCATCACGACAGCGCAGCTTTGGTCTTGCAGAGCGGCTCGTTTGTGAATGTGGCCGAGCGCCCAGTACTGAAATCCTGCCTGTCTGAGCTCGGCGACACTGCAGGGCGCGTAAAGATCGTGTCCTGCTGACCCGCCAAGGCTGGTATGCATGATCCCGATATTGACCGCGCCGGGCACCGGGGCGGCAAAGTGTCGGAGGAGAGATTCTGGCGCATGCGGCTTAGCAAAACTCATTCCGTGGATCGCAACGTCGATATCCCCGGCGGACCGCTCGATGGTGACCAGTTCAGCGATCTCACCGAACACCTTGACCGTGTCAGGCATCACAAGCTGGGCGGTGATCTTTGAGAGGGCATCGTGATTGCCGCGGATGATGTAGGTCCGAATACCGCCCTGATGCAAGCGCCCGAGTTGTTCGGCAAGGAACCGCGCCGTTTTCATCGACGTCTGCTCTCCGTCGTAGAGGTCGCCAGCGATGATCAGAGCGTCGACCTGCTCTTCCAGGCACAGCTCGATCGTCTGGATGAACGATTGCCTGGTAGCAAGCCCGATGAGATCTGCCAGCTCGCCGTTGAGAAGCGCAAGGGACTTCAGCGGCGAGTCGAGATGGATGTCGGCGGTGTGGACGAATCGGAATGCCATGGTCTGCCCTTGTCCGTATCAGCCTCGTTAGCCTTTCTGGGTTGAAAATGCCAGTTCGCATTCCTGTTTTGTTCTGCTATCCCCAACTTTCCGCGAGGTCAAATCCTCACCCCGCGGCTGCGCGTTTTGCCGGCGGCTTCGATAGGCCCCCCAATTCTTCTGTTCAGATACACCTATCTCGCACGGCCGTTGTGTCGACGAGTGGGCGCGCACCAGGAGGATTGCGATCGCTAAATCTCGGCTTTAAAACGCACGTTAGGCCACGCGGAAGCTGCAGAATGCGAGAGGAAGGCATGACCAGCGATATAGGGATGAGGATGCAAAGGCTTATCGCCAGCCTGACGGACAAGCATTTCACCTATCCGCCGCATAACATCGGTTTGAAAACCGCGCTGGCAGCCAAGCAGGCGGGGTATATCGAAATCCAGACCGGTTTTAAAACATCGCTGAAATGCCGTTTGACCTCGAAGGGCGTCACGGCTCAGAGGCAGATCAAGCGTCATCCGACAGCCGTTTGAAGCCGGCTTCTCCATCGCGTCGTACGCCCTTTCCCGGCCGAACGGAGCGACAAGTCACAGTTCCGATGGCTATCGTTGCGCGCGCTGGATCACACGTACGTTCTCATCAGCACGTCTCGGCGACGGTGCTTTATCGCGGTGAAGCGGACGAGGTGAGCGGGCTCTCGCTCTTCGGCAAAGACCACGACGAAGCCAGCATTCGGCCCTATCAGTATTGACGGCGTTGATCATCAACGCTTGTTCATGAGGCCAGCCGCTTTAACGCGACGCTGAAGAGCATGCTTTACAACTCCGGTGCGAAGCCCAACCCCCGTGCTTGATGTCGCTTCTTCGTTGTGCAGGTAAAACGGGTATTTGCCGAGGACACGCGAAAGCCGGTGTTCGCAGGTTTTTGAACGTCTGTTCCGGCCGGCGCGCAACTCACACGGCCTGCCGCATGCAGGTAGGTGTAGCCTCGAACGAACCGATCTATACCCAAACCGGATCGCTGGAACGTTGGATCTCACAGCCTTGCAATCTTAGCCAAGGTGTAAACGTAAGCCTCAACCTGTTCGCCATCGATGGTGACGGAGACCGGCGCCCTACGATAGCCCTCGCCTTCGAACGAATCCAGCCGCTGCCAGTGTTGTGGAAGATCGGAGGATTCGAAGACCGACACCGGGATCGCGTAGGCCTGGTCATCGAGCACGAGACCGGGAAAGCCCAAGTCCGAGCCCCAGCCAGCGTCCACGAGGCGCCCGAAAATCTTGCCCGACCGCCAGAAGCCTGCAAGTCCGTCAAGTTGGTTATTGTTGAGCTTTCCAGGTGCAAGGCTGCCATAGGTCGCGAGGCGATGTTCAACTGTCATTGTTACTGTGCCGTATTTTAGAACGAGACGTTCTGATAACGCTTAAGTGGAAAGGAATTGCGAACGATCGCCAAGTCGCTTGAAAGGCCGGTTCACGTCTTCTGCCTTTGGGAAACGCTTGTGACTGTGGCAGACACCGCCTCGCTTGCAGGCAAGGCTTTGTGGAAACCTTCGTCGACCTCTCCCTTTAGGGTCTCGTGATCTTGCCCGCAACGCACGCTCGATGATGTTTGCAACCCCAAGCTGCCCTCGCCCAAGTTGCCGTCGCTGAGGGCGTCATATCGATCGACGCCAGGATCTGCACCCTCGCCTCCCGACGACACGAGCTGAACCATGATTGCTTTCGCGTGCTCCACCGCATTTTGTGCATCAATGTTGTTATCGGCGTTATCCATGGCAATGGATACAAGCTCGCCACCCTGTCCGACAAACTCGACGGTCAGCATCCTCCCCTCCGGCGTGATCCGGGTGTCTCGCACTTGCATTGCAGCCTCCAGGGTCATTTCCTGCGAATAACTCGGGTTACGCGTTGCAGTTCCACGAAGCCGACGTCGGCATCATCGGTGCAGCATCGGCCGAATAGTGGCGACAGGTTTCCCATTGCAGAATGCGCAGGCCATTGTCGAACGGGAAGCCTGTCTCTTCAGGCGGCGGCATTGGCTGAAACTTTCTGGGCTGCCAAGACGTAATTCGATCGTGATCGAAAGGTCATGGCCGCCGCCCCCCCCTCCCGCAGTCTCCTGTCGGGACGCGGCGGTCGCACTACGTCGCCTCCGCGAGGTTCGATTGGCTGGCGTACCGGCGCTACTCTCCTCACTCGCCGGCACGAGCCAGGACACAGCGCAGGTGACCCTTCAGGAGCCCGCAACGCACGACAGAATGCTGCCACCGTCCGCTACTCTCCCGGACTGTTTTTCACACGATCGGCATTTTGCTGAGGAATCGCAACGGCGATAGTAGCGCACAGCGTATTCTCTGGCTCCGGCCTATCCTCTCGGTCAACGCGGTCCGGGAGTTTCTCTATCGGTATTCAAGCGAATGTCTTGCGCCT
This sequence comes from Rhizobium sp. Rhizsp82, assembly GCF_047325115.1. Classification (NCBI taxonomy): domain Bacteria; kingdom Pseudomonadati; phylum Pseudomonadota; class Alphaproteobacteria; order Hyphomicrobiales; family Rhizobiaceae; genus Rhizobium; species Rhizobium sp. Rhizsp82. The sequence goes on along the minus strand of NZ_CP168569.1, from coordinate 21,863 downwards.
CAAGGCAAAACATCTGGGCGGCCGCGGCGTCGGCGAAAAGCAGCATTGCGTTCAGCGTTCTCAGTGAAAATCCTACTATCCGGCGCGACGAGAATAAATTCGCCACCATCGTCTCCACCAGCCCCCGCCGGTCAAAGCCTGGGCTCTCGACGGAGGGAGAAGCGAACGCTTTGGCTAAAGCGGAGGGCACCGGCGCCCGGCACTCGACCCTGCCTCAGTTCGCAGTGTTTCGCAGAACGTTCGACATTGCTGCCGATTCCGTGCATGCTGGTCCTCAGGCGTCAAAGCATCAGACACTTTCCCGCCTAGAGGTCATTGCTTCTCCCATCACTCTCTGGCAATGACCTCGCCGAAATCGAGGTCCGGCGGCTCGTCACTGCTCCGCCGCACAGAGATCGCCTCACAAGTCCAAGGCCTAACCCGCCGCATGAGTGAGGCGATCTCCCGCGCCGGGCGTTCCAAATCTGCACGTGATCTTCGTGCGTGGCCGCTCTGCCAGGGCTCGGGCTGTTGATGTGGGATCCAGGCACGGGCCGTCCAAGAGCTCTCCCTTGAACGGTGCAGACGACCTCAGCACAAAGGCTTACTTGCCTCGCGTGCAGCCTTGAGCCGCTCGGTCTTACGGCGACGGGCCTCTGCTTCGGCTTCTATCGCCGCAATGGCAACGCGATGCGTTTCTTCTTCGCGCGATCGCCGCTCGGCCCTTGTTATCGCATTACGGTGACGGATTTTGGGTGGATCGTCTTGCTTACTCATGCGCGCATAACTGCGTCGGACCGAGGACAAGGCAACAGTCTCGTCCGATAGCGTACAAGACCCGGTTCGAGACATCGCTCATCCAGCAATTCCAGTCACGAGCTCTTTCGATGCCAGAATGCACTGAGCAACAATGAGGCTGCCGAAGCCTCCAACATCGGATTTGTCTTCGGTCGTTGAATCCCGCCCATGCCGGGCTATGCGGGCATTGACTTCCGCTGCGTGCAGCGACATTGAGCAGCCCCACAATTCTTGAAGACCGACATGACCACTTACCGCTCTACAGGCCGGCACATCCCACACCCAGACGGCGGCACCTCTGATGTCGATGTCTTCGCAGAGATCACATGCCTCCTCGAAGCCTTGACGGGCTTCCTGGAGCACCACACCGTCAAAACGTTGAAAGGTCCCGAACCGGCGCTCGTTGTTTGCCGCCGGGCAGATGGCGAACCGGTTCCGCATGTTTGGCTGAAGCAAGAACCAGGCACCGGGCGTCTCTACAGAGACTTCGCAGTGCGAAGTGGCTCCACCAGGACCTTAGGATCAGCACGACAGGTCTTTCGCGACCCTTATGATGCAGCCCGTTACCTGACATCCGTCATTCAAATCCCATTGCATCGGTAGAGCACTTAAGGATGGAACGCGCATAGCTGCTATGCGCCAGCGTATCTTTCTCCACCTGAGGCGAGCCTATAATGAGCAGGCCCTTCGAGACGCCTGCTGCATTGCGCGGCTTTTGCGTTTCGAGCAACACGTGTGGGCGCTCCCCGTCTTCGGGTTGAGCGCCCTAATTGTATTTCGTCAGCACCGACGCGGACCGTCAGGCACCCGTTCAAACAAATCAGCCGATAATCCTGTTCGCCCAGCAGGTCCGACGTCCTTCACGATAACGTCCGCAATTAGGTAGCAACTGCCACCAATGAAATTGCTTACCTTCGGGCCACCTGAAAGGCGGCCCGAAGAGCGACTACGCGGCGACATTCTTCTTGGGACGGCCGCCCGGCTTTCGCGAAGCCGGACCTTCTTCCTTGCTTTGACACGGAAATAGAAGCGTACATTGCCGTGCCGGTCGGTGTCTTCCACTATGCCGTAATGGCGGCTCCTCCGTTGCGAAGTGCGGAAGTTCAATGTAAGACTTCATGTCAGACATTAGCCTTTCGGTCACACTCAATCCAAAGCTGGACTTTATGTCGCTTTCTCCGTCGCAGTGCAGGGCCGCTCGCGCCCTATTGGAATTAGACCAAAACGAGCTCGCAGCTCGCGCTTCCGTATCGCGCGGCGTGATTATCGATTTCGAGAAAGGCCGGCGGACGCCTGGCGCAAATAACCTCGCTGCTATAGCGCGCGCCCTTCAGGCTGCTGGCGTCACCTTCATTGACGGTACTTACAGCGGAAGCGGCGGGCCTGGTGTCCGTCTTTTCGCGCCGGCCGGTGCCTCTATCGACACCAACGAAGACGAGACTATCCAATACAAGGACATGTTTGAGAACGACGCGCCTCCCGGTGCCGGCGGATGAACCACACACCCAAAGCCACCACCGACCTCCTAGCATCCGCCAAGACTGTCCACGACCGGTATCTAGTCGGCCGCATGGAGCGCGAGACGGTCCGCGAGTGGGCAAGCCGCCTCGGCTTATATCCCGAGCCGCAAGGCGCACGGGTCAAGGCCGCTGCAGACTGGTTCCACGCCAACAAGAACGACGACGTCGACGACGAGATGAAGCGGCAGGATTTGGCCGTGCTGGCTGCTATCTTTGCGGAATGAGGCATCCCTCACACGATTGCGTCTGTATCGTGAAGCGCAGCAGTACGCTGGATGTCGCTCGGAATAAAAAGCCCGCCGCCGGGGGTGGCAACGGGCTTCTAGGGTATCATGCCTTTGGTCTTCGTGTCGGGACATCTCACCTTCTCGACACAGACATACTAAGGCAACATGGTTAACAAACAGTTACGGAACCATCCCTGCCCTTCCCCAGTTCTTCCACCAACTCAAACCCCTGGAGGAAGACAATGGCTAAGGACGATCTGACAACCGGCTTCACCGGAACCCCCACTGAGCCGCCGACAGGCGTTCGCAAAGTGGCATCTGACGCTGTGGACGCTGTCCGCCGCGAGACGAGCGCAGTGGCTGCCGGCGCAGCCGAACATCCGCACACAGCAACTGGCCTCGCGCTGACGGTCGGCGCAATCGGCCTGTGCATCGGCTACATTCTCGGCCGCAATTCTGCGGCATCGGACTACGATTATCGCCGCTATTGGCGCTGATATCTGTGTAGGTGGCGGACGGCCCTGGGCAAACGCGCGCCGCAGACACCGGTGTGTCGCCACGCCCACCAACTGAGGGACCAGAAAGCCCGCTGAGCAACCAACTCGGCCGGCTTTCTGCGTTACCGCCCGAACACCCAAAAAAATCGGTGGGTTGTTTATCGCGCCGCTAAACACGTCCTCAAGTTGCTGCTAGATCACAAGCAGGAATTGGGGAACATCATGAAGAAACTGGTTGTAATAGCGGCAAGCCTTGCCGTCCTGTCGTCGTGCACGCCTACGCCGCAAAAATACGCTGGCACGCTGACGGTCACCGATCCGAAATTCAACAGCGCGGAGTGCAAAGAGATCCGCCTGCAAGCGCTTAACTACGACGACAAGGTCGGCGGCCGCATGGCTATCGGCCTGGCATCTGGGATCTTGTTAGGGCCGTTCGGCCTTCCTCTCGCCGCTGCGGCGGATGCCAGCCAGGAGGAAAAGCGTAAAGCATTCGCCCGAGAGATGCACCTGCGTTGTTCAAGCACGCCGCTACCGAAGAACCTTGAAGAAAAGCCGTCTAGGCCGTCGGCCAAAAAGAGCTGAGCGCCGAATGATCTTCACCAAACTAATCACCATTGCGGCGTGCATCGTCCTCGTTGGCAGCGTCCTCAGGATTATCACCGGCCTCGGCATCGCGACCGAGTTCCTGGGCCCGTACGAGGAAGCGCTGCGCCGATACGGCGGCACGGCGGCGAGCTCCGGAGCAATCATAGATCGAGGCGTTTATGGCTTCCTTGCCGCACTGATGCTCGGCACCCTGGAAGAAATCAGCAAGCGTAGGGAGAAGTAGGTTGCGCCCTTCGAGTTTGGGTGCGGATGGAGCGACGGCGATAACATCGTAAGATTTAGCTATAGCCTACAAATCGATATCCGCTATTACCATAGGTATCCGAAATCGGTCCGATGGCGATCTTGACCGGACTGTCGCTGGCGAAGCCCTCCCCGCCTATCGTTGCAAGCGAGGTCTCCGAGACGGCCAGCGTGGCATCAACCGAGCCGGTTGCCTCTGCGGCCTGCAGGATCGTGTCCGCCAGCCGATCGATCGCGGCAACCGAGCCGCTGCCGGTGATTGCCAGCGGTGCGAAAGCCGAAGCCCGAACCTTGCCGGTGATTTCGACGACAGTGCCATCTGGCAGGTAGCGCGCGCCGTCCGTCAGGATCTCCACGCGGTCTTTGTACGGTTTCAACGAGCCCCTCGATTTGCTGGCTGCTGGACGACTAGCTTTTCGAGGTTAGTTGCAGCCATTATTCGTCGTCTCGCCGGTTGCGGGCCGAAAGTCTAGCCACGCATCGAATAGATCGGGCTGGTTGCCCGTTGCGGTGTCTTCCATAGATTGTTCCTTGATTATTGGTCGTGGCCAAAAAAAGCGGCGCCTACCGGTTACGGGAGACGCCGCTGATGGCCTGTCGTGGACTTCCACGACTACAATCGCGCTACGTTCCGTGGTTTCGCACGGGCGCATTCCCAGTTTACGGGCGAGATCGATCGTCGGAATAGCCGTGCCGCGCAGGTTGATGACGCCAAGAACCTCGGCCGGCGTATGTGGCAACGGTGTCGAGGCTCCCCATCCGCGGATTTCGCGGACGGACGTCGTCTCGATGCAGAATGTTTGTGCGCCAAGCTGGAATGCGATGATGTCCAGCGTCGTCTGCCCATTCAGGTTCGTGCTCAGGCCGGACATCAGAATTCCTCCCAGCTGTCGCCGCCTTTAACCGCTGCGTTCCCCTGGAACGCATGCACAACCTTGGCCGTCATCTGACGTACCGGATTGGTAGCCGGTCGAGATGTGGCAGATGCAGCTCTCGGGGCCAAACGCCGGGATTGCGAGACGCCGATGTTGAACTGGGACAGAAGTTCGAACAGCGCGTCCGCCTCTTTGGCAAGACCGTGCGCGGCGGCTGACGTCTCCTCGACCATGGCAGCGTTCTGCTGCGTGCTCTGGTCCATCGTGTTGACGGCCGTATTGATTTCTTTCAGACCTGTCGCCTGCTCCCTGGACGCCTCGACGATCGCGCCCACGTTGCTGTCAACGTTAACAACCTGCCCGACAATCTCCTCCAGGGCTTTACCGGTTTCGCCGACGAGAGCGACCCCATTCTTGACATGCCCGTTCGACGCACCGATCAGATCCTTGATCTCTTTCGCAGCTTTCGCCGAGCGTTGGGCAAGTTCGCGAACCTCTTGCGCGACAACCGCAAAGCCCTTGCCGGCGTCGCCGGCGCGGGCCGCTTCAACGCCCGCATTCAAGGCGAGCAAATTTGTCTGGAACGCGATCTCGTCGATCACGCCAATTATATTGGCGATCTCCGATGCCGAAGCGTCGATCTTACCCATGGCTTCGACCGCCTGTCGCACCACGAGGCCGGAGCGTTCGGCATTCTCCTTCGTCTTGCGAACGAGTTGGCCAGCTTCCTGTGCCCGGTTGCTGGAGTCGGATACGGTCGTTGTGATCTCCTCGAGGGCGGCCGCCGTCTCTTCAACTGAAGCAGCCTGCTGCTCGGTGCGGCGTGAGAGATCATCGGAGGCGGTTCTGATTTCCTGCGATGCGGCGGCAATCGCGCCGGCATTCTGTGACACGGTCTCCATAGCACCCCGGAGTTTGGACGCAGCGCTGTTAAAGTCTACGCGAAGCTTTTCCAGCGTCGGAAGGAAGGGCATCCCAAGCTGCTGTGTTAGGTCACCATCGGCAAATCCTTGCAAAGCCAATGCGAGCTGGTCCACGTTCTCGACACGCTTCGTGACGTCGGTTGCGAACTTGACAACCTTGAAGACCTTGCCGTTCATGTCGAAGATCGGATTGTACGAGGCCTGGATGTAGACCTTTCTGCCGCCTTTGCCGAGGCGCATGAACTCATCGGCGACAAACTCGCCTCCAGCCAGCCGGGACCAAAAGCGGCGATAGTCCTCACTGCTAGTGTAGGCGGGTTCGCAGAACATAGAGTGATGCTTGCCCTTGATCTCAGACAGCTGGTATCCGAGGGCGTTGAGAAAGTTCTCATTGGCAGTTAGGATCTCGCCCGCAGGCGTGAACTCGATCACGGCCTGAGCGCGCGACAGCGCGTCCAGCTTGCCGGCATCTTCTGCGCTCTTCAGCTTCTGCGCGGTGATATCGGTTGCAAATTTGACGACCTTATAGGGCTTGCCGCCCCTGAACACGGGATTGTAGGAAGCCTCGATCCAGATCTCCTTGCCGCCCTTGCCAATGCGCTTGTATTGGCGTTGGTCGAATTTTCCGGCAGCCAGGTCCGTCCAGAACTGGCGATATTCGGCACGTGAGGCCTCGGCAGGATCAACAAACATCCGATGATGCTGTCCCACGATTTCGCTGAGCTCATAGCCGAGTGCGGCGCAAAAGTTAGGATTGGCGGATAAGATTTTCCCGGTGAGATCGAATTCGATGATCGCTTGCGACTTGTTCATTGCGGCCAACACTGCGCTGGCATCGGAAGAGAACCCAAATGACATAATACCCAAGACACGCTCCATGTCTGCCGAGGGCTTGGGTCCGATGACTGTGGATCTTTTGGACAGCGCTGGCCGCGGCAATTTGCTTCGGTTGAGCCAGGTTACCATCTCCATCGATGCTCCTTCCCGGCAACCCCAGTTCTAGGGGCGGACTCTCAAAGAAGTATTAAAAGTCATATAGACAGTTGAGCATTCGCTCATAAAGTGTGGGCTTTGCCCATTACTCAATCATTAGGAGGCAGTAAAATATGATAAGGGCCGCCTGGTAGAGGCAGCCCATGTTTCCGGTCGAACTCGAGAGGATCGTCGGCTACGTGATCAGCCAACGACGAATAGCCTCGGCTATCGCATGAACGCGGTTTTCGGCGTTAAGCTTGCGGATCGCCGTCTTCATGTAGCTATTGACGGTATCCGGTGTGTAACCACTCGCTGCGGCGATCTCGTCCGTCGTTTTGCCGAGGCTGGCAAATCTCAAGCATGTGATTTCGCCTTCGATTAGTTTCAGCGTCTGCGCTGAGAACTTGTCCATGATTGGTCGCGTCAGTACGCGGTGAGTGGTCTCGGCGATTTCACCGAGGAACTCGATTTCTTCCTCGGAGAAAGGCGCCGCACGGGAGAACGTCACTGCGCCGAATACCACGTCGCCCCGTCGTATCGGGAACAGCGTACGATTGAGCACACCGAAAGTCCTCGCAAGGTATTGCAACCTTTGGGGCGGGGGTGTTCCCGCATATACTTCCTCCTCAACGATGACCTTGGCAGCTGACATCGATGCCATCACGAACGGATCGGACTTCAGGAGGTCATCCCCGTAATAAGCGTCGAGGAAGGCTGGCGGGACGTCAGTGTCGATCGAATGACCGCTCCCGAACCGATAGCCATCCAGGTCGAGGCCTGACACTGCGAAGAAATCGAAGGCCACGGCTCTACGCAGCCTTTCAATAAATGGATGCGTCAAGACCTGCCGCCGGGTGGGAAGCGATCGTAGATCGGGAACCTCATCTAAAGGGCTGCTAAGAGCGAGGGCGCGAGAAAACGGCAAACTAAAATCTCCAAATCGGATCAAGCTTCAGTTTCTGGGGGCCAAATATTAAGAAAGTCATAATGCGCAACCCCAAGCTTTATCCGACGCAACTCGCAAGGCAGCCGTGCTCGGCCTCGGCCTCGTCGGATCGGACAGCAGACAGATGGAGATTTTAAGTTAAACCATCGTCTTCATTTCAGCAGCGTATTATGCCGAACCGCCGCACGTCCGGAGCCGCCGTGTCAGCAGCCAGACCAATCCGTGCGGCATAATCCGGCTTGCGGCATAATGAATTTTATGCCGATATTGGCATTAAATGTATTGGACTTCGCCAAAGGATCGGGTCGGGCGTGACCTGTCTCGCTATGCGAGGATCGCAGTGAGAGGGCGCGGGAAGAACTGATCGCCTTATCTTGACAGTCTGCACCGACTCTTTGCCTCTTGCTTAGGTTGATGCACACGCTGACGGAGGCGCTTTCCAGGCCGGACGCAGCGCTCCCAAATAGCTGGCGGAGGCCGGCCTGGAGAGTGCCGGGCAAGTTGATCTCCTTCGTTGATGCTGGGCTCCCTGGATGGGGGCCGGGGGAAGGTCGAACAGCTTGTGGACAATGTAATCGCAGCTTCAAGCATCACCCTTCAGGAACGAAGACCCGCGGCGGAACTTGATGCTTATGTCCCAATGATCCTCCGCGACGGGGCGCTTTACGATCCTGATCTGGATCGCTTCTTCCGCGAGCTTCCTCTTCACGGCGTTCGCTCGCGCCACTCCCTTCGTGCTTACGGCTACGACGTTCTCGTCTGGGTTCGTTTCCTTTCGGAAGCCTGCGCCAAGACTGTATGGCAGGCCGACAAGTCGGTCGAGGCACGCGACGGCACTATTCCAGGAAGCGGCGGAGATGCGCTGCCCGGCTTCGGCGCGACGCCGAGCACGGTGATAAGCGACAACATCGCGCCTCAATTACAGGTTCACGATCGCAATATCGAGATCATCAAGTACAGCTGCTAGGCCAGGTGCCCTTATCAGTCTCGTGGCATCGATGGCCTTTAACTTGTCGATGGATCGGTCGAAAACCGCAACGTTCGTGTGCCCGTTCAGTCGCGACGGATAAATGATGCCGTCGACCTGATCTCGATGTTCATGGAATGCGACCGCCCATTCGCGAGCAAGGGATTGCTTGGAGGATTTTGCAACATCTGACGGCACACCCATCCTGATCGCCCCGTCAGCGCGAAGATCAACCATCGTCAGCGAAGCGATCACCTCGATCTGCGCATACTGTCGGTCGTGGAGCGCTGACTCAGCAATGGGCAAATCACCGATCAACCCATCGCGTTGATCTCCCAGAACAGCCTCGAGAAAGCAGACTTCGGTGTCGCCCATGTAAAGCACGCCAAAGCGATTGGTGGCCTTTCGGCGCCTCGGATCGCTGAAGCGGCTCGGCGTCTTTCCGAAGCCGAGCGGGTCAGGGTATCGACCGAGATAGATGCGGCCGAACCGCGAGCCGGGCGCTACGACATGTAGATGCAGGCTTGCTGTTTCGAAGCCTGCGGGCGGCAATGCATTCCCCATTTACCGGAAATCTCGCCCAACGCTTTCCGCAGCCGCGATCGCCTGTTCAGTCCGTCCACGCTCCAGAGCCTCACGACCCGTCAGGCCATCCAGCTCACCATGCGGCTGAACCAGGAAGCGGTAGACTGCCCAAGCTCCACCAAGCATCTCGTGAAGGATAGGGAGTGCAGAAAATGGCTTGCTATTGGAATCGAGCTGCCAATCGGGGAAGCGATACCCACGCTTGGCGCCATCGAGCCCGAGCACCTGACCGTTTTGCCGCTTGGTATTGATTGTCACCCGCGTCGTGCCGAGCAGGCGAGCAAACTCGTCAGCGCTGAGCATATCGCCGCGCTCGAGGATTTCTGCCGCCTTCGAGCGTCCGCGTGCCCGTGCTGCAGCGAGTGCCTGCTCAAGGTCAGCATCGGCGGTGCTCTCGTCCTCAGACAGCGCAGGAGTGGTCGATACGTCGTCTTCAACCGGGGTGACGACCATGTCGCCTTCTGCGTCGACGTCGACGCGGAAGCTCACACGCCTGCCGGCGGTCCTGCTTCTGGAAATCGCCTGACCATATTGCTGCAGTAGAGCCTGCACGCGCTTCGGCTTGTCGGATAGGACTTTGGTGGCGCTATCCGGAACTTTGATTTTGAAGCCGCTCATACCTTCCGGTAGCGCACCGGCGCCCGTCGCAAGGAAAAACGCCATGGACCTATCTGGTCCATCTCTCCGAGCCGAGCCGTCTTTGATGCTGGGTTTTGCCTTGGGAGACGCCATGTTATGTCCTCCATACAGAAGTACCTATTTGGCAAAGATGGTTAAGTTCGTCAAGTTCGTAAAGCAAGTTTCAGCTGCTACTGAAGCAATTTAAGCCAGGAATCGCTTCAGGCTCAGACCGGCGTAAAAAATGTACGGTAGCTTTTCGAGGGAATAGTGACCACAGTTCAGGCTCAGGGTCTGCGGTCGGCCGCCGACGCTCTTCAAAGCAAGTAACAAGCCGTCTGAAAGTTCCGGCATCACGGCGGTGTCCCTCTTCGCCAGTATGACTTGAAGATCCAGACCCGGCCGGGCGAGCCGATACACATAGTTTCTAGATTGAGCGGGCTCCACGCTCGCCCGAGATCAGCTAACGCGATCTCCGGCTCAAGGCTGCGATGGATAGATTGTGTCGCTCGACCGGTCCAAACCATATCCGCCAGGCTTCCGCCCGCCAGAAAGAGCGAAGCCATCGAAACTTTCGCATCATGTGCGGCAATCGATCCTGCGACCTAACATCTTCAAAGTCACTCATTTCTGGTCCTTTCGCTGAAGTGTTTGAATATCATCGAGAACTGTTCCAGATCTGCTGTCGCGAGACAGTCAAGGGACATGGGAATTTCTGGCAGGCGGACGGGATGGTTCTCGCCAGTGATGGCAAACCGAATAAACTGGAAGAGCTCGTCGTAGTGCGCGACGCGAACCCCCTCGCGTTCTGGAACTTCGTGGGTTTGCAACCTCTGCACGGAGAGAACACTCCCTGGATACTGCTCAATCTCCCGAATTGAGCGGCGGAAGGTTTTGAGGGCGGTATCGGCGTGTTTCGCGGAGCGGGTTTCGGTATCTGAGTAGATGTAGCGGGTCAGGCCCGATCGGCGTCGCTCCGGCGGCCGATAGGTTAGGATGAGCGCGTGCCGGCTTTCGAAATGCCCGCGTTCGTGTCCGAAGCGCCGTCGGCGCTCGTCGTCAATCAGCCGCGCGGCAGTATCGGGAAAGTAGCTTCGTTCAGCAGATGGGTACTCCGTCGTCGGCACGCGCAGGGCGTCGACCTGAATCATCCAGCCCGTACCCAGTCGCGAGAGGATCGCGTTGATCTGACGGGAAAGCTCGTTGCGCTCGAAATCCGTAGCGCTCTCGGAATCCGGACCAGCAAAATACCACCCGGCCATCAGACTTCCGTCCTTCAGCAAAAGGATGCCATTGTCGACGAAGCCTGCATAGGGGACGAGATCCGCGAATGATGGACCGGTCGACCGAAAGGTTCGTAAAGCGACCATTGATGGCTCCTCAGTATCGACGCCAAGGCGCGGAGGTCGGGAGGTAATGCGCGCGATAGCGCATATGGCGGGCATAGACTTTACGCATCATGGGATCGGACTTGGGCATCATTCGGAGCGCACCGACAACAACGATCCAGATTGCCATACCGAACACGGCCGAATAGATGGTCAGCACGACAAAGATCAGGATGATCACTACAAGTCGTAAAGGCGATCTGAGCCTTACAAAAGCCGTACCACTGTAAGCAGTTAGTTTCCGGCGGGGTGACTTGGAGCCGCCCCTCCGCCTGGATAGACCCATCCAGCTCAGGGCCCGCTGCCGTGACAGGACGCGGGCCTTTTGCGTTAGCTGTAGAGCAGCTGAACCGTCAGCGCGAGCACGACGAACAGTCCGGAACTTACAACGCTAGTTTCTATCATGAAGATGATTATCTGCCTCGACGACAGGCCAGGAAAAAGCGATTTCATCACAGCGGCTCCAATCAGAAAATTTATTCAATCAACCATCATACCACAGGCGTGGGTTGGAATATTTTTTTAATTATTAATTTGAGAGCAATTTAATTCACTCGCCGCTGCTCCATATATGTGAGCAAGTGCTAACGCCCGGTGCTGCCCTTTCCTGGAGGCCGACCTTCTGAGCTTTTTTGAGCCTGCTTTGCACCGCATAGCGGGCTCTTCTTGTTTCCGACAAAAAAGGGAACCATTCCGGGCGGCCAAGGTTCGGGCGGGATGCAGCCTCTCGTCTCATCCCGCCTATTGGTACTGTTGCGCGGTCTCAACACCCGAGGCTTTACGCAAATCCCCCACGGCATCGGCAGGAAATCGGTGAACATCGCCATGTTCAACGGATGGATTCAAGTCGAGGATCGAAGCTTCAAACCTCGCTGCAAACTCACCCCTGCCGGCGATGCTTACCGGCGAGAACATGACCGCCGTAGGGTTTGACGATCTCACTCGAAGCACAGCAGTTCGGACTTAATGAATGGTCCGACTGCCGGGATTTCCCAGTTCGAATTTAGCGAGAAGGTTGATCGCTGTTAGGACAACCTCATCGGCTTTTCTAGCACCGTCCGCAGCTATAGAGGCCGCATCCATAAGCAACTGCTTTCCAAGCTTTTCCATTTCCAGCCCAAGGTCATCACCCTCGTGCTTGGCTATCGACGCTGACAGCAGCAGACTCTCAGCCAAGGTCACAAGAAACTCCTCGCGCTCCTCAACCGTCATATCATCGATTGTCTTCGGATCGGTCACGGGCGCTCCTTAAAAGGCAGCCGCCCCGAACCCGCAAGGCGTGTTCAGTGCCGAGGAATTTTGAAAAGCTGTGGCTTCTTACCTAGGTAGCACAGCTCCATATCAAGCCTTGTAGCATAATAAAGCTGTGGTGTCGTCGGTCGCGCGGTGACGGCGAGGATCTGAGTGCCACCATGGGGCGTTCCGCCCCGCATTTCAGTATAAACAAACTGGAGTTGCAAGCTGGCTTGCCGTCCCTGCCCTGGCCCGCTCGATGGCGGTGGGACTTTCTCGCCTAAAATGCTTGGAAGAAGCCGGTATGAAAACCGGTCCCGCTTTTCGCCAAGTCATTGATCTTCGGTGCTAGTGGTCCGCCCTCGTGGACCACCACCCTTGTGCGCAACGCCGATGATTTCCGTGCTATTATCACCCGGTAGATGGCAGGTCCTGAACACGATACGTTGGATGTAAAAGCCTGGCCTCGGGGTAGCGCGCCCGCCAATCGTCCTGCCGGTGCCAAGGAGACTGGTGCCATTCGCTATTGCCGACTATCGCACTGACGAAGTCTTTTTCTTCATGCGGCCGGCTGCAATGTGCTCCGGTCCACTGCGGCCATCGAGAACCAAAAAGCGCGTATACCGAGAAATTTCCGAGACTTGGCGTAACTTCGACTGTGACGGATGAACGGCATGATAAACATTGCTCGACAGCCTAAGCCGCAAGAGTTAACTCGAATGGGTCATGGTTCAACATTGTTCTGTCGACTAAGGTGGCGGTCTGAAGACGAGGAAGTGCAATGGATCCGAAACAGTTCGATAGCGTCATCGCCGGCTTGACTGAACTGGGAGCACGGATCGCTGCAATCAACGCCCGTCCGTTCATGCCGGATCCATATATGAAACTTTCAGGCCTCAAGGCGAAGACCCAGTCGCTTTCAAAGGGCAAGTCGTCCAAAGCGGCTGGTGCCTCCAAGCCTGGCTTGAAAGCGGCGTCTGCCAGGTCGAAGGGCTGATCCTGCCGCTCGCTGCAGGCTTGGGGACGATCTCACGTCCGCCGACTAGTGACGCGCGGCCGAGACAGGCTCGATCTCATTGAGCAGCCGGTCGGCGAGTTTTGCAAAGAGCGTATCGAACTCATTGATGACATGCCTGAAACCGTCGTCCGGCATGGTCGCGATGTCTCCGAGAGCTTGCGACGTGGACAGGATTATGCTGTCGATTGCGTCCCGGTCGACACCGCTTGCTGCACACATCGGCGCGTCCTGGAGGGCATCAAGGGCTTCGACGATCCGGCGCAGCAGGCGCCTCCGTTCAAGTGCCGTCAGTCGGGAAAGGCTGCTGCAAGCCACCCGGATCTCTGAAACCACAGCGAAAGTCATCGGCCCATTCCACCACTTCAGAGTGCCACTAGCTTATGGACAAACTGAAGTCATGCCCCATTCAGGTGAAACGGTAAAAATTGGTTTAGATTCGAAGATTTTGCCAGTCGCTCACCAGTGGTCGTTGTTTTTGTCACATCCTGCTTGGGACATAGGCAACTTTCTTCAAGGCTCCGTTGCAGGCATCGAAAAATCATCGCTTCCGGACCCGCCAAGCGCTTATCAAGCATTTGCGAACGAGCCTAAGGATTGCACGACATATTCGGCGCCCGGATTCCATAGCCCCTCAACGTGAAGGGCTGCAGACCGGGACGGGGCCGTCGACAACAGTCGGCAACGCCACTCGCACGAAGATCGATAAAATCTTACTCCAGCGCTGAACCGGATGATCACTTGCGCATTTTATGCTGCAGGTACCGGGAGATCTCTGCGCCATGAACGGACTAGCTGCTGTATCGGGTAAGATTGCGATGTCGATTGGGCTCGTGTTCATCGCCATGGGTGCGGCCTCGGCCGTCACCGAGCGGCCCGTCAAGGCTCTTGCCCTCGACACAACCTCGGAGCCGGTCTGGACCTCCGTCCCGATCAGGATCGACCCTGCCAGACAGACTTACGAACGCGTTGAAGCGCGCGAAGGCCAAGGCCAGGAACAGTACCCCATCAAGTTCCGCCCAGGCGCCAGGTTCAAGGTCATCGATGGTGCCACATTCGAGGCTAACGGGTCTCGCATAACGCTCGCCGGCGCAACGCCGCTCTCCAGGACCCAGATCTGCAATAGCGGCCAGAAGCGCATGGCCTGCGGCACACGTGCGTTCGTGACCATGTCGAAGGCGCTCGCCGGAAAGTTTATCGATTGCCGTTCGGTTGGTGCCAACCTCTTCAAGTGCAGGTCGAACGGCAACGACCTTTCCCGGATATTGGCGCGGGCCCAAGGCTAGTTCAAGACTGTCGGTCTCTTCCCGGTCAACGACAGAGGGACCGCTGATGAACTCAACGCGCTGTCCTTCCTGTCACGACCGCCAGATCGCGATAAAACCGAAAGGCTTGGACAGTTTTCGAGCCCGCGGATGAAGTGCTACTGCAAAACCATAAGGGCGTGAGAATATTTCTTTGCCGTAACGAACTGGCTCGCCTAGAAATGTAACTTACTCTCCGGTACGAGGCGTGCGCGTGAACCTTTATTCCCCTGACCAGGCGATCATCGACCGGATCTACGAAGCAGCCGTCATTCCAGAGCGCTGGAGCGACATTTGCGACATCCTGGCCGTCCAATCGTGCAGTCATTCGGCTGCGGTCATTGCGATCGGCGATGGAGGTGACGTCAATTGGACGGCAAGCGAAGGTTCGATTGATCTCATCCGGACCATTGCGCAGAGTGACCTTGGAATGTCCGATATACGGTTGAAACGCCATATCGAGCGGGCGCCATTCGCCTTCCTGCCGGACACTGCACTGATGAGCAAAGGCGAGTTAGCCGAGGATGCGATCTATAACACCTTCCTGCGTCCCGCAGGTCTTGGGCATACTGCCGGAGATGTCATTCAGGAACCATCCGGACATACCATCATCTTCGACATCATCAGGCAGACCGACAATGGACCATTCACCAGCGACAACATTGACCGACTGAATTCTCTTCGCCCTGACTTGGCAAGGGCAGCCCTGATGTCGTCTCGCCTTGCTTTCCGCCAAGCGCAGAACACCGTCGAAATCCTGTCCGCGCTCAGCCTGCCAGGTGCGGTCGTCACCTCAAAGGGTCAAGTCAAGGCGATGAACCGTGAAATGGAGGCGCTCTCGCCGCGCATTCGTGCCGGTGCGCGCGATCGCATTCACGTTTCGAATGCAGGCGTTCAGACAATGATCGAAGACCAACTGTCACAGCTTGCAACAGGCGGCCGGCCATTCACCCAATCGATCGCATTGCCGCCGCAGGACGATGCCCCAGCAATGATCATTCATCTGCTGCCGGTAAAGCGCGATGCGCACGATATTTTCTCGCACGCAGCAGCGATCATTGTTGCGAGCCCAATCGGCAGCAGCGGCCAGCCGGATCATCACGTGGTCCGCGGACTTTTCGATTTGACGGCGACGGAAGCACGTATCGCCGTGGCCATTGCTTCCGGCATGACGGTCGAGGCCATTGCGCAGACTTTCGGAAACAGTCGCGAGACGGTGCGATCCCACTTGAAGCGCGTGTTTCTGAAAACTGGCGTGAAATCGCAGGCGCAACTGGTCGCGTTGCTCTGGAAGGAGCCCGGTCAATGACCGACTTGACCGCCATCGGGCACACTGCGCAGACCTTGCATTTGCGCGCAATGGCGGCCGCCCGCAACGCAAGCCTAGCGGTCAATCTTCGCGGAGGCACAAACGCCGAAAGCGTCAGATGTGTCGTTAGTTGTGACAACCTGTGCCCTGCTCGATGTCCTGGCGTCTTCAAGCAGCGGATGGCGCACACAGCCTTTCAGGCCAGCAAGTTCGGGCCTTCATTGGCACTCAGGAACACGAGCTTGCGAACGCTGACATCGATCACTTCTCCACATTTCTGTCCGCGGAGAGGAACGTCGGCGCCGAACTGATCGGACCGCCCCGGCCTCTGGGGCGGCCAACGAAATCCAGCCAACATCCTGGTTTGCGGCGCCACCGTGCCGGGGTATTGTGCTGGCATCAGGTGGCGGGCGAAGGCGAAACGGCCAATCTATTGCCGAACGGTCAGACATCCGCCGTCAACACCGAGGTCTATCGACGCCGGCGAGCCAATTTCGTCGGTGACACGTAAAAAGGGGCCGGCAGATTGCCAGCCCCATCCTGCTAATCGCATCGCGTTGCGATAGTTACTTGCGTCCGCCGCTCTTGCCCTGGCTCTGGCCACCGGATGATTGGCCGCTATCGCTGTCAGAGCCAGCCGATCCGCTGCGACCGCTGTCGCCGGACTTGGAATTGCTTCCATCGCCGCCGGACCGGGAACTGCCGGGGCCTTCACCGCTACCCTTGGAGCTACTGGAACCCTCGCCGCTCTGAGACCCGCTGCGACCGCTGCCGCTGCTGGCGTCCCCCGAACCTGAGCTGGCGCCATCCCCGCCGGACTTCGAACTGCCAGAGCCTTCGCTACCGCTCTTCGAGCCACTGTTGCTGCCGGTACCACCCTTCGAACCGGTACCGCTTTCGCCTGGTCCGTTCTTCGAGGAGCCATTGTCAGCGCCTGAGGAGGTGCCGCCGCCGCTATTTCCGCGTCCGCCTTCGGAGCTCGCGGAGCGGCTGTCGCTGCGGTCGCCGCCGCTCTTGCTGTCGCTGGATGAGCCAGTGTTCGAGGGACCGTCATTCTTTGAGCCGCTTGACGATGATCCGGACCCGGAAGACTTGTCGCTCGACTTGCTGCCTGAATCGGGATCCGGCGATGTGCCGGTCCCACTCCTGTCGTCCGACCTGCCATCCTTTTGACCATAGCCGCCAGACTTTCCATCCGAACCCTTGGTGTGATCCTTGCCCGGGCCACCATCGCGCTTGTCGGGATTGTTTTGGTCAGGAGACTGGTTGCCGCGAGATGGGTTGTCGCCCTCCGGCTTGCCATTCTTTCCACGAGAATTGTCGGACCCCGGCTTGTCCTTCACACCGTTCTTGTCGCCGGTTTCCTTGCCCCAACCGCCCTTCTGATCCTTATCGCGGTTGTCCTTCTCGCCGCCGTTGCGCTTGTCATGGGCGGGTTTGTCTTGGCCGGGCTTGCCGCGGCCAGGCTTATCTTGGCCAGGCTTGTCTTGGCCAGGCTTATCGGGGCCGGGCTTGTCGTGACCGGGCTTGCTGCGGCCGTCATTATCCTCGTCGCGGCCAGCCTTGTCCTTGTCGCCCCAACCGCCCTTATGTTCGTCACCGTGACCCTCGTCGCGATCGCGGCCTTTGCCCCAGCCGTCGTGTTCCTTTTTGTCACCCCAATGGTGATTTTTGTCGTCCCGATCACGATGGTGGTGTTTATCGCCACCCTTGCCGCCCCAATTGCCGCCCCAGTTACCACCCCAATTGCCATTTTTATGCGGGCCCTTGTGGTGATGGCCGCCCTTGCCGCGATCCGGGTGATCGCCATCATGGTGGTGATCGTTGCCGCCGGTTTCACCGGTGCCGCCATCGCCGCTCCCCGTGCCATCGCCGCTCCCCGTGCCATTGTCGCCACCCGTGCCATTGTCGCCACCGTTGCCGGTATCGCCACCTCCGGTGTCACCGCCGCTACCAGTGCCACCACCATTGCCGGGATTGCTGCCGCTGCCGCCATCCTCGCCACCGTTGCCCTCGCCCGGTTCGCCACCGGGGTTCGTCGGGTTCGAGGCCTGCTGACCACCGGCAGACTTGCGCTGCTGTTTGTTGTCGCCATTGTCGTCAGTGAAACCAGCTGCCGGCAAGGCAGCGGTCGGCAGGCAGAGCCGATACTCCAGCGTTCCCGGAACTGCGGTCTTGCAATTGATGACGGCCGGCGCTGCCATGCCCAGGCTACTGCTCGCCAGAAGGTAAGCAACGGCGACGCTATACTTCGCTGCTTTGCGGATCATTGTTGAAGTCTCCCAGAGTTAACAAATCGCTAACAGGGATTATTGTTATATTAGCGAAGCGTTAATCCGAAGAATAATCTGTGGATGAGATCTATAGTTCTTAAGACATAGTTAAGTATAATATTTTACTAAAATTACGCCGAATCATGTATTGTCTCCGATGCCACAATAGAGAGACTGGTTATGCGGCGACTTCTTGGACTGTTGTCCATATTGTTCTTTTCTCTGCAGCTTCAGGCCTTTGGGGGAGACCTTCTACCCGCTTCTCGTCCCATCGGCGCGCCAGTCGGCTTCGCTTCGGCATGCGCGAAATACAGCTGGCTCTGCCGCGTCAGGACCAAAAACGCCATGGACAAACACGCGGCAATGCAGCACCTGGAGCGCGTCAACCGCTCGGTGAATGGCCGCATTTCCCCGGTGAACGACGCCAGAGCGGTGGGGAATGGCGACGTCTGGGCGCTGCCGGCCACCGGGCGCGGTGACTGCGAAGACTACGCGCTTCAGAAGATGAAGGACCTCGTCGATGCCGGTTTTCCGGCAACCAGTCTGGCGCTTTCGGTCGTTATCGGACCACACGATAAAAACCATGTCGTGTTGATCGCACGGGTCGACGGGACCGATTATGTGCTCGACAACCTCAACAACAGCGTCAAGTCGTGGCGCCTTACATCCTATACATATCTTGCGACGCAGGATTTTACGGCGCGTTCAGCGTGGCGGGTTACGCTCGCAGGCCCGCGCGCTCGCGAGTTTTCATAAAAGATTGCGCTCAGCCAGCTATAAAGACTGCTGGATGATGCGCGAAGGGAAAAATCAATGTCCGCGTTGTCGAGCCATTTTCACTCTATTGCCGAAACGGTCAGCCTTTTTGAGAGCAAGATTGCGGCGTTGGACGGGGAAATCGCCGTTTTGAAAATTACCGATCACAATGCGCGGCATCTTTCGTTCCTGTTGCGCCTGAGACGGGAATATTCGGAAATACTGGCGCGCTGTGAAGGCCTTGCGGAAGCCTGCAACGTTTTGTCCGAGAGTATGTCGGGCAACTGATAGCCCCTGCGTTCGAAGTTGCCCATACGATGTCCGCAAAAGATCAGGGTGCCGAAACGCTAAAGCTCAGCACACCCGTCGGACCCACTGCAACAAAACAGGCGATAGAAACTCTGCAGAATGTCGCGAATGAGACGGATGCCCATGCCGCGACGAAGACAGCGTGTCGTTCGCATTGAGCTTGCTACACAAGACTACCGAGATTAATGATCCACCATAGGGGTTGTTAAATCCGTCGCGACGCCATATATGATCCACCAGAAGGTGCATTATGGATCTCGAGCTTGAAATTTTCCACGGCGGCAAATGGCACTCCGGGGCGGTCGTTGAGATAAGAGAGCCCGAACTCGGCGTGACCGGCGAGACCGTACTTACTTATGATCTTGATTATTGGATGGAAACCGCTGCCGCGGCAATGCACAATAATCAGACGATCTACGACCTGCGTGCCGTCTCTATTGCCGACCCGGTCGATCTTGAGAACCACCATCGGAAGACCTGGCCGCCCTTCGTGCTCGACCTTATGCCGAGCGGCCGTGCGAGAACACGGCTTGCTGAAGCATTGAAGATAGACCCGGATGCCAAGACCTCCGAACTCCCCCTGCTCCTCAGGGGAGCCGGAAGCCCCGTCGGAAACGTCCGCATCAAACAGGCGGCTGGCTTCGATGCCGAACGTATTGCCGGATTGGCCAAGGCTGGTGTCAGCGAAGAGGAAATCTTTGACAGAAGCGATCGGTTCGTCGAAATCGTAGACTATTTCTCGATCATTGCTTCCGGCTCTAGCGGGCTACAGGGGGTGTGGCCCAAAGTGGCGATGACCCAGGCCAGCGACGGGCTTTATTATCCCGACCCTTTGGTTGATGACCATGACGCGGTGGACCATGTGATCGTCAAGCTGCTTCGCAGTACGAACGATCGGGATGCGATAATCCTATCGAGTGAGGCGATATATTCCGAAATCGCCGCCCAGATTGGACTGAACGTTAAGAGATCGTCACGATACCACAATGGCGTTTTGATAATCCCCCGTTTTGACCGGCGCATCGAGTGCGGAAACGTGGTCCGTCTCGGCCAGGAAAGCATAGTGTCGGCAGCAAATATTGCGGAATTTTCCTATCTCGGCCGCCATGAAAACTACCTCGATGTATTGAAGGCGGTGTCATCCGATCCGTTCGCAGATATTGTCGAGTACATGAAGCGCGAAGTTGCCAATCAGGCTTTGGGCAACAGCGATAATCACGGCCGCAACACGGCGCTATCGAAAGACAGCGACCACACTATCCGGTTGTCGCCATTGTTCGACTTTGCACCGATGCGGCTCGCGCCAGAAGGCATCGCCCGCTCGACACGATGGGGCGTCATGCTACGGACCCATCGTGATCACCTGCCGGACTGGCGTCTGGTCGCCGAGACAATCTTCCCTGATGAGGCAGCCTTGGCCGACAGGTTACTCGACGAACTCGGCGAATTTGGCGACAGCCTTAAAAAGGCGCCGGCTCTCGCCAGACAACTTGGGGCACACGAGGACGTGCTTGGTATCGCGATGACGCGATGCGATGAGATCGTACGCTCACTCGAAATGTCCGTACGGCGTGGAGCCTGAACATGCCCAAGTTACGCAAGCCGACCCGAGAGCAAATCAATGCTTACCGGAAGCGTCTGATGGAGCGAGCGGAGGCAGGGGCCTTGCGCTATCCGAGCGTGGTGTCCGAAATCAGGAAAACGATGGGACTGACACAGGAACAGTTCGCCGATCTCGTTCATATGACAAGGCGCCAGATTGCCGAAATCGAACGCGACGAAGCTAACCCCACGTTAGAGTCTCTGCAGCGGATTGCGAAGATTTTTGGTTTCACCGTAGGCTTCGTACCAAGAACCCCGAGCGACGACGAGCCAGAATCCGCCTTCAAGGCTTGATGACGCGCTCAACCCATCCGTATTTGACGTTCCGCACGACTTTTACTTAACGTTTCGCGCCATTTCCACTTAGCGTTTCGCACCACTCCTGATTAGCCTTCGCGCCAAATCCATTTGACGTTTCGCGCCATTCGAGAGCTGTGGTTTCTATGAGTAATCGTCCCTGGCGCGAATATGATAGACCAACTCTCCTGACGTAGCTGAGACTTGCTACCTAACGCCGGTAATATCTTTAGCAATTCAGGTGTCTAAGCTGCTTTTGGTAATCTTCGCTATTCAATGCCGCGGAGTTGCGACGTTGAGCGCATGACCTGGCCCTAGCGAACGGAGTACTTGCTTCACGCGCCCAAATCGGTTTCCCTGATCGTCCAACAGCGAACGGGCGAGCGCTGCCATGAAGGAAATCACAGAGCGATTTCGGTTTGCAGGTGAGCGCCGCCAGGTTACGGCCCTCTTCTACGACATTGTCGGTTCTACCGAGCTTCTGCAGAAAAGCGGACCTGAACAGTTCTTCCGATCGATTTCGGCACTCCATCAAGGTGCCGAGCAGATCATCCGCAAGTATGGCGGCTTCGTTCACCAGCGGCTCGGTGACGGCGGCTGCTGCTATTTCGGCTTACC
>NZ_CP168571.1:492500-1702766 GCF_047325115.1 Rhizobium sp. Rhizsp82 | reverse complement strand
AGGGCGCGATCGATATCGTCCAGATCGATTCCTGCCGTATGGGCGGGCTGAACGAGGTGCTGTCGGTGTTGCTGATCGCCGCCAAATACGGCCTGCCGGTCTGGCCGCATGCCGGCGGCGTCGGGCTCTGCGAATATGTCCAGCACCTGTCGATGATCGATTACATCGCCGTGTCAGGCACGAAGGACGGACGGGTAATCGAATATGTCGACCACCTGCACGAACACTTCCTCGATCCCTGCGATATCCGCAATGCCGCCTATATGCCGCCGTCGAAGCCGGGCTTCTCGATCGAGATGAAGGCGCAGTCGATCGCCGACTACACCTTCAGGGGCTAGAGATTTAGGCGGCCCACTGGCCGGTGCCCTGGATGGCGGCAAGCTTCCAGTCGGCACCGTGCTTGCGCACGAAGGTCCAGACCTCGGTGCTTTCGCTCGGGCGGCGGTCGTCGCCCGAGACGACTTTGCCGCTGTCACGCTCGACCATCGCGTCGATCGAGGAATAGCGCATCGCGAGCGTTGCATATTCCAGACTGTCTTCGCGCCAGGCTTCGGCGATATCGCCCTGCAGCAGCTTGACGTCGGAGACGCGGTTGCGCACGCCATTGGTGGCGTTTTCACCGAGCTCTTCGGCAAGATACGACATGGCCTCCGGGGTCGTCAGCGTGCGCAGCGTGCCGTAATCCTCCGCGCCATAGGCGGTCTGCACCTTGGTCAGCAGTTCCTCGAACTGGTCGAGATCCGCTTGGGCGAGGCCGATTTCATCGCTCGGGCGCTGGCCGCGCGGCTGCTGTTGCTGGTAGCCCGCAGCGCCCGAACCGATCTTCGGGATGCTGAAGGACGAATTGTTGTTCGACGACATGTTGCTGTAGGACGGCCCGCCCGCCGAACCGTAGGACGGCTGGCGGCGATTAGCGAAGAAGCGCATGGCGAGGGTGATCGCGCCGAAGATCAGGGCGATCTGCAGCAGCATGCCGAGGAAGCCGAAGCCGCCGCCGAAACCATGACCGAGCAGCATGCCGAGCAGGCCACCGGCGATCAGGCCGCCGACCATCGAGCGGCCGAAGCCGCCGAACAGGCCGCCGGGGCGCTGGGTGTTGAAGGGCTGCTGAGCGGTCGACGGCGCCGTTGTCTGCGGACGCGGGGCCATCGTGCGGTCAATCGGAGAGACGGTCTGCGGCGCGGTATTGGTCACCGGCGGCGCCTGGAAGGTGCGCGTTCCGCGGCTGCCGAAACCGCCACTGGCCCGGCGGGCTTCGGCGTCTCCATAGGCAGCAAAAACGGTAGCGCTTGTCAGGACGGCAATCGCCGCAATCTTGGCAAAACGCGAAACGGCACGTGGCATCTCTTCTCCTATCGGGGTCATTGTCGATGTCGGGACCTAATATAGGGATCGCCGCGGCGATTTGAAGCCAGCCGAAAGTCTATTGGCAGACATCGACCCATTTGGCGCCGGTGATGGCCGCGAGACGCCCAGTCGGAATGCGCACCGCCGAGTTGGGCGAACCGGCAGCCGGGATCACCTCGTCGAAGCGTTTCAGCGAGGCATCGCAATAGATTGGCAGTGCCGCCGGCAGGCCGAAGGGGCAGACGCCGCCGACCGGATGGCTGGTCACTTCCAGAACTTCCTCAGCCCCTAGCATGCGGCCTTTGCCGCCGAACGTATCCTTGAATTTCCGGTTATCCAGCCGCGCCGTGCCGCTTGCGACCACCAGCATGGTCTCGTCGCCGACGCGCAGGCAGATCGTCTTGGCGATCTGCGCCGGCTCTACGCCATGGGCTTCGGCGGCCAGCGTCACGGTCGAAGAGCTGGCTTCGGTTTCGATGATTTCGATATCGGGTGCATGGGCGCTGAAGAAGGCGCGGACGGATTCGAGGCTCATGGCGGCGATGCTAGAACAGGCGTCGCAAGAAATGAAGAGGCCTTCGACGCGGACCTTTTTGCGCTGCAGCGAATGCCGGTTGCCAATTCTTCCCATATTCGCTAGAGAAAACTTGATTATAAAACGAAGGTTTAATTCAGCGCCCCCATGACCTTTCAGCCGCGCATGCAGAACAGGATCGAAGGCTTTTCCGTCGTCGGCGGCATGAACCGCCGCAACTGGAACGGCATCGTCGCCGATGTCTGGGACGTCGAATGCGCGCCTTATGCCGGCGGCTATTACGTGGCGAACGATCCGCGCCTCTTCATCCTGCTCGATATGCGCGGCCCCGGCGACAGCCGCGTCAAGCTGACGCCGAAGAGTGCCGGTGCCGTTCAGGACACGGTGCGCCGGCCGATCTCCTACGTGCCCGCGGGCATGGAGCTCTGGGCCGATCTCGTCGACGTGCAGTTCGTGCGCCATCTCGACATTCACTTCGATGCCGAGATCGTCGGGCGGCGGCTGATGGAGGATATCGATCCCTCGCGGCTTGCCGATGCCCGGCTGCTGTTTCACGACGAACGGGCGATGGCGCTTGCCAATCTGATCGCTGCCGAATGCGTCAGCCCGCAGCCGCTGCATGACCTCTATGGCGACGGTCTGGCGCTGGCGCTGATCATCGATGTGCTGAAACTTTCTAGGGCACCGGTGCGCAAGCGCAGCAAGCTGGCGAGCTGGCAGCTGCGCCGCGCCCAGGATTTCATTGAACAGAATTGCCTTCGCAATATCCGCCTGGAAGAGCTCGCGTCGCTCACCGGCCTGTCGCAATCGCATTTCAGTCATGCCTTCAAGGCCTCGACCGGGATTGCCCCGCACCAGTGGCAGACGAACGCCCGCGTCGATCGCGCCAAGCATCTGCTTCTGCAGGGCGAATTCACGCTGCCCGTCATCGCCGCCGAGACCGGCTTTTCCGACCAGGCGCATTTCACCCGCGTCTTCCGCAAAGTGACTGGCGCGACGCCGGCATTTTGGAAGAAGGCTAACGTTGCCTGAAAACCACGCTTCACGAGCATTTGTTTAGAATGCGGAAATTTGCCCAAGAACGTTCAAATTCCCCGGATTGCGACAATCCCCACTCTTAAATTTGAGTTAAACGCTCAGCTTATCGACAAGCTGTTAGCCGGACATCGTTCAAGCCGGCGCGAGTGGGGTAAGACAATGCGTGAGCGGACCAAGGCTCTCATCTTCAAGGCCAATCTCCTGACCGGCGCCGCCGCTATCGGCATCGCGGCCGCCATGCCTGTTCTGGCGCAGGAGGCAACGGAGCTGAAACCGATCACGGTACAGGGTGAGGCGGGAAGCGCCGATTCCGAGGCGACGGCAACGAGCCCGGTGAAGGGATACGTGGCCAAGCGCTCGGCGACGGGGTCGAAGAGCGATATTCCGCTGAAGGAGATTCCGCAGTCGGTTTCGGTCGTTGGTAAGAAGGAGATGGACGATCGCGGTGTTGTCAACAAGGTCGATCAGGCGCTTCTCTATACACCTGGCGTGACATCCCAGCCCTATGGAAATGATGGCGATACCGACTGGTTCTACATTCGTGGGTTCGATGCCACTCAGACTGGCGTCTTCATGGATAATCTGTCGCTCTTCAGTTATGGCTTCGGCGGCTTCCAGATCGACCCCTTCATGCTTGAGCGTGTTGAAGTCCTGAAAGGTCCGGCCTCGGTTCTGTTGGGCGGCTCGAATCCCGGTGGCGTTGTCAATCTCGTTCGCAAACGGCCGACAGATGAGCCCCTCTATTACACGGAGATCGGCATCAACAGTAACGGCAATGCTTTCACCGGCTTCGACGTCTCAGATAAGGTAGGTTCGAGCGATACCATGACCTATCGGCTCACCGGCAAGATCGCAGGTGGCGATAACTATGTAGACTATACGCACGACATGCGCGGCTTCTTCATGCCGCAGCTGACCGTTTCTCCCGATGCATCGACCAATCTCACGGTCTGGGCCTATGCCGGAGCGCTGGACCAGGTCCACAGCAGCAACGGTTTTCTGCCCTATGACGGAACGGTTATTGATCACAACGGCAGGAAGATCGACCGCAAAACGTTTTTGGGCGAGCCGGATATCGATGCCGGTAATTATACCCAGCAGATGTTCGGCTACGAGTTCGAACACGAGTTCGACAGCGGTTGGAAGGTCTCTCAGGACCTTCGCTACGGGCATCTGAACAAACATGAGAAGGGCCCGTACCCCTACGGCTACGCGGGGATCAACACGCTGTACCGCGTAGGTTTCGAGGGAGATTCCGTTGCGGACAGTCTCTCCATCGATAACCGAGCAGAGCGCGAGTTCGATCTCGGCGGTGCACAACACAATTTCATGGTTGGTCTCGACTACAAATATTATCGCCTCGACCATGTCCAAAAGTGGCCAACTTGGCCGGCCGCCGCCACTCCTATCGATCCTTGGGATCCAGTCTATGGTCTGCCACAGCCCGTCAATGATGTGCAGATCGATCAGGTTGTGACGCAGCAACAGATTGGTCTTTATACGCAGGACCAAATCCACTTTGGTGACGGTTGGCTGCTGACCCTCAACGGCCGGTTTGACTATGTCGACACCGATGCCGATGCAGTCGTGGGTACCACCTACGCGACAACCGATACGGCGGCGAGCGGCCGTGCGGGTTTGGCATACGAGTTCGACAATGGCTTTACGCCTTATGTTAGCGCCGCAACGTTCTTTAATCCCCAGATTGGCACAGGTCTCTCGGGAGCCCTCAAGCCTGCCGAAGGGCAGCAGTTCGAAGGTGGTGTGAAGTATGAGCCAACCTTCATGGACGGCTCGATAACCGCCTCCGTCTTCCACATCACCAAGCGGAACAACACCGTTACCTATGCTGACTTTACACAAAGCCAGCTCGGTGAAGTCGTATCGCGGGGCGCCGAACTGGAAGCGAAAATCAATATCGATGACAACTGGAAACTGCTTGGTGCAGCTTCCTACACCGATATGGAAGTGACTGAAAACCAAGCGAACCCGGCGCTTGTAGGCAAGTCGCCATTCATTGTGCCCAAGGTGATGGCGTCTCTTTGGCTGGATTATGCGGTCACCACCGGTCCGCTTGAGGGCGTAAGCCTTGGCGCAGGCGTCCGTTATCAGGGATGGTCTTGGGCAGATGAAGAGAACAAGAACAAGGTCCCCGGAGCGGCGGTCTTCGACGCTGCACTTCGCTATGATCGTGACAATTGGGGCGCATCGGTGAACGTCACGAATCTCTTCGACAAGGAATACGTCAGCGGTTGCGGTGGCCTCGGTGTCTGCGGCTATGGCGACGCCCGCACCGTTACCTTCAAGCTCAGCAAGAAATGGTAAGTTGACAATCTCAGTAAAGTTTTGCACCAAGCGAAACGGCGGGAGGGCCATGTCCCTCCCGCAGCTGTTTTGACGGGAGCCTTGTCGATGCCCACCCCCTTCCTGACGATGTCGGATGTCCGCTTTGCGGCGGGCGAGCGCACCATTCTTTCCGGCATCGATCTGTCGCTTGAGAGCGGGCGGATCTATGGGCTGGTGGGGCCGAACGGGTCGGGCAAGTCGACGCTGATGAAGATCATGGCGCGCCAGCATGCGGCGACGAGTGGGAAGTTGGCGCTCGAAGGCAAGGATGCGGCGGCCTGGGGCGGGCGGGAGTTTGCCCGCAAGATCGCCTACATGCCCCAATTCACGCCGGCCACCGATGGCATGACGGTGCGCGAGCTGGTGGCGCTCGGACGTTTTCCCTGGCATGGCACGCTCGGCCGTTTCGGCAAAGCCGACCATGCGCTTGTTGACGATGCCATTGCCCGCACCGATCTTGAGGATTTCGCCGACAGGCCGGTCGCCAACATGTCGGGCGGTGAGCGTCAGCGCGCTTGGATCGCGATGATGCTGGCGCAGAATGCCAGCTGCCTGCTGCTCGACGAGCCGACTTCGGCGCTTGATCTCGCCCATCAGGCGTCGATGCTGTCGCTGGTGGAGTCGCTCAGCCACGAGCGCGGCCTGACCGTCGTCATCGTGCTCCACGACATCAATCTCGCCGCCCGTCATTGCGACGAGATCATTGCGCTCAATCGCGGCCGGATCAGCGCCAAGGGCACACCGGAGGAGATCATGCAGGCCGAGCGGCTGCAGTCGATCTTCGGCGTCGGCATGGGCGTCTTCACGCATCCGGCGCGCGGCGAGCCTGTGAGCTACCTGCTGTGACGCCGGTGCCGACATTCACCCGCCGTGGCGTTCTCGCCATGGCTGCTGCCCTTGCTGCGCCGTCCCTATCGAGGGCGGCTGCGTCACGGCGCGTCGCAACGCTTGATTGGGCGCTGCTCGAAACGCTGCTGGCGCTCGGCGCCGACGTGGTGGCGGGCACCGAGCTGGTCGGCTTCCGCAAGATCGCCGTCGAGCCCGCGGTTCCCGAAAGTGTCGCCGATCTCGGTCTGCGCGGCACGCCGAATTTCGAGGTGCTGCGCTTTGCCAGACCCGACCTGATCTTCAATTCGAATTTTTATGGCTGGGCCGACGGGCCGATGAGCCGCATCGCGCCGGTCAAGAGCCAGTCGATCTACCGAATGGGCGACAGCCCCTTCCAGCGCGCCCAGGACGTGACGCTCGCGATAGCGGACGAGCTCGGGCTCGCGAGCGGCAAGCGCTATGCGGACGATCTCTCGGCACGGCTTGATCGCTACCGGACCGTTCTTTCGGCGGGCGATGGCCGGACGATCCTGCCGATCAATCTCGGCGATGCGCGTCACTACCGCGTGTTCGGCAGCGACAGCATGTTTGGCGAGGTTCTGGCGCGCACCGGCCTGAAGAATGCCTGGGAAGGCAAGACCAGCTACACGGCCATGGCGCCGATCGGCATCGAGACGCTGGCCTCGATGCCGGATGCCTGGATCGTTTTCATTCCGCCGCATCCGCCGGATGCGCTGGTCGCGCTGCAGAACGGCGCGTTCTGGCAGGCGCTGCCGGCCGTCAGGGAAAAGCGCGTGCTGACAATCGGCTCCATCAATCCCTATGGCGCCTTGCCTGCCGCATCGCGCTTTGCCGATCTGCTTGCGAAAGGGTTGATCGATGCATGGAATGGTTAGCCGCAAACCGGCAAGCCGCTTTGGAAAGCCACAGCTGAGCATTGCCGTCTCGGCCTGCGCCTGCGCGCTGATCTTTGCACTGCTGCTGACGTTCCGGCCGCGGCTGCCGGCAAGCGAGGCGGTGCTCGACGCGGCTCTCCTCTGGCAGAGCATGATGCCGCGCGCCGCGCTTTCGCTGATCGCCGGTGCCGCGCTCGGCCTCTCCGGCTTCCTTCTGCAGCGCGTGCTGCGCAATCCGATCGCCGATGCCTCGACGCTCGGCATTGCCTCGGGCGCGCAGCTTGCGATGAGCATCGGGCTCAGCTTCCCGCCGCTGCTGCTTGGGCTGTCGCGTGAACTCATCGCCTTTGCCGGCGGGCTGGTTGCAGTGGCGATCGTGTTGGGATTGAGCTGGCGGCGCAGCCTCGATCCGGTGACGGTCGCCCTGTCGGGCATGATCGTGACATTGATCGCCTCGGCGCTCAGCGTCACGATCATCCTTGCCCGCGGCGAATACGCGATGTCGATCTATATCTGGGGCGCGGGTTCGCTCAGCCAGCAGGATTGGAGCGGCGTGCTGTCGCTTGCGCCGCGGCTGCTCGCGGGCTTCGCCGCCGCCGTCATGCTGTTGCGGCCGCTGCAGGTTCTCTCGCTTGACGATGCAGGCGCAAAAAGCCTCGGCGTCGCGCTGCATGCGACACGGTTTGCAGTATTGCTGCTTGCCGTCTGGCTCTCGGCCTCGGTGACCGCAAATGTCGGCATCATCGGCTTTCTCGGCCTCGCCGCCCCGGCGATCGCCCGTTTCGCCGGTGCCCGCACGACGCGGCAGCTCGTCATCGCCGCACCGCTGACCGGCGCCGCACTGCTGTTCTTCACCGATTGCTTGACGCAGCTTCTCGGCCCCGGCTTTACCGATATTGCACCCGCCGGTGCGGCAACGGCCCTGCTCGGGGGGCCGCTTCTTCTCTATCTGCTGCCGCGCGTGCATTCCTTTGCAGCCGTCACGGCGCAGACCACGTCGGCGATCACGCGGCTCCATAGCCCCGCCCGCGTCTTCCTGATGCTCATCGTCGTGCTCGCGCTGGTCGTTGCCCTTGTGCTGACGACGGCGCCTGCCAACGATGGCTGGCATATCGCGACCGGCGCGCTGTTCAGCGATCTCCTGCCGCTGCGCTTGCCGCGCACGGTCGTGGCTGCAGGCGCAGGCGCAATGCTGGCGGCTGCGGGCTTCATCATGCAGCGGGTCACCGGCAATCCGATCGCCAGCCCGGAAGTGCTCGGCGTCAGCACCGGCGGCGGCGCGGGCCTGACGGTCGCACTCTTCATCTTCGGCTTCCCGCCGCCCTTCGTCATGCTGGCCTCGATGGCAATCGGTGCGCTTGTCGCGTTTCTCATCATGATCGCCATTGCCGCCCGCGCCCAGTTCGCGCCGGAGCGGCTGTTGCTCGCCGGGATCGCCATCGGCGCCTTCTCGATGGCGATCGTCAGCATGGTGCTGGCGCAGGGTGATATGCGCGGCTACGTGCTGCTCACCTGGCTCTCGGGCTCCACCAACCGGGCGGGCAGCTTCGAGGCCTGGACGGCTGTCATCTCGCTTGCGGTGCTTGCCGCGCCGCTGCCCTTCCTCAGCCGCTGGCTCACCATCCTGCCGCTTGGCGGCCCGTCGGCGCGCAGCCTCGGCCTGCCGGTCGGCGCCAGCCGCCTGGCGCTGGCGACCATCGCCGCGTTGATGACGGCGGTCGCCTCCTTCCTCGTCGGGCCGCTCAGCCTGACGGGATTGATCGCGCCGCATCTGGCGCGGCTCACCGGTTTCCACCGGCCCGGCCAGCAGCTCGCTGCCAGTATCCTGATCGGCGCCGGCGTGCTCGTTTCGGCCGACTGGCTGTCGCGTGTGGTGATCTATCCCTATCAGGTCCCGGTCGGCCTCTTCGCGGCGTTGATCGGCGGTCCCTACCTCATCTGGCTCCTGACGCGAAAGGAAGCGGCATGACGGCGCAGTTCAGGCTTTCGGGCACGGCCATTCCGGCGGATGCGAGGCATATGCTGGAAGAGATTGCCGAACATTTCGCCGAGCACGCATCGGTGACCCGCGTTGGCGAAACCGTGCATCTTGAGCATGAGATCGGCGCCGCCGATATCAGCATCGCAGACGGGACGCTCGCCATCGAACTCGCCTCGAACAGCGAGGACGAGCTGACGATGATCCGCACGGTGCTTGCCGAACATCTCTTCCATTTCGCTGGTGAGGAGAAGTTCGAGCTCACCTGGTCGGAAAAGCCAAAGCCGGCGCTGCCCGGCAATATGCGCCTGGCGACCGTCACCGGCGCTCGAAACATCACCCCGCATATGCGTCGCGTCACATTCACCTGCCCCGATGTGCAGGACTTCGAGAAGGGCGGCCTGCATGTCCGCCTGCTGCTGCCGCAGAATGGCGAGGCGCCCGTCTGGCCGACGGTTGGCGACGATGGCCGCGTCCAGTGGCCGGACGAGACGATCACCGCCGTGCGCATCTATACGATCCGCAGTGTCGATGCAGAGCGCGGCGAAGTCGATATCGACTTCGTGCTGCATGAGGGCGAGACCATGCCGGGCGCGACCTTCGGCGCAACGGCCATAGCGGGCGATCGGATCGGCATCATGGGACCTGGTGGCGGCTGGATGCCGGAGGCTGCCGATCTCATCCTGGCCGGAGACGAGACGGCCCTGCCGGCCATGCTGCGGATCATCGAGGCGGCGCCTGCCGGAGCCAGGATTCGTTTCTTCGGCGAGGTGGATAGCGCTGCCGAAGAGCAACCGGTTTCGTCCGCCGCCGAGGTCGAGACTGTCTGGCTGCATCGCAGCGGTGAGGCCGCCGGCTCGACGGGTGGGCTGGAGCGGTTGATCCGTGAACTGGCGCCGCAATGCGCCGCGCCTGTATTCATCTGGGTCGGCTGCGAAAAGGCGGAAGCCGTGGCGATCCGTGAATATCTGAAGGACGAGCTGCAATATGACCGGCAGTGCATGCGGGTTGGCAGCTACTGGGAAAAGTAAAGGGCGGCCCAGCTTTCGCCGGTCCGCTCTGATTTTGCCTGAGAAGCCTATCAGCCAGCCAGATACGGCCAGACTTCGAGCGTGCCGCGATACATCATGTCGAGCGCGACGTAGAGAATGATCGCCAGACCGACATAAGCGATCCAACGGTGCTTGTTCAGCAGGCGCGCGATGAAGTTTGCGGCGATACCCATCATGGCGATCGACAAGGCCAGACCGGCAACCAGCACGGTCGGGTGTTCGCGGGCCGCACCGGCAACCGCGAGAACGTTGTCGAGCGACATCGAGACGTCGGCAATGACGATCTGGCTGGCCGCCTGCCAGAAGGTCTTCCTCGGCTTGCCCTCGGCGCCGTCGAGCGCTTCCTCGCCTTCCGCACCATGCTGTGCACGCAGTTCGCGCCACATCTTCCAGCAGACCCAGAGAAGCAGCAGGCCACCGGCGAGCAGCAGGCCGACGATGGCGAGCAGCTGGACAGTGATCGACGCGAAGATGATGCGCAGAACAGTGGCGGCCAGAATGCCGACCAGAATGGCCTTCTTGCGCTGATCGGCCGGGAGGCCGGCGGCGGCAAGGCCGATGACGACGGCATTATCGCCGGCAAGAACAAGATCGATCGCGATGACCTGCAAAAGCGCAGTCAGCCCCGCGGCAGTAAAGATTTCCATGAAACGTCCCCCGATGTTCGGAAGCCGGACTAGAGCCCGGAAAACGTTACGTCAACCGGCAATCACCCCGGTCCACGCAAATGTCCCGGATGTGTGTCCTGGCAGTCCCACGCCGGAAACGCGCGGGGAGACTATCGCCTAATGTTTGAGCTTGATGATCAGCTCGCGATACTCATCGGCGATCGCGATGGCTGCCTTCGCAACGACAGGACTGATGGATTTATGGTCAATTGCGATGCGGCAGGTCTCGAAGACCCCACGCAGCTCATGCTCGATATCCGAGAGCTGTGGATATTTCTGCACGAGAAGATGCGGCAGCATGCGCGCCTTGTTCTTCATCGGATTGGAATTGTTGGATAAAATCAGGTTTTCCGCGATCACTTCCCGGATCGCATCTTCAAGACGCCACGTTGCACCGATCATATCCGTGACTGACACCATGCTACCCCTCTTCTACCGGCGGGCATATTCCGCCTGAATAATATGAAGCAAGGCTTGTGCCAGATTGGCGAAGCTGCCGGGCAGGGTGCCGCCCGGCAGCTCATCATTCAGAAGCTCAGGATTTCTTCTTCTTGGCTTCGTCGTCCATCAGCTCGTACCACATGGCGTTGAGAACGGCGAAGGCGGCTGCGAGCGGCAGGCCGAGGATCCATGCGAAATACCACATCGTCTTTCTCCTTTAATAGGCGTGGCCGCTTTTGTCGGTGATGGCCTTCTCGTCCACCTTGCCCCACAAAACCTTGTAGACCCAGGCGGTGTAGAGAAAGATCAGCGGCAGGAAGATCGCCGAGACGACGAGCATGATGAACAGCGTCATATGGCTCGACGAGGCATCCCAGACCGTGAGGCTCGCCCGCGGATCGAGCGACGACGGCAGGATGAACGGGAACATCGAAACGCCGACCGTCGAGATGATGCCGAAGATCGACAGCTTGCTGAACAGCAGCGTGGTCACTTCCAGCCGCGCCCGCATGCTGAGCAGCGCCAGCGCCGCTCCGGCAAAGCCGCAGGCCGGTGCGATCAGCAGCCACGGATAGGTGCCGTAATTGGCAAACCAGGTGCCGGCATGCTCCGCCGTCTTGAACAGTGGATTGGACGGACCGACCGTGTTGATCTCGCTGGTGATGCGGTAGCCGTCGACGCCGGCGGCGAGGAAGATGCCGCCGAGCGCAAAGAGCAGGATCGCGGCAAAGGCGGCAAGGCTGCCATAGTGCCGGGCGCGTTCGGCAACCGGGCCTTCGGTCTTCAGGATCAGCCAGGCCGCGCCATGCATGACCAGCATGGCGACGGACAGCAGTCCGCAGAGCAGCGCGTAGGGGTTGAGGAGGCCGAAGAAGGTGCCTTCGTAGAAGATCCGCATGTCGTCGGCGAAGCGGAAGGGCACGCCCTGTAGCACGTTGCCGACGGCGACGCCGAAGATCAGCGAGGGAACGAAGCCGCCGATGAACAGGGCCCAGTCCCAGTTATTGCGCCAGCGCGGGCTCTCCCGCTTGGAGCGGTACTTGAAACCGACGGGGCGCAGGATGAGCGCAAACAGCGTCGCGAACATCGCCAGGTAGAAGCCCGAGAACGAGACCGCGTAGAGCGGCGGCCAGGCGGCGAAAATGGCGCCGCCGCCGAGGATCAGCCAGACCTGGTTGCCTTCCCAGGTGGCGCCGACGCTGTTGATGGCGACGCGCCGCTCGGTATCGGTTTTCGCAACGAAGGGCAGGAGAGTACCGACGCCGAGATCGAAGCCGCCGGTGGTGGCGAAAGCGATCAGCAG
This sequence comes from Rhizobium sp. Rhizsp82, assembly GCF_047325115.1. NCBI lineage: Bacteria > Pseudomonadati > Pseudomonadota > Alphaproteobacteria > Hyphomicrobiales > Rhizobiaceae > Rhizobium > Rhizobium sp. Rhizsp82. The sequence goes on along the minus strand of NZ_CP168571.1, from coordinate 1,690,334 downwards.
GACGCCGAGCAGCACCCACCAGATGACGCGCAGCGTATCGTAGTCGAGAAGTTCGTGAAGGATCATGACAATCACTCCGCAGCAGGAACGAGGGTTTCGGAGATCAGCTCGGCTTCCGGCTCGTCATCGGGCTCGGGGCCTTTCTTGATCGCCTTGATCATCAGGCTCATCTCGATGATGATCAGCGTCGTATAGAGCGCCGCAAAGCCGATGATCGTCAGCAGCACGGTGCTGGCGCCGAGGCTGGAGACGGCCGCTGCCGTCGGCAGCACGCCTTCGATCACCCAGGGCTGGCGGCCGAACTCGGCAACGATCCAGCCAACCTCGATCGCCACCCACGGCAGCGGGATCGCGAAGACGGCGACCCTGAGCAGCAGCGGATACTTGTCGAGATGGCGGCGCGCCGACAGCCAGAAGAAGGTTGCCGTCAGCAGGATGAAGAACATGCCGAGGCCGACCATGATGCGGAACGACCAGAACAGCGTCGGCACATGCGGAATGGTGTCATGCGCCGCCTGGACGATCTGCGCATCGGTCGCCTGGCGCGGATCGTCGACATAGCGCTTCAAGAGCAGCGCATAGCCGAGATCGTGGCCGAGGTCCTCGAACGTGGCCTGGACATCCGCGGGAACCTGATCCGGCGGGCGGACCGCCCGGATCTTGGTCAGCGCATCATAGGCCTTAATGCCGTCGCGGATGCGGACTTCGGCTTCCTTCTCCAGCTTGTCGATGCCCGGGATTTCGGTCGTCAGCGAGCGCGTGCCGATCAGACCCATCGCCCAGGGGATATGGACGGCGAAATGCGTTTCGCGGGCTTCCTGGTCCGGGAAACCGAAGGCGGTGAACGGCGCGGGCGCCGGTTCCGTCTTCCACATCGCCTCGATGGCGGCGAGCTTCATCTTCTGGTTTTCAGTGGCGAGATAGCCGCTTTCGTCACCGAGGACGACGACGGAGAGCGACGACGCCAGACCGAACGAGGCGGCGACCGTCATCGAGCGCTTGGCGATCTCGATATGGCGGCCCTTCAGCAGGTACCAGGCCGAGACGCCGAGAACGAAGATCGAGGCGCAGACATAGCCGGCCGAAACCGTGTGGACGAACTTCGCCTGGGCGACGGGATTGAAGACCACGTCGAAGAAGCTGGTGATCTCCATGCGCATCGTCTGCGGATTGAGCGCTGAGCCGACCGGGTTCTGCATCCAGCCATTGGCGATCAGGATCCAGAGTGCCGAAAAATTCGAACCGAGCGCCACCGCCCAGGTGGCGGCCAGATGCCCGACCTTGGAGAGCTTGTCCCAGCCAAAGAAGAACAGGCCGACGAAGGTTGCCTCCAGGAAGAAGGCCATCAGGCCCTCAATGGCGAGCGGCGCACCGAAGATATCGCCGACATAATAGCTGTAATAGCTCCAGTTCATGCCGAACTGGAATTCCATGACGATACCGGTGGCGACGCCGAGCACGAAATTGATGCCGAACAGCGTGCCCCAGAATTTCGTCATCTGCCGCCATATCTGGCGGCCGGTCATGACATAGGTCGTTTCCATGATGGCGAGCAGCACGGAAAGACCAAGCGTCAGCGGTACAAAAAGAAAGTGATAAAGCGCGGTCAGCGCAAATTGAAAGCGCGATAGCGCGACTATGTCGAGTTCCATTGTCTTTCTCCCACGGTCCCACGGGATATCAAGAAGTCCACCGGCGCCGGCTGGCGTCTGCGGTCGTTAAAATTCAGTCCGGCCGGAGCCGGTCGAGTGCCCTTTCGAACGCCGCTTCTCCGCGGCGCGCGATGTCTGTGATGCGTCCATCCTCGATCACGGCGATCAGATCGGCGATCGCCGCCTCACGGCGGATGTGGCTGGCGATGACCACGGCGCGGCCACCTGCCCTTTCGGCAAGGCGGTCCATGACGTCGCGGGCAGTATCGCCATCCAGACCCTCTGTCGGCTCGTCGAGTAGCCAGAGGGATGCGTTGTGGAGAAACAGCCGCGCAAGCGCCAGACGGCGCGATTGCCCGCCAGACAGGCCAAGCCCGCCTTCTCCGAGTTTGGTGTCGAGGCCCTTCGGCAGGGCGTCGATTGTAGCGAGCAGTCCGGCAGCATCGAGTGCGTCGCGCAGGCGCTCCTCGCTCGCTGCGGGGGCGGCGATCAGGAGGTTGCCGCGGATGCTGTCGGCAAAGAGTTCGGTGCGCTGCGTCAGCAGCGTCGAATCCGTGATTGCGGCAGTTCCGCTCTGCGGCCGCAACTCGCCTGCGAGAAGCGCCAGGAATGATGACTTTCCGGCCCCGCTGGCGCCGACGAGAGCGAGTTTCTCATTGGCTTTGAGGGTAAGCGATAGCTTACTTATCGCGAGCCTCTCGGCGCCGTCGTGAGCGGCTGCAACATCCGTCAGCGCAAAGGCGATGCCGGGTGCTGGTGCGACCTGTTCACTCGCCCGGTCCGCAGCCGTCAGACGTCCCCCGACGCGGCGCGCCGCGATCAGCGTGCGCCCAAGCTCGATGGCGCCGCGGCGCAGGGCAGCGTAGGGTTCGATGGCGGCGAAGGCGACCAGCATGCCGAGCGCTGCGACCGGCGCCCCGATGGCGCCTGCGCCCGCCAGCGCGGCGCCCGCGAGCAGCGATCCCCCCAGAAGCAGCGAGGAGGTCAGGCCGAAGCCGAGTGCGACGCCAGTTTCGATGCGGTTCAGACGATCGTCGGCTGCCGATGTATAGGCGTCAGCTGTCGCAACGGCGGCGCATTGGGCGTCCAGCCGCCCGGCCATCAGCAGGTCCGTCTGGCCGGCGACGAGATCGATGACGCGGCCGCGGACTGCCTCGACGCCATGCATGCGGCGGCGTGCGGATTTTGCAGCGGCGCGGCCGGCGGCATAGGGGATGCCGAGACCGGCGAGCAGCAGGAGCAGACCTGTCGCCGCGCCAAGCAGCGGGTGGATCAGGCCGAGCGCCACGCTTGCCGCGATCGCGGCGCAGATCGCGACGGCGGCGGGAACGAGGACGCGCAGATAGAGCCCGTCGAGCGCATCGATATCGGCGGTCAGCCGGAACAGAAGCCTTGAAGGCCGGGCCGCGAGATGGCGCGCCGCGCCGCCCTTCGCCCAGCCGCGAAACAGGCGTTCGCGGAGAGCGGCAAGCACCGACAGCGTCGCGTCATGCGTCGTCATCCGCTCGCCGTAACGCGAGAAGGTGCGCCCGATCGCCAGCAGGCGGATACCGGCCGACGGTGCGAAAACGTCGAAGGTGACGGCGGTGGCGACGGAGAGACCGGCAATCGAGGCGGCGGTGATGAACCAGCCGGAAAGGCCGAGAAGCGTGATACCGGCCAGAACCGTCAGCGCCGACATCAGCGCGCCGATCAGCAGGCCACGGCGCCGCTCGGCAAGAAACACGGCGATGACGGGTTTGAGGTCGCTGAGAGGCGTGCTCATTCCGCAGCCTCCTGAAGATTTTCCGCGCCGATGGCGATCACCCGCTGCATGCGGGCGGCAAGCCGCGGATCGTGGGTGGCGACGACAAGCGTCTTGCCCTTGGCGAGATGGATCAGGCTGTCGGTGATATCGGCCGCTGTGGCGGCATCGAGATGCGCAGTCGGCTCGTCGGCAAGGATGATGCTGATATCGGGGTTGCAGGCCGCGCGGGCGATGGCGAGCCGCAGCGCTTCCCCACCTGAAAGTCCAAGCCCGCCTTCGCCGAGCGGGCGCTTGCCGTATACGGCAGCGACATGGTCGAGCCTGGCGGCATGGAGCGCGTCATCGGCCCTGGTGCCGGCGCGGCCGAGCGTGATGTTGCCCGCGAGCGAACCGGCAAAGATATGCGGCTTCTGGCCGATCCAGGCGATATGGCGGCGCCAGTCCCCGGCCTCGCCGAACGGCAGGCCTCCGATACGGACTGTACCTTCGGAAACCGGAGCAAGCCCGGCGATCAGCGCAAGCACGGTCGATTTGCCGCTGCCGCTGGCGCCGAGCAGCGCGACATGCTCGCCCTGCATGATGCGACAGCTGAACGCGTCGATCGCCAGCGGCTTGTCGGTGGCATAGCGGAAACCGGCATCGTCAAGTTCGATATCGAAACGCGCCGCCTGTTGGCCGTCTGCTTCCTTAACGATATCCAGGCCACCGGTTGCAATTCCATCCAGCGCGAGGAGCGCCGCTTTGCCGCTGGCGCGATCGTGCCAGACAGACGAGAGGTCCCGCAGCGGCTCGAAAAAGGCCGGAGCAAGCAAAAGCAGGAAGAGGCCGTTCGTCAGGTCAAGGCCGCCGGTCCAGGCGCCGAAAGTGATTTCGCCGAGCAGGCTGAAGCCGACATAGACGGCGAGCAGAGCCACGCCGAGCGCGGCAAAGAGTTCGAGCACGGCGGAGGAGAGGAAGGCGATCCTGAGGACTGCCATCGTCCGGTTCTTCAGGTCGTCGGCATCGGCGCGCAGGCGCGTTGCCGTCTGATCGACGGCGCCGAGCGCGCGGATCGTCGTCAACCCGCGCAAACGGTCGAGCAGGAAGCCGTTCAGCCCGCCGGTCGCGGCCAGCTGCTTTTCGCTGGCGGCCTGGGCGCGCCAGCCGATCAGCGCCATGAAGATCGGGATCAGCGGCATGGCGATCAGCAGGATCAGTGCCGCAATCCAGGAGATCGGAAAGATGCAGACAAGCATCACCAGAGGCACAGCCGTCGCCTTGAAGCGGGCGGGCTGGAAGCGGGCGATATAGGCTACGATCAGTTCGGCCTGTTCGCCGATGACGCTCGCCGCTTCGCCGGATGCGGGCCGTGAGGGATCGACCGGCGAGCGGCGCGCAAGCGCTGCGACAGCGGCAGCGCGGCGTTTGCTGAGTTCGGCGCGGGCGGCCTTGAACGCCAGGCGGCCGCCTGCCGCCTCGAGACAGCTCTTGGTAATGCCGAGGATGACGATGAAGATTGCAGGCCAGAGAACAGCGTCGAGCCCGCCGCCATTGGCGATACGGCCGACGGAGAGAGCGATGAGTGCGGCCTGCGGAATAAAGAGCAGGGCGCCCGCCGTCTGCAGCAGCGCGGCAGCCTTGGATCCCGGCCTGTTTTTGGCAACGCGGCTTCTGCGACGGCCGCGCCCTTGCGCGCCCGGTTCTGGCTCGTCATTCGCGTCTAAGAAAGCACTCCCCATAGCGCTAACTCTTGTTCGCAGGACGGCGGCCGCGGCCGAGCGAAATCACCCGGTCCTTGGCTTCCAGAAGCTTCGTAACTTTTGCCCCCAGAGATAGTAATGTTGCGAGACGTTCGGTTTCAAGTTGTTTTACGTCTTCATACCAATGCGTCAGCTGTTCGATCAGCCCGTGCATCTCGCCCATGCGCTGCTGTGCATATTGCTCATGCTCGCTCGCAGGCTTCTGCATGAGGATTTCCCGCAGCACCGAAAGGGTCGGATCAACCTCACGTTTCTTCCGCTCCTCGGCGAGCGTGCGCAGGATCAGCCAGACGTCGTCGGGCGTCGAAAAGAAGTCGCGACGGTCGTCCGGCTTGTGTTTCATCAGCACGAGGTTCCAGGCCTGCAGCTCGCGCAGGCTCATCGATACGTTCGAGCGCGAGATGCCGAGCGCATCGACGATCTCCTCGGCGCAGAGCGGCTCCGGCGAAACGTAGAGCAGGGCGTAGATCTGGCCGACGGTGCGGTTGATGCCCCAGCGGGAGCCCATTTCACCGAAATGCAGGACGAAGGATTGGACAAGCGGCGGAAGGTTCATGACGGTTGTTTCCGTAATGTCTGTGATTTCAGAAATTTCTGAAATCACTATATTCTCGTTTTCGCGCTGCACAATCGGCGATCGCCGGCTGCGGCAATTTGGTCAGTACCGCATGAGCTCGGTGCGGCCCACCCAAACATGCGTTTAGGCGCAGCAATGATGTCGCGCTCTGTTGCAGAGGAGCCCCGCCGCCATTAAGACGGTGAGGGGTTTCACATCTGGATATTCTCACATGTTCGATATTCTCTGGCGCGGCATCGTGATCGGCATCGGCGCGACTGTTCTCATGGACATCTGGGCGATCGTGCTCAATCGCTTCTTCGGGCAGGCGCCGGCCAACTGGGCGCCGGTCGGGCGCTGGTTCTATCATCTGAAGAACGGCAAGGTTTTCCACGACAGCATCGGCAATGCCGCACCTTACGAGCATGAGCTGGCGCTCGGCTGGATCAGCCATTACGTCACCGGCATCGTCTATGGTCTGGCGCTGGCGATCATCATGGGACAGCCCTGGCTGGCGGCGCCGACCTTCATCCCGGCCTGGATTCTCGGTATCGTCACTGTCGGCGCCGGCTGGTTCCTCCTCCAGCCCGGCCTCGGCATCGGCTGGGCGGCGTCGAAGACGGCGAACCCGAACAAGGTGCGCGTCATGAACCTGATTGCCCATACCGTTTTCGCGCTCGGGCTTTACGGAACGGTGCTGCTGATCCGTTGAGGCGGGAGACCGCAATGAGAGAAATCTTCGTCATTGGCATCGGGACCGGCAATCCCGATCACGTCACCATTCAGGCGATCAACGCCATGAAGGGTGCGGACTGCGTCTTCATCCCCACCAAGGGAGCGAAGAAGGAGGAGCTCGCGAGCGTTCGCCGCGAGATCTGCGAGCGCTACCTCGATACTGGCAAGACGAAGACGATCGAATTCGCCGTTCCCCAGCGCGAGATCGAGGGTCGGAGCTATACCGGCAGCGTCGACGAGTGGCACGCGGCAATCGCGGCGACCTATGCCGGGCTCATCGGTGGTCTAAAACCGGAAGAGAGGGCGGCGGTCCTCGTCTGGGGCGATCCCAGCCTCTATGACAGCACGCTGCGGATTCTCGAGCGCATCCGCGACAAGGTCGAGTTCTCGGTATCAGTCATTCCCGGGATTACCAGCATCCAGGCATTGGCGGCGAGCCACAGGATTCCGGTCAATCTCGTTGGCAAGCCGGTGGAGATCACCACCGGGCGGCGGCTCGCGGAGACGGGTCTGCAGGCCGACAGCACGGTCGTCATGCTCGATGGCATCCAGGCATTCTCGAAGATAGACGATCCCGATGCCGAGATCTTCTGGGGCGCCTATCTTGGTACCGAAGACGAGATCACCCATTCCGGCCGCCTCGGCGACGTCGCCGATGACATCGTGAAGATGCGGGCCGAAGCCCGCGAGCGGCATGGTTGGATCATGGATATCTACCTGCTGCGCAAGGGCCGCGATTTCGAGGAATAGCCGCCTTTGCCGAGCGTGCCGTCATCCTGTAAGGACAGGGCATGAAAGGTTCAGCCATGGCCGCGGCCACTGACAGACAGATCGAGACGGGCGATCATTGCGTACCGGGCCTGCGCCGCGGCGCTTGCCCGACGCTTGCCGCACCGATGCCGACAGGCGACGGATTGCTCGTGCGCCTGCGCCCTGCGGGTGGCGCTCTGACTGTGGCGCAAATGCGGGCGCTCGCCGTCTCGGCGCTGGCGCATGGCAACGGCATCCTCGAGATCACGGCGCGCGGCAATCTGCAGGTTCGCGGCTTGCGGGCAGAGAGCGTCGAGGCCCTGGCGGCCGATATCGATGCTGCCGGTATCATTGTCCCGGCCAACCCGGCCATCGAGCTTTCGCCGCTGCATGGTCTCGATCCGGCCGAGGTGGCGGATCCATCCGCTTTCGAGCGGATGCTGCGCGAATACCTGCACGAGAAGCTCGCCTCGCCGCTGCTGGCGCCGAAGCTCGCGATCCTCGTCGATGGCCGCGGGCATTTTTGCCTTGATGAGATGAGCGCCGATATCCGCATCGTGGCGGTCGATGACACGCGCTGGATGGTGGCGATCGCAGGGACGGCGAAAACCGCGCGTCCGCTTTTCTGCGGCGATGCCGGAGAGGCCGTTGCGGCCGTTGGCCGCGTTCTCGATCTGCTGATTGCTAAAGGCGAGCACAGCCGGGCGAGGGAGCTTGATGATCGGGTCTTGGAAACCGCCTTCGTGCAGCCAATCGGCCCTCTCTCGGTTTCCGTCTCCGCAAAGCCGCAACCCGGGACAGTAACGCTTTCCGCGCAAAAGGCCGCGCTCGGTCTCCGCCCGCAATTCGGCCAGATGCAGTCGAGCGAGTTAATCGCGTTTCTTGCCAATCTCGCTGCGTCAGCGGAGATCCGGCTTGCGCCCGATCGCCAGTTTCTGATCACTGGCCTGTCTCGCGCGGAGGCGGAGTGCCTGACGATGATCGCCGGCGGTTACGGCCTGAGCGCCGATCCGCACGACCCCGCAGCCAATATCTCCGCCTGTGCCGGTGCCGGTTTCTGCATGTCGGGCTTCTATGAAACGCGGCGGCTCGCCGCCCGGATTATCGAACATGCGCCCGGCTTGCTGGATGGCTCGCTGACCGTCCATCTCTCCGGCTGCGCCAAGGGCTGCGCCCATCCGTCACCAGCGTTGACGCTTGTTGGATCGGCCGATGGCTACGGATTCTCGCTCGATCGCAAGGCCGGTGATGCGCCCGACGCAACGATTGCTGGCGGCGGGATCGAATCCGCTATAGAGAAGCTCGCCCAGCTTGCCGGACCGCAGCGTCAGGCTGGTGAATCGGCGGCCGCCTGTCTGAAACGGCTTGGCGCCGCAACGATCGCGAAAGCGCTGCGACAGGACTAGGGATGCCAGACTACGATTACATCCGCGAAGGCGACGCCATCTACGAGCGCTCCTTTGCGATCATCCGCAGCGAAGCCGATCTTTCGCGCTTCTCGCCTGAAGAGGCCGATGTCGCGGTGCGCATGATCCATGCCTGCGGCCTCGTCGAGGCTGCTGCCCATTTCGAATTCGCTCCCGGTGTCGTCACGGCGGCGCGCGAGGCGCTGAAATCAGGCGCGCCTGTTTTCTGCGATGCCGAGATGGTCTCGCATGGCATCACCCGCGCACGGCTCCCGGCCGGAAATGACGTGATCTGCACGCTGCGCGATCCGCGCACGCCCGAGCTCGCCAGGGCAAAGGGCAATACACGCTCTGCGGCGGCAATCGAGCTCTGGCGCGAGCGGCTGGCCGGCAGCGTCGTGGCTATCGGCAATGCGCCGACCGCGCTCTTCTATCTGCTCGAACTGCTGCGCGATGGTGGGCCGAAGCCTGCGGCGATCCTCGGCATGCCCGTCGGCTTCGTCGGCGCGGCGGAATCCAAGGATGCCCTGGCGGAAAATTCCTACGGCGTTCCCTATGCCATCGTCCGCGGCCGCCTCGGCGGCAGCGCGATGACGGCGGCCGCGGTCAATGCACTTGCGAGGCCGGGTCTATGAGCACGCAAGGCCGTCTGATCGGCGTCGGCACCGGACCGGGCGATCCCGAGCTTCTGACCATCAAGGCAGCGAAGGCGATCGAGAACGCCGATGTCATCGCGTTCTTCGCCAAGCAGGGGCGCAGCGGCAATGGCCGCGCCATCGTCCAGCATCTGATCTCTGACCGCGCCGAGCTGCTGCCGCTCTATTATCCGGTGACGACGGAGATCGATAAGGGCGAGACGGCCTATCAGAGCCAGATCACCGGTTTCTACGATGCGTCGGCCGCTGCCGTCGCAGCACGTCTCGACGCCGGAAAGACGGTCGCGATCCTCAGCGAGGGCGATCCGATGTTCTACGGCTCCTACATGCATCTGCATGTCCGTCTTGCGCATCGCTATCCGACCGAAGTGATCCCCGGTATCAGCGCCATGTCCGGCTGCTGGTCGGTTGCCGGCATGCCGATCGTCCAGGGGGACGACGTGCTCTCTGTGCTGCCGGGCACGATGGCGGAAGCCGAGCTGACCCGCCGGCTGGCGGATACTCAGGCGGCGGTGATCATGAAGGTCGGCCGCAATCTGCCGAAGATCCGCCGGGCGCTGGAAAGTGCGGGACGCCTGAAGGAGGCCGTCTATGTCGAGCGCGGCACGATGGCGAATGCGGCGATGATCAAGCTCGCCGAGCGGCCGGATGGCGCTGCGCCTTATTTCTCGCTGGTGCTCGTTCCCGGCTGGGAGGCGAGCCGATGAGCGGTACGCTCTATGTCATCGGCACCGGCCCAGGCAATCCCGACCAGATGACGCCGGAAGCGGCGCGCGCCGTTTCCGCATCGACCGACTTTTTCGGCTACGGCCCCTATCTGGACCGCATCGATTTCCAGCCGCATCAGAGCCGTCATGCCTCCGATAATCGCGAGGAACTCGACCGTGCCAATGCGGCGCTGAAGATGGCTGCAGAAGGACGCACCGTCTGCGTCGTCTCGGGCGGCGATCCCGGCGTCTTCGCTATGGCGGCGGCGATCTGCGAGGCGATCGACAAGGGACCGGCAGAATGGCGCGGTGTCGATCTCGTCGTGCTGCCCGGCATCACGGCGATGCTGGCGGTTGCCGCGCGCACTGGCGCGCCGCTGGGCCACGATTTCTGCGCCATTTCGCTGTCGGACAATCTGAAGCCCTGGGATGTGATCGAGAAGCGGCTGGCGCTTGTAGCGCAGGCGGGTTTCGTCATTGCGCTCTATAATCCGATCAGCAAGGCGCGCCCCTGGCAGCTCGGCCGTGCCTTCGAGCTTTTGCGCAGCGAATTGCCGGGCGCGACGCCCGTCATCTTCGGGCGTGCCGCTGGCCGTCCGGACGAGCGCATCACGGTACAGCCGCTGGAGACGGCCGATGCCGGCGTTGCGGATATGGCGACCTGTGTCATCATCGGCTCGCCGGAAACCCGCATCGTGGCGCGGGATGGGAAGCCGGATCTGATCTATACGCCGCGTTTCATCGCCGGAGGGACGAGGTGATCGATCGCCGCCAGCGCGTCCTCGACAGTCTCGACCGTTCTCATGGCGGGCGCCACGGCGCGGCCGATCATGAAGACTTCGATGCCGAGCATGCGCGCCGCTTCGATCTTCGCATAAGTGGCGTCGCCGCCGCTGTTCTTGGCGACCACGGCGTCGATGCGATGGTCCCGCAGGAGCGCCAGTTCGGCATCCAGCGCGAAGGGGCCGCGGTCGAGAATGAAGGCGGCGTGATCGAGTTTCAAGGGCGGCGTGACGGGATCGACGCTGCGGACCAGATAGAAATGCTGCGGAGCCGCCTCTGCCGCATGCGCCTCCTGCCGGCCGGTCGCAAGGAAGACGCGGCGCGGCGTGGCTCCAAGCGCCTCGATGGCTTCGGGAATGGTCGCAACATGGGTCCAGCGGTCGCCGTTTTCCTCGCTCCAGAGCGGGCGGCGCAGGGTGATGGCGGGAATACCGGTCATTTCTGCAGCCTCGGCGGCATTCGCGGAAATTCTGGCGGCAAAGGGATGCGTGGCATCGACGAGCAGGTCAAATTCGCCTTCGCGCAGGAAGCGCGCCAGCCCATCGGCGCCGCCGAAACCACCAATCCTCACAGGAACCGGCTGTTCGGACGGTTTTTCCGTGCGCCCGGCAAGAGACAGCAGGATCTCGGCGTCGGAACGCTTCCGCAGCGCGGCCGCCAGCTGGCGCGCCTCGCTCGTGCCGCCCAGTATCAGAACGCGGAATTCTGCCATGTCTGATCTGCCGTCCCGATCCGAAAAAACCTGGCTGACCATTATCGGCATCGGCGAAGATGGTCCAGACGGTCTCGGCGAAGAGGCGCGACGGCTGATTGCTTCGGCCCCGGTCGTGTTCGGCGGCGCCCGGCATCATGCGCTGCTCGATCGTCTCATTTCGGGCGAGCGGCTGATATGGCAGAGCCCGTTTGAGACGTCGGTGGACGATATCGTTTCCCGCCGCGGCACGCCTGTCGTGGTTCTCGCCTCCGGCGATCCTTTCCTCTATGGCGTCGGCGCCACGCTCTCGCGGCGGATCGCGGCGGACGAGATGCGCACGATTCCTACCCCTTCGGCCTTCAGCCTCGCAGCCTCGCGCCTCGGCTGGCCGCTGCAGGAGGCGGCAACGGTATCGCTGCATGGGCGTCCGGTCGAATTGATCATGCCGCATCTGCACGATGGCCGGCGCATCATTGCGCTGACCTCGGATGAGAAGGGACCGGCGGAACTCGCCAGGCTGCTGACCAATTACGGTTTTGGCCGTTCGCGCCTCACGGTACTGGAGGCACTGGGCGGCGAGCGCGAGAAGGTTCGCTCAGCGCTCGCAGCGGAGTTCGCGCTCGGCCCCATTGATCCGCTCAATGTCTGCGCCGTCGAAGTCGTTGCTGACGAAAAGGCTCGCATTCTGCCCTTCACTAATGGCCTGGACGACGGGTTCTTCGAGCATGACGGGCAGATTACCAAGCGCGAAATCCGCGTTCTGACGCTGTCGGCGCTGGCGCCGCGCTACGGCGAACTGCTGTGGGATATCGGCGCAGGCTCCGGCTCCATCGGCATCGAATGGATGCTCTGCGATCCCTCGCTGAAGGCGATCGCCATCGAGCAATCGCCGGAGCGAGCCGCGCGTATCGCCCGTAATGCAACGGCTCTCGGTGTGCCAAGCCTCGCGCTGGTCGAGGGCACCGCGCCCTTGGCGCTTGCCGATCTCGCGCAGCCGGATGCGATCTTCATCGGCGGTGGCGGCAGCGAGCCTGGCGTACTTGAGGCGGCGATTGTAGCGCTCAAGCTGGGCGGGCGTCTCGTCGCCAACGCGGTGACGCTGGAGATGGAAGCGTTGCTGCTTTCCGAATATGCCAAGCGCGGCGGAACGCTGACGCGCCTCGAAGTTTCCCGTGCCGCCCCCGTCGGCACGATGAGCGGCTGGCGGCCGGCAATGCCGGTGACGCAATGGCGCTGGATCAAGGACCTGACATGACCGTACATTTCATCGGCGCTGGCCCGGGCGCTGCCGACCTTATCACTGTTCGCGGCCGCGATCTGATCGCGAAGTGCCAGGTCTGCCTCTATGCCGGCTCGATCGTTTCGCCGGAGCTCCTGCAATATTGCCCGCCGGGCGCCCGCATCGTCGATACCGCGCCGATGTCGCTCGATGAGATCGAAGCCGAGTACCTGAAGGCCGCCAATGCCGGTCAGGATGTGGCGCGGCTGCATTCCGGCGATCTCTCCGTCTGGAGCGCCGTGGCCGAGCAGATCCGCCGCCTCGAAAAGCATGGCATCGATTTTACCATGACCCCCGGCGTTCCGGCCTTTGCCGCCGCGGCCTCGGCGCTCGGACGCGAGCTGACGATCCCGGCCGTGGCGCAGAGCCTGGTGCTGACCCGCGTTTCCGGCCGGGCATCGCCGATGCCGAACGAAGAGACGCTGGAGAAATTCGGGGCCACCGGCTCGACGCTCGCCATTCATCTGGCGATCCATGCGCTCGGTCAGGTCGTCACCGAGCTGACGCCGCTTTACGGCGCCGATTGCCCTGTCGCCATCGTCGTCAAGGCCTCGTGGCCGGACGAGCGGATCGTTCGCGGCACGCTCGGCGATATCGAGGCGAAGGTTGCCGCAGAACCGATCGAACGGACCGCGATCATCTTCGTCGGTCCGTCCCTTGCTGCCAGCGATTTCCGCGAAAGCTCGCTTTACGATCCTGCCTATCAGCGCCGCTTCCGCGGCCGCGAATAGCTCAGACCGCCGAAGAGAGATAATCCATGCTCTGGCGCAGCGCCGCTGCCGGATCTTTCAGTGCATGGACTTCGGCCGAGAACGGCTCGAAGGAGGCGGGACCCTTGTAACCTGCCTGCAGCAGCGCGCGCACCTGGCCGGCATTGTCGAGCCGGTCAGCGGATGTCACCAGAACGCGGTGCGGGTCGCGCATGTCCGAGACGGAAACGTCCTTGTCATCGACGCCCGAAATATGGATCAGGCCGGTCATATCAGGGAAGATCGCGGCCTCGCCAGCGAGATGGTGGTGGAACGTGTCGTGGACGAGCTTGAACGTGCCTTCAGCGCCGAGTTCACGGATCGCATCGGCGGCTTCCGTCTTTGAGCTCAGCGAGCAGATTTCGAAGCCGAGCGGCTCGACCAAACCGGTGATGCCGGCAGCATCGAGCATCGGCTTCAGCGCGGTCAGCGACTGACGCAGATTTGCCTGGCGCGCGCCGTCTTCACGGCCGGTGCCGTCGTTCTTCGGAACCAGCACCAGCGCCTTGGCGCCGCAGGCGGCTGCGTAGTCGATCAGTTCCTTGGCTTCGGTGGCGCGGGTCTCGTTCCACTCGTTGAAACGCTGCAGGGCGTTGATCGAGATAATCGTCACGCCGTGGCGCTCGGCGGCCGCCTTGATCTCCGCCGGCTTGGTGCCGTCGAGGATCGCGTTGCCACTGAGGTCGTTGCGGATTTCGACGGAGTCGATGCCGAGCGACTTTGCGAGCGCGAAGAAGCTGTCAATCTTCAGTGCGGGCGCTGCCATATGGTTCAGCGCGTAGCGAACAGATGCCATTTCAAAAGTCCTCCCAAGGGCGCTCCGGTCCTGGAGCGCAAATCTAGCCCGGGGGAATCTCTATCCGAAAATTGCCAAGGCGCCAGCAGGCAGACGGCTGTCCATCCTATCATCCGTGACAGATTTTCATGATGAATGATGGAATTCCATCATTCTAGATATTCTCCGGAATATAGATCTCGAACGGCAGGAAGGTCTGGCCGGGAACTGCCGCCTCACCGTTGCCGATGGCGGCGATCATCTGGGCGACCAGCTCGCGGCAGATCGCCGGCAGCGGGGTGCTGAGTGCCATGGTCACCGTTCCGTCCATCAGCGCGGCCTTGCTCTCCGGCACCAGCTCATTGACGATCAGGGCGACCTCGCCGGTGCGTTTCTCCTCCTGGATCGCAGCGATCGCCCCCTCCATGCCGCCACCGCAGACATAGAGGCCGACGAGATCAGGGTGTTTCTGTAGCAGCGTCGACGTCGCCTCATGGGTGATCTCCACGGTGTCGAGATTGATGAGCGTTTCCAGCACATCGAAATCGGGCGCTTCCTCGCGGAAATAGGAACGGAAGCCGACTTCGCGCAGCTCATGCCCATGGAAGCGATGGCTACCGACGAAACAGGCGACCTTGCCGGGCTTGCGGGCCGTGCGGGCGATCGTCCAGGCCGCAGAACGGCCGACCTTGCGGTTATCGAGGCCGATATAGCCGGCGCGCGTCCCCTCGGCGAAATCCGACAGCACGGAAAAGACCGGGATGCCCTTGTGTTTCAGCTCTTCCACGGCTGCGGTGACGGCCGGATAATCCGGGGCCACCATGGCCACCGCCTGGTTGCGGGCCGTCAGCGTCCGGAGCTTCTCGGTAATGGCGGCAGGCGTGGAGGCCGCCGGATAATCGATCTGGATTTGCAGCCGCGCGGTGGTGCAAGCTGCCGCCGCGATCTCGATCTCGCGGCTAAAGGCCTGGTAGAAGGATTGCATCGGCTTCTGCAGCAGGAAGGCCAGCTGATAGCGCGGCAGGTCCTCGAAGACGCGCTGCCGGATCAGGCCGACAGCGTGGTAGCCGATTGATTGCGCCGCGTCATAGACACGCCGCGCCGTTTCCTCGCGAACCTTGTGGCGCCCGTTGAGCACGCGGTCGACAGTCGCGACACTGACGCCGGACGCATGGGCAAGGTCTGATATCGTCGGTCGGCGCATGACAGTTCCTGATATAATCCATCACAGATGAGAGCCATGTGTGATGGCTTTTGATAGAATATATCAAGACTGCATTGAGCCCGGGGCAAAGTCAACTTAACCTTCATATCAGCCAAGGATTGGCGGGAGGCAAAAATGACCGAGACGATGAAACGCGACTACAGCCTGCTGGGGGAGAGCAGCCGCCGGGCGGTTGAGACCGGGCTTGCGGCAGCGCAATGGTATCACACCGACGTAGCGCGCAAGGAGATGAAGGCGCTGATGCAGCGTTCGGATGCGCCTGCGATCCGCGACACGATCATCTGGCTCGGCAGCATGCTGGTTTTCGCTGGCCTCGGTATCTACTTCTGGGGTTCGTGGATCTGCCTCCCGTTCTTCCTCGCTTACGGCGTTCTCTACGGCTCGGCGTCCGACAGCCGCTGGCATGAATGCGGCCACGGCACGGCCTTCAAGACGCGCTGGATGAACGATGCCGTCTATCAGATCGCCTGCTTCATGATCATGCGCAACCCGGTGACCTGGCGCTGGAGCCATACCCGCCATCACACGGACACCGTCATCGTCGGCCGCGATCCTGAAATTGCCGTCATGCGCCCGCCGGACCTCTTCCGGCTGATCCTGAATTTCTTCGGCATCCTCGACGCCGGCTATGCCGTGATCGACATGCTGCGCAACGCCTCCGGCGTCGTCAGCGAGGCGGAAAAGACCTTCATTCCCGAGATGGAGCAGCCAAAGACGATCCGCGTCGCGCGCATCTGGCTGGCGATCTATGTCGCGACCATCGCGCTCTCCATTTATATGGGCTCGTTCCTGCCGCTGATGTTGATCGGCCTGCCGCGTCTCTATGGCGCCTGGCACCATGTCATGACCGGCCTGCTGCAGCATGGCGGCCTCGCCGACAACGTCATCGACCACCGGCTGAACAGCCGCACGGTCTACATGAACCCGATCAGCCGCTTCATCTACTGGAACATGAACTACCACGTCGAGCATCACATGTTCCCGATGGTGCCCTACCATGCGTTGCCGCAGCTGCACGCGATGATCAAGCACGACCTTCCGGCGCCGAACCCGTCGATGTGGTCGGGCTACAAGGAAATGATCCCGGCTTTTCTTCGCCAGCTGCGAAACGAGGACTATTTCCTGAAGCGCGAACTGCCGCAGACGGCGCGGCCGTATCGCGAGGAGTTCCACGCCGAGCTCGCCCCGGCGGCTCAGTAAGACCAACGATAATTCTGGGAGGAAGATATGAGCGGAAACTGGATCGAAGTCTGCGCCAAGGATGATATCGACGAAGAGGATGTCATGCGCTTTGACCATGACGGCAAGACCTTCGCCGTCTATCGCAGCCCCGACGACGAATTCTTCGCGACCGACGGGCTCTGCACCCACGAGCGCATCCATCTCGCCGATGGCTTGGTGATGGAAGACATCATCGAATGTCCGAAACATAACGGCCGCTTCAACTATAAGACCGGCGAGGCCAAGGGCGCACCCGTCTGCGTCAACCTGAAGACCTATCCGGTCAAGGTCGAAGGCGGCTCTGTCTTCATCTCCATCTGAGGAGGTTTCCATGTCTCACTTCGTCATTATCGGGGCCGGCGAATGCGGCGCCCGGGCCGCCTTTGCTTTGCGTGAAAAGGGCTTTGACGGCGAGATCACCCTTGTCGGCACCGAGCCGCTGTTGCCCTACGAGCGCCCGCCTTTGTCGAAGGCGAGCATCAGCGAAGCCCTCGAGCCGAAGCTGATTGCCGCCTCCGAGCGCTATGCGGAAGCTGGCATCCGCCTGATGACCGGCGTATCGGCCAAGAGCCTCGATGCGGAAGCCAAGCGCGTCGTTCTCTCGGATGGCTCTGTCCTCTCCTATGACAAGCTGTTGCTTGCAACGGGCGCCAGCCCGCGTGCCTTTCCGGGTGCACCGGCCGTCAGCGCCCGGATCCGCGCATTGCGCACGCATCACGACGCTGTTTCGCTCCGCGATGTGATGAAGCCCGGCAGGCACATCGCCATTATCGGCGGTGGCTTTATCGGCCTCGAGGTTGCCGCCACCGCGATCAAGCTCGGCGCTCGCGTCACCCTCGTCGAGGGACTGGAACGCGTCCTGAAACGCGGCGTGCCGGAAGACATCGCGCTGGCGCTTTCCGAGCGTCATCGTGGCGAAGGCATCGATCTGCGCTGCGGCGCCGCCATTGAGGCCGTCGGCGAAGAGACCGGCCACGCCTTCATCAAGATTGCCGGCGAGAGGCTGGAAGCCGATCTTATCCTGGTCGGAATTGGCGCGCAGCCGAATGTCGAACTCGCCGAAGCGGCAGGCCTTGCGATCGAGAACGGCATTGCCGTCGACGGGCATTTGCAGACCTCATCGCCGGACACTTATGCCGCTGGCGACTGCTGCTCTTTTCCCCTTGAAATTTACGGCGGTAAACGCGTGCGACTTGAGTCGTGGCGCAATGCGCAGGAGCAGGGCAACCTCGCCGCAGCCAATATGATGGGTGCGAACGAGGCTGTTTCGGCCGTTCCGTGGTTCTGGTCGGATCAATATGACCTGACGCTGCAGATCGCCGGACTTGCCGATGGAGCCGTCACACATCTGCGGCGCGACCTCGGCGATGGCGCCTTCATCCTCTTCCATCTCGATGGCGAGGGGCGGCTGCTGGCCGCAAGCGGCATCGGCACCGGCAATGCCGTCGCCCGCGATATCCGTCTTGCGGAAATGCTGATCGCCGCGCGTGCCCATCCCGATCCGGCGGCGCTGACCGCCAGCAATGTCAAACTGAAGTCGCTGCTCGCGGCCTGAACGGAGAACAAGATGAAGAAGCATAGCCGGCCGACCGTTGCCGACCTCCTGTCGATAAAAGGTAAGCGTCAGCTTACGATGCTGCGCGTCACCACGCTGGAAGAAGCCGAAGCCGCGGAGAAGGCGAAGATCGACATGGTCTCCGTTCCCCCGGCGCTGCTCGGTCCGGTCTTCCGTGAGGCGGCGCCGAGCCCGTTTGCCGTTCCTGGCCTCGAATATGGCGATTATGTCAGCGCCGAGGAATATCTGCGCGAAGCCTTCAAGGCGCTGAAGGCTGGCGGTGACGCCGTCTATTGTGCTGCTGGCCTCTCCATCATCCGCCGCATGCGCGAAGAGGGCATTCCGGTCTGCGGTCATGTCGGCCTCATCCCTTCGAAGGCGACATGGACCGGCGGCTTCCGCGCTGTCGGCAAGACGGCGGCCAGCGCCTTCGAGATCTGGCGGCAGACAAAGGCGCTGGAGGACGCAGGCGCCTTCGCAGCCGAGATCGAGGTCGTGCCCGGCGAAGTCGCCGCAGCGATCAGCCAGAACACCTCGATGCTGATGATCTCGATGGGCGCCGGTACCGGCTGCGATGCGCAATATCTCTTCGCTGACGACGTGCTCGGCGCCAATCGCGATCACTACCCGCGCCACGCCAAGGTCTACCGCAATTTCGCCGCCGAATATGACCGGCTGCAGCGCGAACGGATCGCCGCCTTCACCGAATTCGCTGATGACGTCAAGAACGGCGCCTATCCGGAAAAGCGGCATCTCGTCGGCGTTGACGAGGAACAGCTGAAGCTCTTCCTGCAGCGGCTGAGGAGCGAGCTGGATCAAGCTTAAGGTTATCCGCCATGGGCGAACTGGGCCACGAGTTCGTGGCTATCGCCCGGGTAGGTGAGCTTTACATGGGTGACATGCACATCGCCGCTCTGCGTCTTGCGCTCGATGACCAGGCAGGCGCTGCCCGCCGGGATCGCCAGCGCTGCCGCGATGTCGGCCTTGGCGGGCTCGGCGCGGATGCGGTGTTCGGCTGAGCTCCAGGGCACCTTGCCGAGCAGCCATGTGCCGGGTGGGCTGTCCTCGAAGGGTTCGTCGGCGGCCTCGGGAACGGCGGAAAGATTGATCAGGCGCTGTTCATGGCAGAAGGGGCGGTCGCCGGCGAAGTGATCGCAAACGATGTCGAGCACCGACGTCCCGGCCTCGAGGTCTAGCCGCGAGCTGTCCTCTCGCTTGACCCGGCGGGCCTTCAGGCTGGCGATCGTGTAGCGGTAGGGGAGGCCGAGGGCCTGCACTTCGCGCCGGAGGTCGTGGATTTCCATGACCGCCGATTGCGCATGCGGGAAGCGGACGTAGGTTCCGGCTTTGCGCCGCCGCTCGATCAGCCCGCGCTTGACGAGATCGGTCAGCGCCTTGTTCACCGTCATCCGCGAGCAGCCATATTGTACGGTCAGTTCATGCTCGAAGGGAATGCGATGGCCGGGCGGCCATTCTCCGGAGAGAATGCTGCGTTCGACGTCGTTCTGGATGCGAAGGTGAAGCGGCATGTCCCCCATGGCCTGCTTCCCTATCCGTGCGCCGCCGCCGCGATCGCCTCGCTGCGGATTTCTTCGGTGAGCTTCAGGCGCAGCGCCGAAAATTCCGGGCTGGCCTTGACCGTGTAATGCCGGGGATGCGGCAGGTCGACCGGCGTGATCGACTTGATGCGGCCCGGCCGCGCCGTCATCGTCACCACGCGCGAGGCCATGAACACGGCCTCCTCGATATCGTGGGTGACAAAGATGACGGTCTTCTGCTCGCGCTCCCAGATGCCGAGCAACAGTTCCTGCATCAGGCCGCGGGTCTGGTTGTCCAACGCGCCGAAGGGTTCGTCGAGGAGCAGGATCTTTGGATTGTTGGCGAGCGCCCGGGCAATCGCCGTGCGCTGCTGCATGCCGCCGGAGAGCTGTTTCGGCCAGTGGTTCTCGAAGCCGCGCAACCCGACCTTGTCGATATAGCTGGCGACGATCTCGTTCTTCTCCTTCTCCGGCACGCCCTTTTCGCGCAGGCCGAAGGCGACGTTGTCGCGGATCGTCAGCCAAGGGAAGAGTGTGTAGGACTGGAAGACCATGCCGCGGTCGGCGCCCGGTCCGGTCACCGCCTTGCCTTCGAGCGTCACGGTCCCCGTCGTCGGCTTGTCGAGGCCGGCGATGATGCGCAGCAGGGTCGATTTCCCACAGCCCGAGGGCCCGAGGATAGTCACGAAGTCGTTGCGGGGAATATCGAGGTCGGTCGGCTGCAGCGCCAGCGTCGGCTGGCCGCCGTGCACACCGGGGAAGGTGCGGCTGACACCCTTGATGACGAGTTCGCTCATGCGAGCCTCCAGGCGAAGAGGCGGCGGTTCAGCCATTTGAAGGCGAAGTCCGAGATGAGGCCGATCAGGCCGATGACGATGATGCCGAAGATGATCTGGCCGGTCGCCAGCAGCGCCTGGCTGTTGATGATCATATAGCCGATGCCCGAGGACGCGCCGATCAGTTCGGCGACGATGACATAGGTCCAGGCCCAGCCGAGAACGAGGCGCAGCGTCTCGGCGATATCGGGCGCGCTAGCGGGAATGAGGACGCGGCGAACGACACCGCTGTCTCCGGCGCCCAGCGTATAGGCGGCCTCGACCAGGTCGCGGCGCGTGTTGGAAACCGAGACGGCGACCATCAGCACGATCTGGAAGACGGCGCCGATGAAGATGACGAGCAGCTTCTGCGTCTCGCCGATGCCCGCCCAGAGGATCAAGAGCGGCACGAAGGCGGAGGCCGGCAGATAGCGGGCGAAGGAGACGAAGGGTTCGAGCAGCGCCTCGACCGGCTTGTAGGCGCCCATCAGGATGCCGAGCGGAACGGCAACCAGCGCCGACAGGATGAAACCGCCGACGACGCGCCAGATGGTCATGCCGATATCGAAGAGGAAGCCCTGGTTGACCAAGAGATCATAGCCGTCCTGCACCATGGTGATCGGGTCGGCGAGGAAGGTCTTGGAAACGAAGCCGCCGAGCGTCGCGTAGCCCCAGCCCGCAAAGAAAATCACGAAAAACAGCAGGCCGTAGAGCAGTCTGCTGCGGGCTCCGATGGGTTGTAATGGATGCATGCCGCGCCTTCTCGATGGTCTCGGGAGCGCGCAGGTTTTGCCCGCGCGCTCCCAGGGTGTTCAGGGATTACTTGATGAAGGACGGATCGGCGAGCGTCGTCAGATCAGGCTTCTTCTTGATCACGCCTGCCTGCAGCAGCAGGTCGGCGGCTTCCTCGTTGAAACTCTTGAAGGTGGTTTCGAAGAACTTCTGGGCGGCGGCCTTGTCCTGCCATTCCAGATAGGCGGCGGATTCGCCGAATTCCTTGCCGGACTGCTTCACGTCCTTGCCCATGATCTCGAAGGACTTGTCCTTGTCGGTCTTGATCATTTCGAGCGCGTCGTAGTAGCTGGCGGCCAGCGCCTTTGCGGCTTCCTGATTGTCCTTCAGGAAGGCGGTGGTGCAGCCGAATGTGTCCATGACCGCCGGATAATCGAGCGTCGTGGCGATGATCTTGCCCTTGTCAGGCGCGGCGCGGACGCTGGAGAGGTAGGGTTCGTAGGTCACGGCAGCGTCGTTCTGGCCGGCGAGCAGGGCCTGCGCCGCCGGACCCGGCTCCATGTTGACGACCTTGACGTCCTTCATGGTCATGCCGTTCTTGGCGAGGATGAAGGCGAGCAGGAAGTAGGGCGAGGTGCCGGGCGCCGAAGCGGCAACCGATTTGCCCTTGAGATCGGTGATCTTTTCGATGCCGGGCTTGGCGGCAATGCCGTCGGCGCCGTGGGAAACATCGAGCTGGAAGATCTGCGTCGTGGCAACGCCGGCGGCATTCCAGACGATCCAGGTCTCGACGGTGGTCGCCGCACACTGGATGTCGCCGGATGCCAGCGCCAGATGGCGGCTCGCCTGCGGAACCTTGACGATCGACACGTCGAGGCCGTGCTTCTTGAAGATGCCGGCTTCCTTGGCGAGCGTCAACGGTGCGAAGCCGGTCCAGCCGGAGATACCGATCGAAACCTTGGTTTCGGCTGCATGAGCCGCGCTACCGGCGAGAAGCGCGGCAAGAGCCGCAGCAATAACAGATGCTTTTTTCATGTCTGACGTTCCCTGCTCTTTGTTTAGGCATGCGTTCGGTGTGCCTGTTTATTGGCATATTAGGCACGCCGGTTTTGTCTTGTCTATACAAAAGTAGAGGGAATTTCAGAGTGGCATCACAGCGCGTGGATGTGGATCAGATAGGCGGTTCCCGACCCGTGGAGTTTGAGCGCGGAAGGCGAATCCAGCTGCAATAACAGGGCATCGTCATGATCGAGGTCGATCTGCGTGCCATCATATGTGCAGCTGACGGCTCCATCACGGCAGACCAGCAGCACTGTCCCGGCCTGGACAGTTTCCTCCATGCCATCGACAGCAAGGCGCTCGACAGTGTGCTCAAGGCGTCCGCGCCGGGTCATGACGTTGAGATCGGTGATTGCTCCACCGGCAAGCGTAGCCATGACAGGTACGTCGGCCGGGAAGGCGAGCGGCGTGCTTATCTTGGTTAGAAGCACCGGCTCCCGTCCGTCGATGGCAAGCGCCATGCCGTCGCCGGAAAGGATCGACAGCGTCCGGTCGATACCTTCGAAGATCGAGAACGGCCCGTCGGTCGCGACAGTTGCCATACTCACCCGCCAATCGAAGTCGCCAAGCGCGGCATTCTCGGGAAAGACGGCTATCTCGACCGTCTCCCCGCCGCCGTTCTTCCACGGCATACGGCGGTGATTGGCGGCTCTCAGATGGGTGATGCTGGACATGCCGGGCTCCGGATTGAAAATTGCGGGCAAGTGGACTAAGTTTAGTGGACTAAGTTCAACGAGGTTTACGCCATGGAAATCGTCAATATCCATGAAGCCAAGACCAATCTGTCGCGCTTGATGGAGAAGGTCGCCAAGGGCGAGTCCTTCATCATCGCCAAGGCAGGCAAGCCGATCGGCAAGGTCGTACCCATCGATGAGGCCGAGAAGCCGAAGCGCCGTATCGGTTTCATGAAGGGCATGATCAAGGTCCCTGATGATTTCGACACCATGATGGCCGACGAAATCGAAGAGATGTTTTACGGTGGCGACATCTTCCCCAAATGAGGTTGCTGCTCGATACCCATATTCTCATCTGGCTCGCCGCCGATATAGGCCTGATCCCGGCTCACCTCCGATCGTTGATCGAAGACGCCGGCAACGAGTTGCTTTTCAGCCCCGCCAGCATCTGGGAAACAGCGATAAAGCAAGGGAAGGGCCGTCCGGACTTCCAGGCTGACCCTTACTTGCTTCGAACCCTCCTCCTGGAGAACGGCTATATCGAACTCCCGATCAACGGCGAGCATGCCATCGCTATCGCCGGCCTGCCGCCGCTTCACAAGGATCCCTTCGATCGCATCCTCGTCGCTCAGGCCATCACCGAGGGAGTGCCCTTATTGACGGTCGACAAGATGGTGCTGCAATATCCGGGCCTGATTTCGCTTTAGGCCCGGGCCTCAGTTCCCCAGAATCCCAGGCAACCGCAGGCCCTTCTCCTTGGCGCAATCGATCGCGATGTCGTAGCCGGCATCGGCGTGGCGCATGACGCCGGTGGCCGGGTCGTTCCAGAGGACGTTTCCGAGGCGGCGGGCGGCGTCATCGGTGCCGTCGGCGCAGATGACCATGCCGGAATGCTGCGAGAAGCCCATGCCGACGCCGCCGCCGTGGTGGAGCGACACCCAGGTGGCGCCCGATGCGGTGTTCAGCAGCGCATTCAGCAGCGGCCAGTCGGAAACGGCGTCCGAGCCGTCCTTCATCGCTTCCGTCTCGCGGTTCGGCGAGGCGACGGAGCCGGAATCCAGGTGGTCGCGGCCGATGACGATCGGAGCCTTGAGCTCGCCGTTCCTCACCATCTCGTTGAAGGCGAGGCCGAGCTTGTGGCGGTCGCCGAGACCGACCCAGCAGATGCGCGCCGGCAGACCCTGGAAGGCGATGCGCTCCCTGGCCATGTCCAGCCAGTTGTGCAGGTGCTTGTTGTCGGGCAGCAGCTCCTTCACCTTGGCGTCGGTCTTGTAGATATCCTCCGGATCGCCCGAAAGCGCTGCCCAGCGGAACGGACCGATGCCGCGGCAGAAGAGCGGGCGGATATAGGCAGGTACGAAGCCCGGGAAGGCGAAGGCATTTTCGAAGCCTTCGTCCTTGGCGACCTGGCGGATGTTGTTGCCATAGTCGAGCGTCGGTACGCCGGCATCCCAGAAGGCGACCATGGCTTCGACATGCTGGCGCATCGAGGCGCGGGCGGCATCTTCGACGGCCTTCGGATCGGTTTCGCGCTTGGCCTTGGCTTCCTCGACGCTCCAGCCAACCGGCAGATAGCCGTTGCGCGGGTCGTGCGCCGAGGTCTGGTCGGTGACGATATCAGGACGTGCGCCGCCGGCCTTCGTGCGCCTGACGAGTTCAGGGAAGATTTCGGCGGCATTGCCGAGCAGGCCGACGGACTTGGCTTCACCGGCCTTCGTCCACTTGTCGATCAGCGCCAGCGCCTCATCCAGCGTCTTTGCCTTTTCATCGACATAGCGGGTGCGGATACGGAAGTCGATGCGGGTTTCGTCGCATTCGACGGCAAGGCAGCAGGCGCCGGCCATGACGGCTGCGAGCGGCTGCGCGCCGCCCATACCACCGAGGCCGCCGGTAAGGATCCACTTACCCTTTAGATTGCCGTCATAGTGCTGGCGGCCGGCTTCCACGAAGGTTTCGTAGGTGCCCTGAACGATACCCTGGGTACCGATATAGATCCACGAACCGGCCGTCATCTGGCCGTACATCGCAAGGCCCTTCTTGTCGAGTTCGTTGAAATGATCCCAGGTCGCCCAATGCGGGACGAGGTTGGAATTGGCGATCAGGACGCGCGGGGCATCCTTGTGGGTGCGGAATACGCCGACTGGCTTGCCGGATTGAACCAGCAGCGTCTCGTCCTCGTTCAGCGTCTTCAGCGTCGACGTGATGCGGTCGAAATCGTCCCAGGTGCGGGTGGCGCGGCCGATACCGCCGTAGACGACGAGCTCGTTCGGGTTCTCGGCCACATCGGGATCGAGATTGTTCATCAGCATGCGCAGCGGCGCTTCGGTCATCCAGCTCTTGGTATTCAGCTGGTCGCCGCGCGGCGCACGGATTTCGCGGATGTTGTGACGCGGATTGCTCATCTCAGATCTCCAGGGAAGGAAGGATGTTGGCGGATACGGACGCGTTCAGCGCCCCGGTAGCGATCAGGCTGCTGGCAGCCTCAAGGTCATTGGCCATGTAGCGGTCGATTTCGAGCGTCGGCACGACGGTGCGGATCGCATCGATCGCCTTCTGCAGCTCGGGGCTGGTGGCGAGTGGAGCGCGGAATTCGACGCCCTGGGCGGCGGTCAGCGCCTCGATGCCGATGATGCCGAACAGGTTTTCGGTCATTTGCAGCAGGCGGCGGGCGCCGTGGCAGGCCATGGAAACGTGGTCTTCCTGGTTGGCAGACGTCGGTGTCGAGTCGACCGATGCCGGATGCGACATCTGCTTGTTTTCGCTCATCAACGCGGCAGACGTGACTTCGGCGATCATCAGGCCGGAGTTCAGGCCGGGCTTCTTGGCGAGGAAGGCCGGAAGGCCGTAGGAGAGGGCAGGGTCGACCAGAAGCGCGATCCGGCGCTGAGCGATCGCACCGATTTCGCAGACGGCGATGGCGATCTGATCGGCAGCGAACGCGACCGGCTCGGCATGGAAATTGCCGCCAGAAACGACGGAATTGTCGGACAGAACCAGCGGATTGTCGGTCACCGCATTGGCTTCGATCTCAAGCGTGCGGGCGACCGAGCGCAGAAGATCGAGGCAGGCGCCATCGACCTGCGGCTGGCAGCGGATGCAATAGGGGTCCTGCACGCGCTCGTCGCCTTCGATATGGCTCTGGCGGATGATCGAGTTGTCGAGCAGGGCGCGCAGCGCCGCCGCCGTATCGATCTGGCCGCGATGGCCGCGCAAGGTGTGAATATCAGGATGGAACGGTGCGGATGAGCCCATCGCCGCATCGGTCGACATCGCGCCGGTGATCAGCGCTGATTGTGCCGCCCGGTGGGCGCGGAAGAGGCCTGCCAGCGCCAGCGCTGTGGAGGTCTGCGTGCCGTTGATCAGCGCCAGGCCTTCCTTGGCGGCGAGCACGACAGGCTCAAGCCCTGCCTTCTTCAGTGCATCGGCGCCGGAGAGACGTTCACCGGCGAAGAAGGCTTCAGCCTCGCCCATCATCACCGCAGCCATATGCGCCAGCGGCGCGAGGTCGCCGGATGCGCCGACCGAACCCTTTTCCGGGATCACCGGGATAACGCCCTTTTTGAGCATGCCTTCGATCAGCCGCACCAGCTCGATGCGCACGCCGGAAGCGCCGCGGCCGAGCGAGACCAGCTTGAGGGCCATGATCAGCCGAACGACATTCTCAGGCAGCGGCGCGCCGATGCCGCAGCAATGCGACAGGATGAGATTGCGCTGCAGCGTTGCGACATCAGCGGCGTCGATCTTGATCGAGGCGAGCTTTCCGAAGCCGGTATTGATGCCGTAAACGGGCGCATTGCCGGCTGCGATCTCGGCGATGCGGGCCGCAGCCTTGTTGATCCCTGCGTCAAAGGACGCATCGAGCCTGGCCGGTTCGCCGGTCCAGTAGATGGTTTCCAGCTGCTTCAGAGAAACGGAGCCTGGATGGAGGGTGATGGTCAACGGCCGATCCTTTCGCCCTTGTAGATGCGTGCGTGAAGTGGGTTGAAGCCGATGCGGTAGACGAGCTCGGCGGGGCTCTCGATATCCCAAACCGCGATGTCGGCGGCTTTCCCGGCTTCCAACGTTCCGGTTTCGCCGAGAAGACCAAGGGCGCGCGCGCCTTCGCGCGTCGCACCGGCAATGCATTCCTCGACGGTCAGGCCGAAAAGCGTCGCCGACATGTTCATCGTCAAAAGCAGCGAGGTCAGCGGCGAGGTGCCGGGATTGCAGTCGGTCGCGATAGCGATCGGCACGCCTGCGGCGCGCAGCGCCTTTACCGGCGGCTTCTGCTTTTCGTTGATGGCGTAGAAGGCGCCGGGAAGCAGCACAGCGACGGTTCCGGCCGCAGCCATGGCCGCGATGCCTTCGTCATCGAGATACTCGAGATGATCGGCGGAGAGGGCGCCGTAGCCGGCGGCGAGCTTGGCGCCGCCGAGATTGGAAAGCTGCTCGGCATGGAGCTTGACCGGCAGGCCAAGCGCCTTGGCGCGATCGAAGACGCGGGCGATTTCCTCGGTCGAGAAGGCGATGCCTTCACAGAAACCATCGACGGCGTCGGCAAGGCCGCGTTTGTGTGCGTCATCAAGCGTCGGCAGTACGACGTCGCTGATATAATCGCCGTTGCGGCCCTTGTAGTGGGCGGGCGTCGCATGGGCGCCGAGATAGCTGGTCTTGACGCGAACCGGTCTGATGGTGCCGAGCGCGCGGGCGGCTTCCAGCATCTTCAGTTCGCCGTCGCTCGTCAGCCCGTAGCCGGACTTGATCTCGATGGTCGTGACGCCTTCGGAAAGCAGCGTGTCCAGCCGTCGGATCGACGCCCGAACGAGGCCGTCGACGGAGAGCGCATTGGTCGCCGTGACCGAGGAAACGATGCCGCCGCCGGCGCGGGCGATCTCTTCGTAGGTGGCGCCTTCCAGACGCATTTCAAATTCGCGAGCGCGATTGCCGCCATAGACGATGTGCGTGTGGCAATCGACGAGGCCGGGGGTGACCCAGCGGCCCTCAAGATCGGTGATCTCGGCGCGTTCGATCATCGAAACCGGCAGTTCGCCTTCCGGGCCGGCATAAGTGATCCGGCCGTTTTCGGTGACGATGGCGCCCTTCTCGATGATCCCGAGACCGGATTGCGCCGGATTGAGCGTCGCCAGTCTGGCATTGCGCCAGAGGCTCGGCCGCTCCATTTCGCTATGAAGATTATCCCCTGTCATCAGCTTTACGCCTTTCCTTATGTCAAAACATGTATATACATAATAACCGGGTGACAAGTGGAATTTTGGGCGCTTCCATGGAAAAGAAAGATGGACGCCTTCAAAGGGAGCAAGCGATGACGACCCTCCATGCAAAGAATGCCCTGCTGCAAAACGGCTGGCAGAGCGATGTGCGGCTGACGCTGGAAGGCGGCCGGATTGCCAAGATCGAGACCGGCGTCGCGGCTGACGCCGCTGACGACCGCCATGCGGCGCTGATCCCGGCAATGCCGAACCTGCACAGCCACGCGTTCCAGCGCGCCATGGCCGGACTGGCAGAGGTTCGCGGTCCCGCGGATGACAGCTTCTGGAGCTGGCGCACCGTCATGTACAAGTTCGCTTTGTCGATGACGCCCGATCATGTCGAGGCCGTTGCGGCGCAGCTTTATATGGAGATGCTGGAAGCCGGTTTCTCGCGGGTCGGCGAGTTCCACTATCTTCATCATGACAAGGACGGCAGCCCCTACGGCGATATCGCCGAGCTTGCCGGGCGGATCGGCGCGGCAAGCGCGGAGACGGGGATCGGCTTGACACTGCTCCCTGTTTTCTATGCCCATTCCGGCTTCGGCGGCGCAGCTCCCATCGATGGCCAGCGCCGTTTCATCAACTCCGTCGATGGCTTCGGCCGCCTGATGGAACGTTGCGCGTCGATCACCGGTAAGCTCGACGGTGCGCATCTTGGGATCGCGCCGCACAGCCTGCGCGCCGCGACGCCGGATGAGCTGAAGGCGATCTTGCCGCTGGCCGGCGATGGCCCTGTTCATATCCATGTCGCCGAACAGGTGAAGGAGGTCGAGGACTGCATCTCCTGGTCCGGCGCGAGGCCGGTCGAGTGGTTGCTGGCAAATGCCCCGGTCGATGGCCGCTGGTGCCTGATCCATGCGACGCATATGACCAATGATGAGACGCGCGGCATGGCGAAAAGCGGCGCGATCGCCGGTCTCTGCCCGATTACCGAAGCCAATCTCGGTGACGGCATGTTCGCAGCACCGCTCTTCCTGGAAGAGGGTGGCCGCTATGGCGTCGGTTCGGATTCGAATGTGATGATCTCGCTGCCGGGCGAGCTCTGCCAGCTGGAATATTCGCAGCGTCTCGGCCGCCGCGCTCGCAATGTCATCGCCGAAACCGGCGGCTCGACCGGCCGCAACCTGTTCGACAATGCCGTCAACGGCGGCAGTGCCGCACTGGCTTCCAAGCCGGGCCTTGGTGAGGGTAATGATGCGGATATCGTCTCGCTGGATTGCAGCGCCGTGCCCTATCTCGCCGGCGATCAGCTTCTCGACCACTGGATCTTCGCCGGCGGCGTGCGCATCGACAGCGTCTGGTCGCTCGGCCGCAAGCAGGTCGAGGGCGGGTGCCATCGCAAGCGCGAGGCGATCAATCGCCGTTTCCTGGCGGCAATGGGCGAACTTCTCTCCGCCTAGGGCTTTCGCTTCTGTGGCATCCGCAATAGAGCGGGAAGGGACGTCAACCGGAGCCTGATATGGCAAGCAAGGATGCCACGCTGCATCAGAGCATCTTGAGCGAGATCGAAGGCCGCATCGTTTCGGGCGAATGGCCGCCGGGCCACCGCATTCCGTTCGAGGTCGATCTCGCCACCCAATATGGCTGCTCGCGAATGACGGTCAACAAGGTGCTGACCCAGCTTGCCAAGGCCGGGCTGATCGAACGCCGCAAGAAATCCGGCAGCTTCGTCACCCAGCCGCAGGCGCAGTCCGCTGTTCTTGAGATCCACGATATCAAGGCCGAGGTTCAGTCGCTGAACCTGCCCTACAGCTATCGGGTCATCGCCCAGAAAACCCGCAAGGCGATGGCCGGCGAGGGTCAACTGCCCGACGTTGCGTCCGGCACGCCGCTTCGTGAAATCACCTGCGTCCACTTCGCAGGCGCGCTCCCCTTCTGCCTTGAGGAGCGCCTGATCAATCTGGAAACAGTGCCGGATGCGGCAGCTGCGGATTTCGCGGAAACCGCGCCCGGTCCATGGCTGGTGAAACAAGTGCCCTGGACGACCGCCGAGCACAAGATTCACGCTTCGCCGGCGAGTGGCAATGCGACGGATGCGCTGGATATTCCCCGCGGCACCGCCTGCCTCGTCGTCGAGCGCAGGACCTGGAGCAATGCCGGTCCTGTCACCCATGTGCGCTTCACCTATCCTGGTGATCGCCACGCGCTCGTTGCCCGTTTCAGCCCGGCTTCCTGAGATTTGATCGGCGCGCCGGTTGCGAATCATGGGTCAAATAGCGGAAGTAAAGGTCGAAATGACTTCCGGAAAATGACGTGCGCTACGAGATCGACAATGCCCTTCTGAAAAGCCTTCTGCCTGCCGTGGTGCAGGCGGAGGACATGCTGGCGCGCGTCGATGAACGGGCGGCGCGCTCGCCGGTTGGCGAAGGCTTTGCCGAGCGTGGCCATTTCTTCGATGCCGCTGGCGCTCTTTGGGTGGCGGGCGAGCTCGTGCATGTCGAGGATCTCGTGCTCCACGACGCCCATATGGACAGCCGCACGCCGAGCCATGAGCTAACGATCGCCCATGCGGTGCTGCGCGCGCGGCGCCGCATCTGGACCGCCGACCCCGCCTGGGCGCTGAGCGCTGCCGGTCTCAACGCACTGGCAGGGGCGGGGCTGGACGAGGGCACGGCACCTGAGACCAAGGGTTTTGCCGCTGCTACAGAAGAGGCGGATGAGCCCGATCAGCTGCTTTCGGCGGAGCTTGCGGAAATCGACGCGATACTCGCCCGCTCGCAGCGGCTGCTCGATGCCCATATGGGCAAGCCTGTCGAGGCCGAGGAAGAGCGGCCGAAGGAGAAGCGCAGCGACGATCCGCTTGGGCTTTTCGGCGATGACGAATGGGATGAGGGGCAGCGGCTTGCCGATTGGCGCGGCGTGCTGCCGCTCGCTGGCGAGCTGCCGCCGGTTCTCGCCGCCGCCGTTCTCTTCGACGCCTGGGAGCGGATCGAGCCGCTGCGGCGCCAATCCTGGCTCGGTGGTCTGCTGGTTTCCAGCCATCTGCGGGCACGGGGCAAGGTGTCCTCGCACCTCTTTTCCTTCTACGCCGGTTTGAAGAGCGTCCGCCACGAGCGCCGCCGCTCGCGCGACCGGTTGACCCGGCTTCTCGCCTTCCTGGAAGCAATGAGCGAGAGTGCTGCCACCGGCCTCAAGGAAATGGACCGCCTGCTGCTCGCCCGCACGCAGATGGAGCTGCGCTTCAGGGATCGCCGCTCGAACAGCAGCCTGCCGCAACTGGCGGAGTTCGTGCTGTCGCGGCCGATGGTATCGTCGGCGATGGTTGCCAAGCAGCTGAAGGTCACCAGCCGCGGCGCGCTCAATCTGCTGAACGAGATCGGCATTCGCGAGATCACCGGCCGCGGCCGCTACCGCGCCTGGGGCATCATCTGATCTGCACTCTTCACCCGGAATGCAAAAAGGCCGAAGCTTTCGCTCCGGCCTTTTCCATTAAAGGGTGAACGCCCGGCCCGCCATCCTGTCACAGATTGCGGACCGGGCGCTCTAGCGCTTCCATTGCCCCCAGAAGCGCAGTCCTATTCCCGCTCGCCCGTGAAGTTGAGCAGCAGCTGGAAGATGTTGACGAAGTTCAGGTAGAGAGACAGAGCGCCGAAGACGGCAAGCTTCTGGTTCGATTCCTGATCATGGTTTTCGGAATACTGTTCCTTGATGTTCTGCGTGTCCCAGGCGGTCAGGCCGACGAAGACGACGATACCGATGACCGAGATGGCGAACTGCAGTGCAGACGAGCCAAGGAAGATGTTGACGATGCTGGCGATGACGACGCCGATCAGGCCCATCATCAGGAACGAGCCGACCTTCGCCAGGTCACGCTTGGTGACGTAGCCATAGAGGCTGGTCGCGCCGAACATCGTTGCGGCGATGAAGAAGGTGCGGGCGATGCTCGTGCCGGTGAACACCAGGAACACCGAGGCAAGCGACAGGCCCATGACGGCACAGAAGGCCCAGAAGGTCATCTGCGCAGCACTTGCCGACATCGTCTGGATCTTGAACGAGAAGAAGAAGACAAAGGCCAGCGGAGCCAGCATCACCACCCACTTCAGCGGCGACTGGAAGATCGGCACGTAGAGAGCCGGCGTCGAGCCGACGATGAAGGCGACGATGCCGGTGATGACAAGGCCGATGCCCATGTAATTGTAAACGCGCAGCATATGCTGGCGGAGTCCCTCGTCGAAGAGGGCCTGCGAGCCGGCGGCAGAGCCGTAGCCGTAACGCGGGTTGATCTGGTTCATTCTGATCTCCTCGGTTTCAAACTAGTACAGCGAACGGGCAAGGCCTTCGGCCGCCCTATCGAGGTTGGAACCACCGTCACCGGCAACGAGGGCATAGGCCACTTCGCCGATTTGCCAGTAGGCGGCTTCTGCATTGTCGAGCGCGAGATGACCAACCGGTTGCACGGCAAACGCCCCCGGCCTGACGGCAAACAGCGAAAGCTGCTTCCCGTCCGCTTCCTGGATAGCCATCTCAACGCTCGGGCCGAATTCCGACGGGAAGATCTGAACATCAGAGACCTTCCAGCCCTTCGGCAGCTCGGGCATGGTAATTGCGGTCGCCGCACGAATCTCGTCGGCGTTGTAATGCGGTGCCGTCTGCGACGGCATGGTCTGGCGCAACTGCGCCGTCTGGTAGGCGCGAACGGCGTCTTCGACATAGGCCGGAGCCGGTGTCGAGGCAGCCACTTCGGTCGCCGTGAAGGCACCGAACGAAGTATGCGCGACCCAACCGGCTGCGACCAGCACGGCGACGGCGGCAATCCGCTGAACCGTATGCAGGATACGGCCATAGGAGAGACCGCGTTCCAGCCGGCGGGCGGCATCACGGGTCTCGATCCGGCCAAAGGCATTCTCGCCGGCAAGCGCCAGGCGAAGCTCGCCCTTCATGCTGAGATCTGCCATCACCTTGGCGGCGATATCAGGGTTCTCGGAGAGGTAGGATTCGACCTGAATGCGGCGCGCCACGTCGAGTTCGCCATCCACATAGGCGTCGAGATCGGTATCGATGATCGGATCAACTGCTTTCATTGCCGTTCCCTCCGATTAAGCGCAAATGCGAAACGCGCGGTGTCTTCTCCTCGAATTCGCGCAGCTGGGCGCGGGCACGCGAGATGCGCGACATCAGCGTGCCCACGGGAATGCCGAGCGATGCCGCGGCTTCCTGATAGGACAGGTCTTCGATGGCGACGAGATGCAGCGCCTCTCGCTGTTCCTCCGGCAGGTTGAAGAAGGCGTCGCGAACCTGCTGGAGGCGCACGGCGTGCTCCTGCCCTGCCGGCAGCGACTGGTCCGCCTCGAGGGCCGCTTCGTCATGCCTTCGTGTGATCGACCGGTTCTGGCGAACGCGATCGATATGAGCGTTGTGGACGATGGAAAGCAGCCACGTCCGAAGATTGCCGCCGCCGCGGAAGCTCTGACGCTTCTCGTAGGCACGCACCAGCGCATCATGCACCAGGTCCTCGGCCTCATCCGAATTGCGCACCAGGGCGCGCGCATAGCGCCTGAGCGCTGCGAGCTGTCCGATGACATCGAATGGGCGTTCTTTCCGTTCCATGATTGAGTATACGGATGCCGGTCGGGATTTATTCCACGGCCTCATCAAATTTTTTCGAGTTCTTGGCGCGAGCCTGTGTAGACGCTATATTGTGTATGTCTACACAAGGATGCCAACATGCCGCTGAATATCAGAAATGAGCGAGTCAATCAGCTGGCTGAAGAGCTGGCAACCAAGATGCACGTCAATAAGACCGAGGCGGTTCTCCTTGCGTTGCAAGGCGAACTTCGCCGTTACGATGAGAAACTGCCTCTTGCCGCGCGGCTAAAGCCGCTGCAGGCGCAGATTGCTGCTCTGCCTGACAATGACGTGGTGCTGGACAAGGCATTCTTCGACGAACTGAGCGGCGGTTACTGATGTTCGTCGATGCTTCGGCAATGCTGGCTATCTTGCTGCAGGAGCCTCAGTCAGACCGCTTCATCCGGGCGCTCGAAGAAGCCGCGCCAGGATCGCTCTGCACATCCGTTATTGCAGTCTGGGAAGCCGCCGCAGCGCTCTATCGCAAGAAGTTGCAGGGCTCCATGGCTGAGGCTCAAGAAAGACTGGATGCCTTTATCCGGCTGGCGGATATCGCAGTGCTGCCTGTCACGCCCGATGACAACGGCCTTGCGCTGAAAGCCTTCGACCTTCATGGCAGGCACCGTCATGCCGATGACAAGCGCAATGATGCACTCAATCTTGCAGATTGCTTTCACTATGCCGTCGCGAAAGGCCGGAACCTGCCGATCCTGACCAAGGATGCCGGTTTCGCGTTGACGGATATCAGGGCGATCGGCCCGGATTTCTAGACCTTCGCCCCCTCCGAAAGCTCCTCCAGTATCGGGCAATCCGGCCGGTCGTTACCGTGGCAGGCGTGAACGAGATGTTCCAGCGTGCGGCGCAGTTCCATCATTTCGCGGATCTTCTGGTCGATCTCGGTAAGTTTGGTCTGGGCGATGTCCTTGACGTCAGCGCTGGCGCGGCTCTTGTCTTCATAGAGCGCAAGCAGCTGGCGGCATTCCTCGACGGAGAAGCCGAGGCCGCGGGAGCGCTGCAGGAAGCGCAGCTTGTGGACGTCAGAGATATCGTAGTCGCGATAGCCGTTTCCGCCCCTTTCGGGGCGGATCAGGCCGATATCCTCGTAATAGCGGATCGTCTTTGCCGGAAGGCCGGAGCGATCGGATGCTTCGCCGATATTCATCGAAGTCTCCTAGAGTTTCTGCACGCGCAGCCGCAGCGCATTGGCGATGACCGAGACCGAGGACAGGCTCATCGCCGCCGCGGCGATCATCGGCGAGAGCAGCAGGCCGAGCACCGGATAGAGGATACCTGCGGCAACGGGAACGCCGAGCGCATTATAGCCGAAGGCGAAGCCGAGGTTCTGGCGGATATTGCGCATCGTCGCTTCCGCCAGACGGCGGGCGCGGACGATGCCATTGAGATCGCCCTTCACCAGGGTGATCCCGGCGCTTTCCATCGCTACATCGGCGCCGGTGCCCATGGCAATGCCGACATCGGCCGCTGCCAGCGCGGGAGCGTCATTGACGCCGTCACCGGCCATGGCGACGACGGCGCCCTTGGCACGCAGCTCGTCGATCAGCGCCTTCTTGCCCTCAGGAAGGACGTCGGCACGGACCTCGTCGATGCCGAGCTGCCTTGCCACGGCCTTGGCGGTCCGCTCGTTGTCACCGGTTGCCATGATGATCCGCAGGCCGCTTTCGTGCAGCGCCCGGATTGCGGCTGCCGTCGTCGGCTTGATCCGGTCGGCGACGGCGACGAAGCCTGCGAGGCTGCCGTCGATGGTGACGAACATCACGGTCTTGCCCTCATCGCGCAGCGCGATGATCTGTTGATAGAGCGCCGAGGTGTCGATGCCGAGATCCTGCATCATCGCGGCATTTCCGAGCGCGACCTTCGCGCCGCCGACGAGGCCGGAGACGCCCTTGCCGGTGAGCGCTTCAAAGGAAGTCACGTCAGCGGTTGCAATGCCACGCTCTTCGGCGCCCGCGGCGATCGCCTCGGCGAGCGGATGTTCCGAGCCGCGTTCAAGGCTGGCTGCAGCGGCGAGCAGCCGGCTTTCGCCGATGCCGCCGAGAGCGACGGCGTCGGTGAGGCGCGGTTTGCCCTCTGTGAGGGTTCCGGTCTTGTCGACGATCAGCGTATCGACCTTGGAGAAGCGCTCCAGCGCTTCCGCATCCTTGATCAGCACGCCTTCCTGGGCGCCGCGTCCCGTGGCGATCATGATCGACATCGGCGTTGCAAGACCGAGGGCGCAGGGGCAGGCGATGATCAGCACGGCGACGGCTGCGATCAGTGCGTGGGCGAGGCGCGGCTCCGGCCCGACGATCATCCAGGCGCCGAAGGCGAGGATCGCGACGGCGACGACGGCGGGCACGAAGACGGCCGAGACTCGATCGACGGCACCCTGGATCGGCGCGCGCGAGCGCTGCGCCTTGGCGACCATATCGACGATCTGCGACAGGGTCGTCTCGGCGCCGACGCGCTCGGCGGTCATGATGAAGCTGCCGTTGCGGTTCATCGTGCCGCCGGTGACGGCATCGCCGCTGGTCTTTTCGACTGGCAGCGGCTCGCCTGTGATCATCGATTCATCGACAGTCGACTGTCCTTCGCTGACCAGTCCATCGACCGGCACGCGCTCGCCGGGGCGCACCCGCAAGCGGTCGCCCTTGGCGATGTCGTCGACCTCGATATCGATCTCGCTGCCATCGGCATTGATCCGCCGCGCGGTCTTCGGGGCAAGGTCGAGCAGGGCGCGGATCGCCGAACCGGTACGCTCGCGTGCCTTCAGCTCAAGCAGCTGGCCGACGAAGACCAGCGCCACGATGACGGCAGCGGCCTCGAAATAGACCGGAACCGTATCGCCGTGGCCGCGAATACTCATCGGGAACAGGCCGGGCGCCAATGTCGCGACGACGCTGTAGAGATAGGCGGTGCCGACGCCGAGGCCGATCAGCGTCCACATGTTCGGGCTGCGGTTGACGAGGGATGCCCAGGCGCGGCGGAAGAAGGGAATGGCGGCCCAGAGCACGACGGGCGTCGCCAGCGCAAGCTCCAGCCAGACGGCGCGCGCCTCGCCGATCATGTCGCGCAGCGGCAGGCCGATCATCGGCCCCATGGTCAGCGCCAGCAGCGGCACGGCGAGCACTGCGCTCACCCAGAAGCGGCGGGTGAAATCGACAAGCTCCGGGTTCGGGCCTTCGTCCGCCGGCGGGATGCCCATTGGTTCTAGCGCCATGCCGCATTTCGGGCAGTCGCCGGGATGATCGCTGATCACCTCGGGATGCATCGGGCAGGTATACTGCGTGCCTTTCGGCATGGGCTTCGGCGCCGGGCGGTTGCCGTCGCGGTAGTCCGCCGGGTTTGCCTCGAATTTCGCCTTGCAGCCCGCGGAGCAGAAATAGAACTTCTCGCCCTCATGCTTCAGGAAGTGCTTTGCCGTCGAGCGGTCGACCGACATGCCGCAGACAGGATCCTTGGCAGTCAGATAATCCTGCGGTGCCGCTTCAAACTTCGTGCGGCAGCCGTCGCAGCAGAAATGGTAGCTGTGTCCTCCGTGAACGAGGCTCGGCTTGCCGGCGTTCGGATCAACCGTCATGCCGCAGACGGGATCGCGCGTGACCGGAGCCTCGGCACCAGCGCCGTGGCTATGGCCGGAGCAGCAATCATGCGCTCCGTGGCCGTGATGGTGGGAATGGTCGTGATTATCCATAGGCTTCTCCTTTGCCCAAGCGGGCAGTGGATAGGCTTATGAACCTTCCAGCAACTGGAAGGTCAAGCGGGAATTTTCATCCCGTCTGAAAATCATCAATCCGGCTCGATCAGGGCGACCGGCTGGACGCCGAGAATATCGCCAAGCGGCAGGCGCGGTCCGGGATCGAGATGGCGTCCTGTCAGCAGATCGCATTTGATGCCCTGCAGGCCGGGCGGGATTTCGATCGCCGTATCGGCCCAGAACTCCGGCCCGGAAAACAACACGCCGGGATCCAGCCAGCCGAGCATCAGCCGGGGCACGACCGTGATCGCATAGTCGCCGTCGAGCGCGCGAGCGAAGGCGACGGCATGATCCCTGCGGCTTCCGGTGATGCTGAGCGGCAGATAGCGGCCCTCGGCAAACAGCTTCGGTT
Source organism: Rhizobium sp. Rhizsp82 (assembly GCF_047325115.1). Classification (NCBI taxonomy): domain Bacteria; kingdom Pseudomonadati; phylum Pseudomonadota; class Alphaproteobacteria; order Hyphomicrobiales; family Rhizobiaceae; genus Rhizobium; species Rhizobium sp. Rhizsp82. The sequence continues at coordinate 1,652,367 of NZ_CP168571.1, read as the reverse complement.
GGCGGCGGCGCAGATGCAGGCCGATCTCGACGATCCGCTGTTTCAGCACCGGCACCGTGAGCTCGCCGATCTCGCCATGGGCTGACAGCGTCTTGCGCAATGCCTTGAAATCCACCGGGCGGCGATTGTCAGGGTCGACAAGGCTGAAGTCGAAGCCCTCTGCACCCTGATAGATATCGGGAATGCCGGGGGCGGTCAGCTTGATCAGCGTTTGCGACAGGCTGTTGAGATAGCCGGCGGAGAGAACCGGTCGCAGCGTCTCGGCGAAATCCTCGTGGAAGGTGAGGCTGGAAGAGGCAGTCAGCGCCGATGCGTATGTGCGGACCGCAGCCTCATATCCTGCATGCGGCTCGTCCCAGCTGGTGCCGAGCTTGGCCTCGCGGATCGCCTTTTCGGCATAGGCGGTGAACCGCTCCGTCAGTTTCTCCGCACGTCCCTCGCTGAAATCCTCCGGCCAGATGCCGGCGAGCGCCTGATAGAGCATCCATTCGACATTGCCTTCGGGTGTCAGGCCGCCGGGCAGTTCCGTCAGATGCTCGCGGTTCATCTGCCGCCAGCGCTCGACGCCGCGCCGCCAGAGATCCGGTTCTTCGCTGAGGGCATAGAGGCGGGCGCGGGCGTCTTCGCCGCGCTTGGTGTCGTGGGTCGAGGTGGCCGACAGCCCGTGCGGCTGTTCTGCGGCGCGGTCTTGCATGAAGCGGTGAAAGGCCTCGATGCCGCCGGGCGTGGCATCCGGCTCGCCTCCGACTTCGTTGGCCGCCAGAAGCCGGTTGTGGCGATAAAAGAGCGTGTCCTCCATCGCCTTCGCCACCACGGGGCCGCTCAATTGCTGGAAGCGCCGCTGGAATTCCTCCGCGCGTCCACTTCTCAGCAATCCACAGATGCCGTCGAGCGCCCTGCGGTCTTTGAGATGCCTGGCAGCCTCTTGCTTGACCTTATCCAGCACCACGGTTTCGGGCGCGTCCATGGCACCATCCTGACCGTAGGTGCGATAGACGGGAAAGGCGATCAGCAGCTCGCGGATGACCTTCTTGATTTCCGCCTCGGATGTATCGGGAAGCGTCGCGCTCGCGAGCCCGGTCAGGCGGCTGACTTCACCTGCAAAATTGCGCTCGACCATCAGCGTCTTGGCTGCCCGCAGCCCTTCCTGAAAATCCGCAGTACCGGGGGCGATGGTGGCATAGGACTTCTGCAGCTCTGCCATGCCCTTGGGATCGATGAAAAGATCGGCAAGCGCCGAGATGAACTCGTACCCCGTCGTGCCGGAAATCGGCCAATCGGCGGGCAGAGTCTCGCCATGGCCGAGGATCTTTTCGACGATGATATAGGTTTCCGGCCCGGTCGCTTGCCGCAACCGGTCGAGATAGGCCTTGGGGTCGGCAAGACCGTCGATATGGTCGAGCCGCAAACCCTGGACCTGACCGGAGCGGACGAGATCGAGAACCACGCGATGGCTGTCTTCGAAGACCGCCTCGTCCTCGACGCGCAGGCCGACAAGGCCGGTGACCTCGAAGAAGCGGCGGTAGCTCAGGTGAGCGGCGGCTGTTTTCCAGTGCGTCAGGCGCCAATGCTGGACTTCGTGGAGACGGGCGATGTCGCCGGTTTCGGCTAGGCTATCCGGGTGCAGCGGCAGATGCGTCTCGAAATAGGCGAGCGAGCGCTCGCCAGTGTTCTGATCAGTAACGATCTGCAGTTCGCCGTCGGCCAGCGCCTCCTCGAATGGCTTGCCGAGAATGGGAAGTGTCAGCGGCTCAGACCAATCGATGTCGAAATAGCCGGCGTAGCGGCTCTCCCTCCCGTATCTCAGCACATCCCGCCACCAGGCGTTTTCCACCGAAGCCGCCATATGGTTCGGCACGATATCGAGGATCAAGCCGAGACCGGCTGCCTTAAGCTCGGCACAGAGCCGCTCGAAACCTTCGCGCCCGCCGATCGTGGGGTCGATTTCATTGGCGTCGGTGACGTCGTAGCCGTGGGTCGAGCCGGAGGCCGCCGTGAAGATCGGCGAGGCATAGAGATGGCTGATGCCGAGCGGCTTGAGATAGGGCACGAGTTCGGCCGCCCGGTCGAAGGTCATGCCGTCGCGGAACTGTAGCCTGTAGGTGGATGTGGGAAGCGTCATGAGCCGCCTTTGTTCGGGATTGCAACGATCCGGAACGGCGGTGGCGGGCTTTTGTTCCCGCCAACGGAGCTCTTGCAGGCTTCAGGACGAGGTCGTCAAGCGCGCCGGTAGACCTGCGCCTGCGTGCCCTTCGGAAAGGTCTTCGAACTCACCAATTCAAGGCGGCGCAGCGCCGTGACGCCGGAGAAGATCGGCAGGCCGCTGCCGAGCGCGATCGGGTAGACCATCAGCCGGTATTCGTCGACCAGATCGCCAGCGATCAGGCTGCGGGCGAAGGCTGCGCCGCCATGAGCGACGATCGGCTTGCCGTCTATGGCTTTCAGCCGGGCGATTTCCTCACGCAGGTCACCGCTCGCGACATAGGCGTCCCGCCAGTTCCCGGTCTTTGCGGCTTCGAGAATCGAGGTTCCCTGCTGCGAAAAGACCGCCTTCGCGATCTCATTCATCGGCGCGGCGAAGGGGCCTGCCGCCGTCGGCCAGAAGCCGGCCATGCTCTTGAAGGTGCGGCTGCCCATGATGTGCAGACCGGCGCTCGAGACGGTCTCCACCTTCCAGGCGATCGCCTCCTGGTCGCCGTTGAAAATCCAGTCGAGCTCGCCGTTGGGGCCGCAGACGAAGCCGTCGAGGGACATGGCCATGGTGAGGATCAGGTCTCGCATTGCTCTCTCCTTGCGCTGTTCTGATCCAAGGACGCAGCGAGGGCGCAAGTTCCGACAGGCGCGGCGGAAAATTCGTGAAACGGCGTCGCCTCAATCGACGAAGATGCCGACGCTCGCGGCGCGGCCCATGGCATCGATCACCGTCAGCTTCGAGTAACCGGCGCCATCGGGCAGCCACTGGTTGGTGCGGCGGCGGGAGAGATCGGGCAGCGGCTTGCCGTTGGCGAGCCAGCGGAACGGTGCCCGGCCGCCCTGCAGCTTCAGCATCAGCGGCGCAAGTTGTCCGCTTTTGGCGCCGAGATCCACATGCGCGCCTTCGGGCGGATAGACGATCTGCGGCGCGGATTCGCGTGTGGAATTGACGAGCAGGCCGCTGGCATTCAGCGCGAAACGGCGCTGGCTCACCGGCAAGTCGGCCTTGGCGATGCGCACCGCGCCTGAGGGCGGGCGCGGCAGCGGCGTTGTGGCGATGCCCGACTTGGTGAAGGCCTCGAAGAGGATCGGCGCCGCGGTGCCGTAGCCCGTTAGGCCCGGAACGGCACCATTGTCAGGCCGCCCGACCCAGACGCCGAGCACATAGCGGCCGTCATAGCCGACCGACCAGGCGTCGCGGTAGCCGTAGCTCGTGCCGGTCTTGTAAGCGATGCCGCGCTGCGGTGCGCCGGCCGGCGGTATCACGCCCGAGAGAATATCGGCGATGTTCCAGACGGCGACCGGCTCCAGCAGCGGTTCGCCGTCGATCTTGCCCGGCATGCCGGTCACGCCGTCGCCGATACGCACCGGCTGCCCCTTGTTGGCAAGCGCCGTGTAGAGCTGGACCAGATCTTTCAATGTCACGCCGACGCCGCCGAGGCCGATTGCCAGACCAGGCGTTTCGTTCGGCGGCAGGCTGGGGCGCACCTCGGCGCGGCGGAAGCGCACCATCAGCCGCGTCGGATTGACGGCATCGAGCAGCTTGACGGCGGGAACGTTCAGCGAAAGTTGCAAGGCTTCCCGGATCGTCACGTCGCCCTGATAGCTCATGTCGAAATTGCGGGGCCGGTAGCCGAAGAAATCCGAGGGGCGATCCTCGATGATGGTTTCCTGGCTGACGAGGCCCTGTTCGAAGGCGAGACCATAGATGAAGGGCTTCAGCGTCGAGCCCGGCGAGCGGCTGATCCGGGTCATGTCGATCCAGCCGGAGCGGCTGGCGTCGAAATAATCGGCCGAGCCGACTTCGCCGACGATTTCGCCGCTGCGGGCATCGGCCATCACCATGGCGACGGAGAGTTTCGGGCCGAGCCGCATCGCGGCGTTCTTCGCGGCGAGTTCCAGCCCTTCCTGCACCTGCTTCTTCAGCGTCGTCTTGTGCTCGCGCTCCTGCGGCGCCTTGCGCAACGCGGCTTCGGCGACATGGGCGGCAAGCGCCGGGAGCTGCATGCGCCGCGCCGGCACCAGCGTCGCCTCGGCGCGCTCGGCCTCGCCATCGCCGACGGCGTCGATGACGGCGACGCGTTCCAACACGCGTTTGCGCGCCGCTTCGGCAGCGGCGAGATTGCGGTCCGGCCGGCGCTTTTCCGGAAGCTGCGGCAGAGCGACGAGAAGGGCGGCCTGCGCCACCGTCAGCCGCTTCGGCTCCTTGCCGAAATAGGCAAGGCTTGCTGCCCGGACACCTTCCAGATTGCCACCATAGGGGGCGTGGGTCAGGTAGATGTCGAGGATCTGTTCCTTCGAGAGCCGACGTTCGATCTGGATGGCGCGGGCCACCTGCAGCAGCTTGGCCGACAGCGAGCGGCCGCTACGCGGCTCGATCAGCCGCGCCACCTGCATCGAAAGCGTCGAGGCGCCCGAGATGATGCGGCCATTGGTGACGAGCTGCAGCGCTGCGCGGCCGATCGCCAGCGCGTCGATGCCGTGGTGATCGTAGAAACGCCGGTCCTCGTAGGCGACCAGCATGCGCAGGAACTGCGGATCGACATCGGATACATCGGTCTTCAGCCGCCAGCGCCCCTCAGGTGTCGCGAAGGCGCGCAGCAGCTGGCCGTCGGCGTCGAGCACCTCGGCGGAGACCTGCCCGGCCCTGTCGATCGGCGGCGGATAGGCCTTGTCGGCGGCATCGAGGCCAAGCAGCACTGCGCCGGCAAGAAGAATGCCGGCCGCAGATGTGATGGTGAGCTTGTGCCAGAGCCGCATTATTGTGCTGCGACAACCTCCATCTTGCCCATGGCCGTGCGTGCCGAGAGCTGCGGACGGTACATGTCCTCCACGACGGCCGCCGGATGATCGTAGGTGCCGGGTGTGACGGCGCGCACGACATAGGCGACGTTGATCTCGCGGTTATCGCCTTCCGAGCGGTTGAAGGCCGCAACGAAGCGGTCATCGCGGAATTCGGTATGGGCGGCCGTCTGTTCGCCGATCCAGTCGAAATTCGTCAACTGGGCGCTGTCGACCAGGCTCGGATTGTCGATCTGGAAACCGGCGGGCAGGAGATCGGTGATGACGATGCGCGACGGCCAGTCGTTGCTTTCGGTCACATGCAGCACGACGACATAGCGCTCGTTCTGCTTGGCCTCGCTGACATTCGCCTCTTCGCCGTCGAGCGTGTAGTAGCTGCGCTCGATCGCAAAACCGTCACCGCCGGCAGGCAGCGGCGAAACCGGCGCGGCAACCGTGGTGACGACGGCGGAGACTGCATCGCTGGTGGCGCTCTTCAGCGTCAGCGGGTTGGTCATCAGCGCATCACCGGTCATCGTCGCCATATAGGCACCGCTATGCTCGGCGCCGTTGACATCGACCTTCAGCGCGTCGTCGCCGCTCTGGATGGCGCGGGCGGCGAGCAGCATCCAGGCCTGTTCCTGCGTGCTCGTCCATTTCGACCGGTTGAACTCCTTGGCAACGGCTTTGGCGAGCTCCGGAATGACCGGAGGCACCGGACGGCTTTCGGCGGCGAGCGCCAGAATGGCAGCGCCATCGCGCAGGATCGAACCATAGTCGGTGCGCGAAAGATTGACGCGCTGGACCATCGATGTCTCGGTCATCTGCAGCGCATCGACGAAGATATTCTTCGAGCGCGTGGCGTCCCCATAGAGCGCCAGCGCGGCAGCGATATGCGCCTTAGCGAGCGGCGTCGGGAAGTCGTTGATCATCGTATCCGCGTAGTAGCGCAGGTCGCTGATCGCCGCCTTCTTGTTGCGGGCGAGAACGTAGAGCGCATAGGCGATCTCGTCGCCCTGCGTCTTGACGTTGACGTCGTAGCTGAGCGCGTTCTGCAGGTTTTCGAGCGCCTGCACGAGAGCGCGATCCGGTACGTCATACTTCTCTTCGCGCGCCCGCGTCAGGAAGTCGGTGACGTAGGAATCGAGCCAGAGATCGCCGGAATCCGGTCCCCAGAGGCCGAAGCTGCCGGCCGATGCCTGGTAGGAAAGCACGCGGTAGATCGCGTCCTGTACGCGCTTCTTGATGTCCGCATCGTCTTCCAGCCCGTTCTGCTTGGCGAGTTCGCCGAGATAGAGGAGCGGCATGGCGCGGCTCGTCGTCTGCTCGGCGCAGCCGAAGGGATAGCGGTCGAGCGTCATCAGCATCGCCGGAATGTCGAAGGCGGCGGAGCGGGTGACATTGACACTGACGGAGGCACCCGGCAGCACGCTGTCTGCCAGCAGTTCCTTGTCGATCGTCAGCGAAGCACCGGGCTTCAGCGCGATGACGCGGCGTTCGGTGACCGGCAGTGCCGCAGGGCGTACGGGCACGTCAGCGGTCTGGTCGAGCGACAGGCCGGATGCATCCGAGAGGTTGATCGAGACGGTGCCCTGGCCCGGCTGCTTGCCGACGACGGCAAGGGTCAGGTCGGATTTTCCGCCGGCATCGAGATGGATGGTCTTGGAGGCCGAAGCCGCGTCCACACCGACGGCGTCATTGCCTGTGACTGCGATCTTGAAATCGCCTGCAGGCGCGTCGGTATTGGCGATGTCGAGACGCAGTTCCGCCTTGTCTCCCGGTGCCAGGAATTTCGGCAGGCTGGCGGTGACGACGACGGGGTCGCGGATGATGACATCTTTGACTCCGTGACCCACACCGTCCTTCGACCAGGCGACGGCCATGATGCGCGCCGTGCCGTTGAATTGCGGAATGTCGAAGCTGACATTCGCCTTGCCCTCGGCATCGAGCTTCACCGGACCGGAGAAGAAGGCGACGAGCTTCTGCGTCGGCGGGCTGGCCGAGAGCGCCACCGCGCCACCATCGCCGCCGGTGCGTAGCTTGCCGGTCGCGCCGAGCGAGCCGTCGATCAGACGGCCGTAGAGGTCACGGATTTCAAGGCCGAGCTGGCGCTGGCCGAAATACCAGTCCTCGGGGTTCGGCGCCTCGTAGCGTGTCAGGTTGAGAATGCCGACATCGACGGCGGCAACCGTCACATAGGCGTCCTCGTTCGCGCCGGCTCCGGCAACGGCGAGGCTGATATTCAGCGGTCCGCGCGGCAGCATCTTCTCGGGCGCATCGACCTTGACCTGCAGCGCCCGCTGCTCGGGATCGACCTTCAGCCATTTGATGCCGATGGAGCGCATCGGCATGTGGTTGTCCTGGCTGTCGCCGGGCCGGAAGAGCGTGGCGGTGACATAGGCACCGGCGCCCCATTCGGCGGTAACGGGAATATCGACCTCTCCGCCGGTCTCGCCCATCGTCGCATTCTGCACGGCAACGAGATTTTCGGTGCCGGCTGCGACCATCAGCTCGCCGCCGTAGCGCGAGGTGACCTTGAGCTTGGCGGTTTCGCCGACCTTGTAGCTGTCCTTGTCGAGGGCGATTTCGAGACCATCGGGCGTCTCCGTCGAGGTCGTCTCGACGAACCAGCCGGCATCGAATTCGAAGCTCGAGGTCGGGCCGTCGGCATCCGGGCTTTCGACTTCGAGGCGATAGCGGCCCCAGCCGACAGGCACGGAAATCTTGCCGCCATCGGTTCCGGCATCGACCACGCCGTCGGCGACCTGGCGGGCATTATAGGCGGGTTCGTATTTCCAGGCAGTGCCATCGCGGTACCACTGGTATTCGCGCTCGAGATTGTAGAACTTCCAGCGCAGGCCCTTCATGTCCTGCTTCTGGCCTTCGGCAGTGGTGCCGATGATGTTGAAGGAGGCGGTCGAATTCTCGGCGACGTCACCGGAGAATTCCGGCTTGATGCCGATCATCGGTCCCTGGTTCTTGACCGGGATGACCAGCGAGCGCTCCAGCGCCCGGCCGCCCTGTTCCTGCATGCGGATATAGACGGTGGCGTTCAGAAGCTGCGTCGTGGCGGGCAGATCGCCGACGGTCAGATCCGTCGAGGCCTGGCCGTTCTCGTCGAGTTCGGGCAGGCCCTCGATCGTCTGGCGGTTCTCTTCCGAGGCTTCCTCATCGGCAAGGCCGAAGAAATAGCCGGGGAAGGCGGCGCTCTCGCGGGTCGGCTTGATGACGACATCGCCCTCGAGCGTCAGGCCTGCGGCCGGTGCGCCATAGAGATATTTGCCATTGATCTCGATCGTCGCCGGCGTATCCGGGCCGATCTCCTTGGCCTCGGTCTTCAGCTCCATGTCGGTGCGATCAGGGACGAAATCGTCGACCAGGAAGCTCTTGGTGCCGATCGCCTCGCCCTTGGGATCGGTATAGATGTTCATCGTCCAGGTGCCGCGCATGGCGTTCTGCTGCACCGGCAGATCGACAGTATAGCCGCCGAGATCGCTGGTCTCCTTGATGATCCGGCGATCCTCGACGCCATCTGGGCGCAGGAAGACGAAGGTGAGCGGCAGGTTTTCGATCGCCTTGCCGTCGGTATCGCGGGCAAGCGCCGAGGCATGCACGGTTTCCCCGGCGCGGTAGATGCCGCGCTCGGTGAAGGTCATGATATCGATCGCACCCGGTGAGGCGCGGCCGGTGACGCCGCGGTCCGAGAGATCGAAGCCTGCCCGCGTCATGTCGAGGAAGACGTAATCGGAATCGCCGTTCTTGGCAGTAATGACGGCGGGTGTCAGCGCCGCCGTGCCGCGCATCAGGCCGGCGGTGAAGGTGGCGCGGCCGTTATCGTCGGTCTTGGCGGTGCCGAGCACTTCGTTGTTCTTCGCAAGCAGCGTCAGCTCGACACCTGCGATCGGCTTGGCCGATGCCAGCGAGCGGGTGAAGACGTTGAGGCCGTCGGTTCCGGCATAGGTGGTGATGCCGACATCCGAGACGACGAACCACTGCGTCGCCTTGCTGTCCCATTCATTCGCAGGCGCATTGGCAGGCGAGGCGATCAGCACGTAGACGCCGGGCTTGCGCTGCGGCAGAGCTTCATCGACCGGGAAGCTCGTCACCACATCCTTGTTGAGGTCGTTGGCGATATCGATCGAACCCTGCCAGACGAGTTCGCCGCTTTCATCCTCGATGCGCTGGGCGCTGTAGCCGTCGAGCTGGGTCAGGAACTGCGAGCTCGTCAGCAGCGGCGCGATGCCGCGATCGCCGATGCGGTAAAGCTTCAGCGCCGCCGACTGGATGTTGACGGAAACCAGCGGAATGCCGCGGCGCGCCGTCGACGGCAGCACGAAGCTGTCGCCGGTGAAGCGCACGGTCTGGCTGCGGTCCTTGACGTAGATGTCGAGGCTGACGGGCGCTTCCAGCACCTCGTCGACCGAGGACGGCAGGCCGGAGCGGAAGACCAGCTTGTAATTCTCGCCGTGGACGAGGCCTTCGACGCAGATCTGCTTGTCCTTGGCTTCGAGCGCCTTCGGCGCCTGGCCGTTCAGCGTCACGAAGGGTGTGTAGTCGGTGGTCTTGACCAGCGATTCCGAGAAGGTGACGCAGGCGCGGGGCGTGGCGCTGTCGGCATCGACATTATGCTCGGTGATGCGGAAGCCCTGTTCGGCCTTCAGCTTCAGATAGGCGTCGCTGACTTCCTTGGAGCTGACAAGCGCCAGGCTCGCCTTGTAGGCATTGAGGGCGGCGCGGTAGTTGGAATTCTTGGCGAGCGAGGTCGCGAGTACGGCCAGCGCATCGGCGCGCTTGGTGGCGGTGCGCGTCAGATTATAGGCGTTCAGAGCGTCAAGCTGCGCCTGGCCGAAGACCTGGCTGTCGGTGCCGCCGAGCGAATTTGCGGCGCGCGCCGTCTCCAGCCAGAGGTCGCCATCGTCAGGGGTGAGTGCCAGCGCGCCGTGGAAGGATTCCAGCGCGGCCGCGAGATTGTTGGCGGTCAGGTCGAGGCGGGCGGTTGCCGTCAGGTTGTCGACCGACTGGCCCTCCTGGGCCTCGGTCAGCTCGTTGTTGGTCTTGTAGTCGCGGGCCTGCTGGATGACGTCAGCAGAGAGGAAATTGAGGCGCGGGGCAGCGCCCAGATCCGGCTCCTGCGGAATGGCTGCGGCCGTCGTCTCGACGATGCGCCCGGCGATCGCGCCCGGGAAGGCGTTCATCGTCTTGAAGTCGGATTTCAGAAAGCACCACTGGACCTTCGGATTATAGGTTAAGGCCTTGCAGCTCTTGTCGCCGATGCAGGAAGCCTTGCACTGGTCGAGCGAGACGTTCTGCTCGGTCCTGAGATCGAAGCCGAAGAAATCGGCGTCCTTGATCGTCTGGATATCGCGCTTCTTGTCTGCGGCAGTGGCCGGAAGGCTGATTGCAAATGCAGACAAGGCGATGGCGGCGAAGGCGAAAAACGAGCGTACAGACATCAAGTCCCCCCGGTCGGCTGGCGCTGATCGGCGTGCACTTTTGGCCGGGCCGTCGCCATTGTCAACACAACTTATGCGGTGTCCCGCTTTCGTACAGCAGCCGCCATCCCATTGTCACTTCCGCGTGAGATAAGTCCTTTTGAATTGCGCCTTTTTGCAGCTTTCGACACGATGGGAACAGCCCATTCGTAGAGGTGTTCTCATGAGCGTATTTTCGACAGGAAGGCTCGCCGCACTGGCGGCCATTTCGCTCTTTGCCTGTGGCTCGGCAATCGCCGCGGAAGATGCCGTCGTCATTCCAAAACCGACCGTCGACGAGACGGCGGCACCCGCCACCGAGAAGGCGGTCTTTGCCGGCGGCTGCTTCTGGGGTGTGCAGGGTGTCTTCCAGCATGTGAAGGGCGTGAAGAGCGCGGTCTCGGGCTATTCCGGCGGCGACAAGGCGACGGCCGACTATGAGACCGTCAGCACCGGCTCGACCGGTCACGCCGAATCCGTCGAGGTCACCTTCGATCCCAAGCAGGTCAGCTACGGCCAACTGCTGCAAATCTTCTTCTCCGTGGCGCACAACCCGACGCAGCTGAATTTCCAGGGGCCGGATCGCGGTACGCAATACCGCTCGGCACTGTTCGTCGAGAGCCCGGAGCAGCGCAAGGTCGCCGAGAGCTACATCTCGCAGCTCAATCAGGCGAAGGTCTTCCCGCACCTGATCGTCACCAAGGTTTCGGAGTTCAACGGCTTCTACCCGGCCGAGCGCTATCACCAGGATTTCCTGACGCTGAACCCGACCTATCCCTATATCGTCTATAACGATCTGCCGAAGATCGAAAATCTGAAGCAGGTCTTCCCGGCAGCATACAGGGAAGATCCCGTTCTGGTGCTGAAGGCCAAGGGCTGAGTAACGCCGGCCTGTGGATAAGCATAGAGGCGGCCGCTCGAGCCGCCTTTTATTTCAAAGACTTAAGCGATGTTAGTGTTTTATCAACGTTAACAATGGGTTAAGTTCAAAAAAATACGTCCCGGCCCGGAACATATCCTTTTCCACCTCGTTATCTCGTCAAGTTTCGCGGGCCACAACCCTTCGAAACGAAGTTCTTTCGCGTGCTTGGGTTAACGGAAGAGGGCGTCATGGCCATCAATGTTGTGCGTAAATGGCTGCGGGATAACGTTATGAACCAGAGAGTATTGATTGTAGAAGACGAGTTCCTGATCGCGCTCGATCTGGAAGCGACGGTCGAAAACATGGGTATGGAAGTCGCGGGCCTCGCGACCAACAAGGAGCAGGCGCTGCAGCTTGCGCCGCTTGCCGATGTTGCCTTCGTCGATGTCAACCTGTCCGATGGGGCAACCGGCCCCGAGATCGGCCGCCGCCTTGCAGAAGAGCACGGCATCACCGTGGTCTTCATGACCGGCAATCCCGAAACCGTCGCCGACGGCGTCAAAGGTGCCCTCGGCGTCGTCAGCAAACCCGTCATGCCCGCCGTCGTCGAGCAGTCCCTCAAATACGCCGTCGCACGCCGCGCTGGCATGCTCGCGGCCGTTCCGCCGCAGATGATGGTGTTTGCGTGAGCTGACATAGCCGCGGGCCGCGAGCTGCGGCCTTGTGCGGTTGTGAGGTGGATTGGGTGCGCCCCAGAAATGAAGCAGGCGCGCGTGCTGAAATGCTCTCGGTGAAGAGAGCATCTCCATAAATCTGTTTACGATTCAACGGTGCTGCACGCTCTCCGGCGCGCTACGACACCGATCGCGAGAATCTACACCCGAGCGCGATCCGCGACGAGTCCTCTTTGACTGCGGCCAGCACCCGGTGAGCCAAGGCTGAAGGTTCGGAAAAATTATCGCAGAGAGTTTCTTGTCCGGAAAATTCTGCGCAAATTCTACTTAAGATTGATCATTCAGACGTGCTTCCCCGCATATTAATAACAACTGAATTAGATTGGATATATATTTAAAGTTCAATCAGTAATACTATTGCCGGTGTCGTTAGCATTAATAGAAGATCATTTCTTATATTCGTAATTATCCATTCGCTAACCATCATTAACTTACGTTTTCGCTGCCCCCGACAATGAGGTCGAGACACAACGTCAGCGCAGAATGACTTCCCGCGTCCGCGATGATTGCGGCGCAAAGGCACATCTACGCCAGGAAATCGTCATCATGAAAATCAAGACGCAATTTATTGGCCTGGCCGCCGTCACCGGCCTCGCCATGGCTGGCCTGATGGCCAGTCTCTGGAGTTACGACAAGGCCGCCGAGGACATCAGCGGCGCCTATAATCAAAAGTACAAATCCTACATTCTTGCCGACAATTTCCGGCAGTCGTCCGATGATCTGACGCGCATGGTCCGCACCTATGCGGAGACCGGCGACAAGTCCTTCAAGGATCAGTACAACGCCGTCATCGAGATCCGCAACGGCACGCGTCCTCGCCCTGAGGAATACCAGCGAATTTACTGGGATTTCGTGGCCGGCGGCGATGCCAAACCTCGTCCGGACGGCCCGGCCATATCTTCGCGCGACGAGATGAAGGCTGCCGGCTTTACCGATGAGGAGTTTGCGCTTCTGGACGAAGCCGCCAAGCGCTCGGATGCGCTCGTCAAGCTCGAGACCGAGGCCATGGATCTCGTCGACAATGCCGCAACGCTTGGCCCGCAGGCGCGGCAGAAAGCGGCGGCGATGTTGAATTCCCCGGAATATCACAAGGCCAAGGCCGAGATCATGAAGCCGGTCGATGCGTTCTTCGTGAAACTCGAGCAGCGCACGCAAAGCGCCATTGACGGAGCGGCCGCACGGGCGAGCTTCTACTGGACGCTGACGTTGAGCGCCCTGTCGGTGCTGGTCCTGATGCTGGCTCTCGTCGGGTTTGTCACCTTCAAGCGCATCATCGGCGGTATGTACAAGCTGAGCAGTTCCATGGCGCAAGTCGCCGATGGCCGCCTCGATACCGACATCAGCCTCGCCCGCAACGACGACGAGATCGGCGAGATGGCAAAGGCCCTCGAAGTCTTCCGTCAGGCGGCAATTTCGAACCGGCGCCTCGAACAGGAAGCCGACGACAACCGCAAACGCGCAGAAGCCGAGCGTGTCGCGGTTCAGGAGCGCGCCGAGCGGGATGCTGCAGAGCGGTTGCGTCTCGCAACGTCAGGTCTGGCAGCAGGCCTGAAACGCCTGGCTAGTGGCGATCTCGCCTTCCAGATCAATGAGGTCTTCGCACCCGACTTCGAGGCGCTGCGCCACGATTTCAACGGCTCCGTCAGCAAACTCGGCGCGACTCTCTCGGAGATTTCGAACTCGATTTCGACCGTGGACACCGGCACTCGCGAAATCGCCGCAGGAACCGACGATCTTTCGAGACGGACCGAGCAGCAGGCGGCCTCCCTGGAGCAGACCGCAGCAGCACTCGACGAGATCACCGTCAACGTCACGAACTCCTCGAAGCGGACGGAAGAAGCCAGAAGCGTTGCCGGACAGGCCAATCAGTCGGCTGCGGAATCGGCCCAGGTCGTCTCCCATGCCGAGGAGGCAATGCGCAAGATCGAGGAGAGCTCGCAGCAGATCTCCAACATCATCGGCGTCATCGACGAGATTGCGTTCCAGACCAATTTGCTCGCGCTCAATGCTGGTGTTGAAGCGGCGCGTGCCGGAGAGGCAGGCAAGGGATTTGCGGTCGTTGCCCAGGAAGTCCGCGAACTGGCGCAGCGCTCTGCCCAGGCCGCCAAGGAGATCAAGGGGCTGATCCAGAATTCCTCGAGCGAGGTCGAGAACGGGGTCAAGCTGGTGCGTGACACCGGCTCTGCCTTGAAGACGATCAGCGGCTTCATCGTCGAGATCAACACGCATATGGAATCGATTGCGACATCGGCAAAAGAACAGTCGGTCGGCCTTGCCGAGGTCAACACCGCCGTCAACGCGATGGACCAGACGACGCAGCAGAATGCTGCAATGGTCGAGCAATCGAACGCGGCATCCAACACGCTCGCGAACGAGGCCGTGCGCCTGCGCGAACTGGTCAACCGCTTCAGCCTTGCCGAGACCTCGTCGGCCGCGTCGAGAACGCTGCGTCCTGCCCAGTCCACGGATGTCGCACACGCTTCTCCGGCGCGTGCCATCGGCCGCAAGGTCGCGGCGTCCTTCGGCAATGCGGCAGTGGATACGCGAAGCGCCCAGTGGAGCGAGTTCTAGGCACACGCCTCAAAGCCCCGTCGGTTTCGGCATCAATGCCACACGCAATGCTGTCGCAGCCGGCGGGTCTTCACATGGCTCCCCAGCGAGGAGCCGGCGAAGATCGGGATGAAGCGCGCCGGAACGTTACTTGCCCGGCAGCATCGTCTGGAGCACGCCGTCGCGGCGAACGAACCCATGAAACAGCGCCGCCGCGAGATGCATCACCACCAGCCCAAAGAACGCGAAGGCGAGATAGAAATGCGCGCTCCAGAGGAGAGCGTGCAGGCTCGCGCTCTGCGGCAGGATCGGCGGAAGATGGATCCCGCCATAAAGCACGATCGGATAGGCGGCCGCGGACATCATCGCCCAGCCGATGAGCGGCATACCGATCATCAGCGCGTAGAGCGCGACATGCGACAGATGCGCGGCGAGTTTCATCGGCACCGGAAGATCCGGCGGCAGCGCCGGTGCGCCCGAGACGAAGCGAACCACGAGACGAACCAGGGCAAGTGCCAGAATGGCGATACCCAGCGTCTTGTGGGTTATCAGCAATGGCACGTACTGCCTGCCGATGGTCGAGACCATCCCGACGCCGATGAACAGCATGGCGATAATCCCGATCGCCATCAGCCAGTGCAACAGACGCTGGGCGGCCGAGAAGCGTGTTTTCATCTCTGTCATGGCTTTGCGCTCGCTGCTGTTCGAGGATAGTGGCTCGCCTCGCTGGTTCTGAGATCGTAGGACTTGGCATAGGCCGCCGAGCGGGCTGCCGGGAACGGATCGTCGGATACCGCGATGCCATCAGGCAGGATCGTCGGGTCGAAATTGATATCCCGGCAGGGACCGTCGGCCTCCGGCTCGATCTTCTCCACCACAAGCGTTCCGGCCTCGACCGTGCGGCGCTCGGCCGGCCAGGCCTTTGTCGGATCGGAGGTCGGATCGGAGGGATCGGCGACCGTCAGCACCAACGTCCAGCGCTGCGGCGCTTTGGAGATGCGTTCCGTTATGTCCTCTTCGAGATGATTGGGACCGAGTTTCGCGAAATCCTCGGCTGAGATCGCCACGGGCTGTGCTTCCGGGCGGAGCGACCATCGCACTGCATTCCTGCTGCCGGCGGCGTCGGTGAAGATGAAGGCATTGAGACTGTTGAAGGTCACTTCGGCATAGCTCGCCGTCCAGGGTGCCTTGGTCGCCCATTCGCCGAATGCCGCGAATTCCGGATGTGCGCCGACGAAGCCCTTCATCGCATCGGGATTCTTGCTCTTCGAAGCTTCGAGCAACTCGTAAAACCCTTGCGGCGTCGAGACCGCGAAGACGGGCGGATCGATCAGCGCCATGCGCCAGACGCCGCCGGGCGCTGCGATCTGCACGCCGATGCCGCGCACCCTGACCGTCGGATCGGCGGCATCAGGATCGGGCGTTGCCAGATTGAAGCGCCCGAGAACCGGATATTGCCCCGCGATGAACAACGGCGCCTTCGAAAGCGCCACAGCGTTTCCATTGGCTTCGAAGCTGCCCGTAAAGCACACGCCCTTCGCATGATTGCGCCGATGCCCAAGGGCGGCTCCGCCAGGAGGCGCGAGAGCGCTGACAAGTTCGGTGGAGGTCAGGCGGCCAGGCGTGAGCCATCCGGCCGTATAGGCGAAAGCTCCGACGCTGAAGCCGACCACGGCGGCAATCAGCACGAGGGATCCGAGGGCGGAACGCTGCGAGCCCGGCATACAAGGCACTCCGTCGTTATCAGTTTCTCTTCGATGCTAGGAAATCAATGGCGGTGCGGCGGCAAGCGATGCGGCGGATTGCTTTATCCGCTCTCTAGTCACGGAAGATGGCATTGTTGCCGGGCGTGGTCAAACCCGGTCACGGCAAAGGCTTGATCAAGCGAAGCCTGTTGCCGGGCGCGATCTCAACGATGCGATCCTGCGCCAAAGCGTTGAGCACAGTGGTGATCTCATCCTGTGTGTATCCTGATGCGGTGAGGGGAGTGCTGAACTCAACAAGGTTGATGGTCATCTCGGGCTTGGCTTTCATCGCACGAAGCCGCTGCGCAATCGCAGCTTCGGTGTCCTCAAATCTGCCCATCTGATCTTCCCGTCGCAAAACTCTAATGTGGTTTGCCGCATGCCGAACATCGCCGGTTGCGGCCCGCGAACCTGTCGATGTCGCTAATCGATCCAGGTCGATACGTCGAGTGCACAGGGCGTTTCTATGCACAAGCGATGCTCTCTGCGTCTGATGTTCACATGGTTTCTTGGTTGGGCCAAGGCGTCACCGGCCACCAAACCGTACTCTCGCAGCCTCCGTCGCAGGCATGAAGAGCGACACGAGCGTGCCTTCGGGGTCGCGAAGCTGGAAGGTGCGGTTGCCCCAGGGTAGCAGTTTTGGTTCGTGGACCACGTCGGCCTTGTCCTTCAGGCGGGAGAACTCTGCGTCGATATCTTCGACCATGAATTCAAGTATGGTGGAACGGTTGGCGCCCGGTTCGGCGGTTCCCTCTTTGAAGAGCGCAACGGTTTCGGCCGTGCCGATCGCCAGCGTCGCGCCGGGCGTGACGATCTCGGCGAAGACCGGCGCCAGCCAGTCGGCGGGCGTTTCCGTCACCAGCTCGTAGAATGCGACAGTGGCCTTGATGTCGTGGACGATCAGGCGGGTGGATGCAAGTTTCATGATGTCGTCTCTCCGTTCAAAATGCTTGGCCGCTTGTGCGGTATCCGGGCCTTGTAAACGGAGGCTCCTGACAGCATGGTGGCAGCAGGAGTGACCCCATGCGCCGTGCCGACCGTCTTTTCCAGATCATCCAGATCCTGCGCCGGTCATCCCGTCCGGTGACGGCAGCGATGCTTGCCGGCGAGCTGGAGATCTCGATCCGCACGGTTTATCGGGACATGGCCGATCTGATCGGCCAGCGCGTGCCGATCGCCGGCGAAGCGGGCCTGGGCTATATTCTCGATTCAGACTACGACATGCCGCCGCTGATGCTGACGCCCGATGAGATCGAGGCGGCCGTGCTTGGCGCCCAATGGGTTGCCCAGCATTCCGACCCATCGCTTGCCGGTGCGGCTCGCGATCTGATTGCCAAGATCGCCGTCGCCATACCGGAGAGGCTGCGGCCTTATATTGCCGAACCGAGCATTGGCACCAAGCCGGTCGCGGGCGATCCGAAGGAGACCATCGATGCATTGCAGCTTCGCAACGCCATCCGAACCGGTATGAAGATCAGGCTCCGCTATCGCAGCGAACATGGCGAGGAGACCGAGCGGATCGTTTGGCCGATCATTCTCGGCTATGCAGAGACCTATCGCATGCTGATCGCATGGTGCGAGACACGGAGCGATTTCCGCCATTTTCGCAGCGACAGGGTGATTGCTGCCGAGGTGCTTGACGAGCGTATCGGCCTGCGGAAAGGCGAGCTGCGCCGCCGCTGGGAGAGCTGGCGAAATGCCCGGGATCCCGCAGCATCCCGGTAACAACGGACTAGGTGTCATCGAGTGACCGACTGGCCCCGCCCGCCGAGCAGATCCAGCCACGGCCCAAGATGGACAATCGCCATCAGCAGATACATCACCGGCATCCCGCTCAGCATAGAGCCGCCTTCGCCGGCGCAGATCATCATCGTCGATTGATCGCCAGCATTCACGAAAGCCATGATGCCGAAGGCAGGCGCGGCGGCCAGGTGCAGAAGGCGGCTGATCACCGTTTTCCTGTAATGGCCGGCGAAAACGCCGGCCATGCCGTTGGGGGTGGAGCGTCCACGCATGGCGCTAGACCCCGTAGCGGTCGTGATGGCGCCACCAGACCCCTTCCTCGTTGCGCCCGAGCGGTGCGCGGTCCAGCCACTGGTACATGCCCCAGAGACCATCGAGCCCGCGGGCGTAGGAGGAGTAGGTGTGGTAGATCTCGCCATCCCGCATCGCAAAGGCGCTGACGCCCGGGCGGTCGCGGGTGTAGGTCGCCACATCGGTGCCGGTCATCGAGGCGATTTGCGCGACGGGCCCCTCGCTGCCCTTCAGCTCCCATTGCTGCACCGTCTTGCCGGCGAGCGGTTCGGGCATCGGCGGCTCACGGCGATAGTTGTACTCGATGCCGCCATTGACCTGCTCTTCGGGCGTGAACCAGACATTGAAGTCGTGGTTGAAATCGCTCTCCGCCGAGGACGCCCAGTCGAAGCTCCATCCCATCCGCTTCTTGAACTGCTGCAGCTTGGCGAGCGGTCCGCGCGACACCGCCCAGAAGGCGACGTCGTGGTTTTCCAGATGGACGAAAATCCCGTTGAAGCCGTCGGCGATCGACGAGCAGGAGGGGCAGCCCGCCGTATAATCCGTGCCGAACATGAAATGATAGACCAGGAGCTGCGAGCGCCCGCGAAAGAGCGCCGAAAGTGGCACCGTACCTTGATCCGTCTGCAGCTGGTACTGTTTGCTGATCTTTACCCAGGGAAGCTGGCGGCGGTGCTCGGCGATTTCGTCGCTGCGCCGCGTCAACTCCTTTTCTTCTTCCAGAAGGGCAAGCCGGGCCGAAAGCCAGTCTTCACGCGTACCTGTCATCGGGGTTGTCATCATCCATCTCCTCATCGACATTCAACAGGCGCTTCACGTTGCCGGCCTGTTGGCATTACCCTAGGTGTGATTGAGCGGAGGGTGGGAGTTACAAGTGTGACGGGATTTCGATGGACTCGATGATCACGGCTGCCGCACAGGCGCTTGCCGCCGGCGATGTGCTCGGCGCCATGAAGCGTGTCGCGCTGCGCGACGATGCTCCAGCGCTCGCCCTCAGAGGCATCGCGCTTGCCCAGCTCGGCGACTTCGAGCGGGCCAAGGCGCTTCTCAAAGGTGCTCACCGCGCCTTCACATCCCGCGAAACGCTGGCTCGTGCCCGCTGTACACTGGCGGAAGCCGAGATCGCCCTTGTCAGCCGCGATCTCGGCTGGCCCGAGAAAGCTCTGGAGGTGGCGCGCCAGACGCTCGAGCGGCATGGGGACGGGCTGAACGCCGCCCACGCCCGCAATCTCCAAATCCGCCGCCTGCTGCTGGTCGGCCGGCTTGATGAGGCGGAGACGCTGCTTGCCATGCTCGACCTATCGCCATTGCCGCCCGCCACACGCGCAAGCCTGGAGCTGACAGTGGCCGGGATCGCGATCCGCCGATTGAAGACGAAGCCCGCTCGCGAGGCTTTGGCGCGTGCGGCCAAAGCGTCGGACGATGCGGGTATCCCGGCTCTGGTTGCAGAGGTGCGCAACGCAGCCGGCGTTCTCGACGCTCCAGCGGGGAGGGAGGTCGTCCGGGGCCGGGAACGCGCGCTTCACCTTGAGGATGTCGAGGCACTCCTGTCCTCCGATGCACTCATTGTCGATGCCTGCCGCTTCGCTGTCCGGCGCGGGTCGCGGATCGTGCGTCTGGCACACCGGCCGGTCTTGTTTTCGCTTGCCCGAGCGCTTGCCGAGGCCGCGCCCGATGACGTGCCGCGCGGCCTGCTGCTCGCCCGCGCCTTCGGCGCGCGCCATGCTGACGAATCCCACCGCGCCCGGCTGCGGGTCGAGATCGGCCGGCTGCGCGCCGAACTCGAAGGGTTTGCGGCCATCGAGGCTACGAAGGAGGGTTTCGTGCTCGTGCCCGCCGACGGTGCCGCGGTCGCCGTGCTGGCGCCACCGATCGAGGATGAGAACGGGGCCGTGCTCGCTCTCCTCGCCGATGGCGAAAGCTGGTCGAGCTCGGCTCTGTCGATCGCGCTCGGTATCAGCGCACGAACGGTGCAGCGGGCGCTCGAAACGTTAGCGACATCAGGCAAGGTCGAGAGCGTCGGCAACGGCCGGGCGAGACGCTGGATAATCACCCCGGCAATCGGCTTCCCGACAACATTGTTACTCCCGGGACCGCTCCCGAGCGACTAGCGTCAGGAAATGACGATGGAGGAAGAAGCATGAAGCGATCCGCAGCTGAGATCATTCGCGAGTACGGCCCCTTCGAGACCGCCCCGCGGGTCAACGGCGTCACCTTTGACGGGCAGCATGTCTGGTTCGCCTCCGGCGAGAAGCTGCACGCGCTGGATCCGGAAACCGGCAGCGAGCTGCGCACGATCGACGTCGCCTCGCATGCGGGAACCGCCTTCGACGGTCGTTACCTCTACCAGATCGCCGAGGACCGGATCATGAAGATCGACCCTCAGGACGGCACTGTTCTCTCGACCATTCCGGCGCCCGGAAACGGCGGCGATTCCGGCCTTGCCTGGTGCGAAGGCAGCCTCTGGGTCGGCCAGCATCGCGGCCGCAAGATCCTCGAGATCGATCCGGAAACCGGCGCGATCCGGCGCACGATCGAATCCGACCGCGTCGTCACAGGCGTGACCTGGGTCGATGGCGAGCTCTGGCATGGAACCTGGGAAGGCGACGAAAGCGACGTGCGCCGCATCGATCCGGCAACCGGCGAGGTTCTGGTGCGCCTCGACATGCCCGAGGGCGTCGGCGTCTCCGGCCTGGAATCCGATGGCAAGGACCGCTTCTTTGCCGGCGGCGGCACGCGCTCTGTGGTGCGCGCGGTGAGAAGGCCGCGGTCTTAGGCAGATCGTTTTGCCGCTCCGCTATTTTTCCGATCGCCCAAGCGCCCGATGGACCTTCCGCTAGCTTTGCTCTAGAGGAGGGCAGGTTCATTTCCCCACCTCCACCAGGATCCGCGGCGCTCCACCTTGGGCGATCGAAATCGGAACGAGAATGACAGATCATCTGGACGTCCAGGCCGTCACACCGGTAGCGGCTCGCGGGCGCTTGCTTCGCTGGTTCATATCGTCGGCAACGCTGTCCGTCCCGCAGGCGGCAGGGCCGGTGGCTTTTTCGCTGCTTGCGCTGCAGCTTGAAGGCGCGACAAGCGGCGGGGCGGCGATGATCCTGGCTATGACTATTGCACAGGTGGCCGGTGCCGTTTCGCTGACGCGGCTTGGGTCTTCGGTGACGCCGGCAACCGCACTGCGTTTCCTGCTGATCTTCCGGGCGATCGCGCTGGCGCTGATGACGCTGTCGGCGTTTTGGAGGATGCCGCTGGAAGTCCTGGTTGGTCTTGCGGCGGCTGCGGGCCTGGTGAACGGTGCGGCCTTCGGCTATCTGCGCACGGTCCTGAATGAGCTCACGCCCTCCGCCAAGCTGCCGCGCGCGCTTGGGATCGCCGCGACGCTCGGCGAAGCCACGTTCGTTCTTTCACCGGTGCTTGCCTCCGCGCTCGGCAGCGTCTCGCCGCTCTTTGCAGTCTGCGCGATGGCGGTGCTTGGCACGTTGCCGGCGCTGCTCGTCCCCTCGGTTGGGGCGAAGGTCCAGAAAGCCGGCGTACGATCCTCGGAGCCGACGATCACGCCTGAGATCATGATCTGGCTCCTCTGTTCCACGGCGGGTGGCGCTGCCGTCGCGGCCATCGAGATCGGTGCCGTCGCGTTGGCGCTCGAATTCGGCCATGCGCCCGCCTTGGCGATCATGTTCACAGTGCCACTATGCCTGGCTTCGGTCGCGGGCGGGGTCTGGGTAAGCGTACGAAACCGGGGCGCCTCGCGCGCCGAGGTCATCCTCAAGCTGCTGTTGATGTCGGTCGGCTCGGCGCTTGTTGCGACTTCCATCTCGGTCGCGACGACGATCGGCGGCGCCGTCCTCATGGGCTTCGTGCTGGCGCCCCTCAGCACGCATTATTCTCTCGAACTCGACAAGCTTGCCCCACCCTCGAAGAGGGCGGAGATATTTGCCCTTCTGCGAACCGCGAATGCGATGGGCGTCATCTTTGCGAGCGCGATGATGACGATGAGTTCGATCACAACGGCGCTCGTTGCGACGACCGGACTGATGGTCTGTGCGACGTTGCTGGTCGCGGTCGCAAGCCGTCGCAAACTGGGAACGCTGAGGCCCTAGCTTTTGGCATGCCGCAGGTGCCTTACGCGCCCTCGAAGCCCGTCAAGACGCCAACGGCATTGACGCCGATCTCTTCGACGGCATAGCCGCCTTCCATGACGAACAGCGTCGGCAATCCCAAGGCGGCGATGCGTGCACCGATCTTCGGAAAGTCCTCTGTCTTCAGCTTGAACTTGCTGATCGGATCCCGCTCGAAGGTATCGACGCCGAGAGAGACGACCACCACATCCGGCTTATATGCCGCGAGGCGGCTGCAGGCTTCTTCGAGCGAGGCGTTCCATTCGGCCCAGCTGGTTCCGAAGGGCATGGGATAATTGAGATTGAAGCCCTCGCCATCGCCCGAGCCTTTTTCGTCGGCATGGCCGAGGAAGTAGGGATATTCCTGCATCGGATCGGCGTGGAGGTTCAGTACCTGAACGTCGGCACGCGCATAGAAGATTTCCTGGGTGCCGTTGCCGTGATGGTAATCGACATCGAGGATCGAAACGCGTCTGGCACCGTTGTCGCGCAGCCATTGGGCGGCGACCGCGGCGTTGTTGATGTAGCAATAGCCACCGGCAAAAGCCGATCCGGCGTGATGGCCGGGCGGGCGGCAGAGCGCGAAGGCGGCACGCTCACCACCCTGCACGATCGCGGCCGCGCTCAGCGCCACGTCATGCGAAGACTTGATCGCATCCCAGCTGCCCTCGACGAAACCGGCGCCGGCATCGAAGGAGTAGTAGCCGAGCAAGCCGTCGATAAAGCGCGGCGGGACATCGCCGCGCAGGCCGCGTGTCGGCCAGGTGAAAGGGAGAGCGGTGCCGCTGCGTCCCTCCGCCGTCCAGCGATCCCAGACGGTCGGCAGAAAATCGAGATAATCCCTTCGATGGATCTTGGCCGCAGTCGACAGGTCATGGTCATCAGGCTCAAGGATCGCTCCCAATCCGACGGCCCTGATCCGTTCGGCGACGAACTTTGGACGGGACGGCAGTTCGAATCCCGGCACGATCGCACCGGCGACAAGCTCCAGCTGGCTCGAATGGCCGAGATGGCGGAGAGAAAAGACGGTCTTCATGAAAACACCTGCGAGAACAAAAATGCAGCGCCATTCCGGCGGGAATGGCGCTGCCGGCGATCTTACTTCTGCAGTTCCGTCCAGATCTTGGTGTAAAGCGCCTGAACATCCGGCGGGCAGGTCTGCGAGGGAACGCCGACCGACTTGAACTCGTCCGGTACCTTGATTTCAGGCGCGTCCTTCATGTCGGCTGGCATGAATTTCTCCGAGCCGGCAATGCCGTTGGCGTAACGGTGGAAGCCCGAGTTCATACCGGCATTTTCCGGATCCATCATGAAGTTCTGGAAGAGCTTGGCGTTCTCGACATTCTTGGCTTCCTTCAACACGACAAGATTGTCGCTCCAGTTGACGAAGCCTTCCTTCGGGTAGCCGAAATGGATCTTCGGATTGGCGAGCCGCTGGCGGAAGGCCGAGCCGTTCCAGTCGCTCGAGGCGGCAAAGTCGCCCGAGCCCATCTTCTGGATCGTGCCGTATTCCATCGCCACCCAATAGGGTTTGGCGGCGAGCAGCGTATCGCGCACCTTTTTCAGCACGGTCAGGTCGCCGGTGCACTTCTTGCCGCCGTTATAGAGAATGGCGGCGTCCATGACGTCGGTCATCTCGGGCACGACGTTGATCTTGCCCTTCAGCTCCTCCGGCGGATTGAAGATGATCGCCCAGGTGTTGATGTCGCCGTTATAGACATCGGTATTGACGACAGTGCCGACGATGCCCATCGCCCACGGGACCGAATATTTGCGGCCGGGATCGAAGTCGGGGTTTGCCCATTCCGGGGCGACATTCTTGAAGTTCTCCATCTTGCCCGGATCGGTTTCGAGCAGCAGCCCTTCCTGGATCCAGATCGGCAGGTAGTTCTGCGAGGGCACTGCCATGTCGAAGCCGGATCCGCCCTGGCGAACCTTGGCGAGCGCCGTGTCGTTCGAATCGTAATCGGTGATGGTGACCTTCACCTTGTACTTGTCTTCGAACTTCTTGATCATGTCGGGGCTCGTATAGTTGCCCCAGTTGTAGATGTTCAGCACCCCTTCCGCCGAAGCGAGCGAGGTCGTTGCAAAAAGCGTGGCCAAGGCGACGAGGCCGCAATTGATGATCTTCATGCTGTTCCCTTTCTTGTTATTCGCGTTTCTTGCTGACGAAAAAGAAGACGGTGACCGCCGCGATCGAAAGAACGAGGAAGACCGTCGAAATCGCATTCATTTCAGGGGTAATGACACGGCGGATCTGGCCGAGCATGTAGGTCGGCAGCGTGTCCTGGCCGGCTGACTTGACGAACTCGGTGATGACGACATCATCGAGCGAGATGACGAAAGCCAGCATGAAACCGGCAAGGACGCCCGGCCACAGAAGCGGCAGAGTGATATAGCGGAAGGTCTTGAGCGGCGTGGCGTAGAGATCGGCGGCGGCACGTTCCAGCGTCAGGTCCATGTTCTCCAGCCGAGCGCGAATGGGCAGATAGGCGAAGGGCACGCAGAAGGCGGTATGGGCGGCGATGAGATAGCCAAGCCCGGTATAGCCGGTCCAGATCTTGATCCGCGAAAACAGGATCAGAAGCGCCACCGCGGTGACGATTTCCGGCACCATCAGCGGGGTGTTGATGAAGGCATATTTCATCGTCAGGCCGCGATAGGCCTCGGTTCGCGTCGTGGCGATCGCCGCCATGGTTGCGGCGATGGTGGCAATGACGGCGGCGATGACGGCGATCTGCAGCGAACGCAACGACGCGTCGATCACCTGCTGGTTCTGGTAGGCCTGCGCAAACCAGCGCAGCGAGAAACCCTGCCAGGATGCAAGCGACTCCCCCGCATTGAACGCGTAGACAACGAGAACAGCGATCGGGAGATAGAGAAGGAAGAGCGAAATGATCGCGATCGTCGTGAAGCCGGTCTGGCGCTGCACCGAAAAGCGTCTAGCCATGCTGCGCCCCCTTTGAGCCGGCATTGCGGACATAGACCAGAAGCGCCGCCATCACGAAGATCATCAGGGTTATCGAAAGCGCCGAGCCGAGCGGCCAGTTGCGCCCCTGTCCGAACTGCAGTTCGATCAGGTTGCCGATCATCAGGTTCTTGCCGCCGCCCAGAATGGTGGGCGTGACATAGGCGCCGAGCGACGGGATGAAGACCAGGATGGAACCGGCCACGATGCCGGGGGTCGACAGGGGAAGGATGATCCGGCGCAGGACCTTTGCCGGCGTCGCATAGAGGTCATAGGCGGCTTCAAGCAGTCGGAAGTCGAGCTTTTCGAGGCTCGCATAGATCGGAAGCACCATCAGCGGCAGGTAGACATAGACCATTCCGATCAGGATCGCCGTGTCGGTAAAGAGAATCTGGACGGGGCGCTCAATCAGCCCGAGACGGATGAGCACGGTATTGATCAGCCCTTCGTTGCGGATGATCTCGAGCACGGCAAAAGTGCGGATCAGCAGGTTCGTCCAGAAGGGGATGGTGATAAGGAACAGCCAGAGCTCGCGCGTGCGTTCAGGCCGGGTGGCGATGAAATAGGCGGTCGGGAAGCCGACGATCAGCGTCAGCATGGTCGTGAAGAAAGAGAGCGACAGCGACCGTAGCAAGATCGAGATATGAGCGTCGGCGAGCGACAGCGTATCGTCGAAGATATCCCGCTGAAGAAAGACGCTGATCCAGCCGTCGCTGGAAGGCTGCCACTGCACGTCGCCGTAGGGTCCGGGCGTCAGGAAAGAGTAAACGAGGACGATCAGCAGCGGGCCGCAGGCGGCAAACAAGATGATCAGCAGCGCGGGGAGAGAGAGCAGCCAGCGGTTCCGGACGGCCCGTTTCCTTTCCGCGCTGACGATCTCCGCTGTCATCTCCGGGCTAGCTCCTGAGTACGCGGGCTGCGTCGGCGACGATCGAAATGCCGACCGCGTCGCCCTGGGAAAAGCCGGCAACGTGGTTCGGCCGGTTTTGCTGGCGCACCATGAAGCGCGTGTCGCCATCGGAAAGGCGCACGTGATAATGGGTATCGGTGCCGCAGTAGATGATGTCGGTCAGCGTCCCGCCGATCTGGCCCTCCGCCGGAGTGCAGAGCATGGCGTGTTCGGGGCGCAAGACGACGGTGACGTCGCCATCGGGGACGAAGCCATCAGGCACGCTCGCCGAGATGCGTGCCGCGACCGCAAGCTCGACCTCCGCCCGCCCGGCGTTCAGCGCGGAGACGCGTCCCTGCAGGAAATTCGTCTCGCCGATGAAATCGGCGACGAAGCGATCGGTGGGCGCATCGTAGATCTCACGCGGGTTGCCGACCTGAAGGACCTTGCCCGCCGACATGACCGCGATCCGGTCCGACATGGTCAGCGCTTCTTCTTGGTCGTGGGTGACGAAAATGAAGGTGATGCCGGTTTCCGCCTGGAGGCGCTTCAGCTCGATCTGCATTTCCTTGCGGAGCTTGTAGTCGAGGGCAGACAGCGGCTCGTCGAGAAGCAGGACCTTCGGCTGCGGGGCAAGGGCTCTGGCGAGCGCAACGCGCTGCTGCTGTCCGCCTGAAATCTGGCTGGTCCGGCGGTTGGCGAGCGCTTCCATCCGCACCAGTTTCAGCATGGCTGAAACCCGGGCGCTGATCTCGGCCTTCGGACGGCCGAGCATCTGCAGCCCGAAGGCGATGTTCTCGCTCACCGTCATGTGCGGAAAGAGCGCGTAATTCTGGAAGACGGTATTGATCGGCCGCTTGAAGGGCGGCATCGCGGCGATGTTCTCGCCGTTGAGCAGGATCGCTCCATGCGTCGGGAATTCGAAGCCGGCGATCAGCCGGAGCAACGTCGTCTTGCCGCAACCGGACGGGCCAAGCAGCGTGAAGAATTCGTTCTGCCTGATCGATAGTGAGGTTTCGTTGACGGCAGCTACGGCGTATTCGCCGAAGCCGAAAATTTTGGATACACCCTTAATCTCGACAGCATTCGTCTGAGCCATGCAAAGGCCATTTACCGCGCTATTATTATGTAGTTCCCACGGCCGTCAGGTGAGCACAGCGCCGGACGATTGACAACCCGGATTCGCTCAAGCGCCCAATCTAGTTCGCCTTGTAGGTGATTTTTCCGCCGCAGATTGTTA
This sequence comes from Rhizobium sp. Rhizsp82, assembly GCF_047325115.1. Taxonomy (NCBI): domain Bacteria; kingdom Pseudomonadati; phylum Pseudomonadota; class Alphaproteobacteria; order Hyphomicrobiales; family Rhizobiaceae; genus Rhizobium; species Rhizobium sp. Rhizsp82. The sequence continues at coordinate 1,624,779 of NZ_CP168571.1, read as the reverse complement.
TCGCGGGCTCGACCTCCCCGAGCTTATCAGGCGCAACGCTCTCGATATCGGCGTTGAGAATGGTGATGTCGGCGAAGAAGCCGGGCTTGATGCGGCCCTTGCGGTCCTCACGAAACTCGGCGTAGGCGCCTTCCGTCGTGTAGCCTTCCAGTGCTTCCATCAAGGTGAAGCTCTGATCCGGATCGGTCGCCTGCCAGGGCTCGCGGATCATCGCTGCCTGGATGCCGCGAATGGGGCTGATCGGCGAGACCGGCCAATCCGACGCGAAGCAGATCCTTGCACCCGCATTCTTGATGGTGCGCCAGGCATAGCTCAGCGGCCAGCGCGAACGTCCGATGCGCGATACGGTCGGCTCGAGCGGCACGCCCATGCAGCCTGGCGGGTGAGGGGGCTGCATCGAGGCGATGACGCCGAGTTCGGCAAACCGCGGCAGGTCGTCCTGATGGACGACCTCGATATGCTCGACGCGATGGCGGCCGTCGCGGGCGCCGTTCTCCTTGCGGGCCGCTTCGTAGCCATCGAGCACGGCCCTGACCGCGCCGTCACCGATCGCGTGGACGGCGATCTGCAGGCCGCGTCTATTTGCTTCGAGGGCGATCTCGCGGAAACGTTCTGGCGTGAACAGGCCCTCGCCGACATAATCAGGACGGTCGGCATAGGGTTCGACCATGACGGCCGTCCAGCTGTCCAGCACGCCGTCGTAGAAGACCTTCACCATGCCCGAGCGCAGGAAATCGCTGTCATAGGCCTTCGACATCGCGGAGGCCTTCTCCAGCATGTCGAGCGACATGAAGTTCTTGAAATGGAACGGGATGGCGACCCGGCAGGGCAGCCCACCGTCCTCCTTCTCGATCGCAGCCAGCAGCTCCAGCTGATAGAGATTGCCATCCATGTTCTGGATCGTGGTGATGCCGTGGCGGGCACAATATTCGAGCCCGCGGCGCATGACTTCCATGTCGGTGCGCCACTCAACGTCTGTCGGCCGCGGATCGGGTTCGCCACCGGTCGCAAGGCCAAGTCGGTAGCGCGCAAAGCCGCCGGCAGCCTGCACAGGGCTGAACGCTTCCATTTCGCGAAGCTCCCCGGTCGCCAGCCCGTCGTCGCCCATGACGATCTCGTTGCCCGGTCGCAATTCGGCGCCATGGAGAAGATTGGCGAGCTCCAAGGCCTTGGTGTTCGCCCATGCGGTATGATGGTCGGGCGCGAAGAGGGCCAGCGGCTGGTCCGGCCAGATCGCATCGAGATGATGCCGCGTCAGCCGCTCCTCGCCGCCGAGGATCGTGTAATCGGCGCCCTGGGCAAAAAGCATCACCTGCTCGCGGCGATCCTTTCCATAATTCCGGATCGCTTCCGTCAGTGCCGGAAGACCGTGGACACCGCTGAGCTGCAGATGCACGAGCTCGGCCGAACCGGAGAACAGATGCATGTGATTTTCAGAAAAGCCGGGCACGACCGACCCGCCGCCCGCATCGATAACCTCGGTACCGGGGCCGCGCAGCGAAGCAAGCTCGCCCTCAGCACCGACCGCGGCAATCTTGCCATCAATGACAGCAATTTCCGTGGCCTTGGGCCGTCCGGGATCGAGTGTCAGTACGCGCGCATTGAGAATCAGAAGATCTGCTGTTGGGGTCATAGGGAACTCGCGATTTGACGGATGGCGGGCGGTGGCGAAGGCGAGATAGGCAATGCAAGCTAGCCACAACGACTCCTTAAGACCACCCCGAATCTGAACGCACCCATTGCGTCTGATTATAATGTAAGTTTTGGCTTACGTATAATCTCCCGACTCAAGAACCTCTTGCGCTGATGCCTGCTTGCGAGGTAACCGGGATCAAGTCCCTCCGGCGCAGACATGCGTTTCCAGCACAATCGGTTATAGAGCGCCGCGAGAAATCGCAGTCAGGAGCCAGCCTTCATTGTCCGACATCTATGCAATTGCCGACATCCACGGACGTGCCGATCTTCTCAAGGCGCTCCTCGGCCATATCGCCGCTCGCGAAGGCGCACAGCCAGTCATCATTTTCCTCGGCGATCTGATCGACCGGGGGCCGCATAGCCCTGAAGTGCTTGATATCGTGGCTTCCACTCTCAAGCGCTATCCGGGTTCGCGCCTCGTCTTGGGAAATCATGATCACTACCTCCGCTCGCTTCTGCGCGAGGAGCTTGCTGACGAAGATGCGGTGAACTGGATGGACTGGGGTGGCGTTGCGACCGTCAGCGCTTATTCCCGCCACCCGGTGCCGAATTTCACTGGGATCGCTGCGGACATACGCGAGGCCTTTCCGCATCATGTCGAGCTCTTGAACGATGCCGTGACGCATCACGTTGCCGGCCGCTTCTGCTTTGTCCATGCCGGCCTGCGACCCGGCGTTCCGCTCGCCGAACAGACCGAATACGACTTGCGATGGATACGCGCGGGATTTCTCGATCATGGCGAACAGTTCGAGCATATCGTCGTGCACGGTCATACCGTTACCGGCTCTCTGCGACCCGAAATATATCAAAACCGCATCGCGCTGGACACGGCGGCCTACCGGACCGGGCGGTTGACCGCGGCCGTTATCCGCAATGACGAGCTTTCCCATTTCGTATGCACGGGCCTCGCTGCCGATGGCGGTATCGGCGTAGAGGAATGGGATTCGCTGGGCCAAAGGCTGTAGCCTTACGGCATAGCGTCGCGTCGAGTGGTCAAGCCCTCAAAGAATCTGCCAGATAATTTGCCCAGCGGGCCTGCCCGTCGGCGGATCCGATCAGGTCATGCCTGATTTCGATCAATACCGCGTCGAGCCTCCGGTCTTCACCATGCACCGGGATGGCGTAGTCGCTTGCTCGTTCGATGACGTAGGGCACATTTGCGCCGATCTTCAACGCCGTCGACCGGCTCAGATGATCAATGATCTGGCGGCCGAACCTGAATGACTTGTTGAACAGGATGCCTGCGTGCCAGGGGCGTTCCTCACCGAGGAAAACCGGAGTGAACGAATGGATCGCGACGATCTTCGTTGGCAGCCCCCGCTTCTGCCGCGCGTCCAGGTGCGCGGAAACAGCCTGTTGGAAAGGCGTAAATATCCTGTCGATCCTTTCCTGGCGCGCTTCGACACCGAGGCCGATATTTCCGGGAATGGCAGTCGCCTCCGAAAGTTCCGGGATGCTCGTAGGGCTGTCGGTTGGCCGGTTCAGGTCGATGAGAAGACGGGAGTATTTTCCGAGAAAGCATGGCGCGTCCAATAGCTGCGAGAGCGCGCGGCTCACGCCTTCAGCGCCAATATCCCAGGCGATATGTCGAACCAGCTCTTCGGATGGCAGTCCGAGATCGTTGAAAGCTTCCGGAATAAAGTTCGACGCATGCTCGCAGATCAGGACGATTTCCGACGTCCCGTCGATATTCAAGATTTCAACAGGACCGGGCCAGCCGGATTGGTCTGCGGTTCCCATCGTCAATAGGCCGCCCGATAGCTTGCGCAGATCGCCTCGTCGTCGAGCCCGTCGAGCGAGGCCATTTCAAACGCCTTCATCCCGACGAAGGTCTCCAGGAAGACCTCGGAGAACCACGATGTCACCACCGCATCGGACTTGAGAGCGTCCAATGCACCGGCAAGCGTCTCCGGCAGCCGGCGCAGACCTTTCTCGACGCGCTGTTCTTCCGAGAGCTCCTCCGGGTCGCCTGAATGGACCTGCGGGCACGGAAGGCCGGCGATCAATCCCTCAAGGCCGGCGCGCACGATTGCGGCGAGTGCGAGGTACGGATTCGAGGTCGCATCGGCCGCCCGATATTCGATGTTGAAGCTCTTCGCAGGGTCCTTTCCACCAAAAGTCACGATAGGGCAGATCCGCAAGGTAGCCTCGCGATCCTTGTCGCCGAGCCAGGTGTAGGACGAGCTCCAGTTGTGCGGCTTCAGGCGGTAGTATGATGATACGCTGGAGGCGGTCAGTGCGGTGATCGCCGGCAGATGGCGCAGCACGCCTGCACAGAAGGATCCTGCGGCCCGGGAGAGACCAGCCGGACCGGACGGGTCGTAAGTCGCCGGCTGACCATCGGCCCCGACGAGGCTGAAATGGATATGCACACCGTTGCCCACCGACGACGGTGATGTCTTCGGCACGAAGGATGCCTTCCAGCCGCGCGTGCGCGCAATTTCGCGTACAATTTCCCTGAGGACCACTGCCCTGTCCGCAGCGGCAAGCCCGTCGGACGGCGCGTTCGTTACTTCGAACTGATCCTCGCCATACTCGGAGATAATAACTTCCGGATTCAGCCCTGCTTCCTCGAGAGCAGCCATCACCTGCGAAGCGAAGCCGTCGGCGCGGCGCAATCCCGCGAATGACATCACATGTTCTTTGGGCAGTCCCGCGTCCAGCAGTTTGAACTCGTGCTCGAATGCCGCCACCAGCGTAAGGCCGGTCTTGGCTTTCAACTCGGCGAGAACATCTGCAAGCATAGTTCTTGTGCAGCAGGACCACGGGGAGCCGTCCAGCTCCACGAGATTTCCCGGCACCATATCGAACGGTGTTTGGGACCCCGTCTTGGCGGTCCGGTATCTTGCATTCGGATCAGGCAGCAATCGCAAGTCACCGGATGAACCCCATGGGTTCGGATGCGCAATCACGTTGAAAGGCGTCAGGGAAAGGTTGGCCTGCAGCCAGCCGACACCAGTCGCGATCGTCTTCTCGAACGTGTCGCTCGCGATAAACCGCCCACGCGTAACCGCGGCAATGTCTGTCGTGACGATCCCGGTCAGGTCGACATCGGTGCTCATGCCGCCCCCCTCACTGACAGGCGCTTGACCACGGTATCGGTGTCCGCAACCCAGCAGTAGCCACCGAAAGCCTTGAGCGCGGTATCGTGGCGCTCCTGCGAGGCGGCTGCGCACGCGTCGGAAACGCAGGTGACGTAATATCCGCGGTCGGCTGCATCCCGCACCGCCATGTCAACGCATTGGTCGGTCATGATGCCGGTGATGATCAGGTAGCGGATGCCGAGGTTCTTCAGGACGTAGTCGATATTGGTCGAGTTGAAGACGCCGGAGGACGTCTTCGGGATCAGAATCTCGTCATTCTTCGGGCCGAGATTTTCCGGCGGAAAGCCTTCGGGGCTGCTCGGCGGAATGTGGATCGGCGTGAGTTTGTGGTCCAGCGAGCGATCGCGGCCATCTTCCGTCAGGCTTTGGATGATCGTGTGGAGAACTTCGATCCCGTTCGCTCTTGCTGCGGCAAGCAGCCGCTCGTTGTTGGGGACCGTGACCGAGGCGGTCTGGCGGTAGAAATAGTGCTCGGGACCGCGCTCGGGGTGATCGGGGTCCAGCCCGGGCTCCAGCCAGATGCGCTGCATATCGACCAGCAACAGGGCCGTTTCACCGGCAACATAGGGTGCGTCGCGGCTCAGGAGTTTGCTAGGCATGGCTGGTTGTCCCTTTCGTGCGCTTGGGGCCGGGTTGTGACTTGGTTTCGCTTTCATCGCCGTCGACAGTCACGCCATTGCGCGCCCGGACAGCTTCGAGATTCTCGATGCGGCGGCGTGTGGAATCGTCGAGCGTCGACAGGATCTGGGCCACGAGCGCTTCGATCTGCGCGACTGCCGGAGCGAGCGTGTCGTAGGGAGATGGAACGTCCAGCGGACAGATGATCGTCACCTCCGCGTGCTCGGCGATCGGCGAGAGCCACTGATCGGTGAACAGGACGACTGTCGCGCCGCGATCGGCAGCCTGCGAGGCAAAGGCCACGACGTCGTTCTGGTAGCGTCTGTAGTCGAAGGCAATCAGCACATCGCGCTTGCCGTAATCGACCAATATGTCGAACGACGGCGCTGCGAGCGTGCCGATGTCGTGGACCCCGGGGCGGAGCTGCGACAGGTAGCCCGCCAGCATCCCGGCGATATGCCGGCTGAAGCGGCCGCCAACGAGGCCGACGCGGCCTTTGGATTCCATGATCAGCTTGGCGACTTTGTCATAGGTGTTGGCCGGCGTTGCGCCGACGGTCTTGTCTATCGTTTCCGAGACCGCGTGCAGATAGGCTTCCGCAATTCCCTGGGCCGCGTCGCTTGATCGCTTCGTCTCCATCATCAAAAGAGGCGAGTGAAGTCTTGCCTCCACTTCCGACAGGAGCCGTTTCTGGAGGTCGGGAAAGCCTTCGAACCCAAGTTTGACAGCGAGCCGAACGACGGTCGCATCGCTGACGCCCGCCTTTTTCGCCAGATTGCTTGCGGTGCTCAGTCCTGACGTCGGATAGTCCGCGAGCAGGATTTGGACGATCTTCTCTTCCGACGGCGTGAGGGTCAGTTTTTGATCGAGCAATAATGTCCTGACGTCCGTCACGTGACCTTCCCCCTATGCATTTCATTCTGCGAAATACACCAATATCTTTATATGTGAAAGATAAATTGCATCAATCCCACAGCTGGAGAGGGTGTAGGATGCCTTTCACGGTTCATCCCTTCTTTGGTCAATGAAAGCGTATTGACATAGCCGCCCGCCGCGGCCTAACGTTCTCGCAACGCAGCAAAGACTGCATGGGAACGCATCGTACTTCAATCGCTTGCCAGCTGTAGGTCCGCGTCGATTGCGGGTCTTTCGCCGGGAATTAGATTTCGCACGGCAGATGTTGCCGCCGAAAATCCTTCTCAGCTTCCGGCTGATTTAGCGATAGCGCGTTTTGACGAAGTTCCCTCGCTTCTGCAGGCTAATGGCGTTCTGAGGGATTGCATATGAAGCAGCGCGCATCGCGGAAATGGGCCTTGAGCCAAGAGATTATCGTGGCGGTTATTGCCGTGGTGATCTTCGCTGTCGCTTCCGTCGCTCTCCCGGGTTTCTTCACGACCGAGAACGTCGTTTCGATCATCCGCTCGATCTCCGTCCTCGGCATATTGGCGCTCGGCATGGCCGTGGTCATCATCGGCCGCGGGATCGATCTGTCGGCCGTTGCGGTCATGGCGATGTCGGTGGCGTGGTATCTGCAGATGCTCAACGACGGAACCTCCGGGTGGCTGGCCTTCGTCATCGTCTTGGGTGGCGTGATCGGCATCGGCTTGATCAACGGTTTTCTGGTCGCCTATGCGGATGTTCCCGCAATTTTCGTGACGCTGGCCAGTGGCTCGTTCGTCTTCGGCTTCGTGCGCTCGCAGTTGATCGCCCAGGATGCGGTTCCGGTGCCGGCGGAGAACTGGCTGCAGCTTTTCGGCGGCCTTCGCTTCTTCGATGTGCCGATCGAAGTTTTCATTTTTGCGGCGCTGGCTTTCCTTATCTTTCTTATTCTGCGCTACACCAAGTGGGGACGGTATGTTTACTACGCCGGCGACAACCCGATTGCCGCGCGCAATGCCGGCATGCCGGTCAGGCCGATGCTGGTCTTCCGATATGTGCTTTCGGCCCTCATCGCCTTTGTCGCAGGGCTGCTGACAGCCGCGAGCCTCCATTCGATCAATACGCGCGTCGTCAACTCGACCCTGCTCTACGACATCGTCCTGGTCGCCGTGATCGGCGGCATCGGACTGTCGGGAGGGAAGGGAAGTGTCCGCAACGTGCTGTTCGGGGCAGCCCTTATCGGCATCATGTTGAACGCGATGACCATCATCGACATCCCGCTGATCTACCAGAATCTGATCAAGTCCACGATCCTGCTCGTCGCCATCCTTATCGACGGGCTCCTCAATCCGAGAGACGAACAAACCGCCCAACAGGGAGATATCTGACGTCTCGAGGAAATTTCGAATTTTCCGTCAACACATCGGGGGACACCCATGAGGTACATGAAGGCACTTTTTGCGGCGGCGACCATCTCGCTATCCGTTTTCGCCACGGCAGCACCTGCGCAGGAAGATCCAGGCCCAGCCGCCTATTCGCAGGCGCTCAAAGGCAAGCGCGTCATGCTGGTCCCGATGGCGATGGGTTTCGATCTTGCACAAGGATGGTCGCACTACATCCAGAAGGAAGTTGAAGCCTTCGGCGGCGTGTTCGAGACACGCGATCCCAACTGGAGCGTCGAAGCCGGAGCTCAGGCGATCACCGAGGCCATCTCCTCCGACACCCGGCCGGACGTCCTCATCGTGCATTCGCCCGATCTCAATTCCTATGCCAGGCTGCTGAAGAAGGCGCAGGCTGCCGGAACCTATGTCGTGCTGATCGATAACCCTGCCAACTTCGCGGCGGATGCCTTCGTCGGAAGCGATTGGGATCGTCTCGGACAGCTGGAGGCCGAGGCCGTCATCAAGGGTTGCGGTCCGAATTCGTCGAAGAAAATCGGTCTGGTGCAGGGTGATCAGGTCAATGCCTCCAGCCTCTATCAGTACGCAGGCATCATGAAGGTGCTGGAAAAGAACCCCGACTTCCAGGTGGTCGCAAAACCGGACTCGAATTGGGACGCGACGACTTCGCGCAACGTGACCACGACGATGCTGCAGCAGCATCCGGACATTTGCGGCATCGTTGATTTCTGGGACGGCGATGCGACGGGTGCTGCCGCCGCAATCCGCGATGCCAAGCTTCAGGACAAGGTCTTTCTCGTCACGACCGGTGGCGGCGAAAAGGCGGCCGATTGCGACAACCTCGAAAACGGTACCTATGGCGCGGTGGTCATGACCGAGCTTCACAATCAGTCGCGCGATATCAACGCGATCATCAAGTTCCTGTTGCAGAGCGGTCAGCCGGCAGGAACCTCAAAGGCCTACATCTACACACTCGAGAAGGCGACAACCAAGGCGGATCTGAAGCCCGACAGTTGCTGGGATCTCAAAGCCCTCAAGGCGGCTGCGAACTAAACTCCTTCCGATGACGCGGCGAGGCCCCGGCCCGGGGCTTCGCATGATCTCTCCCTGACATCCCGGTCACATCATGACATTCAGAGAACGCCTGCAGGCGTGGCGCTACAACCTGATCCCGGATCATCTCGCCGGCGAAATTCTCAGCAAACGATGGACCGACAATGCGATACCTTTCATCGCGCTGGTTATCGTCGTCGCAGGTTTCGGCTCCGCGATTCCGGGCTTCTTCAAGATTAATTCGCTTCAGGATTCCACCCGCCAGCTCGGCGAGTTCTCGATTGTCGTCACCGGCTTGACGGTGGTGATGCTCGGGGGCGGCATCGATCTCTCGGTGGGCTCGATCTTCGCGCTGTCGTGCTTCGCCGCGGTCTCCGCGTTCTTCATCTTCGAGCAGCCCGTTTGGGTCGCCTTGCTGGCGTCGCTCGCAACCGGCGTCGCTTTCGGTGCGATCAATGGATATCTCGTCGGCTTCCTCAGATTGCGTGCATTCCTCACGACTCTCGTCACCTTCATTATTGGTCGAGCGGTCTACGATATCCTCGTCGTCAATTTCGCAGCCCAGATTCAAATGTCGATGGCGATGTCCGACGTTTGGGATTTCGTCGGCGATGGGACTGTGCTCGGGATTTCCGTATCGGTGCTGACGGCGATAATCTTCATCGCGATCACCCACATTGCGCTGACCCGGTCCAGGCCGGGATGGCATATCCTGGCTGTCGGCGGCTCGCGCCGCTCGGCGCATAATGCCGGTATCAAGGTCAAGCGCACGGTGTTTCTCACCTACGTCTTCTCCGGCTTATGTTCGTCGCTGGCCGGCTTCCTGATTGCCTGCCGGCTGAGCGGTGCGGGGCCGGGCACCGGGCTCAACCTCGAAATTCTTGCGCTCACGGCGGCGGTCGTCGGCGGCAATAGCCTTGGCGGCGGGCGAGGGTCCGTCATCAAGGGACTGATGGGCGCGATTATCGTGCTCGTCATGACGAACGGCCTGATCCGCCTCGGATACGGGACGGGCACGAACCAGATGGTGCTGGGCCTGATGCTCGCCGTTGCGGTGACGATCGATATCCGATGGCTGAAGAACCGTCACAAGGTCCTCAATGAGGTCTATGTCGCGCCTGTCTACCTGCGCATGGGCGAGGCTCAATCCGCGGTTCCCGGATCAGGCACGCCCTATGAAATGGATAATCGGCTGGCGCAGACGCAATATATCGGCCTCGGCGAGCTGGAGGGGCCGGAAGACGTCATCCTCGACGACGACGACAACCTCTATTGCGGAACGCGCCATGGCGAGATCGTCCGCTTCCTGGCGCCGGACTACGAACGATCGGAAGTCTTCGCTCACGTCGGCGGCTTCCCGCTCGGGCTCGCCTTCGACAAGGATCGCAACCTCATCAGCTGCGTGGGCGCGATGGGTCTTTACTCCATCGCTCCGGACCGGACCGTGCGCAAATTGACCGCGGAGACATCGCGGTCCTGGACTTCTGTCGTCGACGACGCCCGTCTGAGAGACCCCAACGACTGCGACATTGCTCCGGATGGCCGCATCTACTTTACCGACTCGACCAAGCGGTATGATGCGCACGACTGGGCACTGGACTCGATCGAGAACCGCGCCACGGGGCGCCTGCTTGTCTACGATCCGAAGAACGGCACGACCAAGACCCTGCTCGATGGGTATCGCTACACCAACGGCGTTTGCGTCGCCCACGACGGCAAATCGATCTTCTTTGCCGAAAGTTGGGCCTGCCGTGTTCATCGCTATTGGCTGGAAGGCCCCAAAGCGGGGACCGCGGAGTGCGTTATCGCAGACATGCCCGGCTATCCCGACAATATCAACCGTGCGTCCGACGGTACCTACTGGATGGCCTGGCTCGGGATGCGAACGCCGAGCTTTGATCTTGCGCTTCGTCACCCCGGCATGCGCAAGCGAATGACCCGCCGGCTCCCCCAGGACGACTGGTTGTTTCCGAACATCAACACCGGCGGCATCGTCAAATTCGATGAAACCGGTCAAATCCGGGATGCGATGGCGGACCTTTCCGGCGTCTCCCACCCGATGGTCACGTCCATGAGGGAGCACAAGGGCTACCTCTATGTCGGCGGCATCCTCAATAATCGCGTCGGCCGCCACAAGCTTGCCCAGGCGAGCTCCGACTGGACCGGACCGTCGTCCTATTGGGGGAGAGAGCCATGATGTTCGATCCCATCCTCGACTGGTTTCGCGGCAAGGCGGTGACAATTCCGCCGCTGGACGGCGCCTTCCGGCCGAACCAGGTTCTCGACGAAGCTCAGGTGGTCGCCACCTTGCCGTCAGCGGATAATGTTGCCGTCCACAATGGAGAGATCATCGTCTCTTCCGGGCGCTCACTCTTCTCGGTCGGCCATGGACGAGAGCCGCAACAGGTTCACGAGTATGACTCCGAGATCACTGCCACCTCCGTGTCCCCCGAGGCCGGTCTCGCCGTCGCCCTCGCATCCGGCAAGCTGATCCTCGACGGCAAGCAGCTGCGGCTGCCGGGCGAGATTTCTTGTATCACGGCACTCGCCTTTGCGCCCGACGGTTCGCTCTGGATTGCCAATGGAGCCGCAGGGATCGCGCCCACCGAATGGGTTCGGGATCTCATGGCGAAAGGCAGTTCGGGAAGCATCTGGACCATCGAGCCCGGCAACAACAAGGCGCGCAAACTGCTGGCCGGTCTGGCATTCCCGCTTGGCCTGCTGCCGGTATCCGGCGGCGTCGCGGTCTCGGAAGCATGGAACCACAGGATCCTTCGCGTCTCCAAGCATGGCGACACGGCAACCGTCATCGACAATCTGCCGGGCTATCCGGCGCGGCTTTCTTCGGCGCGCGACGGCGCGTGGCTGTCGATATTTGCTCCGCGCAATCGCCTGATCGAGTTCGTTCTGCAAGAGAAGAGGTATCGCGAGGACATGATCGCGACCGTTCCGCCGGAGTTCTGGATCGCTCCATCGCTTGCGTCCGGCGAGAGCTTTCTCGAGCCGCTGCAGTGCGGTGGCATCAAGACGATGGGGATCCACAAGCCGTGGTCGCCCAGCCGGTCGTATGGCCTGGTCGCCAAACTCGACGCCGCTCTTCGCCCCGTCGGGAGCTTTCATAGCCGGGCAAACGGCGTAAGGCATGGGACGACAAGCGCTGTCGAACACGAGGGGAGGCTGCTGGTCGCGTCAAAGGGCGGCGGCGTGCTTGTCTCCGTGGATGCAATGGAGATCGGATGAGATGAGTACAGCCGAAGACATCATCGTCCATCTTGAAAACGTCACCAAGGAATATCGCGGTGTTCCCGCGGTCAGGAATGTCAGTTTCGACCTTCGCCGCGGTGAAATCCACGCCTTGCTCGGCGAGAACGGTGCGGGAAAATCGACGCTGACCAAGATCATCGCCGGCGTGGTGGAGCGTACCGCCGGCGTCATGATCCATCGCGGCAAGGAGGTGAGCTACGGTTCGCCGAACGCTGCGTTGGATGCCGGTATCGCAATGGTGTTCCAGGAAACGAGCCTGGTGCCGTCCATGACTGTGGCGCAGAATCTCTATCTCGGGACGGAAGCGTTTCTCAATCGCCTTCGGGGGATCTATATCTCCGCCCAGCAGTTTCTCCAGTCGCTGAACTTCCCTGTCGATCCGACGGCGATGGTCGAGACGCTCGGGGCGGCCAAGAAGCAGATGGTGGAGATCGCGCGCGCGGTTCACCACAATGCCGAAGTGATCATCTTCGACGAGCCTACCGCGACACTCACGCCCGAGGAGAAAAGGCATTTCTTCGCCTTGGTGAGACGGCTGAAAGCGAGAGGCGTGTCGATCGTCTTCATCAGCCATGCGCTCGAGGAAGCCTTGATGACCGCCGACCGCATCACGATCCTTCGTGACGGTGAGCTGGTTGCTTCAGGCGATACGTCGGAATTCGACCGGGAGAAGATCATCGCCGCCATGGTGGGCAGAACGCTCACCGGCGAACTCTATAAGAAGCGCGATGCGTCGACCATCAGGAAGGCGGGAAAGAAGGTCCTGTCCGTCCAGGACCTCTCGATGAGCAACGTCGTCCGGAACAATTCCTTCTCCGTCTTTGAAGGCCAGATCACCGGCGTATTCGGCCTGATTGGCTCGGGCCGAACGGAGACGTTCAAAGTCATCTCGGGAATCTACAAGCGCGACTTCAAGCGTGGCGGCTCGGTCGAGCTGGATGACAAGCCGGTGCGCTACTACGTTCCGCGCGAGGCCGTCAGAGACGGGATCGTCTATGTGACCGAGGACCGCAAGAGCGAAGGCTTTTTCGAGACGATGTCGATAGCCGAGAATGTCTTCGGCGGGCTTCTTTCCGCCGGCCGCGAAAAGAGCAAGGTCATCAGCATGCGCGAAATGCACGACCTGGCGGCGGAGTGGACGAGCAAGCTTAATATCCGGGCAATCAATGACAACGCCCGGGTTGTCGAGCTCTCCGGCGGCAATCAGCAAAAGGTGGTGATCGGCAAGGGCCTGGTCCAGGAGCCGCGCATCGTGATTTTCGACGAGCCCACGCGTGGCGTGGATGTCGGCGCGATCGCCGAAATCCATCAGATCATCAACGAGCTTGCCGACCGGGGTTTGGCGGTCGTTGTCATCTCGTCCTACCTTCCGGAGATCATGAACCTCTCGGACCGCATCCTGGTCTGCCGCCAAGGGCGTATCGTCGAGGAGTTCTCGCCGGCTGAATCCACCGAAGCCAAAATAATGTATGCCGCTGTGCACTGATCTGAAAGGCGATCACGATGGCCACCGTCAAGCTTCTCACGGATGCCGAGGTCGCGGATATCCCCGCCGCCAAGGAAGTTTTTGATGACATCAGAGCGACCAGGAAATCCGACTTCATAAACAATTTCTGGCGTGGCCTGGCGAATGATCCGCCGCTGCTCAAACGCACCTGGGAAGGGCTCAAGGCCGTTATGGCGGTGGAAGGTGCTTTGGACCCATTGGTGCGCGAAATGATCTACATTGCCGTCTCGACCGCCAACGGATGTTCCTACTGCGTCCATTCTCACACTGCCGCGGCCAAAGCGCGGGGGATGACCCAAGCCCAGCATGCCGAGTTGATGGCCGTGATCGGACTGGCCGGCCAGACCAATCATCTGGTGACGGCGATGCAGATACCGGTCGATGACCATTTTCTTGCATAAGGGCTGACCGCAGCGCCGCTATCGCGCTCGAAGCCGCCGGAATTCCTATCCGACGTGCTTGCCATGTCTCCATTCGTTCAACGCCCGATTGATAATCCCCGGCCGGGCCATAAGTACCTGCTGAGACATCGCATTTGGAGACATCGCATGGTCAGCGAACGGGAACTGATTTCCAAGATCACCTGGCGCCTGATGCCCTTCCTCGGCATCCTCTATCTCATCGCTTACATCGACCGCCAGAATGTCAGCTTCGCCAAGCTGCAGATGGTCGGCGACCTCGGGATGAGCGAATATGCTTATGGCCTTGGGGCCTCGCTGTTCTTCATCGGCTATTTTCTCTTCGAGGTTCCAAGCAACCTGTTTCTCAACCGCCTCGGCGCGCGCATCTGGTTCGCGCGCATTCTGGTCTCCTGGGGCATCGTCACCATCGCGCTCGCCTATACGCAGAATGCGACGATGTTCTACATCCTGCGCTTCCTGCTCGGCGTCTGCGAAGCGGGCTTCTTTCCCGGCGTCCTCTACCTGCTGACACTGTGGTTCCCGGCCGATTATCGCGGCCGCATGGTCGGCCTGTTCATGATCTTCAGTGCCCTTGCCAATGCCGTCGGCGCGCCGCTCGGCGGCATGCTGCTCGATCTCGATGGGCTCTATGGCTATGCCGGCTGGGAATGGGTGTTCCTGGCGACTGGCGTTCCGGCGGTTCTCGCCGGTATCGTCACCTTCTTCTGTCTGCCTGATAATCCCGACAAGGCCTCGTTCCTCTCCACCGACGAGCGCAGCTGGCTGCATAACCGGCTGGAGAGCGAAAATGCCGGGATGGACAAGAATGCGGAGAACGGGTTCAAGGCGCTCGTTGACCCGCGCGTGATGTTGATGGCGCTCTGCTACGTGGCCTTTCCGCTGGCCGCCTATGGTCTCAGCTATTGGCTGCCGACCATCGTCCATGGCTTCGGCGTCACCAATACCGTCAACGGTTTCCTCAACATCATCCCGTGGATCCTCGTGGCGACCGCGCTCTATGCCGTGCCCGCCATGGCCGACAAGGCGGCGTCGAAGACGCCCTATATCGTCATTCCGGCCTTCATCGGGGCGGCCTGCCTGCTGCTGTCGGCACTGATCCCCAACAACACGCTTCAGTTCGCCTTCCTCTGCATCGCCGCTGCCGGCATTTTCGCGCCGCAGCCGGTGTTCTGGAGCCTGCCGTCGCGCTTCCTGAAGGGCGCGGGTGCAGCCGCCGGTCTTGCCGCGATCAACTCGGTCGGCAATCTCGGTGGCTTCGTGGCGCAGAATGTCGTGCCCTGGATCAAGGATGCGACAGGCAGCACGATCGCGCCGATGATCTTCCTGGCCGTTTGCCTGGCGGCCGGTGCCCTGCTGGTCTTCGTGGTGACGCAGCTGATCGCCCGCAAGGATCACGCCCATACGGACGGCGCGCTCAGGACGTGAGCGTGAAGGCGTCGCTTTCGCCGGGCACCAGCTCCAGCGGCCAGATCGTGTTGCGGGCGCCGCGCGGGTAGGTCTCAGCATAGGCGGGCATGGTTGCCAGCAGGGTCTCGGCAAGCTCGATGCCGAGATCGCGTAGCGACATGCGGAAGCAGGTGAGCGACGGCTGCAGGAAGCGGCCGCGCGGTTCCTCGCGGAAACCGATGATGGCAAGGTCGCGCCCGGGCACGACGCCGGCCTCGACCAGCCGGCGGTAGAGCCCGATCGCCATCAGCTCGTAGATCAGGATGATCGCCGTTGGCTTGCCGTCGAGCAGCAGCAGTTCGTGACCTGCCTGATAGCCGCCCTGTTCGCTGGATTTCACCCGGATCACCAGCTTCGGATCATACTTTATCCCGTGCCGCTCCAGCGCCTGGCGATAGGAATCGACGAAGATATAGCCGAGGTTGATATCGTTGGAGGGGGCGGCAATGGCGATGGTGCGATGGCCCTTTGCCACCAGCCGGTCGACGGCGGATGCCGCCACACCCTCGAAGTCCAGGTCGATCCACGGATAGTTCTCGCCCGAGGAGCTGCGCCCCAGCGTCACGAAGGGAATCTTCGCCTTGACCAGAAGGTCGATGCGCTTGTCGATCCGCTGCGTCGCCGAGATGATCATCGCGTCGACGACCCGCCGCGCCACCATGCGTTTCAGATATTCGTGTGGGTCTTCGTCATTCGGGCAGGGCAGCATGACGAGGTCGAGCTTGTGGCGGGCAAGCACGCTCTGCAGGCCGCCGGTCAGGCCGAGGAAGAAGTTGTCGCTGTTTTCGACCGTCTCCTTGCTGGACTCTATCATCAGGCCGATGACGTTGGTCGTTCCCTGGCGCAGGCTGCGGCCGGACTGGTTGGCGACATAGCCAAGTTCCTCGGCGGCGGCGAGAACCCGCTTGCGGGTCTCCTCGTTGACATCGGGCTTGCCGTTCAGCGCGCGCGAGACGGTCCCGATCGAGATATCGAGATGTTTGGCAAGCTGCCGGATGCCCTTCATGTCAGCCGATCTTCCTCCGCGATCGAAAACGTGAGGCTTCTTCTTGCCATAGGAAAACGTTTTCGGAAAGCGGAGCCGCTCTCAATGGGCGAACTGGTGAATGTGGACGATAAGGCTGCCGCGATCGGCGAGAATGATCGAGTACATCGGCGGTTCGAAGCAGTTGGTGGTGGTCGGCGAAACGAAGTCCAATGCCGTCTGGTGATTGGTGCTGCGCAGGATGGTGAAGGGGATGCCCTGCCAGTTCCCCGTCACGAGCCGGTGCAGATGCCCGGCGAAGATATGCCTGACATCGCCATGCGCCTTCAGCAGTGCAAAGAGCGGCTCGGGATCGAGAAGGCTGAAGACGTCGAGGGCCGGTAGATGCACCTTGTCTGCCGGGTGGTGCATGAAGAGATAGACTGGGCGGTCCTTCGCCTCCTCGAGCTTCTCCTTCAGCCAGGCGAGCCTCTTATCGCAGAGCCTGCCTGTCACCTTGCCGTCGTCCAGCGTGTCGAGGGTGATCACCCGTCCCTCGGGCAGATCGATCGCCGCTTGTGCGAAACCGTTCTTCGCCATCTGGCCGGGAAAGACGGTGGCGAAGTTTTCGCGGATATCGTGATTGCCGAGCAGCAGCCGGATCGGCAGCTTCGACCGGGAAACGCGTTCTTCGAGGATCCGGTAGGTATCCTCGCCGCCAGTCTCGGAGAGATCGCCCGACACGACGACGAGATCGGCATCCGCATGATGGGCTTCGACGTCGGCGAGGCAGGCATCCATGCGCGCGGCCGGATCGAGGCCGAGCAGGGTGCCGCCAGCCGGAACGAGGTGGAAATCGGAAATGTGGATGAGCTTCATGACCGGGCTTCCGCGTCTTCGAGGGAGCGCTCGACGAGCGCCAGCAATTCATCCCGCATCTGCGGGGCAGCGGCGATGACCGGGCCGCCGGTCAGCAATGTCCCGCCTTCGCCGGGGAAATCGGCTGTCCAGCCGCCGGCTTCGCGGATCATCAGCAGTCCCGCTGCGCAATCCCAGGCGTTAATATGCGGCTCGTAATAGCCGGCAAGGCGGCCGCAGGCGACCTGCGCCAGCATCAGCGCGCCGGAGCCATTGCGGATGAACATGCCGCCGGCTTCCAGCAGTAGCTGGACGAAGGCCGAGACCTGGCGCAGCGGAATGCGGAAATTGGCGCCGACGCCGAGCAACCCGGTCGAAATGCGGCCGGTTTGGCTGACTTCCATCGGGCGGCCGTTGAGCTGTGCCCCGGCACCCTGCCTGGCGACGAAGAGATCGCCGGTCGAGGGCTGGCAGATCAGCCCGAGCACCGTCTCGCTGCCGTGCATCACGGCAATCGAGATGCACCACTGGTCTATGCCGTGCAGGAAGCAGCTGGTGCCGTCAATCGGATCGACCACCCAGAGATAGCCGGAAGGACCTTCGCTGAGACCCTCTTCTTCGCCGAGCACGCCGTCATCGGGGAAGGCGGCGGCGATCCTGTCTCGGATCAATGCCTCGACCGATTTGTCGGCCTCGCTGACCACGTCCTGGCCATTCAGCTTCTGGCTGGTTTCCAGAGAGGAGAGGTCGCGAAAATAGGCAAGCGCCTTCGCGCCAGCTTCAAGGATCACCTCGCGCGCCAGCACGAAGCGCGGATCGTCGGGGAATTCGCAGGGCATCGGTATCTTTCTGGATCAGGGCACGAAGCTGTCGCGCACGACAAACTCGGGGATGACCCGTTCGTAGGCGGGGGGCAGATCGGGATTGGCGAGGCGCTTCTCCACCAGCTCGACGGCGCGCTGCGCCATGACGATCGGGTCCTGGCGGAAGGTGGTGAGCCGGTAGCTCAGCCAGGCGGCCTCCGGCACGTCGTCGAAGCCAATGACGGCGACATCATCGGGGACGCTGAGGCCGAGCGTGGTGCGGACATAGTCCATCAGGCCGAAGGCGATCTGGTCGTTGGCGCAATAGACGGCATCCGGATAATCGGTGGGGCTAGCGAAAAGCTGCTTTGCCGCAGCGATGCCGCTGTCATAGTCGGAATCCTTGCCGCGGCCGATCGCAACGCTGGCGCCGAGCGCCTCGGCTGCGGTCTTGAAGGCCGTCTCGCGCTCGGCAATGCTCGATGTCGCCGAGAAAGACGTGGCAACGGCAAGCTTGCGGCGGCCCTTCTCGAAAAAGGCGTTGGCGGCCTTGCGCGATGCCTCGGAATTGCCGGCGCGGACATGGTCGGCATCCGGCTCGGAGCGGCCGATGACGACGAGCGGCTGGCCGTTGCGATGCGCGAGCTCGAAGAAATTCGCCGGCGGCGAGCCGGAGAGGATGATCGTCGCCTCGGCGCGGTGGCCGATCAGCATCTTCTGGGCAGCCAGCATTTCCTCTTCGGTCTGCCCGGTATTGATCAGGATCGGGATGCTGCCGCGCTGGATCAGCGCCTTGGAAAGCGCGGCCGCCAGATGGGCGCGGAAGCCGACTTCCGGCCGCGTCGCGACGATGCCGACCAGCCGGCTCTGATTGGCGAGCACGCCGCGCGCAAGGTCGTTGACGTGGTAGCCGAGCTCTTCGGCCGCCTTCAGCACCCGCTCGCGGGTGGCAGGGGCAACGCTGGCGCCGGGCGTGAAGGTGCGCGACACCGCCGAGCGCGAGACGCCGGCAAGCTGCGCCACCTGTTCGGCGCTGACGAAGCGCATGCGCTCCTTGCGCTGGTTCTTGAGGTCGTTGGTTGGGCCGTCATTCATGGCAATCTCTCAGTGCCCCACACGCGATAGGACGTCTGCCTTCAGGAATCGCTCAACGATAAGCATAAAAACCAAGGATGGAATGAGCAGCAAGAGGGCGGTGATCGACGCGATCTGATAATTGCCGCCCGAACCTGCAGTATACAGCAGAAGCGGCAGCATGTTCACGTCAGGAGCGCCCACAAAATAGCTGCCGGTAAATTCGTCGAGGCTCTCGAGGAAAACGAAGATGGCGCTCGCCATCAGGCCGGGTGCGGCGAGCGGCAGCGTGATGTCCATGAAGGCGCGCATGGCGCTGGCACCGGCCGAGCGCGCCGCCTGCTCCAGCTCCTTGTCGATCGCCGAGAAGGCTGCCGTCGCGATCCAGACTGCGTAGACGAGACCATGCGAGGCGTGGACGAGGACGACGCCGAGGATCGTGCCGTTGAGGCGGATCTCGTAGAAGATCCGGGCGACGTTCACATAGACGGTGAGATTTGGAAAAGCCTGTGGAATGAGGAAGGCGAGCAGGATCAGCGCCCGGAACGGCAGCTTCAGCCGCGCCAGTGCATAGCCCGCCGGGATCGCCAGCAGCAGGGAAACGACGACGGTCAGCACCGCGACGATCAGCGAATTCGTCAGCGACTCGACCGCGCCGCCACGCGGGGCGAACACCTTCGCCCAGCTGCTGAAGCCATATTGCAGCGGCAGGCTGTGCGGGAAGTACCATTTCTCCGCGACCGTCCAGAGCAGCAGATTGGCGAGCGGCCCGAAGATGAAGAAGGCCATCAGCCCGAAGATGATGGCGCGCGGGATCCACCAGAGCGCCGAGAGCGGGTGTGATTGCGTGGCGGATAGCGTTGCGGTGCTCATGCGCGCTCCTTCAGGCTCTGGCGCAGATAGATCCAGGCAACCGACGAGGCGAGCACCAGCGACACAAGGCCGAGCGCATTGGCCACACCGTAATCGCCATAGGCGTTGACGCGGAAGGCGATATCGGCCGTCAGCATCGTCGGCGACTGGGCGTTGATCATCAGCGGCACAGACAGGACCGACATCATCGTCACGAAGGAGAGGATGAGGCCGACGGTCAGCGTCACCGACACCTGTGGCACGAGGATTTCAAAGAGGACGCGCAGTTTCGAGGCGCCGAGATTGCGGGCGGCCTCGATCGTGTCGCGGTTGACGGATGCCATGGCTCCTGCGACCAATAGCGCCACGAAGGGCGTCTGCTTCCAGACGAAGGCGATGACGATGCCGCGCCAGTCGAGATAGCTCTGTGCATCGAGCGGCGTCAGCAGGCCGAGACTGATCAGCGTGCTGTTCATCAGGCCGCTCTTGGCAAGGAAGGTGCGCAGGATCTGGCCGACGACGATGAAGGGAATGAACATCGGCCAGCGATAGAGCCAGCGCAGGATGGCGACGGCGACCGGGTGCTCGCCAAGCGTCAGATAGCCGCCGATGGCGATCGACGCGAGGCCGATGAGGATCGTGGAAATGGTGATGATCACCACCGAGAAGACGATGTCTTTCGTGTAGAGATCGAAGGTCTTGTAGAAATTGTCCCAGCCGAACCCGCCGCCTTCGATCCTGAAGGCGCCGACCGCCGACATGACCAGCGGCAGGATGAAGAGGAAGGCGATCACCGCCAGTGCCGGCAGCACGAGCAGGAGACCGAGCAGGCGTCTGGACATCGTTCGACCTCGCTTCGGAAAGAAACTCCCCGCCGCTGACGGCGGGGAGCCAAATCGCTTACTTCACAGACTGCTCGTAGGCTTCGAGGATCGCCGTGTTGTACTGGGCAATCGGGAAAGGCTTGCCCTTGGTGGCGAGATCTTCAGGCGTGATGTCGACGAACAGCTTGTTCCAGGTGGCGTCGTCGAGCTTCGGCTTTACGAACTGCGCGTCGATGCCCGGATACCAGTTGAACTTCTTGACGATGCCGTCGGCCTGGACTTCCGGGCTGGTGGCGAGCGCGATGAATTTCTCGGCGAGTTCCTTGTGCGATGCCTTGGCCGGAACGACATAGTGCATCGGCTGGCCCGGCATGCCCGGAGCCGGCAGGACGAGCTTCAGCTCGGGCGGCAGCTGGCCGTTGGCCTGCCAGGAGTAGAACATGTCGACCCAGACCGGGCCCATGGCGATTTCGCCGCGCGACAGGAGGTCGAGCGTGCCGGCATTGCCCGGCGTCAGCGTCGCGTTCTTGGTGAAGTCGGCGAGGCTCTTGAAGGCGTCGCCCCACTTGGCGGTTTCGTCCTGCTTGAACGGACCGGTCATCAGGTTGTTGGCATCGCCGCCGCCGAAGGCGTAGATCCAGCCCATGACGAAGCTGACGCCGGAAGCGCCGCCCTTGATGCCGTTATAGCCGAACTGCTTCGGATGTTCCTTGGCCCATGCGGCGAGCTCGGTGTAGCTCTTCGGCGGGTTCGGAACGAGCGTCGGGTTATAGGCGATTGCCGTCTGGCTGTTGAACATCGGCATGACATAGCCGTCGACGTCGGAGCCGAGGGCGTTCTTGGCGTTGTTGCGCGAGACGAGCTTGCCGGTGTCGATCGCGCTGCGATACTTTTCGAGATAGCCCTTCTGGACCATCGGGCCGGCGAACTTTTCGTGGACGACGGCGACGTCGATATCCCAGTTGGCGGTGTTGGCGGCCTGCTGGGCGTCGAAGCGCTCGAGGATCTTCTGCGAGCCGGCATCGCC
Source organism: Rhizobium sp. Rhizsp82 (assembly GCF_047325115.1). Lineage (NCBI taxonomy): Bacteria > Pseudomonadati > Pseudomonadota > Alphaproteobacteria > Hyphomicrobiales > Rhizobiaceae > Rhizobium > Rhizobium sp. Rhizsp82. The sequence continues at coordinate 1,602,989 of NZ_CP168571.1, read as the reverse complement.
GGGACCGGTGCCGACGGCACGGACAGTGTTGCCCGGGTAGGTCTTTTCAAAGAGCGGTCCGAGATACTGGTTGATGTAATCGACCATGTTCTGGTCGCCGGCGGTTGCGACGGTCAGCTCATCGGCCTTGACCGGCAGGGCGGCGAGGGCGACGGCGAAAGCTGCATAGGTCAGTCTTTTCATGAGTGCTCTCCAGGGTTCAAAGGAATAAAGTCATGCGTGGGCTTTCCCAGCCGCGGACCGGGAAATGGAAATGGCCGGGTTGGACTCCGGCGAATTGAAGAGGAAAAGCGCGTCCGGCCCGACATGGACCTGCACGCGGTCGCCGGGCTCGAAGGCGCGCGGCGCATCGGCCATGATCTCGCGATCGCCAAGCCGCACAGAATGGCGCCAGTGGCCGCCGGGATAGCTGACGGCGGTGACTTCGCCGGTGAAGGTCATGCCAGGGGCGGCAATCGGCGTATCCATCGGCAGGAGCTGCGCGGCTTCCGGGCGAAAACGGGCTTCGACCGCGCCGGACTGCAGCTGACGGCCGAGAAGTGCTACGCTGCCCGCGGCATTCGCAGGGCCCGCGGCGATATGGAAACTGTCGCCCTGCCGGCTGCCTTCCAGAAAGAGCACGTTCTCGGCGCCCATGAAGGCGGCGACGAAGGCCGAGGCCGGACGATTGTAGACATCTTCCGGCGTTCCCTGCTGGGCGATCTCGCCGGCATTCAGGATGACGATCCGGTCGGCCATGACCATCGCCTCTTCGCGGTCGTGCGTGACGTGGACGGCGGTGATGCCGAGGCGCTTCTGCAGCGCGCGCAATTCGTGGCGCACCGTCAGGCGGATGCGGGCGTCGAGATTGGAGAGCGGTTCGTCGAGCAGCAGGATCTCAGGATCGACCGCCAGCGCGCGCCCGAGGGCGACACGCTGGCGCTGGCCGCCGGAGAGCGCTGCCGGTTTGCGCGCTCCGAGCCCATCGAGACCGAGAAGTTTCTGCATGGCATTGACCCGCTCGGCGATCGCTGCCTTGGCGACACCCTTGAGCTTCAGGCCGTAGCCGATGTTCTGCGCCACCGTCATGTGCGGCCACAGCGCATAGGACTGGAAGACCAGCGCCATGCCGCGCTTGTCCGGCGGCATATAGGTCACGTCGCGCTGGCGCACCGAAACGGTGCCGGAAGAGGGGGCGATGAAGCCTGCCAGAACGCGCAGCAGCGTGGTCTTTCCGCAGCCGGAAGAGCCGAGCAGCGCCACGAATTCACCGCGCTGGATGCTGAGGTTGATATCGTTCAGAACCTTGGTGTTGCCATATCTGCAGGCAACAGAATTCAGTTCCAGAAACGCGTCCTGGTTCATCGTGTCTCCTCCCATTGCACGGCTGTGCAATCCGATCCCGAGCTTAGTAGAATGTTTGTTTAACAGCCAGATGACATGGCGGATTTTTTTGTGCTGCAGCGCAATGCAAAGCCGGCTAAGGCCACGTTTATGCTCATGTTTTCCGCAGCATTTTCTCTAAATTAAGCCTGTCTTGACAGCAGGAAACGTTTCTGAATACTATCGTAAACGTTTACGGGATGCGTTTTCGGAGGATGGTTGAAGACGCGCCACGGGAGGAAATCAGTGAAACTGAATGCCGTTCTCTGCGGGTGCGGAGCTATGTCCAAAGGCTGGCTGCGCGCGATCAAGGAAACGCCGGCGCTGGCCGATGCGATCGCGATCAAGGGTCTCGTGGATCTCAACACCGAGGTCGCGCAGGCGCTTGCCGCCGAGTTCGGTCTCGTTGATGCGGTGATCGGCACTGATCTCAACGACGTCATCGCGCAGACCAAGGCCGATATCGTCTTCGACGTCGTCATTCCCGCGGCCCGCTCTGCCGTCGTCTCCGCAGCGCTGAAGGCAGGTTGCCACGTGCTCAGCGAAAAGCCGATGGCGACTTCACTGGCAGAGGGGGCTGCCCTGATCGATCTCGCCGCCGAGGCCGGCAAGGTCCACGCGATCATCCAGAACCGCCGCTTTATCTCCGGGGTGCGCCGCATGCGCCGCTTCGTCGAGAGCGGAGCGATCGGCGATCTCACCGGCATCCATTGCGACTTCTTCATCGCCCCACATTTTGGCGGCTTCCGCGAGGAGATGGACAATGTCCTGCTGCTCGACATGGCGATCCACACTTTCGATGCGGCGCGCTACGTCGCCGGCAAGAAGCCGCTCGCCGTCTATTGCGTCGAGAAGAACCCCAAGGGATCCTGGTACCGCCATGGCGCTTCGGCCAATGCCACTTTCGAATTCGCCGATGATGTGGTCTTCACCTATCGCGGCTCCTGGTGCGCCGAAGGCAAGCGCACCAGCTGGGAAAGCGAATGGCGCCTCGTCGGCTCAAAGGGGATGCTCACCTGGGATGGCGCGGAGAATTTCAGCGCCGCCGTCTCCGGCGTCGAACCCGGTTTGCTGCATGGTTTCACGCCCGTTGAGGTTCCCGGACCGGAGCATGACGAAGAGACGCACGGCCATGCCAGCGTGATCGCCAGCTTCATCGAGGCGATCCGCTCGGGCAAGCGGCCGGAGACGGCCAGTTCCGACAACATCAGAAGCCTTGCCATGGTCTTCGGCGCCATCGAGAGCGCCAGGACGGGTAAGCGCGTCGAAATTTCAGCATAAGGAATGAGAACGTGAGCAACCCCGCAAAGTCCATCCGCATCGGCACCATGATCAGCGCCTCGAGTGGCGGTGCCGCCGAGCGCATCGGCCAGATCGCCGGCATGGGTTTCGAAAGCTTCGAGCCCTTCTTCTGGCAGACGACGAATGGGCAGGATCTCGCCGAACTCGGCAAGCGCTGCAAGGATGCGATCGGCGACCGCGACATCACGATCTCGACGCTCGGGATGTTCGGCAATCCGCTCGAGGAAACCGAGATCGACCTGCAGACGCTGCAGGGCTGGAAGGATTGCATCGACAACGCCCATCATTTTGGCGCCACCTGCGTGGCCGGCTTTACCGGCCGCATCCGCGGCAAGGTGCTGACCGACAGCCTGCTGCGCTACAAGCAGATCTGGAGTGAACTCGCCAAGCGCGCCGCCGACAAGGGCGTCAGGATCGCCTTCGAGAACTGCGCCATGGACGGCAACTGGGCGACCGGCGACTGGAACATTGCCCACAATCCCGATGCCTGGGAACTGATCTTCAACGAGACGCCGGATGACAATATCGGCCTCGAATGGGAACCCTGCCACCAAATGGTCTATCTCATCGAGCCGCTGCCGCAGATCCGCAAATGGGCCTCGAAGATCTTCCACGTCCACGGCAAGGACGCAACGATCCGCTGGGATGTCATCAAGGAACACGGCATCTTCGGCAAGGAAAAGTTCGTCTTCATGCGCACGCCGGGCTTCGGCGACAGCAACTGGACCGACATCATCTCCGAGCTTCGCCTCGCCGGCTGGTCTGGCTCGATCGATATCGAAGGCTGGCACGACCCGGTCTATCGCGATGCGCTTGAAATGACCGGCCAGGTCCATGCGCTGAACCATCTGAAACATGCCCGGGGCGGCGATTTTGTTGCCGATCCCGGCTGAGTGACCTATCGTGCGGTGTGCCGGCGGGGAGGCCAGGCGCGACGCTAACGTGACAGCTTTCGCGGCACAGCCGCTTTTTGGGAGGAAAGTATGAAAGCGATATCAAGACTTGCGTTCGCTCTCGGCGTCTCGATGCTGATATCAGGCACCGTGCATGCCGAGGACAAGACCTTCAAGATCTGGTGGTATGAGGACGCGGCGAGTGCTGCCGGCATCACCTGGAAGAAGGCGCTTGAAACCTTTCAGGAAAAGCACCCCGACGTCAAAGTTCAGTTCGAACTGAAGACCTTCGACCAGATCACCAAGTCCGGCACCATGATCCTCAATTCGGCCGAAGCGCCGGATCTGATGGAATATAACAAGGGCAACGCCGTTGCCGGTCTCGCCGCATCGCAGGGCCTGCTGACCGATCTCGGAGACGTTGCCAAGCAGCGCGGCTGGGACAAGGTTCTCTCCGATGCCAGCAACCAGCTGAGCCGCTATGACGAGAAGGGCATCTATGGCAACGGGCCGCTGATCGGCGTTGCCAATTACGGCGAGTTCGTCTCGGTCTTCTACAACGAGAACATGTTCAAGGAAGCCGGCGTCGAAGTGCCGAAGACGCTGGAAGACATGGAAAAGGTGATGGATGTCTTCGTCAAGAAGGGCATCACCCCCATTGCCGAAGCTGCCAACGACTATCCGGCGCAGCACCTGATGTATCTCTTCGCGCTGTCGAAGGCGGATGCGAAGTGGGTCAACGATTTCCAGGCGATCCGCGCGCCGCTCGACTCGGCTCCCTTCGTCTATGCCGGCCAGAAGCTGCAGGAATGGGTCAAGAAGGGCTATATTTCCAAGGATTCGACCGGCCTGAAGGCGCCTGACATGGCGAACCTGTTCGAAACCGGCAAGTCGCCGATGGTGGTGACCGGCACCTGGTATGGCGCCCAGTTCGGCGCGATCAAGAACTTCAAGGCCAGCCAGTTCCTGTTCCCGGGCAATGTCATCTCGCCGGCCTCGACGGGCAACATCTGGGTCGTTCCGAAGAACGCCAAGAACAAGGACCTCGCCTACGACTTCATCGACATCACGCTGTCGAAGGACAACCAGGCGCTGTTCGGCAATTCCGGCGGTCTGCCGATCGCTGCCGATCCGGCCATGGTCACCGATCCCGTCGGCAAGATCGAGGTCGAGCTCTTCAACAAGCTGGTCGCGCAGAACGGCCTCGGCTTCTATCCCGACTGGCCGGTCCCCGGCTATTACGACGTCATGCTGAAGGCGACGCAGGCAGTCATCGGCGGTTCGGTCACTCCCGAAGAATTCGCCGAGCGCCTGAAGGAGCCCTACGACGAAGTCCAGGGCGACCAGTAACAGATATGCCGCGACCGGCGGGGCGCTCTGGCGCCCTGCCAATTCTCGAATGACGCTGGAGGAAATATGTCGGGCGCATCCTCGGACGCACAGCCGGGCAGGGTCTATTGGTTCTACCTCATTCCCGGAATGCTTGGCTTCGTCACCATCATCCTCGTCCCCTTCGTCATGAATCTGATGATCAGCTTCACGACGTGGAAGGGCATCGGCATCCCGAAATTCGCCGGTCTGCGCAATTACGAGCGGCTGCTGACGGATGACACGTTCTGGCATTCGCTGGTCAATACGGCCGCCTTCGTCTTCGCCATGGCGATCATCCCGACGGCGATCGGGGTGCTGCTTGCGGCACTGCTCTTCGACTATATCAGCTCGCGCTTTTCCAATGCGCTCGCCAGCTTCTTCCGCGCGGGCTTCTATCTGCCGCAGATCCTGCCGGTCTCGGCCGCGGGTATCCTCTGGGGCTGGATGCTGAACCCGTTCGGCATCGTCAACGCCATGCTCGATGCCACCGGTCTCGGAAGCCTGAAGCAGAACTGGCTCGGCGAACCGCAGCTGGCGCTATGGGCGATCATGGTCGTCATGGTCTGGCTGCAGCTCGGCTATTGCCTCGTCGTCTTCATGTCGGGTCTCGCCCGCGTCGATCCCTCGCTGCAGGAAGCCGCCGAACTCGATGGCGCCGCCTGGCTGCCGCGCTTCTGGACGATCACCGTTCCGCTTCTGAAGCCTGAGATTTTCGTGGTCGGCCTGACGACGACCATTGCCGCGCTCAAGGTTTTCGCGCCGATCTTCGTGCTGACTTCGGGCGGGCCTGACAACGCCACGATGGTGCCGTCGCAGATGTCCTACCACGAGTTCTTCGCGACCAACCGCGTCGGATATGGTGCGGCCATCACCACGGCGCAGATGCTGATGACCCTCGTCATCTGCTTCATCTTCATCCGCATCCAGGCACGCCATACGGAGAATGACCGATGAGTGAAGCGGCGATCGCGCTCGATACCTCCAGCAAGGCGGCACACGCGACATCGGCAGGATCCATGTATGGACCGTCGCGCTGGTGGGTACTGGCTGCCATCTCCTTCGCGCTCATCCTATTCCTCTGCCCCTTCGTGCTGGCCTTCACCAATGCGATCAGGACGCCTGAGGATTACGGCACCTGGGGTCCGCTGGCTTTCCCGCGCAGCTTCGATCTGACGGCACTCAAGACCTTCTGGAACAATGTCGATTTCACGCAGAAGCTGATCAACAGCACGATCATCAGCGCATCGACGGCCGTCATTGCCGTGCTGCTGAGCCTGCTCAATGCCTATGCCTTCGGGATCGGCCGGGTGAAGGGCAGCAAGTATATGCTGACCATCCTGCTCGTCGGCATCATGATCCCGCATGAATCGCTGGTCTATCCGATCTATTATCTCTCGAAGGCGGTCGGGCTTTTCGACACGATCTGGTCCGTCATCATCGTCTTCTCGGTGCTGCAGAGCGCCTTCGGCACCTATCTTCTCTCCTCGGTCATGACCGCCTTTCCGCGCGAGATCATCGAAGCCGCCGAAATGGACGGCGCGACGCCGTGGAAGATCCTCTGGACCATCGTCGTGCCGATGCTGATGCCGACGCTCGCCGTGCTCGCGACCTTCTTCTTCATCTGGACGTGGAATGAGTTCCTGCTGCCGCTGGTGCTCTTGGTCTCCAACTTCAACCAGACGGTCTCTGTCTCCATGGGCGTGCTCAACGGGCAATTCGTGCAGACGCCGACGACGACAGCCGCAGCCGCCCTGCTGGGCATTGCGCCGACATTGATCTTCTTCCTGATCTTCCAGCGCACCCTGACGCGCGGCATCGCGGTGGGGGCCGTGAAATGATGGCAATGACAAATCCGCTCTTCGTTCCAATCACAGGTCGCCGCGCATGAACCAGGATATCCAGATCGAGCTTTCGGGAATCGAGAAGCATTACGGCGCCTACCACGCCCTCAAGAATATCAATCTGACGATCCCGAAGGGGCAATTCGTGGCGCTGGTCGGCCCCTCCGGCTGCGGAAAGTCGACGTTGCTGCGCTCGCTCGCGGGGCTGGAACGGATCACCGGCGGCACGATGAAGATTGCCGGCGACGTGATGAACGACGTGCCGCCGCGCATGCGCGACATCGCCATGGTGTTCCAGTCCTACGCGCTCTACCCGCATATGACGGTGGAGCAGAACCTCACTTATTCGCTGCGGATGCGGAAGGTCCCGAAGCCCGAGGCAAAGCGCAAGGCTGAGGAAGTGGCGGCGATCGCCGGCTTGAGCGGTCTCCTGGACCGCTATCCCCGCCAGCTTTCGGGCGGCCAGCGCCAGCGTGTCGCGATGGGCCGCGCCATCATCCGCAATCCCAAGGCCTTTCTGTTCGACGAGCCGCTTTCCAATCTGGATGCTGCATTGCGCGTCTCGATGCGCAAGGAAATCCGCGCCTTGCACGACCGGCTGCATGCGACATCGGTCTATGTCACGCATGACCAGATCGAAGCCATGACGATGGCTGACCATGTCGTCGTCATGCGCGACGGCATCATCGAGCAGCAGGGCAAGCCGCTCGACCTCTATGACCGGCCGGCCAACAAGTTCGTCGGCGGATTCATCGGCTCACCGGCAATGAATTTCGTTCCGGCCGTCGTCGGTGAAGACGGACGAAGCCTGGTCCTGGATTTCGGCACGGTGAAGCAAACCATCGCCTCCGGCCACCAGCTGCAGCCGGGCCTCAAGGTGACGGCAGGACTGCGGCCCGAACATCTCGGCATTACCGGCCAGGGGCAAGGTACCTTCGACGTGCCGGTCGCCTTCGTGGAATCGACGGGCTCGTCGACCTTCGTCGCGACGGCAACCACGCCGGAGCTGACGATCGTCCAGACCGGCCGCAGCGGCGCGCATGCCGGCGAAACCATCGGCGTCACCGTCGATCCCGCCCATCTTCATCTTTTCGACGAAACGAGCGGCGTCAGGCTCTGACGCCGCTCTCAATCTTCAGTGAACCGGGCTTCAGCGCCCGCCTTCCATCTTGCGATGGCGCTGGTTGGTACCGTTGACGCCGTAGGGATATTGGCCGGGCGTCGGCGCGCTGATGTCGGTCAGGCGCTGCGTTTCCTCATCCGAGAGCGTCAGCTTGGCGGCGCCGAGATTGTCGGCGAGCTGCTCCGTGGTGCGGGCGCCGAGAATGACCGAGGTGACGGCCGGGCGCGCCGCGACCCAGGCGAGTGCAACCTGCGCCATGCTGACACCGCGTGCCCTCGCGATTTCCTCGACAGTGGCGATGATATCCCAGGTGCGCTCTTGCGCATTGCGGGCCTCATAGGCCTCGCCGCCACGCTTCGGGTTTTCACCGAGACGTGTGGCACCGGTCGGCATCTGGTCGCGCTTGTATTTGCCGGTCAGCCAGCCGCCGCCGAGCGGCGACCACGGAAGCAGGCCCATTCCGGCATCCTGGCAGGCGGCGACGATCTCGAGCTCGATATCGCGCATCAGCAGATTGTACTGCGGCTGCAGCGTGACCGGGCGCGTATAGCCCTGCGCCTTGGCGATCTCGGAGGCCTTGGCGATGTGCCAGCCGACATAGTTCGAGAAGCCGTAATAGCCGATCTTGCCGGCCGAAACGGCATCGTCGAGGAAGCGCAGCGTCTCCTCGATCGGCGTCAGCGCGTCCCAGGCATGCATCTGGTAGAGATCGATATGATCGACGCCGAGGCGTTTCAGCGAGGCATTGAGCGCGGCATGCAGATGCTTGCGCGACAGGCCGATATCGTTGGGTCCTTCGCCCATCGGGAAGCGGCCCTTGGTGGCGATCACGGCCTGCTTGGCCTCCGTAGGCCGGGCCTTCAGCCAGCGTCCGGTGATCTCTTCGGAGACGCCGGCGCTGTAGACGTCGGCGGTATCGATGAAATTGCCGCCCCAGGCGAAATAGTCGTCGAGCAGCTTGTGCGAAGTGGCTTCATCCGACTCCGCGCCGAATGTCATGGTCCCGAGGCAATAGGCGGTCACGATCGTGCCGCTCGGGCCGAGCTTGCGATAATCCATTGAAAATCCTCCATTTCAAAAGACATGGCAAGCTACCGCGCCGTGCCGTCACACACAACGCTTGCTCTCTCAATCGTGAACGGCTGGAGGGGCCGGATTAGCGAAAACGGACGTTCGCGCGGGTCAGCTGATCGATCGACGAGCAGCCCATCAGCTTCATGCCGCGCTCAAGCTCGGCCTGCATCAGCGTCAGCGCCCGTTCCACCCCGGCCTGGCCGGCACCGGCCAGCGGGAAGAGATAGTAGCGGCCGAGGCCGACGGCCTTGGCGCCGATGGAAAGAGCCTTCAGTACATGCGTGCCGCGCTGCACGCCGCCATCGATCATCACGTCGATCTTGTCGCCGACGGCATCGACGATTTCAGCCAGCTGGTCGAAGCCGCTGCGCGAGCCGTCGAGCTGGCGGCCGCCGTGGTTGGACAGAACGATACCGGTGCAGCCGATATCGATGGCGCGCTTGGCGTCCTCGACGGTCATGATGCCCTTGAGGCAGAACTGGCCGCCCCAGGTCTTCACCATTTCGGCAACGTCGTCCCAGTTCATGGCGGGATCGAGCATCTCGGTGAAGTAGCGGCTGATCGACATGGTGCCGCTGCCCATGTCGACGTGGCTGTCGAGCTGCGGCAGCTTGAATTTCTCATGCGTGAAGAAATTGAGTGCCCAGCCCGGCTTGACGGCGAATTGCGCGATGCCCGCGAGGTTCAGCCGAAAGGGGATGGAGAAGCCGGTGCGCTTGTCGCGCTCGCGGTTACCGCCGGTGATGCTGTCGACGGTCAGCATCATCACCTGCACGCCCGCTTCCTTGGCGCGCGCCATCATCTCGCGGTTGAGGCCGCGGTCCTTGTGGAAATAGAACTGGTAGACCTGCGGCGCGCCGCTGATCCGCCGCGCTTCCTCGAGGCTCACCGTGCCGAGCGAGGAGACGCCGAACATCGTGCCGAACTTGCCGGCGGCACGCGCCACCGCGCGCTCGCCCTCGTGATGGAACAACCGCTGCAGCGCCGTCGGCGAGCAATAGACCGGCATCGCCAGCTGCTGACCCATGACCGTGACCGACATATCGACATTGCTCACGCCACGCAGAACGCTCGGCAGCAGATCGCAGCTTTCGAAGGAGGACGTGTTGCGCCGGTAGGTCACCTCATCGTCTGCCGCGCCATCGATATAGTTGAAGATCGGGCCGGGAAGGCGGCGCTTCGCGAGGCGGCGGAAGTCGTGGAAGTTATGGCAATCCGTAAGGCGCATGTTTTGGACCAGAATCTCGTTGTCGCAGGGCTCTGCTTGCTTGGGATCGATCGGCGGCGCATCCCACTATGGATGGGGTTACGCTGCCCTGTTTCAGGACTTTGGCGCGGCGCGGCTGAAGATATCAAGGCCGCTACCGCGTTTATACACATGGATGCGGCGCGGTCGACGAATCTGCGGCTCTCATTCTCTCTCTCTGCCTCCCAGCGCTCGCGGCATTCACGCCGCGCCTTCTGTCTTGGCACAAACTTACGGGACTTGCAAAGATCACTCATATGTGAAAATGATCTTCACATAAGAAAACTCATTGCCGGGAGGAGGCATGATCGTGGGCCAGGAGCCGACAGTCGGGATTTCGTCCACGCATCCGTCGGACATGCCGCAGGCGCATGCCGATCTGCCGGTCTGGAATGCCGAAAACTGGTTCTATGAGGACTGGCCGGAGGGCCAGAAGATCCGCTCGCTGCGCCGCACGATCGGCGAGAGCGACAGCCACCTCTTCAATGTGCTGGTGACCGACATCCATCCCTATGTGCAGGATCAGATGTTTGCGGAGAAGGAAGGCGTCTTCGGGCGCCGGCTCGTTGCCGGTGCCTTCGTCTTCTCGGCCGGGCTCGGGCTTGTCGCCACCAACTGCGTCAACGCCTTTTCCTACGGCTACGACAAGCTGCGCTTCATCAAGCCGGTCTTCATCGGCGACACGATCTACACGATCCGCACCAACCTCGACAAACGCCCCCGCTACAAGGAGCTCGGCCTGATCAGGGCGAGCTACGAAGTCTTCAAGGGCGAGGGCGAACTGGTGCTCTACTGCGAGCACCTGCAAACCGTGAAATACAGGAACCCGGCCGATTTTGCCGGCCAGACAGAAAAGTAAGATGCAATGACGCAATCCAGCGATCTTCCCCTGAGCGGCCTTGTCGTCGTCGACATGAGCCAGTTCCTCTCCGGCCCCTATTGTTCGTTGCGCCTGATGGATCTCGGTGCGCGGGTCATCAAGATCGAGCGGCCCGACGGTGGCGATCTCTCGCGCCGGCTCTATCTCAGCGACACGGAAATCGGCGGTGACTCGACGATCTTCCACGCCATCAACCGCGCCAAGGAAAGCCTGGCGATCGACCTGAAGAACGAGGCCGACCTGAAGGCGCTGCGCACGCTGCTCCTGAAGGCCGACGTGCTGATCCAGAACTTTCGCCCCGGTGTCATCGAGCGGCTCGGCCTGCATTATGATGCGGTGAAAGAGATCAACCCGCGCCTCGTCTATGCGTCGATCAGCGGCTATGGCGAGGAAGGCCCCTGGGTGAAGCGTCCTGGCCAGGATCTTTTGGCGCAATCGCGCTCCGGCGTGATGTGGCTGAATGGCGATGAGGACCAGGGACCGGTGCCGTTCGGTCTGGCGATCGGCGATATGCTCGCCGGTGCCGCCGCCTGCCAGGGCATCCTGGCGGCCCTCGTTCGCCGGGGGATCACCGGCAAGGGCGCGCATGTCGAGACCAGCCTGCTCGAAGCGCTCGTCGACTTCCAGTTCGAGGTGCTGACCACGCATCTGAACGATGGCAAGCGGCTGCCGAAGCGGTCGAATTTCCGCAGCGCCCATGCCTATCTCGCCGCTCCCTACGGCGTTTACGCAGCTGCGGACGGCTATCTGGCGATCGCCATGACGCCGATCCCGAAGCTTGCCGATCTCCTGGAGATGCCGGAGCTCGATCGCTATCGCGACGATCCCTCGAGCTGGTTCCAGCAGCGTGATCTGATCAAGGAACTGATCGCCAGGCGTATTGCCACGAAGACCATCGACGAGTGGCTGGCGATCCTGGAGCCCGCTGATATCTGGTGCGCCAAGGTCCTGAACTGGAACGAACTGATGGAGAGCGACGGCTTCAAGTCGCTCGACATGTTGCAGACGGTGACCCGCGAGGACAACGTTTCCATTCTGACCACCCGCTCGCCGCTCCGCGTCGATGGCGCCCGGCCGGTCTTTCATCGCGCTGCGCCGCGTATCGGAGAGCATAGCGCGGCCATCCGCGAGGAGTTCGGGCTATGAGCAAAATCACGCTGAAGGGAATGACCTGGAACCATCCGCGTGGCTACGACCCGATGGTTGCCTGCTCGCTGCTGTTCGAGGAGCAGACGGGCACTGCAATCCATTGGGAGAAGCGGTCGCTGCAGGACTTCGAGACCTATCCGGTCGAGGAACTGGCGCGCGCCTATGACCTGATCGTCATCGATCATCCGCATGTCGGGCAGATCACCGGCGAGAAGTGCCTGTTGCCGCTCGATGTGCCCGGCCGCGAAGCCGAGCGCGAAGCCTTGAAGAAAGGCAGCGTCGGCGCCTCCTATCCGAGTTATCTCTGGGACGGGCGCCAATGGGGCTTCCCGATCGATGCCGCAACGCAGGTGCAGGCCTACCGTCCGGACAGGATCGAAAAGCCCGCGGCGACCTGGCAGGAGGTTCTCGAGCTCGCCCGAAAAGGGCAGGTGCTGCTGCCGCTCCGCCCCCCGCATACGCTGATGACCTTCTACACGCTGTCGGCCAATCGCGGGCATCCATGCCGGACGGAAGCCGGTCAACTGATCGATCCCGCCGCTGGCGCCGAGACGGTCGAGATGATGCGGGAGATTGCTGACCGCATCGATCCCGAATGTTTCGAGATGGATCCGATCGCGGTCTTCGAGCGCATGGCGCTTGCCGATAGCGCGATCGCCTGCGTGCCGTTGATCTACGGCTACATCAATTATTCGATCCGCGGTTTCCGGGAGAGCCTGATCAAGTTCGCCGACATTCCAGTCGCCGGAAATCTCGGTCCGGTCGGTTCGGCGCTGGGTGGCACCGGCATTGCGGTTTCGGCCTTCTCAAGCCATCCGCAACAGGCGCTCGACTTCGCCTACTGGATCTCCGGCGCCGACATCCAGCGCAGTCTCTATACGAGCTCAGGCGGTCAGGCCGGGTATGCAGCGGCGTGGGAAGACGACGCGGCGAATGCGGCGACGGCGGATTTCTACCGCGGTACCCGCGCCACCCTCGAGGGTGCCTGGGTCCGGCCCCGGCACGACGGCTACATGGCGTTCCAGCAGCGGGGATCGGACAGGTTGAATGAAGGCCTGAAGGGGAAACAGAGCGCAGCCGTTATCGTCGCCGATCTGAACAGGCTCTTTGCAGAGAGCTTCTGAAGCCCTGCTATCGTGGCGCCCGGTTCCGTGTCCGGCAGCGAGCGCCACGTCCTGTTAAGCGAGATTCCAGAGCTTCCTGGCGTTGCCGGAGAAGACCTTCGTCCGCTCGCTCTCGCTATTGGCTGAAAACAGCGCATGGGTCGTCGCGACCCAGGTCGAGAGGCCGCCGCCCAGCGTGCAGACCGGCCAGTCGCTGCCCCAGACGAGGCGATCCCAGCCAAAGCTTGACGTGACATGCTCGACATAGGGCCGCAGCGTCTCGACGTCCCAGGTCCCGGCATCGGCATAGGCGACGATGCCCGAGACCTTGCAGATGACGTTCGGCCGCTTGGCCATGTCCCGGATGCCGTCGTTCCAGGCGTCGTATGCGCCGCTGCTGATCGCCGGAACGCCGCAATGATCGAGGATGAATTGCACATCCGGCGCCAGATCGACGAGCGCCATCGCCCGCGTCATCTGATGCGGCAAAACGCAGAGGTCGAAGGTCAGGCCGGTGCCCGACATGCGCTTGATGTTTTCGCGAAACAGGGCGCCTTCGGAGAGATCGTCCGGAACGACGTGGAGAACGCGCCGGAAGCCCTTCACGAAGGGATCGGCCACCTGACGCTCAAGATAGGCCGCGAAGCCTTCCTCCTCGGGGCGGCAGGAGGCGATGACACCGCGGATCAGATTGCCGTCGCCCTGCGAAAGCTCACGGACGACGTCCGTCTCCCGCTGGATTTCGCCGGGATAGACGTCCACTTCCATATGCAGCGCCGCATCGATGCCGCAGCGGCGGGCTTCCGTCGCATAGGTGCTGTAGAGGAAGTCCTGATTGAGCGCCGGGACGCCGGAGAGCCAGGGATAGTTCAATTTCGACTTGTTGATCAGGTGCAGGTGGGTGTCGATAAGCAAAGCGTCCTCCCCGTTTTGCGGCTTATGCAGAGATCATTCAGGTAAGAAATAGGCCTAGAACTTCACGTTGACATCGGATCCGACGAGCAGCGACAGCTGTTCCGCCGTCTTCTGCAGGTGGGTGATCGTACGGGTGATGTCAGGTGCGCTCGGCGCGTTGACCAGCGCGATATAGGGGCAGGTGAGAGCGGCGATGCCGCGTCCGTCCGGTCCCAGGATCGGTGCCGAAAGGTTATAGACGCCGGCCGTCTGGGCGCTGGCCATCATCTCGTAGCCCCGCTCGCGGATTTGGTCGAGCCGCTCGTAGAATTCCGGCGTCAGCCGCGGGTCGTCCTTGCTGCGCACATGCTCGGCGATCATCAGTTCGCGCTCTTCGGCATCCCGGAAGGCCAACAGGACATGGCCGGAGCCGGTGTCGAACAGGTTCACATGCGAGCCGACGCGGATCGAAATGCCCCAATAGTCAGGGGCTTCCTGCTGAGCGATGACAACGGCATAGCCGCGGTCGAAGACGGCGAGATGGTTTGCCTGCCGGCTCTTCTGCGCCAGATCGCGCATCAGCGGCGTCGCGAAGGAGGCCAGGCGGCGGGTCGGCGCATGCAGCTGCGACAGGCCGAAGAGCTTCAGCGTCAGCGCAAAGCGATCGCCTTCCAGCTTCGTCACATAGCCACGGCGCACCAGGCGGTCGAGCATGCGGTAGAACTCGTTCGGGCTGCGGTCGAGCCGCTTCGATATTTCCGCCTGCGTCAGGCCGTCCTCGACGCTGGCCAGCAGTTCCAAAATGTCGAGACCCTTGTCGAGCGCCGGGGCGCGGTAGCGGTCTGCGTCATCCATGTCCATGTGCGATCTCCCATGAATGATAGTTGCATATACGCAGACGGACCATTCGAGAAGGGAAAGTTCCGCTTGACGCAGGAACTTTCTTGTCGTTTGTATATAAACATAAAACTCATATGTGAGGAGAGTCGGCGAGCTTGAACAAGGTCGCCGTTGTGGAGGAGAGGAATATGAAAAGATTGATAGCCAGCCTCGCGGCTGGGATTTCGCTATTTGCATCCGTGGCCAATGCGGCCGATCTGCCGGGCAAGTTCGAAGGCGTGACCATCGATGCCAAGCTGATCGGCGGCCAGCAGTACGAGCCGCTCTATGCGCGCATCGCCGAGTGGGAGAAGGAGACCGGCGCCAAGGTCAACGTTCTCTCGAAGAAGAACTATTTCGAGCTCGACAAGGAAATGAAGTCGGACCTGGCTTCCGGCGACGTCAAGTGGTGCGTCGGTTCCAACCATTCGTCCTTTGCGCCGATCTACGAAGGCCTCTATACCGACCTGAAGCCGCTTCTGCCGGCCGATGAAATCGCCAAGTTCGTTGACTCGACGATCTCCGCTTCGACGATCGACGACAAGCTGGTCATGCTGCCGCGCGCCCAGTTCGACGTGTCGGCCATGTATTACCAGAAGAGCCTCTATACCGACGAAGCCAAAAAGAAGGCCTTCAAGGAAAAGTACGGCTACGACCTGACGCCGCCGGACACCTGGAAGCAGGTTTCCGACCAGGCGATCTTCTTCTCCAATCCGCCGAATTTCTTCGGCACGCAGTTCCCCGGTAAGGAGGAGGCGATCAACGGCCGCTTCTTCGAAATGCTGGTCGCCGAGGGCGGCGAATATCTCGACAAGGACGGCAAGCCGGCCTTCAACTCGGATGCCGGTGTTCGCGCGCTCGACTGGTTCGTGAACATGTACAAGGCGAAGGCTGTTCCGGCCGGCACGACCAACTACCTCTGGGATGACCTCGGCGCCGGCTTCGCCTCGGGCACCGTGGCGCTCGATCTCGACTGGCCTGGCTGGGCTGCTTACTTCAACGACCCGAAGAACTCGAAGATTGCCGGCAATGTCGGCGTGATCGTCCAGCCTGCCGGTTCTTCCGGCAAGCGGACCGGCTGGTCTGGTCACCACGGCTTCTCGGTCACCGAAGCCTGCGAGCACAAGGATGCGGCGGCCTCGCTCGTCTGGTTCCTCACCAATGAGGATTCGCAGAAGATCGAAGCTGCCAACGGTACCCTGCCGACCCGCAAGGCGGTCTGGGATTGGGATATCCAGCAGGCTGCAAGCGACCCTTACAAGAAGGAAGCTCTCGGCGCCTTCCAGGAAGCCATGAAGCATGCCTTCCCGGTTCCGCGCACGCCTGAATGGATCGAGATTTCCAACGCGGTCTATCCGGAACTGCAGTCGGCCATCCTTGGTGACAAGACCTCCAAGGAAGCTCTCGACGCTGCCGCCGACAAGGCGACCAACATCCTCAAGGACGCTGGCGCTCTCTGAGCCTGTCATAACAGGTCCCGCATCCGGAAACGGGTGCGGGGCTTCATTTTTGGAAGACCGGAGCTTCTTGCAGGCTCCCTCCTGCAGTCCAGGCGCCGGATATGGCGTGGACAGGTCGCTCGATGTTCAAAAAAATTCCGACACCCATTCTTCTGCTTCTGCCGGCCATCATCGTGCTGGCGGCAGTCGTCTTGGTTCCCCTGCTGCTTTCGCTTTATTCCAGTTTCACGCCGTTCCGGCTGACTCGGCCGCAGACGCTCTACGTCTTCGTCGGCCTGCGCAACTACATGCGCATCCTCACCGATCCGGTGTTTCTCGCCGCTTTCGTGCGCACCGTCGTACTGCTGACGATCGCGCTGAATCTCGAAATGCTGCTCGGTCTCGGCCTGGCGCTGCTCGTCAACAAGGCGACCATGGGCCAGCGCGTGCTGCGCACCATGATGATGTTCCCGATGATGTTTTCGCCGGTGCTCGTCGGCTTCCAGTTCAAGTTCATGTTCAACGACAATGTCGGCCTGATCAACAATGCCCTGCAGGCGCTGGGGCTGACCGACAACGCGATCCCGTGGCTGATCGACGGCAATCTGGCGCTGTTTTCGATCGTCGTCGCCGAGGTCTGGTCGTCAACGGCGGTCTTCGCGATCCTGATCCTGTCAGGGCTGCTCGCCATGCCGCAGGAGCCAGTCGAGGCCGCCCGCGTCGATGGCTGCACACCCTGGCAGACCTTCCGCTATGTCATCTGGCCGTTCCTGATGCCCTTCGCCTTCATCGCCATGACGATCCGCTCGCTCGACGTCGCGCGCGCCTATGACATCGTCAAGATCATGACGGATGGCGGTCCGGCGCGGCGCACCGAACTGCTCTGGACGCTGGTCGGCCGCACGGCCTATGCCGATGCGCAAATGGGCCTTGCCAATGCCATGGCCTATGTCTCGATCATCCTGTCGATCGCCTTCACCGTCTATTTCTTCCGGAAGCTGGCGCTCGCCCGCACCCAAATCGGCGCGGAGTGGTAAGCCATGGATCTCAACGCACAACAACGCCTGCGCCGCCGTATCGGCCGTGTCCTCTATCTGATCGGCCTCTTCCTGGCGATGCTCGTCATCTGCCTGCCGGGCTTCTGGATCGTGCTCAGCTCGCTGCGCCCGCCGGTCGAAATCATGGCGAAACCGCCGGTCTGGATTCCGAACGAGCTGTCGCTGGATGCCTACCGCGCGATGTTCTCCGGCATCGGCAAGGGTGGCATTCCGATCTGGGACTACTTCCGCAACTCGCTGATCATCTCGATCACCTCGACGGTGATCGCGCTGGCGATCGGCATGTCAGGCGGTTACGCCTTCGCGCGCTTCCGGTTTGCCGGCAAGTCCGCGACCTTCCTCGGCCTGATGCTGACGCGCTCAGTACCGGGTATCGCGCTGTCGCTGCCGCTCTTCATCGTCTATTCGCGCATCGGCATCATCGACACGCATTTCGGCCTGATCCTGACCTATGTGGCGCTCAACGTGCCCTTCACGATCTGGCTGATCGACGGCTTCTTCCGCCAGGTGCCAAAGGATCTGGCGGAAGCCGCGCAGATCGACGGCTGCACCCGCTGGCAGGCCTTCTGGAAGGTCGAGTTTCCGCTGGCCGGTCCCGGCATCGCCTCGGCAGGCATCTTCGCCTTCCTCACCTGCTGGAACGAGTACGCACTCGCCTCGCAGCTGACGCGCTCGGTCAACTCGAAGACCCTGCCGGTCGGCCTCCTCGATTACACGGCGGAGTTCACCATCGACTGGCGCGGTATGTGCGCGCTCGCGGTCGTCATGATCGTCCCGGCGCTGGCGCTCACCTTCATCATTCAAAAGCATCTCGTATCCGGCCTGACATTCGGCGCGGTCAAAGGTTGATTTCCCATGGCTCAGGTCTCCCTCAAGAAACTCGTCAAGCGCTACGGCGCGCTCGAAATCGTCCACGGCATCGATCTTGATATTGCCGACAAGGAGTTCATCGCGCTCGTCGGTCCGTCCGGCTGCGGCAAGTCGACGACGCTGCGCATGGTTGCCGGTCTGGAGCCGATTTCCGGCGGTGACATCGAAATCGGCGGCCGCGTCGTCAACGATCTGGCGCCGCGCGACCGCAATATCTCGATGGTCTTCCAGTCCTACGCGCTCTATCCGCATATGAGCGTGCGCGAGAACATGGGCTTCTCGCTGAAGATCGCCAAGGTGCCGCAGCCCGAGATCGACCAGCGCGTCAACGAGGCCGCGGCGATCCTCAGTCTCGAAGCTCTGATGGACCGCCGCCCGGCACAGCTCTCCGGCGGCCAGCGCCAGCGCGTCGCCATGGGCCGCGCCATCGTGCGCAATCCCGAGGTTTTCCTGTTCGACGAGCCGCTGTCGAACCTCGACGCCAAGCTGCGCACGCAGATGCGCACCGAGATCAAGAAGCTGCACGCCAAGGTGCAGGCAACGGTCATCTACGTCACCCACGACCAGGTGGAGGCGATGACGCTCGCCGACCGCATCGTCATCATGCGCGATGGCTACATCGAGCAGGTCGGCACCCCGGATGAAGTGTTCAAGCGTCCGGCAACCCGCTTCGTCGCGGGCTTCATCGGCTCGCCGCCGATGAACATTCTCGATGCCACCGTCGATGGCGACAGCGTCGTCTTCGCCAACGGCGATCGCCTGCCGCTGCCGGCGAAATTCAAGAGTGCGGTGACGCAGGGCCAGAAGGTCACCTTCGGCCTGCGCCCCGACGATCTCTTCCCGACCGGTCACGGCCTGGTCACGGGAAGTGCATCTGAGGTCCACGAGGCGAGCCTCCCCGTCAGCATCACCGAGCCGCTCGGCAACGAGACGCTCGTCTTCGTCGAATTCGCCGGCCGGGAATGGGTGGCGCGCATGCTCAATCCGCGGGCGCTGGCGACAGGCGAGCAGATCAAGATGAACTTCGACCTGTCACAGGCGCATCTGTTTGCAGCCGATACCGGCAAAAGCCTGGCAATCTGAGGGGGAGGAGAGAGACATGGCCCGCATCGAGAAGATTGAAATCCGCATGGTCGACCTTGCTCCCAAGGTCAAGCGTACGGATGCCATCCAGAGCTTCGTCAGCCAGGAAACCCCGATCGTCGTGATCACCGATTCCGACGGCGCGACCGGCATTGGTTACAGCTACACGATCGGCACCGGCGGGTCGTCGATCATGCGACTGCTGTCTGATCACCTTGTCCCGCTGCTGATCGGCGAGGATGCGGATTGCATCGAGGCGATCTGGCACAAGATGGAATTTGCGACGCACGCGACGACGATCGGTGCGATCACCGCACTGGCGCTTGCCGCCGTCGATACTGCTCTCTGGGATCTCCGGGCCAAGAAGCAAGGACTGCCGCTGTGGAAGCTGGCGGGCGGCGCCAAGGATAGCTGCCCGCTCTACACCACCGAAGGCGGCTGGCTGCATATCGAGAAGGAAGCGCTGGTCGAAGACGCGCTGCTGGCGAAGTCGAAGGGCTTTTCCGGCTCCAAGGTGAAGATCGGCAAGCCGCATGGCGCCGAAGACTATGCGCGCCTTTCGGCGGTGCGCGCCGCTGTCGGCGACGGCTTCGAGATCATGACGGATTGCAATCAGGGCTTCATGGTCGATGAAGTGATCCGCCGCGCCGCGCGCCTCAAGGAACTCGACCTTGCCTGGATCGAGGAGCCGCTGCCGGCTGACGATCTCGATGGCCATATCCGCCTGTCGCGCTCGACTGCGACGCCGATTGCCGTCGGCGAGTCGATCTATTCGATCCGCCATTTCCGGGAATATATGCAGAAGGGCGCCTGCTCCATCGTCCAGGTCGATGTTGCCCGCATCGGCGGCATCACGCCCTGGCTCAAGGTCGCGCACGCTGCCGAGGCCTTCGATATCCCGGTCTGCCCGCACTTCCTGATGGAGCTGCATGTCAGCCTGGTCTGCGCGGTGCAGAACGGCAAATATGTCGAATACATTCCGCAGCTCGATCAGCTGACCACCAAGGGCATGGAGATCCGTGACGGCCGCGCGATCGCGCCGTCCGAACCGGGCCTCGGCATCAGCTGGGATTGGCAGGCGGTCGAGGCTCGCTCGATCAAGGAATTCACCCGAGAGTTTCGCGGCTGAGGAGAGTGGCCATGCAGCGCATGGGAATGGTTGTCGGGCTGAAGCCCGAGAAGATCGCGGAGTACAAGGCCCTGCACGCGGCCGTCTGGCCGGAGATTCTGGCGCTGATCTCCGAATGCAACATCAGCAACTATTCCATCTTCCTGAAAGAGCCTGAAAACCTGCTGTTCGGCTACTGGGAATATACCGGCGACGACTTCGACGCCGACATGGCGAAGATGGCGGCGCATCCGAAGAACAAGGAGTGGTGGGCCGTCTGCATGCCGCAGCAGCAGCCGCTCGAAACCCGCAAGCCGGGCGAATGGTGGGCGATGATGGAGGAGGTCTTCCATCATGACTGAGGCCTTCGATCCAAGCCGTCTGCGGCAATCATGGCCGCGCCCGGCCAAGCCCCGCCCGATCGTCATTTTCGGCGCCGGAAGCATCGTCGGCGACGCGCACCTTCCGGCCTACAGAAAGGCTGGCTTCCCCGTTGCCGGCATCTTCGATCCCAATCATGCCAAGGCGAGCGCCGTTGCAGAGCAATGGGGCACGGTCGCCTTCGCCTCTGAAAACGAAGCGCTCAAGACCGAAGGCGCGATCTTCGATCTGGCGACCCCGCCCGCCGCCCATGCCGCAATCCTGTCGAAGCTGCCGGAAGGATCCTTCGCGCTGCTGCAGAAGCCGATGGGCAGCAATCTGCAGGAGGCGACGGAGATCCTGTCGCTTTGCCGGTCCCGCGGGATACAGGCCGCCGTCAATTTCCAGCTGCGTTTCGCGCCGATGATGCTGGCGCTGAAGGATGCGATCGCCGGGGGACATCTCGGCGAGGTCGTCGATTTCGACGCCTGGCTGGCGCTGGCGACCCCGTGGGGTCTCTGGCCGTTCCTGAAGGGCCTGCCGCGCATCGAGATCGCCATGCACTCGATCCATTATCTCGATGTCGTCAGGGACCTGCTCGGCAATCCGCTCGGTGTCCACGCCAAGACCATCGGCCATCCGAACCATGAGGTGGCGCAGACGCGCACCGCCGCGATCCTCGACTATGGCGACAGGATCCGCTGCGCGCTCTCGATCAACCACGATCACGATTTCGGCCGCCGGTTCCAGGCCTGCGAATTTCGTATTTGCGGAACGCAGGGTGCTGCCTACCTGAAGCTCGGCGTCAATCTCGACTATCCGCGCGGCGAGCCGGACGAACTCTGGATCAAGGCCGATGGCGTTACCGATTGGGTCTCGGTGCCGCTCGAGGGAACCTGGTTTCCGGATGCCTTTGCCAATCGCATGGCAAACCTGCAGCGCTTTGCCTCCGGCGAAGACGATGCGCTCATCGGATCCGTCGAGGACGGATGGCAGACGATGGCGCTCGTCGAAGCCGCCTATCAATCGAGCGCGAGCCCGGCGACGCCGCTGAGCCCGCTGCCGAAGGAGTGATCCCGTGTCCGAACAGACCATCCATTACGAAGACTACGCGCTGAACGCCGTTCGCACGACGACGGGACGCACGATCACCGAGACCGACTTCGTCGTTCATGCCGGCCATACCGGCGATTTCTTTCCGCATCACATGGATGCCGAATTCGCCAAGACGCTGCCCGGCGGCCAGCGCATCGCCCATGGCACGATGGTGTTCTCGATCGGCGTCGGGCTGACGGCGACGCTGATCAACCCGGTCGCCTTCTCCTACGGCTACGACCGCCTGCGCTTCGTCCGCCCCGTTCATATCGGCGATACGATCCGCACCCGCGTGACGATCTCCTCGAAGGAAGACGATCCGAAGCGACCGGACATGGGCCGCGTCGTCGAGCGTTGCGAAGTGCTGAACCAGCGCAATGAAGTCGTGCTCGCCGCAGACCACATCCTGCTCGTCGAGCGCAAACAGAAACAGGGATAGAACCATGACACAGGATTTGGCCGGCAAGACCGTTCTGATCACCGCCGCAGGGCAGGGGATCGGCCGGGCCTCGGCGATCGCCTTCCATCAGGCCGGTGCCACGGTGCACGCGACCGATATCAATACCGAGACGCTGGCGCAGCTTAGCGCCGAGACCGGCGTCGCCACCCACAAGCTCAACGTCCTCGACGAAGCGGCAGTCAATACCTTGGTCGCCGAAATCGGCCGGGTCGACGTGCTCTTCAATTGCGCCGGTTTCGTCCATGCCGGATCGATCCTCGAAATGAAGGACAGCGATCTGGAATTCGCCCTCGACCTCAACGTCAAGGCGATGATCCGCACCATCCGTGCGGTGCTGCCCGGGATGCTGGAGCGCAAGGACGGCTCGATCATCAACATGGCTTCGGTCGCCTCGAGCATCAAGGGGGTGCCGAACCGCTTCGCCTACGGCGTCACCAAGGCGGCCGTCATCGGCCTCACCAAGTCGGTCGCGGCCGATTATGTGGCGCAGGGCGTCCGCTGCAACGCCATTTGCCCCGGCACCGTCGAGAGCCCGTCGCTGCAGGATCGCATGAAGGCGCAGGGCGATTACGAGACGGCACGCGCCGCCTTCATCTCCCGCCAGCCGATGGGACGCTTGGGGTCACCGGAGGAGATCGCCGAGCTCGCCGTCTATCTCGCCGGCGCCACCTACACGTCCGGCCAGGCCTACGCCATCGATGGCGGCTGGACGATCTGATTTCCGGAAGACAACAGAATGGAAGCATCATGAAATTTCTTCGTTACGGTGAAGCCGGCCAGGAAAAGCCCGGCCTTCTCGATGCCGGTGGCACGATTCGCGATCTCTCGGGCCATCTGGCCGATCTCTCCGGCGCAGCCCTGAACCCCGATCGCCTCGCCGAACTGTCGCGCATCGATGCGAGCACGCTGCCGGCGGTCGACGGCAATCCGCGGCTCGGCGCCTGCGTGGCCGGTACCGGCAAGTTCATCTGCATCGGTCTCAACTATTCCGACCACGCCGCCGAGACCGGCGCCACCGTGCCGCCGGAGCCGATCATCTTCATGAAGGCGACCTCCGCCATCGTTGGTCCCAATGACGATCTCCTCATCCCGCGCGGCTCGGAAAAGACCGACTGGGAAGTCGAGCTCGGCATCGTCATCGGCAAGACCGCGAAATATGTCAGCGAAGCCGATGCACTCGATTATGTCGCCGGCTATTGCACGATCCACGACGTCTCGGAGCGCGCCTTCCAGATTGAGCGTTCTGGCCAGTGGACCAAGGGCAAGTCCTGCGACACGTTCGGTCCGACCGGTCCGTGGCTGGTCACCAAGGACGAGGTTCCCGATCCGCAGAACCTCGGCATGTGGCTGAAGGTCAATGGCGAGACGATGCAGAACGGCTCCAGCAAGACCATGGTCTATGGCGTTGCCTATCTCGTCTCCTATCTCAGCCAGTTCATGTCGCTGCACCCGGGCGACATCATCTCGACGGGCACACCGCCCGGCGTCGGCATGGGCATGAAGCCGCCGCGCTATCTCAAGGCAGGCGACGTCGTCGAACTCGGCATCGAAAAGCTCGGCAACCAGCGCCAGGCCGTCAGGGCGGACATCTGACAGCTCCAGGCTGCCGGTGAGCAAGAGGCGGGGCACGAGCTCCGCCTCTTTCATTTTAAGAAGATGTCAGATCGTCGTCTGCAGCCCGAGTTCGACGACGCGGCCGGATGGCAGGCCGAAATAGTCGGTCGCATTCCCGGCATTCTGGGCGAGAACGATGAAGAGGCGGTCCTGCCAGAAGGGCATGCCGCCCTTCTTCGACGGCAGGAGCGTCCGCCGCGACAGGAAGAAAGAGGTCGACATGATGTCGAACTTCAGGCCGAGCTGGCGCACGAGCACGAGCGCGCGCGGGATGTTCGGCGTCTCCATATAGCCGAAGGTGATAATCAGTCGGCTGAACAGCGGATTGAAGCTCTCGAGGAAGATCTTCTCGTCATCAGGCACGAACGGCGTTGTCGCGGTGATGACGCTGAGGATGACGTTCTGTTCGTGGATCACCTTGTAATGCTTGAGGCTGTGCAGCAGCGCCGTCGGCGCACCCTCGACATCGCTGGTCAGGAAGATCGCAGTGCCGGGAACGGTCGGTGGCCGCTTCTGCGCGAGACGGTCGATGATCGACGCGAGCGGGATCTCGTCTGCCCTGGTGCGGGCAATCAGCAGACGGCGCCCCGCCATCCAGGTGTACATGATCAGCCCCATCGTCGAAGCGACGGCAACCGGCACCCAGCCGCCATCGGCGAACTTGGCGACATTGGCGATGAAGAAGCCGCTGTCGATGAGGAACAGCGGCACGACGACGGCAGCGGCGGTTATCGGTTTCCAGTTCCAGATGCGGCGCATGACCACGAAGAGCAGCACGCTGGTGATCACCATCTCGCCGGTCACGGCAATGCCGTAAGCAGCCGACAGCCCACTCGAATTCTTGAAATAGAGCACGAGCGCGACGACGAAGATAAACAGGAACGAGTTCACCTGCGGCATGAAGATCTGCCCGGAATGGGTCTCCGAGGTGTGCAGGATCTGCAGGCGCGGCAGCAGATTGAGGTGCATCGCCTGGCGCACCAGCGAATAGGCGCCCGAGATCACCGCCTGGCTGGCAATGACCGTCGCGGCGGTCGCAAGGCAGACCATCGGCACGCGGGCCCATGGCGGATGCATGCCGAAGAACGGGTGCGCGGCCATCTCAGGATTGGCCAGAACGAAGGCGCCCTGTCCGAAATAGTTGAGCAGCAGGCACGGAAAGACGAGGCAGAACCATGCCATGACGATCGGCTTGCGGCCGAAATGGCCGAGATCGACGTAGAGCGCCTCGGCGCCGGTGACGGCGAGGAAGACAGCGCCGAGAACGGTGATCGTCAGGCCGACATTGCTTGCGGCATAGGTGACCGCGTGAACGGGGTTGATGGCGCCGAGGACGGCCGGATCGTCGAGGATATGAATGCCGCCGCTGATGCCGAGCACGGCGAACCAGAGCGCCATGACCGGGCCGAAAACGGACGCCACGCCGCCGGTACCGAAACGCTGGACGAAGAACAGGACGGCGATGATCGTCAGGGTGATCGGCACGATCCAGTCGGACAGCGCCGGTGCCACCACCTGAATGCCCTCGACCGCCGACAGCACGGAAATCGCCGGCGTGATGATCGCGTCACCCAGGAACAGCGAGGCACCGGCGACGCCAAGCACGAGCACCCAGACCGGACGCCCGGCAAGGCTCTGGCGCGCGAGCGTCATCAGGGACAGCGTGCCGCCTTCGCCTCGGTTATCCGCCTTCAGAACGAAGGTCACGTATTTGACGGTGACGACGATCGTCAGCGCCCAGACGATCAGCGAGAGGATGCCCAGCACGTTGTCGCGATGCGATCCTGATCCCGCCGTCGCATGCAGCGCCTCTCTGAAAGCATAGAGCGGACTGGTGCCGATATCGCCATAGACGACACCCAAGGCTGCCAGAACGAGCGCGGGCAGACCATTTCGGGTCTCGTGTCCCAGCTCGGGATCTTCGGATCGCAATTGCGGGAATGTCAACGAAGGGGTCCTGTTTCGAGCTTCGTGTCAGCGAAGCAATGGCTGCTGCCTTGCGGCGATATGATTGATATCGGCAAACGCCTGATGTGCAAAGCTTCGAGACGGTCCATACACAATCAGCTTTCCAACGCCGTGGCCGGATTTTCGTTGCGTCGCATGCGCCGGTTGCGGCAATTTTGGAGGGCGATATCTTTGAAAATATAAATCGATCCGGTTGTTAGACGTATCCCATCAAAACCTGTAGGATGCCACCTTGAGTGGTCGAGAAGCGGCCGCCGGCCCCGGAAGGAGGCCGCTATGACACCCCTGGATTACACAGATCAGCAAGCGACGCCGCTCGCCGTCCTGACGCACGCGATTGCGCAGCTTGCCGGCGCGCGCGACGCCAGCCATGTCGTCGGGATCATTCGCGCCACCGCGCGCAGCATGATCGGCTGCCAGGGCATCGCGGTGATCCGGAAAGAGGATGACCTCTGCCACTATATCGAAGAGGATGCGATCGGCGCGCTCTGGAAGGGACAGAAATTCCCGGCATCGGCCTGCGTCAGTGGGTGGGCGATGGCCGAGCGCAAGACGATCGTCATTCCCGATATCGACCACGAGGACAGGGTTCCGCGGGAGCTCTATCAGGACACGTTCGTCCGGGCGATCGCTATGACGCCGGTTCGGCCGCAGGATCCGATCGGTGCGATCGGCGCCTATTGGGCGGCGCCCTATCAGCCGACGAGGATGGAGATCGAGATTCTCGAAGCGCTGGCAAGTGCGGCGGCAACGGCGATCGAAAACGTCCGGCTGATCGTCGCGCTGTCAGGCGCGCTGGAGGAAGCGGAACTCGCCCGCGATGAGCTGCGCCACCGGGTCAAGAATGCCTATATGGGTGCGCAAAGCCTGGCGAAGCTCTCGATAAAGGGCGAAGCCGCCGACGATCTCGTCGGGCGTATCCAGGCCCTTTCGCGCGCTCATTCGCTGCTTGACGAGCGCATGTCGCGGGATGCCAGCATCGACATCCGCGATCTTATCGAGATCGAGGTCGAGCCCTACAGGAAGACGGCGCCGGGGCGGATCGTGCTCAGCGGCCCCTCGATGGAGATCGACAGTACCCGGGCCGTGCCCTTGGGGCTCTCTATCAACGAGCTTGCAACGAACGCGCTGAAGCACGGCGCGCTGTCGATCGAATCGGGCACGGTCGAAATCACATGGTCGCGGAATGGCGAGGCCATTTCTCTCTCGTGGATCGAGACGAATGGACCGCGCGTTGGAAATATCGGCCGGACCGGGGAGGGATCGGGCCTGCTCGCCCGCCTCGTCGAGCGCCAGCTTCGCGGCACGCTGGAGCATATTTTCGATCCCGCGGGTGTCCGCTGCCGGATTGCCTTCCGGCAGGGCGAGCATCCGCGCGTACCGGTGGGCGTTTCCCTCCCGGTGGCCGGTAAGTAGCGCCTAAAGCCCGAGACCGACGGTTTCGGTGCGATGGACACCTTTGGGAACGAAGGCAAAGGCGCCAGCAAGCCCGAGATAGTCGGCGGCGAGATGAACGACCGAGAGCCACATCTCGGTGCCCTGAAGGCTAGCCGGGCTGCCGTCGGCAAAGGCAAAACCCTCGCCATCCTGCCATCGATCAAGCGCTCTTACGATAATCTTGCGCGCAATCTCTTCGCCATCGCCGCGCCGGTAATCGGTCTGCCGCGCGATCAGCAGCAGTGGGTGGATCGTGTCGAGGAGATTGCACGCGGTGTATTTGGCGCCGGTGAAACCCTCGTGATTGCGGTAGTTCAGCAGCACCGTTTCGAAGGATGCCTGCGGGTTCGGAAGCGGAACCCCGAATTGCGCATAGGTGCCGCGGGTCAGGCGGTAGAAGCCGTTGACCGGCTGCAGCCAGCCTTCGAGCGT
Organism: Rhizobium sp. Rhizsp82; assembly: GCF_047325115.1. Taxonomy (NCBI): domain Bacteria; kingdom Pseudomonadati; phylum Pseudomonadota; class Alphaproteobacteria; order Hyphomicrobiales; family Rhizobiaceae; genus Rhizobium; species Rhizobium sp. Rhizsp82. The sequence goes on along the minus strand of NZ_CP168571.1, from coordinate 1,574,948 downwards.
TGTGGGCTCGCCCCAAAGGCCGGTCGCCTTGTTGATATGTCGAGTGAGCCAATCGAAGAGCGCCTGGCGCGGTTGCTCGACGTTGAAATAGCGGGCGTTGAAATACATCGCCGTTCCGATCGCGTCGACGACGCTCCCGGCACTCCAGGCCGATGTCTTCCAGGGCAGAGCTGAAAGCCACCGGTCGAGCTCGTCCGCATCGATCTGCACCGCCTGGATAGCCTGGCGCGGACGCGATCCGAGCACTTCGAGCGCATATCCGACGGAAAGGACGTTATAGAGTGCCTTCGGATCTTCCCGGAGCGGACGATCCCGCGGTGTATTCTTTTCAGGGAAGAGACCGGTCTCCTCGTCCTGCAGGTCCTGCAGAAGCTCGATCGTCGCCGTCGTATCGAGGCCCGGCGGAAATGCCCCGAACCCTGCGGCAATCTCGATCGCATCGTTGAGATGCCGGGCGGCCGGGCGGCTGATGCCGTCGGCTTCCAGCGATTCATAGACTTCGGCGGTTTTCCAGCGCCCGAGAATTTCGGGCCATTGCGCCTGCGCCTTGCTGCCGAGCTTCTGAAGCCGGTCCTCGACGCCGCCGGAAGCGGACAGGCGGGAGGGGGCGCCGCGCTTGCGGATGACGCGCGCGGGCACGCCGCCGGCAATCGACATCGGCGGGATCTCGCCGGCGACGACGGCGCCCGCGGCGATCACCGCGCCGCTGCCGATGATTGCGCCGTCAAGAATGACGGCATTGGCGCCGATCCACACATCGTCGCCAATCGTGATGCCCGTGGTCGTCACTTTCTGGCGGTGGATCGGCAGGCTGGTGTCATCGAAGCCATGGTTGAAGCCGACGATCGATGCATGTGATGCGATCCTGACACCGTTGCCGCAGGCAACTTTTCCGGAGATGCAGGCATAGGGGTTGACGGTGCAATCGTCGCCGAACGTGATGTTGCCCCTGACCAGCGCATGGCCGGCAATCCAGGACCGCTCACCCATCTTGAGCCTTTCGGTGAAGATGGCGGCATGCTCGGCAATGTAGGCCGTCTCCGCCAGTTCAGCGCCGCACGCCCTCTGGAGCGCCGCCTTGCGTGCCAGATGCGCCGGATGAAGCAGGTCGCCGGCCACATGTTCCCAGGGAAGGAACTGCAGCCGGCGTGCTTCATCCTCTTTATCCACGGCCGGGTTCGGATTGTTTCGCTGATCCATGATCGTCCCGTTGCGGTCTAGCCGCCCAGTATGCGCTTGCCTTCCGACATCAGCTGCTTGCCTGCGTCGGACGGCGAGATCTGCTCGAAGGCCAGGCTGTCAGCCGTAGCCGTCAAAACCTGCTGCGAAAACTCCGCTGCCCCGATCGGGATGGCAGGTGGATATGGCCCGACCCGGTCCTTCAGCGAGGCGATATAGTCGATCGTCTGCTTCGAGATCTTGTCGCCGGTCGCCGCCACGTCACCCTGGATCTTCGTATTCACGGGCACGCCGCGCTCGGTTCCGAGCGCATGTCCGGCATTGGTGTCATTGACGAAGAAGTTGATGAACTTGGCCGCCGTCTCTGGCGATTTCGACCAGGGTGAGATCGACCATAGCGTCGAGGGGCGGTAAAACAACCCCGAAGGGCCGCCGGCATCCTGTACCGGAAGCGAACCGATCGACATCTCGGATTTCGCAAGCGCGCCGTAGCCGGCAAGCTGGTTGGAATAGGCAAAAGCCATGACGGCATTGCCGCTGGCGATCGGGTTCGTCTCGATATTGCCCTTGTCGAGCGCCTGGATGTCGGCGGTGACGCATGCGCCCGCCTTGGCCATCTGGTCCCAATAGTCGAACCATTCGATGGCATCCGCCTCTTCGAAGCCGAGATGTCCGTCCTGCGTGAACAGCGTCTTGCCGCGCTGGCGCAGCCAGACCTCGAAGACGAAGCTGTAGCGCGCGCCGTTGCCGACGGCGAAGAGATTTCCGGAACCCGCCGCCTTCTTGAAATCGGTGCAGATCGTCTTGAATTGCTCCCAGGTGGTGGCCGCCGTGGGCCCGGGGACGCCCGCCTTCTCCAGGGCAGTCTTGTCGACGATGAGCGCGGCGGCGTTCAGCGATGTCGGTATGCCCGTCAGCTTGCCGTCGACCGTTCCGAGATCGAGGGCGCCGGGCGAGAAATCCTTTGAGGCGATGATGCTGTCGTGGAACGGTGAAAGATCGAGCGTCGCGCCGCGGCGCGAATAATCGGCAAAGGTCACCGGTTCCAGAGCGAAGACATCGGGCACGTTGCGGCCGGCGACCATCGTCGCGAGCTTCACCCAATAGTCCGACGTGGCGACCTGCCCGACGAATTTCGCGTCAGGAGTGGCGGCTTCGAACTGCTTGATGACCTCGCCGGTCCGTTTCGCGCGATCGGGGTTTCCCCACCAGAAGACCCGCAGCGATTCTTCCGCCGCCATGGCGCGAGGAATGTCGATGACCGCTGCCGCGAGTGCGCTTGCGATAAATTCCCTTCGTCTCAGCATCTTCCCCTCCCAGGTCAATGCCGCCCGCTTGATGCGGCGACGGGGCAACGATAAACGAAAATGTGATGCAGAAAAGAAAAATTTCGTACAGAACGAAAATTTCTTCCTCTCTGGTGAAGGGCGCTTTTCTCGTGCTAGATGGAATGCGAGGAGAGCCCGATGTCACGCAGATCGAGAATTGCCGATATTGCCGAAGCCGCCGGCGTTTCGATTGCGTCGGTCTCCAAGGCGCTCAACAACCGCTCCGGCGTCGGCAACGAAAGCCGCGAGCGCATCCTCGAAGCGGCCGCGCGTCTCGACTACCGGCACAGGAACAATGACCTCGCCGAGGCCTTTCCCTCCGGCCTTGCCGTGGTGACGACGGCGGCGCTCTATCTCAATTCGAAATTCTACGAAGGCGTCATTCAGGGCGCGCTCGATGCGGCGCGCGAGGCCGGCATCGATGCCAAGGTCAATCTGCTGACGCCCGATATCGAGACCGGAAGCGTCAATGTCGAGAACCTGCTTGCGGCCGAAGGCGCGTCCCTTCTGCTCGTCGGGCTCGATCATCCCGTCCTCATCGAGCAGGTCGTCAGAAGCAGGGCGCCGGCTGTCATCGTCAATGGTATCGACCGGACGATGCGGATCTCCTGCGTCTTGCCGGATAACCGTTCGGCCGGATGGCTGGCGACGACGCGGCTCCTGTCGGAGGGGCATACCGAGATCGTTCATGTCAGCCGTCTGTTCAGGACCTCGCTCAAGGAGCGCTTCGACGGCTTCCGCGATGCCATGCAGGAAGCGGGCATTGCGATCGATCCCGAACGGCATCTGTTCGACCTGACGGCCGCCGGCATTCTCGAGCCGGATACCTCCAAGGCCCTGATCGAATCCATGCAGAAGGGCCGCTTCGAGAAGGCAACGGCTTTCGTCTGCAGCAACGACATCATGGCGCTCGGCGTGGTCGATGCGCTGCGCGGGCGCGGCCACAGTATCCCGCGCGATTTCTCGGTCATCGGCATGGACGACATCTCGATTGCCCAGCACAGCAACCCGCCACTGACGACGATGAGGATCGAGCGCGAGGAGCTCGGACGCGTTGGCTGGGAAATCCTGAAGGAAAGGGCGCTGAACCCGGATGCCAGGGTGCGGCGCGTGGGGATGTCCGTCAGGCTCATCGAGCGCGCCACCGTCGGCCCGCCGCGCCACTATCTCCGTTCCTCGCCAAATCGATAGGTGGGGTGGCGTTTTCCAGTGTGCTGGTTAGTATCAGAGACATGACCGCGCTCGTTCAGGACAGCACTTCGCCGGTGCGCCCGCTCTTCCGGCTTCCCTCTCTCACACTTCGTCTTCTGTGGCGGTTCTGGCCGCAATTGATGGCGCTCTGGCTGGTCGGCGTTATCGGCAACGCTGTATTGAACGAGATCGCCGTGATGCTTGGGCGATTGAATGGCATCGCCGGCCTGTCGATGCTCGCCTTCGTCGTTCTCCTCAAGCTCGTGATCATCGTCGCCCTGTTCCAGACGGTAAGGCCGGGTCTCCCCGCGCTCGATGCCGCTTCGCGCACTGCCGAGGCGCGGCCGGAGAGGGCGAAGGGTTCGGATGCCGGAGCTTCCGGCTTCACCTCGGCTTTGGCGCTGACGCTCCTGCCGTTCTTTGCCTACTACACCGCCTGGGGCCTGCTCGGCGATACGATCCGCGAATATTCGAAACTCTCCTTCGACCTAACGATGTTTGGCGAGGACGCCAATATTCTGGAGTTTTCGACAAGCACCTGGCTCATCGCCTCGGTTGCCATCGCTTGGGCGGTGCGCCGGTTTGCCAAGGCGATGCACAAGCGCTCGAAGTCGCCGGTCTGGCCGCTGGTGATCGTCGTCTGCGACGCCAACTGGGCGTTCATCGGTCTCTATGTGATTTCAAGCTGGGAAGACGAGATCAGGGCTTGGGTCGCTCACCTGCCGGAGGCAATCGGCCAGTTGTTTGCCGCGCTCGACCCCATCGGAAACGCGATCGCCGCGACAACCTTTCCGCCGACGGCGGAAGCGGCGTCGATCAGCACCTATGATCAGATCCGCAACCTGTTCTTCTATGCCGTCTATCCGGCAGTGTGGCTGACGCTCGCCGCAATCATCTACGGCTATGACATCAATGGCGAGCGGCCGATGAGCGAGGGGCGCATCGCCCGGATCGTGTCGCGCTGGGACGGGCTTCCGTCCTTCATCCGGGACTTCATTGCCCATTTCATCGCCGGGACGGCGAAGCGCTACAGGGCGCTGGCGGAAGGCATTGGGCTGGCGATCGGCTCCGGTCTCGCCTTGGCCCTCAGCGTCATTGTGCTTTACCGGGTGCTGGATTGGGCGGCTGCCTGGGCCTGGTATGGAACTGCCAATCTCATCGGTCCCCACGATCTTCACACCTGGCAGATCATCTCGCAGGGGATATCGCTGTTTCTCGGAAGCCCGAGCGCGCCCGGGGATGTCGGCGTTCTCGTCGTCCCGGTGAAAATCTGCCTGCTTGCCGCTGCGCTCGAAATCGGCTTCGCGCAGGGCCGCGAGTGGCGGCGCAGCGCCAGCTAGTTCTGCTGCAAGCCGAGCGGCAGGGCCAGAGCCTCCGGCCGCGTCGATGCAAAACTCAGCCTTGCCTGAAGCGACTGCGCCGCGCTGGCGGGGATCACGAATTTTTCCTCGATCTCGACCTCGGCATCCCTGGCCGGCGGCTGGCGGGACGCTGCTGCGCATCCCTCGACCGGCTTTGCCTGCGGATCGAGCGTGCGGCTGATCGTGTCGGAGGAGATGAAATCGAGCGGCGCCCACTGCCGGCCGCTGCCGTCGGTCAGCGACATCGTGCAATCGAACCAGCCATCGCCGATCTCGCCTTCCGCCTTTGCAGCGAGGCGAACGATCAGCAGCCGCCTTTCGCCGGGAAAGGTCACCTTGGTATCGCGGCCATCGCCGATCAGCCGGACCTTTTCAAGTCTCCAGAGGGCACCGGCATAGGCCTTCTGCTCGCTATTCTCGCGAATGCTGAGCTCGTTGCGCTGCACATAGTCCTCGATATTGCGCCAGGCAAACACGCCGTAGCTGGCAACCAGCAGGACCGGAAGCGCGCAAATGGACAGCAGACGGAAGCGGCGTTCGGTTCTAGAGGCCATTTTCGCCGATCTCCGCAATCTTGCGTGTCTCGATGCCGTTCTGATCGAGACGGATGTGGATCTCCGCGTCGAGCTGCGGTCCCGGTTGGCGCGAGACGATGAGGGTCATGTCAGCGGTTTCCTCTTCCGGCATCTCGAAGATGAAGAGGCCGCTGGCCGGAAGGCCGGGCTGCAGCGTCTTGTCGCTGAAAAGCTGCGGCGCGCCATCGGCGCGGTGGGTCTGCCGGTAAAGCCGGCCGGAGGCGCCCTCGATCGCCGCGGCGCGGAGCGGCATGGTCTCGTGCTTCGTCTCGGCATCGGCGGTGACGATCACGAAAATCCCTTGCGTATTGAGCGACACCGGACTGCCATATCGCTTGAAGGCGAGGGTTTTCGCCCGCAGGACCTTGTTGGCCTTGAGGCTGAACGCGTCGCTTTCGACTGTCTGGCGCTGCGGACCGAAGGTTTCGAGCGGGCCGGTCAGCACGGCATAGGACGGCGTTGTCGAATGCAGAAATGCCAGCACGGCAAAGGCGGCGATGACCAGCAACAGCGATGTCAGAAGCCGTATCATTGCGCCGCTCCCTGCTGCGAAAGCGGCAGCTCGACCTTGGCGACGTCGCTCGTCGGAAACCACCCGGGCGCCGCATAGAGATTGTCCTTCGCCTTGTAGGTGGTTCCGGCAATGGTGAGGCTCAGCCTGTCCGGCAGTTTCTGCGAGGCCGGCACCTGCCAGACGACAGCGATCTTCTCGGGCATCAACGGCTGGAGATCCCAGAGCGTTCCCCGATCACGCGTCAGGTAGAATTGCGGCTCCGGCGCATCCGCCAGATCCGGCCTGATCGTTCTCCTGTAGAGGTTCGAGCTTTCCTCCGTGATATTCTCCAGCGCCGCTTCGACGACAAGCGCCTTCTTGCCGTCGGGGATGCGCGAGCCGTCAGGCATTTCGCTCGAAATTTGCGCCGAATAGAGCGTCACATTCCACTGGCCGCTATCGACCGATGTGCCCGGCGCGACCGTCGCAATCTCGCCCGCCGTCCGCGCCTGATAGAGCGACAGGCCGAGCGAAAGCGCTGCGGCCGCAAAGCCGCCGATCCCGGCAATGAGCTTTGCCGTGAACGCCTTTCTCGCTTTCTGACTTCTCGATGGCTGCTTCATGCGTCAATCGGTTCGCGCTTGTCAGGCGCTCTCACCCCACAAGCTTCTTGGCCCAGACTTCGATCTCGTCTCCGCTGCCGAGATCGGGCTGCACCAATCCGTCGATCATGAAGGTGGGCGAGACATGGATGCCGTTCTGGCGGGCATATTTGGCGTGCCATTTGATCTCGCGGTCGAGATCGGCGATCGCGAAGGCTTCGGCGAGCTGGAGGCCGCTGTAATTGGCGATCCGCTTGAGGATGTCGTTCGGCGTCGCGTCCATATTGGGGCCGCCGGCGTGGTGGGTGAACTCGAATTCCTCGCGGTGATCGCCGACGGCCGCGAGCACTTTTCTGGCGCTTTCCTTGCCGCCCTCAAGCGTCGATGCCGCCAGAATGGCGCGGACGATGACACCGGAAAACATGTGCCAGGGCTGGGACTGCAGGCGGATCTTGATGGTGATGCGATCCTCTCCGGCAAGTTTCAGCAGGTCGTCGAGCTTGCGGAACGCCTTGACGGAATAGGGGCAGGTCGGCTCCAGAAAAGCCTCGAAGATCCGCTTTCCGTTGCCCCATTCCAATGGGTCGGCTTTCCAGTTCGTCATGCTCATCGTCGATGTTCCTCGGGATTGATATTTCGGGATCGGTGGGGCGGTCGGCTATCGCCGCGGGGCTGCGCCGAGACGCGCAAGCACGTGGTTGGGAATGCCGTAACGCTGGATGACATCGCGGGTGTTGCGCAATCCGCAAATGTCGCGCTGCACGAAAAGCGCCCAGACGGCCTGCGCTGCCGTATCGACGAGCTGCTCGCGCTCGGCTACCGGCACGCCCTTCTCTTCGGCTGTCATGAGGGAACAAAGAGCCTGCTCGACGGACAATCCCTGGCGGCCAAGCGAACTCGCGCGTTCAGCCGCCAGCTCATATTCGAGGACGCCCAAGCCGGTCTCGGCCAAGTTCGATGGGTTCAAGCTGCGGGGTGCGCGCATTGTCAGCCAATCAAATATGTCATCGCTATCCAAGGTCTTACACCATAGGCAGGCGAAAACGGAACCCTTGAACTGACGCTAACGAGAGATAGCTGACCATTCACAGGCGGCAGTCATGAAGTCGCCAAACTGATGGTTAATGCTGACGTCAAAGCGAGGAGGTAAGCGTGTCAGTCACTGATGATCGCTATGTCGAGATAACGACCCATCTGCGCTCGGCGCAGTCGTTTTGTGACTTCCTGTCGAAGGGAGGCACCGTTCGCGTCGCCCAGTCCGACGGCGGTGCTTTCAAGGATGTGACCGCCGAGCTTCTGTTGCGGCAGCAGAATGAGGTGCAGCGGCTGAAGCAGGTGCGCAGAACCCTGTTCCCCGATCGCGCCGACGAAGATTTCCAGCCGGGCCTCTACAGCCACCACTGAAATGATTTCCACCAATCAGGCGGCGAGCGGCTCCCGCTGCTTGCCCTTGCTGCCGAGCTGACGATTGCGGTCGTTGGCAGCGGTTTCCAGAACCTTGGCAAAGTCGCCCAGGCTCACCTTGTCGGCGCGCAGCAGCAGCCGGATCAGCGGATCCTTCAGGGCTTCGGACATCGTCAAATCTTGCATGATTATCTCCATCTTTGCGAAGGAGATTACCACCGCTCTGTAAAGGCGGCATGTCGTGCCGGTGGCAAAACTAAGGCAAGGACATCGAAGATTTAGGACGACTACAAAGTCTAATCAGTAATTTCTCATATAATATTTACGAATTGACGCGAAATTAGACAGAATCTCAAAGTCGATCTCTGGTGAGGCTGTCGTGTTTGTTGTGTCGATTATAGATGACGGCGACGAGCGGAACTTTGTTGCTACCGATCTTCGTGTTGATCACGGCGATATCCTCATAGAGGCTGGCGGCGTTCGCCACCTCTTCAGATTGGCCGATGTGATCGACATCGTCCCGATCGGCAAGGAGCGGGCCGAGATCGCCCGCAGCCCCGCCTTCCGTTGCCGCCTGGTCAGCTAGCGCTGCCGTCTGAACTCGACGGTGATCACATTGTCAGGCTGCGTCTCGATCTGCGGCGCCACGAATTCTTCCTCGGGCTCCCGCGGACCATCCCTGACCGCGATCAACTCGCGCAGGTCGCGAATCGTGCGGTGCTGAAAGGCCACGACCTTCTTGTAGAAGTCGACGATGTCCTGATGTTCTTTCTGGGTGATGAATTGCTTTTCCAGCCGCTCGCTCATGGTGAAAGGCTCCTCTTCTAGTCTGCAAACGAGCGAAGCCGGCGCACGTTCCGTCCTTCGAAAGCCTATGGTTAGCAAAGTGTTGCGCCTCGACGCGGGGCTGTTGCCGGGAGGAGACGGCGAGGCTGACGCCGCCGATATTCGGCTGCGGTTTGGTCGATTTCGCTTGAGCCGGGCGACGCGGGATGACTAGATCGGGCCGTTTCCAGCCGGTGATTTTCGAGGAGCTTTCATGCGCTTTGCGGCTTTGGCTTTCCTTTCCTTCGTCGCCACGGCGCCCCTTGCCGCTGCCGGCGAGGCCGTCACCTTTTCGGGCACGATCGGCAAGCTGCCGATCATCGTCGAGCTCGCCAATGGCGCCAGCGGCCAATACGAGGCCGGGCGTTATTCCTATATGGCGAAGGGCGCCGACATACCGCTGCATGTTTCCGCAAACGGTAAGGGCAGCGTGACCCTTGAGGAGGAAAAGCCCTGCACGCCGAAGCTCTGCAAGAAGGCGGATGACAGTCAGGTCGACGAGGCCCCGATCGGCGCCATCTGGAGCCTGAAGGCCGATGCCGCCGGCGGTCTTGCCGGAACCTGGAAGGACGCCGAGAGCGGCAAGGTGTTGCCCATAAAGCTGGAGCGGAAGGGCAGCCGTATCTTGCGCGATTCCGATGATCTCTTCGATGCGATGGATCCCGGCTACTATCCGTCCGGACATCCGGAGCCGCCGGTTTTCACCGCGAAGGACCTGCCCTACGACTTCCTCAAGGTCTCACGCCCGTTGAAGGAAGGGCCGGTCACCAATGCTGGTCAGCTGAGCTATCGGATGGATGAGGACAGCCGCGTCGGGCTCGCCTATCCCACCGTCGTCTCGCTTGGCGGCGAGGATATCGGGCCGATCAATGCCTATCTCGCCCAGCAGCGGCTGCAGTTCGAAATCCCGGCCTTCACCTGCCTGTCGCGCGCCTATCTCGGCTTTGCCTGGTCCGGTTTCGATGGCGAGGGGACGAGCGGCTTCGATGGTGGCGGCCAGGTGACGGTCGAGCATCTCAGCCCGCGTCTCATCGGTATCTCCGAGAGCGGCAGCTTCTATTGCGGTGGGGCGCATCCTGACAATTTCACCGATCACCGGCTTGCCGATGCGCGCACCGGCCAGGCGCTGGTGCCGGAAAAGCTGTTGAAGGGCTGGGTTGCCAAGGACGATAGCGGCAACATTATCGACCCCGCCACGGCGGCGAAGGATGCGATCATCACCTGGGGGCCGGATGATGAGCTTGCTGCCTATGTGAATAGCCATCGCGACAAGATGGATGCCGATAGCGAGCAGGATTGCGGCTATGACGATCTCGCCAAGCAGAACCTCGCCGTCTATTTCACGCAGGATAGCCTGGTCTTCACGCTGCAGGGCCTGCCGCATGTGATCTTCGCCTGCACCTACGACATGCTGAGTGTGCCGCTGAAGGACGCTCGGCCGCTTCTGACCGACGCGGGCGCGAAGTATTTTGCGGAGCTGGATAACTAGCTGCGCTAAGGCGAACCATCGTCGCCTATGGTCATCTCCGGCCCGCCCGCATCGGTACGGGCCGGATATTTCAAGGGATTAGAGAACCGAAACGTTCTCAGCCTTGGACTTGCCGGTCTTGCGATCCTGGCCGACTTCGTAGCTCACCTTGTCGCCTTCACGCAGCGAGCTGCCGCGCTGCAGAGCGGAGACGTGGACGAATACATCCTGGCCGCCGTTTTCCGGCGTGATGAATCCAAAGCCCTTGTCATCGTTGAAGAATTTTACGGTACCCGTAGCCATTGACGTTCCTTTTATGTCAGCTGGTCTGAAATCGACGGCAGACCCTATCGTCCGAGCCTTGATATATCAATGGCTTAGACAGCGCTGAATTGCTCTCTTTTGCGTTTCTTTCGCAATTTATCGGCAAAACCCAGGATTTGCGGGCATTTTCGGGGGATGGCATGGGCGCAAGAACCACCGTTGCACGACACCGCTGCTGCCAATATTGGACGAATTATGAGCCTTGCCAGTATCGCCATGTATGTCACGCCCGCACCTCTCGCCGAGGCGACGGAGGCCCTTTGGTCGTTCCTCCGCGAGCAGCTTCTGGAGGCCGGGCTCTCCGGCGTACCGGAGAGACTCAGCCGGGATATAGCCTACGACGAGGCGTGGCTGCGGCCGGATCTCCTGCTTTCTCAGACTTGCGGATATCCCTATGTGACGCGGCTGCGAGGCAAAGTCCGCCTGGTCGCCACGCCGGAATACAACCATCCGGGCTGCTCCGGTCCGCTGATGCGCAGCTTCATCATTGCCCGGCGCGACTCGCCGTTCGGCGGTATCGAGGACCTGCGCGGCAAGATCGCCGCCATCAATAGCCCGGACAGCAATTCCGGCGCCAATCTCTTCCGGGCGGCTGTCGCGCCGCTCGCCGGAGGGCGGCCGTTCTTTGCCGGCGCGGTTCAGACCGGCAGCCACGGCGCCAGTATCGACGCGGTTGCGGCCGGGCAGGCCGATTGCGCTTCGATCGACTGCATCACCTTCGGCAATATCAGGCGGTTCGATCCGGCGAGGCTGGAGATGATTCGTGTCATCGCCAAAACACCGGCGGGGCCGGGACTGCCGTTCATCACCGCTGGCGACGCAAGCGATGAGCAGGTCGCTCTCCTCAGAGACGCATTATCGGTAGCAATCGCCGATCCATCGCTTGCGGGCGTTCGCGAGACGCTGGGGCTTACGGATATCACCATCCTGTCCGATGCCGACTACGAGCCGCTGCTTGAATTTGCCCGCCAGGCCGAGGCGCTGGGTTTCCGGGATTTCGGCTAAGGATTCCCTTATTCGCTGACGCGGATGATCAGCTTTCCAAAGTTCTTGCCCTGCAGCAGGCCGATGAAAGCCTGGGGTGCATTCTCAAGCCCATCGACGATGTCCTCGCGGAATTTCAGGCGGCCGTCTGCGATCCATGCCGACGCCTCGGTGAGAAAGTCGGGCCTCTGGTCCACGAATTCGCGCTGGATGAAGCCGCGCACCGTCAGGCTCTTGCGCAGCACGGCTCGCATGAAGCCGGGGAGGCGGTCGAGGCCTTCCGCGGGCTCGTTGTTGTAATGGGCGATCAGGCCGCAGACCGGTATGCGCGCGAAATCGTTGAGGAGCGGAAAGACCGCCTCGGCGACAGCGCCGCCGACATTCTCGAAATAGACATCGATCCCATCGGGGCAAGCCGCCGCGAGCTGAGCGCCAAAATCCTTGGCTCGGTGATCGATCGCCACATCGAAGCCGAGCTCGTCGCGGATGAAGGCACATTTCTCCGGCCCGCCGGCAATGCCGACAGCTCTGGCGCCTCTCAGTTTGGCAATCTGTCCGACGACCGATCCAACGGCACCGCTCGCAGCCGCGACGACGACGGTTTCGCCGGGCTTCGGCTTGCCGATATTGCGAAGTCCGGCATAGGCGGTGAAGCCCGGCATGCCGAGCACGCCGAGCGCCGTCGTGACCGGGGCCTGTGCGGGATCGAGCTTCCGCAAGCCGTCGCCGTTGGACGTGGCATAAAGCTGCCATCCCGAATGGGAGAGCACGATATCGCCGGATGCGAAATTGCTGTTGCGGCTGCTGACGACGCGGGCGACCGTGCCGCCCTCCATGACGCCGCCGAGCGCGACCGGCGCCGAATAGGATTTGGCGTCGTCCATCCGCCCGCGCATATAGGGATCGAGCGACAGGTAGAGGATCTGCAGCAGCAGTTCGCCTTCGCCGGGTTCCGGCGCGGCGGCCCGCTCGAGGCGGAAGTTATCAGGCACCGGCGCGCCCGACGGCCGCGATGCCAAGGTGATCTTCACGTTTTCGACAGGCTCGGGCATCGCTTCCCTCTTTAATTCGAATCTGGCGTACCCGGCGCGATCGGCAATGCGCTAGGTCGCCGAATTGTTCGAGGCGGTCTCCTCGAGCACCTCTTGTGGGGTGCCAACGAGTTTGACCTAAAAACTAGAGAAACGCTGTCTTCTCATAACCAATATCCGCTTTAAAGTGACCTTATTGTCAGCTTGGATTGTCCCAACCGCCGGCGCAAGCCCCGAAATAACAATTTCGGGCATTCTGCCGCGGCCGTCCGGCAGCGAGTTGGCGTCGAGTAAGAGGAACCCGATCGCGTTCGCAGGCGCTCATGACCGACGAAGCGGCCTCATCCGATGGAGAGGTTCAGGGGCTGTTCGATGGATGATCGAGTACGTCTAAGCGAAGTGACTAATGGGCAGGATTGATGTGAACCAAGAGGCCGCAGCCGCTCCTTAGTCCCCATTTTACTTTCGTCGGCGCAAAGGGCGTTGCCTGTGACGCTCTCAGTAGATACAGGCATGAGGACGCAGGAAAGAACATTTACCGACGCACTCGAGGATTACGTCCATGGCATGCTGCTGACACAATCGAGCGGCAGAGCTTGGCGTAGTGTCTCAATGCAACTTCTGTTGCATCGCCCATCTGACAGCAGGCTGTTGGTCCCGGCCGTTGCCGAACCGCTTTTGGTCTGGATCATCTCGGGTTCCGCCCGAGTGGAAGAGAAACTCGGGGAGCATGGCAGGCAAATGAGGTCTCAGCTGGCGATTTCTATCTTTCCAACACGTCCTCGCCCTATGAAATGCGCTGGACCGTGCTGTCGCCCGAACCATTCCTGCCGCGCGTCGTGGGGACCGGCTTAACGGGCTCGTTTCGAAGATCAATCCGATGGAGGTCAGGCGATCGCCGACAAAGCCCCGGTCGCCAAGGGCGTCGAGACGTTCGCCAGAGAATTCGGCACGGTCGATATCGTATTCAATAACGCTGGACTAATGCTTCTGTCCGATATGGATCTGCTTCAAACTGACGATGGGACCGAATGATCGACATCAATACAAAGGCGTGCTCAACACAACTGCGGGGGTCTTGCCGTTCATGATCAAGCAGAAATCCGGCCATGTCGTGAACACGTCCTCAATTGCTGGACTAAAAGTCTTCCCGGGTTTATCGGTCTATTCCGCTACCAAGCATGCGGATACGGCGCTGTCCGACGGCATGCGCATGGAATTTTGCCAGCCGCGAAGATACGTGGGAAAGATATAAACTCACCGCGCCCTCATTTGCCGGATTTCCCTGCTGGAACCTTCTGCGCAAAGGACGCGTTAGATGACGGTAACGCCTATGACGGCGTGATTGAACCGCTGCGGCGCACGAAATAGCACGCCGCTGGCGTCAACCGATCCCGAGCTCATGATCGAGGCTAGCGCAAAGCGGCTTATCGCCGATGGAAGCTCAGACGTATTAGCAGGACAAAAAAAGTCACAAAACCGTTCCCGCCGACCAATCCGTATTACAGAATCGTATTGAGGCAAAAAGAGTGTAGCATATGAGTGAAAGCGAAGATAAAACTATTCGGGCAAGAATTGGTCCCACGACGTTCACGCAGGATGATTACCTCCGCTGTCTTCGCAGGGTAGCCAAGGCTTGGACAAAGCGTGATGAGGAAGGCCCTGAGATTACCCGCTGGCGTGAAGAGACCCATTCGTTATTGGAGCAATCATGCCGGAACGTCCCTAGCGCCACCGGCCTAGAATTACCATTCCGACCGGAGCGAAAGCCGGAACGAGATGCAAAATTGCTGTTCGTTGGTGGGATGCTTAACGAATGCGGTAAGTTGAGGCTCGCACTGTTGGCCGAACTCCTACATGGTGAATGCACAGATGCGCAGTTTGTAGAAGGCGGGAGCATACTCAAAAGCATAGGTGGGACGCTGCTGCAGTTGATGAACGTTTTTTCTGACGCACCGCGCAAATAAATGATCAGTAAGGCGCAAATTTAAGGAATGCGCGTTAGTAGTGCGGCTACTAACAGGAGCACTCTATGAGTTTCGAAGAAATCTATTTGCTGTTGGCCGGCTACGATGGCTCGAGAAAATCCGAGGCTATTGCGACGTACAACGATGTACGCGAGCTGGCCACCGCAAACGCACTCTCGCTATTGGGTGCGGCCGAATCAAAGGCACGAGACCAGCAGCTCGAGGATGCTTGCGAGCTGCTGAGAGCAACAGAAGCTCTCGGGTACGTATTTTTGCATTTCCACGGCCACGCCATCGATGCTGGCGGCTCGCAGGCTCAGTCGCTCGAAAATCAGTATGAGCCTAGCTGGTCCCGATCGAGTGCAATGAGCTTTGGCATCCCGGCCCAGGAAAGCGGCCCGCGCACACCGATCATTTTGGAAGAGCCAGACTGGGTCAGTATTATGCATGACCTGAAGATCCGCTTTCCGGACCTCGAGCAATGGATGCGACCCATGTGAAGACGTCCGAACCTGAAATCGTGTTGGCTAGATTAGCTGGTAACTTGCATGGACGTTCGCATCCTGAGGGCCCGTACCTAGCTCAACCCAAATTGCCCTACAAGCTTAAAGGTACTGGAAGAGTCGAGATGTCTGTTGCGTAATCACGATCGGCGTTTTCGAGTCGAGCGCGATAGCACGAGCACCGTAGACTCGCTCATCAGAATTGCTGCCAATTCAGAGGGTGTCGCCGCGGATTTCTCTAACGGGAGCGCAATGCCCATCGACCTGAGCGGTGTGATTTTCTTCAGGAACAATGACGGTCTCGATCTTGATTTCGATCGCCCAGGAGACCTTTCTTGGCTGTTGCAACATGGTACGAGTTTCAACTAACCGGGCGCCCAGCGCGGATCTTTCTGGGTAGCGAGCGCTGAACAAGCCTTCGGAGAGGAGCCAAAGGTTGAAAGGGTGGTCCCAATCTAAAAGACTGCCCGCGCCGTGAATGTGCTCGTGATCGATAGCCTTGATAACTCTGATCAAAAGGCAGCAAAGCCGGCGTAACTCATGATCATCAACGCCGGCGATAATATCACTGGCGAGTGTCTGGAGTAGAATTCTCATTGGTGAAAAGTCTCCGCGCTCTTCGCAATCCTCGATGGCCTGAATAGCGACCAAAACCATAGACCTATCTACGGGCCCCCTCGCGTCAATTGCGTGCGTCGCATTTTCTCTTCTGTCGACTCTCTATACTCGTCTGAATTTTTGTCGGCCGCAAACGAGGAAGCGCCATTTCCGTGGAATGAATGTAGGAGTGGCACGGCAAACTCCTTCAACAGTAAGGTTCACTGTCCTTGGGGAAGTGCGCACTCGGTCTCCTCGACTTTGCTCCCCTTTTTTCGTCACCTCGCTATCGAGGCTCGCCCACCCTCCCCAGACCTTCAGCGAGAGCCAACGATCCGGCAGTTGCATAACTCTGCGCTGAAATGGATTGACAACCCAACTGGCGCAGACAACCATATCGGCATCCTAATAGAGTTCCGACATTGCGTCACTTTTCGGTCCCGCTGGAGGTGGAAGCCAGCGTCTACATCCAAGCTCGCTCCCTCTCCGAAGCGCAATCCAAACTGAGCGCTGTAATCTCAAGAACCATCGACGTATGCGACATGCATTGGTTCACCAATGGGCCATTCGGTTCACGATACCTGCCTGAGTTGGCGTTCGGTACAGAGATTCGCGTGCGCCATGTTCAACCGGATGAGCGCTTAGAAGAGATCGAGGAACACGACCTTTGGGGTCTGGTGCGGTCGCGTGAGGAG
Organism: Rhizobium sp. Rhizsp82; assembly: GCF_047325115.1. NCBI lineage: Bacteria > Pseudomonadati > Pseudomonadota > Alphaproteobacteria > Hyphomicrobiales > Rhizobiaceae > Rhizobium > Rhizobium sp. Rhizsp82. Next base: position 1,558,421 of record NZ_CP168571.1, on the reverse strand, counting down.
AACTCCAAGCGCTGCGTCCTACCCACGTCGCGAGACTGGTTTGGTGAAGGAAAGCTGCCAATCTACGCCGCCGATGTTGCTTTGCGGACAGCATGCTACGTGAAAGCCAATTCGTTGGAAGCGGCGCAGGTTTTCGTGGAGCATCTGAAGAACAAGCGATTGGACCGCTACCAGGAGGATCGGATCTTTTGGGACTACGGTCTTTTGGGAGCGTCCCAGATAGTTCTGTCGCCAAACATGCTGGTCGACAGAGTGTTGGACTCTGACGTTTCCGGTGAAGAGCAGTTGAGATTGATTTCTATGGGAGACCCGAGCGCAGTCTTATCTAACTTCCCGGACGGCTCAAGCGCCCAGGACAGAGAGTTACACTCGGTTGCTGCCGTCGTACGTGGATTGCTCCGGCACATTGATGGCTTCGATATGATAGCTGACCAACACGCGCATGAGATTGCGTCGTTTTTGATCGACTACAGAGATAAGACGATTGGGATGCCATTGGTTTATGACTGGGATTATTGAGCCCGTCTCATCGAGGCACATCTTGGCGTTTTATGCCAGGTGCGTCCACCGAAGTCTCTTTATGTCCCGCAGGTAGAGCTCTCAATCTGGCCGGATTTAACAGCTCACTGTCTCGGTGGGGTTCGTACTGGAATGGTGAAAGACATCTCAATGGCGCGATTTATTAGATCAGGGCGCCACCAAACTGTCACGCTTTTTGCTGACACGGCGCATCTGACCAACCAGCCATTTAGATGTCCCAAGTCTATGGGATCAGACTCTTTCCACGCCAAAAAAAATGGCTCGTAACCGTCGCGAGCTGCCGAATGTAAGCATCAATTGACGGCGAGGAGTTTTACAGGGGAGACGATCTTCAAGCACTGCGAAACGGAGATCAGCAATATCCCAGAGCCCAAGTTCGGTCCATGATGCTATTCTCTTGAAACCGTTTTGCGTTCTCAATCTCCTCGAGACCGATATGCTTAGCTGGTGAGTGATTGAGGCGATGGCGATAATTTGTCAAACAGCCTTTGCCGTGCACATTTTCGATCTCTTTCCATCGTTCAAGAATGTATTCAGCTGCTTGGATAATGGCCTCGTCATCCCCGCTAAGATCGATATCTTCGCTCTGCCGCACTCTAGCGATCCAAAATTCTAGCGCTTTCGTATCTCCTGGCTCGACGCAGCAGACCACGGTAGCAACTCGGAACATTCGTTTTGACTGTTTCGCTGGATTTATAAGGCTTTCGGCCCTGTCGGAGATAGCATCTTCATTACTCGCAGATATTTCTCGCGCATGGTGATCTCAATAAAAGCACTGCGGTGATTCTTTATCTTAATTTTTGTCGGCGCAACCACCTCGCTTGTGTTGTACGTGAGTTCCAAAATTGTAACGCTTTCCGGCTATAGGATCCGTTAAAATGCGACGCGGTCCAATAGGCTTCGGCAAGATGGCCTTTGCTCGCAGGCTGCATCCCGTTCCGCGATTCCGAAATTTGATACCGAATCGGCCGGTGAAGTATGCAGTGGATCCTCGTGGATGGATAGAGGTCGCGCAAGGACTGCAAATTATCTCAAGTACAGCGGGATTGACTACCACGGGATCTCGTCACTAGGGGACACCATGACACCCTTTGGAGCAGTAGGCTCGTTTCGTTCGAGCGCGTTAATGAACGGATCGGAACGATAGGCAGATTGATACCCAACGCCTCGCACAGCGTATTCAACCAAAACACTTTTGAGCGATTCCCTGTGATGGCTGGCGATGGAGAAAAGCCATGCCAACGTGTCACCCTCCGAAAAGTCGTGCGCATAGGACGGCTCCGAGCGCTCACGCTCACCGATCCAATCCTCAATCGGGGCTGTCACGATCTCAAGTCCCCAATTCGAAATACGTAGCGACCAGGAACTAATCGACGAATTCGGATCACCCCCGACGAGGCTCAGCGTTTGTTCGAGAACGTCGTCTATCTCTTGGTCGGCAGCGGCGTAGACTTTATCGAGAGCACGGTGCAGAATATCGCCGCTCTGCCAGAACTTGAGACAACGGGTAGGCGCTTTCCGGGCATTGGTCTGGGGCATCATTTTGGATCTGATTGCGATAAAAATATGAGAGCTCCATTTTCGTTCACTGTAAAGCGGATCGAGTAAAAATCATCGATAGTAGGGGCGGGCGTCGAAAGTCGCGAAAGGCCACTAGCTTCGGCAATCAGTCGATTTCAGAGGGCCGAGTGAAAGAGGTCAGCCCTCTGCTGTTGCTGCCGCATAGCGCTTACGACATCGCCAATGTTTCGGCTCCGGACCGAACAGGTCCCTTTCGTGATAGAGAAAGGCTACCCCGCCATTCCGGGATCGCCGTCAACAATATTGTAAAGCCCAGTATGGGTCCGTGATGTCGCGCGGCCTATTGGACTGGAACCGGGTAGCGTTCTCGATCCTCGTAAGCCCAATGAGTTTCGATGGTGAATGAGTCAGGCAGTGCCGGTAGTTCAGCAATGCGCCTTCGCCATGTGTCCGTTCCACCGTTTTCCATGACGAAAAAATGTACTCGGCTGCGACGACGACGTTCATATCTTCATCGCTTAGTTCCAACCTTGAGTCGCTGCGAATTCTTTCAAGCCATGTCCCAAGACCCTTGGTGTCTCCAAGTTCGGCGCAACGAACAAGAATACCTATGCGAAACTCGGTTAGAGACCTGAACCTTTCTGTTTGACGAGCCGCCGCTATTGCGTCCGACATAATTGTGATGAAACGTTCTCGCAAAGAGTTCTTCTCACATTGAAGACCTTAATTGTCGACTCGTTTTCTGTCGGCGGCAAGACGCTACATGATGCGGTACGATCGGTCTTGCTCGCGCCATGGCCCCGCCTGTTCGAAATTCTCGACTTCTCCATTATTGGTGAAGCTCGCGACTTGCGCCGACCAGAATCACAATCAACAATACGCAGAGATTTTGGAGTTACAGAATGAAAAGCCGAATACCATTACAAGGCATCAAAACGATGTTTCCAGCTAAAGGAGGAGCAATCGTTGGGCCGACCGCGATGCTCGTCTTCGCCGGGTCATCCATTACCTTTTTTCTAAATACAACCGGGCGGTTTGCGTTGATTGCGCTAATTGCATGGGGGCTCGCGTGGTGCGGCTTGTTCTACGCAATGCATTTTAGGCGGAAAGCTCTGCCGAACCAAGGCACGGCAAAGCGGCTGCGTGGATATCGGACCTTCAATTGGCGGCCATTGCCAACGAGCGACTCAAAATCCTGAGATAGAACTCCACTTAAAGTATATGGCTAGATATGCGATGAGCAACGTTAAGCCAAGCCAAAAGAAGAAAGTGACAAACGTCGGCTCGTAGCCGACGTTGCGCTCCCCACGCCAAAAGCCGACCAGCAGCGAGACGAGAGGGATCGTGCTCGGGAGCGATGAGCTTCAATCGGCCAGCAGAATCTCACCGTCCAAGTTCAAAAAAGCAGATGCGTCCTCTCGTCGGTAAATTGCTTGCGACCCCTTTTCACTTGGATATGTCGGCAGAATACCATTCCGTCTCGCGATGTGGGTCAGAACCCTCACTGGTAGTCCGCTAATCTCATGGCACTCGAAAAGTGAGATGAAGTTTCGCCTGAACCTCTCAACGTCGCCGATATCTACGGCCCAATTCTTCGCTCGTGGGTAGGGCAATTTGAAAGCCTTGACGGCTCCTTGTTTCAGCAAGGCGACGATACCGTGACTGCTAAGATGCAGGGCACTGGCGGCGCGGAGCATTGGCATGGTGCCAGGCGGGAAGTAGCACGCATTGATTTCATCGACATCCACTCGAAGCGAAGGCAAGATCGGCATACCGGGTACTGAGCCGACTGAGCGGAGTTTGCCTTCCAGGATCAATCGGACAATTTCTGCGTACCCAGTCTTGCTTGTCCAAGCGGCTTTCTCGATCGGCACATGGGAGGCTGTTGGTTCGGTATTGGCAATGGAGCGCAGACGCAGCTCTAAATCTAGAATTTGCCGTTTGTCACACGTGTGGCAGGTGTGTCCCGGCCCTTTTTCGATAATACCAGCCCTACGCAGAGTGCCTGCTCTATGGGCATGGCATCCCAAATAATCGGCCGCCTCTGAAAGCAACCAGGCGGAATTCAGATGTTCCTCAATCTCATGCTTGAGATTGGTTCGAATGACACCCATTCGGTCAGCCAGCGCTTCGGCCTTGCCGCGCCGTTTAATTGTCGCTCTTACTTGGGCGGTCGAGACGCCAAGCTCGGACGCGACATCACGCAGCCGAACTGAATTTCCGGCCGTGAAAGAATCGAATAATTCAGTTCCTTCCAGAACGGTTCGCTGGAGCGCGTGCTTCTTGATGAGGTCTCTGAACTGATGGTATTCGGTTGACTGGTGGCTCGTATTTAGCGCTGCATAAAGCGTGCCATAGCTGCCACGCGCCGAGTATGCGGGCTTACCAGATTCCTTTGATAGCTTTTCCAGCACGGTGAACGCACCGCTCTCGCCGTTCCGCAGGTGCTGAAAGCCAACATTGCGAGCAAAATTCACTTGCTCTCGCTGGAGTTTTCGCGGGTTTGCCTTTCGGCCGTACATAGCGGCTAGACCGAAGCGCAAACACATGTTGAAGACTGCCTCAAGGCTGAGGTCGTCCAGAAATTTGCACGAACCAGTATCGCCTGCGAGCCTCGCCGCAATATACCTTTCGCATTCGGTAGGCAGCAAGTCGGTGGATAGAGCTGTCAGCGCAGGCACACCGTCGGGAAGATTGCCTAATAGGCTGCAGAAGTCATGGCTAGCATTCTCAAGACTTCCAAGTTGCTCGATCTCGATAATTTTCTTGTTGTGAACGAGGCAAGTTTCCACCTGCGGCAAGAACCAGATAGCTCGATAGTAAGTTTGGCTACCCGGAAACGGGGAGGGGGAGGCCAGATCGTCAACGAGGCAATGCGGGCATAGACGAAAGTATTCCCGTTTCAGATTGTGACTGTTGAACTTGTGCCCCCTCAATTGGACAGGTTTCCCTATGCGGGATACGACGGCAGCATCGAGGAGACGTTGAGCTGGCATCTCAACAAGCTCCGCAAGCTTGCGGACCTCATCCTCGTCGCCATATTTCAGCTTGCTGCCATTCAGACCAACGTCCCGGCAAAATGTCCGCATGCGATAAGTTCCATGAGCATACGCTAGGCGCGATACATAGCTGTTCAGGACTTCGTCATCGTGCAGAGGAATACTAAGCATGATTGTCACGCACCTTTCGACGCGCCTTTCTCTCTGCTGATGGCGATGGGCCGCTGATCGTCGCCAGCTTTTTGTCGGGTGTCACCTCGCGCTGAATCTCGTACCATCGGTCGCTGAGGAACACGTTGGTATCTGGCTTGCAGTTGGACAGCATCCGGTACCCGGTGACGAAGTGTTCGTACCGAAGCTCATGCAGGAAATCCGGGCTTTCGTATTCCTCGCTAAACAAGACGGATTCGATAGTTAATTTGATGAGCTGGATAGTCATGCCCCATCGGCTAGCGCCGCCGTGGATGAGGCGGTGAATAAACTCCCGCTCCAGAGCAATCGCGATCTTAAGTCCTGCGACGTCTGCCAACGTTTCCAACACCGCGATGACGCTTTCGACATCTCCTTCGCTATCGTTCGTCGCAAACTCGAGTGAATCGATATGCAGCACCGGCGCCCGCCTGCTCATTTGATCCCACTTGTCGCGCTCGATTAGATCCTGGACCTGGGGGACGCCGCTAGCGATCACCCAAATGGGCCACGAAGCGTCTTGCATCAGAGTTTTGACGGTATCTGTGACGTGGCCGACGCCCTTGCTCGTCGGGGCCGTGAGAGCGTGTTGGAATTCGTCAAAGATGATGACCTGATAGCGCTGCTTGAACAGCATCTCGGAGACCTGCCGCCAAATCGCAACATCTGAAAGCTCGCGTGCAAGTCGGTAGCCGGTGCGTGCGAGAATTGCTTCACCCAAGCTCTTCATAGTGCAGCCTGCGGGCGTCTGTACGAACAGAGCGCGGTTGATGTCTCTCCCATGCTCATCTTTGAAAGTTCGAAACGCCCGATGTTCGGAGACGTGATGCTTGATAATCGTTGTCTTGCCAGCGCCGGACAAACCCGTTACCACTAGGGCATATCCTTCCTGTACGTCTTCCACGCTGAGATGCGCCACAAGTCGGTCGAGCTCGTGCTTAAACTTTTCGTCGCTCGAAGTTTCGACATGAATGGCCCGAAGCTCTTCCAGAATACGTCCACGTCTCAGCAGCGTTTCGCCGGAGACAGAAATAAGTTGTGAGCGCATACTGGCCCGTACGGCTGCTCTTTGCTCGTCGATCATTTGTCAGTTTCCTTGTTCTTGCGGATGATCTTGATGCTCCGGCTCTTCGGTTGAGCTGGAGGCTGGACACTTGCAGTGGCGTCGGTTCGAGGAGGTGCTGGCGGCTTGTCCTTCGCCTCCGCAGCCTCCACCGCCGCCATGCGTGACTGCTGTTCAGGCGAGGGGTCCAGCGGATCGAAATCGTCGTCGATGTCGGAAGCCGCTTCGGTACGGTCCGGGGGAATGACTTCCTGGCCCGTATCCACGACTAGCTCGGCGCCGTCATCACCGACCAGGAAGTCAATTTCCTCGGGTTGCTCGCCGGTATCGAAGGGGATCTTCTTCGAGAATTGGATCTCCGCCGTCTCGTTTTCTTCGACGCGCCGTAAATCGGCTCCATTCATTGCATGGCTGCGGATACCATGTTCGAGCTCCGCAGCCTGTGCTGACTCCTTTACGACCTCGATGGCTTTACGGGCCACTTCCCAATCGAGGGCTCCTTCCGTCTTGAAACGACGCTTGATATAGCGAACAGCGGCAATCCACTCGGCGATCGTGACGCCTTCGAGACCCTCAAAGACTGCAGGAACTGTCATCCAGCGATCCAACCTCAAATGTTTCACGGAGATTTCGGAAAGGTCCTGATCATTCACGCGGATGAGCAGCGTGGACCGCCGCCACTGCTTCCTGAGGGCCCGGAGCTGCGGGCTGACGAAGGGTAGCCCGAGGATCTCGATGCCATTGTCGCCGATAACACGAGTATCGGTGATGCCAAAAATATCGCGGTACTTTGCCGCCGGGGGCACCGGTTTGATGGCCCCGTGCGCGAGCTGGCTACCACGATACCAAATCTGCAACGGCGTCGCTCCAAGGAGGGCGCGATGCGGGGTGTTGTGATAGCAGTCAACGATCAATCGAATCAGGAGGTCGTTCAGGAGCTCCGTGGTCATGCTCGCATGCGCTTCGGAATCGTACTGATCCCTTAGCAGGACGTTAGAGAAAGTTTGGCCGCTGAATAAATGCATGTACCTTTGGTTCAACGTGCGGAAGAAGCGTTCCACTCGTCCTCGAAGGTTTGGCCGCTTTGCAGGCAAAATCGCATGCCGCCCGGTTAGCGAATATGCGGCTGCCTGGAATTCGGCGCTGACGTAAGCGGAACCGGCGTCTGTGTGGATGATTTCAGGCGTCCCGGACTGAGGCCAGTCGGTGTTCGCGCCGAGAGACTTCGCGTATGCCGTTTTGCTGCGAGCCACCATTGCTAGCGTAGCCACGGCGGTGGAGGCATCGGGGGTGCCATAAATAAGTTTCGCTGCGCAGATCGATCGCGAGTAAACATCGATTGCAACGGAGAACCACGGGCGTCGGTTCTTCTCAATACGAGCCTGGATTTCTGGATGCAGATAATCCCAGATGCCATTTCTAACGAGCAATCGCACTAGGTCGACGCGGTGCTCGTCCATTTCGACGATTTCCAACGGCTTTGAGGCGAGAAGCCCCTTGCCCGCCATCGCGTACTTCCGTAGCACGCGCATCTTATTCTCGGTGCGGGCGTATTCGTTCTCAAAATCGCCGAAGCTTCGGATAATCCGCTGGAACGTTCTGAGTGAAGGAATTTTCAGCTCGGGCTGGCCTCGTTCCTTTCTTCTGGCTTGTTCCGCAAGCAGGTCTTCGTAGCAAGCCTTCTGCGTTGGTCGCTTGGTGGATTGGTAGGCTCTCGCGAACCGCAGATGGTATTGCATCTCCTCTGCGGTCCATTTCGTGTCGTCCGTTTTCCGACCTTTATACCGGGGCGTAAGGGACGCGGGGATGAATGCACCTTGCTCGAAGCGTTGCAGGAGGCGTCTGAACTGACGCGGACCCACCAGACCTTTGTCCCGGTAGCTGGGGACCTTTTTGCCGCCGCGGGGCTTGGGGAGCAGATCCGTGTTCTGCTTCTCGAAGCGCTCGATGAAATCGATAATGTTCTTGTCGGAACGCCCGAGTTTCTTTCCGCCGGATAGAGAGTTCTGCTCTTCCTCGATGAACTGGCCGACCATCCGCGACCGGAGGATCGTGTCTGCAGCGAGGTCAGTCGTCTGTAGCTTCTTGCCCCGCTCCAGAGCTTTCAGGCCGTCGTAATAACCGCTGTCGACTTCAAGCTTTCCGAGACCAATCAAGCGGTCCAGCTCCTGGAAGCTGATTGTGACCGTGCGTCGGGTTTCCTCTTCAGCGCAGGTTTTAATTGCGATGCCTTCGTCATCCATTTGCTCGACATCGAAGAACAGGTCCTGGTACCAGATTCGGTCTTCGAAACCGATGAGGTGTTTGGTGAAGCTCTGATTTTCGAGTGCGGTGTTAAGCTGCGCGTGCTGTGTCATGCTTCTGTCCTTTGGCAAAGCTCACCCATGACCGCGCTGCGATAGAAGCAGCCCCGCCTGAAGGGTGATCGTGATTGATGAGACCGGTTCCCATGAGCTGGTGGATCGCTGTCCACCCGTCTGCGTAGGTGTATCCGGCAGTGAGATCAGTTAGCAGCGTGTGCACGGTGGCACGGCCGCCATTGGCTTTAAGCTTGGTTACGATGGCATTGTTCAGCACCGAATTAGACACTTCGAGTGAACGCATGAATTCACGAGCCAGGTTAACCTGAGGTTTCGGAAGCATGTCGCTCGTCACGTATCGTGCAAAACAGCGTGAGGTTGCAAAAACTTGGTTATCAATTAGTTCAATCTCGTGCTCTACGAGATGCCCATCTCCCTCCTTCTTGATTGCGTAGTAGCCAGTGCGGCCGTCCGCATAGGTCAACACCAGGTCAAACCAGTGCTTCTTGTTCACGGAGCCAATTGTGTATTTGACGAGGACCTGCGTCTGGACGCGCACGACGGGAGAGCGTCCCTTCCGCATCGAACGGGCGACAAGGACGAGCAATGCATCGGCTTCGAGCATGCTCTCTGTTGCGTGCGCGGTCTTAGTCGTGGGAATAGTCTGGACGACACGAGCTGACGCTGTCGTCATGACGTGACCGTTCTCCGCCCCGTCCTTTTCGGCGCGGGCAGAAATATTACGGCCAGTCTCAATCTTCTCCGGCTGGCAGCGCCAGTGAACGGTCAGTCCGCTATGTGATAGCTCCGTCCCGTGGTGTCGACGACACCGCCCTCGCGTTCAGCGTCGATCGGTACCGCGACCACATCGGTGTTCGGATCGATCTTTGCGTAGTGGGTTTTGCGTTCCCACGGCATGCCGATGGTATCGATACCCTGACGGGTGTCATGGATCGCATTAATTACAAACTGAGCTACCTTCATATGCCCCTCCGTTGCGCATCGCGCTTACGTTTCCAGAGGCAGCCAAGCCTCAGGGATCAGACGGAAACCGGGGATCGCGCGGAAACGACCTCGGTTATGCTGGCAAGCATATGTCCAGGGGAGTGCAAAGATGATGAGGTGTAGCGAAGAGAAGCATAACTCGGATCCAAATGACGAATGACATGAAGCAGTCGGCAATGCCAACCTGGCACCTTTATAGGTGTATAACCCTGTCATAAGCTGTCATGATCAAGCTCCTGCGTTCGATCGTTAGACAACTGCCACTGTCGAAAAAGGTTGTCCAGCGACCGGCGAAAACTTTGTTAAAATATGGTTAACACGGGTGCGCGGCGAGCCTGATGGCACCGGTTTCCGCGTCTGGCAAAAGTCCCAAATATCCCTTTAAGGGTATAATCAAGGCGTGTTATATCGCATACGAGATAAGAGGATCTGCTATGATATTTTCGGTCGATCTGACAATGTTCAAGGTACTTCGGTTGGCGCGAAATAAGAGCCAGGCGGAAGTCGCTGACTTGGCGGGCACGACACAGGCGAAAGTGTCGGCCATTGAATCTGGTAGAGCGAACCCGGAAACGGCAACGCTGAGCGCGTTATGCGGCGCGTTGGATGCTGAACTTATACTCGTACCCAGGCGGATTGGCGGGGACGTTCGGCGGCTGGTGGATCTCCACCTCAATCGACGTCGCGAGATTAGCGGCAGCCCAATGTCGGTCCGAGACGAACTGTTCATTCCTGATGGCGACGATTAGAAGTGCGGCAGCGTGTAAAGCGTTTTTTGGGTTATGGGGACAGGTTAGAAAATCGCGAGATATCCGTTTGCTGGGACTGCCTGAGAGCTTAAACGCGGGCCAGTTTAGGTCTCCCGAAAAGGGACCCGCCAAGAGAATGATTACGGCGCTCTTGCAGGGCTAACGCAGTCGGCGCACACACATTTTCAGTCATTGGTTGAGCGCTCCAACGGCGCCGCAATCAACCTTGACTGCAGGAGCCCGCTCGCCTATCATTTTGCGATACTGGTGGAGACAGCACATGTTTTTTAAGATTTTCATGAAATCGACAAAACCGAAGGTGCGCCGGCAGCTTACGACAAGTTTCTTAAGCAGTCGAATTCCACAGCCAAAGCACAATCCATCGTGAAGCTGGCGCTGGCGGATGCGCTAATAGCTGTCAGTGCGAAAAATTCACTAAAATAAGTTGGTCACTCAGACGGCTTCAGACCCCATTCTTCCTCGAAGTCAGCCACCACTTCTTCGAGGGATGCCGCCTTTGTCAGACTGACGGCAGTCCGCTTTGGTCCTGTCACGCGCAACTCGAAATGCAAGCGGTCGCCAGATTTGAGAGTGGGCAGTTTCGATTGCTCGACTGCCCGAGCGGACAAGTAGATATCCGGCCCTCCGGCATCTGGGACTATGAAGCCATAGCCCTTGCCCGCATCAAAAAACTTTAATCTACCAGTTGGCACCCACGTTCCCTATCAGCGTACCTATTAATCTGTGTACCCAGATTAACTCGTGGTTTGTCCGGTGCAAGCCCACAGCCACCGCGTCAGCAGGTCATCAGGAACTTTAGTTCGCGGCGCGGCTCGTGGTTGCTGTTTGCAGGGCCTAGCTGCGGCGGCGTTATTTCGGTTCGTTCCAGATCGGCCTTTGCGTGCCAGATACCCGTTGCGGGATCGTAGATGCCGGGCAGGGGGTAGTGTTCGTTGATCAGGACGAAATCTCTAACGTTGAACGTAGCGATCGGGATGCCTGATGCCAACGACGCTGCGGCGATGTGCAGATCTTGGCCTCCCCGGGGCCGGCCTTGTGAATATTGATTAATCGTGAGTGTATGGAGCCGTGGATCTACGGCGAGCACAGCCCACTTGTCGGCAACATCCGGCCCGCTCGGCATGATTTCGATCTCGCCATTTGTGAGCTCGCTGTACCATATGCTTAGCTTCACGGCCTTAGTCGGGTTCGTCACTGCGACCTTCTGGATCCCCATCTGCATTTCGAGCAGCGTTCCAAGTGGAAGGATGAGTGTCTCTGCATCTTCCAGAAAGTGGATCACCTCAGGACGAGGATATTTCTTGCTGGTCTCACTAATGACGCTGGTATCAAGCAGAAATGCACCGTCCATCACTGCGCTCCTGTGCTGACAGGAGCGTGGAGCGGTTTGGTAAACGACTGGTTAATGCTTCCGATCTTTCGTGAGCAATCTGTCAGATAACCTGGTTCGCTGAGCATACACACGGTCACGCTCCCTTGAAAATGCCGTCTTGGACTACGGCAGGATCGACGAGATGCGGAAAAGCCACGCAACAAATGGCAAACCGCAAAAAAACGTCTTCCTTAAGGCTCCGCCAAGACGCAATATTTCTGCAACGATTCGATTAGATCCGATGCCTGGAAGCAGAATGACAGGACGAAACACGCGACAGAAACTTTCTGGCGCATACTTCACGCCGCCGCAGGTTGCCGCAAGCTTGGTGAAGTGGGCAGTTCACAAGGACGACGACAGGCTGCTTGACCCTTCCTGCGGTGACGGTGAGTTCATTTCACGTCACCGGAACTCCGTTGGCATTGAGCAAGACGCGGAGAGTGCACGCCTAGCAATAAACCGTGCGCCGTGGGCGCTGGTTCATGAAGGTGATTTCTTTGCCTGGGCCTCTGAGACGCAGGAACGATTCGACTGTGTAGCAGGTAATCCACCCTTCATTCGATACCAAACATTTACAGGCGATGTTCGGTCACGTGCGGCCAACCTATGCAGCAAACTAGGTGTCGAATTATCGGGACTGGCGTCTTCGTGGGCTCCCTTCGTGATTGCGGCAGCGAGCGTCTTGCAGCAGGGCGGACGCATGGCGTTTGTCGTCCCGGCGGAAATCGGGCACGCGACATACGCCAAGCCTCTTCTAAGATTCTTGACGGACAGCTTCGCGCTTGTACAAGTGGTGGCGATCCGGAAAAAGCTCTTCCCTCAGCTATCTGAAGATTGCTGGCTGCTCTACGCGGATGAGTACGGCTCATCGACGAACGAAATCGCCTTAAGTGTTGTCGAGCAGTTCGATGCAGGCGAAGTGCCGCCGCCCGTTACGCGAATGGTATCCGTGCAGGAGCTGCATTCCAGGTGGTCCGGAAGGTTGCGCCCGTATCTCCTGTCCGACGACGCACGCGATCTCTATCTCGACCTCAAGTCACTCTCAGACACAGTTTCGCTGGGGGATATCGCATCAGTCGGAATTGGTTACGTCACAGGGGCAAACGATTATTTCCACTTGCGGCCAAGTGAGGCGGCCAAGGCGAGCATCCCTTCTCAATTTCTTCAGACAACAGTCCGTAATGGACGCTCACTTCCCTCGGGGACCGTTTCCGATGAGGATGTTCGGCGTTGGTTTGAGAGCGACGAGCCATTCCTGCTGCTTCGTCTTCCAAAGACGTCGGATCTTCCCGCGGCGGTCAAATCCTACTTGGAAACCAGCGAAGCCAAGCAGGCAAGTTCCGCGTATAAGTGCAGAAGTCGCGATCCTTGGTACTCGGTACCAGATGTTAACATACCCGATTTTTTCTTGACATACATGTCTGGTGTAACACCGAATCTCGTTCGCAACGATGCCCAATGTTCTTGCACAAATTCGGTCCATGCTGTCCGCTTCAAGTCGAAGAATGCCGTTCGCTTTATGGATAGATGGAATTCGGATGCCGTGCAGCTGAGCGCCGAGCTGGAAGGCCATCCGCTCGGAGGTGGAATGCTAAAGCTCGAGCCAAGGGAAGCAGCTCGTTTGATTCTTCCGAATAAATCGAATGCGCAATGTGCGGTTCTAGAGGCGGCTACCCTCGAACTCAGGTCCTGGCGGCATCATGCCTAAGACAACGTCGCCAGTGTGTCAGTGGACTTCCGAGGCTGAGGCTTTCAAAGCTTTTGCTACACACACAGGGAAGACCCAATCCGCTGGACACATCAAGCCTATCCACTGGTATGTAGCATCGCGTCTTGTCCTGGAGGGAGGTTTTGACCCTGAGTGGATCACGCCAAGGCCGCCGTTCAGGCGGGTTTCGACAAAGAAGAAGGGCGTTTACAAACATTTCCTCGAGTTTGCGCCGGAATTGGCAACAGGAAACGAGCAGACAATTCTCGGCGGGCTTAAGACGAAGAACGTGGATGTTGTTGTGAGTGCTCCCGGCCTGGGTCCAGTTCTGGCGGTTTCGTGCAAAGGGGTTACGAAAGCTTTTCGGAACCTTTCCAATAGGTTGGAGGAGACCATAGGCGAGTGCACAAACCTCCATATTACGTATCCAGCGCTCGTGCTGGGATATCTGGCTGTTCTTCGCGCAAACCGCGATGATGTTGATGTTTCCAGCGCTCCAAGACTGCCCGCCAAAGATGATGCCGCCGCCGAGACCCCAGAATCTGCGGGTGATAAGGTCAGGGGCGGGATGCGAAAGAAGAACGATCTGGCGTTCAAAGGAAACAACGAAGTAAATGACGGGATCGAACGGTTCGCCCGCGCGTTGTCGGAAATGACCGGACGCCGAGGCGTACGCGATGAGATCAGCCGGTACGAAGCAATCACATTGGTGATGATCGAACCGCGCGGCACCGCTGCCGGTAGCGTTTTCGAAGCGTTTCCGGAACCGAACAGCGATCTCCACCTCTCTAAGTTTTTTAAAAGTCTTTATGATCAGTATTCGGAGCGGTTCGTGACAAGCGCTCCTCTTCTCAGCGACCAAACATTGAGAAAGGCCTGGGAGCGAGAGTCCCAAGTCTTCAAGGATTTTCAGGCAAAGATTGTTGGCGGTCTCGGGTATCAGCCTAACTTACAGCGATGATTTGCATGGGCGCGTCACGCCCAAGGGCATACAGATGGCGGATTTTTCACTATTCCGGGAAAACTGCCCGTGGTAAGGAAATCTCAGCCAAAATTGATCGTCTGACTGATGCGCTGCAACGACGTAATAAAGATAGACGCGAGCAACAAGGAGTTGACAAGTTTCCTTGAAAGGTTGCGCTTGGCTGGCGAGCTCCGCGTTGAGTTAAACGGCGAATTGTTCCGAATTTCCTTTGCTAAAGCGACGTCCGAGAAAGGCCGCAAGTTCCTTGCCAAGGGCGGCGTGCTCGACGACGAATAAATTTCTCCGCACGGCCGATCACGACTTGCGGTCCGGCGCGGTTGGCGCAACAATTCTCCTAGCGCAATTTAGCAGCACGCATGAGTACCTACACAGTCACTAGCCTCGATGGCACCTTGCGATCGAGTGCGGTCCACGTTGAAGACGCGGTCAATGAATTTGCCATGACGCACCTGGCTGCGAAGGATGTGGTGGTCTGGACGACCACGTCTAAAGCTCGGGAACCAAGCGACTACCCGGGGTCTTCCGAGGTCTTACTTTACGAGGCCAACGGTGACGTCGATCCCTATCATCTAGACGCGCCGCGTTTAATCAGGCTGTTTGATCCCAAGCGGCGCTACGAGAAAATCCTGACTTCAGTCAAACAAGACCAGCTCAGTGAGCGTGGGCTGAATGAAGCTTTATTAGAAATCGCGGTGCTCGTTCCTGTAATAAAACACCTCAGCTTTGCAGCTGCCGTTGCGCAGATCAATGACGTGCTCCCCGCCTATCTCAGATGCCATGTCAGCATGTGACAGTTATGGTCCCTTGCAACTAGCAACGCTTCACCTTGGGCATTATGTCTCCAGCCTTGCTTTGGGGAAGAGTCCCCACCCGGAAACCAATTAATGAAACAGCCTACAACTATCTCATCGCAGGAAATAAAAAATGATGCGGCATACCGCTTGGACATGACGATCCTTAAAGGGAAGGGCGTTTTGCGCAGGCCTCTCAAAGAGCTCCTGAAGGTAGTGTTGCACCGATTGGGCGTGGTTTACTCACTGGAAGCGGTGGGAGAGAAGTGGAAAGCACACGGCAAAATCCGTAAAGCGGGTCGGACTCTGGCACTGCCACCTTCACTTCACGACACCAAGGAGCAGGCCGAAGACGAGTTCTTCTTCGCCGTGAGCGGCACCCTTCCTCAAAAGATTCTGTCAGCCCTTGTAAGAGACTGAGTTTCGATCGTCGTCTCCCGCCAGCCCGCCTGCGCGAAGGGTCGCATACCTAGTATAACGCTGCTTTAAATTTTTGCTGGTCCTGAGCATCCATCCAGTTGAATGCGTTGCCGTCGGCGAAGCTTTTTAGAATTTCAATCTCGCCCTTATGGACCTCAGCCTCTTCGCTGGTCGCCGCGAATACACCTAGCGGCTTTACCTCATCGCCAAACCGCTGTTTTGCAAAGTAAAGCGTGGCGCCCTTTTCACATGCCTTTGCATGCACGGCACCCGAGATGCCCCTCAGTTCCAGCGTTGAGACAACTTTCAATTTGCCCGACTTGTAGGCGAAATCGGCTACGATATCTTTCTCTTCAGAGACCGTGAATCTCGTAATGACTTTGCCGTCTTCGAGCTTCTGTCCGCGTCGCGCAAGCACGCCTACCTGACGAAGCATTGCGGTTATTTCGGTATTGATCCTCTGTTGCCTCTCGGTGCGGGACAATGTTGGCTTTTCAACAAATGTTGTTAGGATACGCTTGACGGCGAGTTCATACTCATCTTCAGACTTAGCTCTGATCTCGCCCGGTCTGCCGAGAATGAAAACCTCGCTCTGGATAGAGCGCCGCGAAAGGCCGGTATCGCCCCGCAAGTCATCGATAACCTGATCAGCAGTCCTTTCCAGGCTGTGACGGTATGCGTCGGCAATCTTTTCCCAACGGTGGCCGGTCAAATGCGCAAGTTTACGAATTTCGGGCATGCGCACCTCCAGGCCACGAGGACCGTGCACTACGACGCCGACGTTCACACGCTCGCCACGCATTGCATCCGGGCGAGCCTGGATGACCGAAAATTTATAAGAAGTCGCCATTTTGAAGCCCAGCCCTAATTGTCTCAACCCTGGCTGTCGCCATTCCTGAAGTCCACCATTCGATGATCGCATCCTCGTTTGCTTGGGTCAACCAATCCCTGGGATGGTCGCCGATGATCCGCCTTATAGTGGCCTCATCGATCCCCGCGATCCTGTCCAGGATTACGTTCGCGACGTCCATGGAGATGAATGCTCCAAAGTTAGAAAGCAACCATGACTTGATGTTGACTGTCGCGATATTGGCATCGCTCATGATTGCGTCAGGAAGAGGAAAGCCGTTCACAAGCCAAGCTCGCGAGTAGTCGAAAGAGTACACGCGGTGACCTTGCCCTTCAGGGACGACCATAAAGTTATTAACGTGCCTATCTTCATTATTGATAAAGAGGTCAAACACGTAGATTTTGGCAAGATCGTCGGCAAGCGAGGCAAAGTCTATTGCTCCGGCGAGAGCAAGCGTCCACCAGTCAGGTGTTTTGCCCTTCATCCACAGAGAGCCGAAATGTAAGCTGCCATCTGTGTGCCGCACGAGACTATATGGGACCTGCGGCACACCAACTATCTGCGCGAGCGACGAGCAAAACCATTCGGAATGCGGGATGTGCGGATCTGTTGTGGCGCCCTTGATTACAAAGGCACCGGCGTCTCCACAAAAGCAGCCTTCTGAGGCATCCGCGCTCCCGAAATCTGCCGCGCCGCACCAGATGGCATCCAGCGGGACCAATTGAGGAACATTAACCTGTGTCGCGGGCGGTCCCATATAATTGCTCTGTGGGTGGATGACTGTTCAAAGCTTGTTACCATGTGAATTGCATAATGCAAGTCGATCGTTAATTTTGCTGTAGACGACGCCGTCATCCATGACAGATTCCATTACCGATTCCGACAGGCTTAAGTGCCGACTGCATAAAATGTTGCACTCTGACTTGACGGGGCAACAAAATCGGAACCACACTTGGGTATCGTATCGGACCGACAGCGTTGTCGGCATCTTCATGACATCCAGGAATTCAAAGGTAATCTCTCGTCGCCCCCGCACCGAGAAAAAGTCTCGTCGTCTTACAAAGAGCGAAAAGCGTCTAATTGACCTGCTGGAAAACGCTCCGGCATTTCCCCTGGCGAATTCCGGTGAGATCAGAGGCCAAGGCGTTTACGCACTCGTCTACAGAGGACAGTTTCCGACATATGCACCTATCTCTGTAGCAAACCGAGTTGGTGCGCGAGTCTACCCCATTTACCTTGGAAAAGCGTGGGCGTTGAAAGTTGGCGGGGAGGCGCGGGCCGGCGCCGAGCGCGTTGGCCGCCACCGTCGATCAATCACCGTCTTGCGCGACCTCGATGTAAACGACTTCGAAGTGCGCTTTATCAGACTGCCGTGGGGAAAGGTGGAGTCGGTCGAACAAGCGCTCATCAAACTCTATGCTCCCTTATGGAACGCTGCATTGCCTGGTTTTGGCAACAAACAGCCGGGCAATACGCGCGAGACGCAGCGGCGCTCAGCTTTCGACACCTTTCATCCGGGGCGGGCCTACACGGATGCTCTCCAGCCAACTGATCGCAGCCTGAGCGATCTCAAAGACGCCGTAATCAAGCATATCCTCAGCTGGGCGGAATGTGTCGTGGACAGGATCGCTGAGGAGAGCCGAAACACGAGCGCAAAAGCGCCAGCAGCGCCACGAGGGATCAAACCAATTCCTAAATTCGCAGGAAAGACGTACGGAGCGTCTGTTCTCAGATAGAAGGACCGCCCTGGGGGGCGTGGTCAAGCGACGCCGCCCAAAGTTCATCGAAAGCCCAGCCAATTCCATCCTCGCACACCAACAAGATCTTTCCGTCTCGCAGACGAGTTTCCTGAGTGACCCAATGGACTTCGGTATCTCCCAATATGTTGGAGTTCGGGTTCCCGGGTCGATGTCAGATATCCACGCCATGCTACGAATAGTTTCGGCCGTGCCGACGATTGGGGAATTGGTGGGCGAAAGGTATTTAATGTCACTGGTTCTAGACGCGATATCTAGAGCATGCGCTCAATTCGCCGTCAGCCGCAACTCACCGCCCCCCAAGCAAGGAACAGGCGAGAACGGCGATTTCGTGATTGACAAATTGATCGGTGTTCTTTATCTGTTCCGCCATGACCCAGATCGCTCGCACCTTCATACGAATAGCACGCTGACATCCCTTTTTGGGATCTAGTCACTGTGTCTTTTCAGAGGGTTCATGATGAGCATCCTTTCAACGCGCTCTCCAGCGCAGTCCACACCTATTCAAGTTCTTTACCCGCTGAGCACAGTTCGATGCGTCGGACCGGTGTTGTTTCGCGACCAGCTTGCTCGCGATATTGGGTGCCTGTTAGACGTCGATGACGACGTGGTTTCCTGGTCATGCCAGTCACATGCGCTGACGAACGGGAAGCTGTTGTATCGACCCGATTTCCTGGTGCGCCATGCAGATCGAGCATTTTTAGTTGACGGGTTTCGCGAAGAAGGTCTGCCAGATTGGGTACGCTCTAGCTCGGCCATGGACGGGCTGACCTACGAGATCATCGATCGCTCAGCGCTACCTTCAGTCCGCTTGAAGAACGCCAAAGATCTCCTGCGCTACGCCCGCCATGATGCGGCGTTGTCTGACCGCATTCGTTTGCTCGCAGCACTCGACGAGTATTCCAGCCTCACCGTTTCGGAAGCTCTCATGATCTTCCGCGAAACCAAGCCCGTCGCGGGCCTCGCCTCGCTTTTCCTCCAGCGATTTATCGCGATGGATCTCGACGATCGTCTGATTGGACCAGAGACGATAGTTCGTCGCCGCCGCGACTGATCGATCACAAATTTCCCTGCCTTTTTTGACGCTGCTCCCGGGCAGCGGAGGACACGTCATGCCTATCGGCACCAAAAATGAGAAGATCAATTCCTTCGTCAAGCATTATGCACTCTACCGGACATTTGAACGAGCACTCGACCAGACGCCTGTCTTCAAGGAAGGAGGATCTGGCGTCATCGCTCTAGTCGTACCGCCTGGCCGGAAGGCCGAAGAATATAAAGCCTGCGCAGTCGCATACCTCTTTGGGGAAGTTGATCGAGACGGTTGGGATAAAGTTGGCTATGCGATCGTCAGCGCGAGTGACAAGGCCGATCGTGTGAAAGCAGAGTTCTCGGAGAAATGCGCCGGGAGAGATAGAGCGATCGTTCTCACCGAGGTCAAAACGCTGCCATCGATTGTCTCGGTGACTCTGGACGCTGTCATCAAAATCGATCCCGTCACAGAAGATGACCTTCGAGAAGCGTGCTTGCACGTACTTAGGATCAGGGTCACCGCGAAGCAGGCTAACAGGCTGCTGAGCTTCCCGTGGGAGCTTATGCTCGCGGCTCTCCGACGCGCAGGCTCGGCCCCCGACGCCATCCGGCGACTGGAGGCAGTGTTGCCTGAAGCTCCTGAAAAGCGCCCAATCGTCGAGCGTGGCTTTCGGCTCGATGAACTTCATGGTTACGGTCCGGCCAAAGAGTGGGGCGTACAGCTGGCATCAGACCTAGAAGCGTGGAGAACTGGAAAGCTGAAATGGTCAGACGTTGATCGCGGACTTCTTCTCAGTGGGCCGCCCGGTGTGGGGAAGACGATCTTCGCCAGGGCCCTTGCCGATTACTGTGGCGTCAATTTTTTAGCGACGTCGGTCGTTCAATGGCAGGCAAAGGGTCATCTCGGCGACCTGCTTAAAGCGATGCGAGCAGATTTCTCTCTAGCCATCGACATGGCGCCTACGATCCTGCTGCTGGATGAACTCGATTCCATCGGAAATCGTGAAACGTTCTCCGGCGAGTACGCTTCTTACTCGATCCAGGTCGTGAACGCGCTGCTAGAGGCATTGGACGGGTCCGCACACCGTGACGGCCTAGTCGTCATCGGGGCTACAAACTACGTCGACAAGATCGATGCCGCAGTCCGCCGACCAGGGAGGCTCGATCGCCACGTTGCGATCGGGATGCCAAATGAGGCGGATCGCGTTGCCATCGTTACTCAGATGCTGGCTGATAACACACCCTCCGACCTTCATCTGATTGGTCCAGCCACGGAAGGAATGGTTGGAGCAGACCTTGCGCGTATGGTTCGAGATGCGAAGAAACTGGCCAGAAGAGAAGATCGCGCTTTGGGGCTCTCCGATCTTATGTCTGAACTGCCGCCGTTGATTCCTGTCGAAGGGGTCTTTCGGCGGAATGTCGCGATCCACGAGGCCGGTCACGCTCTAGTCGGCGTTGCCGTGAAGATCGGAGAGTTCGACAGTCTTTCAATCTCGCGCCAGGTTAACCCGCGTTTTGCAGTTCAGTCTGGTGGGCAGGCGCGGTTTTTCATGCCCGCGCTCAGGGTGCGAAACTCGCAGCGACTGCTCGACGACATTTGCTTCCGGCTTGGTGGGATTGCAGCCGAGCGGGTGATTGTTGGGAGCCATGGGGACGGTGCTGGTATCGGACCGACAAGCGACCTCGCCGTCGCCACGGACCTCGCACTGCAGCTGGAGACCCGTTTCGGGATGGGTAGCAGATTGCACCATTTTGGAAGTGAGGCTTGGCAAGCGTTCGGGGCTTCAAGTGCCTCCTGGCCGATTTCGCGTGTGGAAAAAATCCTTCGGCAGGAGCTTGCCCGCGCCGAGAAGATCGTCACCGTGAACCGCGCTGTGCTTCTTGCTGTGGCCAGCGAGCTGGAGCGCGTTGGTTTCGTGGCGGCCGAGCGGTTCAAGGAGTTATGCATTGAAATGGAGCTCGACACGCCAGCTGCCAAGATGAGTTCGCGCCATTCCAGGGATGTCCAATTTAACGGCCGCGATATCAACAACGCTACGCCAGAAAGCCCGTCGGAGGTGCGGCAATGAAGGCCTGGATCATTAGTGACATTCACTCCTCTCGGCTGGATCTGCTGCACCGACGGCCGCTGATCATTCCAAGGGCTGATATCTGCATCTGCGCTGGTGACATCTCCGACAACGTGGAGCGGTCAATCGATTTCCTTCACAACGAAATCGCGCCCCATATGCCCGTGGTCCTCACGCTGGGCAATCACGATTACTATGGTTCGTCCATCGACAGCGCCCTGGAATACGCACGAAAGTGGACTGCGGGAACGAATGTCCACCTTCTCGAAAATAGCACCTTCGAGAAGAATGATTTACGCGTCATTGGCAGCACACTGTGGACGGATTTCGAAATCGTAGACCACGAGTATGGCCATCTGCCCGTGGACGAACGTCGGCGATTGGCGATCCAGGAGTCTATGAGGTACCTATTGGATTTCCGGCTCATTCATCGCGTCGACCCGTTGCTAGGCGTAGATAGTCTCCTTGAACCCGACGAGATGATCATTCGCCATTGGGACAGCCGAGCTTTCATCGATGGGGAGCTTGGGAAGCCTTTCACTGGGACAAGCATGGTGCTCACTCATCATGCGATTTCCCGGAGGTCGCTCGATCCACGCTTCGCCGGACAGGTTACCAATGCGGCTTTCGCCTCGGACCTGACCGAAATCATTCGGCGGAGAAAGCCTCACTTTTGGATCCATGGTCACATCCATCGCCACGCCGACTACGTTGAGGGCGATACCCGCGTTCTGTGCAACCCGCGGGGATACCTTCACGAGGGCAGCAACGGCTTCCGTCCAGGCTTTGTAATTGAAACCTCCGTTGCAGACACCGAGGAGAGAAGCGATGGATAGATCTGTTATTTATTTGCGGACCGAATGGGATAATGGAAGTCCGACATACGTCGTGACGCTGCCCGACATCTCGGACGAACAACGCCGGGGCATCGAAGGTGTAGTGGATGAAGAGGGCTTTGTTCGAAACGGTGTATGTTGGCGGCCAGCAGGCGACGCGAAGCTCTATAGACTATTCGAAGCGGTTCGTTCGATTGGTTTTGATTTGAATTTTCAGTCGGACCCGGATGGGCCGTTCAACCTGCATCGCCTTCATCTGCGGCCAGAAACACGATCCCGGCTGGAGCAGACTGAAAGCTTCAGGTTAGATGAGCTTGCGGGATTTTGCCCGGTTCAGGCGGAGGGCGAATTCGACGGCCTCTATTTCTATTTCCGTGCCAGAGGCGCCCACTGGCGGTTCGAGGCAGGCGGCGACGCGATAGGTAATAAATGTGCCGTTTGGTGGTACGAAGAGGCTTGGCCGAGCCCAACTGGCTTCGAAGCCGGGTACATGAGCGATGATGATGCGATCCAATGCATCCTGAAAGCGATTGATTTCCACAGATTTACCGACCGCAGCCGTTTTGAAAAGAGCCACCCAGACTACGAGAGAACGACTCTTGAAGGCTGGTCTCTTGGAGCCTTGAGCCTGGCGAACGTGCTGGAACGTTTAAGCGTAACGGCCGAGGAGGTTATCACGAGGTTGGATGTGTATGGGATCGAGCGGCCCTACTTTGCCGATCTCGAACTGAAAGCGATAGCGACCAAGACAGGAGCTGATCAGGTTGCCGCGAACATGCCTGGCGTCTCGCCGGACCATACGGGGGAGGATGATTGGTGATGAAGTTCCCATTCGACATCAATATCAACACCTTGGAGGGGCAGCTAGAGGTTCTCCGTCTTTGGAGTGCAGCAGACATCGACCTTTCGACAGCGGCTCTTATTCTGAAGTCTACGACCCGGGATGTTCTGAGCCTGGCCGGACGACACGGATTCGCTCCACCAGACGAACTGGTTCGACGGCGCCGCATTCGAGAACTTGAGGCACGGGTTCGCCCCCAGCTCCGCAGGAGCAAACGGCAACGGGGGGTACGGAATTTCGATTGCCTCTGGACGTCGATCGCAGAACTTATGGATCTCGTCGCCTCAATCGCCCTTGAAGCGAATGCATATGGCGACAAAAGCGCTCACCAATGTTACTCAGTTGCCCACGCGCAGCTACGATTGCTCATGGATGAATTGGCATCCGCCAACGAGCAATTCGAAGCGGCTCGTCGCCTGGAAACGGAAGACGGCGGCTTTGAGTATAGCGATGCAAACTTGGCTGTTTTGCGAGGTCTGGATCAGGTTATGCCGCGACCGGACTATTACCTGATCGGCGATTACAATCCAATCGCGCCGGTGACAGACTATGATGTCTTGTCTGCTTGGTCAGCGGGCTTTTTGACAACGGCGGCAGCGGTCGAAATGCTCGAACTTGAAGAAGGGGATACAATCGAGGAGATCGCGTTGCAATTTGATGTACCGCTGCCTTACGAGGTAACCCTTTCTCCGTTGGCGGCGGCTATGATCTTGGGGGACAAGCCGGTTCGAGGCGATCCAACTTTCAATGTACGAAGGCGTATTAGGGACGGGCGTTTGGCGTCCTATTCCCCATCTGATGTAGAGGCATGTCGTGTACATGAGGCAAGGGTTGAAAATCGCTCGCCAAACGTTAACCGGGATCAAGCATCGCGGCACGAGACTCCTCGGTGAACAGATTAGCTGACCGCTTTGACTGGCGACCAGGCATTGAACACTGTCCGAAGTTCAAAGCAGGGCGAACTACCCCTTCGCCGAGTGTAGAGAAGTCGAGATCGATTCCCCGAGATCTCACGGGCTGGGCCTGCCGGTAGAGCGGCGATGTCATGGTGTCCCCGTCACATTACGGTCGCGTTAGCAGAAAACTTTGCGCTCGGTCCGAACGGCAGTGCTATTCTTGCGCGAATTAACCACGCGATACCAATTGGTCGACTCAGACCTGCACGCGCTCCGTTCGAAATCGCTGCCGAATTTGAGCGTACTTGAAATCAACGTCTTCAGTGATTGGTGTTTTGACTCAGGGTCGGCGGACTGTCGGTTCTTTGTATGGAAACACTCATCGGCCGTTTTTTTCATCGACTGCCGCGGGGAGACCCGAAAGCGTGACCGGAATTCTGCAGCAAATTCGACAGCTTGGTTCCGTTCCGATCTGACGAACGAGATCTCATCCGTCATCCGTTTGTCCCTTGCATAGTCGAGAAACCAGACTGAAGGAATTAAAAGCGAGATTACGTCATGGCCTTTCAATTGCGTATCGAGGAGATCATCAGCGCTCTCCAGGAAATTAACCACCCAAAAGCTCGTTCTCTTACGATTGCTCTTGAAGAACTAGGAACGATTGCGGTCAGAGAACTCTGCTCGTCACTCAATATCGTTCCGGGCGAGGCGACGTTTGACCTTGGCTTTGTAGCCGCCCCAATTTACGCCAGCGAGGAAGGCCAAGCGCTCCCGGCCGTCCTCGCTCACTACGACGATCAGGACGAGTGGAGCGTGCAGCTGCCGATGCAAGGGCTGTTGATCTGAAACCACCGCCGTAGATGCCTCCCAAGTTATGCTTCTGCGAATGTGGTTGGCGAATCAAGCTGAGATTGAGTAATGATCGGAAAATATTGAGGGAAGCAACCGTCGCGATTGTTGTGCTCCCCCATGAGGAGCGACGATGCGAACATACCTTCTTAAAATCAATTGCGAACTTCACTTGGGTGATGCTGAACCGCGACCCGTTGATGCCTCGCAATGGGAAGGAATTCGCGTACGTTTCCCAAACCCATCATTGATTGCCGGCGGCAAAGGCTCATCGGTCTCGAACGGCGATGCCCTTATCATTTGGTGTCATGAGGATCCGCTGTTTGGCGGCGGTCTTGGCCTCACGGCGGAGGGATTTGCATCGGATGTCTCAGTGGGTGAGACCGAAACAACTGCGATCCTTATGAATGTTCGTCTCATCAAGCCACACTATCGGCTCCGAGGTTGGCCGGGTGGGTCGTCAGGCAGCGATGTTATCGACCACATACTGAGCCACCGGCACCTACGAAGCTACGAACTGACCGCGCCTGAGCTGCAGGAATTTCGCGATGTCGTTGCTGCGTACGTCGTAAATCGCACAGCCCTGCTCGCCACGACGCAGTACATGTCTACAGAGGAGCGGGCTCTTGAGAGCGATCGAGCTGCCGTGCTGGACGGATTCCAACGCCGATTCATGATGCAGGAAGCGCGACCAGAACAAGCGGCATTCCGTGCCGAGTTGATCAAGCTCTATAAGGGGCGGTGTCCAATCAGCCGCTGTAGCGTGCAGGCGGTGCTGGAAGCCGCTCATATTGTGCCGTTCTCCGAAGACGTCGCTCTGAGAAACGAGCCCACAAATGGTCTGATACTTCGCGCCGACCTTCACACGCTTTTCGACAAGTTTCTGATCGCGATCCACCCAAAGACCAGCAGAGTGCTGGTGGCGACCGAACTCGAGAGATCGACCTACGCAAAGTTCGCGGGATGCGTCATCGAGCACCATGCATCAGCGGATCTGCTTAGAGCTCACTACCTCTTCTTCAAAGAGACTCGAAGCTCGTTGGCCGCTGCGTCCATTCCCAAGTAGCGTCAGGATTAGATCGCGTTGAACCGCACCGGGTTTGCCGGAGGCCATTTGGTTTGAGTTATGCGGCCATAGCTGGTTCGTCCAGCATGGCGTAGTAGCGTTCTTCAGCCTCGGCTGGCGGTATGTTTCCGATAGGCTCCAGAAGTCGTCGGTGGTTGAACCAGTCGACCCATTCCAAAGTGGCGAATTCCACCGCTTCGAAGTTCCTCCATGGTCCGCGCCGATGAATGACCTCGGCCTTGTAGAGGCCGTTGATCGTTTCGGCGAGGGCATTGTCGTAACTGTCGCCGACGCTTCCGACAGAAGGCTCTATGCCAGCTTCGGCCAACCGCTCGGAGTAGCGGATGGACACGTATTGAACGCCCCGGTCCGAATGGTGCACGAGCCCGCCGCCATGAACGGGACGCCGATCATGAAGTGCCTGTTCAAGGGCATCGAGGACAAAGCTCGCATGTGCCGTCCGACTCGCCCGCCAGCCAACGATGCGCCGAGCAAAGACGTCGATCACAAAGGCCACGTAGACGAAACCTTGCCAGGTCGCGACATAGGTGAAGTCCGAAACCCACAGCCTGTTTGGTGCTGGGGCTTTGAACTGGCGGTTTACCCGGTCAAGCGGGCTCGGGGCTGCCTTGTCCGAGAATGTCGTGCGGACCGGCTTTCCTCGAATAATCCCCTGCAGGCTCATCGACCTCATAAGCCGAGCGACCGTGCAGCGGGCGATGTCGTAGCCTTCTCGTTGCAACTGCCGCCAGACCTTGCGAACGCCGTAGACCTGGAAGTTCTCATTGAACACCCGGCGTATCTCGATCTTCATGCCGATATCGCTGCGGGCGCGAACCGACAGGCGGTCCACATCCAGGCGCTTGGCAACGTTCTCGTAGTAGGTTGATGGGGCAATCGGCAAAAGCCTGCAGATCGGCTCGACCCCGAACACGCTACGGTGTTCGTCAATGAACGAGATCATCG
The DNA here is from genome assembly GCF_047325115.1 of Rhizobium sp. Rhizsp82. Classification (NCBI taxonomy): domain Bacteria; kingdom Pseudomonadati; phylum Pseudomonadota; class Alphaproteobacteria; order Hyphomicrobiales; family Rhizobiaceae; genus Rhizobium; species Rhizobium sp. Rhizsp82. The sequence continues at coordinate 1,531,599 of NZ_CP168571.1, read as the reverse complement.
TTTGAAGGGGCGGTCGAGCTCCGCCATCGCGAAATAAGCAGACGCCTTGCGCAAAATCTCGTTGGCCTGACGAAGCTCGCGGTTCTCCCGCTCCAGAGCCTTCATCTTCTCGGCCGCGTCGCTTGGCAAGCCTGCTCGTTTGCCGCTGTCGACCTCAGTCTTCTTCACCCATTCATGCAGCGTGGCTGGCGAGCAACCGATCTTGCCCGCAATAGATGAAACGGCCGCCCACCGCGACGGGTGCTCTGCCTCGTGATCCAGCACCATACGGATCGCACGGTTGCGGACTTCAGGTGAAAACTTGTTCGTTGTCTTGCTCATATCGGCTCCACTCTCTCAGAAGTTGGAGCCTCCGGCAAACCCGGTGCGGTTCAGTATGACATATGAGTTCGGAGGACTGCGTCTAATCAATGGAAACCCTAATCCGAGAGCTTGTAAACCCATTTTTAGTTTCGCTATCCTTTCCTTTTGCACCACGATGTCAGCGGTAGAGGTGCAGCCAACGTCCGCTCGGTGCCAAACCCACGCAAGCTCTGTTTGATCAACAGAGCTGACGAGCAAAAGAATATTGGCCATGCTCTTGCCATCGCGGTTTTCGCTTCGCTGCTCCGCGATGACTCGATAACGAATGACGATACCCACGCGGCCCAGCGAGTTCCCAACCTGCCCGACGAGATACGTCGTGGGAAACGACCGTACCCGGGAGGTTATCGGCCAAGATGGATCTGCTGTGTCCTTAAAAGCGCACCTTGTGGAAGCTAGGGTTTTCCATGAAATTGCTTGAAAGGCAGAATTCCGTTGAAAAGCGAGAAGCCCCCGTTTGCTGATGACATGCTCGTAATGAACTTACAGACTGGCGGTAGTTACCAGACTTTAGGAAACAGCAGAAACGGCCACTTCAACCCGACATCTGATGACAGCGTCCCTTCTTTGCACATAAGATGAAACGCCGCAGACGCGTTGTTTCAACGGGGACGCTAGTTGCCGCCAGATGGGGCTGCAGAAAACTTCGCGTTGCGGAGCGTGAGCGAAATACACCCCGGCACAAACTGCCGGGGTGTGATTTCAAGCTTGGATTTTTTGTTCGACAGCCACGACGCGTTTTGTGACCTCGCCTAATGTGAGACTGGTTTGCAGGTTAGCTTGCGCGGCGCTTAAGATCAGGTTTTGAACGGCGACTGCCTCTGTCTCCGCCGCGCCGATTCTGTCGAAAGCTCGTTCGACCCGGACTTCAATCTCGTTGAGCCTTTCAAACAGTGCGTCAGCCCTTAGATCAAGCCCGGTTAGAGACTGTTGCACTTGGCCGAACTTTAAAGTGATCATGTCCCTAACGCTGACAATTGATCGGTGCTGGCTGATCATCTCAGCTTCCACCGACCTGATCGTATCGATCTGCGAGTTCATTCGCTGGCCTAAAACCAGCATGTTATCGATCGCGTTTTGGATCTGGCCGAGAAGATAACTTGGATTAAAGTGTTCCGTCATTCGACAGGTCTCTGTTGCAATAACTAATGCTAAGATCGAAACGCGGATAAGCACAAGCCCTCAAGACAGAATTTTGCTTTCGGATGAGGGGCGGTCGCATACCGCCGCGATCCGAGGCGAACCAGTGGGTGAATATGTGTACGGGCATGGTTCATTTTCCGACGCGCACCGAACGATCTCAGGGTTACGAGATGGTCGCGCTGCGCTCGCTTGAATTTCGTTGGAACCTGGCTTCGTCACGAAGTTCGATGGCCACATGAGATCGAATCTTCCTCCCAATGCTTTGTGCGATCTCTGCATATGTCTTGGCTTCGGCTTCCTTGTTTGATCTCGTAGAGTGTCCACAAGCGTCTGTAGTTCTTTGCGGCCGCGGAACCGAGCTGGACGCTGTCAGGCACACTGGGTCACACGGACTATGCGGAGAGCTCGTACCAATAGTCGTTGAGTAGCTGATTTGCCGACACGCTTTCAAACGTCTGGCGGACAATCATGTGTCCCGAGTCTTTCGAGCTCAGAGCGTAGCTGACGCGGTCAATGGACTGCTTCTTGTTTGCTTCCGACATAAAGTAGGTGGTGCCGTAGACGCGTTTCTGGGTGCCGGTGTAGTTGACCCGCAGCAGCTCCATGTTCATGCGGGCGTAGGCGAAGCCGAGGTAAATGATCGTTGAGGCATCGCTGACGGTGTTCCGCATCCGGCTGAGCATTTCCTCATCGTCTACCCGCTCTGTAAACGTGCGAATTTGGCGGGCGGTGTTAGAGATGTTGTATTCGCTGAGCTGTTCTCCAAAACCAACACCCACGCCATCGTCGGTCTGCCACGGGAGTTTTCCGACCTGCCCGTAGGGATGGAATATTTGAAGCTTGTTACAGATGCGGCAGGCTTCCGCAAAGGATATGCGCATATAGGTCGACAGCCATACCGACATGTAGTGTTCGATGCACCGATCGTAGTTGAAGCTGATGAAGGCTACGTTGTCGAAAATCTTTTCGACCTCTTGCCGCTGGACATTTTCCGTCAGCATCTTGCAGAACGTGTTGTGCCAGCTTTTGACAGCGCCAAAATCGATCGAGTAAACACCGTGTTCCTGGCGGTAGATCCGGCTTGCCTGTTCGGCCTCGAGAATACTGGCAGCGATACCCATTTTACCAAGCGCCACAATGTCGGCATCATCGGCATGGGTATGGAGGAAGTTGTCGATGGAAATAGCCTGGGGCATAGCGCGGCTTATTTCCTGCGCGGCATCGGAGAAGCGGTTCATTGCCTGTCCGTAGCTCCCGGTCGCTTGAGCCATGGCCGCCACAGCCCGCAACAGGCTCTTATCCCCGTGGACGTCCCAACTGCCGTTGTTCTTGATGTCGAGCTTCTGCGCGATGATGCCAGTGAGGTCAGTACCCACGGGAAGGCCTATCTCGAAGCTAGCGCCGGCTCCCACAATGAAAACGGTCTTGTTATTGAACATGCAGCCTCCAGCCCCGTCACCGCGCAAGAATAACAATGTTCGGGGGCTGGGGATAACTTTCAGTTGCCGAATCCACAAGCTGATCCATCCTGAAACTAAGGGAGCAGCTCCTATGCTCGGCGACCCTCCGGTTTCAGGAAGCGTAGGGGAGTAAAACAATGAAGGCATAGGAAAACTCAAGTGGGCCTAAGTTTCTGCACAACCTTAAATATTTCTGGTCAGGGGTAGAGGTCATCTGACGGTGTCTAAAACCGAGCGCCCGCTGGTGCGAGTCACTCAAGCGGATCAACATCGCGCTCTCGATCTACCGCATCGATGAGGTCGCTGGCATGCAAACGGAACTGGCGTGGAAAGCGCGGCTTGGCGTCCTGGATTTCCGGCCGGTGCCCATCTTCAACATCATAAATCCAACGTAACAGGCGAGACTTCAGATCATCTGATATCCCACGGAACGAGGTCAGGCCGACCAGGTTGACCATTTCATATGGATCGTTGTCCAAGTCATACAGATAGGCCTCCTTATAGACATCTGACCGTGGTTCGTCCTTGTCGTAGGCTGACGTCACTCCGTACTTCCAGCGATGCGTGCGCACGGCTCTGCCGGTTTCGGTTTCGGACACCTGGAAAAAGATGTCGTCCCGCCACTTCGCCCGGTGGTCTCGGATTACGGGCATGATCGACTTGCCGGTCATGGCGTCAGGCACCTGAAGGCCGGCGGCGTCGATAAGGGTGGGGGCAACGTCGATCGTCGAGAAGAGCGCACGCACCTGACCGCCAGCGGTGAAACCAGGGCCTACAATCATGCTAGGAACGCGGACCGCACTTTCGTGGCAGGAGCGCTTGTATTCGCTGTTACGGGTCTTGAAGTGGCAGGCGTGGTCGGACGTGAACATGACGATGGTGTCGTCCAGCAAACCCAGGCTCTTTAGTGCGTCTATGAGGCGGCCGAATGCCTCATCTAGCCGCTTGACCATCCCATAGTACCCGCCAAGGTGCCACGTGCTGGTACCTTTTAGTGTCGCGAGGTCGGGCGGCGTCCAGGTCTTCGCATCCATCATCTCGCGGTAGCCGTCAGGCGCGGGGTAAGCATCCGTATGGTTCTGATGATGTGGCTCCAGGAATGAAACGAACAGGAAGAACGGGTCGTTTTGGTGATCGTCGCAGTAGCGGATGGCCGCGTCGGTCAGCGCGTCGACGCGGTAGCCGGGTAGCTTCTTTCGTTGATCGTCGACATCGTAAACTACGGTATCGTAGGCATCAGAGGTAAACTCCAAAAGGTTGGCAGCGAGCCAGCTCTGATACCCGCCCCGCTCCTCTTTTGGTACCGGATCCGACCCGCCAAGATGCCATTTGCCAATGTATCCGGTTTTGTAGCCATTGTTTGCGAAGACCCTGGCAATCGTCTCGGCGTCATCGGCCAAGGGAATGCCGTTGCGGAAGACGCCTGTTTCGGTAGCAAATTGCCCAGTCTGCATCGAGGACCGAGCAGGGCCGCAGAGAGGTTGGCTGGTGAACGAGTTATAGAGATGTGTACCAGAGGCGGCCAGGCGATCGAAGTTCGGCGTCAGCCCCATGGGATTGCCGTGGACGCCGGTGGTGTCATGGCGCTGCTGGTCCGTGAAGAATACAATGACGTTGGGTTTACGCATCCGAGATACCTCGCAATTCGAATTTTGCGGGACCGTAGGCGCTTCAACGAGCGAGAGGAAATGACTTCGTGGCCACTGATCCATAACTCGCAGGAATAGCCATTGTTTCGCTGACGAGCTGAGGCACTAGATCCAGAGCACGCCTCATGATCGGATATTCTCGCGACGATGCCCGAAACCAAGCTCCCGAGCCAAAACTCCAAATCGGCGGGGAAAGGCGAAGCGGCACAAGACCAAATTCGGAGGCCGCATTGGTCAAAGACAAGGGCGCCAAGGTGAGCTTTTCTGAGTCCGCGACGATCCTAAAGGCTGCGGCGAGCGCTTCGACCTCGATGGCGACATCCGGCGCGGGCAGGCACCGATCACTGAAATAGCTAGTCATCCGGGCGACGATCGCTTCGTCTCGACGGGTAATCCACCGCCGACCACTAATGTCGCTTGCGTCGACCGTTTCCAGATCCGCCAACCGATCTGATTTCCGGCAGTACGGCACGATCTCGACCCTGAACATCTCGGCGGTCTCGATCCCTTCCGGAGGCCGGTCCTGAATTGCTCCCAGCATCAGATCGACGTCACCGGACACTAGTCGTGGCAACGTTAAATCGGCATTGTTGAAGTCGAGCCGCACTTTCGTCTCGGGAAACTCGGCGCTGAGAATGCGCGTCAAATCAGGTGCGATCTCCATGTGGTAGGCAGCTCCGGCTTCGATGGAGAAATAGGGCAGGGTGCCTGTGATCATCGAACGGATCTCTTCACGGGACTGCCGGTAATGTACCTCAATCCTGCGGGCTCGATCCCTGAGCTTGGCTCCGGCTCGCGTCAACGTCATCCCGCGCGGCGTTCGGTCGAAGAGAATGGCGTCATAGTCACGCTCGAGCCGCCGGATCAGTTTTGTAAGTGCCGGTTGCGTCAATCCAACCCTACTCGCAGCTGAAGTCAGGTTTCCCTCGTCCGCGACGACTAAGAATGCGAGCAGCGTTCTGTCCAAGGTATTCCTCCCAGTTATCGAGAACGAAAGATAGCATTCGCACCGCTGCAAATCAGCGTCGGTCGTTCTTCGCAACGGCGCACGAATAGAAAAGGCTTTCTTTAACACGACTAAATTTGTCGGCTTACTCTAGGATAATAAAATCCATGGAGGAAGCGATGAAGTTCAGGACAATTGCAATGCTAATGGCAACCAGCGTCGCGGCAATCTGCGGCACGCAAGCTGCAGCCGAGGACAGCTTTTTGGATGTCGGCGACCAGGAGCCGATCACCATCCTGATCAACGCGTCCCCTTGGTACAAGGGTTTCGAGAATGTCGTTGCACTCTATGAGGAGCAGACTGGCAACAAGGTCGATTTGGAAGTCACCCCGTTTGACGGCATGCTGGAGAAGGCGCGTTCCGCCGTTCGCAGCGGCGACACCAGCCCCTACGACCTCGTGAACGTCAACGGCAACTCGACAGTCGAGTTCTATCAGGGCGGCTTCTTCGAGCCTTTGAACGAGATCGATCCCGAGTTTCAGGTGCCGAAGGCAGTCTATGCCTTCGGTGACAGCGGATGCTGGGACGACGTCAAGAAGTTTCGGACTTGTACAACCGGCAAGCTGATGGGCTACTCGCCGAACGGAAACGTTCAGCTCTTTTACTATCGTGGTGATGTCTTCCAGGAGAAGGGCCTGAAGGTTCCCACAACCTTCGACGAGGTCCTTGCGAATTGTAAAGTGCTTCAGAGCCCACCGGAAAGCTACGGCTATCTTCAGCGCGGCGAAAAGGGCGACTCTATCTACTACGACTTCATGGCTTACCTGCTGTCCTACGGCGGATCGATCGAGAAGGACGCGGAAAACGGCGACTTCTCTGTGACCGTGAACAGTCCGCAGGTGAAGGCGGCACTCGACAAGTTCATCGAGATCTCGAAGTCCTGCGGTCCGCAGAATTTTGCATCGCTGGGGCAGGGCGACCTGATCCAGCTCATGCAGACAGGCAAAGGTCAGCAGGGCCATGCCGTGGTAGCGGCGTTCCCGAACTTCGATGACCCTCAGAAGTCGGCTGTAGTCGGCAAGATCAATGCGGCGGTCCTGCCGAAGGCCAGCGCTGATGCCCAGCCCGGAGTGGCGATCGGTAACTGGGTCCTGGCTGTACCGAAGAACGCTTCAGAAGATGGAAAGAAGGGTGCGATTGCTTTCTCCAAATGGTTCCTGACCTACAAAGCCCAGTATGCTTACGCGGAGGGTGGCGGCATTCCGGTGCGTGAGGACGTCTTCTCGTCCGACCTAAAGGATCGACCGCAGTTTCGCTGGATGCCTGCCTACCAGGAGGAAATCAAATACGGCAAGCAGTTGCTCGGCTATTCCGAAGGCCCCGCCGTCAATCAGGCGTTGGGTCTAAGATTGAACCAGGCGCTCATCGGTGAGCTGTCGTCGGCAGCTGCCCTTAATCAAGCTGCGAAGGACATTGAGGCCATCTTCAAGAAGGGAGGTCGGAAAACCGGCCTGCTCGAACCTCTCGCCGAATAACACGATGAGAAGGAGCGACCGCTTTCGGGGCGGTCGGGCGACCATTCATGACGACAACCATCAAGAGGACGCGTCCCCTCTCTGATTTCGTGGACCGCCATTTCTTTTGGCTAGCGCTCATCCCGGCGGCTCTGTTTCTTGTATTGCTGACTGTTTATCCCGTCCTCGAGCTCGTGGCGATGGCGCTGTCGACGATCACGTTCGAACACGCCGCCGAGGTCTGGCGCTTTTCGGCTGCCGACAATCTCCAGCAGCTCATCGACGATGACATCTTTCGCATCGCCCTCAAGAATACGCTTGTATTTGCGCTAGTCAGCGTCATCATCGAAGTGTGTTTCGGCCTCGGGCTGGCAATCCTGGTTTCATCTGCGGGAAAAGCAAAAGGCGCTCTCCGCACCATCCTAATCATCCCGATCCTGATGCCGCCGGTCGCCATCGGCTCCATGTGGAAGCTCATGTACAGCCTCGACTTCGGCGTTCTGAACCAGGCGATTACCGCGGTTGGTCTACCGGCAGTCAATTGGTTGGGGTCAACATCGCTAGCGCTTCTTTCCGTGGTCATCGTTGATGTTTGGCACTGGACGCCCTTCGTCTTTCTCATCCTGTTCGCCGCGGTAGAAGCCGTGCCGGGCGACGTTGTCGAAGCGGCCCGCATCGACGGTGCTTCGAACCGGTCGATCGTGTTTCGGATCCTCATTCCCCTGATTTGGCCGACGATCGTTGTCGCGCTGTTCTTCCGCACGATCCTGGCATTCAAGGTGTTCGATCAGATTTTCCTGCTAACATCGGGAGGTCCCGGGACCTCAACCGAGGTCGTTAGCCTGCATCTCTACAAGGTCTATTTCCAGCAGAATGATCTTGGCTATGGCTCCATGCTGTCGCTCGCCGTGATTGCTGCCACTCTTTCATTCCTCTTTGTCGCTCACCGGGCAGGGCGCTTTGTGAGGGCCAAGGATGCTTGATCTGCGAGGTCCCAGCCGCGTTGCCGGCCATCTGCTTCTGGCGCTCGGTGTCTTCATTATTCTGGCGCCTTTCCTCTGGGTGTTCCTGCAATCTTTGAAATTCGAGATCGATATCCTTCAAGGATCATGGATCTTCAAGCCAACGGCGTTCAACTACGCGGACGTCCTCTATTCGCGTCGATCGGATTTTCCTGACAACGTTTGGAACAGCCTCGTCGTAGCGTCGGGCTCGACAGCCGGCGTCCTCGTGATCGGGACCCTTGCGGCCTACTCACTCGTGCACTTCAAGGCCCGGGTCGCCATTTCGCGCCTGTTCCTCGGCTGGACTCTCATATTCAACATGATTCCACCGCTCACCCTGGTCGGCCCGTGGTACTTGATCTTCCGAGGGGTCGGGCTTTCGGGAACGCTGACGGCCGTTGTCTTGACGCACATCGCCCTTAACCTGCCGATGACCATCTGGATGATGATGGCCTACTTCAAAGAGATCCCGACCGAAATCGAGGAAGCGGCCATGGTCGACGGCTGTAGAAGGCCGTCGATCTTCCTAAGGATCGCTCTGCCGCTCGCTGTACCCGGGTTGATCGCTGCAGGCGTCCTTGCTTTCGTGTTCTCCTGGAACGAGTTCTCAGTCGCCTTGACCCTGACGAGCAGACATACGGCCACCGTCCCCGTCGCCATTTCGCGGTTCGCGCAACAATATGAGGTTCAATATGGCCAGATGGCTGCGGCATCCGTGCTATCGACCATTCCGGCCCTAATCATGATGTTCATCGGACAGCGCTACATCGTGCGCGGTCTCACCATGGGCGCTGTAAAGTGACCCCGCTTTCTCATAAATATCGGGAGATCAATCCGTGAAGACGGTCTTCGTCCTTTTCGACTCGCTCAATCGCCACATGCTAGGTGCCTACGGCGGCACTCGCATCCCAACGCCGAACTTTGATCGGTTAGCCGCGAGGTCGAAGGTCTACGACAAACACTATGTCGGCTCTCTTCCTTGCATGCCCGCAAGGCGTGATCTTCTCACTGGGCGATTGACATTTCTCCACCGGAGTTGGGGGCCCCTTGAGCCGTTTGACAATGCCTTTCCAGAATTGCTGAAGACGAAGGGCGTCCACTCACACCTCATCACCGATCACTATCACTACTGGGAGGACGGCGGGGCGACTTACCACAATCGATATTCTACATTCGAGTTCGTACGTGGGCAGGAATCCGATCCCTGGAAGGCAATGGTACAGCCCCATTGGGAGCGCCTTCGCGAGAAGTATCATGCCGCTCAGACCGAAGGAGGGCCAGTCAGCAAATACGGGCCGCACATAGTCAATCGCGAGTTCATCAAAGAGGAAAAGGATTTCCCCTCTGTCCAATGCTTCGCGCACGGATTGGAATTTCTCGATGCCAATCGCAATGCCGACGACTGGTTGCTGCAGATCGAGACCTTCGACCCACACGAGCCGTTCTTCGCTCCGGAACGCTTCAAGGAGCCCTTCAAGACTGGGTGGAATGGTCCGATCCGCGACTGGCCGCGTTATGGTCGCGTCGATGAGCTTCCGGAAGAAGCGGAGGAACTCCGTGCGAACTACTACGCTATCGTTTCGCTCTGCGATTTCCTCCTCGGACAGCTACTCGACTATTTCGATGAGCACGACCTCTGGAAGGACACGGCGCTCGTGGTCACCACCGACCACGGCTTCCTGCTGGGCGAGCACGACTTTTGGGCGAAGAACCGAATGAACATGTACGAAGAGATCGTCCATATTCCGCTCTTCGTCCACGATCCGCGCAACCCGGGACGAGGCCGTGTGGGCCGCCTTACACAGTCCGTGGACGTCGGGCCGACATTCCTCGACCTTTACGGCGTCAATTCGCCCGAGGAGACTGAGGGGTACTCACTACTCAGCGATCGTAATCGCGAGGCGGTACTATTCGGATATTTCGGTGGTGCCGTGAATGTCACAGACGGTCGCTACACCTACCACCGTTTTCCTGAAAACCTGGAAGAACAGGAAATCTTCCAATACACGCTGATGCCGAACCACATTGGGCAGCGCTTCACACCGGAGGAGCTAGCGGGAAGCACCCTCGCACCCCCGTTCAAATGGACGAAGCAAGTTCCGCTGTTGAAGGTCCCAGTAACCAATCGATCTCCGATGTATTCCAACTATGGCCCTGGTGCGCTGCTGGAAAAGGACACACGGCTATACGATCTCCAGCGTGATCCGGCACAGGCGGCTCCCATATCGGATCCGGAAGTCGAGCGCTGGATGGTTCAGCTACTGAAGTCGTTGATGACCGCGAACGACGCGCCGCCGGAGGCTTTCGAAAGGTTGGCTATCTGAATTCGCTGTAACTGCAATTTGAATGCTTCAGCGGTACCACGAAGGGGGCAATCGGAAAAGCCAAGTGACGATCGCCGCCACGTGGTGTCAGTCGCAGGGAGCTCAAGCATTTATTAACCTTGCTTCGGCACTCTAGCTTCGTCAAGAAAGTGAGTTGTCTTGACGAATTACCCAGACCCAAGAATGCTGATATGGTCCGCTGCTCCCCAAGGCAGCGGACTTTTCCTACGGTCTGGACAGCTGCTAATGAGTCCCAAACCAAGGTTCCGAAACATGGCAAAGTCTCGCGGTATTGTCGCAGCATCGCTTTTCACGGCCTTGGTCGTCCTGGTCGCTGTAAACCCGTTCGGGCGGAACCTCGTCGACCCTCGGCCGACCTCTGCGATCCCGACGGCACCCTGACTGGACTAAGCGTTTAGCTGCGTGAATCTGAAATCTGCCTCGCGACGTCAAGCCGAGGTTCGCGGACCTCGGGTAAAGCACTAGGCCGACTTTCGACGGTGACAGCGAGAGCCACGGGCTGCGGCAATCCGCCTTGCAGCGCCACAGGGCGTGTTAGCAATTCGGGTAGATAGCATACTCTGATTAATTCAAGTCCGCATTGCGCTCCTATCCGTCAGATATGGGACATTCCTTGCGGCGTTTTCAAAAAAGGAGGCACTCGGAACCCTGTCATCGGCTGTCAGACGAATTTTGCAGCTTCTACAGTAAAATATGATATACCAGTCAAGATGGTATTTTGATCGAAGGTTGGCAATTTGAAGCTTCATGGAGCGACGGATGCAAAGCAACGAGTTCCGTATATTCTGTTCTTACTCCCGTGAGGACAGAGGATTATTGGAAGCCTTTCTCCATATGTTTTCGGATTTGCGGAATGATCTTGGCGCTGATGTCGAGATCTTCAATGACGGTGATCTCAGGCCCGCGGAGATTATAAAGGAGGCGATTTCTTTAGAGTTATGGAAGGCGAACATCTTCTTGTTGCTCTACACCGATACCATGAAGAACGCTTATTCCTATACGGGTTGGGAACTAGGTAAATTCGAAGGATTCATAGAAAGTGATGAACACGCGAATGGGGCATCAACACGAGAGATTGTAGCGTTCTTTCTCTGGGAGCCTCCACCGATAATGGCCGCATCTCTTGGCATAAAGATTGGTCCATTGCAGAGCGATCTCGACCTTGGGAGCGAGGGCTACCGGAAAAAGCTGAAGGCGATGTCACATCTAGATATCGCGGCCGATCCCGTAGGAAGATTTATGCTTTCAATCGTCGAGGGCGTTCAGCCAGACCAGAAATTGAACGACGAAGAGAGAACGAAATTCAAAGTCATATACGAAACCTTCAAGGTCGAGCTGTACGAGAAGGTCAGAGGGCTCGTTGAACGCGCGGACGGCGAGCAGCTGTCCATCAAGTTCGAATTGCCCAATCCCGCAAATCGGGAGCCGGACGCAATTATTCCGAACCAGACTTTGCTGACCTTTAATTCGAAGACCCGTCGGGAGTTTGGACACATCTTTGGCGATGTCGACGAGCCTATCTCGTATGAGGCTTTCAAAAACGGAATATCGTTACGCGATCAGCCGTTTGGCAACGTTATTTGGGCCATGGAAAAGGCGGTAGAGAGCGCGATCCGCACAGATCTAGCTGTAGATAACGACCAGATTATCAAGGCGCCCGGGTCGGATGGCCGGCTCTTCCGAGTAATCATTACTGAGCAGGTCGAGTTCTACGACGGCCGCCACACAGTCTACATGTGGCTGGTGCCGTTCTACAGCTTTCAGAACTTCGGCGATAAGCGAACGAGTATCCTGCTGTCGTTCATATTGCTGTCCTCTCGGTTTCGCTTTCTGTTTTTGGAGAAAGAGAGCGAATTCGCTTTAGCTAGGATACGAGGCGTTAGCGAAGCAGAGGAGCTGAGGGAGCTTGTTTTGGCCATCCTGCGCGAGTTGGTCCTCATAGAGGAGGAGTCACGTGCATGGAAGCTGAACACAGTCGATGCTTTTTTCGAAATCGTCTCGCGAAGGGCGAACAGTCTTCGTGTTCAAGCGCACTCAAAGAGTTACAAAGAGGCGCGGGAGGCGGTGGAGTTGGCTGGCAAGCGCGTCATAGGTCCCGCGCCGGGATCAGTTCCGGCGGCCGACGTCGTCGAGGAATGGTGGCTTGCGCTGGAGAGGTTCATTTCGGTGTCGCGGTTGATGAATGGCACGTACACGACGTCCGCGCTCGAAAACCTTCGCGCGAGGTTTTACGCAGATAGTATCGAAAAAGGGAGCTGGTGGCGAAATCCGCTGGGAGGCGGTCTATTCCTCGGGCGGTAGCGCCCATGAAATCTAGTTACTTGCAATAGCGCCGCGGTTCCATCAAACCTCGGATCTAGACAGTATGTCAGATACAGTTTTTGGTAACGAGCCTTATGAATACGGCGAGATCGACCACAGGAATGACGATACTGTCCGCTTCGAAATCGCCTCTGACTTGCCCAAACGCAACGCCGAGATTTCTCATCTTCAATATCGTCTCGACGACGTCGCTTGTTAAGTCGACTGTCCGATAAGTGTATCTTCCATCAGATCGAAACGAGAATCGAAGGAAAGGGCTCGAGCCCGAAGCAATGCCCATCTTCTCGTCTATCGATTTAAGCCATACCGACGCTGAGGCGCTGTCATCCTCTTTGGTCCACGAAACGGGTTGAGCGATCATCAGCCGAAGCCGCCGCTGGCTGCAAAAGAGGGTAACCGTGCTATTCTTATCTGCTGTCGCTGCGACAGCTACCAAGCCATTCTTGAAGGGTTCAAGATGGAAAGGATCTGCAAGGGCGGGGTTCCAAGTAACTCTCAGCGCACGCAGCTCCTCGGCAGTGAGGTATCTCATTGAGTCTGAGGGCTCCTCCGACGCCATTTGCACAATGATAGGATCGACACCCATTGCCTGGGCATGACCTAGCAAGACGCCCGATAAAATCTGCACGTTGGTGATATCGGCTGCGGAGTACACCGGGTCGTTACCCTCTCGGGCTTGAGTGGCGAAAGAGTGTATCCCGAACTTTGAGCCTTCTGGAACGGATCGCATCTCGCCGCCCATGAAAGCGTACGTACATGCCGACTCGCATATCCCCGGTTGTTCCGTGAACGGACCATCGTTCCCTTCACGCACGGCCCGGAGAACTTCGATGCGAACACCCTCTTTGCGGAATTCGCGTCCGAGGACGATCGCTCCAAGAACGCTTCCGCCGTCAGAGTTGATCAATATCCGCCCGCTTTTGTTGGACTTTCGGTAGTCGTCGACCGTTTTATCATCTATTGTCCCGTCCGCGATCGTGAACTCGCAATCGTTACAATTGCCTCCACTCCAGCCGTCTGTAAAAGTCATGCGGTGGGCGTTTGCTTCAGATTGAAGGAGGCAGGCCAAGACAGCAGCGACAGCGAGACGCTTTTTCATGGTGCCTTCTCCAACTCGACAGTGTAGTCAGCGGTTTCGCCCTCTGTATCAATGGTGATCAGGCTATTCACAAACCCACGTTTCCTAAGCAGGACGGTCGGTGAACCGAACAAGTTTGCCGGATTGACAGGGATCGTGAACCGCGCGTTGGTCGAAAGTGGATATTTCTGCTCATTTACCCATATCTCAGCGTTTTGCGGAACTGTATTTATTGTGACGGGGAGACCCCGCGATTCCTCCAACTTCAGCGACCAGTTCGTGGCCCTAATTGGAGCAGAAACACGCTGCACCGCGATGTCACCCTTAGCGGGCTCCTGGATTGAAATAACAAATCCGCGGGCTTTGGAATTGATCGAAATAGGCGCTCTCGCCAGCGGTAGCCTCTTGTCCGCCCAAATTACGGAAGTGAATCGAGCCTTGCTATCCAATTTTACGATGGTGCCGTTCGTATCGACCTTTATATCAAAAAACAGCACTTGATAATCCGACGGTACGTCGGGGATCAACTGTATGCGATAATCGCCCGGCGTGATGTCTAGCGCATCCCCAAAGAAACCGCCCAGCGCATCGGAAAGGACGAATGAAGTTTCAATACGCTGAATTCGAAACCGACCGCTGTGTGCGGAGAACTCGACCTGCACGGGAGTGGCGCTGGCCGGCGAGCAGTAAGAGGCGCCTGCTAAGATAATTGCCAAGAGCAGCTTAGTCATTCGCGAACCTCCAGAGTACCGCGATTGCGACGGTCGCACCCTGTGTAACAGTCATCCAGTATTGAAACGATATCAGTTGGCCGGATTGAGGATTGAAGATTGGGTCCTGTCCAATGGCAATGCTGCGGATGACGACTTGGTGTAACAGCTGACCGAGGAAGAGCGACGCCAGTCCCGCAAGGCAGACTAGAACGAACGATATGCTCATGTAGACGTGCGTCTTTCGCTCCATGCCGTGCAGCATCACGTACCAGCCGGCCGCGATCAAACCGATTGACCAGCTCGAAAAAAACGTCGATTGCTCCAGTAAGCCCGTCACGGCAACTTGGTAGAGCCCTGGGAGGAGATCATCTCGAAGAGACTTTACCGGCACATCCTGAATGAAATTTGGTTCGGAGAGCCCAACGCCCGCGATGAAAACAATAATGATAGACGACGTTGCTATAAACTGGACGAATTGTTTGGACGCCATGCATGACCCGACCGGTTGTCAAAAACACTTTAATTGTGCTTGAGGCTGAAAATAAAGCCTGAGCGGACTGGTTTAGCAAGATGATTGTTATCGAGAGCCGCTTAGCTTAATCGACGGTCGCAAAGCAGCCTTCTCGAACTTGGACTTGGCCGGGAGGGGCGGACTCGCCAGCCTGCTTCAGCGGGTTCCTTCCCCAAGATCGCAGCGCAATTTCGGCCTGGAGGCTCGAGTATTTCGTTTGAACTCGCCAGCGGGTAGCGCAGCGCCCTGTACGCACCTACATGTTGCCACGACACATATAGAGGTAAGGATTTGTATTTACGCGAGTCAACGGTTCGAAAAGCGGCGCAATCGGACGTGAGAATTGTAACGAAAAGTTTGGATGCGGCGAGAATACTAAAAGAATCCGTTGAGACGGCAGCCGCAAACCAGAGGTTCGACGTTTTTCTCTCGCATTCGATCCGGGACGCTGAGATTGTCCTGGGCGCAAAAAAAGTGTTAGAGGATCGAGGCCTCACGGTTTACGTGGATTGGATAGTCGATCCAAGCATGGACCGATCCTATGTCACGGCCGGGACCGCAGAGACGCTCAGAATGCGGATGAAAAATTCGCGCGTTTTGCTTTACCTCTACTCGCAAAATTCGCGCCGTTCCCGGTGGATGCCCTGGGAGCTAGGCTATTTTGACGGGTTTCGAAGCACGGTAGCGATATTGCCAGTGCTTCCTGATAACGGTGCAGTGGATTTCAGCGGCGAAGAGTACCTTAATCTATATCCAAAGGTCGAAATTATCGGGCGGCATATCTATGTGAACCGGACCCGAGGCGATACGATACCGGCCAACGACCGCGAAAACTGGCGCGTCTTCGAAAATTGGGCGCAAGATCCTGAGCAACTGCGAATGCTATGATCGACGATCAATGGACTTTCGTCCACTGGTCGATAACATCGACCGCCTCGCGAGCGATGTCTTCTGCTCTGTCATTGTGCGCCAGGCTTTTCAGTTTACCGAGTAGCTCGCTCGGGATAGCCCCCTTGAGCTCGGCAGCCTCATCGAGGCCCCGCTGGTAGGTCGGGTCTTGTTCGCCCCTCGGAACGCGTTCCGCCGCATCCATAAGCCCCCACTCGATCGCAAGATCTCGTGTGGCGCCACCGTATGCCCCAAGCGGAACGACCGGCTTTCCCTCTTTCATGACGTAGATGGCTTCCTCGATTATCCCGGGAAGTTTGCCCTTATAAAGGTCGCTCTTGTTTGCAAGTACGCCCATTTTTCCGCCGATCGTGATGCATGCATTGACGAAGTCCGCGGTGGTGGCTCGGGCGATCGACATCTCGTCATCCCTCGCACGCTGTCGGAGCTCTTCTTGCCAATCAAAGAACTGAGCTCTTTCAGCGAACCGCTGACTATTGCTTCCTTCCCCAAAGCTGATTGATTTGCCGTCGAGATAAACGGGAACCATCTTCCGGTCCAAGCAGGCAAATGTGTCACAAGTGCCTTGGCGCTCTTCGAGCGCGTTGCTGAGGACATCGAACTCCATCAAAAGGAGCGATGGCATGTAGATCACGTGTATGAAGGGAACGTCACCTCGGCTGGCGTATGATTGAGCGAGATGTCGAAATATGCGGAACGTATACCCGTTTGGGCGTAGGTCGCCGCCATAAACTACCTTTGCGCCAGCCCGGACCAGAGCCATGCAAATAGTAAGCATCGCCCGATCAAACTCGCGGGTCGGGATCGATAGTTTTCTATGATCCGGCGCCTCGCTCAGCGAAATTTGCACACGCTTGTTGTCGAGTATCATGTCAGCTCGCTTAGGGTTTGTAGCTGGGACTTGAATTTGGCTTTACTCATCGCGCGAGCGATGATCTCGTTTTCTGGCAAGCCAAGCGGCGGGTCCGGATAAACGATCTTTGTTGGTTTGAAGTCACACTCAATGATATCGAACAGTTCCGGGGGACGAGGCAAAAGCAACATCTTCTGACGGTCCTTTTTTCCGACACGTTCGGTCACCTCTAGAGTGAACAGGTCGCACCGCAGGCCCTCAGACAGACACTGCACCAAAAGGGGTTCTATCCATTCTTCGTCGGCACTGTCCGCGTTGACCCTAACTCGCGGCAAATTGGCGCCGTAAGGATAGGTGCGGCTAATCCTGACTTTTCCGACGTCAGCTAGAACGATTGGGCGCTTGGCTCGCTTTGCAACGGTGAGCTCGAAGATACACCAAGGCCTGCTGTCGTAGACGTCGGACACGATCGCTAGGAGCGTTCCTTTTTTAATCTCTCTTGTGAACTCTTCGATGAAAGAGTCTCCAGGGGACAATTCCTTGGCATCGTAAAAAGCGTTTAGTGCAACCTTATTTTTTGGGTCCTTGATATATGCGACGATGGCCGCTGCAGCCACGTCGCCATCGAGCTTGGCGTGGCTCACAAAAAGGCGTTCAGATTCCGTAGTTCCGGCTTGTTGAGCCAAGGATTGCCTGATCGTCAACACCACCTGGAGGAGAAGGCGGGTAACGAGCGAATCTGGACTGCGAAACGATGCCCGGTCGAGTGCGGAACACAGAATGCCACGACGTGTGTCGCATTCAAGTCTGCTGCTGTTTTCGGTCGTCGTGAAGGGAATGTAGAAGTCGACACGGCCACGCTCGGCCATCTTCTGGTGCAATCTGTCGACGTAGTCACTCCATGCCTTGCGGGCGGTCGGGGACGACATATTTCCATCGAACAGGAGTACAATCACATTGTGTTTAGCGCGTTCAAGGTCGACCATCTGCGGTAAGGCTCCGCCGTCTGTCCACGGTTCGCTCCAAAATCGGACGGGAACGCGATATGCTACCCCGTCGCGTTCCATACCTATACCATCAAAGTGGGCGGATAAGCGCTCTGCCAGTTCAGCCGGTGTTGGCCAAGAAGACGTAGAAACGTCGCCCTCTTTTGAGGGGCTATTTGCCCACAAGACGTGGATTCGGAGTATCTCCATCAAGCTTCCGCGCAGCCCAAACCGCCGTCGGCAGTCCTTCTGGCTGCCGAAGCAAACGTCGTCAGGGATGAATCATACTACAAGACAGAATGGTTGAACACATCCAACGCGGGGAGCAGGCCGATTGCGCAATTTTTGGTTACATGCCTGTGTATAAATTGCCACCTTGGGGCTGGCCGGCGTTCCAACGAGAGATGACGTTGACCACGGCTTGAGAGATCTCAGCTGCGGTATGGGGCCCCGCGGCCAGCTGGAGATCTTGCCTCACATGCTCAGGAATTTTTCCTGACACGCTCACTAGTGCCGTCATGGCTTGCTCAAAGCCAACTTGGTGCTGGACTTCGGTTCCTGAACTGTCACGGATGATCCGTAGCGCGACGGCAACATCATGAGCGCAGCCGCCGAGGCTGGCCACGGGTACTACGGGTCTGCCAGCGCAGAGCGTGTAATAGACTTCTTCCGCGATGCCGGGGAGGCGGCCAAAAAACTTGTCTGCGCTGTTACCAACAATGCCTGTCTTTCCCCCGATCGCCACGCAAGCATCCACGATGTCAGCTTTTGCACGTCGTGAGTTCGTGTATCCATCTTCCGGCTGAACAGCGTAGCGTCGCTGAAATGCGTCAAACTCTGATCGATCCAAAGTTTCAGTAGTATCTCGGCCCCGGTCGAAGGAGAGGCGTCCACGCCGCCAGCCAAGAGTCAGAACGTTGGTGCCGAGGCACACTTGTGTTTCGACCAGTTTTTCTCGAGAGCCAAGGAGCTCCCCTAATTGCTCGAAAGAGCTGGCAAGGAAAGTCGGCTGGTCGATGATGTGAATGAATGCGGACTTTGGACCTAAGTGGCGGTCTGCCATTTTACGTTCGATCTTGAAGGTGAAGCCGTCTGGATCGAGGTTTCCGCCGTAGGCGATGCGTGCCTGGTGCTTGGATAGCTTGTCACACAGCGTTAGAAGTGTTTTTTCGAGCTCTGCTGTCTTCTCCTGCGAAGAAGTCGCGCTGACGGAGATCAGCACGACCTTGTCTTTCAAAACCATACGCAATCCATCCCTTTGTCGAGCAGTGGTGTGCCGCCATGCCCACGTAGACCAAGGTGGGATCGTGCATCGGTTCCACGAAAAAATCAATTTATTCGCGAGTTGCCAGTATAGTGCATTTTCGCCGGAAACGTGCAACAACTTCATGGAGCTTTCGCATGGGCAGGGGACGTCGAAGCTGGGCTCAAAGCTTCATTGGGTGGATCGCGACTATGAGTACATTAGAGACGTTCATGTCGGTCTTGGGCAAGGTCGATGGGTTCAACGACGCCTTTGGCGAGCAGTTTCTGAAAGTTCATGGAGCCCGGCTGTGGGACATGACCGATGACGACAAGTTGGCTGCCCATGAGTTTCGCGTTCAGCTCTATTCCAGAATCTCAACCCAGAAACTCAATTACGGCGATGGCGTTGAGAAGGCAGCCCTAACCAGCGTCTACAAGCTGTTCGATTACGCCCGGGAAGCAAGCCAGAAACATATCGAGAGCCAAAATTTCGAGTTGATCGTATGGCATGTGCTCAACAATGAGGTGAGGCCGTTCACCGCCAGTTGGCATCTTAGGTCGAATGCTGGCGCTCTTAAAGCTCTCGATTCATCAGACGAGTTCCGAGAGGATCTTGCGAACCTGCAGCCGAAACTCGTGGTTCTCGACGCCGTTTTATCCTTAATTATCGGTAGGCCGGGCTACAACATCAGTCAGCCGGCGGACACGCGCTTGGCGGAGATCGCGGCAGAAATGGACCAGCCGGTCGCATGGAGACCTGCCGGAACCGATCCATTGCAGCGGCCGCAGTACGCTCAAGATGAAGTCCGAGATGTTGAAGCGCGTCGAGCAACGTATGGCATTAAAAACAGAGACTGGGCTTCAGGGCTGGCCTTATCGGGAGGTGGCATCAGAAGTGCGACTTTTTCGCTAGGGGTCATAGCATCTCTTGCCCGGCGTGGCATACTTAAGGAGATCGATTACCTATCGACTGTGTCCGGCGGGGGATACACTGGCGGTTTTCTAACCAACATCCTCGGCGGACGGATTTCCAGCGCCGATGCGGGTCTCGAAGCTAACGATGAGCCTTTCAAACATGGCGAACGAGAGTCCGATCTGCTTATGGGTCTGCGCCAAAGAAGTCGGTTTCTCTCTGCGAAGTTTGGTGAGCGGACTATCCTGGCGATGCGAGCGACGTGCGGCGTTTTCATTAACGTTTTTGTGGCAATGACCGTGATCGCGGTGTTTGCGTGGCTTAACTCAGTGCTGCGGTTCGACAACACTGACGAAGGTCGATACGTAGCTGCGGCAATCTCCGTGGGTCTACCTGTCCTCTCGCTGGCCATATTGCAATTTGGCTATGGGCGAATGCCGTGGCTGGGCTGGAAGTTGACAGTGATGCAGTGGGTTTTGGGCGCCCTGTTTATCCTGCCGCCGCTGTGGTTTTTCGTCGGCTACTCGCATGCCCTCGTAGAAAGCCTCTTCGCAGCAAATACGGACGACAGCGTGGGCTCTACGTCGATCATATTGCTGGTCGTGTTCGCCTGCTTGGTGGCAGTTCTGGCATCTTTCAGCACTGCATTTGTCAGGTTGAAAGCGCCTATTATCGCTGCGGTGACGATATTGCTGGCAATAGTCGCTGAAGGTGTCTTCGCCGCCGTTATGAGTAATCTCACTGGATCGACGCTGCCATTTGGGCATGCCGTCGCCGTACCGCTTGGGATGGTGGCTGGAGTTTTTATCCTGGCGTGGCTGGTCGATATCAACTCGCTCTCCCTCCATGGGTACTATCGAGCGAAACTCGCGCAAGCGTTTTTTGGCGTCACGCGGAATCAGGATGTTATGCGGCTGAGCGAGTTCAAGCCAGCAAAGGCGATGTATCCGATCATAAACTGCGCACTCAATGTTCCTGGATCACAGCAGCCCGCAATGCGCGGTCGTTTGTCCGACGTATTCTCGTTCACGCCCGCTGCTGCTGGATCGACCGTGGTCCCTTACCAGTCGATGAGGGATTGGGAGCAAGCGAACAAGAGCCTGGATATCGGAAACCTGATTGCCCTTTCGGGTGCCGCTGTCTCTCCTCAGATGGGACTACGGACTACGCGTTTCGGTAGCTTCTGGATGACGCTGATGAATGTCCGACTGGGTGCGTGGGTTCAGAAACCGGGCAACGCGCCAAGCAAGCCGCCATTCTACTATCTTGGCAAAGAGTTCGCGGCGATGGCTGATGAGAATGCACCATTTCTCCATCTGTCCGACGGCGGGCACATCGAAAATCTCGGCGTGTATGAGCTACTGCGCCGGCGCTGCAAATTTATCATCGCTGTTGATGGCGAAAGCGATCCGGCAATGACCTTCCACGCTCTAACCAATCTTCAACGGCTGGCGTCGATAGATTTTGGCATCCAGATTGACGCGGAATTGGATGACCTCCGGTTAGGTGAGGGTGGTATCAGCCGGTCCCATTTTCGGTTTTGCCGGGTTCGGTATCCAAAGGCGAACGGAGGTGGGTGGGAAATCGGCTATCTCCTCTACGTCAAACTGTCGTTGACCGGAAATGAAGGCGAGTTTCTGCGGCGGTACAGGCTGGACGAACCCTCGTTTCCGCATCACACAACCGCCGACCAATTCTTCTCTGAAACGCAGTTCGAGGCTTACAGGTCGCTTGGCGAACATATCGGCGACAAGCTTTTCTTGAAGGCGGTTCTTGGCAACGTCGGGCCAACACCGTCGCTCGAACAATGGATGGCTGCGCTCGGGCAGGGTTTTCTGCCGTCCAGAACGTAGGCCAGAGGCGCTGGTTCTAAGCTAGATTGCGCACGAGCCGGTCTCTGCCGTTCATTATAAAGACCCTGTTACGGCTGGCGGCTGCCTCAATCAATCCAGCGCATCGCTGAGGGCTTGAGGTGATGTCCGCCCACGTAACCCAAAGAGCGTAGCCTGACTGAATGTTGTCGTGAAGCCTACCAGGCACGCTGTACAGACCGTTCGGCAGCGGTCTGAGTGAGGGCAGTTGGACGCCAATCAGGCTGTGCTGTCGATCGAGCGTTGCTTTAATTTCCCAGTCAACGTAGCGCCGCCCCCAGGTCTGGTTACCAACCAGAACGATAGTGCAAGAGCTACCGGTTATGTAGTTCTCGCGAATATTGCGCATTACGTACTCTGCGTCGTCGCTATTAACGCGCCGTTCCAACGAGTTATCCGATATCACATCGTAATTATCGTGAAACCGTTGCGAGAACGCGTTGTAATAAGCCTGATCTCCCGCGTGGTGATAGCTGACGAAGACCTTTCGCTTCACGTTGCCAAAATTTGAACCATAGTAACCGACGGACAACTGCATCTCCTGCGGGAAAGTGGCCGACAGAAATGCATCCAGCATCGGGAAAAGGTCAATCGGGGAATTCGCGTCGTCAACACATTCGGGTTCGGGCATCCCTGCAAAGTCAACAGTCCGCCAGAAAGCGGCAGGCGCTCGATCAGTTCGATGTTTGATTTTTCGAAAGCGATGTCAGAAGATTGTTGGCAAGCTCCTTGCTGTGTGGATCCTTAAGGCCATCCTCGAACCTCTGAACAAGCCTTTTTCGGAGCTCTGGCTTTTCGGCCGCACGTAACGCTGTTTCCTGAAGTTTCTCGCGGCGCTCCACCTCGTGTTCGGCACCTTGTGAAGAGAGATAATCGTACAAGAGGATAGCGAGTGAAAAATTCAGGTCAGGACCTGACCGCTCCCCGTCAGTTACGGGCCATCTGTCAATCAGGGACAGAAGCGCCGATCGCTCGGCCTGTGTTTGCGGTTTAGCTTCGGAGATCGCTGATGCCAGCGTCTTATTGTCGTCGCGGTGTTGGCCGGCGACCAGCATAGCCAACGACTGCGTCAGGGCGTTCGTCAGGAATAGCCGGGTTATGAGGTAGATGCCGAGGAAACCCAAAACAAAAAAGTACGCAAGAATTAGAAGGAGTGGCCCCTGGATTTGCCCCTCGGACGAAGTCAAATATTGAGCGAACGATTTCAGCGCGGGCACTATCGCACCAAGTTGTACGAGTGTTGCGCCGATTAATAGTGTCGTCAGCCAATCAGATACGCGCTCAAGGTTCGTGTTGGAAGCTAGGACGACGTCGGTTTTGCTTGAGTTTCTTCCGTCAGCGTCCGCTACAGCTGCCCGAGCGGCTGGATCAAGCGTGCGGGGAATTCCGAACAGAAACCCGAGCAACGCCCCCAGCGATCCGCCCGTAGCCGCAGCCAACAAGTTCGTTCCAAACAGCTTTACAACGTTGCTCGACGGACTATCGGAGATGCCGTACGCCGCCAGAAAGGCTGCGATGATGCCAAAAATGGCAAATAAAGCAGTGACCGACCCTATCTTGAAAGACGCTTCGTTTATTTTCAATTCAGGGCCAGAGTACGTGCCTTTCACTTTCGATTTTATCGCAATATAGACCGCTGTGCTCGAAACCAGAGCAAGCGCTAACGCCCAGATTAGCGGCCAGTAAGTCTGTTGGAGCACCACAGCCTCGGCGGCCCCCGCGGAGCTAGTCGCACTGACGGCAGCCGCAACAGACGCGATTAGTAACCGGAGCACTTTATCACCTCTAAAGAGAGACAACGCCGTCGTCGACAAGTTGCTTCAGGATGGTCGCCGCGCCGGGCTGCTTTGAAACGGCGTCGTCGCTCCAAACGCGATCCGCAACGTACTTTCCACGCTTGTAGTGATTGGAATAGGACCAAAGGTAGGCCGTCGCATGGCCCTTAGATCGAGGACCAAATCCATTGTACTTTTCGAGGAGGTTCAGCATTTTAGGGAGACTCCAATCAGATTGTCCATCGTACCCTTTGATCTCCAAAGCGTCGCGAGCACTTGCTTCCCAGGAAAAATTCGACCCCGTCTTTGACGGGCGGTCCTTTGGTACGTGAACAGTGGGCCGAACTAGCGGATCTCCATTATGAAGATGCGTTCGAAAAAGACCAATGTCACCGGAAGCCTCCATCGCATGCATGAGCGCAACAAAATACCAAGGCATTGCCTCGCCGGGCTTACCACGGAAGCTACTTACCAGTCGCTCGTATCGCTCACGATTGCTTGCGATCCGCCGAGCGAGGGCGGCTATCTCATTTTTGCGATCCTGCACAATGCAGCTATTGAACAGCTCTTCATATTCACCTTTGAGCGCGTTGAAAGCTGAGCTCACATTGACCACCGCACCGAAATCGTCATGTGAGATTGTCTCGGGACCTGTTGCCTTCGCACCGGACGCATCCTGCTTCTTGCCACCTCTCGTCGTGTCCCAATAGGGAAGTCCCAGTGCCGAGCCTGTGTTTGGCCCGACCTCACCATCTGGCAGCAGCCCTTCAGTGAGCTGGTATGAATACACAGCTGCCTCGGTAATTGGGCCGAACTGACCGTCGACCCTGCCCGGGTCAAAGCCCTTTGTCTTCAATGCCAGTTGAAGCTCCACAACGTGCTCATCGAAGAGTGGCTCATCTTGCTGGCGGAGAATAAGCAGCTTCCCCAGATCGGCCACCTTCTCGATCTTGGAAGTAGATGCGTGCGAGGCATATTCCACTCCGGGGAGAAGGACACCCAGATCCCAACGGCGGCCCTCGACGGGTCCAATCCGCACACCCAGCTTTGCCCCCGCGGCTTCGTAAACGCGGCCATCGCCGATCGAGATCGCTACGTGTCCAATGCGATTGGTGGGGGCCGAAACAGGCTTACGGATGAGAAACGCACCAGGCGTCCTTACGGCATCGGTGACCGAGATCTTGCGGTCGCTTTTCTCTGCTTCGCTAGCCCAGTATCCTGAATATGGGTCCGCGCCACGCACGGTCTTCGTTCCGCAACCGAACACCACGCCATAAGTTTGATAAGAAAGCCAAGAACAATATTCTGCGCAGTCCCAAGGTCCGCGCCACCCAGCGTTATCAAGGGGGGCCCGCGCACCCAGGATGTACCGTTCGCCTACATGCGCGGACGCTTTTTCAAGTATATCATTGCCGTGCATACACGACCTCCCCTCTGCGGTACTGCAGCCGCGAGTACCGTGACGCCAAAAATGAACCGATATTCAAATAATAAGCCCTGCCGGCCAACAAAATACGCTCGCGCAACTTAAACGCAAGGAAATTTATTGGTACTTGTTCTCAAAGTAGCGGTTGACGTTCACGCTGAGGCATCCGACAAGTTGCTGTAACGAGGGAATGACCATGGGTTCGATCTTCATCAGTTACGCTCACCCGAATGCGGCAGACGCGGTTTTGCTGAAGGAGTGGCTCCTTAACGAGGGTTGGAACGACGTTTTTCTCGATCTGGACCCGAAACGCGGCTTTGCAGCTGGTGACGAATGGGTTGCAACGCTCACAGCTGCGATTTTCCAGGCGGACGCGTTCATCTGTGTCTTAAGCAAGAACTGGGTCGTGTCCGAATGGTGCCCTAAAGAGTTGGACATCGCCTACGGGGCTGGCCGAAAAATTTTCCCAGTCATTATAGATGACCTGGCTGAAGGCCAGATCCCTGCGAAGATTGCGGCTAAGTGGCAATACATCAGCCTGAGCGCTGGGACAGATCATGAGTTGCTGCGTGCAGTTCACCCGGATGGACGAAGTCTTGCGCGAAACTATTCGCGTTCGGGTCTTGAACGACTGCGCTCAGGCTTGATCAAAGCAGATATTAGTCCGAACCACTTTAGATGGCCGCCAATCTCGGATCTGAACCGCGAGCCCTATCGCGGTCTGCAACCGTTTGAAGATGAGGACGCCGGGATTTTCTACGGCCGGGATGCGCAGATCACCGATGTTTTGGAACGGCTCAAGACAGGCCGCGAGGTAAAACGATCTCAAATTTTTACGATTGTCGGTGCTTCGGGTTCGGGGAAGTCCTCTTTCTTAAGGGCTGGGATTTCGGCCCGGCTCAGACGCGACAAAGCGGGATATGCCGTTCTTCCGGTTATTCGACCAGGTGCGACTCCAATCTCTGGCCGACATGGGATCGCTCCCGCCTTGGCTGAGTTTTTGACAAATGGTAGTGCTGCTTGGTCTTCGGCAGATGTTGAAGGTCTGATGAAGAGCGGATCGCATGATAAGTTATGTGAGGCCATTTCGGGAAAGATCATGGAGGATTCTAGCGTCAATTCCAGGGCCCCTTCGACCTTTGTTCTTGCTATCGACCAGGCCGAAGAGCTGGCTCGCACAGTTTCTCCAGAGCGCGACGCTCTTCTTGATTTTGTTGGGTTCCTTTACGCCAATCTCAGTCCAGGTTTCCTACTCCTTACCACGATACGTTCGGACTCTTTTCACCTACTGCAGAACTCTCCGGTCTTGCGGGAAAAGCCAATGGACGTCTATTCGCTACCTGCCCTGTCGAAGACCGCATTTCGCGATTTCATAGAGGGGCCGTCTTTAGCGCTAAGGGACACCGACCGCGAATTCGACGTCGAGCCTCAGCTAGTAGATAGACTGCTTGATGACGCATCTCATGATGGAAGCCGAGATAGCCTCTCACTTCTAGCTCTGACGATGGAACGTCTCTATCGGCGGCATGGCGGCAAAGGGAACATCACACTCCAAGATTATCTCGCCGAAGGCGGCCTCGGCGGAATGGTTCAATCATCCATCGCGTCGTTTGAAGCGTCCATAGGCGTTGATGACCCCGTCGACCGCAACCAGCTCCTGCAGAGATCGCTATTTCCATGGCTTGCCGGGTTTGATGCCGATGCCAACTTGCCCGTGAGGAGGGTGTCGGAGTTGTCAAAGATGCCGGCAGACGCCCGGGCAGTTGTCGATAAACTGGTTGAAGAGCGCCTAGCAGTCCTGGATAAGGGGCCGGATGGTGAGCCAACAGTCGAGTTCGCTCACGAAGCTCTTCTTCGGCAGTGGCCGGCTCTTGCTCTGTGGCTTCAAGATCGATCGGTCAATCTTAAGCAGGTGGACGAGTTTTCGAAGGATGCCGTCCGATGGGACAAGAACGGGCGGCCGATCAACAGACTGCTTCACCTTGGCGAACGCCTGAGGAGCTTGCAGCACGCGCTACAATCTGGCGCCGCGAACAACTTGGAGCAGGTCCAAGATGAATACCTGGCAGCCTGCATCAAAAAGGATCACGATGAGACCCTTCTCACCAACAAGAGTAGAAGGCGTTTCAGGGCTGTAGCGGCAGCTGCAGCGGTTGCCGCCGCAGCATTTTTGTTAGCGATCAGCTATTACCTGTACGCCAGCAGCCAGCAGTTACGGCACAACGCAGCCAAGGTAGCTATAGAGGTTGCTTATACCCTGCTGGACAGCGGTAGGTTGGACGCAGCAGCGGCCGTGTTGGTCAGGGCAGGGGAAGTCCTCGGCCCACAAGCCAGTGATGAAATTCGCCCGGGCCTGAAGCGATACGCAGACTATTCCAGAGTGACAACGACCTACCCCGCGCCTCAGGGAGAAGTATGGCCAACCAGTCGAACAAGTCTCTATTTCTATGACCGGAACAGTAAGGCGGTATCGGCCTTCAGAGAAGGCGTTTCAGTTCCGATAATTGCGGCGTCCGATTCAATGGCCAATGTGGTTCTAATGGAAGAAAACCCCGATGGCTCGTTGCTGTTCATCGTACGGGAAGACGGATCGTTGGAGGCCAGAAACAGTTCTGACGGGTCCGTCGTTCTGGCCAGCAAGCTTAAAACCTACTCAGAGCCCGCCACAGCTAACAACACGACACTCTTTAAGGACGGCAACGTCATCTACAGCCACAGCGTCGGAGACGGTCAGGTATCTTACGAGCTTATGGACCTGAAGTCTGGCAAAGGTGTGGTCCGCAAGACCGGAGATTATCCTACGCTGCTTAAAGCCAAAGATTTGCAGCTGTATGTGCTGGAAGGCGATAGAGGAGTTTTTCGCGTGCAGTCCGGAACGGCAGGACTGAAGTTATCAAAAGCCACTCTAAGTGAGGAACAGATAAGCTCTTTGCGGGCGGAGAATTGTTTTACCACACTCGGCCAAGTCCCGCCTGACAACCTCACTGATTATAAGCTCGACGTCGGCTTCACCCAATCTGAATGCCGATCCTTCGGCGAGGGCTTCATTTATACAAGGACAGAGAACACATCTGCTGGCGGAGTGCGAAATGACTACGCATTGTCGCCCGATGACAGCGAACCAAATTCCGACAACAATCTGAAGGTCCAGATCATCTCTAATTTCGCCGCCAAGTTCGGTTCGGAAAACTCGACATGGATGGAGCTTAGTCCCGACGGCTCGATCGGGGTGATCGTCAACAGAGATCTATATGTATTCAATACCGATAGCGGCATCTATTTCCATCAACGCCAAGCCGGGGGGCCCACATACGCAGTTTTTGAAGAAAGCGGCTCGATTGCTCTGTTAGACCCAGCTTTGAAGGTGATAAAGAGCTATCGTCTTAAGCCCTCAGAGACGCCGGCGCAGACGGAGCCGACGCGACCGACTAGTTTGTGGACATCGTGTAGTGGCCTCGCCGTGGCACAGAAGCCCGAAAGCAAAGTTTCCGATAGTGTCGGGTTGGTCGCGTTCGCGCCGGATCCTAAAGGTGGGACGTCACTCACCATAGCGAATCGAGAAATAAAGGGTTCGGAGGCGGATCAAGCATCAGAGCAATCCTGCCTGGCGTTCTCTAACGACTTGCGGTTTGTCTTAAAGTCCAATTTCGAGGAGGACTGGATTACGGTATATCGCCTTGCGGACCTGAAGGCGGCCGGTAGCTTTGCGAACGCCGCAGGGTTCAGATTAATCGGCAATTTTCGATCGGCAGTTTTTACACCGTCCAATGATATCCTCGCCACAAATTACAGCCCGAGCGCAAGCCTTTACCGCTGGGACAAATCGTTCGGTTGGTCGCTCGATCCTGAGCCAATCTTCTCCAGTGACAGCAGCATTGTGGGTGCCGAGTTGAGCCCTGATCAACGCAATATTCTTGTGACCTTCGACAATGGGCGAATGATGATGTCCAGCCACGTCTTCACCATGGATAGTCCGCACCGCGACTGGGGTTCATTTGGCACGGAGTACAAATGGCTTAGTGCGGCCTTCGTGGACGATCGCACGGTCTCAGTACAGAAGGGTGAGACCTGGCGAGAGGAGGTTCTACCTAGCTGGCAGCAATCCGTTGACGATGCAAAATCCTTTCTTTCCGAACGATGCCCTGGGCTGCGGGGGATGGACGTACCGGAGTGCTGGCCAAAGGAGATAGGATCCTTTTAAGGTCGCCGAAAGGGTGTGGTCGAAGGCATTTCGGTGTTGTTGTCAGAACCTTGCTTGGCATTGATCAAGTTTCAGGACGTTGCGACCTGCAAGAGCGCAATACTTTGCTCCAGACCCTAAATTACTGCTGGTGCTGGGAAGCGCTCTTTAATCTTCTCCTTCAAGAAAGCCCTCAAATCGCCCGTTCTAAGCTGGTGCCGAAGATCGTTATCTAGCAACATGACCATTGGCTTTGCGAGGTCATCGGCAACGGCGCCTTCAAAGTCCGTCCACTTTCTGCTGATGCTGTCATCACCCGTCAGAGAGATAAGAAGGGCCGATTTTGCCACCGCCCTGGTCAGGAGCTCTTCGACTAGGGGGTCGGGCTCATTTTTGAAACGTCGCGGGCCCGACCAGCGGTCGACCCAGACACCAAATCCGAGGTCTGACAACAAAGGAAGCAGTGTGCTAAGCAGGTCTGTAGACCGCGACCAAGAATAGCTCAAGAAAGCAACCGGCCGCATGCGAAGGGCTTCAGCAAAAGATGTCACGCTCTCAGCCGAAGATGACGATAGAACCTTCGTTGTTTGTAACTGCTGGGCTAACCGACGGGGTCGCAAGGGCAAATTCTCTGAGGCACCGAGAGATTGGATTGAGCCAATGATTGGGCCAGCATCGTTCCAGGGTAACCAGAAACTCTTGTCGGATGCTTTGAACGAAACCGAGTTCCCTTCGCGCGTCTTCGCCTCGATGTCGATCCTACCGATTAGACTGGCGGCGACGGGAGATAGCAGCTGGTATCTACCCATGATCCATATCGTATCACCTACCTCCAAAATACCATCCAGGCGTTGTTGACGAGTGGCGTGCCCGAATGGCCGCTCTGCTCGGCCGACGATGGATATTCCGGCCCCGACTTCCGGTGCCGACGAAGATTTGGACGCCTGCCATGTTAATGCGTGAGTGACCATTTGCTCCTCCCAGGGCCGCGCGATCCTGTTGGAGAAGTCGCCGCGTGTCTAGTGCAAGCACTTGTCGGTTCTCCGGCTACCTGCGGTGAGAATGCTGTTCGAAGCCCGTACCCAATCTCCAATCAAGTGTGGCCGGAACGGCGTCACTTTGGCAAAGCCGCACGCAGCTGTCAGTTCCTGCGCCCAACCAATCTTGGGCTTTCACGTCTAGCCAGGGAAAAGTGCTGGAGAGTTATCGTGGGTAGGCTGCGCCTCTAGCGAATTTACCCTCGACAGCTCCATATCCCGCATCATCCGATTTCTGGATCGGCGCTCAACACACAGCGCATGACTAAATGGCGCAGATAGCCTGGGTTGGTCACTCCACCGCAATAAAGTTGGCTTGCTTCTCAGCGACTTGGATGGAGAGCTTGGGATCATTGTGACGGTCGAGCCGCCGCGGGTGTTGATGCAAGTTTCCGGGTTCGACGAACTCCCACACCGAAAATCCAGGAATAGTGGGTTGGCAAACCAAACCCACAACGGTATCTTCCGGGCGTCGAAACAATTTTCATCACGAGCAATCGTCAGGAGCCATCATGTCAGAAACCCAAAATCGCGTTGCGCTGGTCACTGGAGCCGGCCAAGGCATCGGAAGAGCTATCGCTCTTCAGCTCGCGTCGGACGGATTTGATGTCGCGATTAATGATATCGCAAAGTCAGCCGAGAAGGCTGAAGCGGTAGCAAACGAAGTCCGAGCGCTTGGCCGGAAAAGTACGGTCGTCCTCGCTGACGTAACAGTAGCTGAGCAGGTATCAAAAGCTTTTGACGATGCGTTTGTGCAGCTTGGAAATTTGACTGTTGTTGTAGCCAACGCCGGCATCGCACGTGTTGAATCTCTCCTGGATCTGTCGCCCGAGGCGTGGGATCGCATGTTCGAGATCAATGTGAGAGGAGTCTTTCTCACTTATCAGGCGGCCGCACGGCAATTTATTAAGCAAGGCACTGGTGGTAAGATTATTGGCGCGGCCTCGCAGGTGGCTCATCGTGCCGCCGGGGGATTCGCTGCCTATTCGTCCAGTAAGTTTGCTGTTCGAGGGCTGACACAGGCTGCTGCTCAGGAGTGGGCGGCCCACGGGATCACTGTCAACGCATATGCGCCAGGCGTTGTCGACACGGCACTTTGGGACACCGCCAAAGACATTCAGACATCGCTCGTGGCGAGCATCCCGCTTGGTCGCCTACAGACCCCCAAGGACGTCGGAGAGACGGTCTCGTTCCTCGCGTCCTCAAAATCTGACTTCATGACAGGCCAGACAATCATCTCAGATGGCGGCATGGTTTTCGCTTGAGCGACAGTAACACCATTGTCCGGGAACAGAAAATGCCAGTTAGCTACGAGCCGTCTGCATTACAAGCGCTGAGCGATATCAACTGCAACGACAATTCCGTACAAAATGGCGACGTGACGATTCACTACCAGTCGTACGGCGCAGGCGAGCCATTGATCTTCCTGCACGGTTTTCCGGACAATGCCCTCACGTATCATCAGCAAATTGCTGAATTCGCCAAAGATCATACCGTCCACGTGCCGACCATGCGCGGTTACCCGCCGAGCTCAGTCCCGCTTGACGTTGAACGCTACCAGATCACCGAGCTTGTAAGCGACGTTACCGCATTGCTCGATCACATCCAAGCAGACAGTGCGCATTTGATCGGACACGATTGGGGTGGCGTGGTGCTCCAAGCATTTACGCTCTTTCATCCCGAGAGGGTAAAGAGTTTGGTCCTCCTCAATTCACCCGTGCTGCAGCCCTTCCTTATGCTGCTGCAAGCGGACAACGAACAGCAGAAGCTTGCACGGTACACACTTCCCTATCACCAATACAAAGCGGGCGATCCGAAGAAGGCCGATCACATCGTTCGTCATATTCGCGATCCAGAGTGGAGGCGATATATCGCCGACTACCTCAAAGCCTCGCCTCTCGAGGGAATGCTCAACTACTACAAGAAGATCTATCCGGGCCCACCGTACGGGAATCCGCCACCTGATGACGTGACGGCGTTCATCTATAAAGTTCCGACGTTGATCTTGTGGGGCTTGGACGATCCGTACTTCTCGCTTAGACACTTGAGCAATCTCTGGGAGTGGTTCGAAAACTCCTACCGTTTCGTTTCGATTCCCGATGCCGGTCATTGGGTGCACCATGATGCGCCGCAAAAAGTGAACTACGAGATCCGGTCATGGCTCGCCGGCTTCTCCGAGCCGGGAAGCAAATAAGCTTCCCGGCCCGCTTCACGAATGTTCAAACCCACTGGAAGGAGAAATCACGTGACCAACTTCAAAGCAGACTCAGCGCAAACGCAGTACATCCAAGGCGCTCTGGCCAATTACGGCTATCGTGAGATAGGTGGAAGTGAAGGAACTCCGATCATTTTGCTGCAGCGCTACCGCGGTACGATCGACGACTGGGATCCTGCGCTGATCGAGGAGCTTTCGAGAGATCGAAGGGTTGTTGTTTTCGATAACGTTGGCATCGGATCAAGCGACGGCGTCGCTCCAGATACAGTTGCCGGGATGGCCGAGGGCGTGGCGGATTTTGTGCGCACTCAAAAGTATGGGAAGGTCGACATTCTTGGCTGGTCAATGGGAGGCTTTATCGCGCAAGTACTGGCACTGGATCACGCGGACATCGTAAACAAGGTTGTGATCGCGGGCTCCGGCCCGGGTGAACCAAGCGTGCGTCCGACCGAAGATCCTAAGTCTGTCGAAATTCGTCAAAAAGTCGAGCCGTCTCTCGACGACATCATCTACATCTTCTTCTCACACACGGAGACTGGAAAGGCAGCGGCCGGCGCAGTCTTGTCGCGGTTCTTCCATCATGAGTCCGGCCAGGTATTCACGGTGAAGCAGGAATCATGGGAGCAGCAGGCAAAAGCGATTCAGAATTGGAACAGCGGAAAGAATTCGGCTTGGGCTCGGCTTGATGAGATCAAGGTCCCAGTGCTGGTCGCAAACGGATCGCACGACATCATGGAGCCGTCTATCCAATCGTTCGAAATGGCGCGAAAGCTGAAAGGCGCCATCACGACCTTTTACAGCGACAGTGGTCACGCCTTCCTCTTCCAGTATCCTGAGAGGTTCGCAAGGCAGGTCGTCGATTTCTACGCGTCTTAAGTTGCCAGCAGGTGTGTTCGCGCTCGGCGGAGAACACACCTGCTCTCTTTGCCTTCGTACCCGCGACGTGGTTTTAACGCGCGTCCAAGCTAGATCGCTGACATGATAGAAGAACGGAAAGATTTTCTGAGATCCCTCTTTGACGCTGCCGTTGCGGCGGCCGATCCTTCCGTGGGGATGAAAAGGCATCTCCCCTCGAAACCCAAAGGGCGTACAGTTGTGATCGGCGCTGGCAAGGCGTCAGCACAGATGGCCAGGAAGCTCGAGTTGCTTTGGGACGGACCGCTGACCGGCGCGGTAGTGACCAGGTATGGGTTCGGTTGTGAAACGAAATCGATCGATGTTCTGGAGGCGGGTCATCCAGTACCCGATCAAGCAGGGTTACACGCAAGCGGAGTTCTATTTCAGACCATTCGAAGCCTAACGGCTGATGATCTGGTGATTGCGCTCGTGTCTGGAGGCGGCTCGGCCTTACTACCCGCGCCGCCTCCTTCGCTGACGTTGGCTGATGAAATTGAACTGAATCGCATCCTTCTCGCTTCCGGCGCGCCTATTTCTGCAATCAATGTTATACGCAAACACGTCTCTTCCATTAAGGGCGGGCGCTTGGCGGCAAGTACCAAAGCGCGGGTTGTGACCTTCATTGTGTCAGATATCCCCGGCGATGATCCTGCGCTCGTGGCAACGGGGCCGACGATACCCGACGGCACAACTCGACAGGACGCGCTCGATGTCATTGGACAATATCGGCTGACATTGCCACCTGCTGTCATCGCGCATCTGAGGTCAACTGCTTCTGACGCACCAAAGCCAACTGACGACGCCTTTGTGAGAAATGTCCATCACGTGGTTGCATCATCAAAGCTCTCCTTGGCTGCTGCATCAACGGTAGCTGAAAGGGCCGGCGTCCGTGCTGTCATCCTTTCGGATGCGATCGAGGGGGAGGCCCGCGATATAGCTTCGATGCACGCGGCGATCGCACGAGAGATTGCTAATAATGGCCAGCCCTTCGAGAAGCCAGTGGTACTTCTCTCGGGAGGCGAAACGACGGTTACACTGGGCTCCGACGCGGGCAGAGGAGGGCGGAACACGGAGTTTGCGCTGGCCTTCGCAATCGGGCTTCGCGGTTCGAGGGTGGACCTGCTTGCAGCGGATACTGATGGTATAGACGGTACCGGCGATAACGCGGGTGCCTTTGCAGACGGCGAAACTCTCTCCCGCATGATCCGGAGCGGACTAAACCCGTCGAAACTCCTTATTGAGAACAAAAGCTACAGCGCCTTCGAAGCGATAGGTGATCTGTTTCAACCAGGGCCGACGGGTACTAACGTCAACGACTTCAGGGCACTATTCATAAGGTAGCGCCTCGAAGCGGGTGGGTCTTTGTTGCAAACCCACTTGGGGTGATGTACTTAAAGTGTTATGCGCAAGCCACGACTGGTAGATCCACGTATATGTTCAATCGATGCCGCTCTCAAAGTAATCGGTGAGAAATGGGCGCTGTTGGCGATCCGGGAGTTAACATTCGGCTCAGCCAAGTTCGATGAAATCGTGAAAAACACAGGAGCGCCTCGCGACGTCCTCGCGGCAAGGCTCAAGGCGCTTGAGAGCCATGGTGTCATTGCAAAAGAGAAGTACGAAAACAGGCCGGTTCGATATCAATATCGACTCTCTGAATCGGGTACGCAGCTGTTTGCGATATTGCACGCCATCAGAGATTGGGGCGACAGGTTTGTTCGAGACGATCCGGAGAACGTCGTAGTATTTAGGCACTCGTGTGGTGCAGTACTCCACCCTAAATTTGTTTGCTCCGACTGCGGCGAGGAACTCAAGGCAGGTAGTGTGCACTCGGAGCGAGACATCCATCGCTCTGATCTGGAAGTTTGATACCCAGTCCGACCAGCACGCTTCTTTATCATCGATCGCTAGACCGAACGATGGGTCGACCCTACGGCCGACCCTGTTCATGTTAGAGGCTGCGCGGTCGGCATCCTATCGACCCGTAGAATGCGATGTAGAGATAGCAGACAATTGGCATCGTGAATGCCATGTGGATACCGATGGTGTCAGCGAGAGCGCCCTGAACCAACGGCAACAGTGCGCCGCCGACGATTGCTAGGCAAAGAATCCCGGAGCCCTGACTCGTGTGTCTTCCCAAACCATGGAGCGCAAGGCTGAAGATTGTTGGAAACATGATGGAATTGAAGAGGCCGATCGCTAGAACGGACCACATTGCTACCTGCCCGGTTGTCAAAACGGTAATCCCGAGCAGAATAGCTGAGATGACTGCATTGAATGCCAGTGCCCTACCGTCGTCGACGTATCGCATGACGGCGGAGCCGATGAACCTTCCGACCATCGCTCCACCCCAGAAATACGAGACGTAGTGGGCAGCATCGGCCTCGGGCAAATTCGCGATAGTTGGCTCGGACAAAAAATTTACGAGGAAGCTGCCCACACTGACTTCAGCGCCGACGTATACAAAAATTCCGATCGCTCCGAGAACGAGGTGCCGGTAGCTCCATGCAGACCTGCCCGGAAGCTGCTCGCCCTGCTCCTCGTCTTCTTTAACGCTGGGAAGCTTGAGGGCCGCGAACACCAATGCAAGAACCAGAAAGGCCACCGCTAAAATGAGATAGGGAAGTTTGACGGCGGCTGCCTCCGCAGTACGAATCGCATCAAGCTGCTCGGGAGAAGCGTCCGGGGCGGCAACTGTCGCGGCTGACAGAATGAGGAAAGCGCCAAAGAGAGGGGCGAGCGTTGTTCCAAGCGAATTGAAGGCTTGCGTCAGGTTCAGCCTGCTTGCCGCCGTATCGGGTTTCCCAAGGACCGTCACGTAAGGGTTCGCCGCCACCTGAAGGATCGTCACCCCTGTTGCTAGGACGAAGAGTGCGCCAAGGAAGAGCGCATAGACTCGGTATTCTGCAGCTGGAATGAATAGTGCGCACCCGGCCGCGGCAATCGCAAGGCCGCTGACGATGCCCCATTTGTAAGAGATTCGTTTAACCAAGGCTCCTGCGGGAAGCGAAATTATTGAATAGGCGCCGAAGAAACACAGCTGAATAAACATGGACTGCGTGTAGGTGAGCTGGAAGACGCTTTTCAAATGAGGGATCAAGATGTCATTCAGGCAAGTTATGAAACCCCACATGAAGAAGAGTGTGGTGAGAGCTACGAGCGCCCAGACGTAATTCGCGTGGGTCTTCGTCTCGGCAGCGGCGCTAGCTGGCGATGGGGAGGTTATTGATGCCATAGTAGAGCTTTCGAATTATTGAACGCGATCTGAATGCGCTGATGCGCTATCGGTAAGTAATTGTATTACTTTTTGCGACGACCCCCAGAAATGAGGGATTGCGAGGATTTCTCTGCGCACCATTAGCAGAGCGCATCGCCGCCGTGCGACAAAGAAGCTTAGGAACCCACAGGGGGATCGACATCGTGAGTGTGCGCTATTGCGATGTCGGAAAGGCGCAAAGCGCCGAGCGCTGCGATCAGCTCTTCTTCGGCGGCCTGGTAGGCAGTCGCAATGGCCTTGTTCGTGCTACTTTCGATGTCGTTGCCTACTAGGTTTAAAGACGCCGGCGTGGCAAGTAGCGGGCCAATCTGTAACGCACGCTGTACGTCTAGCGCGGTAAGGTCGCTCAATCTTCTAGTGAGTTTCCAGCCCCCGTTCTTTCCTCCTTCAGAGGAAACGATGCCGCTCTCTCTTAGAAATCCCATCGTTCGCCGCACTGCTGGCGCGCTTGTCCCTAGCATTTTAGCGATTGTCACCGATGTCTCGCGGCGATTACCAACGCCCATATGAACAAGGACATGCAGCATGCGATTAAGACGAAGATCTTGCGGCAAGGAAAACCTCGGTTGAAAAAGCTCATGCTCCAAGCATGTCAGTCATCATGCTTGGAGTCCATATGTGTTTCCTGCGCGGGAACCGTTTAGCCGCGAACATGATGTCTCACCTCGGAGTGGGGAGCCACGAAACGACCGCAACGCTGTCCTGCGTTAATAACTTGGTAACGGCATGTGAAAATTTGTTGCAATGCGGCAACACCCACATGCATCGGTGTTGCAGCTACTGTTCCTCCACTTGATACAGTTGCCCTCATGTGCAATTCAACACTGCGCGGGTTGCCGCTCCTTCCCCGAGGGGAATCGTAAACAACTGGGATGGGTTAACGCTGATTTTTCGGCGCGATGCTCTGCGCCCTATTGATAAAGGAACTGCTATGAACATTCGGTCTATTCTGCTTGGCTCTGCAGCCGCTATGGCTTCCATGACCGGCGCACACGCAGCCGACGCGATCGTCGCTGCTGAGCCGGAAGCTGTCGAATACGTACGCGTTTGCGACGCTTACGGCACGGGCTACTTCTACATCCCGGGCACGGAAACCTGCCTCAAGATCGGCGGCTATCTGCGTTTCGACACCAGCTTCGGCGCTGGCGATGGCTATGACGATAACAACAACGAGGACTGGGGTTCGCGCACTCGTGCGAAGGTCTGGTTTGACGCCAAGAGCGACACTGAATACGGCACGCTGCAGAGCCGCATTGTTCTCGAAGCCAACAACCGTCCGTCTGACGTCGGTTTTAACGGCGTAAGCACCGGCTACTCTACGGACCTTGGTGGCTCGCTCGGCGGTGCCAAGATCGATGAGGCTTACATCGACATCGCTGGTCTGCGCGTTGGTAAGTTTGTCAACTGGTGGGATGACGACTTCTCTGGCGAAACCGATGCAATGGCGAACGCTACCAACTTCAACGCCATCCGCTACCAGTATGATGCTGGCGACTTCTACGCAGGTGTTGCTCTCGAAGAACTCGGCGGTAACGATGGCGTCGTTGATGACTTCCAGCGCACCAGCCTATTCCGTGCTGGCACTGATACGAAGGGCAATACCCTTGGCTACGACGCGACGGTCGGTGGCAAGTTCGGCAACTTCACGTGGGCAGTCTACGGTGGTTATGACGGCGGCAACCAGGAAGGTGCTGTAACGGCACGCATCGGCGCGGATCTCGGCCCGGGCAAGGCTGAGTTGGCTGTAGTCTGGTCGAGCGGCCTCGGCGATGCCGGTTACGGTGGCAACGCATACTACAACATCGGCGAATGGACCGTTGTTGCCCAGTACGCTCTCAAGGC
This sequence comes from Rhizobium sp. Rhizsp82, assembly GCF_047325115.1. Classification (NCBI taxonomy): domain Bacteria; kingdom Pseudomonadati; phylum Pseudomonadota; class Alphaproteobacteria; order Hyphomicrobiales; family Rhizobiaceae; genus Rhizobium; species Rhizobium sp. Rhizsp82. The sequence goes on along the minus strand of NZ_CP168571.1, from coordinate 1,493,128 downwards.
AACGGATAAGTTCACGATCACTCCGGCTGCTCAGTACACCGACAACATCGTCACCGATTCCAACGGCAGCTGGGACGACGGCAACATGTGGCGTGCTGGCGTGACGCTCGATTACGAAGTCGTCACCAACCTGAACGCAAAGCTCGCTGCCACCTACGTCAAGGAAGATTACGGCAACCAGACCGTCAACGGTAAGGGTGATGCCGACTGGGTTGAAGGCTTCTTCCGCCTGCAGCGCGACTTCTAAGAAATTGGTGCGTGGTTAGAGACACGCACCAAGCAGAGATCTGGTTGACCTCCGATCTCTCGAAGAGGCCCGGCATTCCCTCCGGGCCTCTTTTCGTTGCTGCGATACCTGGGCGAATTGATGAGCCGCATGTATCAAGGGGGCCGTTATTCCCCGGTCACCTGGTCCAGGCGCAACTGCTTGCGCAGCATCCCATCCAGGATAGAGTCTGGAATGATCTTACGTGCGACATTGAGCTGCCGAGCCGTTTTGCCTGCAGGGTAACGAAGCTGAGGTGATCTGGCTGACGCTGCTTTGATAACAACCCTTGCGATCGTTTCTGGTGCATCGCCTTTAATAAGGGCTTCCTCGATGAGTTTATCCGCACCCGCTCTGGCCCCAGAGTACCACTGCTTCGGCTCATCTGGTCTCATGATATTGGTGTCGAAAGCTGTCTTGGTGTAGGCAGGTTCGATCAGAAGCACACGAATGCCGGTGCCTCGAACCTCATGATCTAAAGACTGGCTGTATGCTTCCAATGCGTGTTTTGACGCGGCGTATGAGGCGGAGAACGGGGCAGGAATAAAACCAAGGACGGAGCTGATGTTGATGATGCGGCCGTTCCGTCGCGCTCGCATGCCAGGCAGAACCGCTTTAATCATCCGGATCGCGCCGAATACGTTTACATCGAAAAGATCCTGATGCTGACGAACAGAAGAGTCTTCCAGAGCGCCCAGCATTCCAACGCCAGCGTTGTTAACGAGAAGATCGATCTGTCCTGCCGTATCTATGACGTATTCAACAGCATCGTGTACGGAATCTTCCGAAGTGACATCACAGGTGATCATCGTTACACCGTCGACTTCGCCTGAACCCTTGCCTCGGGTTGTGCCATAAACGTGATAACCTTGATCTGCGAGAGCTCGGGCGGTAGCCCGACCAATGCCGCTGGAAGCACCAGTCACGAGCGCGACGGCGTGTTTACGTTTCATTTCAATTCTCCTTGTTGAATTACGACCATAATGGCATATTATATTCGTAATTCAATAGGGATTGTGGTATCAATACCCGATGCGATACATGAAAGACCAAAAAGATCAGTCGCGCGCCGAAATTCTCGCGGCCGCCAGTCGTAGGTTCCGAGCCGACGGCATATCTGCAACCGGAATTGCAGGGATCATGCAAGAAGCCCACAAAACGAACGGCGCATTCTATGGGCACTTCGGATCCAAAGAGGATTTGGTATGCGAGGTGCTGAAAGACGCGTTGCAGAGACAGGCCGAGGATCTCTCTGCGTCAGCGAGTGAGGGAACACTCAGAACAGCGTTAGCGAACTACCTGTCGGTGGCACACCGGGATCACCCAGGGGAAGGCTGCCCATCCGCGGCGCTGCTGCCCGAAATTTCGCGTCAACCGCTGGCGACCAGGCAGGCCTACGAGGAGAATCTAAAGTCGATCCTGAAAAGTTTGTCGGTGGGGCTTGGTGGGGGACAACACCAAATGCGAAAAGCCATGGCAATCTTCAGTATGGCAATCGGCGCCTTGCAATTAGCAAGGGCGGTGCCATCAGCGGAGTATGCGGAAATTTTGCTGAAGTCAGCACTGGATGAGGCTGAAATGATGCTGAAAGATCAGGCTTGATCCGCGCGAAGCATTTCGTCGCCGTTCACGATCGACATCAGAATCTCTCTCAACTTTTCGGTGTTCGCGACGCCAATCAGTTCTTCGAAGCGCTTCTGCGAATCTTCCCAAAGTGGAAGCCCCTTGATCAGAACGTCGCGCCCACTGGTAGTGAGGTGAAGACGGCGCCTACGTCCGTCGTGTCTATCGCGTTCTTGCAATACGTACCCGTCGCGCTCGAGTAAGAGCATATTTTGGCCCAGCGTTGATCGGTCCATGGTCATGGCCTGTGCTAGCTCGAGCATCGTTGGGGGATCCGATTGCCTGCGACCCAACTCGGCCAGCAGTGAAAACTGCGTGCTTTTGAGACCCGTTGGTGCGAGAACGGTGTCGTAGAGGTGGGATATTTTGCGGGAAGCCATTCTGATTGCTGTGGCGTTACAGATGCCTCGTGCAGGGATCTTTGGCTTCTTTTCCGACATTGATACCTCGGTTTGGCCGGCCCGCCAACGTAGCGGACCGTTTCCGAAATGAGATACATCGTCGCCTACAAAATATCTAGCGTCGGGAGGCCAGGCGAATCTCGCGCCAGGCCCTCATGTAATTTCCGCCCCAGAGTTTTTCGATCTGGCCCTTCGTGTATCCGCGGCGGAGTAACTCCGCTGTGACATTCGGGGTTTCCCCAGAGTTCATCCAACCAAGGACGCCGCCACTGTGATTGAAGTCAGAGGAAATCCCAACGTGATCGATACCTGCGACAGAAACTGTATGGTCTATTGCATCAACGAGGTCTCGAATAGACGCGTCCGGCCTCTCGAGTTCCAGCACGACATGGAACTCATGAAGGAACTCCTCATACTTATCGCTCGGCCAGTAGCGCGTCTCTTCGTCGTTGATACTCAGCGCTCGCGAGAGGTCTCGCGGTTCCTCCAACCCATATTGCTTCCACAACGTAGCTACCGCAGCACGCATTTTAGATGAAAGCGGTTTGAGATAGGGGCCGAATGCGACTACTTGGACAACACCGCGCTTGTCAGCGATTGAACTTATTTCGTTGTCGGTCAAGTTGCGGTCGACATCAACGAGGTGACGGGGAGCCGAATGGCTCGCGATGATCGGTGCATTGCTCTCCTCCAGGATGTCGCGCAAGCTTTCGGCGGAGACTTGCGAGACATCAATGATTACTCCGAGTTCGTTAAGTCGTCGAACAGCCCGTCGGCCAATGGCACTCAAGCCGCTGGATCGAATTCCTTGCCCGATGTATGGGTAGGGGCGAGCGGAATCCGCCCAGAGATTGTTCCCTATAAATGTAAAAGCAAATTGTCTGATGCCACGGGCCTCCCACTTATCAAGTTCTGTGAGATCCTCCGCGAACGGGTGTGCGTTTTGAAAACCTATCACCACAGCAAGTTTTCCTGCGTTGGTGATCTCGAGGAAGCGGTCTGGATCGGGGGCGAGCTCTACCCTATCGGAAAAGCGCGATAGAAAATCGCTGATCAGCTGAAATTTGTTCTCTGCGATCTGCCGCGTTCTCACCTGTTCACTGTCCGATACACGGCCCGCCCCGGTAGCTACGGTTAAAACCACTCCGCGTATGCCGCCGCGCCTTACTTTAGCGAGGTCAAATTGTGTCGATCCATCTGTATCGAATGTGGCCGTGTCGGCCGCGAATGTGGGGAGGATATCGACATGGCTGTCGAAAACAACGATCTCTTCATGCAGTTTTTCCGCATGCTTGCGGTAGTCCAGGAAAGTACTCGCGGGATCGGTCATTTCAGGTTCCTTGATCTATATGAGGCTGGCAAGGGTCAAGTTCGCATAGGTGCCGGTGAGCAGCTCACTCTCGAGTGTTGGCCGGGAAGGGTGCCAAGCAAGACACCGTTTGATCTTCGTCGCCGAGAGCACTTGATTGATGCTGCCAATCGCAGCTAATTCGCCTTGCTCCGCGATTGCGGCGCTTAAGGTCACGCTTTCCGGTTTGATTGAACTGCGAAGGACGTCTGATATGAGTTCCGCGAACCTAAGTCGCGACAATATTTCGGATGAGGCAACGTTGAAAACTCCTGCGGCATCCGGATGCTCGATTACACCGAGATAAGCATCGATTAGATCCTCTATATGAACTGTAGAGAAAAGCTTCGTGCCCTCATCGACATAGACCGCACGGCCATTGTGGGCGGCGTGCTCGATCCTTGAGCGAACAATTCCCTCGCCGTATCCGTAGACTGTTGACGGTCGAATGACAGAGCTGCGTATTCCTTCGCTTATCAGGCTTTCGACCCGATTGTCGTGCTCGACCCGCCAGGCACGGGACGGCAACGGGGACCCGATAGGGCCGTTTTCCTCGCGAGGTGCGTCACCAGTATCGCCGTAGACCACGGATGCGCTTGTGTACACCAGCGCTTTGCCGGACCAGCTGAGTGCTTCAGTGATCGCAGCAATAAAGGCTGCGTCGGCGCCGCTCATATCGCCGTCGTGCTCGGCGGCGGTATGAATTACAGCGTCGCTCCACCGTCCGGAACTGACTATGGCATCTCTGTTACGCAAGTCGGCTGTGACATATTGAACTGCTGGCAAATTCTCTAGTTGGGGGCCACCGGCACGCGGGCGGACCAGTGCCTTCACTTGATGTCCAGTGGCAGACAGCCGACGCAGGACTCTGGAGCCGACATAGCCCGTTGCGCCAGTCAGGAAAAATCTCATTCAGCACCTATATTTTACGTCGCAGCTGCCCTAACGGCAGACGTCAGCCTATCTGCTCTACGCCTCGCGACAGCGTGCCGAAGCGTTATCGCCAAGAGCCAAAATATGGTCCCGGCGGTTAGTACCACGACGGATACGGCAGCTAACCGGGGCGTGATCTCTTGACGAACATCGTCCCACATTAGGAGCGGAAGCGTTCGCGTGTTCCCGGAACTAAGGAAAAGCGAGACGCTGAGGTCATTGAAACCCACAACAAATGAGAAAAGGAAACCGCTTAGAACGGAGGCGGACAGCAACGGAAGTGTCACCGTTTTCAGGATAGTTGAAGGCTTTGCACCAAGCGACGCGGCCGCCCGCAGTAGCGCTGGGTCCAGCTTGGTGAGCGCGGCACCAATAATGAGGACCGGGAACGGTAATCCCATAAGCGCATACGTCCCGATGAAAACGACTGGGTTGCCAATCAGTCCGAGCAGTGCGGAGATGTAGAAAATCGACACCGCCAGCACCATAGGAGAGATCACCAGAGGTGCACTAGCGACAATAAGTGCGATGGATCGGGCGCGCGGGGGAAGGGCACCAAGGTTTAGCACGCAGAGCCCACCGGCGAACGTTGCAATCGCAGCAGCGGCGGCTGCAAGCTGGATGCTTAAAGCAGTGCCTTTCGTCCATTCGTCGGTTTCGAAGAAAGCGATGAACCACCGGAATGAAAAACCAACGGGCGGGAACGAGAGATATGAGGCCGAACTCAGAGAGAGGGGAAGCAGAATTATCAGCGGTAAAAAAGTAAGCACAATGACGAACGTCGTGAGGGAACCAACGATCATCCAGCGCCACGCTGAAGCGGATCGTGCGATTTTTTCCAGCAAGATTTTTGATCGTGGTCGTGGGGCTTCGAAGGGGAGACTTCTTTTCAGACCCGCAACTGCCTTTCGAAGCAATATAGTGAAGGATAGTAATAAAACTGTAAGCAGCAAAAGAACGACGGCTTGCGCCGCAGCTCCCCCTTGGTCGCCGAGACTGTTGACGCGCACCTCTATCGATTGGCTGACAAGGTAGGCACCAGGCGGCCCCAGAATGGCGGGGGTCTCGAAAAACCCAAGTGAACCAATGAAGACAAGCAGTGAGGCAGCCCCTATGCCAGGCATTGCTAGCGGCAAGAAGGCTGTGAAAAAGGCGGTGATCGGATCCGCCCCCAAGGACTGCGCCGCCCGACGAACACGAGGATCTATCCGACGCATCACGCTGTAAGCAGGCAGTATGAAGAGCGGAAGTTGGACTTGGACCATAGCCGCAAACATACCAGTTTGCGTATAAGCCATTTTTATCGGTCGTTCGATCAATCCAATATAAAGAAGAAACTGATTGAGCAAGCCGCGGTTCCCAAGGATTGCCACCCAGGAATAAGACCTGATCAAGCTGCTGACGAACAAAGGAATCGATAGGGCGAAAAGTATGACAGCAATTATCTTCCCCTCGACCCTGGCTAGGGTATAGGCTGTGGGAACGCCTAAAAAGAGACAAGCCAGCGTGACGGCTGCACTATCTCCGAGCGTCGCTAGCAGGATCTTCGGAAACGTATCTCCGAACAAGGAGCTATAGTTCGCGCCGCTCCACGTCGATCCGGCCTGCAGGCTGCTGATCACGGTTGTGATCAGCGGTATCCATAGAAACGCGGCGATCAACAAGGCCGCAGGCACGAGGTTGATGCCGCGGCCGCTTGCGGGAGTGGTCGAAAGGTTACTGATCGCGAGGCCGGCCGCTGACATTTCTATCTCTCAAGCCTTCTTCAGCCATTGTTCCCACAGCTGGGTGGCCTTGGCCTCGTTAGTAACTCCTGAGGACGCCTCGCTGGCCCACCATTCGAAGTCCGTGATCACAAGTTTGTCTTTGACAGCCGGGGACGTCGGAAGTTTCGCTGCGCGTTCAGGGGTCAGCAGATCGTACGCACGAGCATTGGTCGGCCCGTAGTCAATCAACTTTGCAAACTCCGCCTGACGATCAGCTCGGGTAGCATACGCGATGAATTTGAAGGCGTTTTCGACATTGGTTGCTCCTTTGGGAACGACCCAGTGGTCCCATCCCAAAACAGCTTGATCCCAAGTGAAATCTATAGCTGCGCCGTCCGATTGCGCGGAGGTGACGCGACCGTTGTACGCGCTTGCCAGCGTAGCGCTCTGGTCGACAAGCAACTGAACGGGCTCGGCGAAGCCTGTCCAGAACTTCGAGATATTTGGGCGGATGCGATCCAGGCTCTTAAAGGCCCTTTCCCAGTCGATTGGATACAATTTATCAGGTGATACGCCGTCGGCCAAAAGGGCGATCTCGAACGTGTGAGCTACGGTAAGCGTCCCACCATCAGCAAGGCTTCTCGGTCCGGGAAACTTTTCTGCGTTCCAGAAGTCCGCCCAACCGGTAGGTTTCGAACCTTGATATGCATCCTTTTCGAAAGCCACAACGATTGCGCCGAAAAGTGACGGGATACCAAATCGATCTGCCTTAATTGGGAGAAGGCTCTCTAGATCGCTTGCAGCAAAGAACTTCGTGTCGATTTCTTCGAGCAACCCGGCGCGTGCAAACGATGGCAGTTGCGACCCGGAGAGGTCTGCGACATCCGCGACCGGTGCGCCAGCCTCGATACTAGCTTTGACCTTACCCGGAAGTGCGTATGGGACGAGAGACACCTTGATCCCGGTCTCTTTCTCGAATGGGTCAAAGTAAGCGGCTTTCTGCGCGGCTCCCCAAGCCCCGCCGCCATCTGTGACTATTACCGTGTTCTCGGCGCTGACAGCTCTCCCACCCAATATGCCGCTAGCGGCAAATCCCAGGGAAGCGGATGCTGCACCTTTCAGAAGCGTACGTCGGTCGATGGCTGTTTTGAACACTTCACTCATAGCGTAGTCCCCTCAATACGAAGATCGGAATCAAAAATTATGGCGTCGCTAGGGTCCCACGATATGGAAACTACCTCACCGGTAGAACGGTCGGACCAACCGGCCTCTCTAGCTGTAATTGGAATTGCGCCACCGATTAGAAGGTGGACGATAGTGCTGTCGCCGGTGTACAGTGATGCTGTTACCTGAGCCGGGATGCTGTTTGGTTCTTCTCGGGCGATCCTCACTTTGGCTGGGCTTATGGAAAGTTGGGCCGGCCCCTCAAGAGGTTTGCATGAAGAAGCCCACTGACCAGGTAAACGCAGCCCGTTGCTGGTCTCTAGTATCCAATGGCCACCTACTTCTCTCGCTAATCCCAAAATTAGCGTTGAGCCCCCGATAAATCGCGCGACGAAAGAAGATGCAGGATGATCGTAGATCTCGCGAGGTGTTCCAATCTGTTCGAAGCGGCCGTTGTTGAGCACACCTATCCTGTCTGCAAGCGCCATCGCCTCACGCTGATCATGGGTTATATAAACAACCGTTGTACCTAGCCTTTTTTGCAGGATCTTCAGTTCAACCTGGAGCTCATCACGGAGCGCTTTGTCCAATGCGGCCATTGGTTCGTCCATCAACAACACGTCCGGCTCCGCAATCAGAGCTCGAGCTATCGCCACGCGTTGCTGCTGGCCACCCGAGATTTGCGAGACTGCAGCGGTTGCGAGCGGTTCCAGCCGCATGAGTTTTAGCATCGCTGCGATTCTTCGTCCGGCCTCGCCTTGATCGAGGTGCTTGCGGGTAAGCGGATAGGCTAGGTTTTCGGATACGTTGAGATGCGGAAACAAGGCATAGCTTTGGAACACTACACCCACACGCCGGGCGTGCGGCGGCAATCTAATAACGCTGCGACCGCGGATCAGCAGGTCGCCCTTCGTCGGCTGCTCGAAGCCGGCGATTAGGTTGAGAAGAGTGCTCTTACCCGAGCCACTCGGTCCGAGGATGGCAAAGAATTCACCTGGAGACAAGCTGAATTCTATGTCGTTCAGCACTGAGTGAGAGCCATAGCTCTTTGAAACGCGTTCGAATACGATGTCAGGAACGACGCGGCTCACATGTCCTGCCGGCTCTAAGGGTTCCGTCTCAGTGACTGTAGGAGACAAGTGGACTGCTCCTATATGAACCCATCGTGAGGTCTTCCAGCAATGTGGTCCCTCCCGGCCGCCAGCCCAATTCCTGATAGGCACGTTCTGACGAGATGCGCTGTTCCAGGGCCATCATCGGCATTAAAACGCCCAGTCGACGGACCGCGTCCGCCTCCAACCACTCACTACGCCCGATTTCTGACCCGAAGGTTTTAGCGATACCATCCGCAATCTCGCGCATGCTCACAGTGTCCAGGCTGCCCGCGTTAAAAACGCCGAAAGCCTGTTGATTGACGAGAGCGCGAACGTAAAGATCTGCGAGATCGTCAACGTGAACGGTTGACCAACGGTTAAGGCCATCACCAATCGTATTTGCGACTCTATCCTCAATCGCCTGGTTGATTAGTGTGACCAGAAATCCTCCCGAGCGCCCGTAGACGAAGGGGGGACGTATCACCACGCCGCGAATTCCTCTGTCTTTTAAGCCTGTAACACGACGATCATGCTGGAGGCGAAATAGTCGGGCGGGATATGGATTGTTAATAGGCTCGTGCTCGTCTCGAGGCATCCTTCCGGTGTCTCCATAGACGGGCGAAGCGCTGGTAGTGATGAAGCATTTATTCGACCCCACGAGAGCTTTCTCGATCGCCTTTACAGCCGATGAATCCAACCGCTCCATGCTCTCGTCGTGCCGTGCCGCAAGGTGAATGGTGGCGTCCGCTGAACGAGCTCCTCTTCCCACCAAGTCGGCATCGTCGAGTTCACCATAAAGCCACCCCAGGCCGTCGCGACGCGTGACATGTTCGCGACGCATAGGGCGGGCCAGCGCTAGAACATCAATGCCCGCTAATAATAGCTTTTCCAGGACTACAGTGCCCATGTAGCCAGTTCCGCCGGTAAGAAACACGCGCATCCATAAAACCTATAGAAATAGTAGGATATCCCCTTAATATGTCGATGCCGGAATAAAGCAAGCGAAATCTTCGGCTGTTGCTGACATCATGGCCGATTGCTATTTTGACGGGCGCAGGTGTTGCCTCCGCTGCTGTAACGCGAGCGTTCACGTTATTTCAGTTGAGGTCGACGAACACAGTCTGCAGCTCGCTGTCTTTATCTGCGAACCATCGCCCCGGAACAGCCACTGACTTTGTTCGTCCCGCATGGCTGGCCGTTACTTGAACTGATCCTAATGCGGGGGCACTGATCTGGCAGGGCGTCGCCGCACATGTGAGCCCCCTATCCGTTGTCACTGGCAAGCCGGACGGGTTCGATGTAACCTGGATCTGCCTGCTATCTTTGTCAGTGGATGCGCAAGCAGAGAGTGCGAAAAGTAGGATGCTTGCGACGGTTATTTTGTGAAGTTGGGTGTTCATGGGTTTCTCTATTGTTGCATGTTCGGTTCCCCGCGCGGACGGAGATTGAATGCTTGCGGAAGATCTGAATTTGATTGCGGCTACTGCACCAGTAGCCACGTTGCTGGCCTTGTAGTTTTGCCGCGCGGCGTCTGCGACAAAGACGCGATGATGTGTTCACCGCTTAGCACTGAGACCTCGTGTCATGAGCTTCGAGTCCCTCGCGCCGTCTATCGAGCAGCAGTTGTGAAGACACTGATTATCTGCGCTGCTATATCGGAATGTTGTTCTTCCAGCGCAAAGTGGCCCGAATTGTAGTGATGAACTTGTGAGCCAGGGACGAGAGCGCCGATTGCGTCCGCGGCATGGGGGGTGAATATTGGATCGTTGTCCCCCCAAACGACCAGCGTCTTTGGCTTCTGCTCGGCGAGATATTTTGACCAAGCAGAGTAGAGTTCGAGATTCGATCCGATATCCAACTGGAGATCAGTCATTACTCGGTGCGAATCTGGGTTGGTTATCGCGAAAGCGTCATTGGTCCAGGAGTCTGGATTGAGCGCGGTCGGATCTGCGGCGCCATGCTTGTAAAGTGCGAGATCGGTCGTCATCGAGACACGTGCACCTGCTGCAGCTCTTTTTTCAGGCGTTACTGGACCGCTGTTCAATTTGACTGCCTTCAAGCGAGTCTGATCCCATCCGTCCTCTGTGATTGCGATGTTCTGAAAGACCAGGCCACCCACAATATCTGGATGACGAGTCGCAATGCGCATGCCGATTGGACCGCCAAAATCCTGCATGTAGAAAATCGCGCTTTTTGTTCCAAGCTTCTGAAGTAGCTGTTCGATCACCACAGACTCGCTGTCGAATGTCACAGTCGTTTCCGGCGCCGGGGCTTGGCTCTGTCCCATTCCCGGATAGTCCGGCGCTATTACATGAAAACGCTGCGAAAGTTCTGGAATCAGGTCGCGAAACATGTGCGAGGAGGAGGGGAAGCCGTGTAGCAGAACAATGGTCGGGTTCTGCTTCTCGCCGGCTTCGCGATAAAACACCTGTAGGCCCGCGATTTCTGCGGTGCGATAGGCGATGTTCGCTGCTTGCGCTGTACCGCTAACCGCAAGAAGCATGAAAGCTGCCACTGAAATAGGTTTCAGTCGTTTGGATTTATAAATCATCATTTCTGTCTCGTCTAAAGAGTTCGCAACATGCATATATGGGCATATGCCCGTAAAGCAATGAGTAGCGGATCATCGAGTCTCTTTTCGTTGACGGCTATGCGGCAAGAACGCCCACTTGTCGCTGTAGCCGCAATTCCTGCATCTCTTTGATAAACGTTTGGACGGGCTCTCTCAGTCTTGAACGCGTGTCGTTACTCGCCGCCCAGACGCGAACTGCTGGCTTAAAATCAGGCGTATCGATAACTTCGATCTCATCTTTCCAGCGGCATTGGTTCAATCCGGAGGGCGCAATAATTCCGATTCCGTGACCGGCAGCGACGAGTGACATTTTTATCTCGGCGCTAAGAACCTCGATTGCTACGTTGAACGGAAGGCGTGCACTTTCAAAAGTGTGGCCGATATAGTTTCGAAAGCCACATCCATCGTTGTTCAAGACCCAAGCGAATCGCGAAAGGTCGAGGATCGTTGCTCGTTTGGGGACGCCCAGGGTTGGCGACGCGACCAATGCGACCTCTGTTCTACCAAGGTCGGTCGTGGAGATATTCCGAGCTGGCGCTTCGCCATCGGCCAGACAATAGATTGCTAGATCTAAGTCGCCGTCAGCAACCCTGCTTTGAAGGGACGGTGACCAGTCCGATGTCAGTTTAATCTTGAGGTTGGGAAACTCGGCCCTGACCTTCGCTATCGGGATGGTCACAGCATCGTCCGCGAGTTGTGGCATAATACCTATCGAAAACTCCCCGCAAACCTCGCCTTGAGAGCTTGTGAGGTCGACGCGCAAGTCCCGAACGCCCCTGAGGATTTGCCGCGCATAGTCATAAACTCGCAATCCGTCGAGCGTCGCTTTATGAGGCTTCGACGCCCGATCGAGGAGGGCAACCCCTAGCGTCTCCTCAAGTAGCTGTATCCGTCTTGTCAGCGCGGGTTGCGTCAGATTAAGGCGAACCGCCGCCGACCCAACCGAGCCAGTTTCGATAACGGCAACAAGTGCCTCAAGATCACGAATGTTCATGCAAGAAATCTATGAAGATTATTGGAGTTATTGATTTGTAGCATAATGTTCGGGTGCGGTAAATGCTGGTGATCTTTCGCGGGGCACCTGGGCAAATGAGCGCAATCGACGACATATTAAGCGCCGACGACGAGTCGACAGCAGGTTTACATCGGGTCCCGGTGGCGCTGTTTGCGCTGGCGGTCGGTGTTATGGTCACGAACTTGTTCGCCCCGCAAACGATGCTTCCAGGTATTGCTGAAAGCTTCCAACTCAAAGGCTCTTACACCGGCTTGATCGCTATGGTCACGCTGCTCGGCTACTCGGCAGGCCTATTTCTTCTAGTTCCTTTGGCCGATCTCTACGAGAACCGCCGCCTTGTACTAGTGATGCTCAGCCTGGCATGCGTAACGGCGGCTATCATAGTCGTCGTAGACAATGTCGTCGTTCTCTTTCCGCTTCTCTTCCTGCTCGGTGCTGCATGCTCCGCCATCCAGATCCTAGTGCCCATTGCAGCCTCTATGACAGCCCCCGAGCGGCGCGGGCGGGTTATCGGCGACGTTATGGGAGGACTGATGGTGGGGATACTCCTCGCCCGTCCAGCCGCTAGCTTCCTCGAAGGCCTATGGGGCTGGAGGGCATTCTATGTCGCCAGTACGGGCTTTACTGCCGTTCTAACCCTACTGCTAGCATTCAAACTGCCTCAGCGATGGCCGGAGAAAACGCTCGGATATCTCGGTCTGATACGATCTCTTTTCAACTTGTTCGCAACGCAGCCGGTCTTGCGCAGACGAGCCATCAGCGCCGCGATAGTGATGGCTGCGTTTAATCTTTTCTGGACATCGATCGCGACCATTTTGCAATCTGAGGCTTTCGGCCTATCGGCCGATGGGGTCGGGCTATTCGCCTTGGTCGGCGCTGGTGGTGCAGTCGTGACGCCATTGTTCGGACGAATGGCAGACGGTGGGCACTCCAAAGCGGTAACGAGTTCATCACACGTGCTCTTAATTCTCGGATTTGCCGTCGCCGCTTGGGCTGGCACATCCCAGTCCGAACTGAATACGGCCTTACTTTGTCTCTTGGGTTTAAGCGCTGTTCTCCTCGATGTGGGTGTGACTGGCGACCAGACGATCGGCCGACGTGCCATAAATCATTTAAAACCTGAGGCGAGGGGCCGCATCAACGGATTGTTTGTCGGACTCTTCTTCCTAGGCGGGGCCGCGGGGTCGGCAGCTTCGGGTTTCCTCTGGACGTGGGGTGGCTGGAGCCTGACCTGCATTGTGGGGGCGTTGCTCGGGATATCGGCGCTGATCCTTGGATTGAAAGCAAAATAACGGTCCCACCTGACACAGCTTTTGAACTGTAAGGAAATGCACATGAAGACAAAGACATTTGGAACCACCGGTCTTATCGTCTCAGAACTGGTTCTCGGAACCGGTAACTTTGGCACTGGCTGGGGCTACGGAAGCGAGCGTCAGGAGGCTACCAAGATATTCAACGCGTACGCGGATGCAGGCGGCAACTTTCTGGATACAGCTGACTTCTACCAGTTCGGGCAATCAGAGGAGATACTCGGTGATCTCCTCACCGGACGGCGCGAAGACTTCCTGCTTACCTCAAAGTTCACCTTGGGTGGCGCGAAAGGGCTCGGTAGCCTGAGAACCGGAAACAGCAGAAAGGCAATGATTGCCTCTGTTGAAGCAAGTCTACGCCGTCTAAAGACCGATAGGATCGATATCTATTGGGCTCACTATGCGGACGGCGTAACGCCGAGTGAGGAGTTGGTGCGTGGGTTTGATGACCTCGCGCGAGCGGGCAAGATCCTCTACGGAGGACTCTCTAATTTCCCGGCGTGGCGCGTCACACGAGCCGCTACCCTTGCTGAAATGGGCCGGGAAATTAGGGTTGCAGGTGTTCAGGTCGAACACAGCCTAGTTCATCGCTCGCCAGAGCGGGATATATTCCCGGCAGTCCGGGCACTCGGCATGGGCCTTGTCACCTACTCGCCGTTAGGTGGTGGGATGCTCACTGGAAAATATCGTAAGGGCGAAGGCGGGCGCGAGCTGGGTCTCCATGGTCGGGCGTTCCGTCCAGAAAACAACGCTGAAAAAGCGGCCGTCGTTGACACGCTACTCGAAATTGCGGCAGAACTGGCAACAACTCCAGATAGAATTGCCATCGCATGGGTTATGACGAAAGGCGCAATCCCTATGATCGGGCCGCGTACATTGGAGCAGCTAAAGAGCAATCTTGCCAGCCTTTCGGTTGCACTTAGTGAGCAGCAGCTGCAGAGGCTGGATAGGATCTCCCATGTCATGCTTAACGACGACACTGATGCGCTCCAGGGTGTCGAAGGTCGAGTGAGTACCCCTCCCGCACCAGTCGCCTGACGTGCCTGAGATATAATAAACCCAACTACAACCGAATTTGCAGCTAGGAATTCGCCATGAGCAATGACCCAATCAAGAACAAAGCTTTGGTTCTCGAAGCATTCGAAACGCTGTTCAACAAGCGCGATTACGATACGGCACTTAAATACTGGTCAGCGAATTATCTCCAACATAGCGCCCACATTGCGCCAGGCCGAGAAGGGCTGTTCGATCTGGTCCGTGCGGCTCCAGCTGACCTCAAATGGGAATATCAGCTGGCGCTTGCGGAGGGTGATTATGTGATTGTACACGGTCGCTTTTCCAACACCGGCAGGCCTGCGGCATGGATTGCGGCTGACATAGTCAGGATGGAAAACGGCCTGCTTGCCGAGCACTGGGACATGCTGCAGGACGAAGCAACCTCAAATGAGTCCAAAAGCGGGTTACCCATGTTTGGTGAGGCTTTCCCGGACGGAGGTTAAAACGGCTCCTTGAAATCCAAGATCCAAAGAGAGCAGTCATCTGCTCGGGAAAATCGCGAAGCCGTTTGCCCGCTAGATGCGGCAATCGATGTTATTGGAGATCGGTGGAACCTAGCCATATTGCGCGACATTATCTTTGAAGGCCGTCGGCACTTTCGAGAACTTCTGTTGGGTTCACGAGAGGGTGTCGCAACCAACATCCTAACAGACCGGCTCGAGAGGTTGGTCGATAGAGGGCTTCTTACCCGCGCTACCGACCCCGGTCATAAGCAGCGGGTTATATACAGCTTGTCCGAACGGGCAATTCAGCTCGTGCCTGTGCTATCAGCGATGGCGGACTGGGCTCGCGCGGGCAATAACGAAACAGAGACCGACTGCGCGATGGATGAAGGCGCGAATGCTGCGTCACTCGACCGATTAATGACCGCTCTAAGGCGTGACCACCTTGGTCCCTGAGCACCGCCGCTTACCAGCAGACCAGCCGATCTGTTCAAAGGAAGTTATAATGCAGCTCGATCCATTCCTCGATCCCATTGCAGTCCACCGATCATTCCACTTACTTGATGCTCGTGACGCGGAAGAATTCGACGCCGCTCACGCACCGGCAGCCGTTCGTGTCCCGTTCGATCACTGGGTGTCGGCTGCTAAAGACGAGAAATTGTCGTTCGATAACGTAAGCTTTTGGGAAGAAACGATCGCACAGCTCGGGATCTACGAGGGAGCAATCGTTGGTGTTTACGACGATGGGCGGATGACCGAGGCGGCAAGGGTGTGGTTTATCTTGCAGTACTTCGGCGTAAATGCGTTTATCATAAATGGTGGCTGGCCAGCTCTAAGAGAGCACGTTGCCCGTTTACCTTCGACGCGAGCTACGGATGCGGCTTCGCCTTTCGTGGGCCGTCCCCGTTCCGGCCCGGTAGGTCTTGTTTCACGCGACGGACTAAAAGCCGTTCTGGGCCAAGGCTCTCGCATCCTCGACGCGCGAACCGCAGAAGAGTTTTCTGGCGAAGACCGGCGAAGCAATGTGAGAGGCGGTCACTTGCCAGGCGCAACGCTAGTCCCCCATTCGAGCCTGCTGAACGATGGAAGCGTCAAGTCATCTGAAGTCTTACGCAAGATCCTCAGCTCCGCTGGCTTCAGGTCTGAAGACCATGTCGTAACACATTGCGATGGGGGCGGCCGCGCGGCTCTAGCCGCAGCAGCCTCTGTCAGGGCTGGTTATACCGACGTGGTTGTATATTATTTGAGTTTCGCTGATTGGGCGCGGGATGAAAGCTGTCCCGTGATCTGACTGCCTGAGGAGGTGGTATAACCGCATCCACCGCGCCAGCGGTCATGCTATGATCTCAACACTTGAAAGTGTGTAAATACACATATACATTTTACGGGTTGCTGCGGATGCGCGGCGACTAATTTGAAATTTTCAGGAGATGGAAATGGTACACAAGATACTGGTGACAGGCGCGACCGGCGAAACCGGCAAATACACTGTGGCCGAGCTGTTGAGCAAGGGCAGGGCAGTGCGTGCGCTCGTGCGCAAGGAGGACGAGCGCACAGAAAAGCTTCGGCAGTCCGGTGCAGAAATCATTGTCGGCGACATGCTGGAGCATGATGACATTATTGCCGCGACCGACGGTGTCGACGCTGCATATTTTTGCTATCCGGTACGCCCAGGTCTGATCCAGGCAACTTCTTACCTTGCCGACGCGGCACGCCGAGCACGCCTCCAATTGGTCGTTAATATGTCCCAAATCTCGGCACGCGAGGACTCCGAGAGCCACGCCGCCCGCGATCACTGGATATCCGAGCGCATCCTGGATTGGTCTGGCGTACCTTCCACGCATCTAAGACCGACCTTTTTCTCCCAATGGTTCCTTTATCCTCATGCGCAGGCATCCATCACGAAGGAGGGCGTCATCGATCTTCCGTACGGGCACGGCCGTCATGCGCCCATTGCAGCGGAAGACCAAGCTCGCTTCATTGCAAAAGTACTCGATGAACCCGCTCGGCACGCCGGCAAGACCTACCCGCTGTTCGGGCCGGTGGAATTGTCGCAAAGGCAAATTGCAGAAGAGATCGGAAGTGCCCTCGGCGTCACTGTAAATTACGTCCCAACGACCATTGCAGAGTACAAGGACAGATTGGAGAGCCAGGGATTGCCTCCGTTTCTCGTTCAGCACTTCTGCGCGATCGCGATCGATTATCAGAACGGAGTGTTCAGCGGGCAAGACGAAGTAATAAAGGCCGAAACAGGTGCATCCCCGTTGACCGTCCGCGAATTCATCGACCGGCATCGGTCGGAGTTTCACTTTCCGGGCAAGTGATTGAGGCGCGGGGCCCTCGCGCCCCCCGAATTCCAAAACGGAGTACCAGAACATGGAACGGTTCAAAGACAAAGTTGTCGTTGTCACCGGCGGAGGCTCGGGCATCGGCTTCGCGGCCGCTCGTCTGTTTGCCGGAGAAGGTGCTAAAGTTATTATTATCGGACGCAATGAGGCGGCGCTTCGCGCGGCGAGCGAAGAACTGGTTGGTGACGTTGACGCTGTCTCAGGAGATATCTCAAAACTCAGAGATCTCGACGCGTTGGCATCGTACATTGGTCGCAAGCACGGGCGCATCGATGTGCTCTTCGCTAACGCGGGGGGCGGAGCGCTTGGCCCGGTTGAAGGGGTCACGGAAAAGGATTTCGATCGAACGGTAGCTACCAATTTCAAGGGAACGTACTTCACCGTGCAGAAGCTCATTCCCCTTTTGCGTGAGGGAAGCTCAGTAATCTTAAATACCTCGGTCGCCGGTTCGAAAGGCTTGCCCAATTTCAGTGTCTATTCAGCCACGAAGGCAGCGATCCGGTCGCTTGCCCGTACATGGACAACCGATCTGCGCGGACGCGGTATCCGTGTTAACGCGATCGCGCCGGGACACATTGACACCGACATTATGGTGAGAAATGGCATCCCCGCCGAGAGGGTGGAGTTGATCAACGACGAGGTTGTCAAGCAGATTCCCCTTAATCGAATGGGAACCCCAAAGGAAATCGCGGCTGCTGTAGCTTTTCTGGCTTCTAGCGACGCTTCGTATATCACCGGGATCGAGCTGACCGTCGACGGTGGCTGGGTACAGGTTTAGCGCCAACGCCGGTGGCCCCCACCGGCGTTCAGCCTCCTGCCAAATGGGCTGGGGATGTCGCCTCATCATTTAATGGACATCTCATGAGATGCAAGCCTCTCGCCCAATCTGATCACGGCCTCCTTTGGCTCTTTCTCGCCTTAACAATCACATGGCTAATGATCCTTGGCGTGTTCTTCTGGTTTCCGCAGTTCGACATCGCGATATCGCGTGCGTTCTATACTGCTCGACCCTGCGATGAGCGACCGCAAATGGTATGCGGTGATTTCTTGCAAACGAGGAGCTCTTTGCTGGTAGGTCTACGCTGGTTCCTATACGGTCTACCTTCTGTTGGCGTTGCGCTTCTCGCGATCGCAGGTCTCGCTCCGATGCGTGCATGATCCGTGAGCGTGTCGCATGAGTTCGGCTTGTGCTCATGTGTTCTTGCACATGATCTCGATATGCGTCAGTAGAGAGGAAAGTCGAAAGCCGATTGGAGAGTGAAAGTGTCTAGCCAGATCGCAGCAAACCATCCGCCCGTCAGCTTTGGCAAGGTGGGCGTGCTGCTCGTCAATCTAGGCACGCCGGATGGCACCGACTACAATTCGATGCGCCGCTATCTCCGGGAGTTCCTGACCGACAAGCGCGTCATCGAATGGTCCCCCTGGAAATGGTACCCGATCCTCTTCGGCATCGTCCTCAACACCCGCCCCCAAAAGGTCGGCAAGGCCTATGAGACGATCTGGAACAAGGACAAGAACGAGAGCTACCTGCGCACCTACACCCGCAACCAGGCAGAACTGATGGCTGCGCGGCTGAAGGATCTGCCCAATGTCGTCGTCGACTGGGCGATGCGCTACGGCAACCCCTCCATCGCCTCGAAAATCGACAGCCTGAAGGCTGCGGGCTGCGACCGCATCGTGCTCTTCCCGCTCTATCCGCAATATGCGGCAGCGACGACGGCGACCGTCAACGACAAGGCCTTCCAGAAGCTCCTGACCATGCGCTGGCAGCCTGCGGTGCGCACCGTCCCTGATTATCACGACGACGAGACCTATATCGAGGCGCTCGCCAACTCCGTGCAGCAGCACCTCGCAACCCTCGACTGGGAGCCGGAGATGGTGCTCGCCTCCTTCCACGGCATCCCGATGTCCTACTTCAAGCAGGGCGACCCCTATTATTGCCAGTGCCAGAAGACCGGACGCCTGCTGCGCGAGCGCCTTGGCCTGTCCAAGGAAAAATTCATGGTCACCTTCCAATCCCGCTTCGGGCCGGAAGAGTGGCTGCAGCCCTATACCGACAAGACCGTCGAGAAGCTGGCGCAGGACGGGGTCAAGAAGATCGCAGTCCTCAACCCCGGCTTCGTTTCCGACTGCATGGAGACGCTGGAAGAAATTGCCGAGCAGGCGGCACATTCGTTCCACGAGAACGGCGGCGAGAAGTTCGCGCATATTCCGTGTCTGAACGACAGCGAGGACGGCATGCGTGTGCTTGAGAAGGTGGTCCGCCGCGAACTGCTCGGCTGGGTATAGTTGGCAACCAAGAGATAACGCGCTTGCATTAAAGGGCATATGCCCATATATGGCTCTCTCGATTGAGGCTCAGTTTATGATGGCAGCTAACGAAAACACCGAAGATAGCCTGTTAGCGAATGGAAGTAGGTGCGTCTCCACTGCAATCAGGAAGGCAGCTCGCCGCGCTACGCAGTTCTATGACAAGGCGCTCGCTGGAACAGGCCTTAGGTCCACGCAATTCGCAATCTTGGCAGAGCTAAAACGCGCCGGAAACATCTCCTGCTTGGGAGATCTAGCTGATTTGCTAGTGCTGGAACGATCGGCACTGGGCCACAGCCTGCGCCCGTTAGAACGTGAAGGTCTTGTTGTTATAAGAGCTGACGGCGCTGATAAGCGAAAACGAATCGTGGAGATGACACGGGAAGGCCTTATGCGGCACGCTGCGACAGAGGTGAAGTGGCGATTGGCGCAAGAGTCTTTCGTTGATGTAATCGGCCCTAGCAGGCCGTTGAAAAAGGCGCTGGCACATATGCTGTTGTCGTGATTCACTCGCTGTATGGCGATTTGGAGCTGATGGATGCGCGGCGGCGATGTGAGGACAGGCGAACTCTTCAGCTATGTGGATCTGGAGGCTCGTGTTCGAGAAGATCATCCCCTACGGGCCATCCGGCAGATCGTGAACGAAGCGCTCGTTTTATTGGAACAAGAATTTGCAGCGCTTTATTCACCGATCGGGCGACCGTCGATCGCGCCAGAAAAGCTTCTGCGCGCCATGCTTCTGCAAGCCTTCTATTCGATCCGTTCTGAGCGACTTCTGATGGAGCGGTTGGAATACGACCTTCTCTTCCGCTGGTTCGTCGACATCGGCATTGACGATCCCGCCTGGGACCATTCAGTGTTTTCGAAGAACCGCGACCGATTGCTTGATGGTGACATCGCTGCGAAGTTTCTGGGTGCAATTCTTTCCCAGCCCAAGGTAAAGCGGCTGCTGTCAACAGACCATTTCTCTGTCGATGGCACACTGATCGAAGCCTGGGCGTCGATGAAGAGCTTCAAGCCGAAGGACGGTTCGGACGAACCGCCATCGGAGAGCGGTCGCAACGCAGAAGCAGACTTCCATGGCGAAAAGCGTTCCAACGAGACGCATGCATCAACGACCGATCCGGATGCAAAGCTGTACAGGAAGGGAAAGGGCAAAGAGGCCAAGCTGTCCTTCATGGGGCATGGTCTAATGGAGAACCGCCATGGTCTTCTGGTCAACGCTTATCTGACAAAAGCAACCGGTTATGCCGAACGCATCGCGGCTCTTCACATGATTGAACCCTTCTGCGACCGGCCACAGGCAATCACGCTTGGTGCCGACAAGGCTTATGACACGAAAGACTTCGTCAGAGATTTGCGGTCGATGAAGGTGACGCCCCACGTGGCACAGAACGTCAATGGTCGCCGCTCGGCTATCGACGGACGCACGACACGCCATCCCGGCTATAAGGTCAGCCTACGCATTCGCAAGCGTATCGAAGAGGCGTTCGGCTGGATCAAAACCGTCGCCGGGCAGGACAAGACAAAGTTCCGCGGTCGCGACCGGGTGGGATGGGCTTTCACCTTCGCGGCCGCCGCCTACAATCTGGTGCGGCTGCCGAAGCTCATGACGGAGACAGGCTGATGGCGAGAGTTCCTGCTTTCGCCAAGGCCTTCGCCGGTCGTTGGCGCATCGTCGAGATGGACAACTGGGACAATGACGCCCTCGATCTCGTCGAAGAGGCGCATCTAACATTCCAGGGCCCAGCCGACGGCGAAATCGCATTCGTTGCTCTCAAGGGCTTTCTCGATGTCCGCTACGGCACGCGCAGTGGATCAGCCTGTGCGGAGTTCTCGTGGGAAGGACAAGACGAGAATGACCCGGTCTGTGGTCGCGGATGGGCAGCACTTGGCTCCGCTGGACGCCTTGTCGGGCATATCTATATCCACAACGGAGACGATTCCGGCTTCGTGTGCGAACGCGACTGACTTCTTCAACACCCTGCTAGCGCCGCCACAATCATTCGAGAGCAAATGCTGCAAATTGCCAACAGCCCTGAACTGTCGACTGAGACTTGAGCGAATACCCTTTGTCGCGGTGACCTTCGCACTCGCGACGCCCACCGCCGCCGGCCGGTTCCTCCCCCTTCTGGCGGTGGCGGTGGTTTCTTTGAGAGAAGGTAGGCTACCGGGGCTTCCAAGCTGGGAAAAGCCCTGCTTTTCCATACGCGTCCATGCAGCGATCAAAAATGGCTATGTCCGCGGATC
The DNA here is from genome assembly GCF_047325115.1 of Rhizobium sp. Rhizsp82. Taxonomy (NCBI): domain Bacteria; kingdom Pseudomonadati; phylum Pseudomonadota; class Alphaproteobacteria; order Hyphomicrobiales; family Rhizobiaceae; genus Rhizobium; species Rhizobium sp. Rhizsp82. Next base: position 1,471,290 of record NZ_CP168571.1, on the reverse strand, counting down.
CACGTGCAATAAGCTGCGCCCCTTCGACCGCCGCAAAGATTGCCTCCGATCGACTGTCTACATCAATTTGCTTGAGATCTAGCGCCCTCAAAAAATCGGACAGCCATCTAATGTTGGTTGCGGAGAATCGATCAACTTCGGTTTTCACGATCTCAGGAAGTTCATCCCTTTCCGCAATCATGATTCCGCAAAGACACATCCGGTTTTGTCGTTCCAAGGCGGCTCGAAAGGCATCCGTATACGTTCGCATGGTGTTTGCAGCGTCCGACGCCTTCAAAGAAAGACCATTCAGGAATTTTTGCGCGTCATCTGAGTACTGCTTGGCGAGCGCCGCCCCCAAGTCGCCCTTCGTGGGAAAATGATAATGGACGCTGGCGTTCTTAATGCCAATTTCTTTGGCCAACTCGCGGAAGCTAAGTGCTGTGTAGCCATGCGCTTGAACCGTCAGCCTGGCGGTATCCATTATCAACTGACGTGTATCTTTCGTCATCTCGCTTACCTCTGCGCTAATATCTATACCTCATAAACCTAACGGTCAACAAAATACCTACCTAGCGCTTGGTAGGGCTATTGACATAGGGGCATATCACAGCATATTGACTGACCTAGCGCTAGGTCAGATTGTCTGTCCAGCCAAATGAAGGATGTTGAAATGAAAATCTACGACCGTTCGGGCTTCCCCAATCCAGCCCGTATCCGAATCGTTCTTGCGGAGAAGGGCCTGGACAGCCAGGTCGAGTTCGTTCCAGTCGATCTGATCGGAGCGGAGCATAAGCAGGAAGCGTTTCTCGCGATCAATCCGTCGGGCGTTATTCCAGTGCTCGAACTCGAAGACGGCACCCTCATTTCCGAAGCCACCGCGATCACCGAATACCTCGACAATCTCGATGGCAATCCGACCCTCACCGGTAAGTCTCCAAAGGAAAAGGCACTTGTCCATATGATGCAGCGCCGTGCTGAGGCATTTGTTCTCGACCCGGTCGGCATCTACTTTCACTTCGGCACGTCCGGCCTCGGTCCGTTGCTTCAGGCGTTTAAGAGCCCTGAGTGGGAGGGTCGCAAGGAATGGGCTGAACGCAATCGTTCTACGGTTGAGGAAGGTTTCCGCTACTTCAACAAGATCCTGGGCGCCTCGGACTTCCTCGCTGGTGACAATTTCTCGATGGCTGACATCACGCTGTTTGCCGGTCTCGCGTTCGGCGACGCTGCGGGCGTCCAAGTTCCGGCTGATCTCGGCAACCTTCTTGCTTGGCGGGCGCGAGTTGCAGAGCTTCCGAGCGTAAAGAACCGCTCGGGCCAGGCGTTCCTGCCGGAAGATGCGAAGCGTCTCGGCTTTTGATCGACGCCATGTTGGCGCGATGGTCGCGCCAACACCCCTCTGTTGTAAGTGAAGGATTTAGAGAAATGACCACTGAACACAAAATGGCGGCGTCGCGACGCAATCTCCTCATTGGCGCTGCATCAGCAGTAGCGGGAGTTGGGCTGGTAGCCGCAACCGCGTCTGCGAGCGCCGCTAGCAAGACGGCAGCTGACATCAAGGTCGTAGCGAAGACTGCGAACACAGTCACTACTAAGGATGGGACGCAGATCTACTACAAGGATTGGGGGCAGGGACCGGCTGTCGTTTTCTGTCACGGTTATCCGCTTTCGTCAGACGCCTGGGAAAACCAGATGTTCTACCTTGCACAGAATGGTTTCCGGGTAATCGCTCATGACCGCCGAGGGTTCGGTCGCTCCAGTCAGCCAAGCCATGGTTACGACTACGATACGTTCGCTGATGATCTTGCAACCGTTCTCGAGGCGCTCGATGTTAAGGACGCAGTCCTTGTCGGTCATTCCATGGGTGGCGGCGAGGTTGCTCGCTATATTGCGCGTCATGGTGAGAAGCGTGTGAGCAAGGTGGTTCTCGTAGCTGCAGTGACGCCGTTCCTCCTGAAGACTGACACCAATCCGGGTGGGGTGCCGAAAGAGTTCTTTGACACGTTCCGGGCAGCCGTGACGACAGACCGTTCCCAGTGGAACAAGGATGTCTCGATGCCCTACTACAATTACAACCGCGCGGGCGCCAAGGTGTCTGAGGGCGTACGCGAGGAATATTGGCGTCAAGGCCAGGCAACCGGCTTTATGGCCGCGTTCCATGCTCTGGGCGCGTTTTCGGAAACAGACTTCCGCGACGATCTCAAGAAGGTCACAGTCCCGGCACTCGTCATCCACGGCAGCGATGACCAGATTGTTCCGATTGAACTCTCCGGCAAGCTCGCGGTCACCTACCTCAAGAACGGAAAGCTCAAGGTCTACGAGGGCGGATCTCACGGCTTGATCGTAACGGATAAAGAGAAGCTGAACGGCGACCTGCTCGCATTCGCACGCAGCTAAGCGCCCACTCCGCTGTGTGCAGTTGAAGGGCCCGATCTGGCGATCGGGCCCTTCTCATTGCTGTGGCGGTTCCAGTTCACACCCACGTAAGGGGGCTTAATGGACGAGGCAACCGGAACATTCCGAGAATGCTTGATTAGCAGGCCGTAGCGGGGCGGGAGAGGGTGGAACAAAGCGGAACAAATCGCAGAGATTTACCCGCTTTCGAGCCACTTTCGCGCCAGCTATTTACACGGCCAAGCCTCCGAAAGGGCGGTCGTCATTTGATACATCGTGGTCAGATGTCGGTTCTGAGGATGCTCCCGCAGGAAGATGCAGACGGTATCTACGCCTTGCGCCAGCCGAAATCCGCTTGGCAGGCAAATGTTGGCGGTGATGTCCTTGGACAGCGCATCGTTGCGCTCGTCGCGCTTCTTCTGCTTTAGGAAGTCCACTTGAACGGCACCGTTGTCGTTCGCATACTTGTCCAGCCACCCGGCAACGTACCCGGTGGCATAGGGCTTGTTGTCCTGACATAGCTCCCACAGTGCGTTGCCGTCGTAGACCATCTCCGCATGCGCTGATGTTGCTGCAAATAAAACGACTGTCGCCAGAATCGCGCGCATGAAAATCCCCCATTGATTGGGGGATGGTATCCAAGCGGCGGGCGGAATCAACTGGCTGGCGGTTACTCGATAGGCGAGGCCGTTTGCAGCGTCTTGATGTGCTTCTGCACTATTGACCCGCGAACGACATCAACTTGGAATGCATGGTCAGGGGCAGCTAGGATTTTCTGCGCGAGTTCAAGCCGGAAACGGTGGAATGACCGCAAACGTTCAATCATCTCTGACGCAGGCACTTCCCCCCATTCCAAAATACCGCCTTCACCAGAGCCGGCGTTGGGAAGACGTATCAGTGTCATCTTTTCGCTCATCGCCTAGCCCTCCTGCTTCTGTTGGGCGAGGGCAGATAACTGCGGCGGCAATTCCCAGAGCTTTTGGGCGGTCGCCAGACGTTCTTTATAGCGCCGGATGTTCGCGCCCAAATTCGATAGCTGGAACGACTCGTAGTTTCCGCTGGCCTTGAGCGCGTCGCGCTTATGCTCAAGGTCTTGAACGCGCTGTGTCAGCAATTCCAAGCTGTCCGGTGTATCCAGATTGATTTCGTAAGCAAGGCGGCTCTCAATCGTTTCGGCTCGCTCAAGTTGTCCGTCAGCCTTGCGCGATGCTTCCACGCATTTTGCCATGTGGCGGTTGGCATCTTCGAATAACTTGCGGTGGCGTCGCTCGCTGTGGTGACCAACCTTGATTGGCTCGCCAAGGCTTAAAAAGTCGCGGTGTTGATTGCTCTTCGCATAGTGGCTGTCTGATAGCTCGTTTTGCCGAGCTGCGGCGTTTTGCAGTTTCTCGACTTTGCGGGCCTGCCAAGCCTTACGATCCATACCATCTTCGCGCACGTAGCTGTAATACGTCTTACCCGCTTTGGTGAGGAGCTTCTTCCATATCATCACTGCGACGTTCTTCCCGTGGCGCGTGGTGACTTCAACAACTGAACCGTGCGTTAAATCGTCGGTCTCGGTTTCGAGGCAGTAAACACCTGTTGTATATTTTTTGAACTGCACATTTATGGCTTCCGTTGGTTTTCTTTCATCCGCCGCACGTCCTCGCGCGTGAATGGGGTCATTTCGTTGGCCGCTAGGCCAGCTGCCAGCAGCTCCCATGGGTAGGGCGGTTTGGGCGGCTCCGGCGCGAGCGTTTCGAGGAAGGAAAGCTGCGCCGGTTCCATGTTACGCTTCGATGTAGCGTTTCTGGTCCTCATCCCACTCGGCGCAGAACACGCACATTTCATCACCGTCTTCATCGAATTCCAGAACGTCCAGTTCCTCGCCCTTGAAGGCCGTGATGGCGAGGAGGGCGGCCTTGGCGTCCGCCTCGGTGGTGAAGATCTCGTCCAGAACATCATCGATCCAGACGCGGGAGCCTTTGGTCTGGTAGCTGCATACCTTGAAGGTGTGGGGAGCGTGGTTGGCCGGGTTGCGCGGGTCGCGGTCGGCGAAGTCGGGGCTGTACATGGTGCTTCTATCCTTGGTGAAAGTATCTTGACGCAACACGTTAAGGTTGTAAATAACTTTTGTTATAAACTTATCCCCAGCTTGAAATCATTAGGATAAAGGGTATGAATCCGGCAACCACGGGGGACACGATGGCCGCGAAACCCGACCTTGAAAGCCTTTCGCTCGAAGAGCTTCAAATCCTGATTGCCGATGCGCAAAAGGTGCTGGCGGCGAAGGTCGATGCCGAGCGGTTAACCCTGCTCCAAAAGCTTTCCGCGCTGGATGCCATCTCGAAGCCTGCCCATCCGCTTCCCAAGAAAACCCGTGCGCCGCGCAAGAAGCAGTTTCGCCATCCGGACGGGCGCGAGTTCGCCAAGACGTCCGATAACATCCCGGCGGCCTTCAGGGAGCTTGGCGTGTCGGACTGGGCGGAGATGGAAAAGTACAGAATCCCGGAATAGGGCTAGAAGTCGTAAAAGGCGAGAGTCACGATGCCGTGCTTCATAACCAGCTCGGTCATGGCTACGGCCTGACTGGAGGACACCTTGGCGCCTTCGTGCTGCACCAGCACGCGCAGAACCCTTTTCTGGCGCCTTCTCCCATGCACATGGCACATCACGCCGTCAGCGTTCAAAATCATGTCGTAGTCGGCTGCGGGCGGTGCGCCTGTCTCGCGGAAAAACTCGATGAGCATGACCCCTCCGTTGGTTCGGGCGGGAATATGATTCATCGGAAAGACGATGGGAATCCGGTCAGGGGTTGAAATTACGCTAGTGCAGAATCTGGCGTTGTGGTCGCGTGTGGTACCATGGGCTCTGGCCTCATAGCGCCCGAAAGGGTGGTTGATGAGTGGGCTTCGGAGAAGCGGGTGCAAATAAAAAGCCCTCGAAGGGGCAACAGTCGCTCGCTCGGTTGCTAGCTCGATTAACTGGACTTGCTCCAACCCCTTCGCGCTGAGGCGCCAGACACTAGTAAGCCTGCATGCACTGGCCGGTCGTTACTCCGGCTTGCTATCTCCTGCTGGGCATCGTCCTGCGGATGATAGCTCGTGATACCCCTAGCGCTTCTACTTTCAGCGCCGCAGTGCATGAGGATTCTGGCGGATGACACAAATGTCGTCCACAAAAATCGACAACGCCTGCTCCACGTTGAATTGCCCAAGCAAAACCGCTAGTTGGTAAGCGTTGCTGGGAGATTTGCGATGGCGCCAAAGGAAAAGAAGCCGGTCTGTTTCGTTGTGAGCCCGATCGGGGAGGACGGAAGCCCCGAGCGTATCCATGCCGATTGGCTGTTAGAAGGCATCATTCGTCCCGTCTTTAAGGATCACTTCCCGCAATACGACATTGTTCGTGCCGATAAGATGGCGGCGCCGGGGCTTATCGATACGCAGATTATCGAGCATCTGCTGGATGCAGAGTTGGTCATTGCGGACATCACTACCCTCAACCCCAACGTCTTCTATGAGATTGGCATCCGTCACGTGTCAGGTGGGCCTGTGGTCCATATGGTGAGGGCAGGCGATCCAATACCCTTCGATTTAAAAATCTTCCGGCACATTCCATTTATCGTTTCCACGCATCAGGGACTTGAGAACGCCAAGGTATCATTGAAGCAGAGCCTCGATGCGGTACACTCCGAAGACTTCAAGCTCGATAACCCCGTAACTCGCACCCGAGCGCAGGTCGAGTTTGAGAAGAAGGCAACGGCATCCGAAAAAGTCCTTTTAGACCAGATATCGGACCTGAGCTCGCGGCTAGCTGCCTTGGAAGGTCGGAAACGAAAGTACGACGTCATTGCCGCGGGGGAGTCGCGTATTTATCATTCGTTTGCGGACGTTGATTTCGCCGGTAGAACCCCGAAGACTTCCATAACAATCACCATCAAACACCCGATGGGCCTGTCCGAGGAGTATTCCGAGATCGTAGACGGCGCGATGGCTAGCCACTTCAGCCTCTATGAAGTCGCGCATGGATCGACGGAATCAGTTTATTCAGTAGCCCCAACGACCGCCAATTATGTTGCGGCCGAAGCGGTGACAAGCTATCTCGCCCAGCACGCAATCGGTGCTGAAATTGTCGTGCCCTTCACCCTAAAGAAAAAGCCCCTGTGAAGGGGCTTAGAGGTACTGGCTCACCGAGTATCCCTGTAACGGGGTCGGCTGCGGGTTTTTCGTAAACAGGTAAGCTGCCGTCGCGCCGTTCATGGTCACGAGAAAGCTGATGGCGCACCGCTGCTGGTAGTTCGGGCATTCACCGACCTGTTCCAGCACGACTTGCATCAGATCCTCGAAGCCTTCGCGGGGCTGCGGCTCCATTCCCCACAGGTTGCCTTGCGCGTCGATGTAGGCTTCGACCAGGGGCGGGTGTGGTGCGCCGGAGGCGTAGAGTTCGATCATCACGGGAACGTCCTCCGCCACCATGCGCCGGAGGCGTCGAGGGCTGTAGGCTGGTCCGGCCGGAAGGCATAAAACACCTCATGCTGCACCAAGCCGATCATCAGCTCGATCGCCTGCTGCTGGGCTGATGAGGGCAGGGCCTCTCCGTTCTCCAGCATCACCGCAATCCGCCGCTCTTCGGGAAAGAAGCTCGGCAGTGCCGGCGTTACGTGTCCATTTTGGTCGATGTAGTAGTCGTACTCGGCCGGAGGCCTTTGGTCGCTGCGATAAACAAAGAGTTTCATGGGTCGGGCTCCAAAAAAATAGCCCCTGCAAATTCTCGCATGCAGGGGCCAAGTTGCCGCCACGGGGAGGTGGCGCGGCGGGGGTGGAACTGGTCGGAGAGAGTGACGCGATCTCCGTGGCGCGGCAGGTTACGGGATTGCCCTATGGCCTTTCCCTGCTTCCCGAGATTGGGTCACGCTCCTTTCAACGCTTCGGCTTGAGGCCGAACAGCCTGCGACATTCCTCGCACGCGCCTTCCTTCGGCTCGCACGTGAAGTCCCTGGCTCGGTTCTTCGTCATCGGTGGGGGTAGGTGGGGAAGCTCGAATTGAGCCTCCAGATCATCGCGGATGTCTTCGCGGGAAGGGTGCATGATGTCGCTCCTTAAAGGGATACGACGGAATCATGCTCCGGCCTCTAAAGGCCGTCAAAGTATACTTTATAGCTTTAAGGGGCGTAGCGGTTAATGGTTGGGCTTGCCGAACTTTATCCGGGCTTGGCTGCGTGCCATTGCGAATCCCACCACGATGATCAACCAGCCTATGGTTCCAATCAAGAACGCCGCTGCCGAAAGCATTTGAATAGCTGGTGACCAGCTCGGGCCAGTCGAGCTGTTGACAAGGTACATAACCAGAAGTGGACACGACACTCCAACGAGCATCACAGCCAAAAACATACGATTGGAAATCGATTGAGATGGCAGAGGCTCCCGGATCGGACCGGCGGCAGAAATCAGATCGCCCTCAACACTAAGGTCACGGAGGGTGCCCGTGTGCAGAACATCAAGGATGATACCCTGCTTCGCGTCGATGTATTCGAAGTCCAAACGGATAGAACCCTCGTCCTCCCAATGTAGGCTGGCGTCCATGGCATGGCTCGCCATGTGTGTGACCGCGAACTGGAGGATATGCTGGCCGCCCGGCACCGTAAGGCAGAGTGGGCTCTTTGGTGCGATGTCGCTACGGCGGATAGGTTGAACGCCCTCGTTCCAGATGGAGACCTGTGACAGCGTCGCGCGCGGGATTTCGGCGTCTTTGTAGAGTACCTTTATGTGGGTCGAATACGCGGGGTCAGTTTCGCTTGTAACGACGGAACTACTGACGTTGTAGCAGATCCGTGGCTTCGCGGGGCGAATATAGACCCAGTAGGTCACAGCAAGCCCGAGCAGTGCGGTCGTTATTGTTGCCGGGTTGAATCCCCAGTTATTCGAAAAAGTCTGCCAATCCACCAGCATCTCCCGTCGCGGACCGATACTGTTCTAGCATGTCGCACGATGTTGCGGGGACTGGGGATAACTTTCAGTTGCCGAAATCCACAACCTGATACAGCGTGAAGGCAAGGGAGCGGTACCTATGCTCTGCTCCCCTCCGATTTCTGGAAGCATAGGCGGATGAAATAATGAAAGCATAGGGATGTGGATCATTCCATCAAGCACGACGATTTAATGAATAAGCTGGCGGCTCATCTGCGTGCCAACGGCGACCGCATGGTTTGGGAGGACATGCAACTCGGCCCAAGCGGCAGTCCTCGGCCCGACGTCTATACCCTCATGAAAAGCTACATGCACCCTCTGCCTACGGCATATGAGTGCAAGATCAGCATCGCCGATTTCCGTTCAGACGTTACAAGCGGTAAGTGGCAAAAGTATTTTGAGTTCGCCGGCGCCGTATTTTTCTGCACCCCGAAGGGGTTGGTGCAAAAATCGGATATTCCCAATGGGTGCGGTCTGATCTGGTTTTACCCAGATAGTGGCACCTTTAAAACGATAAAGGGACCAACCTTGGGCAGGGTGACGCTACCACAAGCCGCTCTGCTGAAACTTCTTATTGACGGGCTTAAGCGGCTGCAGGTCCCCGAGCGGCGTTCATGGGAACAAGAGCACCGGATGATGCAGCAGCTTCGCAGGCGCATAGGTGACGAAGTAAGCCGACTACCTCCGGAACAAGCGGAACGCTGAAGCCCGCTTGGACGACGCTGATCGCATGCTGAAGGCTAAGCAGACGAGAATTAACGAAATTGACGCCGCCTGTGCTGCGAAAGAACAAGACGCCTTTGAGCGAGGGTCCAAGCGGGCAGAAGTAAGGATGGAGGAAGCCAACGCTCGGTGGGGCGAGCTATTCGACGTTCTGAACCTTCCGCGCTCTTCTAGCATCTACGATGCCGGAAACGCAGTCGCTGAGCTTCGCCGGGGCTTGAGTTCCGATAGGGAGGTAGCAAGGCTGAAGGACGCCATCAACTCCATTGGAAGAGTCGTGAACAAAGCGGCGGCGCATCCATCAGGAACTGTCTCCCTTCTGGAGATCGAGCATTGAGCCGCGTCTGGACGTGGCGCCAAGCCATTTTTGAATCGAAGCTCCAAGTCACCACGAAGCTCGTGCTTCAGGCCCTAGCCAGCCACCTGAACGATATGGGCGGCCCGATGTTTCCTAGCCAAGAGCGGCTGGCGAAGCTCTGCTCCCTGTCGGAGCGTTCGGTAATCACCCACCTGCAAATCGCTGAGGATGAAGGCTGGATCGTTGCCAGCAAGCGGGAAATGAAGGGCAGCAAATGGGCGGCAAACGAGCACGTAGCTCGCTGGCCTGATGGGGTGAAGGAGATTCACCCCGCGACAACATGTGGGGTGAAGGACGTTCACCTCGGGGGTGAACCTGCTTCATGTGGTGGGGTGAAGGAGGTTCATACTAACTCTCCATCTGAACATTCCAATGAACCCTCCAATAAGGCGCGGGTCGAAACTGACTTCGCTGAGTTCTGGTCCGCCTATCCGAATAAGGTCGGGAAACCCAGGGCGCTGTCAGCATGGAAAACCAAAAAGCCAGATCTAAGCACCGTGCTTGCATCGCTCCGGCGATGGAAGGCCTCGGATCAATGGACCAAGGACGACGGGCGCTACATCCCGCACCCGACGACCTGGCTAAACCGTGAAGGCTGGAACGATGTCATTCCCGGCGAGAAGGCGGCGCCGTCAGTTGACGAGATGAAAGCCGCGGCTGACCGTATAGAGGCTGCACGACTGGCAAATGCCGAGCGTGACCGACAGATGGTCGAGGCGCGGCGGCGGCAGTTGGGATTGACGGCATAGCTCGACCCGCCCCGATAGCGATGTGTCGCTGCAGATAAATACAAGAGAAAATCCAATGAATGAATTTAACAAAGGTCACAATTGGTAGCTGTGAGCTTTACCATGCCGATTGCATGGAGGCGCTGAAACATATCGCACAAGCCGATCATGTCATCACCGATCCGCCGTATGAAGCTGAAGCTCATACCAAGGTGCGCCGTCTCCTCGGAAAGATGGATAAGAGGGTAGGGCGAAACCGACGTGTAGACCATCTTCCAATCAACTTCGATCAAGTGAGCGATGACTTGCGGGCTGGTGTTTCGGCGGAGATCCAACGCGTGTCTCGAGGTTGGAGTCTCGTGTTCTGCCAAGTCGAAGGCGTCCACAAATGGCGGCAGGTGATGCATGGCGCCAAATACAAGCGCACTGGCATTTGGGTTAAACCAGATGGAGCGCCACAGTTTACGGGTGACCGGCCGGGGATGGGTTATGAATCCATTGTAATGCATTGGCATGGGCAAGGCCGGAGCCGATGGAATGGTGGCGGCAAGCACGGCGTCTTCGTCTGTCCGAAGAGTGACGCTGGCTATGGTCACGGTGGCCTACTAAATGAACATCCGACCAAAAAGCCGATCCGACTGATGAAGCAGTTAGTGGATCTGTTCTCGATGCCTGAGCAAGTTATTCTTGACCCATTCATGGGCAGCGGAACGACCGGCGTAGCATGCGTGCAAACGGGCCGTAAGTTCATCGGCATCGAAATGGACGCTGGTTATTTCGAGACGGCTTGCCGCCGGATTGAGGAAGCTCACCGCCAGCCGGACCTGTTCATCATTATGCCGATTCCGATGAAGCCGCCCCTTTGTTCCGAGATGATTGCGCCCCGTGATTCCGGGATGATCTCGCCCCCTTTTCGAGGAGGTTTGCAGGCAAGTATTGTTTTCAGTTCGTTCAGGCTTGGTGTCAAGCGCTGCGCGGCAGGTTTCGGCGCATACTATCGCCGCTTAACTCGACGCGGTGGGCGTTGTGGACGAGGCGATCCAGGATAGCATCGGCATAGGTCGGGTCTCCGATGACGCCATGCCAGGCGGATACGGGGAGCTGGCTCGTAATGATCGTTGACCGGCGGCCATAGCGGTCCTCGAGTATTTCCAACAGATCGTGTCGCGCCTGTTCGTTGAGCGGTTCGAGACCCCAATCATCCAGGATCAAGACCTGGACATGACCCAGTGTCCGTTGCAGCCGGACATACCTGCCGTCGCCGCGAGCAAGCGCGAGCTGGGCAAACAGCCTTGGGACACGCTGATAAAGAACAGAGCGATCGTCACGGCACGCCTTGTGACCGAGTGCGCAAGCTAGCCAGCTTTTTCCGACACCTGAGGGGCCGCAGATTGCCAGATTGTCGTGAGCATTAATCCAGTCGCCCCCGAGAAGCTTCATGAAGAGTGCTCGATCGAGGCCGCGTGCACTGCGATAGTCGACATCTTCGGGGGTCGCCTGGTGGCGCAGCTTGGCGAACCTGAGCCGGGCAGCAAGCTTGCGATCGTAGCGGGAACTCCATTCCCGTTCGAGCAGCAATCCCAGCCACTCAGCGTGCGAGAGCTGTTCGGCTTCACCGTTGGAGATGAGCTCCCCAAAGGCCTTTGCCATGCCGGCCAAGCCCATGGCGTTGAGTTTGTCGAGTGTTGGATGAGCAAGCATTCTTCTTTCTCCTTAGTGGTAGTAGCGAGGTCCGCGGATGTTTTCGTGGTGGATAGGCTCATGCGAGGCTGGTCCATTGGTGGTGGCGGCTCGATCGAGATGATTGTCGAGGATGGAGCGCACCGAACCGTAGGTCCGGGCTCCGATCTCCAGCGCACGGCTGCAAGCAGCATTCACTCTGTCGCGCCCAAAGCCCTTGTTCAGACGGATAATTCCCATGCAGGCTCGAAAGCCCTGCTCCGGGTGCGGCCGGTCGGAGAGGATCTTTTCGCATAGCAACGCAACCTCCGGCCCGATGGACGTGGCCTCGCGTTGAATGCGTTCGATCGTCCAGTCGGCAAAACGGCGGTGGGCCGAGGGCATGTGATCGGGGGTCGTCGTGTGCTTGCCGTTGCCGCTGGAGCGGCGATGAGCGGCTATCCGTTCGCCTTTGTGGAAAATCTCGATCGTATTGGCGGTGATGCGCGCCTCGACTTGCTCGCGAGCGAAGCGATAAGGGACGGAGTAATAATGCCGCTCGATCTCGACGTGGTAATCCAATCCGGCACGCCGGATACGCCATTCCGCAAAGACATAGCGTTCCACAGGCAATGGCCTTAGAGCAGGCCGGTCAAGCTCTTCGAATAATTGGCGGCGCGTGACGCCGACCCGACGGAGGGCCCGCCTGTCGTTGAGATCATGCAGCAAGTCGGCGATCGCGGCGTTGACCTCGGCGAGATTGTAGAAGGTGCGATGGCGAAGGCGGCCCAACAGCCAGCGTTCGACGATACGAACCGCGGCCTCGACTTTCGCCTTGTCACGAGGGCGTCTCGGCCGCGTCGGCAGGACGGCGCTACCATAATGCGTCGCCATCGCGCTATACGTCCGGTTGACCTGAGGATCGAAGTGGCACGCCTTGATGATCGCCACCTTGGCATTGTCCGGAACAAGCAACGCCGGCGCGCCGCCGAAGAACCCCAGCGCCTGGATATGGCATTCAATCCAGTCGGGAAGCGTTTCGCTCCAGCGCGCCTGGGCGTAGGAGAGGCTCGATGCACCCATGACCGCAACGAACAGGTGGGCCTGTCGTGTCATGCCAGACAATCGGTCGACTACGACGCTAACGGTGTCGCCGGCATAATCGACGAACAGCTTGTCGCCGGCTGCATGATCCTGCCGCATCGTGACCGGTAGCTTCAACGCCCAGCCGCGATAAAGGTCGCAGTATCGACTATAGCGATAACCATCCGGATGAAGACCGATGTATTCGTCCCATAGGATCTGCAGCGTCACATGCTTGCGCTTCAGCTCGCGGTGGACCTGCGCCCAATCTGGTTCCGGCGCGCGGCGGTGTCCTATCTTCGTCCCGGCCCCCCTGTAGAGCGCCGCCTCCAGGACTGCATCGCTGACGTCGTCACCAAGGGGCCACGACAGGCCAGCAACCGCTGCACGCCGTAGCGTCTCGCGCACCGTCGACGGCGCAGTCCCAACCCGCACCGCAATCGACTTGTGCCCAAGTCCTTGCTCAAACCGATATCTCAGTATCTCGCGGACACGCCGCATCTCCACCTCTCTCCGCAGGCATTGCGTTCCTTCCTCCTCGACCTCAAGGGAAGAAACTTCACACCTGCAGACCACCCTTGAAAGATGCCTCAAAAGGGGGCGGCATCATCTCGGAACGAGGGGGCGACTATTTCTCGGAATCAGGGGGCGACATCATTTCGGAATCAGGGGGCGGATTACCTCGGAATTTGCACATCATTATGCAAGGGCAACCTAGTGTTTGACCCTGCTTACGAAGCCCGCCTGATTGCTGAGTATTGCGGCGATGATGCCCTGCTTCAAAAGCTGTTGGCCGAATCTGGCGAAAATGATGCATACATCGCCAAACTTGAACGCGAGTGGGGGATTGATGGTGGCAAACGGAAGACTGGCTCTCGAATTCGCCATGCTGGCCGCAACCGTCGTATCGGCGGGGGTCGCGGTATGGCAGGCCTACGAAGCGGCCTCGTCGAGTGATTCCGCGCAGCAAGCCGCCATGCTTTCCCAGCGGACGCAGCTTTGCCTCGCAATGAATGAGGACGTGGATAACATCATGGGCGCTCCGATGTGGAGCTTGGTGATGAAGAAGCCCTACACCGCAAACAAGGATCTGAAGGTACTCACTGCCAAGGTCAAGCTTCTGGCCGAGCATGCCCGGATATTCCGGCAGACCACGCCGACCGAAGAAGCGAAAAAGTTTTGGGACACCTCGACACGGCTGGGGTTTCAGATGGGGGACATGATCCTCGACGGCGGGGATTACCTGACAGAGGAGGAACTGACCAACGGCCTCGCCGATCTGTCCATAAACCGCCAAAACATGTGCGATCGCCTGTATACCTCGTCTTGACTTGAGTGAACGTATCGTGAACATACGTCGCCATGTCCCGACGCAAAGGCGAAATCACCCCGGCCACGATTGACCGGATGTACCCCCATCAAGTCGCTCTGCTCGCCGAGCTGTCCCTCGGCAAGCTTGGCGCGGAGCAGGACGCTTTCTGCCACGGAAAGCGCCTGCTTCGCTGCGAGCGAATGCACTTCATCTTCCATGAGGACCGGCACTACAACGTCCATTGCTTTGCCACGAAGGCCCATGCCGAGACGTTCATGGAGAAGTACGGCGGGGAGCCATTCGATCCGAAGGAGCGGGGGAAGGGCGTCAACTGGAACCGCTGGTATCGGAACCAAGCGAAACCTGAGTGAAGGGCGGCCTTCTTGAAAAGCCATGCAAGACGGTTCGGACTTTAGGCGCCAATTGATGAAAGCCACCCGTCAATCGCGGGCTTCACAATAGTTGAAAATTTATCGATTGCGAGAAGCCCTGTAGCCAAGAGAGCGACATACAGAGGACCCGGGGAGCCTAGTGACACTCGCCGTACAGTTATTAAAATGACGGCGGCAATAGGAACGAAATCAAGGCTCGCAAATACAGACGGGTCAATCGCCGGAGTGCCACCAAGAAGTCTGTCGAGCATAGTGTATGGATCACCGTAAAAGTACTGAAAAGCAGCAATAATTACGCTGAACAATATCAGGCTACGAGTTAATTGGTCGAATTTACCTGTATCATTAGGAAATATCGAGTATAGGCATGCTGCTATCAGATAAAATACTGAAATAAAGATGAGGGTATAATTATTCAAGGCGGGATGAAGGTATAGTGTCAGGAGATATGTAAATATCAATGACAGTGTTATCAGGAGTTCGCCTTCTTTGTGTCGCTTGAGCGAGGCGGATTGGAAAAATACTGGAATAACCAGCAAACAGAACATGGTTAGGCTGGCCGGAGCGAGCGGCAGCCTGAAGTGTAGCCAGCCTTCCAGTGCATGCCATAGCGAATTCGTAACGGTGCGAAAATTCGCGGCGATGCGTGTAAGGAGACCGGACAGGTCCAGTTTGTCGCTGAATTCTCCGACAACACTTAGTGCGCCTGGTCCGGCGAGCGCCAAACCGCCCAGTTTCTTGAGCGAAGCTGCGAAATCCGACTTGTTGTTTGATTGTATCTCAGTAATCAACAGAAACCCGACATGCGTTATTCAAGTGCAGTTTGGCTTGTTTCTATCTAATATTCGGCATGAAGTCTTTTATCGCTTTTATGCCATTCCCGCCCTCGGTCAACAGCCTGTTCATGAACGTCGCGCGCGGCGGGCGCATTAAAACAGCCAAATATCGCACATGGGAAAAGGAAGCAGACGCATTCCGGCCTTCCGGAATCATCCGCCTGAATGGTGATGTCGTCGCTTGCTATACCTTCGGGCGTCCGGACAAGCGGCGGCGGGACGTTGCGAATCTAGAGAGGCTGTTGGCGATACGCTGACGCGTTGGGGCGTGCTGGAAGACGATCGCCAAATTGTCGATATCCGGCTGCGCTGGGGGCAGGCGGACGAAATAAAACCCGGTGAGTGCCGGGTGGAGCTGGTTGAAGCCGCTTAGGCTGACTTAAGGCGCTTTTGCTTCTCGTAGCGCTCTCGACAATAGGCTGTATGACAATCACGGCATTTGTAGCTGACGCCCCGGGCAAGGGCGGCAACCTTGTAGAAACAGCTTGCTGGCTTCGTTTTGAGACAATGGGTGCATGCGCTGAACCCTGTCGGCGTTTCCGGCACCAATGTTCGCGGCCGGGGCGGGGGAATATCGGATTTCCTTCGACAGGCTGGCGGCCGGAGATTTCCGTGCGCACCTGTTTATACTTCTCTGCCGCAAAGGCTCGCTCAATTTCGGTGGCAGGTTTAAATCCTCGTATCAGTTCCATTGTCTTGTTCTTACGTTTCAGGTTTGTCGCCTTGGAGCGCCTTTGCATAGGCGTCCTTAGCGCGTTTCTCGGCGTCTTCCGCAACGCGGAGGGCCTTGGCCTCGTCGGATGTCCGGAAAGTGTCCATAAGGGCGCGGTAAGCGTCCACACGGGCCGTCTCCGCTGCAATCCAACATATCATAGGAATTGGGCGATCAGTTGGTACATTGCCGGGGTGGTGTTTCTGATGATGGTTCTCGGACTTACCAGTTACTCGATATGGACAGTCTTGACAGCCGCGCCAGCAGTGTCTCAGGCTTCGTACATTCTTCCCATTTCGCTCCTTATCCTCAACATCGTAATGATTGGCGTCCTAGCGGCGCTCGCGAAATATGCGTACTCGCTCGGCAAGTCCTACATGAGCGAATCCCTGAAGTCCTCCGACCGCATTCATGCGATCCAATTCGGCAAATTCTTCCTTAGGGCGTACGGCGACAGGCTTACGCCTTCAGAGGTCAAAGAAGCATTCCAGCACTGGAATATCGACCGCAACTCGACCTTCTCCACGCTTGATCCAGCGCACATCGACCCGCAGATCTATTCGCTGATCACTCAGCTGGTCAGCGCCGTAAGGTCCGGCAAAAAGGCCGATTGAAGTCAGGTTTTCTTCGTCCGCCGCGCTCGCGGTGCGGGCTTGGCCGGTTCGGGCGGTTCAGGCTGAGCTATCGGCGGCGTGGGCGCGTCAAGGTAACGCCGCCCACTGTAGTAAAGCCTCCTGCCTAGCGGGGTCAGCTCCATCCGGGCAATGTCCATAATGAAGGTGGACATGAAGATGGCGAGGAGAGAGGCTATCGTGACGGCGAGCGACCACGTCCACAACCCCGATGCGGATTCGCTCGAAGGAAATAACAAGGCTTTGAAGTAGGGCGCTCGACTTGCAAGAAGCCCCGATGTACCGCCCACAAAACTGACGGCCAAGATCAATGTGATCCGCTCGACCGCCATCCTGCGGCTTATGAGCCCCCATTGCTTAAAACGTTCGATATAGGGCGGCCCGATGTCGTTGCGGTCCATCTCGCGAAAGAGAATGAACGGCTTGCGGTGGTAACGTCCGTTCAGGAACATCCGCGCATCAGCCCTCGTCATATTCTTCAGGATGCTCGCCAGCTCGTCCGCGTAAGGATCGTTGCGGTAAATGTCACCAAGCAGGGACTGCCACAATGCCGCAAGCTCCGGCTCGGCTTCGGGGTCTACCGTTTGCGCCTCCGCCGTCCACTCCACCAACGCCGTAAACTGCCGCTCGGTTGGCCCGTTCTTCGGTGGATCGATGTGCTCGATGGTCTTCATCTTCGCATAATGCGCTTCGACGTTCTTGGCGCGCCGCTCGTCCAGCCCGTCTACCCACTCCTGGGTGCGCTTGCCCATGAAGTCGCCAAGGACCTTAGAGGCGGGGAGAAGCAGCGCTTTCCATACGCCAGCCTTCTCCAAGGCCTTCCCAGCGGATAGTGCGGCTCCCTCAAGCATATCGTCGTCCCCGTCCATATCCTTCTTCGGCTTCCTCGGCGCCATAGCAAACTCCGGCTCAACTTAGGACTGCCTGTATCGCGGGCAAGTTGGAAGTATAGCCATCTGGTTCTTCAACGAAAAAGTTGATATTCTGCGGCTCGTTTCGCGTTTGGAGTTTAATTCATGTTCACATGCTGGAAAGCTGCGGACCCGTTTGCCCTTGTTGCCGAGCTAGCCAAGCTTGGCTTTGTCGGGTGGGTAGGCAACGACCGCCTTGTTTATGTTGATGGCACGCACGCGTCTGTGTTCCTGACCCTCCAAGACGTTCATCAGCGCATCAGCTAAGGTTGGGACGGTACCCTGCAGCGCGAAGAAGTTTATCTGTTGTACTTCTCGCGAAGCTCGGCTGCGTAATTGGCAATTATCTCGCCATCCGAGAGTCGCCTTTGCGGGATGGCGGCGATCTTCGCTCTTGTGGCCTCAAGGTAGTTCCAGAACAGTGGCCCGCATCCAACGCGATCAACACCAGGGAACGCTTTAAGCTCCTCGACGGTCTTTGGCATAGCTGCGACAATGCCAAGAATCTGCCAGTTCGTCATGCCCACGAGCACCCCGTAGTTCTCGGCCATCTCGTCAGCCGCGGCGCGAAGTTCCAAAAATAGGTCGTGCTCAATATCCGACATACCGTCCGGCCGGACAAAGGGTGGGCGTTGAGCCTCTGGGGTCGAGTTTGAGCGCGGCTTTGTGTAGCCGTCGATAATATTTGCCGCATCGGCTCCGGCACCAAAAGTTCTCTCGAAGTCACCCATCCCTGCCTCCAGCCATTCGTTGCTCTATGCATATCAGTGTTGCCAGCAGATACAACCTGCGGCAGGATTCGGGTGTGAGTAAGAGCAGCGGCAAAGCAGCGGCCAAGCGTCCTGACGGGATGCCTGTCGGCACGCCGTTCCAGTCCGGCAACCCGGAGGGCAAGAAGCCCGGTACCCGCAATATCAAAACCATACTTCGCGACCTCCTCAACATAGCCGATACCGTTGTCGATAACGAAGGCGTCGAGTATGAGGTGACGCAGCTTGAGCATATCTGTGCCAAGCTCGTGTCAATGGCGAAGAACGGCGATCTCGCCAGCATTGATCGGGTTTTTGATCGCCTCGAAGGCAAGCCGTCTCAGTCCCTTAACATTGGCGGGCAGGGCGATAATCCCGTGGTCACGCGCGGCGAGCTGGTTGTGAAGCTGGTAAAGCCCAAGGGAAGCTCCGATGAGTGAGCAGCATCGAAATACCGGAGGCGTTCTCCGGCCTCTTCGAGCCTCACCGGTATAAGGTCTACTATGGCGGTCGTGGTTCGGGAAAAAGCTGGGCTGCGGCACGGGCGCTCGTAAACCTTGCGCACCATACGCCGCTGCGGGTGGTCTGCGCCCGCGAATTTCAGAACAGCATTCAAGAGAGTGTCCACCAGCTCCTCTCCGACCAGATCAAGCTATTTGGTCTGCCGTTCACCATCCAAGACAACTGCATCTTCAACGATATCGGCTCGGAGTTCATCTTCAAGGGGCTGAGCAAGCAGGAAGGCGCCACTGTCAAGTCGCTGGAAGGCGCGGATATTGTGTGGGTTGAAGAGGCGCAGAACGTTTCCGAGCCGAGCTGGCGCAACTTGACACCAACCGTGCGTAAGGACGGCTCGGAGATCTGGGTAACGTTCAACCCGGACGTCGAGGATGCGCCGACCTACCAGCGCTTTGTCCTCAAGCAGCCGACCAACGCCTTAGTCAAGAAGGTGAACTGGGATCAAAACCCATGGTTTCCGAGCGTGCTTGAACAGGAGCGCCTGGACATGCTGCGTGACGATCCTGCGGGGTACCAGAACGTATGGGAAGGGCACCCCCGAACCTTTGCCGAAGGAGCTTACTGGCGCGAGGAGTTTGAGGCCCTTGAGCGGGCAGGGCGCATCGGGGACGTGCCTTATGACCCGAACCGGCCCGTCTTCACATGGTGGGATCTCACCCACAGCAAGAGCGAGAGTGGCGACCCGAGCGCGGTCTTCTTTATTCAGGCTACCGCCACCGGCACGTTTGATTGCATCGACTATTGGGAAGGCCATAACGTGTCGCTCGGGACCGTGGCGAAAGACGTGATCCTATCCCGGCCCTATACATACGGAAAACACTTCCTGCCGCATGATGGCAAGAACACCAACAGCCATAACCTGTATTCCATCCGGCATTTCTGTGCGCGCTGGATGCGGCAGAACGGGGTTGACCCGTGGAGCTGCGGAGCGCAGCTTGGACACGGGGCAGGAGGGCGCCTGACGATAACGGAGCGGTACGCCACCGCCGACCCGCTCTACCTCCAGGCGCCCTGTAACGCCCTTGAAAAGCTCCTGCAGGCCGTCCTCGCGCCAAAAGCGACCCACTCCACCCCCGAAACCCCTGCGGCGTATGGCTAGGGTGGTTACGACTACGGATGAGCGACGTTGACAGCAATCTTCCCGTAGACGCCTGAAGCCCTCTTCAGTTCACTGAGCCCTGCGTTAATTTCCTCGACCGAGGACCTGATTTCCTTCGAGATTTTAGGACGCACCTTCCCTTCGATATGCCATCTCATGGAAGCCTCCATCGCCATTCGAAAGTAAGCCTTTGTCGCTTCATCAAATGTATAGCCGTTGGAGAAGTACGTCAGGACATTTGCATTGATATGCGCCGCGCCCTTCCCCGAAAGGATTTCGTCAACAGGTGAATACGTCACCTTCGTTCGGGTCGTACGGCCTGGCCCAACACCGAGGACAATCCAAGTGCCGCCGTCGCGTACGGCATGTGCCGAGTTAACGTAGCTATCTTCATTGTAGGTCGGGTCGAAAACTACATCTGCTCCGCGGCCTGCGGTAAGCGTTCTGACGCGAGCGGTCGCATCTTCGGTCTTGTAATCGATCACGGCACCAGCGCCGCTTGCAGCCAACAGGGCTTTGGATTCTTCGGTGCTCCCACTGCTAATTACGAGTGAGGCGCCCAGAGCGCGAGCTGCTATTTGAATCGCAAGGTGACCAACGCCGCCACCGCCACCTGGAATATAGACGACGTCACCCGGCTTTACGTGATCGTACAATCCGAGAAACGCCGCAAGGAAGCATACCGGGAGTGCGCCGGCCTCGCTGAATGATACCGTCTCTGGCTTTTTGGCGGCGAGGAACTGGCGAACGACCGCGTAGCCGCCACCCCCTGTCGCCGCCCAACCGCCATGGCCGTTGCAGTCCGCCATGGCAACGACGGCATCACCAGGCTCAAACGCATCTACTTTGCTGCCGACAGCAATGACGACGCCTGAGACATCGAAGCCGAGAGCCACGGGTGGCTGATTCCCGAAGAAGTTCAAATCTGCAAGCTTAAACTCGAGCGGATTAAGAGACGACCCTATGACTTTGATCAGAAGCTCGTCGTCTTTTGGGGTGGGGACCTCACGTTCAAACTCCACCAACGGAAAGCCTCCCCCGTGGGAAACATAGCCAATCGCCTTGTATCGCGTCGGTTTGTTATCATTCTGTAGCATCACAAATCTCCTAGTGGACAAATACAGGCATATGCCCATAAATGGAGCTTAGTGCTATGTCTATTCAGCGATCTCAAGATCACGGTTTTGTGCAGCGCACGACGTTACGGGGATTTGGAATGTAAATGGAGAAGTTGCTGGACATTCTTCAACGGGACGACGTCCTTAGTGGGCTGAACGTCGGTGAAGCAGTCGATGCCGTCGCGCCCGCCATCGCGTTCGAGACAAATGCCGAGTTGACAGGCCTTGTGGCAAAAATATTGCGGCGCTGGGACACTGGAATTGCGGAGCTGGAATTAACTGCGGGTGGAGCAATTGTGCTCAGCACATCGGACGGTACAGTAACTCCTGTTCGACCGGGTAGAGCCGGTGCTAAAGTGATTCCGTTGGCGAGCTTGCTTCGCGAGGACACTAATCTGGCAGAAGTCTACTGGCGCACTCTGACGTCCGACACCGTTCTGAGGAGGGCGCTGTCGATAATGTCTCCAGTCTACGAGCGTGGTAGCGGCATTCCCCCCTACCTTTTCGATCGGGTTATGAGCTATGCACCGCTTTTTGAAAAAGTCGCGCTCAAGCATGCAACGATCACATCGGTTCTGCTGCAGCAGGCGCGTGTCAAGGTCATTCAGGCTATCGAGAGTGATCGAAGGTCGAGACAGTGGGTCCATTCCTATTGGCGGGCAACACAGACGATGAGCTTGCTGGCGATGGCGGCAAGTTCCCTTGAGGCCCGGCCTTGGCTTGTCGAACTCTCGAGGCAATTTCAATGGAACACATGGACCCCCACGTTTTGGCTGACGAGTGAGCGAACCTCGTGGCATGCGATTGCTGCAGCCCAATCTGCCCAGGCCTTTGGGCCAGACGTTTTAGGCAACTATCTGCGCGTACTGCTGGCTGCGGAACATCCTTTCAAAGTGTTCGACGCGCTTTTCAGTATTTCTGCGATCGCGGTAGCCAATCCTGAACTTGCCTCCAACTTGATTCAAACCCTTGACCGGCATCAGGAAAAACACCTGAGCCTCCTTAAGACCAATCGAGAGTATGTTGTGGGTCTCTACGCCAATGCGATATGGCTACTTAAGCGTTTGCGAGCAGGCGAGGGGGCGAATGTTGAGGCCTCTCGTCTCCCCGGCCTAGAAATCCTTTTCGAAGATCCTGCCTCATTGAACCAAAGGGGGAGGTTGATCGGTTTCGAGCGGCTTTTGGAAACTCATCGGGAGCGGACCGCACACCTCGGCATAAAACCGGGCTCTGATTCTGAGGATGGCCTGCACCACGCGGTCGAACGGTGGTTTGTTTCGACTTGGATGCGAACAGACGGCAATCAACCAACTAGACTTCATTAGCAACGGAAGCGTCGAAGCCGCGGGTGAGATACTCTAGCTCGGCGAACCTGTCGAAGTCCCTTGGATCCACGACAAACTTTCCAGACAGCAATTGCGATTCCGACGAAGGATGATGAACCCATAAGGCGATCGAGGGTCGTCTTTGGCGTCGCCTGTCAAGGAAATAAGGTCGACATTGACCGATGCCCGGTACGTCGATCGCTAGGGCGCCCCTGAACAGCTTTTCCGTCCGCAGCCCTGCCGGGGGTATGACGTACATTTGCACCTTGTCCGTGGTGCAGAAGGTTTGGGCGTTCCGGGTGTCGATAAGGATCTGGCCACCGCAGAAAGCGACTACCCGCCTAAAAACAGGCAGGATTATGCACCCGTTAACAAGATGATGGTCGACAACAGACATTGATTATAATCTCCAGCGACGGGCCGGGGAAGCCCCGGCCCGGTGCTCGGGCGCACCAATCGGAGGCTGTCGCTTGCATCGACAGCGCGCGCCTTCGCAATGCCGAGCCGCAGCTGCCAACCCCATGCGACAAGGCCGTTAACGTATACAGTATTTCTCCGGCCATATCAGCATGTTGAGGCGGATAGCCTCCATACTGAGATTGTATGGCAACGACGCTACTTGAACTGTTATTTTTCTTGATACAGTTATGATGATGTGCGACAACACTTGCAACAGAACGTCCTGCGGCGCATCTGCAGGTTACGAACTTTAGATTGGTGCGTTGAACGAATGCGCATCGATACTGATGCGGTGACCTCCCGATCAGTAGTTCCGGCGGGAGCCCGATATCCCAGTTGGGCTCCCGTTCTTAACGGGAAGTGTCAAGACGATGGAGCTCGTTAAGGCAATCCTCAATTGTCATTGACGACAGCACTCCCGCGATCGCGTCGTCAGCCTTAGAACAGAGCATTTCGCTCAGGCCGCCGATATTGCGCGTAACAAGGCAAGCAGGCTGTGAAACATCCCTTTGCGCCCATGCCCTGGCATCAGGCGTCGTCGCATCCCTTACCATTTGTAGCGTGATTTGGTTAGCGGGCTTTGCTAGCTTGATGCCGCCCTGAGCGCCCTCGGATGCCGAAATAATCCCAGCCTTCGCCATGGTCGAAAGCGTCTTTCGAACGAAACTTGAGTTGGTTTCCAACGAGTCTGCAAGTGTCGAACTCGTCGTTCGCACGCCTTGCCGCTCATTAATTGCGGCTGTCACTACGATTTGCAGTGCTGTCGGAAACCTCGTGTCTGCCATGCTCGCGAATATAGCGCGGGCAAAGATGGAAATCCAGATGCAACGTATAGGGGAGGCGCTGGACCTTGACGCCTCTTTCACGCGCTAGTAGGGCGACAACCAAGGCCTTCCGCGATCACAATTTTCGCACTGTTGCACTCGATGAGGTGTCAACTGGTTGTCCAGCTCAGGCCTGACAAAAAAGCGATCGCTCCAGAGAAAATTTAGTGCCAGGTACACGGCAATCCCGCCAACCGCCGCTCCTAGCACAAAGACATCAAAAAGCGAAAATTCCCGCGCCTGGATATTTGCAGCGTAGACTTCTTGCGGCGGCGGCTCTTCGGCGCCTTCCTGACTGACCGGCAGATTCTTGGTGGAACTATCGGTCGTTGCACGGGGCCTGAAGGCCAGTATGGTTGCGTTGCGCCTGTCGGCACCCTTTTCAACACCAGACGAATGTTCGCTTTCATTTACGGCCATGAATTTCCCTCGGGTCGGGGCGGCGACTCGCACCGCCCCCATTTTGTTATGAATGCGCTGCCTTAGCAGTCTGGTCGCTTACTGAATCGAGAGCGGCATCGCTGTTGGCGGGAGTGCGTTTGTCACTTGCTTTGATTTTGAACCAAAGCGCATAGAGCGCAGGGAGGCCAAGCAGAGTTAGGATTGTACCGCCGAAGGTTCCGCCAATGAGTGTGAACGCCAGCGACGACCAGAAGACGGAGAATGTCAGCGGAATGAAAGCCAAAACCGCTGCCATGGCCGTCAGAATGACAGGCCGAGCCCGCTGGACCGTTGCTTCGACAACTGCATCGAACGGACTTAGGCCTTCATGCTCGTTCGTGTGGATCTGCCCGATCAGGATCAGAGTGTTTCGCATGATGATGCCCGCAAGGCCGAAGAAGCCGAGGATGGCATTGAATCCGAACGGCTGATCGAAGACCAACAGGGTCGGCACCATGCCTACCAACGCCAGGGGAGCGGTAAGGATCACCATAAACATGTGCGCAAAGGAGCGTGTCTGGATTATGATCACAGTCAGCATCAAGGCGATCATAATAGGGAACACGGGTGCAAGCGCACCATTCGCCTTGCCAGCCTCCTCGATCGACCCTCCGGTTTCAATCTTGTAGCCGGTTGGCAGGGCCTTGATGATCGGCTCCAGTGTTTTGAAAATCTCGTTCGAGACGTCTGGCGGCTGCTGACCTTCTGCGATGTCTCCCTGTACAGTCACAGTAGGCACGCGGTCGCGCCGTCTCATGATCGGCTCTTCCATCCTAACTTCCGTCCGACCGATCTGGTCCAAAGGAATTCTTTGACCAGCGTTACCGACAAGGACGAAATTGCCGATTTTTGATGGGTCAAGGCGTTCGTCGCCGAAGCTACGCGCGACCACGTCCACCGTTCGGATGTCCTCTCTGACTTGCGTGACCGGAACGCCCGTGAGGTAGAACTGAAGTTGTTGTGATACATCGTGCGAGTTCAACCCAATTGCCCGCAGTCGGTCCTGATCGAGGACAAAATGCACGGTCGGCACCTGCTGTCCCCAGTCGACGTTCACCTGTCGCATGTGGGCATTAGCTTCCATGGCCTGTTTAACTTGGCCTGCAAGCTGGCGCAGCTTCGCTGGATCGCTACCAGAAACCCTGAATGCCACAGGGAACTGCGTGTAGGGACCGAATGTGATCTGGTTTGCGCGGATCTTAGCACCTGGAGCGAGCCCGTCGGCTGCAGCTTGCCGTACCTTTTGCTTGAGGATCTCACGCGTCTCCGGATCTTTGGTAAGAACCACGATCTTCGCGAAGGAAGGATCGGGAAGTTCCGGTGCGATAGCAAGGTAGAAACGCGGCGCACCCTGTCCGATGTAGCTAGTCACGATCAGAGCTTCTGGCTGCGTCTTCAGCCAGTCCTCGACATGTTCGACCACTTTGGTTGTCTGCTCGATCGCAGTTCCATATGGCATCTGCACCTCGACGAAGACCTCTGGACGATCAGAGACAGGAAAGAACTGGTTCTTCAGAAATCCCATGCCGACGACAGCGACAGCAAAGACCGCCACCACCGCGACAACGACCGCGTATTTGAAACGGACGGCCTGCTGCACAAGCGACCGGAGCCTATTGTAATTTGGCGTACCGTAAATGGCGGCATGCCCGCCAGGAATTGGCTCAATATCGGGGAGCAGCTTGACGCCGAGGTATGGCGTGAAGGCGCCTGCAACGAGCCATGACGTGAGGAGAGCGAAGAAGACAATCCAAAAGATGTTGCCGGCATACTCGCCTGCGCTGGATTGAGCGAAGCCTACTGGCATCAAGCCGATCGCCGTAACCAGGGCCCCTGCCAGCCGGGGAGAGGCGGTATGAACCCACGCCTCGCCGGAGGCCACGATGCGATCGAAGCCCTCTTCCATCTTCACGACCATGGTTTCGATAACGATAATCGCATCATCGACCAAAAGACCAAGGGCGAGGATCAACGCACCGAGCGTGATGCGGTCAAAATCGCGGCCGGTAGCCTGCATGATCATAAAGACGCCCGCGAGTGTCAGTGGTACTGCGGCGGCCACAACGATACCGACACGCCAGCCAAGGCTGACCAGACTTACGAAGATCACGACCGCAAGTGCTACAAAGAACTTGAGCATGAACTCGTCGATTGCTTCAGCGATGTTCACGGCTTGGTCCGTCACTTTCACAAGCGACATGCCAAGCGGAAGCTCTGCCGATATCGAAGCGACCTCCTTTTCGAGCGCCTCGCCGAGTACGAGGCCGTTCCATCGGTCCCGCATAACGACACCAAGCTCCAGCGCAGGCTCACCCTGATGGCGAATGAGGAAGGTCGCCGGGTCCTCGTAGCCGCGCTTCACTTCAGCAACATCTGAGAGGCGTAGCATTCGTCCCTGAGACACGATCGGTGTATTGCGGATTACGTCGAGGTCGTCGAAACTCCCATCTACGCGAACCTGGACCTCCGGCCCGTTGGTCTGGATTGAACCAGCCGGCGTTACGAGGTTTTGGTTTGCCAGTGCTTGGAAGATCTCAGAGGGCATAACGCCGAGGTTGGACAGCCTGTCATGGGAGAACTCTATGAAGATTCGCTCGGGGCGCTCTCCGATGATATTGATCTTCTTAACCCCGGGCACATGCAGCATTCGCTGTCGAAGCTGTTCTGCTTGCCTTGCCAGCACGCGTGGCGGTTCGCCCTTGGCCTTCAGTGCGTAAAGAGCGAAGGTAACATCTGAATATTCGTCATTCACGAACGGTCCAAGGGTGCCTTGTGGAAGCTTCGAGGCTTCGTCTCCCATCTTCTTGCGAGCCTGGTAGAACTGTTCTGCCACCTCACCCGGTGGTGTATTATCGCGCAGTGTGAGAGTGGTAAACGCTAACCCTGGTCGGGTAAACGTTTCGGCGCGGTCGTACCACTTCAGTTCCTGGAGACGCTTCTCAAGAGGTTCGGCCACTTGATCTTGCATCTCTTGCGCTGTCGCGCCGGGCCAAGCTGTTACGACTGTCAAAACCTTAATTGTAAAGCTTGGGTCCTCGGCGCGACCAAGCTTCAGAAAGGCCAGTCCACCCGCGGCCGTAATGGCAATGATCAGGAAGAGTGTAATTGCACGCTCGCGTACCGCAAGAGCTGAGAGATTGAAGCCCATCACTGTACACCCTGCTCGGTTCTGATTTTCTGAGAGTCGTGCAACAGGTGTGCACCCAAGGCCACGAAGCGAGCTCCCTGTTGAATGCCTTCCGAAATTGAGGCGTTCTCGGCGTCCAAGGAGGCAACTTTTACAGGCGTGAAGTGTACCTCGCTGTTGTCATTGATGATCCATACTCCCGGACCTGTTCCGGGATCGAACAAAGCGCTGAGCGGAATTCGATAAAATGGCTTCTGGCCACCCTCCGCGATGGTGATGTTTATCGTAGCGCCAAGGGGAGCTGACGCCGCGTCGCCCTCGAGTACGTA
Source organism: Rhizobium sp. Rhizsp82 (assembly GCF_047325115.1). Taxonomy (NCBI): domain Bacteria; kingdom Pseudomonadati; phylum Pseudomonadota; class Alphaproteobacteria; order Hyphomicrobiales; family Rhizobiaceae; genus Rhizobium; species Rhizobium sp. Rhizsp82. Next base: position 1,443,636 of record NZ_CP168571.1, on the reverse strand, counting down.
GCGTGCTTCGAAGGTTCGGGTTATTGGATCAGCAGAGTTCGAAAGCTGGCGCAGGACAGCATTGCCACCTTGACCGCTGTTGAAGACCGTAGCCGTTGCGCTGGATCCAACCTTTGGGAGCAGCGTCTCAGGGAGGTCGATCGACGCCTCGCGTGGACCAGCGTGAGCCAGGCGCACTACGGGCTGACCGGCAGCGACGACCTGACCTGGCTCAGCAAGTGTTTCGACTACCGTTCCGTCGGAGTCTGCCACGAGCACCGAATAACTTGCTGTGTTTTCAGTCACTCTCACCTGGGCCTCGGCGGCGTTTAATTTCGCCACGGCGACGTCAGCGGCAGCTTTTGCACGACTGTAATTCGTTTCAGAGACGGCGCCGGACCCGACAAGGGAACGGAAACGCCGTTCGTCGTCTGACGTTTGCGCGAGCTCGGCCTTGGCTGCTTCAACGGCTGCCCTTTGAGCCGTAATACCGAGATCGTAGTCAGTGTTGTCAATCCGCATGAGCGGTTGGCCTCTCGTAACGACCTGGCCGGTATCCACCAGTCGCTCCGTTACCTTTCCGGCAATTCGAAAGCCGAGACTGCTTTGGACGCGAGCAGAAACAACACCCGTGAACGTTCGGTCAGAACGCTGGGGATCAGTAACTACTGCGGACTTCACCAGCGGTGGTTCTGTGCGGGGATCTTGTTCCGCTGTCTGTGCCTTATCGCAGGCTTGTAGTGAAAGGGTTGAAGCCCCGATGAGTAAAGCGGAAAGCAGTCTTCGTGTCGACGTCATATGCGTGCCCTCAGAAGTTAAGGACTGCATATTATGACCAGTGACCAAATTGTCAATCGGTCACTTCATGGCGACAGGCTCCGCAGTATGAGGCTCACAACCTCATTGGACCCTTCGGGAACGGCATCGAGGTTATGCTGAAGCATAGCTGGGTTTAGAAATGACTGCATAGCTTGCATCGTTGCGCGCGAGACCTCGTCGATCGGCGTTTTTCTTTCGAATTCACCGGACTCCCGGCCCTCCAAAACTAGCATTCGCACCACACTTTCTATTCGTGCTGTGTGCTCTTGCGACGAGACCCAATTCTCGCTGGTGGAATAGGTGGCAATCTCATACAGTTGGCGATCAACGAAAAAAAGCTCTACATTTTTCTCGATCAATGTCTTGAAATATCGTCTTATTTTTTCTGAGGCGGCTCCAGGTTCCATAGCAGACCGTTCGGCAGCATTGGTGATCTTCGCCAGGCATTGGACACAGATCGCTTCGCCGATTGACTGCTTGGAATCGAAAAACTTGTAAATGTACGCCTTCGAGAAACCAATCGCTTTGGCAAGATCATTCATCGTTGTCTTGCCGTAGCCGAAATGACTGAAATAGCCGTTGGCAGCATGTACGATCTGGTCCCGCACCGTATGTTCGGCGGGGCCTCTTTTTTGGGGGAGAGTCACATCTTCAACAGCTGCCATACGGCAACGTAACATCGCAGAACGAAGAAGACAACGGTGACCGTATTAGAAACACGTCACCATGGGAAGTGGTCGCAATGGTGTTGGGCTAGGTCGAGTGGACTGCGCTCTCGATACTCTCACGGAGAGCGAAAGCTTGCGGCTTGCCGATCGTTCGTTCGACCTCCGCTTGGGCCGCGTTCCAGAGCGCGGTTGCTTCCCGTCTCTTCGCATCCCCTGCATCCGTGAGGTGGAGGTTCAAGCGTCTGGGCTCCGTGGGGTCAGGTTTTGCAACGATGTACCCGGCGTCTTGCAAGGGCTTTAGGGTTCGCACCAAGGTCGTCCGGTCCATAACCAGCTTCGTCGTGAGCTCAACCATCGTCATTTCGCCACATTGGGAAAGGAATTCGAAAATAGCAAAATCGCCGGCCGATATTCCCGAGGGTTGCATGTGTTTCTGGTAGATGCGGCCAAGCAGGCGAGAGAACTGCCTGGTCGCCAGCGAATAGCAGAGTTCGGTAGGCAATTTTCGCTTGTTCGGAATCTTCTTGCTCATTGGCGCATCTCGTGGGTGTTATTACACATAGCGTCTGCTGCCATGTGGTGTCAAAGACTTAAAGTCCTGCCATCGCTTCGGCAATGAGCGCCGTCTGAGCTTCTGGATCCAGCACTGATGCCGGTGCAAGGAGAAATACGATCTCGTTTGGGCGGCTTTCGAGGATTGTTTCCAAAACGGCACGACGAATGCGCTGATTATCGATCACGCAGCTATCCAAAGGTTGACCTTCGAGATCCTTCTCCACCACCAGGCTTTGAAAGTCGATTGCGAGTAGGAGGTATGGCTTGGCAAGTGCTGGTGAGCGCTTAAAATTCCGCTTGTACGACGCTACGGCGAACGCCTTCTCCTTATCCGATACGTGGGAGTAAACGAATGGAAATCCGAGGCCGGCGGCGATTTGCGAAGCATGGATCGTGGACCCAAATATGAAGATTGGCAGATCTGACCGATTACTATCATTATACTCGCTGGAGGGGTCGAAGAACGACATGAGCCTATCTCGGAGCCTGCCGATTGCAGTCGTCGTACCTGCTCGGTTCGATGACCGGCTAGGAGCCGGGTCCGGAGTGCCAAGCAGTATGTCAAGCCGAGCTGGAAAGAACCCTGTCATCATCGGGCTGTGCATAAATCTCCGAGGGCCGATGGCCGCGACCTCGCGATGCAATGCTATCCTGATTTTGCTCGTTGCGTTAGCGATGCGTCTAAGCAGAAGTTGACTATCCGGCGCAGCCTCGCCAGCTGCCAGCCATAACCGGTAGGAGCCGTGCCTTTCTGCCGCAATTGCCAAAGTCTCTAGTGAGCGGCTGTCGACGAAGCTGGTGCCCATCCTATCTCGGACAACCATAAGGGAGAATGCCGTCATAGCGGCTCGGACACTATGACGCTGGCGTTCTGGCCGCCAAATCCAAATGAATTCGACAGGATGTGACGCGGCGAGGCATTGCGACGGATGTTGGGCACCACATCCAATGGAATGAGGGGGTCGGGTTGGTTAAAATTGATTGTCGGAGGAAGAGTGCCTGTCCGAATGGTCTGTATTGAAAATACTGCCTCAATGGCGCCTGCGGCGGATATGGTGTGACCAATCATTGACTTGTTCGACGACGTCGGGACCCTGTCGACGATCTCACCGAAGACCCCAGACATGGCAAGATACTCCATCTTATCGTTTTCAGGAGTCGATGTGCCGTGGGCGTTAACATAACCAATGTCCTCGGGATTGAGGCTGGCATCAGTGAGTGCCGCTCGCATTGTTTCGATCGCGGGTCCGCCGTCAGGTGACGAGCGCGTCCGGTGAAAAGCATCAGCCTTATCAGCGCATCCGCTCACAATACCAAGGACATCCGCTCCCCTTGATATTGCTTCTTCAAGCGTCTCCAAGACAAGCGCAGCTGCCCCCTCAGCCATTACAAAGCCGTCGCGGTCGCGGCTGAAGGGCTTAGAAGCCGACGATGGAATATCATTGGATGTGGTGAGTGCCGACAGGAGGGAAAACCGGATCAGTGCTTCCTGACTGACCGACCCGTCGGTCGCTACGACCAATGCCCTGGAGGTTCGTCCTTGCCGTATAGCCTCCACACCGAGCTGAATGGCTGTCACGCCGCTCGCGCAGGCTGTCGAAAGGGTAACAGGGAGGCCGCGAGTTCCGAAGCGGTCGGCAAGACGTTCAGAAATAGCGCCAAACAGGGATGCCTCATGAAATGCGGGGTCTGGGCGCTCTCTCATTGCGCCAAGGAAACGAGAATAAGCCGTCCCCGCGCTATTGGGATCGCTTCGATCGGCAAGGTCGAACCGCGCTTGCCAGTCCGGTTCAATTGGAGGCGCTGCAAGAAAAAGCGGTCCGCCAAAATCGCCGTTGATACCCGCTTGATCAAGCGCCTCTGTTGCCGTCGCCTCAGCGAACACAAAAGAGCGTTCCATCGCGTTGGAGTTCTGAACGGGGAGAAAGTCGACGCATCCAGCTATTTTGGTCTTCAAGCCTTCTGTCGGGAACCTCTCGATGCTTTTAATTCCTGACCGGCCGGAGGTTAATGCGTGCCAGTTGTCAGAGAGGCCTTGTCCAAGCGATGTCAAAACCCCCATGCCGGTGACAGCAATAATTGGCCGACCTCGGGTATCTGCGTATCTGCTTTTCATTTGTGTATCCTCGAGGTCTCAACTGCGGACAACCGCGATGTCACGAAGGAAGCCACACTCCGCGATTGCTCCGAACATGCTGGGCCAATCAGAGAAAGAAAGGTGTCCTCCGCCTCGTTCCAAAGCACATGAGCCCGCGTTAGGGCGAGTTCACCAGATTTGGTGATGTGAACAAACCGGGCCCGCTTGTCGTGCTCATCACGAGTAAGCTCTATGAGTTTGGCTCGCTCAAGGGGACCGAGACTGCGTCCAAATGTCGATTTATCCAAGCCAAGCATCCTTCCAAGCGATCCGCAATGTGCCGCAGGGTGATCGGCGGCAACTGACATCAGGGCAAACTGCGAGATGCTCAATCCAGACGGTCGCAAAATGTCATCATACAGTCGTGTGACAGAGCGAGCGGCGCGACGCAGAGTGCTGCAGTGACAGTTTTCGGGGCTGAAAGTCTTCACCGATCAGACCTCCGACCGTAGCCGCGCCTGATTGTGGTGGCCGGTATTGTTCGCTGCGGCTCTCAGCTCGCGCTCGAGCCTGATCAAATAGAGGTCTGACACATCCATCTCTCGCAAAGCAGCATTGATGTCATGGGCGACGATTGCAGCCGCCTTTACGGTCGATATCTCGGGGTCGTCGCGCAGGAGATATCCAATCGCAGAGCGATCGACTATTCGCCTCGGCGTGACGAACGTCATCGCCCGCACCTTCTTTCCGAATGAGCTCGCGTTCACCCAAACCGGTCTGTAAAGCTTGTCATGCAGCCAGTAGTCCCAAACAAACTCGATCTGAGGATTGGTCAGCAAAATAAGTGCGCCGTGAGTTGAGCCGTTTGAGATTAACGTGAGCGGCAGCTCCTTCCCTCCTGTTTTCAGCGCGGTCAAGACCGAGCGTCGCCATCCTCGCACTAATGCAGGATGACGCACGGGCGCATCTATAAGAGGCCGAACCATCCAGGCGTCATAGACGAACAGCCAGGTATCTGGACCTAAAGGGCCGCGCGATAAAAAGTCGACCATTGGCTCTGATGAAGAGAAGTCTTGTATGAGACTATTTGGACGGATGTTCATTTCGAGTGGGCGATCCGAAGATGTTGAGCTGGTGAATAGGTGCGTGTGGAAGCGAGGCTTCTGGAGAGGAAGTCTACAAAGATCTTCGTCCGTAGAGGTGGTTGGCGCGGCCCCCGCCAGAAAGCGAATATGGGTAACGGTGTGGGCGAAAACTCGCCGAGAACCTCAAGCAACGAACCCCGACGCAAGGATCGATCAAACAGCCATTGCGGTCCATTGGCGATACCAAGGCCGCTTTCCGCGGCTGCTGTGATGGTGTCCGCATCCGCGGAAAGCAATGCTGGCTTCACGGGATAATCGACGTCTTCTCCACTGCTTCGGAAGCGCCAAGGCGAGGGATATTCTTCCTGCTCCCACTGCAAGAGATTAAAAAGACGGAGATCTTCTATTTGGCTAATGGAATTGGTGCTTCCGACGAGTGAAGGCGAAGCCACCGTTACCCAAGGCGTGTAGCCCACCCTCCTCGAAATCAGGGAGCCATCCGCCGGCATTCCAACTCTGACTGAGAGATCATATCCGCCATCGAGGGTGTGAGCTTGTGGTTCCTGCGGATTGAGATGCAGTCTAATCTTCGGATATTCGGAGAAGAAATCGGGTAGGAACGGGACTATGTGCTGTCTCGCGAACCCGCTGGGAACTGCAACGCTCAAACTGCCTTCTGGGCGGACTCGATGGTCGCTTATACGGGTTTCACAGTCTTCCAACTCACGTATAATCTCAGAGGCCGACTTGTAGAAGTCGCTACCAGCCTCGGTCAGACTGACGCCCCGAGCTGATCTTCTTAACAGAGCTGTCCCCAACCTACTTTCAAGCTCGGCAATATGCCTGCTGACGGTCGGCTGAGATATCCCGATTTCGCGGGCAGCCTTCGTAAAATTGCCAGAGCTGGCCACCCTCAGGAACAGTTCTATGATGTCCAGCCGATCCATTTCGACACAAAGACCTCGCTTCAAATATTTCATCTCTATGTGCTATTGCACATATCTGAAGTCAAGGGATCTGTAGACATTGTGCCGTCACCATCCGGCAACACGTCAGCCAAACACTTCGATCCGATCTGCCTTAATAGTGCCTGCTGGGCTCTTCTGTTGATGGTATCGAACAATCCCGCAAGCCGCGGGGCGACAGAGGACCCTTCGAGCCATTGTCCATCTCGGCTGACTGCGTGGAAAATATCTTTCAGCTCTATCTGGGAGGGCTCGCGAGTCATCCTCACTGAGGTACCATCGACATGAACGAAATAGTTCGCTTCTAACTGTTTAATCAAATCGGCCACGTCATCTTCGGACATTTGCAACGTCCTTGCCAATGCTTCTACAGTCGCGCTACATCCCACGAGGTTGATACTCCATATGGCGACTAGCGCTTGAATTGCTCGTGGGAAATTGGGATCGATCATAGGAGTGAAATAATCACTGACGACGCGAGCCTCAAGGGGGAGGGTGGAAGACGTGCACCCTCCCCAGTGTTTCACTGAGCTGCAGCAGCTTTCTCAATAACCCGCGCGACGTCAGCGGCGTGTACTACCAAAGAGGCGTGGCTGCCATCAACCTCGGTTACTTTGGCTTTAATGCGCGATGCGAAGAAGTGCTGATCTTTGGGATCAAGCAGCTTGTCCTTCGCGCTGACGACATAGAACGACGGCTTGGAATGCCATGCAGCTTTCGTCACCTTGGCCTCAAATGCCGTATGGTTGAGCGGCAGCTGATTGTTTGCGAGTGTTTCCGCGATCTTCAGCGGAACATCGGCTGCAATGACTTTTGGAAATGCTGCTGGGTCAATGGAGAGATAGCCCTTCTGGTCTGGACGGATGGCAGCGATACCCTCTGTCTTCGTACCAGCGTTACCTAGTGCTGCGACAGACTCGCCTTTTTCAGGCGCAAATGCGGAAACGTATACCAGTGCTTTCACCTTCGGATCATCACCGGCCTCAGTGATGACGACACCGCCCCAGGAATGTCCGACCAGGATAGCCGGCCCGCTCTGGGCATCCAGGGCTTTTTGCGTAGCCTCGACGTCGGCATCCAGCGAGGTGAGAGGGTTCTTTACGAGAGTGACATGAAAGCCATCTTTTTCCAAGATTGTTGCGACCGGCTGCCAGCTGGACTCGTCGACGAATGCGCCGTGGACGAGCACGACGTTCTTGACCTGGGCTGCGATGGCGGTCGTCGACGCGGTTGACAGAGCGAGCAAGCCGGCAAAACCGGAAAGTAGTGTCTTCAGCATTGGGGATATCCTTTCGCTTGATTGAGCAGGCGTTTCTGCAATGGTATCGCTCTGAGCGTTCGTATCCGACACAAGGCTTTCATGGCGTTGTCGTTGGCTACAGGCTCGGCGTTACCTGACAAGAAAAATAGGATCTATCGGCGTGGTGCTCTATAGCGGGGAAAACGGATTAATTGATCAATCGTCCAAAGAGGTGGGGCCAGTTGACTTGCTCTCAGACGTCCTCAGGTTCGTGCAATTAACCGGAGGTACTGTGCTGGCCGGTGACCTACCGCCCGAGTCCGAGCAAGCCAGACTAAAGAACGCACCTGCCATTCACGTCATTCAGGATGGAGCGGTAGACATCGTGCGTCCATCCAGGGTGCCGCTGAGGGTTGAACAGGGTGAGATAGTGCTTGTGCCGCGAGCCGGCTTGGAGCACGTCATCCGCGCGTCCGCCCGGCCTGAAAATATCCGACCTCGCTTGATAAGCGCGACTTTCGATTTTGATAACGCCGAAGCGGCCGCCCCGCTACTTCGGCTCCTTCCCGATCTTATCCACATAACGCCCGCGATGGATAACTCATCGGTGCTCATCAAGGACGTGGCTCAATTCCTTGTGCTCGAGACCGTAAAACCAGAGCCGGGGTTCGCGCTAATGATATCACGGGTAATAGACATACTGGTGATTAGGTGCATACGAACTTGGTCGCGCACTGTTCAAAATGACGGCTGGGTCGGGTCTCTTGCCGACGACAGAATAAGCCGCGTTGTGGCAACACTACACCGACACCCAGCTGATCCTTGGACGGTCGCATTACTAGCGGCCTTGGCCGGAATGTCCCGATCAAGTTTTGCGGACCGTTTCGCGCAACTCGTAGGAGTGCCGCCCCTGCGGTATTTGCAAAACTGGAGGCTTTCGCTTGCGACGGAGCTTCTCCAAAACTCGCAAATTTCGGTGAAAGAGATTGCTTTCTTAATCGGATACGAGTCGGAAGCAGCTTTCAGCAGGGCATATCGGTCAAAATTTGGTTATCCGCCAGGCGGCGCCCGACAGCGTGTAACGACGACGGTCAGCCAGATCTCTTGAGAATCAAGCTATCAACGTCGATAATCTTTCTCCACCTCGTGCCAGCAAGCGCATCGAGAAGATCGGCGCGAACATCAATCGAGCTTCCGGAAACCTGCTTTAGGTACTTCGCTGCGCCAATGGCATAAATCGCCACCTCTTCCACGGCGTGGCGAGTTCGGCCAGCAAAGCCATATTCCAAGTTGGCGACAGCTCTTACCGTCTGAATCGCGCCTCGATAGTGACGTCCCAGGTCTAAAGCGGCGAACGCAATCGATCGCGGGCTGTCGCCGGAGGAATATGACATCCTGATCGCTTTGTTGGTTTCATGCTCATCGCGGCGAACCGCGCTCAAGACGAACCATTCGTCTCGGTTGCGCTGGAGAGAGAGTCTGCGCAGGCCATCGCGCAGAGCGTCGTCCGTATCGGCACCGAAGCCTTCCACCGTTGTCCCTTCGTGAGTAACTCTAACGATGTTGCGCTCTATGACTTCCATAAACTGGATTACCTCTCTGCGATGCGGTTTGGAACTGCCACTGCGAGGCGCGTTCGGTATTCACCGGGGGTTATTCCTACAACGCGCTTGAAAATCTTGCGATAGGAATTCTGGTCTTCGTAACCGCATTGAACTGCGATCGCATCGATTGGAATGTCGCTTCTTTCCAAAAGCCCCCTGGAGCGATTCACTTTCAGGCGTTGACAATAGTCAGTCGGGTTCATTCCGGTCGCTTTTTGAAAGCGCCGCAGGAACGTGCGCTTGCTTGTTCGGGCGCGAGCCGCCATTTGATCCAATGTCACGCTTCTTCCGAAAACGGAATGAAGCCAGCGTTGAACGTCTGCGACACCCAAATCGCCGTGGTCAAGCCGCGGAGCAAAAGTCGCGTAGTACCCCTGTGGCCGGTCAGCGGGGTCGATCAGCATAAATTTCGCGGTTGCCAGCATAACATCGGATCCAAAGCAACGCTCAATGAGCCTTAAGCCTAGCTGTGTCCACGCCATGACGCCCCCGGCTGAGATCAGGTCGGGCTCTTCGATCAGAAGCTCATCTGTGCAAACGTCAATTGAGGGGTGTCTTTCTTTGAGGTTGCCTCCCAGTGACCAATGTGTCGTTACGCGCCGGCAGTCTAGCAAACCCGTCTGCGCGAGAATAAAAGCCCCTCCGCAAACGGAACACATTATCGTACCGGTTCTCGCGTGTTGGATCAGCAAACGCCCAACTGGTTTCGCCAACTCGACGCTGGTGGTGCCCGTTGTGGGGGGGCAGATTATTGCAGCGAACCGCTGGTTCTCAATGCTCTCCAATGACGTCTGAGATTCGGCATCGATCTCACATGCAAGTATCTTGTCCTGGAGGCCAATTGCTTGCGCCTGAATATTTGCGATCTCCCACATCTCGATCAGCCCATGTACCGCTGCTCGCGAACACATTGAGAAGGTGAGGATTCCGATGACATGGTCTTTTGGCATTTTCGCCCCGAAGTTTGTCCTTATTGCCACTGCACACCTAATGTATGGCGATTAGAATACAAGGCTGTATTTGGATGAAGGAGAATGATCATGCCCGGACACCAGGGTGTTCAGCAACCTCGAACATTCACGCAAGGGTCGTTTGAAATCTCGATCTTGAGTGATGGATTTATCGCGCTTCCTGCGGATATCATCATGCCTGAGATCGAAGAGGGGCTGAGGAAGCCAATACTTGCGAAGCTAGGCGGGGGCAGATCGAGCGCTCCAATGGACACAAACATTCCCATCATCCGGAGGGGCAACGAGGCTATTATCGTTGATACCGGATCAGGAACCCAATTTCAGGAAACCGCGGGAGCGCTCGAACAGAATATGCAGGCCGCAGGCGTCGATCCGCTAGCGATCACCAAAGTTGTTCTCACCCACGCTCATCCCGACCATATGGGTGGCATCCTAAAATCGGATGGGACGCTTCTTTTTCCCAAAGCTCAGCATTTCATCAGCGCCGACGAGTGGTACTTTTGGCGGGACGATGAAAAACTCCCGGAAGGTCTGAGACCGTTTGCTGCCGGCGCACGGGCGAACTTCAAAGCAATTGGCGAGCGGTTGACGATGGTCAATCCAGGACACGAGATCGTCACCGGAGTCGAGGTCATAGGCACCCCGGGACACACAGGCGGACATATATCGCTGTTGCTGGACGGCGGTGAGGGACTCCTGATCACAGGAGACGCTCTGACGAATCCTGTAATTTCCTTTGAGCACCCTGACTGGCGCTTTGGATTTGATGCCGATCACGAAGCCGCGGTCAGAACCCGAAAGCTATTGCTAGATCGATTCGCGACAGAACATGCCAGGCTCTTGGGATACCATTGGAAGCATCCAGGTGTCGGCCGCGTTGAATGGTCTGGCGGCCAGTATCGCTTGATTACCGAAAAGCTGTGATCGAACGGGGGCGGGAATACGCCCCCGTTCTTTCTTAGCCAATGCTATCTACAATGCCGCCCTCAACGCGAAGCGCCGCGCCTGTCGTTGCGGATGAAAGTGGAGAGGCTACATAGGCGATCATGTTCGCCACTTCTTCGACCGACGCGGTACGCTGAATGATCGAGGATGGCCGATTGGCCTTCACAAAAGCGTCGGCCGCCTGTTGGACAGTTTGATCAGTCCCCGCGATTGAGCCCTCAATCATTGAGACCACGCCGTCCGAAAGTGTAGGTCCAGGAAGTACCGAATTGACAGTGACCCCGGTGCCGGCCGCGCGTTTGGCTAGACCGCGTGCTAGAGCCAACTGAGCTGTTTTCGTGGTGCCATAGAAGATCATATCGGCTGGGATGTTCAGTCCAGACTCTGAGGAGATGAAGATCACTCTTCCCCAAGCCTTTGAAATCATTTCCGGCATGTAGTGACGGGAGATCCGGATTCCCGAAGTCACGTTGACGGATACGAACTCCTCCCACTCGTCATCTGTCGACTCGAAGAAATCCTTCCACGCATAGATACCGAGGTTATTTACAAGAACATCGCAAGAGGGGTGGGTCGCGAAAAGTTCCTCTGCAGCTTCAGCCTTGCTAAGGTCTCCTACGAAGCCTTGGACGTCAACGGACGGCGCGACATGGCGAATAGCAGCCACCGCCTTTTCGACGGTTTCCGCCTTGCGTCCGTTAATCACGACGTCCGCTCCGCATTTTGCCAATGCGGTTGCGGCCGCGAGGCCAATGCCCGCTGAGGAGCCGGTGACGATCGCTCGTTTTCCAGAAAGGTCTAACTTCATTTTCTTTCCTTTGGTGAATGAGGGGGCCAACGCGAAGGGCGGGATTCGCGTTGGCCGGTCCTTGGGGTGAATGGGGGAGAGCCCAAGGACGTTACGGTGAAAAGTCAGAGATGAGGCATATGGTCTTTGAACGACTCAGCTTTCGTATCTTGTGGAGAAAGGCGCTTGTTCGTCGTTGAGCCGCCGATGTAGCGCTCCCAGATCTTCCAACCACTCTCTGTTCGTATCAGGCGATCTCTCATGGGGGAGTATAGCCAAACAGCAGGAAGGTCGTTCTCACTTTCCATGATTTCGCCGGCGCCTATCTTAACGGCATCCTCGGGCCATGCATGACGGATCAGAAGGTTGTGGTAGCGAACCACCACGCCGTTGCCGTCCTGATCGACGATATGGTTCGTCGCATGACGGCCAACCCCTGGGATCAGGTACGGGTAGTCAACTTCGAAGAAATGGCGGATCTCCTGATGCCCCCGGATTGTGCCATGGAAGTGATAGGCAACGGCATCGCTGGTGAATGAGTCAATCATCCCCTCGACGTCCCACGTCTCAAAGAGCCAGTTCACTCGGTTTACGAAGTCAATTGCGCTAACGCGGTCTCCCGGGTCGATTGTCGTTTGCTTGCCGATTGGCGGAAACGCACTTTCCATTATCTCTAACCTCTCTTTAGTTGGATTGACGGGATCTTGTCGAAGGAAGAATTGTTGCAAGCTGGGCCTGTAGCCCTTTTGGATCGGCGACGAACGCAGCTGCAGCAACACGAGAAAGGGTGCCCGGGAAAACCTCCGTTAGTTCATTCTCGATCGCGTCCATGATATCGAGGGCTGCATCCTCGGCGGTCACTTTCTCTTGGTCTGTCCAGGCACCCATCGCGGTGTCGACCTGAACGGGCATGGCCGCAATGACGGCCGTGCCTTGAGCGCTCAATTCCGCCCTTAGGCTGTTAGTGAGCGATAACGCAGCTGCCTTTGATGCTGAGTAGGTGCCCATAAGGGGCAGGGTGACCAAAGAGAGGAAGGACAGGACGTTGACGATTACGCCCCCGCCATTACTCTTCAATGTCGGAGCAAAGGCCCGAGATATGTAAAGAGGCCCAAAGTAGTTTACGTCCATCTCGCGTCGCGCTAGGGCAGCGTCGTCCCCAGATAGAGCACCGGTTTCACCTGAGAAACCCGCGTTATTGATAACCAGATTGACGTCTCCGGCTTCAACACTGACGTTCATCACAGAAGCTAGGTCGGTTACGTCCAGATGGATTCCCACGACACGAGATCCGTACGTCGCCTCAAGAGTGCGAAGCGAAGCTTTGTTGCGCACCGAAGCGTACACCTTTATCGCACCGCGCCCAATAAGCTCATGTATGAGTGCTTGACCGATCCCGCCATTCGCACCAGTGACGAAGGCAACAGAATTAGAGATCTTCATTGCTATCCTATGTGTATATGCACACTAATATAAATCGCTTGTGTGGGCGGTGTTCTGCCGCTAGGTCAAACTGGCTTCGCTAATCTGAAGGCTGTCTGCACGACCACGTTTCGCCATGCTTTCCCCAAATTTGCTCTCGTAGGCCGCCTGGGCGGCCTCCCAGAATGGAGTGGCCTCCACTAGCTTTGCTCGGCCCGCAGAGGTCAACGAGATCACTCTTGCCCGTTCTCCTTGCGAAGCTACGCTTTGGATCAAGCTGCTTTCCAAAAGGGGCTTTAAAGCTCGGACGAGACTGGTTCGCTCCATGACCATAATTCTCGACATGTCTGCAATCTTCAAGTGTTCGTGATGTTCGAGCACTGTAAGAATCGAGAATTGGGAAATCGTGATGTCGCACGGCGCGAGCGCTGCATCGTACGTGCGAGTAAGCCACCGAGAGCTTCGTCGAGCTGCGAAGCAATAACAATTGTCTGGACCAAACGGTATTTTCATACGCTCAATATGTGCTATTACACACTAACTGTCAAGTCATCGCCTGAGGCGCAGTCCTGGCAGAATCTTCTCTATGACAAGGGTCCATAACTATGAGCGTCTCCCAGACAATGATCACGAAAGAGCCTGAGGCTCAAACTGCATTTGAAGCGGTCAACTTCGTCAACCGCATTAATTTCTTTTTCGACCGCTGGGAGGTTGAACATCTCCTGGCTTCCTTCACCGACGACGTGATCGTAGATCATCCCCTCGGGCGTAGCGTGGGCAAGCCAGCACTATCAGAATTCCTAAAGGCATATGAGCCGATCACTCACGGAGTTCGCCGGCACAATGCGAACCATGTGGTCGACACTGTGGAGGGAGGCGATGTGAGAGTTACATACTACATCCTTCTCGTCCGGATTGCACCGAGCTCCGAGGCCCAAACCCTCAAAGAAAAGCCAATGTCGATCATGGAATATGACGAGCATTTTCCAAAGCTCATTTCCTACGCCCAGGTCACCGACACGTTGACTAGGGCAGGGGATGGACAATGGAAGGTCCGTCACAAGCGAGTCGAGAATGTTGCTGAAGACAAGGTTCATCACTTCTAGGCAGTGAATCGGCCCGAGGTCGATCGCGATCTCGGGCGCTACCCGATCTCAAAGCTCGATCGCGACGGCGATTCCTTGACCGCCGCCAATGCACAGCGCGACCAGACCTTTCGATTGGCCGTCGCGCTTCATCGAATGTATCAATCGGGTCAACAGCACCGCCCCGGTTGCACCAATTGGATGACCATGCGCAATCGCGCCTCCCTCAACGTTGACAATCTCCGGCGACAGTCCCGTCTCCGCCATCACTGCAAGCGGTACGGCAGCGTAGGCCTCGTTAATTTCGACCCGCTGGAGGTTTCCAATTTTCCACCCAGCGTTTGCAAGTGCGCGATGGATGGCGGGTACAGGCCCGAGACCGAACATCGCAGGCTCGACGGCCGCCACACCGATGCCTGCGATCCGAGCAGCCGGTTCAATGCCAAGGCTGTTAGCTTTCGCAAGCTTGGTTACAATCATAGCGGACGCCCCGCTGTTAAGACCCGGCGCATTGCCTGCAGTAATTGTGCCGTCCGGGCGAAAGGCTGGCCGCAGCCTGGCTAGCACAGAAACATTCGTGTCTGCTCTAACTGCTTCGTCTTTGTCAAAAACAAACGCGCCCTTTTTGCCAGGAACAGTGACTGAAACGATCTCCGCAGAGAAGTTTCCCATGTTTTGGGCTTGCGAGAAGCGCGATTGAGAGCGTTCCGCCCATTCGTCTTGCGCCTCCCGAGGGATACCTAGACGTTGGACCAGGTCTTCCGTATGCCAACCGGAATGCTTACCTGAAAATGCGTCTTCCAGACCATCTGTCAGCATGCTGTCGTATATCTGCGCTACGCCAAGGCGGTGACCCCAGCGCCCCTCTGGCAAAAGATACGGCGCCCGGTCCATGTTTTCCATGCCGCCGGCTATCGCAACTTCCGCCAGCCCTGCCCGCAGCTCTAAAGTCGCCGAGATTACTGCCTGAGCGCCTGAGCCGCATACGCGGTTAACTGTATAAGCAGGGACTGACACCGGCAGGCCACCGTGAAGGGCGGCCTGCCTGCCTGGATTCATTTTGTTGCCGGCCTGTACGACATTACCCATGATGACAGAATCGATCTCGGTGGGTGACAGAGCCGTTCTTTGCATCACCGCGCCGATCGCAGCTGCTCCAAGATCAACTGCAGAGCAGTTTCGAAGAGAGCCGTTAAAGGCACCGATTGCAGTGCGGACAGGACTGCAAATCACTATGTCGTCGTTGCTCACTTGATCACCTCATGTCGACTTTGACTCTGTCACTGGCGTCACCGGTTACCAATGCGCAGCGCCTAGTTCTCGCGTCGGCCGTTGTTTTGGTTGCGAGAGGGGCTTGCCTCCGAAGAGCCAGCCGTGGCCCCAACACTGGCGACTAAGCCTTCATCGCCAGCCGGTCCTGCATGAAGCTGCTGGTTCTTCGATTGCTCAAGAACCCGATGGCGGACTTCTTCGACGATCTTTTCGCGCTCCTCAGCTGGAAGATTGGCAAAATCCTCCTTCGAGAGGCCGTGCTCGCCGAGATATTGCTGCATCATACGATCGCCGATATCCATGTCGGCCAGTTCTCCGAACTCCTCCTCAGGTGTCTTATCGGCAGCCTGACCGATCCCATCGTCAGCGCCCGACTGAAGCGACCAGAGAGCGCTCGATAATTTATTTGCACCGCTGCTGTCGGAGTTGAGAGTTGTGCCGTCCTGACTAGTGCCGGGTGCCTGACTCGAAAGGTCGAATGGGCTCGCCTCAGAAGTTCGGGTTCGTGTGGCGAAGATGCTTGGCTTCGCGGTTTTTGTGGGATCGATGTACGTCATTTGAATCTCCTCGTTGAGCTGGAGGCTTTCTGACAACACAAGCTTGCACATAGCTTTCATTATGCAAGCTACGCCTCTATTTGGATTACCGTGAGCGTCATGGCCTTTCGTTTCGAAAACCCAACTCGCTCATAAACCCGCGCAGCACGGTTCTCACCTTTGACGTGAAGAAACGGAATGCGACCCTCACGCATAATCCGCTCGCTCAAAAAGGCGACAAGAGACTGCGCGTAACCATGACCTCGGAAGTCTGGATGTGTGCACACGGCGCTGATCTCAACGTGGTGTGGAAGTGCAAGTCTTCGGCCTGCCATGGCGACAAGCGAGCCGGTAGACGAGCGAATGCCGAAGTACGACCCCATCGATATCGTGTTTGAGGCAAAAGGGCCGGGCTCTGTCAGTGTTACCAGCTCCATCATCTCGGAGATATCACCGGCTCCCAAGCGGACTGGGAAAAAAGCACGCTCCTCTGAAAGCGTTGTACAGACCATTTGTTCGATCGGTCGCTGCCGAAGCAAGGTCCACCCACGCGGGAGGGTGGGAACAATTGAGGTGAAGAGTGCGACTGCCTGTCCGGGAGCGAGAGTAGTCGCGAGCTCTGCGAAGGCTTCGTTACTTGGCACTCGGACGGCCGCAAATGGCGCCACGTCTTCCCTGTAACGCTTACCATCAGGGCCACCAACGGAAAGTTCCTGATGCTCGTTGGTCAGCGCATGCCAAATCGGATTATCAAGTGCGTCCATGTGACTGCCGGTGCTATAGCCTTTGAGAAGGGCAATATGATCACTTGCATCATAAAAGTCACTAGACTAATTTGTGACGGAAAGGAAATCGCGTGAGACGGAAAAGCCTTGCTACTGTTAAGTGCCCGATCGCTCAAACGCTGGAACGCGTGGGTGATCAGTGGAGTATCCTGATCCTCAGAGACGCGTTGAAAGGGGCTAGTCGCTTCGACGAATTTCAGCGCAGTTTGGATATTGCACCGAACATCCTCACTGGACGTTTGAACAATTTAGTTGAGGCCGGTTTTCTCGTCCGGCAGCGTTACAGCAACCATCCGCCGCGTGACGAATATCTTTTGACGGAACGGGGGCAAGACTTCCAGGGCGTTATCCAGGCAATTGTTGGTTTTGGAAACAGGCATTTTCGCGATGAAAGTGGTCACGTCGCATTCATCGACACTGACACTGGACGAGAGGCGGATCCCGTTACCGTCGATCGCCATACGGGCGAGCTCATCCGGGAGCCCCGATTTAGTTTTAGAGCGGACGAAGAACAGGCATAGTCCATGACCCCAATGCAATCAGCTCCAAACGAGCATGCCATCACCCGTGATGCATTGCTAAACGGCTCGTTTTTGCTACGAGCGCGTTCGATACCCGGTGTTTCCGCGCTCACGGATGAACAACTGGAGCGCAGTCTCGACGAGGCAATGGCGTCTCGGCCCCACGGTGACGAGGTCTGGCTTTTTGCGTATGGATCTTTGATTTGGAACCCAGCTTTCGACTATGAAGATCGCGTGGGCGCCTCGGTAACTGGATGGCAACGCTCTTTTTGCCTCTCTGCGCCATTTGGACGTGGGACGCCTGAACATCCAACTCTGTTTCTCGCGCTGGATAAAGGCGGAGAGGTAAACGGCGTGGCTTACAAGCTTCCAAAAGGGCGGGAACGTGATGAGTTGTTGCTGGTGTGGCGCAGAGAAATGTTCGCTTCTGGCTATCAGGCGAAGTGGGTGAAGATTCAAAAGTCGAGTGGAGAATGCTGGGCCATCACCTTTGTTGCCAATACAATTTCATCAACTTACGAAGGCCAGCTTTCGCCGGAGGCTGTTTCGGAGCGCTTGCGCAAGGCCGAAGGACCTCTCGGAAGTGGCATCGAATACTTGTACGATACAATCCGCCATCTTGAAGAACTCGGTCTGGACGACATGAGCTTGAACAAAATTAAGCGTCTCATCGACCGCCATACAGCAGCTATAGACCACTCATAGGCCTCGGCGACCGGCCACACCTTCCAAGAAGATCTCCACACACATTTTAGCTCTAGCGCGAATTTCTTCGGCGGTTGGATATCGCGTTTGACCAAGCAGCGCGGACCGCTGAGGTTCCATGATCATCATGCCTCGTAGCATTCCACTGGCAATATGTGGGTTCTCGAGTATTATCTCCCCTGCCTCGACGCGGGAGCGAAGATAGGCCTCCATGGCATCGTTCGTTCGATCGATTGCCTTCTCGTAGAAGGCTGTGGCGATTTCCGGGAACCGCTCGGACTCGCTAACGATCAACCTCAGCAGGGTTACCGTCCGTTCAGAAAGTGTGAGCTCTCCATAGGCGCGTAGCATCCGCTCGAGCCCCTCGCGCACGTCGACTCCCGCCAGCGCTGCTATATCTAAGCGCAAAAGAAAGTCGTCAATGCGCACGCTGACGACGGCTGAGAATAAGTCTGTCTTCGATGGAAATAGTCGGTACAGCGTCTTCGTGGAAACGCCCGCTACCTGTGCGATGGCGTTTACGCTTGTTGCCTCATATCCGCCCTCTCTGAACGAGCAGCAAGCGGCGTTCACGATCACTTCGCGAGTGTCTTCGTCACACCGAGTTTGCGGGCGACCACGGGGTCGCTTAACAGGTTGGGCATTTTGGACCATGATAATTTTCCAAAAGTTATTGACAGCGTCTACATAGAGCATATTTTGGAATACGACAAGTTTCCTTAATCCTATCGACTTCTGAGAAACCTCCCCATGACTGATAACGTCCGCGTGCTTAACCCTTCGAAACCCACGGCCGAGACCAACCCAACGCCTGCAGCTGAGCCGCCAGCAAAAGTCGCGCAGGAGATGGCTATCGGTGCTGCGTTGTCTGGCGATGAACGACCTGTCCGCAAACGCAAGGGTGGGCGCGGAGTGCTGCTGGTGGGAGGCATCGCTGTACTTGCTGGCTTGGCATACTATGGTCAGCACTACTGGACAGTTGGCCGATTTCAGGTCGAAACTGATGACGCCTACGTGAAAGCAGACAGTAGCGCCATTGCCCCGAAGATTTCGGGTTATCTCAAGGAGGTCCTTGTATCTGATAACCAGGCCATCAAAGCCGGTTCGCCATTGGCACGCATCGATGATCGTGATTTCAGGGCGGCACTTGATCAGGCTAATGCTGACGTTCTTGCGGCCCAGGCCAGTTTGGAGGCTAGTCGGGCTTCTCTCGATATCCAACAGTCCAACATAGCGGCAGCGGAAGCTACCCTCGAAGTCGACAAAGCCAATGAGCTTTTCGCTGAGCAGAACAACAAGCGGTACTCAAACCTAGCGACAAGTGGATATGCGCCAGTGCAAACGGCGCAGCAGGCTGCGTCACAGATAGCGGTAGCAAAGGCGACGATCGCCCGGGACGAAGCCGCATTGGAAACTGCTCGTAAGCAGGTCTCTCTGATAAATGCGCAGGTCGCACAGGCAAGTGCAACGGTCGCCAGAGCGCAAGCGCAGCAGCGTCAGGCTGAACTCAATCTCAGCTACACTACGATCGTTGCGCCGGTTGATGGTGTTGTGGGCAACAGGACGCTTCGTACAGGGCAGTATGTACAAGCTGGGACGCAGTTGATGGCGCTTGTTCCGACTGAGCAGGTCTACGTCATCGCAAACTATAAAGAGACACAGCTCACCGATGTCCACCCGGGTCAGGAGGTGGAGATTGATGTCGATATGTTCCCGGGCAAACAGTATCGTGGTCGCATTGACAGCATAGCGCCGGCAAGTGGTCAGGAGTTTGCCCTCCTGCCGCCGGATAATGCGACCGGCAATTTTACAAAGGTCGTTCAGCGTATTCCCGTCAAGATTACGTTGAACGCTGACGATATGAAAAGCGGCGATCTTAGGCCCGGCATGTCAGTCCAGCCCGTGATTGATATTCGCTCCGACGGTGCCCGGTAGGAGCCTAAACCATGTCAACAGCGAACAAAACCCCGAGCGCTAGCGCTCGGGAATGGATTGCCGTACTTGCCGGAATGATCGGCGCGTTTATGGCGATCTTGAATATCCAGATAACGAACGCTTCCCTGCTAGACATAGAGGGAGGGATCGGCACTGGCGTCGACAATGGGGCCTGGATATCGACATCATATCTTATTGGCGAGATCGTCGTGATTCCACTTACTGCGTATCTCAGCAACGTGTTCTCGTTCCGCCGGTATATTCTCGTGAACTCGATCCTATTTCCACTGTTCTCGATTGCCTGCTCGTTCGCGCACGATCTTGGAACAATGATCGTGCTTCGCGGTCTTCAGGGATTCGCGGGAGGCGTTCTCATTCCGATGGCTTTCACGATGGTGCTGACAAAGCTTCCGAAAAACCAGCAGCCACTCGGACTAGCAATCTTTGCCCTCTCAGTGACCTTCGCACCAGCTATTGGCCCCACCATCGGAGGGTACCTCACAGAAAACTACGGATGGCAGACGATTTTCTATATCAATGCTGTTCCGAGTGCGATCATGGCAGCTGCCCTGGCAGCTACGCTAGATCCAACGCCCATGAGGCTTGGCCTTCTTCGGGAGGGGGACTGGTTTGGTATCGTCACTATGACCATCGGCCTCTCTGCCTTCCAGACAGTTTTGGAGGAAGGGAACAAAGACGACTGGTTTTCATCGCCGTTCATTGTGAAGCTCAGTATCGTTGCTGCGGTATTTCTTATCACGTTTATCTGGATCGAACTCACCGTCGAAAAGCCGCTGGTCAAACTAAGGTTGCTGGCCCAGCGAAACTTCGGCATTGGAGTGGTAGTGAATGTGTTAGTCGGCATCGCCCTGTTCGGCACCGTGTATATATTACCGCAATATCTTGGCCAAGTTCAGCGGTATAACGCCGAGCAGATCGGGTATGTCTTGGCTTGGACCGGTTTGCCCCAGCTTTTGCTGATCCCGCTTGTCCCGATTCTCATGAAGCGATTTGACGCAAGGTACATTGGCTTTCTCGGAATCTCGATCTTCGCAGCCAGTTGTTTCTTGAACATATACCTGTCCGCCGACAATGCTGGAGACCAGTTCTGGATCCCGAATATCATCCGCGCTATCGGGCAAGCCTTGGTGTTGACGCCTATCACCGCGATCACAACAGGAGGGATTGCGCCAGCCGATGCTGCAGCTGCATCGGGCTTGACAAACATGCTCCGCAATTTGGGCGGGGCCGTCGGCACGGCGTCTCTTGGAACCATCCTGACGAAGCGGGAGCAGTTTCATTCTAATGTAATCGGGCAGTCGATTACTATGGCCAAAGACGAGGTACGCTTGCGCGTCGATACCCTAACCGGATATTTTATGTCCCATGGTGTTGCTGACAAAGCTCAAGCGACAAAGCAAGCCGTGGTCGCGCTGGGGCGCGTCGTGCGAAAGCAGGCGTTGATCATGGGGTTTAGTGATACTTTTGCAGTTATCGGCACCGTCCTCGCAATTGCGGCAGTTGCGCTCCTACTCGCTAAACGCTCCGCCGCGGGCGGCGGCGCGGGAGCACACTGACCGGCAACAGCTCAACCTCCCAGGAGGCCCTGCCACGGTGTGGCGGGGCCCTTTTTTATCCGGCAGCAGTAGGACCAATATTGGCAGAATCCAGCCCCTCGCCGCGCTTGAGATCAGGCGCTAGGGAGCAGATGTTGCGGGCAAGGCCGGGTTAGCCGGTTTTGTCTTTTAACATCATAAGGGCACCCCGATGGATAGCAAAAAGCCATTGACCACCGCGGCAGGCGCGCCGGTTGTCGACAACTTCAACATTCAGACTGCAGGACCACGCGGTCCCGCTCTTCTTCAGGACGTGTGGCTGATCGAAAAATTGGCTCACTTTGACCGTGAGGTCATCCCCGAGCGCCGTATGCATGCCAAAGGCGCGGGAGCATTTGGCACCTTTACGGTGACTAACGATATCACGGCTTACACACGCGCAAGTATCTTCGCGCAGGTCGGGAAAACAACCGACATGTTTGCCCGCTTCTCAACCGTAGCCGGCGAGCGCGGTGCTGCGGACGCGGAGCGCGACATCCGCGGTTTCGCTCTAAAATTCTACACCGAGCAGGGAAATTGGGACCTGGTTGGAAACAACACGCCCGTCTTCTTCTTCCGCGATCCGCTTCGTTTTCCAGACTTGAACCATGCGGTTAAACGAGATCCTCGCACAGGAATGCGAAATCCGGAAACGAATTGGGATTTCTGGACGTCTATTCCGGAATCTCTGCACCAAGTAACGATCGTTATGAGTGAACGCGGCATTCCGGCGACGTATCGCCATATGCACGGCTTCGGAAGCCACACGTACAGTTTCATCAACGGCGCGAATGAGCGTTTCTGGGTGAAGTTCACCTTCAAGACGCAGCAGGGTATCAAGAACCTGACGGACGCAGAGGCCACGGATTTGATCGGCCGCGATCGTGAAAGCCATCACCGCGATCTCTACGACAGCATCGAGAATGGTGACTTCCCCCGTTGGACGCTGTACGTCCAGGTCATGCCGGAAGTTGCGGCGGAAGATCACCCGGTCAATCCGTTCGATCTAACAAAGGTTTGGCCACACAAAGACTACCCTCTGATCGAGGTTGGTGTGATGGAGCTCAACCGCAATGCCGAGAACTATTTCGCTGAGGTCGAGCAGGCATCCTTCACCCCCGCTGCTGTCGTTCCCGGCATTGGGTTTTCGCCAGATCGCATGCTGCAAGCACGTTTGTTTTCCTACGGAGATGCAGCGCGATACAGGCTCGGCGTAAATCACCATCAGATCCCGGTAAACGCTCCAAAGAATCCGCATAACTCGTACCACCGCGATGGTGCGATGCGGGTCGACGGCAACCATGGCTCTGCAAAGGCGTACGTTCCGAATTCACGAGGCGACTGGCCCGAACAGCCAGCTTACCGCGAGCCGCCACTGAAGATTTCAGGTGACGCAGATCATTGGGATCATCGTGTGGATGTTGACCACTTCGAACAACCTGGGAACCTGTTCCGGATGATGACAGACGAGCAACGCCAAGTGCTGTTCAACAACACCGCTCGCGCCATGGAAGCAGTGTCTGCTGAAGTAAGGCAGCGTCATATCGACAACTGCACCAAGGCTGACCCTGCTTACGGTGAGGGTGTAGCCAAAGCACTGGCGGCCCATCCCGCATTGTCAGAGTAGCGGGCCATATTTTCAAGGCCGTCTGCGACACGATCGCTGACGGCCGTATTCAGAGGAAACAAAATGAGTAAATCTGCAGAAGTAGTTGCGGGCATCAAGATTCCTGACAGCGCAATGGCGACAGCCGCGACCGAATTGGTGCGCGAGACGGAAACTGATCTCCTCTATCACCACTCGCGTCGCGTGTTCCTATTCGGCGCCCTGACTGGTGAGCGCAAGGGACTCTCTTATGACCCGGAGCTCCTCTACATCGGGGCGATGTTCCACGATATGGGGATCATGGACAAATACGCGAGTGACACCGAGAGGTTCGAAGTCGACGGCGCAAATGCCGCTCGTGACTTTCTGAAATCGTATGATGTCTCTGAACGTGATATCGATGACGTATGGGACTCAATCGCACTGCACACGACGCCCGGAATTCCGCAACACAAGCGGCCTACGGTAGCGTTGGTTACCGCAGGCGTTGAGATGGACGTTCTAGGTATCAACTACGATGCGTTTTCCGAGAGCCAACGTGAAGAAGTGTGTGCGTGTCATCCGCGCGGCCTCAAATTCAAGCATGGTATTCTTTCGTCCTTCTGCTTGGGAACAATCCGCAAGCCGGAGACGACCTTTGGCAACGTTAAAGCCGACGTTCTCGCGAAGATGGATCCGAGTTACGAGCGCAAGGATTTCGCAGATATGATCCTGAGCTCTCCTTGGGAAAGTTGATAACTCAGGCCGCCGGTTTTAGGTTAAAGCGCTCGCGGTATTCCGCGGGCGTTACGCCGAGCCGCTTCACAAACGCCTGCCGCATTCGCTTCGGGTTACCGAAACCACATTGGTGCGCGACAACCTTTAAAGGCTGAGCCGTGGCCTCTAATGCATGCCTTGCCACGTCTATCCTGGCCTTTTCGACAAACTCTGCCGGTGTAACTTTCGCAAACTCGACGAAAGAGCGCGCAAAAGTACGTGCACTCATGCCAACGACTTGGGCTAGATCAGCCACCGTCAACGGCTTTCCTAGATTCTCCATGACGTATTTGGTCAGGCTGACCAGCGGCGAGTCCTCTTTAAAGTCCATTTCGATGTAGGGACTGAATTGTGATTGTCCACCCTGTCGCTGGGCCACCACCACGAGACGTTTGGCGACGGCTACAGCCAAAGAGCCACCATGGTGTTCCCTTATAACGGATAAGGCAAGATCTATACCGGCGGTCACGCCAGCCGATGTAAGAAGGTTTCCGTCCCGCAGGTATATGCGGTCGTAGTCAACCTTCGCTAAGGGAAATCTTGCCGCCAGGTTGGCGGCATTTTGCCAATGTGTCGTAACCTGCTTCCCGTCGAGCAATCCGGATTGACCCAAGCAGAACGCTCCGGTGCACACGGAGCCGTAGGTCTGGCTCGTCTTCGCCAGCCGTAAGATGCACGTTTTCATCCGCTCGTCGATGACGGAAGATGGTAGCTTCGGTCCACCAGCGACAAGAAAAAGATCGAATGGGCCAGTCGCTTTGTCATAATCTACGTCGGCAGAAATGCCCATTCCGTTAGATGCTCGGACAGGAGACACTGTAGGCCCGATCAGCGTGACGTCATACCCTTCGCCATCTGGTAGAAAGCCGGTGGCTTCCGCAAATACGTCGAGCGGGCCGGAGACGTCTAGAGCCTGGACACCATCGAAGATCAACATCGCAATAGTTCGCATCACCACCCCAGCAACTTCTGGCTGCCTGTCTCCAGCGATCAGCGACCGGAGCCGCTTGCTCGTATAGCAAACGACGTAGCAGCCGCCGCAAGTGATGTCACGCTGATTACCCAGAACGCCGAGGTGAAATCGGCACCATGTCGCGCTGAGCCCGTGAGTGCCACGAGAAGTGCGATTCCCAAAGCCCCGCCAACTTGCCGAGATGTGTTGAGGACGCCGCTACCAGCGGAATATTCCTGTGGGGACAAGACCGCAGTTCCCCCGGCGAGAAATCCCGCTTGTGCCATTCCTGCGGCGATGCCGGACAAGGCGAATCCAGGGAGAAAGCCGATGGTGAAGTTCGGCGTGTCACCCAAGAACGTGATCCACCACAGGCTTGCCGCAACGAAGATTAGGCTACCTAGCAGTGTGAGTGTCCGGGGGGTGATTTTACCTCGTCCCGACAAGATGGAAGTCGTTCCCGCTAGCGCTGGTCCGATGGCATAGGCAATACCGGCCCGCGCAGGATCCCACGCCCAAACCTGGGTCAGATAAAGCGTACCCGCAAGGATCGACATCGAGAAGCCGGTGTAAAAGCTGAGCATGCCGACAGTGGCTAGCGAGAACGTGGGATTGCGGAAAACCTCAAGGTTGAGGGCAGGGTTACTTACGGTATTGCAGCGATAGATAAATCCGCCCAACATAAGCCCGCCTAACACAGTGATGGTCCACAGCTTCTGGCTGAAGAGACCCCACTCGTGGAAATAGGAGAGTGCCGCCACGATACAGGCTGTGCCCAACGCAAACAGCAGCGACCCCAGCACGTCTGGAATTGCGGATTCCCCACGTGGGGTCTCGTGGAGAAAACGACAGAGAAGGATGGAGGGCAGGGCAATTGGAAGGTTGATCAGAAAAATGTATCGCCAGTCCAAGTGGACGAGGATCCCACCCAGAACTGGTCCAAGTGCGGCCCCGACCGAAGCAATGGCAGCCCAGATAGCCACCATCAGCTTATGCTTCGACGGAGGATAGGCGGCGAGCAGCAGTCCGATCGACGAGGGGATCATTAAAGCGGCTCCAGCGCCCTTCAGGGTCCGCGCGGCGATCAGAAGCTCTACACTGGGAGCAAATGCGCATCCAGCGCTTGCTATCGCGAAAACAATTAATCCGGCTCTGAAAACATTCTTTCTGCCAAAGCGATCACCCATTCTTCCACTGGGAACGAGGAGAGCTGCGAACACAATCGAATATGCACTCAACACCCAGGAAAGTGACTGGTTTGACGCATTTGGGAAGCTATCGCGTATCGACGGGAATGCGATGTTGACGATGAAAAGGTCTAAAGCCGAGAGAAGGCTTCCGGCAGCGACGACAGTGAGCGTCAGCTTCGAAAGCGTTTTAGGGGATGTAGTCGCTTCTAACATGTGATCCATGGGAGCCTCTTGGGATACAAGAAGCCTCATGTGTAGGACGAGTCACTTTTATCATGCAAGTAACAATGTTGGCCAGTGGAACTTCAGACAAGCTCCGCATCGACAACGCTGTCCATTTTATCGCGTAAGTCGTGAGCGGCAGCCGGCCCGAAGGCGCGGTCAAAAGCCGCCTGCGCGCGGTCCCAGCCCGGTCTACCAGCGGTGATGCATTCTAGTCCCTTTTTAGTCACGCTGACTATGCGGGCTCGTTTGTCCTTCTCACTTACTTCGATAGTGACCAGCCCGTCACGTTCCAGAGGTCGAAGGTTATGACCCACGGTGGCCCTATCCATCGCCATGAGGTCGGCCAACTCAAGCATAGTCTTCGGTCCGCGATGCTTGAGGTATCCTAGTATCGAATACTGAGTGATTTTTACACCGCTCTCCGCAATACATTCGTCGTAGAAACGGGTGAGGGTTCGAGCCGCCCGGCGAACCTTCGTGCAGTTACACAACGAGGGGATGTCCGGTTCCGTGACTGCGTTGGCCTTCTTTACGGGCATGGTAAGTCCTATTGGAAGTTGGTGACGCCGAAAGAGCGTCACCTTCTTTTTGAGCAGTATCAAGTCGAATGTGAAATGCCAACAGTGAGCTGTTAGTTCAGTCGGCGGCAACGCTACCGGATGCAGACCAGTTCTTTTGGCTGACGGCGGACCAATCTGCGGGCTTTCCGTCGAGCCTTTGCATACGAGCGCCTTCGCGTTGCCTCAGCAGTTCATCGTCGAGTGGGGCCGTAAATACATTCTCGACAAGGGTATACTCCGCCGCCAATCGGCCTATTGGAGATAGGGCAGCAGTGTCGATACGCCCGCCTTCCAGATACGCGTCGTCACGGATATGAAAGCGGACCACGCGACCCCACACCACGTGATCCCCTAAATCACCCACTGGAATGATGCGGTCAAGTTTGCACTCCATTGCCACGGGTGCAAGTGCGACGCGGGGTGGTCGCACGATCGTGCTAGGGGTCTTTTCAAGGCCTGTTGCCTCGAATTCGTCAACATCAGAGGGATGTTCGATAGCAGACCGATGCATCTGCCCCGCCAGGCCAAGCGTGGCGAGGTTTGCGACAAATTCCCCGGTATCCCTGATATTGACAAAGCTGTCCTTAAGGGTCAGGCCATCAGATTTTGGTTGCATGCTGATTGACAGAACAGGGGGCTTGCGTCCGACGACTGTGAAGAATGAGAACGGCGCCAGGTTCGCGACGCCATCCGTTGAAAGTGTGCTGAGCCAACCAATAGCACGTGGCACAACCGTTGCAATCAAGAGTTTATAGGCTTGCGTAGCATCTAAGGCTTCTGCGTCAATAATCATTTGATTCCTCCTAATCCAAAATGACCGGCGATGCGGCAAAATGCTCGTCTGGCAGTACTCCCTTTAAACGGACGCCGAGTTCGTGAGAAAACTTGATGGCGGCTGCGAGTGGCCGGTGATGTATTGCAATGTTTGCGATTTTCCCGTCGCTACTGCGGGTGATGACGGTTACGCCTGATATTTTAACTCCGCCGAAGGCAAGAGCGCGCCACTCCAGATACTGTCGTGCTTGCCCATCCGACTGCTCTGTAAATTCAAGTGACTCATAAATCCGGCTGGCCGCTTCCATTACGTTCTTGACGTTCTCTTTGCCTACAACGGGCTTGTAGAGCGTAGCTGCCTCAAGAGTTACGTCTTGGGAGAAAGTGTCAGCGAAAGCTGATGAGGACTTTTGAGCGAAAGCGCTCTTCCAATCACCTGCCGCCTCGGATGATGTCAAAGCCTTGAGGAGGTCCTGGATGACACCCATTAGAGCTTCCGGGTCCTCAAAATGCAGCCAGTGTCCAGCTCCCTTGACCGATACTTGTTTCCGGTTCTTGAACCTTGCCGCTACGCGGTCTGCCATCTCAGCATTGACGAAGGGATCGCTCTCGCCACGCATAAGCACGACTGGTCCCTCAAAGGAGCTTGGAGCGTCTGCGCCCGCCACCCCGGCATTCCAGAGATCCACGAGGGTAGCTACCGTTGACGGGCGCACTTCTTCACCGGATTTGTTCAGCGTATCCAGCTCTTCACTCGCCAGGTTGGGGGAGAGATAAGCCCGAACATTTCTCTGAGCCTCAAGGTTGCCGCCGAGTGCACGGAAATCAGCCACTGCATCCTCGGGCGCATTCACGCCCGACAACGGAACAGGCGCAACCAATATCATCGCGAGCACTTTTTCGGGATGGGCCTCCGCGAGCAAGTCGGCCACTTGCGCACCCATGCTTT
This sequence comes from Rhizobium sp. Rhizsp82, assembly GCF_047325115.1. Taxonomy (NCBI): domain Bacteria; kingdom Pseudomonadati; phylum Pseudomonadota; class Alphaproteobacteria; order Hyphomicrobiales; family Rhizobiaceae; genus Rhizobium; species Rhizobium sp. Rhizsp82. The sequence goes on along the minus strand of NZ_CP168571.1, from coordinate 1,415,073 downwards.
GTGCAACGATGACGAGGTTTCCTGGAAGCCTCTCAATTATAGAGGAAACGTCGTCGCGGTAGCTCTCGAGACTGATGTCACCTGCCAGGCCTGTCAGTTTGCCCATCCCAGGTAGGTCGAATGTGACCGTCGAGTGCTCAGTTTTCGCCAAGAGCTTCAGGACAGGATTCCAAACTTCTGCGGAATCAAGAAAGCCGTGGATAAATAGAATAGTTAGCGATCCCGTGCCTCTCCGTTCGAACGGAATACGGGCAGTCAAATCCTTGGTCATGTTCTCCTCCCGAGAAACGTTTTCCAAAAACCGTTTGCTTGAACGGCAACCAGGTTATAAGTCTTATATGCCCCTAAATTCAAGAGGCGTCTGGAAAACCATCGGAGGAATGGCTTTGAAAAGACTTGATATAGAATTTGCCGCTGAGGGCGGCGCCACGATCGCGGGATGGCTTTTCGTGCCGGACAGCAGCCATGCTCTCCCCGCGATCTCAATGGCTCACGGCTATGCTGGGGTGAAAGAGCAGGGACTCGAATCATTCGCGAAGGCTTTTGCGGACGCGGGTTTCGTAGTGCTGTTGCATGATCACAGAGGATTTGGCGCCAGTGGTGGCGATCTCCGTCAAGACGTCGATCCATGGAGACAGATAGCAGATTGGCGACGCGCGATATCATTTTTGGAGTCCCGCCCAGAGGTCGATCCGTCTAGAATTGGAATTTGGGGAACCAGCTATGCCGGCGGCCATGTCCTTGTCCTTGGAGCTACCGACCGCCGTGTAAAGGCCGTCGTTTCCCAAGTGCCCACAATTTCCGGATATGAGCAGGGACTGCGGCGCGTGCCTCCAGATGGTGTGGCAAAGCTCGAGGAGCTCTTTTCGGACGACGAGCGTGCCCAACTCGCGGGCTTCCCGCCACGACGGCAAGCCATTGTCAGTAGCGATCTCTCGATCGCGGCCTCATACAGGACCCCAGACGCAATTTCGTTTTACACACAGACGGTTCCGGAAGGAGCTTGGGAGAACAACGTAACCGTCCGATCTACTCGTCTTGCGAGAATGTACGAACCAGGCACCTGGGTCCCGCGGGTCTCTCCAACCCCGTTGCTTATGGTCGTCGCCATGGATGATACAATCACAGTCACGGATCTCGCGCTTGCGGCCTATGAAAGAGCGTTGGAACCTAAAAAGCTCGTCACTATAAAAGGCGGCCACTTCGATCCTTACCTGGACGAGTTTCGAGCAGCCAGTTCGGCCGCCGTCGCTTGGTTCACAAAACATCTTGGCAACGAGGGAGGTCGGTGATGCAACATCTGAGGCACTACTTCGCGGAAAATGTCGCGCACATCGTTCTACAAAATCCGCCGCAAAACCGCTTGTCGCCGCAGATGCTGGACGAGTTCGCCCACGCTATAGCGGCCGTAAGCAATAGTGATGCTCGTGCTCTTGTTGTCACTGCCGATGGCGCAGACTTCAGCTTCGGAGGCGATATCGTTCCTTGGGTAGACCTAAACGAACGGGAGCTCAGGACCCTCTTCGAAGGTTACCTTAACGCTTTCAATACGTTCGAGCGACTATCAATTCCAACGATTGCTGCTGTCCGCGGCCTTTGCTTTGGCGGCGGGCTGGAGTTGTCGGTCCGTGCCGACATCGTCTTTGCCTCTGAAAACGCTCGGTTTGGGCATCCCGAACAGTCGCTAGGGATCGTCACTTTGCTCGGAGGCATCTATCGGGTTGCAGAAAAAGCGGGACGTGCAAAGGCCATGGAATGGGCGTTGACGTCGGAGCAAGTTCCAGCTGATACAATGATGCAATATGGTGTGGTCAATCGCATTGTTGCCGACGAGGCGCTTGAACAAGAGACTATCGCGTTCGCCAAACGCATAGCAAACGGCCCAACCAAGGCCCATGCCGCACACAAAGCACTCCTACGATTATGGGCAACAGGTGGTGTGGCCGTCGCGGACGAAGCAATGTTCGATATCGCAATGCCATTGTTCAAAACCGCCGATGTCCGGCACGCTTTGCCAACTTCGGTTGAACTGTTCAAGGCCGGAAAACCGAGGCCCGCCTTTGACTTCAAGGGCGAGTAGGGTGTCTTGCGCCCCGCTCGGCAAAGAGTCGGGGCGCAAGAGTTCAGGAAGGGTTGGACGTCTTCGGCGGCCCGTCACTTATGGTGACGCCTGGTCCAACAAGAACCTGCTTTCCGTTATCCAACGTCGCAATGAGGCCATCGCTGTAGACTTTAACGGAAGCCACTGTTCCCGAGACCGGGTTATCGCCTGTGGTTTGAACGTATTTTCCTATATAGCTCTGCGCAATCTGCAGACTGCTTTGCGTGAGCAGGCTATCCAGCTTCTGGTTGGATTGGATGGTCTGCTCCACCTGTGAGAAACTTGCTAGTTGTGCGAGCTGTTGAGCTGGATCTGACGGAGCTGTAGGATCCTGGTTCTTCAGCTGTGCGATAAGGAGTCGAAGGAAGCTGTCGTAGTTCAACATCGCCTTGTCGCTAGCCGTCTTACCTCCGGCTTGCGATGTGGGGTCGCTCGTATTTCCAGTATTTCCAGAGCTGCCAGTGCTTCCTGTGGTGGTGTTAGCGGTCGCTTTATTTACTTGTCCAACTACCGTCATTGTGTCCTCGGCTTCGGGTGAAATGACCTAAGATGCCGGACGGATGGTTTATTCACAGCCCACCGACTCAAGCATGATACCCATCATGTTTGAGCGCGATTTGGCCTTACATTCAAGCCCGCTTGCTTGAGGTGCGCTTTTTTTTCGAGTTTGCGGCGCCGTCCTCTTTCAGCGACTGCACAACACTCGCCAACAGTTCGTCAGAGAGCTTATGACCCGCGCACGCACGGGCGAGAATTATGGTTCCAACCATCGTCGCAAACTGCGTCAGTGCTGCTTGCCTCGCATCATCAGGCGTCTGATCTTTCATGCCAGAAGCAAGTTGAAGCACCACGTTTTCGATGTGAGGGGCGGCGATGTCACGAAGAGCGTTATCGCGGGCTATTTCAGGGCCGCAGGCCGCTAGAACACAACCGTTTTCAGGCTCGTCACGGTGAGTAGCGGAAACGTAATAGTTGTGAATCGCTGCGTTACCGCTCCCGGACAGGGAAGCCAGGGTTTCTTGCAGTTGCTCCGTTGTTCTTGTGATAACTTCTTGCGCAAGCGCGGCTTTCGACGGAAAGTGGTTGTAAAAGGGGCCGTGAGTAAGTCCGGTCGCTTTCATAATGTCGCTGATGGAAACGCCATCCAGTCCGTGGGCGCGGAACGCGCGGGCGGCCTCCCTCAGAATTCGCTGATGCTTCTCTTCGGTCTCGTGTGCTGGATATCTCATGGCTAACTCCCTTTGCGCTTGACCTAATAGCCGCAATGTATTCAAAAATGAAGCATGATGATCGTCATGATTGGCGGCGGTTCTACACGGGGTTTCCATTTGCGTATTTCATCTAGCGCCCGACTACTTATTGATGTTGATTCAGGTGGGAGTGGCCGCCTCCGACAAAAACGCCTCTACGAGCTGTTTGAGACATCCCTATGCCGTGTAGCAGATGACAGCGGTTTTTCCTATTACTTGGCTGCCTACTTTCCAGAGGCGGATCTTCGCCTCCTTGAGAACGGGATAATCTGCACGAACTGGCCGACGGACGTTTACAAGGAATATGTGCTCGCAGGGCACTTCGGAAAAGGAGAGTTTGTCAGCCACGCTAGACGCACAATCTTACCTCTGTTCGGCAATGACGTGCTGTTTCCAAAGCGGCTGCCGGGCGGATCGGAAGCTCTTCGCACCGCATTCGAAGCGCGCGGGCTGCACTCTACTTTAGCATTCAGCCTGTGCGATCACGAGGACCAGCGCTACGTGTTTTTCTTCTCGCGGCCACATGACGAAGAATGGGAACCGGATACTCCTCGCGTTCTGTTCGAGACCATGAAGTTGATCGAGGGGCTTAGCCCACGTCCAACTGAGACGTTGGGCAATCATTTGTCGATGAGAGAGATCGAATGTCTTGGTTGGGCGGCGGCGGGGAAAAGCAGCTTTGAGACAGCGACTATCTTGAAGATCTCAGCTCATACGGTGAACGGGTACATGAAAAGCGCGATGAGGAAAATGGACGTAGTCAACCGTATGCAAGCCGTCGCCAAAGCATGTAGGCTCGGAATCATATAGAGCAAATGGCCGTTCGCCGGCCATGCCTGGAACCCATTTTCAGTGCGAAAGAGCTTGGATCAGATTAGGCCCCGCCTAATAGCAATAGCCACAGCTTGAACCCGGTTGTTGGCTCCAAGTTTTTTGGCGGCCGCAATGAAATGGCCGTTCACAGTCTGAGGAAGCAGCCCGAATCCTTTCGCGATCTCTTCACTTGTCAGTCCTTGCTCAGATAGCGCGAGGCACCGAAGCTCCGTGGCAGAAAGTCTGAGCTGATCCGCGCCATATTTTCGCATCAGAGATTTGGTAATTCTCCGGTGCAGCATCGGCGATACGAACTCAAGGTATTCCATCTCATCGTCCCCGAACGCGTTCTCTCTTGCGACGATAACTGCACCGAATGGCCCACCTTGCCGTTCCACGGGTACAATAGCACGAGCATAAATGTTGAAGTCCGCCAGCAGCGACTGAAGCCCAACAGGCGATTTGTAGAGCTTGTAGGCCTCTAAGTCGGTAAGCGACCGACGCAGATCAGCGGCTGCGAGAATAAGCGGATCTGCTGCGTTGAATTTTCCAAGAACGTATTTTTCAACGAAAAGCGGAGGGAAGTCGGTATCAACGGATCTCGCTGTCCCTGCTTCGAACCCAGGAATGTCCAGACCACAGATCCAAATGTAGTCGAAAGGGACTGCCTTCCGAAGCTTGGAAAGCACCAGATCTGGGTCAAGGCGCCGCTGCGCCGGTACCGATCTTAGGTCTGGATAGTCTTCCTCCAAGTCGCACCTGGCCTTCCGTCAGTCAGTTATTGAGCCTGTGATTCGATTCATCATTCCTTAGCACGTGAACCATATTTTTTTGCCAGAAAAGATGCAGGCACAGATTGAGTTCCTTTCCCGTCTGATCGTAATAGAAAGCATTTGAGATGCCAAAGAGTGTTGCTTCTGCGGGGTTCGCTCCGGCCTACCCACGTGTTCAAACGTCGTTGCCCCTCCTCAATCCGGGGCAGAGCCGTGAGATGGAAAATCTGCTTAGAGACCGCGAAGCGCGCTTCCTGCTGCTTTCAAAGCGCCTCGATCTTACACTGCAAGCGTCGGGGGTTGGATCGTGGGAGTTCCACCCCTTTGACGGCGCTATGGTCTGGGACGACCGGATGCGGGAGATTTTTGGCATCACGGCGTTGACTGAGACGCTGGGATACGAGCATTTTCGCGCAATGGTGCACCCGGAGGATTTAGGCCTTGTTGAGGATGCTCTCAGTGCGGCTTTCAAAGGAACGATGCCCCTAAGGGGTGAGTTCAGGATCTTCAATACAAAGGGGGAGTTACGATTTGTTCGCGCGCACGGCATAGTGCACACTTTAGAAGATGGGGAGCGTATCCTCATCGGCGCCAACTGGGACATAACTAGCGACGTACTGGCTCAGCAAGAAGCTCGAGCCGCGGAAGAGAAAGCCAAGCGTCAAAACGATGAGCTCCATAAGATACGTGCGGAGCTTGAGTTTCAAGCACTACATGACTCGCTCACGGGACTAGCAAACCGAAGAAGCGTAGAGCGCGACCCGGCTTCGTTTTTTGGCTCCTTGGGTCAGAAAGACGTCATAGCGTGCCTGCACGTGGACCTGGACAGGTTCAAATCTGTGAATGACACCGGTGGTCACTCATTGGGCGATGCTGTGCTGCGCATCATGGCCGCTCGTCTCAAAGCCATCTGTTCCGAAAGCGATCTAATAGCGCGTACAGGAGGCGATGAATTTATAATACTGCGAAAATGCGAAACAGACCGAGGAGAGGTGACAGCAACGGCAGCCGCGATAGTGGCTGCTTGCCGGGAACCGGTGGAAGTCGGGCGACGCGGCTTTCGCTTGGGTGCAAGTGTTGGTGTTGCGTTTCAAACTGCCAGCGCATCGCTGGGGTCATTGATCTCAGACGCCGACATAGCCTTATATGAGGCCAAGCGGCGTGGAGGTGGCCGCTATGCAGTGTTCTCGCAGCGACTTCGAGAGAGAGCAGTCGGTGAGCGAGAGCTGGCGGAGGAAGTGCTCAGCGGCCTGGAACGATCTGAGTTCATCCCTTTCTTCCAACCGCAAGTCGACGCCAAAACGCGAAAAATTGTGGGGGCTGAGGCGCTCGCTCGCTGGTCACATCCATACGATGGAATACTCCCGCCAACGCGGTTTCTACCGGCGGCCGAACAAGTTGGGCGCCTCGGAGACTTGGATGGAATGGTCCTCGTGAAGGCGTTGGCCGCTTTCGATCGTTGGCAAGAAGACGGGGTGCCGATCCCGCGAATAAGCGTTAATGTGTCGGCGCAACGGCTGAAAGACGATGATTTCCCTAAAATGCTTGGTTTGATCGGGAATCGTGCCGGGGTGCTATCCTTCGAATTACTAGAGTCGATTTCATTCGACGAGCGCGATGTCCAACTTTCGCAAGCGGTCGAGAGAATAAGAGATCTTGGGATCCAAATCGAACTGGACGATTTTGGAACCGGGCACGCTTCGATTGTTAGTCTGATGGATCTCAGGCCCGACAGATTAAAGATCGATCGGAAGCTGGTGGCTCCCATCGTTAATGACCTGGCTCAAAGAGCGCTACTCGCATCGTTGATCGACATTGCAAAAGCACTCAAGATCGAGGTAATCGCAGAGGGCGTTGAGACTAACGAGCATGCGGACATACTGGAGGGACTTGGTTGTGACGTGTTGCAAGGCTACCTCTTCAGTCCGCCAGTGACGGCCGATGAGATCGGGCGCATGGCACTTGTGCTGGCGGGCGGTCGCGGTTAACGCTCCATTCATACCTGGTCCATATTTATCTAACCTAAATCGGCGTCCGCATCAGGGCTCGATAGTTCAGATATGATAGTCGATGGCCCAAGCTTTCAAAGAATTCACGACACCCGGAGCTTTCGCGGTGCACTTTCTTGATGACGATTTTAGACGCAATTTCGAGGAGCGTCGGGAAGACATTGCGCGTCGCTTTCCCGGTGGTACAGAAAACCAACTAGAGCACCTGACTCTTCGGCTGGAGCTTGCGTTGGAGGCGCTCGAAGCGGGGGTGTGGGAGTATCATCCAGAAACGGGTGTTTTGCTTTGGGATCGTCGGATGCGCGAGCTCTTCGGCGTGACAGAGGCAAAAGACGGGCCGACGTTCGAGATCTTCAGAAACTCGCTGCACCACGAAGATCTGTCCATCGTCGAAAATGCGCTATCCACTTCGCTGGAAACAGGACGCAAGCTCAGTGGGCAGTTTCGAATTACACGACCGGCCGGGGAAACGCGCCACATGAGAGTCAGCGGGATGCCATTCCAGCTGCCAGATGGCGAAACGATTATGGTGGGCGCCAACTGGGACATTACAAACGACGTTGCGGTACAGGAGGATTTACGCGCATCAGCGCTGCAAGTGCGTGCGCAAAACGATCGGTTAGAGGCGGCACATTTCGAAATGGAACGTTTAATGCTCCATGACGCGCTTACGAACTTGCCAAACCGCAGATATCTCGACCGCTTTCTCGCAAGCCCGGAAAATCGTGGACGTAGGGCTGCTTGCCTGCAGATAGACCTGGACCACTTCAAAGAAGTGAACGATACCGATGGACACGCTGCTGGAGATGAGGTTCTAAAGCTCGCGTCTGTGAGACTCTTCAATAACCTTCCACAAGCAAATATTTTGGCGAGGCTTGGAGGTGACGAATTTGTGGCGATGATCGTCGGACCCGATGCCATAAAGATTGCTCGCAGTTCGGCTGCGGCGATACTCGCAGCTTTCGGGAAGCCACTTGTCGTCAATGGCCGCGCTTACGCGATCGGCGTCAGCATCGGCATCGCGTCGGCCGACGATGGGCCCTCTAGTGCGCTATTGGTGGCGGCCGACAAGGCTCTTTACGACGCCAAGGGCAATGGGCGCGGACGCATCAGGGAACGCTAACCCACGACGCGAACACTAAGCTCGGGCGTCATGCTCGGAACCGACCTTTACGCTGGTCCTTACTTTGCTCCATGAAGCGGCGGGCTGGAATCTCGTCCTATACTCGTTTGGACTGACGCCTATCGTCTTGGCGAATGCGCGGCGCATGGCGTGCACGTCACCAAATCCGCACACCGTTGCAATTCGCTGAAGCGGTTGATTGGTGTCCTCAAGCAATCTGCGGGCCGCGTCGGTTCGTGCCGCGGTGATGAATTCGATCGGTGTTATTCCTAATTCCTGTCGGAAGACCCGCCCGAAATTTCGGGTGCTCATACCAACCTTGCTTGCGACTGAGTCAATCAAAAGCGACCCGGCCAGATTGGCGAGAATATAATCTTGAGCGCGTTGTATCAGGGTCGTCTCCGACATTTGCCCTACCAGGTGCGCGCTGAACTGTGATTGCCCTCCCGGCCGCTTCATAAACATCACCATGTAACGGGCTACAATGAGTGCCACGTCACGTCCGTAGTCTTCCTCAACGAGTGCTAAGGCGAGATCTATGCCGGCGGTGACCCCTGCTGCGGTTATGAGAGACCCATCACGGATATAGATAGCGTCCGCATCCAATTCGATGTTCGGGAAGTCTTTGCTGAACTTCGGGGCACACTCCCAATGCGTTGTTACCCGCTTTCCATCGAGGAGCCCGGCTGCACCCAGAAGAAAGACACCAGTGCAGATCGAACCGAAGCGGCGGACGGTTGGCACGCGTCGGCGAAGCCAGGCTATGACTTGGGGATCAATAGCATGAAACGAAGGATCACCAGCTACCAGAAGGGTATCAATCTCTTGGTCACGGTCGAATATCGTTCGATCCGCCACGAAACGTAGTTGGCCGGTACCTGCAACAGAAGGCGCGCCAGTCGACATAATCTGGATGTCGTATTTGGTCATGTCCCCCAAGCGCCTTGCGGCCTCCCAGAAAACTTCCGCTGGCCCAACGATATCCAATGACTGAACTCCCGGTGGAGCGAGGATCACAATTCGCATGGCCCTGACCTTTCGTTAGAACGACTGTGTGACTTTTCACATGCAAGTCTCGCGCCAACTGGTCGAACGTCTTATGTGGCGACTGTTGAGGTGGTAGTTTTTTCCCGGCTTTATGCGTTGGTCAATCGCCAGTTTGCTCGCTGCGTCTGCCACCTCGAGCTCATGTTTAGCAAGGAAATCGAGGCAGTCCTGCGGCTTAGGCTCGCCACCAAGAATTGCGCGGAAAGCGAGGCGGTGGATGTAACAGTTCCCGCCATTAGCGGCGGGAAACTGCACTGCGTCGAGGGCTTCCACCCACCTCATATTCACTTTGAGGCTCCAAAGCGTCCGTAGACTGCAGCGCCAAGGGAGCCGAGCATCACCCAGAAGACGAGACTGGTGATAACGACCGCCGCAACGAACTGCTGCTCTAGAGCGGCCGGTGCCGACCCGTGCTCGCCCTCAGGTGCGATTGGCGCACCGATCAAATGCGGGACCGAGATCATCACTATTGCCACTGCCGCAGCCCACGGCCTTCGGTTAAAGGCGAGAATTGCTAGAGCACACGCCGTCATAATTGCTGTCCCGACCCACCAAATTTGGCGGGCGTCAAGCGGCGCGGACGGTGTTCCAGGAAGCTCTGGCGGCAAGCCGAGCATTGGTCCGAGCATGACAGACGCAAAGGCGGCAAGGCCCCAAAATATGCCTTCCCGCCAAGTGACCGGCTTGCCCCGGAGTGCAACCAAGCCAATGAGCACGAGAGAATAGCCGATCGACGTCAGTATATTTGCAGCCAGAGTAAAGGACAGCCTCTCAACGCCATCACTAGGCTCCCAACTCGCCGTGTTGTGACTGTGCGTATCCGGTAATGTTGGTGTTGCTGCCTCGTCGGCGTCGTGGTGATGCGCGCTTCCACCGGTTTCGTAGACCTCCGCCTGAGCGATCAGCTGAATAGTTCCGAAATACTGAACGATGGTAATTGCTGTACCAACAATTAGCCCAACGACGACGGAGGCGAACACAATTGATCTAAAAAGCGGCATCACCTAGACTCCTAGTGGCAGGGAAACGCGTTTGCGTGGCGCGTGTCATGCGCGGCGTTATGGACTGCTTCCAAGTGTGAGAAGCCCACAAAGCCGACAATGGCTATTCCGAAGAAAACGGCCGCAGCCGACTGCATTAGTTTCGAGACGCCACTGGAAATCCCGGGGCGGGTGTGTACAGACGAGGTATAAGCAGTCATAGTTGACCTCCAAAAATGGGACGAGGGAAATGAGGGGAATGATCAGGCCGCAATTGCGGCCCTGATCTCGGCGGGATCTACTAAGCCAGCCTTGACGACCGCTGCTTCCAGCGCTGCAAGGAACTGATCGTAGTAGTTCCATGATGATCGATCGTCTGGGTGAGCGTCCTCCCAGGTTCTTATGGTCGCGATCAGCTCATCTCTGAAGTCGTCCCACTCGAAATAGCCGTGCTTTGCAAGCGCGAGGGCCATACCAAAGGAGGATCGTTCCCAATCCGAACCGAAACAAAGGGTGCCGTTTGCCCTCGGTGGGTTATCGGCTTTGCCCATCATTTCGTTGACGGCGAAGTGTTCAAACTGAGTGAGCATCTTTAGTCCTCAGGCAGCTTTGGATATGGCGACGCCCATCATCGCTTCTGGAGTGACAAGCGCTTCAAGTTCGAGCTCAGACATTCCATCCGTGCCTTCCGGCCTTTCTGGGATCACGAACCATCGGATCTGGGCGCTGGAGTCCCAGACCTTGACTTCGACATCGTTGCCGATCGGCAGCCCGAATTCGGAAAGAACGGTGCGGGGCTCGCGGGCCGCGCGGCTGCGGAACGTCGGGTCCTTATACCAGTACGGCGGAAGACCAAGCACTGGCCACGGATAGCAAGAGCACAGCGTGCAGATAATCAGATTGTGGACGCCTGGCTCATTTGCGACCGCGCGCATGTGTTCGCCTTCCGCGCCCGCCATTCCTTCAGGAAGGTTAAGTTCAGCGATTGCCTTTGGCGTATCCGCTACGAGCCTATCTCTGAATGAAGGGTCCACCCACGCGCGTGCGACGATCTTGGCTCCATTAAATGGGCCCATTTTGGTCTCGAAATAATCGAGAACTGTATCAACCGTGTTGGCCGTGATAACGCCCTTCTTGATAAGTAGGGCTTCCAGTGCCCGGACCCTGGCGGCGCTGTACGCTTCTCGGTCGGCTCGGTATTCGAAACGATCTGACATGAAATTCTCTCCAGTGCGTCTGTTCGGCTGAGCTCAGGCTGCCTTGGCAGTCTCAGCAGTTTCAGGAAAAGCGAGGTAATGGGAATAAAGGTCAGCGTAGAGGCTGAAGTTCGGCTCCGCATTGTCCGGCCAAAGTTCATTCGGGTCGAAACGAACGCAGTAGACCGCCATCGCAGGACCGATACCGTCCGAGCCTGTGTTGCACAGATATGTGTACGCCCCCGGGTAGACGGTCTCGACAACGCCGGTTCTGTTTCTCAAAAAGCCAGGTAGACGCGTGTGTTCGATGCTTGGCACGTTCTTGATCGAAACCAGATCGCCCTCGACAAAATCAAATTGCACCGAGACATCGCGCTTCGGACTGTCGCCCTCGACGAGGTATTGAACCACCCGATCGTCGACAGCCTGTTCAGCGGACGAAGGAAGAGCCTTTAACGGATCAGCGTAATACTCCTCGGTCAACGCGTCGAGCTCGTCGGCCGTGATGTAGCCTTTTTCGATGAAGTAACCGGAGACCCCTCCTAGCCACTTCTCGTAGTATCGGTATTTGAAGTAGTCGAACGGGTTCAAACTCTCGGCGCCTTTACGAAGGTCCGCCCAAGTCCATACGGTGTTGAAGGTCGAAGGGGTGGCAGGCAGCGGAAGCTGAGAGGAAAGCGCCATCATTGCTGTATGGATCCCGAAGATGCGGGTTTCCCATTGCTCGACAAATACCCGCGTTTCAGTACTGACTGGACCCAGGTTTTCGAGTCCACCGAGGAAGTGTTGAAGTTTCATTGGATGAGCCTTTCGCTAAGGGATGGTTTCAGGCAGTGGCTGGCTTCTTGGCAGCGAGCAGGTTGGTCCCTATTTCAGACAGCAAGCCGAACGCGCCACCAAGAAGCATCGCGGCCATTGCGACGAGTGTCGGGTGGTTGAGGCCTGAGCTGGTGACTGTTGTCCCGGTAGCTGCGGTGGTTCCAACTAAGGACGCAAAGCCGAAAACGATTGCCGGCGGGAAGTTCAGGATGGGGATTGCCGACACGAGCACCATTACAGATGTTCCCGCACCAACGAGTACAGCAGCGAAAACCGGATGCTCTGGACCGAACTGTATTATCAGCAAGGTGATGGATGCGATGATGATCCCTGTCCAGTTAGATACGACTGATTTGAGAAGGCCATGTTGGCCGCCGCCGCATGCGAAGAAGGATGCCCAGGCGATAAAGGTCACCCAGACTGGGACAGGAAAGACAGTTGCGGTGATATAGGTATCGATTGCGCCCAGTACTCCCAGGCTGATCATTGCGGCGACAAGCGGTGGCATGTTTATCTCCTTGTTTCGATGGTTAGGAAGCGAGTGCGGGGAGGGGTATGCGGCAGCTCAGAAAGCCTTCTCTGAGCAATTCTTCATCAAGGTTACGTCCGATGAAGACTATTTCGGTAAGCCTGTCGTCTGTGAGCCACGGCTTTCCAGGGCGTCCTTCAAGGGTCATGTGAACGCCATGGAAAACGTAACGGCGCGCTTCGTCAGCGAAATTTATTACGCCTTTCATCCTGAAGAGATCTTTTCCGATCTCTTGAGTGAGGCGAGACAGCCACCCGTTGAATAGGGCGGGGTCGACAGGTAGCTTCTCTCTGAATGCGACGCACGACACGGTTTGATCGTGTTCGTGTTCATGGTCGTCAAGGACAAACGGATCGATACTGAGAATGTTCTTAAGGTCGAATGCAGCGAGATCGAGGACTTCCGACGCCTGAACGTTGCAGCGGTTGGTTCTGACTATTCCAGCGAGAGGATTGAGAAGGCGGATGGTCCTTTCGATCTCAGCGAGATGCTCTTCAGAGACGAGATCAACCTTGTTGAGCAAGACGACGTCTGCAAAGCTTATCTGCTCCACGGCTTCGTCCTGTGACAGTTGACGTTCAACGTGTCGTGCGTCTACGACCGTAACGATAGCGTCGAGCTGCAATCTCTCTGAGAGAACCTCATCCAAGATGAAGGATTGGATGACGGGCGCAGGGTCTGCCAGACCGGAGGTCTCGATTACAAATCGATCGATCGGGCGTCCCGATGCAAGAAGGTTCCGTATTGCGGAGATCAAATCATCACGGACGGTGCAGCATATACAGCCGTTGTTGAGCTCGACAATATCGTCCTGCGTACCGACAACGAGCTTCCCGTCTATTCCCACTTCGCCGTATTCATTGACAATCACAGCGACACGTTCGCTAGTCCTTTCCGTCAACACGCGGTTTAGCAGCGTGGTCTTGCCCGCTCCCAGGAACCCGGTGATGATCGACGTGTTAATCTTCGACATTCGCAACTCCACGATAGGCACGGTGAGCCGATCCCCAGTTGATGGGGTGTGCACACGGGCGGGAAGTAAATTTTGGTGGACCCCGTAGCGGGCTTGATGTGATTACACGGTAAAGCGGCCAGTTTCACAACGCCCGCGCCAGTGCGTTTTCAGCCAAATTAGGGGAATATCACGCCAATTTATGGCGCAAAAATATGCACGATTAATTTATAGGCAGGATGGCGGTATTGCCGTCATTCAATGTCTAAAAGATGAACAAGTTAATTTGCATGTCGCCAGCACAAGCTTACGTTGTGCTTTCATCAGTATTGTGGCGCGACTGGTTGACTATTGGGTCTGTTCTAAGCCGAGGCAAATCAGGGAGTGTTCTGTCGCAGTTTGAGTAAGAACTCCGCTCTTAAGCGGAGTTCTTACTTGGAACTCAAGCAACCTTACGTTCAGGCTGCTCAAAGCGAGAAGACGGAGCATTCGTAGTGGGGAGGAGGAAGCCACCGACGAGCTCGCGCAGTTTGGCGGATTCGATTGCCAGCGCCGTGGAGGCGGCAGTAGACTGCTCCACCATCGCAGCATTTTGCTGCGTCGTCTGGTCAAGCAGGTTTACGGCGGAATTCACCTCACCCAGACCAACATTTTGCTCACGGGACGATGTCGCGATCGATTCCATCTGCGCATTCATTTCGGCGATAGATGATCCGATAGCCTTCAGCGCCTCGCCAGCGTTTCGCACCAAGGTTACGCCACCCTCCACTTGCTCAGTCGAATTTCGAATAAGTCCCTTGATCTCCTTCGCCGCCTGTGCGGAGCGTTGAGCGAGTTCTCGTACCTCCTGCGCGACAACGGCAAAACCTTTGCCCGCCTCGCCGGCACGAGCAGCCTCCACGCCTGCATTCAATGCTAGAAGGTTTGTTTGAAACGCAATCTCATCAATCACTCCAATAATATTAGAGATCTGCTGAGAACTGCTTTCGATGCGCTCCATTGCCGCTTCTGCTCTGGAAACTACGTCCGTGGACTTTACGGCGCCGTCGTTTGCTTGTGTCGCAATAGCCCGCGCCTCTTCGGTTCTTTTGCTGGAAGCAACCACATTCGAGGTTATCTGTTCCAAAGCAGCCGCAGTCTCTTCCAGTGAGGCGGCTTGTTGCTCCGTTCTATGCGACAGATCCTGCGCACCCGAAGCGATCTCCCGAGTACTCGCATCGATGGAATTTACGCTTGTGGCAACCGCCGTAAGAACCGATCCAAGCCGATGTACGGACTGATTAAAGTCAGTGCGAAGGGCTTCGAACTCGGGCGAGAATGGCTCGGAGAGCTGAAATGCGAGGTCGCCGGAGGCCATTCGCTGCAGGCCAGCGGCAAACCCAGATGTTGCGACCCGGAGGCGTGCACTAGCATCTCGCTCCGCCTCTCCTTGAAGCGCTATCCTCACTCGCTCTGCTTCATCGCGTGATACCTGCGCCTCGCGCTGGAGCCTATTGTTCTCGATGGCGGCCAAGCGGAAAACTTCGACTGCACTTGCCATAGAGCCGACTTCATCGGTTCGCCCTGCGTATGGAATAGGAGACGAGGTGTCACCTTCCGCCAGGCTTCTCATGGCCTGAGTGATACCCGTAATTGGTCTTGCTATTCCAACGAGCGCGTTGAAGATCGCTCCCACGATGATGATGAGGGCGAATACCACCGCGGCCAACAAGATGACTCTCGCACTCTGAAATGTTTCGGCGCTCGCTCGGGCGGCGTTCAGGCCGCCGCGCTGATTGACCTCGACAAGCTCCAAGGCTGAGGTCATCGCTTGATCCGAGAATCTCTTCATTTCACCGTTTAAAAATTCGCCAGCGGCAACCGTTTGGTTCGCTCGCGACAAAGCAAGAAGTTCATTACGCTTCGCTGCATATTTGGCTGCATCTCCCTTAATGCTTTCGAGCAATGATTGCTCTTCGGTCGAGGAGATCAAAGGAACGTAGCCAGCCACCGATTTCTCCAGCTGGACTTCAGCCGTGGCTATTGCTTGTTCCCTTCCAGCTTTTTCCTGAGGAGTCTGAGCAATTATGTGATCGCGGAAGGCAAGTCGGAGGTTGGTAAGGCTCAGGGCGATTTGCTGGGATTGCTGCACGCTTGGCAGCCAGTTAGTCGCGATTTCGTTCGCGGACGCGTCGGTCTTCATCATGCCGTCCAGCGCAGCAAAGCCAACGAAGCCAAAAAGCGCGAAAATTAGAGATAAGGTTGCTGTGATGCTGACCTTGATCGACAGGCGTTTCATGTCAGGTTTTCCTTGTTAATGTTTTAGTAATGAGTTTTTATATTTTTATTGTTCGAGTATTAAAGAAGTGTTGTTTCGTGGATTTTCAGCCGGCATGCATGTATCCTCGTTCGCGCTGCGTCAGTTCGATCTGCGCAACGCTTGGTACTCGCCCTAAAAGTAAAGGTGGAGATCTGGATGCGAGCCGGTGCTCGCCGGCTGGACGGCGGTACAGGATTTTACGTCTCAACCGGCTACGAACTGCTCGCCGTCGCCAGCATCGACGTGAAGGCAATGGTTGCTGTGGGAAGTGGTGGGCCCGGCAGGACTCGAACCTGCAACCAATCGGTTATGAGCCGACGGCTCTAACCATTGAGCTACAGGCCCGCCAAGCCCACTCATACCCGGCGGCCAAGAAGGTGGCAACCTCGGTTAGGCGGAGAAATTTAGCTCCTTATGAAAATGCCAGATGTTACGCGGTCACCACGTCGTGAATGTTAATGGCAACAGCCACGCGATCCAACAGAGGTCGATTGTTGCTGTCTTTTGCGTAGACTCTTCGTTTGGTTGGTATGATAAGGCCGCCGAAACTCTTCGGTGCTAAAGCGTAGTTTGCGCTCGAGGTTCCGCCCAAGACGTCAGCGCTGTAGTCATGACGTTTAAGCAAACCCGACTTGTCGAAATAAAATACCTGTTCCCTGGAGTGGCTGGCAACCTCAGGCGGGAAAACGACCCTCAGGCGCCGCCACTCTTCGCCGTCTTCGATCCAGGGCTCAACCTCTGTTGCTTCGAAACCTGGCAGGTTGAAGAGGAAGGGTGTCGTCAGGTATGTCCAAAGTGCGTAGCCTGCGAAGTAGGCTAAATGCTGCGGATCCCACGGAGTATTCAACGAGTGGCCTTCGAATGCCTGGCGTGGTTCGAAACGCTCAGTGATAATGTCGCCTGTCGATCGCCTTATTATAGCAGTCCGAGACGGTTCGAATAAAGCGGTTTGGTCAGGCTCGATGAATGGTGATATCTCCGCGAGCGGTCGATGCGGGTCGATGACAACCGTCACATCTAGGAAAGCGCCTTTCCATCCTTTTAGATCCGTGATCCCCGTCGCCGTGTAACGTACAGACAGTTTCTTGGCCTTTTCCCAGCGGTCCAGTCCGCCGTGCGCTTCAATTGCAGTTTCCAGAAGGTCAGCCATACAATTCTCCATAGGTTTAAATTTGCAACCTGTCGACATCTTCGCAGAATGAGTTTAAATTTGCAACCTCAGTTCTGAACGGAGGGAAAGCCATTGAAGGGTAAGCGCGCGGACTTGACGGATGCAAATTGCGGGATCGCGCGAAGCCTCCAGATCGTGGGGGATTGGTGGAGCTTGCTGATTGTCAGAGATGCTTTCAACGGGAAGCAACGGTTCAACGAGTTTCAAAAAAGCCTTGGGGCGGCGAAAAACATCCTCTCAAGTCGCCTTAAGAAACTTGTAGATGATGGAATCCTCAAAATTGTCCACGAAGAGGACCCCAGGGCCGGCCACCGATATTTACTTACGGCAAAGGGCGAGGGGCTTTACGTAGTTCTTGTTGCCCTGTGGCAATGGGGCGAGCAAAACTGCTTCGAGTCTGGCGTCTTAGATTTCGCGATGGTCGACAAAAGAAATGGGATGCCTCTTTCTCCGTTGGCACTTGAGTCCGCTGACGGGAGGAAGCTCAGTCCAAGAGATTTCAAGACCGTGAGGTTAGAGCGCTGAACGTCTCTGTTTCTTGCATCCGAGCGAAATCACGCCAGTTCGAGCTTGTGATAGCAGACTTCCGACTGTATCATCTCTAGATACAGTCGGTATTGCGTACTACGAGCTAGGAGCAGAGCATGACCACTTCTCGTCAAGTCGTTTTAGCGAAAAGACCCGCCGGCCCGCCCACGGTCGACGACCTTCGCTTTGAAGATCGCGCGCTGAGGCAACCAGACGACGGAGATGTCGTGCTCCGGGTGATTTACCTCTCTCTTGACCCCTATATGCGCGGTCGCATGAGTGATGCGAAATCTTACGCCGATCCGGTTCCGATCGGCGGTGTGATGGAAGGCGAGACGATCTCCGAGGTGATCTCTTCACGTCACCCGAACTTCAAGCAAGGCGATTTGGTCCGGGGGCGTACTGGATGGCAGACGCACGACGTATTGAACGGCGAGGTTCTCAAACACGTGGACACACGTGGTGCTCCTTTGGAAACTGCTTTGGGTATCTTGGGAATGCCAGGTTTCACGGCTTATAGCGGGATGAAGCTGATTGGTCGGCCAAAGCCAGGCGAAACCGTTGTAGTCGCCGCAGCGTCCGGCCCAGTGGGTTCCTTGGTCGGGCAGTTGGCCAAAATGGCTGGCGCACGAGCAGTGGGCATTGCAGGGGGCTCTGAAAAGTGCGCATATGTCGAAGAGGAGCTCGGCTTCGATGCAGCGATCGACCATACGACCTCGGCTTTTCCTGACCAGCTTCGCGCAGCTTGCCCGAATGGCATCGATGTCTATTTTGAAAATGTTGGGGGCCATGTTTGGGACGCCGTCCTGCCGCTCCTAAACAGGTTCTCTCGCGTCCCCGTCTGCGGTCTCATCGCAAATTACAACGGCTCGCAACACAGCACCGGTGATAAATTGGCTGCGACGATGAATTCCGTGCTAAGACTGAGCGTCACCATGAGAGGCTTCATCAATTACGAGTTTGAACGGGAACATTACGCCTCGTTCCTTGATGAACTCGCTCCTCTTGTCGAGGCCAAAAAGCTAAGACATCGAGAAGATATCGTCGACGGCTTGGAAAATGCCCCAGGCGCATTTATCGGCATGTTGAAAGGCAAAAATTTCGGCAAACTGTTGGTGCGCGTTGGAGCAGATGTTTAGGCGTTTGCGCACCGATCTTATAGCGCAGGCCTCAGCGTCACTCTACGGCCTGTCACCCCTTCCTCTTATGATCCAACAGCAAAACTTGTGTCGCCTCCTTCGCAGATCTGAATGGCTCGGAATTGCCGTAAGCCTGTGAGAGCAGAAGCGCTCCCTGAAAAAGAACAGTGATCTGTTTTCCCAACGCTTCCGGTGCGGCTAGCCCTGCTTGCTCGCACATGTGGATGAATTGACGTTCTACATAACTTCCGAGCTCGCGGCATATGCCAGTGAGGCGTTCGTTTTGTCCGACGAACTCTTGCGAGCCACGTATCGCGAGACATCCGCGTTTGTCGGTGTCCAGCATTTCCTTGCGGACATCAAAGCACTTCAGGATTTTTTCTTGCGGAGGCAGACCCGATGATCGCACCGGTTCAAATAGTGTGGCGTTGACATAGCGGGCGTACTCGCCGAGAACGGCTTCGATCAGATCGTCCTTAGATGGAAAGTATTTATAGAGCGTGCGCTTCGATATGCCGCTCTCAGCCATCACCTTGTCGACGCCTGTCGCCGTAAAGCCGGTCTTGTAAAATCGCTCGTATGCGAGCTTCAGGATGTCTGCTTTCTTCGTCGTTACAGAGGCGGCCATGACATTTCCCTTCGAACACAATTACTCCTTTAGCAAATTAGGTTGACTCAGTAAACAGATCGGTTTAATCCAGTGCGCGTGTAAACTGATCGGTTTACACGATGATAATCTCTTCATTATCTCCAAAACAGATGGGACTTCTATGTCACTCAAGGATCAAGTCGTACTCGTTTCAGGCGCAAATCGAGGCATCGGTGCAGCTACCGTCCGCGAACTGCTTAAAGCCGGTGTCAAAAAAGTCTACGCGACCGCAAGAACGCTGGAATCGCTACCAGATTTCGATGATCAGCGGGTCGTCCCGCTGCAGCTGGACGTAACAAACCAAGGTTCGGTCGACAAGGCGGCCGCAACTGCATCAGATATCGATGTGTTGCTGAATAATGCTGGCAGCCTTGCTTTCAACGACTTCATCTCGTCGGACCTCGACGCGCTCGACGGCGACATGCAGACGAATTACTATGGGACGCTTCGCGTCATTCGAGCATTCGCGCCGGCTCTCATTGCAAAAGGTTCGTCAACTATTGCAAACGTCGTCAGTGTGGTCGGTCTTGTGGCCGCTCCTCCTCTCGGCGGTTATTCGGCCTCAAAGGCAGCATTGCATTCACTGACTCAAACCCTTCGGGGCACGCTGAAAGCATCCGGCGTCACAGTCATTGGCATCTATCCTGGGCCTATCGATACTGATCTCGCCAAGGATGTGCCTCTCGCCAAGGTCACGCCGGAACATGCAGCGCAAAATATTGTCCGCGGCCTTGAAAATGGCGACAGCTACATTTTCCCGGATCCCACCGCCCAACAAATTGAATACCTCTGGGCCAACGATGGTCGCAAACTAGAGGGCGCAATGGCGGGGTAAACCTGCGCTAGCATGTGGTGAACTTAACCGGACGGCCTAGCTACCGTCCGGTTTGCCTTTGATCGTAATTTTCCAAGGACAAAAGTGATGGACATTGGATTCATTGGCGGCGGCGCTCTTGCACAGGCTCTTGGCTCGCTATTGGTAAACGCAGGTCACACAGTTCAAATCGGAGTAAGGAACCCGAAGGGGTACGACGATGCTCGTCTCCAGGTCAGTGATATCAATACTGCGATCCGCGCGTCGAAGTTGGTGATAATTGCGGTACCGTTCAGCGCGATTGATGAAGTGCTGTCGATTCATCGAGAAGCGCTGTCCAGCAAAATCGTGATCGACGCGACAAACCCTGTCGATCACAATTGGCAGCCGATTGTCCATCCAGATGGACTGTCGGCCGGAGAACGCGTCGCTCAATTGCTTCCTGAGGCAAGGGTGGTTAAAGCCTTCAATCCGATTTTTGCGGATGTGATGACGCCGAGCACGATAAACCGAGGCGGCCGGAAGATTACATTGTTTATCGCTAGCGACGATGGTCCCGCGAAGGTTGCTGTGTCGGAACTTGGTGCAGATCTCGGTTTTGATCCAATAGATGCTGGTCCGTTGCTTTCCGCGCGTTATACCGAGGCTATGGCACATCTCAACATAGTGCTGGCGGTAGCACAGGGTGGCGGAACCAAAGCCGCGTACATCTATGACCGCGACTTGCGGGAGCGAAAATAGGCGTTTCGTCACAAATAGTTTAGACTTGAGAAAAAGGGAATGTCGGCTCGTGCTTCACGTGCTGGCATTCCCTTTTTTGTTGAGCGCTGCCGCTCAGGCGGCAATACAGGCTGGTGTTCTTACTGCCGAACGCGAAAATGGGGGCCTAGCAAACGAAGCGGGAGGTTATCCCACTCTACCGCTTAAGCGTCTCAACGGAGATATCCTTCACTTTCTCTCTGTTTTGTCGAGGGGTGGGGCAGTTTTGTTGTTGGTGAACAAGTCGTCGGATTGTTGCTGCATCAACCAACGCTCGTTCGTTTCGCTCGTCGCGATCATTTTGGTTTTTCGTTCCCTTGATGGATGGCCGCTTGGCGCCAATTCTAACCAGTTGAAATGTACCGAGGTACCCATGGAACATCTGAAACCGGAACAAATAGGCGAAGATCCATTGATTAGGGTCTGGTCCCTGAGCGACTTTTGCACGCGCCATCGTCTCGATGCGAAAGAACAACAACGTTTGATGCAGCTCTTTGGACCGTTTGCCACAGCTAATGAGCTTCACAACGCCCGGCGTGAACCCAAGTTTCGTTGACGGATTAAAGTGGGCGGAATGCAACGAACACCGGTGGTCGATGATTCCGGAGATTTCGGCCTGTCTCATTACCAGCTGGCAGACGGAGAAGACCTCGAGATGTTCATTGGCGGTGATCCGATAGTGTTGAAGGGGGGTATCCCATGCTGCATATCGAAACCGCGAAGGTTCCTGTGGAGATAAAGTTGATGCTAAGTGCCCCAAAAGCAAGCTATTCTCATGTGTCCATAAGACATGTTGAACTCCGATGTGGGCAGCCCGCTCGGAAGGTTCATGAGAAGCTTCTTGCCAGTATCCCGCGCCTGTCGCCACGTCTTGTGCAGATGCTTCGCTCCGGGGACTTGGCATCTGTAGAAAAAGAGCGACGCGACGGGCCGCCTCTGTGGCTCTTCGAAGTGCGTGATATGGGGTCGCTTCTCGCCATGGAAGGAGTTTCGCCCACCGTATATCAGTACGAGATCGGCAATCCACTGACCGCTGAAAGCATGATACGTTATCAGCTTTCGGCGGCGCTATATGCTCCGCTGCGGGTTATCCTATACGATGATGCGAAGGGTTGCGTTTTCGCGTTTGACCAACCATCCGACTTTCTCGGGCAGTTTGGCGACGACGAAGTCACAGATATCGGTCATTCGCTTGATGGGGCCTTGGAGCATGCGTTGCAAAGTGCTATGAGCGCGGCGGCTCTTAACGGATGATGCTGAGCTTTTTGACTGAGAATTGCCGCAACATATTAGGCAGGTTTTGCGTAAGCGCCTGACCCGGATGCCACAAAGGCCCGCTGCGGCTTAAGTCTGCCAAACTGCCAAATGGCTATGTTTGATATCTGTTGTTGCGCAAACACTTTACTGAATTTGCGCACACGCGCTGGCACCCGATCCCCTTAGGGCTTCACCTCATGGCGTTACAAGGAACGTCTCGCGGACTGCGCTAAGAACTTCTTCCGAGAGCGCCTCGTCAGCTTTTAAGACTGCACGCGCCACCGCTATCGCTCCGATTTGGGCGGCGACAGCTGCTACTGATAGCCGGCGTTTTTCCGCTGCAGTGGTGTGGCCGGTTAGAGGTGCGGCGATTGTCGCCGCCAGCTCCTCGAAGGCGTCTTTAAAGCGGAGACTTAAGTCCAGGCTTTGACGAGAAATCTCGCTTGCGGAAGCGGTCATTGGGCACCCGTCATCAATCTTATCACGCATCCGGCGCGACATTAGTACCTTAACGAAATCATCGAATGATGCACCGTGTTCGTTCGCCCAAGCTTGTGTGTCTTCCATGCTTTTAGCGAAGCCAAATGAAAATGCCTCGGCCGCAAGCGCTTCCTTGGATGGGAAATGCGCGTAAATTGCGCCATGTGTTAGTCCAGCTTCGTTGGCAATTTCAGCAACGCCGACGCCGTCAATCCCGTCTTTGCGGAATTTCCGACTTGCGGCTTCCAGCAAAGCCTGACGGTTCTCAGCCGCCTTTTCCTTTGAAACACGCATCAAATTCACTCCATCGTATCCGAAAATATTAATTGCGCTCGCAAGGAAAGTCAATTACAGCTGCCGCTCCATTAATAATTGCGCTTGCAATCTTTAAGAGAGGCGGAGCTGATGCGATACAAACTGTTTGGTGAGCACTCGGGTTTGAGAGTGTCGGAGTTGTTGTTGGGCACGGGCAATTTCGGGACACGTTGGGGTCACGGCGCGGACCTGGAGGAGTCAAGGCGGATACTCGACAGCTATGCGGAGGCCGGAGGCAATTTTCTTGACACCGCTAATGGCTATCAGTTTGGCGAGGCTGAAGAAATCCTGGGGTCGCTGCTCGAAGGGCGGCGCGACGATTTTGTCCTAGCCACCAAATTCACTATGCGCACCAATCCAGAGTCTGGAATTCTCGCGACAGGGAACAGCCGCAGAGCGATGGTGGTGTCAGTCGAGGAGAGCCTCAAGCGCCTTAAGACCGATCGGATCGATCTTCTCTGGGCGCACGCATCTGATGGGGTTACGCCTGTTGAAGAAGTTGTACGAGGTTTCGATGATCTGGTCCGAGCTGGCAAAATTCTTTATGGAGGGCTTTCGGATTTTCCTGCTTGGCGCGTCTCTCGCGCTGCTACGATCTCAGAGATCCGAGGAATGGTCCCGATAGTCGGGCTTCAGGTTGAGTACAGCTTGGTTGAGCGCACTACCGAGCAAGAGCTTCTTCCCGCCGGATTTGGGCTCGGGCTTGGCGTTGTTGCCTGGTCGCCTCTCGGCGGCGGCATGTTGACCGGGAAGTACAGAAATGGCGAAAGTGGTCGTAGAGAAGGCTTTCGAGGCAACGTATTTCAGGAAGAGAACACGCCCCAGCGTTCTGCAATCCTCGATGCTGTTGTGAAGATTGCGGGAGAGGCTAACGTAACGCCATCAGAAGTCGCAATTGCTTGGGTTGCGTCAAAGGGTGTCCTCCCGATAATCGGGCCGAGAACCGTGGCACAATTGAAAAACAACTTGGCTGCTGCAAAGCTCCGGCTCACTGGCGAGCAAATTTCTCGCTTGGACCAAGTCAGCGCCATTCCGTTGGTCTTTCCCTACACCGTTCTGAACAATCATGGCACGCGCGAGCTCTATACGGGCGGCAAGGCGGAATTGTTCGACAGGCCAGTAAGACCTGTTGCTTGAAGAATTTTTGGCCACGACCGCCGCGAGTGAATGGTTTGGTCGGTTCAGCGACCGCTAAGACAATCGGCGACGCAATGCCGGTGCTTGATAGCACGAGCTTCGTCAACGGCGCCGATTTCTCAACCCATGGTGACGCTGAGGAAATGGACCCTCCCATGGGGTGCCGATCACAGCGCCCCGTTTTCTGATCAGGCGCTCCAGTTTCCTTGAGCTGAGAGACGGAAAAATCATCGATGGCGCGAGCTCCTGTTTACGGCCGCCACTCCTGATCGTTTCGGCGGTCGAGTTCGCGATCGAGATAGTAGGCCGCGCTGATCAGCGCCAGATGTGTGAAGGCCTGCGGGAAATTGCCGAGCAGCTCCGAGCGGACATCGAATTCCTCGGCGTAGAGACCGAGGTCGTTGGCATAGTTGAGCACCGCTTCGAAGACCCGGCGGGCCTTCTTCAGGTCGCCTGCCCGTGCAAGGCATTCCGCATACCAGAAAGAGCAGGCCGAGAAAGCCCCCTCGCGGCCGCGCAAGCCATCCGCGCTCTTATAGCGATAGACGACGCCATCGTCGGCAAGGGTATTGCCGATGGCATCCAGGGTTGCCAGCCAGCGCGGATCGGTGGCGCTGACAAATCGCACCAGCGGCATCAGTAGCAGGGATGCGTCGAGACTGTCGCCACTCTTGGTCTGGACGAAATGGCCCTTTTCCTCGTTCCAGAAATTGGCCCAGATATCTTCGTAGATATCGTTGCGGACGTCTATCCATTTGGCGAAGGGCGCGGCAAGAGAGCGTTTGCTTGCAAGCCGGATGGCGCGATCGACGGCCACCCAGCACATCAGCCGCGAGTGTAGGAAGTGCTGCGGTTCGCGGCGCATTTCCCAGATACCCGCATCCGCATCCTGCCAATGCTCGCACACATAGTCGATGACGTCTCGCACGCCCTGCCAGCCGTCATGAGAGATGGCGTGACCGTATTTGTTGCTGAGATAGATCGCATCCATCAGCTCGCCGTAGATGTCGAGCTGGAACTGTTCGGATGCCTTGTTGCCGACACGCACGGGACGCGCGCCGCCATAGCCCCGCAGGTGATCGAGGCTGATCTCGTCGGGCACAGGCCCGCCGTCGACGGCATAAATGATATCGAGCTTTCCGCCGGTATCGCATTTCGTCGCGCGCTTGCCGATCCAGGCGTTGAATGCCTGAGCTTCTTGCTGGTATCCAAGCCGCATCAGGGCATAGACCGTGAAAGAGGCATCACGGATCCAGGTGGCGCGATAATCCCAGTTGCGTGTACCGCCGGGCGCTTCCGGCAATCCGAATGTCCCCGCCGCAACGATCGAGCCATGGCGCCGAGATGTCATCAGCTTCAGCGTCAGGGCCGATCGGTTGACCATCTCCCGCCAGCGGCCGCGATAGGTCGATTGCGATGCCCAATCCTGCCAGTAGGCGATCGTTGCTTCCTCGAAGGCGTCAATCCCGGATATCTCGATCTGGTCGTCATCGACGCCAGCGAGAATGAAATCAGCGGTCTCGCCTGCTTTCAGGCGTCCATCGGCGCTGACGTCGCTGCCGGCAGCCGTCAGCTTCACATTGGACGACAGCCTGAAGCCATCGGCCTGCGCTGGCCGCCAGAGCGCGACATTCTTTCTGACCTCGGGCGCTGCAGTCTCCCGCGCGTAGTCGAAACGCGGCGCGCAGCGCATGGTGAACCGGACCTCGCCGCGCGTTACCCGCAGCCGGCGCGCGACCGTTGTCGGCGTGTCCGTTTCGCCGTCCTTGACGGCCATGAAATCGGTCAGTTCGGCGCTTGCTTCCGTGCCCATCCATCGTGTGAGCAGCACGTTGGTATCCGGCAGATATTGCTGCGTAACCCGCGCATTGGCGATGTCAGGGAAAAGCTCGAAGGCCCCGCCGCGTTCGGGGTCGAGAAGAGCGGCAAAGATGGTCGGGCTGTCGAAATTCGGCCAGCACATGAAATCGATGGCCCCATCCTTGGCGATCAACGCCATGGTGGCGAGGTCGCCGACGACACCGTGATCCGAGATCGGCCGCGGCAAAGGGAGCGCCATTTCATTGCTGCGTTTCGGCAAGTCTGCCATCATTATGCCCTCCTGCACTCAAAGCCGCTAAGAAACGCGTCAGATCGCGATCCGTTCAAAAGTAATGCCGGAGGTTACGCCAGCTGTAGATACCCATTGAGTTGAGGCGGGCGATGCGACGGTTGTTATGGTTTGGACTGGCATACCTGGCGCTTTCCTAGAAAAGAGCGTATCGCTTCTGATAAGATTTGCTCCGGGCAGCTCTCTCCATGATGCGATCTTCATTGAACGAGATGAGGTTAATGACTTAGCATCTCCCGATGGTGCTTTTGACGCAGATCGAGAGTCTTGAAGTGACCATTGCCGCACGATGCTGCACGTGAGATGACGTGGATCCGATGATCGTGCGGATCAGCATGTGGGCCATCGCATGGTCAACGCGACCATATAGAGACGAACCGGGAAAGTGATACGACATTGAAGGCAACACAGCAGTTATGGGATTGGCGCCAGACAGTCGCCGGCCTTTATCACGACATTCGTTCTAGTGAGGACGCCAGTGCATCGTGGAGGTTATGGTGCGAAACACGGGCTAGGTTGTTTCGATTACACCCACAGTCACCTATCGAGGCTGATAGCAGAGAAAACTATCATGGCCCGTCAACCTATCCTTATAATCCTTCCCTTCGCTTTTTCGTCGAACTGACATCAGTGCCAGAAGAGCGTTTTGCAGTCGCGACGGGTGATGACGGTGAAACCGTGATGCATGCCTTCGCGCGGACTCGGGGGCTGGAACGCGAGCTCAGCGGAGAACTTACGCTCTATTGGATAGAGGGATACGGCGGAGGCGTTTTTCTGCCCTTCGCGGATGCAACGTCTGGAACCGAGACCTACGGTGGAGGTCGCTATCTACTCGACACCATCAAAGGTGCTGATCTTGGATCAGTGCGATCCGATGGTACATTGCTGCTCGACTTCAATTTCTCGTATTTTCCTTCGTGTGCTTATTCTTCCCGCTATGTCTGCCCATTGGCGCCGCGGGCGAACCGGTTGGCAGGCGCTGTAAGAGCGGGGGAACGGATGTGACGCCGTCCAAGCAGCTGGTACGTGATCCGGGAGTTATTGGCGAAAACGGTATTTTTGATGCTTTATGTGGCGAAACACTCGAAAGTTTCCGACGAGGAAGGAACTTCAGCGCGTCGAAAAGTGCGCAGTTCAAGGCACGGATCGATAGCCCCGAAAATGAAGGTCCCCCAAGTAACGTCGGACGTCCGGAGCTAAAGACGGAGAAAGCTTCATCCTCGCTCAAGAATGCCATGCTTCTTAGAGCGTGAAACTAGCGAACTAAGGGAACAGCTTGTCCTGAAGCTGGAGATTTAAGATGAGATTTTGCGCAGCTTTTGGGACAGGTAAAAAGGCGGTTCCGGGGCTTGCGTGATTTGGCTCAGAGCACTCCATCCGACACTTTTCCTCCTACATTCTACAGAAGGTCCATGACTGAAGATACCGCCGATGTCGCCCGCCGCCGAAGAGCAGCAATGGAGAAGGCCTTGGGAAGAGCTGAAGCTCTGGGCATCAAGGTCGACGCTGATCCTCGTTACTCAGAACTGTTGCAGTCATGGATCAATGGTGAGATCACCATGAAGGAAGCTCGCAACGCATATTTGCGACACGTTCGCGAGCGTGATCAGGGACGAGCTGACTGGCGGGCTCTTGGCATTTCATCTGCGATAGCTAAAGCCAAAGCAGCCTTGCTCAAGGCGAAGAGCCGGGAGTAGTTTTTGGGCAGCAATAAACGGAGATGGGGCTTCGGCGTGTGGCTGACACAGCAGTCGAGGATACCATACAGCTACTTAGGCAGGTAGTTCGCGTCGATAAAGCAGCCGCCGCGAGCCCTAGAGGCGGTTCCTTTTCGATTGCACGTAACTCGAACTCTTAAATCACCCCAGTGACGCTGCACTAGCTACTCAACCGCCTCTGTTCCCTCGGCGAGAGACTTTATCAAACTGATGATGGCTTTCCGGGTGCCCGGATCGGTGATTTTCATAAATGCTTTGTTGAGAGCAACGTTCTCGTTAGAACCGAGGTGCCGCTCGATCAGGGAAAGCTCCGGGACCTCGGAGGCGGAAGGGTCCTCGCCAAACAGAGCGGCAGGCGTCGTTCCCAAGATGATCGCGATGCTTTGCAGCCGGCTTGACCCTACTCTGTTGCTGCCCTTTTCGTATTTCTGAACTTGCTGGAATGTGATGCCCAGCCGTTCAGCGAGAGCCCCCTGAGATAGGCCAAGTAGCTTTCTGCGTGCTCGGATTCTGGCCCCGACATTGGCGTCAATTTCTGATTTAGCTATCGGTTGACGTGACATCATTCATCCATTTCTTCTTTTTCCACGAATAGAGAGAACCCTATCAGTTGTCGACCTAAATGGGGGATTTTCCCCAGCTGCCTCATCCTCGCGTTAACCG
Source organism: Rhizobium sp. Rhizsp82 (assembly GCF_047325115.1). NCBI lineage: Bacteria > Pseudomonadati > Pseudomonadota > Alphaproteobacteria > Hyphomicrobiales > Rhizobiaceae > Rhizobium > Rhizobium sp. Rhizsp82. Next base: position 1,386,442 of record NZ_CP168571.1, on the reverse strand, counting down.
AATAGCTGCAACTTGCGCCTGTGGTCGCCCAATCAGCTCGCGACCGATGGGGCACGATGACTTCGATCATGACGAACAATGCGGCAGCGACAGCGTTGAAGACGCTGAGGCATGTCGCAAATGCACTCAATTCGTCGCAAGACCATATCGCGAGCGGGTTGCGTGTCCAAAAGGCGTCTGACAACGCCGCGTACTGGTCGATTGCCACAACGATGCGCTCCGATAAGAAGGCGATGTCCGCCGTCTCCGACAGCATCGGTTTCGCGAAGGCGGTCCTCGATACCACCTACCAGGGGATGGACAAGATACGCGATGAGCTGGTGACCATCCGCAACCTCGTCATTACCGCGCAGGGTCTTCCCTCGCCCGCTACGAACGGATACTCCAACTGGACAGACTATCAGCCAGACCCGATCTACGACAACTCGATGGTCGCCAAGGTCGATGCTGAAATCTACCAGCACTGGCAGCAAATCAATTCAGTCGTGGAGTCCTCCAGCTTCGGCGGCATTAATCTTCTGAAGAACGACAAAAGCGAACCGGACCTTCCCGGCGCAACAACTGAATTCACGACCGGTTACGTCAACGGTCAGGTGCTGACAGTTTCCATCGACACCAAAGCAACGACGATGATCAACTACGGCCGCACGGTCGACAATCTCTGGAACCAACCGGGCTCCGAGAACATGGGCTACCTCGACGGCGTCATCTGGAACGCCAACATCATCTATCCGATCACCTGGGTCGACTACGACGGCAATGTTGTCAAAAACGAAAACACATACACCCTGCGCAACTCGGAAGTCCGCATCAACCAGGACGGCCTGGATCGAAACGAATATTACAACGGAATGGTCAACCAGCTCGATGAACGTATCCAGGCTGTTGTTGCCGGGATGTCCGTGGTCGGCTCCACCCAGAAACGGGTCGATCTCCAGGATGAGTTCAACAAATCGATGATGGACAATGTCGACAAGGGCGTTGGTCGTCTGGTCGATGCCGATATGGAAGAGCAATCAGCCAAGCTCGCGGCGCTTCAGACCCAGCAGCAGTTGGCGATCCAGTCCCTGAACATTGCCAACCAGGCTCCTCAGGGGCTGCTCACGCTATTCAAATAGTATCCGCTGCGGTCGGGAGTGTCGCGAGACACCTTCGAATTGTCCGAGGGTGAACGTTGAACTCTGCCGCAACTGTACTGATTGGCAAACGCTCCACCTCGCACAGACGCCGCACACGCCTTTTCTGATCCTGATCGAGGGCAGGTTTTCGACCGAGGATGCTACCCCGAGCTCTTGCCGCAGCGAGGCCGGCATTAACCCGTTCCCGTATCAGCGCTCTTTCAAATTGGGCAATGGCCCCGAGCACGTACACAATCATCAAACCAATGTCCGTGGTGGTATCCACCGCCTCAGTGAGTGAGATAAAGCCCACGCTTCTCTTTTGGAGGCTGGTGATGAGAGCCGCGAGATGCGGCACTGACCGTGCCAACCTGTCGAACCGCCAAACAACCAGTGTGTCTCCCGGTTTCAGATGGCGAAGTGCTGCCTTTAGGCCGGGCCGGGATCGCGCGGCTCCGGACGCGTGATCATCGAAAATCCGGTCGCAACCAGCAGCGGAAAGAGCGCTAGTCTGTAGATCAAGGTTTTGCCCATCAGTGGAGACACGCGCATATCCAATTCGCATTTTCACACAAGTTTCCTTACCTCTGCACCGGATTGACAAAACGGACTGTTTTAGTCGAAGGCCAAATGGGTGAAGATGCACTTTCGGTCTTTCAAAGATTGCTAGCAGCTTTCGCAAGTGACAAGCCGTCTGCCATGCTCGTGACAAAAACAGTTGTTTTCGCGCTGCGGCGGGAGCTGAATGCCGTGATCTCACAGATTGGCGGTTTCAGAATACTTTTCGATGAAGTCTTCGCGTCCGATCCTACGGCAGGTCCGAATCCCTTGTTCGATAAGCTTCGCCCGTGGCTAACAGATCGGCACGCGCTATTTTACAGCAAAGATGGCAATGTGAGTTCCATACATCGCTATGCTCTACTTCCAACGGTGGCTCAGGATGTCAACGAGCTGCTTGTCGACTGGGTAACGAAAAGATCGTTTGACTTGTCCGACACTTCAGGCCTGTCGAGTACATCAATCATTTCAGAGCGAATGCGGGTCTTTGCTTCGATAGGCTTTCGCCGAGCGCATACTGGACGGCGGCTCATCGCACTTTTCGATGTCCGCTTCGTCGCCCCTGTGACGAGTGAAGCTGCTCAGGATGATGTTGATAGGGCGATACTTGGAAATTTAGCGTGGGGATACTCTCTTAATGAGATCGGCGGGATTGTCAGGCTTTCAGGGCGTACCGTGGAGCACCGCCTTGAGCGGATGAAGGCTAGAGTAGGATGCCAGACGACGGCCGAACTCCTTTCGGGGTTCATCGTCTCCCAAGTTTCGGATTAGGCCGCAGCGTTGAGAGAGCTGTCTGCTCGCGTTTCAGGCGATTGCGGTATCACCAAAACCATGTTTGAACATGTCTTATTTGGTTGTTGGTGCTCGGTGTCTACCGTAAAACGAAGGCGTGCTGCTTCCGTGATGGAATTGATGGCACGAGCCCAGGAGGGGCTTTATAATGTCCCCGAATGATGATCGAAACCGCGAAATCACCCCACTTGCGACGCTAACCCATTCTGTAGCACGCCTTGCCGGAGTTCGAAATTCGCAGAGCGTCGTGGAAATCATTCGATCTACAGCTCGAAAGATGGTTGGCTGCCAAGGCATTGCCGTCATCCGGAAAGAGGGGGATCTTTGCCACTACATTGACGAGGACGCAATCGGTTCGCTGTGGAAGGGGCAGACGTTTCCGGCTACGGCTTGTGTCAGCGGATGGGCTATGACAGAGCGCCGCACGCTCATAATCCCCGATATATCCGCGGAGCCGCGGATACCAACAGAGTTCTACGAGGGCACCTTCGTCAAGGCGATCGCTATGACGCCCATCGGGGTGGATGATCCCATTGGGGCTATCGGAGCCTATTGGGCTTCGCCATACAATCCCACGGAGGGGGAAATTGCCATTCTCGAGGCGCTCGCAAGGGCAGCAGCGACTGCAATCGAGAACGTCCGCTTGATCGAAGCGTTGTCAAATGCTTTGGATAACGCCGAACTCGCCAGAGATGAGCTTCGGCATCGGGTAAAGAATGCATACATGGGAGTGCAGGGCCTCGTAAAGCTGTCCGTGAAGGGGGACGCCGGGGAGGAGCTTGTGAACAGGATTGGGGCGCTGGCTCGCTCGAACAGTTTGCTAGACGAACGGCTGCCAGCGAAAACCAGCGTGGACCTGCGAGAGCTTATCGAGATCGAGATCGAGGCCTATCGCTCAACCGCAGCCGGCCGGTTTGTTCTAAATGGGCCAGTGACTGAGATCAGTGGCGCAAGGGCCGTACCATTGGGGTTGGCGATCAATGAACTGGCGACGAACGCGCTGAAGCACGGTGCACTGTCCGTTGAGGAGGGCAGGGTGGAAATCTCGTGGTCACGAGATGGCGGCCACCTTTACTTATCTTGGACAGAAAGCCACGGCCCGCGGGTAGCAATCGCAAAAACGGGCGAAGGGTCAGGTCTTCTATCGCGGCTGGTCGAGCGGCAGCTCCGGGGAACGCTTAGCCATGTCTTTGAACCGGAAGGCGTACGATGCTCGATACAGTTCGATGAGAAGTCCTTTAGGGTCGCCGGCAATAGATCGCTGACGGGAAGTCCCGCGCTCTGAAGGCGCAGGGAGTATTTGTCCCGAACTTGTCGCCATTCAGTCAGCAATAATGGCTGCGAAGCGCTCGAATGGTGGTCACCCGGGGAAGCAATTGTCTTTCCGGTGCGACCCACCGCCCGATGTTTCACCGCTCATAAAGTATGCGGATGTCGTGCGGCGACCTGGTGCGCCGCGTCGCCACGCACACTCCGCGGGCCACCTTACTCGCCAAGTTGGCTGTGCTGAATCGCTTGGGTAGTGACCCAATCCATGGCATTCTTGTCCGCAAGTAGTCCGCGAAGGAACGCCGCACGCCAGCTGTTCAGGCCGTTGGTCACCGCTTCAACATCGTGATCAAGCTTCACGTGGGCCTCGAAGTCGACGTTCTCATTTAGACCACCTTCCCGCATAGATAAGGTTTTGGGATAGTTGGCCCATAGAACCTCCATGCTCCGTTTAAACTGCTTCCCTAAAACGTTCTGTAGATGGAAACGCGTCACTTCAACTACCTCGTTCAAAAGGCCATGAAGTGGCGCGGGCGAAAATGTAGCCGCAGCAAAAGGCTCGTGGAAAACTACGCGCCAAATCTCGTTGGATGCCCACGTATCAAAGTAAGGGTGTATGAAGCGTTCGCTTCCGCTCCCTCGGTATGTCCGGCCCTTGCCGTCGCTGTTGCAGTACTTGCACGCGGGTACCAAATTCAGGCTCAAAATAGAGAATTCGGCGAATGTCTCACGAGGAAGGTAGTGATCAAGATCCCCGGTGCCGCCAGAGCCACATACCGGACATGAGCCATACGGCTCATCGCGGATCTTCTGTAATGCATCGGAACTTCGGCGAGTGTCGTAGAGCTTTTTTAGCCGCGCTTGCACGGTCTTGGGGAAGTTCGTCGGATCTACAAGCCAAGGATTGCCATTGTGCTGGCGGTAATTCTCGTACGCTTTCTGCCATTTCGTACGGTGCTTGGTCCAAATGGGCTTCGAGCAAATCCGAGCTTGGAGGGCGTCGTCGTGGGCAGGGTCATTAGGTGGTGGTAGATGTCGCATCTTAGTCGGCTTGTTTAATGACGTCAGCAATGAAGGAAAGGCTCTCCGGGTTTAGTGCACCGCCGAAGTCTCGAACAACGGCGTCAATGCCTATGTCACGGCCTGTTTTTAGCGCCCATTTCTCCAATGAATCTTGATATCGATGATCTACCTCAAGGTCGCCGAACACAAATTGGGAAATGGCGTCGATACTCGCTCCGAAAGTCTGCATCCGAGGCTTTCTGATCTCGATATGCTCATCCTCGAGGTCGAATATCCGAACTTTGTCTCTCGGCACTTCCCGCACGACGTATGCGGAGTGAGTTGCGATAATGGCTATTGACCGAGTGGCTTCAAGGACGGTCTGCAAAAGTACCATAGCCTGCGAAATGTAATTGGGGTGAAGGTGGGTCTCCGGCTCATCCAGTAAGAGAAGGGAGCCCGGCTGGACAGATGCGGAGATCTGCGCGGCTAATCTAATCATTGCAACCTCTCCGCTACTCAGCCGTCTGACCTTCTGCGAGGCCGTAAGAACAACCGGCGATCCCTTCCAAGCGAGACGGTGAAGGAGCTTGAGGCCGTTTTGTTCGTTCATCCGATGCCGCTTGATCGGAAAAAACGCGAGGCCGTCAACTTGCACAACGTGAGGGAGGTCCTCTTCTTCTCCTTCTGTCGGCTCCAGAGGAAGATGCAGGCCCTCCCAGAGGCCGATCTCCCCAAGAGCTTCCTTCACGAGACCTATCCTCCTTGTCGCGCGTTCGTCGTCGTCGGGAAATATAGAGCTGGTGTCAGAAATGCAGATTGCCAGCGAGGACAAAGCTCCATCAATTCGTAGAGGGTCGTGCGAACTGATTGGAAAGTGCTCGTAGTCTATTCCCCTCCAGGCGCCTATCTCTCGGGGAAAAAGATCGTCAGGGACGGACGAGAACATGAGCACGCGCGAAAAGGCGGGCTTTTCGTCGAAAGATGCGAGTAAAGGCTCTTCGGGAGCATTGCCTAGAGAGCTAATCAGCGCATTTATAAATTGACTTTTTCCGCTTCCGTTCTTCCCGATCAGAACGGATGCTCGGTCGCCAAAGATTGGATCAGGCAGGAAGTCAAATGATACCTTGTACTCGTTCTCCGCGTTGGGAAGTTTAGCGGCGAACGCGAATTCTTTTGCCGAATCGTCGGTGGCGGCAATGGGATCTGGACGCAAGTGCCTCGCGCCCCGTAAGAGTGCTTCATAAGCGCCCGATTGCCGAATTATTCCTAAATAGAAGTCTTCGCTGCGGATGAGCCGGAGTCGATCTGGGTTGGTCTGTTCAATGTTCTCGACGACCGCATCACCCAGTGCTCGTAATGCGCTGACAGCAGGGCCGAAACCAATCTCACTAACCAAAACGCGGTAGTCATCGACGTTGGGAATGAGGGACACAAACGCTACAGAGACCTCTGAAATAGGCCTTATGTCCCGCTCGCCGAGGAACTGTTTCAAGGCTCTTTCTGTCGAGGTCTGCCCCTCGAACATTAGTCGTATGAAGCCCTTCTCCGGTGGGCCTTCAACTGCGAGGGTGTACATTGTCGCGAAATACTGGCGCCCATAGTCATTCCATTTGTCCGGGTCTGGCACGATGGCAATCACCGGACGTGGCAGTTCGCTTTCCAACACGGCGTTTATTGAAGATGCAGCGACAACTTGCACTTCGCCGTCAGCAGGTATTTTGGTAGCCATGGTAAAATCAACGCTGAATATGATGAACGTTCAAAGGGTGATAGTTTTAGCGCGTGCTCCGTTCGCGAAACTAGTTTAGCGCACCTAACGAAGTCTTATCGAACGGCTTAAGTTCGCTCACCCGCCCGTCTCGGATTTTGAGTGGCCAGTCTGGATCGCTGAGCAGTGCTCGGCCTATAGCGATCAGGTCGAACTCTTCGTAGCGCATACGACGCAGCAAATCTTCGATATTACCAACAGGAGCGCCTTGCGAAGCGCCTCGCAGCTGGTCGAGAAAATCACCTCCGGCCAGGCCTACCGATCCGACGCTTACAACAGGAAGCCCAGTCAGTTTCTTCGCCCAGCCGGCGAGGTTCAGGTCCGATCCAGGGAACTCCGGCTCCCAGAAGCGTCGCGTTGAGGCGTGGAGCGCGGTAACGCCCGCCAGTACAATCGGAGAGAGGAGGCGATCAAGCTGATCTGGGGTTTCCGACAACTTTGCAGAGTAGTCCTGAAGCTTCCATTGCGAGAAGCGGAAGAATACTGGAAAATTCGGACCAACCGCAGCCCGAACGCCCTTCACGATCTCGACAGCGAACCTGGTGCGTTCAATTGCGTCTCCGCCGAAAATATCGGTCCTGGTGTTGGTGCCCTGCCACAAGAACTGATCGAGGAGGTAGCCGTGTGCTCCATGCAACTCAACCCCATCGAAGCCGATTGACTGCGCGGCCCGTGCCGCAGTGGAGAACGCTTCAATTGTATCGGCAATGTCATTATCGGTCATCGATCGGCTCGATCCACCTATGCCGGTCGGACCCTCTGAGGGGGTGCTCGGGAAAGGCCCCGTACCCGCGTCGCGGGCCAGACCTTGATGCCAGAGCTGAGGAGCTATTCGACCGCCGGCAGCATGGACCTCGGACACCACGTTGGCCCAGCCTGCGAGGCTGCGCGGTTCATGGAAATTTGGTATCGACGCGTCGTTGGACGCAGCAGGACGACCTATCGTGGTTCCCTCGGTAATGATTAGGCCCACGCCTCCTTCAGCTCGTCGTCGATAATACTTTGCAACGTCGGCATCCGGTATCCCGTTGCGACTGAGGCGACGCGTCATCGGCGCCATCACAACGCGATTGGCGACCGTGAGGTTGCCTATGCTGAGTGGTCTAAAAAGAACAGTCGCATCCATCTGCAAAAATCCATTCTATTTTCGCGACCGCGAGGCCGAAAGCGAGTCGACGAAAGGGTTCCAAGCCATCTATTCTGCTTTAAGGGCATATGCACGCAAATAATCGCGAGCCCGCCAAGTCGGGAACAGTTCTCGCTGGCGCGCGAGAGTAACTAGCTATTGAACGCTGCCAGACGGGAACACAAGAGGTCCTCAGTAGCAATTCATTGTGGCTCCTGCAGAGCTGCACGGAGCGGCGAGAGGCTCATTGCTATAATAAATAGGATCTAAAGCCGAGATCGTCGGTGCCGCTCGGCGATGCTTCCTGCTATTGTGCGAGCTTGCTTTTCGGGTCTTCCCGATTACTAAAGCTGCGTTGACGGTCGCCTGCGACTGAACCGGACGCTTTTGATATGCGCTCCAACATGCGAGCCTTTGCGCTACTCCATTTACAAAGGCCGGTACACTAAGCTTCGAAGACTCGGCACAGAGACAGCGTGCGTCATCCACTATCGAAATTTTGGATCGCGCCGAGCGTTGTGGAGAAGTTCGCTGGCGCTCGCAAATGGTCCGAAAAGCTGGATCAGCCTCTCCATTTCCGTGGAGTTTATCCGATGACGTGCGCAAAAGTCAGCGACCGCCCATACCTTCGTGAGTGGGTTGTCGCTGATCCGCTCAGGCTCGATGTGTTCCATGATTTCCTCGCTGTGTTGTCTCGCAAGGATTTGCCCCTGAACTTGAAATCATCAAGAGAAGAGAAAACCAAAATAATGGTCCTGGATGAAAACAATTAGCGTTGGTTGGCAGGCGGACCAACTAACGTTGGCCCCTCCGATCGCATGGCTGCCGATGGCCGCGTCGGTTGCGATGTCACTGGTTAAGGACTCGATCCCGTACCGGCCTCAGCGTCAGAAAACTTGATGACGTAAATTCCTTTCCTTACTGACGAAAAGACCTCAAATAGTCGAGCGGCTAACTTCCCAACACCTTGTCCGTATGGCAAATCCTTGTTGGGTTAAGATTCATTTTTGAGGGCTTCTATGAAGATTTACTACTTTGCGCTCGCTTCGCTACTGGCCGTTTCATCCTGTGCCAAGCGTCCAGACGCGATTGTCCCGGCGGACATTCCGATGGCTGCCTACACCGGCTCCTCATGTTCAGATCTGGCAAGGGAGCTTGTTAAAGAGCAGGAAAACTTGGCAGCCTTATCAAAGGCACAAAACCAAGCTGCGACCGGTGATGCAGTTGGCGTCTTTTTGATCGGAGTTCCCACTTCAAGTACGTTTGGCGGTGATAAGGAAGGGCAGGTGGCGGTTGCCAAGGGTAAGGTACAGGCGATTCAGAACGCGATGCGCAGCAAGCGTTGTTCAGCCGGCTAGCAATTTCTCATTGCCCTGCGTATTTCGATTGAGATTCAAGCCATGTTAAGACTGAGCGGCATCTTCGCGCTCAAAAACTGCAAAGTTTAAGTTCAAAGCGTGGTTGAAAAGGAAAAGCTCGTGAATTGGGACTATTTTATAAGTCATGCTAGCGAAGATAAGCTGGCCATAGCCCAGCCCCTGGCGAGCTACTTGTCCTTGGCGGGGTTCCGGGTTTGGTACGACGAATTTTCGTTGAAAGTCGGAGACTCGCTCCTCCAAAGCATAGACGCGGGCTTGGCTGGATCAGCATTTGGAGTGACGATCCTAAGTCGAAGTTTTTTCGCAAAAAAATGGCCGAAAAGCGAATTATCTGGACTGTTTTCGCTCGAAGGCGAAGCAAAAAAGATATTGCCTGTCTGGCATGATGTCGATGCGGCGACAGTCGCTTCTTATTCTCCAGTAATTGCTGACCGCGTTGCGGTGTCCTCGGCTAAGGGTCTTCAGGCCGTTGCCGCGGCGATTGTGGGATCATCTTTTCCCGAGCGAAGCAATTGTCTCCCCCTCAAAAACTATGCTGAGATCTATTTTGATGGAGGGTACGATAGCTCAAAGGACGAGTTTCGAAGCTTACTAAATGAGGGAGCCTCGGACGCCGACCTTCGAGCGTTCCTCTCAGTGAACCACAAACTTGTGGTGGGGGATATTGGCCGGCGAGATGCCGTAATACCGGGATACTTGCTGCCACTGTCGCTAGGCATCGATTTCGCTGTCGTCACATCGGCAGGTGTCACAGGTCCCATGTCGGTCGAATTGATCTTCCTCGCATCTCGGGATCGAAGAGAAACACTTAGCGCAATGGATAAGATATCCCAACATTTTCGTTCTCGTGTATTGCCGCGACAGCGACCCCGAAATTACCATGGCGGAGCGGTTTTGTGCGAGTTTCCGTCAGTCGAACCCATCGGAGAAAGCATAAGAGGAATGGTGAATACGGAGAACATTCATCTTCAGCATCCGGGCTCATGGCTTGTGTCGTTAAGGATTTACGGCGGGCGGCGAGTAATTGAGGGATCGCCCTCTCTGCCTCTTCCAGCCGAGTTGCAGGGAATACAGGTTGACGTCGCGTCTTACGATCGTATCGCCGACCAATCGAGTGTTCGTCGCCGCTTTTGAGGCAAGATGGTCTGCGCCGAACGATGAGCAGACGCGCAATTCGTCAAGGTGAAGGCGGCTTTTGGTCCGCGCGTAGCTCTGTTGAGTGTAAGGCGGGAGCTCATCTGCAGATGGGAAAGCCGATTTAGCGGTGCATCAATCTTCCGCCGACTTGACAGCTTCAAAAAGCTGGCACACGAATTGGTGGAGGCCTAACCCTCTAATTTGTGCCGGTGAATCCACGGCAACTCGCTATAACGTCTGTACACAACCGCGCGGGCCGGTCGATTGTCCGAACGTTTCGCCCCGGGAGAGTAAAGAGCGAGGGTTAGGCCTTGAACATCGATGTGAGCGCTTTTGACGACCCAATTGCGCGGCTTAGGATGGCGCACTCTTTTCAAGATATATCATCTGCTTTGGGGCTCGACCCATCGCGCTTCTTTTACGTTGTTAAAAACGCAGACAACGGCCTCTACTACAAAGAATTTCAGATCCCGAAGAAAAGTGGCGGTGTTCGGGATATCGCTAAGCCTGTGCGCGGCTTGGCTCTCGCTCAGGACCGGCTAGCCACTGTGCTGCAGACCAGGTTCGATCCCAAGCCCTTTGTGAAAGGATACGTCAAGGGCGAGTCATTTCTGACCAACGCGCAATATCACGAGAGGCGAAAGTGGGTACTCAATATCGACGTTAAAGAGTTCTTTCCTTCCATAGGGTTTGCACGCGTCCGTGGCCTCTTCATGTCTGAATTTTTTGGTTTCAATGAGCGTGTCGCCACCATCCTGGCCCGAATTACCACCTTTAGAGACGGCCTTCCTCAAGGCGCTTCGACCTCTCCGTTGATCGCGAACATTATTGCTCACAATCTCGATAAGAGGCTTATGGCAATCGCCGTAAAAAATCGTCTCCGCTACACGAGATTTGCCGACGATATAACGTTTTCATCTAGCCAGAAGACAATTCCGCCCTCGGTAATCCGTGGCTGGGAGCCCATGTATGGCTCTAGAACGGTTCATCTTGCCGCGGAAATACAGGACGCTTTCAAGTCCGCGCGGTTCGAGATTAACGACGCGAAGACGCGGATCCTCCTTTCCAGCGAGCGGCAGGAGGTCACTGGACTGATCGTCAATCGTAAAGCCAATGTGTGGCGACGAGACATCGCCAAGCTTCGGATGAAGCTGCATTCGGCGCGAGTGCATGGAGCGGGGAAAGCAGCGAAGTTGTGGCTCAAGGACACCGAAAACCCCGCTCACTTCTGGCAACACATCGAAGGGTGGCTCTCCTACATTTCCCAGGTGAGGGGGAAAGATGATCCTGTCACTGCGAAGCTCTGCAAAATGGCGGTCTTGAGTGGTCTGAAGGGCGCTCCTTGGATTGAAGCGTACGCGGACATGGTTCGCGAGTTCGACGTTTTCTTATCGCACGCAAGCGAAGACAAGCCAAAGGTTCGCATCCTGAAGCAGAAGCTTGAAGACCTTGGCGGCAAGGTTTTCTTCGACGAGGACAGCATCAAGTGGGGTGATACTCTAGCAGAGAAAATTAATCATGGTCTTCTGAAATCGAAATACTTCGTCCCCTTCCTCTCAAACACTTTTGCAGCCAAGGGATGGACGAACAAGGAACTGAATTCCGCCATAGCGATGAACGTTAACCGAAAGGGACGCATCCTCCCAATCTGCGATGGCGACTTCTCGATTGCGAACAATTATCCGCTGCTTAATGACACTCTTTATAAGCAATGGCCTTTAGATGCCGCGGAAGAAGAGGTGTTCGTTGCCACGGCAGCAGATGAAATCATGAAGCGAATTCAAGAGTCGAATGCCCAAGCAAACGACCTGAGTGGTTAGCGGTATGCCGACCTGCTGAAGGTTCTAACCTGAGAGGCGGTGCCGACCTGACAGCCAAATTCTCGATAAATTTCGTTTCCCGCGAAAATTAAGATTGCCGCTTATTCTGGCCGTAAAAAGTGTTAAGAACGGTGAGCTTGTCGATCATCCATATCTGAGGCCGTCATCATCTTGCGAAAACAACAGCGCCAATTCGTCGTCGAGGTTAAATCGTCCCGCCGTAGAACATCAGCCGCGATCCCATCGATCTGGGGCAACATTGATCTGAAGGCGGCCGCCCGCGATCTCGACAATGACCTAAGTGGAACTGTCGAAATTCCGACGACAACAGATGCCCCGGATGGGCGTGCTGCTCAGCGTATCGGGGATGCTTTGGAGACGTTGGATAAGAATGAATTGTTGACAGTAGAGAATCAACAAACGAAAACGTCGGTGTCAACAGGGGAGAGCATACCAATGGCCGACGAAATCAATCCGGACTCCGCGCCCGAAAGTGCGGTTGCTGAACAAGTATCACCACCTAAGAAGAAGCGTGCACCGCGTGCGAGGAAGGCAGACGCTATTGTGGCGCCGGCTTCTTCGGAGCCAACTAAGAAAAACCGCGGAGGACGTCCGAAGCGTGCGGAAGCCTCTGCGCTAAGCGCAACGGCTGCGGTTGCCCCAAAAGGCCGTGGCAAACGCGCGGCTTCAGCAAGCCCGGCAGCTGCGAAGCGCGGTCAATACCGAATCTCGAAGGGAGCTTCACAGATCTCTCCGCTGGCAGACGATCTTGCCGATCTCCTTCAGCTTGAGGAGGAGAACAAACGCCTCCGCCAGTCACTGGCGGAAAAACTTCGTGCGGAGAATGCCAATCTTCGAAATCGGCTGGGCTTGAAGTAGCAAAGCTAGGTGGCGGGCGCTTCGCCTGCCGTCCGCCACCGTTCACTAAGAAGAGCGGAGCGTTTAGAACACTAGCGGTGCTGATGGAGCTGCGTATTCCTGCTTAGCATCAAGCGGATGACAGCAACCTGATGTGGTTCAATCCGCCTTGGTTAGCGTGCATCACGAGCAACTCCCGGAGCGAGCATCGCGTCAACGGCACTCCTTCAATGTCCACCGCTCGGCCCGCACAGGCTGAGAAAACAAATGAGACGGAATACGTTCCGGACGTGTTCAATTTTGATGACGCTTCGCGGGTCAGCGATATTTAAGGTGTCCTGGGTGGGGCGGGCTTGAGAAAATCGGTGCAGTGGTTGGAGCCCGGCGTTTAGGTGGCCGCGCTTTACTGGCCGGTGCGATTGGTAGTTCAATCCGATTTGTCACAATCGGTTAACCCAGTGCGCAGAGATTGCTTTTTTGGTAACCGGGAAAAAGCAAGTGTTTGCTATGGTTCCGCCATTGAACCACCAGGATTGTTACCGTGACCCGCCGTTTCACCGAATTTAAATTGGTTGGCCCTGCGCTCATACTTGTTGCTATTGTAATTGCAGGGTTGGCGGCTGTCCCATACTACGGCGTCGCTCGCCTCGATGCCAAAATCCGTGAACGTCAGGAGACGCTCGTTAAGCGAAATATCTCCATATGGACGAATGATGTCGAGTTTGCCCTTACCGCGTGGACGATTTGGGATGAATCGATCGCTAAGATCGACAATCAGTTTGACTTTGAATGGGTTGATCGGAACATCGGCCGTTCGTTGATTGGCACATCGAGAACGCGATTCGCCGCGATTTTGAACGCCGACGACGCGATGATCTACTCACGGACTGCAGATGAGGTGCAGGCTCGCCCATTTTTTATTCGTGGCGCTGCTACCATTGGCCTGGACGCGGCAGGGCTCGTCTCATCCGTTCGGCAACGCGAGGCCATCGCCAACCCTCCCGGCATTCCCGATCCGGTCGCGGTGAGTAAAATCGAGGTCGTCGGCACGGATGCAGTGCTGCTTACGGCGAGCCTTTTCCAACCCGACTTCAAGACCGCCAAGCCCAAAGGCAAGCGAGCGCCTATTCTCGTTTCTGCGGTTCCCATAGCTGGAAGTCTGCAGGAGTTCTTGGGCAATCGCTTTCTTCTGGACGACCCGGCAATCGGCCCGCTGAGCGACGTATCGGAGGATCGCGCTCGTGCCGTGATTGCAACTGGATCGGACGGGCGAGCGGAGGTCCTATCGTGGCGTCCCTTGACGCCTGCGCGTGACCTTCTCATTCAAGCGCTTCCCCTTGCGGGCGCCGTCAGCGTTGTTCTAGTTTTCGGCGGGGTGTTCGTGGCACGGCTATCGCGCCGTGCTGCGTCTTCCTTGATGGACGCAGAAAAGCATATGCGGCATGTCGCCACGCACGACTTTCTAACCGGCCTCCTTAATCGGTCGGTGATCGACTTCGAGTTCGCGCGTCTTGTGCGGTCCTCGGAAAGCGTCACCGTCGCTTGCCTTGATCTCGACGGCTTCAAGAACGTCAATGACAGCTGGGGACATGCTTCAGGAGACGAGCTTTTAAAAGAGGTGGCGCGACGCCTGCGCACGAGTGTCAGCGGTGACGACGTAGTCTTTCGGCTCGGGGGCGACGAGTTTGCTGTTCTAATGCCGTCGGTATCGGAAATGGAGGCAGCCGAACGCTGCCGCCAGCTTTGCCTAGAAATCTCGAAACCATACGTTCTCGACACCTGCGAAGCGATAATCGGCGTTTCCATTGGACTTTGCGAAGCGTCTTCTGCCAAGGGCGCCTCATGTGACCAAGCGCTAAGAAACGCAGACAATGCACTTTACGAAGCGAAGGCCAGGGGGCGCGGGTGTGTGGCTATCGCTTCCAAGATTACCGCTTCCAAAGTGCCATCGCGGAACGTTGCGTGAATGCGATCAGGTGTTACGGTAGAACGATCGGTTCACGTTGCGTGAAGGTGCTCGCGGGTTCTTTTGTTGCGGCAGCAGTGGCGTTTGTTTCGTCAGCCGCGTTTACGAGGAAGGAGACCAGCCCGTATCCTGCCATCTTTGGTTGGCTCGACCTCTAAGTCGACGCGTCCTTTCCGTGTTTTAACTTGCTTTTCGGGCTTGCCGTCGTGCGCCTCTTTTAGAGCAAAAAAGCTTCGCTGAGCCGCGAGCCTATCCTCCTCGCTCACTAAACCAACTGCCGCGCCATCGAGATCGTGTCTCAAGGCGTCCGGCTGGGCGCTGGCAACGTAGTACCGCTTTGAGTGTACGTAAGACGCCGTCGCGCGACGCAGCTTAGAGATGGAATGCTCCGGCTTGCGTAGCAACTTGATCTGCTCGAACAGGCCGATCGCGAAGGGCCGGATGCTGTCACCTGGCTTTTGTGCCAGGATGCCGATCCGGCGAGTGAGAAGGTCCTGTATGGCTTCTGCTCGCTGAACTTCCAATTCTGTCGCTTCGATAGGGCCGCGTGAAGCGGTCCACGGCTCGTTCATAATGTTGTCCTCGGCTTTTACGCTGCAGGTGCCCTCTACAAAACTAGCATTTCGTTTCCGCTGAGTGAGCCAAAGGACTTTGCCCCAAAAAGAAACCAGGGCCACAGCGGAGCTGGGGCCCTTTCAGGGTCACAATGACTTAATGTTCTCTGCTGCGGCCTTTCCAGAACGACGATCCTGGACCACGTCCCAACTGACTTTCTGACCTTCGCGAAGCGTTGTCAGGCCCGACCGCTCTACAGCAGAAATGTGCACGAAGCTGTCGGGTGAACCGTCTGCAGGCTGGAGAAAACCAAACCCTTTGTCGCTGTTAAAAAATTTTACGATACCTGTGGGCAAATCATGTCCTCATCTTTTGTCCGTAACGTAGTTTATCTATGCGCGGGTTGCGACAATGCCAAGGGGGCAAACGCATCGCTCATGGTGATCGTCGTAAGTGAACAGATTGATCTCCAGCAGATTGCCCTGAACCGGTTCGACTTGAGCGCGAGCGTCTGAACTCGATGTAGATCAGCTTACGAGCCGGACGAATGCACGGCATCCAATACAACCGATTCAAAATTTACCCTCATAGAAAGAAGCCAAATGCGGTACTTGCGACCTGAGCCCCCGTGTGGCTTTCTCTTGCTATAGCTAGGGCTGGCCGCATGTCTCCACATTTTATATTCGCGACGTTACTCTCATTTGTCGGCATGGCCGCTCAAGTTGAGGCGAAATTGAGCTACGACGTCCATCAAACGGATGGCGGTCGCAAATTCGTGATTATTAGCGGTGATTTCGATTTTTCCGACGACCTGTCGCAGTTTCGGGATCTCGCGACACGCGAGCATCTTTTCGCTGTCGGCTTCGACAGTCCTGGAGGGAATGTAGCGAAGGCAATGGAACTCGGCCGCATAGTCCGCGGCCTTAATCTCTCAACGGTTCAGACCCGCAAGCTCGAATGCGCCTCGGCGTGCTCGCTGGCCTTCCTCGGGGGTATCAGCCGTTTCGCCGAGCCGGGTTCGATCGGTGTTCATAAATCTTCCTTCCGCGACGACTCGGGCGTTGAGGTCGATGACGCGGTCTCCGCCGTACAGCAGACGACCGCCGAGATAATTGGCTACATGTCTGAGATGGGCGTTGATCCGGCGCTGCTGCAGCTTTCACTTTCGTATAACAGTGACGACATTCGCTATTTGTCGGGTAGCGAAATGGCTAAATACAAGGTCACGACGCCGAACGCCGCACCGCTGCCTTCCTCCGACGACGTACGCGAAGCGCCCGCGGCTGTCGCAGTTACACCCTCCGGTGTGCAGGCAAAAGAACCTTCGCTTGAGGTTCCGGTTGCCCGTAACGGAGTAGTACGACATCCTAAGGGGAGGGCCCCGATCAAGATAAGGGGTGACGGGGACGCGGAGACGATCGGGGAGGCTCGCAACGGCGCTCCTCTGCGGATCCTCGAAGTCCAAGGCGACTGGTATCGAGTGTCCGTGGGAGGCAATGTTGGTTTTATGCACTATTCCTGGGTGCACGTGACGCAGTTCGAGGAAGACGCGGGGGAACGCAGATACATCCAGGTGAAAAGTTTCAGCTCGCTTCCGGAGGCAGAAGTATTCGTCCGGAAGTCTCCTGTACCGCTTTCTGCCCATCTTGCGGCGAACGGCTGGTTTGCCGTAACACTGAAGGACGTCTACGCAGAAGATGAGGCCAAGGATATCTCGAACGCCCTAAAGGGTCACGGCCTGATCGCCAAGGATTCGATGGTGACCGTCGGCAACACTTACGTTCGGAAGGTCTGCTGTGAGTGAGCGCCGCCTGCCACGAATTGGCCACTCGCACCTTCGCCGTACAACATGTCTGCTGCTCGCAGCCCTCTTTGGCTTCCTAGTCGCGAGCGGAGCCTCAGCGGCAATAGCCTATGAAAGACTGGTGCTGAGAGAGGGCGCTCGGCTGCTCGTCATCAAAGGCGAGTTCGAACCTGCCGACGATCCGATGAAAATGGTGGCCGAGTACACGGAGTTTCAGCCCGGCTTTATTACGTTTGACTCGAATGGTGGAAGCGTTGTCGCGGCCATAAAATTCGGTCGGGCCATCCGCGCCCTGAACGCAAACACCCTCCAGATCCGGTCCACGCAATGCGTATCAGCCTGCGCACTGGCTTTCCTTGGCGGGGTGAAGCGCTCTGCCGAACCGGGCGCAATAGGGGTCCATCAAGCATTTTTCTCCGACAATGCGGGATTGGACAACAAGGCCGCTGTTACCACGATACAGATGCTGACTGGGGAAGTTATCGGCTATCTATCTGACATGGGGGTTAGCGCAAAACTTCTTCAACTCAGCCTCTCGATCGAGAGCTCGGATATGAGGTATTTAACCACGGCGGAAATGCGGGAATGGAACATCATCACGGAGGATCGCGGACCCGGAACGCAGGCTGGTTCCGAGACTACGATCGCAACACCGGCTTCGCCAACATCTGCTCCTCAGTTCAAGACTGAAGCCGCCAAGCCTTCGCCGCCAAGCGCCCCCGATCGGGCAATCGCATTTGTCAGGAGATATCACGCGGCATGGTCTGCGCCAAACTCTGTGGCGATGGCATTCATGCAGAACGCCTACGGCGACGAGGTTATGTTCTATGGTAAGACAGTCAGCCAAGATGCTGTTATGAAAGACAAGTCCACGTTTGCCCAACGCTGGCCAGAGCGGATCTACAGTGTCAGGCCCGGATCGGAGACGGCTCTCTGTGGCGACAAATGCAATGTTACGGGCATCGTCGAGTGGTTCGCTCGCAGCCGGGAGCGCGGAAAGACCTCCTCCGGCATGGCCGAGTTCTCGCTCGTCTGGGACCCTACCACTGAAAAGATCGAGACGGAGAGCAGCAATGTCCTCGCGACTGATAAGGGAGCCAGGGCGCCGGACCGTGTGATCGGCCAGTGGCAGACAGAGAACGGGAAATGTCGCGGCAGCACGGATGTGGCGACGATTGAACGGTCTTGTGCCTGGCGAGAGGAGATCGGATTGCTGCTGGACCGCTTCGGCTGGTGCTACGGTCATCAAAACGAATACGGATACCAGATGGCATGGCATCTTTGTGATGCGACTTCCAATCGGCCGCGATAGGACGAGTGGGAAAGCCATGTCAAAGAGATCGGTTCTGGGTATTGACGCCGCTTGGACGGCCACCCAGCCAAGCGGCGTTGCCTTGATTTCCGATGATGGGAACGGCTGGGGACTGGTGGATGTCCACTCTTCCTACGACGCCTTCCTGAATGAGGACTATGTCGGTCCGGTCTTTCGACACCGCGGATCGCTGCCGAACGCTGGTCTTCTTTTGGAAAGCGCGCGAAGAAAAGCGAAGCATGAAGTCGATCTTGTTGCGGTCGACATGCCGTTATCCTTGCAGCCAATTGTCGGTCGCAGAGCCTCGGATAACCTGATTTCCGCAGCATATGGTGCCCGCCACGCTAGCACCCACTCCCCAAGCCAAGAGCGTCCGGGAAGATTAAGCGACGATCTGCGAGCTGCATTCGCGGTCGCCGGATACCCGCTTGCCGTTACCAGCGCGACCGGACCAGCACTGATCGAGGTCTATCCACATCCGGCGCTCATCGAGCTTGCAAGCGCCGACCGGAGACTGCCTTACAAGCAAGCGAAGGCCCGGAAGTATTGGCCAGGTGACGGACCTGATGGTCGGCGAGCAAATTTACTTCGGACGTGGCGAGAAATCATCGACCTGATCGACGTCAAGGTCGCCGGAGTTGGCGACGGACTGATGCTGCCGTCAGCAGATGCCCCGGTGTATGCATTAAAGGCCTTCGAGGACGCGCTTGATGCGGTAGTTTGCGCTTGGGTCGGCGCCTGTGTCCTTGATGGTCGGGCGAGGCCCTACGGCGATGAAACATCCGCAATTTGGGTTCCTGATCTGGCCGCTTCGTAATGCGCACGATCCGGAACCATCGATGCCGAGCGGACCTCAGATTGACTAGCGGCCGTCCGCTGAAAAGGTGTCGAATGTTCTGCGAGTTCAGCTTCCATAAAATAATCGCGTGAGTTGCTTCGATGCTACTGGACCGCCGCTTAACGTTATGCATCACTGCACTTTCGGGAATGGAGCGCATTCATGCTGGACGACGAGACCCCTTCTGCAGAGACTTCCGAACAGTCGATCTTTCAAAGCAACCTCTCGGTTGAGGCAAAGATCGAACGGGCTCGTACCGAGTTGCTAGATCTCTCGGCAAGAAATCGTCTCCTGAACGTCCCACGCTTCTCAAAGAGCGCGAAGACCATCGACATCGTCGATGAGAAGTCTTCCGAGGTGTTCCGCCTCCTCGTCACCGAAGGAAAGTCGATGACATTCCTCGCTGGAGCCAAAGGCCGTGAGCCTGTAGAGGGGGAGGGCACAGAGGAACTAGTCGAGCTCGCTCTGCCAGACGACGACGAGAGAGATGAGAGTGGACGCCTCGCTCGGCACGGGGATACCAAGCTCCAGACGAAGATGACACCGAACGCGCTACAGAAGCGTCTGATGGACCTCTATTTCGATGCCCGGACCCTTGAGGAGGAGCAGGGCGTTAACATCCTCTTCCTCGGCCTCGGTACCCTCAGGTGGATTGATCCTCAGAACCCAGAGAACATCCGGTATGCACCGCTTTTGCTCATCCCTGTATCACTAACGCGAGCAAGCGCCGCGGAACGGTTCAAACTGAAAGCGCGACCCGAAGAGTTCGCATCCAATCTTTCCCTCGAAGCGTTTCTAGATCGCATTCATAAGATTCGGATGCCGGACTTCGAAGCCTCGGAAGATTTCTCGTTCGACAGCTATGTGGAAAAAGCCGCGGAAGCCATTTCGGTCAAACCGGATTGGTCAGTACAGCCTGACGACATCGTGCTGGGCTTCTTCTCGTTCGCCAAGTTCCTGATGTACAGGGATCTGGATGCTACGCTGTGGCCAGAAGGTGCGAAGTTCACCGAGCGACCGCTCGTCAAGGGGCTTGTTTCGGACGGCTTCGACCGCGGCGCGGAGCTTCTAGCTGAGAATGCGAAGATCGACGAGCACATCTTGCCTCAGCAGATGACGCACATCGTGGATGCCGACAGTTCCCAAGCAGTCGCCGTTCATGAAGCTCGACAAGGGCGCGACCTCGTCATACAGGGCCCACCCGGCACAGGGAAATCGCAGACTATCGCGAACATCATTGCCGCCGCGGTCGCCGACGGAAAGACTGTTCTTTTTGTCGCGGAGAAAATGGCTGCTCTGGAGGTGGTCAAACGGCGCCTCGATCAGGCGGGTGTCGGCGACGCGTGTCTTGAGCTTCATTCCAACAAGGCGAACAAACGTGCGCTTTTGGCAGAGCTGCAACACGTCTGGGAACTCGGTGCTCCCAAGGGTGAAAGCGGTGAGGCACTTGATCGACGGTTGCTAGAGACGCGAGATAGTCTCAACGCCCATCCGGAACGGATGCATCGGGTCTATCAGCCATACGGCCTCTCAGCCTATCAGGTCCTGGGACATCTCACACGTCTCCGAAAAATCGGCATGCCGCCGTCGGAGATCCAGCTTCCCGAGGCCGCCAACTGGGCGCCCGACGTGAAGGAGCGGATCGTTGCCGTTCTCGCAGAACTTGGTCAACGCATAGAAGACATCGGTCTGCCTTCGCAGCATCCATGGTGGGGCGTCGGCCTCACTGGCATCACGCCGCTTGATCTCGAGAGACTGACCAAGCGTCTCACGGACGCATTCGGCGACCTTACTCGTTTAGTGGCCTCGATGAGCGAAGTAACGGGTGCCCTGTATCGCGCACCTGTGGACACGATCTCGGATTTTGAGGCCGAGCGGATCATTGCCGAGCGGCTGGCTACTTGTCCCATCGCCATCTCGCCTGCGGCGTTGACTAACGCAGTATGGGAAAGCTCGGCTCAGCAAATCGCCCAGTTGATTCGGGCGGGGGCGGAGTACTTGCGTCTTTCTGCGCAAGTCCGGGATGACATGAACGAAACTGCTTGGGGCGTCGATCCGATGCCTCTGATCACCACGCTACGACGTTTGCCCGCTTCCTTTCCGCTATCTGGTTACGCATCAATTGCGCAGCTGGACGCTATCTTGCCACGCTTCCTCACTGCCGCCGCGTCCTTGAAGCAGATGCTGGGGGTCACTACTTCAGCGACTTTGGGATCGATTGGCAGACTTGTGACCATTGGCGAGCGCGTCGCCGATGCGCCCGACGCAAGCCCGGACGCGTTCGTTGCTGCAATATGGGAGCGTGGTCTCGATCAGGCGAGCGACCTCGCGGAGGCGGTGTCGACATTCCACCAAGTTAGCTCGGAGTTGTCGGGAAAGATCGCAGATCAGGCCTGGGATATGGATCTGATGGCCGCTCGGACAGCGGTGGCGATGCACGGGCGCCGCACATTCAAGTTCCTGAGCGGCGACTGGCGCAAGGCGAGGGCGCTTGTCCGAACAATTACAACTGAAACCAATCCGGACGAAATTGTTCGCCTGCTCGATCTACTTCAGAAGGGCAAAGTCGCAAGATCTACTATCAAAGACGGCGATGGTCTTGGCCGAGGTGCGTTCGGCGCTGATTGGCGTGGTGACAAATCTGATCCGAGGCCGCTGGAAAGCTTGGTTCTCTGGATGCGCAGCCTCAGAGGGGTTAGCGCCGAGGCAAGGCAAATCGCAGGGCGCTTAACCGACAAAGCATCGGTCGCAGCTCGCTGTGAGCAGGTTAGGGGTTTGCTCGATGAAACCCGCAAGCTCATGCTTGCTCTCTGGAGCGAACTTGGAGAGGGAGCAGGCGGCCTTTTCCCAGACGTCATCGGTGCAGATGAGGTCGTCCTTACGCAGGCTGCGAGCGTGTTGAAAGAGGTCGCTGCTGCGGACAAGTCAAGCTCTGTTCTTCTGAAAGCAGTGCCCGAAGACAATGGCACCCGTATCGCACGCTTGGAGGTCCTGGCGACCGCTCAGGAACGCCGCCGCTCGCTCGACATCGCCGAAGAAACTGGAAAAGCGGCGTTCGATACTCTGTGGAAAGGACCAAGCTCCGATTGGATGCAACTAGCGGCGGCCTACGACTGGATAACGCATAACAGCGACATCCGTATCCTTGCTTCCCGCGTGGAAAACAAAATCGAAATTGCAGAAAAAGCTCGCTCCATCGGTGTCGACGGGGAACGGTTTTCTCTCGAATTCAATGACATATTGAAGTTCCTTCAGGCGGACACAGAGGCTCTTCTCAAAACGGACGAACTTGCGACGGCATCGCTTGCCCAGATTGGGGAAAAGCTAAGAAGGTGGATAGCGAGTGAAGAGCAGCTCTCAAAATATGCTGCTTACAACGGCCGCGCGGCCGATGCCGGAAGTCTCGGTGTTGATCAGGTGGTCGACCATCTAGCCGATGGCAGGATCCCGCCAAGTGAGGTCATCCCGCATTTCGAGATGGCATACTATGAAGCGCTCCTTCGCCATCAGCACTCGCAGGACCCAAACCTCGCACGGTTCGACGGTGAGGTCCACACGAGGCTCGTGAACGAGTTCGCCAATTTGGACAGAAACCGCATGCGTCTGTCGCGGCTGGAGGTCGTCAAGGCTCACCATCGAAAGATCCCGGCGGTCAGTGGTCTTGGTCCCGTCGGCATCCTTCGCGGGGAGATGGCACGGCGCCGCAATCATATGCCGATCCGACAACTCATGCAGAAGGCATCGCCGGCTATCCAAGCATTGAAGCCTGTCTTCATGATGAGCCCCCTGTCCATCGCCCAGTTCCTGCCGCCGGGAGTACTGGAATTCGACTTGCTCGTGATGGATGAGGCCAGTCAGATCCAGCCTGTCGATGCATTGGGAGCAGTGGCGCGAGCCAAACAGGTCGTTGTGGTCGGCGACGAGCGACAGCTTCCGCCTACAAAGTTCTTCTCGAAGATGACCTCTGGATCGTCCGACGATGATGATGATGGTGGCGCTCAAGTCTCCGACATCGAGAGTATTCTCGGCCTCTTCTCGGCGCGCGGTCTGCCCGAGCGGATGCTGAGGTGGCATTATCGCAGCCGCCACCAGTCCTTGATCGCAGTATCGAATTCCCAGTTCTACGACAGCAAGCTCTTCATCGTCCCGAGTCCTTACACGGCAGAGGCGGGCATGGGGCTTCGCTTCAATCATGTCCCAGGCGGAACTTTTGAAGATGGCGTAAACAAGATCGAAGCCAAGGTCGTCGCGGAAGCGGTCATCCGGCACGCGTTGAACACGCCCGATCAATCGCTGGGAGTCGCCGCTTTCTCGATTAAGCAGCGCCGTGAAATTCAGGATCAGGTAGAACTGCTCCGACGACTGAACCCGCAGACGGAAGAGTTCTTCCATTCGCATCCCCACGAGCCTTTCTTCATAAAGAACCTGGAAAACGTCCAGGGTGATGAGCGCGACACGATCCTGATCTCGGTCGCCTATGCTCGCAGCCCGAGCGGAGCGCCGTTGAGTATGCGCTTTGGGCCTCTTGGTGCCGAAGGGGGAGAACGTCGCCTGAACGTGCTGATATCGCGAGCGAAGCGGCGCTGCGAAGTCTATGCGTCGATTACCGACGAGGACATCGATCTGGAGCGGGCAAAGGGCAAAGGCGTTTTCGCTTTCAAGCTGTTCCTGCATTTCGCCAGGACCGGTCGTCTATCCATGAACCAGCGAACCGAACGCCAAATGGACAGCGTCTTTGAAGAGCAGGTCATGGCAGCTCTCCAGGAGCGGGGATATCAAGTCCATCCACAGGTTGGCATCGCCGGGTTCTTCATCGATCTGGCCGTTGCGGATGAAGGCGTTGCGGGCCGATACCTGCTGGGCATCGAGTGCGATGGAGCGGCGTATCACGAGTCCCGCTCAGCAAGAGATCGGGACAGGCTCCGGCAGGCTGTCCTGGAAGATCACGGCTGGAACATTCATCGCATCTGGAGCGCGGACTGGTTCCAGCGCCCGAAAGCGGAACTGGAACGCGTCATCGCCGCCATAGAGCAGGCAAAGGCGGTTGCCCTCTCCGGCGGAGCTGCAGACAGCTCGTCCGCTACCAGAGCGGTTCCGGTCGAAGTCGTTACCATCGATCGGGCGGATGTCACTGAGATTGGATTGCAGCCCCCGTCCTTTGATAGTTCGACGCCCTTGTACGAGGAGGTCTCCCTATCGCCAAACACGATGACCGAACTTCACGAGGCGCCGATTGGCACTCTCGTCACCTTGATCAAGCGAACTGTCGAAGTTGAGGGCCCTGTCCACAGGGACGAGGTTATTACGCGCATTCGTACGGCGTGGGGCTTGCAGCGAGCGGGAAACCGGATTGACGGCCATGTTGGCAATGCAATCGCAGCGGCCGTTAGCGCGGGACACGTATATCGTTCGGGAGATTTCCTGCTTTGGCCGGATTCCGAGACCAGGCTACGCGATCGCAGCGCTGTATCTTCACAGAGCCTCCGAAGGATTGAGCTGATCCCGCCAATGGAAATAGATCAAGGGCTGGCATCTCTCGTTGGAGCCAGCCTGGGTGCCACGGAGAGCGAGGCAGTTAACGCTGTCGCGCGGGGCTTGGGCTTCAAGGCGACCAGCAGTCAGCTGCGTGACGTGATCATTGGGCGGATCGAGGCGCTCAAGGCCAACGGAGAGCTATCAGTCCGCGACGGCATGCTGATCTCGGGGAATAATGGAGTATCAGCCCGGTGATCGGCTCGCTTGTTCAAGAATGGTCTCCCGGACGAGACTCGGCCAGGCGCTGGGTTAGTTCCGCGGCTATGGCGCTAGCGATCATTTTGGTCTCAATAATGGCAGCTAAGGCTACGAACACCCCGTGCAGCGGCGCGAAGGGTGGGATCTCCGGCTGCCAAGGCGAGACATTCATCTGCAACGACGGATCGGTTTCAGCGAGCAAGAAGTCATGCTCCGCGTACATGGAAGGCGCCGTCGGGCTTCTTGGTTCTCCTGCACCTGAAATGACGCCGACTGTGAGCGGCGACTGCTCCTGCCGCTCTGGGGCTTACTGCACTGGGCCGCGCGGTGGGCGCTACTGCATCTCCGATAACGGGAAGAAAAGCTACCTGCGGAAATGGTAGCGTTGTGTTCGTTGGTCCGTTGCTGGCGTGATGCCCCATCATCATCTTGACAGAGCTGCTTGTTCTGTCCAAAGAGAAACTTCTGCCGCGGAAATAATGTGCCCTTGTAGCTCAGTTGGTAGAGCACCTGATTTGTAATCAGGGGGTCGTGGGTTCGAACCCTGCCGGGGGCACCATCCTGCGATTACTTAGCAGAATTCGTTTATGCGACTTCTTACCTGCAACCTGGCTCTGGGTAACGCTGGGATAACGATTTTCTTAGCAATTTGGTTACATTTGTCCCGGGTCGTCCACGGGCTTTAACGCTTCTGCACACTGAAAGGCCGCCATCCCCTTGTGGACCGGAGACGGCGGTTTCAAGTTGGCTCCGGTTGGATGAGCGGAGCACCAATTGGGTACAAGAAGAACATTCCCTACGCTTTCAAGAATTTGATGTTTTTTCAAATTTTTGATGTGTTCTTTGACGAAAAGCCGGCTGGTTTATTCAACCTGCTCCAAGCATGGCGATGTTGCTTGGCAGCGTGCTGTCGGCACACTGTGGGATTGGATCGGGCGGGAAGGCAACTTTCCCGCGGCGTCATCTATGCTCTTGAGTCGACGCGACGGCGCTGCGGCCGCATCTCGTGCTGTGAGTGGTGATGTCCTACTGCTTCACTCGAAATAACGCGCCGGAAAGGTATGCCGGATCAGCCGCGATCGCTTATTGTCTGGTATATCCACGAGTGAGATTGACGGCGCTGAACCAGGCTGACCACGCAAGTGAAGTGCTGGTAGTCCAGACTGCCGCCGACAGCCCCACCATAGTTCCAAGATCGTTCCAAGCCATTTCCGAGTACGAACGCCCAATCGGATCACCCGACTTGCCGGTGACATCCGTCTCGTCTCGTTCCCGTTCGGGCATTGATGAGTGATCCTCGGTCTTTTCGCCTGGCGATACATCATTCCTCACAACGACAAGGGGAGGAGTTCTCTTTCGCATCTCTGTTTCCTGCCTATCGCTTACCATCAATGCTTGCTGCGGCGACCGCTCTAGCGAAAGCTGCGTGTCAATGAGCCGTCACGTCAGGCAAAGACAGCTCGAGCGCTAGCGTGGCGACAGCCATTTCTTCAATGTCTCTAAGCCTGTCATGGACGTTTTCAGGGCCGGCGATCATCGACGCGATGGCCGTCGCTTTTTCGCGATCACCGTAACTGGCGACGTATCCCTCCAACAGAACTCTTCTGCCGATTACGCTAACCGAGATGGACGAGCTTTTGAGATCGTGCTCAGCGGACATTGCCGCCTGCACGCTTTCAAGTTGATCTCGGGCGAGGTTTTCTGGCTGGAAAGTCATTTAACGCCTCCTTTCGATGCGAGGGAAACATTAAAGCGACGATTTCGTTCAGCTCCCGGGACTTAGGTCCTAATGGGGCGGGAGCGTAATCTCCCTCACTTCATCGTCCGACAGTCGTTCGACGCTGACCATGATGCGCGGGTTTACATCAATCCTGTACTAAACCATGGACCTTAGTCCGACACGTGGAACAGAAGCGATCGCGGCGTGCTTATTACGCATTCACCCGTGGCTTTTCCAAAAGGAGTGGCGTCATGAAATTCGGTTTAGACAGTTTCAGTCACGAAGACTGCTGTTCGCAAGGTCACAGCTCCGCCTCGACGATTGCCACCATCAAGGCCGCGCTCGCGGGAGACCCGACTTTCGATAGCAGTGCGATCACGATCAACATGCTCGGGCCCGTCGCTGTTCTTGAAGGGTACATTTCAAATACGGTGGACCGCGAAAAGGCGATATCGATTGCCGCCATAATTGTAGGCTTCGAGAACGTACACGATCGGATGTTGAGCCGCGCGATGCCCCATTAAGTTAGGCGGGCTCCACTAAGGTGTGGCTTGCGACATAGCCTACGTCCGCTTGGGAAACTGACCATCGATCAGTTTGATCGCGCGCTCCAGGCAGACATCAGGACCTTCGACGATCGTTGACAGTGCCTGGGCGTCGCCGAACTCGATCACCCGATTGTCGCCCGGCGGCGTTATGACAGCCAGGTGGCCACTCGGGCTGTAGATCGCGATGCGGTAGCCGCGATGATGGTGAAGCTGGCTGGGCAGCTTGCGCCTTCTTAGTGTGCGTGACTTAGCCGTTGGGAGGGTGCCGCCGTACAGCGGTCTGGGGATGATCGGGCCGCTAGTACATCTGCTTTCTGTACCCTGACCTTGCCATCTTCGTCATCGCCCCGGCTGATCGCTGCTGAGGCGAGGTCCCTGTAGAACTCCGCGTAGCGAACGAGTTGTCTATGGGACGGTTCCGTCGAGCCGGACGTTGCAGTCATGGCATCGTGCTCGACGATGACCATCCAGACATTGTTGCCGTCCGTTATCGCCACATGCCCATTATCCGAAAACAGGAATGCCGCTGGCTCGCAAAGTTCGAAATCGCGGAAGTCATCCATCAGCTTGCCTTTTTCCCTTTGAGTTCCGACGCCAATGACTTCTTCAAAACGTCCATGATATTCACGACATTAGACGGCGGGGCCGAGCCCGGCTTGTCCTTGGCGGCTTTCTTGGGCTTCAAAAGCTTCTTCTTCTCGGCGATGAGTTTCAAGAGGCTGGCTTGGATGGGATCGCTCGCCATGTCGGGTGACCAGTGCGCCGTCTTCGACTTTATCAGCTGCTGAACCAGAGGAATAAGGTCTGGGTCTGCCGCATCGTCGATGTTCTCAAAGTAGTTATCTTCCGGTCGGACCTCGTCGCCGAATCGGAGCGACCACAGGATTATCCCTTCGTCGCGCGGCTCAAGGATGACGGCTCGCTCGCGGCGGCCCATGACAAGTTTGGATACGCCGACGACCTTGTCGGCTTTCATGGCGTCCCGGATGACTGCGAAAGCCTCATTGCCGACAGCGTCGTCAGGCGTCAGATAGTGCGGCTTTTCGAGATAAATCCAGTCGATACTGTCGGCCGGTACAAACTTCTCGATGTCGATTGTTTTCACCGTATCGAGAGCCACATGATCGAGATCATCGTCTGTCAGGATGACATAATCATTCTCGCCGCGAGCATAGCCCCTGGCTTCGTGTTCATCTTTGACGGGCTTCCCGGTGACAGAATCAACATATTGGGAAACAACCCGGTTGCCTGTATCGCGGTTCAAGGTATGGAAGCGAACTTTCTCGCTTTCGCTCGTGGCCGGGGTCATGGCGACGGGGCAGGTGACCAGTGAGAGTTTGAGGTAGCCCTTCCAGTAGTATCGCGGTGCCATTGCTTAGCTCCCTCAGCTTGCCTTGCGACGCGGAGCAGCTCCGGAGGAGGCGGCCTTCGATGCCACCGCGCGTGCGGCGCTCTGTCTGCCTGTGCCTTTGTTGGCATTGGCAGCAGTGCGCTTCGGTTTGTTCTTCGCAGCCCGCATCATGCCGGCGCTTTCGCGTAGCGCGGCCAGGAGATCATTCGGCTTCGAGACTTCCACTTTCTTGGTCTTAGGCAAGGATTTGCCCTCGATCTTTGCCTTCACCAGGTCGGCGAGTGCAGCCTCGTAGCGGTCTTCAAAGGTGGCCGGGTCGAAGGACCCCTTTTTTGTCCCGATGATGTGCTTGGCGAGATCGAGCATTTCTCCTTCGATTTTGAGTTTAGGGATTTCCTCGAAAGCCTTCTTCGAAGACCGGACTTCGTAATCGTAGCTCAGTGTGGTGGCGATCAGGCCCTTGCCGTGCGGGCGCACGAGAACGGTGCGCATCCGGCGAAAAAGGACAGCTCGGGCGACCGCGGCGACCTTAGACTTCTTCATGCCGTCCCGCAGAGCAACGAAAGCGTCCGCTCCCATCTTGTCGGGCGTCAGGTAGTAGGGTTTGTCGAAATAAACGTCGTCGATCTCGGTGCAGGGGATGAAAGCGTTGATCTCGAGCGTCTTGTTGCTTTCGGGGATCGTAGCGGCAACTTCTTCGGGATCGATCATGATGTACTGTCCGTTTTCGATCTCGAAGCCCTTGGTCTGCTGATCCTTCGGGACCAGGTCCTCGGTCTCGCTGTCCACGAACACTCGGTTGACGCGGTTCCCCGTCGATGTGTTGATTGTGTTGAAGGTGATGCGCTCCGACGTGCTGGCCGCCGTGTAGAGCGCGACGCCGCAGCTCACTTCACCAAATTTGAGGAAGCCCTTCCATTGGGCCCGCTGTCCCGATGCCATACGCTTTACTCCGAATCAGTGGTTGTGATTCAAAGACGTACGAAGGTGATTCGTTCCGACACGAAACGAATCATTTTTCAAAGGCTTAGGGAATCTTCCTGCGAAATTGATTCAGCAACTGGTTTTCAACCCGGTTGGGTCGTCGTGGATTGCCGGGCAGGAGTCATTGGGCTGAGGTACTCGCCGTCGTTACCGGGTCGACGAGATGGCGGCCAAACGGGTTGATCGCTACCAACAAACCCATCACAACCACGGCTACGGAAATCGAAAGTAGACCCCTGCGCACAACAGCCCCCCGAGAAAACACCACCCGAATACTCACTTTGTAGGTTTTCTAGCGTCAAGCGGTCAATATTCAGTGAAAGACCGGCGAGCCTCCGTGCCGCGCTCCGTTTCCCCCGTTCATCCGCTTCTGCGCTTGCGGATGAGGGTCGATAGGGTAGTTTTGGACATCCGAGGAGCCCAGATTCTTGATGCAGAAGTTACCCTTATTGTTGTTCGCGGCCGTGACCCTGTTTCAAGTTGGGATCGCCGGGCGGAGCGTTGCAAACGATGTCGATCACGAGAGCCGAGACAGGCCAAAACTCCTTGACCGTACATGCGAAAGCCTGAACCACGCATACAAGCGGATGCGGGAGCAATCTCTTTATCGGGAGACGGTTTCCGAACTTATGGCTGATGGGAGCCTTCGCGAGTATATGACCCTCATTGTGCACGGCGACTACGTCTACTCCAAGACATCGGACTCCCAGACTTGGGACAGGCAAAATAACGATGCCGCATACTGGCAGAGGTTTACATCCTGCACGGTGAAAAACGTTCGGGGCGCTGCCCTTTACTACGCCACCTATCACTACAATGGCCGCGTCCTTGGTGTGGAAGTCTGGACAACAACGGATGGCGGGACGTTGATCAAGATTGTTCGGCGCTACCCAACGGGCGAATGGTTTTTTCCATTCGCGACGGTGGTGTCAGTGATCGACTACAGACAAAAGTCGATCACGGTGCCCTCAGCCTACACCTGTGGCGGGAACCCTTGTAGCCTCTGACGGACGCCGTTTGTTCGTCACTTCGTGAAGCCATTGGCTGCCGGCGGGCCAACTGCTAGGGCAAATAGGCTTCGCCAACCGAGTGGTGAGATCCATAATAACAGATGAAACTTAGAACGACGTCTCCACTCGACGGCGGGCCGTGATTGCGAAGGCATTGGACCGAGCGTAGTCGCTCGGCATTCAGGTCGACACGGATGCTTGATTTGCAAAGTTGCTGGAAGATTGGGCGAAAGGCTTGATGACGATGAAGCAGGCTCGCGACGCTGACCTTCATGACATTCGAAACCGGGACCAAGACCGCGCGGACTGGCGTTCTCTCGGTATGGCGTCCACTACCGCCAAAGCCAAGGGGGCTCTAGCAAGAAAACAAGAAGAAGGGTAGTTGTGGCCGAGACAATCGTTGGTCGCGCGAGCGCGGCAATCGGCTGCTGATGACGTCTTGCCATTGCTCAATGAAGCCTAGTGGGAACGTCCTCGAACGCGCCCATACCTTCCTGCTCAACAGTAGCTAAAAACTCTGACCATGCCGCGTCCTCGGTCTCGAACGGGTTGTCCCACACCGTCGATGTGTTGCGTTCGTTAATCACCTCAAGGTGCCAGGTATCTTCAGTCTCGATCCTAAAAATGCGGACTTCCACAACAACACCATCCTTCGAAAAGCTGGTGCAAAACTTAGAGAAGACAATTTTTGGATCTTGTTCCATTAGCGTACTCCATGAAAGCTGTCGGGGACAGTCGAGCCGCTGTCGCGTTCCTTTGTAAAGCCATGGTCGCACTTATCAACAGCTGCTGACCTATTAGAGGCTGATACGTTTGCCCGAATAACTCCCTACACCATTGACACTGGCCATCATATGGAACATACCAAGAACAAAGGAAAGAGGTCAGCGATGATACGATACGCGAGGCAAACCGAAGCAACCCCGACAGTGGAGGTTTCCAAGGCTCGAGTAGGCGCCGCCAACGTCACTGCAGCTGCCGGCAAAAGTGTTACGGAGGCGCCACCCACGGAGCCAGAACCGGATTGCACCCACATCAGCACCTTGGTGCTGAGAGCGGATGTCCCGCCACCTAAAAAGAGGGCTGGCAGACCAAAGGTTGTTAGATCCGATAAAGTCGAAAAACAAGCGTCCGCGAAGGGTGAAACCGGTGACCTGCTCAGCGAGTTGGCGGCAGGGACTTAAATCGTCTCTCCACAGCACTGGTGTACCGATGCAGAGGCCTCGTTCGCGCGAGCGGTCGTCGCCCTGAAAGCCGACCGCTGAACGCGGTGGCGGCCAGTATTCGGCGAAGGCGGCGATGGATCTGACAACTGTTTCTTAGCTGACTGCGCTCGTCGCAGGTGAACCAGTCCCGAACCGGCCATATACCTTCCGGGGACGTTCCCTCTCTGGCGGATGAGGCCAGAAGTATGCATCATTCTGCTGCTCAGCAGCAGGCCGGACGGGACTCGCCATTATCCCTAAACAGGAGCAGAGCAGGTCGGAGATCTTGGCCGCTTATCAAAGAACACCCGATCTATAGGCGGCACCTAACCAAAAACTTGGCTACAGAACTGCGATTTGTCTTATGCATGTAAGAAGCGCAGCCGCTTCTGCTGACCGCGAAAAGTAATAGAACGTCTGTCTCCCGCGCCGCGTTTCCGCGATACCCGCTTCTTTCAGCACGCGCAGATGCTGCATCGCGGCACCTTCATTAATGCCAATGATCTCCTGAAAGTCGACAGCCGTCCGCTCGCAGTCGAGCATTAGCTGAGTCATTCGGTACCGGATCGGATGGGCAAGCGTTCGCAACAGGCGATCCGCCTGTTGTAAATCGAACGGCGCGGAAACGTCGGATACGTCGTTCATCGTCTCTTCCATTGACTGCATCTGCAAATTCCGAGGTAATCCGCCCCCTGATTCCGAAATGATGTCGCCCCCTGATTCCGAGAAATAGTCGCCCCCTCGTTCCGAGATGATGCCGCCCCCTTTTGAGGCATCTTTCAAGGGTGGTCTGCAGGTGTGAAGTTTCTTCCCTTGAGGTCGAGGAGGAAGGAACGCAATGCCTGCGGAGAGAGGTGGAGATGCGGCGTGTCCGCGAGATACTGAGATATCGGTTTGAGCAAGGACTTGGGCACAAGTCGATTGCGGTGCGGGTTGGGACTGCGCCGTCGACGGTGCGCGAGACGCTACGGCGTGCAGCGGTTGCTGGCCTGTCGTGGCCCCTTGGTGACGACGTCAGCGATGCAGTCCTGGAGGCGGCGCTCTACAGGGGGGCCGGGACGAAGATAGGACACCGCCGCGCGCCGGAACCAGATTGGGCGCAGGTCCACCGCGAGCTGAAGCGCAAGCATGTGACGCTGCAGATCCTATGGGACGAATACATCGGTCTTCATCCGGATGGTTATCGCTATAGTCGATACTGCGACCTTTATCGCGGCTGGGCGTTGAAGCTACCGGTCACGATGCGGCAGGATCATGCAGCCGGCGACAAGCTGTTCGTCGATTATGCCGGCGACACCGTTAGCGTCGTAGTCGACCGATTGTCTGGCATGACACGACAGGCCCACCTGTTCGTTGCGGTCATGGGTGCATCGAGCCTCTCCTACGCCCAGGCGCGCTGGAGCGAAACGCTTCCCGACTGGATTGAATGCCATATCCAGGCGCTGGGGTTCTTCGGCGGCGCGCCGGCGTTGCTTGTTCCGGACAATGCCAAGGTGGCGATCATCAAGGCGTGCCACTTCGATCCTCAGGTCAACCGGACGTATAGCGCGATGGCGACGCATTATGGTAGCGCCGTCCTGCCGACGCGGCCGAGACGCCCTCGTGACAAGGCGAAAGTCGAGGCCGCGGTTCGTATCGTCGAACGCTGGCTGTTGGGCCGCCTTCGCCATCGCACCTTCTACAATCTCGCCGAGGTCAACGCCGCGATCGCCGACTTGCTGCATGATCTCAACGACAGGCGGGCCCTCCGTCGGGTCGGCGTCACGCGCCGCCAATTATTCGAAGAGCTTGACCGGCCTGCTCTAAGGCCATTGCCTGTGGAACGCTATGTCTTTGCGGAATGGCGTATCCGGCGTGCCGGATTGGATTACCACGTCGAGATCGAGCGGCATTATTACTCCGTCCCTTATCGCTTCGCTCGCGAGCAAGTCGAGGCGCGCATCACCGCCAATACGATCGAGATTTTCCACAAAGGCGAACGGATAGCCGCTCATCGCCGCTCCAGCGGCAACGGCAAGCACACGACGACCCCCGATCACATGCCCTCGGCCCACCGCCGTTTTGCCGACTGGACGATCGAACGCATTCAACGCGAGGCCACGTCCATCGGGCCGGAGGTTGCGTTGCTATGCGAAAAGATCCTCTCCGACCGGCCGCACCCGGAGCAGGGCTTTCGAGCCTGCATGGGAATTATCCGTCTGAACAAGGGCTTTGGGCGCGACAGAGTGAATGCTGCTTGCAGCCGTGCGCTGGAGATCGGAGCCCGGACCTACGGTTCGGTGCGCTCCATCCTCGACAATCATCTCGATCGAGCCGCCACCACCAATGGACCAGCCTCGCATGAGCCTATCCACCACGAAAACATCCGCGGACCTCGCTACTACCACTAAGGAGAAAGAAGAATGCTTGCTCATCCAACACTCGACAAACTCAACGCCATGGGCTTGGCCGGCATGGCAAAGGCCTTTGGGGAGCTCATCTCCAACGGTGAAGCCGAACAGCTCTCGCACGCTGAGTGGCTGGGATTGCTGCTCGAACGGGAATGGAGTTCCCGCTACGATCGCAAGCTTGCTGCCCGGCTCAGGTTCGCCAAGCTGCGCCACCAGGCGACCCCCGAAGATGTCGACTATCGCAGTGCACGCGGCCTCGATCGAGCACTCTTCATGAAGCTTCTCGGGGGCGACTGGATTAATGCTCACGACAATCTGGCAATCTGCGGCCCCTCAGGTGTCGGAAAAAGCTGGCTAGCTTGCGCACTCGGTCACAAGGCGTGCCGTGACGATCGCTCTGTTCTTTATCAGCGTGTCCCAAGGCTGTTTGCCCAGCTCGCGCTTGCTCGCGGCGACGGCAGGTATGTCCGGCTGCAACGGACACTGGGTCATGTCCAGGTCTTGATCCTGGATGATTGGGGTCTCGAACCGCTCAACGAACAGGCGCGACACGATCTGTTGGAAATACTCGAGGACCGCTATGGCCGCCGCTCAACGATCATCACGAGCCAGCTCCCCGTATCCGCCTGGCATGGCGTCATTGGAGACCCGACCTATGCCGATGCCATCCTGGATCGCCTCGTCCACAATGCCCACCGAGTGGAATTAAGCGGCGATAGTATGCGCCGAAACCTGCCGCGCAGCGCTTGACACCAAGCCTGAACGAACTGACAACAATAACTGCCTGCGGACCTCCTCAGAAGGGGGCGAGATCATCCCGGAATCACGGGGCGCAATCATCTCGGAACAAAGGGGCGGCTTCATCGGAATCGGCACTGCATCCTCCCAGGCACAAGGCCAAACGAGTTTTAATCATCACGAAGTCTAAGAAGTGGAAGGTTTTCATTCTGCTAGAAATTTCTTTGGTCTGGGGAAGGTGCCTGAGGTTTTTACATTCGGCCTCAAGACCATTTTAAAATACCAGAAATAGTCCGGCGGCACCGTCCTAAAAATGAGCATTAAATCGGGGTTTAATCAACTACTAATACGCGAATAGCACGCGTTGGTTGTGCTCGGGGCCTTCGCCGTATGTTGCTAATCATAAATCGTTAGCGGCTACCTTACAGCCTATTGCAAATTTTGAATTTGCGGCGCTTATTTACTGCAACCACTGCGGTTGGGAACCGCACTGGTAATGCTGCCAAACCAAACGTAATGCAGCCTCTGGGGGAAAATTCGCTCGATGGATGGCGTTGTGACGCAACACGCGGACTCTGGTCTGCGTGCGCTGTGCGGTATTGCCGCATTTTTCCGGATTGCATCTGATCCGGCACAGTTGAACCACGATCTCGCGCTAAAAAGCCGGGAGGCTAGCGCGACGGACATTCAACGCGCAGCGAAGATGATCGGTCTCAAGGCGAGGCTGGTTGTGGGATTCGACGAAGCGCGTCTTCGGCGCATGCCCGTACCATCGATCGTTCAGGTGAAGAACGGTGCCTATCAAATTCTCGGTGGACTAAACCCGAGCGGCAAGTATCGGCTGGTTGATCCAATAACGCGTGCAGACCGGGAAGTTGCGCCAGCAGAAATATTGGATGAGATCTCCAGGTCAGTTATCCTTGTCGGCCGTCGCATCGGGGGGCAAGGATCTGATCCACGCGAGTTCGGGTTCAAGTGGTTTGTTCCGTCGATATGGCGGTACAGAAAGGCGCTCGGCCATGTGCTCCTCGCATCTCTGTTCGTCCAGATCTTTGCTCTAGTTACGCCACTGTTTTTCCAGGTAGTCGTCGACAAGGTCCTGACGCACAAGGGCTATTCAACGCTATTTGTCCTTGTCGCGGGCATCGCTTTGATCGGCCTTTTCGATGTCGTCTTGCAATATCTCAGAACCTACGCGTTGGCGCACACGGCCAATCGTATCGACGTCGAACTTGGGCAACGGCTGTTTCACCATCTTCTTCGCCTCCCCCTTGGATATTTCGAGACTCGATCAGCTGGCCAGACAGTGGCACGGGTGCGCGAGCTTGAAACCATCCGAAGTTTTATCACGGGGCAGGGATTGTTTTCGGCCCTGGACGTCCTCTTTACGTTCGTCTTCATCGCGGTTCTTTTCGCCTATTCCTGGAGTTTGACGCTAATCGTCATTGCCGCAATACCGGTCTATATCCTGATCGGCATTGTCGTGCGTCCACCACTCAGAGACTTCGTCAAGGAAAAATTCAATCGCGGCGCGGCAAGCCAGCAATTCCTGGTGGAGGCGATAGTCGGCGTTCATACCGTCAAGGCGGCCGCCGTAGAACCTGTGATGCAGTCTCAGTGGGAGGAGAAGCTCGCCGCATACGTAAGGACAGCATTCGACACGACCATGCTGAGCGCTGGCGGACAAAATGCGATTCAGTATGTGAGCAAGCTTTCTACCGCCGCCCTGCTTCTCTTCGGCGCTAAGGCCGTTATCGACGGCCAGTTATCAGTAGGGTCACTCGTGGCGTTCAACATGATCGCCGGCCAGGTTACTCAGCCAGTTCTGAGGTTGTCTCAGCTCTGGCAGGACTTTCAGCAGGTGCAGATCTCGGTAGATCGACTGGGCGACATCCTCAACACCCCCGTCGAGAGGCCGCCTGCTGCTCGTCTCGCGCTGCCGCCGCCGAAGGGCAACATTGAGTTCAAAAACGTCACCTTCCGCTATCGGCCAGGGGCACCCGAAGTGCTCAAAGGGGTTTCATTGAGTATCCGAGGTGGCGAGGTCATCGGAATTGTCGGTGCTTCCGGCTCGGGAAAGTCGACCCTGACGAAACTTGTTCAGAGGCTTTACATTCCGGAAGAGGGGCAAGTGTTGCTAGACGGCGCTGATCTTTCACAAATGGATCCAGCTTGGCTTCGGAGCCACATCGGCGTGGTTCTACAAGAGAACCTGCTCTTCAACCGGACGATCCATGACAACATCGCGTTTGCGAACCCGGCCATGCACCGTAGTCAAGTCGCATCGGTGGCTCGGCTCGCTGGTGCTGATGAGTTCATCGCCAAGCTGCCACAGGGCTATGATACGATGATCGAGGAGCGGGGCGCAAACCTTTCTGGCGGCCAGCGTCAGCGGATCGCGATTGCGCGAGCACTTGCCACCAACCCGCCCATCTTAATTTTCGACGAAGCGACGAGTGCGTTGGATTACGAAAGCGAACGCGTGGTACAAACAAACATGCGCCAGATTGCGGCCGGCC
The DNA here is from genome assembly GCF_047325115.1 of Rhizobium sp. Rhizsp82. Taxonomy (NCBI): domain Bacteria; kingdom Pseudomonadati; phylum Pseudomonadota; class Alphaproteobacteria; order Hyphomicrobiales; family Rhizobiaceae; genus Rhizobium; species Rhizobium sp. Rhizsp82. Next base: position 1,348,939 of record NZ_CP168571.1, on the reverse strand, counting down.
GAACGGTCGTCATCATCGCGCACCGTTTGGCCGCGGTGCGTCTCTGCAATCGTATTGTCGGAATGACTGATGGCCGCATTGTCGAGATCGGTAGCCAGGACGAGCTTTTGCAGAGATCAGACGGCTTGTTTGCCCGGCTGTGGGCGCTGCAGAATGACAGAGGTGCTGCATGAACGCGCCGTTGAAAGTTTCCCGCTATTCCGTAATGCCGCTTCGCCCAGCGACGCGATCTGACCACGAATTCTTGGCACCTGCGTTGGAAGTCTTGGAAACACCGCCGTCGCCGATCAAAATGGCACTGATCACGGTTATCTGTGCATTCACCGCCACGGCGCTCATCTGGTCTTATCTCGGCAAGATCGACATAATCGCCACCGGACAAGGCAAGATTCAACCAACGGGTCGCGTAAAGGTCGTCCAGCCTCTTCTGACAGGTAAAGTGACGTCGCTGCCTCCTCAGAACGGCACCTTGGTTCACGCTGGGGAGGTCCTTCTCAAGATCGATCCAACCGACGCGCTGGCTGACGAACGGGAAGCATCGAAGAGCCTCGCGTCTCTTGAAGGGGAGATACAGCGCCGGCACACAGTTATAAGCTATGTAAGAGCCCACGCCACGCTCGATCACCTTCCGTCGATCGCTTGGGCCGCGGACGCAGACCACGAGGTTGAACAGCGTGAAGATGCGGCTCTGCAAGGCGACCTAGATCAGCATTACGCAACGATGGCCTCTCTCCTTGCCCAGATGCATCAGAAAGAGGTGGAGCGCGACCGGTTAAGGATTACCTTGGACGCACAGCAGTCTCTGGTCGATACGCTAAAATCGCGTGTGGAGATGCGTTCCTCTTTGGTATCGAAGAGGGCTGGCACTTTGGCCAGCGTCATGGATGCGACCGAAGCGCTCAAGGAACAGGCAACCCAGTTCGCGGTTCAGCAAGGTCAACTTGCCGAAGCTGAAGCGGCAATAGACGTACTAGCCCGCGAGCGAGATCGAACGCATAGCGCTTTCATCAATGACCAATTGTCCCAAGTTTCAGATGCCGAGAGAAAGGCTGACGAAGTCGAGCAGAGGCTCGCGAAAGCCAAGAACATTCTCGATCAAATGACGCTCCGAAGCCCAGTCGACGGGATTGCTCAAATGTCGACTGTCACCAGCCTTGGCCAGGTCGTCACTGGAGGTCAGGAGGTCTTGCGGATCGTTCCTGAGGACGGTGATCTGGAGCTGGAAGTCTATATGCCTAACAAGGACATCGGATTCATCAAGGTCGGCCAGGAAGCCGTAGTTAAGCTGGAGGCATTTCCCTTCACCCGCTACGGAACACTATCCGCCCAAGTCATGAAAGTTGCGCGTGACGCGATACCGGAACCGGACGCAGCGCGTCGCGAAGGTGACGGCGGAGTGAGCCGTTCGTCGGAAGCTGTTTTCGGCGGTGCTGAGAGAATCCAGAACCTAGTGTTTCCCGTCACCCTCCGGCTAGCGGATAAGCAGGTCCACGCAGATGGGGCGTCGGTTGATCTTTCGCCTGGTATGGCGGCCACCGCAGAAGTTCGCACTGGGCAGCGACGCATTCTGGAATACGTGTTCTCGCCGCTTGTAGAGGTGGCGGAGGAGGCAATGCATGAGCGTTAAAAGGTGCTTCGTCTACTCGCGCAAAGCGGGGCCGGGAGGAGAACGGTGATAACAAACTCGATCTATATATTACCTATCGCGCTCGTGCTTTCGATGCCCTTTATCATAAGCACAGTCCGACGGCGCATGTACCGTGGTTGGCTGCCTGAACAAGCGCGAGTCCGGAGAAGCTATGTCAAACCTATCGTAGACGTCGATAGTCTATTCGTCGATGTGGAATATGAGTATGGCGGCCGACAGTATGTTGGGTTCGAACTGAGCACCATGCAGCTAGCAACAATCGGATACAGCGAGGAACACTCTGTAAAGCTGCTATTTGGCACTCTGTTCGGTTGGGCAATTTTTGAGAATATGCGCGAGCTAAAAGCTCGTTTCGATCACCGTCACGAATCAGGGGAGACAAGATGACGGACATTGCTTTTTGCTTGCTTCGCCATCGGTCGCCTAACAAAGACCGCGAAAGCTGGCGCGATAGCTTTTCTCCGGTGTGGGCAAAGCATCAGGAAGTATTGGGGGCCTAATGAGCGAAATATCCTTGATGAACCTGAGTTGGTCCAATCTTTACCATGCTATTGGCTTTCTCCCGGTAATAGGAGGAATAATTTCAGTCGGCTTTCTCATTCGTGCGACAGCGCTCCGTACAGGCGTGACGCCAGGTAATTATCCTGCGATATTCGTCACCGCGATCTCAGTGGGATCGTTGCTAATCTCTTGGCTTGTACAAACAAAGTCCGTTGGAATTCTTTGGCTCTCAGAGCTAGTTTCGGCAACTTGTTGCGTACTGTTGATGATAGGGCTGAACCTCGCAGCTCGATCCACAAAAAGAGGTCACAAGCCCGCAAACACGGTCGGGCGCTTTGCTATGACAGCCGCCGTATTTCTCGGGTTTTCGTTTCTATTCAATTTTTTATTCGGCAATTTCGTTCCGCTGTCGGCTTGCCAACGTGACATCTGCGAAGAGTACGACACGATATTTGGTAATTCCGGCTTCCTGTTCGCTCACCTATACATCGCAAACATCCTTACCGCATCGTGTCTGATTTTCCCGATCATTTCTGCGTGGAACCTGCTCTCTAATCGAAGATAAATTCTCAACCGGAGAATATTCCAATGGCTGATACGAGAAACAAGTATGGAATGCCCTCTTCTAGTTTGGTCTCTGACGGGGCCAACTACGCCGGCCACTTCCTTGAAGCTGCCCAGGCCTTCGAAGGATACAGGGTCACCTACGTTTGGGTTGGGCCTACGATGAATTTGCCACAGCTTGCGGCACGGTTCCCGACAGTGGATGACTACATTAGAAAAGGGGACTTTCGCGCCTTGGCAATGTCCGTCACTGACGAATCCCTAACATACAGATATGCAAATTCCGCCGCGAAATTGGGTCTATTGGGTACTGGTCTTGCGATCGGTGAGGGCATCTACGATGTGGTAACCTACGATGGACCGAGTAAGTATACGAGGGCAGGGGGGGTACTAGCAGATGACGCTGCGGGTCTCGCCGCCACAGGTGTCGCCACGTGGGCCATTACTGCAGGCTATACTGCGGCTGTTGGAACTCCGCTCGGGGTGGTGGTCCTTGGGTTCGCGCTCGGCGCGGGGCTAGCCTACACCTATGCCTCTAAGAAGCTAGAAAACGATTACGGATTTAATCTGCGTAATTACGTGACTTCGGGTCTCGACAATGCCCTAGCCCGCATTAACAGTTGGAACGTTTCACCCTTGACGCCGTCGACGGATCTCAACCCGTATCAAAAGTGGGACTCGGATTACGGCTGGGTGTCGAGCGGTTACACTGGAGCGAATACTGGCTTCGATACCCCTTCGGAAACCAGGTTAACACGTGGTCAGAATTGGACCGCCGGCGGCGCGGACCCCGCAAATCCCTACTATAAAGGCGGCGAGACCAGTGGGTACACCGGCAAAAACACAGGCTACGATTCGCCGGTCGAGACACGCAATACAAGGAACACGCAGAGTTGGAGCGCGACTGGCAAAGATTTGGCAAATCCATACACAAAGGGCGGAAGCTCAAGCGGATACACTGGTGTAGGCAAGGGTTACGATACGCCGAAGGAAACCAACGCCAAGAGCCGAACATCCACATCAAACTTCACTAACCCCTCGAGTTACGGTTACTCGAAACCAGCGCCAACCAGCACAGGAAATCCGAAATACTCACATTCGAGCGGTATTCTCGCCGGATCCCGAACCGGCGGTGGCAGCAGTGGGAGTGGAAGCAGCGGGAGCGGGAAAAGTGGCTCGAGCAGCATTGGCTCTAGCTACAATTCCAGCGGTACCAAATCCGCTATTGATCACTCCTCCCCCAAAAACTCGTCCAGTTTCTCTGGCAGCAGTTCTGGGAAATCGGGTTCCGGCAAATCAACCAGCTCTGGAAAAACGTCGACAAGTTCAGGGAAATCTTCAAACGGCAGCTATCACAGCGACGGACTCTCCTCAAAGACCTCGAGCGGCTCAATGTTTGCTCCGGTGGTGCTTGATCTCAATGATGACGGCTTCTCCCTTTCGGAGAAGGATTCCGGAAACACCTATTTCGACATGGCCGGGGACGGCAAGCAACATCTGACGGCATGGGCCGGCGCAGGTGACGGCGTCCTTGTTTGCGACGTTGACAACGATGGCATCATCGACCGTCAAAATGAAGTTGTCTTCACTGAATGGGATCCTACGGCGCAGACGGATATGCAGGCGATCCGCGCGGTCTTCGATAGCAACCACAATGGGAAGCTCGACGCGGGAGACGCCAACTTCAGCAAGTTCAAGGTTCTCGTGACAAAGGATGATGGCACGAAGGAGCTAAAGACACTTACGGAGCTTGGGATCACATCCATCAACCTGATATCGAATAATCAGACGATAGTGCAGGCAGACGGATCGAAGATCTCGGGATCAACGACGTTCACTCGCACTGACGGAACGACTGGCAAAGCAGGTGACGCCGAGTTCGCCTTCGATGACGATGGATACCTCGTCCAGACGGTCGTTACGACGAATCCAGATGGCTCTACTCAGATTGCGACGAAATCACTAAATACTGATGGCTCGGTGGAGAGCGAACGGAAGCTGACGACCAGTGCCGACGGGTTTACGCGTAGCCTGTGGCTCGATCTGGACGGGGATGGTGTCGGAGATCGCATCCAAAGCGACGTGACCGTTGTCAACGCCGACAGTTCAACGACGCGAACAGTTTCGAACTTCGATGGTGGAGGCATCCTGAAGGATCGCACGATCACAGTGACGTCTGCTGATCGTAAGACCGTCACTATCTCTCGCGACCTTTCAGGCGGCGGAATTACAGAGCAAGAAGAAATCAGAACTACAGGGACGGATGGCAGCCTTACCGTGACGGTTAGGGAGGTAAACACCAATGGCAGTACGAACGAACGCACTGTGACTGTGACAGGTTCCGACGGTCTTTCGAAGTCTGAGCAACACGATCTTACGGGGACGGGAACTATCAATTCGACAACGGTCACGTCGATTGTCGTCGGCGGCGATGGCAGCCGTGATGAAACCGTCACGAACTACTCCGGCGCGGCCACTTCCTCTGAGAGCAAGGTTGACTCGACTGAAACGGTCACAAGCGCTGACGGCCGGTCGAAGAGCGTCTCTATAGATGAAGATGGCGACGGTGTAGTTGACACCATTTGGAGCAGACAGATCGTCGTTGCTGCGGATAGCTCATCGGTCACAACAGAGGTCGAAACCAATCATGACGGAAGCCTGAGATCCAAAATCATCACGGACCTCAGCGGCGACGCCCTTTCACGTACCGAGAAGCAGGATGAGGATGGCGACGGCGACTTTGACACCATCACCAGCGACGTGACGACGCTCGGTGCGCTAGGTGCTAGAACTCAGACAGTGAGGATTACGAACGGCGATCTTTCATTGCGCAGCCAGACGACGACATCCTGGAGCGCCGACGGTCGCACTCGGACAATCACGACCGACAGCAACGGTGACGCCGGGGCGGATGTCGTAGAAACCATTTCCGTCAATAGCAGTGGGGTGACCACGGACACGGTGTCTGCCTATAGTCCGAACGGGTTGACGCTCATCGGGAAAACCACCAGCACCATCAGCGCGGACGGCTTGTCCCGGCTGAACGTGGAAGACTTCAACGGAGACGGGGTCGCCGAGGCACGTACACAATCGACCGTAAGTAAAAATGCTGACGGTTCGTCGACATCGACAAATACCAGCTACAATGGCGCAGGAACCGTCGTTACTCAGAAGACGACCGTGGATGTCAGCGCGAACGGGCTTACGACCACGACCAGGAAGTTTTTCGGTTCGGACAATGTTGCGGACTCAACTGTCATCGATGCAACGCTTCTAAATGGTGACGGTTCGACCACGCGGACCATCACCTCACTCGTGGGCATCACAGAAATCCTGCGGACGGTCGTCGTGACAAGTGCGGACCGCAATACCGAAACGTCCAGCACTTACCTGAATGGAAGCGCGTCGGCATCCCAGATCACGACGAATGTCATCAACGCTGACGGAAGCCGTTCGCAGTCCCTCGCGACTTTCACGCCTGATGGCTCTCGGTTGGTCTCGCGTGCTGACACAATGGTTAGCGCGGATGGCCTGATAACAACTGGTACCGTAGATCGGGATGGCGATGGTCTGATCGATATCCGTAATGTAGACGCGATCTCGCTTAATGTAGACGGTACGAAGACTGAGGTGGAAACGGGATATCGAGGTAGCGGGATTTCCGCGGACAATCAGATTTCCCAGGTCGTCACCACCACTAGCGCTAACGGGCAAAACGTTGTCACCACCACGGATCGGGACGGCGATGGCGACCTCGATCGGCAAATGGTCGATCAGACGACGATTGGTCCCGACGGGGCCACGACCAGGACAGTCGCCCAGTTCAATGGAGTCGGCAATGTTCTGATCGACCGAACCACACGTACGACGAGCGGCAACGGACTCTCGACCATAACACAGACCGATCTTGATGGAGATGGGATTGTCGATGTGACAGTGAACGATCAGACCTTGCTCCAGTCGAACGGCACAGTTGTGCATACCGTCGCCATGCTCGGGGCATCCGGCGCCTTGAAAGCCAAAACCGTTACCACAACTCTTCCCGACGGCAGGAGCGGCTCAGTCCAGACCGATCTGAATGGAGATGGCGGGTTCGATATTGTTGATTCCGTCTCGATAGCGGCAAACGGTGATCGGGTCGAAACCGTTTCGCAGTATGGGCCTGACGGTACTCAGCTTGTGTCACGCACAGTTACGACCGTGGCGGCGAACGGACTTGAGACACGTGTCGCCAAAGACCTAGACGGTGATGGTGATTTCGACGAAATGACGAAAACCACCACCATCATCAATGCCGACGGCTCAAAGACTGTTACGACCGCGAAATACAACGGGGACGGCACAATTCGGATTGCCAAGTCAGTGGTGACGACCAGCGCCGACGGGCTTACATCAACGCGCACGGATTTCATCGATGGCGACGAGAACCCTGAGTACACCACTGTCACCGGACACGTGATCAACGCCGACGGCACGTCGAGAGACGTCACCGACATCTTCGGTGGGGCCAATGGCAACAAGCTCAGGCATACGAGCACCGACTCGAGCGCCGACGGAAGAAGTTGGGATCAAACTAATTTCGAGGTTTTCCCCCTTTACCCCGCGATTGATTCATCTCACGTGATAACGGCAGATGGCTCTGAGGTGACCACGCAACGGTTGGACGACGACTCATCTGCAATCTTCGAATACGAAACCAAAATCACCACGATAAGCGCTGACAAACTTACGAAAACCGTTCTGAATGATTATACGGACGATGACGACTCGTTCTTCATGGAGACGATTTCCTCCGTCACAAAGCTGAATTCGGACGGATCGATGGTTGTCACAGAGAAGGACGTCGTGCAGACGACCGTAGGTGTGGACACGTTAATCGATCAGTCTGTGAAGACGATTTCCGCGGACGGGCTTGTGAGCCAGCAGGTCTGGACCGGGGCGCTAGTCGGGGCGGCAACGTCGCAGACTGTGTTGAACAATGATGGCACCAAGAATACGACGACGGTATTCGGTACCGGGCTGTCGAACAACGCAGTGACCGGGGCAATCGACTCCGTCACAACGACGGAGACCGCGAACGGCCTTGATGAGAGCGTCACGGTCACGCTCGGCACGAAAGTCGTTCGTACAGATATATCAAGCAAGCATACTGACGGAAGTACCGTCGATGCGACGTCCTTGTTCAATTCAACGAGCGGAGCTCTCGCCTATAAGGAAACGGTCACCGGCTCCGCTGATGGATTGACAGACACGTTGGAAAGGGACTCCGACGGCATTGCCGGCACGGATCATCGTGAAGTCATCTCTGTCGCCGCCGATGGCACCAAGACGACCGTCGTCGCTAACTATAACAATGATGGAACGCTGAAAGACAAGGTGACGACGACCGTAAGCGCCAACGGATTTTCGATCACTCAGGCGTTTGACTTCAATGGCGATGGCGTGAACGACCGGTCATCTTCGGAAATAACTGTTCTCAACGCCGACGGTAGCCGTACCGAAACAGTGTCCCAGTTCGACGGCGATAGTTCGGCGCTGCTAAGCCGAACGATCACCAACACGAGCGCAGATGGATTGCTGGAGACCATCTACACGCAGCTGAGCGGAAGCGGGGTCACCGACGAGATCCAAGTGAACTCGATATCGGTTGATACCAATGGCGAGAAGCTCGAACGAAGCAATACTTATTATAGTGACGGCACGAAGCGAAGCGGCTACGTCCAGACCACCCGCATCAAGGGCAGGGTCGTGACAGAGTTCGACCACGACGGTGATGGTGCCGTCGACGAGTATCAGGGGAGCTTCATCGACAAACTCGGGAATGCACGGGATTATTACGAATCTCCGCTGGGCAAATCTTGGAGAACGGGTGCTGCCGACGACTCGGCCAACACCATCTATATCGACGTAACCGACGATGGAAACTCGATCTATATCGACCGCTACAAGCCGGTCGACCCGGCAAATCCCACCGCATCTCCGGCATATGTAGGCAGCGAGAGCATTGACAAATCCTTCATAAACGAAGGCTCCTACCGCTGGCGCTCCTACGACGCAACCGATACCCTTGTCTCCAGCTCGATCCATTCGGTCGACGTCAACGATGTCGATACGATCACCTGGACAGGCATTCGGGGGACCTCTGGAACCACCCGCATCGAAGTCTCGCATGAGAACATCATGTTCGAACGGATGCAGCGTGTATATGACGTCGTGTTCGATCGGGACATGCAAAACGACGAGAAGGAGCAACTAGCTTCCTACATTGTGAACGGCGACTTGAACGTCAAGCAGCTCGCGACTGATCTCATGGCCAGGAGCACATTCAGCTCCTACTATGGAACCCTTTCAAACGTCGCCTTCATCGGCGTCCTGTATCAAAACGCCTATGATCGGGCCCCGTCAATTGCTGAAACGCAGACTTGGCTTGGAAAGTTGAACGCAGGTACGATCACAAAGCCGGATCTCGTGCTCGCTATCGCCGAAAGCGCGGAACATCAGGTTCTTGGCAATGAGCATATCACCACGAATGTTACCGCGGGCGGCGTGCTGCATTCGACAGACAAAGCCGTAGCGGGTTGCACGGTGGACCGCCTTTACGAGGTGATGCTCAACAGAAACCCGTCAGATGCCGAGCGAGCGCCCCGCGTCTTGTCCATCGTAGGCGGCACCAAGACGCAGTTCCAGGTCGCATCCGAGGTGCTGGCGTCGACTACTTTCACCGCATTGTACGGGAGCCCGGCCAATGGAGACTTCGTAGCATTGATGTTCCAGAACGCTCTTGGCCGCGCACCGACGGCGTCCGAGGCGCAGTTTTGGACCGCCGCGCTTGGGGCGGGCACCACTCGCGCGGATCTGGTCGTCGCGCTCTCCACCAACCAGGGTTACCTTGTCACCAATCCGTCTGCAGGGCTGACTACGCTCGGGACTACAGGCGTCGACACGATGATAGGGAGCTACGGAAACGATACTCTCGACGGTGCTGGCGGGGATGACCGACTATTTGGATCGGCAGGGAACGACCTACTTATCGGCAGTGCTGGCAATGATCTTCTTGCGGGTGGGCTCGGTGACGACACCTTCGATGTAGACGTTGCTACAGACATGGTCGTGGAGAACGCAGGGGACGGCACGGACACGATCCGAACCGCACTCGCGAGCTTCACGCTTGGGCAAAATGTCGAGAACCTCACCTACGCCGGCTCAGGAGCATTCGTCGGATCAGGCAATGCGGCAGCCAATGTCATAGGCGGTGGTATCGGAAACGATACGCTAGACGGTAAGCTGGGAGCCGACACACTGATCGGTGGCGCAGGCAACGACGTCTACGTTGTCGACACGCAAGGCGACGTGCTTGTTGAGCTGGCGAACGGTGGGACCGACGTCGTGCAAACAGCGCTCAACACCTACTCGATGGCCGCGGCGGCCAACGTCGAAAATCTCACATTCACTGGAACCGGCGGATTTACAGCCGTCGGTAACGGCTCAAACAACGTGATCACGGGAGGATCTGGGGCCGACAATCTCTCCGGCGACGCCGGCGACGATACGCTCATTGGAGGATCTGGCGCGGACACACTTTCGGGTGGCGCTGGAAATGACGTCTTCGTCGTCGATAACGCTGGTGATATGGTTATTGAAGCCGCCGCAGAGGGTAACGACACCGTCCAAACTAACTTGGCGACGTACACGCTTGGAAGCGACGTGGAAAACCTGACCTACACGGGGACAGCTGCCTTCACAGGCAACGGCAACTCCTTGAATAACGTGTTAACGGGAGGAGCCGGCGTCGACACCTTGAAGGGCTTCGCGGGCGACGACACCTACGTTATCAGCACCGGAGACATTGTCGTCGAGAACGCTGGCGAAGGCATCGACACCGTCCAGACAAACTTGGCGACCTACACCCTTGGGTCAAATATTGAGAACCTGACCTACACCGGCACTGCCGCATTCACCGGGACCGGCACTTCAGCGGATAACATCTTGAAAGGTAGCACGGCCGCAGACAAACTCACGGGTGGGGCCGGAAATGACACTCTGGACGGCGGCGTGGGTGCCGACACCTTGATCGGTGGCCTCGGCGACGACCTCTATTTCGTGGATAACGCAAGCGAGGTTGTTACGGAAGCCGCAGGTGAGGGCACTGATACGGTTAAAACGGCGCTCGCCGCCCTCACGCTGGCGGCCAACGTCGAGAACCTCACCTATATTGGTTCAGCGAATTTCGCCGGCACAGGCAATGCGCTGGCCAACACGATCACCGGCGGGAACGGCAACGACACCTTAAACGGTGGATCTGGTTCGGATACGCTCATTGGCGGTCTGGGAGATGATATCTACGTTGTCGACGTCTCTTCCGACATCGTTATCGAGGCTGCCGGCGAGGGTGTCGATACCGTTCAGACTAACTTGACGAGTTTCACGCTTGGAGCAAACCTCGAAAATCTGACGTCAACCGGGACCATCGCGTTCAGCGGGGTCGGAAACGCCCTCAACAATGTTCTGACGGGCGGAAGTGCGGTAGACACCTTGTCGGGAGGGTCGGGAGATGACACGCTCGACGGCAAGGCTGGCGCCGACACCATGGTCGGTGGCTTGGGTGATGACACCTACATCGTCGACAACGCTGCGGATGTAACCACTGAGGCGGGTGACGAAGGCACTGATACGGTAAAGACAGCGCTCACAACTTATACTCTGGCAGCGAACATTGAAAACCTGACTTCTACGGGCACGGCAGCCTTTACCGGCAACGGCAATGCTCTCGCAAACACGCTACGCGGCGGGATCGGTGCGGACACGCTGGATGGTAAGGCAGGCGCTGATACGCTGATCGGTGGGGCAGGCAACGATATCTACATCGTTGACAGCTTGAGTGACACGATCGTCGAGTCTGCTGGTGAAGGTACGGACACAGTCAAGACTGCTCTCAGTGCGTACTCCCTCGCGGGCTCGGCGAACGTTGAAAGCCTGACTTTCATTGGTACTGGAGACTTTGTCGGCTCCGGGAATGATCTGGCGAATACGATCAATGGGAGCACTGGCAACGACATACTCGATGGCGGCCTGGGAATCGATATTCTGGTCGGCGGCACTGGCAACGATGTCTATATCGTCGATAACGCTTCTGAGGTGATCACAGAGGGGGCCAGCGCCGGGACTGATGAAATCAGAACCGCGCTCGCGACCTACTCAATGGCAACGATCACGAACGTGGAGAACCTTAGCTACATCGGGTCGGCGAATTTCACAGGCAGCGGCAACAGTCTCGCCAATCGTATCGTTGGCGGTGCCGGGAACGATGTTCTCGATGGTGGCGCAGGTATTGATACGCTTCTTGGCGGCACCGGAAATGACACCTATGTCGTAGATGTCGTCAGCGACGTCGTCACTGAGTTGACGAATGAGGGCATAGATACAATCAAGACTGTGCTCGCGAGTTTTTCGATCGCCGCGATCGCCAACCTAGAAAATCTAACATACACAGGTTCGGCTTCGTTCACGGGTACCGGAAACGCCCTCGACAACGTCATCACCGGCGGTGCTGTTGCTGACAATCTCAGTGGCGGAGGAGGTAACGATACGCTGATTGGCGGTGGCGGCGTTGACACGATGGCGGGTGGCCTGGGTGACGACACCTACGTTGTGGACGTGGCGACGGATGTAGTTAATGAAGCCGTCGGAGAGGGAACAGACACCGTTCAGACCGCGCTCGCAACATACACCTTAGGCACCAACGTCGAAAACCTAACCTACACGGGTACGGCAAACTTTACGGGTAACGGGAACGCATCCGCCAATGTGATCACTGGCGGGATTGGCAATGACATCCTCGATGGAAGAGCCGGTGCGGACACGCTGGTCGGCGGGTCTGGCAACGACACCTACATCGTCGATAACGTGGCAGATGTCCTCGTGGAGGCTGCCGGGAGTGGGACGGACACCGCGCAGACCGCGCTCGCCGTTTATTCGCTTGCGTCCTCGGCAAATGTCGAAAACCTGACCTTCACCGGCACCGGAAATTTCGCGGGGACAGGAAACTCTTCAAATAACGTGATTACTGGTGGAAGCGGCAGCGATACGCTCTCGGGCGGAGCTGGTGACGATACGCTGATCGGCGGAATAGGTGCGGATTCGCTCTCAGGCGGTCTCGGAGATGACCTCTACATCGTTGAGAATGGTGGCGACGTTGTGATTGAGTATTCCGGTGAGGGCGTGGACACCGTCCAGACCAACCTCGCTGCCTACACTCTCAGCGCAAATGTCGAGAACTTGGTCAACACTGGGAGTGCAGCCTTCACAGGCAACGGCAATGCTTTGAATAACACAATGACAGGCGGCAGCGGCGTCGACACCTTCAGCGGCGGTGCCGGCGATGATACCTATGTCATTGGTACAGGCGACGTTGTCATCGAGAGCGCTTCAGAGGGCGTCGACACGGTTCGCACGAACATGGCAACTTATACGCTGACAGCGAACGTCGAAAACCTCGTTTCAACAGGCACGGCTGCTTTCACTGGCACCGGAAACGAGCTTGATAACGTCATCAAGGGCGGCGCGGCTGTCGACAAGCTGACCGGAGGCGCAGGCAACGACACGCTGGATGGCGGTGTGGGAGCCGATACACTTATAGGAGGAAGCGGCAACGACCTCTATATCGTCGACAACGCTGGCGAGATCATCACCGAACTCACTGGAGAAGGCAACGACACGGTCAAAACGGCTATAAGCAGCTTCACGCTTGCCGCCAATGTCGAAAACCTGACCTACACCGGCACTGGAATGTTCACCGGGATCGGGAATGCCCTTGCGAACACGATCACTGGTGGGGTCGATGACGACTGGCTGAACGGTGGCGTGGGAGCAGATTTGCTTATCGGCTATACGGGCGACGACGTCTATGTCGTCGATAACGGCAACGACGTCATCGTAGAAAAGGCGGGTGAGGGCGTCGACGCCGTCCGTACCACACTCACCTACTATACGCTCGGAGCTTACCTCGAAAACGTTTACTTCGTCGGGTCCGGCAACTTCACGGGCATCGGCAACGGGCTCAACAACTGGATGGAAGGCGATGCTGGTACCGATCAACTCTACGGCGGCGACGGGGACGACACCCTCGATGGATATGGTGGAGCCGACCTGCTAGTCGGCGGTAAAGGCAATGACATCTACTACGTGGACGATCTCGGCGACGTCGTGACCGAGGAGGCGGACGAGGGTGCGGATACAATCAGCACGTCCCTTGCCATCTACTCGATCGCTGGCATCGCCAACATTGAAACGCTCTCTTACTATGGGACTGTGGCATTCACGGGAACGGGCAACGCTCTCAACAACATAATACTTGGCGCTGACGACGCTGCGAACGTCCTTGACGGCGGGCTTGGAGCAGACACGATGTGGGGAGGAAGCAAGAACGACGTCTACATCGTCGACGACATCAATGACAACGTGATGGAGGAGGCCGCCTACGGCACCGACCTGATCAAGACAACGCTCAACACTTACTCCCTCGAGCGTTTCACCAATGTGGAAAATCTGACCTTTATCGGTTCAGGCAACTTTGTTGGGAAGGGCAATGGACTGGCGAATACCGTTACAGGTAGCTCCGGCGACGATGTCCTGGACGGCGCGACCGGCGCTGACACGCTCATCGGCGGACTTGGTAATGATGTCTATATGGTCGACAACACCGGCGATGTAGTCACGGAAGCGGTGGGCGCAGGCATCGATGAGATCAGGACGACGCTAACTACCTATGCAATTGCGACCCTGACCAATGTCGAGAACCTCGCGTATAGCGGTTCCTCTTCGTTCAACGGAACTGGTAACGCGGGATCGAATACAATCACCGGCGGCGTCGGCAACGATGTCCTCAACGGCGGAGCTGGGACGGACGTCCTGATCGGCGGCCTTGGCAATGATACTTATATCGTCGATGTTGCCGGAGACATCGTAACCGAAGGATCGAGCGAAGGTGTCGACACGGTCCAGACGGCACTGACAAACTACTCGCTTGGGTCTAACGTGGAGAACCTGGTCTTTACCGGGACCGGAGCGTTCGCTGGCACCGGCAACAATCTCGACAATCTCATCGTTGGAGGAGCCGGTGCGAACACTCTCAATGGTGGGACCGGGAACGATATTCTAATCGGAGGCGCGGCCGCGGACATTTTCGTATACGCGGCCAACTCGGGCCATGACTCCATCGTAAATTTCGTGGCTGCCGGCACCACGCATGACTTCATCAGGGTAGATCACACGATCTTTGCCGACTGGGCATCCGTGCTGGCTGCATCGAGCCAATCCGGCAATGACACTGTCATCACCGCGGACAGCAACAATACTATCACTCTGAAGAACGTGGCAGTCTCAAGTCTCCAGGCGGCAGATTTCCAGTTCGCGTGATCGCATTTGGAATAAGGAGGTGCGGGCCGTGAGGTCCGCGCTTGGGGACACCGGACAGCGTTGCCAAGACTGGCTCCTACCGCGTCCGCTCAATAACGGAGGGTTAGAATGAACTTTTACTTGAAGACTATCTGTGTCGCAGGCGCGATGGCGATTTTATCGTTCGCATCTGCCATTGCGGCTCCAATGCCCGAGTTCTGGAAGAAATCGATGACTGACGATCCTGCCACGAACTACTATGTTTCTCAGGCCATGAAGCCGCTGCCGACACAAGATGCGCAGACGTTACGCGTCGTATATCTCGCTGATCTACTGGGCCACGCATGCCGTGGGGCGAACGTCAACAAAAAGGCTCTCAACACGTTCGAGAAATCGTCAGGCTATTCGGCCATCACTGGCAAGGCCTACAACGACGCGGCGTTTCTAGTGGACGATAGTGTGAAGTATGTCGACTATCGAGCTCTCGCACACCTATGCGCCGGAACGGGTTACCTTTTTGGTCCTCAAGGTCATTTAGCCGCTGGACTCGTAAAGCCGGGAGTTGGACGTCCAGTCATGTCGTATGATCCGAATAATCCCTACATTCGCCTGAAATCGGTCCGAAAGAAGGGCTGATAGGTCAAGGAATGTTGACGACAAGGGCAGTATTCCTCCACTTCCTCAGCGTTTGTGAATGAACCGGGAACATAAAGGATGAAGCTCTGAAGCGAACCCTTCAGGCTGAAAGGGCCGGTCTCATCAGGTGTTTGCCGGAAACGCACTTCAGGGAACAGCAATTGACCTTGCGCGGAAACGCTCCGTCCGCTAATAGCCGGCCTTTCGCCAGCCTGCTGAGCGCGCTTCTTTTTCTGTGCAAAACCAACGTTCGCCATACTCGGGGCGTATGACTGTATCGGAGTAATAGTGCTGACCCGGCAAATGATAAATTCGCTCACCGGATCCAATACTGATGTTCCCCTTGATCACGCAAGATTTGCCACTTGTCGCGCTTGCCATGACGGTGGGAAACAGCGTGTAACCACCGGCCCCGGCAGCAAAAGCTGCGGCAGAACTCAGTACGACGATCGTTATGAACTTCATGGTGCCCCCTGATGCTCCGCAAATGTATCAGACATTTCGTTCTATGCCGGTTGATCCGAAGGATAGAATTTTAGCGTTCGCGGCGCTCATTGTCGGCAAACACCGCTGCGGCGGTACTTGCAGCGCCGTAGTGTTTGACGCACAACAGCAACGAAGCAGCTTTAGAGAGGGTTCGTTCTGAAACGTTTCGCAGCCGTCCAAGCAATTCTGATTGTGTTGCTATCGACTGGCTATGCCCGAGATGACACCTCTCCTTACCCTCCAAAGTTGACCGAGGATAGGCGGTCGTATGAGCTCAACGAGCCACTCGCAGAGGAGGACCGATCCTGCAGCGCCGTCAATCGACCGTTACAACGCGGCTACAACAGCAGTCGTTACACGGTGCAAGAATGGGAGGTCTGGCCGGACGGGCACACAACCCTCGCATTTGAACAAAGATCGAATGGCCGGTACATGTATATTTTCGATACGGTGATGGGCTGGTCGATTCGTCAACGTTGGGAGCTCTACACGGTGGAGGATGGACGGCCGGTGTTCACGAGTTGCAAGCCGGCAATTGTGTCTACCTATCGAGGTGTGCCAGCGATGTACATCGAAGCAGACTGGCGGCGCGGAAATCTTCATGCTCTTGCGACCGTCATCCTATCCTCCGGCGCTAGCCAGATTCTCAGGGTTGATCGCCATTTCATCGGACATTCGCCGTTTCGGACGGACGAGACGTTTGGAATTTGGGAAAACCGCCGCGATTGGGTAGAAAAACCTAATGCAAAGCCAGACCTTCCTTGGTGAGATGTCTATGAAAGCGGGGCCAGCGACTTTGTGGCAGTTCAGCATTCTCCTCGCGGCCTTCGGGACGCTGTCGTTTGCTATCGGTCGTGCACAAGCCACGGAAGGGGGCAGATTGGATTCGACTTGCGATGCCCTGAACCGAGCCTACGTAAACTCTCGTACTACGCCATATTACTCCAGCGATGCCTATCGCATAGAGCCGAACGGAACTCGAAGGCGTGCATTTGAGGTCAGAGTTGCATCGGCATCCTCCTACCAGATAGAGCCGCCCAAAACGGTATGGTTTGGGGTCAACCGGCCACCTTCGTCTCTTCTAACAGCATCCGGTGGTCCAAAGTTCACGTCGTGCAGGCCTTTAGAGGATCAAGTACTGTCCGTGGGCGACACCACTCACTATTCGTTCGACTGGCATGGGCCAGGAACCTCCGCATCCGGAGAGGTCTGGATCGAAAAATCGACGGATCGCATAACCTATCTGCTACGGCACTTCGCACCTCAGTCAGACGGCAGGGCAGCAAACATGCTAGAGGTTTTTGACTACGATCCAACCCGCGCCATCACGGTCTCACCAGTGGAGGGGTCGGCCGCCCCAAGTTCGCCGCCTCTGTCCAAATCACCGACTACGGATCCAGCCTGTCTTGAGGTCGATAAAGCGTATCTGATGACCAGGAGCGCCCCGAGCTATACGGAAACTTGGTACCGCGTGGAGACGAACGGTCGCTCGAAGCTGCACAGCGAGTTTAGGGCAAACTACATGGGGGGCGTCTACAAGCTAGCGGTCGCCGACAAATGGATCGATAGTGATCGGCCACCGCCGACCCTCTTGGATCGCTATGCGCCGATTTTTGAGCGATGCAAACCGCTTTCTCGGAAGTCTGAGGACGGCGTCAACTATCGGCGCTATTCAGCAAAATGGCACGAATTTCCCTACGAAGCGACGGTCGAAGTTTTCATCCGGCCCGACGGCAAGGTATCCAAGGTTTCTTATAAGTATTTGGATGGGCGCTGGGAGTTGCCGACCGAGAGAGCTCAAGCTGTTTTCACTTACCCGGAGCCCTGATCTGAATGAGAAACGCGATGCGCAAAATGTTGATCTAGACGGCCGGTCGCCTGGTTTCGTTGCGGTGCCGATACCTGCTGTCCGTGAGCGATGGGATCGACTCAGCATTTTTGATCCCACATGTATCGAACTCAATGCGGCTTACGGGGCGTTGAATGCGCGAGGGCGATATCGACATACCGTCTTCGAGGTGAAGGCGGAGAGCCTTAGCACAGGACTGCAGAGACGCCTATTCGCGACGCCCTCCTGAGTGCCAACTTCGAGCTGATATGCAGCATTTTATTCGCCGCGGCGGTCGCACTACCGGGCGGTGGCAAAGGACGGGGTTTGTTCGCGGCTGGCCTTCCGGCAGCAATAGAATCAGCCGTAAACAACTGCTGCGTGCTCCCTTCACTAAATGTTATCTCCAGAACATGTATGAGTGAACCGCTTGGTAGGGGATACTCATGTTTCGCCGTTTTTTATCAGCACGTCAGGGCAACGTGCCAATCATGACTGCCGCGCTGTTCGTGCCTATGGCATTGATGGCCGGCGGAGCAATCGACTTGGTGGAGCAGGAGCGTCTGCGTGTCGCGCTTCAAAACGCTCTTGATCGTGGTGTCCTTGCGGCGGCCTCGCTCAATCAAACGCAAGATCCAACTCCGCTGGTGAAAAGCTTTTTGGCTGAAGCTCCATATGCCTCGGCTGCGACAGTCACCGTGACCGAGGAGAAGAAAACCAACTACCGCAAGGTCACTGCTAGTGCTTCGTTCAATTACAACACCGTGTTCATGCGCCTGGCCAACATCAACGCGCTCCCAGTGAAGGCGACAGCGACGGCACAAGAGTCTCGCCAGAACATCGAGCTCTCTATGGTTCTCGACATCTCGGGTTCAATGCTGGACAACGGCGGCATGGCGCAGTTGAAACCAGCTGCGAAGAACTTCCTTGCTACGGTCCTCAGGGACGATTCCAAAGACTTTACGTCGGTGAACTTCATCCCGTTCGCTGGGGGAGTTAACATCGGTGATAAGGTCTTCGATTACCTTGGCGGGGCTTCCTACCAGCGGCGTCATACGAAGTCTTCCTGTTTCGAAATGCTCTCGACGGACTTTGTCTCAGGGACTCCTGTCTGGGCTTCCCGGGATCAGTTTCCGCATTTCACGTACTATAACTACAATGTCTCCGGAAAGCAGCCGTGGTGGTGCCCTACTGCGAGCGCCTCCGTCGCCTACATGTCGAACAACCTCAAGGATCTGCAAGCCCGCGTTGACGCGTTGCTGCCATTCGATGGCACTGGCACCGCATATGGCATGAAATGGGCCGAGCTTCTGCTGAACCCGTCTATGAAGACTACCTTCAAAGCCATCGCGGACAAAGGGCTGGCTAATGCGATCCCAAGCACTTTTTCAGACCGCCCTGCGGCCTTCACGGACGGTGCGACTCTCAAGTTCATCGTCTTGATGACAGACGGTCAGATCGGCTTTCAGCCACGACCGCTCGACCCGGCGACCAATGAAGTAACCAACAAAAACATCCAAAAGGAATCTCGGACGCTGTTTGAAGCGAACGTTGCAAGTGGATTTTACGACAAGGTGTGCGCCTACGCGAAAGCTGAAGGCATCACCATTTTCACCATTGCATTCAAGGTCGACACCCCGACTGCCAATAATATCGCCAAATGTGCGACCGACGCGTCTTACGCCTACAAAGTCGACGGATTGGACATGGGTCAGGCTTTTCAGTCGGTCGCGACAACGCTCCAGAAGATCCGGATAACCCAATGATCCTGAACCGCTTTAAATCTACCGTCCGAGATCGATCCGGAGCGACCGCGGTGGAGTTCGCTCTCATCGCTCCGCTGTTTTTCGCCATCATATTCTCGACGTTTGAGGCCGGCTGGATGGTCATCGAAGCGACGATGCTCGATCGCGCAGTCGACCTGGCAATACGTGACATTCGTGTCGGCGCTACCGCTGCGGCCAAAACCCAGGACCAGATCAAGGCAGCAGTCTGCAATCAGGCGATCATGCTTCCCGGCTGCGCATCGTCTATTGTCGTTGAGATGACAGACATATCATCGGGCGCACTCCCATCAAGCAATACGCCCTGCGTTGATCGCGGCAGCAACGTTTCACCCGTTGTGGCTTTCTCTCCGGGACAACGCGGCTCGATTATGTACGTGAGAGCGTGTTTCACCACCGACCCAATCACTCCGCTGCTTGGATTGGCGTTGAGCATGCCAAAGGACGGGAAGGGCGGGTATTTCCTCTCGTCTTCCTCAGCCTTTGTGAATGAGCCTGGTGCATGACGATGAAGCTGCTGAAGCGATTCCTGAGGGCTGATGATGGTGTGGCAGCAATCGAGTTCGCGCTCGTCGCGCCGCTTATCCTGACCCTTTTTCTCGGCAGCGTCATCCTGGCCCTGCTCTTTCGCGATGCCAAGACCGCAGAACGTGCCACCTCTGTCATCTCGGATGTGATCTCTCGGAAAACAACGGTGGACAGCACCTACCTGAACCAATGCTACACTCTGTTTCAGAGCATGGTGAACCGACCTGCGAGTGCGATTAGATTCCGGATAAGCAGCGTCAAGAAAAGTGCTTCGGGCTTGAAGGTCGATTGGTCCTATGCAGTCACGTGGCAACAGTTGACCGACGGGGACGTCACAAAGCGTACATTTCCGATGATCTCCGACAACGATTCCTTTGTCGTGGTTGAGAGCTCCGTTCAGCCGTCCCCTTTGTCCGGATTTCTCAGTCTTCCGATCGGAAACTACGAGAACGCGGTTACGGAGCGTCCCCGGTTCACTGCGGCGATTACTAAAACAAACTGAACCCTCGCACCGCACTTCAAAAGGTGCCCCGGCGGAACGACCTGAGGTCAATCAAACCCACCGCCTACGGTGCCGATCTCCCTTCCCGAGAGGATCATTTGCTAACTCTCAAGTTGGACAGCGAGTCGCCAATCGCCTTGAACGCTGCCTGAAGGTCCGCTGTCGTTGGGGAGTTAAAATAAAAGGCGTTCTGGGAGGCACATCCGCGAAGCAGGTTCTTGCGCGACGCACTGGCTGGTGTAGAGCCCGCCCGGTCGCCCGCTTCCGAGATTGTCAGCGGTCTTCGGGAGTCTAACGCTTAATTTTACCGCAATATCTGCAACCAAAAGATGCTTTAGCGAATGCTAACGAGGCTGTCGTCAAGCGGTTGACTTTCGTCATCCACATATTCCATGTGTTTATGCACAGGTTTGCCTTCACGATGGTTTTTAATCACGATTTAAGCGCTTCGGCGTGTCGAAAGTGCCACGCCTTACTCACCAGCGTTGGTGAACTACCAAAAAAGTAAAATAGTTACACATACGCAAGTGAGGATGCATGTCGTCAAGCATCCGTGACGCCCCGTTGCGAGGAGGGCGTTTTGGCCTTGCTTAAGGGCCTCGTCAGACGGGAAAACTTGAGGTAAGCGTGACAATAATCATGCATGTGGAGCCGGTCGGAAAGATGACGTCAGAGCAGCTATTCAACACCTGGGCGTATTGCGCCATTCCGATTGCTGCCGTCATGCTTCTGCTGCAGGTGAGCGCAACGCGGGCTTTACGTCGGCGCGGCTGGACCATCAAGTCTCGGCGCTGACTATGAAGAACCAGAGGAACCTCTCCAACAAGAGCAAGGTGCTCGGCGCGGCGATCTTCGTCGGCACATGCGCCATATTGATGGTAGTTTTCTTTGGCGATCCGTTCGTGCTTAACGATAGGCATGGCGGCATGTGGCTCAGGAATGTGCTTTACGACTTCCAGACGCTATTTGCGGGCATCGCGGCAGTCGTGGCCGCTTGGTGGACAGTCAACACCATGGAGGAAACGGATGACGCGGCTGAAGGGAGACACCGAGAGCAGCTTGCCTTAGGGAACCAACAGCTAGAAGTGGCTATGCGCGGCGATAAGATTGCGGTCGAGCGCGCCATCCATCCACAGCTCGAAGGCCTGAAGGGTAGGCTACTCCATGCAGAGAAACTGCATAAGGATATGCTAGAGGTGCCGACCATTCAGGAGCAGATCGAGTTCATGGTCGACAACGCGTATATGCTGCGCCATCTAGCCTCGCACACTCTGGCTCTCTTGGAGCGCCCTCAGCTTGTCGAGGGAAGCCGCTTGTTCGACGGATTGCTCGCCTACAAGCTTCTTTACCTTCGCGATGCCGCGCAAAGCCTTCTGGAAGGCCTTAGCGATATCCCGGACGAGGTCGGCTCCAGTCGCCCCCATACCTTCCTCAAGAAGACAGCAGCGCGCATAAAAGTTCAGATGTCACACTCTGCCCTGTTCCAAATGATCACGGTGATCCCCGAAATAGTCGGTCTGATGGAGGAGACTGCTGACATCTATCAGGTGCGTGAAGCGACCACGACGCCAGCGTGAAGCCAGCGTAAGTAAGCGGCAGGCACGCAGTTCTTATTTCGCGAAGGCAAAGCACTGCAGCGTTTTCTATTGTCTCAAGCTTTCGAAAAAGGCCGTGTCGGGACAACCAGGGGGAGCAACGTGTATCATTCGCGTACGCTGCTTCTATCTCAGAAGCAGCAGCGATACGACTTCCTGGATATGGTGCTTCACCTGAACTCACACGACGCAAGGTGAGCGAACCGGTCTCAGAGTCATAAAAATTTGCAGGAACCTAGTATCTATGCTCCGGGATACTCGCTGCACCTTTTTCTTCACTGCAGGCACTTATCGTTTCAAGGGAGCGGCTCATAGTCCAACAACGTCGTTCGTCCCTGGATCAACCTGACATACACACGAAACGACTTGCCTGCGCTGTCCTCTAATATCAACGATTGATCTAGTTTGAATTCAGTAGGCTGACGTTTGCCGCCATTGATTGCGATGTTATCAGCATAGAGGTACGTACGATCTAGAGTGTCGAGTATCGGATTGAGCCTGCCCTGCAATCCGGGAATAAAGCCGATCGACTGAACAATCACGGACCCCGTGTGCTTGAACCGCCGCAGCCTCACTCGCTGGGTGCGTCCCAACTCGAAATCGGCAATAATCGTTGAGAGAAAATCGGGATGAGCTATCAGGAACTGATATGATCTTCCCGGCGCCAATTTCAATTGAGCGCGGCTGGCGTGGTCGGTTCTTGTTTCGACCGTAGTGCCATTGTCTGCCAACGCGCAAATTTGGGCATCTTCGACAGGCGTGTCGCCATCCGAACTCACCGAAAAATATAGAAGATCTGTGTCGGCCGGCTTACCGCTGTCTATCCTTATGCGCCGCAATACCTCCTCGGCCAGGGCCTCCGGCTGATCGAAATCTCTATACAAGAATTGTCGGACCAATGGTGGAATTTCCGACGGCGGAACGTCTACTGAAACGAAAGGAAGGAAAATTCTCTCCTTCTCGTCAATAGCTGCTTGCCTTAAAAAGGTTCTTGCATCCTCAGACACCGAGCGTGTGTGCGGGCCGGTTCGTCCCACTATCATAACAAAGTGGGTTGCTCGACTAATTGATTCTCGCAGGGCGTCCTGCAGGCTAACGCCCATAGGTGCACTGTCAGGTGTCAAGACTGCGATACCATTCGATAGCAGCCGTTTCTCGACCACACGAGCAGTATGCTCACTTCCCTTTGTATAACTGATGAATACTGCGGGTCCTTCAAAGCCAACTAGCCGACGTGCAGAACCAACATACTCGTCTCTGGAATCAATAAGCAGCCTTGTTTGCCCCAGTTTGTGAGCGATTAGCGCAGCGATGTTCTCCAGATTGTAGTTGATGCTGGAGGTATCGTAGTTACTGTCCTCGATCGCAGATATGCGCTCACCGAAGCTCCAGTAGGGAACATATGGGATTGTGCTGGCCAGCACCAACTTTTCTGTGGAGATGTCCCTGCTCGCCCAGCCATCATAAAATTCTGGTAGTGCGGCAGCGAATTTCGTCCGCCATTTTGACGAAATATCGTGTTCGACTTGGTTTTCAAAACGAGCGGGGATTGGCAGCGTAAGTAGGCGAGAGCGATCAGTAGCAATATCGTTTCGAATTGCCGCTGCTCGTCGCGCTACCGAAGTCGCACCCTCAAGGCTTTGCTCGTTGGCTGTGAACAGAAAGGCAAGAATGTCGGGGAGCTGAGCCGTCACGATTCCCGAAAAATCTGTGACACCTGTCCGAGCGTCAATGAGGATGAAATCATACTCCATCCTCATTTCATCAAACATCGTCTCGAGGGCTTCTCCGAGGCCTTTTTTGTAAAGGGCGCTCCAATTTAAGCTCTGCACCCGCCGCATGTAGTCTGGAGTGGCCCTGCCTGCCTTGATGAGGTCCACACCGCGAATGCCTTGTCCGGCGAGCGTGAGAAGGTATGGACGCCACTCGAGGGGCACTTGGCGCGTCCTAGCGAATCTCGCAAGCAACTCGACCAGGCCGGGCGCTTGCTTATTTTCGTTTGCATCGAGATACGGTCTGAAAAAATCCTCCAGGCCAGGAGCCTCGATGTCCCAATCGACACATAGCACGCGAAATCCCCAGCGGCCGAGCAAAGTTGCAACGTTCGCCAGGGCAAATGATCTGCCCACCCCGCCCTTGTAGGAATAAAACGTTACAACGGTGCCCATGATCTATAATCTCGGCAGCTTCATGGGCGCATCCTGTAATACCACCGTATCAGGATTGGCAATCGGGAAGTCCGGATGCCAGTCCGGGGAGTTATCAAGCCGCGCCTCAATGTCTTCCGCGATGCTTCGCACCCGATCATCAAGATCAAGGTACTTTCCATTCTCGCGAAAGGCATCATAAGGGTAGGTGAGACTGCTCAGATTTATTGCTTGTGTGTTCTTGGCCCGTGGATCAAAGTTTTTCCCATCAGAAAATACAATGGGCAAGACCAAGCCCTGGGCTTGCACGATACCGTGGTTGGCTAGGAAAACCTGCCGCTGCAACATGCTTTCCCACTCCGCCATACACCAGCGAGAGGAAAAGTAAGGCGGGGTCCAGACAGCAATCATTACGCGGCTGCGGGCAAGCGCGTTACGAATGTTGCGGCATTATGGAGCAAGTGCCACAAGATTCCGATGAAGGCGGATGCTATCTCCTGAGGGTGCCTTGGGAGTGTTGAGTATGGTAGAAATTGTCGACGGATTGAAAGCGAAGCTGGTCGAAATCGACACTCAGATCGAGCTGCTGCGGCGGCAGATCGGTAATCTCGAAGATCAGAGCGCCGCCTTCGTGAAAGTCATCAGGGCCTATGATCCAGATTTCATGACGACTGGCGCTGCGTTAAAGAGATCACGCTCAACACCACGGGAAACGGCCAGTAGCCGTGTCACCGGACTTCTGAAGGGCAAGAACAACCGCCACGTCGTTCTCGATATTCTGAGACGCTCGGATCGACCGACCTCCAGCTCCGAGATCGCGAGACAGTTCTCTACAGATGTCGATCTGGGTGAGGAAGCGGAACGACTGGAAACAGCGTTGGCGAGCAGGTTCTCGGCAACGCTCCATGGCCTGCAGAAGCAGGGGCTGGTCAGGCATGCTGGTACTGTCGATGGCCGTCGCCATCTGTGGGAGATCAGCCGCTAGTCCGGTGGCTCACCTTGGAGCCAGACTTGGTCGTTGATGTTCTGGGCAGCACCTTGCCAGTAGCCGCAGAGATTTCGCGACGTTGGCCGAGCAGTGATCGTCTTCAGGAGATCGGCAAACTGCCACCGCAGCCCCATGTAGCGGGTGTCCTCCTTCCACGAAAGCATCGCCATGTACCAATCAAGGTACTTCGTTGAGAAGCGGTGGTTGACGCCTTGGTAGGCCTTCTCGACGCGGCTAAAGAAGCTCTCGATCACGTTTGAGTTCGTGCCGTCATCCTCCTGATACTGAAGGCTGTGATTCACGCGGTGAATGGAAACAAGGCCGACAAGATCGTCATAGGCTTTATGCTCGTCGGCGATCAGAAGCGCCTTCGGATCGACATGCTTTGCGACGGCTGCCCAAGCGTCTCTGCCGTTCTCATCCATGATGACCCGCGTCAGCGTCCTGTTCGGGGCGTGCTTGTTAGCCTCCCTCAGTGCCAAGACGCACATGCGCTTGCCGTTCTGGTTTTCCTTCTTGCGGCCGTCCTTGCGCTCTTCCTTCTTGTTCGCCTTGCGGAGAACGCCACCGACGTATTTCCCGTCGATCTGGACCAGTCCCTGAAGCGTGATGGCACTGCGGCGCAGGCCAACAGCTTCACGCAGCTTCTGCAGCAGGACGTAGGCCGTCTTGTACTGGACATTGAGCTTTCGGCTGAGATGGAGCGCCGCCATACCCTTGGCGGCAGTGATTTCCTCCCAGATCGCCATGATGATCTTTTTGAAAGACAGCTTTCGGTTGGCGAACACCGTTCCGGATGTCACCGAGAACTCGGCACGGCATTCAGGCTCGGAGCATCGGAAGCGCCGACGGCGGACGCTGTAAGGCTCCAAGCACCCGCAGCGCGGGCAGTATGGTTTGCCACCGTTGTCTGCCCAGCGGAAGTCAACAAACAGGCCGTAGGCGTTGTCCTCGGAGAGCGACCAGACCTTTTCGGGATCGAGATTGCGGCCATCTGGGCGCAATAGCGGATGCTGTCCGAAGCCTTCTTTCGGGTCAGGCCAGGCGCAACGGTCGTATTTCGAACCTCCGGTCTCCAGCGGAGAAGGGGTCGTAGGAATTCGGCCTCAGGATGGGAATTCGCTTCTTGAGCATGTTCAGATTTCCGTTCAATACGCGGGACATAGGCGGACGGCTCCGTCGGAAGGACGAAAGCAGAGGTCAGCGTTCTATTCGTATCGATCTAAACATGAAGGACCCATACCAGGCCCTCAAACGAGAGTCGAATGTTTTGCGTCAACAGGACTTGCCCATCTCGGAAATCCGAAACATGCTAAAACGCATAGATGGTGTTCGCGGCAGTTACGTGTCGCGTTGTAAAAGGAACGAACATGACGAAATCTTTCTCATCACCTGTGAACAAAGCCACGAGTTATCTTTTAGCGGCCGCAGCGACCTTATTCGTGCCTTTCCTTATTGCCCACGCTCTATTCGCGGTTCCCGCGCTCGTTTCGTTCGTAATGAAGTTCAACGCGTTGGTTCTCGCATTCGTGTTAGTTCTTGTTTCCTGCTACGAGACCTTCGTCGCAACAACCGAAATCGAAGTGCGCACGATGGTTATGTCTGCACTATTCACACTCGGTGCTGCAGCGGCCGCAGTAACTTACGCTGCCTTGTGCTTAAATGGCTTCGTGTTCTGATAGATGTTTGAAAAATGATCCTGAACAGGCGGCTTTAAGGCTTGAACTACCTCATTGGCCTTTCTCTTTAGCGCTATCTGATCATTTTGTGGCACTTGCTCCATAATGCCGGAATGTTGTCAGGCCACTGAACGCCAGTTGGCTGCTTCGTATCAACGAAAATCTTTGGCTCGTGTGCAAGCAGACCCTCAAGGTGCCTTTGCAGCATGGGTAGGAAGTGCATCTCAATCCAAGCCTGCACCCCTTCCTTACGGGGATAGCTCAAAAATACGTCCCACTCGTACGACAATCAAATATCTCGCCAACCGTCATGCAACTTAAGATCCATCCTTTCGTGACAAAAACCTGGTCGGAGCGCAATCGGAAAATGCGTCGCGCGGTTCTTGTCGGGACATCCGCTGCATTGTTTCCAGCGGGGAGGGCACGGTAATTATAAGGGCGTGAACAAAGTGGGGAGAGTAGCGATCTGAATAATCTGTCGCAAATCGCCCGGAATTCGATTTCTTATGCTCGGAAACGGGCGGGGAAACGCCTTCGGTAGCATTTACGAAGCCAACCTTCCCAGCAGCAGGTCAAACGAAGTCCTGTTTGGATCGCCTGAAGCGCCGAGCCTCACTTCAGATGTGCAGCTCCTGCTTCAGGATGGTTAGATCTTCCAGAAGCTGGTCGCCCATTTCCATTGTGTAAATTTTTGTGATTTTTCCTTGGTTCTGCCTGTGAATAATTTTCTTGAGGTCAGAAAGTCTTGCTTTCCAGGTCAACCCATCTGTGATGAACAAAAATGGACAGTCGTGGCGTTTGGCATCAATAATAGCGTCGAGGTCACCGATGATGTCCGTCATCTTCGAGCCTGTCGCGCCATATCCCTTGGATTCAATAACGATCCGTGGGGTGGCTCGATCAGGAATTGCAACGTCGCATTTTGCGATCTTTCCATCTACCCCAGAAAAACTACAGCGAGTTTCGTAAGCCGCCGCGCCAAAAACCTGCTGAACAATCTTCTCAGCGAAATCTTCCAAACCCCGGCCACGCTTCTGTCCTTGAATGGCCGATCCGCGTCCAGATCGGAGACGCTCGGCAAGGATGTCACTCCAAACAGGCTTATAATTGATCGTGTTAGCCATTGCGTCCAAAACGCCAAGAGACAGCAGGGCCCTTACGAAAACGTCTGGCTCCTTGGCATATCGCTTAGCACCGATTCCATCATTGCCGAGAATCGACCGCAGACGCTCAGTCATGCTGTCTTTTGATAAGGCAAGAAAAAGGCGTACGCACAGAATTCCTTGTTCAAAATCCTCGTTGAGTAGCGTTTCGAGATCGGTGGCATCATAGGACGATTTCGCGGGGATCGCCTTCAGTCGCGCGATTGCAGAGGCGGCCACGTCATCCATCCAATCGACGTCCAGTGGGCTCAGAGTGGCGACCAGATCATCTAAATTTTGTTGAACTACCTGCATCACTGACCTACGACGAGATATTCGAGCACCGACGCCCTCTCGACATTCTTATGTGTCCCGAAGTGGTATCGGTGCGGCTTCTCAAATACCCGGACGTCTCGCTTGTACTTTCGCATTAGTCGCTCAAGCTCCGCGAGATCAGGGAAGCCATTGGAGCTGTAGGAGAGCACAATAATGCTCTTCTGGAATTTCGAGAACATTCGATCGAATGCATCAACAGCCGTCTTCCGATAGCTGAATGGGGTGTATTTCTTCGCGATCTTTTTGACTTTGGTCGACTCATCTATCGGCATGCCCTCCCAGTAGGCCGAAAGCCCCTCCAAGAAATGGTAGCGCTTCACATAGCAATTATCATCCGATCGGGGGACGTACGGCGGATCGAGGTACACGAGGTCGATCTTTCGATCGCTCGCATCGAATACATCGCCCTGCGAGGCAGCGTTGCGGCGACCGTTGTCAAATACGGCGTTGTTATAAACTTCTATCTGCTCAAGAAAATGTTCTTCGAGGGATAGTCGCAGATCGCGCCTACCGTCGTCATAGTGGTCGAGATTCCCGGAAATGGTGAAGACGCCTCTGGGCTGCCTTTTTAGACACGATCGGAACAGAGCCGCGTATGCCAACGCTTTCTCGTGGCGGCCTTCGAGCCGTCTGATGTTTCCCGAAATTCTGTCCAAAAACTGGAGATCGTCCCTAGTATAGAAGACGTCAGCGAACGTGGTCTCAATAAAGCTGGCGTCTGGCGGCGTTGGGTCAATCAGCCGCTTTATGGCCTTCCCGTCGAGCCGGACATTGTTGTTTTCGATGGTTGCAGTGGCAACCAAGCTGGTGAAGTTGAGGAAGTCAGACGCGACGACCCGCTTTCCCATTGATTTCAACAAATATCCTACGCTGCCCGTCCCGGAAAACGGGTCCATCGCGCTGTCAAAATCGAGAGTATTGAATATCTCAAAAATCCACGGCAACAAACGCTTCTTCGATCCCATGTACCGTAGTTCCGGATAAAGCCCTGCCTGCGCCGGCAACCCCGCTCCCTTGACGGGAACGAGGGGTACAACGTTGTCGAAATCAGAAGTAGCTGGTACGGCAGATTCTCTCATAGGGATATGGTAGCTTCGCGGCGGAGCAAGTGTAAAGACCTCGTAATCTCGCGTCTCTGAGATGCCCAATTCGCACCGCCCAAGTTTGTCACATAGTCTAAGCACAACTACCAACGATACGATCGGGGCGTCTGCAATTGACGACAGGCATATCGGCCTTAGCCGCGTGGACAGCGATCTCGCGATACCGAGGCCTCTCCTGCGGCGATCGCAAGCTCAGGTTGGGAATTCCGTTGCGCAGTTCGTAATCAACCAGGCTCATCTCAGGAAAGTGAGGTTACTGGTACGGCAAGATGCAGTTTTGACAAATGAACAAAAAGGGAACATAGTTGTGTCGGGCGTGCTATGAGCTGACGGTACCTCGTGCTGGCGCACAATTTCTTGTTTATCGTGCCCCGGTAACGTGTCGGAATGTGCGTGGCTTATGATAGCGTCTGGCGCGGAACTGGGTTGAAGAAGATTCGTTCATCTTCATTCGTGAAACCGTTAGGGCGATCGCGAAACGGGCGATATAGGGTGCATTGGATGATGAAAGCGGGGCTATAGAATGCAGATTGTTAGTGCAGAGCAATTTGTGAGAGGCTTGTTGGCAGCGCTCAGCCTAGAAGGTAAGACGACCATCCACCTGGATGACCCTCGGTTAGACGAGCAGTTTGCGAAGGCATATGACGAGTTACTGGACAATGCCGAAGCGCTTGGAGTTGTCCCAGACTTCGTGATCGCGCCCGATCCCCATCACGGTGACAGCACAGCACTGCGCGATGCTCTTTTGGCGGTCAGGGATTTGAAGGACATCGAACTGCACAATCCGAAATTCGTTCGTGCAACCATTCCTGATGATAAGGCAAGAGCTCTCAGGACTTTGAAGGAAAGCCGCATCCCCGACGATGCACTCACCCGGATGGCTCGGAAATATCTTTCTGAGGTGGCGCATTAATACATGAGCGCCTTGGAGGAGGTCGCCAGAGCGGTCGCGGCGAAATATCTCGGGCCGTACATATCCAGGGTGGCAGAGAGTGCGAAGCACAACATCTCCCCCAAGCAAATTCACGACCGCGTGTGGGGCACTATTGTCCTCACCCCGTTAGAGATCTCTCTGGTGGATAGTCCACTCATTCAGCGACTGCGGTATCTGAGGCAGTTGGGAGTTGCTCAATGGGTATATCCCTCCGCAGGTCATACGAGATTCGAGCACTCTCTTGGGGTGCTTCACCAGACGCATCAGCTGATTACAGCGATTAATCAGGCCTCCGTCACCAAGCATAACAGGGCGATCATCTCCAACGAACTTACCGTGGTTTTGCGCACGGCTGCGCTGATGCATGACGTGGGTCATCCAGTGCTGTCTCACGTTTCTGAGTATGCCTTGGAGGTAAATCCTCAGGCTTATCTTGAGCTCACCCGGCAGCGGAAAACCTTTGGAGCGGGCGCAAAGCTGAGCGAAATTGTCGCTGCGCTAGTCGTGCGATCGCCGGAGTTCACAGAGGTTCTAACAAGGATTTTCGACGCTCACTCTGCAGCGTCGTTACCAACACATCCGTGGCGGGGCAAGGTTGATGAGTTTGTCGACAAGGTCGCAAAATGCATACTAGGTCAGTCGATCTCGAATGAGATACCGCTACTCCATGAACTTATCTCCGGGCCATTCGACGCCGATAAGCTA
Source organism: Rhizobium sp. Rhizsp82 (assembly GCF_047325115.1). NCBI lineage: Bacteria > Pseudomonadati > Pseudomonadota > Alphaproteobacteria > Hyphomicrobiales > Rhizobiaceae > Rhizobium > Rhizobium sp. Rhizsp82. Next base: position 1,317,440 of record NZ_CP168571.1, on the reverse strand, counting down.
GACTATATGGTCAGAGATGCGTCGATGGCGGGAATTCCAGGGATTATTGATATTTCTCGTCTGGTTCAAAAGGTGACGGTACGACGGGTTCAGCCAGTTGAACTTCCCAATAGGCTGGCTAAGACGATCGCTGCTGGCGTCCACGAGGTATTTTTGATCGGCTTTCCTTGGAGCGGACTGTCGGTTGTCGACGAGCTCCTGCTTACAAAGATGATTTTGTTTTCGAAACTCTATCAGCATCCCAAAGTGGTAGCGATCGAGGCGATGATTTGGGCGATTGTAAACAGCCTCTCAAAGGTTATCGGTCACGAAAAGCTAATCTCGTTCGTTTACGACATTTTAGATGACGAGCTGGTGCTGTCGAACGACGACGCCCTCCGCCAACGCCTGTCTTTGCCAGCAAGGGGTGAAAATCATGCGGCAGATGTGGCTGTCTCACAGTCCATTGACATTCTTTCCCGTCTAAGGGAGCGAAACCTATTTGTGAGGTCGTTCGCGTTCTCGCCGCATAATCCGTCGGGAATTGCTGACGTCAATTCACCCGCAATGGACGCGATGGTCGATCTTGTCAAACGCCTTAACGACCGTGATGCGTCAGCACATATGCACGGCCGCGTGGTTGAAGAGACGATCGCGGTGTGCCGGTATCTCGGGGTGAACGTATCGGACGATTACGTCCGATCAATGATCGTAATACGCAAGAAGATGGTGCCGTCACAGGAAGAGCTTCGCCGCGCCTATATTTTCCCGTCACAAGGAGCCCCAAAGACCTTTGGTGAAACGGGGATCCATAAGGATGCGTGGAGCAGCTCGTTCGAGTCTGCAGCGCCCAAGGGTTATATTTTTTCACCAAGGGAGATATCGCCGTACGTGTTCGTGGCAACCGAGGCTGTCATTGCGGAAGAGTTCGGAATTGCGGTTCCCGAGTGGCTCATGGAAGAGGCGAAGCAGTCAATTGGAGGAATCCGCGAGGTCAAATTGAAACTCCGCGAACTTGGCTATTATAAAGGAAGGCCTAGCGCCATCCGCCCAGTGCAGGAGCGGGTGCGGCGGGCGGACGTGGAAAAGGTCGTCGGTGAATTTGCTGATCGTTTCTCGAGCATCCAAGCAAAAATGGAGAAGCTCACCGGGGAGATTGAATCGCATGGCGGTTCAGCCGTAATGCGACGACGGGCCCAGGCTTGGCTTGATCAGTTTGCGCCGGAGTATATTGAGCCGGCACTGGACCTGCTGTCGCGGGCACGACTGCTAGGTCGCGATGACGTGGCAGCGGCATTGCGAGATTTTCTCGATAATTACCCAGCGTTCAAAAGTGCTTCAGTTGTTGGCTTGAGCCAAGGCAATGAAAGCTCGCAAATCGTTCAATACTATGCGGCCGATGTGTCGACAGATCTTCAATTTTTCCCTTCCTTGCAAGACGCCGCGCGTGCTAATCGAGATCAGCCAATCCTGTTTTTAGACGATTTTTGCGCTTCGGGAGGACAGATAAGTAATCTCCTTGGAGCGTGGTTTGATAACGCTAAGCTTAAGAAGTCATCGATTAAGGAGCAGCGACGATTGGCGCTGGAACCCGAGCGAGATTATCTCCGGAAGCACGAAGTTGGGTTTTGCTTCGTGGCGGCGTGGCGTGATGGTTTGGAAAGCGTGCAGTTCGCTCTCAAGGAAATCGGCCTGCAAGGGATCGTCTACTCCCACCTCCACGACGAGGACATACCAGTCGCCTTCGACGACCGTTACATCGAGCCAGAGGTTCTAGGACCGTTTCGCGAATATTGTCAGAAAGTCGGCCTTCAGCTTCTAAAGAATGAGCCCGATTGGGACGACAAGAAGCGGAAGGACAGGGCGTGCGGTTACGGAAACCGGGGGCTTTTACTGTTTTTCCCTTATAATTCGCCAGCGCAAAGCTTGACCTGTATATGGAGTTCTGGCGAGGTTGAGGGGGAGACGTGGCAGGCACTGATTCCGCGCCGAAAAAAGGTCACGTCTTGAGTTTTGGTGACCACTATGGCGGCATTTGCAATGCCGCCACCTTCGCACAGAGTTTTGGCCTCCTACCGAGGGATTACGTGCAGCATCCCTTCATGAGGGAAATGTCACTTATTAGATCACGGCATCTGTAGCCACTATCGTTCCCCCAGTCACGGATGCGAACTTACCGTTTGCGGAGATGACAAAGCGTAAGGCCCACACTCGATCCAACGGCAGTTGACTGAGCAGCGAAGGTCCAGCCTCCTCGTCAGGCCGGACCCTCCTGATGCCGCCTTGCAACAGAAGCGCGGCGGCAAGCTGTTAGAGAAATGCGCGGGCGTGGTCAACTCACTCGGTTTCATTTCCATGTGAGCAAAGGAGGCGGTAGCTGCATGAGCTATTGCATGAAGCTCAGGTCCAGAAACTGCCTTGTAATGTTCGTGAGCACCGACACCAATCCCCAAGAGAGAAAGGTTGCGGAAATGGCGGCGACATATGAAAACACAGTATGGTTTCGCAGGATCTCAAACTTTTCATTTGTCGCATTTATCACATAGCGCCCGAAGAAAAGCAGGTACCAAAATAACGCGATCCAGGCCGCACAATAAATGACCCAAAGCGCTAAGCTGCCGGTCTTTTCGGCCACCTTCTCAAGTGCCGCTAGAATAACCACTCCCTCGACGGTGGAGAAAACAACTTCGCGAAATCGCGCCGCGTTCTCGAACCCTTCTTTGAAGTGCTCAGCGGTCTCATGTGGTGCTTGCTTATAAAGACGACGGAAAACCTGTAGTACGCCCATCTGGTCCTCCACGGCCATAATATCGAAACCTGGCGCGAAAGCGTTGCGGTCACTAGCGACAGATTTAGCGTGCAAGATCCTCGGTGAAGGCTCTGCGCCCACTAAGGCTCTTCTTCTTATTGGAAACGGGCGCTCAACCCTAAGGGAGCGCCCGTTTGTTGCGGCTCGCGGCAAAAGCCAAATCATGACAGGCCGCTTGCTTGAAGCCGCAGCTAAAGTACGCTGACCGAGTCGGCAACTAATGTTTCGTCATTGCAGCTATGCAAAAAGCGGGACCGATACTGCAATGCGTGGGCGCTCCTTTTCGACATCTTACGACACGGTCGCATGACGCGCGGAGGCAGCAATTTTGTCGCTGTTAACGCCCGCCTGGTAAAGGATCGGCCGCGTATTTGAAAGCGGACTCTGCTCATGACGACACGGTATACGATTGCGATCGGTGACATTCACGGAATGTGCGGTCTAATGAACTCCCTGCTGTCAGAACTAACAAGACGCTTCTCAGCTACCAAAGCGCGTTTCATTTTCCTGGGAGACCTAGTCGATCGAGGCATGGCAGGCAGCAAAACAATGGACGCTCTCGTAGAATTTTTCGAATATCGGCCGGCATCAGCGCTCATTTTAGGAAACCATGACGAATATCTACTCAAATGTTTCCAAGGCACGCTCGACGTTAACGAGGGCCGCAAGTGGCTTTGGAATGGTGGTGACACAACCCTCGCATCGTACGGCTTTCATGATCGGTTCACGATTACAGAACTGAAAAGCACCTTGAACAAGAGCGATCCAAGTCATCGGCTGTTGTTGGAAAGGGCTGTGCCAATGGTACTCACTGACCGGTACTGCTTCGTCCACGCAGGTATCGATCCGAATGTCCCACTTGACCAGCAGGATGGACGCACAACCCGATGGATACGGGATGGGTTTCTCGATTATCCCGATCTGTTTGAAAAAGTGGTGGTCCATGGTCATTCGATTACCCAGACGGGTCTACCCGAAGTGCGGCCTAATCGGATAGCGATCGACACTGGATCATATCAGACCGGCAGAATAAGCGCCGCAGTATTTGAAGAAGACGACCTTGCTGGTTTCATCTGTGCCGAACAGATCGGGACCGAGATTCGATTGCGTTCCTTCAATGCATCTGTGCGCGAAGCAGAGCTTGAGCTTTGAAATGCAGGCTCGTGCGTCGGGAGCCCTACGGAACTAGGAACAGCAACGTAACTTTCTGGCACGTTGCCCGCACTGATGCAGTGACGAAAGCGCAAGGAATCAGAACTGAGCCATCCGTATAAGCTGCCGGATGAATGGAATTGTTCAGATTGCCGGACTGGCAAGCATTCATTTTGGCTTTATGCGTCTGCGGGGTAGCGCTCCCTCCGGCATCTCTTCTTAGAGTGGGGTGTCCCCGCTCTCTTCTGAAATAGCGATACTCTCGACCAATTCGACAACCGCTATGCGGACTCTCGGATCCCTTATCCTGACGAATGCTCGGTTGAGCGCAATACCGTCGCTCATGCCCATGAGGTGCTGTATTCCTTCGATCACGCCAATCACGCCTGGCTCAATTGTTTCCTCGCCGAAGAAGGTGGCAGGCGTTGTTCCCAGGATTTTGGCTATGCCTTGTAAACGAGCTGGTCCGACGCGGTTGCTCCCGTTCTCGTACTTTTGGACCTGCTGAAAGGAAATCCCGAGACCGTCTGCGAGCGCCGATAAGGTCACCCCCAGAACTGTCCGACGAGCACGTATCCTCGCGCCGACAGCGATGTCTAGTGGTGATGGAATCCGCTGTCTTGGCGTCATTGCAGAGTCTTTCGGTGGCGGCAAACGACACACTCAAGCACGCAACGACACCGACGGCGATCCGCTTCAATTAGGGGATTTAAAAAGCATAATTTTTGTTGGCGTCATATGTTGTTTGGTTCCGGAGTCGATCCGATGCTTACGAATCTCAATGATGAAGCCGATCTCGGAGGCGCTGTGTGCGCTGCTAAGAATCGAGGGTCCTTGGAAGACACTCAAATGTCGTCCGGCGATCGTAAGGCATTTTTTGGTAGGTTTGCTGCATGGTTCACTTGTGACATCGAGTAAGTTGCCCGGTGGTCTGATACCCGCCATTATCGATCTTGGTGCGCGGATGGGTGTGAGCACTGGAATTGCGTGGATGTTGTCGTCGTGAGGATGTATCTCATTGCCATTTCAACGCCCACAGTCTGCGCAGGCCAGTCGTCGCTTCTCGGAGGGTGCGTGATGCGAGCAAGCGTGCCACCTTCGCCGTGAATTCTTTGCTGGCAAGCGCGGGAGGATAGAGCGGCGGCCTTGTGAGGTTCTTGACTTCCAAGACTTACGGAACTGAAGCACTGTTTGTATCGGAGGGCGATATGAGATTTACAATTGCTATTGGGGACATTCACGGGATGTGGCGTATTGCCAAGGGTCTTCTGGCCGATTTGACGGCCCGCTATCCCGAGAACGACAGTCGCTTTATTTTTCTCGGTGATCTCGTTGATCGTGGGGGTGCGAATGCGCGTGCCATCACTGATTTGTGCGAGTTCTTCAAAGCCAGGCCGGAGTCTGTGTTGATCCTTGGCAATCACGACGAATACCTATTGAAATGCCTTCAGGGGACTCTAACCTACGTCGAGCTTAAGCAATGGATCTCGAATGGCGGTTACGACACATTGGCATCGTACGGGTATCATGGCGAGTACGATCTCAAGGGAATGCAAAGAGATATCAACCGCGCCGTTCCGGACCATAAGCCGTTTCTTGAGCGAGCTGTCTCGATGTTCCATACCGAGCGCCACTGCTTTGTGCACGCGGGCGTCGATCCCGGCCAGCCTCTAAATCAACAGGACGACCGCTCCTTAAGGTGGATCCGAGAAAGGTTTTTGGATTATCCGGGACCTTTTGAGAAGGTGATCGTCCACGGCCATTCGATCACGAAGTCCGGATGGCCAGAAGTTCACCCCCACCGCGTTGCTATTGATACGGGCTCGTATCGTACGGGGCGTATCAGCGCGGCCGTTTTCGATAACGACGTATTGGCAGACTTTGTGTGTGCTGAACAGGTGGCATCTCAGGTCGTGTGCAGGTACTTCGATGCCGCGATGGTCGAAATTGCGCCAATGGATAATACAGAGAGGCCTACCATCGAAAGCCTTTCCACAAGCGCTGGGTAGAGAACTGAGCCGCCGTCGAAAGCGCCGCATTAAATGCTCGCCCCTGCCTAAAAACAGGGTCGCACGCAAACTTCTCGACGACTTTCTCGGCCGAAATCTCTTCTTGGAGCGGTATGACGCCGATGCTTATCCGAGCGCCAACCTTCACCGCTTCGCCGAAATAGCACTTGTTCATATCGGCCCAACCCTGCTCGTCGCACACGAAGGTAAGCTCGATGGATGGCTTGCCGTCCGAGGCGATCTCTCGCATGTACACACCTTCGATACGTCCGCCGCGAACATCATCGAGTTGCAAGATTGGATCTCGATCGAAAAAGATGTAGGAAACTGATGGCGGCACGTCTTCGAACCCCAGGGTCGCGTTGCCACGGCTATCAAAGTTGACGTGAGTCGAGTAGGTCGTCTCGCCGTCGATGCGCCAGTCCGCTATCAAGCGTTCCAAGTGGCGCAAGCGCTGGTTCTGCGTCGCGAAGTCAGCTGGGGCGGCGCCCTGCAACTCCCGTTCAAGAAAATCGTTGCTGGCGTTAGCGTTGACCGCGCGGTCAGTTATTCCTGGGACCAGGTTCTCCAGTCGGTCGAACTGGCGGCGAAATGCGATTGGGTATCGGTAGGGGTGGGCGATTGTCACGGCTGTTACTCCTGATGGCTGCTAGGAGTCTCGACGGCGGCGTTGCAAGGAAGAAGAGGGCGTGGCGGCTTAGAGCACGGTGACTGCGATGATGTGTCAAATCTTCTGGACGACGGAAGTTCCGGGTATCAAAAGTTTTTCGTGTAGATCCCGACGTAGTGTTCCAATCGTTGGACTTCGCGCCGACAGTGGTGGAGATGAGCCTGCGGCTCTGGGGTCGGTATCAGTCCGATCTTGCCTAAGACGCAAATTTGCGCACGCTGCATCGTGATCGAGACCAGTCATCTTTTATGAAAATGGCCGCCCATTGGTGTGGGCGGCCATAGGAGTCTCGATGGCGCGTCTTGTAAAGCCCAGCCGTCCACCATAGTCCGCACCCGTCAAACTTGGCTTGATGGCTTCCGAGGATTAGCCCTCATTTGACGGGGGCGCGTAACGACGAAGGGGCCGCCGCAGCAGCGGCCCCTTCGTCGGATTACTGGATGACCTGCACGACCTTACGGGTCTGCGGCTCGACGATTACGCGCTGCTGACCCATCACGACGTAACCGTAGCGCGGATTTTCCGGGACCGGCGTCACGACCACGTCCGCAGGCAAGGCCGCTCCTACCGCGACCGGTTGCTGGACAACGACCGTCTGCTGTGGGATCGGTGCCTGCTGAACGTAGGTAACAACCTCACGCGGCGGGGGATCAATAACCGCGCCGGTGATCGCACCAGCGACACCGCCGACGGCCGCGCCTACCGGGCCGCCGACGATCGCACCCGTGGCGGCGCCGCCGACCAATCCGGTGACCGCGCCGTCGGCATATGCGGAAGCCGCGAACGAACAGGCGATAGCGGCGGTTGCAATTATGATCTTCTTTATGTCTGTCTCCTCATTTTGATGGACAGGAGAAATCGCCGGTGCGAATTTTGTTCCACTCAGATGTCGGCGCCCGAGCCGACATCCAGGAAGCGTACACCGATCTATCGCGGGGTTTCACGGCGTCGGAACGGTCGTATCGGTCGGCCACTTCGATGCAGAACGAGTACATCGGAATTGAGAAGCTCGACGAGCAGCACCTTCACGAGCCGATTGCGTCGAGCAGATCCCTTCGCTAGGGCAGACATTGAGCGCCTTGCCGGATTTGCTCAAAGAAGAGCATCGAGGCATTGGCAGGCATTTGAAAATCGGTCTCTTGGTCGAGACAGGCCACCTCCACCGCATCGCGAATGCGCCAAGAATTAGGCTCCGTAGCGACGACTGTCGCGGATAGGCTTTGGCATAGTCAGCCAAGCCAACCAGCCGGAGATCGTGGCTCGTTCGATCCCTTCGCTCCGCTTTACACATTCTCGGGGAGGCTTTGTCATGTCTAGCAATGTCGCGGGAATTATTTTCTACAGCTCCGCGCGGCAAACGACACCCCTTAGATGCGCCATCGACACTGCCGCGCTAACCTTCGGACATTCCCGCAAACAAAAGAGGCACCTCGCTCGAAGGTGCTTTTCTTAGTCAGTTCGCCATAGGAATGATTCCGTTCAGCCATCCGAGTCAAGTTCGCTGGCCGACTTGCTTTTGTCGTTCAGTCCGTCGAAGCGATGATCGAACTCATCCTCGGCGTTCAGCGTCTTTCCCTTGAAGCTACCGGCCGCCTGCAGAATATCGATCGTCTCCTGCTGACGCGGAATGATGTCGCCTTTCCATGCAGGAATATACGATCTCTTTTCCGACTTGGTTACCGCCTCGGCGTCTTCGGGGCTCAGCCTCTGGTCCTTGATGAGATATTGAGACTTCCAGACGTCCTTATGATCGTTCTTCCAAAGCGAGGCGCGGTACCAGTGAACCACAAAGTCCCTGATGGCAGCCGCCTGCGCCGGATCGTCGAGCGCGACCTTACTGGCGTAGATGATCTTCAGGTTCTTGTTGGCATCCCCGCCATTGTCGAGTTCCTTCGCACCCGACCCGGCTACTGACTTCAGGTAGCGGGCGCGGTCCGGCTGCTTGAGGACCGCGGCGTCGATCTGCCCTGCACGCAGCGCGTCCGCGAATTCGGCGAGGCCGAGGTTGACCGGCGTGATGTCCTCCGGCTTCAGGCCGGCAGCCTTCAGATCGCGGAAGACGATCGCCTGCTGGGCGGTGCCCGGATTGATACCGACCTTCTTTCCCTTGAGGTCCTTGAGCTCGCCAATGCCGGAGTCCGGTGCGGTGGCGACGATGGTGGTTGGCCCCTCGGTTACCACCACGCCGACGATGACGACGTTTGCGTCGGAGAAGTGGGCAAGAATCGGAGGAACGTCGCCAACGGCGCCGATCTGCGCGGCGCCTGCCCGGATCGCTTCGAGCCGCAAAGGGCCGCTCGTGAAGTTCGCAAAGCTGACGTCGGCGGCGAGCTTGTCATACTCTCCGGAAAGCTTCAGGAGGCTTGCTGCGTTGTTCGCGTCATCGGCCAGCACGATCTTTGTGCCGGGCGGCACCTTAGTCGGCAGAGACCCGTCCTCTCCAAAAGCGACGGTGGCGGCGAAAAGGGAGACGAGGGCGGCGACGCCTGCTGTATGTGTCTTGCGCATTGTGGTGCCTCTCAGTGGTTTTGATTGGGATCTTCGGTCACGCCGAGCTGTCCCAGGATTTCGGTTCGAAGCTCGTCGAAGCGCGTGGGAGACGACCTGGCGTCGCCGACCTGCTCTTCGTAAGAGACGAGGCCGTCGGTAATGATCACCACGCGGTCGGCCAGTCGGAGCGCTTCCTCCACGTCGTGCGTGACGAAGAGCACGGCGGGCTGACGGCGCCGAACCAGATCGAGGAGCAGTCGCTGCATGCGGATGCGGGTGAGGGCGTCCAATGCGCTGAACGGCTCGTCCGCAAGGATGAGGTCGGGGTTTCGCACCAGCGACCGGGCGAGGGCAACCCTCTGCTGCTCGCCGCCGGAAAGCGTTTTCGGCCAGACGCCCGTCCTATGTTGCAGCTCGACTTCCTCGAGAGCCTTCAGGGCTTTGGCCTTCGCATCCGTGCCTTCGAGACCCAGGGTCACGTTGTCGACCACCTTCTTCCAAGGCAACAGTCGCGAGTCCTGGAAGAGAACGGACCGCCTGTCCGGTACGGTGATCCGACCCAAGCCGTCGGCGTCCTCGTCCAGGCCGGCGACGGCTCGCAGGATCGTGCTTTTTCCCGATCCGCTCTTGCCGAGCAGGGCAACGAACTCGCCTTGCCGGACCTGGAGATCGACGCCACGGAGGACTTCGTTGCCGCCGAAGCGTCGGACCAACCGCTCGACGCGAACGGTGACGTCGCGCTTGAGCGCCGGGCTACCTGGGACACGCGCCGTTACCGCCATGACAGAACCTTCCGTTCGACGTAGCGGACGATGGCGTCCGAGGTGAAGCCGAGCACGCCGTAGATGACGAGGCCTAGGAGCACAAGCTCGGTCTGTCCGTAGGTGCGGGCCTGCGTGATCATGAAGCCGACTCCGCTCGTGGCGTTGACGGTCTCCACCACGACCAGTGCCGTCCACGCAGCCGTGACGCCCAGACGCAGACCTGTGAAGAAGCCGGGAAGGGACGCCGGGACGACGATGTCGCGCAGGAACTTGGACCTCGACAGAGACACGGTCTGTCCAAGCTCCACAAACCGGCGGTCGATGCTGGTGAGCGCCGCATGCATGTTGATGTAGATCGGGATCATGACGCCAAGTGCGATAATGACGATCTTCATGGACTCGCCGATGCCGAGCCAGATGATGAACAGTGGGATCAATGCCAGGTTAGGGATCGCCCGCTTTACCTGGACGTTGCCGTCGATAATGGAGTCTCCCAGCCGAGACAGGCCCGACAGCACCGCAAGGAGGGAACCCGCAGCAATACCAATAGCGATCCCAAGTCCCGTTCTTTGGAGTGAGATCGCCAGATCAGTCGCTAGCGTTCCGTCGTTGATCGTTCCAAGGAACGCCTCGTAGACCGCGATTGGTCCTGGCAGCTTGCCGGGCGATATCCATCCCAGCGAGGTGGAGATCCACCACGCCGCCAGAACGAGCACAGGCCCCAGGGCGCGTTGGCCGAAGATGTTCTGACGAGGCAGCAGTCTCCTGGTACGAGACTTCGCCGCCGCCTTTTGCCGCCCCGACTCTCGGCTAGGGCTCAAATACGAAACGAGTGTCATTCGGAGGCTCCGTCATTCGGCCGCAGCGACGAACCCGCGCGTCGCGCGGGTGACGTTGGGGCGGTCGAGACCGAGATGGTCGCGAAGCGTCGTTCCCTCGTAGTCCGTCCTGAAAATCCCGCGCTTCTGAAGGATTGGAACGACGTTCTCGACGAACGCCTCTAGCGATGTTGGGAGGGCGGGCGGAATGAGATTGAAGCCGTCGGCGGCGCCATTCTCGAACCAGTGCACGATCGTGTCGGCGATTTGCTCCGGAGTACCGGTCGCAATACGGTGACCGCGGCCGGCGCTGAGGCGACGCAGGAGCTGCCGGAGCGTGATGGTCTCGGTCGACGTAAGGTGGTGCACGAGGTCATGTCGGCTTCTCATGTCGCTAGCCACTTCGCTTCGAGCAGGGATACGCACCACGTCGTCGAGGCCATGCGACGAGTAGTCGATTCCGGTAACGCGCTGAAGCTGGGCAAGGCCATATGTGGGAAGCGTCAGGTTTTCGAATGTCTCCTGCAGCTTCTTCGCCTCTTCTTCCGTTCCGCCGATAAACGTGGATAGGCCAGGGAGGATGTGGACCTTGTCGGGATCGCGGCCGAAGCCCCGTACCCGCGCTTTGACATCGGCATAAAAGGCTTGCGCCTCGTCCAGGACTGGCTGTGCTGTAAAGATGGCTTCGGCGTAGCGGGCGGCCAGGTCTTTGCCCGGCTCGGACGAGCCGGCCTGGAAGACCACCGGACGCCCCTGTGGGGAGCGTGGCACTTCGAGAGGACCGGCGACGTCAAAATGCTTTCCGTGGTGGTCCAGACGATGGATGCCGTCTGGGTCGACGAACGTGCCGCCTTCCTTGTCACCGACGATTGCGTCGTCGTCCCAGCTATCCCAGAGCCGGTTCACCACGTCGAGAAACTCTGCCGCTCTCTCGTAGCGGGCGTCTGGATCGGGATGATAACCAAGACTGAAGTTCGCAGCGGCGGCGGCATTCGCAGTCGTCACCGCGTTCCAGGCAGCGCGTCCTTTGCTGACATGGTCGAGCGTGGCGAAACGCCGGGCGAGGCCGTAGGGATCGTTGTAGGTCGTCGACGCCGTCGCAACGAGACCGATCCGCTGCGTCACGCCGGAGAGGGCCGCGATCAGGGTGAAGGGATCTAGCGAGTCCCATGGACGATCCTGGGCGCGGTCCTTCAGAACCGGATGGTCAGCGAAGAAGATGGCGTCGAGCTTGCCCTTCTCGGCGATCCTTGCGAGGTTCTGATAGTGGGCGATGTCGGTGACTGCGGAGATCCGTGTCTCGGGGAGCCGCCAAGCGGCTTCGTGCTGACCGACATTGCGAAGGAATGCATTGAGGTGAAGCTGACGGCTCTTTGACATATTTGCCTCCTATCGATCATTTATTGTCTATAGATTTAATCGGCTAATCGAGGTGCATATTTTTCGAAATGACGCGGCATGATAGTAAAATCGTCTCAAGGAGCCTCCCAACGGGAACTTAGAGGCTTTCGGGCTTATACCGCATATGGCGGTCACGGAGGGGACATCAGGTGGTTCGCGATGCCGACGTTGTTGGCGAGGACGATAGCGCTTCCGGATTCGTACGCCATGATCGCTGCCATTGCCGCGAGTCGTGTTCCGGCTGTCTTGCCTCGAAAAGAGTCTTTGTGCGACGCCAAGGCAATCACACTAAAAAGGGAAATCCACGTGGACCCGCAGATCTGGACTTAGAACGAGATAACCCTTGCGGTTATAGCCACCGGCGTGTTGTGGCCATTTTTCGCGAAATCAACGAGGCGGCCAGGGGAAGTTGGCGGAAGCAACGGGAGGTTCAGTATCTCTGTGTTAGCGCGGCGGTGGCGCTTGAGGCGTTTGTCCTGGAATGTGGCAAGCGGACTGAGATGATGGAGGCAGGCTATCGCCAGCGGGGAGCCGTGGGCTCAATATCAGTGCAATCGGTCCATCGACGTCGATGTCCTCGACCCACTCCTGCATAGATCGGCGACCGTCGATGGGGATCCGACGAAGACTGGACCGAATCCGCCGACGCCGACCCAATAAGCCATTTGGCGGACAGTCGATTCTTTGTTGGGACCTGCCGCCAGTGGTCAAGGGACACATTCCCTTGAAGCGGAGTTGGAAGGAACCTTTGGCGGCATGGCATGAAGTCGAATCGCCGCTATCCCTCGGTTTCGCGAACAGCGCTCGCCCGAGCCTGATCGTGGCTGGGGTCACAGTTCGGCGTCATAAGCTCGCTCTGGCTCCGTGGGCCTATTAAGCGTTCGCCTTTCAACTTTGGGCTTCCATTTCCGAAATGGCCCGATTTAGGTCAGACTGGAGGACTTTGGGTCAAATTGATTGGCTCCCAACACCTCTTCCGGGATATCGTCGAAGGAAGCGTAATTGAGATTGTAGAGCCGTGAATAGAGCTTGCCGTTCTTCATCAGCTGATTGTGATTGCCGCTCTCGATGAGTTCGCCGTTCTGCAGCACGATGATGCGGTCGGCTTCGCGGATGGTGGCAAGGCGGTGGGCGATGACGAGGCCGGTGCGGTTTTCGAGAAGCTTTACCAGCGCTTTCTGGATCAGCATCTCGGTGTAGCTGTCGATATTGGCGGTGGCTTCGTCGAGAACGAGGATCTTTGCGTCGGCCACCAGCGCGCGGGCGAAGGAGAGCAGTTGGCGCTGCCCAAGCGACAGGTTGCCGCCGCGCTCGCCGAGCATGCTGTCATAGCCCTGCGGCAGCCGCATGATGAAATCATGGGCGCCGACGGCCTTGGCCGCCTCGATCACCTGTTCGCGGGTGGCCTTGGTCTTGTGATAGCGGATGTTTTCGAAGACGGTGCCGGTGAAGAGGAACGGCTCCTGCAGCACCATGGCGATCTGGTCGCCGAGCGAATCCTGCGTCAGCGCGCGCACGTCATGGCCGCCGACGACGACCTGGCCTTGCTGCACATCGTAGAAACGGTGGATCAGCGACATGCAGCTGGATTTGCCGGAGCCGGTCGGCCCGACCAGCGCGACTGTTTCCCCCGGATTGACCCGGAAGCTGACATGCTTCAGCACCGGATGCTTCGGATTGTAGCCGAAGACGACGTCGCGGAATTCCACCGAACCGTCCATGTCCTTCGACAGCGCCTTGGCGTCAGGCGCATCCTTGATATCGACAGGCACGTCGAGCACTTCGGTCAGCCGCTGGCCCGATGCCATGGCGCGCTGCATGACCGAATATTGCAGCGTCAGCGAGCGGATCGGGTCGAAGAAGCGCTGGATGTAGAAGAGGAAGGCGACGAGCACGCCGACATCGAGCGCCTGGTTGAGCACCCGCGCGCCGCCGACGACGATGACCAGCGCCATGGCCACGCCCGTCAGGCTGTCGACGATCGGCACCATGACCTGCGCGTAACGCGCTGCCGTCAGGTGGGTCAGCAGGTTAGCATGCGCCTTGTCGTCATAGAGGGTGAAGTTGACGCCCTGGCGGTCCATGCTCTGGACGGCGCGGACACCATGAATGGCCTCGGCGAGCGCACCGGCCGCCACCGAATTCGTCTCATGCGCTGCCATGAAGGATTTGCGGGCGAGCGGCAGCCAGAACAGGCGCACGACAAAGAGCACGGGGAGGACGGAGAGCGTCAGCAGACCGAGCTTGAAGTCGAGATAGAGCATCACGAAGACGATGCCGAAGAGCAGGGCGATGTCGCCGACCGAGAGAACCGAGGTTTCCAGGAATTCCTGCATCGAGTTGACGTCGCCCTGCAGGCGCGACATCAGGCGGCCGACTTCGGTCTTGTCCATGAAGGAGAGCGAGACGCGCTGCAGATGTGAGAACATCGCCTTGCGCATGTCGAAGAGCACATTCTCCGCGACGCCGCCGACCAGCGTCTCCTGCGCATAGCTTGCGGCATAGTTGACGAGGATGGCGCAGAGGAAGGCGACGATCGCCCAGGTCAGCGCCGAGGAATTGCTGCCCGGCTGCATGCCGTGGTCGATGGCATAGCGGATGATCAGCGGGATTGTCAGCTGCATTGCCGTGAAGGTGAGCACGGCGACGACAGACCAGACGATCTTGTCGCGATAAGGATGGACGAACGCCCAGATGCGCTTGACGATATTGCCGTCGAAGGCCTTGCCGAACATCTCCTCCTCGACACGATGCGACCCGACCACCGCCCGCGGCGGCCGCCTGCCGTCTTCGCGCGGATCCGGACGCTCGGTTTCCATCTCCTCGGCCATGTCATTCCTCCCACGGCCATTTAGGCCCCGTATTTGTTTTATTTGGCCGCCGCCAACGCAGTGGTGCCTGTGGCCCCTTCATCCGACCCTTCGGGCCACCTTCTCCCCAACGGGGAGAAGGTGGCGGCAGCCGGATGAGGGGGCTGCACGGCACGCCCTCAATCGTTAAGCACTCAGCGCCTCATCACCCGGCCGGATCTGCAGGTCGTAAAGCGCCTTGTAGCGCCCTCCGAGGGCCAGCAGCTCCGCATGCGTGCCGCGCTCGACGATCCGGCCTTCCTCGACGAAGAGAATCTGGTCGGCATGCATCAGCGAGCTCAGGCGGTGGGCGACGATGAGGGTGACGCGATCGGCGGCATATTTGCGCATGGCGGCGCGGATGCGCTGCTCGGTCGCCGCATCGATTGCCGCGGTCGAATCGTCGAAGACCATCACGGCCGGCCGCAGCATCAGGGCGCGGGCGATCGACAGGCGCTGGCGCTGGCCGCCGGAGAGCGACACGCCGCGTTCGCCGACGACGGTGTCATAGCCGGTCGGCAGGCCCAGCACGTAATTGTGCAGCTGGGCGCTTTCGGCGGCGCGCTCGATGCGCTGTTCCTTCGCCCAGGGGTCGCCATAGGCGATGTTGTTCTCGATCGAGGTGGTGAACAGGAAGGAATCCTGCTGGACGACGGCGACGGAACGGCGCAGCGACTGCAACGTCGCCTGGCGGATATCCTGTCCGTCGATGGTGATCTTGCCGCGGGTCACGTCGTAGAAGCGCGGGATCAGATGCGCGATCGTCGACTTGCCGCTGCCGGGCGGGCCGACGATGCCGACAGTCTCGCCGCGCTTCGCCTCAAAGCTGATATCGTAGAGCACCTGATGCATCTCGGAGCTCGGATAGGCGAACTCGACATGCTCGAAGCGCAGCGTGCCCTCGGTGACCTTCAGCTCTTTCGCGTCAGGCGCGTCGCGCACCGCGATCTCGAGATCGAGCAGGTTGAACAGTCGGGTTCCGCAGGTGGAGGCGCGGGCGAAGGCATTGACCATCAGACCGAGCTGGCGCACCGGCATCTGCAGGATGGTCATGAAGGTGAGGAACGAGGCGAGCGTCCCGACGGTGATCTCGCCGGACATGACCTTGCCGCCGCCGACCCAGAGCACCAGGCCCATCGAGGCGAAGAAGGAGAAGGTCATGGCGCTGGTATTGGCAACGCGGATGCCGACGCGCTCATGGGCAAGCTCGACGGCATTGGTCGAGGCAGCCTCGAACTTCGCCATCTCGTGATCCTGTGCCGCGAAGGCGCGCACGACGCGGATGCCGCCGAGATTTTCTTCCATGATGCGGGTCAGGACCGAGAGCCGTTCCTGCAGTTCCAGCCAGGTGGCACGCAGCTTCAGCTGCGTCACCGAGGATCGCCAGCCGACGAAGGGCACGAAGGACAGCGCCAGAAGCCCGAGCACCACATCCGTCGAGATCAGCATATAGGCGCCAATGCCGATCAGCATCGACAGCAGGAAGACACGCACGAGCGCCGTCGAGAAATACATGCGCACGCCTTCGAGATCGAGAAGGCCGACAGTGATCAGATCGCCGGAATGGACGGTGTCGTGAAAGCTGAAGGAAAGGCGCTGGATCTTCTCGTAGCAGGCGAGCCGCAGCTCGTAGCCCATATGGTGGCCGACGCTCTCGGAATAGTAGTTCTGGATCATCGTGAAGATGCCGCGCAACACGCTGGCACCGAGCAGCATGAGTGCGGTCGTCAACAGCGCATCCTGCGCCATCTGCCCGGCCGTGCCGCCACTCAATGCAACCTGTGTATGGTCCACGGCCTGGCCGAGAAGCCGGGGAATCAGCAGCTGAAACGTCGATGCGACAAGCGTCGCACCGATCGCAAAACCTGACTGCCAGGGATGACGGAAGGCCATGACGGTAATGCGGACCAGCGTAAACAGGCCCTTACCCCAGCCCGCCGCAGTCGCTTTCGCCAGCGAAGCCGAAGGCTTCGTGACGCTCATAGACGCATCGCTGCTCACGGTAATGATTCCAAATAGATGTGTGTGTCCGGACGGTGGCCCGAAAAGACGGCAATTCCATGAAGGGATTGATAGTACGCTTACTTTTGCCGATTCCATCCGGCCGTTCAAGTAAAGAATTCACCAACTGGTTATTTTATCGTGAGGGGAAAATCCGGCGGCGGGCGCGCGTGAAAGACAGCCGGCTTCCTGTTCGCCTTCTGGTGGAAATCACTGTTGTCTTGGCGGTGTGCCGGAAAAAGGGAAAGTCCGCATCGGGATCAACGGGTTAGCATGCCGCGTGAGGGCTTCGTGGGCGAGGGGGTTGCCAGCCGCATCATTTTCCGCTCTCATACACGACCAGTTTGATAGACTATGGACGGCAGCGATTGCTCCCCTAGTTCTTCCTCCGGCGCGTGCCGGACAACCGCTTGTATGGCGGCGCGAACCCTGGCCGACGCGGCGCGTTTTTCTGCGTCGATACCCTGATCGAGACACGGATGCGGCGATGACCGCGAGGAGTTGAGATGACGGTTCAAGGACTTTTTTCTGCGAAGGCCGCGGCGGCGGCGAAGCCTTCCGCCATTCCGCGCATCGCCATTGTCGGGCGCGGCTTTTCCGGGATGATGACGGCGATTGCGCTGATGAAGACGGTTCGCACGCCGTTCCATCTGCAGCTCTTCGATCCCAATTCCTCCGTCAGCGGCGGGCAGGCGCTGTCTTCTGCCCGGCGCTCGGCGATCCTCAACACCCGCGTTCGCGATCTCTCGGTTTCGACAGGGGATGCCGATGATTTCAACGACTGGCTCTGTAGCAACGCGGAGTTCCGCGCTGCGGTGCCCGCGGCGATCCCGGGATTCCGCCAGATCTTCGTGCCCAAGGAAATTTTCAGCGACTACGTTTACCAGCGCTTTTCCGAAGCGCTCGCCACCCGCAAGGACATCACCGTCCAGGTCAGCCACGAACCCGTCTTGGCGATCCGCAGGAGCCACGGCCACCGCTTCCTTCTCGAACATGCCGGTCCTGCCAATCCACTCTTCGATACCGTTTTCCTGGCAACCGGCTACGGGCTCCCGCAGGCCGATCTGCTCTCCGGCGAAGGTGCACCGGTGCGTGCCCAACGTCTCGTTGGTCGCCCGCATACCATTCTTCTTGGCAGTGGCATCCGGGTCGTCGACCAATTGCTGCAGCTGCGCGATGAAGGCTATGGCGGCCAGATCACCATCGTCTCCAAGCACGGATTCCTGCCGCAGAGCCATACGCCGAACTCCGCCGAGCCGGTTTTCCCTGCAGAAGAACTGCCGAAGGATCTGCCTGACATCCTGCGCTTTATCCGCAATGCCTGCCGCGAGGCGGAGGAGGCGGGGCGCAGCTGGCAGTCGGTGATGAACGGATTACGCAAACATGCCCGCTCGCTCTGGCGGCCGCTGCCGGCGCGCCAGAAGCAGCAGTTCAACCGGCATCTGCGCGCCATCTATGACAGCCATCGCAACCGTCTGCCCGAGGCGATGTATCTGCGTCTGAAGCGCGAGCTCGACGGTGGCAATACCGTGCTTCGCCGCGGCGTTGCCGGGCGGCAAGGCCTGAGCGGCATCTTCTTTACGCCGGCGGGATCGGCCGCTGAGGAAGTGATCCATGCAGAGCGGGTCATCGACTGCCGCTGCCGCGCTGCCGATCTTGAGGCGCCCCTGCTGCAGAGCCTCTTTGCTGCCGGATTGGCGATGCCGGATGAGCTTGGTCTCGGCATTGCGGTGAATCAGCGGGGTGAGCCATATCTTGAGGATGGTTCGGCGGTGGATGGCATCTTTGCGATCGGTCCGCTCGGGCTCGGCAGCCTGCCGGATATCGATCTGGTGCCGGAGATTGTCAGCCAGGCCTATGCCGCGGCGGAAGAGGTCGCGGCCCGCGCCTTCCCGCAATGCCGGGCGATGTGATTAGCGGCGGCGCAGCTCACTGCGGATGACGACCACAAGCAGCCCGGCCATCATGATCGCCATGGCGAACCAGGTGATCGCGTAGCTTAGGTGACTGTTCGGGAAGACGACGCGGGTCAGCCCGCCGACCGGCGAACCGCCGGGATTGGGCGTCGCATCGGCATCGATGAAATAGGGCTCTGCCTTCGCGACGCTCTTGTCGGCGGTGATCGCCGCGACGTCGCGCGAATACCACCATCCCGTCGCGGGATCGTTGGATTGCAGCAGCGAGCCTTTCGGCTCGGTCGGCCGCAGCAGGCCGGTGATGGTCACCGTGCCGGAGAGTTGCCCTTCGGCGCGGGTCTTGGGATCGCGCTTTTCGGAGGGTACGAAGCCGCGGTTGATCAGGATGGCATTGCCATCCGCCAGCATCAGCGGCGTCATCACCCAATAGCCGGGGCCGAGTTCCGTCGAGGTATAGACGAAGGTTTCCTTGCTGTTATCCAGCGTGCCGGTTGCCTTGACGCGCAGATATTCGTCTTCGGCGGGATTGATGTTGCGCCCTTCTGGTGCCGCGACCGGTTCGGCATGGATGCGCTGGTCGACGCGGGCGATCAGGTCGAGCTTCCAGGAAAGCCGCTCGATCTGCCAGATGCCGAGGGCTACAAATGCGGCCATGGCAAAGAGTATCAGGCCGCAGAGCGCAAAAAGCTTCACGGGCGAACGGCGGCTGTCGGGCTTGGTGTCGGAAAGATCGGTCATGGCAAAAAAGAGCGGGCGGCTCATCGCCGCCCGCGTCATGCTCAGGGCATGTTCTTCATCATTTCGGGACTCATCGGCATCATGTTGGTGTTCAGATGATGCATGACCCAGAAGGTACCGGCGAGGGCAATGGCGACGATGACGATCGTGAAGATCAGCGCCATGATGGTCCAACCGCCTTCAGAACGCGTGTTCATATGCAGGAAGTAGATCATGTGGACAACGATCTGGATCGCGCCGAGGATCATCACGGCGGTTGCCGTGACAAGCGGGTTTTCGAAGACGCCGGCCATGACGAGCCAGAAGGGGATTGCCGTCAGGATGACCGACAGGACGAACCCGATCATGTAGCTCTTGAACGAGCCGTGATCGGCCTCGTGACCGCCGTGACCGTGGCCGCCATGGCCATGGTCGTGATGTGCGTCGTGGGCGTGAGTGTTCGAGCTCATCCGAGAACTCCCAGCAGATAGACCAAGGAAAAGACGCCGATCCAGACGACATCGAGGAAGTGCCAGAACATCGACAGGCACATCAGGCGGCGCTTGTTGGCTTCGATCAGTCCGTGCATCGAGACCTGGATCATCAGCGTGATCAGCCAGATGATGCCGAAGGTGACGTGCAGACCGTGGGTGCCGACCAGCGTGAAGAAGGCCGACAGGAAGGCACTGCGCGTCGGGCCTGCGCCCTCGTGGATCAGATGCGCGAACTCATAGAGTTCGAGGCCGATGAAGGCTGCGCCGAACAGGCCGGTGACGGCCAGCCAGAACAGCACGCCGGCCTTGTAGCCACGCATCATCTGCAGCATCGCAAAGCCGTAGGTGATCGAGGACAGCAGCAGCATGGAGGTGTTGATCGCCACCAACGGCAGATCGAACAGATCCTTCGGCGACGGACCGGCCGCATAGTTGCGGCCGAGCACGCCATAGGTGGCGAAGAGCACTGCGAACATCAGGCAGTCGCTCATCAGGTAGAGCCAGAAACCGAGATTGGTGCTGCTCTCCGGATGATGCTCCTCGGTGAGGTAGAAAACGGGCTTCTCGGCCGTGTCGATGGTGTGATCGGTCATGGTCGTCATCCCTGCGCCGCGGCAAGCTGCTGCGTGCGCTTGTCTTCCGTCTTGGTGACTTCTTCCACGGGAATGTAGAAGTCACGCTTGTAGTTGAAGGTGTGGACGATCGACACGAGGACGATCGCGGCGAAGGACAGGATCGCCAGCCACCACATGTACCAGATCAGGCCGAAGGCAAGGCCGATGCTGAGCGCCGAGAGGATCGCGCCGGTGCCGGTGTTCTTCGGCATGTGGATCGGCTTGAAGCCTTCGAGCGGACGGACATAGCCGCGCTTCTTCATGTCGTACCAGCTGTCGTGATCGTGGACGACCGGCGTGAAGGCGAAGTTGTAATCCGGCGGCGGCGAAGAGGTCGCCCATTCCAGTGTACGGCCATCCCACGGGTCGCCGGTCTCGTCCTTGAGAGCTTCGCGCTTGCGGAAGCTGACGAAGATCTGGATGAGGAACGAGGCGATGCCGATGGCGATCAGGCCGGCGCCGAAGGCGGCGATGATGAACCAGATCTGCAGCGACGGATCTTCGAACTGCGAGACGCGGCGCGTGACACCCATTAGGCCGAGCACGTAGAGCGGCATGAAGGCGAAGAAGAAGCCGATCTGCCAGAACCAGAAGCTCATCTTGCCCCAGAACGGGTCGAGCTTGAAGCCGAAGGCCTTCGGGAACCAGTAGTTGACGCCTGCGAAGAGGCCGAACAGCACGCCGCCGATGATCACGTTATGGAAGTGGGCGATCAGGAACAGCGAGTTGTGCAGCACGAAGTCGGCCGGCGGGATGGCGAGCATGACGCCGGTCATACCACCGATGACGAAGGTCACCATGAAGCCGACGGTCCAGAGCATCGGCACTTCGTAGCGGATGCGGCCGCGATACATCGTGAACAGCCAGTTGAACATCTTCGCCCCTGTCGGGATCGAGATGATCATCGTGGTGATGCCGAAGAACGAGTTGACGCTGGCGCCCGAACCCATCGTGAAGAAGTGGTGCAGCCACACGAGGTAGGAGAGGATCATGATGACGCAGGTGGCGTAAACCATCGAGGCGTAGCCGAAGAGGCGCTTGCCGGAGAAGGTCGCGACCACTTCGGAGAAGATGCCGAAGGCCGGCAGTACGAGGATGTAGACTTCCGGGTGGCCCCAGATCCAGATGAGGTTCACATACATCATCGGATTGCCGCCGAGATCGTTCGTGAAGAAGTTCGTGCCGGCATAGCGGTCGAGCGACAGCAGAACGAGGGTCGCGGTCAGGATCGGGAAGGAGGCGACGATCAGCACGTTGGTGCAGAGCGAGGTCCAGGTGAAGACCGGCATCTTCATGAAGGTCATGCCGGGAGCGCGCATCTTGACGATCGTCGCGATCAGGTTGATCCCCGACAGCGTCGTGCCGACACCGGCGACCTGCAGGCCCCAGATATAATAGTCGACACCGACGCCAGGACTGTAGTCCGCGCCCGAAAGCGGCGGATAGGCAAGCCAGCCGGTCCGTGCGAATTCACCGATGAAGAGCGAGATCATGATGATGATCGCGCCGGCGGTGGTCATCCAGAACGAGAAGTTGTTGAGGAACGGGAACGAGACGTCGCGGGCGCCGATCTGCAGCGGCACGACGAAGTTCATCAGGCCGGTGACGAAGGGCATCGCCACGAAGAAGATCATGATGACGCCATGCGCCGTGAAGATCTGGTCGTAGTGATGTGGCGGCAGATAGCCTTCGGATCCATTGAAGGCGATCGCCTGCTGGATACGCATCAGGATGGCGTCGGAAAAGCCGCGCAGCAGCATGATGACGGCGAGGATCACATACATGATGCCGATCTTCTTGTGATCGACGCTGGTGATCCAGTCGCGCCAGAGCGGCCCCCAGAACTTGAAATAGGTAATGAGACCCAGCACGGCGATGCCGCCGATCGCCACGCCGATGAAGGTGAAGACCAGGATCGGCTCGTGATAGGGGATCGAATCGAGGGTCAACCGGCCGAAGATGAACTTCAGGAGGTCAGGATTGGAAAACATGGAATAACCCGTTCATTGGTGTCTTAGCGACGCAAAGCGCCAGGTTTAATTGTTGCTCGGCTGGGCCGGTGCCGGATCGCCGCTGCCGTGGTTCATGCCTGGCATCGAATGGCCGTCGTGGCCGCTGCCGCTCATGTCCATACCGGGCATGTTCTGCATGTCCTGCTGACTGCCGTTCGCAGCATCTGCCGGCTTCTGATCGCCGGAAGCAGGGGTCGCGGCCGCGGGGACTGCTTCGGCTTCTGCGCCATGGCCTTCGCCGACGTGGCGGTTGTCATATTCCAGCTTTTCGCGGTTCTCGGCGCTTTCCTTGCCGCCGCCGCCCATCATGTCGATATGCATCATATCGCTCATGCACATCTTGCCCGGCGTGGCGCAGAGGTTGAGGATCGCCTGGTAGAGGTCCTTGTCGGCGGTCGCGTAGTAGCGGACCGGTTCGCGCTCGGACGGCTTTTCAAGCTTGAGATAGGCGTCACGGTTCAGCGCCGTGCCCTGGCTCTTCACCTTGGCGACCCAATCGTCGAAGCCCTGCTGGTTCAGGCCATGGAACTTGAAGCGCATGTGCGAGAAGCCTTCGCCGCTGTAATTGGCGGAAAAGCCCTCATACTCGCCTTCCTTGTTGATGACGGCATGAAGCTGCGTCTGCATGCCGGGCATCGCGTAGATCTGGCCGGCAAGTGCGGGAATGTAGAAGGAGTTCATGACCGAGGATGCGGTGATCCTGAAATTGATCGGCACATCGACCGGCGCCGCCAGCTCATTGACCGTCGCAATGCCGAGCTCCGGATAGAAGAACAGCCACTTCCAATCGAGCGCCACGACTTCGACAGTCATCGGCTTGACGTTTTCGGGGATGCTGCGCTCGGCATCAATGCGATCGAGCGGACGGTAGGGATCAAGCTTGTGAGTCGAAATCCAGGTGATGGCGCCAAGGGCGATGATGATGGCCAGCGGTGCCGACCAGATAACCACTTCCAGCCGTGTCGAGTGATGCCATTCCGGATCATAGGTCGCTGCCGTATTCGAACGCCGGTAACGCCAGGCGAAGAAGAACGTCAGGAACAGGACCGGCACGATGATCAGCAGCATCAGGAAGGTGGAGACCAGAATGAGGTCTGCCTGCTGACTTGCGATATCGCCCGACGGCGACATCACGACCATATTGCATCCTGCCAGCATCATCAGCGGCAACACGGATAGAAGGCGGGAAAACTTCACGAGTTTTTGCACGTCTCTAAGCTCTTGTTGTTTCGTCCAAACCGCGACTAAAGCACTGAACCTGATGGCGACATGAGGTGTTTGGTCGCACTGCAGCAAACATGCCGCAGCGCGGCAAAGAATGTAAGGCGCTACGGCGTTGAAATCCTGATAAGTTTCGGAAGGATTTGGCCCCAGCGCATGCTTTTGTGCGGCATAATATATCCGCGAAAACGAAAACGGCCACTTGAAAGGCCGCGAATCGGGCGATCACGCCCAATTTCTCATCCACATCTAATTTTGAGAATGGATGATGAACTATTTACGTCCGTCAGACTTGATAACCTTGCAGGTTTGATCAAGATCGTCTTGAGGCGCTTTGCCGCAAGCGTCTCGACGAGGGAGGCGTTTAATGACTGCAGCACACTATGGACCATCGTCCACGACACTCGAACGTGACGCAAGACAGATTCATGCCGGCGAAAAGGTTTCGCCTGGAAGTATTGCCCTTGGCGTCATCATCGGGCGAATGTCCGAATTCTTCGATTTCTTTGTTTATGGCCTGGCCTCTGTCCTGGTCTTCCCGCAGCTGATCTTTCCCTTTGCACCGGACAGGCTGACGGGAACGCTCTATTCGTTCGCGATCTTTTCGCTGGCCTTCCTGGCGCGTCCGGTCGGCTCCGTCGTCTTCATGACGATCGACCGATTCTATGGCCGCGGCACGAAGCTGACGATCGCGCTGTTCCTGCTCGGCGGCTCGACCGCTTCGATCGCGTTCCTGCCCGGCTATAACGAGATCGGCTATTGGGCGATCGCGCTTCTGGCGCTCTTCCGGCTCGGCCAGGGCTTCGCGCTCGGTGGCGCCTGGGATGGTCTCGCCTCGCTTCTGGCGCTGAACGCGCCGCAGAACAAGCGCGGCTGGTACGCGATGATCCCGCAGCTCGGTGCGCCGATCGGCTTTGCGCTGGCGAGCACTATCTTCGGCTTCTTCATCGCCAATCTCTCCGATGAGGATTTCCTCTCCTGGGGCTGGCGCTATCCGTTCTTCGTCGCCTTCGCGATCAATGTCGTGGCGCTCTTTGCGCGCCTGCGTCTGGTCATGACGCAGGAGTTCGGCACGCTTCTGGAACAGCATGAACTTGAAGCCGCGCCGATCGGCAAGGTTCTGAAAATCCACGGCCGCGATATCCTGATCGGTGCCTTCGTGCCGCTCGCGAGCTTCGCGATGTTCCACCTCGTCACGATCTTCCCGCTCGGCTGGATGAGCCTCTACGGCACGCAGCCGCTCGACACCTTCATGGTGGTGCAGATCATCGGGGCGCTTGTCGGTATCGTCGCGATCATCGCGTCGGGCCTGATCGCCGACCGAATCGGCCGCCGTGCTCAGCTGGCCGTCTGTGCAGTGCTGATCGCGATCTTCTCCTTTGTCGGTCCGATGCTGATCGCTTCGGGCGATGCCGGCCAGGACGCCTTCGTCATCATCGGCTTCGGCGTGCTCGGCCTGTCCTTCGGCCAGGCAACCGGCTCGATCTCCTCGCGCTTCGGCCGCGGCTACCGCTACACAGGCGCCGCCTTCACCTCCGACCTCGCCTGGCTGGTCGGCGCCGGCTTTGCGCCGTTGGTGGCGCTCAGCCTCTCCAGCAGCTTCGGCCTGACCTTCGTTGGCTACTACCTGCTCTCAGGTGCCATCTGCACGTTGGCAGCGCTCGCCTTCAGCAGGGCGCTGGAGCAGCGGGAATAGATTAGGGACCGCGCCAGGTCGATTCGAAAAGCCCGGTTTCGACCGGGCTTTTTATTGATCGATGCGTTGCAAATTATAATTGATTGCATATCCTTCTCTACGAAGGAGATGCCGCCATGACCCGTTCCACGATCGACCATGCGACGCTCGCCCAACTGGCGGGCGCCGGTGCCATCGACAGGACGCTTGTCGTCGGCCAGACAGGCGGCTGGTCCATCGTCGTGCGCTACGGAAAGAGCGAGCATCCGCTTGCGGCGCAGCGCAGCCGTCAGGTCAGGCTCTTCAAGAAGATGGAGACGCTGGTGTCTTATCTCCGGGACGTCGGCATCTCGCAGTTCGACGTCGATGCCAGCGATTATGCCGCCGAGCCCGCCAAGCGTCCCGACCGCGCCGACGCTCTGAAGCGCGCGCATGAGGCGGCCGAGCATGACCGTTGGTTTCGCGAGCAGGTCCAGATCGGTCTTCGCGAAGCGGACGATCCGAATACGGTCTGGATCAGCAATGAAGAGGCCAACAATGAAATGGACGAGTTGCTGGCTAGCCTGAGGTCGCGCTTGCCAGGTGATCAGCAGTGATCGTCAGATGGCTGCCGCGCGCTCTGAACGATCGCCGAAACCAGGTGTCCTATACATTCCAGCGAAACCCTCAGGCCGCTGCCCGCCTGGAAACGCTTGTACGCAGCCAGAGCGAGCTCCTGCACAGTTACCCTCTCGCTGGCCGAATTGGTCGCCATAAAGGCACGCGGGAGCTCGTTGTGCCCAACAGCTCTTACGTCATCATCTATCGCATCGATGAAAAGGCCCAGCAGGTACACATCCTGCGCCTGCTTCACGGCGCCCAGCAATGGCCGCCGGAAGAGGAGTGAGGCTGGTTAGCGAGCGACGGCTTCCGGTTGCTTGGCGCGGGCGGCGGTCAGTTCGGCGGTCGTGTGGTTAAGGCGGTCGGCCAGCACGCGCATGATCTCGACGGCCATTTCAGGGAAGTCGCTTAGGAGCTTCAGGAAGTGTTCCTTGCTGATGCGCAGGACTTCGAGGCCCGAGGTGGCGCGCACGGTCGCGGTACGCGAGACGTCGCAGAGAATGGCGATTTCGCCGACGATCGAATTCAGTTCGACATCGGCGACCTTGATGTCGCCGGCGGGCGAGTGGACGAGAATATCGGCGGTGCCGGAAAGAATGACATAGGCGGCGTCGCCCGGGTCGCCCTGATGGAAAAGGTTCTGACCGGCCTTGTAGGTCATCCGGTCGGAGGTGAATGCCAAAAGCTTGAGTTTCGCCGGAGCGATCCTGGAAAAGATCGGCACCCGCCGCAGCATTTCGACTTCATCTCTCAACAGCATGAGCGTCTTACCCCCTGCCGCGCACCTCGTTGAAGGAGGTCGCGTTTCTAAAACTCTACAAGGCATTCCCTCGCAAGAACGCCGTCTCAGCCGCCCCAGTAGATTATTACGATAACAGTTCCTTGAACATAGTATTTTTCTCCGAAAGTTCCGGATAGCCCCCGGCTTCGGCGAGGCCGCCGCGCTCGAACAGCAGAATCCGGTCGAAGATCTCGGCGAGCCGGGCGTTCGACAGCACGAAGATGATCGCCGGCCGTTTGCCCTCCTCGTGCAGCCCCGTCACCACATTGCGGATGATCTGGTCCTGGACGCGCTGATCGAGCGCCAGCAGCGGCCGGTTGAAGATGAAATAGTCGGAGCGTTTCAGCAGCGTGCGGGCCAGATTGACCTTCTGGCGCTGGACCATCGTCAGCCGCTTGCCACCGGAACCGACGTCGAATTCCATGCCGATCGACAGCACGTCGTCATAGAGATCGAGCTGGTCGAACAGCTCGCCCATGATCAGTCGGATCTGATCGGAGGCGTCGGCCTGCTGATAGGCGATGCGGCCGAACAGAACGTTGTCCATCAGTGTTGCCGAAGCGGTAAAGCGTTCAGGGTCGTAGCGCTCGATGAGCTCAGCCAGATCGCTCGGAATGCGCTCGTGGAACTGCTTGCGGGCAGAAACGATCTTCGCCATCAGCTCGTCGGTCAGCAGACCGAAACGGTGCCTCGGTTCGATATAGGCGAAGCTCAGGCGGATGATGCTCGATCGTTCCTCGGGCGTCGCATCCTCGAACTTCCGGCTCTGCAGCTTTTGCAGCAGCGCCTGATAGGTCGGAATGTCGTCCGCCGTCATGAAGGTCAACTGCTGGAAGAACGGGTGATCCGGCGGCAGGTCGTGGAAGAGTTCGACGGTGTTTTCGGCGATCTCGAGACCCATGGCATAGAGGTCGGTGCTGAGCCCGCTGTCGCGGAACAGCTGCTGGAAATACGGATGCGCGGCCAGCCGCCGATTGTTCATCATCGGCCGCTTCATCGTGCCGAACAGCAGGTTTTCGCCAACGGTCGCCTGCGTGTTGTAGGCGTCGAAGTCGAAGGGCACGACGATTGCGTCGAGATCTTCCTCCTTCAATCGCTCGCGCAGCGCAACGCGCAGATCGACGATACGTTCGGCGAGGACGATGTGCACCGATGTGTCGACCGGCGAGCGCAGTGCCAGATCGAGGATATCCTGCGATATCATCACGGCGTCGAGAACCGGCCGGATGGCCTTCAGCAGGTCTTCGGGGCCGGTGGCGCCCGCGGCGTTGTAATCCACCCAGTCGCTGTTGAGGTCGAAGGTCGGATTGCCTGCGCGCAGCGCTTCGGCATTGCGCCATTTCAGCTCCAGCGCCTTTTGTCCGTCATATCCGGGGTCGGTCAGCGGCGCATGCTTCAAGCCATAGAGCAGATTGTCGCGCAGCGTGCCGTGGAAGAAATAGGTGTCCGACGAGGCATAGGAAAGCCGCCGCCCGGTGACCGACTCAGGCAGATCGAGCAGGTCGCGTCCGGCGATGCTGATGCGGCCGGAGTCGGGCCATACGATCCGGCCGAGCGCTTCGGCGAAGGCTTCCGCACCGCTGCCGTTCGGCCCGACGATGGCGACCGTTTCGTTCGGCTTGATCTCGACCGAGACGTGATCGACCAGACGCGCGCCGCTGTCGTCGCTGACGGAGAGATTAGTGACGACGAGGGCCGCGGTCAGCGGGCCAACGACGTCGCCCGGAATTTCCTGGATCTTGCTGTCGATCAGCGGCTCGACGTTGAACTGTTCGTAGACCTGCTGGTACTTGACCTGCACGTCCTGGCGCATCTGGTCCCAGTCGATCAGTTCCTTCAGCGGGCCGGGAAGGTCCTTGTAGGCCGAGATGACGGCGACGAGCTGACCGATATCGAGCCGTCCCTGCAGCGCCAGATAACCGCCGATCGCGTAGAACAGGAAAGGCGTGACCTGGGCCAGGAAGTTGTTCAGGAATTTGACCAGAAACTTCCACTGATAGAGGTCGTAGCGGATCTTGAAGATCAGCCCGAGGCGCGACGCGATGTCGGCGCGCTCGAGATTCGACGTATCGTTGCCATGGATCGTGCCGATGCCATCGACGATTTCGCCGACGCGGCCGGAGAGTTCGCGGGCGGTCAGCTGGCGCTGGCGGCCGAGATCCAGAAGCCGCTTTCTCATCCGCGGAATAACGATGGCCTGCACGCCGACGATACCGGCGGCGATCATGCCGAGCCAGAAATTCTGGACGATGATGAAGGCGAGCGCCGTCAGCGCCTGGCCGCCGAGCAGCGCCGGGGAAACGAAGGCGTCGCCGGTAAAGCCGCCCATCGGCTCCACCTCGTCCTTGATCATCGTCGCGATTTCGGCCGACTTCACCTTCTTGAAGTGCGACGGCGGGAAACGCAGGACGCGGTCGATCAGCTGGAAGCGGATACGGCGCAGCATGCGCTCGCCGAGGCGGCCCTTGTAGGTGTTGATATAGAACTTGAAGAGGCCGTTCAGCACCACCAGCGCCAGGAATACCAGGCTCAGCGCCATCAGCATCTGTAGGCGGTTCAGCTGGATGCCCTGGAAGAGCTCGACATGCCCGATCAGCGGCAGGTCGTAGGACAGGTGCATGAAGGTCTGCGTTGCATTGGCATTGTCGAAGCCGTCACCCTGGATCGGTCCGTTGACGATCTGCTTCGGCAGATCGAAGGACAGGAAGTAGGGGATCATCGACGCCGCAACGACCGCCAGAATCCAGAGCTGCTGGAGGCGGGTGTTCGACCAGATATAGCGGGCGAGGCTCTTTTCCATTGCTAACCGTCAGCCTGATGGGAGGGTCCGGAGACGTTCGAGGAGGGAGATTCGGGAAACAGGATCATGCCGCCGGACCGCCGGATATCGTAACGAAAACAAGGCGAAGCGGACTGCCGTCGAAAAGCCGATTCTGCCGGAAATTCGTTTATATCACAGGACTTTCATAAAGTGCGAGCAATTCAGCCGAGCATCGTGCGAATGATCGCAGCTGTGGTCTCCGCGCCAGCCAAATCCAGCGTGGCCGCTTTGCGGGGCGGCGCATCCATCGCTTCGGTAACGGCTGCGGCGACATGCGCTGCGGTCAATCCGGTTTCCGGCAAGATGCCTGCGAGCCCCATCGCCTTCAGCCGCTCGGCCCTTACCGTCTGTTCGGTTTCTCCACCGGCGACGAAGGGGATGAGGATCGCCCGGCAATCGGTGCGCAGGAGGTCGCCGACGGTGTTATAGCCGGCCTGCGAGATCGAGACCTTGGCGCCCTTCAGCAGCGAAGGGAAATCCTTGCGGAAGCGTACGAGGGTGACATTGGCGGGCGCATCGTCCTGCAGAGACTGAAAATCGGCCTCCGGCAGGTTGGGTCCCGATATCAGCAGCCAGCGGTATTCTGCGGGCAGGGAGCGCGCCGCATCCCGGGCCGCGCGGATCAGCTCCAGCCCGACGGCGCCGCCGCCTGCTGAGGCGATGATGTCGAAACGTTCGGCCGGGTCGGCCGCCGGTGGCGGCGCGACCATGCCCGTATAGCGGACCTTGCCGGCGATCTCCGGTGTCAGCGGAAACGTGTCTTCCAGGCGAACGAAATCGGGATCGCCGTGAACGAGGACGGCATCGAAATGCTCCTGCACCAGCTTCACGGTTTCCGCATCGCGGCCGGCCTTGCGGTTTTCCTGCAGGATGTCGCGGACCGAGCTGAAGAGCTTCGGGCGCGGATTGGCTGCGGCAATCGCATCGAGCAGCGGCAGGAGTTCGAAGCGCATCTGGCGGCGGCCGAAGGGGAAGGCCTCGATGATGACGGCGTCGGGCTTGGCGTTCGCGAATGCGGCGAGCAGCTGGTCGCGGCGCGCATTGAGGAAATCTTCCGTTGCCGGATTGCCATTGGCATCCGCGAGGCCGGAGAAACCGGCATTGCTGGCAACGACCGCCGGCAAGGCGATGGTCTTCAGGCCCTCGGCCGGGAAGCCGGGCACCGGCAGACCGCCGGTCACGACGGTGACGTCGAAACCATCCTTCGCCATCGCATTGGCGATGCGGCTGGCACGAGCGATATGGCCGATGCCGAGCAGATGCTGGACATAGAAGAAAACGCGTTTGGCGCTCATGAGTCTTTCCGCCATTCGTCTTCGAAAAGCTGTGTCAGCTGCGCGATGCTGGAGTGATAGTCAAATTGGGTCCGCACCCGCTGCTCGGCGGCATCGCCGAGTCGCTTGCGCAGCACTGGATCGCGGATCGCCTTCTCAAGTGCTGCGGCAAGCGCCTGCGGGTCTTCAGGCGGAACGACGAGGCCGTTCTCGCCATCCGTCAGCAGCTCGGGCACGCCGGAAATATTGGTGGAGAGGCAGGCGAGCCGCTGGCTTGATGCCTCGACGAGGACATTCGGCAGGCCATCGCGGTCGCCATTGGCGGCGATGCGGCAGGCGAGCACGAAGAGATCGGCGCGGCGGTAGTGGTCCAGCACGTCTTCCTGGGCGAGCGCGCCTTTCCAGACGATACGCTTGCCGAGACCGAGCTCATTGGCGAGGGCCTTCAGCTTCGACAGCTCCTCGCCGCCGCCAATATGATCCAGCCGCCAGTTTAGCTCCGGTGGCAGAAGCGCAAGCGCCCGTAGCAGGATGTCGTAGCCCTTCTTCTCGACAGCGCGGCCGACGCTGAGCAGGAAAACCGGATCATCGGTCGACGAGCCGTCCCGCAGCGAACGTTCGCCGGAGAAATGGCCGAAGCGGGCGAGGTCGAGGCCGTGATAGCTGAGATGCACCGCATCCGGGCGGCTGGTCAGCGTGCGCATATGCTCGTAGCCGGTGCGCGTGCACGTCACCGCCCAGCGGGCGCTCGAGAGCTTCTCGTTCAACTCCCAATCCGGCGAGGTCCAGATGTCCTTGGCATGCGCCGAAACCGTCCAGGGCGTGCCTGTCAGGATGCTTGCATATTCCGTGACGGATGCTGGAGTGTGGATGAAATGGGCATGCAGCCAGCGGCCGTTGTCGGGCCATTCGCGGGCGAGCACTAGTGCCTGGCCGAGACGGCGGAAGCGGTTGCGGGAGATATCGCGCGGCAGGTCGGCCATGAAGCGCTTCATCAACGCGCCGAAACCCGTCTTGCCGAAACCGGCAAACAGGCCCTTCAGAACACGAAGTGGCTCTTCATGCAGATATTCCGGCAAATAGACGACGCGCGCCTTGATCTCGTCATGAACGGGATGGCGCTTCTTGTCGGTCGGCCGGCGCATGGAAATCAGCGTCAGGTCGAAGCCGGCCTTCTCGAGGCCGAGCAATTCCTGCGCGATGAAGGTTTCCGAAAGGCGTGGATAGCCCTTCAGCACGACGAGGATCTTCCGGCGTTCTGGCAAGGCTGTTGTCTTCACTCTGCGCCGACGAGGGAAAGGTGGCCGCCGCGGTTGTCGAGCCAGTGGCCGACCGTCTCCGAGATGTGATCAAGGCCTTCGAGGCGCATGTTGCAGCCGCTTTTCGACGGCGGCAGGCGGCTCGGAAGGCGCTTCAGCGCCTCAGCCATCACAGCCGGATTGGCTGACTGGTCCGGCAGCAGCATATCGACGAGGCCGAGTTCGCTGGCGCGCTGGGCGCGCAGAAGCTGCTCTTCGCGCGGCTTGACGCGCGGCACGATCAGCGCCGGCTTGTCGAACGAGAGAATCTCGCAATAGGTGTTGTAGCCGCCCATGGCGACGACAGCGGTCGCCCCTGCGATCAGCTCTTCCATGTGGTTGTCGAATTCGATGACCTCGATCGCCGCGATCTTCTCGCCCTTCTTGACGAGCTTGGTCCGCTCCGCCGCGGGCATATAGGGGCCGAGGACGACGAGAGCCTTCTGCTGCAGTGTTTGTTCCTGTTCGTAGGCGTTCATCACGTCGTGGACGAGATCTGAACCATCGCCGCCGCCGCCGGTGGTCACCAGGATATAGTTGTCCTTCGGCGTGTTCAGCGACTTCTTGCTCTTGGAGACGCTGCGCTGCAGGAAGCCGACGAAATCCATCTTGCGGCGGACATTGGCTGGAACATCGAGGCCGACGAGCGGATCGTAGAAATCCGGCGGGCCATAGACCCAGACGCTGTCGTAATATTGGTCGATCTTTTGCATGATGCCGTTTCGCTTCCACTCGGCGTCGAGCAGATGCGGGGCGTCCATGATTTCGCGCAGGCCAAGCACCAGCGTCGTGCCGCGGGCCTTGAGATAGGCGAGCGTATCCTCGACTTCGCCCTTCAGGCCCATGGGCTCCTTGTCGACGATGAAGATATCCGGCTGAAAGGTTTCCGCCGTGTGGCGGATGCTCGATTCGCGCATCTTCAGCGTATCCTGAAGATCGATATGGCTCGCCATCGACGTATATTCGCCGTTGCGAAGCTTGATGACGCTCGGGATCTTCACAAAATCGACGCGGGCGCGGTAATCGAAGGCGCCGGCGATCGTGGCGCCGGAGATGATCAGGATGTTCAGGCCGCGATAATCCTCGACCAGCGCATGGGCGATGGTCCGGCAGCGGCGCAGGTGGCCGAGACCGAACGTATCGTGGCTGTACATCAGGATGCGCGCGTCTTCGACACGTCTGGCCATGGGCAATACCTCTGGGGCGAACGACATTATCGCCCCCGCTTTCCGGAGGCCGCGCGACAGCGGATCAGACAGCCGCCGGGCGCCCTGTTATTTGTAGGGGTCTGCTGCATCGCGCAAGCCGTCTCCCAGAAAGTTGAAGGCTAAAATGACGAGAACCACCGGAATAATCGGAAAAAGCAGCCAAGGGTAGAAGGCAATCACACTTACGCTTTTTGCTTCCGTGAGCAAGATGCCCCAGCTGGTGATCGGCGGGCGCAGGCCGAGGCCGAGGAAGGACAGGGCCGTCTCGCCGAGGATCATGCCGGGAATGGAAATGGTAGCCGACGCAATGAGATGCGACATGAAACCGGGCACCAGATGGCGGCCAATGATGCGCGGGGTGCTGGCGCCCATCAGCTGCGCCGCCTGCACATAATCTTCCTCGCGCAGCGCCAAAAGCTTGGACCGGACGGCGCGCGCCAGTCCCGTCCAGTCGATGATACCGAGAATGACCGTGATGCCAAAATAGATGACGATCGGGCTCCAGGTCACCGGCATGATGGCGGCGAGCGCCATCCAGAGCGGCAGGCTCGGCAGCGATTGCAGCACCTCGATCATGCGCTGGACGATGAGATCGAAGACACCGCCGCGATAGCCGGCGAGACCACCGATGATGATGCCCAGCGTGAAGCTGATGGAGATCCCGATAAGACCGATCGTCAGAGAAATGCGGGCGCCATAAAGAATGCGCGAGAGCACGTCGCGGCCGAGGCGGTCGGTGCCGAGCAGATACATCTGGCCGCCTTCGGCCGGGCAGACGAGATGCAGGTTGGAATCCACCAGGCCCCAGAAACGATAGGCATCGCCGCGGCAGAAGAAGCGGATCGGCTGAATATCGTTGGGCTTCTCGGTATAGATGCGGCGCAGCGTATCGATATCGAGCTGCATCGAGCGGCCATAGACGAACGGGCCGACGAATTCGCCCTTGTCGAAGAAATGTACCCGCTGCGGCGGCGAGTGGATGTAATCGACATTGCGGCTGTGAAGGCCATAGGGCGCCAGGAATTCAACGATCAGGATCGCGAAATAGACGAATGCGAGGAAGATGCCGGAGACCAGCGCCAGCCGGTGCTGCTTGAACTTCCACCACATCAGCTGCTTCTGTGAAGCAAGATGAATGCGCGACTGCGCAGAGGTCATCGTCTCCTGCGCATGCGGATCGAACGGCGTGGTCGAGACAAAATGCTCCAGGGGCGCACCGGGCGGCGGCAAGGGCGACATTATTTGGTGCTCCTGCCTTGCAAGCGGATGCGGGGATCGAGGAAGCCGAGCGCGATATCGGAGATCAGCACGCCGATGACGTTCAGGAACGCGAGGAACATCAGGAACGAACCGGCGAGATACATGTCCTGGCTTTGCAGCGCCTTGACCAGCATCGGCCCGGTCGTCTCGAGCGAAAGAACGATCGCGACGATTTCGGCACCCGAGATGATCGATGGCAGGATCGAGCCGATATCGGCGACGAAGAAGTTCAGCGCCATGCGCAGCGGATATTTGATCAGCGCGCGGGTCGGGTGCAGACCCTTGGCGCGCGCGGTCGTCACATATTGCTTCTGCATCTCGTCGAGCAGATTGGCGCGCAGGCGGCGGATCATCCCCGCTGTTCCCGCAGTGCCGACGATGATGACGGGGATCCACAGATGCGCGAGGATCGACTTCGCCTTCTCCCAGCTCATCGGCTCGTTCAGATATTGCTGATCCATCAGGTGGCCAATCGATAGCCCGAACCAGACATTGGCGAAATACATCAGGATCAGCGCCAGCATGAAATTCGGAATGGCGATACCGAGCAGGCCGAAAAAGGTTAGCCCGTAGTCGCCCCAGCTATACTGATGGGTGGCCGAGTAGATGCCGATCGGGAAGGCGATCAGCCAGGTGACGAGGATCGTCGTGAAGGAGACGAGGATCGTCAGCCACAACCGGTCGCCGACGACGTCCGAGACCGGCAACTGGTATTCGAACGAATAGCCGAAGTCGCCGTGCAGCATGCCGCCGACCCAGTAGAAGTAACGGACGATCTCCGGCTTGTCGAAGCCGTATTGCTTCCGGAGTTCCTCGATTTCCTGCAGGTTTGCGGTCTCGCCCTGGGCGCGCAGTTCGGCGATCTGGCTTTCGAAGAAGTCGCCCGGCGGCAGTTCGATGATCGTGAAAACGAGCGCCGAGATCACGAAGAGCGTAGGTACCATGGCGGCGATGCGCCAGAGGATATATCTCAGCATCTCACGTCTCCTTCAGCCAGAACGCATCGGGCATGTAGATGCCGAGGAAGGAGGTCGGGTCGAAGCCGTAGAGCGCACGCTCAGGCACGTTCTGCATCTTCTTCGAGATCAGGATCGGCTGTAGCGCGCCGTTGATCAGGCCGATCGAGTAGACCTGCTGGGTATAGAGTGCCAGCATCTTGTGCCAGATCGTTTCGCGTTCCTTGAAGTCGGCGGTCGCGCCCCACTGGTTCAGGAGATCGACGAGATCGGCGACTTCGGGAATGTCGGGCGCTTTGCCTTCCTGTCCGGCGGAGAGATAGTACATGCCCCAGATCGGCCATTGCAGCTGGTCGTCGGCGGTCGGCGCCAGCTGGGTCGGGGCCATGTCGGCGGTCGGCACGCCGTTTTCGATACCGAACCAGATCGCCATCATGATCGAGCCGCTCATGGCGCGGTTGCGGAAGATGTCGCGCTGCGAGGTGCGGGTATAGAGCGCAATGCCGATGGTGCGGAAGTGATCGCGCACCAGCTCCAGGACGTCGGTATCGAGCGTGCTTTCGCCGGGTGTTTCCACGGTGATCTCGGCGCGCCGGCCATCCGGCAGCAGGCGGATATCCTCGTCGTCGCGATTGGCAAGACCCAGCTCGTCGAGCAGCTTGTTGGCCTGATCCACGTCGTGCTGGATATAGGCGTCGGCATATTCCTGCTTGAAGAGCGGGCTGTCCGGCAAAACGGTATCTGCGCTCGGTGTGCCGAGCCCGTAGAAGGCGACCATATTGATCTCGTGGCGATCGATTGCCATCGACAGCGCACGGCGGAAACGGACGTCGCGGAAGAGATTGCGCCAGACATCGTCGGCACAGTTGAGATTGGGCAGCAGCGCAAGGCGGGAGCCGCGCGCCTGCTTCCAGAGATTGACCTTCACCGGGAAACGCTGCTCGGCTTCCTTCAGAAAGGTATAGTCGTTGAAGTCGATACCGGTCGCCTGCAGGTCGGATTCACCGGCACCGGCCTTGGCGGCGATGATCGACGACGAGCTGACGTTCAGGATAAAGCGGTCGATATAGGGCAGCTGCACGCCGTTTTCGTCGACGCGGTGGAAGAAGGCGTTGCGGTCGAAGATGAACTGGTCGGCCGGCGGCTTGGTCATCACCTTCCAGGGATCGAGCGTCGGCAGATCCGGATTTTCAGGGCGCGAGGCGCGCGACATCTTGATGTGCAGGTCGGCCCACTTCTTGACCCGGTTTTCCTTCATCAGCGCCGAAAGGCGGAAGTCGTCCTGATACTTCTTGTGGAACTGCTTCAGGTAGTGTGCCGGCCCGAAAATGACGAGCGGCAGCGGTCCGGCGAGTGCCGGCAGGAAGGTCGGGTTCGGCTTTTCCCAGGTGTAGCGGACGATGAGCTCGTCGAGCACCTCGAACTTCGGCAGATCGCCATGCGGGCGCAGCTCGAGCGCGCCGCCGCCCGGTGTCGCTTCCTTGTTAAGGATGATGTCTTCCCACCAGTAGCGGAAGTCATCAACCGTAAACGGCTTGCCATCCGACCACTTGTGGCCCTCGCGCAGGTGGAAGGTGAAGATGCGGTCTTCTTCGCTCGTGTAGCCGCCCAGGATATCGGGCTGGAACTGCAGATGCTTGTCGTAGCCGATCAGCCGCGAATAGCCGTAGACGGTCATGTAGCGGACGTCGCGCGGGCCGCCGATGATCGTGCGTACATTGCCGCCATAAGTGCCGGGCGTCAGCCCTGCTTCCTTCATGTTGACGATGCGCGGATGCTTCGGCAGGCGCTGCGGCATCGGCGGAATGGCGTCGGCACGCAGCAGGTCGCGCAGGAATTCCGGCTCGATGTCGCGATCGTCGGAGGCGGCGCGAACGAGGCCCGGCGCAACCGTTGCGCCGATCATGCCGCCGAGGAAAGTGCGCCGCGTTACCATGCCCGCAACTCCTTGACATCGGCGCCCTTGCGGGCGCGCACGAAATGCCCGTCGCCGAGATCGGCATAGGCAAGCTCGGAAGCGTCGTCATGCTCGGCGGTGAAGGTCAGTCCCCAGTTCTGCTTGTCGGCCGCGCCATTCTTGCGCAGCGCCTCGAAATCGAGCGGCCGGTCTAGATCGGGGAAGGGGACGGCGGCAAGCAGTGATTTCGTATAGGGATGCACGGGATCGCGCAGGATGATTTCGCGCGGCGCGATCTCGACGATGCGCCCCTTGCACATGACGGCGATGCGATCGGCCATGTAATCGACGACAGCGAGATTGTGCGAAATGAAGAGGTAGGTCAGCCCGAGCTCTTTCTGCAGATCCTTCAGCAGGTTGAGGATCTGTGCCTGAACCGAGACGTCGAGCGCCGAGACCGGCTCGTCGAGGATGACGAGCTTGGGGCCAAGCGCCAGCGCGCGGGCAATGCCGATGCGCTGGCGCTGGCCGCCGGAGAAACTGTGCGGATAGCGGCTGAGATAGCGGCGATCGAGACCGATGGCGCCCATCAGCGCCTCGACCTTGCGCTTGCGCTCCTCGCTGTCGCCGCGATCGTGGATTTCCAGCGGTTCGCTCAGGATGTTGCGCACCGTCATGCGTGGCGAGAGCGATGAGACCGGGTCCTGGAAGACCATCTGGATCTTGGTGCGCAGCTCCTGCAGCGCGTCGCCCTTGACCGAGAGGACGTCGATGACTTCCTTGCCGTCGTTGAAAACAACCGAACCGGTGTCCGGCGTGATCGCCCGCATCAGGATCTTGCTGACGGTCGTTTTGCCGCAGCCGGATTCGCCGACGAGGCCGAGGCACTCGCCGCGCTTGATATCGAAGCTCACGTCATCGACGGCGCGCAGCACCGACCTTTCACCCTGGCCGAAAAGGCTGCGCTTGCGCGTCGTATAGGTCTTGGAGAGATTGTTGACCGAAAGCAGCACCTGCGGGGCATCCGCCTCGACGGTCTTCTTCTTGCCGATCAGCGATTCCAGATTGACCGGAACATCGCGCAGCGCCTTCAGCCGCTCGCCGGGCTTCATGTCGAAATGCGGAACCGCCGCCATCAGCCCCTTCAGATAGGGATGCTGCGGGTTGCGGAAGATTTCCTTGACCGGACCCGCTTCCATGATTTCGCCGTGGTAGATGACGACGACTTCGTCGGCCATGTTGGCGACGACGCCGAGATCGTGAGTGATCAGCAGCATCGCCATGCCGAGCTTGTGCTGCAGGTCGCGCAGGAGTTCGAGGATCTGCGCCTGGATGGTGACGTCGAGCGCGGTGGTCGGCTCGTCGGCGATCAGCAGCGCCGGCCGGCAGATCAGTGCCATGGCGATCATTGCGCGCTGGCGCATGCCGCCCGACAGCTCGAACGGATACATGTCGTAGGTGCGCTTCGGATTGGCAAAGCCGACGAGACCAAGCATTTCCTCGGTTTTCTCGCGCGCCAGTTTCTTGTCGGCATCGGTATGGATCAGCAAGGACTCGCTGATCTGGTTGCCGACCGTATGGAGCGGCGAGAGCGAGGTCATCGGCTCCTGAAAGATCGTCGCCATGCGCTTGCCGCGCAGGTCGCGCATCTCTTCGCTGTCGCGGCCATATTGCAGGATGTCGGTGGTCTTGCCGTCGAGGGGATCTGTAAACAGTATCTTTCCCGTCGCCTTGGCCGGCGTCGGCAAGATGCCCATGATCGATTGGCTAATAACGGATTTTCCTGAGCCGGATTCACCGACAAGCGCGGTGACTTTACCCGGAAGGATACGAAGCCCGGCGTTTCTTACGACACGCAGCTTGTCCCCGAAAACCGAGAATGACACGTCGAGATTCTCGATACGCAACAAGTCGGACGCGGACGCCATACCAATGATATTCCCCAGTCTTTTAGTCTGTTCCCGTTAAGGCACACTATCGTACCGCAGGCGGGGTGTCCAGTTTATGACAGGCTGGGGAAAACTGGCGCGTTCCTGCTGATTTTCAAGGATAATCCGATGTTTCAGGTTCGCCTTACTGAACGAACCTCTCAACCATCGGACGCTTCTCCTGCTTCTTCGCGTCGCGGTGAAGCAGAATGACCTGTTCGGCCTCGGACAGCCCGTTCTGGGCGACCTCCGGGAAGCTTGCGCCATCGGGCAGCGCCGGCGGCGTGATGCGCGGCTGCAGCACCGTGACCTTCTGGCGGATGCCACGCAGCTTTTCCTCGCCGAGCGTCGTCCACTCGCCGCCGCAATAGCCGGCGAAGGCCTGGCTCGCGACCACTTCGCGATTGTATTTCTTGGTCAGCGACTGCAGGCGCTGCACTTCATTGACCGCAGAGCCGAAGGCCGAGAAGGTCAGCCGGTCCTTGAGGCCGACATTTCCGAACATGACATTGCCGATATGCAGGCCGATGCCGTAGCGGATGGCGTTCAGGCCCTTTTCCGCGCGCTCGCCGTTCAGTTCGGCGACGCGGGTCTGCGCCTGGTGGACGGCCGAGAGAGCGGCCTGCGTGGCGATCTTCGACGGATCCTTGTGGCGGCCGCACGGATAGACGGCGAGGA
The DNA here is from genome assembly GCF_047325115.1 of Rhizobium sp. Rhizsp82. Classification (NCBI taxonomy): domain Bacteria; kingdom Pseudomonadati; phylum Pseudomonadota; class Alphaproteobacteria; order Hyphomicrobiales; family Rhizobiaceae; genus Rhizobium; species Rhizobium sp. Rhizsp82. The sequence continues at coordinate 1,277,148 of NZ_CP168571.1, read as the reverse complement.
AGCCGTCGCCGAGGAAGCTCAGGATTTCGCCGCCATTGCGGTTGAACGGTGCCGCGATCGCGTCGAAAAACTCGTTCAGCGTGTCGATATAGGCCTGGCGGCCTTCCTTCTCGGCAAACATCGTCGACTGGCGCATGTCGCCCATGACGAGGGCGGCGCGGATCGTCTCGCCGTCGCCGCGGCGGATCTGGCCGTTCAGCACGCGCTTGCCGGCATCGCCACCGAGATAGGTCGTCAGCATGTTGTTGGCGAGCTTGCCGAGCACGGCCATCTTGGCCGCGACCGCCAGATGGTTCTGCATGCGCAGCAGCGCCTCGATCATGTCGTCGGAAAAGCCGGAATGTGAGTCCGTCGACCACGAACCCATCATGCCCTGGACCGAACCGTCGCCGAAAGGCTGCACGAAGGCGAGGTAGTCGGTGATCTTCTCCTTGCGCAGGTCGTCGAAGATCGGGAATTCCGCCGGTCCTTCCTGGCTCATCCGGCGGCGGATGTGCTGCAGGTTGTTGTCCAGCAGGTAATAATAGGGACTCTGCAGGAAACGGTCCGGCTTGGCGCCGGCAGAATGCCGGTAGCCCTCGATGGTCACGCCGCTGGCGCGCCGCCAGGTGAAGCTCAGCGCGTCATAGAGCGGATGCAGCATCGAAAAGGTCAGGTGGACGCGGGCGATCGGCAGACCGGCAGCGGCAATGCGCTCGCAGAAACCGCGAACGATATTTTCCAGATCGTCCCCGGCCAGCGAAGAATTCGTCAGCCATTCAGCGACGCGGTCCAGAAGAATCGAGGACACGCTGGATTCGATCGTGCTCATCTTTGGTATTATCCTCATCAAGCACGTCCATTCCCGAAGCGACGAAAAACCTGCCTGCAGCACGGTCGCGCGCAGGGCGGGGGTCAAGATGGACGAGCGGTATTATTGTGTCAACGATCTGCCGAAGACCCGGCAAACCTACCTTTCAGAGCCCGAAAAGAGCGAGGACGGATGTCCTTTCTGGTGGTTCATTATCCTATTCAAATAGGCATATGATCGATCCGAAACAATGCTATCCGGATAATTTTCTGCCTTCGGTTTTGATGTCTGCGCCAAGCGAGTCATTTCGGCCACAGTCAGCGCCAGTAGCCGGGCGATTGAGGCGGCTATCGGGCAAAATCGATCACGATCGCTTCACCGATGCGTCAGCGCCAAGGCGGGTTTAAATCCTTGCCATCTTGCATTATCTCACGAGGACTTTCCTCTTTCGAAGAGACCCGTCTTGGCCAGCTCGCAGACTTCAATCGCCCTTTCCGCAAAGATCAAAGACCGCACCGCCCGCGCCGGCATCATCGGCCTCGGCTATGTCGGCCTGCCGCTTGCCATGGCGATTGCCCGCAGCGGCTTTCCGGTCAGCGGCTTCGACATCGACCCGAAGAAGATCGTCGCCCTCGATGCGCGCAAATCCTATATCGATGCGGTCACCGACGATGCGTTGAGTGCGGAGATTGCCGCCGGCCGCTTTGGCGCGACGACCGAGTTTGCCGGGCTGAAACAGTGCGATATCATCGTCATCTGCGTGCCGACGCCGCTAACCAAACATCGCGATCCCGACCTCTCCTATGTCGAAGCGACCTCACGGGCGATCGCCGAGCATCTGCGCCCCGGCCAGCTCGTCGTGCTGGAATCGACCACCTATCCCGGCACGACCGACGATGTCGTCAAGGTCATCCTGGAGAAGACCGGCCTGAAATCCGGCACCGATTTCTTCATCGGCTTCTCGCCGGAACGCGAGGATCCGGGCAACCAGCATTACAACACGGCGACCATCCCGAAGGTCGTCGCCGGCGACGGTCCCGATGCGCTGGAACTGATGACGGATTTCTACGGCGCGGCAGTCAAGACGGTGGTGCCTGTGTCGTCGAACGCCACGGCTGAGGCCGTGAAGCTCACCGAGAACATCTTCCGTTCGGTCAATATCGCCCTCGTCAACGAGTTGAAGACGGTCTACGCCGCGATGGGTATCGACGTCTGGGAAGTGATCGATGCGGCGAAGACCAAGCCCTTCGGCTACATGCCCTTCTATCCCGGGCCCGGTCTCGGGGGACATTGCATTCCGATCGATCCCTTTTATCTCACCTGGAAATCCCGCGAATACGAATTGCCGACACGCTTCATCGAGCTTGCCGGTGAGATCAATTCGGCGATGCCGCGCTATGTCGTCGGCAAGCTTGCCGAAGCGCTCGATATCCGCGCCGGCAAGGCGCTGAGCCGCAGCAAGGTGCTGGTGCTCGGCCTCGCCTACAAGAAGAACGTCGCCGATATCCGCGAGAGCCCGTCGCTGCGGCTGATCGAGATCATCGAGGAGCGCGGCGGCAAGGCCGATTACAGCGATCCCTTCGTTTCAGAAATCCCGCCGACCCGTGAATATCAGGCGCTCAAGGGCCGCAAGTCGGTCGAAATCAGCGCCGCTACGCTGGCAAATTACGATGCCGTCCTGATCGCCACCGATCACGATGCGGTCGATTACGCAGCGCTTTCAAAGCACGCACCGCTGATCGTCGATACGCGCAACGTCTTCACGCGTCTCGGCCTCACCGGCGATCACATCATCAAGGCGTGACGCTGACCGCGCCGAGCTTCTTGCCGGTGAGCTTGCTGGCGGCGACGGCATAGCCGCCGCTGGCGCCATCGATGAAATGCATGTGGTCGCGTGACAGCGGCGTCGGCACGAAGCAGGTCATCAGCGCTGATTCCTGCCGGTGCAGGCCGTAGCGGGCGATGCCGTTCCGCTGCGCTTCCTCGAGCAGCGCCTCGATCCGCTCGAGCCGCGCGCGGTCGACATCGATCGTCATCTTCAATCCGTCGTCGAACTTGCGGAAATCGGAATTACCCGCGACATCCCGCTTGTAGCGCCGGGCGTCGAAGGGGCCGAAGGGAATGCCGAGCCTGTAGAACAGCGTTGTCAGGGCAAGCTGCATGATGATCATGAGCTTCTGGCGCAGCCTGTGGCCGGGCGCGGTCGCCTTCGCCTCGCGGTCGATGCCTTTCATCGAGAAGGAAAGCTTCGGTCCGTCGAATGGCACCGGATGGCCGCCGCGGCCCTGTTCGGAGGAGATCGCCACGATCTTGGTGACCAGCGACTGGAATTCCGGGCCGGAGCCTGCTGCGCCGGGAACGGCGATGATCGAGACGATCTCGCCGTTTTCTGCGGCAATCGGGTTCCAGCGGCAGGAGAGGCCTTCAAGATCCGGGCGCGTTCCCGGCGGCGCAGGGTCGATGGCATACTTGCCGTCCTTCATCTGCCGCTCAGCCCAGCTGTTGCCGCCGCCGGCAAACATCGCATAGGTCACGTAGGGGCTCGCCGAGTAGCGCGCCACGCGGACATCGAGACCCTCCTTGCGGATATCGGCTACCGGAACGATGGCGGCGCGCAGCGTCAGATCGAGATCTTCCTTCACCCAGGCCTGGACGGCGGCAAGCGCTTGCCGCGCGGCGTCCTCCTGCGAGGCGGGAAGCGCAATCAGTGCGCCGTCGCCACCGAAGACGAAGGGATAGTCGCCCTTTCCGACGGCGTTCAGAACGGCCGAGATGACCGAGGCGCCGGCCATGTTGACGTCCTTGTAGCGGCCGTCTTCGATCGCCTGCGTCGATCCCACGATATCGGCAAGGGCGAGAATCCAGCCCTCGGGGAGGGGGCGGTAGTTGCCTGTATTGGCCACGCCTTCGAATTCCGCGAAGACGGGAACCGAGGCAAAGAACTGATCATTCGAAACGGCGCTCATGACCCCGACCTTATCACAGACAGTTGTTGCGGCGGCAACGCCATTTCCTCAGTTACGGCAATCGACTTCTGACAGTTTCGTGTGATAGCACCGGAAGATAAAAATGAATGACGGACAAGGACATAGATGAGCCGCCTCGACAGCTTCATCCGCCGCCTGACGGCTCAGCGCGATATCCTCAATTCCATCGTCGACCTGGTTGGCCCGCTTGAAGGACCGGTGATCGAATTCGGTCTCGGCAACGGCCGCACCTACGATCATCTGCGCGAAATCTTCGCAGGACGCCGCATCATCGCCTTCGACCGCGAGGTCCGTTCCTATTCGTCGTCGACACCGCCTGCCGAAGATATGGTCACCGGCGACATCAAGGAGACCGGCCAGGCCTTCATCGGCATCGATGCGGCGCTCGCCCATGCCGATATCGGCACCGGTCACGATGAGATCGATGCGATCACCTTGACATGGCTGCCGCAGCTGATGGTCGGCGTGCTCCGCCAGGGCGGCATCGCCGTCTCCGGCCTGCCGCTCGACCGGCCGGAGCTCGAGCAGCTGCCGCTTCCCGAAGGCATCAAGTCCGGCCGCTATTTCCTCTACCGCCGCAAGTAATCAGTCGTTGCAGATCGCAGGTACAGGGCCGCTCGTGGAAAGCCGCGCATAGCGGCGTTCGAAATCGGCTGCGAGATCGCCGAGCGTCACGGATTTCAGCCGGGCGAGGATCAGCGCCTCGGCCTCGCGCAGCGCATCGCCGACGGCATCGTTGACCGCCTGTTCCACGAGACATTCCGGATGGTCGGAGGCCGGGCCGATCGCAAACAGTTCCGGCTCGCCGATCGCCTGATAGACGTCGAGCAGGGCGATCTCCGCCAGCGGCTTGACCAGCGTCCATCCGCCGTGATGGCCTTTTTCCGAGCGCACGTAACCCTGATCTCTCAGCCCCGCCATCGTGCGGCGCACGACCACGGGATTGGTGTTCAGCATCCTGGCGATCATCTCCGATGTCGCGGATTTCTGATGCCGCTCCATGTGGATCAGCACATGCAGCATGCGGGAGAGGCGGCTGTCGCTTCTCATCGTGGTCCTCATTTTCCTGTCGCCGATCTATCCCATGTCTATCGTAACAACACAAGTGACATGAGGCTTGACGATATCATTTCATGTAACTTATCTAGGTGCGTGATCATCGATATGGAGTAAGGTCATGCACTACGAAGCGATCGTCATCGGCGGCAATTTTGCCGGTCTCTCGGCTGCCATGCAGCTCGCCCGCGCCCGCCGCAAGATTCTGCTGATCGACGCGCAGAAGCCGCGAAACCGGTTCTCGGAAGCTTCCCACGGTTTCCTGGGGCAGGACGGCATAGCGCCGGCCGCGATCATGGCGGAGGGAAAGCGTCAGCTCGCTGCCTATCCGACGGTTGCCTTTGCCGATGGCGAAGCGATCTCGGCATCAAAGACCGGCGACAGGTTCTCGGTTGCTCTCAAAGATGGACGCGAATTCACCGCGAGCCGCCTGATCCTCGCGACCGGCGTGAAGGACACGCTGCCCGAGATCCCCGGCCTATCCGAACGATGGGGCCGCACCGCGCTGCATTGCCCGTACTGCCACGGCTACGAAGTGCGCGACCGCGCGCTCGGCATTCTCGGCAGTCATCCGTTCTCGGTGCATGCAGCCCTGCTTCTGCCCGATTGGGGACCGGCAACCTATTTCTCGCAAGGGCTCTTCGAGCCCGACGCCGACCAGCGCGCGCAGCTGGCCGCCCGCGGCGTCACCATCGAAAATACGCCGATCGTGGAATTTCTCGGCACAGCGCCGGAGCTAGAGGCCGTGCGTCTTCAGGATGGGCGCGTGCTGCGGCTCTCGGCAATCTTCGTCGCGCCGAAGGTCTCGATGGCAAGCCCGCTCGCCGAGCAATTGGGCTGCGCTTTCGACGACGCCCCGCTCGGCCCGGTCATCCGCCTCGATGACCGCAAGGAGACAACGGTGAAGGGCGTCTATGCCGCCGGTGACGCCACGAACCCGATGCATAACGCGACGCTCGCGTCGGCCTCGGGTGTTCTTGCTGGGGTGCATTGCCACCAGTCGCTGGCGCTGCCGGTCCTGCACTAAGGCAGGAAGAGCACGTCGTACTGATCGATGGAGCCCGGCAGATCGCGGACCTTCATCTGCTGCTCGCCTTCCTCGAAAAAGACGAGACAATCCTCGTAATGGGAGGCGAGCGTCATGATGAAGTCGCGGGTCTGTTCCGGGCCGTAGAAGAGCGGCGTGAACTCCATGTAGAGAGGCACGCGGCGGCCCATCAGCTCGGTCATCGACCGGCACGCGACCGGCTCGTAACCCTCGATGTCCATCCAGACGAGACCGACGGCGCTCTGTTCGAGCCCGAGATCGCCGAGAATGGCGGCAACGGGCCTGACGGGTACGCTGATCCTGATGTCCGTCGGGCTTTGCCGGATGGCGCTGCTCTTGCCGTGATTGGCGGCATTCATGAAGAAGTCGATCTCACCGGATGCCTCGCCTGCGGCGCAATTGACCGGAGTGACCGCCGTCTCCAGCCCGTTCTGCTCGATATTGGTCTTCAGCAGCGGGAAATTGCGCGGATCGGGTTCGACGCTGACGATGCGCGAATAGGCGCCGCTCAGCGCGAAATAGACGGTCTGTGTGCCGATATTGCCGCCGAGCTCAAGGAGCACGCTGTCTTTGCGCAGCAGCCCGCGTTCGCGCAGCACGGCAAGCAGCCGGTCGACATTCTCACGCTCGAAATGGCCCTTCCGGAACACCTTGCGGCCGATATAGTCCGATGGCGAGAAGGTCATCCGGTGGTCACCGGCATCGACGGTCATCGCCAGAACGCGCGGCCCGATATTCTCGATCAGCAGCCGCCGTCCGAAGCGGGTATCGAAAAAGCGCGTCGCGGCCGCATTGCGCAGCTTCCGGATCCGCTTCATCCAGTATTTCTTCGTCAGCAGCGGATTTGCGGCCATCAGGCTTTTCCTTGAAGCGGCTGCGCCGCCTTGTCCTTGGAGATCACGTAGACCTTAAGCGGCAGCGCCCGGCCGCGAACGCTGATCTCATGGCTCTCGATACCTTCCATATCGGCACCGGCGAGTTCCGCAACCGGCTCCGAAATGACGATCGCCGCGTCGAATTCCTTGGCCGCATGTTCAAGGCGGCTTGCAACATTCACGGTGTCGCCGACGGCCGTCAGGCTGCGCACGCGCCCGTATCCCATCGTACCGACGACGGCGGGGCCAGTGTGGATGCCGATGGCGATATGCAGCGGCACGGAGAGTTCGTCCGCCAGTTCCTCGCCGAGCTTCTCGATCTCTTCGGCGATCGTCGCGGCCGCGCGCAAGGCCTGGCGGCAGCCTTCTTCCGGCGAGGTGTTGATGCCGAAAAGCGCCATTGCGCCGTCACCGATGAACTTGTCGACGCGCCCCCCTGCCTGTTCGACCGCCTTGCCGACCAGCGCGAAATAGCGGTTCAGCAGGAAGACGATGTCGAAGGGCAGGCGCGGCTCGGTCAGCGTCGTGAAGTTGCGCATATCGCAGAAGAGTACGGCGATGTCGCGCTCCCGCCCAGGGCTCGTCTCTTGCGTATTGGCGGGCAGGGCGGCTTCCGTCGCCGGGATCAGGAGCGGCACGACGGTCAGGTCGTGGTTGGGGCGCAGCTGGCAGGCGAGGCGTACGTCGGGTGCGGCATTGATCCGCTTCAGCGTCGTCTGTTCCATCTTGTCGGGCGGCGGCAGGCTTTCGTAATCGCTGAGGATCTGCACGCGGCAGGTGGAACATTGCCCCTTGCCGCCGCAGACCGAATAATGCGGCACGCCGCCAAGGCGGCTTGCTTCCAGCACGGTGAAGCCGCGCGGCACCTTGATCGTTTCGCCGGCCGGATAGTGGACCGCGATCTGGTCGGTGGCTTCCTTCCACCGGCGGCGGCTGCGGGCAAGCACGACGGTCAGGAGAGCCAGCGAAAATCCGCCGTAGAGCCCGGCCCGGATCATGGCGATCTGGCGCTGCGCATCGGGGTCGGAATAGTAACGGCTGTTGAGATTTTCCTGGTAGCGGCCGGTATCGACGAGGCCTTCATAGTCGGGCTCGGCGATCGTCCGGCCCATCTCGACGAAGCCGAGCAATGCCAGCACCGGCAACAGGATCGCCAGTGCCAGCAGCAGCGGCGAGAAGGCCTGATACCAGGGGCGGTAGCGCAGCCAGTAATGCAGGCCGATACAGCCATGCGTCCAGACGATGACGACTGCGAGAGCCTGACGGACGCCGTTACCCGGCGAGGTGATCCACAGCAGCCGGACGATCGTCTCGTAATTATCGACGTAATTATAGAGCTCGTGGACGACGCGCGTGCCGATCACGTGATCCATGATGATCAGCGGGATGGCGAGACCAAGCGCGATCTGCGCCAGCTCACCCTTCGGCATTACAAGGCTGCGCCGGATATAGAGCGAGCGCAGCGCCAGAGCCATGTGGATGAAGATCGCGGTATAGAGCACCACCGTGCCGACGGGATTGCGCCAGGGAATCATGAACAGGCGGCGGGCATCGTCAGCGGCGTTGACCGAAATCAGCCCGACCGCGTGATTGGAGAGGTGCAGCGTCACGAAAACAAACATCACGAGACCGGCGCCGAGGCGCGCGCGCCGGATGTTCCGTTCCGTAAAAAAGCCTGTGTCTGCGACCGCCATTCATTCCCGTTCTTGAAGATCGAATCTCTTATGAAATAGAGATGTTCGAAGAGAAGCGGAATGCCGCCTTCTTCAACTGCGATCACATTCTATATGTTCACCGGTAACTCTTAAGGAAGCAGACCATAGCGCAGAATTTCGCCGCCGGCCGGACCGGGAATTGGAAACGGTGCGTCTCCGGAGGCATCCACTGATGCGCATTGCATTCTACGCTCCGCTGAAGTCCCCGGATCATCCCGTACCATCGGGTGATCGGCTGATGGCGCGGCTCCTGATTCAGGCGCTCGAGCTTGCCGGTCACGAGGTCGAGCTCGTCTCGTCGTTCAGAAATTTCGCGGCTACGCCGGAGGCGGCAGCCGTGCTCGAAGAGGGACGGCAGGCCGAACTCTTACGGCTGAGGCAGAAATTCGCGGCGAGCAGCAGGCCCGATCTCTGGTTCTGCTATCACCCCTATTACAAGTCGCCCGATCCGTTCGGCCCGGCACTCGCCGCGGAGTTCGGCTTCGCCTATGTCACGGCCGAAACCTCCTATTCGCCGAAGCGCGATCATGGCCCCTGGCAGCCATATCAGGCGCTCGTCGCCGAGAGCATCCGGACGGCCGCGGTCAATATCGCAATGACGGAGCGTGACCGGCTGGGTATCGTGAGCGCAATCCCCGATGCACGCATGGCTTCACTTGCGCCGTTCATCGATCCGAAATTTTTTGCGGGCCCGCCTGCCGGAGCCGATCCGAAGCGGCTGATCGCGGTCGCGATGATGCGTCCCGGCGACAAGATGCAGAGCTATGAGCGGCTTGCCGCCGCACTCGGCGAGATCGAGTCCGCGGACTGGACGCTGTCGATCGTCGGCGACGGACCCGAGAGGGCGGCTGTCGAAGCCCTGTTTGCCCGCTTCGAGCCCGGACGGATCGAATGGCATGGCGAGCGTAGCGCCGAAGAGGTGGCGGCGTTGCTCGGCCAATCCGGCATCTATGTCTGGCCGGGATGCGGTGAGGCCTATGGTCTTGCCTATCTCGAGGCACAGGCCGCAGGCCTCCCCGCCGTCGCGGAAAACACGGCCGGTGTTCCGGCAGTGATCGAAAACGGCCGCAGCGGCGTATTGACAGCAGAGGGCGATATCGCCGCTTATGGTCAGGCTATCCGCGATCTCCTGGAGCAGCCGGAGAGACGGCGGACGATGGGAGAGGCGGCGCGCCGCTTCGTGCTGGAAGAGCGCTCGATCGCGACAGCGGCCAAGGCGCTCGACGGCATATTGAAACAACATGCAGGAGTGAAGTGATGAGCGGCAACGAAGCCTGGGAACCTCTTCACAACGAGCTGGCGCGCTGGCAGGAGGCCGGCCGTACCGCCGTTTTTTGGTGGCGCGATGACGACGCCTTCGAGCCGACGGTCGCCCTCGATACGCTGCTCGATCTCGCTAATCGCTACGAGGTACCGGTGACGCTCGCCGTCGTTCCGGCGAAGGCCGGTCAGCCGCTCGCGCGCCGTCTCGCGGGTGAGCGTCACGCCGCCGTCGCCGTCCATGGCTGGGCACATCACAATCATGCCAGCGAGAGCGAAAAGAAGCAGGAACTTGGGCACCACCGGCTGGCCGAGGCCGTGCTCGGCGAGCTCTACCACGGCTTCCTGCATCTCAAGCAGCTGCACGAGGCGTCCTTCGTGCCGATGCTGGTGCCGCCGTGGAACCGCATCGACCCGCTGCTGATCCCCAAGCTCTCGGCGCTCGGCTTCGAAAATCTCTCGACCTATGGCCCTGCCGCCGACGAAGAGCCGATCGGTATTCTCAATACCCATGTCGACATCATCGACTGGCACGGCACCCGTGGCGGCCGGCCGGATGAGGAGCTGATCGCGGAATTGGTGGCGGAGCTGCAGAGCCGCTTCGAGGGCAGCGACGAGCCGATCGGGCTGCTGACCCATCACCTCGACCATGATGTTCAGGCCTGGGGCTTCTGCGAACGCCTGTTCAAGGCAACGGCAGGCAATAAGGCCGTCGCCTGGAAGCCGGCGGCGGCGCTTATGAAAGCTTAGATTTCGACGACCTGATTGTCGCGGGCGGCAAAGGAGCCGGGGAATACGGCCTGCGCGTCGAGCTCCATCTGGGCGAGCTGCGTATCGGTGCGCGAGGGCGCATGGTGGAAGAGCGCAAAACGCTTGGTGCCTGCCATCTTCGCCAGCTCGGTGCCGTGCTGCCAGGTGGAATGGCCGAAGCCCTTGAAGCGCTGCATCTCGTCTTCGTTATAGGTGCAGTCATAGACCGCCAGATCGGCGCCCTTCATCATCTCCAGCGATACGGGATCGTAGGAGCCGGGGATGTGTTCGACGTCGAAGACCAGTGCCAGCGACCGCCCGCCATATTCGATACGGTAGCCGATCGCGCCGCCCGGATGGTTCAGCATGTAGGTCTTGATCCTGACGCCTTCGCGCGGCTTCAGGATTTCGCCGGCATGGAAGTCGCGGAAATTCATCGTCGCCTGGCAGATATCCGTCTTCACGGGGAACCACGGCGGGCTGATGAACTGATTGACCATCTCCTTGGTGCTCATCTTTCCGTCCAGATGACCCGACCAGATATTCAGGTGGATCGACGGATAATAGATGGCCTTGAAGAAGGGCAGGCCGATGATGTGGTCGTAATGGCAGTGGCTGAAAAACAGATCGACGTCGCTGACGCTCTCATTGAGCATCGCGAGACCGGCTTCGCGCAGGCCGGAGCCCGCGTCGAAAATCATACGGTGGGCGCCGCAGCGGACTTCGATACAGGAGGTGTTGCCCCCGTAGTGATCGAATTCGGGTCCCGAAACCGGGATGCTGCCCCGTACGCCCCAAAACTTTACCTGAAACAGTTCTTTGCTCATTCTTTCGTCAAGCGGACCGTGCCGAGGCTGCAATCGTAACCACAATCTGATCGGGTTGCGAAGTGCGCAGTTCTACGGACAAGCCGTTTCCTTACCAATCCGCCTACCGCTACAGGCAGAACAAGTAGATTTTCCTAAGCAAGCGGTTTTCGCCTTGGATTGCAACTGCATATGGTTTGTTTTCCGTAAACGGAAGCGGCTGGGCCATCAAACGGCGGAGAATGCATCCGTTTCTCTCGACATTAGATGGGTTCTAATGTCGCAAATTGCAAACTCGGTTGTCAGCCGGGATGTAAAGGCAATGTCACAAAACTGAAATCCAATTGTCGCAAAGCTGTCATGTGGCCTGCCTAAATGTCGCCTTACTTTTTGCAGCGACATCGGTCCATCCCATGAGTGCCCCCGAAAATTCACCGATTTCCGCCGTTTCCGCGGCCGGGCTCGAATTGAGCTATGGGGATACCCGCATCCTCAAGGGCATCGACTTCATTCTCGAGCGCGGGGAGACGCTGGCGCTTCTCGGCCCTTCGGGCTGCGGCAAGACCACGCTGCTGCGGCTTGTTGCCGGTCTGCTGGTGCCGACCAAGGGCTCTGTCGCCATTGCTGGGCAGACGGTTGCGGCTCAGAATGTGTTCGTTCCGCCGGAGCGCCGCGGCCTCGGCATGGTCTTCCAGGACTATGCGCTCTGGCCGCATCTGACGGTCGGCGGCAACGTTTCCTTCCCGCTTGAAATGCGCGGCGTCGGCAAGGCCGAGCGCCAGGAACGGACGATGCGGGCGCTCGACAAGGTCGGGCTTGCGGCCTATGCCGACCGGCGCCCTAGCGATCTCTCCGGCGGCCAGCAGCAGCGCGTCGCAATCGCCCGCGCCATCGTTGCCGAGCCGCAGCTGATCCTCTTCGACGAGCCGCTTTCGAACCTCGATCGCGAGCTGCGCGAAAACATGGTCGGCGAGCTCGCTGATCTGATTGCGACATTGGGCCTGACGGCGATCTACGTGACCCACGATCACAGCGAAGCACTGACGCTTGCCGATCACGTTGCGGTGATGCGCGGCGGCCTGATCGAGCAGCTTGCATCGCCCGACATGCTGATCGAGCGCCCGGCCACGCCCGAGGTTGCCGACTTTTTGCGGCTTGGCTGTCTCGCCGGGATCGAGCGCCGCGGCGCGATCTGGTTCTTCAAGGGCAGCGACGTGGCGCTGATGCCGGCGGAAGACGGCGCGGCGCGGTCTGCCCGCATCCTGATCCCGACCGCCAGTATTTCGGCGGGCGAGGATACGCCGGAGCGGCTGAGCGCCGAAGTGCTGCGCTCGCAGTTCCGCGGCGACGGTCATCTGGCGACGGTTGCGCTTGCCGGTCTGCCCTCCGTCGAGCTGCAGGTGCTGAGCCGCCTGAAGCTGCGCCCCGGCGAGCGCATCGGCCTTGCCGTCGATGCAGCACAGATCCGCTGGTTTCAAGAGACTGCCGATAATTCAAAACAGGAGAGACTAGAAAATGTTTAAGTCTTTGAAGAGCATCACTTTTGGCGTTGTTGCCGCCGCCCTGATGGCCGGCGTCGCCCACGCTGACGTTACCGTTTACACCGCTGGCCCGCAGAGCCTGATCGACAAGCTGTCGGCTGGCTTCACCAAGCAGACCGGCGTCAAGGTCAATGTTTTCCAGGCAACGACCGGCAAGGTCATGGCCCGTATCGAGGCCGAAGCCGCCAATCCGGTTGTCGACGTCGTCATCTCGGCTTCCTGGGACACGGCAAACGATTTCGCCAAGCGCGGCTGGCTCGTCAATTATTCCAGCCCGAACGCTGCCAAGGTTCCCGACTTCCTGAAGTCCGAAGGCGCCGTCGCGCAGGGCATCTCGGCTCTCGGCATCGTCTGGAACTCCAAGAGCGGCACGCCGAAGCCTTCCGAATGGGCTGACCTGACGAAGCCGGAATACAAGGACCTCGTCAACATTCCGGATCCGGCCCAGTCCGGCTCCTCCTTCGAGCTGACGGCGGCTCTCGCCGGCCAGGACAGCTGGAAGCTCTTCAAGGATCTGAAGGCCAACGGCGCGATCATCGCCGGTGCCAATGCCGACGCCCTGAACCCGGTTCTCCAGGGTGCGAAGGCCGTCGTCTTCGGCGCTGTCGACTACATCGCTCTCGCTGCCCAGAAGAAAGGCGAGAACATCGAAGTCGTCTTCCCGGCATCCGGCACCGTCATCGCGCCGCGCCCGGCCATGATCATGAACTGGTCCAAGAACCAGGACGACGCCAAGAAGTTCATCGACTACATGCTGTCCGATGAAGGCCAGGCTCTCGTTGCCGGCGAAATGCTGATGCCGTCGCGCACCGACGTTGCCGCCAGCCGTCCGCTGATCAGCGACCTGAAGCTGCTGAAGTACGATTCGGCTGCCGTCTACGGCAAGCGCAAGGAAACGCTGAAGACCTTCGCCGATCTCTACGGCGCTAAGTAAGCAGGGCAGGCAGATGAAAGCGAACGGCATCGGCGGCACGGCTCCGGCCGCCTGGCTGGCAACAGCGGGTCTCATCCTCGTCGTTGCCGTTCCCTTCGTCGCCGTGGTGCTGCAGGGCATCTTCCCCGAACTCGGACAGGGCTCGTTTGCGAGCCCTTTCTCATCGCTCTACGCGACGCTTGCCGACAGCTCGCTGATCCGCATGGGCGGCAATACCATCCTGCTCGGCGCCTGCGTCGTTCTCGCCTCCGCGCTCGTCGCCGTGCCGCTCGGCGTCTTCCGCGCACTCTACCGCATTCCCTTCGCGACTTTCTGGGATGTGGTGCTGCTCGTGCCCTTCATGATCCCGCCCTATATCGCGACGCTCGGCTGGATCATGACCCTGCAGCCGCGCGGCTATCTCGAGCAGCTCGCCGGCTTCAACCTGGCGCCCTACCTCTTCTCGCTGTTCGGCATGACCGTCGTCATGGCCTTCAATACATTTCCGGTCGTCTATTTTGCCGTGTCGCGCACCGTCGAGGCCGTCGGCGCCCGCTATGCCGATGTCGGCCGTGTCTTTGGCGCGAGCCCGGCACGTGCCTTCTGGCGCATAACGCTGCCGCTTTCGGCGCCCGGCCTCACCGCAAGCCTGATGCTGGTTTTCGCCGCCGCGATCGAGGAATATGGCACGCCGGCAGCGCTCGGCCGCCGCGCCGGCTTCCAGGTGCTGGTGACCGGCATCGATCTGCGCGTCACCGACTGGCCGATCGATCTTCCGGGGGCGGCGATCCTGTCGCTGGTGCTAGTCGGCATGTCGCTCGCCACCTTCCTGCTGCAGCGCTGGATCCTGGCGCGCCGCTCCTACCAGACCGTCAGCGGCAAGCCGATGGCCAAGGACAAGCGCCCGCTCGGCGCAATGAAAGTCCCCGTCATGATCGGCTTTGCCGTCGTCGCTTTCCTGGCGACCGGCGTGCCGCTCCTGGCGATCCTGGCGACGGCGCTGGCGCGGACGATCTCCGGCGGTCTGGCGCTCGATAATGTCAGCCTCGACAATTTCATCGCAGTCTTCAGCAATAGCGCAGGCGCGGTGACGGCGCTGATCAACAGCTTCTCGCTCGGCATCGGCACCGCGGTCATCACCGGCCTCGTCGGTGTCACCGCCGCCTATACGGTCGTGAAGACGAAGATGCACGGGCGGATGGCAATCGATATCATGACCATCCTGCCGAATGCGCTTCCGGGCATCGTCGTGGCCGTCGGCCTCATCCTCGCCTGGAACATGCCGGGCCTGCCGTTCACGCCTTACAATACCGCTTTCATCCTGCTGCTCGCCTATTGCTGCATCCTGCTGCCGCAGCCGGTGCGCTATACGACGGCGGCCTTCCAGCAGATCGGCGATAATCTGGAAGCGGCCGCGCGCGTCTGCGGCGCCAGCGGCGTTACGGCTTTCCGCCGCATCCTCCTGCCGCTGGTTTTCCCGAGCCTCGCGTCTTCTATGCTGCTGGTCTTCGCGCTGGCTTCGCGCGAGCTCGTGGCCTCCGTCGTCGTCGCCCCTGTCGGCATGCAGACGATCGCCACCTTCATCTGGCGTCAGTTCGAACAGGGCTCGATCGGTCTCGGCATGGCCATGGCCTTCATCGCCATCTGCATCACGACGCTTTTGCCGCTCATTCTCATGCGGCTGATGCGCCGGGGAAATATCGTCGCCGATTAAAGGCTGGTGGTAATCCCGCCATCGACCATCAGCATATGGCCGTTGACGAAGGACGACGCTTCGGAGGCCAGGAACACGGCCGCGCCGACCAGTTCCTCGACATTGCCCCAGCGCCCAGCCGGCGTGCGGCCTTCCAGCCAGGCCGAAAACTTGGGGTCATCGACCAGCGCCTGGTTCAGCGGCGTCTTGAAATAGCCGGGCGCGATCGCGTTCACCTGCAGCCCGTGTTTCGCCCAATCTGTCGCCATGCCGCGCGTCAAGTTCTTCACGGCGCCCTTGGTCGCCGTATAGGGCGCAATGCTCGGGCGGGCGAGCTCGGCCTGAACGGAGGCGATATTGATGATCTTGCCGCGCCCGCGGCCGATCATCGCCTTGGCGACCGGCTGGCTGACATAGAAGATGCTGGAGACATTGGTCTTGAAGAGCTCGTCCCACTTCTCGACCGGAAACTCCTCGAGTGGCGTGCGGAACTGCATGCCGGCATTGTTGACGAGGATATCGATCGGGCCGATCTCGGCTTCGATATAGGCGATGCCGCTCAACGCAGCCTTCGCATCGGTTACGTCAAAGGCCGCGCTCAGCGCATGATGCCCCTTGCCCCGGATCGTCTCCGCTGCTTCCGAAGCCTTGGCGGCATTGCGCCCATTGATGACGACGGAGGCGCCATGTTCGGCAAGGCCGAGCGCCAGCGCATAGCCGATCCCCTGGCTGGAGCCGGTGATCAGCGCGCGTTTTCCGGTAAGGTCGAATAGCGGGAAGGACAAGCGAAGCACTCCTCTTTGATGGCGCGATCAAAGAGGAGAAGGAGGTTCAATGCAAGCCGCCGACACCGAGCAGCCGTTCGACGGCGTCGTGATCGGCCGAGAGCGCTTCTGGTGTGCCGCTCCAGGCGAGACGGCCGCGTTCGAGGATGATCACCTGGTCGGCGAAGTCGAGGGCGCTCTGGATGCGCTGTTCGACGAGCAGGATCGTCATGTCGCCGGTCTTGGCGAGTTCGGCGAAGGCCGCCATCAGTTCTTCGCAGATGACGGGCGCGAGGCCTTCCAGCGGCTCGTCGAGCAGGAGCACGGAGGGGCGGCCCAGGATGCTGCGGGCGGTCGAGAGCATCTGCTGTTCGCCGCCGGAGAGCTGGTTGCCGAGATTGCGGCGGCGTTCCTTCAGACGCGGAAACATCTGGTAGGCTTCCTCGATCGCCGTCTTCGGGCGGCCTTTCAGGCCGACGAAGAGGTTTTCCTCCACCGTCAGCGTCGGGAAGATGCAGCGGGCCTGCGGTACGTAGCCGAGGCCCTGATGGGCGCGGGCGGCACTCGGCATCGCCGTGACGTCGGCGGAGCCGAGCCGGATCTGGCCGTCATAGCGCTTCGTCTGTCCGGCGAGCGTCGCGAGCAGCGTCGTCTTGCCCATGCCGTTGCGGCCGAGCACGGCGAGGCGGGCGCCGGCCGGAACCGAGAAGGAGACGCCTTCGAGAACGCGCGTCGGCCCGTAACCGGCCGACAGGTTTTCCACCTCAAGCGGCGTGGCTGGCATTGGCATAGCTCCCGAGATAGGCCTCGCGGACGCGGGCATCCTTGGTGACGTCGGCGGGCGAGCCGTCGAAGATGATGGCGCCGGCGGCGAGCACGATGACGCGCTTGGCGAAGCGGAAGACGAGGTCCATGTCATGCTCGATCATCAGCACGGCGAGATCGGCGGGCAGATCGGCCAGCGCCTGCTCGATGCGGCCGGTATCGCTCTGCGGCACGCCGGCGGCGGGCTCGTCGAGCAGCAGCACCTTCGGCTTCAGCGCCATGGCGACGGCGATCTCGAGGAGGCGCTGCTGGCCATAGGCGATCTCGCTGACCTTGCGGTGCATGAGAGCACTGAGGCCGAGCGTATCGAGGAGGCCGGTGGCTTCAGTCATGACGTCGGGCATCGACAGGAAATTGCCGAACATGCGCCCCGAGCGGCCGTTGCGCTGCAGGACGGCGAGTGCGACATGCTCCGCCGGCGTCATGTCCTGGAACAGGCGTGTGACCTGGAAGGAGCGGACCAGCCCGCGCTTCACGCGGCCCGCGGCATCGACCTTCGTCACCGTCTCGCCGCCGAGGCGGACTTCGCCGGAATCGGGTGCCAGATTGCCGGTGACGAGATTGACGAAGGTGGTCTTGCCCGCGCCGTTCGGGCCGATCAGCGCGACGCGGTCGCCCGGCGCCATCGAGATCGACACATTGCTGGTAACGGCGAGGCCGCCGAAGGACTTCTTGAGATTGACGACTTCGAATACGGCGCTCATTCGCCTGCCTCCTTGCGGCGCGCGAAGAAGGCTGCGGCCGTGCCATAGAGACCCTTCGGTGCGAAGAGCACGACGGCGATCAACAGCGCGCCGACCATCGTCAGCCAGTGGAACGGATTGGCGGCCGAGACATAGTCTTCGAACAGCATGAAGATGACGGTGCCAGAGAGCGCGCCGAACAGCGAGCCGGTGCCGCCGAGAACCAGCATCACGAGGCTCTCGGCCGAGAGCGTGAAGGAGAGGCTGTCGAGGCCGACGACCTGCGTCGAGATCGCCGTCAGCGCGCCGCCGATGCCGGCGACGGCACCCGAGATCACGTAGAGCTTCATCAGCGCCGCCTTGGGCGATGCGCCCATCGCCTTGATGCGCAGCGGATCTTCCTTGATGCCGCGGCAGAGCATGCCGAAGGGCGAGCGCACCAGCAGGCGCAGCAGCACGAAGACGGCGAGCAGCAGAATGACGCCGAAGAAATAGGCGGTGTGGCCGTAGAGGTCGAATTCGAAATAGCCGAAGATCGGGTCGGCCGAGATGCCGGAGAGGCCGTCGCTGCCGCCGGTCCAGGACGATGCCTTGTTGGCGAATTCGTGGAACAGGTTGATCAGCGCGATCGACAGCACCAGCTGCGGCAGCCCGTGGGCGCGCAGGATGATCGCGCCGCAGATAAGCCCGGCCACCGCGCCGCCGACGATGCCGGCAAGCGTCATCAGCAGCGGATCGGTGATGCCGTAATGCGCCGAGACGATGCCGGCCGCATAGGCGCCGGAGCCGAACAGCGCCGCATGGCCGAGCGTCGCGATGCCGCCATAGCCGGTGACGAGATCGAGCGAGAGCACGAGGAGCGCGATGGCGATGATGCGGGTCAGCAGCGCCAGATTATCGGGGAAGAGCACGTAGCCGATCGCCGCGAGGATGATGATCGCGCCGATGCCTGCGAGGTCGCGCCCGGCGGAACGGTGACGGCGCGCGGAGGCGGCAGCTGTCGTTGTCGTGTCGGTGTTCATGGCGAGCGTCATCCTATTTCGCCCTTCCGGCAAAGCCGCGCGGGAAGATGCAGATGATGGCGATAACCGCGAGGTAGAAGAAGAATTCGCCGAACTCGGGCATCAGGTAGCGGCCCGTCGTATCGATGCCGCCAAGCACCAGACAGGCAATCAGCGCACCGGGAATGGAACCTGCGCCGCCGACGGAGACGACGACCAGGAAGGTCACCATGTAGCGCAGCGCATAATAGGGCTCGACCGGCAGCAGCTCGGCGCCGACGACGCCGCCGAAGGCGGCGAGGCCGACGGCGACCGCGAAGCTGAGCGCATAGATGATCTCGGTGCGCACGCCGAGTGCGGCGGCCATCGCGGCATTATCGACAGAGGCACGCAGCTTCACGCCGAAGCTCGTCCGCTCGATCGTGAACCAGAGCGCCACGGCAACCGCGAGGCCGCAGGCAATCGCGAAGAGACGGTGAACGGGGATTGTGCGAAAGCCGAGATTGGCGGAACCCTGCAATCCCTCGGCCAGCGGAATGGTCTTCAGCGTCGGACCCATCACATAATTGGCGATGCCGATGATGCAGAAGGTGATGCCGATGGTCATCAGCACCTGCGTCAGCTCCGGCGCGCCATAGATGCGGCGGTAGAGGAAGCGCTCCATGGGGATGGCGATGATGATCGTGCCGACCACGGCGGCGATGACGCCGATGCCGTAACCGAGGCCGAGATCGCGCACTGCGTAGGAGGCGATATAGCCGCCGATCATGGCGAAGGCGCCGTGCGCGAGGTTGACCACCCGCATCAGGCCCATGGTCACCGAAAGGCCGATCGAGATGACGAACAGCACCATGCCATAGGCGAGCGCATCGACGGCTATGCTGAAGACAGTTTGCATGGGCTTGGTGTGGTCCTTTTGTTGGCTGGCGGCGATCAAATCGGCGGGGTGCTCGTGGCCCCCTCATCCGCCTGCCGGCACCTTCTCCCCCAGGGGAGAAGGGATTTCCGAGCTGGCCGCCCGGTCCCCCTCTCCCCAGCGGGGAGAGGGTAGGGTGAGGGGGCTACTGGCGCAATGGCCTGCTAGCCGCGTTCCTTACTTCACAGCAGCAAGGCCCGGATCGCCCTGCTTCTCAAAGGTCTGGATTTCCTTGTTGATGAACTTGCCGTCGGCATCCTTGGCGACTTCGCGCAGGTAGATGTTCTGCGTGATGTGGCGGCTTTCCGGGTCGATGGAGACGGGGCCGCGCGGGCTCGTCCAGGCGAGGCCCTTGACGGCTTCGACAGCCTTTGCCGCGTCCTGCTTGCCGCCGGTTGCCTCGATCATCTTGTAGATGACATGCATGCCGTCATAGGCGCCGACGGCCGGGAAGGTCAGTTCGGCCGGGTTGCCGATTGCCTTGTCGGCGGCGGCTACGAAGGCCTTGTTCTCGGGCGAGTCGTGCGAGACGGCGTAGTGGAAGGTGGTCAGCATGCCCAATGCGGCATCGCCGAGCGCCGGAAGGTCGGATTCCTGCGTCAGGTCGCCGGGGGCGAAGAGCTGGATGTTGGCGCCCTTCAGGCCGTTTTCGTTATAGGCCTTGACGAAGCCGAGCGTCGTCGGGCCCGACGGCAGAAAGGCGAAGACGCCCTGGGCGCCCGAATCCTTGATGCGCTGCATGATCGGGCTGAAATCGTTGGTGGCGAGCGGCATGCGGATCGCTTCCACAACTTCGCCGCCGGCCTTTTCGAAGCCTGCCTTGAAGGCGTTCTCGGCATCGACACCCGGGCCGTAGTCGCTGACGACGGAGATAACCTTCTTGACGCCCTTGTCGAAGGCGACCTGCGCCATCGGCGTCGATGTCTGCCAGGTCGTGAAGGAGGTGCGAACCACGAGCGGGCTCTTGGTGACGATCGCCGAGGTCGCGGCGTTCATGATCACCAGCGGCGTATTCGCCTGCTTCAGGATCGGGGTGACGGCCATCGCATCCGGCGTGAAGTAGAAGCCGGCCAGATACTGGACCTTCTCCTTGACGACGAGCTCCTGCGCGAGGGCCTTGGACTGAGCCGGATCGGCTGCCGGGAGATCGCGATAGATGACCTCGACCGTGTGGTCGCCGACCTTGGCGCCGTTGGTCGCCATATAGGCGTCGATACCCGCCTTGAAATTCTTCCCCTGCAGGGCGAACGGACCGGAAAACGGTCCGACGACGCCGACCTTGATCGTGTCGGCATAGGCGCTTGTACCCATGACGATGGCCGCAGCGGCGGCCAAAAGCAGCTTCTTCATTCTTCTCTCTCCCTTTGTCGGCGTACTCCAGCGCCGTATTAGCTCGCAGCTAGAACTTTTCACGCTAGTGTGTCATGCGAAACGGTAATGTAAAATGAAATAAATGCCAGAATTCATGTTGGAATGGTTATGGATTGACGGCGCCAAGCCGATTTATGTTGTTCGCTAGCTCGCGCGCAAGGCGTAGTGCGGCTCCCGTGGCGATCGCCATCTGTGGCAGCACCAGCCATTCAAGCGTCCAGGCGGCACCCGAGCGTTCCTGCTCGTGGATCATCGACTGGTGGATCGCCGAAATCTGCGTAGCGTTGAAGCGTGCCAGCGCCACCAGCGTTTCGGCCGCGACCGGGTTCTGCTTGTGCGCCATGGCGGACGAGCCGCCGCCGCCGCTGAGCGCGATCTCGTCGCCCGCCTGCGCCATCAGCGCGATGTCCTGGCCGAATTTGCCGAGACTGCCGGAGATCAATGCGAGAAGATTGGCAAATTCGGCGATAACGCCCCGCTGGCTCTGCCACTGCGGCAGGTCGGCAAGGCCGAGCTCCTGCGCCAGCGAGCTGCGCACCGCAGCCGCCTTGCCACCGAATTTCTCGAGAGTGCCGGCCGCACCGCCGAACTGCAGCGGAAAGCGCAGCTCGGTCAGCTTTTCGCGGTAGCCATCGAAGGGGTTGCGCCAGGCGCGCAGCCGGTCGGCGACGGTGATCGGGATTGCCGCCTGCATGCGCGTGCGGCCCATCAGCGGCCGGCTGCCGAAGGTCTGGTGCAGTTCCGCGAGACGGACCTCGATTGCGGTCAGATGGGCCGCGAAAACGAAGGCGACCGGCTTCAGGCGAAGCATCAAGCCGGTGTCGATCACGTCTTGGCTGGTGGCGCCGATATGAACCTGCGTGCCAGCCTCTCCCGCGGCTGCGCGCAGCTGGCGCACGAGTTCCGGGATGACGACACCGTCGCGCGCCGTGGCCGTGCGCAGGCTGCCGATATCGGGCGCGAAACCTGCGCAGGCGGCTGAGATGGTTTCGGCGGCGCTGAGCGGAATGATGTCATGCGCGGCCTGCGCCCGCGCGAGCGCAGCCTCGAATTGCAGCATGGCGCGGATATCCGCTTCGCCGCTGAAATAGGCTGCGGTCTCCTCATCGCCGAGGAGGCCGGAGAGGAAGGGGTGGTCGAAGGCAATTGCGCTCACTGTTCGTCTCTTTTTGGCTTGCCGGCTTCCTGCCGCCTTGAAGCGGCAGAAAGCCTTGTGCCTGTCGAGACGTCAAGTGCGGGAAGGCACGATGCCTATGCCTTGGCTGGCTTCTCGACCGGCAGGATTGTCGTATTGGCGTTCTCGTCGACGCCACGCGCCTTGGCGACGAAGGAGAACTTCTTGCGCATGCCGAGAATGGGTTTCTCGATCATGTGCCAGGAAATCACCGCAACCGTCATCGCGGCGCAGATGCCGATCGCATAGAGCGCCAGCGCGCCGACTTTCGGCGCCAGGAAGATACCGGGGGCCAGACCGATCAGGATCTGCAGGAAGGGGTCGTGGTAGAGATAGACGCCGTATGAATAGTCGCCCTTATGAAACACCGAAGGCAGCGGCACCGGCGTCAGGCCGATGAAGACGGTGATGTAGACGAGCGCCGGGATGACGATGATCCGGTTGGGTACGGTCTCTATCGACGGGCTGCTGAGGACGAATATCGCGGCGATGGCGATCACCGCACTGATGGCGAGAAGGACGCGGCTGTGCGGGATCACTTCACGTAGCTGATAGGCCAGGATGCCGAGCAGGAAGGCGAAGACCAGCTGGGCGCCGCGGCTGACGAAGAAGGTGCTGAGCACGAGATTGACGCGGTAGGGCAGGTGATGCCCGTAGAGTTGCACGACAATGCCCATGACGACGAAGGCGACCGTCAGCGCTGCGGTCTTCTGCCAGGATTTGACGATCGAGGTGATCATCAGGCCGGACATGATGATGTAGCAGAAGATTTCCCAGGGCACTGTCCAGAGCGCGCCGTTGACGCGGTGCGTCGGGTTGTTCTCGAAGACACCCGGTAGGCTGTAGTGGATCCAGCCGACGATGTTCAGGAAATATTTGAAGAAATCGGCGCTGCCGAAATAGTAGCTCAGGGCCACCGGCGTCACCAGCGGACCGATGATCAGCGCGCAGACGACGATATCGACGGCAAGGGCCGGCACGATGCGCAGGCCGCGATTGAGCAGGAAGTTCTTGAGGCTGAGCCGCTGGGCACTGCCCGCGATCAGGAAGCCGCTCAGCGCAAAGAACATCGGAACGAGCGCATATTCCGCAAACCAGAGCGGGCTGGAGCGGAAGAACTCGTCGTTTCCGGTCAGAAGGAAGCTGTGTGAAAAAACGATCGTAAAGGCGAGAGCGATTCTCAAAAAGTCGAAGCCTGGACCGAGGCCCTTATGCGCCGCCAGGACGTGTCCGAAAGTCTTCTGCATGTTTCCACCATCAACGTTCAGCCCGTCCTTTTCATATCGCGGCGCAACATGAATGCCAACCCGCTTTACGCAGGTGCAGCATACGAAATATATTAGAGGTTGTGTTTAGAGCTGCGCGTGCTTAACGAAAAACGTTTGCTGGCGGATTTCCGGTATCGGTCCAAAATCCGCCAGCAGTAATGCCTGTCAAATATCCAGGAAGACTGTCTCGTTTTCTCCCTGCAGCCGGATATCGAACGTATAGGTTGAGCCGTCGCGTGCGGCAATAAGTGTCGCCACGCGGTCGCGATGCTCGATGCGCATCAGCAGCGGATCGGCATTGTTGGCCTCTGATTCTTCGGGGAAATACATGCGCGTGTGCAGGCCGAGATTGATGCCGCGCGCTACGATCCAGAAGGTGATGTGCGGCGCTTGTTTCCGCCCGTCCTTGAAGGGCACCTTGCCTGGCTTGATGGTCTCGAAGCTGTAGACGCCGTCTTCGGCGCGCGTCGGGCAGCGGCCCCAGCCGGTGAAATTCGGGTCGGCGGTGCCGCGCATTTCGGAGGGGCTGTTATAAAGTCCAGCACCATCGGCCTGCCAGATTTCGATGACGGCGTCGCGCACCAGAGCTCCGGCACCGTCGAAGATGCGGCCGGTCACCGTGATGCGCTCGCCTGTCGTCTTGTCGTTGATCATCGCGGTGCCGAGATCGCCTTCATAGACGCCCGAGATGTCGCAGAAATTTGGCGTCAGGCCGATATGGACATAGGGCCCTGCCGTCTGCGACGGGGTTTCCTTGAGATAGCGCAGATCCTGGGCCATCAGTTGCCCTCCAGCTTGTTTTCGAACATCGTCGAGCGGCGGCCGCGCAGCACGATGTCGAACTTGTACGCGCGGCTGTCCATCGGAATGGTGTTGCCCCAGTCCATCGGCGCGATCAGCTGCTCGATCGCTGCCTTGTCGGGGATAGTGCCGACGATCGGACACTTCCAGATCATCGGATCGCCTTCGAAATACATCTGGGTGATCAGCCGCTGGGAAAAGCCCTGGCCGAAGACCGAGAAGTGGATATGGGCCGGGCGCCAGTCGTTGACGCCGTTCGGCCAGGGATAGGCGCCGGGCCGGACGGTGCGGAAGTAGTAGCGGCCTTCCTCGTCGGTGATCGCGCGGCCGCAGCCGCCGAAATTCGGGTCGATCGCCGCCAGATAGCTTTCCTTCTTGTGGCGGTAGCGCCCGCCGGCATTGGCCTGCCAGAATTCGACGAGGACGCCGGCCTGCGGACGGCCGCGCTCGTCGAGTACCTGTCCGTGGACAATGATGCGCTCGCCGATCGCGCTCTCGCCTGATTTCGCGTAGTTATGGATCAGGTCGTTATCGAGTTCGCCGATCATGCCGTGGCCGAAGACCGGGCCGGTGATCTCGGAAATCGTGCCGTCGAGCGACAGCAGCGCGCGCTGCGGCGAGCGCAGGATCGAGGTCTTGTATCCCGGCGCGAATGCCGGCGGATGCCAGGCGTGGTCGCGGGCGAAAAAGGCGCCGGTTTCGGGCTTGCGGTTCGGTATGTCGGACATGGCTTCCTCTTATGCCGCCTTCCCGGCGTCCATCTGTTCGAAGACCTGCTTGGCGATCTTGATCGCATGATTGGCGGCCGGCACGCCGGCATAGATCGCCACGTGCAGAAGCGCCTCGCAGACGTCGTCGCGGCTGGCGCCGGTATTGACGGTGGCGCGCACATGCATGGCGACTTCATCGTCCTGGCCGAGTGCGGCCAGCAGCGCGATCGTCACGATCGAGCGCTCGCGCTTCGTCAGCCCCGGCCGTGACCAGACATGTCCCCAGGCGGCTTCGGTGATCAGGTCCTGGAACGGCTTGTCGAAATCCGTCGATCCGGCCTCGGCGCGGTCGACATGGCTGTCGCCGAGAACGGCGCGGCGCGTCGCCATACCCTGCTTGTGGCGCTCGGACGGGCGCGAACTGTCACTCATGGGCTCTTTTCTCCATGCAATGCGAAATCGATGAATGCGCGAATGACCGCTGTCAGCGCTTCTGGCTGCTCGATGCAGGGAATGTGCCCGGCATCGCGGATGATCTCGTAGCGGGCGTTGGGGATCAGCTGCGCCAGCGACTTGACGAGATCGGGCGGCGTCGAGCCGTCCTGATCGCCGACGATGCAGATCGCCGGTACGGCGATGGTCTTTGCCACTTCGGTGAAATCGGCGTCACGGACCGCCTCGCAGGTCGCGACGTAACCGGCGACCGGCTGGCGCACCAGCATGTTGCAATAGCCGTTATAGGCAGTGTTTTCAGGACGGCGGAAAGCCGGTGTGAACCAGCGCTCCATGATGGCGTCACACATGCTGCCGATGCCATCCTTCTCGATGGCCGAAATGCGGCTGTTCCAGCTCTCGGCCTTGCCGATCTTGTGGGCGGTGTCGCAGAGGATCAGCGCGCTGACGAGATCGGGGCGCTGCTGATAGAGCGACTGGGCGATCAAGCCGCCGACCGAGAGGCCGCAAATGATCGCCTTCTTGATCTCCAGCGTTTCCAGGAGACCGATCAGGTCGGAGGCATGATCCTCTATCGAATAGGGCGTCTGGCCGACATCGGAGAGGCCGTGGCCGCGCTTGTCGTAGAGCAGGATGGCGAAATCGCCCGCCAGCCGGACGATGACATCGCGCCAGATGCGGAAATCGGTGCCGAGCGAATTGGCGAAGACAAGCACCGGCTTGTCGGCCGGGCCGCCGATAACCTGATAGTGAATGGCGATGTCGTTGACGCGGGCAAACTGCACTGGAAACTCCTCCGGACAGGAAATTGAATGTTTAATCTGGTTAGGTAAAATGATATTTCGTGGCTTTCCGATAACTCCGGAGTTATGTGATCGATGATCGACAGCCGCATAAAGTTCCGCCATCTGCAGACCTTTGTCGAGGTCGCGCGCCAGAAAAGCGTGATGAAGGCGGCCGAACTGCTGCATGTCAGCCAGCCCGCCGTGACCAAGACGATCCGCGAACTGGAGGAGGTTCTGGGCGTCGAAGTCTTCGAGCGCGACGGCCGTGGCATCAAGATCACCCGCTATGGCGAGGTCTTTCTGAAGCACGCCGGAGCGGCGCTGACGGCGCTGCGCCAAGGGCTGGATTCGGTGACGCAGGAGCGCGTCGGCGACGCGCCGCCGATCCGTGTCGGCGCGCTGCCGACGGTGTCGACGCGGATCATGCCGCGAGCGATGGAGCTGTTTCTCAAGGAGAATACCTGGAGCCGCCTGAAGATCGTCACGGGCGAAAATGCTGTTCTACTTGAGCAGTTGAGGGTCGGGGATCTCGACCTCGTGGTCGGGCGTCTCGCCGGCGCTGAAAAGATGGCCGGGTTCTCCTTCGAGCATCTCTACTCGGAGCAGGTGGTGTTTGCCGTTCGCGCCGGTCATCCGCTGCTGAAGACGAGGCAGTCGCATTTCAATGCGCTCGGCGATTACACGATCCTGATGCCGACGCGCGCCTCGATCATCCGCCCCTTCGTCGAGAGCTTCCTGATCGCCAATGGCGTGCCCAGCCTGCCGAACCAGATCGAGACGGTGTCCGACAGCTTCGGCCGCGCCTTCGTGCGCTCAAGCGATGCGGTCTGGATCATCTCGACCGGCGTCGTTGCCAAGGATGTCGAGGATGGCGTTCTCGCTGTGCTGCCGATCGATACCAGCGAGACCAAGGGACCAGTCGGGCTGACGATGCGGACCGACGCGATACCGTCGCTACCGCTGTCGATCCTGATGCAGACGATCCGCGAAGCGGCCGACGAGGTGTCGGCCAAGGCCTGATCCTACCAGGCAAGCGCCTTGCGGCCGATCAGGGCGCCGAGCGTCGCGACGATGACGATCGCCAACCCATACCAGATGGCGACGAACAGCGCGCCGTCATTCTTGCAGACGAAGGCATAGGCGGCCCCGCCGATCGTCCCGGCAAGGAAGCCTGCCGCAAGCCCGGCGCGCAGCGGCTGCACCGGCACGCCGCGCTTCAGAACGCTCAGGCCGGCCGCGAGCGCCGGCAAGGAGAGGAGAACGATCGCGCCGACGCAGCTCGGGACGGCGCCGCCATGACGGCCGAGAAGCGGGAAACCGGAACTGTCGAGTGCAAGGCCCATCGCGAGCACCAGGAAGCCGGGAATGAGCATCATCCAGGCGGAGCTGCCAGTGCCCGGCTCGCCGGCGCGGCGAACCAGCGCCAGGCCGCCTGCGGCAAGCAGCAGCATCGTTGCGAATTTGAACAGGAACGGCGTGCCGGCGAGCACGGCAGGCAGATTGGGACGGATGCCGAAGACGCCGAGTGCCAGCGCGATCGACAGCATCAGCGAGAAGCCGGCGGCAAGCAGCAGCAGGCGATGGAACCGCAGGCCCTGCGGCGGCTCCTTCTCGGTCGCCTCGCGCGCCAGGCTGCGGATGAGCGCGGATGTGTCTTGGGCGGATTTCATCATTTGCCTTTTCTTGCATAGCCGGACGCCGGATCGGCAAAGGCCGTCAGGCGCTGCAGGGCGCGATGCAGGGTGACGCGGACCGCACCCTCGCTGGTCTTCAACCGTTCCGCCGTCTCGCGAACGGACTGCCCCTCGATCGCCAGGGACGAGACGACGTCGCGCTGCCCGGAGGAGAGGCTGGCAAGCGCTCTGTCCATGTCTGGCATATGGCGGTCGCCATGATCGGGCGCGGCGATGACATCGGAGAGCTCGTCCAGCGTCACATCGCAGCGGTGGCGGGCTTCGCGGCTGCGCTTGCGCACCGCATCGCCGATCTTGTAGCGGACGATCGCGTGCAGCCAGGGCAGGAACGGCCGGCTGTCGTCCCAGCGGTCGCGCATCATGTGCAGGCCGAGCAACGCTTCCTGGACGATATCCTCCGTCTGGTCGGTGCCCATGCCGAGCCGCGACAGCTTGCGCCCGACGAGCACGCGCAGCGTCCGCCCGATATCTTCGAGCAGCGCTTCGTAGGCTCCGGTATTGCCGCCGCGGGCGGCGCGCATGGCGTCCGCCCAGGTGTCTTCGCGAGGGGTCATGATCGTCTTTTCGCTGTTGCCAGCGTTTCGTTACACGGGCTGATGAAAAAATTGAGGCCGTCACAAAAGCGTGATCATGTTGCGCCCCGCGGATGCCGGTCGAATAGGGTTTTGAAGCGACGTGCTTCATCACGAAAACGATACGGACGTCAGATCATGAACATCTTCCAGAAGGCCGCCTTTGCCGCGGCAACATTCGTCGCCGCAGTCTCCTTTGCCGGTGCCTCCTCTGCTGCCAATCAGGCGCCGGTCAAGGCGCGCAACGTCGTCCTCGTCCACGGAGCCTATGCCGACGGCTCCAGCTGGTCGAAGGTCATCCCGCTGCTGCAGAAGGCCGGGCTGCATGTCACCTCGGTCCAGAACCCGCTCACCTCCTTTGCCGATGACGTCGCCGCGACCAAGCGTGCTCTCGCCCTGCAGGACGGCCCGACCGTGCTCGTCGGCCATTCCTATGCCGGCATGGTGGTCAGCGAGACCGGCGTCGACCCGAAGGTTTCGGCACTGGTCTATCTGGCCGCCCGCGCGCCGGATGCCGGCGAGGACTATCCGGCACTCGCGGCCAAGTTCCCGGCTCCCCCGGCAAGCAAGGGGCTGGTTCATAACGGCGGTTTCGCCCAGCTCAGCGAAGATGCCTTCGTGCATGACTTCGCCGGTGACCTGAGCCACAAGGACGCGCTGGCGCTCTATGCCGTACAGGGTCCGATCTCCGATACGCTCTTTACCGCGAAGACGACGCAGGCTGCCTGGAAGACCAAGCCGAGCTGGTATGCCGTTTCCAAGAATGACCGCACCACCAATCCGGACCTCGAGCGCTTCCTTGCCAAGCGCATGAACGCCACCACGGTGGAGCTAAATTCGAGCCATGTGTCGCTGATTTCGCACCCGCGCGAGGTTGCCAACCTGATCCTCGCAGCCGCCGGTTACCCGGTTAAGAAGTAGCCCGTTTGGGCCGGGCATGCGCCTCATGCGGGTCGTGCCCGGCCATTTCACCAACTCGCGGCTGAGTAATCGTCATGTGTGCGCTGCACAACAGTTGAATTCGCGCGCATATTAAGCCAAACTCATATCTCCTGACCGCTTGGCAAGCGCTTGCTTTGCTGAGCGTTATTCGTATTTTGGTTGCATAATTGTCTCGCATGAGAGATGCGACTCGGGGCGGCGCGCAACTCATAGGTTAATATGGCTTTTATCGTCGAAACGTTCGGACGCTTGCGGCTTGCCGACGCGGAAGGCAACGATATCGCTTTCCCGGAAAAAGGCCTGCTCCTGATCGCCTACCTGCTGACGCTCGACAAGAACGCCGCACACCGCACCATGGCCGCCGATTTCCTGTGGGGCAACGAGGACAAGGCCGTCTCGCTCTCCAACCTGCGCAAGACGATCTCGCGCATCAAGGCGCGCCAGGACCAACTCGGCGCTCAGTTCCTGATCTTCACCGATACCGCCGTCTCGCTCGACCCGGCTTCGCTGACCGCCGACTTCACCGATCTGCCGCTTCCCGGCGATGCGATGCCACGGCTTGCGAAACTGACCAAGGCGATGAGCCATCCCTTTCTCGGTCAGGTGAATTGCCAGAGCGGCGTGTTCGAGACCTGGCAGAAGGATCAGATCTACCGCCATTCCGGCCTGCTCCAGGATGCGCTGAAAGCGGTTTCGCTGCCGGTCGAGTCCACCGAGGATTGGGAAATCCTGCGCAAGGCCGGTCTCCTCGTCTTTCGCGACGAGCCGAAGGATTCCGACATTCTTCGCCTGCTGCTCGAAATCTTCGATGCGCAGGAGGAGGTTGATTATATCCGGGATTATATCGAGCGGCGCAAAAGCTCGATCTCGCGCGGCCTTGAAGCGGTGGCGCCGAACGGTGCGAACGGCCAGCACAAGGTCGAAGCGCGCCCGGCTGCGGCCAATGACGGCATCGACGCGTTGCCGCTCAACAAGATCGGCCGGCCGGCCATTCCGCGTCTCGTGCTGCTGCCGCCTCGCAATCTTTCCAGCAATCCGCAATCGATCTTGATCGCCGCCTCGCTGATCGAGGACATCACCATCGGCTTCTGCGCCTTCAACAGCCTGCAGGTGATCGCCCCGCATTCGGCCGTGCAGATCGGCCATCAGAACGAGGACCAGTCGGCCTTCTTCGAACGCCACTCGGTCAATTACGTGCTGGATACGCAGATCACCGGCTTCGACGAGGTCAAGCTGTTCGCCCAGCTGATCTTCTTCGACGATAACCAGATCGTCTGGGCCGAGCGGTTCAGCCTCAGCCAAGCCGATCTGCTGCGCGACCGCCGGGTGATATCGCGCCGCGTCGCGCTGTCGGTCTCGAGCGAGATCGAGCGACACGAGGCGACGCGCTCCTACCTGGAGCTCAATCCGGCCGCCTATCACCAATATCTGGTCGGCAAGCAATATCTCGGCCGGCTGACGCTGCCGAACCTGCGCCGCGCCCGCAAGGAGATGCGGGCTGCGCTGAAGGCAACGCCGGATTTTGCTCCGGCGCTGAGCTCGACGGCGCGCACCTATTCGAAGGAATGGCTGCTGACCGCCCGCGGTGACATGGAACTGCTGAAATCGGCCGAGGAATTCGCGACGAAATCGATCGAGGCCCGCAACGATCTGGCCGACGGCTACCGCGAATTCGGCGTTGCCAAGCTGCTGCAGGGCGCTTTCGACGAAAGCGCCGAGGCGATGGAAGTGGCCGAGACGCTCTCGCCGCATTACGCCGACGTCATCGCCGACCATGCCGATACGCTGGTTCACTGCTCGCGCCCCGGCATGGCGCTGCAGAAGATCGAGCGGGCGATCGAGCTCAATCCGCTGAGCCCGGATCCCTATCTCTGGACTGCGGCCGGCGCCAACTATGCGCTGGGCGAATTCTCGGCTTCACTGGACTATATCAGCCAGATGAGCGATCCGAGCCTGGCAGACAGGCTTGCGGCCGCCAGCTGGGCGATGCTCGGCAACAAGGACAAGGCGCGTGTCCTCGTTCGCCGTGTCCGCGAGGCCAATCCGAACTTCGATGTCGATAAATGGTTGTCCGCCGTTCCGAGCAAGGAACAGTGGCATAAAGACCTTTATCGCGAAGGACTGAAGAAGGCAGGCTTTTAACATCAACTCTGGAAGAGGGAATTGCAGCATGACTAAGGTTGTTGTGATCAGTGTTGAAGGTGAAAAAGGGCTTTGGGTGGCGGATCTCGGCCGCGGGACGGTGACGCCGCTCAGCGTGCCGAAGGCGGGCGCGCTGGCGGAGGCGGCGGCACTCGCGGCGCGGGGCAGCGTCATCACCAAGGGCATCAATCTCGCAGTCGCCGTGAAATCTGCCGATTCCGTTGCCGCCGGCCATTACGACGGCTGATATCGACTGATTGAATTCTGGGATCTTGAAGCGCGGGCGACGATCGAGTTGCCCGCTGCTTTCGTGTGTCCAGATGGTAGCCATCAAGGCCAGATCCGGTCTGCTGCGCGAAGGCGTGTCTACTTCAGCGGCTTCGAGTAGATGCGGTGATTAGGAGACTGCTTGTAGCTCGCGGACCGGTAGTAGTCCGCGGCGACGCCCTCGTTCTGCGACAAGAGCCAGGTGCTGGAGAAGCCGCTGGCCAAGGCTTCCTGTTCGAGGAGCTTCAACAGCGTGGTGCCGATGCCCTTGCCCTGGTGAGCGGGCATGACGGCGATTTCGGGAATGTA
Organism: Rhizobium sp. Rhizsp82; assembly: GCF_047325115.1. Lineage (NCBI taxonomy): Bacteria > Pseudomonadati > Pseudomonadota > Alphaproteobacteria > Hyphomicrobiales > Rhizobiaceae > Rhizobium > Rhizobium sp. Rhizsp82. The sequence goes on along the minus strand of NZ_CP168571.1, from coordinate 1,245,037 downwards.
GAGCATGCAGCCGGTGGCCGCCGTGTGCGGATAGCCGATGGCGAAGCCGTGCAGATCGTCGCCATCCAGCGCGCCGACGCCCATCCAGCCCGGCGTCGTCGACAGCTCGACCATGCGGGCAGTCGCCCGCTCGATCGACCAATGTTCGTGCCAGGGTTCGGCGCTATAGGCTTCGACGATGATGGCGGCGCCGAGAAGCGCCTGATCTTTATTGATCCGCTTGAAAACGACTGTCATGGCCACTGTCTAACGAAGCACCGCAAGGGCTATGTAATGATGATGAGTATTATGCGCACCGGTCCTAAACAACTGGTTGCTGTATTTTTTACCGCTGAATTGTGGTCTAAAGTTGTGATTTCAATGACGGTACACGTCTTTATTTTCTCCGGCTCTCATCCACCCGGCACTAACGTTCAAGACAGCCCGGTCCGCGCCCGCGCATAGTCTTCCCGAATGGGAGGACAAGCCATGCGGATAGGGTTCATCGGGCTCGGGATCATGGGAACGCCGATGGCGCTCAATCTGCTGCGCTCGGGCCAGCCGCTGATCGTCTGGAACCGGTCGGCGGATAAGGCCGAGCCGCTGCGGCGGGCCGGGGCCGAGGTTGCCGCGAGCGCAGGCGAGGTCTTCACCCAGGCCGATGCGATCATCCTGATGCTGGCGACGCAGGCGGCGATCGACGACGTGCTCGGCCGCGGCTCCGCTCTCTTTGCCGAACGTGTGCGTGGCCGCACGCTGATCCATATGGGCACGACGGCACCCGAATATTCGAGGGCTCTGGAAAGCGATATCCGCGCCGCGGGCGGATTCTACGTCGAGGCGCCAGTCTCCGGATCGCGCATGCCGGCCGAGGCTGGTGAACTCGTTGTGATGCTTGCCGGGGAGAGTGACGCTGTCGCGCGCATCCGGCCATTGCTCTCGCCGATGTGCCGCGATGCGCTCGCCTGCGGTTCGGTGCCGAATGCGCTGCTGATGAAGCTCGCCGTCAACATCTTCCTGATCTCGACGGTGACGGGGCTGGCGGAAGCCGCCAATTTCGCCGCCAGCCAGGGGCTCGACATGCAGCTCTTCAAGCGGATCGCCGATGGCGGCCAGATGGCGAGTGGCATATCGAGGATCAAGACCGGCAAGCTCGCCGATGAGGATTTCGCGCCGCAGGCGGCGATCGCCGACGTCTTGAAGAACAACCGGCTGGTCGTCGATGCCGCCCGCGCGAGCCGCACGCCGGTGCCGTTGCTCGATATCTGCGGCGATCTCTATGCGGAGGCCGTGGAGATGGGCCTCGGCGCCCTCGATATGGCCGCCGTCATCAAGGCGATCGCTGCCCGTGCACCGAAATCCTAGGCTGGTTTCTCGGCAGGCGTTTCCACCGCGGCCAATGCCTCCATCAGCGCCGCCTTGACCTTGTTCCTTTCGGCCGGTTCCAGCTGCGACATGTTGAGATGCAGGTCGAGACCGGCAAAATGCTCGCTCATCACCCGCGTATGGCCGTCGCCGCCGACAAGCAGGCCCTGCACCTCGTAGGGCACGATATCGCGCTGGATGCCCTTCATTGTGATCGGTGTCAGTGGCACGGCCTCGACGATGTCCTCGACCAGCGCGTAGGTCTCATAGCTCATGACGATCTTGCCGCCTTCGGCGATCGATTGCAGCCGCGCCGCCAGATTGGCCTCGGCGCCGATGATCGTATAGTCCATACGGTCGGTGCTGCCGAAATTGCCGACATTGCAGTAGCCGCTATTGATGCCCATGCGCACGATAAAGGGCTCGGCCGTGCCATCGCGGCGCCATTTCGCCTTCAGCTCGCCGAGGCGCTGTTGCATGTCGACGGCCATGCGCAGGCAGGCCTTGGCATCCTCCACCGCGCCCTTGGTCTCGGGATCGCCGAAGAAGACGAGGATCGCGTCGCCGATGAACTTGTCGACGGTGCCGCCATGCTTCAGCGCGATCTTCGACATTTCCGTCAGATACTCGTTCAGCATTTCCGTCAGCGCTTCCGGCTGCAGCCGCTCGGTCGTTGCGGTGAAGTCCTTGATATCGGAGAAGAAGATCGTCAGCCGCTTGCGCTCGGTCTGGATGACGACGTCGCGCTGGCCACTGAAGATGCTCTTGTAGATCTGCGGCGAGAGATAGCGCGAGATCTTCAGCGAGATGCTGGCGAGGAACTCATTGGTGGATTCGAGGTCGTGGTTGAAGGCATGCAGCAGCGAAGCCTGGCGCCGCTGCATGACGATGAAGGAGGCGCCGAGCACCGCGACGCAGATGAAATAGGCGAGCAGATATTTGAAGGCGAAGATGTTGGCCGCAAAGGGCTGGCGGATGATCACCTCCTGAATGCCGCGGACATCGCCGACCTTCCAGTCGGTCTTCGGGCTTTCAGGGTGGGTGTTGTGGCAGGCCACACAGGGCGGCCCCATCAGAACCGGGGTCACCAGCCGGAAGACATTGGTGAAGCCGGAGCGCTTGTTTTCCGTCAGCGTCTGTTTCGGATTGCTCCTGAGGGCGGTCAGCGCATCGCTCTCGAACTTGTCCAGATCGTGCGATGCCCGGTTCTTGAAGGGAAGGTCGGAGACGAAGCGATAGGTGATATTCGCCTGTTGTTCCTTGATGACATCGCCGAGCTCCAGCGACAGCGTCGCCGGGATCGGCACAGCGCCCGGAATATTCGCATAGTTGTGCGAGACGGCAGTTCGCTCTTCCTGCCCGGCCGTGTGGGCCGCCAGAATCCGGCCGACGACATTGGTGGCATAGTAGGACCGGATGCTGGTGATCAGCGAGCTCATGTCCTGCGCCTGGCGATGAACGGCATCGCGCGACAGGGTGCTGACATCGAGCCAGGCCGCAAGCGGCAGGCCGGCCAGCATGATCAGCGTCACCAGAGCGATCAGATAGGCGCTCTTACGCGCCGTCGAAATTTCCTGTTCCCGCGTCTCCACGATCTGCCCCACTCGCTGACCGTTGTCCAAAGCCCAACGGTCACAGGATCGGACATCGTATTTCAGTTGTCGAGCATATTCATCGGCGAGTTGCCTGTTGTGGTGAAGCGGCGGCGGGAACGCATGAGACGCCGCCGCTTCCAGGCTGCCTTCCGTGGATCGCGGTAGGCATCAGGCTAGTAGGGGAGACCCACATAGTTTTCGGCAAGCGCTGTGGCGGCAGCTGTGGAATGGGTGAGATAATCGAGCTCGGCCTCCTGGATCTTCTGGCCGAAATCGCCGGTGTCCGGGAAGCGGTGCAGCATCGTCGTCATCCACCAGGAGAAGCGGACTGCCTTCCAGACCCGCGATAGAGCCCGGCCGGAATAGGCATCGATCCCGGCGCTGGAGCGTTCGCCATAATATTCCGCGAGGCCGGAGAAGAGGTAATGCACATCGCTCGCTGCAAGGTTCAGCCCCTTGGCGCCCGTCGGCGGCACGATATGGGCGGCATCGCCGACCAGGAACAGGCGTCCGAACCGCATCGGCTCGGCAACGAAGGAGCGCAGCGGCGCGATCGATTTTTCGAACGACGGCGCGGTCTGCAGCGCCTCGGCGTGATGGGCGGGCAGGCGGCGGCGCAGCTCGTCCCAGAAGCGCTCGTCGCTCCAGTCCTCGATCTTTTCGTCGAGCGGACACTGGATGTAATAGCGGCTGCGGCTTTCCGAGCGCATCGAACAGAGCGCGAAACCGCGTGGATGGTTCGCATAGATCAGCTCGTGGCTGACGGGCGCGACATCGGCGAGAATGCCGAGCCAGCCGAAGGGATAGACCTTCTCGAAAGTGCGGATCGCCGATGCGGGCACTGCCTTGCGGCTGGCGCCATGGAAGCCGTCGCAGCCGGCGATAAAATCGCAGTCGATGCGATGGGTGATGCCGTCCTTTTCGTAGGTCAGGTAGGGCGTTTCACCATCGAAATCATGCGGGGTGACATTGGCCGCATCATAGATCGTCGCTGCACCACTTGCTTCGCGATGCTCCATCAGGTCGCGTGTCAGCTCGGTCTGGCCATAGACCATGACGCGCTTACCGCCGGTGAGGCCGTGTAGATCGATGCGGTGATCGCGGCCGTCGAAGGCGAGCGAAAAGCCGTCATGCGGCAGCCCCTCGGCATGCATGCGCGCGCCTGACTTCGCCTGATCCATCAGGCCGACCGTGCCTTCTTCCAGCACACCGGCGCGCACGCGGCCGAGAATGTAATCCTTGCCGGCGCGATCGAGGATGACGTTGTCGATCCCGGCTTCCGTCAGCAACTGGCCGAGCAACAGGCCCGACGGGCCTGAGCCGATGATGGCGACTTTGGTGCGCATGTTTCCTCCTGGCGTCCTCTTCCTGCAATTCTGCGAAGAGGGGAGGTCCGGGACAATGGACATTTCAGGCCAGAAATTGCACTAATCGAACATCGAAGGAGGCGGCAGCGATGACGAAGTTCGTCCCGACCTATGAGCTCTATGGTGAAAATTCCGGGCGGAAGCCGGATTTCTGGCTGCATTGTGAAACAATTCCCTCACGCAGCAGCCTGCATCATTGGGAGATCAAGCTGCATCGCCATGAGAGCTTTTTCCAGATATTGTACATCAGCGCCGGATCGGGGGACGCCATCTTCGGCACCGAACATCATCAGATCACCCCTGACACCGTCATCACCGTGCCGCCCGGCCTCACACACGGCTTCCGCTTCTCGAGGGATATCGACGGCTTCGTCATCACCGTGCTCGCCTCGCACCTGAAGGCGCTGCCGGGCGGCCGCAGCCCGCTCGGCGAATGGCTCGCCCATCCGCATCTGACCGTGCTCGACAAGAATAGTCCCGATGCCGCCTATGCCGGACAGACGCTGTCGCGCCTCGGCGCCGAATTCGCCACCCGCAACAGCGGCCGCACGGATCTGCTCGAAGCCTATGTGACGATCGCATTGCAGCTGACGATGCGGCTTTCCGGAAATGCTGCGGGTGAGGGGGCGGACGAAAACGGCCGGCGCATGGAGCGGCTGAACGGCCTGATGCAGCAGCATCTGCGCACCCACAAGCCCGCCGCCTTCTATGCCGCCGAACTCGGCATCTCCCCGACCCATCTCAACCGTATCGTCAAGGCGGCGACCGGCCTCGGCACGCACGAGATGATCGCCCAGCGGCTCGCCGACGAAGCCAAGCGCGAACTGGTCTTCACCTTCGGCAGCGCCCAGGAAGTCAGCTATCGCCTCGGCTTCGCCGATCCCGCTTATTTCTCCCGCTTCTTCGTGAAGCAGACGGGCCAGACACCGCGCGCATGGCGGCTGGCGGAGCGCGCGAAGCTCGGGATGTGATCAGCGCAGAACGAGCCGAAGGGCGGCCTGCGTTTCCTTCATCAGCGGCAGATAGCGCGTCACCATCTCCTCGGCCGAAGCATGCGCCGCCGGGGCGCCGATGTTCAGCGCGCAGATCAGCTGGCCGCGGTCGTTCTCGACGGGGACCGCGATCGAGCAAAGGCCGAGCTCCAGCTCCTGGTTGATGACGGCGTAGCCCTGGGTGCGGACACGCTGGAATTCGGTGATCAGCTTCCCGGGATCGGTGATCGTGCGCGGCGTATTCGCCTTGAGATCGCTGCGGGCAAGAATGGCGCGCGCCTCGGCTTCGGGGAGTGCAGCCAGCAGAACCCGGCCCATCGAAGCGCAATAGGCGGGCAGGCGGCTTCCCGGCGTCAGGTTGATCGACATCACCCGCTTCTGCGAGGCCCGGGCGATATAGAGAATCTCAGTGCCGTCGAGCACGGAGGCCGAGGCGCTTTGCCCTGCCTTTTCCGACAGCAGGTCGAGATGCGGCTGCAGGATGGCGGGCAGCGGTGTGGCCGAGAGATACGCATGCCCCAGCCGCAGCACCTTCGGAGTCAGCGTAAAAAACTTGCCGTCGTAATCCGCATAGCCGAGTTCGGAAAGCGTCAGCAGCGAGCGCCGCACCGTTGCACGGTCCAAGCCGGTCAGCTTGGCGGCATCGGTGATCGATAGACGCTGATGCATCTCGCCAAAGGCCTCGATGACCTTCAGCCCCCTCGCAAACCCGCTGACGAAGTCCGTTTCGCGCATGCTGTACCCCGCCTGTTTTCAAAAACTACGATGTGCGATATATGAACAAATGTCAAATAACGCACAATTTGCTTGCCTGCCCCGCCGTTGCGGACTTATCCATTCCGCCTGAGGCGGGAGATCCCCGCGATGCCAGGCGAGGAGATATCCGGCATGGACAAGACGATCCGGAGCGCGGCTGAGGCCGTATCCGATATTGGTGATGGCGCCGTCGTCATGATTGGCGGGTTCGGCGGATCGGGTGCGCCGATCGAGCTTATTCATGCGCTGATCGACAAGGGGCCGAAGAACCTCACCGTCATCAACAACAACGCCGGCAACGGCCGGATCGGTATCGCGGCGATGATCGATGCCGGGATGGTCAGGAAGATGGTCTGCTCCTTCCCGCGCTCGTCCGATCCGCGGGCTTTCACCGACAAGTATCTGGCGGGCGAGATCGAGCTTGAGCTGGTGCCGCAGGGCACGCTTGCCGAACGCATCCGCGCCGGTGGTGCCGGGATCCCGGCTTTCTTTACGCCGACGACCTATGGAACCGAGCTCGCCGAAGGCAAGCCGGTCGCCGAGTTCGATGGCAGGCACTATGTGCAGGAACGCTGGCTGAAGGCCGATTTCGCGATCGTCAAAGCGCAGCTTGGGGATATCCATGGCAACCTCACCTACAACAAGGCGGGCCGCAACTTTAACCCGCTGATGTGCATGGCTGCGGCCAAGACCATCGCCCAGGTTTCGAAGCTGGTGCCCGCCGGCGGCATCGATCCGGAGCAGGTGGTAACACCCGGCATCTTCGTCGACGGCGTCGTCGAGATCGCCAATCCGCAACAGGAAGAAGAGCTCATTCGAGCCGGGGTGGCCTACGTATGACACTCGATACGCGCGAAGACATCAAGCTTTCCAACGCCCAGATCGCCTGGCGCGCGGCGCAGGACATCACGGATGGCGCTTATGTGAACCTCGGCATCGGCTTCCCCGAAATGGTGGCCCGCTACCAGCCTGAGGGGCGCGAGGCGATCTTTCATACGGAAAACGGCATCCTGAATTTCGGCGAGGCGCCGCCTGCCGGTGAAGAGGATTGGGATCTGATCAACGCCGGCAAACGGGCCGTGACGCTGAAGCCGGGTGCTGCCTTCTTCCACCATGCCGACAGCTTCGCCATGGTGCGCGGCGGCCATCTGGATATCGCCATCCTCGGCGCCTATCAGGTTTCGGAAAACGGCGATCTCGCCAATTGGCGGGTCGGCTCGAAGGGCGTGCCGGCCGTCGGCGGCGCAATGGATCTGGTGCATGGCGCCAAGCAGGTCTGCGTCATCACCGAGCATGTGACCAAGAACGGCGAGCCGAAGCTGGTCGAAAAGTGCACCTTCCCACTGACCGGTGTCGGCTGCATCACCCGCGTCTATACGAGCCATGCCGTGATCGACATCGTTAAGGGCCGCTTCGTGCTGCGCGAGAAGCTTGCCGCCATGTCGGTCGAGGAACTGCAGGCAATGACCGGCGCAAAACTGCATATCGAAGGCCCGGTGGCCGATCTCGTCGTCCCCGAGCTGTAAGGAGTTCACCGATGGCTGAAGCTTTCATCTGCGATTACATCCGCACGCCAATCGGCCGTTTCGGCGGCTCGCTTTCTTCCGTCCGAGCCGACGATCTCGGCGCCGTGCCGCTAAAGGCGCTGATGGAGCGCAATGCTTCCGTTGACTGGGATGCCGTCGATGACGTCGTCTTCGGCTGCGCCAACCAGGCAGGCGAGGACAATCGCAACGTCGCGCGCATGTCGCTGCTGCTGGCCGGTCTGCCGCTCGGCGTATCAGGTACCACGATCAACCGCCTCTGCGGTTCTGGCATGGATGCCGTCATCACGGCGGCGCGGGCGATCCGCGCGGGCGAGGCGGAGCTGATGATCGCGGGCGGCGTCGAAAGCATGTCGCGCGCGCCTTTCGTCATGCCGAAGGCCGATACGGCCTTTTCGCGCAATGCAGAGATTTACGATACGACGATCGGCTGGCGCTTCGTCAATCCGGTGATGAAAAAACAATATGGTGTCGATTCCATGCCGGAGACCGGCGAGAATGTCGCCGAAGATTACAAGGTGAGCCGCGAAGATCAGGACGCGTTTGCCGTTCGCTCGCAGGCGAAGGCGGCTGCCTCCCAGGCAAGCGGCCGGCTCGGCAAGGAGATCGCCGCCGTCACCATCCCGCAGCGCAAGGGTGATTCCATCGTCGTCGACAGGGACGAGCATCCGCGCGCGACCTCGATGGAGGCGCTTGCCAAGCTCGGAACGCCTTTCAAGAAGGAAGGCGGAACGGTCACCGCGGGTAACGCCTCGGGCGTGAACGACGGCGCTGCCGCGCTGATCATCGCCTCGGAAGCAGCGGCGAAGAAATACGGCCTGCGGCCGATCGCCCGCATTCTCGGTGGGGCCGCCGCGGGTGTTCCGCCGCGTATCATGGGTATCGGTCCAGTTCCGGCATCGCGCAGGCTGATGGACCGCCTTGGCATGAAGCAGAAGCAGTTCGACGTCATCGAGCTCAACGAGGCCTTTGCCTCGCAGGGGCTGGCGGTGCTACGCGAGCTCGGGATTGCCGATGACGACGGCCGCGTCAATCGCAATGGCGGCGCCATCGCGCTCGGCCATCCGCTCGGCATGTCGGGCGCCCGTATCACCGGCACGGCGGCACTCGAACTTGCCGAAACCGGCGGCCGCTATTCCCTCTCGACCATGTGCATCGGCGTAGGCCAGGGGATCGCCGTGGCGCTCGAGCGCGTCTGACCCGATACAAATTCCCGTGTCCGGCATTGCAGTTGGCGGACACAGCCTGCTAAGATTCCCGCATATTATTACCATGCAATTGTTTTAGGGAGGCTTTGCAGCCATGGCTGATCTTGCTCAATCACTCGCGTCCATCAAGCTGCCGGATCTGGCCGGCAAGGCCGTGCTCATCACCGGCGCATCGACCGGCATCGGCGCCGCCCTTGCCCGCGCTTTTGCCGCACAGGGCATGAAAGTCGGCATCCACTACAATGCCAGCCGCGAGCCGGCCGAAAAGCTCGCCGAAGAAATCCGCGCGACAGGTGCTACGGTCCATCTGGTACATGGCGACGTTTCCAGGGAAGGCGAGACGGAGCGCGTTGTCGAGGAGACGGCCAAGACCTTCGGCCATCTCGACGGCCTGATCAACAATGCCGGCGGCATGCTCGGCCGCAAGCCGACGTCGGAATATACCGACGAGCACTACGACAAGGTGATGAACCTCAACGCCCGCTCGGTGCTGGCAGCGGTGCGCGCCGCCCATCCCTGGCTGAAGAAGCAGGGCGGCTTCATCATCAACACCACCTCGATCGCCGCCCGCAACGGCGGCGGCAACGGCGCGATCCTTTACGCGGCATCCAAGGGCTTCGTCTCGACGATCACCCGCGGCCACGCCAAGGAATTCGTACCCGATCGCATCCGCGTCAACGCGGTCGCACCCGGCGTCATCGCCACGCCCTTCCATGAGCGCTATACCAATGACGAGCAGATGGAACTGCAGCGCAAGTCAATCCCGATGGGCTTCGTCGGCACCTCGGAGGATTGTGTCGGCGCCTATCTCTTCCTGGCCTCGCCGACGCTGTCGGGCTACATCACCGGCCAGATCATCGAGGTCAATGGCGGCCAGCTGATGCCGTAATCGGCGCTTCGTCTCACCGATATTTTGCACTGCACAAGGGAACCTTCGGGTTCCCTTCACGTTTCGAGGATTGGGGGAAGGCGATCGCCGTTCCTGTACCTTCGAGACGGACGATCATGTTCAAGCCAAGCCACTCTCATCGCTGTGCCGGGCGTTATTGCCGGACGCAGCGCTTTGCTGTGCCTGCAGATTGAACTGCCTGTCCGGCTCGCCTGCTGTCATGGCAGCGAAACCATTTAATGAAGCGATATAAAGGATGGGCGACACAACAATGAGCTACTCGTTCTCGGAACTCGATTTCCTCAAGCCTGAACTTGGCGCGGAATATACAGGCTCCGGGACGCATTTTGCCGTCTATTCCGCCCATGCCGAGCAGATGGAGCTCTGCCTCTTCTCCGCCGATGGCAAGAAAGAAGAAGCGCGCCTACCGCTGCCGAAGCGCGAAGGCGATATCTGGTCGGGCTATATCGCCGGCGTCGGCCCGGGCACCGTCTATGGCTACCGCGCCCACGGCCCCTATGATCCCCAGAACGGCCATCGCTTCAATCCCAACAAGCTGCTGCTCGATCCCTATGCCAAGCAGGTGGTCGGTGATCTCAAGTGGGACGACGCGCTCTACGGCTACACGATCGGCAAGGACGATCTTTCCTTCGACGAACGCGACAGCGCCCCCTTCATGGTCAAGGGCGTGGTGCAGGATCCGGATTTCGACTGGGACGGCGATCAGGCGATCCGCCGCCCGTGGACGGAGACGATCGTCTATGAAGCGCATGTGCGCGGCATGACCATGACTCATCCCAAGGTGCCCGACCGGCTGCGCGGCACGTTCTTGGGTATGGCGAGCGATCCGATCATCGAGCACCTGACGAAGCTCGGGGTCTCCGCGATCGAACTGCTGCCGATCCAGTTCTTTCCGAACGACCGCTATCTCGAAGAGAAGAACCTGACGAATTACTGGGGTTACCAGACGCTCGGCTTCTTCGCCCCGCAGTCGCGCTACCTCTCCAGCGACAAGATCACCGAGATCAAGACGATGGTGCGCAAATTCCATGCGGCCGGGATCGAAGTGATCATGGACGTCGTCTACAACCACACCGCCGAAGGCAGCGAGCGCGGCCCGACGCTCTCCTTCCGCGGCCTCGACAATGCGAGCTACTACATTCTCTCGCCCGATGACGCGCGCCACACCTTCGACACGACGGGCACCGGAAACACGCTGAACATCGCCAATCCGATGGTCATGCGCATGGTGCTCGACAGCCTGCGCTATTGGGTGGGCGTCATGCATATCGATGGCTTCCGCTTCGATCTGGCGAGCACGCTCGGCCGGCAGGATCTGGAGTTCGACCGCCAGGGCATCTTCTTCAGCGCCATCCGCCAGGATCCGATCCTTGCCGGGGTCAAGCTGATCGCCGAGCCTTGGGATGTCGGCGAGGGCGGCTATCAGGTCGGTGGTTTCCCGCATCCGTTCCGCGAGTGGAACGACAAGTTCCGTGACGATGTCAGGCGCTTCTGGAAGGGCGATGGCGGCCTGGTCTCCAGCCTGTCGCAGCGCATCACCGGCTCGGCCGTGCAGTTCAACCATTCCGACCGCGGCGCCACATCCTCCGTCAACCTGCTCGCTGCCCATGACGGCTTCACGCTGATGGATACGGTCTCCTTCAACGACAAGCACAACGAGGCGAATGGCGAGGACAACAACGACGGCCATTCGGACAATCATTCGGACAACATGGGTGCCGAAGGCGCCACCGATGATCCGGGGATCAACGAAAACCGTGCGCGCCGCCGCCGCAACATGATGGCGACGCTGATGCTGTCGCAGGGCGTGCCGATGATCGTCGCCGGTGACGAGATCGGCAACAGCCAGCATGGCAACAACAATGCCTATTGCCAGGACAACGAGATCGGCTGGATCGACTGGAGCGGGCTCGACGATCCATTCCTGACCTTCTGCCAGAAGATGATCGCGCTCCGGAAGGCGCATCCCGAACTGCGTCAGGAGCGTTTCCTGACGGGCGAGACCAGCGAGGACGGCCGTATCGAGATCGCCTGGTACAAGCACGACGGCACCTTCATGGATGACGGCGCCTGGAACGATGGCGAGCTTCGCGTTCTCGGCGTCTATATTTCCCGCAGCGTCCACACACCCGACAGCGAGAAGATGGATGGGCTCTTCATGCTGTTCAATGCCGGTGGCGATTGCGAGATCAGCCTGCCCGAGGTGAACGGCATCGATCACTGGCAACGGCTGGTCGAAACCGGCGCCGACGATGCCTTCGAGATCATCGATGTCGATAGCCCGATCACGCTTTACCGCGAAAGCGTCGCCGTCTTTGCGCCGAAGGGCGCGACGGAGCCGCCGAAGGAGGCTGACACGGCCGAGCGCCGCCGCTGGTTCAACTTCGGCCGCAAGCCGAAATGACGGGCCACCGATAGCGCGATGAATGCGGACGCGATTGCCGATCTTGGCCTGATCTATGTGAGCGATACCGAGCCCGGCATTCGCCGCAGCCGGAAAGGCAAGGGCTTCTGCTACCGGCTGCCTGACGGCAAACTGGTTGCCGACCCGGAACTGAAGGACCGCATTGCTGCGCTCGGCCTGCCGCCCGCCTATGACGATGTCTGGATTTGCCTGCAGGAAAACGGTCACCTGCAGGCGACCGGCTACGATGCCCGCGGGCGGAAACAGTACCGCTATCACAAGGATTGGAACGCCTTTCGCAGCGTTGAAAAATTCCATCAGCTGATCGAGTTCGGCCAGGCATTGCCAAAAATCCGCCGGCAGGCACTTAGGGATCTCGACACCGGCGTCGACGATATCAGGGGCATCCTGGCGGCGTTGACGACGCTGCTCGACGAGGCGCATCTGCGCGTCGGCAATCAGGCCTATGTCAAGGAAAACGGCACTTATGGCGCCACCACGCTGCTCAAGCGCCACATCAAACTCAACGACGGGAAGATTGAGCTGAAGTTCCGCGCCAAGGGGGGCAAGCGGGTGCAGCGGAGCCTCAAGCATCCGCGCCTGCAGAAGATACTGGAAGAGATCGCCGACCTGCCGGGCCGCCAGCTCTTCGTCTGGAAAGATGAGACGGGTTCGCTGAAGCCGGTCGAGTCCGGGCGCTTGAACAGCTATCTCGCCGAGATCTCCGGCATCGCCATCTCTGCCAAAACGTTTCGGACATGGGCGGGCTCGCTTGCCGGTTTCGGCGTGGCGAGAAGCGCAATCCTCGAAGGGCGGCGCCCGACCGTGAAGGAGATGGCGGAGGCTTCGGCCGAGGTGCTGCACAACACGGCAGCGATCTCGCGATCCAGCTATATTCATCCGCGCATCATCGGCCTTGCCGATCGCGACCGCGATATTCCGAAGGAGATGCCCGAGGCGGCGGCACCGCTGCGCGGTCTGCGCGCCGAAGAAAATCGGCTGCTAGATTTTCTGATGCGGGAGGCCGGAATGAGCGCGTGAGCCGGAGTCCGCGAAAAAAGCCCGCGCCGGGTGGACGCGGGCTTCTCAGGTGACAGGAGGTCCACCAAGGGCGGCCCGGTTCTGTCGCCGGCCTTCCTCGATTGCTCCGCTTTGCGAGCCGCACGTGGCTGCGCTCTGCAAAGCGCAGGTTGCAGGGGAAGAACAGTTGAGGCCGCCGATCGTTCCGCAATTTCTGGACGGAACAATTTCTCTTACATCACGTTTCAAAGCTTGATCGGGAGCAATTCTGAAAGGGCTTTTCTATGCCGAATGTCCGTAAGGTCTCGGAAAAGAACCAGAAGTTCGATCCGCGTGACCGGCTGATCATCGCGCTCTATGCGCAATTGAAGGCCGAACGCGAGACAAGGGAGACGCTCGAATGGGTCATCCGCAACGGCGGGCTGTCCGACGCTGTGCTGGAAGCGATCGCCTCCGATCCTGTCCGGCCGGTGACCAGCGACGAGATCGCTTCCGTCGAAAAGATCATAGCTTTGGACGAGCGCCGTAAAGGCGCTCCACGCGACTACGACTGAAGAGAGGAGAAAAAGATGGTCGACATTACCTATCAGATCGTGCCGCATGATGAAGGCTGGGCCTACAAGCTCGGCGATACGATATCCGAGACCTATGCGACGGCGGAGGAAGCCGCCGATCGCGCCAGGAGCGCCGCATCGCGGCAGAAGATCGGCGATGGCGATGCTTTGCTCGCTTATCCGGCTCCTGATGGCGGTTGGCAGTTTCAGCCCCTTGAAACTGACAGAAGCGGTAGCAGACTCTGATAGGATAACTGTAGCGTAGGAGAGTGACATGGCGGCGCGGGCAAGCTGGAAAGGCCATCTGAAGATTGGCGACCTTGTCTGCGGCGTCGGTCTCTACACCGCCATCTCATCCTCCGACCGCCTGTCCTTCAACATCATCAACCGCAAGACCGGCCACCGCGTCGAGCGGCAGTTCGTCGATAGCGAAACCGGAAAGCCCGTCGATCGCGAGGATCAGGTGAAGGGCTATCGGATGGACAATGGCGATTACATCGTCATCGAAGGCGACGAGATCGCCAGCGTCATGCCCGACAGCGACAAGGTGATGGGTGTCCAGAGCTTCATTCCCCTGGCGGAGATCGACAAGCTCTATTTCGACCGTCCCTATTACCTCGCCCCCATTGAAGATCACGATGCCGAAGCCCTCGGCCTGATCATGCGCAGCATGCGCGACAACAAGGTCGCGGCGCTTGCCCAGGCGGTGCTGTTTCGCCGTAACCGGACATTGCTGATCCGCGCGCAGGATGATCACGTCATCGCCACCATGCTGAATTTCGACTACGAGGTTCGCTCTGCCGAGACCGTCTTCAAGGACATCCCGGACATCAAGTTCGACAAGGAAATGCTGGAGCTCGCCGGCCATATTATCGGCACCAAGAAGGGCAGCTTCAATCCGGCCGAATACGAGGACCGCTACGAGGCGGCGCTGACCGAGCTCGTCAAAGCCAAGATCGAGGGCCGCGAGCCGCCGAAGCGTAAGCCGAAGCCGGAGGGCAAGGTCGTCGATCTCATGGAGGCGCTGCGCCAGAGCGCCAAGATCGGCGGCAAATCGGGATCCGGTAAACCTACCGCCAGCGCATCCAGCCGCCGCAAGAAGGCGAGCTGACAATGGCGCTCGAAACCTATCAGCAAAAGCGCGACTTCAAGGTCACCCCGGAACCGCGCGGCGCGAAAGGCAAGAGCAAGGGCAACAGCTTCGTCATCCAGAAACATGATGCGACGCGCCTGCACTACGATTTCCGCCTGGAGATGGATGGGGTGTTGAAGAGCTGGGCGGTGACGCGCGGCCCGAGCCTCAATCCTGACGACAAGCGGCTCGCCGTCCATGTAGAGGATCATCCGCTCTCCTACGGTGATTTCGAGGGCGTGATCCCGAAGGGTCAGTATGGCGGCGGCACCGTCATCGTCTGGGACCGGGGCACCTGGGCGCCGCTCGGCGACGCAAAGAAAGCATATCGCAAGGGCCATATCGAATTCGAGCTTGATGGCGACAAGCTGAAGGGCCGCTGGCATCTGGTGCGGATGCACGGCAAGCCCGGCGAGAAGCGCGAGAACTGGCTGCTGATCAAGGGTGAAGACGAGGAGGCCCGCCACGGCCGCCGCGAGGACATCCTGAAGAAACGTCCGGAATCCGCCAAGAGCGGACGGACGATCGAGCAGGTCGCCAAGAACCCCGACGATACCTGGAATTCCAAGCCGAATGGCCGCAAGACGGCTACGAAACCCGCTGCCAAGGCCAAGGCGCAGCCGCAGGTGCATCAGTGGCCGAAGGGCGCGCGCAAGACCGCGATGCCGGATTTCGTCGAGCCGGTGCTTGCCAAGCTGAAGCCGCGCCCGCCGGCAGGAGACGGCTGGATCCACGAGATCAAGTTTGACGGCTACCGCCTGCAGATCCGCATCCGCGACGGCAAGGTGACGATGCTGACGCGGACCGGGCTCGACTGGACAGAGAAGTTCGGCGAGGAGATCGCCGCCGCCTTCGGCGCGCTGCCTGTCGATAGCGCATTGATCGATGGCGAGCTCGTCGTCGAGCGGGAGAACGGCGCCTCCGACTTCTCGGCGCTTCAGCACGATCTGAGCGAAGGCCGCAGCGACCGCTTCTCCTACTACGCCTTCGACCTCATCTATCTCGACGGCCACGATCTGCAGAATGTCGCGCTTATCGACCGCAAGGCGCTGCTGGAAAAGCTGCTGCCCGCCGGCAGCGCAAAACTGCGCTACAGCGAGCATTTTAACGAGAATGGCGGTCTCGTTCTCGATCATGCCTCCCGGCTTGGGCTCGAGGGAGTGATCTCCAAGGAGCGCGACAGCCATTACGTCTCGGGCCGAACCGGTGATTGGGTGAAGTCGAAATGCGTTCAACGCAATGAGTTCGTCATCGGCGGATACGTTCCCTCGACATCGATGAAAAGCGCGATCGGCTCGCTTGCCATGGGCTACTATCACAAGGGCAAGCTGAAACATGTCGGGCGGGTCGGCACTGGCTACACCGTCAAGCTGTCGCATGATCTCTACCGGAAGCTTTCCAAGCTTGAGCAAACAGAAAGCGCCTTCGAAGGCAAGCTGACGGCGGACGAGCGCCGCGGGCTGGTTTTCGTCAAGCCGGAGCTGGTGGCCGAGGTTGAGTTCAGTGCCTGGTCGGCGGATGGGAATCTGCGCCACGCCGCCTTCCGCGGCTTGCGCGAGGACAAGGCGGCAAAGGAAGTGGGGCGCGAAATGGGTGCAACTGCTGCAAAAGAGCTGCCGGTATCGGATGTGACGCTGACGCATCCCGATCGCATCTACTGGCCCGACGAAGGTATCACCAAGGCCGGGCTGGCGGATTACTACGCCAATGTCTGGGAACTGATAAAGCCTTTCGTCGTCAATCGGCCGCTATCGCTGCTGCGTCTGCCGGATGGAATATCGGGCAAGCAGCGCTTCTTCCAGAAACATGCCTGGAAGGGCATGAACGCCCACATCGAGGAGATTGCCGACCCCAAGGATCGCGGCGGCGAGAAGCTGTTGCGGATCAAAGATTTCGACGGTCTCGTCGCGCTGGTGCAATCGGCCGTTCTGGAAATCCATCCCTGGGGCGCGACGACCGCCAAATGGGAAAAGCCCGACATGGTGATCATGGATCTCGATCCGGCCGATGATGTGCCCTGGGCCGCGGTTATTTCTGCCGCGCATGAGATCAAGGCGATCATGGAAGGCGAGGGGCTTGCGGCCTTCGTCAAGACCTCGGGCGGCAAGGGTCTGCATGTCGTGGCGCCGCTGGCCCCGAAAGCCGGCTGGACCGAGGTGAAAGCCTTCGCCAAATGGATCGCCGACACGATGGAAGGCTCCGATCCCTCGCGCTACATCGCCAAGGCGACGAAAGCGGAGCGCAACGGCAAGATCTTCATCGATTACCTGCGCAACGGCCGCGGCAACACCGCCGTCGCCCCCTATTCGGCCCGCGCCCGCCAAGGCGCACCTGTTTCGATGCCCATCGACTGGAGCGAGCTCACAAGCGAAATCGGCCCCGCATATTTCACCGTCGATAATGCGCCTGCCAGGATCAACGCGCTGTCGCGCGATCCCTGGGCGGATTTCTTCGAGGCGGCAAAGCCTCTCGAAAAGAAGAAGCGGTCCTGAGGGACCGCTCTTCCACGCATCATGCCGCAACCGTCTTCCGGCGGTCCAGCAATCCCGCGAGACCTGCTGCAACAAGGGCCGATGTCGCCGGGATCAGGATCACGCAGAGCAATTCCCGCCCGGTCGAGGCCTCATCGAGGAGAAGTCCGGCAATCGAAGCGATCACCGCACCGCCGCCGACGCTGACAGCGGCCGCCAGCCCTGCGGCCGTTCCTGCCAGATCGGGCTGGATGGCCAATATGCCGGAATTGGCGGCAGGCATGGTCAGCCCGTTGCCGATGCCGATGAAGATGCAGGCTGCGAAGAAGGCCGGAGGGGCGGTGATCCCGGCGATCGCGAGCGCCAGGCCGCCGAGCAAACCGGTACATGTCAGCGTCCGTCCGGCGATCAGTATGACGGCGATTGGAACGCGGCCGGCATAACGTCCCGCGAGATAGCTGCCGAGAATGAAGCCGGCGGGCACCATGCCCATGTAGAGACCGAGCTTGGCGCTTGATCCTCCGAGCGCCTCATTCATGACCAGCGGAGCCCCGGCAAGAAAAACGTAGAGCGTCCCCATCGAGCAGGCCATGCAGGCGGCATAGACAAGGAAACGCGGCGAGCCGAGCAGCAGCCGGTACGGCGCGAAATAGCCGTGCGCGTGCGATCGCTGCACGCCAGCATCGTCACGGATTTCATGCGCGGCAAGCGCCAGCATGATTGCGCCGAGCGCGGCGAACATCACGAAATCTGCCCGCCAGCCAAAGAGCTCGCTGACGGCTCCGCCGATCGTCGGGCCGACCATCGGCGCGACTGCCCAGCCCATGGCGAGATAGCCGAACTTGCTGGCAGCCTTCTGCCCGCCCCAGCCTTCCTTGACGATGACGAGCGCGATGGAAAAGCAGGCGGCGATCGCCGCCTGCAAGGTGCGGAAGAGCAGGAAGACATGGATATTGCCCGCTAACGCGCAACCCGCCGAAGCGAGAATGAAGATCGACAGCGAGACAAAGACCACCGGCCTGCGGCCGAAGCGGTCGGACAGGGCGCCGCCGATGATTTCGGCAAAGGCGGTCAGTGCGGCATAGGCCGCGACGCTGAGAGCCACCAGAGCCGGATCGGTGCGCAGATCGGTGGCGATCTCGGGAAGCGACGGCAGGATCAGATTGACGGGCAGGACGGAGAGGGCGGTCAGCAGGATAAGCGTGATCAGTCGCGGCGGTTTGGGTTGGCGTGTGCGCGTGAGTTCGGATGCGGAATTTCCGGTCATCGGTCGGTCTCTCGGGTGATGGGAAGAGGGATGTCCGGCAGGCCGCTGCCCGGAATCCGGGCAATAAAAAAGGCCCCGCCGGGAGCCTGCTTACCGCGCATGGGTGCTTTCGCCGGATGGCTACGCCATCCTGCCCATGCGCCCTATCACCACTACGAGAACCGTCGCGATCATCATGCCCTAGAGCTACCGGCAAACTTTGGGCCGGTCAATCGCGTGCGGAAATGAAAAGGGCGGCTTGCGCCGCCCTTCCGAAATCAGGCTGCCTTGGAGACCACGCCATGCGGGTCGAGGACGAATTTCGTCGCTGCACCCTGGTCGAAGCTCTCATAGCCCTGAGCGGCGTCTTCGAGCGAGATGACCTTGGCGTTGACGATATCGGCGATCGGCAGGCGGTCGTGCAGGATCGCCTGCATGAGCTGGCGATTGTACTTCAGGACCGGCGTCTGGCCGGTATGGAAGGACTGCGCCTTTGCCCAGCCGAGGCCGAAGCGCAGCGACAGGCTGCCTTGCTTGGCGGCTGCGTCCACCGCACCCGGATCTTCGGTGACATAGAGGCCCGGAATGCCGATCGAGCCTGCGGCGCGGGTGATTTCCATCATCTGGTTCAGGACGATTGCCGGCTGCTCGCCGCCCGAGTGACCGCGGGCCTCGAAACCAACGGCGTCGATCGCGCTGTCGACTTCATTGGTGCCGACGACCTGGGCGATCATGTCGCCGAGACGGTCGCTCTTCGACAGGTCGATCGGCTCGAAGCCGACCTTGGCGGCATGGGCGAGACGATCCTTGTTGAAGTCGCCGATCATGACGACGGCAGCGCCGAGGATACGGGCCGAAGCTGCAGCGGCAAGGCCGACCGGGCCGGCACCGGCGACATAGACAGTCGAGCCGACGCCGACACCGGCGCGGACCGCGCCATGGAAGCCGGTCGGCAGGATGTCGGACAGCATCGTCAGATCGCGGATCTTGGCCATCGCCTTGTCGCGATCCGGGATCTTCAGTAGGTTGAAGTCGGCGTAGGGGATGGTGACGTAGCGTGCCTGTCCGCCTATCCAGCCGCCCATGTCGACATAGCCGTAGGCGCCGCCGGCGCGCGACGGGTTGACCGTCAGGCAGACGCCGGTGTCCTGCGATTTGCAGCAGCGGCAGCGGCCGCAGGCGACGTTGAACGGAACGGAGACGATATCGCCGATCTCGAGCATCTCGACATCGACGCCCTTTTCGATGACTTCGCCGGTGATTTCATGGCCGAGAACCAGGCCCGGCATCGCGGTCGTGCGGCCGCGGACCATGTGCTGGTCGGAGCCGCAGATATTGGTCGAGATAACCTTCAGGATGACGCCATGCTCGATGCGGCGGCCATCCGGCGCTTCCAGCTTCGGATCGTCGATGTCGCGGACTTCCACCTTGCCGGGCCGCAGATAGACCACGCCTCTGTTCTTGCTCATTTTCGTCTCCTCCGTTGAAAATGTCGCCATCCCGCGCGGCTCCTCCCGCTGCGGGCTGTGCTCACAGATTAGAGGATATGGAAACAGGCACCGTTCCGAATGCGACGGTTTGGGTCCGGAATTGGCCGCTCAATGACGCTTCGGCTGGCCGCTTTCCTTCGCCAGGCTCTTCTTCAGCGCGTCCATGATGTTGACGACATTGCCGGTCGATTTCACCGGCGGCGTCTTCTTGACCGGCGTCATCTTCTTCATCGTCTTCAGCTTGGCGCGGATGATGCTCTGCAGCCGCTTCTGCACCGGATCCTGCATCATCGCCGGGCTCCAGTCCTGCGTCTGGTCCTTCACCAGCTTCTTCATCATTGCCAGCACCTTGGCATCCGGCTTGGCGCCGATATCGACGGTGCCGACAGGCTCGCGCAGCTCGTCGCCATAATGCAGCGTCCAGAGCACGATGCCCTTGCCCTGCGGCTCCAGAAGCACAGCGCGTTCGCGGCGGTAAAGCACCAGCCGCGCGATGCCGACCACGTCGTTTGCGGCCATCGCTTCGCGGATGACGCAGAAGGCCTCGGTGCCGACCTTGTCTTCAGGTGCCAGGAAATGCGGCTTGTCGTACCAGATCCAGTCGATCGAGCCGCGCGGCACGAAGCTGTCGATATCGATCGTCCGCGTGCTCTCGAGACCGACCTCGTCGAGTTCGGCATCCTCGAGCAGCACATAGTCGTCCTCGCCACGCGGATAGCCCTTCACCTGCTCCTTGGCCGCAACCGGCCTATGGGTGACGCTGTCGACATAGCGGCTTTCGACGCGGTTCTTGGTGTTGCGGTTCAGGACGTTGAACCGAACCTTGTTGCTGTCCGTCGTCGCAGGCGTCAGCGATACCTGTGCCGTCACCAGCGAGAGCTTCAGGTAGCCTTTCCAGAATGTCTGCCGGGGCATGGCTCGTCTCCTCACGCAGCCTGATCGAGTTCGGGATAGTGGCGGAAGATGCCGTTTATGTTGAAGGCGAGGCGGCGATCCGATTTCAGGTAGGCCGCAATATTCGGCCGCTGCTCGACCATGTCATGCAGCGCCTGCAACAACGGATATTGCTTCTCGGAGCCCTTCATCGCCTTCGGGAAAGCATAGCGCAGCCCTTCGAGCACCTGAAACAGAGACAGGTCCACATAGCTAAGCTTGCTGCCCGAGATATGCGCCGTTCCCTTCGGATTGTTGGCGATGACGCGCTCGAAATAGCCGAGGAACTTCGGGATGCGTTCCTTGATGAATTCGGCCGAGCGGGCCTTCGCCTCTTCCTTCTGGTCCTCATAGTAGAGCGAGGTCGCGATGGGGTGGTGTGTGTCGTGCACCTCAGCGACGAAATCGGTGATCGTCAGCTGCAGGCCGTTGAGCACATAGCGCGCCGTATCGTGCTTCGGCGCCAGGTCGAGCTTCGCTCCGAGATAGAAGAGGATATTGGCGACATGCGAGACGATCAGATCGCCATCCTTCAGAAAGGGTGGCGCGAAGGGGATTTCGGCGCTTGCGCTACCTTCCATGATCTTCATCATCGCACCGGTGCCGCGATCGCTGCCGGATTCGCGCGTCACGTCGATATAGCTGGCGCCAGCTTCCTCGAGCGCCAGGCGCACGAACTCGCCGCGCCCCTGTATTCCGTCCCAATAGTAGAGCTCGTATGCCATGCAATTCCCCGGCTAGCGTCATCCTGTTCCACCCCTTGAAATGTGGCGGCTTGCCTATCCGTCAACGGGGCGCGGCTCGTGCGTCAATGATGCGCGTGCTGCTCATTGCGCTTCCGGGTCGCTGCGGCCTTCTTGGCAGACGCCGAACGCTCTGCCGCTGGGCGTGATGCCGATGCCTTGCCGCCGATCCGGCCGCCCTTCTCGGAGGAGACGTGGGTGTCCTTCTTGCCGCGTCCGGAGCCTGATTTGTTGCCGCCGCCTTCTTCCTTGTTGACGGTGGCCCAGGCCCTGCGTTCGGCTTCCTTATGGGAAACGCCGCGGTCTTCGTAGCCTTCTTCGATGTGTCCTGCCTTGCGCTTCTGCCTGTCGGTATAGGCCGATTTATCGCCTCTGGGCATGGCTGCCTCCTCTTGCTGCAAAGAGATTCCAACCGTTCGGAACCTGAAAGGTTCCGCTCTTTTTGCGCTGCAGAACGATTCTTACGTAAACGGAACAAAAGCCGCGTTAACCCTGTTTTTGGGGGCAAGTCCTGCAAACCTGATGACCAAACAGGAAGGAGCAGAGAGATGGATAACCACATCAGCGAAGCCGATGGAAACGGCAAGATCGATCTGAATGGCCAGCTGTCGCCTGTTGCCTACAGCCTCAAGGTAAGGAAGGGCACAGGCCGGTCCTTTGAGATCAGCGTACGGCTGCTCGCGCCACGCGATTGGCTGCTGCAGCGTGGCTTCGGCAGCGATGCCGTCCTGATCAGCGCCAGCGGTGCACGCATTCCCGTCTATCGCCCGGGCGGAGAGCTGGGCAGCGGCGATGCGCTATCCGTGGAGCTCGTCGCCCGCGACGACAGCTGCACCAGCACGGACGATATCGTCCGCAAATATCCGGAGTTCAACAACGGCAGCCATAAGCTCGATGGTTTCTGAGGTCTCAGGCAATCGGGCGCTGCAACGCGGCGGTCTTGACGGCCTTGTCGAGAGCGGTGCTGCTGAACGGCTTGGTCAAAAGCACCGAGCCGGTAAAGCGGGCCGCTTCCGGCAGGCTGCTGTTCCCGGTCGCAAAGACGATGCCGACCGAGGGAAAGGCTGCCCGCGCCTTGGCCGCGAACGCCGGGCCGGACATGCCGGGCAAGCCGACATCGGCGACGATGATATCGATCGCCGCGGCTGCCAGGATCTCCACGCCGCGCTCGCCGCTTTCCGCCTCGATCACCTCATAACCGAGATCCTGCAGGATCTCGGCGGTATCCATGCGGATGAAGGCGTCGTCCTCGACCAGGAGCAGCTTCAGCTTTTCCTGAATGATCTCGCGCGGCGGCGTACCGGGAGCGGCGGAGGCCGCTGCATGCCCCTGGCGGCGCTGCGCCTGATTGGCAAGCACATGGCGGATTTTCCGGGCGAGCGCTTCGCGCGTATAGGGCTTCGAGAGCAGTTCGAGGCCCGGATCCAGCCGTCCGCCATGGACGATCGAGTTTTCGGTATATCCTGACGTATAGAGCACGCCAATATGCGGCAGCCGCTCGCGCGCCATGCGGGCAAGCTCCGGGCTCTTAAGCGTGCCGGGCATGACGACGTCGGTGAACAGCAGATCGATGTGGACGCCGCTTTCGATGACGGTGAGCGCGCTCTGCGCATCGCGCGACTTCAGAACGTAATAGCCGAGATCGGTCAGCATCTCGACGACGGTGGCGCGGACGCCCTCATCGTCCTCGGCGACCAGGATGGTTTCGGTGCCGCCGACGGCCGGAACCGTCTCGCTGCTGGCGATCCGGTCCTCGCTCTGGAAGGAGCGCGGCAAATAGAGCTTGATCGTCGTGCCCTCTCCGACCTCGCTGTAGATCTTCACGTGGCCGCCCGATTGCTTGACGAAGCCATAGACCATCGAGAGCCCGAGGCCGGTACCCTTGCCCTCCGGCTTGGTGGAGAAGAACGGCTCGAAAGCCTGCTCGATGACATCGGCAGTCATTCCCGAACCGGTATCGGTGACCGCGAGCACGACATATTGCCCAGGCACGACCTCGGGATGGGTGCGGCTATAGGAATCGTCGAGGAAGGCATTGCCAACTTCGATCGTCAGCTTGCCGGAACCGTCCATCGCATCGCGAGCGTTGATCGCGAGGTTCAGCAGCGCATTCTCGATCTGGATCGGATCGGCAAAGGTGTTCCAGAGACCGCCGGAGACGACGGTCTCGACCTCGATCTCTTCGCCGAGCGCGCGTCGCAGCATGTCGTCCATGCCGGCGACGAAGCGGCCGACATTGATGACTTTCGGCTCCAGCGGCTGGCGGCGGCCGAAGGCGAGGAGCTGGCTCGCCAGCCGTGATCCGCGATCGACAGCGGTCAGCGCATTGGAGATACGCTCCTTGGCGCGGGTATTGCTGGAGACATCCTTGCCGAGCAGCTGCAGATTTCCTGAGATGACCTGCAGCAGATTGTTGAAGTCGTGCGCCACGCCGCCGGTGAGCTTGCCGATCGATTCCATCTTCTGGGCCTGCTGCAGGGCGGCCTCGGCCTGCTGGCGTTCGGCGATCTCGGCAGCGACGCGCACTTCGAGCGTCTCGTTGAGGCGGCGCAACTGCTCCTCGACATTGCGGCGCTGGTTGATCTCCATCTCCTGGGCGCGAACGAGCCGCGCATTGTCGATGGCAACAGCTGCCTGACCGGCGAGGCTGACAAGACTTGCCTCGGCCGCATCGTTGAACCGTCCGGGCTGGGCGTGACCGAAAAACAGGCCGCCGATCACGCTTCCGTCACGGGATTTGACCGGCACGGCGAGATAGCTGCGCACTGGCAGATGCCCCTTCGGCATTCCCTGATGCGGTGCGTTCTTGCCGTAGCGCGGATCTTGCAGGATATCGTCGGAGCGCACCACGCCCTCGCCGCTGAACGTCGGCGCGAAAACCTTGGTGTTGCGCGGCATCGGGAAGCGCTCGAAATTCTTCCGGTCGACGCCCGACAGCGCGTAGAGCATGTAGCTGCCGCCTTCGCCGTCGTCGACATTGTAGAAGAAGGCGCCGAATTCGGCCCCGGTCAGCGCCACGCCGGCATCGACGGCAGTCTGCGTCAGCCGCTCGACATTAAGCTCGGCGGTGATCGCCGCACCGGCGGCGTTGACGATCGACAATGCGTCGGACTTGATCCGCAACTCATCCAGCGCGCGCCGCTCGCGCCGCTTGGCCATCACCTGCGCCGAGACTTCCATGGTGGCACAGAGGATACCGGCTATCGAGCCGGTTTCATCGCGCAGGGGCGTGTAGGAGAAGGTGAACCAGGTATCGGCGACCTTGCCGGCGCGCCGCATCGGAACCAGCAGTTCCTCGAAAAGCTGTGCCTGGCCGCTCAGCGTCGCCTTCACGATCGGTTCGAACTGCTGCCAGATATCGCTCCAGACCTCACGGAACGGACGGCCGAGCGCCTGCGGGTGGCGCTCCGCGAAAACGGGCACATAGGCATCGTTATAGATGAAGGCGAGGTCGGGACCCCAGGCGACAAACTTCGCATGGCGGGAGTTCAGCATCGCGTCGGCGTAATAGCGCAGCGAGGCAGGCCATTGATCGACAGGCCCTATGCCCGAGGCGTGGAATGCTGGATCCCGGAGCATCTTGCCGATTTCGCCGCCACCTTTCGGCCAATCGCCTTCAGTCTGCCCCGTCATTCATTTCACTTCCGTGCCAAGCCGCGAAGACGCGGCGCGATGCTGCCCAATTGCAGCTAAAATAGAGGGTCGCACGTATAGGGAAAGGGCTTGCGGAAAATAAGCTTAACACGCGTGTATTCACTGAGGCGAATAACTGCCGGGTGGAAGAATTTTACTTGCGATTGAAGCGCTGCGCCGCAGCGATCGCCTTGGCGATATCGAAGAAGCGGCCCGATGTGGTGCGGCGTTCAGGAAAGACGAAACCGACCATGTTGTCGATCGCAAGCACCAGCCCGAGAGCCAGGATCAGATAGGCGAGAGCGGCGATCGTCAGGACCAGCATTTCCCCTCACACCGGAACGACGAACATGTAGCAGCTGGCTACAATCAGGGACACGAGGATGACGTCGAAATAGCCTTTGTTCATAGCGGTTCTCCCATTCTCGCCATAAACATTCGAGGCGATCTTTGGTTCCGCCATTCGTGGCCATTTCACGGCAATTTTTTGAAGTTGCCCCGCTGTTGACGCCATTTTCCTGGAATTATCCCCCGGGGCGCGAACCGCCCTTGAATCACACCATAAAACGCAAGTAATTCAGATATATGACATGAAACAGCGGACGCGGTTTTCATCGCGTCTGCGCGTCGCCGACTGGCATGCTGCTTCGTCTGCCTTCAGGCAGACTTGCGGCTTGCCGTCTTCTTCGGAGCGGCTGCAGCTTTGACGGCGCCATTGGTCTTGGTGCCGGTCGTTGCGGTCCGCTTTGCCTTGGTCTTTACTTCGGTGCCGTCCTTGGAGGCCGCAGAGGTTTCGAGCGTCTCACGCTCCTTCCTTGCCTGCTCCCAATGAATTGAATCGCGCCCCGTCGGATGGCCCTCTTCTTCCCAGAGAGCATATGCACGCTTCTTGATCCACTCTTCGCGAGTTTCTGCCATCGCTGATCTCCCGTCACAACATGCCGCAGTCAAACGCTAGACTAGGTGGGATGGTTCCAGAGGAATCATGCAGTTTCAAGAAGAATTTTGACACACTGCAAAACATTGTTTGCGCTGCAGCATAAATGGGCAGTGAAGCCTCTTTAATATTCAGTGGTTTGTACTTTTCTGCCCAATAAAGCGGCGTTCGCGCATCCCGCGCGAAAACGCCAACGCCGCAGGGAACAAGCGGCCGCTCCCGGCAGTTCACGACCCGTCGCATCGGATCAAGCGGGGTAGGCATGCAGAAGACGGGAAAGCGCAGAATGGCCTGGGGGCCGCAAGCAATCGACGGCGGTATGCGCTTTCGTCTGTGGGCGCCGGGAGAGGCCGAGGTCTCGCTGCGCCTCAATGGCCGCGATATGCCGATGGTGCGTTTCGAGGATGGCTGGTTCGAGGCGGCGATCGCCGACGTGAGAGCGGGCGACGCCTATGCCTTCGTCACCGGGGATGGTCGCGCAGTACCCGACCCAGCCGCCCGCCGCCAAAAGGGCGATGTCCACGGCCCATCTCTTGTCGCTTCCTCCGACTACCGCTGGCGCTCCGACAGCTGGACGGGCCGCGATTGGGAAGAGGCCGTCATCAGCGAAATCCATATCGGCACCTTCACGCAAGCAGGCACTTTCGCCGGTGCCGCCGAACAGCTCGCCGATCTCGCGGCGGCAGGGATTACCGCAATCGAGATCATGCCGGTGGCACAATTTGCGGGCCGACGCGGCTGGGGCTATGACGGCGTGCTGCATTATGCGCCGCATCCCGCCTATGGCACGCCGGATGAGTTCCGCGCCTTCATCGATGCCGCGCATGCCGAGGGCATCATGGTGCTGCTCGATGTCGTCTATAATCACTTCGGGCCGGAGGGAAATTATCTCCACGGCTACGCGCCGGAGTTCTTCCGCACCGACCGGGCGACGCCCTGGGGCGATGCCATCGATTTCAGCCAACCGGCGGTGCGCCGCTATTTCATCGACAATGCGCTCTACTGGATCGGCGATTTCCGGCTGGATGGCCTGAGACTCGACGCCGTCGAGCAGATCCACGACACGTCCGCACGCCATGTGCTCGACGAACTGGCGCAGGAGGTGCGGGCCGCGTTTCCCGATCGCAAGGTGCATTTGGTGGTCGAGGACCAGCGGAACCTGGTGAGCCTCCTCGAACGCGACACCCGCGGCGGCATCAAGGCCTTCACCGCCGAGTGGAACGACGACTTCCATCACGTCGCCCATATCATCGCGACTGGCGAGGCTGATGGCCACTACGCCGCCTTCGCCGGGGACCTCTGGCAGAAGACCCGGCTCGCCCTGCAGCACGGCTTTGTCTATCCCGACCGGGCCGATCCGCCTGTGCTGCCTGACGGCGAGCGCGTCTACCTGCCGCCGGAAGCCTTCATCAACTTCCTGCAGAACCACGACCAGATCGGCAACCGCGCCTTCGGCGAGCGTCTCGTCAGCCTCGCCCCGCAAGAGACGGTCGAGGCGCTGACCGCCATCATGATGCTGTCGCCGCAGATGCCCTTCCTGTTCATGGGCGAGGACTATGGCGAGAGCCAGCCCTTCTATTTCTTCTGCGACTATGCGGGCGAACTCGGCGAGATCGTCCGCAAGGGTCGCATGGCCGAGGCGGAAGGTTTTGGCGGATTGAAGGACGGCCGCTCGAAGGATGAGCTGCCGGACCCGAATGACCAATCGACCTTCGACGGCTCGAAGCTGCAATGGCAGCGCGCCGAAAGCCCGGAAGGCCGGCGCCGGAGAGATCTCGTGCGCGAGCTTGCCCGTCTCCGCCAGCTGCATATCGTTCCGCTGATCAAGGAGACCGGCCGGATGCATGCGAAGGCGTTGGAGACCACGGACGGCGGCCTGGCGATCGATTGGCAGATGGAGGGTGCGGTGCTGCAGCTGCGCGCCAACCTTTCGCGGGAGCCGTTGACGCTCCCCGCCGCCAGCAGCCGGCCGATTTATGGCGCGCCGCCGGATAGCAGGCTTTACGCGCCGAACATGGTTGTTTTCGCTATTGCCTGATCGCTGATGAAAAATTCGCGCAGAACGCGAAGGGCGGCGAATTGAACGCCGCCACTTTACGTCTATATTTCGAGCCGATGTTCTATCTCATATCGACTTACTGGCCGCATATTCTCTTCGTCATATCGATCGCCATGGGAGCAGCGGCGGCGATTCATGCTGCCATGACCAAGGAAGAGGTGCGCGCGGCGATCGGCTGGGTCGGCGTCATCATCCTGTCGCCGATCGTCGGCGCCGTGCTTTATGCGATCGCCGGTGTCAACCGCATCCGCCGCAAGTCGCTCAGCCTGCGGCGCGACGCGCTGCTGCCCGAGGATGAGCTCGATGAACTCGAGACCTTCGATGCCGACGCCGAGATGGTCATCGGCGGCTTCGGCTACCGTTTCGCCGCGCTGCAGACGCTCGGCGATCGCGTCGCGCGCAATCCGCTGACGACGGGCAATACGATGGACATGCTGGAGAATGGCGACGATGCCTATCGCGCCATGAAGACGGCGATCGATGGCGCCGCGCGCAGCGTGCTTCTGGAAACCTACATCTTCGATCGCGACAAGATCGGCCTCAGGATCGCCGATGCGCTGATCGCGGCCGTCAAGCGCGGCGTCGAGGTTCGCGTGCTGATCGACGCGGTCGGCGCCCGCTATTCGGTGCCGAGCATTCTCGGCTATCTCTCGGAGGGGGGCGTCACCGTCTCGGTGTTCAACGGCAATGTCATCATGGGCCTCCGGCTGCCCTATGCCAATCTGCGCACCCACCGCAAGATCGTCATCGTCGACGGCCGGATGGCGCTGACCGGCGGCATGAACATCCGCGAGGGGTTCAGCGAGGAGATATCGGGCGAGGGCTATGCCCGCGACACGCATTTCTCGGTGACCGGCCCCGCCGTCGCCGATCTCTTCGACGTGGCCGCCGAAGACTGGCGCTTTGCGACCGGCGAACTCCTGAACGGAGAGCCCTGGCGGATCGAGACACCAGAGCGCGAACCCGGCGATCCCGTTTTCATGCGCGTCGTCGCCTCCGGTCCTGACCGCAGCGTCGAAACCAATCACAAGATGCTGATGGGTGCCTTCTCGGTGGCACGCAAGTCGATCCGCATCATGTCGCCCTATTTCCTGCCCGATCGGGAGCTGATCAGCGCGCTGGTCACGGCAGCACGTCGCGGCGTCGAGGTCGATATCGTCGTGCCCGCCGTCAATAATCTGATGTTGGTCGACAGGGCGATGACGGCGCAGTTCGACCAGATCCTCAAGAATTACTGCCGCATTTGGCGGGCGACTGGCAGCTTTAGCCATTCGAAGCTGCTGACGGTGGATGGCGCCTGGGCCTATGTCGGTTCGTCGAATATCGATCCACGATCGCTGCGGCTGAATTTCGAGATCGACCTCGAAGTCTTCAACGAGGGATTTGCCGCCGAGATCGACGAGCATGTCGAGGAACTCCTGCGCACGGCAACGCCCGTCACGCTCGAGGGACTGCGGTCGAGACCTTTCTATGTGCGGCTGGTCGAAAAGGTGCTGTGGCTCGGTTCGCCCTATCTCTGATTTTCTTGACGCAAGCTATGGCCGCCCGCGGCGTGCTGCCTATAATCCCTTCCAGAGCCACTTTCGATCAACGGAGCCATGCCCACTCCGATGCATGCCAGAAAAGACAGCCTCCCCGCTAACATCCTCGCTTCGATCCGCAACAGGAAGAAGCGGCTGGAAGCTGCGCTTGCCGAGGCGCGTCCCCGCGCCGAGGGCACGCTGATTGCCTCCTACAACGTCCATAAATGCGTCGGCGTCGACCGCCGCTTCGATCCTGAGCGTACGAGCCGCGTCATCCACGAGATCGATGCCGACGTCATCGCCCTGCAGGAGGCCGACACCCGTTTCGGGGAGCGGACAGGCATTCTCGATCTCTCCCGCCTGGAGCGCGAGACCGGGCTGATCCCGGTGCCGGTCTCCGGCATGGCGAAGGCGCATGGCTGGCACGGGAATGTCGTGCTGTTCAAGAAGGGGCTTGTCCGCGACGTCCACCAGATCGTTCTGCCGGGACTGGAGCCGCGGGGCGCCCTCGTTGCCGAAATCGAACTCGAACGCGGCGGCGCCTTGCGCATCATCGCCGCCCATTTCGGGCTGCTGCGCCATTCACGCGCCCGCCAGGCGCAGATGCTGGTGGAACTGATGAACGACCGCCACGAGATGCCGACCATCCTGCTCGGCGATCTCAACGAGTGGCGGTTGGGCGACCGCTCCTCGCTCAACACCTTTCAGTCGGCCTTCGGCCCGCAACCGCCCGCCGTTCCCAGTTTCCCGGCGCGCCTGCCTGTCCTGGCGCTCGACCGGATCATGGCGAACCGAAAGGGCGTGCTGACGACGGTCGAGGCCCACGACACACCGCTCTCCCGCGTCGCCTCGGACCACCTGCCGATCAAGGCGATCGTCAATCTGCAGCAGATCGAAAAACTGACAACGGCATAGGCTTTGTCAGCGCATTTGCTCGGCGTAAATGAAGTGGTTGCCGGGCTTTGCGGCGATAACCGCATCCAGCGCGGCAGCAGCAATCGCTTCCGCCGGATTGAGATGGAATTTCTTCGGCAGAACCGGCGCCAGAAGCCGGACCAATGCCAGCGCCGCTCTTTCCGCCCGCCGCGTCTCCTTCCGTTCGCCGCCGATCAGGCTCGGCCTGCAGATCGTCAGGGATTGAAACCCGATCTTCTGAATGTCCCGTTCGACCTCGCCTTTCGTCCGCGTGTAAAAGTTGACGGATGTCGCCGAAGCGCCCATGGCGGACACGAGGGCATAGGTCTTGATACCGGCGTCAAACGCAGCCCTGCCGAAAGCAATCGGCAGTTCGTGGTCAACGTAGCGAAACGCTTCCTTCGAGCCGGCCTTGGCTTGCGTCGTGCCGAGAGCGCACAGAACCGCGTCCGGCTGGCGGGCGATGGAGACCCGGAAAAGCTCCTCCAGACGCTCTGCGACGGGGTTCAGCAACCGGTCGCGGGCGGGGAGCGGCGTTCTTGTCGGCGCAATGACCTCCGAGATTGCGGCGTTGGCAAGCGCCAACTCCAATGCCTTGTTGCCGACAAGTCCCGTCGCGCCAAGCAATAGCAGCTTCATTTTCCACTCTCACAACTTGAGATAACGACCCGTAGAGAACGCCACGCCCCGGAAACCGTCAAGCGATCGCCGGGGTATGCGATCTAGACGCCAGGGCTGCCCTGAGCAGCATTGGTGACGGTTTCCCACTGGGCCCAGTTACTCAGTCGCGCCTCGTAGGCCGATCTGAACTTCGTGATAGTTCCCGTGCCGAGCGCCAGGCGTAGTGGCGGTTTATCGGCGTCGACCGCTTGGAAGAGTGCTGCGCTGGTTGCTTCCGGGTCGCCAAAATCCTCAGGCTTGAACGAGGCGCGAATGGCTTGGCGTATTGGATTATAGACCTCGATGGCCGGCGCAGAGCGGGCCGATGAGCCGAAACCCGTGGTGAAGTGGCCGGGCTCGAGGATCGTGACGTTGATGCCGAATGCCGCGACCTCCGCAGCCAGACTTTCCGACATGGCTTCGATCGCAAATTTGGTCGCCGTATAGGTCCCGCCCGTCGGGAAGCCGATCACGCCGCCGATGCTCGATACCGCTATGATGTGACCGCTGGCCTGCGCGCGCAGGATCGGCAAGACGGCTTGCATCAGCCAGAGCGTGCCGAACAGGTTGGTGTCGAAATTGACCCTGGCCTGTTCGGGCTCGATCTCCTCGATGGCGCCGAAATAGCCGTAGCCTGCATTGCTGACCACGACGTCGAGGCGTCCGAAGTGGCTATGCGCCTTGCCGACCGCGTCGAAGACGGCGCTGCGATCTGTGACATCGAGCGGCAGGATGAGGACCGCGTCGCCATAGGTGGCCGCCAGATCGTTGAGCGATCTGGTGTCGCGTGCGGTGGCGGCGACCTTGTCACCGCGCCGCAGAGCGGCCTCGGTCCAGACAAGTCCGAATCCCCTGGCCGCGCCGCTAATGAACCAAACTTTGGGCGATGTCATCCTGCTGTTCTCCGTTAACGTAATTGCACTGAGTGCAAAATAAATATCGCACTGAGTGCAAGTTTGGCAAGTGCCTTTTTTGCGGTAAGAGTGGTCGTCATGAAAACTGCTGACACCGCCCCCATCGGCTTGCGCGAGCGCAAACGCAGGTCGACACTCGACCGCATCGCCAAGACCGGCCTGAAACTGTTCATGGAAAACGGCTATGAGGCCACGACGCTCGATGCGATCGCGGCGGCGTCGGGAATATCGCGCCGGACGTTCTTCTCGTACTTGAAGTCGAAAGAGGACGTTCTTCTCGCCCACGAAAGCGGTGACATCCCTGACATGCTGCGGCCCACATTTCTGGCGCAGTCGCCGGAACAGCCGCCGCTGGAGGCTGCTCGCAAGACATTTCTCATTCTGGCTTCGCGTTATGAGAGCAAGGAATCCATTCTCGCCGACCGGATCCTGCGATCGACGGAAACACTGCGGCTCCGCAAGGATGCGCTGCACATTCAGATGGAAGATGTGCTGGCAGACGCGATGTGCGAACTATGGCCGGACGCGGCCAGACGGCCGGGCTTGCGGCTGGCGGCGATCATCGCCATGGGAACCCTGCGCTTCGCCAAAGAGAACTGGCGGCAGGCAGACGCAGCGCATCCGCTTACGCATTACATCGATGAGGGCTTTGATCTCCTTCAGCGTCAGCCAGGCCTGACGACCGGATAGGCCGGAACGAAAAAGACCCGCCGCAAGCGGCGGGCCTTTCGGAGACCGCGGTCTCATTCCTTGGGAGGAACTATTCGGCCGCCTGCAGGGCAGGAACCTGCTCTTCAGGCATCTGGCCGGAAAGAGCGCTGGCGAGCATCTTCGTGTCCAGTTCGTTTTCCCAGCGGGCGACAACGATCGTGGCAACGGCATTGCCGACGAAGTTGGTGAGCGCGCGGCATTCGGACATGAAGCGGTCGATGCCGAGGATCAGCGCCATGCCGGCAACCGGAACCGAGGGAACGACGGAGAGCGTGGCGGCGAGCGTGATGAAGCCGGCGCCAGTGATGCCTGCGGCACCCTTGGAGCTCAGCATCGCGACGAGCAGCAGCAGGATCTGGTCGCCGAAGCTCAGCGGCGTATCCGTCGCCTGGGCGATGAAGAGGGCCGCCAGCGTCATGTAGATGTTGGTACCGTCGAGATTGAACGAGTAGCCGGTCGGGATGACGAGACCGACGACCGAGCGCTTGCAGCCGGCGCGTTCCATCTTCTGCATCAGGCCGGGAAGGGCAGCTTCCGACGAGGAGGTGCCGAGAACCAGCAGCAGCTCTTCCTTGATGTAGCGGATCAGCGCGAAAATCGAGAAACCGTTATACTTGGCAACGGCGCCGAGCACGACGATGACGAAGAGCAGCGACGTCACATAGAAGGTGCCGATCAGGAAGGCGAGATTGGCGATCGAGCCGATGCCGTATTTGCCGATGGTGAAGGCCATGGCACCGAATGCGCCGATCGGAGCGGCCTTCATCAGGATGGCGACGAGGCGGAAGATCGGGGCGGTCAGGGCGTTGAGGAAATCGAGCACCGGCTTGCCACGGTCGCCGACCATGCCGAGCGCGATACCGAAGAGGACCGAGAAGAACAGCACCTGCAGGATATCGCCCTGCGCGAAGGCACCGACGATGGTATCCGGAATGATGTTCATCAGGAAGCCGGTGATCGTCGCGTCATGCGCCTTGCTGGCGTAGCTGGAGACGGCATTGGCATCGAGCGAAGCGGCCGAGATATGCATGCCGGCGCCCGGCTGCAGAACGTTGGCGATCAGCATGCCGACGGCAAGCGCCAGCGTCGAGAACACGAGGAAGTAGATCATCGCCTTGCCGGCGACGCGGCCGACCTTCTTCAGATCCGACATGCCGGCAATGCCGGTGGCGACGGTCAGGAAGATGACGGGTGCGATGATCATCTTCACGAGCTTGATAAAGGCATCGCCGAGCGGCTTCAGCGCGGTGCCGGTATCGGGATAGAAGTGGCCGAGCAGGATGCCGGCCACGATGGCGGCGATGACCTGTACGTAGAGATGCCGGTAAAACGGCAGTGGTGCACGCGGCTGCGTGTCCTGGTGTGCAATGTCCATGTTATCCTCCATGTCGCCCAACCAGGGAATCCTGGCTCTCCCGGGCGAATTGCGTTTCATCGCTAAGGGAACAGCAATCGGCGTGCCAAACTCGAAACTGACAGGTAACATCATGTTTTTGTTACGTTGTCTGTCTGGCCATATAACGCGCGGCTAGGCATTGTGCGTAATTTCGCACGATTTGATTTGAAGAAAGTGCGGATTTATGCTCAATATCTGCGATGTCTCTTGCACTCCCACGGACTGAAGAAGCGCGCCTACGGCTCGGCATTCGCCGGACGTGGATTGCCTTCGCGCTGATCTCGGCCTTGATCGCAGCAGCCGCGCTGACTGCCGCCGCGATCTACGGCCGTTCGGCAGCGCTCGCCGCGCTGGAGCAGCAGGGGCGCACCGATGCCAACCTGAAAGTGGCGCTGCTGCAGGCCGTGCTGGAGCGGCCACGAGCGCTGCCCTTGCTCCTGTCGCGCGACCGCGATGTCGAGGATGCGCTGACGACGCCGGGGCCGGAGAAGAAGGATGCGCTGAGCCGCAAGCTCGAGGATCTGGTCAACGGCACCAACGCCGCGGTGATCTATGTCGTCGGCGCCGACGGCATCGCGGTGTCGGCGAGCAACTGGCACGAGGCGACCAGTTTCGTCGGCAACGACTATACGTTCCGCAACTATTTCACCCGCGGCATGCGCGAGGGCATGGCCGAGCATTTTGCCCTCGGCTCGGTCAGCAAGCGTCCCGGCCTCTACATTTCGCACCGGATCGGGCCGGCCTCCGCGCCGCTCGGCGTCGTCGTCGTCAAGATGGAATTCGACCAGCTGGAGAGCGACTGGAGCGATACGCAACGCCCGGCCTTCGTCGTCGATGACCATAATGTCGTGCTGATCACCAGCATTCCCTCCTGGCGGTTCATGACGACGGAGGCGCTGTCGCCCGATGGCCTCGCGGCGATCCGCGAAAGCCTGCAGTTCGGCGATGCGCCGCTCTTGCCGCTGCCGTTTCAGGTCGAGAAGGCGTTCGGCGCCGATGCCGGGCTGATCCGCGCCATTCTTCCCGGCGGCCGCGCCGCCACCTATCTCAAGATCATGACGCCGGTGCCCTCGACGAACTGGACTTTCGAGTACCTGTTGCCGGTCGAAATTCCGGTGGCCGCGGCCATCCGCGAGGCTCTGCTGGTCGCGGCGCTGGTGCTGCTGACGGCGATCGCCATCGCGGCCATCTGGCTGCGCCGCCGCGAGGCGGCATTGATGACCATCGTGCGCCAGGAAGCAGCGCGGGAGGAACTGGAGCGGCGAGTGACCGAGCGGACGCGCGATCTCAGCGAGACCCGCGACAATCTTCAGGCCGAAATCGTCAGGCATCGCGAGACCGATGCGCGTCTGCAGTCCGTGCAACAGGATCTCGTCCAGGCCAACCGGCTTGCCATTCTCGGCCAGGTCGCCGCCGGGGTTGCTCACGAGATCAACCAGCCCGTCGCAACGATCCGCGCCTATGCCGACAATTCGAAGGTCTATCTGGAGCGCCAGCAGGTGGCGCCGGTGATTGAAAATCTTGAGCTCATCGCCGGCCTCACCGAGCGGATCGGCACCATCACCGAGGATCTGAAGGCGCTCGCGCGGCGGGGCAGGGCGGTGGCCGAGCCGGTCGCTGTCGGTGAGGTGATCGAGGGTGCCTTGATGCTGCTCCGCAGCCGCTTCACCGGCAGGCTGGATATGCTCGCCGTCGCCACCGTCGCCGAAGGTCTGAAGGTGATGGGCAACCGGCTGCGGCTGGAACAGGTCTTCATCAACCTCTTCCAGAATGCGCTGGAAGCCGTGGAGGCACAGGATGGCGGGCGCGTGGATGTGGCCGTGACCGCCGCCAACGAGGATATCGCCATAGCGGTCGCCGATAACGGACCGGGCATTGCTTCCGATATTCTCGAGGCGCTGTTCGAGCCCTTCAACTCCTCGAAGGAGAAGGGCCTCGGCCTCGGTCTCGTCATCTCCAAGGATATCGTTTCGGATTACGGCGGCAGTATCGAGGTCGAGAGCGGCCCGGCCGGCACCCGTTTCATCGTCCATCTCAAGAAGGCTTCGACATGAGCAGCGCAACTCCGGTCTTCCTGATCGACGACGACAAGGATCTGCTGCGCGCGACCGGCCAGACGCTGGAACTTGCGGGCTTCGAGGTCAGCCGTTTTTCATCGGCCGCCGAGGCGCTCGGCAGGATCGAGCGGAATTTCGCTGGCGTGGTCGTCTCCGATATTAGGATGCCCGGCCTTGACGGCTTGCAGCTGTTTCAGCGCATCCGGCAGATGGATCACGAACTGCCGGTCATCCTGATGACCGGCCACGGCGATATCCCGATGGCCGTCAAGGCGATCCAGGACGGCGTCTATGATTTCATCGCCAAGCCCTTCGCGACCGAGCGTCTCGTTCAATGCGTGCGCCGGGCGGCTGAGAAGCGGGCGCTCGTTATCGAAAATCGCAGCCTTCGGGAGGCGGCGCAGCAGGCTGAGCAGGGCATGCCGCTGATCGGCCAGACGCCTGTCATGGAAC
The DNA here is from genome assembly GCF_047325115.1 of Rhizobium sp. Rhizsp82. NCBI lineage: Bacteria > Pseudomonadati > Pseudomonadota > Alphaproteobacteria > Hyphomicrobiales > Rhizobiaceae > Rhizobium > Rhizobium sp. Rhizsp82. Next base: position 1,208,070 of record NZ_CP168571.1, on the reverse strand, counting down.
GGTTGCGCCACATGCTGCGGCAGATCGCCGATACCGATGTCGACGTGCTCGTGACCGGCGAGACCGGAAGCGGCAAGGAAGTCGTCGCAAGCCTGCTGCATGGCTGGAGCCGCCGTGCCAAGGGCAATTTCGTGGCACTGAATTGCGGCGCGCTGCCGGAGCAGATCATCGAAAGCGAGCTCTTCGGCCATGAGCCGGGCGCCTTTACCGGCGCGCAGAAGAAACGCGTCGGGCGCATCGAGCATTCGAGCGGCGGCACGCTGTTTCTCGACGAGATCGAGAGCATGCCGCTTTCGACACAGGTGCAGATGCTGCGCGTCCTGGAGATGCGGCAGGTCACGCCGCTCGGCACCAATGAGGTCCGCCCGGTTGACCTGCGCGTCGTCGCCGCCGCCAAGGTCGATCTCGGCGATCCCTCGCAGCGCCAGAGCTTTCGCGAGGATCTCTATTACCGGCTGAATGTCGTGACGCTGGCAATTCCGCCGCTCCGCGAACGGCGCGACGACATCCCGCTGCTTTTCACCTATTTCGCCGAACGCGCCGCCCGCCGCTTCGAGCGCGATATTCCATCGCTGACACCAGCCATTGCCCGGCATCTGAAGGAACATGACTGGCCGGGCAATGTCCGCGAACTCTCCCATTTCGCCGAACGCACGGTGCTCGACATGCAGCCGCCGGAACCGGTGGCGGAGATCGAACCGGCTGCGGGCGCGGAGATGCCGCTCCCGGAGCGGCTGGACCGCTATGAGGCGGGCATCATCCGGGAGACGCTGACCTCCTTCGGCGGCAATGTGCAGCAGACGATTGCGGCGCTCGGCATTCCCCGCAAGACCTTCTACGACAAGCTGCAGCGCCACGGCATCGTCCGCAGCGACTATGCAGATAAGCGCTGAGGCATCACCGGGATTGCGTGATCCCGGCCACGGTGATCTCGGGGCTGCTGTCCACCACGAGATAGAGGGTGCGCAGCATGTCTGCCGCCATCAATAGTGCCCGGGCGAGTTCCGAAAGCTGGTGCCGCTCCGGCGATGACGCGATCTTCAGGAGATCGAACACGGTATCATAGCTGCTGTTGTTCGGCATGCCGACCCGCGTGCGCATGTCGCGGATCATCGTGACGGCCCTGAGGATCAGTCCTCGGGCATCGGTATGGCTCAATCTGTCGATCTGGTTTGCAGCCCGGATCAGTTCCGTAATGAAGGCGTTGGTACTGGACATATGTGCCTCCTCACGCTGCACTGCCCTGCCACGACAAAAAAGTCTTGAGCCCGCCACGCGATACGAAGGCGAGCCCGTCATCGGATTTTCGGATTGAGAGAGGCCCCCACAGCCCCTCGGCGCCGGGACATAACCACAAAGCATTTGGCCTGTCGCGTGACACTGCCGTGACGCAACTTTCGTGGCGGGCCGGGATGTGGGGGCGATCGGGTGGATGGACGGTGCGCAATTCGCGTGTTGCGCTCGGGCGCTGAGGAAGTGAGGCCCGCCGAATTCCGGTTCAACGGGCCCCGCCTTTGGTGGCGGTCATCTGTCCTGCCCACCATAGCCAGTTGGATATGCTCGCGCGGGGCTCGATCGGCAATTTGGCCGAAAGTGGTAGGCGTTCTACCCGCCAGCCTCGATGCGCCACGCCTTGCGCAGCTTCGCGCAAGAATCAGCTAATATAAACATGATGCGAGGCAGAGGGCGATCGATGCGGCTGTCGCATATATCGATGTTTGCATATCTGATCGCGGCCTGCTTCTGGCTCGCCGCTTCCGGAGCCTGCGCCCGCGATCCGGCCCCCTGGAACAGCCCCGACGCGGCACTTGTCGTCGACGCCTATGAGATGAACCCGATCGACTGGCAGGCTTTGCTCACCGACAAGCGGATCGCCGGCGTGATCTCCAAGGCATCGGACGGCCTGCCTGAAGTGTTCGATTGCAGCGGCGAGCATCGCGGCGATACGACCGCCCATTGCAAGACGATGTGGCGCAAATATGCGGTGAGTCGCGAGCTCTACCAGACGCGCAAATTCATCGCCAAGCAGAGCGGGCTGCTATGGGGCGCCTACCATCTGGCGCGGCCCGGCAATCCGATCGACCAGGCAAACCATTTCCTCGACTATGCGGAGCCCGGCCCCGACGATCTGATGGTGCTCGATCTCGAAGGGCTCGATGGCGAGCAGTATATGTCGCTGGCCGATGCGCAGATCTTCGCGGGGCATATCCGCGCCCGGACCGGCCGCTATCCGATCCTCTACACCAACCATGTGACCGCCCGCTATATCGCCGCCTACCGGCAGACCTACCGCATCCTGTCACGGCTGCCGATCTGGTATGCGCGTTACAAGCCCGGCGTCGATGGCGTCTTCCCGATGGGAAACTGGCAGCAATATTTCCTCTGGCAGTTCTCTTCGGCGGCGAACTGCTCGAAGCGGCGCTGTCCCTATCGCGTGCCGGGAACGCTGACCGATATTGACGTCAATCTCGCTCCGGTCCCGCGCGACCAGCTGAAGGCGATCTGGGCCCAGGGCGGCTTGTTGCCGCCGCAGGATCCTGATCCGCCGCTGATCCTCGCTAAGATCGAGCTTCCGGGCGTCTATATCAAACAATATGACGCTGATCTGCTGATCACCTCGGCGATCCCCGGCGACGGCCGCCGCTGACGCCGTCAGCCGATCCGCTGGCCGCTATCGGCATCGAAGACATGGATAGCACCCTTCGATAGCGACAGCTTCTGGCTGCTGCCGACCTCGAACCAAGGCCGCTCGCGCAGAACCGCCGAGACCAGCTGGCTGCCGAGCTTCAGCTCGAGGAAGGTTTCCGAACCGGTCGGCTCGATATTCTCGACGGTGGCCTCGAGCGACCCTTCCGGGCCGAGGGCGATTTCCTCGGGGCGCTTGCCGATGAGCAGCTTCTGGCAGTCTTTCACACCGGCCGGCGTGGCGAGACCGGAAGCCTGTCCGCCCTGCAGCACCAGCTGTCCGGCGGATACGGTTGCCGGGAACAGGTTCATCGCCGGCGAGCCGATGAACTGCGCGACAAAGGCGTTCGCCGGGCGGTCGTAAAGCTCCAGCGGCGTGCCGATCTGCTCGATGCGCCCGGCCTGCATGACGACGATACGGTCGGCCATGGTCATCGCCTCGACCTGGTCATGCGTCACATAGACCATCGTCGTTCCCAAACGCCGGTGCAGGCTCTTGATCTCGCCGCGCATCTGGACGCGCAGCTTGGCATCGAGATTGGAGAGCGGCTCGTCGAACAGGAAGACCTGCGGATTGCGGACGATCGAGCGGCCCATGGCGACGCGCTGGCGCTGGCCGCCGGAAAGCGCCTTCGGCTTGCGTTTCAGCAGGCTTTCGAGACCAAGGATCTCGGCGGCTTCGCGGACCTTCTTCTGCTTCTCGGCCTTGCTGGCGCCGGCGAGCGTCAGCGAGAAGGCCATGTTTTCCTCGACGGTCATATGCGGGTAGAGCGCATAGTTCTGGAAGACCATCGAGATGTCGCGGCTCTTCGGCGGCAGGGTGTTGACCACCTTTCCGCCGATCGAGATCGTGCCGCCGGAAATGTCCTCAAGCCCGGCGATCATCCGCAGCAGGGTAGACTTGCCGCAGCCCGACGGCCCGACGAGGACGACGAATTCGCCGTCGCCGATCGCCGCGTCGATGCCGTGGATGACCTCGGCGCTGCCGAAACGCTTGGCGACCTTGTCGATCGTGACGCTTGCCATGACGTCCTCCTTATGCCGCGCCGATATGGATGCGCGTGGCCGACAGGGCGCCCTCGTGGATGATCAGGCCGGCGGAGCCGCCGGCAAAGGTCTGGTCATTGGCCTCTACCACGGTATCGCCGACCTTCACCGAAAGTTTGCCGCCCTTGGCCGAGAACTTCATCGTGAAGCGCGTCTCGAACTCGACCCGGAGCGGCGTGGAGGCGAGCACGGTCTGCTTTTCGTCCTTGCGGCAGACGATCTGCAGCTGCCCCTGACGCGTCACCTGGGCCGCATAATAGCGGCGCTGGCCTTCGGCGCGGATTACCAGGCCGCCATGATCGCCGAGATGCAGCATCATGTCGGCTTCGATCGCGTAGTCCGTCCAGTCGCGCGTGCCCTGCAGAATCAAGCCCTCGCCGCGGTTCTGGCTGATGCGGAAATCCTGCGGGAAGTTCTTCGAGAAGAAGTGCACGTTGCTGACCCAGGCGCGGCGCCAGAAATCGCCACCGTCTTCCGGGCGCCGGAAGGTCACATCCGGGCAACCGTCCCAGGTGACGGTATCGACCAGCACGCGGCCGTTGGCACGGCCCTGCGGGGCGCTCAGCACAATGCCGATTTCGGCGATCGGCTGGTGGCCGGTCGATGGAACCGTCCATTCGAGCGTCGCCGAACCGCCGGGACCGAGAAGCTTGCCGGCGGGCATGTCGATATCGACGAGGTTGTCGCTGCCGTCATAGTGGCGGATGCGGAGCTTGGCCTCGACCGTGCCACTGTTTCCGGCTTCTGCCGAAAGCGTAGCGCGCAGCGTCTGACCGGCGTGGATACGCGGGCTGGCGACCAGATCATAGGTGCGCATCTTGGTGACTTCATGCGGCGTGAAGACCGGCGTGGTGGCCGCAGCCTCGCGGCCTGGCGCCAACGCCAGATAGTCGATCGCCAGAGCCGAACCGGTGCCGGTGACCTTGAGGCCGTCGAGGGCCGTCTGGCGGGCCTGCGGGCGGAAGCCCTGGACGGAGCCCGGCAGCGCGAAGTGGAATTTCGCACCGTTCTTCGGCGCCGGCTTTGCCGTCTCGCCTGCGAGCTTGCGGCCGAGATTGGCAAGCCATAGCGAGATATCGGCGGCATCTGAGATCGAGCGGCCGCCGTCGGCGGTCGACATGTAGAGGCGGTCGGCAACCGGGCCGCGCCAGTCCGGCCCGGCATCAAGGCCGTCGAGACCGAGCATGATCCCGTGCAGGCAGCCGAGGTTGCCGGCGTTGCAATCGGTATCCCATCCCGAGGTGTTGACGATCATCTGGCCGCGCTGGAAATCGTGCGGCGCATGCAGCAGCGCCATGATCATCAGCGCGTGGTTCGGCACGACATGGCAGTTGCCCGGATATTTGTCGTAGCCGTAATTGTCCTCGATCTTCTGGCGCGTCGCTTCCCAGTCCTCATTGCCGGAGGTCCAGTTGCGGATATCGCCGATCAGCTTGGCGATCAGGCTGTCCTTCGGGATATGGGCAAGGCCGGTGTCGAGCAGGTGGTTCACATCCTTGCTGACGAAGGCTTCCGCCTCCATCGCTGCCCAGAGCACTGCGGCGTTGACGGCTTCGCCGTCATGGCTGACGGAACCGGCAGCGCGCGCCAGCTTGGCGGCCTGCGCCGGGTTGCCGGGGGAAACGAGAGCCCAGCCGTCGATGAAGATCTGCGCGCCGATCTGCTCGGCGACGGTCGCGCCGTTGACCTCGATCGAGCCGGATGCCGGTGCCGGGATACCGCGCTGCAGGTTGAGCCAGGCGGTGTGTTCAGTCGAATTGCCGGCGCCACCCCACCAGAGGATCGAGCGCTCTTCGATGATGTAGTTCAGCCAGGCCTTGCCGATGTCTTCGGCCGAGAGATCCGGCGAAATGCCGTAATCGTCGAGGGCGCGCGGGAAGGTGAAGGTGCCGGCGACATCGTCGTCGGTGACGACCAGCGGATCGCCCAGGCGGTCGTGGACGTAGTAGGTGATCGGACCGAGCTTCTCCAGGATGTCCTTGTAGCGCCAGTTCTCGAAAGGGCGGCCGAGATAGACGCCGATCAGCTTGCCGAGAACGCCGGCATAGACGCGGTTGGTATAATCTGCGGGGATTGGCATGCGGAACTCCTTGTCAGCCCTTCACCGAGCCGCCGGCCATTCCTTCGATGAAGTGGCGCTGCAGCAGGACGAAGAGGATTACGATGGGAAGAATGATGATGAGGGCGGCGGCCATGATCTCACCCCAGTCGGACGAGTATTGGCCTGAGAGCAGGAAGAAGGAGACGACGGCGGTGAGCCTGTCCTGTTCCTGCAGGAAGGTCGTTGCGATCAGGAACTCGTTCCACGAATAGAGGCCGATGATCAGCGCTACTGTCAGGATGCCGGGCGAAACGATCGGCAGGAAGACGCGGCGGAAGACCTGCCAATGGGTTGCGCCGTCGATCAGCGCGGCTTCCTCGAGTTCCTTGGGGACTGCGAGGAAATAGGTGCGCAGCAGCATGATCGCGAAGGGCGAATAGACGGCCGTATAGATGAAGGCGACGGCGATCGGGTTGTTGATCAGCCCGAAACGGGCAAAGCCGAAATAGAGCGGAAAGAGGAAGAGCTGGATCGGCGCGGTGGTGCTGGCCAGTAGATAGAAGGTCAGGACCTTCCAGCGCTTGATCTTCTGGCGCGCCAGAACATAGGCCGTCAGCGAGCCCGTCGAGCAGACGAGAATGATCGTCAGCCCGGTCAGGACCGCGGAGTTGACCAGCGTCGTGCCGAAATTGGCGTCCGTCCAGGCGCGGGTGAAGTTGTCCCAGCGGATCACGGAAGGCATTGCCAGCGGGTTCTGGACGATCTCCGCGGATGGTTTCAACGCGTTGAGAACCGTCAGCGCAATCGGAAACAGCGTGATGATCAGCAGCACCGAGAGCGTGATGTAGACGATCGCGAAGGTGAGGCGGCTTTCTGAAATGTTCATTGTTCGAACTCCGTCGCTTGGGCGCGGATATAGAAGATCGTGGCGGCGAGGCCGAAGAGGCTGATGACCACGGAGATCGCTGCCGCCTTGCCGACCGCGAGGTCGTAGAAGGCCGAGCGATAGGCGAAGGTGGAGAGCACCTCGGAGGAATAGGCCGGGCCGCCCTGCGTCAGGATGTAGACGAAGTCGAAGACCAGGAACGACCAGATGACGGTCATGATCATCATCAGCGTTATCGTCGGCATGATGCCCGGCAGCAGCACGTAGCGGATCGTCTGGAAGAAGGTGGCGCCCTCGATGCGCGATGCCTCGATCTGCTCGGCCGGGACCTGGCGCAGCGCGGCAAAGAAGATCACGCAGAGGAAGCCCCACCAGTGCCAGAGGTCGACGACGGCGATGCCATAAAGCGCGCTCGACGTCTCGGTCAGCGGGTTGGCGATATCGAGGCCGAGGCGCTGCAGAAGGCCGGTGACGCCGGTGACCGGCGAATAGATCATGCCCTGCCAGACGCGGCCGGTGATCGCCGTCGCGATGATGACGGGCAGGAAATAGATGACCTGGAAGAAGTTCGAGCCGCGGCGCACGACAAGCATCATGGTTGCCGCAAGTAGGCCCATGGCGATCGGGACGGTCAGGAAGATCAGCGTCCAGACGATGTTGTTGGTCAGCGCCGTCCAGAAGACGCTGTCGTCCCAGAGGGCGCGGAAATTGTCGAGCCCGACGAAAACTGGCGTACTGATCCCGTCCCACTCAAAGAAGGCGAGAGCCACCGTCAGCAGCGCCGGAATGGCGATGATGACGACATTGATGATCAATGTCGGCAAGACGTAAAGTCGGTGCATTATCTACCTTTCGAGGCAATCGGGCCGCCGGGCGCCAGATGGCGCGAGCGGGGAGGTGAGGGCGCGCGAACCGCACCCTCACGGTCGTTGCGATCAACGGGCCGGGACGGCGGGCGCCTTTCCGGCCTTCATTTCCTTCTGGAAGGATGCGTCCATCTTGGCGAGGAAGTCGGCGGTGGTCGTCTTCTTCAACCACACTTCCTCGATGCCGTTGATGACATAGCTGTCGGTCGCCGGCGGCAGGAAGGTCCAGGTCGTGTAGCCGTATTTGCCGTCGTTGACCTCGGAGGAGAGGGTCTTCATCGTCTCGGTGAAGAGCGGCGTGACTTCGCTTGCCATCTTGACGTTGGAGATGTCCTTCAGCGGGATGTTCCACTCGCCCTGCCAGGCCGAGTTCATCGTGCCGTAGACTTCCGGCGAGAAGACGTAGTTGATCGCGGCTGCGGCGCCATCCGGATTCTTGGCCTTGGTGGCGATCGAGAAAGTCGAGCCGATGCCGAGCGGGAAGACGGGGTCGCCCGAAGCGCTCGGGAAGCCGACGAAGCCTGCTTCGCTGCCTGCCTTCTTGCCGTAGGTGTCGACGTTCTGGAACTGCCAGGTGCCTGTCGGCATCATGCCGGCCTTGCCGGATGCCATGGCATCGGCTGCCTGCTCGCCGCTGGCGATCGAGAAGTAGTTCTTGCCGAAATAGCCCTTCTGCCACCAGGAGTTCAGGCGGTCGATCGACTTGACGAAGGGTTCCGCCGTCCAGGGCATCTCGCCGCGGAGTGCCTTGTTGAGGTTCTCGGGGCCGGCGACGGAGTTGAGCGCCAGCGTCACGAACCACTCGTTTGCACCGCGCCAGTCGGCATTGCCGGCGGCAAACGGCGTGATGCCGTCCTTCAGCATGGCGTCTGCGACGGTTTCCAGCTCGTCCAGCGTCTTCGGCGGCTGCCAGTTCTTCTGGGCAAACAGCGTCTTGTTGTAGAACAGGCCGACGGTTTCGTAGGTCTTGGGCAGCGCGTAGATCTTGCCGTTATACTCGCCCATCTTCAGGAATACCGGCAGGATGCGGTCTTCCCACTTGTACTTGGCGGCATAGTCGTCGAGCGGCATCAGCTGGCCGGACTGGGCCATCGGCGCGACATAGCTCGGGCCGGCGGTATAGACGACGTCGGGGCCGTTGCCGGAGAGCATCGCGACGCGCAGCTGCTTGTCGAGCTCGTTGCCGCGATAATCGATGACGAGGCTGTAATCCGGGTTCGCCTTGGCGAAGGGCTCGACGATGTTCTGCTGGATCAGCTTCTGCTGGTCGGGCGTCGCCTGCTCGTACCACCAGGAGACCTTCTCCTGGGCGGCAGCCATCTGCGCGGTACTGGCGATCAATGCGGTGGCGGCTAAGAGCTTCAGCCTGGTCATGATATTTCCTCCCTTACTGGATGCGTTTGGTCCGGCCGCGCCGAAAACGGGGCGACCGAAGCGCGGATGATGATTTGGTATGCCATTTCCTCCGCCTCGCCCGGTGCGGAGGCATCGCCTCCCAGGCGCTCGACGAGCTTTTCGGCGGCGCGGGCGCCGATCCGGTCCTGAAATTGCGCAACGGTCGTCAGCGGCGGGGTCACGAGCGCTGCCGCCAGGATGTCGTCGAAGCCGGCAACCGAGACGTCACCGGGCACCGACAGTCCCTTCGCCGAGAGACCCTGCATAACGCCGATTGCCATCAGGTCGTTTGCGGCAATGACGGCGCTGACGGAGCGGCCGCTTTCGATCAGCCGGTCGGCGACCTCGCGCCCGGCTTCCAGGGTGAAGTGCGCGGCTTCCAGCACGATCGGCTCCGCGCCCATGGTCGCCATCGCCTCGAGATAGCCCTGCAGACGCACCTGCTGCGGCCCGCCGGGTGCTGCGATCATGGCAATCGAGCGGTGACCGAGTTCCAGAAGGTGAAGCGTCAGCGCCCGGGCCGCAGCGACATTGTCGATGAAGAGATTGTCGATCGGCAGCGGCCCGCCCGTCTTGCGGCTGACCTCGATGCGAACGACGGGAACGCCGCTTTTGCCGAGCGGCGCCAGATCGCGCGCGCTGGTCTTGAAGAAAACGCCGACAACGCCGTCGAAGCGGCCCTGTTGCGCGGCGAGAATGACCTGGCGCTCGTTGGCAAGCTCGCCCTCGGTATCGATGGTGACGACTTCGTAGCCGGCGGCGCGCGCCACCTTCTGCACGGCAACGACCAGAGAGGGGTAGAAGGGGTTGGCAAGATCGGGAACGACGCAGGCGATGACATAGGTGCGCTTGGTGCGCAGCGCCTGCGCGAAGCGGTTCGGCTGGTAGCCAAGCTCGGAGATTGCCGCCTCGATGCGTTCGGCCGTTTCGGGGGTCACCTTGTCGCGTCCGCCATTCAGGACGAGCGACACCGTGGCCTGCGCAACGCCGGCTCGTTCTGCAACTTCCTTCTGCGTAATTCGTCGCCCGCTCACGCAAGAAAACCCTAATTGATACGTAGCAACAAATTATTGCTACGTATCAATTAGTCAATAGCAATATTTGGATGATCCCCAGCGAGGCGGCTTCTGGCAGCTAGATCCGTGGCTGTGCGTCCTGCGGGAAAGGGTTGATCGGGCAGCGCAATTCTCTCCGGCGAAAGCGCGAATGAGGTGGATTTCGCTCCGCCAAGCCTTCATGATCCCGATCGAAAATGATCCGGAGGAAGAGCATGAACTGGAGTGGACGGCGCGTTCTGGTGACGGGAGCAGGCAAGGGGATCGGGCGGGCAACCGCCGTGATGCTGGCATCACGCGGGGCGCGGGTCCTGGCGCTCAGCCGCAGTGCCGATGACCTCGCTTCCCTCAAGTCGGAAACCGGTTGCGAGACAGTTTGCGCCGATCTCGGCGCCATCGATCAGATCGAGGCAGCCGTGAAGCCTGCTCTTCCCATCGACCTGCTGGTCAACTGCGCAGGCACGACGACATTGCAGAGTTTCGTCAACAGCGAACTCTCGGAGTTCAACCGGGTGCTTGGTGTCAATACCGTGGCGCCGATGGTTCTATCGCAGATCGTCGTCAGGGACTGGCTGGCGCGCGGCATCAAGGGCGCGGTCGTCAATGTGTCGAGCGACGCGGCCCGGCGCGGCGTCGTCAATCACACGGCCTATTGCGCCTCGAAGGCGGCGCTCGATGCGATGACCAGGGTGATGGCGGCGGAGCTCGGGCCATCAGGCATCCGCGTCAACAGCGTTAACCCGACCGTGACGCTGACGCCGATGGGCGAACTCGCATGGAGCGACCCGGCGAAGGCCGATCCGGTCAAGGCGCGCATCCCGCTCGGCCGTTTCCTTGACCCGGATGAGGTGGCCGAAGCGATCCTCTTCCTGCTGAGCGACGGCGCCGCGATGGTCAACGGCGTGTCGCTGCCGGTTGATGGTGGTCTTTCGGTGTCCTAGGTCGCCGACTTTGCGGTCAGCCTTGCCTGCAGGATGACGACGACGAGCAGGAAGGCGCCACGGATTACCGATTGCCAATAGGCCGAAAGCGAAATCCAACCGAGGCCGTTTTCGAAATTCAGCACGTTGAAGACCATGCCGAGCAGCAGCGCGCCCGCAAGCGTGGCGCCGACCGATCCGGAGCCGCCCGTCAGTAGCGTGCCGCCGACGACGACGGAGGCGATCGCAAAGAGCTCCCAGCCGACACCCTCCGTCGGCTGCCCCGCGCCGAACTGTGCGGCGAGGATGACGCCGGCAAGGCCCGCGAGCGCCCCTGAGAGCGCGTAGATCGCAAAGAGCGTGCGGTTGACCTTCAGGCCCATCAGCGCTGCCGTGTGTTCACCATCGCCGATCGCCAGGATATGGCGGCCGGAGGGGCGTCGCTCGAGGAAGATCCAGCCGGCGACATAGGCCGCCAGCGCGATCCAGCCAGGGATCGGGAAGCCCAGGAAATCGTCCTGGCCGATAGAGACGAAGGCGGTGTCGTAATCGACGGAAACCGATTGATTGTCGGCGAGCAGCAGTGCCGTGCCATAGGCCGCCAGCATCGCGGCGAGCGTCGCGATAAAGGGCTGGATCCGCATCTTGGAAATGACGAAGCCGTTGAGCATGCCGACGACGAGGCCCGCGCCGATGCCGGCGGCAAGCCCGGCCGCCCATCCATAGGGCGATGCCAGTGCCGAGACGACGCTTGCAAGTGCGGCAACGCCGCCGACCGAAAGATCGATGCCGCCGGTCATGATGACGAAGGCCATGCCGAGCGCGATCAGCGCGAACATCGAGTTGTAGCGCAGGAAGCTCAGGATATTGAACGGCGACAGGAAATTGTCATAGCGAAGCGCGCCGAACAGGATCAGTGCCGCGAGCGCGATGAGTACACCGAGACGCGCAAGATCGCCTGAGGGTTTGGGAGCGAAGGGTTTGATGAGAGCGGAAAGCATCTTGTTGTCCTCAGGTCTTGTCGGCGCGCTGCTGGATGAAGACGGCGACGACGATCAGGCCGGCCTTGACGACGAGGGCGGCGGCATCGGGTACGCCATTGGCAAGCAGCGTGTAGCGCACCAGCTGGATGACGAAGGCGCCGAGAAGCGTGCCGAAGATATTGGCGCGCCCGCCCGTCAGCAGCGAGCCGCCGACCGCGACCGCCGCGATCGCATCGAGCTCCATGCCCATGCCGACGAGATTGGCGTCGCTGGCGGAATTTCGGGCCACGACCACCAGCCCGGCAATGCCGGCCAGCGCGCCGCTGATCACGTAGACCAGCGTCTTCACCCGCTTCACCGGAATGCCGGTCAGGCGCGCCGCCTTCTCGTTGCCGCCAACGGCGATGATCTGACGGCCGATGACGGTGAAGCGGATCAGGCAATAGGCGAGCGCGGCAATGACGACCATCAGCAGAACCTGCGCCGGGATGCCCGCGACATTGCCCATGGCGATCCACTGGAAGGCCGGGTTCTTGAAGACCTGCAGATTGCCGTTGGTCATCACCTGGGCGATGCCGCGCCCGGCGATGAAGAGCACCAGCGTTGCGACGATCGGCTGAATCGAGAAATGCGTGACGAGAAAGCCGTTGAACCAGCCGAAGAGCATGGCGACGATCACCGGCAGCACGAAGGCGAGGCCGACGGCGAGCGCCGCATTGTCGATCGGCACAAGCGTGCCGAGAAAGATCATCGGCGCGACGGCGCCCGATATTGCCATCAGCGAGCCGACAGAGAGATCGATGCCGCCCGTCGCGATCACCAGCGTCATGCCGGTCGCGACGATGACGATTGTGGCGACCTGGGTCAGGTTGACGTTCAGCGTCTGCCACGAGAGGAAGTTCGGCGTGATCACGATGTTGACGGCGATCAGCAGCAGGAAGGCCGCGAACGTGCCGTAGCGGCTGGCGATCTGCAGGGCGGAAGGCCGGGGCGGGGCGGCGGCTTTGAGGGAAGTGTCCGTCATCGTCATATCAATCTACCTGATGCGCCATCGCGGCGAGAAGGCTCTGTTCGGAAAGCTCCCGGCGCGGAAGGACCGCCACCGATGCTCCATCGCTCAACACGGTCACACGGTCGGCCGCGGCCAGCAGCTCCTCCAGCTCCGACGAGATCATCAATACGCTGAGGCCTTCGTCCGCGAGATTGCGCAGCAGGCGCAGGATCTCTGACTTGGCGCCGATATCGATGCCGCGGGTCGGCTCATCGACGATCAGCACGCGCGGGTCGGTGCAGAGCCAGCGGGCCAGCAGCACCTTCTGCTGATTGCCGCCCGATAGCTCCTTGATCGGCTGATCTGGCGAGGCGCATTTGACGCCGAGCGACTTGATGAAGCGCGCGACGATCTCGTCCTGGCGGGCGCGGTCGACGATGCCCGCCTTCTTCAGCTTCGGCAGCAGCGCCAGCGTCATGTTCTCGCGGATGCTCATGTCGGGCACGATGCCGTCCACCTTGCGGTCCTCGGAGACGAGGCCGATGCCATCGGCGATCGCCGCGGCCGGTTCGGCATAGTTGCGTTCGGTGCCGCCGAAACGCAGGCTGCCGCGCTCCAGCTTGTCGACGCCGAAGATGATGCGCGCCGTTTCCGTGCGGCCGGAGCCGAGAAGGCCGGCAAGCCCTGAAATCTCGCCTTCGCGAATGAGGAGATCGACATCGCGCACGCGCAGCCCGGAGCCGGCACCTTCGAGTTCGAGGCGGACGGGCCGTTCGATCGCGTTGTCGGCATCGCGGCTCAGCGCCTCGAAGGCGGCAAGCTCGCGGCCGAGCATGTGGCGCACGAGTTCCATCTTCGGGATGTCCTTCATGGCGCTGACGGCAACCGTCTGCCCGTCGCGCATGATGGTGACGCGGTCACAGATGGCATAGAGCTCGTCGAGGCGGTGACCGATGAAGATCACCGCGACGCCGCTTTTCTGAAGCGTGCGGATCGTCTCGAAAAGCACGGCAACTTCGCGCTCGTCGAGCGAAGAGGTCGGTTCGTCCATGATCAGCAGCCGCGCGTTCTGGGTGACGGCACGGGCGATCGAGACCATCTGGCGCGTTGCGGCGCTGAAGCGGGAAACCGGAAGATCGACGTCGATGTCGAGATTGAAGGTGGCGAGCACCCTGCGGGCGCCTTCGCGCATGGCGCGGCGGTCTAGGAAGCCGAATTTCTTCGGCTCGCGCGACAGATAGATGTTCTCGGCGACCGAGCGCTGCGGCGCCAGATTGATTTCCTGGTAGATAGTGGCGATCCCGGCGGCCTGGCTTTCGGCCGGCGTCGAGAAGGCGACATCTTCACCATTGAAGCGGATCGATCCCTCGTCGCGCTGATAGGCGCCGGTGAGGATCTTGATCAGCGTCGATTTTCCCGCGCCGTTCTGGCCGACGAGCGCCATGATCTCGCCCTCGGCAATATCGAGGGAAGCCGAGCGGAGCGCAGCAATCCCCGCAAAGGACTTGGAGATACCCTGCATCGACAGAAGCATGTCGACCACTCCATTATCTATAGAAGAAAAGCCGGCCGGAACGGCGTTTGCCGAACCGGCCGGAGCGGTCACTTTGGGAGCTTAGTATGCGCTGGAGAGCTCGGCCTTGGCGTTGGATGCATCATAGAACTTGTCTTCGTTGATGACCCACGGCTCGATCTTTTCGCCCTTGGCGTAGCGCGCCATCGTTTCGAAAGCCTTCGGCCCGAAACGCGGGTTGCACTCTACGACAGCGCCGATCTTGCCATCTGCCACGAGGCCGACAGCTTCCTTGCCGCCGTCGATCGACAGGACGAGGATGTCCTTGCCGGGCACCTTGCCGGCTGCTTCGATGGCCGAGATGGCGCCGATCGCCATTTCGTCATTGTGCGCGTAGATGATGTCGGCATCCGGATGGGCCTGAAGCAGCGCTTCGGCAACCTGGCGGCCCTTGTCGCGGGCGAAGTCGCCGGACTGCGAAGCGACGATCTCGAAGCCGCCGGCGGCCTTGATCGCGTCATCGAAGCCCTTCTTGCGGTCGTTGGCCGGCGAGGAGCCGGTCGTGCCTTCGAGTTCGATGATCTTCTTCTTGCCGTTGGCGTTCTTCGCCAGCCATTCGGCAACGCGCTGGCCTTCCTTGATGAAGTCGGAGCCGATGAAGGTCAGGTAGTCCTTACCGGGCTTTGCGAGCTTCGGATCGACGCTGCGGTCGAGCAGGATGACGGGAATGCCGGCCTTTTCAGCGGCCTTGACGGCCGGGATCAGCGGCTTTTCTTCGCGCGGCGACAGGAAGATCAGGTCGACGCCCTGGGCGATCATCGAGTTGACGTCTGCGACCTGCTTTGCAGCAGAACCGGCAGCATCGGTATAAACCAGCTGATAGCCGAGCTTTGCAGCTTCCGCCTTCATGCTTTCGGTCTGGGCGATACGCCACGGATTGTTGGATTCGGTCTGCGCGAAGCCGACCTTGTACTTGTCCTTGTGCTTCAGCGCAGGGACTTCTGCCATGGCAACGCTGCCGGCAACGGCGACCGCGCCGAGTGCGGTTGCAGCGAGCATGAATGTGCGACGTGAGAATGCGGACATCTCAGTTTCTCCTCCCGAATTTTCCGGTATCTTCCCAACCGGCAGTGAGCAATAACTGCTTCACATGAGCTAATCTTGCAGCTAATAATATTAGCAAGTCAAGCGTCATTTTATGAGCTATTGCACAAATTTTGGTTTGCGCTGCAGCAAATCATCGGGAGGATATTTGGATGGCGAAGAAGAATGGCCGCGGCGGGGAAACAGGGCGCCGCGGTGAGGCTGGACGGCCTACAATGACCGATGTTGCCCGTATTGCGGGTGTTTCGCAGTCCAGCGTGTCGCTTGTGCTCAATGAAATGTCGGGGTCGCGCATCTCTGCGGATACCCAGGCCAAGGTTTTGGAAGCTGCTCATAAAATTGGTTATAAATTACCAAGTGTACGTCATGAAGCGCCGCCCGAGACACGAATCGAAAAAGACACGATCGCCTTCATCGTCGACGAAATCTCCACCAGCCCGCATCCTGTCGTCAGCCTCGACGGCGTGCGCGACTTTGCCTTCGAGCAGGGCTTCCTGACATCGGCGCACGCGACGCGGTCGAACCCGGATCTCGAAGATGCGGTGCTGCGCTCCGTGCTGCGCGATCCCTCGATCATCGGGGTGATCTACGCGACGATCTTCACCCGCAAGGTCAAGGTACCGAAGCTGCTGAAGGATATCCCGACCGTTCTGCTGAACTGCTATGCCGAGCCGCGCCAGCATATGGCGATCGTTCCAGGTGAAGTGGCGGGGGGCTTTGCCGCGACCGCGCATCTGACCTCGCTCGGCCACCGGCGCATCGGCTTCATCAATGGCGAGCCCTGGATGGACGCGGCGGCAGATCGCCTGAAGGGATACAAGCAGGCGCTCGCCACCGTCGATGTTGCCTTCGACGAGACGCTGGTGCGCGATGGCGACTGGTTGCCGCTGCGCGGCTATGAGGCGGGCCTCGATCTCCTGTCCATGCCGAACCCGCCGACGGCGATCTTCTGCGGCAACGATCTGATGGCGATCGGCGTGATGGAGGCGGCGGCCGAGAAGGGTTTTCGCGTGCCGGAGGACCTTTCGGTCATGGGCTACGACGACCAGGAGCTGGCGCGCTACACCCATCCGCCGCTCTCGACGCTCGTGCTGCCCAACTATGAAATGGGCCAGAAGGCGGCCGAGACGCTGATCGACATGGCCGTGCACGGAAAGTCGCTGCGGCCGATGACGATCAAGGTCGACGGTCCGCTGGTCGTTCGGACTTCGACGGCAAAGAAGAAATCGTAGGTCAGGCGACGGCGCTGACCGCAAGCGTGATCGAAAAGGCCATCAGGACGGCGGAGCCGCAACGCTGCGCCAAGAGGGGCATACCGCTGCCGTTTCCGGCAATCAGCCGCCCGAGCCCGATCCAGATTGTCGATGTGAATGTGACACAGGCGGCAAAGCTCAAGATCGCGAGCGTAAGCGGCGCCTGAACGGCGGGCACCATCGTCAGGCCGATGATGATCGCCTTGGGGTTCAGGAGCGTCGTGACGAAGAGATGCCGCGGCCCGACGGTGGTGGCGCCGGCGTCGGGATCGGCTTTCCAAAGTTTCAGCGCCAGTGACAGCACCCAGATCGCCGAGACGATGCGAACGCTCTGGGCGACGCCGGGATGCGCCTGCAGGTAGGGTCCGGCAATCCCCGAGACCGGAATGATGACGATCAGATAGGCCGCGAGCACCGCCCCAAGCAGCGACAGCAACCGGGTAGCCGTGATGCCTGCCGACGCCATGGCGAGGACCGCGTTGGTCGGGCCGGGCATGATCAGCAGCGCGAGAACGCCGAGAGAGAAGGTCAGCAAGGTCATCTTCGGCAATATCCTTCAGGCGCGCCGCCTGCGCCAGCGTCTTTATAGAGATTGCGGGAAAGCGCTTCGATCCGCTGAGGGTGGCTGGCTTTCGCGCCAGCTCCAGACGGGCTCGTCAACCGGGGTGCCCCGCCATGTCCTGACGTGCTTGGCGGTGATGGTGACCTCGCCCTTCTGGTCGGGCGCTATTTCAGGGCTCAAGGCGATCTCGCAGAAGACATCGAGGTTCTGGAGCAATCGGGCCTCGTTCGCCCGCGGCGGCGAGGCGATGCTGAGAAGCGCGCGGCGGGTGACGATAACCGTTCGTGCCTGCGCGCCGTCGTGGATCTCGATGCGTCCGGACTTTGCCCGCTCCTCGAACCGGGCGGCGATGATGGCGTATCGCATTGAACGGTCTCTCCTTCGCGCACCGGTCCGCAACGCGGCAATGCTATCGCGCGGGCCGCCACGCGCTTTGATCTGCATCAAAGTCGCAGGGCGCTCGGTATGGCGGCCGGTTCATTGATCTAGAACAAGGAGGTGCGTTCGCCGGGGCGCCATAAGGGCGGGATTGCTTGTGAAGGAAGCCACGATGTCCAACGCCCTTGTCGCCAAATATGGCGAAGCCCGCCTGCCGCGCTACACCAGCTACCCGACCGCGCCCGCCTTTTCAGCCGCTGTCGAACCAGAGGATTACGCGGCGGGACTGGCGGCGCTCAGCCCATCGGATCCCGTGTCGCTTTACCTGCACATCCCGTTCTGCCGGGCGATGTGCTGGTATTGCGGTTGCCATACGTCGGTGACCCGCCAGGACGCCCCGGTGGCTGACTATCTCGACCTCCTCGCCGAGGAGATCGAGCTGGTGTCGGAGGCGGCCGGTAACGGGCTTGGGGTCAAGAACGTTCATTTCGGTGGCGGCACACCGACGATCATCCGTCCGGATGCCTTCGCGGCGTTGATCAAGAAGCTGCGCAGCGCCTTCCGCTTCGAGGCGGGAAGCAGCGTCGCCATCGAGATCGATCCGCGGACGCTCACCGCGGAAATGGTCGCCGCGCTCGGTGAAAACGGCGTCGACCGCGCCAGCCTCGGCGTCCAAAGCTTCGATCCGGCGGTCCAGCACGCGATCAACCGCGTCCAGGCCTTCGAGCAGACCAGGGCGGCAGTCGAGGGCCTGCGTGCAAACGGGACCGAGAGCATCAATTTCGACCTGATCTACGGCCTGCCGCATCAGACGGTCGCTTCCTGTCTTGAGACGGTGAAGATGGCTGTCGAACTCCGCCCCGAGCGCCTCGCGGTATTCGGCTATGCGCATGTGCCGTCGTTCAAGAAGCATCAGCGGCTGATCGACGAGGCGGTGCTGCCGGATGCGCCGCAGCGCAACGCCCAGGCGGAAGCGATCGCCGAGGCGCTGGTTGAGGCCGGCTATGTCCAGATCGGCCTCGATCACTTCGCCCTGCCGCACGACCAATTGGCCGTCGCTGCTGCATCGGGAACGTTGCGCCGCAATTTTCAGGGTTATACGACCGACGACTGCGAGACCTTGATCGGTCTCGGCGCCTCATCGATCGGGCGGCTTCCCGGCGGCTATGTTCAGAACGAGGTGCCGCTTGGCCGCTATGGCGAGCGCATCGCTTCCGGCATCCTGCCGACCGCCAAGGGTTATCGGCTGAGCGATGAAGACAAGCTGCGCGCGAAGGTGATCGAGCGGCTGATGTGCGATTTCCAGGTCGATATCGCCGGTCTCTGCGAAACAGCCGGATACGACCGCGCCTTTCTGACCGAGCGCAACGAGCGGCTGGAGCAATTGCTCTGCGATGGCGTCGCGATCTTGTCGGACGGGCGCCTCTCCGTTTCCAGCGACGCCCGCTTCATGGTCCGCGCCTTGGCATCCGCCTTCGATGCCTATTTCGGCGCGCCCGGCCGCACGCATAGCAAGGCGGCGTAGCTAGGCCGCTTCGGCATAGACGAGATCAGGGGCGACGATCCATTCGCCCGGCTTCAAGGCCGTCACGTCGAGCCGGCCGCGGCGATCGCGGGCGGCAATGCCGACGAAACGGTAGCGCCCGCCATCCCTGTCGATGACCGCCGCAGCGATCGGCCGGCCATCGAGATGGCCGATCACGGGGCCGGTCTTCTGCGTAGGCGTCAGAACGAAATATTCGTGCGGTAGGCTGCGGCTGACCATTACGCTGGCTTCCCCTGCTTGATGTTCGATACCGGCAGGGCGGGTGCCGGCTTTGCAAGCGGGCGCTTCTTCTTGATCTCGACCGTGAACGGCCGCCGTTGCAGGCGCATCGTCATTTCCATTTTCAGTTTTGTGATCGGGTGAAGGGCGGGCCGTTCGGCGCCGCCGGACATGCTGCGCCAGAGATGGACCCAAGCACGTAAGCATTCCATTCATGGTGGGAGGCTCCGGTATCAAAATCTCATAGTGTCTGCAGGTCGCACTTGCCCTTTTGCTCTTGGGCTGCAATTTGTCCCGGTGCCGCATAGGCGGCGGAGAAGCGGGCGGCTGAGTCGTTCCGGCGGAGCAGGCATGAACTTTATCTCTTCATATGCGCATCGCGGCGAATGGCTGAACCAGCCGCTGCTGATGGTGCCCAAGAAGAAAGAGCGCAAGCCGCCACCGGAAAGGCCGAAGACGCTGCTGCAGCAGTTGGCCGCCAAGCCCGACAAGCTGTTTACCGGCGCCTTCAAGCAGCAATATGGCGCGCTCTGTTTCCGTCGCGGGGCTAACGGTATCGAAGTCCTGATCCTGACTTCGCGCGCCAGCGGCCGCTGGGTTATCCCCAAGGGCTGGCCGATGAAGAAAAAGAAGCCCTACGAGGCCGCCGCCACGGAAGCCTGGGAAGAGGCGGGCGTTCGCGGCACTGTCGGCAAGAAACCGATCGGCCGCTACACCTATCTGAAATGGCTCGACAACGGCGACGTCGCCCCCTGCATCGTCGATATCTATCCGGTCGAGGTTCTCGAACAGGTCGATGATTTCAAGGAGCGTGGCCAGCGCGTGCTTGCCTGGGTCGAGCCCGAAGAGGCCGCGCGCCGCGTGCGCGAGATCGAGCTCAAGTCGCTGCTCGTCGACTTCAAGGGGAAGTAATCCCGCCCAACAAATCCTTGCTTGTTGATCTCTCTCAAGGAAAGGTCTCGCATCTGCGTCTATCGCCGAGGGCAGGCCGCGGCATTGCCCGGCCGTTCTGAACGGGGGTAGCGATGACTGATGTGATGCCGGGCGGGCTTGCGGAACTGGAGGCGTGCCATACGAAACTCCTCTCCTGGTGCGATTTTCTGGAGGCGATCGCCGATTTCCTGCCGTGCCATGTGGACAATGCGCTCTGCGCGACGATGGCCCGCGAACTCGGGCCGCTGCTGGCAGAAACCCATCGGCTGGAAGAGCGGCTGATCTGCTCCGCGCTGCCCTTGATCGCCAAGGCAGCCGAAATCGCAAACCTCCGGGAATTGCGCGCCGCCTGCCGCGCGGCCGAGCTCGATGCGGCACAGCAGGCGATCGCGGCGTTGACGGGACTTGCGGCGGGACGCAGCCAGCTTTCACCCGGTGCCGTAGGGCAGGCGCTGCGGCTGTTTTCCGGGCCGATGCGCAGGCAGATCAAGCTCGAACGGCAGATGCTCTGCGATATCCGTATGGCTGCGGCGAAGGCGGAGCAACGGCCGGTCCGGCACCGGGAACTCGAGGCCGACGGCGTCTGACCTGTTTCAGCCGATCGTCATGCGGCGCAGCGCGTTCGTCCGCCAATAAAAGTGCTGGGCGAAGGCGCCGAGCACATGCAGCGTGATCAGCACCCAGAGCAGCATCTTGACCGGGCCGCCATGCAGCGAGCCGAGGCTGTCGATCCCGAAGTAATAGGCGGCAATGCCGGACAGCGGCATGGCGAAGAGCAGCAGATAGAGCGCGGCATGGGTTGCCCGGGCCAGGAGATGCAGCACGGCCGGTGACCCCTCGGCTTCCGCCGGGGCGCCGGAGAGCGCCCGCACGATCAGGCGAAGTGCTGCGAGCACCAGGATCAGGATGCCGATAAAGGCGTGGATATTGGCGCCGGCGATATCGTCGGGCGAGATCGGCTGGCCGCTCCTATGCAAATGGTGCCAGCGGTTCATGCCGTCAGGGAACAGCAGATTGAAGAAGATCAGCAGCGCCATGCTCCAATGAAGCACGCGCTGGGTGAGGGAATAGCTTGTCTTCGGCATGAACGGCTCCCGGCTGTTGGCTCTCCTCCGTGCCTGACGAAGCTGACACGAACGTGAATGCCGCGCACCGGTTGATCTAGGTCAAGGCAGGCGGCGGGCGCCGGGGGGAGGATGCCGTCAGTGAGAACCGGAGGCTGCTGCGATGTTCGTCAATGAAATCATCCCGATCGGTGACGACGCCCTCTCGGTCGCCGTCCGCAACCGACTGCAGCTGGAACTCGGCCTGAGCCACGAGGCAGTGAGGGCGACGGTCGCGAGCGGCGTCGTCACGCTCAAGGGCCGGTTGGGCAGCTCCGGCACGCGGGAGGCGGCGGGTGCGACTGCGGCCAGCGTGCGCGGCGTTCGCCGGGTGGTCAACGATATCTCGACGGCGCGTACTTTGGGTCGGTTTTTCTAGGGGGCTCCGGGCGAAGACATTCCCTCTCAAACCCACGTCTTCCGCTCACTCGCCTTCTGCCGCAATGCCTCCAGCACACCTTTGGCCTGAGGCGACAACTCCTTGCCCTTCAGCTGCACCAGACCGAAACCCGGTATGTCGATCCGGGCGTTCAGCGGCAGCGCCTTCAGCAGATGATGCTGATCGAGCATTTCCGCCACCGTCGTCGCGAACATGCCGACCCGGCTGCCGCTTCTGACGAGCAGGATGGTCATCAGCACCGATGAGGTGGAAATCACGCTGCGGGGCACGATGACATGCGTGCGGTGGTAGTCGTCGATCACGTCCCTCAGATAGGAGCCCTCGGGCTGCAGCACCCAGTCGAGGCCTTCGAGATCTGTTTCCTCGACCGCCGATTTCTTCGCCAGCGGATGGTTCGCCGCCACGACGATCCGAAAGGTTTCCTCGCCGATCGGCTCATAATCGAACATCGCCCGGTTGGCGTTTTCGGGCAGGCGGCAGATCGCGAAGTCGAGGCTGCCGGCATTGAGCTGCGCCAGTAGGGCATCGCTGCTGCCATGCGAGATGTTGATGTCGAGATCCTGATACTCCGCTTGCGCATCGTTCAGCGCCGGGACGATGACATCCGAGGCCGGGGTCATCACCGTGCCGATGCTGACGCTGCCGCGCTTGCCCGAAGCGATGACCTTCATGTCGTATTCGGCGCGCGCCGCTTCCGACAGCAGCGTCCGGGCATAGCGCGCCAGCACCTTGCCCTCGGCGGTCAGCGTCGTGCCACGATTGTGCCGGTCGAACAGCCGGTATCCGGCAAGCGATTCGAGCTCGAACAGCGTGCGCGACAATGATGGCTGCGACAGACCGAACATCGCCGCGACAGTGCCCACCTTGCCGTGCTCTTCGAGCGCGACGAGCATGCGCAAATGCTTTAGTTTGAAGGCATCGAGACGTGTCATCATGGCCTCTGATATTCGCTTTTCCTAAGTCAGAATAGGAGAACGGCATTATACAATCTCTCTGCCTTAGGATATTTGCATGTCAATAAACAACGTGGATAGTGCGATGACCCAACAAGACAGCAAGCCCCGCCTTCGTTCCCGCGCCTGGTTCGACAATCCTGACAATGCCGACATGACGGCGCTCTATCTCGAACGCTACATGAATTTCGGCCTCAGCCAGGAAGAGCTGCAGTCGGACAAGCCGATCATCGGCATTGCCCAGACGGGATCGGACCTCTCCCCCTGCAACCGCCACCATCTCGAGCTCGCCAATCGCCTCCGCGAGGGCATCCGCGAAGCCGGTGGCATCGCCATCGAATTCCCGGTTCATCCGATCCAGGAAACCGGCAAGCGCCCGACGGCCGGCCTCGACCGCAACCTTGCCTATCTCGGCCTCGTCGAAGTGCTCTACGGCTATCCGCTCGATGGCGTGGTGCTGACGATCGGCTGCGACAAGACCACGCCGGCCTGTCTGATGGCGGCGGCCACCGTCAACATTCCGGCCATCGCGCTCTCCGTCGGCCCGATGCTGAACGGCTGGTTCCGCGGCGAACGCACCGGCTCCGGCACCATCGTCTGGAAGGCCCGCGAGCTGCTCGCCAAGGGCGAGATCGACTATCAGGGCTTCGTCAAGTTGGTCGCCTCCTCGGCGCCCTCCACCGGCTATTGCAACACGATGGGCACGGCGACGACAATGAACTCGCTTGCCGAGGCGCTCGGCATGCAGCTGCCGGGTTCGGCCGCCATTCCGGCGCCTTATCGCGACCGCCAGGAAATTTCCTATCGCACTGGCCTGCGCATCGTCGACATGGTCCGAGAAGACCTGAAGCCGTCGGATATCCTCACCAAGGATGCCTTCATCAACGCCATCCGCGTCAACTCGGCAATCGGCGGCTCGACCAATGCGCCGATCCATCTCAACGCCCTGGCACGTCACATCGGCGTCGAGCTGACCGTCGATGACTGGCAGACCTATGGCGAAGAAGTCCCGCTGCTCGTCAACCTGCAGCCGGCCGGCGAATATCTCGGCGAAGACTATTATCACGCCGGCGGCGTGCCTGCCGTGGTCAACGAGCTCATGGGGCAGGGCCTGATCCAGGAAGAGGCGCTGACGGTCAACGGCAAGTCGATCGGCGAGAACTGTCGCGGGCAGTCGATCCAGGACGAGAAGGTCATCCGTCGCTTCGACGCACCGCTGAAGCCGCGCGCCGGTTTCCGCGTGCTGCGCGGCAACCTGTTCTCCTCGGCGATCATGAAGACCAGCGTCATCTCGCCGGAGTTCCGCGACCGCTATCTCTCGAACCCGAGCGATCCGGAAGCCTTCGAAGGCCGCGCCGTGGTTTTCGATGGTCCGGAGGATTACCACAAGCGCATCGACGATCCGTCGCTTTCGATCGATGCGCACACGATCCTCTTCATGCGCGGCGCCGGTCCGATCGGCTATCCGGGTGCGGCCGAGGTCGTCAACATGCGCGCGCCGGATTATCTGCTGAAGCAGGGCGTCTCGTCGCTGCCCTGCATCGGTGATGGTCGCCAGTCCGGCACATCGGGCAGCCCGTCGATCCTCAACGCTTCGCCGGAAGCCGCCGCAGGCGGCGGTCTCGCAGTTCTGAAGACCGGCGACAAGGTGCGAATCGACGTCGGCCGCGGACGCGCCGATATCCTGATTTCCGAGAGCGAACTGGCCGAGCGCCACGCCGCGCTGAAGGCGGATGGCGGCTACCGCTATCCGGATCATCAGACGCCGTGGCAGGAAATCCAGCGCTCCGTCGTCGGCCAGCTGGAAACTGGCGCGGTTCTCGAACCCGCGGTCAAGTACCAGCGCATCGCCCAGACCAAGGGTGTGCCGCGCGACAATCACTGAGCGGGAACTTTTTTCGCAGATCTGGATGGCACGGAGAAATCCGTGCCATTTTCGTTTTCGGTGGTGCTTAGAACGGCAAAGGCGCGCTTGTCAGCGAGATGATCATCGATGTCAGCGCCACGAGGAAAGCTATGCCGAACGAAATGTGCAGCTTGGTCACGTCTGGCCCCTCCATATGCTGAAAGACCCGCCGTATCCGGCGGGTCTCTTGAACAGGGACTTCGCTACTGGAACACCGGCGAAGCCCTTGAAATGAGCGGCCCCCAGCCCCTCGAAAAGAAGCTAACCACAACGCCTCGCAGCCGTCGCGTGACATCGGCGTGACATGGATCCAGCGGTGGATAATTGCGGGGGTTTGTGCGGCTGGCGGACGTGTCGGCATTGGTCACGCCAATATGTGGCTTGCCTCAAATCGTCAGTGCTACTGAGCCAGTCTGGCCAGCTCGCCATCGAGACGCTTGCGCGCGAGATTCGGAACCTTGGCGGCCTTGATAGCGTCGAGATTGGCCGGGTTGTCGCCGACCTGAATCAGCGCCACCATGCCCATCGCAAAGTGTGGCGTGCACTTGACGACATAGGCGCCGGGGATGTCGAACTTTACCTGGAACTGCTCGCTCGGCTTCGACTTGAATTCCGCCGCGCCATCCGGGATCAGGCCCTTGAAGGTCTCGACGTTGTGGCTCTTGTCGGTCGGAACGAAGGTCACGGTGTCGCCGGGCGCGATCTTGATGAAATCGGGCTCGAAGACCATTGCGCCGTCGGTGCCCTTGTTGAGCATCTGGACCTGGTGATCGGCCGCCATCAGCGGCGCAGCCGATGCGAGCATGGCGCATGTTGCCGCGATCAGACCGTATTTCAAATTCATCTGACGTCTCCTGTTTGCGCGGCCATCCGGCCGCGGAAACAGTTCTAGGACGAGGGAGGGCGATGCTCTTTGATGCCGGTCAAACTGGAGGGATCGCGCGCCGTTTAATCGGCGTCGAGCAGCTCACGAATCTGGGCCGCGAGTTCGCGCGCCGTGTAGGGCTTGCGCAGCCACCGGGCACCGGAAATCGTGTCGTTGGCGGCAAGCGCCGGTTCGGAATAGCCCGACGTGAATAGTACCGCGATATCGGGGCGCAGTTCCCGCGCCTCACGCGCCACTTCGTCGCCGGTCATGCCGCCCGGCATGACGATGTCGGTGAAGAGCAGGGCGACTTCCGGGCTTTCCCTCAGGATTTCCAGAGCCTGCCTGCCGTTGTCGGCTTCAAGCACGCGGTATCCCATGGTGGCCAGTCGCGCGACGGCGACGCGGCGGACGCGGATATCGTCCTCGACGACGAGGATCTGCTCGTCGCCGCCGGGAAGCGGGCTTTCGCTGGCCGCGCCTTCCTGCTCCAGAGCGCTCGGCTTCGGGCCGGTGAGCGCCGGGAGATAGATGCGGATCGTCGTGCCGCGGTCTGCCTCGCTGTAGATCTGCAGGTGGCCGCCCGATTGCTTGACGAAGCCATAAACCATGCTGAGGCCGAGGCCGGTCCCGGAGCCAACTTCCTTGGTGGTGAAGAACGGTTCGATCGCTCGCTTCTTCACCTCGTCGGTCATGCCCGACCCGGTATCGGTCATCGTGATCAGCACGAAATTGCCGCTTCGGACCTCGGGAAACATCTTGGCGTAATCGGCATCGAGATGCACGCGCGAGATCTCGGTCGTCAGGCTGCCGCCCTTCGGCATGGCGTCGCGGGCATTGAGCGCGATGTTGAGGACCGCATTCTGCAGCTGTGAACTATCGACCAGCACATTGAAATCCGAGCCCGAGAGCACGGTCGAGAGCTTGATGTCCTCGCCGAGCGTGCGGCGCAGCAGATCCGAAAAGCCGGAGAGCAGCTGGCCGAGATCGGCATGTTTCGGGTTCAGCGGCTGGCGCCGGCCGAAGGCGAGCAGCTGGCCGGTGAGCTTGGCGCCATCAGTCGCCGCATCCTGGGCCTCGCGCAGCATGTCGCGCAGCGGACCCGGCTGCAGCTTGTCCTCGATCATTTCGAGATTGCCGCTGATAACGGTCAGGAGATTGTTGAAATCATGGGCGAGGCCGCCGGTGAGCTGGCCCACGGCTTCCATCTTCTGGGCCTGGCGCAGGTCCTCCTCGATGCGGAAGCGGCTCGTCAGATCACGCACGAAACCGGTGAAGATGCGCTCGCCATTGGCTGTGGCTTCGCCGACATGCAGCTCCATCGGAAATTGCGAGCCGTCGGCGCGCTGGCCGGTGACGACACGGCCGTAGCCGATGATGCGTTTTTCGCCGGTTTCCAGATAGCGGCCGATATAGCCGTCATGGGCGCTGCGATAGGGAGAGGGCATGAGATCGCTGACATTTCTGCCGCAGATCTTGTCGGAGGTCATCCCGAACAGCTGCTCGGCCGCCTTGCTGAAGGAGAGCACGCTGCCCTTCTGGTCGATGACGACCATAGCATCGGGCACGGTGTCGAGGATCGAGCTCAGATGTGCCTCGCGCGAACGCACGGCCTCCTCGGCCTTCTTCAGCGCGCTGATGTCGCTATTGGCCTGAATGACGGCCGGGTCGCCGTCCGAGAGGTTGACGAGAACGCAGCGCGTCGCGACGTGAATGTCGTGGCCGCTCTTGTGGCGGTGGATGATCTCGCCCTGCCAGAAACCGCGGGATTTCAGATGGGCGCGAATGGTCTCGACCGGTTCGGGATATTGCGTCGCGAGCAGCGCATCGACCATCTCGCCGACGGCTTCCTCGCGCGCCCAGCCATACATGTTCTCGCAGCCGATCGACCAATGGGTGATCGTGCCCTCGAGCCGGTGAACGATGATATCGGCTCCATCGAGCACATGCACAAGCGCGTCCAGCTCCTGTGGCGATGCGGTTCTGGGCGAAATGAGCCGGTGAGGCATGGGCGCTCCTGCGCGATCAGTGAACACTGACCCTATGGCAGCTTTTGTCCGTAAAATCATCAGCATTACCCGAAAGCTGAACAAGCTTGCCCATGCTGACGATCCGCAGGTCGTGGCGCCCTTCCGGGGCGATGACACCGCGCGAGGAAAGCTTGGTGATGGTGCGCGATACGGTCTCGATCGTCAGGCCGAGATAGTCGGCGATATCCTGGCGGTTCATCGGCACGCGCAGCAGTCCCTGGCGCGGCTGGCCGCCCGGCCGGCGCGCCAGCTCGACGATAAAGCTGCAGAGCCGCTCCTCGGCATTCTTCTTCGACAGGAGCACCATCTGCTCGTGGGCGGCCGCCGTCTCATGACAGAGAAGCGCGATATATTCCGGGCGCAGCGCGTCACATTTCGCAACATTCTCCTGGAAGGTCTTGCGGGCGACGCGGCGAATCTTGCAATCGGTGACGGCTTCCGCCGTGAACAGGAAATCGCCCTGCAGGAAGGCGCCGATCAGGTCGCCGGCAAAGTGGAAGGCGGTGATGACGCGGCGGCCTTCGCCGATGATGCGCTGCAGGCGGACCACACCTTCGACCACCTGAAAGAGATGCTTTGCCGCATCGCCTTCCCAGCAGAGGGCCTTGCCCGCCGGCACGGTCTCGATCGGCGAAAGATCGAAGAGCAAAGCGAGCGAATGTCCGAGCTTCGCTGCATTGGTCGCCGTCTCGGCATGCTCAAAGGCCTGTTGGTTCTGCATCAGCATTGCGAAGTCCCCTCGTTCTGCAATGGGGACAATAGAAAGGCGCTCAGTCACACAGCGATGAGCGCAGCGTTTCAAATGGTGAGACTGTGTAACAGTTGGTAACAGCCGATCCGCCGGATCGTCGCTGCCTGGGCTCATTGACGTAGATCAAGGAGCGGCTCACGTCGCCGTGACAGTCCTTCCCTGAAAGTACGAGAGAGTCGGCCCTGATGCGGCCGGCTGCGCACTGGGGACGACATCATGAACTATTCAACCGAGACCGTGCTGGTCGCGGTCGCAGCCTTCCTGGCCTTGCTGGGAGCCGCCTTCGCCCACGACCACCTCTTCGCCGTCCATATGGGCATCCTGTGTCTCTGCCTCTTTGCCGGGACCGTCATCCTGCTGCGGCGCGTCGATTTCTCGCCGGCGGGCCGGGCGCCCAAGGTTGAGCCTTCAGGCTATTTCGACGAGGTCATCCGCTACGGCCTGATCGCCACCGTTTTCTGGGGCGTCGTTGGCTTTCTCGTCGGCGTCATCATCGCCGCGCAGCTCGCCTGTCCCGATCTCAATCTGGCGCCCTACCTGAATTTCGGCCGGCTGCGCCCGGTTCACACCTCGGCTGTCGTCTTCGCCTTCGGCGGCAATGCGCTGATCATGACGTCCTTCTATGTCGTGCAGCGCACCTGCCATGCCCGTCTCTTCGGCGGTAGTCTCGCCTGGTTCGTGTTCTGGGGTTACCAGCTCTTCATCGTCATGGCGGCGACGGGCTACGTTCTCGGCATTACCCAGGCGCGCGAATATGCGGAGCCGGAATGGTATGTCGACGTCTGGCTGACGATCGTCTGGGTCGCCTATCTCGCCGTCTTCCTGGGCACGATCCTGAGGCGCAAGGAACCGCACATCTATGTGGCCAACTGGTTCTATCTCGGCTTCATCGTCACCATCGCCATGCTGCATGTCGTCAACAATCTGGCGGTGCCGGTCTCGTTCCTGGGTTCGAAGAGCTATTCGGTCTTCTCGGGCGTGCAGGATGCGCTGACGCAGTGGTGGTACGGGCATAATGCCGTCGGTTTCTTCCTGACGGCCGGCTTCCTGGGGATGATGTACTATTTCGTTCCGAAGCAGGCCAACCGCCCTGTTTATTCCTACCGCCTGTCGATCATTCACTTCTGGGCCCTGATCTTCATGTATATCTGGGCCGGTCCGCATCACCTTCATTATACGGCGCTGCCCGACTGGGCGCAGACGCTCGGCATGGTCTTCTCGATCATGCTCTGGATGCCCTCGTGGGGCGGCATGATCAACGGCCTGATGACGCTTTCGGGCGCCTGGGACAAGATCCGCACCGATCCGATCATCCGCATGATGATCGTCGCCATCGCATTCTACGGCATGTCGACCTTCGAGGGACCGATGATGTCGGTCAAGACGGTCAATTCGCTCAGCCACTATACGGAATGGACCATCGGCCACGTGCATTCGGGCGCGCTCGGCTGGGTCGGCATGATCACCTTCGGTGCCATCTATTACCTGACGCCGAAGCTCTGGGGCCGCGAACGTCTCTACAGCCTCAGAATGGTCAACTGGCACTTCTGGCTCGCCACGCTCGGCATCGTCGTCTACGCCGCTGTTCTGTGGGTCGCCGGCATCCAGCAGGGTCTGATGTGGCGCGAATACAATTCGCAGGGCTTCCTCGTTTACTCCTTCGCAGAAACCGTCTCGGCGATGTTCCCCTACTACGTGCTGCGCACGCTGGGTGGCGTGCTCTACCTGGCCGGTGGCCTGGTGATGGCCTGGAACGTCTTCATGACCATCCGTGGACGCCTGCGCGACGAAGCCGCAATTCCGACCGCTTACGTGCCCCAGGCACAGCCTGCCGAGTGAGGTGAGACATGGCATCGATACTGGACAAACATAAGATCCTCGAAAAGAACGCGACCCTGCTTCTCGTCGGCTCGCTGCTCGTCGTCTCGATCGGCGGCATCGTGGAAATCGCGCCGCTCTTCTACCTGCAGAATACGATCGAGAAGGTGGAGGGCATGCGTCCCTACACGCCGCTCGAGCTTGCGGGGCGCAACATCTATATCCGCGAGGGCTGCTATCTCTGCCACAGCCAGATGATCCGGCCGTTCCGCGACGAGGTGGAGCGCTATGGCCATTACTCGCTGGCGGCGGAATCCATGTACGACCACCCGTTCCAATGGGGCTCGAAGCGCACCGGGCCGGACCTGGCGCGCGTCGGCGGCCGCTATTCGAACGAGTGGCACGTCCAGCACCTCTCCGACCCGAGAGCCGTGGTGCCGGAATCGATCATGCCGAAATACGCCTTCCTCAAGGAGGAGCCGGTGACGGTCAAGGATATCGGCATGGACCTCAAGGCCAACGAGGATGTCGGCGTTCCCTATAGCGACGACATGATCGCCAATGCCGAAGCTGACATGAAGGCCCAGGCCGATCCGAACGCCGACACCTCGGCGCTGCTGCAGCGCTATCCGAAGGCCAAGGTCGGCGATTTCGACGGCGACCCGCAGAAGCTCTCCGAAATGGACGCTCTCGTCGCCTATCTGCAGATGCTCGGTACGCTGGTCGATTTCTCGACCTACGACGATGCGACCGGCTACCGGTGAGGTGATCCCATGGAAACATACACGGCAATGCGGCACTTCGCCGACAGTTGGGGGCTCCTGGCGATGGCGGCGTTCTTCGTTGGCGCCGTCGTCTACACGCTCCGCCCCGGCAGCAAAAAGACGGCCAGGGAGGCCGCTGACATTCCCCTGAAGGATGATTGAGATGTCGGAA
Source organism: Rhizobium sp. Rhizsp82 (assembly GCF_047325115.1). Lineage (NCBI taxonomy): Bacteria > Pseudomonadati > Pseudomonadota > Alphaproteobacteria > Hyphomicrobiales > Rhizobiaceae > Rhizobium > Rhizobium sp. Rhizsp82. The sequence goes on along the minus strand of NZ_CP168571.1, from coordinate 1,176,931 downwards.
AAACATATTGATGAAATCAGCGGCGTCGAAACCACAGGACACGAATGGGACGGCATCCGCGAACTGAACAATCCGATGCCGCGATGGTGGGTCTTGACCTTCTACGTGACGATCCTCTGGGCGATCGGCTACGTCGTCGTCTATCCGGCGATCCCGATGATCACCTCGGCGACGAAGGGTTATTTCGGCTATTCCAGCCGCGCCGAGCTGCAGCAGGATCTCGATCAGGCCAAGGCCGGCCAGGCGAAGTTCCACGAGATGATCGCGGCAAAGAGCGTCGAGGAGATCGATGCCGATCCGGCGTTGCGCGAATTTGCGATCGCCGGCGGCGCCTCGGCCTTCAAGGTCAATTGCGCCCCCTGTCACGGATCGGGCGCCAGCGGCGGTCCGGGTTTTCCGAACCTGAACGACGACGACTGGCTCTGGGGCGGTGATCTGCAATCGATCCAGACGACGATCGCCCACGGGATCCGCTTCGAGGAAGATCCCGATACGCATGTTTCGGAAATGCCGGCCTTCGGCGATATCCTCAACAAGGACCAGACGAAGGAGGTTGCGGCCTATGTCTGGGGTCTGACGAATACGCCTTCGGATCCGGCGCTGGCTCAGGCCGGCAAGCAGATCTTCCTCGACAATTGCGCCGCTTGCCATGGCGAAGATGCCAAGGGCAAGGCCGAGATGGGAGCACCCGATCTCGCCGATGCGATCTGGCTGAAGGGCCGTGGCGAGGAGGCGATCATCCGCCAGGTCACCGCACCGAAGCACGGCGTCATGCCGGCATGGTCGGCGCGCCTCGGCGATACCACGGTCAAGGAACTGACGGTCTTCGTTCACGCACTCGGCGGCGGTCAGTAGGAGAGGGACATGACGGCGCACGGGCACAATCCGCTTCTCGGGCTTTACGGCATGCCGCGCTCGGTCGTGCATTCCCGTGTTTCCGTGCGCGCCAAATCCCTGCCGCCCGGCTGCAAGGGCGACGAGCCGGAAAAGATCGGCAGCGCGATCGTCAGTTTGACCTCCCTCAAGGATGACGAGCCGTCGAGCCGCTAGAAAAAAGGAGAGGACACCCCAAGCGGCGTTTTCTCCCCCGCAGTTCCTCCGGGCCGCGCCTTCGCCTCGAAGCGCGGCCTGTCCTTTTGCGGCTGCCGACCGCTCGCGCTTGTTGATCTTTATCAAGGACGCTTGGCGCTTCGAGGAGGAGAACAGGCGTATCGAACGCGAAAGACATTACTTATGAAACTTTTCACCGCACCCGATCCCAAGAGCGTGGAGCGGCTCGATGTCGAGCCCGTGAATGCGCGGCGCAACCGTCAGCCGCTCTATGCGGCGCGCAAGAAGATTTTCCCGAAGCGTGCCGAGGGGCAGTTCCGCCGGTTCAAATGGATCGTGATGCTGTTCACCCTCGGCATCTATTATCTGGCACCCTGGATCCGCTGGGATCGCGGACCTTATGCCCCCGATCAGGCAATCCTTGTCGATCTCGCCTCGCGCCGCTTCTATTTCTTCTTCATCGAGATCTGGCCGCAGGAATTCTATTACGTCGCCGGGCTTCTCGTCATGGCTGGGTTCGGGCTGTTCCTGGTGACTTCGGCGGTCGGCCGCGCCTGGTGTGGTTATGCCTGCCCGCAGACCGTCTGGGTCGATCTCTTCCTCGTCGTCGAGCGCGCCATCGAAGGCGACCGCAACGCCCGGATCAAGCTCGATGCCGCTCACTGGAGTTTCGGCAAGCTCCGCAAGCGTGTCTTGAAACACTCGATCTGGCTGGTGATCGGCGTCGCTACCGGCGGCGCCTGGATCTTCTATTTCGCCGATGCGCCGTCTCTGGCCGTCGCGCTGGCAACCGGTGCTGCACCTGCGGTCGCCTACGCCACAGTCGCCATCCTGACCTCCACCACCTATGTCTTCGGCGGCTTGCTGCGTGAGCAGGTCTGCACTTACATGTGTCCCTGGCCGCGTATCCAGGGCGCCATGCTGGACGAGAATTCGCTGGTCGTGACCTATAACGACTGGCGCGGCGAGCAGCGCTCGCGCCACAGCAAGAAGGCGCAGGCCGATGGCCTCGCGGTCGGCGATTGCGTCGATTGCAATGCCTGCGTCGCCGTCTGTCCCATGGGAATCGACATCCGCGACGGCCAGCAGATGGAGTGCATTACCTGCGCCCTCTGTATCGACGCCTGCGATGGGGTGATGGACAAGATCGGCAAACCGCGCGGCCTGATCGCCTATGCGACGCTCAGTGAATATTCCGCCAACATGGCGATCGCCACCGATGGCGGCCGCACCGCGGTGCAGCCGGCCAAGGTGCGCAATGCCGACGGCTCCTTCATCGATGGCATCCGGCATTTCGACTGGCGCATCATCTTCCGCCCCCGCGTCGTCTTCTACGCCGCGGTCTGGGCGGCGATCGGCATCGGCATGCTGGTCCATCTGTCGATGCGCGGGCGTCTGGAGCTCAATGTCGTTCACGACCGCAATCCGCAATTCGTCATGGAAAGCGACGGCTCGATCCGCAACGGCTACACGATCCGCATCCTCAACATGGTGCCGCAGCCGCGGCGGATCGCGCTGACGCTGTCGGGTCTCGACGGCGCCACGATGCGCATCCCCGAAATCGGCAGGGACGATGCCCGCAGCTTCACGCTCGACGCGGCACCCGACGCGGCGACGACGGTCAAGGTCTTCATCACCCGCAGGCCGACGGCGGCCGCCGTCGACGAGTTCCTCTTCACCATCGAGGAGCCCGGCGGCACCGACCGGGCGGCCTATCGCGCAGCATTCAACGCCCCTGGAGACCCGCAATGACCACCCGTGTCCAAGGCTTCACCGGCCGCCACATGCTGCTCGTCATCACCTCGTTCTTCGCCGTGGTCATCAGCGTCAATTTCACCATGGCCTGGTTCGCGTCGTCGAGCTGGAGCGGGCTCGTGGTCGAGAACACCTATGTTGCCAGCCAGGAGTTCAATCAGCGCGCCGCAGAGATGAAAGCGATGACCGCCTCGGGCATTGCAGGGCATATCTCGCTCAGGGATGACCGCTTCATCTACCGGATCGCCAATCCGGATGGATCGCCGGCCGCCGTCGATACCGTCACGGCCAATTTCAAGCGGCCGGTCGGCGACCACGAGGACTTTTCAGTTGCGCTGGACAATCGCGGCGAGGGCGCCTTCGAGACCGATCGCCATGTCCCGGCGGGTGATTGGATCGTCGAGTTCATTTCGAAGAAGGGCGGCAGCCTCGTCATGCATGAGGCGATCCGCTTCGATACCGCGGAGTTTGTGCGATGACCTGCTGCGCGATCGATGCCGACGGGGTGATGGCGATGAGCAGCACGGCCTTCAGCGCCGAGGAGATCGCGCTCGCCAGCCATCCGCTCGGCGGCGGGCTGCACCAGCTCGATCTCAGCGTGCCCGATGTCCACTGCGGCGCCTGCATTTCGACGATCGAGAAAGCGCTGGCGGCGCTGCCCTTCGTCAGCAAGGCGCGCGTCAACCTGACCGCGCGCCGCGTCACCTGCGTCTATGCCGAGAAGGCCGGGAACAGGGCTGTCGACCCCACACAAATCATCGCGGCGGTCGCAGGCGCGGGATACCGCGCGCATCTCTACGCGCCGCTTGCCGCCGAAAGCGACAAGACCCGCAACCAGCTGCTGCTTGCCGTCGGCGTCGCGGGCTTTGCGGCAACCAATATCATGCTGCTCTCGGTATCCGTCTGGTCGGGCGCCGACGCGGCAACACGCGACATGTTCCACTGGATTTCGGCGATGATTGCCGCCCCGGCGTTGATCTATTCGGGCCGCTTCTTCTTCCAGTCGGCCTGGAACGCCCTGAAACACGGGCGCACCAATATGGATGTGCCGATCTCGCTGGCGGTGACGCTCTCCTATTTCGTCTCGCTCTGGGAGACCATGCATCATGGCGAACATGCCTGGTTCGACGCCACGGTCTCGCTCTTGTTCTTCCTGCTGATCGGCCGGACGCTCGATCACGTCATGCGCGAGAAGGCGCGGGCTGCGATCAACGGTCTGGCGCGGATCGCGCCGCGCGGCGCGTTGCTGATCCAGCCGGATGGATCGCACCGCTATGTGGCGGTCGAGGAAATCTCGGTGGGCGACGAGATCGCCGTTGCGGCAGGCGACCGTATCCCTGTCGACGGTGTTGTCGTGTCCGGTCAAAGCGATCTCGACCTGTCGATCGTGACGGGCGAGAGCAGCCCGGTCGCGGTTCGGACCGGCGAGCCGGTCAGTTCCGGCTCGATGAACCTCACCGGCTCGCTGGCGGTCCGCGCCACGCGCCTTGCGCGGGATTCACTGCTCGCCGAAATCATCGGCTTGATGGAAGCGGCCGAAGGCGGCCGCGCCCGCTACCGGCGGATCGCCGACCGCGCGGCCGCGCTCTATTCGCCGGTCGTCCACCTCCTGGCGCTCGCGTCCTTCCTTGGTTGGGGCCTCATCGGCGGCGACTGGAAACAGGCGATGCTGGTTGCCGTCGCGGTGCTGATCATCACCTGTCCCTGCGCGCTCGGTCTCGCCGTTCCCGTCGTCCAGGTCGTGGCCGCCGGCGAACTCTTCCGCCGCGGCATCATGGTGAAGGATGGGTCGGCGCTTGAGCGTCTGGCCGAGATCGACACCATCGCTTTCGACAAGACGGGCACGCTGACGATCGGCAGGCCGCGGCTTGTTGCCGCCAATGCCGCTGATACGGCCGATATCGTAAGGGCGGCGGCTTTGGCGAGCCATTCACGCCACCCGCTGTCGCAGGCCTTGGCACGCACCGGCGCTTCTGATGCCGCAGCCTTCGAGCAGATCACGGAAATCCCGGGCGGTGGCCTCGAAGCGCGCCATGCGGGTGCGCTCTACAGGCTCGGCAGCGAGGCCTTCGCTTGCGGTGGTGCCGAGGCATCGTTCACCAACGAAGGTCCCTATTCCGAGGTGGTCTTCGCCAGGGATGGCCAGGCGATTGCCCGCTTCTTCTTCGACGACACGCTGCGGCCGGGCGCAGCCGAAGCCGTCGCTGAGCTCCGCAAGGCGGGGTTCGCGACCGCAATCCTCTCCGGCGACCGGCAGAGCGTCGTCGACAATACGGCGCGTGCGCTCGGTATCGGACACGCGCTTGGAGGGCTGACGCCGGGAGAAAAGCTCGGGGAATGCCAGGCGCTGAATGGCAACAGCCACCGCGTCTTCATGATCGGCGATGGCATCAACGACGCGCCGGCGCTTGCCGCGGCCCATGTCTCGATGGCCCCGGCCACCGCTTCCGATATCGGCCGGCAGGCGGCGGATCTGGTGTTCTTCAACGACCGGCTGGATGCCGTGCCGGTGGCGATCGCCGTCGCCCGCCGGTCGGCGGCGCTGATCCGCCAGAATTTCGCGTTGGCGATCGGCTATAACGTGCTGGCCGTGCCGATCGCGCTTGCGGGTCTGGCGACACCGCTGATCGCCGCGGTGGCGATGTCGACCTCGTCGATCATCGTCGTCTCCAATGCGCTGCGGCTCAACGCATTCGGAAAGGGCGCTGCCGCAAACGAGCGGCACGCGCGTGCCGCTAAACAGGCGGAGGCCCAAACCGCATGAACATGCTGATCTATCTGATCCCGATCGCGCTCTTCATGGGCGGCATCGGACTTGCGGCTTTTCTCTGGTCGCTGAAGAGCGGCCAGTATGAGGATCTCGAAGGGGCCGCCTGGCGGGCGATTGCCGATGACGATGCCAATCCGCCGGCCTAAGCAACCTTTTCTGTCCATGGTCGCAATCGCTGTCGCGCGCATGGTAGCGCCGCCGCTAAACCTGCGTTATCTCTGATGGAAAGCATGGAAGCGGGACGAACGGGTGACATGGAAGCAGATCGCATTCTGGTAGTCGATGACGACGCCCGGATCAGGCAGATGCTCGTTCGGTATTTCGAGGATAACGGATACAGGGTCAGCGCCGTCGGCAACGGTGCCGCGATGCGCTCCGAGCTTGCCAAGGGCAGCTATGCCGCGATCTTCCTCGACCTTGTTCTGCCCAATGGCGAGAACGGGCTGGAGCTGCTGAAGGAGCTGCGCGCCACATCCGATGTGCCCGTGCTGATGCTGACCGGTCAGGACGACGTCACTGACAAGGTGGTCGGCCTCGAGATCGGTGCCGATGATTATATCGCCAAGCCCTTCCACCTGCGCGAACTGTTGGCGCGGCTGCGCACTGTGCTCCGGCGCCGCGTGCCTGCAGATCAGACCGTTCGGCCGGCGGGTGGCGACGAGGAAGTGCTGCAGTTCGACGGCTGGCGGCTCGATGTCGCCCGGCGGCGGCTGACCTCTCCCGGCGGGGACGACGTTGCGCTGACGACGGGCGAATTCGACATGCTGCTCGTGTTCGTGCGCAATCGCGGCCGGGTTCTGTCGCGCGAAACGCTGATGGATCAGACCAGAAACCGCAATCTCGAAGCCTTCGACCGGGCAATCGACGCCCAGATCGTCCGGCTGCGCAAGAAGATCGAAACGGACCCCAAGGAACCGGCGCTGATCCAGTCGGTGCGCGGCGTCGGCTATGTCTTCACCGGCAGGCCGCAATAGCGCGCGGCCAATGCGCGCATTTGACAGAAATCAAAGCGGGGCCTTCCGACGCCCGCTAACCTCGACGCCATCGATATTCAGGGCGAGTGAGGCACCGGCATGCAGGCGAAGGACATTATGACCACAGACGTGGTGTCGATCAGCCCGGCAGTCGGCATCCGCCACGCCGTGGCCGTCATGATGCAGAGGCGGGTCAGCGGTCTTCCTGTCGTCGATGACGAGGGCCGGGTCTGCGGCATGCTGACCGAGGGCGATCTGCTGCTGCGCCGGGAGATCCGCGTTTCGCCGCGCATGGCGCGGACTGCGGAAGTGATGTCCGAGACCGATCTCGAGCGCTATATCGCCAGCCATGGCTGGTCGGTCAGGGATGTGATGTCTGAGGATGTCATCGTTGCCCGCCCCGACAGCGAGGTGGCCGATATCGCCGAAAGCCTGCAGGCGCATCGCATCAAGCGGCTGCCGATCGTTGAAGACGGCAGGTTGGTCGGCATCGTCAGCCGCAGCGATATCCTCGGCATGATCCTCGACGCCTCGACAACGGCGCTGCCGCGCGAGGACGAGGCGATCCGTCTCGCGGTGCGCACGCGGCTGCGTTCCGATCTCGGCCTGACGCCGCAGAAGGTGCAGGTCTCCGTGCGTAGCGGGCAGGTGACGCTGGAGGGACAGGTGGAATCCGAGCTGAAACGCAAGGCCGTCCGCACCCTCGTCGAAGCCCTCGGGCTTGGCGGCTACCGGGATCAGCTGCGCGTGGAAATGCCGAAGGCGGAAGCCGAGCTTGCGATCATGTAGGGCGGTGAAGCAGGCGATTGCGCCGCTTCATCGTTTCCGCGTTGTGCAGCGAAGGAGAGCGGGGACGCGGAGGCTTGCCCGGCGCCATGCCCCTGGACCGGCCAAGCCTCTGTCAAGTTGCCCCACTTGACGCGGGCGCTCCCGGCCCGCGAGACAAACCTAGCTGCTCAGGAACCGGCTTCCTTGATCGAGATCAAAATCCCGCAATTTCAGCCAGGCGGCAGCCCGAGTTCGATGAGGATGTTGCTGATCTCCTGGCGCTTGTCGAGATAGATTTGGCTGACATTTTCCGCAGGAAGCGAGATGTTGCTGGCGGTCGAGCCCGGGCGGAGCTTGAGAGCCTGGGCAAGCGCATTCTTCGCATCCGCCGTCCGGCCGAGCCTCTGATAGGCGACGGCGAGCAGCATATGCGCCCGCCCGGTGCCCGGGGTGATGGCGATGGCGCGCTGCAGCCAGGTCAGGGCTTCCTCGTCGCGCTCGAGCATCACGTTTGCCCAGCCGGCGCCGAGCAGCCAGGTCCAGCGGGAGACATCGGGCGTATTGAATCGGTCGGCCCGCTGGAATGTCGAGAGCGCATCCTCGAAGCGGCCGAGCTGGATCTGCGTCAGCCCCAGATTGAAGAGCGCTCCGCCGTCCCACGGATTGAGGTCCAGGTCACGCGCGCAAGCGACCAATGCCTCGGAAAACGCGTTCGTCGCCGCGAGAAACCGGCAATAGGTGCCGAGCACATTGGCCGACATCGGGCGGCTCTTCAGCGCGTTCTCGATCAGCGCGCGGGCATCCTCTTCCTTTTTTGCCTTCTCTGCCTCGCCGTACCATGAGAGCTGGATGCCGCGCAGATGCAGGGCGGCAAGCGCGACCTGCAGATCGACATTGTCGGGCTGCTGGGCGAGATAGGTTTCTAGGATCGATCGCGCGGTCGCGAACCGCTCCTTGGTCGTCTGGTTGATCGAGCTGATCGCCTGCTCAATGGCCGCGTTCGCGGCGTCAGGGCTCCTTCTGAAAGGAGCTTCCCTCTGCTGGTCGAGCCAGGTGGCGATGGCGTAACCGGCGCTCGCCGCAAGCCGGGTCTGGCCGAGCGCCTCATCGGTAACATCAGCGTCAAGCGCAGCTTCGCTCGAAAAGCGAATTTCGCGGGTCGAGGCATCGATGATCCGCGTTCGGAGCGTCCATGCCTGAGCGCTGCGTTCAAGCTCTTGCTGTAGCTGGAAGCCGGGGTGAGGATTATCGCCGCCGGAGGACGCGGGTTCCGGCGGTCTCACCTGCACGCCGCCGGTGCGGGCGAGCCCGTCCAGCAATTGATTGGTGATGCCGCGGATCATCGGCCCGCTCTGCGGATCGTCGGTCAGATCGGCGATCGGCAGGATGTCGATCACGGGTGGCGACGACGGCTGCGTCTGGTCGCTTGCGATGAAGTGATAGGTCAGTCCTGCCAGCGCCGCTATGACGATGAAGGCGCCTGATAGAAGCTTTGTCCGCGAGACGAAAGGCCTGGAGGCTGCTCTACGCGGGGAGGGGAGCCGATCCGCATCGCCGCGATCGGGTGCTGCTTCCGGCCCATCGAAGATCGCGGTCGCCGAGAGAATATAGCCGCGGCGCGAGACGACCCTCAGCGTCTGCCGCGCTTCGTCTCCGAGTGCCTTGCGGATTTCCCGGATGCATTGAAACAGGCTGTCTTCGGCGACGTGAATGCCAGGCCAGCCCGCTTCCATCAGGTCATGTTTGCTGAGGATGCGCTTGTTGTTGTCGATGAAAAACTGCAGCAGCGCGCTCGCCTGCGGCCGCAGGCGGATCGTCTGTCCGTCGGGGCGCAGGAGCTCGGCGCGATGTGGATCGAAAGCAAATTCAGTAAAACGAAACACCCGATCCTACCGTGAAGCGGCCGCGACATGAGCCCCTACATAGGAAAGGTGGAGCTCAGCCGTCAACTCGTACCGGCGGCCATCATCGGGAGAGTTCCGCTCCTGCGGTGCATTCAGAAAAATTCAGAAGTTTTTCAGAACACCGCCAGTCCTATTCAGGACGTCCCGCAGTGGCTCGCCTATCAACTGCATCGACCCTGCCGGCAGCGAACGCCTTGAACGAAGCGGCGGGTGGCCGCTCGCGCAAATCGCCTGGCGGTTTCAAACGAAGACGCGAAGGGATGACGGGCCTGCATTACAATTCTTCTGCAGCGCGGGCGCTTGAGCCGGACGTCGTCCGGCATGATGGCCAGACGATGGCGGCTCTCGATCCCTTCGATCCGGTCTTTTCCGAGGCGCTGCAGCGCCTGGCGCAGGCTTTCGTCGCAACACATCAGGCGGAGCCGCGCATTGCCGCGCTGTTTGCGACCGAACAGCGCTGGCTGCTCTGCCATGCGGCGCTCGGGGCGCATTTCAGGACGAGTGGCATCGGCCGCGGTCTGACGCGGCCCGTTCTGGTGGAGATGTCGGACCGCTACGCGATCGCCAGCCGCAACACCGTGCATGCCTTCATCGATGAGGCGCTGAAATACGATTTCGTCCGGCTGGTGACGCTGCGCCGGCCCGGCGGCCATCACCGGTTCGTACCGTCGCCGAAAGTCATCGGCATGCTCGCCCATTGGTATGGCCTGCATTTCGAAGCGCTCGATGTCATCGACGGCGGCAGCCGCGCCGGCCTGTTCCGCGCCGATGCGGACAGCCTGCTGTTGCAGATGCAGCCGGATGTGGCCGACGGCCTGCTGGCGGCTCCGGGGATCCGCAACTCGGGCCCGCTCTATGCCACGTTTTCGCGTGTCGATGCCGGTGGCCTGATCATGGACCGGCTCTTCGGCGGCATCGACGTGACGATCCCTGCGACATTCGATCGATACGAGACGGATATCACCTCCATCTCCTCTCTCGCGAGCTTCGCCGGCCTGTCGCGCGCGCATGTCAGCCGCAAGCTTTCGGCGGCCGAGGCTGCGGGAGGCGTCGGCTGGAGCGGTTTGCGCGGGCGCTCGCCTCTCTGGATCTCTCACGATTTCCGCAGCCAGTATGCGCAAGCGCAGGCGACCAAATTATCCATTCTCGACGCGGCCTTTTCCAGGGCTTTAGCGGCCAGGGCGGAGACGCCATGAGGCGCAACCGTCCATTTTTGACGCATGCGTTGTCGAAATCGGGCCGTCATGAGATTTCCGTTTCCACACAAGGCGCTCACCGGAGCGCTGACTCGATTGGGCAAGACTGCGGGCCTTGAATTTCGCCCGTGACAGGGGATTTTGAAAATGAGCAACTCTACTCTGAGCGAAGGCGGCCAGGTAATTCGCGGCGGACGAAATCGCGCTTTGACGGCGGTCTTCCTCGCAGGTGTTTCGTCGGTCGCGCTTTTCGCGACGATGCCGCCGAATAGTGCGATGGCGGCTGATTGCGTTGTATCCGGCAATGTCATTGCCGACCAGACTGACTGTACCGTCGAGAATTCGGGTACGATCTCTTCGCCTGAGGCTGCGGTCCACGTCGCTCCCTCTTCCGACGGTATCTCGATTAGCAATCTGGCTGGCGGCGAGATCTCCGGTAACTGGTCTGGCGTGATGATCGACCGGTCTAGCAACAACACTATCACCAATGCTGCCGGTGCCACGATTTCCGGCACTGATGGCGTATCCGGCTCAGCAGGCATCTCCGTCACGAGCATTCCGGGGGACGGTTCGGAGCCTGATGGGACGGTGATCAACAATGCCGGTACGATCAGCGGCCATGATTTCGGTGTCGGTTTTGGATATGTCTTCGATTTCTCGATCAGCAATAGCGGCACGATTGCCAGTACGGGGGCTGACAATTTCGGTAGCCATTACGCCGGCAGCAGTGCCGGTATCTATGCATATAACACCTTCGATATCGCGATCACCAATAGTGGCACGGTGTCGAGCGTCGCCGGCACAGGCATCGATCTCTATCGCATCGGAGGCGGCGTCATTTCCAACAGCGGTACGATCTCGGGCGCTTACAACGGCCTGAATATCGACTCGGGCGGATGGGATGATTCAACGATCGCCATCACCAATAGCGGCACGATTTCGGGCGAAACGAATTCCGGAATCAACCTTGCCGACATCAACGGGCAAAGCATTTCCATTCAGAACAGCGGAACGATCTCCGGTGCCCAGAACGGGATCTATGCTGAAGACGTACAAGCAGAATTTTCGCTCGAGAACAGCGGCAATATCTACGCAGCCGGCGGCATCGGCTATCTTTATGGCGTAAGCCTTCAACGTGTCGACAACGCCACGATCGTCAACAGCGGCAAGATTTCCGGCGACTATTACGGTCTCTTCCTGAATGGCGACGAGTCTGTTGCGAGGGTGACCAATACCGGGACGATTTCCGGCTACAGCTATGGCATCTGGTCCAGCAACACCAGCCTTGATCTTGTAAACTCCGGCACGATAAGCGGTGGAATCAATGCCTTCGGCGATGACCTCAGGATTGCCAACAGCGGTTCAATAATGGGGGATCAGGCCCTGAATTTAAGTGGTGATCAGATCAGCATGACCAATAGCGGTCGGATTGCCGGTGACGACCACGGCTTGAATGCCGGCTACGGTGGGGACGTCTCGCTGATGAACAGCGGCACGATCTCCGGCGGAGATACCGCGTTGAACTCGTACAACAATACTTCCGTCTCCCTCAATAATGCCGGCACGATTTCGGGAGGTGCTTACGGGATCACATCTTCAGGCGACGGCGCTTTGTCCATTGACAATAGCGGCACGATTTCCGGTGGGCAGCTCGGCATTGTCGCCGATGCTCCCACAACGATCACCAATAGCGGCACGATCTCCGGCGGCGTGAACTCCATCCAGTTCAGCTCCAACGGAAACACGCTTAACCTCCTGCCGGGCTCGGTCATCAAGGGCGCGGTGGATTATAATTCTACCGAGAATAACTCTACGAACTTCGGTTCCGGCAGCTATTCTCTCGCCGTTGACAATTACGAGACGGCGCTCAACCAGATCAGCCTGAGCAACTCTCGCCAATCGCTGATCGTTTCCGTGGATTCGAATAGCAACAACGGCAGGCTCGAGGTCGTCGATCCCGGCGCTTCATCGATGGACGCGGCAGTTCGCGGCTATACGAATTCCGTCGGCAATGTCATCGGCTCGATCCTCAATATCGATGTCGGTTCTTCCGCAGGCGGCGATAGCGGATCGTCGGGCACCAGCGCTCTCGGCTATGCCGAGGAAAAGAAGCCGACGGGTTCGGCAGCCGCCGTTCAGAAGCTTGGCGAGGGCACGGCTGTCGACCGCTTCGGCAACCTGTTCTGGATGCGCGCCTTCGGCGGCCAGACCTTCGACAACGATAGCGACACGCGCTCCAGCAACTACGGCGTGGCTGCCGGTGTCGACCGGCAGTTCGACGATGGCCGCTTCGGCGTGCTCGCCGGCTACGGCCGCATCATCAACCGCGCCGACGACGGCTCCGGCCAGACGGCGGGCAATACCGGCTTCGGCGGCGTCTATATGCGCAACGATTTCAGCGGCGTGACGCTCGATAGCTCGCTGGTGGCCGGTGGCATCGAGAATGACAGCCGCCGCGAGATCTTCGGTTCCGATCCGGCCCGCGGCTCGTTCGCCGGCTGGTACGTCTCGCCGGAGATCGCGATCTCGCAGAAGCATGAAGTCGCTCCGGGCTGGACCTTCACCCCGGCGGCACGGCTGCGCTACACGGCAGGCTTCTATCAGGGTTATTCCGAAACCGGCTCGACGCAGAACATCTCCTACGACGACCGTACTTCACACACGCTCGAAGGCATTCTGGAAGGCAAGCTGACCAACCAGACGAAGCTGACGAACGGCATGGTGGCGAATGTCTCGCTGAGCGCTGCCCTCGTCGACACGCTGAACCTCGGGGCTTCCGGCCTGAACGCCAGCCTGAGCGGCACGGACTTCATGGTCTCCGCCATCAGCGACCGTAATCTCGTCGGCGGCCGTTTCGGACTGTCGGGTGAATTGCAGGTCAACCCGCAGACGACGCTCTACAGCGGCGTCACGCTCGGGACCTATACCAGCGAGGTCAACTCCTGGTCGGCAAATGCGGGCGTGAAGGTCGAATTCTGAGATCGGCCTGAAGCATCTGCATGTTCTCGAAGAGCGGATCGGCAAGATCCGCTCTTCGGTTTTTCTATGCGCTGCGTGGCCGGGCCATCGCGCGCGGGCGTCTCATTTCCATTCCCAGAGCCGCTTCGACGCATAGGGTCTGCTGCTGACGACTCCGCGCGGCTCTCCGCTCGCCGCCACATAGCGCCCGGCATCTTCGGCATCGTCGACGCCGACGAGGATCATCCTGGTGGAGCTCTTCGACGGCGCGCCCTTCGCTCGCAGTTCGACATTGATCACCGCATGCGGATAGTCCTCGTGCAGCTTGATCATCGGCTCGCCCGACAGCGCGATATGGTGTTGCATCGCCAGAAACGACAGGACGCGCTCATAGGCGGCCGCGGGAGAAACCGGTCGGTCGCCATCGGCCGTGCGCGCATAGGCCATCGTATCGACCTGCCCCTTCTGCTTGCGCATTTCATAGACGAGCAGATTCGAGCCCATGGCGAGCTCCGCGTGGAGATCGAAGGTCTGGTAACGGTCTCCGCGCTCGTGAAGATCGGCCAAACGGGCCTTCATGTCCTCGGCAAAATCGGAATATCGGGATGGTGTCATAGCTTGTCCGCCTTCAAATACTGCCGCGCAATCGCATGGCGCTCCCCTCGGCGCAAGAGGGGCGATGCCCGGCATCTCCGTCCATAAGCGGACTCTTTTCATTTCTGCTCATAGAGCCACTTTCCCGGTTGACAGGACCACTTCCGCAGATATTCTATTATAAAACCTGATATAACATAATTGCGGAACAACAAACCGGGAGCATGAAATGAAGACTCTTGTCGCTTTCCTTCTCGGCACTGCGCTGGTCGCTCTGCCGACAACGATGATGGCTCAGGAAAAGGGTGGCGTCATCAACGTCGCGACGATCGGCGAGCCGCCGACGCTCGACCCGATGTCCTCGACCGCCGATCTGGTCGGCATCGTCACGCAGCACATTTTCGAAACGCTCTACACGTTCGACAAGAGCTGGAACATCACGCCGCTGCTGGCCGAAAGCCTGCCGGAAATCAGCGCTGACGGTAAGATCTATACGATCAAGCTGCGCACCGGCATCAAGTTCCACGACAATACGGACATGACCTCCGACGACGTCGTCGCCTCGCTCAATCGCTGGACGAAGATCGCTTCGCGCGGCAAGCAGGTGGCGGGCTTTATCGATTCCATCGCCGCCGTCGATCCAGCGACCGTCAAGATCACGCTGAAACAGCCCTATGCGCCGCTGACCTCGCTGCTCGCCTTCAACAACTCCGCCGCCATCATCATTCCGTCCGAAAAGCAGGACGAGCCGATGAAGGAATTCATCGGTACCGGCCCCTACATGCTCAAGGAGCGCAAGGCGGACCAGTATATCCAGCTGGTGCGCTTCGACGGCTACAAGTCGCGTGATGGCGAGAGCAATGGTTACGGCGGCGCCCGCCACCAGTATCTCGACGAAATCCGCTTCGTGCCGGTTCCGGATGCCAATACCCGCGTTGAGGCTGCCGTCTCCGGACAGTATGATTATGTCGACTCCATCCCGGTCGAATCCTTCGACAAGCTGAAGGGATCGAGCGCCTCGCAGCCGGTCATCCTGAAGCCCTTCGGCTATCCGGTCTTCGTCTTCAACACGAAGGAAGGCATTGCCAAGAATGTCGAGGTCCGCAAGGCGATCCGCCAGGCGCTCAGCATGGAAGACATGCTGGCAGCAGCCTTCGGCAGCACGGATTTCTACACGCTCGACGGCGATATCTATCCGAAGCCCTTCGCATGGAATACCGATGCAGGCGTCGAAGGCAATTACAACGTCGCCGATCCGGAAGGCGCTGCGACGGCCGCCAAGGCGGCCGGCTATAATGGCGAGCCGATCCGCATCCTGACGAGCCGTCAGTACGAGTTCCATTACAAGATGGCGCAGGTTGCCGCCGAATACCTGAAGATGGCGGGCTTCACCGTCGACCTGCAGGTCGTCGACTGGGCAACGCTGACGCAGCGCCGCACCGATCCCAAGCTCTGGGATATCTACATCACCCACAGCCCGTTCCTGCCCGAACCGGCGCTGATCGGCTCGCTCTCGCCGAGCTCGCCCGGCTGGTGGGATACGCCGGCCCGCAAGGCGACCGTCGATGCCTTCACCTCGGAAGTCGATCCGCAGAAGCGCATCGCGCTCTGGGCCGATGTCCAGAAGGCGATGTATGACGAGCTGCCCTACATGAAGATCGGTGATTTCAACGCTGTTTCGGCGAAGTCGAACAAGCTCGAAGGCGTCGATCCGGCTCCGTGGCCGTACTTCTGGAACGCGTCCATCAAGAAGTAAGCTACAGGGTCCGACGATGATCGCGGCGGCAACCTCTCACTCCCTCATCCCTGTGCTTGTCACAGGGATCCAGCCACGGCGCGTCTGCGCCGTGAATGACCTGAATTCTTGCAAGGAGTCTCTTGCGCCCAAGGACTTGGGCGCGCTGGATTCCTGTGACCAGCACAGGAATGAGGGAGAGATTGTTGCCGCCGTCTACTTCCAACCGTGTGCGGGGTTCATGCCTCAATGATACGCTACATCCTCCAGCGCCTTGCGGGCATGATCGTCGTGATGTTCCTCGTCGTCACGATCGTCTTCGTCATCGTGCGCGTCACGCCGGGTGATCCGGCGGCCGTGATGCTCGGTCCCGATGCGACGTCGCAGGATATTGCCGATCTGCGCGCCAGCCTCGGTCTCGACCGGTCTCTCGGCGTCCAATACATCTATTATGTCGGTCAGCTCCTGAGGGGCGATCTCGGCCAGTCGATTTTCCTGAATATGCCTGTCACCTCGGCACTTCTCGATCGCGCCGAGCCGACCTTCTTCCTGACGATCTTCTCGCTTGCCATTGCCAGCATCATCGCCCTGCCGATCGGCATCTACGCCGCCTACCGGCGCGGTTCCTTCGTCGACCAGGCGGCGACGACGCTTGCGATGTTTGCGGCGAGCATTCCGAGCTTCTGGCTCGGCCTGATCCTGATGCAGATCTTCGCCGTCCGTTTCGGCATGTTCCCGGTCTCGGGCTATGGCGGTCCGGGCTCGACATTCCTTGACCGGATGTATCACCTGACGCTGCCCGCCTTCGCGCTCGGCATCGTCTCCTCGGCACTGATCCTGCGCTTTACCCGCGCCTCGATGCTGGATGTGCTCGGCGACGATTACATCCGCACGGCGCGCGCCAAGGGTCTGATCGAGCGCAAGGTGATCCTCAAGCACGCGTTGAAGAACGCGCTGATCCCGATCCTGACCGTGCTCGGCCTGACGGCTGCCGTCCTGATCTCCGGCGCGGTGGTGACCGAGACCGTCTTCGGTCTCCCCGGCGTCGGCAATCTCGTCGTCTCGGCCGTTCTGCGCCGCGACTATCCGGTGATCCAGGGTGCGTTGCTCGTCATAGCCGCGCTCTACGTCTTGATCAATTTTGCAATCGACATGCTCTATTTGCTGGTCGATCCGAGGGTGCGCTACTGATGAGCGATATCGCGATCAAGCCGGCCGAAAGCGAAGGCCGCAAGTTCCTCCGCCGCTTCCTGAAGCGCAAGACGGTCGCCTTCGGCGTCCTCATCCTCGTCGTCTTCGTGCTGCTGGCGATCTTCGCGCCTTGGGTTGCGCCCTATTCGCCCTCGAAGCTCTCGATCGTCAACCGGCTGAAGCCGCCGAGCGGAACTTATTTCTTCGGCACCGACGAGTTCGGTCGCGATGTCCTGTCGCGCACGATCTTTGCCGGGCGGCTGTCGCTGCTGGTCGGTGCCGCCGTCGTGGCGCTCTCTGCGGTCATCGGTGTGACGCTCGGCCTGCTCGCCGGCTTCTTCAAGAAGCTCGACACGCCGATCGCCCGCCTGATTGATGCGATGATGGCATTCCCCGACATTCTTCTGGCAATCGCACTCGTCGCGGCACTCGGCCCATCGCTGACGACCGTCATCGTCGCGCTGTCGATCGTCTATGCGCCGCGTCTTGCCCGCATCGTTCGCGCCTCGACGCTTGTCATCCGCGAGCTGCCCTATGTCGAGGCGGCCCAGGCGCTGGGCATCTCGACCTTCCACATCATGACGCGCCATGTGCTGAGGAACCTCCTGTCGCCGATCCTGGTGCAGGCGACCTTCCTGTTTGCCAGCGCCATGCTCGCCGAGGCCGGGCTCTCCTTCCTCGGCCTCGGCGTCAGCCCGGAAATCCCGACCTGGGGAACCATGATTGCGGCCGGCCGCCAATATATCGGCCAGGCCGACTGGATGACGCTGTTTCCGGGTGTCGCCATCATTCTCTCCGTGCTCTCGCTCCAGATGGTCGGTGACGGTCTGCGCGACATGCTCGATCCCAAACTTCGAAAGGACTTGTAAATGACCGGTGATAAAGCGGCCAAGCCGCTCCTCCTCACCAATGTGAAGCCGATGGCATTCGGCGCCGATACGCCCGCTGGCGCCGTCGATATCCTTGTCGATGGCGAGGGCAAGATCGCCAAGATCGGCCAGCAGCTCGCCGTTGGCGATGACGTGACGCGCGTCGATGGCAAGGGCGCCTGGATTTCGCCCGGCTGGGTCGATCTGCACGTCCATATCTGGCATGGCGGCACCGATATCTCGATCCGCCCGTCCGAATGCGGCGCCGAGCGCGGCGTCACCACCCTCGTCGATGCGGGATCGGCCGGCGAAGCCAATTTTCACGGCTTCCGCGAATACATCATCGAGCCATCCAGGGAGCGCATCAAGGCATTCCTGAACCTCGGGTCCATCGGCCTCGTCGCCTGCAACCGCGTGACCGAACTGCGTGACATCAAGGATATCGATCTCGATCGCATCCTCGAATGCTATGCCGAAAACAGCGAGCATATCGTCGGCCTGAAGGTGCGCGCCAGCCACGTCATCACCGGCTCCTGGGGCGTGACCCCGGTCAAGCTCGGCAAGAAGATCTCGAAGATCCTGAAGATCCCGATGATGGTGCATGTCGGCGAGCCGCCGGCGCTCTATGACGAAGTGCTGGAAATTCTCGGTCCTGGCGACGTCGTCACGCATTGCTTCAACGGCAAGGCGGGTTCGAGCATTATGGAAGACGAGGACCTCTTCAATCTGGCGGAGCGTTGCGCCGGCGAGGGCATCCGCCTCGATATCGGCCATGGCGGCGCCTCCTTCTCCTTCAAGGTGGCGGAAGCAGCGATCAATCGCGGCCTGTTGCCCTTCTCGATCTCGACCGACCTGCACGGCCACTCGATGAACTTCCCGGTCTGGGATCTGGCGACGACGATGTCGAAGCTGCTCTCGGTCGGAATGCCCTTCGACAAGGTCGTCGAAGCCGTCACCCATCACCCGGCATCGGTCATCAAGCTGTCGATGGAAAACCGCCTGGCCGTCGGTCAGCGTGCCGATTTCACCATCTTCGACCTGATCGATTCCGACATCGAGGCGACCGATTCCAACGGCGACGTCTCGGTGCTCAACAAGCTGTTTGAGCCGCGCTACGCCGTCATCGGCAGCGAGGCGATTACCGCCAGCCGTTATATCCCCCGTGCCCGCAGGCTGGTTCGTCACAGCCACGGCTATTCCTACCGCTAAGAGAAGAAAACAGAAATCGCATGACAGGAGCCTACGTGAACACGTCTCCAGCTACCGCCAAGATCTCGGGCACGCCTGCCGAAAGGCTGGCCGCGCTCGGCATCGCCCTGCCGCCGGCGCCGCCGCCGATCGCCAACTTCGTGACACATGTCATCGAGGGCAATATTCTCTATCTCTCCGGCCAGGGGCCGCGGGAAGCCGATGGCTTTCTGCACACCGGCAAGGTCGGCGGCACTGTCGGCGTCGAGGACGCCTACAAGCATGCGCGGCTGACAGGCATCAACCTGCTCGCCGTCATGCAGGATGCGCTGGGCGATCTCTCGCGCGTCAAGCGCGTCGTCAAGCTGCTCGGCATGGTCAATGCCGTACCCGACTTCCTCGATCATCCGAGCGTCATCAACGGCTGCTCCGACCTCTTCAACGACGTTTTCGGCGAAGAGGCCGGCCAGCATGCGCGCTCGGCGGTCGGCTTCGGCTCTCTGCCCGGCAATATCACCGTCGAGATCGAAGCGATCGTCGCCCTGCGCGACTAGAGGAGGATGTCAGTGGTTGCGCCAGCCCATGATCTTTTCGATGCGTTCCGCCGACGCGCGCACATGCGCCGTGTAGCGGTTCTCGTCCGAAAAGGCCTTCTGTTCGGGAAGGACGATGGAAATGGTGGCAACGCATTCGCCGTCACGGTCGCAGATCGGCGAGGCTATGCAGGCAACCGCATAGTCCGATTCACCGGCCTGGATCGACAGGCGCGCGTCGAAAGCGGCGCCCGCCGAACTCGACAGCACTTCGGCATCCATCTCGGCGCGTCCCGTCGGCGAGGTCTTGGCGCAGCGCTTGAAGAGCTCGACACGCTCGGCCTCCGGCAGGTGGCCTGCCAGCAGGCGGCCGGATGCCGTCCAGTTCAGCGGCACGCGCGTTCCGACGCGCGATGCCACCTGGAAATGGCTCGGGCCGTCGGCCATGGCGAGCACCAGCATGTAATCGCCGTCGCGGCCGCAGACCTGCACGGTCTCGCCGGCTTCGCGGCAGAGATCGTGCATTTCATGGGTGGCAACGCTCATGAAATCCAGCGAGCGGGCATAGGCCAGGCCGTAGTGGTAGAGCCGCGGTCCAAGCCATACGGAGCCATCCGTATTGCGCGTCAACATGTTCTTTTCGACCAGATCGTCGACGATCACATAGACCGTCGACAGCGGTGCCTTGACCGCCTTGGCGATCGCGTAGACACCCGCGGGCGATCCGGTTTCGTAAAGGTAATCAATCACCTGCAGAGCACGGTCGATGCCGCTCACGCGCGAGCGGCGTGCGGTCTTTTCGCTGCCGGTCTCTTCGGCGGAGGTGTTGTCTTCGGAGTAAACCGGAGATGATGTCTTGCCGTCCAATTCCACGTCCCTCGTATGCAGATGCGAGTTTATTACATTACTATGGCATAGCCGTCACTGAGGCAAATCGCAACACCCCATGTGACCAGGCACTCGAAATTGGAGACAACAATGTCTGATGACATCCGCCCGTCGATCGGCCTTCGCCCGGTCATCAACGTTTCCGGCACCATGACCAGCCTCGGCGCATCGATCGTCGTTCCCGAGGCGATCGCCGCCATGTCGTCGATCCTGCCGCAGTTCGTCGAGGTCAACGATCTGCAGCGCAAGGCGAGCGCCGTGATCGCCCGGCTGACGGGCGGCGAGGCCGGTTTCGTCACCGCGTCCTGCTCGGCTGGCATTTCGCTGGCGGTCGCCGGCACCATCACCGGCAACAATCTGCTGGCGATCGAAAAGCTGCCTGAGGTCATCACCGACAAGAACGAAGTTCTCGTGCAGATGGGTCATGTCGTCAGCTACGGCGCGCCTGTCGATCAGGCGATCCGTCTGGCCGGTGGCAAGGTCGTGCTCGTCGGGCAGGCCACCTCGACGCATCGCTTTCACATGGAAAATGCGATCACCGAAAAGACGGCGGCCGCCGTCTATGTCGTCTCGCATCACGTCGTCGATTACGGCCTGCTGAACCTCAAGGAGTTCGTCGAGATCGCCCATGCCAAGGGCGTGCCCGTCATCGTCGATGCGGCCTCGGAATATGATCTGAAGATCTTCCTGGAGCAGGGGGCCGATATTGCGCTCTATTCCGGCCACAAGTTCCTGGGCGGCCCGACCTCCGGCATCGTCGCCGGCAAGAAGGAACTGGTGCGCAACGCCTTCCTGCAGAACATGGGCATCGGCCGCGGCATGAAGGTCGGCAAGGAAAGCATTTTCGGCGTCATGGCGGCGCTCGAAGCCTGGGAGAAGCGCGATCACGCCGGCATCCGCGAGCGCGAGACGGGTTATCTCAATCTCTGGAAGCAGACGCTGGACGGCCGCCCCGGCGTCACCGCCCTGATCGAGCCCGACCCGACCAACAACCCGCTCGACCGCATGCGCGTCATCGTCAAGGCCGATGAGGCCCATATCACCGCCTGGGATCTCGCCGATGCGCTGGCGCGCGGCACGCCGCCGATCATCGTGCGCGATCACGAAGTCGAGCATCACTATTTCTACCTCGACCCCTGCAACCTGCATGCGGGCCAGGAAAAGATCGTCGCCAGCCGTATTGGCGAGGAACTCGACAAGGCGCGCGCCTCCAACGAGATCATCGCGACGCCGATCGAAAACCGCAGCAAGCACCGCTTCGACGGCGCCCTGCGCTGGCCGGACTAAAAAGCGACGGCGGGGCGGTCTCCATACCCCTCCCGCCTGCCGGCCACCCTCCCCACGAGGGGGAGGGTTAAGACTGCCGCAGTGCCGAGCCTGCCGGGAGCAACAGAAAACGAAGGAACGACGATGAACGCGGAAGCTCAGAAAAGTCAGGCCACGGAACCGGTTCTCTCCGTCCGGAATCTGACGACATCGTTTCTCGTCGATGGCGCCTGGAAGCCTGTCGTGCGCGATGTCTCCTTCGATGTGGCACCGGGCGAGACGGTCGCGATCGTCGGCGAGAGTGGTTCGGGCAAGAGCGTCACCTCGCTCTCGATCATGCGTCTGCTGCAGGCCGATTCCAGCCGCATCGAGGGCAAGATCATGCTCGGCGGCCGCGATCTGCTTGCTTTGCCGGAAGAGCAGATGCGCAAGGTCCGCGGCAATGACGTCGCGATGATCTTCCAGGAGCCGATGACCTCGCTCAATCCGCTCTTCACGATCGGCGACCAGATCTCGGAAGCGCTGCTCTGCCACAGGCCGATGTCGAAGGCCGAGGCGCGCGCCGAAACCATCCGCCTACTTGAGAAAGTCCGCATCCCCTCTGCCGCTTCGCGTTTCGACGACTACCCGCATCGCTTCTCCGGCGGCATGCGCCAGCGCGTGATGATCGCCATGGCGCTGGCTTCGCGCCCGAAGCTGCTGATCGCCGACGAGCCGACGACGGCGCTCGACGTGACCATTCAAGGGCAGATTCTCGACCTCATCAAGATGCTGCAGGAAGAGGAGGGCACCTCGGTTCTCTTCATCACCCACGACATGGGTGTCGTCGCCGAAATCGCCGACCGCACCGTGGTCATGTATCGCGGCGAACAGGTAGAGACCGGCGAGACCGCCGATATCTTCCATCGCGGCAAGCATCCCTATACGCGCGCGCTGCTCTCGGCTGTGCCGGTTCTGGGCTCGATGACCGGCTACGAGCGCCCGCTGCGCTTTCCCGTCGTCAACACTGCGACCGGCGAATCCGACAAGCCGGTCGAAACGGCCGATACCGTTGCCTCGACCGCCCGTCCGGTTCTGGAGGTCAGGAACCTCACCAAGCGCTTCGACATCCATTCCGGCCTGTTCGGCAAGCTGACCGGCCGCGTCCATGCCGTCGAGAATGTCTCCTTCGATCTCCACGCCGGAGAGACTCTGTCGCTGGTCGGCGAATCCGGCTGCGGCAAGTCGACGACCGGCCGCGCCATCATGCGGCTGATCGAGGCGCAGAGCGGCTCAGTCATCGCCGACGGCAAGGATGTGCTGTCGCTTGACAAGGCGGGCATGCGCGAGATGCGCAAGACGGTGCAGATGATCTTCCAGGATCCCTTCGCCAGCCTCAACCCGCGCATCCGCGTCGGTGATACCATTGCCGAGCCCTATCTCGAACACAGGATGGGGACCGCAAAGCAGGCGAAGGAACGCGTCGCCGATCTCCTGACCAAGGTCGGGCTGTCGCCGGACATGGCCTCCCGCTTTCCGCACGAATTCTCCGGCGGCCAGCGCCAGCGCATCTGCATCGCCCGCGCGCTTGCCCTGGAACCGAAAGTGATCGTCGCCGACGAGAGTGTTTCCGCGCTCGACGTCTCGATCAAGGCGCAGGTCATCAACCTGATGCTCGACCTGCAGCAGAGCCTGAACCTCGCCTTCCTGTTCATCTCCCACGACATGGCTGTCGTCGAGCGCGTCAGCCACCGGGTCGCCGTCATGTATCTCGGCGAGATCGTCGAAATCGGCCCCCGCGCCGCCGTCTTCGGCAATCCGCAGCACGACTATACGAAGAAGCTGATGTCGGCGGTGCCCGTTCCCGACCCGGATCGTCGGCGCGAGAAGCGGTCTGCGGCGAACGACGAGCTTAGGAGCCCGATCCGGCCGGTCGATTATGCGATCAAGCCGCTTGAATACCGGGAAGTGTCACCGGGGCATCTGGTGGCGGTGTAAGCTAGGCGGCAGATGGGGTCTTGCAACGTTCAACCGGAACGATTTCCGCGACCGGTTGACCGTCTCTGAATATCCGTACGGTCTCGCCACCCTCGACCAGGCGGACGAGTTCGCTCAGGCGCTTTTTCGCTTCAGCTATCGTGACCTCGATCATCGCCTACCATTTCATCGCTGACGTTGGCATGATGCACGAAAAGGTTGCGGAACTCAAATGCACAAAAACAGCAAAAGCCGCCGCATGGGGGATTGCGGCGGCTTTCGCACGGGGGCAGGGAACATCCCCGGAGGTCAACCGAAGCAGCAAGCGGAGGGCGGGTTGCTTTTTGCCCGGTTGGCGATGGCGTTGATGAAATTGCCTACCTTCGAGGTGCTGGCCTCGCGTTTGCGGGCTGCCGTCTCAAGGAGTTGCTTGAAGTCTTCAAGCTTGACGCCATCGGCGCGCATCACCATGGCGATCATCGGGTCGCGAAGAGCTTCGGAAATGGTCAGGTCTCTGTTCTGTGTCATGGTAAGTCCTCCTTTCGTGGGCAGCTGCCCGTGTTCCGCTGTCGCAGCCTGCCCTCTCGGCATTGACTTTGGCGATCAGCGGTGTTACCGGTAAGTAACAATGCATTTGTTACCGATCGGTCACATCGATGTCAAGGACTTCGTCCTCAAAAAAATCAGAAACTTCGAATGAAATCTCCTTGGGCATGACAGACGAAAAGATCCCCCCGCGGGAGCGTATCGTTTCGACCGCTTCGGAGCTTTTCCGCGAGCACGGCATCCGTGGCATTGGCGTCGACGCCATTGCCGATGCGGCGCTTACGAACAAGATGACCCTCTACAGGCACTTTGGCTCCAAGGACGAGCTGATCTGTGAAACCCTGCGGCGGGCATCGGAAAAGGCCGAGCAAATCTGGCGTGATCTGGAGACTGCTCATCCCGGCAATCCGCGCGCTCAGCTTGATGCCTGGGTCGAAGGCCGCGCGCACTGTCTGAACGGCGAGCCGGCGGGCTGCGATCTTGCCAATGCGGCGATCGAGCTGAAGGGCGAGGGCCATCCGGCCTATGGCGTCATCGAGCGCCACAAGGCCGATCAGCGCCACCGCCTCGTTGCCCTCTGCGCCGCAGCCGGTGCCAGCGAGCCGCAGCTCCTGGCCGATACGCTCACGCTTCTTCTCGAAGGTGCGCGCGTGACGCGCCAGGCAATGGGCAGCGGCGGTTGCTGCAGCCATTTTGCCAAGGCGGCCAGCGCCGCCATCGCTTCTTACTGCTAAAGCGCAGCGCCGCCGTGGAACCTCCGCGGCGGCGACGCGTTACCTTCCTGGTCAGGAAGAACCCGTGGCAGTGAGATGAACTACACTTACCTCCATCGCCTGTATGCCAAGCGCGCCGAGCTGGAAGCTAAGCTCGAGCTTCATGAAGCGCGCGACTGCTTTGGTGACGAGGAGGTTGAAGACGGCACCGAAGCCGATCTGCGCCAGCGCCTGAGTGAAGTCACCCAGGAAATCGACAATCTGGAACATTCCCCTGGCCGCTAGTTGGCGGCGTCCAGAAGCTCGACGGTGCGTTTGTCGAATTCCCCCGCATAATATTTGTCGATCGCCCGGTGAAAGGGAGACCCGTGGTCGCTGATTGCGGCAAAGAGCGTGAGCGACGACCGGAACTTCAGGTCGTCGGGCGAGCCCAGGATATCGTGCGCGCTGCGATCATTGACCGAGAGCATCGCATCGACACAGCGAAGCAGCCGCGTTCCGAGAATCGGATCGGCGAGATAGGCGGCGGCTTCCTCGGCGGAACGGACGGCGTATTTCTCCGCCATCGACGATGTTCCGAGGCCCGCGATTTGCGGGAAGATGAACCACATCCAGTGCGATCGCTTGCGCCCGGCCTTCAGCTCCGACAGAGCCTGGCCGTAGAGGCCGTTCTGCGCGTCGATGAAACGGTCGAGATCGAAATTGAGATCACTGGACATGGGGCGCCTCCCTTATGCGGGGAAGATATGGGAGGCCGCGTGGATTTCCATGTCGCTGCCGTCAGCAGCCTTTTTCCGCGTAGGGGCTGTATTCGCGGCAGGAATCGAGATGGTGATGAGGGTGTGGAACGGAAGTGACCGGCGCGGCGATTGCCGAGGTCGTCACCGGATCGGTTGCGACCGGTGTGGTGAAGTGGCCGGTGAGGCCGACGATCGCAAGGAGCGCGATCGCTGCGACGACAACGAGCCGCTCTATGCCGGAAAGCCGCTGGGCCTTCACATGTTCGGCATAATCCTGCTCGCCGTCGCCGGCGCTAAAACTGTCAAAATTGGTCATGGCATGAACTCCGAATATTGCCGCGAGACCTGATATGAGCCACCGCTCACAGCAGGTGGGAGCCCGCGTGCGCCACACATTTATGTAGCCGCCTCATCAAATTTAAGCCGTCGCTTGGCAAACGCAGTGTTCAGAAAATGACATCAATAGACGTTATTGCCCGATCCGGTACTGGCGATGACGGGCGATCCGCGGTAGGTCTTTGAGCCAGCAGAGATTGCGGATTTTCTCCATGACCAAATCATATGGCGCAATGTCCATTGCGCAGCTTTCTGTCCTTATTCAAAGCGGTGAAGCGGATCCCGTCGAAGTGACGGAATCGATCCTTTCAGGCATCAAATCCTATCCGGATCAGGCGATCTTCATCTCGCTGACCGAGGATCGCGCCCTTGCCGAAGCCAAGGCGTCGGCCGCGCGCGTTAGGCAGGGCCGTTCGCTCGGCGTGCTCGATGGCATCCCGATCGCCTGGAAGGATCTCTTCGACATCGAGGGCATGGCGACGACGGCAGGTTCGAAGATTCTTGCCGGCGCGCCGGCTGCAAAGCGCGATGCGGCGATCGTCACGGCGCTGAAGCAGGCGGGGATGATTGCGCTCGGGCGGACCAACATGAGCGAGTTTGCCTTCTCCGGCCTCGGCGTCAATCCGCATTACGGCACGCCGCACAATCCCCACGGCAAGGACCAGCCGCGCATACCGGGCGGTTCGTCGTCCGGCGCAGGCGCGGCCGTTGCCGCCGGTCTGGTGCCGGTGGCGATGGGTACGGATACCGGCGGCTCCGTCCGCATCCCCGCCGCGCTGAACGGCATTACCGGCTACAAGGCGACGCGCGGACGCTACGATATGGATGGCGTGTTTCCGCTGGCCAAGAGCCTGGATTCGCTGGGGCCGCTCTGCCGCACCGTGCAGGATGCCGTCTGG
This sequence comes from Rhizobium sp. Rhizsp82, assembly GCF_047325115.1. Taxonomy (NCBI): domain Bacteria; kingdom Pseudomonadati; phylum Pseudomonadota; class Alphaproteobacteria; order Hyphomicrobiales; family Rhizobiaceae; genus Rhizobium; species Rhizobium sp. Rhizsp82. Next base: position 1,150,102 of record NZ_CP168571.1, on the reverse strand, counting down.
ATCGACGCGGCGATGCGTGGGCGAACGGCGTCCGAAGTCCGCCGCCGTGGTATTGACGGCCTGGAGATCGTCATTCCCGAGAACATCGTCTTCGACGGTGCCGAACCGGGCGTGGTTGCGGCCTTCGAGGCGAGCGTCGAACGGCTTTCGCGCGTCGGCGTGAAATTCGCCAGGATCGCAATGCCGGTCTTCGACGAGATCATCGCGCTGATGGCGAAACATGGTCCGCTGGCTTCGGCGGAAGCCTTTGCGCTTCATCGCGAGCGCCTTTCCGGCCCCGAGGCCGATGGCATGGACCATCGCGTCGTGTTGCGCACCCGGCTTGGCGAGCGCACCAGCATGGCCGACTACGTGGCGATCCTGGAAGCGCGAGCCAAGATGATCGCCGCCTCGGAATCGCTGATCGGCAATCGTCTTCTGGCCTTTCCTGCCGTCGCCCACGTTGCCCCGCCGATCGCGCCGCTGGAACAGGACGACGATCTGTTCATTGCGACCAACGGCAAGACGCTTCGCAACACGTTGCTCGGCAATTTCCTGGACTGGTGCGGCGTCTCGATGCCCTGCGGCCGCGGCGATGCCGATATGCCCGTCGGTTTCCTGCTCTCGGCGCCTGCAAACCACGACGAAGCGCTGCTTTCGGCGGCGCTGGCGATCGAGCCGGTGGTGCAGGAGGGGTTCTGAGACGGCCCGAAAGTTATCTGAAATCGGAGGAGTAAGATAATGACGTCATTGCCGAACGGCCGCTTCGCGGTCTCCACCTGGTCGCTGCACCGCCTGCTCGGGCCGACCTATCCCTATAGCCCGGATCCGGCAAAGAGCGCCGCTCGCCAGGAGCCGTATGGCGCTGGCGGCGCCTCGCTGATCGAGCTGCCGAAGCAGCTTGCCGAGCGCGGTATCTACCGTCTGGAGCTCTGCTCCTTTCATCTGCCGAGCCTCGATCCGGCCTATCTCGCCGAGTTCCGCGCGGCGATGAAGGCATCGGGCGTCTTGTTCCAGACGCTGCTCGTTGAAGACGGCGACCCGAGCCATCCCGAAACCGGCGAGCGCGATATCCGCTGGATTGCCGGCTGGATCGAGATCGCCAAGGCGCTCGGCGCGGAGAACATGCGCGTCATCGCAGGCAAGCAGAAGCCGTCGCAAGACAGCCTGCAGCGCGCGCTGACGAACCTGACATGGCTAGCCGCGCAGGCCGAAGGCAGCGGTATCCGCGTCGTCGTTGAGAACTGGTTCGACCTGCTGCCGGCACCCGAGCAGATGAACTGGCTGCTTGACGGTCTCGAAGGCAAGATCGGCCTCAACGGCGACCTCGGCAACTGGTCGGCGCCTGCGAAATATGCCGGTCTCGCCGATATCATGGGCCGCGCCGAGCTTTGCCACGCCAAGGCCGACTACAACGCATCAGGCCTCGATGCTGACGACTACGGCAAGTGCCTGGAAGCCTGCCGTGCCGCCGGTTATGCCGGCCCCTTCACGCTGATCTACGACTCACCCTTCTTCGCCGACGAGTGGGACGGCATCCTTTTGCAGAAGGCCTTTATCGAGGACTTCTTGGAAACGCGCCAACGCGCAATCGCTTGAAATGCAAGGAGACATGACATGAGCGCCCCATCGCCAATCGACGGCTTCGCAGCAAAGATCAGGAAGGGCGGCCATGGCGGCCTGGTTTCGGCCTGGATCGGCATTCCCTCGCCGCTGATGGTCAATCATCTGGCGCAGGAGGACTTCGACTCCCTCGTCCTCGACATGCAGCACGGCATGTGGGACCTCGGCACTGCTGCGGCCGCCGTAGCCCAGGTGCGGGTTGCCGGAAAACCGGCGCTGGCGCGCATTCCGGTCGGCGACTTCTCGGCCGCCTCGCGGCTTCTCGATGCCGGTTTCTCCGGCATCATCGCGCCGATGGTCAATTCCAAGGCGGATGCCGAAGCGCTCGTCAGCTTCACCAAATATCCGCCGCTCGGCGAGCGCAGCTGGGGTCCGAGCCTGGCGCTCAACCATGTCGGCATTCCGGCCTCCGAGTACCTCAAGACGGCAAACGACCTGACGGTGACGATCGCCATGGTCGAGACCCGCGCTGCGCTCGAGGCTGTCGACGACATTCTCGGCGTCGAAGGCATCGACGGCATTTTCGTCGGTCCTTCGGACCTGTCGATCGCGCTCTCGAACGGCGCCAAGGTGGCGCCGGATACGCCTGAGGTCGACAAGGAGCTGTCGCATGTGATCGCCCGCTGCCGGGCGCACAAGAAGTTCGTCTGCGCTTTCGGCAGCGACGGCGCACGCGCCGGCGAGATGCTGACGCTGGGTTGCGATCTGGTGATTGCGGCAGGCGATTCCACGCAGATCCGAAACGGAGCCGCCCGCGAGATCGCGGCAGCCCGCAAGGGTTTCAAGCGCTAACGGCCGGGCTTCACCGCCAGCCAGATGACATGGCGCGCGCCGCGTCCCTTTCCGGCGCGCGTGCTGACCGCTTCGGTGGCAAAGCCGCCATCCTTGAGGCGCCGGGTAAAGCTGGTATCCGGGCCTGACGACCAGACGGCGAGAACGCCGCCGCCGCGCAGCGCGGCCTTGGCGGCGTTGATGCCGCCGTAATCGTAGAGCCGGTCGTTGGATTTCCGGGTCAGTCCATCCGGACCGTTATCGACATCGAGGAGGATCGCATCGAACCCGGCCTTCGCGGCGCGGATCGCTTCGCCGACATCGCCTTCGAAGATCGCCACGCGCGGATCGTCGAGGCATCCCTTGAAGACTTCGGCCATCAGGCCGCGCGCCCAGGCGACAACAGCTGGCACAAGCTCGGCTACCACCACTTCGGCATCATCGGGAAGGACGGCGAGCGCTGCCCGGAGCGTAAAGCCCATGCCGAGACCGCCGATCAGCACCTTCGGCCGCTTGCGGCCCTTGATGCGCTCGTAGGAGAGGGTGGCCAGTGCTTCTTCCGAACCGCTGAGACGGCTGTTCATCAGCTCGTTGGCGCCGAGCATGATGGAGAATTCCGAGCCGCGTTGCTTCAGCCGCAGTTCGCCGCCGTCGCCGGGAATGGTTGCCTTGTCGAGTTCGATCCAGGGGAGCATGCCGTTTGCCTTCTATTCGGCCGCTCCCCTAGCATAGGCAAGGGCGCAAGTCACAGGCTGCGGGCAAAATGTCCGGCCGATGCCTCGACGATGGTGTCCTGCGTCGCGGCGGCAGCCTTGCGGATGCCGTCGACCTCTTCCGGCTTCAGCCGCGTCTTCGGATCGTCGAAGCGCACATCCGGATCCGGCACGGCGGAAAGCAGCAGCCGCGTATAGGGATGGATCGGGTTGTCGATGACATCGGCTGTCGGTCCCCATTCGACGATCTGGCCGGAATACATCACGGCGATATCCTCGGCGACATAGCGTGCCGTGGCGATATCGTGGGTGATGTAGAGAAGGCCGAGATTCATCTGCTGCTTCATCTCGTTCAGCAGGTTGAGGACGCCGAGACGCACGGAAACGTCGAGCATCGAGGTCGGCTCGTCGGCGACGATAATCTCCGGCTTTGCCGCAAGCGCACGCGCAATGTTGACGCGCTGGCGCTGGCCGCCCGAGAGCTCGTGCGGATACTTGGCGGCAACGATATCGGGGTCGAGCCGCACACGCTGCAGAAGCTCGCGCACGGTCGCATCGATCGCCGATGCCTTGATGTCGGGACGATGCAGCTTCAGCGGCCGCGTCAGGTGATAGGCGATCGTGTGCGCTGGGTTCAGCGAGGCGAACGGATCCTGAAAGATCATCTGTACCGAGCGCCGGTAGTCGGAGAGTTCGGCACGGCCGGCGGCGTCCACCGGCTTTCCCTTGTATAGGATCTGGCCTGTCGTCGGCGCATATTCGCGCATCGCCATGCGGGCGCAGGTGGTCTTGCCGCTGCCGGATTCGCCGACCAGTGCCAGCGCCCGGCCGGGATGCAGCGAAAACGAGATCGAGCGCGCCGCATGCACCGTGGAGCTGCCGTGGCCGAAGGTCTTGTTGACCTTGTCGAGAGAGAGGATCGCTTCGCTCATGCGAGCACGCCTCCATGCAATGAGGGGAAGGAGGCCCAGAGCTTCTTGGTGTAGTCATGCTGCGGCGTCTTGTAGATCGCCTCGGCCGTGTTCTGCTCCACAAGCTTGCCGGCGAGCATGATGCCGATGCGGTCGCAGAACTGCACCATCAGCCCGAGATCATGGGTGATGAACAGCACCGAGAAGCCGAACTGGCGGCGGAGCTCGTTGATGCGCTGCAGGATTTCGCGCTGGACGACGACGTCGAGCGCCGTCGTTGGCTCGTCCATGACGACCAGCTTGGGATCGAGCGCCATGCAGATGGCGATGACGATGCGCTGGCGCATGCCACCGGAAAACTGGTGCGGATAGTTGCGCATCCGGTCCGGGGCGATATCGACGAGCTTGAGCATCTCGGCTGCGCGCTCGCGCGCCTGCGCCTTGGTCATGCCCTTGTGCGTCTTCAGCACGTCATAGAACTGGTCCTCGATGCGCAGCACCGGGTTCAGCGAGTTCATGGCGCTCTGGAACACCATGGCGACTTCGCGCCAACGGAAATTGGCAAGCGCCTGCTTGTCGAGATCGAGCACGTCGCGGCCGGCGAGAAGAATTTCGCTGCCCTTGCGGATCAGCGCCGGCGGCTTGTGCAGGCGGCTGATGGCGAAGGCGATGGTGCTCTTGCCGCAGCCGGATTCGCCGGCGAGCCCGAAGACCTCGCCGGGGGCGACGTCGAAGCTCACATCGTCGACGGCGCGGAAGTCCTTTTCCTCGCCGATATAGTCGATGGTCAGGTTCTTGACCGAGAGAAGCGGCTGGCTCACAGACGGCCCTCCCCGGTGCGGATCAGTGCCTTCCAGCGGCCGAGCTGGCCACCGGTGCGAAGCCGCGGATTGGCGACCTCGTCGACCGCGAAATTCAGGAGCGACATGCCGATGCCGAGCAGTGCAAGAGCAAAGCAGGGCGTCAGGATGTCCCACCAGGCGCCGACCGAAAGGGCGGATGCCTTCTGTGCATTGTAGAGCATGGTTCCCCAGGACACGACCTTGGGATCACCGAGGCCGAGGAATTCCAGCGTCGCTTCCGTGATGATCGCGAAGATGACGCTGCCGATGAAATTGATGCCGACGATCGAGATGACGTTCGGGAAGATCTCGAACATCATGATGCGCCATTGCGGCTCGCCCATCGTTTCGGCCGATTTGACGTAATCCTTCTGCTTCACCGAGAGCGTCTCGGCGCGGGTGACACGCGCGCCCCAGGCCCAGGAGGTGCCGCCGAGGATCAGCGCGATGACGAGCGGGCTGGCCTGGCCGATGAAGGCGGCGAGCACGAGGAGTAGCGGCAGGTTCGGAACGACGAGCACCATGTTGGTGAAGAAGCTGATGACTTCATCGGTCTTGCCGCCGCGATAGCCGGCGATGATGCCGAGCGCGGTGCCGACGATGGTGATCAGCAGGCCGGCGCCGAAGCCGACGGCAAGCGAGGTGCGCGCGCCGTAGATCAGCCGCGAGAACACGTCCTGGCCGATGCGCGTCGTGCCGAGCAGGTGATCGAGCGATGGCGCCTGGTGCGGCCGGCCGGTGCGGGCGGTCGGGTCATATTGCGTGATCAGCGGCGCGGCGATGGCGACGATGATGATGAACAGGATGATGGCGACGCCGACGAGCGCCTTGCGATTACGCAGGAGCCCGGAAATGAGGGTCTTCATGTCACGCTCCCTTCAGCCGCGGATCGAGCAGCACATAGCTGACATCGACGATGAAATTGGCGACCAGCATGGTCGTGGTCATGATCAGCAGCTGCCCCTGGATGACGGGATAATCGCGTGCCAGGATCGCCTGATAGAGAATGTTGCCCATGCCTGGGTAGTTGTAGACCACCTCGGTGACCAGCGAGCCGCCGAGAATGGTGCCGATGGCGATCGCCAGCGACGAGACGGTCGGAAGCAGCGCGTTGCGGGCCGCATACCAGATCATCACATGCCGGTCGGAGAGGCCCTTGGCACGAGCCATGACGATATAGTCTTCGCCGAGCAGGTTGATCATGTTGTTGCGCATGGTCACGGCAAAGCCGCCGGTCATGACGGCGCAGAGCGTCATCATCGGCAGGAAGGCATGGTAGAGGACGCTGCCGATGTATTGCAGCGTGAAGGCCGGATCGAGCGACGGATCGGCGGCATAGCCGTTCGGAAACCAGCCGAGCGTGAAGCCGAAGATGAAAACGACGATCAGCGAGGTGACGACGGCGGGAACCGAGGTCGCGAAGATCGCGACGACCGAGACGATGACGTCGAAAGCGCTGCCGCGGCGCCATGCGGCGAGAATGCCGAGGAAGCTGCCGATGGTGAAGCTGATGATCGTGGCGCTGCCCATCAGGCCGACGGTCCAGACGAGCGCGTGACCGAGCACGGAGGTGACCGGCAACGGGAAATACTTGATCGACCGGCCGAGATCGCCGGTGAAGATGCTGCCGAGATAGGTCAGATATTGTTGCCAGAGCGGGCCATCGACGAAGCCGAAGGTGAGCTTCAGCGCGTTCAGGCTCTCGGGCGGCAATTCGGCGCCGGCGCTGGAGAACATGATCTGCACCGGATCACCCGGCATCAGGCGCGGCAGGAAGAAGTTGATCGTCGCCGCCGCGATGAAGGCTGCCAGATAGAAGGCCAGGCGGCGTAACAGGAAAGCCATGGAAACTCCGTGAAATCGGGAGCGGCGTAGGGGCGCCGCTCCCGAAGCTCCGTTGCTTACTTGACCGGCTCGAGGGCGAGCAGGTTCAGAAGGCGAGCGGGGTTGGTGCGCGAGATGGACGGATTGACGAAGGGGTTCTCCTTGGTCGACCAGCCGGTGAAGCGCTTGGTGTTGTACTGATACCAGTTCGGATTGTTGAAGACCGGGATCATCGGCAGGTTCTCGGCGACGATGCGCTGAGCCTTGTTCATCGCTTCCTTCTGCTTGTCGAGATCGGCAGTGTGCGTGAACTGGGTGACGAGGTCTTCGACTTCAGGGCTGAACCAGCGCTGCGCCGTGAAGCGCGTCTTGCCCTTGTCCGAGGCGCTGAAGGCGCGCTTGTAGGGATAGTACGGCGAAGACGATGCCGGCAGGCTGTTGATCGCGGCGTCGAACTTGCCTTCGATCAGGTCCGAGGTCCAGACGGCTTCCTCGGGGGTTTCGATCTTGGCGTCGATGCCGACCGCCTGCATGCCTTCGATGGCGATGTTGACGGTGTCGATCCAGTCGGTCCAGGAATTCGGAACGATGATCGTGAACGAGATCTTCGAACCATCCGGGTTGTCGCGGAAGCCGTCGCCGTCCTTGTCCTTGTAGCCGGCCTCGTCGAGCAGCGCCTTTGCGGCGTCGGCATCATAGGCGGCGAACTTGCCGAAGTCGGCCTTCACGGACGGATCCGCCCAGCTCTTGTAAAGCTCGCCCATCAGGCCCGGGTCTTCGTTCAGCGTCGGGTAGCCGTAGCCGGCAACGTCGATCATCGTCTTGCGGTCGAGCGCCATGGAGACCGCGCGGCGGAACTTCACGTCGTTGAAGGCCTTCTTGTTGGCTTCGTTGCCCGTTTCCAGGTTGAACAGGAAGGCAACCATGCTGCTCGGCGAATACCAGTAGTGATAGTGGTCCGGGTCCTTCGAGACATAGACGTTGTCGATGTCAGGAATGAAGGAGACGCCCCAGTCCAGCGTGCCGTCGGCGGTCGCCGTCAGGATCTGGTTGTTGTCGGCGAGCTGCGGGAAGCGCATGCAGTCGACCTTCAGGTGCTCGGCATCCCAGTAGTTCGGGTTGCGGCACTGGTCATAGGTCTGGCCGGTAAAGCGCGGAACTTCGGTGAGCGGGCCGCTGCCGACAGGGGTCTCGTTGGCGAAGGTGACCGGATCGGCAACGTCCTTCCAGACATGCTCGGGAACGATCGGCAGCTGCGACAGCTGCTCGGCGGCGAGCGAGCTCGGGTCCTTCAGCGTGAAGCGGACGGTCTGGCCGTCGACGGCCTCGACGCCGGTGATGAAGCTCCAGATGCTGACGAAATCGAGCGCCGGGAACTTCTTCAGATATTCGTAGGTGAACTTGACGTCTGCGGAGGTCAGCGGCTTGCCGTCCGACCACTTGAGGCCGTCGCGCAGCTTGAACTCGATCGTCTTCAGGTCATCCGACTGCTTGAAGCTTTCGGCGAGGCGATAGACCGGCTTGTTGCTGTCGAAGCGGTTGAAGATGACGAGCGGCTCGTAGATGAAGTCGAGCGTCGACTGGCGCGAGGACGTCTGGTTGAACGGGTTGAAGTTGCGCACCCAGGTCGTTGCCGGCTCGATGTTCGCGGTCAAAACGGTTTGCGCCATGGCGGTGCCGGACAGCAGTGACAGAGCTGTCGCGGCGGCGAATATGTATTTTTTCACTTTATTCCCCTTGCTTGGTTACTTCGCGATCCGTGCTGGTCAGGCGGCCAGCACGGTCTTGAACATGTCCTCGACTTCCGCATGCGCGGCGCGGACGTCGATCTTGAGATTGCCGAGGCGGGCCTTGCCGGCCTCGATGCGGGCGATCGCTGCGTCGGTCAGCGGGCGGGCGGCCTTGGCGGCCGCTTCACTTTCCGGAATGTCGCCATGGCTGTGGAGCGCGATGTCGAAGCCGGCATCCAGAACCTGAGCGACGCGCTCCGGCATGGTGCCCTGCAGCGATTCCATGAAGATGCAGTCGGAGATCAGCACGCCCTCATAGCCCATGTCCTTGCGGATCACGTCATGCATGACAGGCGAGATGGAGGCGGGCAGTTCCTTGTCATAGGCCGAATAGACGACATGGGCGACCATGGCCCAGGGCGTATCCTTCAGCGCGACGAAGGGCTTGAAATCGGTCGCTTCGAGCGTTTCGCGGGAGGCGTCGACGACAGGGCGTTCCTTGTGGGAATCGAGCGTCGCGCGGCCGTGGCCGGGGATATGCTTCATGACAGGCATGTTGCCGGTTTCGAGCAGACCATCGACGACCTCGCGGCCGAGGGCGGCGATGAAATCTGGATCCGGGCCGAAGGAGCGGGCGCCGATGACGGCGCTCGTCGTCGAAAAGACGAGATCGAGCACCGGCGAGCAGCCGCTTGAAAGGCCAAGTTCCGTCATCATCGCCCCCATGGCCTGGGAGGAAAGACGAAGGGCCCGCTTGCCGAGTTCGAAATCACGTCCGGCGAGCTCGGCAAAGGCGCCGAAGCTGCGGAACAGCGGCCAGGGACCGGCGTCCAGATGCTGAACGCGTCCGCCTTCCTGGTCGGTGAAAACAGGCGCGTCCTCGCGGCCGACGGCTTCGCGGAAGCGCTCGATCAGGATACGGACCTGTTCCGGGTTCTTCTGGTTGCGGCGGCCGACGAAGAGGCCGAGAGGATTGGTTTCGCGAAACATCGCAAATTCGTCGTCCGACAGGGTGGGATTCGGCATGCCGACGAAAAGGGCGAGGGGGGTCTTGGACACTCTTTATGCTCCGGTCTTGAAATGTTCAGGTCTTCGGCGCGCTTCTGAGCATGCCTTCGTAAACGCCCTTGTCAGGCGCGGGGATCGGCACGGCGCCGGCGGTCTTGGCGTAGAAATCGACGGGCCCCGCATCGCCGATGAAGGCGTAGGCGTGGCCGAGGGTCTTCATGGTCTGCAGGGAGGCGGAAAACAGCGCCAGGCCGATGCCCTTGCCGCGAGCCTCCCTGGCAACGCCCGTCGGGCCGAAGAAGCCGCGGGCAGTCGTGTCGTAGCAGGCGAAGCCAAGCAGCTTTCCGTCCTCGACGGCAATCAGGCAGGCATTCGGCTGGCGGGAGAAGGCGACGGTAACTTCGCTTGCCCAGTTCTCGCTGAAATGTTCGCGGACCCAGGAGGTGACGACATGCATTTCCGGCGGCAAGGCAGGCCGGATTTTGACGCCGGTTTCAACCGCCTTTGATTTGAGTTCGTCGAGCTTTTTCGAATATAAGCTCACCAGCAGGTCGGGCACCTGTGATCCTCCATATATTCCGTTATTACGGAATGTATCCCCTTTTAATGACATAGACTTCGCGATTTCGAGCAGTCTTGTCAACAGGGAATCTGGCGGATGACAGAAGGCCGCGCCGTGCCGCGCCCAATGAAAATGGCCCGGCGCAGGGCCGGGCCATCAAAGAAACGCGAAAGATCAGATATTTACCTGGCTGCCCAGTTGGCGCCGCGGCGGAAGATCGTCTTCATCTGCGGCACGCTGAATTCCTTGGCCTGGTGGCCGAGCGAGGAATAGAAGACGCGGCCCTTGCCATATTTGCGCTTCCAGACGACGGGCATGACGACTCCATCGATCCAGTAGGCGTGGTCGCCGGTAAACGTCGTCGTCGCCAGCACCTCGTTCGACGGGTCGACATGCATGTAATATTGCTCCGACGCGTAGGGGAAGTCGGTGATCCCCTCCATGACCGGATCGTCCGGGCGGGTGATATTGACCTTGTAGTCGATGATATTGCCGGGGTGGGCGACCCACTGGCCGCCGATCATGAACTGGTATTCGACGCACTCGCGAAAGCTGTCGCCGGCGCCGCCATGATAACCGGCAATGCCGACGCCATTTTCGACGGCGGCCGCGAGATTCTTGATCTCTTCCTTCTCGATCTTCGACATCGTCACGATCGGCACGACGAGGCTGAGGTCGTGCACGGATGGGTCGGCGAAAGCCTCGGTGCTGTGCTCGACATAGACCTTGAAGCCGTCCTCCTCCAGCATGTCCTTGATGATGGCGGCGCATTCCTGCGGCTCGTGGCCGCTCCATCCGCCCCAGACGATCAGTGCTTCACGCATTTCCATTCCTCCTGAAATTACTTGGCGAGCCGCCCGTCGACGAGCGATTCCGAGAGCGGCGCGGGCCGCTCGGTTGCCGTGGTGATGGTGACCGTGCGGCCGCTCTCGGACGCCGTATGGAAGGCTTCCATGACCTCGAGCACATGCAGCGCCAGGCTGCCATTGGCGCGGTGCGGCCGGTTCGAGCGGATGGCATGGGCAAGATCGGCGACGCCGATCGAGCGGTAATTGCCGTCGGCGTAAGGCGAGGTCAGTTCCTGCGGCTCGAAGCTGCCGCCCTTCTTGAGGAACTGCACTTCGCCGCCGAAATGGTTGGGATCCGGAACGATCAGCGTCCCCTCGGTGCCGTAGACTTCCAGCGGCACATGCTTGTGCCCGGCGACATCGAAGCTCATGCCGATCTGCACGACCGCACCATTGGCAAACGCCATGACGCCTGCGACATGGGTCGGCACGTGAACCGGGATTTTTTCGCCGTTGCGCGGCTCGCTGGTGATGACGCGCTCCTTGCGCGGTGAGACAGCGAAGCCCGCGACCTGCGCCACCGGGCCGAAGAGATTGACGAGGTCGGTAATGTAATAGGGACCCATATCGAGCATCGGCCCGCCGCCGACCTCATAATAGAAGGCCGGGTTCGGATGCCAGCGCTCGTGGCCGGGGCACATGAATGTGGCGGTGCCGCCGACCGGCTGGCCGATCACGCCTTTGTCGATCAGTGTGCGGGCCGTCTGGTGGCCGCCGCCGAGGAAGGTGTCGGGTGCTGCGCCGATACGCAGACCCTTGGCCTTGGCGGCCTCCGCCAATTTTTTCCCTTCCGCGAAATTAATGCCGAGCGGCTTTTCCGAATAGGTGTGCTTGCCTGCCTCAAGCGCCTGCAGCGCAACGGCGACATGGGCTTTCGGCACCGTCAGATTGACGATGATCTCGATCTTGGGATCGGCGAAGAGCTCATCGATATTCTTTGCGGGAACATTGAATTCAGCGGCCTTGGCGTCGGCGAGTTCGCGGTTGAGGTCGGCCACGCCCCTGATCTCGAGGATCGGGAAGGAGGCCATCGCCTTCAGATAGGCGCCCGAAATATTGCCGCATCCGATGATGCCGATACCGACCTTTTCCATGCTTTCCTCCCGATGGATATTCTGTTGTCAGCGCCCTAGAGCGCCGGCCCCGTGGTGCTCCAGGGCGATTCATAGAGTTCGTAGAGCGCGACGGCGGCAGCACCCTGTGCCCAGAAATCGTCGCTGGAATCGTCGAAGACGAGTTCGGTGACGCCCTTCAGCGACGGCGGGATCGCTACCGCATAGGCATCCCGCAGGCTGTTCAGGAACGGTTCGCCGAGCGCCAGGCTGGAGCCAACGAGAATGACGCGCGGTGGGGCGAACAGGGTGACGATATTGGCGATCGTCAGACCCACGGCCTCACCGGCGCGGATCGCCGAGGCGATCAGCGTATTGTCCTCGGCCTTGATCAGCGCCTGGGCATGGGTCATGCCGCGGCCGAGACGGATCGCTTCGGCGAAACGTCCGTCCGCCTGCTGGTCTCCAAGGATGGCGCTCTCGCCCGCCTGGGTCGAAAGCCGGACTGTTCCTTGCGGTCCCATGCCGAGCACGAGGTCGCCGAGATTGTGGCTGAGGCCACCGGCGCCGCGGAACAGCTGGTTGCCGTGCAGCACCCCGAGCCCGAGCGTTTGTTCGAGCGAAATCAACACCATGTCTTCGAGATCACGGGCCTTGCCGAACCAGTGATGGGCAAGCGTGATCGCATGGGCGTCGCTCTCGACGATCGTCGATGTGCCGAGGCGCGCCGTCATCTCGGCCGCGAAATCCACGTTCACATCGCGGAAGATCGGGCTGCTGCGCACATGGCCGGTGCGGTGCTCGATGACGCCGGGCAGGCCGAGGCAGACGGTATCGACATCCTCCAGCGACAGCCCGGCATCGACGACGCAGCGGCGCACGCCATCCTCGACGAGATCGGCGATCACGGCGATCGGCTGGCGGTCGATGCGGATCGGCAGCGTCAGCTTCGAGAGCACGTCGCCGCGGAAATCGGTGACGACGAAGATCATCCGGTTGGCGGCGATCTTGGCGCCGACGACGCGCGCGGCATCCGGGTTCAGTTCCAGCATGACACGCGGCCTGCCGCGCGCCGCCTCGTTGCGGATATCGCCTTCGTGGCGCGGCAGGATCAGGCCGTCGTCGAGCAGCGATGCGGTGATTGCCGAGACGGTTGTCGTCGACAGTTCGGTGCGCTCGCTGATCTCCACGCGCGAAATCGGCCCGTGGCGCCGGATCGTGTCCAGCACGTTCAAGCGATTGATTGCACGCATCAATTCGGGATCTGCGGTCTTCATGAAAAACTAGCCGGGCAATCGCATCTCTGGCCGAAACAGCCACATAATTTCGTCGGGGTACGAATTAAATAACAGGCACATCCTGCCCACTGTCAAGCGTGAATGGCAAAAAATCAGGCGGTCGGGTTGACAATCGGGTCAAGCTCCATTGAATTATTCCGCATTGGGGAAAAATTGGTGAGGACAGTTCCCCTGGGAGGAAAATCATGACGTATATGCACAAGGGCCTGGCCCTTCGCGGCAAGCGCATTGCATTTCTGGCCGCCGCCGCAGGGGTCTCGCTGATGCTCGGCGCCGGTGCCGCCTCGGCCAAAACGGTCGTCAAATGGCTGCATCTGGAGCTCGATCCGAAATTCGTGGCGAAGTGGGAAGAGATCGTCAAGAAATACGAAGAGCTGCACCCCGATGTCGATATCCAGATGCAGTTCCTGGAAAACGAGGCCTTCAAGGCCAAGCTGCCGACGCTTCTGCAGTCGGATGACGTGCCCGATTTCTTCTACACCTGGGGCGGCGGCGTCCTGAAGCAGCAGTCGGAGACCGGCGCGCTGCAGGAGGTTACCCCCGCGCTTGACGCTGACGGTAGCAAGCTGCGCAACCAGTTCACCCCGGCCTCCGTCAACGGCATGTCCTTCGACGGCAAGGTCTGGGCGGTTCCCTACAAGGTCGGTCTGGTCAGCTTCTTCTACAACAAGGAGCTTTTCGCCAAGGCAGGCGTGAAGGCCGAGGATATCAAGAGCTGGGCGAACTTCCTCGATGCGGTGAAGAAGCTGAAGGATGCCGGCGTCGTGCCGATCGCCGGTGGCGGCGGTGAGAAATGGCCGATCCACTTCTACTGGAGCTACCTCGTCATGCGCGAAGGCGGCCAGAAGGTCTTCGATGCCGCCAAGAAGGGTGAGGGCGAAGGCTTCCTCGATCCCGCCATCATCAAGGCCGGCGATGATCTGGCCGAGCTTGGCAAGCTCGAACCGTTCCAGCCCGGCTATCTCGGCGTGACCTGGCCGCAGGCGCTCGGCGTCTTCGGCGACGGCAAGGCGGCGATGATCCTCGGCTTTGAAAACACCGAAGCTAACCAGCGCAAGAATGCCGGTGACGGCAAGGGTCTCGCCCCCGACAATATCGGCCGCTTCGCCTTCCCGACCGTCGAAGGCGGTGCCGGCAAGGCAACCGATACGCTCGGCGGCCTGAACGGCTGGGCGGTGACCAAGAAGGCATCCAAGGAGGCGCTCGATTTCCTCGCTTACCTGACCAACGCCGACAACGAACGCGAGATGGCAAAGAACGCCATGCTGCTGCCTGTCGCCGTCGGCGCCGATGATGGGGTCGTCAACCCGCTACTCGGCGAATCCGCCAAGCAGCTGGCTGGATCCACCTGGCATCAGAACTTCTTCGACCAGGATCTCGGCGCTGCCGTCGGCCGTGTCGTCAACGATGTCTCGGTGGAAATCGTCTCGGGCCAGATGAGCTCCAAGGACGGCGCCCAGCAGATCCAGGACGCTTTCGAACTGGAGCAATAAGCCTCCCGCCTCCCACTCCCGGCGCCGCCTCTGGCGCCGGGACCTGACAAGCGCATGCGAAAGCAGGGCATATGGCGAATATTTCCGTTTCAACAGGCGTCAGGCCGGCAAACCCAAGCAAGGCCGCCCGAAAGAACCGCAGTTCGATCGCCCACGACCGCTGGGCCGTGCTCCTGCTTTTCCTGCCGCCGGCGCTGATCCTCTTCACGCTCTTCGTCATCATGCCGATGGGCGAGGCTGCCTGGTACAGCCTCTACAAGTGGAACGGCTACGGCACGCCGACCGAGTATATCGCGCTCAAGAATTTCCAGGTGCTGTTCCGCAATGCCGCCTTCAGCCAGGCGCTGATCAACAACGGCCTGATCATCGTCGTTTCCATCGCCATCCAGGTGCCGCTGGCGATCTGGCTGTCGACGATGCTGGCGCATCGCATCCCCGGCGTCGTCACCTACCGGCTGATCTTCTTCCTGCCCTATGTTCTTGCCGATGTCGCCGCCGGCCTGATCTGGCGCTTCGTCTATGACGGTGACTACGGGTTGTTCGCGGCGATCGCCGGGTTCTTCGGCATGGCCAATCCCTATGTTCTGGCCGACAAGGACGTGGCGATCTATGCAGTGCTCGGCGTCGTCGGCTGGAAATATTTCGGCTTCCACATGATGCTGTTCATCGCCGGGCTCCAGTCGGTGGACAAGAACGTGCTCGAGGCTGCCGATATCGACGGCGCCTCCGGCTGGCAGAAATTCCGCTATATCACCTTGCCGCTGCTCGGCTCGACGCTCAGGCTTTCGATCTTCTTTGCCGTCATCGGCTCCCTGCAGCTCTTCGACATGATCATGCCGCTCACCGGCGGCGGCCCGTCGAACTCGACACAGACGATGGTGACCTTCCTCTACACCTACGGCGTCATGCGCATGCAGGTCGGCCTCGGCAGCGCCGTCGGCGTCGTGCTGTTCATCATCTGCGTCACGCTCGCCTTCGGCTACAAAAGGATATTCATGCGCAATGACTGATACGACCGACACCATTCGCATGCCCGCGACGACGAAGATCTATCTCTACGTCTCGCTGACGCTGATCGCCGCCCTCGTGCTGATCCCGCTTCTGACGACTGCGCTCGGCGGCTTCAAGACGCTCGGCGACCTGCGCGTCAATCCGTTCGGCCTGCCCGCCACATGGCAATGGTCGAACTATACGGATATCCTGTTCGGCGAGCGCTACTGGCTGCAGATCTTCAATTCGCTGGTGATCGCCGTGCTCACGGTGTCGCTGACGCTGATCGTCTCGTCGATGGCGGCCTTCACCTTTGCGCATGTGCGCTTCTTCGGCTCGTCCTTCCTGTTGAACTACTTCCTGCTCGGGCTGATGTTCCCGGCGGCGACCGCCATCCTGCCGCTCTTCATCCGCATCCGCGACTTAGGACTGCTGGATACCTATTGGGGCGTGGTGCTGCCGCAGGTGGCCTTCGGCCTCGGCATGAGCATCCTGCTTTTTAGAAACTATTTTCGCAACCTTCCGGAAGAATTGTTCCAGGCGGCGTTCGTCGATGGCTGTGGCTACATGCGCTTCTTCTGGTACATCTCGCTGCCGCTGTCGCGGCCGATCATCGCCACCGTCAGCATCATCTCCTTCGTCGGCAGCTGGAACAGCTATATCCTGCCGCTGATCATGCTGAATTCGGAATCGAAATATCCCTGGCCGCTCGGCATCATGGTCTATCGCGGCGAGTTCGGCACGGAATGGCAGCTGGTGCTGGCCTTCATCACGTTGACGATCATGCCGACCGTCATTGTCTTCTTCCTGGCCCAGAGACACATCATCGCCGGGCTGACGGCGGGTGCGGTCAAATCCTGATGTTGCCGTTTGTGCCGCGGCCGCTAACATGGCCGCGGTCAGGCATCATGGGAGAGCAGACGGTTGGCGCCGATAAAGGTCGATCCGGAGAAGGTTCGCGAATTCAAGACGAAGCAGGATTTCTACGACTGGCTGGCTGCGCATCACGACCGTGAAAGCGAGGTCTGGATCCGTATCTTCAAGGTCGCATCCGGCTTGCCGTCGATCACGCCGGTCGAGGCGATCGACGCGGTGCTCTGCTGGGGCTGGATCGATGCGGTCAAGAAGAGCCTGGACGAGAAGAGCTACCTCCAGCGTTACACGCCGCGCGGCAGGAAGAGCATCTGGAGCCAGATCAACGTCAACAATGTCGCCCGCCTCGTCGAGGAGGGACGAATGACCGAGCACGGCCTTCGCGAGGTCCAAGCCGCGAAAGCGGATGGCCGGTGGGGTCGGGCTTATGGCAGCGGCAAGGACCTGAAGATCCCCGACGATCTGCAGGCGGCGATCGATGCCGATCCCAGCGCGCAAGCGATGCTTGCGGCGCTCAGCGCGCAGAACCGCTTCGCGCTCGCCTTCCGCGTGCACAATATGAAGACGCCCGCGGGCCGCGAGCGGAAGATCGCGGCCTTCGTCGAGATGCTGGCGAAGGGCGAGACGATCTATCCGCAGAACAAGAAGCCGAAGGTCTGAACCTCATAGATCGGCCTTGTCCCAGAGCGCGTGGAAATGCTGGACCGGGCCGTGGCCGGAACCGACGGTGAGCGTATCGGCAGCCGCGACGGCATCGGCGAGATATCGCTTGGCGATCGCGACGGCTGCCTCCGGCGTCTTGCCCTTTGCAAGCTCGGCGGCCAAGGCGCTCGACAGCGTGCAGCCGGTGCCGTGCGTATTCTTCGTCGGAACCCTTGGCGCCTCGAACCAGGTGATATGGTCCGCGCTTGCCAGCACATCGGGGCTGTCAGTGCCGCCGAGATGGCCGCCTTTCAACAGTACCATGCGCGGTCCGCGATCCAGCAGTTTGCGCGCCTGCTGCTGCATGGCATCGCGGTCTTGGGCGTGGTCTTCGCCGAGCAGCGCTGCCGCTTCGGGCAGGTTCGGCGTCAGCATCGTTGCCAGCGGCAGAAGACGGTCGGTGAGCGCGCCGATCGCGGCGATGTCGAGCAGCGCCGCTCCGCCCTTGGCGATCATCACGGGGTCGAGCACCAGCGGGATGCCGTGATGCGGATGCAGCGCATCGGCAATTGCCTCGGCGATCCCGGCATTGGCTATCATGCCGATCTTGACGGCATCGACGCGGACATCGGCAAAGACCATGCGGATCTGCTCGGCGACGAAATCCGGCGAGACGGTCTGCACTGCCGAGACGCCGGTGGTGTTCTGCGCAGTCAAGGCGGTGAGCACAGCCATGCCATAGGTGCCGCGGGCGGAGAATGCCTTGAGGTCGGCCTGGATGCCGGCGCCGCCCGATGGGTCGGAGCCGGCGATCGAGAGAACGTTGCGGATCATTGTCCTGCCTTTCTGATGCGTTCGGCGATTGCAGCCGTCGCCGCTTGCGGATCCGGCTGGCCGCAGATCGCCGAGACGACCGCAAGCCCTTCCGCGCCCGTCGCGAGCACCGGCTCCACATGTTCGGCCTTCAGGCCCCCGATTGCCACTGAGCGAACCGGGCAGGCGCGAACCAGTTGCGCCAGGCCTGCGATGCCGATCGGTTGCTTGTGATCCGGCTTGGTCGCCGTCGCGAAAACAGGACCGATGCCCGCATAGTCGACGATCGCGGGATCGACGGCTGCGGCAAGTTCAGGCGTCTCGACGGAGAGGCCGAGGATCATATCAGGGCCGATGCGGCGACGGGCCTCGGCGGCGCCGAGGTCCTCCTGGCCGATATGCAGCCCATCGGCGTTGAGCGCGATTGCCGCTTCCACATCGTCGTTGACGACAAGCAGTGCTCCACTTCCGGATAGGACCCGTTGCAGCGCCCGGCCGGTCTCGATCATCTGCCGGGTGTCTGCCGTCTTGTCGCGCAGCTGCACGATGGTCGCTCCACCGGCGACGGCTGCGCGGGCGGTCTCGACAAGCCCGTACCCGGCGCAAAGCTCCGGGTCGAGGACGAGATAAAGGGAGAGGTCGAAGCTCTTCACGCCTGGCTGATCCTTGCTGCGGCGTCGAGTGCCGGACCATCGAGCGCGGCAAGAGCATCCAGGAAGCGCCAGGAGAATGATCCGGGCCCCTTGGCTTCCTGTGCCGCCTGTTCGCCGGCAACGGCAAACATTGCGAGAGCGGCAACCGTCGCATCGAAGGTCTCGTCAGAGGCGATCGCGGCGAAGGCGCCGGTCAGGCAGGTCAGCGAGCAGCCGAGCGCGGTGATCTGCGGCATCAGCGGCGAGCCGCCGGAAATGCGAACGGCGCGGGTGCCGTCGGTGACGAAGTCGACCGGGCCGGTGACCGCGACAACGGCGCCATATTGCGCCGCGATGCTGCGGGCAGCACCTTCCGCCTGCTCGACGGGATCGCGGCTGTCGACGCCCTGGCCACGGCTTTCGCTGCCGGCCAGCGCGATGATTTCGGATGCATTGCCGCGGATGATCGCCGGGTTGAGGTCGAGAAGTGCCGCGACGCTTTCGCGGCGGAAGCCGGTGGCGTAATGCGCCACGGGGTCGAGAACCCATGGCTTGCCGTTGCGCGCGGCAGCCTTCGCCGCCTGTTTCATGCCGCTGACCCAGGCGGGCGAGAGCGTGCCGATATTGATGGTCAGTGCACCGGAGAATGCGGCGAATTCACCGGCTTCCTCTTCGGCATGGACCATGGCGGGCGAGGCGCCCGCGGCCAGCACGACATTGGCGGCGATATTCATCGCCACATAGTTGGTAATGCATTGAACGAGCGGCGGTGCGGCGCGCAGCGCGGTCAGCAATTGCCCGGGTGATCTCGAAGTCGTCATCTTGCGTCCCTTTTGGGGCGGGGCAAGACGCGGGAGGCCAGGCACATGGAAGCGAAGGGCCTCGAGCGACTCCCTCCGCCAGCATTATCTGGTTCAGGTTCGAAGGGTACTTCTCAGCCCGCCTTTCGGCGAACGCCCCTGTCTCTCAACACCACGGTCATCGCAAATTATCGGCGGCTTGTCACGCCCTATCAGTTGAGCCGGGCTTCCCCGCTGGCGATGCGCTGCTCGTCGGCGCCGAAGAGGTGCACCGCATCGTGAATGGGCGCCACCTTCAGGACATCGCCGGGTGCTGCCCTGATCCGCTCGCGGAAGACGCAGCTGATCGTCTGCGCGCCGAGCCGCGCAATCACCAGTGTTTCCGATCCGGTGGGCTCGACGACGACGGTGGTGATCTCGATGCCATTGGGGTCGAGCTGCAAATGTTCCGGCCGGATCCCGTAGGTCACCGCATCCGCGGGGCGACGGTCGCTCGGCAGGGTGATGCCATCCTCGGTGCGGAAGCCCGTATCCGTCATGCCGCCCTTGATGAAGTTCATTGCGGGTGAGCCGATGAACCCGGCGACGAAGAGATTGTTGGGGCGGTCATAGAGGTCGAGCGGCGAGCCCGCCTGCTCGATGCGCCCGTCTCTCATGACGACGATCTTGTCGGCCATGGTCATCGCTTCGATCTGGTCATGAGTGACGTAGATGGTCGTCGTCTGCAGCCGCTGATGCAGCTCCTTGATCTCGGAGCGCATCTGCACGCGTAGCTTGGCGTCGAGATTGGAGAGTGGCTCGTCGAACAGGAAGACGGCGGGATCGCGCACGATCGCCCGGCCCATGGCAACGCGCTGGCGCTGCCCGCCCGAAAGCTGCTTCGGATAGCGTTCGAGCAGGCTTTCGAGGCCGAGGATCTTTGCGGCATTGCCGACCCGCTTGTCGATCTCCGCCCGCGGCATGCGCTTCAGCCGCAGCGAAAAGCCCATGTTCTTGGCGACGGTCATATGCGGGTAGAGCGCGTAGTTCTGGAACACCATGGCGATGTCCCGGTCCTTCGGCGCCAGTTCGTTGACGACATGCTTGCCGATCTGGATTTCGCCCGACGTGATGCCCTCGAGCCCGGCGATCATTCTGAGCAGCGTCGATTTTCCGCAGCCTGACGGGCCGACGAGGACGACGAATTCGCCGTCGCGGATATCAACCGAGACACCCTTGATAGCCTTGAACGCGCCGTAGTCCTTGCGAGCATTATTGACTGAAACATGAGCCATTATCGTCCTCCCCAGGCTGCGATCAAAGCTTGTCCAAGACGGTTCTGAGATAGCCGAGGCCGACGCGTTCGCCCTCCTTGCGGGCCTCCAGGTCCTTGCCCGGCCAGCCATAGGCGGCGTCCTCGTGCTCGATGGAAATCGTGCCGTCGAAGCCGTAGCTGCGCGCCTGCTTCAGGAACCTCGACCAGTCGAGCAAGCCGAGGCCCGGCAGCTTGTACTGCCACCAGCCCTTGCCGTGGTAGCCGACGGCCTGCAGCGCTGTCGCATCGACCGCCGTGTCCTTGGCATGCAGGATGGCGATGCGATCCTTGACGGCATCCAGCGCCAGATAGGGATCGATACCCGTCCGCAGAAAATGCGAGGGGTCGAATTCGAGGCCGAAACGCCGGTCGGGAATGCGCTTGAAGAGCTCCTCGTAGCCCTTTGGCGTCGTGCCGACGAAATTGTCTTTCGGCCCTGGCCAGTTCTCGATTGCAAAGGTGAGGCCGCTGGAAGCGGTCTCGGCGATCAAACCGTTCACATAGGTTGCAAAATCGTCGTAGTTGGCCTCGTCGCTGGCATCGTCATTGCGGCCGGGGAAGATGACGAAAACCGGCACGCCGGTTTCGCCGATCGCCTGGGCGAATTCCGCGGTGCGCGAGCGCAGATCCTTGCGCTTGGCATTATCGGCGTCGAGCTGGTTGCCGAAATAGGTGATCGAGGAGACGAAGAGGTTGCGCTCGCGGGCAAGCGAGACGGCGGCCTTCACCCTGTCAGGGGTCTTGATGTGCCCGCCGACATCGATCTCGATGGCATCGAAACCGGCGGAAGCCGCGAAATCCACCACTTCTTCAAGCGGCCGGTCGTTGAACGTCGACGTATAGAAACCGATCCTCATCAAAATCCTCCCATGCGCCGCCGCAGCGGCCGTGCTAATTGTTCAGGCGATCCATGTATTTCAGCGGTGAACGGGTACGTTGAACCTCATCCGATGACGCCAGCATCAGCGCCGCGGCCATCGGCATGGCGGCCGCCCCGATCGCCGAGGCATCCTCGCCGAGCGAGGCGCGGTGGATCGAGGGCAGGGCGCCGTCGCTGGCGTCCAGATGCTCATGCACATAGCGCAACAGCTCGTCGATCATGCGGATCGGCAGCCGCCCGCCGACCAGGATGGCATCGGGATCGACGATCATGCCGACATGTCGGACGGCGACCGCGAGATGCGCGCTCATCTCCTTCAGCCATTGCGAGACCAGCCGTTTGCCGCGGGCATCGAGCGTCAGGAGATCCTGGGGCACGCTGACCTTGATGCCATGCTCGGCAAGGAACTGATAAAGGCAGAACAGCGAGAAGATCTCGCCGAGCAGGCGAACCTTCTGCGTGCTTTCGTCCTTGCCGTCGGCGATCGGCACCCAGCCGATTTCCCCGCTGAGGCCCATGGCGCCGCGATGGCCATTGCCGTCGAGAACGAGACCGCCGCCGGGGCAGGCGTTGACGGCGATGTAGAGGAAGCTCCGGCTCTCGGCGCCGAGCCCGTAATCGAGCTCGGCCAGTGCGGCAGCGTTGGTTTCGTTTTCGATGAAAACAGGATGCTGCGTCAGCTCCTCGAGAGCGGCGCGCACATCGAATTCCATCCATTCCCAGTAGTCGGCAGGCCTGCCGGGGAAGGCGATTTCGCCGAGCCAGTCGGGCATCGCCAGGCCGATGCCGGCCAGATGTGCGTCATCGATCAGGCGGCTGCGCTGGAAATGCGATATCGCGTCCGCCGACAGCTGCATGAATTCGGCCGGCAGGATGTAGCGCTTTTCGTGATGGACCCGGGCGCGCACATTGCCGACGGCATCGACCGCAAGGATGGTCAGATGGTCACGGTCGATATTGATGCCGATCGCGAAGAAGGCGTCAGGATTGATCTCGAGCTCGATTGCCGGCTGGCCGCGCAAACCGTGGCGGCGCCGCGCCTCGATGATCAGCCCCTCATCGAGCAGGCGGTCGACGATGCGGGCGATCGCCGGCTTGGTGAAGCCCGTCTGTCTGGCGATCTCCGCCCGCGAAATCGGCGCCTGCCGGTGGATGCAACGCAGCACGACCGCGCGGTTATGCTCACCTGCATCCTCGACATTGGCCCCGCTGAGATCGGGGGAGAGCTTGACATCAGGGGTCTGGTTCATGATCGCGATCCTTCGTCTTCCATCGACATCAGAGCCGCTCTCATCCCTTCACCGCGCCGCTTGTCATCGCGCCCAGGATCAATCGCTGGAGCGAGAGGAAAGCCACGATCGCCGGTACGACGGAGATCAGGCAGGCGGCGGCGAGCAGCTGGATGGACGAGTCGGTCTGCATGCCACGGAAGTTAAAGATCCCGACGCCGATCGGCATCAAGTTGTTTTGCGTCAGCAGCAGAAATGGCACGAGGAACTGCGACCAGCCCGCAATGACGGTGATGATGAAGACGGACGCGATGCCCGGCGCCGAGAGCGGCAGGACGATCCGCCAGAAGACCGAGAAGCGATTGCAGCCATCGATCATCGCCGCCTCGTCGAGGCTGCGCGGAATGCCGTCGACGGTGCTCTTCAATAGCCATGTCGCGAGCGGCACGCCGAGCGCGATATAGACCATGACCACGGCGAAATGCGTGTCGAGCAGGCCGAGCTTGTTCATGTAGCGGTAGAGCGGAACCATGATGACCAGCGGCGAGATCATCTGGAAGAGCAGAAGACCCATCATCGACAGGCCCTTGCCGCGGAACTGGAAGCGCGAGAAGGCATAGGCCGCAGGCAGCGCGACGATCAGCACCCCGAGCCCGCTGAGGGCGGCTAGTTTCAGGCCGTTCCAGAGGTAGATGGGGAAGTAGCTGTTGTTGAGAACCGTGACGAAGTTCTCCATCGTCGGGTTGTGCGGAATATAGCGGGCGACGCCGCGATAGATTTCCCGCCGGTCGCGAAGCGCCATCGACAGGAGATAGCTGAGGGGGCCGGCGAAGAAGACGAACATCGCCAGCATGAACAGATAGCTCAGAAAGTCGCCGAGGCGGGTGCCGGTACGCCTGCTGCTCATTGCTCTTCCTCCTTCGGTAGGAACGACGCATAGACGAAGGCAAGCCCGAGGCTGATGATCAGCATCAGCACCGACAGCACGCTGCCTCCCGACAGATCGTAATTTCTGAAGACGATGTTGAAGACATAGAGCGAGATCACCTCGGTCGCCCGGCCCGGTCCGCCGCCTGTGAGCGTGATGATCGCGTCGAAGGTGTTGAGCGTCATGATCGTGATCAGGATCATGTTGACGAGGATCGCGGCGCGCAGCTGCGGAATGGTGACGAAGAAGAACTGCTGCGTGCCCGTCGCGCCATCGACTTCGGCCGCCTCGTAGAGCGAAGGATCGATCGCCTTCAGCGCCGCATACATGACGACCATCGAGAAGGCCGTGCCGCGCCAGATGTTGGAAATCAGCGCCGACCAGGGCGCGATCGACGGATCGGAAAGCCAGGCGACAACGGGCAGATGCATCATCCGCAGGACACTGTTCAGCGCGCCGTATGGCGCTTCGGAAAACAGCATCTGCCAGATGATACCACCGGCAATTCCGGGCACGACCCAGGCGACGAGGGCGGTGGTTCTGAGAATAGTTGTGCCGAACAATCCGCGCTTTTCGCCGCGAACGACCACGACGGCGACGGCAATGCCGAGGATCTGTTGGCCGACGACGCTGCCGCCGACGAAGACGAGGGTCGCCCACATGATATCGGGCAGCTGCGGCGAACTCAGCGCGTTGGTGATCGAGCCGAGCGTATATTCCTGGTTATCGCCAATCAGCGTCGCATTGGTGAAGGACAGCCGGAAGACGTCGATCACCGGGTAAAGATAGAAAATGCCGATGACGATGATGACGGGCATGATCCAGGGCAGGGGCGCCCCGGCGAAACGGTGCATGAACGATCTGCTGTGAGGCGGGCTGGCAGCCTCGATGGCGATGGGGCTCATTGGGCTTCTCTATCCGGGTTTGACGGGACCGGCGGCGCCCGTCATGGGCGCCGCCGCGATCTCAAATCGTTAGAGACGCTTGTAGGCCTCCAGCGTCGCGTTGAACGCGGCGTTCAGAGCATCTTCGGGCTTCTTGGTGCCGGACAGCACGTCGCCCATCATGATCTGGATCTGGTTGGAGATCTCCGGATAGATCGGCGCACCGGGGCGAGCCTGGCCATTCACCAGGGCATCGGCGAAGGTCTTGTTGGCTTCGGTCGCGAAGACATCGTACTTCGTGAACAGCGACTTGCGCGTCGGCAGCTGCTGCTGCAGCGCGTTGGCCGGCCCCATATAGACCTCGCGGGCGAGGTTGGCGCACATCTCGACCTTGTCCTTGTCCTTGGCAAAGGACGCGATCGTCCAGCCGCCTGTGCCGGTCGAGCGCTGATCGGCGGTCGGGCCGGGGATCGGCGAGAAGGTCCAGTTCTTAAACTCGTCCTCGTCGAGCGTTGCCTTCAGCTGCGCGTATTGCCAGTTGCCGCCGATGAAGAGCGCCGTGGTGCCCGCCGCAGCCGCGGCGTTCAGGTCGTCGTAATTGCCGATCGTGGTGACACGCTTCGGCGCAGCGCCTGAATCGACGAGGTCCTTGTAATAGTTGAGGGCCTTGAGGAATTTCTCCTTGTTGTCGCCTTCGCCGAAGACGGGTTTTCCGGAATCGTCGACGAGCTTGCCGCCGAGCGCCCAATAGTTTGCGAGCCAGTCGAAGGTCGAGCCTTCATAACGGCCGGCATTGAAGAGGATACCTTCCATGCCTTCGCCAACGGACGCGATGCCTGCTTTCTTCAGGTCGTCCCAGGTCTGGGGTGCATCAGCCACGATCGACTTGTTGCGATAGAGGACGCGCAGATCGGTGTCCCACCACCAGGCGCGGATCGTCTGATCCTTGTCGGTGATGCCGCTGCGGATGAAGGGGAAGAGGTCGTCGATTTCTTCCTTCGAGAAATAGGGCGTGAAGTCGGCGAGAACCTTGTTGACCATGAACTGCGACAGCACGAAGGAGTCGACGGCGGCGCAATCGGGCGCGTTGCCGGCCTTCGCCTGCTCCAGCATCTTGGCCTGTTCGGTGCCGATATCGGCCGACATGAACTGCATCTGCAGCTTCCAGTCGGGATGCTTCTTGATGAATTCGACAAACAGCTTCTGGTAGCCTTCGGCAATCGCCGGGTCGGCATTGTTGGGACTATCGTTAGTCAACCGCACGATGAGCGTCTTCGGGGCATCGGCAGCGCCGATACGGTCCTTGGTCGCCAGTTCTTGGGCAAATGCGGCAGGCACTGAAAATAACATTGTGCTCAGCGCTAATGCGCTGACGAACGCTCTCTTCATGATGGGTCTCCTCCCCATTTTCAACGGATACAGCCTGGTGGTCAGTTGACCTCTCCTCAATTCCATGCTGCATTAATTAGATTAAGTTACTTTGATTTGATGTCAAGCCAGACTTGGGAGGAATGAGATGCTGGCGACATTCAATACAAGCTAGGCGGGCTGAACCGCACTTTCCAACGAGATCGACAAGGCGTTTTGCGGAGGCCCGCAACACGCAAAGGATGTGTTTTGCCCGGCTGCCGTGGCGGCAGCCGCACCCGATATCTATGGAGGATAGAATGCGATTACTCATTCTCGGCACTGGCGGAATGGCCAATCAGCACGCCATGCGGTTCAAGGAGATCGAAGGCGTCAGCGTCGTCGGCGGTGTCGATGTCGTGCCCGAGCGGCTGGCGGCTTTCTGCAGCGAACACGGTATCGCCCATCAGTTCAGCTCGCTCGAGGACGCGCTTGCCTGGGGCGAATTCGATGCGGTGGCGAATGTCACCCCCGACCGCATCCACCACCCGACGACGCTGCAGGCGGTTGCCGCCGGAAAGCATGTCTTCTGCGAGAAGCCGCTGGCGACCGACGCCACCAAGGCAATGGAGATGACCGAGGCGATCGAGAAATCCGGCAAGGTCGGCATGGTGAATTTCACCTACCGCAACTCGCCGGCACTGCAGAAGGGCAGGCAGATGGTGCTGGCCGGCGAGATCGGCGAAGTCAGGCATGTCGAGGCCTCGCATCTGCAGAGCTGGCTTGTCGGCCGCCACTGGGGCGACTGGAAAAGCGAGAGCAAATGGCTGTGGCGCCTTAGCAAGAAGCACGGCTCGAACGGGGCGCTCGGCGACATCGGCATCCATATCGTCGACTTCGCCTCCTATGGCTCCGGTCTCGACGTCGCGCATGTCTTTGCCCGGCTGAAGACCTTCAACAAGGCGCCGGGTCACAAGATCGGCGAATACGACCTCGACGCCAATGACAGCTTCACGATGAATGTCGATTTCACCACCGGCGCAATCGGCACCATCCAGGCAACCCGCACCGCCGCCGGCCAGATGGACCAGCTGCGCCTTCGCGTCTATGGCGAGACCGGATCGATCGAGATGATCTACGACACCGGCAAGTCGACGCTGCGCGCCTGCCTCGGCGAGGACGTCCACACCGCGACCTGGCGCGATGTTCCCTTCGATCCTGTCGAGACCAACTACCAGCGTTTCGTGCAGGCGGTTCGCGCCGGCAAGACGCAGGAGCCGTCCTTCCGGCGGGCTGCCAATATCCAGAAGGTTCTGGACAAGGCGCTCGCTTCCGACCTCAGCCATACGGACGAGGCACTGGCCTGAGATCAGGCCGAGACCGGCGGCAGCAGCGTGTTGAGGAAGGGCAGGAGTGCTGCCCCCAGCGCAACGCCGCCGCCGCTGAAGCTTGCCGGTTTCATCGGCGAGATCCAGGGTGTCAGGAAGGGGCGCTTCGAGGTATCGCGGCGCTCCACCGACAGCTGATGGATCAGCGCCTCGATGACGCCGCGCGGCAGATCGCTGCCGATCATGATGACGCTAGGCGCGACGAAACCGGCAATGCCGATGATCGGATCGAGCAGGTGGCTCGCCACATCGCGGATCCATTGCGCCAGCTCGGGCGAGGCGATCTCCTCGCCTGACAGGAGCCGCGCGCAGTCTTCCTTGCCGACGGCAGCGCAAAGCGAGCCGAAGCCGGCAACCTTGTTCAGCGAAACGTTATCCGGCCCGGTCCGCATCTCGCCGATACCGCCGGCGCGGCCGTGAACGCCGGAATAGGGAACGCCGCGAACCAGAAATCCCGCCTGCACGTCGTCATCGAGCACGATCATCGCCAGGCCGCCCGCGGGCGCCGGCGTGCCGATCGTGCGCTCGGCGAGCAGGCCCGCGGTGCATTCGTTTTCCGTCTCCGGCCTTGGCAGGCCGGATAGAGCGGCGAGCTCTTCGCTCTGAGCCTCGCTCCAGATGTTTGAGGCAATGCCGACGCCGACGATCGGCAGATCGGCATGGCGCTCGATCATCGATCCGATGGCCTCGCTGACAGATGCCGTGGGGGCCGCCGGATCGAGAGAGAAATAGATGCGGTCGTGAACCTGGCCGCTGAGATCGATCAACACCGCCTCGCTGCGGCGGGCGCGCACCCGGATGCCGATCGAATAGGCGCCTTCCGGCCGCAGCGCGAATTCCGTCGCGGTCGGACCTCCGCCGGCGCCATTGCGCCGGTTCGAGATGACCAGTCCTTCTTCGCCAAGGCGGCGCAGGATATTGGTGATGCCGGGGCCGGTCAGGCCGGAATGCTGGCCAAGCTCCATGCGCGTCAGCGGCCCATGCCGCCGGATTGCCTCCAGGATGACGCGGATATTCCGGTCGGCGATCTCTCCGGATCGCAACCCCACCGTTTTGCCTCGCGCAACGCCCGTCTCCTGGGCCTGACGCCGCGGCCCTGATCGAAGATACCGCATGACCGACTTCCTTGAGCGCTTCACTGCTCTTTAGCCGAGAAAGTGATGAAAGTAACGCCCACCCTATCGTAAGTATCTGATTTCCTGCCGAAGAATTCCAAGTCTTTGCATGCGGGCAATTGGCGCCTTGCTTATGGCACAAGCGCCTGCGAATCCTAGGTAAGGACGGCGGCCTCACAAAACGGCCGCTGCTGCGAGGAGAATGCAATGCGCAGATCGATGAACATGCTTGCCGCCGCGGCCTTGATCGCACCGATGACCATCCCCGTTCCGGCAAGTGCCGCAAATGCGCTTGAGCGCGCCATCGGCGAAGCCCAGCCCTGCCGATCGCTGAAGGCCAAGGCATCGAGTTTCGGGGTCAGCGTCGAGATCGGGGTCGACAAGCTCGACTATGTGAAGATCGACCAGCTGCAGCTATCGGTGAACGGCAATCTTGCCGACGCCAAGGTTCGCGGCACGCTCGCCTGCAAGACCTCTGATAATGCCATGGTCCAGGGTGGCTTCTCGGCGACCGCCGATGTCAGCGTTCATGTCGATCTCGCGACCTGCAAGACCACCGAAAGCTCGATCGAGATCACCGATACCGGCGGCAATCTCGGCGACGTGGTCAAAAGCCTCAAGGACGAGATCTCCGGCGCGCTGCGCCGCGGCCTCGAACGCAACATGTCCAAGCTCTGCCAGAAGTGAAGGGCGTATCCGATGGCGGTGCGTAGCGCAGGCCTACTCATCCATCGCGCCGCCGCCGGCGGCCCCGAAGTGCTGCTCGCCCATCCCGGCGGCCCCTTCTGGGCGCGAAAGGATGAGGGCGCCTGGTCGATCCCGAAAGGCATCGTCGAAGCCGGAGAGGAGGACCTCGAGGCGGCGATCCGTGAAACGCGCGAAGAACTCGGCGTCGTCATCGACGGCGACTTTCTCCTGCTCGGCGAATACAAGCAGCCGGGCGGCAAGATCGTCGTCGCCTGGTCGGTCGAAGCCGATCTCGATGCCGATCATATCGAGAGCATGGAATTCGAAATCGAGTGGCCACCGAAATCCGGCAAAAGGAAGCGCTTTCCCGAGGTCGACCGCGCCGGATGGTTTTCGCTTGAACAGGCGGCGGAAAAGATGCTCAAGGGACAAAGGCCAATGCTGGACGACCTCCAGAAACAGCTGGCATTGTCACCAAAACCACAGTCCCGGAGGACGCCGCATTGAGAACGATCATCATCGAATGGGAGTCGATGAATTCAGGTGCGCTCTACGTCGCTCACTTTCCGGAACCCTTCCCGATGTCCGATGCCGACTACCGGGCATTCGAGGCGGTCTTCTCCAACTGGCAGCGCCGCTACTGGGAAGGCGTCGGCGAGACGAGGGTGGAGGAAACCAAGGGACCGCAGGCGCTCGTCCGCGCGCTCCGCGGATTGGGATATGAGGTCGCGAGCCGGGGGACTGTGCCGCCGGGTGTGTAGCGGCTCAGCTATCGAGCGAAGCTAGCGATCCTTCTGCGCTCTCCACCGAAGGAGATAGGCGAACCCCGGGGCAATCAGCGCTCCCGCCAGCATCCATTCCATCAGCGTCAGCGGCGTCTCGTCCGGGTCGTGCCCGGTCAAGAAGAGGAAAAGAAAGAACGCAAGAACGCCTGCTACGATCAGAGCGAGTGAGAAAAACAGGCTCTTGCGATGGCTTTGCATGGGTCGGCCTCTCCGGGAAGTGCAGATCGGCTGAAAGCTAGTAGTCGTTCGTTCTTTGGCAAGCGAGTTTATAGCAGGTGTTCGACAGCGAATAGGCGCGGGTCCGTGAGGCGTCGGATGCCACCACTCACGCAAATCTCCCATAACCGATCTCATCCGTCCTTGACGTGAAAACAAAGTTACTTAATCTAAGAGGCGTGGCGCGATCCGATGGAGGAGACGGATGCGCGGCGCGCTTTTTTGTGCGTGATCCCCCGTTCTCCCCGATGATCCGTTGCTGACATTTCCGATAGGACACGCCATGTCTCTGACCATTGCCCAACGCCTAGACAGCCTGAAGGCCCGCACCGCCGAGCTTGCGCATTGGCGCGACAGGCGCAGTGTTTCGATCGATGGCTGGACCTTCGATGGCGAGCCGATCGCCCACCGTCAGGACTGGCCGCATCGCAACGGCACGGTGCATTTCCAGGCTTCGGCAAAGGCGCCGGCCGATTGGCCGCTCGACAAGATCCGCCTGCAGCTCGATCTCGGCGGCGAGAGCCTGATCACGCTGAACTATGCAGGCGGGAAAGCCGAGACATTCGGTCTCGATCCCTATCACCAGGAATTTCCGGTCAAGGACCGGGTGTTTTCGATCACCACGGAGAGCGTCGCGCGCTTCCCCTTCGGCGAGCCGAACCGGGCGCCGCGGCTGAACAGGGCGCGGCTGATCTGGCTCGACGAACCGGTGCACCGCTTGCATCTGCTCTTGCGGCAGATTGCCGAGGCCGCTGGCGTCCTCGGCGAGCATGAGGCGGTTCCCTATCTGCTCGAAGCGGCCGAGCAGGCGCTCGCTTCGCTCGATTGGCCCTCGGATACCGCGGCCTATGTGTCGCGCACGTCGGGCGCCGTCATGCAGCAGAAGATCTGGGAGCTGCCGGAGCTGCAGGCCGACCCCGCCGGTCTTGATGACGAGCAGAGCGGTCTGGCGCAATCGGCCCATGATGCGCTGCTGGCCCGGCTGAAAGAGTTGCAGAAGCGCTTCCCGCCGAATGGCGAGCTGCTTCTGACCGGCCACGCTCATATCGATCTTGCCTGGCTCTGGCCCTATCGCGAGACGCGCCGCAAGATGCGCCGGACCTTCAATACGGCACTGTCGCTGATGGAGCGTTCCGCCGATTTCCGCTTCAACCAGTCAACCGCGCATTATTACGCGCAGATGGAAGAGGACGATCCGGAACTGCTGGAGCGGATCAAGGAAAAGGTTACCGAAGGCAAGTGGGAAACGGTCGGCGGCATGTGGGTCGAGCCCGATACCAATATGCCGACCGGCGAAAGCCTGGCGCGCCAGGTGCTTTATGGCCAGCGCTATTTCGAGAAGATGTTCGGCACCCGCCACACCGTCTGCTGGCTGCCGGATTGCTTCGGCTTTTCAGGCGCCTTGCCACAGATCCTCAGGCTCGGCGGCATCGACAGCTTCTTTACGATCAAGGTCAATTGGAGCGAGACGAACCATATCCCCTCCGACCTCTTCTGGTGGAAAGGGCTGGATGGCAGCCAGGTGCTGACCCACACCTTCGACAATCCGATGCATGGCTATAACGGCTTCGTGCAGCCGGATTGCTTCGTGCCGACCTGGAAGAATTTCCGCGGCAAGACGCAGCACGACACGTCGCTGCTTGCCGTCGGTTACGGTGACGGCGGTGGCGGCGTGACTCCTGAAATGGTGGAGCGCGAAGTGCAGCTGCGCGACTTCCCGGCAATTCCGCAGGCGCGCTGGGGCCGGGTCGAAGACTTCTATAAGCGAGCGCATCAGGCCGCAGGCGAAAAGCAGCTTCCGGTCTGGGACGGGGAGATCTATCTCGAACTGCACCGCGCGACGCTGACGACGCAGAGCGGCGTCAAGCGCAAGCATCGCCAGGCCGAGCGTGCCCTGGTCACCGCCGAAACCATCGCCTCGCTCGCCCATATGCTGGGGGCCGAGAAGCCGCGCAGCCTCGAAAGCGACTGGCGCGTGGTGCTGAAGAACGAGTTCCATGACATCCTGCCGGGGTCGAGCATTCGCGAGGTCTACGCCGATGCCGAGCACGAGCTCGACGGCGTGATCGGCAATGCGCGCCAGGAACAGGCCGCGGGTCTTAATGTACTCACCGGCGTGTTGCCGAAGGGTGGCGTGTCCTCCGCTCTCGTTGCCGTCAACCCGTCACTGTCGCCGCGGCCGCTGAATGCGACGCTTCCCGATGGCACCGTCATCTCGTCTGCCGATATCGTCGCGCCGCTCTCCGTCGCGGTCTTTGATCGCAATGGCCTGAAGCCGGCCGGCGCCTTGAAGGCGACCAAGCAGGGGCTGGAGAACGACCATCTTGCTATCGTCATCGGCAAGGATGGTTCGGTCACCAGCCTGGTTCACAAGGCAAGCGGCCGCGAGGCCATCGATGGTTCGGCGAACCAGCTCTGGGTCTATCCGGCCGACAAACCGCGCAATTGGGATGCCTGGGATGTGGACGTCGACTATACGGCGAAGGCCATCCGCCTGGAGACGCCTGAGAGCATCGAGCTGGTCGAGAGCGGTCCATCGCGAGCGTCGATCCGCGTCGTCCACCGCTACCGGAACTCGCGCGTCACCAATACCTATGTGCTGACGGCCAATGGAAAGCGGCTCGATATCGAGACGGAGATCGACTGGCATGATCGGCGCACGCTGCTGCGCACGCTAAACCCCGTTGCCGTCAGCGCCCGCACGGCGACGTTCGAATGCGCCTATGGCGTTGTCGAGCGCGCGACGCATACGAACACCTCCTGGGAGCAGGCGATGTTCGAGGCGGCGGCTCACCGCTTCGTCGACATCAGCGAGCCGGGCTTCGGCGTCGCGCTACTCAACAGTGCCAAATATGGCCACAGCGCCCGCGGCAATGTCATCGGTATGAGCATCGTGCGTGCTCCGGTCTATCCCGATCCGCTCGCCGACGAGGGATCGCAGAAGTTCACCTATGCGCTGATGCCGCATGAAGGGGCTTGGCATGAGGGCGGGGTGCTCGACGAGGCGCTCGACCTCAACCAGCCGCTGATGACGGTCGAGGCCAGCGGATTGGCCGTAGGCACGGTGTCTCCCGTCGCGGTTGAGGGGACTCCGGTTGCCTTTTCGGGGCTGAAGTCTGCGGAAGAAGGCGAGGGGCTTGTGCTTCGCCTCTACGAACCGGCAGGGCGCCGTGGCAAGCTTTCTCTGTCGCTGCCGTCGGGCTGGAAGGCATCCGGACCGCTGAACATTCTCGAAGAGCCGATGGAGCGTAAAGGCACGGCCGATATCATGCCCTTCGAAATCAGGACCTGGAAGCTGCAGAAGGTCTGAGAAAAAATAGCGGCGCGCTCGCTACCGCGAGCGCGTCTGCTTCACGACGGCAGCCGTGAGATCGGCCTGGCTATAGGGTTTGACCAGCACGATGGCGCCGGCATCCGCCTCGAAGCCGGCGACGGATGAATTGCCGGTGGCGAAGATCACCGTGAGCTCAGGGTCGATCGCCCGCGCCTGCTTTGCGAGCTCCGCGCCCGAGATACCAGGCAAGCCGACATCGGTCAGCAGGATATCGAAGCTGCCGGGGCCGAGCTTCGGCAGGGCCTCTTCGGCGCTGCCGGCTTCGCTGACGGCATGGCCGGATTGCTGCAGCATTTCCGACGTATCCATGCGGATGAAGGCATCGTCCTCGACATAGAGAATGCGTAGCGCCGTCGCCTCGGCGGGTGCTTCCTGAGGCGAGGTCCGGCGCTCATGGTGGGACGCCTTGGCCATATTGCGCTGGCGCTGGTTGTTCAGCACATGGCGGATCTTTCGGGCCAGCGCATCGCGGCTATAGGGCTTCGACAGCAGATCGACGCCGGCATCCAGCCGTCCGCCATGGACGATCGAGTTTTCGGTATAGCCGGATGTGAAGAGTACGGCGATCTCGGGCAGCCGTTCCTTCGCCTTGCGCGCCAGCTCCGAGCTTTTGAGCGGGCCGGGCATGACGACGTCGGTGAACAGGAGATCGATCGCGATGCCGCTTTCGATAACGGTCAGCGCACTCGCCGCATCTTTCGCCTTGAGAATACGGTAGCCCAGATCGGCCAGCATCTCGACGACGGTGGCGCGCACCTCCTCGTCGTCCTCGGCGACCAGGATCGTCTCCTTGCCGCCGGTCGCCGGGCCATGATCGCCCTCGGCGAGCAGGTCCTCTTCCTCAAGTGTGCGCGGCAGATACAGGCGCACGGTCGTGCCCTGGCCGATCTCGGAATAGATCTTCACGTGACCGCCGGATTGCTTGACGAAGCCATAGACCATCGACAGGCCGAGTCCTGTGCCCTTGCCGACGGGCTTGGTGGAGAAGAACGGTTCGAACACCTTGGTGATGATATCCGCCGGCATGCCGGAGCCGGTGTCGCTGACCGCCAGCATGACATATTGACCGGGCGCCACGTCGACATGCTTGCGGGCATAGTCGTCGTCAATCGAGGCATTGCCGACCTCGATCGTCAGCTTGCCGCTGCCGTCCATCGCGTCGCGCGCATTGATCGCCAGATTGAGGATGGCGTTCTCGATCTGCACCGGATCGACGAAGGTGTTCCATAGGCCACCGGCGCGGATCGTCTCGATCTCGATGGCCTCGCCGATCGTCCGGCGCAGCATCTCGCCCATATTGGCAACGAAGCGGCCGACATTGACCACCTTGGGTTCCAGCGGCTGGCGGCGGCCGAAGGCGAGCAGCTGGCTGGCCAGCTTCGAGCCGCGGTTGACGCCGGCGAGTGCGTGCTCGATGCGCTTCTGGGCGCGCTCGTTGCCGCCTACATCCTTGCTCAAGAGGTAAAGGTTGCCGGCAACGACCTGCAGCAAGTTGTTGAAATCGTGGGCGACGCCGCCGGTCAACTGGCCGATCGCCTCCATCTTCTGCGTCTGGCGGATCAGCTCCTCGGCATCGCGCAGCGCGGCAGCCTGTTCCTTCTCTGCGGTGACATCGCGGCCATAGGCGAAGACCATGTTGCTTTCGAAGGAAAAACGCCAGGAAACAGTGCGTTGGCCGCCGTTCTTATGGTTGAGGCTAAGCTCCAGCCCCTGCATCTCCTCGCCCGATACAGCCTGCTTCAGTGCCGCATCGAAGAGCGGCGGATCGCCGTCGACGAGGAACTCGCAGAGGCGGTGACCGGCAACTTCCTTGCGCCGGTGGCCAAGCAGATCGGACCAGGCCGGATTGATGGCGCGGACTTCGCCATCGGGACGCATGACGACGAGGATGTCGCCGGAATTGCGCCAGACGCGGTCGAGTTCGGCGCTGCGTTCGGCGACCTTCTTCTCCAGCGACGAGGCGAGTTCCTGCAGTGCCTGCTCGGCCCGGCGGCGCTCGACAGCGGTACGCGTGCGCTCGGCAAAGTCGCGGATGAAATCGAGCTCGACCTCCGGCCATTCGCGGGGTACCGCATTGTTGAGGAAAAGGACGGCGGCGATCTGGCCCTCTTCTGTCAGCGGTACGGTGACGGCCGAATGGACGCCGATGCCCTTCAGCGCATAGGAGGTCGCGGCCGTACGCGGGTCCTTGTCGACATCGGCGAAGACGACGGTTTCGTTGCGCTTGAGGTCGTCGATATAGGTGCCATATTCGCGAAAATGCAGCGTGCCTGCGATGCTCGGATTGCCCGGCACATTCCAGTCGCGCTCGATCGTCACCGTTTCGGCAACCGGATCGATCGTGCCATAGCCGGCGCGCGTGACATGCAGCGCCTTGCCGAGGATTTCGGCGGCGGCATAAGCAATTTCGGCGGGTTCGGTGGTCTGGCGGATGCAGTCTGCGAGTTCGATCAGCGCCATGCGCCGCGTCTCCTCGCTGCGCGCGTCGGTGATATCGCTGTTGACGCCGATCATGCCCAGGAATTCGCCGCGCACATCGAAGCGCGGCCGGGCGTCGGTATGCAGCAGCCGGTATTCGCCGTCCGAATTGCGATAGCGGGCCTCGACGCCGAAGGCCTCGCGCTTGGCGACGGCCTTGCTGACGAAAGCCATCAGCGGAGCGACGTCGTCAGGGTGGATCGTGGCGTTCCAGTCGAAGGCCGAGACATCGGCTTCGCCCACGCCCCAGAACTGGCGCATCGCGGCGTTCAGATAGAGGCAGCGCATCTGGTCGTCGCTCATCCAGAGCATGACCGGCGCATTCTCGGCGACCAGCCGGAAGCGGGACTCGCTCTCGCGCGCCGCGTCTTCTGCCTCTTTCCGCTCGGTCACGTCATAGCCCTGTACGAAGATGCCGGAGACGCGGGCATCTTCGCCAAGGAGCGGCTGATAGATGAAATCGAGATAGCGCTCGATGAGCTCCGCATCCGGCTTCTGCTGCAGCTTCACCAGCTGTTCGGAGCCGATATAGGGGATACCCGTCCTACGGACCTGGTCGAGCAGCGCCACGAAACCCTGCTCCTCGACTTCGGGCAGTGCCTCGCGGATCGTCTTGCCGACGACGTCGCGATGGCCGACGAGCTGCTGGTAGGCGGCGTTGGCGATTTCGAAGCGATGCTCGGCGCCGCTCATCGTCGCGACGAAACCGGGGGCCTGCTCGAACATCTTTTGCAGACGGGTCTTCTCGGCGCGTAGCTGCTGCTCTGCCTTCACCTTTGCGGTGGTCTCGACGACGATCGCCATGACGGCAACCGGCGTGCCGCTCTCGTCGCAGATCGGCGAGTAATCGAGCTTGGTCCAGAGCCGCTCGGGCTCGCCGCTGCCTCCGCGATAGAGGATCAGTTCCTGATCCTCGTAGGCGAGCGTGCCGCCGGCAAGGCCGACCTTCATCACATGATCGTTGAAATCGGCGACCTCCGGCCAGCCCTCGCGCACCTTCGAGCCGAAAAGCTCCGGGTGACGGCGTCCGGCAAAAGCCGAATAGGCGTCGTTGTAGATCATCACGCCATCCTCGTTCCAGAGGGTGACGATCGGCACCGGGGAATGGAGGATGAGGCTGCAAACGCTTTTCAGGGTCGGCGACCACTCGCCGATCGAGCCGAGCGAGGTCTTGGACCAATCGAAATTGGCAATGATGTCAGCGGCCTCGCTTCCCTTTTTCAGAAAGGAATGCCCGCTCATGCTGTTTTGATGCATCTCGACCGACCCGGGTTTCCTCTCGGAAACTGTCCATGAACACGCCAATAAGTATAGGGCGAATGCAAACCGGCAAGGGGCTGAAAAAGATAGGCGGTAAAACCGGTTAACGCCCGTTCTTAAGCCTTGTGGATCGGGTCGATCCAGGCGACCTGTTCGGGCTTTTCGACCGGCTCGATATCGAGATTGACGACGACGGGCTCCTGGCCGGAGCGCACTAGCACGCATTCCAGTGTCTCGTCGCGGCTGGCATTGATTTCCTGGTGCGGCACGAAGGGCGGCACATAGATGAAATCGCCGGGGCCGGCCTCGGCGACGAATTCCAGGTGCTCGCCCCAACGCATACGCGCCTTGCCCTTGACCACATAGATGATGCTTTCGAGATCGCCGTGATGGTGGGCGCCGGTCTTGGCATTGGCGTGGATCACGACCGTGCCTGCCCAGATCTTCTCGGCGCCGGCGCGGGCATTGTTGATCGCGGTGGCGCGGTTCATGCCCGGGGTTTGCGCCGTGTTTGGATCGAGCGAATTGCCGGGAATGACTTTGACGCCGTGCTCGCGCCAGTCGTCAGGGCCGTCATCATGGCGATGGGGGTGGTCGTGGTGGTCATGGCTCATTCGTGGTCCTCCGTTGCGCCGATTGTGCCCGCCGTTCGGCCGCCGAGGCAAGAGCGGAAATGCGCCATGGAGTTTGACGGCCTGGGCTGCTATCCCATCGGCAGCAATGATGAAAACCACGAGTGCGATGCAATGAGCCACATTCCCCAGATCGACTACGAAACGGCATCGGCGGAGATCCGCGAGGCGCATGACGAGGAGGTCAAGGTTCGCGGCCGGATGACCAATATGAAGCGCACGCTGCTGCATTCGCCAGCCGCCCACCGTATCTATGCCGAATGGTTCACGCTGCGCGCCGAGCTCAACCCCGCCGTCAACGACCGGGAGATCTGGATCTTCTCGCATGCGATCTCGAAAGCCAGCAAATCGAAGATCGCCATTACCTTCTTCCGCCGGGCGCTGATCAATGCCGGGTTTGACCCCGATGCGCTGACGCTGTCCGATAACGAGCAGCTGCTCGCCCGCTTCGGAACCGCGATCGTCGCCGATTCCAATGCCATCCCTGCCGAGATCTGGGAGGCACTGAAGGCGCGCTATCCGGCCAAGGTTCTGGTCGATCTCGTCGCCTTCGCCGGGATCATGCTGGCGACCGCCGTCTTCAACAATGTCGTCGACGTCGATTTCGATCCGGAGCTCGAGGCTTTTGCCGAGCACAGCTGACTGCCGTTACGTCAGGTTGAGAAGCGCCCGGTATCATTTCTGTGCAAATCCGACCGGCATCCCCAAAAAGCGGGATATCGCCGGCTCTTGAATGGTAAGATAACCCGCCCTGGTTGAGCGGCGATTCGGTATCCAACGCCGCTCCCATAGGGGGAGTGAGCATGATGTCAGATGTGATCGCACAGATCGCCCGCGCGGCGGCAGAGCTTGAGGCCGAGCTTCGAGCGTTGCTGCAACTCGAGCAGGATGCGCCGCCATCCCTCCGAGACGATCTTGATGTTCTTCCTTGCCTTCTCGTTGAGCGCTTTCCGCAATTGTGCGACGAGCGTGCCGAGCTGCGCGGCCTGCTGAAAATCGGCCGGGCGGCCAGCCGCTCCGAACATCTCTCTCCAGCGGTTGCCGCCGCTGCGCTGGCGATGGTGGCGGAGTTCCGGGCGATCATCGCAAGGCTCAGCGCAAGGCCGGTGGTGATCGGCGTCTGATCTATCTCAGCCGCTTTACGGCGAGCGGGAGCTCGCCTAGTTCTGTCGTGACGCGTGACAGCAACGGATAGAGCGGCATGCCCCATGACACGACTTCCCCCCGCGGCGGCCTGACGGCGCTCGTTTCGATCGACAGTTTTTGCCGCAAGGTCTTTCTTGCCGCCGGCGCCGACGAGGCGACCGCCGATGCCGCGACGCGGGCGATGATGCACGGCACCCGCCATGGCATCGATAGCCACGGCGTCCGTCTCCTCGGCCATTACGTGAAGGGGCTCACCGAGGGCCGCCTCAATCCGCGGCCGCAGATCGCCGTCGCCAGCAACCTCGGCGCCATCGCTTCGCTCGATGCCGATAATGCCCATGGGGCGCTCGCGACCTATACGGCGATGGCGCATGCCTCGCGTCTGGCCGTCGATTTCGGCATCGGCGCCGTCGCGGTGCGCAATTCTTCGCATTTCGGACCGGCCGGAGCCTATGCGATGACGGCGGCCGGTCATGGCCTTATCGGCTTCGCCTTCTGCAATTCCGACAGCTTCGTTCGCCTGCATGACGGGGCGATGCGCTTCCACGGAACCAACCCGATCGCCTGCGCCGTACCCGTCAGAGGCAGCGATCCCTGGCTGTTCGACATGGCGACCAGCGCCGTGCCCTATAATCGCGTGCAGCTCTATCGCAGCCTCGGCCGCGAACTGCCGGCCGGCGTTGCCTCCGATGAGCGCGGCTATGACACCCGCGATCCAGATATCGCCGACATGCTGGCGCCGCTCGGCGGCGAATTCGGCTTCAAAGGGGCCGGTCTCGCCGGCATTTCCGAAATCCTCAGCGCCGTGCTGACGGGCATGAAGCTCAGCTTCGACATCGCGCCGATGCCCGGTCCGGATTTTTCGACGCCGCGCGGCCTCGGCGCCTTCGTCATCGCGCTCAACCCTGAGGCCTTTCTCGATCTCGAGACCTTCGACGCGGGAATGAAGCGCTACGTCGAGACGCTCAGGAATTCGCCCGCGCGCGACGGGTTCAAGGTCATGGCGCCGGGTGACCGGGAATGGGCCGAACGCGGTGTCGAACTCGATCCGGCAACCGCTGACAGTTTCCGCACGCTTTCCGCACAATACGGTGTGGACTTCCCGGCCTGATTTCATGCGGCGCATTGACGCACAACCGCCCCGATGTTACGCATGAGTCAATTGGTCAGGCCAGTTGACCAGTTGTGCGCTTGAGGAGAAGCGTGCCGGGGAGGCCACATGTTTTCGGCTGTTGAATCACGCCGCCTCTACAGGCAGGTGGCGGACCAGATTCGTTTGATGATAACCAGCGGCGAGCTTGCCGTCGGGCAACGCCTGCCGGCCGAGCGCGACCTCGCCGAGCAGCTGTCCGTCTCGCGCCCGACGGTACGCGAGGCCCTGATCGTTCTTGAGGTCGAAGGCCTCGTCAACATCCGCATGGGCTCCGGCATCTATGTCGTGCGCCAGCACAGCGTCGGGGCAACGCCCGCCGAGCCGGAGCCGGTCGAAGGCCCGTTCGAGCTGCTGCAGGCCCGCGCCGTCATCGAATGCGCCATTGCCGAAGAGGCGGCGAAGGCCGCGACCCCAGCCGATATCGCAGCGCTCGACGATGCCTTGAACAGCATGAGTGGCCTGGTCGGCGACCCCAGTGCCGTGATCGCCGCCGACCGCGCTTTCCATACCGGCATTGCCGCGATCGTCCGCAATGCGGCGCTGATCCGCGTCACCGGCGAAATGTTCGACATGCGCATGACGCCTTATTTCGAAAAGCTCGCGAGCCATTTCGAGGGGCCGGCCACGTGGCTCAGCGCCCTTGAGGAGCATCAGGCCATTCGCGACGCGATCGCCGCCGGCGATCCTGATGCCGCGAAGGCTGCGATGCGGGCGCATCTTGCCATGTCGCAGAAGAGATTTTCCGAAAGCTTCGGGGAGGAGTTTCCGGGAGAGGAGGGGCGCGGCCATCCGGCCGGTCCGAAGAAAGGAAATGCAGTCACTTAAACCAGAGCTCGGGAGGAGAGAGCGATGAAGATGAAATTGGCAACAATCCTTTGCACCGCGGCGGCGATCATGGCGTCGACGGCAATTGCGCATGCGCAGACGGTCCTGAAATGGGCCCATGTTTACGAGACGTCGGAACCCTTCCATACGGAATCGGTCTGGGCCGCAGGCGAGATCAACAAACGCACCAATGGCCGCTACAAGATCGATGTCTTCCCGGCCTCGCAGCTCGGCAAGGAAGCCGATATCAACCAGGGCCTGAAGCTCGGCACCGTCGATATCATCATCTCCGGCTCGAGCTTTGCCGCCCGCGACTACAAGCCGATCGGCGTCACCTATTTCCCCTATATCTTCCGCAGCCCGGAACACCTGATCGCCTATACCAAGAGCGACGTCTTCAAGCGCCTTGCCAAGGGTTATGAAGACAAGACCGGCAATCACATCGCCGCCGTCAGCTACTACGGCACCCGTCACACGACCTCCAACAAGCCGATCGCCAAATGCGCCGATATGGCCGGGTTGAAGATCCGCGTGCCTGACGTGCCGGCCTATCTCGCCATGCCGCGCGCCTGCGGCGCCAACACGACGCCGATCGCCTTCGCGGAGGTCTATCTTGCCCTGCAGAACGGCACGGTCGAAGCGCAGGAAAACCCGCTGACGACGATCGAGGCGAAGAAGTTCTACGAGG
The DNA here is from genome assembly GCF_047325115.1 of Rhizobium sp. Rhizsp82. Taxonomy (NCBI): domain Bacteria; kingdom Pseudomonadati; phylum Pseudomonadota; class Alphaproteobacteria; order Hyphomicrobiales; family Rhizobiaceae; genus Rhizobium; species Rhizobium sp. Rhizsp82. Next base: position 1,108,429 of record NZ_CP168571.1, on the reverse strand, counting down.
TGCAGAAGAACATCATCCTGACCGGCCACATTGTCGACCATCTCAACACGGTGATCTCGAAGACGCTGTGGGCGAGCCTCTCCGACGAAGACAAGAAGATCTTCGGCGACGTCATGCAGGAAGCTGCCGAGCGCACCACCAAGACGATCGAAGGCAAGGAAAACAGCCTGATCGCCACCTTCAAGGAAAAGGGCCTGAATGTCGCCGAGATCGACAAGGCCGACTTCGAGAAGACCGTCATGGAGAAGGTGAAGTTCGAGGACTTCGGCTACGAAAAGGCCGATTGGGAAGCGATCCGCGCGATCCAGTAAAGCCCGCGGTGCGGCGCTTTCGGGCGCCGCGCTCATTCTTTCCGCAGGGGATCAACGCCGCCCATGACGCAAGAAATCCATACGCCGGTGACCGCCGAAGAGATCGGTCACGAATTCGAAGGCCATGCGCCGACTGCCAATATCTCCGATTATGCGATCGAGGACTGGATCACGCTGATCATCTTCTGGCTGATGGCGGGCTGCGTCTTCCTGCAGTTCTTCACCCGCTATGTGCTGAACGACAGCTACGCCTGGACCGAGGAAATCGCCATCAACTGCCTGATCGGCGTCGTCTTTCTCGGGGCCGTCATGTGCGTGCGGACGTCACGGCACATCCAGGTCGATGTCTTCTATCACTATATGCCGGCCGGCCTGGCGCGCGTGCTCGCCACCTTCGTCGATATCGTCCGCATCGGCTTCCTGGCCTATGGCTGCTACCTGATGTGGCGCTATGTCGGCATCGTCGCCGACGAGCAGATGGTTACCATCGATCTGCCTCGCAACATCGTCTTCTACAGCGTGCTGATCGCCTTCGTGCTGATGCTGATCCGCGCCGTCATCGTCTTCATCGCCAATATGCGCCGCGGCTACTCGGTTCTCGAGCGCCCCGAAGAATTCCAGACTGTAGAGGGTTGACCAATGCTGCTGCTTCTTGGCTCGTTTCTGCTGCTGATGGTGATCGGCGTTCCCGTCGCCATCTCGATGGCCGTCGCATCGGTTCTCTACATCGTTCTCTACGGCGTCGCTCCCGATATCATCGTCGCCCAGCGCATGATCGCCGGCGTCGAGAGTTTTCCGCTGCTTGCGGTTCCCTTCTTCATCCTTGCCGGCAACCTGATGAACTCGGCAGGCGTCACCGGCCGCATCTATTCCTTCGCGGTCGCGCTCGTCGGCTGGATGAAGGGCGGCCTGGCACAGGTCAATATCATCGGCTCGGTGATCTTCTCCGGCATGTCCGGCACGGCGCTCGCCGATGCCGCGGGCATCGGCACGATCGAGATCAAGGCGATGAAGGATCACGGCTATCCGGTTGAAGCCGCCGTCGGCGTTACCGCGGCATCAGCGACGCTCGGCCCGATCTTCCCGCCGTCTCTGCCCTTCGTCATCTACGGCATGATGGCCAATGTCTCGATCGGCGCGCTGTTCATGGCCGGCATCCTGCCGGGCATCGTCATGACGCTGTTGATGATGGTGACGGTCGCCGCTTTCGCCTACCGCAAGCGCTGGGGCGCGGATGCGCCCTTCGACGTCAAGCAGCTGGTGTCGGCGGGCATGGAAATCGTCGTCGTACTGCTGGTGCCGCTGTCGATATATCTGATGATGCTTGCCGGCCTTTCGATGAATGCCGCAGCCGGTATTGCCCTGTTGGTACTTCTCGGCCTCGACTGGTATTTCGGCTTCTCCGCCGTCATGGCGCTGATGACGCCGGTCATCCTGATCGGCGGCATGACGATGGGCTGGTTCACGCCGACTGAGGCGGCGGTCGCCGCCGTTCTCTGGTCGCTGTTCCTCGGTCTGGTGCGCTACCGCACGATGACCTTCTCGACGCTTGCCAAGGCAAGCTTCGATACGATCGAGACGACCGCTTCGGTGCTCTTCATCGTCACGGCGGCCTCGGTTTTTGCGTGGTTGCTCACCGTCAGCCAGGCGGCCCAGCTCCTCTCGGATGCGATCCTGTCGATCACCGACAACAAATGGGTGTTCCTGATCCTGGTGAACCTGCTGATGCTGTTCGTCGGCTGCTTCCTCGATACGATCGCGGCGATCACCATTCTCGTGCCGATCCTGCTGCCGATCGTCGCCAAGTTCGGCATCGATCCGGTTCAGTTCGGTCTGATCATGACGCTCAATCTGATGATCGGGCTGCTGCATCCGCCGCTCGGCATGGTGCTTTTCGTGCTGTCGCGGGTCGCCAAACTGTCGGTCGAGCGCACGACGATCGCCATCCTGCCCTGGCTGGTGCCGCTCTTCGTCGCATTGATCTTGATCACCTTTGTCCCTTCCATATCTCTCTGGCTGCCGCAGCAGCTCGGTTTGCTACGGTAGGAGGAACAGATGCAGACACGTCTCGCGCGCCTTTATGGCAAGGGTGATCTCAGGATCGAAAGTGGGGCCGTTCCGTCGCCCGGACCGGGAGAGGTGCTGCTGAAAATGGCGGCCGCAGGCATCTGCGGCTCCGACCTGCACTATTACCAGGACGGCGGCTTCGGGCCGGTGAGGGTCCGTGAGCCGATCATTCCCGGCCATGAGGCGGCGGGTGTCGTCGAACAGGTGGGCGCAAATGTAAAGCTGAAACCCGGCACGCTCGTTGCCGTCAATCCGAGCCAGCCGTGCGGCCATTGCGAATACTGCCGGAAGGCGATGCCGATCCACTGCCTGGAAATGCGCTTCATGGGGAGCGCCATGCGCCTGCCGCATGAACAGGGCATGTTCCGCGAATGGTTCGTCGTGCCGGAAAAGCAGTGCTTCGAGGTTGCGGCGGGAACGAGTGCGGCGGAAGCGGCCTGCAGCGAACCGCTCTCCGTCTGCCTGCACGCCGCGTCACGGGCAGGCGAAATCCGGGGGAAACGCGTCCTTGTGACAGGCGCCGGGCCGATCGGCTCGCTGATGGTTGCAGCTGTCAGGCACCACGGCGCAGAGGAAATCGTCGTCACCGACCTTGCCGATGCGGCGCTGCAGCGGGCGACCGCGATGGGCGCGACGCGGGCAATCAATGTCTCCGCCGGGGCTTCGTCACTGGCGGAATTCGAGGCCAACAAGGGCTATTTCGATCTGGTCTTCGAATGCTCGGCCGCACCACCGGCCATCCGCAGCGCAATCGCCACCGTCAAGCCGCGCGGTACGATCGTCCAGGTCGGCGTCTCCGGTGAAGTGCCGGTACCCCTGAACGCCATCGTCGCCAAGGAGCTGCACATCCACGGCACGCAACGCTTCCACGAGGAATTCGCGACCGCGGTCGCGCTGATCTCCAGCCGCGCCATCGACGTCCGCCCGATCATCAGCCACAGCATGCCGCTGGAGCAGGCCGACGCGGCCTTCGTGCTTGCAGGCGACCGAACCGCCGCCTGCAAGGTACAGCTGACGTTTTAGGCGGGTAGTGCGACACCCAGCCGCTCGGCATGCGGCTTCAGCGAAGCCATGATCCCCGGGAAGAGGGCGACCCCATCCGTCAGCGCCTTGCGCTTGCGGGCGAGGCCGTTTTCGCCAGGCAAGCGCACGCGTGGGACGCCGGGGCGTGGTGGGTTGCTGTGGCAGGCGTCAGCGAGCCAGCCGGTCTGGCGGAGAAACGCGTCGCGGCCGCCGAAGGCTTCGGGATCGAAGACCTGCACGGTGACGGCGGCATTGGTACCCTTCGGAGAATCGACGCGGCCATAGCCGGCAAGACCCTGCGTGAAGGCTTCGACATGCAGGGCCATGCCGTAACCCTTCTGGCCGTGATCGAGGCCGCCGGTCGGCAGCAGCGTACCGCCGCGCTCGATGACGCGAGGATCGCGGCTCGGGTTGCCGTTTTCGTCGAGCAGCCAGTCGTGCTCGTATTGCCTGCCTTCGCGGATGAGCCGCTGCGCCATGTTGACGGTGGTGATCGAGGCGCTGATGTCGATGAGGATCGGATCGCCAGGCGTCGGGATGCCGTGGGCGACCGGGTTCGGCGTATAGACGCCCCTTGTGCCGCCGAAGGGAGCGACCTGGGCGCCTGATGGGCTGGAGCTCGCGATGCTGACCATGTAGCCGCGATCTGTGGCGAGCGTGAGATAGGCGGCGAGGCAGCCGATATGGTGGCTGTCGGCGATTGCAATGGTTGCGGTGCCGTATTGCGCGGCGCGATCGCTGGCGAGCTTGACGGCTTCCGACGTCAGCCATGCGCCGGGCAGGCGCTTGCCGTTCCAGGCGATCGCCGGGCCGCGGTCGGAGATGACATCGGGCGCACCGGATACCTTCATGACGCCGTCGGCGATGCTTTGCAGATACCAGCCGGCGAGAGCCAGGCCATGTGTCGTATGGCCGAGAAGGTCGGCTTCTACCAAAAAGCGGGAGACGGCTTCGGCCTTGTCGTCTTCGAGGCCGGCCGCCGCAAACAGCGATGTCGCGAAGGCGCGCAGCTTGTCTGCCTGATAGAGGGTCTCAGTCGTATCGGCCATGGGAGCCTCCGGATCGTTGAAAGGTCAGCGGGCGAGGAAACGCGGATGCAGCGTCTCGCCGCGCAGCGTCGCCAGCACATGTTCGGCTGAGATAACCGACATGGCGCGCTTGGCATCGAGCGTAACGCCGGCGACATGCGGCGTGACGATGGTGTTCGGCAGCAAGAAGAGCGGGTTGTCCTTTTCCGGCGGTTCGACGGCAAAGCTGTCGAGGCCGGCTCCGGCGAGATGGCCGCTCTGGAGCGCTTCGACCAGCGCCGTCTCGTCGACGACTTCGCCGCGCGGTGTTAACGAGGAAGGCGCCGCGCTTCATCAGGCCGATGCGGCGCGCATCGATTAGGTCGCGCGTCTCTGGCGTCAGCGGGCAGTGCAGGCTGACGATATCTGATGTCGACAGAAGCTTGTCGAGATCGGTCTCGCGGGTAAAGCCGTCGAAGGCTTCGGCGGGCGTATGCGGATCGAAGGCGGAGACCTCCATGCCGAGCGCCTTCGCCATCTTGCCCAGCGTCTGGCCGATGAAGCCGAAGCCGACGAGGCCGAGGCGCTGGCCGCGCAGTTCGCGGCCTTGATACTGGCCCTTGTCCCAGGTGCCGGAGCGGATCAGTGCATCCTGCCGGGAGAAATCCTTGACCAGCGCCATGATCAGCGCCAGCGCGTGTTCGGCAACGGAGATGCCGTTGCTGCCCGTGGTCATCGAGACGGGAATGCCCAGTTCGGTGGCAGCCTTGACGTCGATATCATTGGTACCGACGCCATGCTTGGCGATGTGGCGCAGACGCCCGCCGGCATTCATTTCCTCGGGGCCGAGAACATCGGAAAGCAGGCGGATGATGGCGCCGTCCGGTTGATGTTCCCGCATCAGGCCGATCACCGTCTGGCGGTCGATATAGGGCTTGGTCTGGACGACCTTGACGCCTTCCTTCTCCAGCACATCCCGGCCTTCGGGCGCGAGTTCTCCTCCGAGAACGAGTACGGTTCTCTGCATGCCTGCCTCCTCATTTTCCCCCGGCAGAGCGGCGCGCTGGCGCCACCCTATCCGCTATGCGGCCTTGCGCGGCGAGCGCGCCATCATCCGGGCGTAAGCGATGGCCGAGAGCATGTTGACGTGATTGGCCTTGCCGGTTCCGGCAATATCGAAGGCCGTGCCGTGGTCGACCGAGACGCGGTCGATCGGCAGGCCGAGCGATACGTTCACGGCGGTCTCGAAGGCCACGAGCTTGATCGGGATATGGCCCTGATCGTGATACTGGGCGATGACCAGATCGAAGGCGCCGTTATAGGCGCGGGCGAATACCGTATCGGCGGAGATCGGGCCGACGACATCGATGCCCTTGGCCCGCGCCAGTTCGACGGCAGGCGCCAGGAATTCGGCATCCTCGGTGCCGAATAGGCCGTTTTCGCCGCAATGCGGATTGATGCCTGCGACAGCGATGCGTGGCTTCATCCCGAGACGCATGAAGTGGTTATGACCTGCCTCGATCGTCGCCAGCACGCGTTCCGTCTTGGCGCGCTCGATGGCGCCGCGCAGCGATACGTGGGTGGAGACGTGGATGGTGTTCAGCCGCTCGGAGGCGAGCAGCATGAAGGAGCTCTTCGAGCCCGTCAGATGCGCGAGCAGACCGGTGTGGCCGTCGAAATGATGGCCGGCGAGGTTCATCGCTTCCTTGTTGATCGGCGCGGTGACGATGACATCGGCTTCGCCGGACATGGCGAGATCAACGGCGCGGCTGATGTATTTCACCGAGGCGTCGCCGGCGACCGGGCTGACCTTGCCGATCTCGGGCAGGGGCGCGCCGAGTTCGACTTCATCGACTGCGATGGTCGAACCGTCTTCGGAGGCGGCGGAGCCGAAGCGCAGACCGGTGCCGGTGGCGCGGTCGGCGCGAACAAGTGCTTCCGTGTTGCCGACAATGACGAAATCCTTGCGCTCGCCGACAGGCATGGCCGCCAGCGCCTTGACGATCACTTCGGGGCCGACGCCTGCGGGATCGCCAAGCGTCACAGCCACTTTTGCATTCTTCGTCATCGGTCAAATTCCCTTAAAAAGCAGCTTGATAAATGGCGCGGATGTCGTCGCGGGCGAGATCGCGCGGATTGTTGTCGAGCAGGCGGCGGATGGCAAAGGCGTCGTCCGCCATCGCGTCCAGATCGTCGGCGGGGACGCCGAGGCCCGAAAGCTTCATCTCGATGCCGAGATCGGCGCAGAAGGCATAGGCGGCATCGAAGACCGAGCGGACGTCATCCGATGTCTGGTAGCCGAGCGCTGCCATGACGGCGCGGGTCTTTTCCGGCACCGACGGCGTGTTGAAGGCCAGGACATGCGGGAAGATCAGCGCATTGGCGGCACCATGCGCGACATGCCAGCGGGTGCCGAGCGGATAGGCGAGCGCATGGCCGCCGGCTGTGTTGACCGGACCAAGGCAGAAGCCGCCATAGAGCGATGCAAGCGAAAGACCGGCGCGCGCTTCCGCATCCGAGCCGTCCTTGACGGCGCGGGCGAGATACTTGCCGACGAGACGGGCACCTTCGATCGCATAGATGTCGATCATCGGGTGGGCCTTGCGGTTGGTGAAGGCCTCGACGCAATGGGCCATGGCATCGACGCCGGTTGCGGCCGTCGTGCGGGCGGGGACGGTGAAGGTCAGCGCCGGATCGATGACCGCGATATCGGCCAACATGTAAAGGCTTTCGACCGCGAGCTTCGCCATCGTCTTCGGATCGGTGACCAGTGCGCGGGTCCCGGCTTCACTGCCGGTGCCTGATGTCGTCGGCACCTGTGCCAGCGCGACCTTGCGCGGACCGGTGACCTTGTGCGGGCCGACCACCTCATGAAGCGTCTGCGACGAACCGGCGAGAACCGCGGCGAGCTTGGCGAGATCCATGGCACTGCCGCCGCCGAAGCCGACGATCAGCTCGGCCTGTGCGGCATTCGCGGCATCGAGAACCTTGTCAAGATTGGGGATGTCCGGCTCCGGCGTGACATCGGCGAAGACCGAGACATGGCCCGGAAGTTCGAGCACATCGACGCGCGAGGCATTGAACGCATCCGAGATGACAAGCGTACGGGCATAGCCCTTGGCGGCGGCCCATTTGCCGAGCTTGCCCGCCGTGCCGACGCCAAACTCGATGATTTCAGGCCTGACAACCGTGATAGGCGAATCCAGACTGACCATGACACGGCTCCTCCATGATTACGGCCAAAGCCGCTATTGATGTAAAGTTGTTATATCAACTGTATGTTTCTGGCAATAAGGCGGGCGATGGTTTTTGAGCAAATTCGCAGAAAACCTATGCGGTAGCTATCGATCGGCCATCTGGGTGCACTCAATAAAGCATTGATTTCTTGTTGTTTTACGAACGGAAGGGGCGCTCTATCCCCTAGTGTCCCTGTTATTGCCGAGGCAAGAGACGCGCCCCATTCACTTGTAAATACGATCAAGAGTTTCGCGCCAGATGGCGCGAAATCCAGTCGTTCAGGGCCTTAGATCGCCACATCACTTGGCAGGCGAACATATTTGATCGCCCGTCGATAGTAGGTGTAGGCGATGTGCAGCGTTCCATCTGGCCCCTCGGTGATCGAGGGATAGGAGAATTCGCGGTTCAGCGAGTCCTTGGAATTGTTGCTGAGGCAGTAGCCGTCGCCGGTGTCGAGATCGATGTGAGAATCGAAGCTCTGGCCGCCATTCGTCGAGATCGCCAGGCTCAGAGGCGCACGCGGAACGCCCCAGACGGCCTTGCGGCGCGTCGCAACCGGTGTTTCCGCAGCCTTTACGTCGTCCTTGTCGCTTTCGATCTCGTCATAGAGCGACTCGCGGCGGGCGTCCGATGTCTCGGCGTTGCTGTGGTTGTAAACCATGGCAATGCGGCCGTCTCCAAGCTTTGTCGCCTGGATCGAGGAGTTGTTGTTCGGCAGGTTGACCGGCTTCGGTGTCGACCAGCTCTCGCCATTATCCCCGGATTCCGATGACAGGACATGTTCGGAGAAACGGTTGCGGAAGAAAGCGACCATTTTGCTTCCGTTCAGCGGGATGATGTTCATGTGCACGGCGCCGAGGCTCTCCGGCACATCGACCATCGCCCAGCTCTGGCCCTGATCCCGCGAGACCAGAACGCCTGCCGTATCGGCATCGCCGCTCCAGCGCTGGCCGGGCAGGCTGACACAGCGGAACGCCGGCAGGAGCCAGGTGCCCGCGGAATTGAAGATGACAGGCTGGCGCACGAAAGTGCCCGGCAGATCGCAGAGAAGGCGGACGGCGCCGAAGGTCTTGCCGCCATCTTCGGAGATCCGGCACTTTACAACTGAGCCGTCCTGGTCGCCAGATGTCTGCGAGGTGTAAAGCAGCCAGACATTTCCGTCCGGCGCATTGAAAATCAACGGATTCTGTTCGGATTTCGCCGGATCGTCAGAGAGTTTTTCCGCTTCGGACCATTGATCCGCGCCGGGCGTCAGCCGGGACATGTAAACGGAAATGTCGCCCATTCCTTCCATCGTGCCGCCGAACCAGACGCAGGTCAGCGTGCCATCCGGCAGGAAGGCCAGATTCGCAGCGTGGTTCTGAATGCAGGGGGAGGGCAGAAAGGCGTCGGCCCGGCCCGGCTGGGCCGGGTTCGGGGCGATCTTGCCGGTCATCAGCGCCGGCACGGCTTCCGGCGGGAGCGCGGTGAAGCTCATGGCATCCTCCTTACGGCAGCTTTGCGTAACCTTCGGCGAGTGCTGCATATTCCGCGTCGGTGAGGGCGACGAGCGGCGGGCGCGTGCGCTTCCAGGCGGCATTGCCGGTCTTCAGGCCAACCATCGCCTTGATCGTCGGGATCTGCACGTAGGAATTGGAAAGCGTGCGGTAGCCGTTGATGCGGGCCTGCGCGGCATCGACCTTTGCCGTCTGGGCTTCGTCGTGGACGTGGTCGTAAACGGTGCGCAGCGAGTCGGCCACGAGGTTCGAGGTTGCGGTGATGCAGCCTGCACCGCCGGCCTTCAGCAGCGGCAGCAGCAGCGGATCGGCGCCGCAGAGTACGGAGAAGCCCGGGTAGGCCGCGATGATCGCCTGCATGTTATTGAAATCGCCTGCAGATTCCTTGATGCCGACGACGGTTTCGGGGAAAGCTTCGACCAACCGGCCGATCAGCGGCACGGAGAGCGGAATGCCCGAAACCTGCGGGATGTGATAGAGGATCACCTGCAGACGGTTGTCGTTGACGCCTTCGAGGATCGCCGAATAGGCGTTGAACAGGCCGTCGTCGGAAACGCCCTTGTAGTAGAAGGGCGGCAGCATCACGACCTTGGTGACGCCGAGCGACAGCGCATGCTTGGTGAGTTCGATGGTCTCGGGAATGGCGGCAACGCCGGTGCCCGGCAGCAGCTTGTCCGGCGAAATGCCGGCCTTCAGTGCGGCTTCGAGCAGCATGCGGCGCTCGCCCATCGAGAAGGAGTTGGCTTCGCCCGTCGTGCCGAGCAGGGCAACGCCATGGCAGCCTTCCTCGATCAGGCGCTTGCAGTGCTCGGTAAACAGGCCGACATCCGGGCTGCCGTCGGCGTTCAGGGGTGTCGTAGCGGCGCTGAAAACGCCCGTGATCTTGTGATTGCTCAACGCATCCTCCTCTGCAGCGCAAGGCCGCTCCTGGCTATATCAGTGCGTGACTTTTCCTCGAAATGATAAGTTGTTGTCAATCTTACAAGCTGCGTCAGAATGACATGCGTATTTTATCCTATTGAAATTAAATAAAAAAATTTTTTGTCCAAAGTTTGGAAGTTGAAATCTGTAAATTTGGATTGACAGATTTACATTATCGCGCAAATCTCTGGAGCATTGTAAAGCGCCCGGCTCGGGGAGGGTTTTCGAGTACGCGCTGTTTTGCCCATGGGAGGAATGTATGACAGACCGCAATGACAAGAATGCTTCCACGGTGTCGCGCCGCGATGCGCTGAAGCTCGGCCTCGCCGCCGGCGTCGGCTTCACGCTGTTCGGCATGAGCGCCCGCATCGTCATGGCCCAAGAAGGCCAGGTGCTGAAGGCCATCAACCCGGCCTTCGACCAGGATTGGTCGCCGCTGCGCGGCGGTGGCCGTACGTTCCGCTGGAATTCCTTCTGGTGGGCCTCGCCGATGTATTTCGACGCCGAAGGCAAGCTCAACCCCTACGTCTTCACCAGCTGGGAATCGCCGGACAAGAAGGTCTGGACCTTCAAGATCGACCCGAAGGCAGTCTTCTCCGACGGTAGCAAGATCACCGCGGCTGACGTCAAGGGTTCCTGGGAAGTCGCTTCCCGCCCCAACACCAAGAGCCAGCGCGCCGATCAGGTCATGGGCAAGGTCGAAGGCTACAAGGATGTCGCCGGCGGCTCGGCCACCGAGATCTCCGGTGTCGCAACGCCTGACGAAGGCACCGTCGTCGTCACGCTGACGGAAGCTGATCCGATCTTCTTCATGCGCCTTGCCAACCACATCATCCCGATCACTAAGGCTTCGCAGTCCAAGGGCAGCGATGGCGAGGAAGTGGCTGACTGGTACAAGCCGGATAACAGCGCCGTCTATTCCGGCCCGTTCAAGCTGACCGCGATCGATATCGATGCGGGAACGCTGACCTTCGAGCCGAACGAGAACTTCTTCGGCACCAAGCCGAAGCTTGCCCGCATCGAGATCGCCTCGATCGAAGACAACGTCACGGCAACGCAGCTCATCAAGTCGGGCGAATACAACGCCCATACCGAGCTCGTCACTTCGACGATCATCCAGGATCTCGGCCCGGAATTCTCCGCCGGCCCGATCATTCCGACCAGCCAGCACTTCTGGTTCAACGTCAAGCGCGCGCCGATGGACGATCCGAAGGTTCGCCAGGCGCTGATCATGGCGATCGATCGCGACGGTCTCTTCAAGGCATCCTATCCGGATGGTCCGCACAAGAAGGCCGACCAGATCCTGAACTCGGTTCCGGGTGCCGACAATTCCGGCTTCGAGCCCTATCCGTACGATCCGGAAGGCGCCAAGAAGCTGCTTGCTGAATCGAGCTACGGCGGTCCCGATCGCCTGCCGAAGATCATGTTCGTCGGCATCTCGGCTCCGGCCATTCAGGCAGCGGCCCAGTTCATCGCCGAGCAGTGGCGCCAGAACCTTGGTATCACCGCCGTCGACATGAAGCCGCAGCAGGACTCCTATGCCGGTCCGGACCAGAACTCGGTCCAGATCTTCCGCGACGACGTCGGCACCCGCGTTCCGGATGCCGTGTCCTATCTCGCAGGCTGCATCGCCTCCACCTCGTCCAACGCCCAGAACAAGCTCGGCGGTTACAAGAACGACAAGGTGGATGCGGCTCTGGCAGAGGCAGCAACCAAGGCTGCCGACGATCCGGATCGCGTCAAGCTCGCTCAGGATGCCCAGAAGGCATTCCGCGACGATTGGGCGTTCATTCCGTGGTATTCTCAGGCCATGTCCCGCTGGGCAACCAAGGACGTCAAGGGCATGGAGAAGAACCTCGACTGGCAGGTCGTCGCTCCCTGGGATGTATCGGTCGGCTGATTGAGACGGTAAAGCCGGTCTCTCCAGTCCTCAAGCAACCGCGCGAAGGCCGCAAGGTCTTCGCGCAAGTTTCAAGAAGAGTAGGCGCGTTCCGCGCAGTTTGCGGTAAACGCGCCTGATAACAGGTGGGAGGTGGCCTTGCTTCGCTATGTACTAACGCGATTTGCCATCTGGATTCCGTCGGTTCTGGTCGTGATGCTCGCCGTCTATGCGATGGCCTTCTACGGCGCCGGCGATCCGATCAAGCTGATCTTTCTTCGTGCGCCGGGCGACGTCGCCTATAATCCGGAGCGCATCGAAGCCATCCGCGAAAGCGCGGGCCTCAACAAACCCTTCATCGAGCAGTTCGGCTATTACATCTGGAACCTGCTGCATGGCCAGTTCGGCAATTCGCTGACCTCGGGCCGTTCGGTCTGGGCGATGGTCTCGGCCGCTGCCCCGGTTTCCTTCAAGCTGGCGCTCTGTTCCATCATCCTGACGGCTGTCGTGGCGATCCCGCTCGGCATGCTGGCAGCGCTGAACCAGAATTCCCGCGTCGACTACACGATCACCGGTACGGCGCTGTTCCTCTGGGCGATCCCCGCCTATGTCGCCGGTCCACTGCTGATGGTCGGCCTCATCGTGCTGCTGCCGATGATCAAGGTGCCCTATGGCTGGGGCGGCGTCTTCGATGTTCGCATCATCCTGCCGCTCATCGTGCTTTCCTTCCAGCCGATTGCGCTGATCGTGCGCCAGACGCGCGCCGCCGTCATCGAAGTCCTATCGGAGGATTTCGTCCGCACGGCCCGTGCCAAGGGCGTGCCTGAGATGGTCGTTGCCATCAAGCATATCCTGCGCCCGGTGCTGACGCCCGTCGTCACCCAGCTCGGCCTCATCATGATCACCATCGTCAATGGCGCGATCTTCGTGGAGCTGGTCTTCGGCCTGCCGGGCCTCGGCCGTCTCACGGTGCAGGCGCTGACGAATTCCGATTATCCGGTCATCCTCGCCATCACGCTCATCGGATCCTTCCTGGTGATGATCTCGAACCTGCTGGTCGATGTGCTCTACCCGATGCTTGACCCGCGTGCCAACGACGCAAGAAGGAGCCGCTGACCATGTCCGCCATCCCTCTCTCGACAATCGAAACCGCCGACGAACTGCCGGTCAACCTGTGGCGCGACGCCTGGTACCGCCTGAAGCGCAACAAGCTTGCCGTCTTCGGCCTGATCGTCGTGCTGATCCTCGCCTTCGCGGCAATCTTCGGGCCGTATCTGACGCCCTATGATTACCTGACGCAGGATCTGCAGGCCCGCAATGCCGCGCCGTCGCTGGCGCATCTCTTCGGCACCGACGATCTCGGCCGAGACGTCTTCAGCCGCGTCGTCTTCGGCACGCGCACCGCCTTCCTCGTCGCCGTCATCGTCACCTTCATTGCCGTGATGATCGGCCTGACGCTCGGCGCCATCGCCGGCTTCTTCGGCAATCCGTTCGACCGCGTCATCATGTGGCTGACGGATGTCACCATGTCGGTGCCGAACCTGCTGCTCGTCGTCGTCATCAACGCTTCGCTGAAGTCGCCGATCACCAACTGGATGGAGGCCCAGTATCAGGCGACCCTCAATCCCTTCTATCGCCAGACGATCTGGGTCGACTTCCTCCTGGTCTTCGGTTCGATGGCGCTGATCTCCTGGCCGCCCTATGCGCGTCTCGTCCGGGCCCAGGTCCTGTCGATCCGCAGCCGTCCCTATATCACGGCAGCCCAGGCGCTCGGTCTTTCCAACTGGGTGATCATCAAGCGCTATGTCATTCCGAATGCGCTTGGCCCGCTCATCGTTTCGGTCAGCGCCGGTCTCGGTACCGCGATGGTGCTCGAAAGCGCCTTCAGCTTCCTCGGCGTCGGCGTCAACCCGCCGACCCCCAGCTGGGGCAACATGATTTCGGATGGTCTGCGTGTCTGGCAGCACTATCCGCATCTTCTCGCCGCTCCGGCGGCCGTGCTCGGCCTCGCTTCGGTAGCCTTCAGTTTCCTCGGCGACGGTCTCAACGACGCGCTCAACCCGCGGGGCAGCAAGTGATGAACACGAAGACATCTGAACGCCTTCTCGATGTTCGCGACCTGACGGTCGAGATCGATACCCGCCGCGGTCCGGCCGTCGTCGTCGATGGCATCGACCTCTACGTCAACAAGGGCGAAACGCTCGGCGTCGTCGGCGAATCCGGCTGCGGCAAGAGCCTGACCATGCTGTCGCTGATGCGGCTGCTGCCGAACAAGATCAAGGTCACCAAGGGGACGGCGCATTTCGACGGCCGCGACCTGCAGAAGATGTCGAATGGCGATCTGCGCAAGGTGCGCGGCGGCGATATCGGCTTCGTCTTCCAGGATCCGATGACCTCGCTGAACCCGGTCATGCGCGTCGGCGACCAGATCTGCGAGCCGCTGATCTATCATCGCAAGATGAGCAAGGCGGATGCCCGCGCCCGTGCTGTGGAACTGCTGCGCCTCGTCGGCATTCCCGGGCCCGAAGAGCGCCTGATGGCCTATCCGCACGAGCTTTCGGGCGGCATGCGCCAGCGCGTGATGATCGCGATCGGCCTTGCCTGCAACCCGAAGCTCCTCATCGCCGACGAGCCGACCACGGCGCTCGACGTGACGATCCAGGCCCAGATCGTCGATCTGGTGAAGGATCTGCGCGCCAAGCTCGGTATGTCGGTCGTCTGGATCACCCACGATCTGGCGCTGATCGCCGGTCTCGTCGATCGCGTTGCCGTGCTCTATGCCGGTACCGTTGTCGAGGATGCGCCGGTCGACGAGCTCTATGCCCGTCCGAGCCATCCCTACACGCGCGGCCTGCTGTCCTCGATCCCGAAGCTATCGGATTCGCCGGCAAGCCGTCTCTCCTCGATCGGCGGAACGCCGCCGGAACCCGGCCGCCGCCCGAAGGGTTGCCCCTTCGCACCGCGTTGCCCGCTCGCCGAAGCCGTCTGTCATGAGCGCGTGCCGAAGCTCGAGCCTGTCGCGGGCGCGGGCAATCACCGTGCCGCATGTTTCGTCGTCCAGAAAATGCAGGAGGCCGCGTGATGGGTGCCCAACCGCTTCTGAAAGTCGAAAACCTCGTCAAGCATTTCCATGTCAAGCTCGGCGCCTTCGGCGAGCGCTCGGCGACGGTCTATGCGCTCGACAATGTCAATCTCGACATCATGGAAGGCGAGACGCTGTCGCTCGTCGGCGAGTCCGGCTGCGGCAAGTCGACGACCGGCTTCACGATCCTCAACCTTTACAAGGCGACATCCGGCAGGGTGGTCTACAAGGGCCAGGATATCGCGACGCTTGATGAAAAGCAGATGCGCCCCTTCCGGCGCGACCTGCAGATCGTCTTCCAGGATCCGTATTCGACGCTCAACCCGCGCATGACGATCGGCGAAGCGATCGGCGAGCCGATCCTCTTCCACAAGCTCGCCACCAAGGCGGAGCTGAAGGGCAAGGTCGATGCGCTGCTGACCGATGTCGGCCTGCCGACCCGCTTTGCGCAGCGCTATCCGCACGAGCTCTCCGGCGGCCAGCGCCAGCGCGTCGTCATCGCCCGTGCACTCGCCTGCCAGCCGAAATTCATCGTCTGCGACGAGGCGATCTCGGCGCTCGACGTGTCGATCCAGGCGCAGATCATCAACCTGCTGCTCGACCTGCAGGAAAAATACGGCCTCACCTATCTCTTCATCGCCCACGATCTGGCCGTTGTCCGCCACATCAGCACGCGCGTCGGCGTCATGTATCTCGGCCGTCTGGCCGAACTCGCGAGCCGCGAAGAGCTGTTCGACAACCCGCTGCATCCCTATACGAAGGCGCTGCTCTCGGCCGTTCCGGAAACCGATCCGGAGCATGAGCGCACCCGCCAGCGGCAGATCCTGCAGGGCGACGTTCCGAGCCCGCTCAATCCTCCGACCGGCTGCCGTTTCCACACGCGCTGCCCCGTCGCCATGGACGTCTGTTCGAAGATCATTCCCGAGTGGAAGGAAGCAAAGCCTGGCCATCTGGTTGCCTGCCACGCCGTCAACACGGGACAGACTGCATGACGTTGAAAGCCGCCATCATTGCCGACGACCTGACGGGAGCGCTGGATACCGGCACGCCCTTCGTGGACGCTGGGCTTTCGGTGGCGGTGGCGATCGATGTCGAGACGGCCGATGAGGCGCTTGCGGCGGGGACTGATGTCGTCGTGATAAACACCGCCTCGCGTGCTTTGTCGGAAGACGATGCGACGCGCCGCGTGCGCCAGGCGGCAGACGCTTTGAGCGCGCGGCAGCCGGCAATCGTTCTGAAGAAGATCGACTCCCGGCTGAAGGGCAATGTGGCGGCCGAAAGTGCTGCACTCGCAGACGCGCTCGGTCTTGCCAGGATCGTCGTGGCGCCTGCAATCCCCGATCAGGATCGAACCACCTATCGCGGCTTCGTCGTCGGCCGCGGCGTCGAAAAGCCGATTGCCGTCGCCGATCTCTTTACCGGCCGCGATATGGATGTCGTGGTCGCCGACGCAGAGAGCGATTTCGATCTCGATGATATCGCCCTTAGCAATGACTGGAATAGCGTTCTGGCTGTCGGAGCCCGTGGTCTTGGCTCGGCGCTCGCCCGCAAGATCGGCCGTGCCGGCGGGCATCCGCTGCCCTTTCAGGCATCGCGCCGGACGCTCTTTGCCTTCGGGTCCCGTGACCCGATCACGGCGGCGCAGATGAACCGCCTCGAAGCCGCAGGTGCGCTGCGCGCCATCATCGACGCGCCGATGGGCAGCGTCGAGTGTGGCGAGGGGCTGGCGTTGCCGCTGCTTCTGCGCTGCACCGGCGAAATTGCCGGAGAGGGCGCAACGGTTGCCCGCCGCTTCGCAGGCGGTGTAAAATCGGTGATCGATGATACCAGGCCGGACATGTTGATGGTCGGCGGTGGTGACACGGCGCTTGCGGTCTTCCGCGAACTCGGCATCAAGACGCTGATGCCGAAGGGAGAAATCGAGGCAGGCGTGCCGTGGTTTGACGTAACGGCCGCCGACGGGCGGCATTTCCGGTGCGCGGTCAAGTCTGGGGGCTTCGGCAATACCGAGAGTCTGCTAAGACTGGTTCCACGGAATCAGGCGGCTTAAGCATGGTGCCGGCGGGGAGAACAGGTGTGGATGAAGCAAATGGCGCATCGTTGAATGCGGGTAACGGTCCGGCTGCAAAGCCCGAGCGCGGCAAGGCGGTGAAACTCGTCGACCGCGTCTTCGACCAGATCCTCGAGCGCATCCGCGCCGGCAACTATCCGCCGGATTCGCGCCTGCCGGGCGAGCACGAGCTTGCCTCGATGCTCGGCGTTTCCAGGCCGATCGTGCGCGACGCGCTCGCCAAGCTTCGCGAGCAGGGGACCGTCTACGCCCGCCAGGGCGCCGGCACTTTCGTCAGCGCCCATGGTTCGCCGACCACGCAGCTTGCCTATTCGCCGGTCAAGACGATCGCCGACATCCAGCGCTGCTATGAATTCCGCCTGACGATCGAGCCGGCGGCAGCCTTCTTCGCCGCCAAGCGGCGCGACGAGCCGGCGATCCAGAAGATAGCCTCCGCGCTGTCAGACCTGCGGGAAGCAACCAGCCACCAGCTGCACCGCAGCGACGCCGACTTCGTCTTCCATCGCGCTGTCGCCGAAGCTGCCAACAATCACTATTACACCGCTTCGCTCGATGCGCTGAAGCCGCATATCGCCGTCGGCATGCATCTGCACGGCCTGTCGCTGCTTGGCCCGCGCCAGGGGCTGGAGCAGGTCTACGAAGAGCATAACGAGATTTACCGGGCCGTTGCCGAAGGCCGCGCCGATGACGCGCGCAACCTGATGCAGACCCACCTCGAAGGTTCCCGCGACCGCCTGTTCGAAGGGCGTGTCCTCGATCTTTCGTTCAAATAGCCCGTCTGCCGATATCCGGAATGGCGCAGGCCTCGCCGCCGCCGAAGATGCGCGAGCGGGTGAGGAAGCGCTTCTCGCGTCCGTTGTCCAGCGAGAACATCCCGCCGCGGCCGGGTACCACGTCGATGATCAGCTGCGTATGCTTCCAGGCCTCGAACTGGCTGCCGCTGATATAGACGGGGACGCCGGCGATCTCGCCGAGTTTGACATCAGTTTCCCCCACCCGGAATTCATCTGCCGGATAGCACATCGGCGATGAACCGTCGCAGCAGCCGCCGGACTGGTGAAACAGGATATCCGGATGATCGGCGCGGATTTCGCCGATCAGGTCGATTGCGGCGTCGGTGGCGAGCACGCGCGGTTCGCCGTTGAGTGTGTCGTCCATGTTGTTCCTCCCATTGAGCGTGTGACCCCCTCATCCGCCTGCCGGCACCTTCTCCCCGAGGGGAGAAGGGAATATGCGGTCGCCGCATTCGCGTCCCCTCTCCCCTCGGGGAGAGGGTTAGGGTGAGGGGGCGGCTTGCACCGCCCCGTCATGATTTCGCTCTCAAAAGAACCCAAGCGCCTTCGGGCTGTAGCTCACCAGCATGTTCTTGGTCTGCTGGTAGTGGTCGAGCATCATCTTGTGGGTCTCGCGGCCGATGCCGGATTGCTTGTAGCCGCCGAAGGCCGCGTGAGCAGGGTAGGCGTGGTAGCAATTGGTCCAGACGCGGCCGGCCTGGATTTCGCGGCCGAAGCGGTAGGCGCGGTTGCCGTCGCGGGTCCAGACACCGGCGCCGAGGCCGTAGAGCGTGTCGTTGGCGATCTCAAGCGCTTCCTTTTCGTCCTTGAAGGTGGTGACGGAGACGACCGGGCCGAAGATCTCTTCCTGGAAAACCCGCATCTTGTTGTGGCCCTTGAAGATCGTCGGCTTGACGTAGTAGCCGTTCGCCAGCTCGCCGCCGAGATCGTTGCGGGCGCCGCCGGTCAGCACCTGAGCGCCTTCCTGCCTGCCGATATCGAGGTAGGCGAGGATCTTTTCCAGCTGCTCGCTCGATGCCTGGGCGCCGATCATCGTCGCGCTATCGAGCGGGTTGCCCTGCTTGATGGCTTCGACGCGCTTCACCGCCTTTTCCATGAAGCGGTCGTAGATCGACTCCTGCACGAGCGCGCGGCTGGGGCAGGTGCAGACTTCGCCCTGGTTCAGCGCGAACATCGCAAAGCCTTCGAGCGCCTTGTCGAGGAAGTCGTCATCCTCGGCCATCACGTCGGCAAAGAAGATGTTCGGCGACTTGCCGCCTAGTTCCAGCGTGACGGGAATGAGGTTCTGGCTGGCATATTGCATGATCAACCGGCCGGTCGAGGTCTCGCCGGTAAAGGCGATCTTGGCGATCCGCGGGCTCGTTGCCAGCGGCTTGCCGGCTTCGAGGCCGAAGCCGTTGACGATGTTGAGCACGCCGGGCGGCAGGAGATCGCCGACAAGCTCCGCCCAGACGAGGATCGAGGCAGGGGTCTGCTCGGCGGGCTTCAGGACGACGCAGTTACCCGCGGCAAGCGCAGGCGCGAGCTTCCAGGCAGCCATCAGGATCGGGAAATTCCACGGAATGATCTGGCCGACGACGCCGAGCGGCTCATGGAAGTGATAGGCGACGGTGTCATTGTCGATCTCGCCGATCGAGCCTTCCTGGGCGCGGATGCAGGAGGCGAAGTAGCGGAAATGGTCGATCGCCAGCGGAATGTCGGCTGCCATGGTTTCGCGGATCGGCTTGCCGTTGTCCCAGGTTTCTGCCTGCGCGAGAAGCTCCAGCTTGTCTTCCATGCGCTGGGCGATCTTCATCAGGATATTGGAGCGTTCGCCCGGTGCCGTGCGGCCCCACTTGTCCTTGGCCGCATGGGCAGCATCGATCGCCGCGTTGATATCCTTCTCGTCGGAACGCGGGATCTCGCAGAGTTTGCCGCCGGTCACCGGCGTGATGTTGTCGAAATATCTGCCGCCGATCGGTTCGCGCCACTCGCCGCCGATATAGTTGCCGTATTTGAGCTTGAACGGCGACTCGACGATTTTCTGATGCAGCATGTCATCCTCCCTTGATGATGCCTGGTTCAGGAGTGAACCGGTGGAGGAAATCTGCTCGTCTTTTGCTCTTCGAAATACCCGCCCGGAGCAATGCCGCACTGCACACTGTCGCAGCGCTGCGACAGGCGGGAGCCCTCAGTGGAGGTTCAATCGCTTCATCTTGCGGTGAAGCGTGGCGCGGCTCATGCCGAGATTGGCAGCCGCCTGCGAGACATTGCCGTTGGTGCGTGTCAGCGCCCTGAGGAGAGCGGCGCGCTCCGCATCCATCAGCGCTTCCTCGCCATCTGCCGGGCGGCTTTCCTGCAGGGCGTCGGCGGCTGGAATACCAGCGGCGATCCGGCGGTCGTCGAGTTTCAGGGCCAGCCGGGCGGCGCGGGTGGCGCCAAGCACGAGGTCGTGACGGTCGACGGCAAGCAGCGCCGCAGCCGAATTCGTACCGGAGGGCACCATCAGGAAGCGCGAACCGGCAAAGGCACTGCGGAAGATGTTGAGCTCGATGCGCATCGCCGCGTCGCGCACGGCTTGTGCCAGGATCGACAGGGTCATCTCGTTGACGTCGTCGCGGCAGGTCGAGATGTCGAGTGCTGCAGCCAGCTGGCCGCGATGGTCGCGGATCGGCGCGGTGGTACAGCTGAGCTTGATATTCGAGGAAAGGAAGTGCTGGTCGCGAAAGATCGAGACGGAGCGCTCGTCGGCGAGCGCCGTGCCGATGCCGTTGGTGCCGATGCTCGCTTCGGTCCAGACTGAGCCGGTCCAGAGGCCGAGGTCGTTGAATTCCTTGTCGTCGGCACTCGCGCCGCGCCGCTCAAGCGCGACGCCCTCGCGGCAGGTCAGGAGCAGGCAGCAGCCCGCCTTGCCGACCGTCAGGAACAGCTTGTCAAGCTCGTCGCTGGCGTCGCGGATCAGCTGTTCGGATTGTTGGCGGGCGAGGCGGAATTCTTGCTCGGTCAGGCGCAGCGGCGCGCGCTTCTCTTCAGGGGTCAGCTGATGCTTGTCCATGCAGCGGCGCCAGGAGGCGACGATCGGGGAGCTGGCGGCGGCAGAGTTCTGCTGCGCCCACGTATAGACATGGTCGGCATGCGCTGTGAATTCGTGCATCTGCTCCTCCCACGGAACGTAGACCGCAGTCTGGGGCAAATACCGTCTCATTGCAATTCTGCTTAATTAAGCAGCCCATTCCATGCCGCAGGGGAACTGTCGCAGATCTGCGACAGTTCGATGCGTCAGCTGGCCTTCGGCTGTGCGGCAGGCAGAAGCTTGCCGCGGGCGATGAGCCAGAGCGTGCCGATCGCGATAAAGCCGACGATGGCGTTGACGGCGATGAAGATCACCACCGCAAGGCCCTGGAGTGCGGCATCGCTGCTGTGGCTTGCGACGCGGATGGCGGCTGTCGCCAACGCCGTGGCGCCGAAGGTGAAAGCCCAGTAAGAGCCGGTGAAAGGCTGCTTGGTGATCCACGGCAGCAGGCGCAACAGGATGGCGGCCTCGAGGATGGCGTAACCCAGCATCGCATGAAGCAGCATATCCGGCGTTCCGCCATTGACGCTCAGATAGGCGACGCTGCCGACGGCCGGAGGGGCAAGCTGGATGCCGAGCGTCGGGCGCAGCTGTACCGCAAGTTCCGGTGCCGTCAGCAACCGGTGCAGCAAGACCGAGTCGATCGCCAGCCAGGCGAAGAAACCGGCGCCGAAGGCGAGCTGACCGAGCTCCTGAAAGCCGAGCGCACCGAGAACGATAGCGGTGACGAAAGAGCCGGCAACGGTCGGCAGGTAGAGGACCGGCGTCGTCGTGGTCACGTCGCGGCCGCCCTGCCACAAGGCTCCGGTCCGCCACAAGGCGAAAGCGAAGGTGAAGACGAAGCCGACGGCAAAGAGGATTTCGGTCGCCGGCCGCGAATAGGGCAGCAGCGCGAGCCCTGCGAGCATGGTCGCGACACCGGCGAGGCCGACGAAGCAGCATTGCACCGCATGTTCCAGCTCCGCCAGCGCTTCGCCGCGGGCGTTCAACCACTTCAGGCCATAGAGAACGCTGACGACGAACCAGACGGCGACTGCCAGCAGGCTGAGGATCTCGCCCGGTGCTGCGGGCAGGCCCCACACGGAGGCGGCCGCCCGCCAGCTATTGCCGAGCCCGGCAATGCCGAGCACCATGCCGAAGAAGGATGCCGGGACGCGCGGCATCTGAAAACCGGTCCTTGCCGGCATGTCTGCAGCTTGCATTGCCATGACCTCGCTTCATCAGGGGAGCGGAAGGCGGCGCGCCTCCCGCATCGTCGAATGCACTTACTTGGCGATCGCCTCGGCGGCGTCGAGAACGCGGGCAGAATAGACCATGGCGGCGCCGGCATTGATAGCCACCGCAACACCGAGCGCTTCGGAGATCTCCTCCTTGGTCGCGCCCTGCTTCAGGGCTTCGGTCGTATGGACGGCGATACAGCCATCGCAACGCACCGTGACTGCGACTGCGAGCGCGATCAGCTCGCGGTGCTTCGCATCCAGGTAATTCGTCTTCTGCCCGGCGGTCGAGAGCGTCTGGTAGCCCTTCACTGTCTCCGGAACGGTCTTGCCGAATTCACCGATCCGGGCGATCAGCTGGCTACGATATTCTTTCCAGTTCAACATGACTTTGCCTTTCCATCATCTGCAGCAGCTCTCTCGCTGTCTGTTGAGATGGAATATGGATTTTTCGTGTGATCCGATGAATGTTTCAGAAGTTCAATTTCTAGCGCGATCGTCTCATGGATATTCTCAGCCGCCTTATCGACCTTGCCGGGCTTCGCACCAGCCTGGACATCCGCTGCCGCCTCGAAGGCGCCTTCGAGATCGACCACGAACCGGCCGGCCGTGGCGTCATCCCGTTTCATGTGGTCCTGTCCGGCAACTGCCGCCTGCGGCTTCCCGACCGGCGGGTGGTTGAGCTGACCGCAGGGGATTTCCTCATGCTGCCGCGCGGCGAGGCGCATCTGATTGTCGGCCGGGAGGGCGGTGCCGGGCCGCGCCCGGTGCGGTTGACACATGACGGCATGCTGCCGGTGCGCGAGAACGGGGAGGGAGCGCCCGATGTGGATCTGCTTTGCGGGCATTTCGATTCGGCTACCGGGTCGTCGTCGCTGCTGCTCGATACCTTGCCCGATGTCTTTCATGCCTCGCTTGCCGGAGCGCAATCGGAGGAGACGCTGAAGCTGCTGGTCGGCATCCTGCGCGACGAGGCGATGCATCAGGAAGCCGGCGCGCTGACGATCGCGACGGCGATCTGCCTGGCGCTGCTGACGATGGCACTCAGAGCGCAGAATACGGCCGCGCTCGGCACCGCGGGTCTCCTGGCGCTGATCGCCAATCCGCGTTTCTCGCGGGCATTGAAGGCTGTGATCGCGAACCCGGCGGAGGATTGGACGATCGACCGGCTGGCCTCGCTCAGCGCCATGTCACGCGCCACCTATGCCAGACAGTTCAAGGAAACGTCGGGGATGACGGTGGCGGGCTTCGTGACCGATCTCAGGATGACGCTCGCCAGCGACCTGCTGATCCGCACCCGCCGAACAGTCGCCGATATCGCCGCCGAGGTCGGCTATGACTCGGAGGCGGCCTTCGGCAAGGCATTCAAGGCAAGGCGTGGAGTGCCGCCGGCGCGCTTCAGGCAGCAGATGGTCTGAAGCGCGCCGGGCTTTTCGTCAGGCGACGGCGCCGAACTGGGCGTTGTGCAAGCGGGAATAGGCGCCATTGCGGGCAAGAAGTTCGGCATGCGTGCCTTGCTCCTCGATGCCGCGGGGACCCATCACCACGATCCGGTCGGCGTTGCGGATGGTGGCCAGGCGGTGGGCGACGACGAGCGTCGTGCGTCCTTCCGACAGTTCCGAAAGCGCCTGCTGGATCGCATATTCCGTTGCCGTATCGAGCGCCGAGGTCGCCTCGTCGAGGATCAGGATCGGCGGGTTCTTCAGGAATATACGGGCGATTGCCAGGCGCTGCTTCTGGCCGCCCGAGAGCTTGACGCCACGCTCGCCGGTCGGCGTATCGAGACCCGCGGGAAGCGAACGGACGAACTCGTCGAGCGACGAGCGCCTGAGTGCTTCCATGATGTCCGCATCCGATGCGCCGAGACGGCCATAGGCGATATTCTCGCGGATGGTCGAGCCGAACAGGAAAACATCCTGCTGCACGATGCCGATCTGGCTGCGCAGCGAGGCCTGCGTCATGTCGCGGATATCGATGCCATCGATGGTGATGGCGCCCGATGTGACATCGTAGAAGCGCGGCAGTAGCGAGCAGATGGTCGTCTTGCCGGCGCCCGACGGACCGACGAAGGCGACGGTCTCGCCTGCAGAGATCGTCAGGTTCAGCTTGTCCAGCACCTTGCCGTGATCGGAATAGCCGAAGGAGACGTCCTTGTAGGCGATATCGCCGTGCAGCGACCTAACGGCGACGGCATCCGGACGGTCGGCGAGATCCGGCTCGGTGTCGATCAGCGAGATGAAGCGCTTAAAGCCGGCAATCCCCTTCGGATACATTTCGAGCACTGAGGTGATCTTGTCGATCGGGTGGAAGAAGACGTTGACGAGCAGCAGGAACCCGACGAAGCCGCCATAGGTCAGCTCGCCATTGACGACGTAGAAGGTGCCGGCAACCATGATGACCAGCTGCACCAGCCGGGTGCTGAGATAGCTGAGCGCAATACTCGCCGTCATATAGCGATAGGCGCTGAGCTTGGTCTCGCGGTAGCCTTCGTTATTGAGGGCGAAGAGCTCGCTCTCATAGCCTTCGTTGCCGAAGGCCTTGACGACGCGGATGCCGCCGACGCTTTCCTGAACGCGGGTGTTGAAGTCGCCGACCTTGCGGAAGAGGTTGCGCCAGGTGACCGTCATCTTGGCGCCGTAGCGGCTGACCAGCCAGGTCATGAACGGAACGATCGTCGTCGTCAGCAGCGCCAGCTTCCAATGCACCGTGAACATCAGGATGAAGGCGCCGATGAAGGTCATGATGGCGATGAACACGTCTTCGGGACCGTGATGGGCGACTTCGCCCACCTCTTCGAGATCCTTGGTGACGTGGGTGATCAGATGACCGGTCTTGTTGTTGTCGAAATAGCTGAATGACAGCTTCTGGATGTGGTCGAAGGCTTGGCGGCGCATGTCCGACTCGATCGAGATGCCGAGCGCATGACCCCAATAGTTGACCACAGCCATCAGGCCGGTGTTGACGGCATAGACAGCGAGCAGTGCAGCCGCGACGGCGGCGATCAGCCCCCAGTCACGGCCGGGAAGCAGCTCGTCGACGAAGAGTTTGACGGCAAGCGGAAAGCCGAGTTCCAGGAGGCCGGCAATGACGGCGCAGCCGAAATCAAGGAAAAACAAGCGCTTGTAACGCGCATAGTAGGAGAAGAAGCGACGAAACATGAGTGCCCTCCAGGGCAATATCTGTCAGGATCGTAGGATGGGAAGCGGGCCGAACAGACGAGCCCAATCGGCACCGCTGTTCAGCGTTGTGTTGTGCCGAGATTTCGCATCGTGACGATCCTCCTTCATGAGTCGCTGCAGGGACTTATAGTATGACAGCATCGCGCTGTCACTATAGATTGTGCTGAAAACAAGAAAGCCCGGCGAGGCTGCGCGCCGCCGGGCTCTGAGAATGCAAAGCGTCAGTGCCTCACTTCGGGGTAACGTCGAAGCCGAACCACTTTTCCGACAGCGTCTTGATCGTGCCGTCTGCCTTGGCGGCGGCGATTGCTTCGTTGAACATCGCCTTCAGTTCGGTGTCGTCCTTGCGCAGGCCGACCGAGCTGCCGCGACCGAGGAAGCCGCCCTGGAAGCGCGGACCGGTCGTCGTCATGTCCTCGTTGCCCGGCTTCTGCGAAGCGGTGGTGAGATAGGCCATCGAGGCCATCACCAAATCGACACGGCCGGCCTTGAGGTCGAGGTCATGTTCTTCGGTGGTCTTGTACTCGCGAACCTCGACGACGCCCTTCAGGTACTTGTCGACGAAGGCGGCGGCGGTGGAAGCGGTCTGCACACCGATGGTCTTGCCCTGCAGCGCCGGCTTGATCTTGTCGATCTCGGCGGCGGCACCAGCCTCGTCGCTGGCGAGCGAGAAGACCTGGCCCTTTTCAGGCAGGCCTGCCAGATCGCTTTCCTTCGAGGTGGCGAAAGCCTGGCCGGTGGAGCCGTAGGAATCGCTGAAGGCGATCACTTCCTCGCGCTTGGCGGTCGCCGACATGCCGGAGATGATGGCGTCGAACTTGCCGGCATTCAGGCCCGGGATCATGCCGTCGAAGTTCTGGACGACGACCTTGCACTCGACCTTCATGTGGGCGCACAGATACTTGGTGAGCTCGATCTCGTAGCCGTCAAGCGTGCCGTCCGGCTTGGTGAAGTTGTAAGGCTTGAACGCACCTTCGGTGGCGATCGTCACCGTCGTCCACTTCTTGTCGTCGGCATGGGCGATGCCTGCGGTAGCAATAACCGCCGTTGTGGCTGCTGCGGTCAGAACCCGCGAAAGAATTGTCATTTTAGCTCCCCTTTTCTTGGTTTGGGCTGAGAGATTATTTGCTGATGAACTGCCGGAAGCGTTCCGAGCGCGAATTGGCAAAGACGTCCTGCGGGCGGCCGTCTTCCTCGACGACGCCCTGATGCAGGAAGACGACGCGGCTGGAGACGTCGCGGGCAAAGCCCATCTCGTGGGTGACGACCAGCATCGTGCGGCCTTCTTCGGCGAGCGCGCGCATGACGCGCAGCACTTCGCCGACGAGTTCCGGGTCGAGCGCCGAGGTCGGCTCGTCGAACAGCATCACCTTCGGGCGCATGGCGAGCGCACGGGCAATCGCGGCGCGCTGCTGCTGGCCGCCGGAAAGGTGGGCCGGGTAGAAATTGCGCTTCTCTGCGATACCGACCTTGGCAAGCAGCGCCTCGGCTTCTTCGATGCATTCGGCGCGGTTGCGCCCCTGCACGTGAACGGGCGCCTCGATGACGTTTTCGAGCACGGTCTTATGGGACCAGAGATTAAAGCTCTGGAACACCATGCCGAGCTGCGAGCGTATGCGGTCGACCTGCTTGCGGTCGGCCGGACGGCTGCCGCCCTTGGCGTCGGGCAGCATGCGGATCGTTTCGCCGGCCACCGTCACTTCGCCGGAATTCGGCGTCTCCAGGAGATTGATGCAGCGCAGGAAGGTTGACTTGCCGGAGCCGGACGAGCCGAGGATCGAGACGACGTCGCCCTCGTGGGCATCGAGCGAAATGCCCTTCAGCACTTCGACATTGCCGAAGCTCTTGTGCAGGTTCTTGACGCTGAGAGCGGTTGCCGCGGTCATCGGGCGTCTCCTTCAAGTGCGGGTGCAGCTTTCACTGCCGGATGATAGGGAACGGGCTGGCGCAGATGCGGGCTCAGCCAGTATTCGACGAGATGGACGAGGCGGGTCAGCAGGAAGTTGATCGCCAGATAGATGGCTCCGGCAACGATGAAGACTTCGATCGCCCGGTAGGATTCCGAGATGATGCGGGCGGCGACGCCGGTGACTTCCATCAGCGTGATGATCGAGGCGAGCGAGGTGGCCTTGACCATCGAGATCATCTCGTTGCTGTAGCCGGGCAGGGCCTGGCGAACCGCGAGCGGCAGCACGATGCGGCGGAATTGCATCAGCCGTGGCATGCCGCAGGCGCGGGCCGCTTCGATCTGGCCGAAGGGAACCGAAAGCAGGCCGCCGCGGATGATTTCGCTGGCATAGGCGGCGGTATTCATGGTCAGCGCCAGCACGGCGCACCAATAGGGCTCGCGCAGAAACGGCCAGAAGATGCTGTGGCGGACGGCCGGGAATTGGCCGAGGCCGTAATAGAGCAGGAAGATCTGGACAAGCAGCGGCGTGCCGCGGAAGACGAAGACATAGCTTCGGGCGAACCACTCGAGCGCCTTGTTGCCGGAAAGGCGGCAGAGGGCGATGGCCAGCGCCAGGACGGCGCCGAGCGCAATCGAGGTGGCAGCAAGCTCGAGGGTCAGCGGAATGGCTGAAACCAGGCTGACGAAGGTCTCAAACAGAAATTGCCAGTCCATCAGCCTCTCCTCACGCCACGCGAAAAGTGCTTTTCGGCACGCCGCAGAAACAGGCCGGAGCCGGTGGAGATGACGAGGTAGATCGCCCCGGCGATAACGTAGAAATCGAAGGGCAGGCCGGTCGAGCCGGCGGCGATCTGCGTCTGGCGCAGCAACTCGGCGACGCCGGTGATGGAAACGAGGGCGGATTCCTTCAGGACGACCTGCCAGACGTTGCCGAGGCCGGGGAGCGCATGGCGCAGCGTCAACGGCGCGACGATGCGGCGGAAGCGCAGGGCGCGGCCCATGCCGCAGGCGATCGCCGCTTCGATTTCACCGGGATGGACCGCCTTGAAGGCGCCGCGGAAGACTTCGGTGAACTGGGCGCCGGAGGTGACGCCGACGGCGAGCGAACCGGCCAGAAAGCCCGGAAAACCGAGAAAGCCCTCGGCGCCGAACAGCTTGCCGATCGCGGTGACGGCAGCGCTGCCGCCGAAATAGAAGAGGTAGATGACGAGCAGATCCGGGATGCCGCGAAGGACTGTCGTATAGGTATCTGCCGCGATCTTCAGGCCGCGGCCACCCGATATTTTCGCCCATGCGCCGAAGGAACCGATCACGGCGCCGGTCGAATAGCCTGCGAGCGCGATCAGAACGGTCATCCACGCGCCTGCAAGCAGCGCCTTGCCCCATCCGTCGGGGCCGAAGCTGATAAGCTCGAGGATGCCCGGCTGGTTCATGATGCCTGCCTCTCGGGAAGCGGTGGCTGCACGTCGTCAGGGATCGGGTTGACGAAGGGCGTCCCATCGAGGCGGCCCTTCAGGTCCGCCTTGGCCGCCTCGATGAGATCGGGATTGCGGATCAGGTCGATGGCGGTGCTCGCCATCACCTTCGCCGCGTGTTCCGTGCCCTTGTGGGCAGCCGGAAGTTTGCCCTGGGCAACGAGCTGCCAGGAATGGCCGGGCGTGCCGATCGCATAGGTGGCGCCGCGCATCTGGACGGTCGGAACCACCCAGCTGACGCTGCCGACATCGGTGGAGCCGACGATGGAGCTGTCGCCGGCATAAAGCGGGAAGATTTCCTCGCAGAGCGGCTGGTCCTTCTTCGGCTTCAGGCCGAAGCGGGCATAGGAGGAGGCGATATCCTCGGGGCTCATCGTCGCCTGGAACTTGCGGGCCGTCTCGCGGTCGGCATCGTCGAAGACGGGCGCGCCGAGGCGCTGGAGATTGGCAAACATCAGGTCCTCGAGCGGCACGTTGCCGACGAGATTGGCGTCGCCGCTGATCACTTCGCTGCGCACCGTGGTCTCGGTCATCAGCGCAGCACCCTCGGCAACCTTCTTGACGCGGGCGACCAGCGACAGCAGTTCGGGGAGGTTGCGGGCGCGCACGAGGTAGCGCACCGTTGCCTTGGCCTGCACGACATTCGGAGCCGAGCCGCCGGTATCGGTCACGGCATAGTGGATGCGCGCGCTCGACGGCATATGCTCGCGCATATAGTTGACGCCGACATTCATCAGCTCGACGGCATCAAGCGCGCTGCGTCCGAGATGCGGGGTGGCGGAGGCATGCGAAGCGCGGCCGCTGAAATGGAAGTTCAGCTCGTTGCAGGCGAGCGAGACCGGATTGTTGACGCCGGCAAAGGCTGCCGGATGCCAGCAGATGGCGATATCGACGTCATCAAAGACGCCGGCGCGTACCATGAAGCCCTTCGACGAACCACCTTCTTCGGCCGGGCAGCCGTAATAGCGGATGCGGCCCTTCAGGCCGTTCTCGGCGAGGAAATCCTTGACGGCGGAAGCCGCCAGCATCGATCCGGCGCCGAGCATGTTGTGCCCGCAGCCATGGCCGTTGCCATTCGTGGAGGCTTCGCGCTTTTCCGCGAGGCCGGCAACCTGGCTCAGGCCGGGCAGGGCGTCGAATTCGCCGAGAATGGCAATGACCGGGCCGTCTTCGCCGGCTTCACCCATCACAGCCGTCGGCAGGCCGGCAATGCCGCGCTCGACCCTGAAGCCCTCGGCTTCCAGCTGGCGGGCATGCTCTTCGGCGGAGCGATACTCTTCGTAATTCGTCTCCGGCATATCCCAGATGCGATCGCTCAATGCGGCGAAAGCTTCGCTCTTGGCTTCGACGATGTCCCAGACGGCTTCGGTGTTTTTCATGGCTTTCAAAACGGCTTCGTTTCGCATAGTATCCAAAATTGGCGCCAATTTAGGTTACAAAAAATCTTTGCGCAATCCATGGGTATCAATAAATTTTGGACGAACTCAAACGGTTGCCACGCCTACAGAATTTGAAACAGGCGTGTTATCGGTGATGAAAAAGGGGATTGGAAATGGCTGACGTCGTGATCGAAGAAGAGCCGGAATCGGCCAGCGCGCGCGACGTGACGGACTTCATCCTGCAGGATATTCTGGCCGGCGTTCTCTTGCCCGGCACCTGGCTGAAGCAGATCGATCTCGAGCGCCGCTATAAGTGCACGCGCCCGGAAGTGCGCCGCGCGCTTGACCGTCTGGCGCAGAAGCGCCTTGTCGAGCATGTCCCAAACCGCGGCTACCACGTCTATGAGCCGGATGGCCGCCGCGCCCAGGAAGTCAGCGAAATCCGCATCATCCTGGAAACCGCGATCGCGGCAACGATCGTTTCGAACGCCGCGGCCGACGAGATCGCAAAGCTCACGAAGCTTGCCGATCACTTCGATCTGATGGTGCTGAACGGAACGATGCTGGAGCTCTACGAAGCCAATCTGGCCTTTCACCGCCAGCTGCTGACGCTCGGCGGCAATATCGAACTCGTCGACCTCATCACCGAGATCCGGCAGAGAACGTCTTCAGCACCAGTCTCGCAATGGCGCACGCGCGCCCGGGTCGAACAATCAGGCCGCGAGCATCATCAGATGATCGATGCGATCGCGGCCGGAAATGTCGAAAAGCTGAAGGAGTTGGTCCGCCAGCACATCCTGCAGCGTTGATGAAAGCGGGCCGGGAGCCTCGTCTCCCCCGGCCCGCACGGTCATGATCAGTTGGACTGCCAGCTCTTGACGAGCTCGTCGTAATTGACCGTGACCGGCTTTTCCTTCTCGTTCTCGATCTTCAGCTGCGGAGCGAGGTTGCCCTTGGCGACGGCATCCTTGTTCCAGTATTCGAGATCGTGCTCCTCGGCGAGCTTCGGTCCGATGTCACCCTGAACCTTGGCGCGTTCGAGGCGCTGCAGCACCTTTTCCTGCTCGGAGCAAAGCGAGTCCATGGCTTCCTGCGCGGTCTTTGCACCGGAAGAGGCGTCACCGACGGCCTGCCACCAGAGCTGTGCGAGCTTCGGATAGTCAGGAACGTTGGTGCCGGTCGGCGACCACTGGACGCGGGCGGGCGAGCGATAGAACTCGATCAGGCCGCCGAGCTTGGGAGCGCGCTCCGTGAAGCTCTTGTCGCGAATGGTCGACTCGCGGATGAAGGTGAGCCCGACATGGCTCTTCTTCACGTCCACGGTCTTCGACGTCACGAACTGCGCGTAGAGCCATGCGGCCTTGGCGCGGTCGTCAGGGGTCGACTTCATCAGCGTCCAGGAACCGACGTCCTGATAGCCGAGCTTCATGCCGTCCTTCCAGTAGACGCCGTGCGGTGAGGGCGCCATGCGCCATTTCGGCGTGCCGTCCTCGTTGACGACGGGCAGACCCGGCTTGACGGCATCAGCCGTGAAAGCCGTGTACCAGAAGATCTGCTGAGCCACTTCGCCCTGCGCCGGAACCGGGCCGGATTCGGAGAAGTTCATGCCCTGCGCTGCCGGCGGGGCATAGGCCTTCAACCAATCCAGATATTTCTGGATCGAGTAGACGGCGGCCGGGCCGTTGGTATCGCCGCCGCGAGCGACGCACGAGCCGACGGGACGGGAGTTCTCGTCGACCTTGATGCCCCATTCGTCGACCGGAAGGCCGTTCGGGAGGCCCTTGTCGCCGTTGCCGGCCATCGACAGCCAAGCGTCGGTGAAGCGCCAGCCGAGCGACGGGTCCTTCTTGCCGTAGTCCATGTGGCCGAAGACCTTCTTGCCGCCGATGTCGCGGCCGGTGAAGAATTCGGCGATATCCTCATAGGCCGACCAGTTGACCGGGACGCCGAGATCGTAGCCGTACTTCGCCTTGAAGTCGGCCTTGTTCTTCTCGTCGTTGAACCAGTCGTAGCGGAACCAATAGAGGTTCGCGAACTGCTGGTCGGGAAGCTGATAGAGCTTCTTGTCCGGCGCGGTCGTGAACTTGGTGCCGATGAAGTCGTCGATGTCGAGACCGGGATTGGTGACGTCCTTGCCTTCGTTCGCCATCCAGTCGGTTAGCGAACGGGCCTGCTGATAGCGCCAATGCGTGCCGATCAGATCCGAGTCGTTGACATAGGCGTCGTAGATGTTCTCGCCCGACTGCATCTGCGTCTGCAGCTTTTCGACGACATCGCCTTCGCCGATCAGGTCGTGGGTAATCTTGATGCCGGTGATCGCCGTGAAGGCGGGCGCCAGAACCTTGGATTCATATTCGTGGGTCGTCAGGGTTTCGGAAACGACCTTGATGTCCATCCCGGAGAAGGGCTTTGCAGCGTCGATGAACCACTGCATTTCCTTTTCCTGGTCGGCGCGCGGGAGCGACGATAGATCGCCGATCTCCTTGTCGAGGAAGGTCTTCGCCTCGTCCATGCCGGCATAGGCAGAGCCCGTCATTGCCAGCAAAATGCCTGCTGTCGTCGCTAGTAGATGCCGTCGCATAATATCCTCCCAGGGTTTGCGATTGCAGTCTTCACGTCTCAGGCGGCCAGTACCCCCGGCCATCTGTCTCACCTTGGCATCACACGTATCGGAACACGCCGATGGCGTAGATCACGGAGATGCCAAGAGCCCACCACAGGCCGGGTCCGACAAGACCCAGCCATGCCAGATGAATGAACGCTGCCCCGAGCAGCGAAATGAAGAGACGGTCGCCGCGCGTCGTCTCGAAGCGCAGCAGGCCGGTGCGCGGCGAGCCGCCGGGCACGAAATATTCCCAGACGCTCATGCCGACGAGCAGCATCAGGATCGTCAGGAAGAACAGCGCCGTCGGCAGCGTCCAGGCCATCCAGGAAAAGGTCATGGTCGTCTCCTCCTCAGACGCGGCCCAGGGCAAAGCCCTTGGCGATGTAGTTGCGGACGAAATAGATGACGAGGGCGCCGGGCACGATGGTCAGCACGCCGGCCGCAGCCAGCACGCCCCAGTCCATGCCCGCTGCCGAAACGGTGCGCGTCATGATCGCCGAGATCGGCTTGGCGGCCGTCGTCGTCAGCGTGCGGGCCAGCAGCAGCTCCACCCACGAGAACATGAAGCAGAAGAAGGCGGCGACGCCGACGCCGCTGGCAATCAGCGGCATGAAGATCTTCACGAAGAAGCGCGGGAAGGAATAGCCGTCGATATAGGCCGTCTCGTCGATTTCCTTCGGCACGCCGGACATGAAGCCTTCGAGGATCCAGACCGCCAGCGGCACGTTGAACAGGCAATGCGCCAGCGCCACCGCGATATGCGTGTCGATCAGCCCGAAGGCCGAATAGAGCTGGAAGAAGGGCAGCGCGAAGACCGCGGGCGGCGCCATGCGGTTGGTCAGAAGCCAGAAGAACAGATGCTTGTCGCCGAGGAATCGGTAGCGCGAGAAGGCATAGGCGGCAGGCAGGGCCGCCAGAACCGAAATCACCGTGTTCATAACGACATAAATGATCGAGTTGATATAGCCGTTATACCAGGACGGGTCGGTGAAGATGACCGTGTAGTTCGCGAGTGTCGGATTCTGCGGCCAGAGCGAAAAGGCGCCGGTGATCTCCGAATTCTCCTTGAAGCTCATGTTGACGAGCCAGTAGATCGGCAGCAGCAGGAAGACGATGTAAAGCGCCGAAACCACCCAGGAGAAGTTTCCGGCGGGCTTGTATTTCATTGTCTGAGCCATGGTCCTCTCCTTTCTCAGCTGTTGGCGTCGCTGCTGGTCATGACCGTGTAGAAGATCCATGACAGCAGCAGAATGATCAGGAAGTAGATGATCGACATCGCCGCAGCCGGGCCGAGATCGAACTGGCCGACTGCCATCTTCACGAGGTCGATCGACAGGAAGGTCGTCGAATTGCCGGGACCGCCGCCTGTAACGACAAAGGGTTCGGTGTAGATCATGAAGCTGTCCATGAAGCGCAGCAGTACGGCGATCAGCAGTACCCGTTTCATCTTCGGCAGCTGGATGTAGCGGAAGACGGACCAGCGCGAGGCGCCGTCGATCTTGGCGGCCTGGTAATAGGCATCCGGGATCGAGACGAGACCGGCATAGCAGAGCAGCACGACGAGGCTCGTCCAGTGCCAGACATCCATGACGATGACGGTGATCCAGGCATCGACGGGGTCACGGACGTAATTGTAATCGAGGCCGATCGCTTCCAGCGTATGGCCGAGCAGGCCGATATCGACGCGGCCGAAGACCTGCCAGATGGTGCCGACGACATTCCACGGAATGAGCAGCGGCAGCGACATCAACACGAGGCAGACGGGAACGCCCAGACCCTTCTTCGGCATGTTCAGCGCGATGAAGATGCCGAGCGGGATCTCGATCGCCAGGATGATCAGCGAGAAGGCGAGGTTCCGCTGCAGCGCTTCCCAGAAGCGGTCCGATTCCAGCGTCTGCACGAACCAGTCGGTGCCGGCCCAGAAGAACTCGTTGTTCCCGAACGTATCCTGCACCGAGTAGTTGACGACGGTCATCAGCGGGATGACGGCCGAGAAGGCGACGAGCACCAGCACCGGCAGAACCAGAAACCAGGCTTTGTTGTTCCAGGTCTTTTCCATGTTCAGCCCTCCCTGCCGACGCGCCAGGAATTGGCGTAGATGCTGATCGCCGCGGGATCGAAACGAACCCGCGCATCTTCAGGAATTTCCGCATCCTCCGGGACGACGATCGCCAGCGGCTGATCGGCGAAACGGGCGCGCACGATCTTCTGGCGGCCGATATCCTCGACCTTGGAGATCGAGACCGGCATGCCCTCGCGCCCGAGCCGGATGAACTCAGGGCGGATGCCGAGCTCGACCTTGGCTGCGCCTGACGTATTTGGCGCGTAGTCGAGGCTGATCGCTTCCTGCCCGACATTGACGACGTTTCCTGAGACCTTGGCGGGCATGACGTTCATACCGGGCGAACCGATGAAATAGCCGACGAATGTGTGGCTTGGCCGCTCGAAGAGCTCGGCCGGCGTGCCGATCTGCACGATCTCGCCGTCATACATGACGACGACCT
This sequence comes from Rhizobium sp. Rhizsp82, assembly GCF_047325115.1. Taxonomy (NCBI): domain Bacteria; kingdom Pseudomonadati; phylum Pseudomonadota; class Alphaproteobacteria; order Hyphomicrobiales; family Rhizobiaceae; genus Rhizobium; species Rhizobium sp. Rhizsp82. The sequence continues at coordinate 1,073,221 of NZ_CP168571.1, read as the reverse complement.
TTTCGGCGAAGGTGAGCGCCTCCGTCTGGTCATGCGTGACATAGACCATGGTGAAGCCGAACTGCTTGTGCAGCCGCTTCAGCTGCGAGCGCAGCACCCATTTCATATGCGGGTCGATGACGGTCAACGGCTCGTCGAAGAGGATGGCGTTGACATCGTTGCGAACGAGGCCGCGGCCGAGCGAGATCTTCTGCTTCTGGTCGGCCGTCAGCCGCTGCGCCTTGCGCTTTGCCCAGTCGGAGAGGTCGATCATCTCGAGGATCTCGCGAACGCGCCTGTCGACTTCAGGCTCGGCGACGCCGCGGTTGCGCAGCGGGAAGGCCAGATTGTCGTAGACGGTCATCGTGTCGTAGATCACGGGAAACTGGAACACCTGCGCGATGTTGCGCGCCTGTGTCGAGAGATCGGTGACATCCTTGCCGTCGAACAGGATGCGGCCATGCGATGGCTGAAGAAGTCCTGATATGATGTTGAGAAGCGTGGTCTTTCCGCAGCCGGACGGGCCGAGTAGCGCATAGGCGCCACCATCGGCCCATTCGTGATCGACTTCCTTCAGCGAATAGTCCTTCTCCGACTGCGGATTGGGGCCGTAGGCGTGGCGGATATGGTCGAGCGTGATGCGTGCCATGTGAGCCTCCTAAGCCGCCTGGTTGCCGGTTGCGATCGCCCGGCCATCCGGCCCGAAGGCCATGAGGTGGCGGGTGTCGAGATAGACGGCGATCTCGGTATCCGGATCGATGTCGTGGATGCCGTGTGCCAGCATCACCCAGCGCACGCCGTTGAAATCCACATGCACGAAGCTTTCCGAGCCGGTGATCTCGGAGATCTGCGTTTTCGCGATCAGCTTCGGCGACGCCTGCGTTTGTGCGGCCAGCGCCAGATGGTGCGGGTGGAAAGCGATGGTCGCGGCCCCGTCGGCCATGCCGGAAAGATGCGCCGGCGCGGCGAACTCGACGCCGCTTGCGTGCCGCAGGATCGGGCCGCTCTTGACGACATCGATGAAATTCAGCGGCGGGTCGGCGAAGGTTTTGGCGGTGACGAGATCGACGGGGCGGCGATAGACGTCGATCGTCTTGCCGAATTGCGTGACCCGGCCTTCGTTCAACGTCGCGGTATTGCCGCCGAGGAGAAGCGCCTCGGAAGGTTCGGTCGTTGCGTAGACGAAGATCGCCCCGGAGGCTGCGAAGATGCGCGGCAGCTCTTCGCGAAGCTCTTCTCGCAGCTTATAGTCGAGATTGGCGAGCGGCTCGTCGAGCAGCACCAGGCTGGCATTCTTGACGAGGGCGCGGGCAAGCGCCGTGCGCTGCTGCTGGCCACCGGAAAGATTAAGGGGCGTACGGTCGAGATAGGGCGTCAGCTTCATCAGGTCGGCGGCCTTGCGCACCTCGATGTCGATGGTCTTGGCATCGCGGCCGGCAATGCGCATCGGCGAGGCGATGTTCTCGTAGACCGACAATGCCGGGTAGTTGATGAACTGCTGGTAGACCATCGCGACATTGCGCTTCTGGACCCGCACGCCGGTCACGTCGGCGCCGTCGAAATGCACCGATCCGCTGGTCGGGCGGTCGAGCCCGGCCATCAGCCGCATCAGCGATGTCTTGCCGGAGAGCGTCGGTCCAAGCAGGACGTTCAGCGACCCCCGTTCGAGTGTCAGATCGGTTGGGTGAATATGGTATTCACCCCCCACCATCTTGGCGGCATTGCGCAGTTCGAGCATTCCGGTTCCCGTGCCTCCTCAAGACGGGGACCACATGCCGTCCTACCCGGCGAGCTGTGCGGGCAGGGCGGCGATGTACTCCTCCAATGTCTGCATCTGTTCCGTCGTCATGTGTAGTCCGGCCTTCGTCCGCCTCCAGAGAACATCCTCAGCGGTGAAGGCCCATTCGTTCTGCATGAGATAGCGCACTTCGGCCTCATAGAGATCCGACCCGAAATGCCGGCCGAGATCGGCGGTCGAGGCTGCCTTGCCGAGCAGGATGGTGGCCTTGGTGCCGTAGCGGCGCGTCAGCCGCCGCGCATGGGCCGGCGCCAGGAACGGATAGGCCGCCTGCAGCCTGGCCACTTCCGCCTCAAACCCCTGCGCTGGAAAATCCCCGCCCGGCAGATGGCTCTTCGCCGTCCAAGGGCTGCCCCTCATGCCGATCGCCTCGCCGATCTTCTCCAGCGCATGTTCCGACAGACGCCGGTAGGTGGTGAGCTTGCCGCCGAAGACATTGAGAAGCGGCGCCGCATTCGCCTCGCTGCCGTCTTTGCCTTCAAGCTTCAGCACGTAATCGCGCGTCGCCTCCTGCGCCTTCGAGGCGCCGTCGTCGAAGAGCGGGCGGACGGCGGAATAGGTCCAGACGATATCGTCGGCCGTGACCGGCTCCTTGAAGTATTCGCTGGCCGCCTTGCAGAGATAATCCGTCTCTTCAGCGGATATCCTGACATCCTTGGGATCGCCGCCATAATCCCGGTCGGTGGTGCCGATCAGGGTGAAGTCGTCCTCATAGGGAATGGCGAAGATGATGCGGTTATCAGGGTTCTGGAAGAAATAGGCCTTGGGACCGTCGAACTTCTTCCTGACGACGATATGGCTGCCCTGCACGAGGCGGACATGGCGGGCCTCGTTCTGGCCGAAGGCGGCGCGGATGACGTGATCGACCCAGGGACCGGCGGCATTGACCAGCATGCGGGCCTGATGCGTCTCGCTGCGGCCCGAGAGCGTATCCACCGTCTCGACGACCCACAGCCCGTTCTCGCGCCGCGCCGACACCACTTTGGTCCGCGGCATGATCAGCGCGCCCTTGTCGGCTGCATCCCGGGCGTTCAGCACCACCATGCGGGCATCGTCGACCCAGCCGTCGGAATATTCGAAGGCTTTCGTAAACAGCGCCTTCAAGGGCTTGCCGGCGGCGTCGCGGCGCATGTCGAGCACTGATGTCGGCGGCAAGAGCTTGCGGCCGCCGAGGTGATCGTAGAGGAACAGTCCCAGCCGGATCAGCCAGGCCGGGCGGATGCCGCCCTTGTGATAGGGCAGGACGAAACGCATCGGCCAGATGATATGCGGCGCCATCGCCCAGAGCACTTCGCGCTCCATCAGCGATTCCCGGACAAGGCGGAACTCGTAATGTTCGAGATAGCGCAGGCCGCCATGGATCAGCTTGGTGGCGCCCGACGAGGTGCCGGAGGCGAAGTCGTTCATCTCCGCCAGCGCCACCGAATAGCCGCGCCCCGCCGCATCACGCGCGATCCCGCAGCCGTTGATGCCTCCGCCGATCACGAATAGGTCGTGCAGTGTTTGGCCCACATTCCCCTCCCGTGCGTGCCATCAGTTTCGATTACCCTCCCCGGCAAACCGAAACTTGAGAGACTAGAAGTGAAGACGAACCGAATGTCAAACGAATGTTTGCGGGGGCCTAAAACGATCTTAGAGGCGTGAAATATTGCTCAGCTGTGCAAAGAGCGAAAATCCAGCTTTCGGATTGAGTTAGCGGTTTGGCGGGCCCTCAGGCCCGCTCTTCCCATATCTTCGCAGTTTCGACGATCGTCGCCACGGCCTTCTCCATATCCTGGATGCTTACCCATTCGAGCGGCGAGTGGAAGGCATGGCCGCCGTCGAAAATGTTGGCGGTGGGCAGTCCCATGAACGAGAGGCGCGACCCATCGGTGCCGCCGCGGATGCTGCCGCGCACCGGATTCATCCCGGCACGGCGGATCGCCTCGATCGCGTGTTCGACGATCTCCGGATTGCGGTCGAGTACCGATTTCATGTTGCGGTACTGGTGCTTGACCTTGAACGTGTAGGAGGAGCCGGGATAGGCGGCGATGACCTCCTTGACGATCCCTTCGAGCAGGACCTCCTTCTCGGCAAGGCCCTCATCGACGAAATCGCGGATGATGAAGCCGAGCTCGGCCTTTTCCATCGATCCCGTCACGCCGGTCGGGTGGATGAAGCCTTCGCGGCCGGATGTGGTCTCGGGGGCGATATGCTTCGGCAGCTTGGCGATGATCTCGCCGGCGATTTTGATGGCATTCTCCATCTTGCCCTTGGCAAAACCCGGATGCATGGCGACACCCTGGATCGAGATCTCGACGCCGTCGGCCGAGAAGGTCTCGTCTTCGATCTCGCCGGCGGTCGAGCCGTCGATCGTATAGGCAAATTCGGCGCCGAGCTTCTTCAGATCGACCTTGTCGACACCGCGGCCGATTTCCTCGTCGGGCGTGAACAGGATCTTGATCGTGCCGTGCTTGATCGAGGGATTGTCGACCAGGAACTTCGCCGCGGTCATGATCTCGGCAAGGCCGGCCTTGTCGTCGGCGCCGAGCAGCGTCGTGCCATCGGTCGTGATGATATCGTTGCCGATCTGATCCTTCAGCGTCGGATGGTCGGCGACGCGGATCACCTGTTGCGTATCGCCGGTCAGCGTAATGTCGCCACCCTGATAGTTGCGGACGATCTGCGGCTTGACATTGGTGCCGGTGAAATCAGGCGCGGTGTCCATATGCGAACAGAAGCAGATGACCGGAACGGTCTTTTCCGTGTTGGCCGGGATCGTCGCGTAGACATAGCCATGTTCATCCAGATGCGCGTCCGAAAGGCCGATCTCCAGCAGTTCTTCGACCAGCACGCGCCCGAGATTCTTCTGCTTTTCGGTCGAGGGCTGGCTCTTCGATGTCGGGTCGGACTGCGTGTCGATGACGGCGTAGCGCAGGAAGCGGTCGAGAACGGAGCTGGTCATGGGGTCATCCGGTGATTGTCTGTGGGGAAGACCGGTATAGACCGTGACGGCGCCAAGGTGAACGGCGTTTTGTGCCGTCAGCGCAGGACAGCGCGCAGGCGCGGCGCGGCGAAATCCAGGAATACCCTGAGCTTCAGCGGCAATACGCCCTGCGACAGATGTACAAGATGGACGGGCGAGGGCTGCTGCTCGAACTCTTCCAGCAGCGGTACCAGCAAGCCGCCTTCGACGGCACGCTTTGCCTGGTAAGAGAGCACCCGGGTAATCCCAAGGCCCGCCACCGCGGCATCGACGGCGGCCTCTGCCGTGTTGACCGACAGCCGCGGGTGGATCGGCGCGGCGATCTCCTGATCGTTTTCCCGCAGCGTCCAGAACTGCGCCGAAAAGATGCCCTCGAAGGAAACGCAGGCGTGATTGGCAAGCTCGCGCGGATGCGCCGGACGGCCGTGGCGCCGGAGGTAATCGGGACTGGCATAGATCGTCCGGCGGATACTGCCGAGCCGGGTGGCGATCAGATTGTTTTCCGAGAGAGTGCGGATACGCAGCGCCACATCGATATGCTCGTCTGCCAGGCTGACCGGCCGGTCGCTCATCGTCAGCCGCATGTTGATGTCAGGGAATGCCTTTAGGAAGTCGGTGATTACGGGCAACACATGCAGCCGTCCGAAAACGATCGGCGCCGTCATCGTCAGATCGCCCTTGGGGGAGAGGTACTCGCCCGAGGCGCGCCGCTCCGCTTCCTCGACGCGGCCCAGGATCTCGCGCGCCGCGCTCACATAGCCTTCGCCTGCTTCCGTCAGCGAGATCCGGCGATTGGTGCGCCTGATCAACCGGATGCCGAGATGCGCCTCAAGCTCCGAGATCTTGCGGCTGACCGTCGGCAGTGGCGAATGCAGGGCGCGCGAGGCTGCGGAGAGGCTGCCGTTCTCCACCACTGCCAGAAGCACGCTCATCGCATCGAGACGATCCATCTTTCCTTCCAGAAAATGAGAGGATGATTATCGAAATCACTATCTACTACAGGAAATCGGAAATCACTAGGTTTCTTCGCAGGTCATCAGGGCCAACCGCTTCAACCCGCTGCAAAAGGAACCCCGCTATGAAACTCTATCACTTCCCGCTCTCCGGCCATGCGCATCGCGCCGTGCTCTTTCTCTCGCTCCTCGGGGTCAAGGCGGAGCTGATCGAAGTCGATATCCCCAATGGCGAGCACAAGTCGCCGGAATACCTCAAGATCAATCCGTTCGGCCAGGTGCCGGTGCTCGACGACGATGGCGTGATCGTCAACGATTCCACTGCGATCCTCGTCTATGTCGCCAAAAAGCTCGGCCGCAAGGATTGGCTGCCGGATGACCTGCCGTCGGTTGCCAAGGTGCAGAAGTGGCTTGCCGTGGCGGCAGGCGAGATTGCCTACGGCCCGGCCGCGGCCCGTCTGATTACGGTGTTCGGCGCGAACTTCCGTCCTGAAGAAGTGATCGCCCGTGCGCATCGCATCCTGACGCTGATCGATGCCGAGCTCGAAAAACACCGCTTCATCATCGGCGACCGTCCGACGATCGCAGACATCGCGCTCTACAGCTACATCGTCAACGCACCGGAAGGGAATGTCGATCTGACGCCCTACCAGGAAGTGCGCAGCTGGCTCGCACGGATCGAAGCCCTGCCGGGCTTCGTCGAGTTCCGCAAGACCGCAGCCGGTCTTGCTGCCTGATCGCAGGCTGCGGCCGGAATTGTCCGGCCGCTTTTCTCATAGGAGGCACCAATGCTTGATGGCGTCGAAAAACCAGCTTCGCCCTGGCATGAGGGCGAAATCGAGTTGCAGCGGAGCGTTGGCGTCGCCGAACAGATGGAACCTGTCGGCCGCCGGGTGCTGCGCACCTTCCTGCTCGATCAGCATCGCGAGTTCTATCCGCTGCTGCCCTTCATCGCGATCGGCAGTGTCGATCCCGATGGTTGGCCCTGGGCGACGATCCGCGCTGGAAAGCCGGGTTTCATGCATTCGCCCGATCCGCTGACGCTGACCGTCGAAGTCGGCCGCGACTCAAGCGATCCGGCAGAGCGCGGCATGGAAGATGGCGATCCGATCGGCCTCGTCGGCGTCGACCTCATCACCCGCCGCCGCAACCGTCTGAACGGCACGGTCAGCCGCAGCAGCGACGATCGCTTCGATGTCAGCGTCGGCCAGAGCTTCGGCAACTGCCCGCGCTACATCCAGAACCGCTATTTCGAGTTCGTCCGCGATCCGGCCGCACCGTCTTCCTCGACGGCAATCGCCTCCGACGGGCTGGATGCGGCAGCGCGCAAGATCATCGAAGAGGCCGACACATTCTTCGTCGCCTCCTATGCCGATCGTCCCGATGAAGGGCGGCAGGTCGACGTCTCGCATCGCGGCGGCAAGCCGGGCTTCGTGCGGATCGAAGCCGATGGCAGCCTCACGGTGCCCGATTTCAATGGCAACCTGTTCTTCAGCACGCTCGGCAATTTCATCGTCAACCCGCGCGCCGGCCTCGTCTTCGTCGATCACGACACCGGTACCGTGCTGCAGCTGACGGGCAGCGTCGAGGTCATTCTCGACTCGCCGGAGATTGCTGCCTTCGAGGGGGCGGAACGGTTGTGGCGTGTCAAACCTGAGCAGGTCGTGCTGCGGCCGGATGCCTTGCCGCTACGCTGGACCTTCGCCGAAAACGGCTTCTCGCCGAGCAGCCTGATGACCGGCAGCTGGGTCGAGGCCGACCGCCGCCTGAAGGCGGCGGCCAAGGCCAGGGCATGGCGGACATTCCGCGTCGAGAAGGCCGTCGACGAGAGCGAGACGATCCGCTCGCTCTATCTGGCGCCCGTCGATGGCGACGCCTTGATCCCTCATCTGGCCGGTCAGCATCTGCCGGTGAAGATCACCGATGGCGACGAGGCGCTGCGCCGCAGCTATACGATCTCAAGCGCGCCATCAGACGGTTATTACCGGCTGAGCGTCAAGCGCGAGGGCCGGGCATCGCAGCGGCTTCACGCACTGCAGCCGGGCGACGAGATCGAGGCGATGGCGCCCGGCGGCGCCTTCACGATCGAGGCCATGGAGCGCAAGCGGCCGGCCGTGCTGCTGGCCGCCGGCATCGGCATCACGCCGCTTCTGTCGATGCTGCGTCACGTCGTTCACGAAGGCGACCGCACGCGCCACCGCCGCCCGATTTGGCTGTTCCGCTCGTCGCGGACGCGCGCCGAACGCGCCTTCGATCGCGAGATTGCCGAGCTGGTCGAGCGCAGCCAGGGCACCGTCCACGATATCCGGGTGCTGAGCACTCCCGCCTCCGGTGACGAGGGCAGCTATGACGCTGCAGGCCGGATCGATATGGATCTGTTGAAGGCACATCTGCCGTTCGGCGATTATGATTTCTACCTCTGCGGCCCGGCGGCCTTCATGCAGTCGGTGCACGATGGCCTGCGTGGGTTGAACGTTGCGGAAGAGCGTATCCATGCGGAAGCCTTCGGTCCCTCGGCGCTGAAGCGTGATGCCAAATCGGCCGCTGCAGCAGCAGTGCCCTCGAAACCGGCGGCCACCGAGCCGTCGCGGGTGATCTTCACGCAGTCGGCCAAGGAAGCACGCTGGAAGCCGGGTGACGGATCGCTGCTGGAATTTGCCGAAGCGCGCGGGCTGATGCCCGCCTATGGCTGCCGCGCCGGCAATTGCGGCGATTGCAAAACGCGGATCGTCAAGGGAGATGTCAGCTATATCACCGAGCCGAGCTATCCCGTCGAAGCGGGCGAAGCGCTGATCTGCAGTGCGGTTCCGGCCGAAGGCGGTGCCCTGCATCTGGAGCTCTGAGGCGCGCTCACTGCCTTGTGAACGAACAAACCTCCCGGTCGCCGGTTAGCCAGATGACATCAGAGGAGTTTTTCGAGATGTTGAAATCGCTCATCACAGCATCTTTCATCGCTGCTTCCATCGCATCCGCGGCGCTTGCCCAGACGACGGTCAGCCCCCCGGGTGGTGCATCCGGCAGTGGCATGACCGGATCGCACCAGTCGATCAGCCCCAATATCGGCGGCGGCACGACCGGTCGAACCGCAACCGATCCCGGCATCACCAACAGCACTATCAACCCCGGCACCGTCGATCTCAACAAGGGTGGCCGGACCATCAATCCGGGTGGCGTCAACCGGGCCATTCCCCCGTCTATCCCGTGCGCCGGACAGCAAAACAATAGCGGCGATGCTGCCGGCACAATGGCGCCCGATTGCGCGCAGTAAAAAGCTTCGAAACGATGATAAAGGCCCGCTCTAACATGCGGGCTTTCTTGCATTAACCTGGCCTATACCAAGAAATGCGATACTCGTTTTGCGTTCTTTACCAGGTGGCACACGTTGATGGAAAATCTGTCCCACTATCAAACAGGAGGGACAGCATGAACGCTGCACCAAATTACGGTCTGATAGGTCTGGTAAGCGTAACAATGATCGTTATTGCTGCCGCCGTTTTGACTTACGCCGCGTGAGTCAAACAGACCATGTCATATCGCGCCAAATCTCATAAGGCGCTTGGCGAAGGCATCTCCCGGGCCTCGTTAAGCTTACCCCGTAACCACCATATCAGCATTCGCTTGAATCCTTGATATTTCAGGGCATTCTCCGGCCGTGGCCACACAGCCGGTTGAAGTATTGCGTACCGGCTTCCTAATACGCCCGCCTCCCTGCTTTACCGGGAGGCGGGTGTCCTTTGGGCAACAGCTCTATGCATTCCGAAGAATCGGCGCAAAGGCGAATAGACCCTCTTGAAATTCCAAAACCGTGACGCTATTTAGCGCTCACCACCCGTATCGATGGCCTGCGCGGCTGACCTCTGGTCCGCTGAGCTTTCGCCGTCCGGGCAATAAAGAAAAGGCGCTCCCCTCTGGGTCGAGCGCCTTTTTCTTTTTCCGCAGTTATTTCAGGTTCGCCGCCCAAGCGGAGACTTCGCGGCCCAGCGTCTGCAGATGATCGGCGGCCGAGAAGCCTGAGAGCTTCTTGCGCGGCACCAGATCGTGGTCGCCATCGTCGAGCCAGAGTATGCGGATCGCCTTGGAAAGTGTGTAGCCCTCGACCTCCGGCCGGGTGCCGAAAGGATCGCGGGTGCCCTGGACGATCAGCGCCGGGGTATGCAGGTTTTCCAGATGCGCGGTGCGCAGCTGCGCCGGTTTTTCCGGCGGATGGAAGGGATAGCCCAGGCAGAGGAGACCGGCGATCTCCCCGGCGGCATGAAGCTCGTCGGCCAGCATGCTAGCAACCCGCCCGCCCATCGACTTGCCGCCGATCACCAGCTTGCTCTTAGCGCCGAGCGCCGCAACGGCATCGCGATATTCCGGCTGCAGCGTTTCGGCCTTCGGCGGCGGCTTTCGCTGATCCGAGGTGCGGCGCGCCGCCATATAGCCGAATTCGAAACGGGCGACGCGGAAACCGGCATCGGCGAGTGCTGCCGCGGCAGCGTTCATCGACTTGGAATCCATCGGCGCACCCGCGCCGTGGGCGAGTAGAATGGTGGTTCCGGCATCATCGGGGCCGGTGATGAGAAGGCGGCTGTCCATCAGGACGTTCTACCGCCTGACGAACTGTCCGGCCAGTCCCTCAATGGAAACGCGGCAGGTCGGGAAGGTTGGAAAATTCCTCGGTGAGGATCTCGGTCAGCGCCACCAGCACTTCCTTGCGCGAAAAGCCGGCTGCCTCGAAACGATCGATCAGATCGACGGCGTCAAGTTCCACTTCGCCGCGGCAGTGCTCGACGCGATCTGCAGATACCAGCATTGCTTCTTCAAGTGTCAGCATCTTCGTGCTCCCTTCTGAATAAGCAACTTTCGAGAGCGCAGTTGGTTCCGCGCTCTCGAAGGGGAGCCCGCGCGCTGCGGGCTCAGTCAAGCTCAGAGAGACTTGAAGACCGTGTCGATGGCGCCGGCTGCCGCCTTGACGACGATATCGGCCTCCTCGCGGGTCAGGCAGAGCGGCGGTGCGAAGCCCAGGATGTCGCCCTGCGGCATAGCGCGGCCGATGACGCCGCGCTCGAGAAGGGCGGCGGCAATCTGCGGGCCGACCTTGCGGGAGACGTCGAAGAATTTGCGGTCGTCCTTGTCCTCGACGAATTCGATCGCCGCCATCAGGCCGTCGCCGCGCACTTCGCCGACATGCTTGTGAGAGCCGACGGCCTTGGCAAGCTCGCTGCGGAAGTAAGCGCCGGTCTCGCCGGCATTCTTTACGAGATCGAGCTCGTCGATCAGTTCGAGATTGGCGATGCCGGCCGCCGCGCAGATCGGGTGCGCCGCATAGGTCCAGCCGTGGCCGATCGCGCCCATCTGGTCGGAACCCTGGACCAGCACCTGCCAGACCTTGTCGGAAACGATGGTGCCGGAAAGCGGGGCGTAGGCCGAGGTGAGGCCCTTGGCGATGGTGATGAGACCTGGCTTCATGCCGTAGTGATCGGAGCCGAACATGGTGCCGAGGCGGCCGAAGCCGGTGACGACTTCGTCGGCGACGAGCATCACGTCATACTTGTCGAGAACTGCCTGGATCTTCTGCCAGTAGCCCTTCGGCGGCGGCACGATACCGCCGGTGCCGAGGATCGGCTCGCCGATGAACGCGGCAACCGTATCCGGGCCTTCGGCAAGGATCATCTCTTCCAGCTTGTCGGCGCAATATTGCGAGAACTGCTCCTCATCCATCGAGCGGTCGGGGCGGCGGAAGTAATAGGGTGCCTCGGTGTGCAGAATCGGCGCACGCGGCAGATCGAAAGCCTTGTGGAAGAGTTCGAGCCCGGTCAGAGAGCCGGTCATGACGCCGGAGCCGTGGTAGCCGCGCCAGCGCGAGATGATCTTCTTCTTCTCCGGGCGGCCGAGGATGTTGTTGTAATACCAGATCAGCTTGATGTTGGTCTCATTGGCATCCGAACCCGACAGGCCGAAATAGACGCGGCTCATGCCTTCAGGTGCCCGGTCGATGATCATCTTCGACAGCGTGATCGACGCTTCCGTGCCGTGGCCGACATAGGCGTGGTAATAGGCGAGGTTCTTCGCCTGGTTGGCAATCGCATCGGCGATCTTCTGGCGGCCGTATCCGACATTGACGCAATAGAGACCGGCGAACGCATCCAGGCTGGTGCGGCCGTTGCTATCGGTGATGTAGGCGCCTTCACCCGAGGAAATGACGCGCGTCGGCGTCTCGCCGCGGGCATGCATGCCCATATGCGTCGAGGGGTGGAAGAAGTGGTCGCGGTCCCAGGCGTTGAGTTCGTTGCTTCTGTCGAGCATGGCTGATGTCCTTGATGTCTGGATTGGGAGGGCCGCTTACGCGGCAGTGTCGATGCAGAGATATTTGAGCTCGGTGAAGGCCTCGATGCCGTGGCGCGAGCCCTCGCGGCCGATGCCGGATTGCTTCCAGCCGCCGAAGGGGATCGGGCCGCCGGTGATCTTCACACGGTTGATGGCGACCATGCCGTATTCCAGCGCCCGGCCGAGCCGCATCTGGCGTGCGCCATTGGCGGTCACGACATAGGCGACGAGGCCGTATTCGGTATCGTTCGCCTTGGCGACGACTTCCTCTTCGGTATCGAAGACCGTGATCCCAGCGACCGGGCCGAAGGTTTCTTCGCGCATGATCAGCGCGTCGGCCGGAATGTTCGAAAGCAGGGTCGGCTCGTAGAACAGTTTGCCGGCCTTGTGGCGCTTGCCGCCAGTGATGAGCTTGGCGCCGCGCTTCAGGGCGTCCTCGACCTGTTCCTCGACCTTGGCGACGGCCCGCTCATGCATGAGGGGACCGATCTCCGCATCCGCCGAGAAGCCGTCACCGACCTTCAGCTGGCGGATGCGCGATGCGAAAGCCTGTTCGAAACGCGGGGCGATCGAGCGATGCACAAAGATCCGGTTGGCGGCGAGGCAATCCTGCCCCGACGTCGCGAACTTGGCGTCGATGGCGATCTTCACCGCCTGCTCGATATCGGCATCCTCGAAGATGATCAGCGGCGCGTGGCCGCCGAGTTCCATCACCAGCCGCTTCATGGTCGGCGCGCATTGTGCCGCAATCAGCCGCCCGATACCGGTCGAGCCGGTGAAGCTGACGGCACGCACCCGGTCGTCCTCGCAAAGGCGCCCGACGATAACAGCGGCATCGCCGGTAACGACGTTGAAGACGCCGGCGGGAATGCCGGCACGCTCGCCGAGTTCGGCGAGAGCCAGTGCCGAGAGCGGCGTTTCGGAGGAGGGGTGGGCAACGACGGTGCAGCCTGCTGCAAGTGCCGCGGCCGCCTTGCGGGTGACCATAGCAGAGGGGAAATTCCAGGGGGTGACGATCGCGGTGACGCCGAGCGCCTCGCGGCGCACGATCATTTCGGCGCCCGGAAGATGGCTCGTGACATTCTCGGCATTCAGCCGTTTGCCTTCCTCGGCATACCATTCGACGAAGGATGCGGCATAGTCGATCTCTCCGAGAGACTCGGCGAGCGGCTTGCCCTGCTCGAGCGTCATGATCAGCGCCAGATCGTCCTTGGCGGCGAGCATCAGTTCGTACCATTTTCTGAGGATGCGGGCGCGCTCCTGCGGCAGCAGTCCGCGCCAGGCGGGCAGCGCCCGCGAGGCGGCATCGATGGCCGCGGTGGTCTCGGCGGCGCCGAGGCTTGCGACCCAGGCGACGGTCGCGCCGCTTGCCGGGTCGGTGACCTCGAAGCTCTTGTTATCGGCAGCGGACGTCCAGCGGCCATCGCAATAGGCGAGGTCGCGCAGCAGATGCCTGTCCTTGAGACGCGAAAGCGCCTGATGAAAATCGGGGCGGGCAAAAACCGCGGTCATGTCCTGTCTCCTCGTTACCGACACCGAAGTCTTTCACGGGAGGAGGCGAGATTTTGTCCTTTGAGGGCGCTTCAAACAGAGAGATTGTCTAAGGCTGAGGGCCGGGCCGCATGATCTCTCTATGCGTCGTTCGAGGTTTCGCCCGGCTGTACCAGAGCGGCGACTGGCAGTACGGTCTCGTCCTTGACCGTCTTGGTGACGATGTAGGTGAAATAGCGCTCGATCCCGAGCTCGCGGTCGAGCAGCCCGTCGATCAGCCGCTGGTAGGCATCGATATCGGGGGCGGCGATCCGCAGGAAGTAATCGACCCCGCCGCCGACGGACCAGCAGCCGACGATCTCCGGGATGCCGGCGATCGCCCGCTCGAAGCGCTCGAAATCGCTCTGACGGTGGTTGGCAAGCGTGACCTCGACCATGACGCTGGCGACCGGGGCGATTTTGCGCAGCGCGATGCGTGCGTGATAGCCGGTGACGATCCCTGCCTTCTCGAGCTTGCGCAGCCGCATCCAGCAAGGCGTCGGCGAAAGGCCGGCCTTTTCTGCCAAAGCAAGTTTGGTAATGCGGCCATCCCGCTGAATCGCATCGAGAATTCTGAGGTCGATGGCGTCTAACTTCATGATCTTTCCGGGCTTGCAAATCATTTCATGAGCGAAGCGCGACAATGGAAGCGCATTTTGCCGCCGTCAATCCGGCGATCGAAATCGCTGTCTTCCTGTGCGCAAGCAGTCGTTAACCATCGCCGGTCTAACGATTGTGCTGACAAAACGGGATGATTCGATGGATGCCTCTCCTGCGGCGCTTCTGGCCGCTCTCAAGAACAGCGAACTTTTGATCGTGCGCGACGTGACCAAGGCGGGCGATGTCGATCGCTGTGCCGAGACGCTCGATAACCTGCATGGCGAGGCAGCCGTGACATTCTGGAAGGCCGAATGCCGCCGTCTGGCAGACGAGCTCGGCCAGTGCGGCCTGTCGGAAGACGCCGTGCGCGATCGCGTTCTCGATTTCCAGGCAACGGTGCAGACGGCGCTCGTCCAGCGCCATCAGGCACGGGCTCTCTCGGCAACGCGCGCCGAGCAGCAGAAGAAGCGCCGCACAGCCTGAGCCATCACTGCCGGCGCAGGCTGATCTCGCTTGTGGTCACCGACTTGCCCGACGCCGGATCCTTGTCGATCGTCTGGATCAGCAGCTGGCTATTGCCGCGCTTGCGGATCGTCATGTTGGCATTGCGGTCGCCGTTGACGAGCCGCGCCCAGCGCACAGCGAGATTGATGACATCACCCTGGCGGCTGCCCGAGAGCTGCGACGGCGAGCCGGACGGGCCGGTATAGTTGCCGGAATAGCGCGTGCCGCGCGCCGAGAGGTCGGCGGAGATCGCCCGGTTGACCACCAGAAGGCCCCGGCAATTGCCTCGCATCGAGATCGAGGCTCCCGGCGCATCTATATTGAATTTGCAGGAAACATTGATCGGCGAGCTGCCGATCTTTCTGAGCACCTTGCCGGTGCCTGTCCAGCTGCCGCTGAGCGGCTGCAGGAACCCCGCCTCGTCGGCGGTGGCCGGAGCGGCGGCACAGAGACCGGCAAGAACTGCAATAAGACGTGCTTGACGACGCATTATCTCAATCCCCCTGAGCGGAATTGGGACAGAACGCTGTCCATCACCCACCGGTTCCGCGCCCGGCACTCAAAGCCAGTTGATGCGCTTCAGCACGTAGAGCGTCGCCACCGAAGTCGCCGCCACGAAGGCGACGATGATGATGAAGGCCCAGGTGTCGTTGACCCCTGGAATGCCGCCGACATTCATGCCGAAGAGGCCAGCCACGACGCTCGGCGGCAGGAGCAGCGCCGCAAGGGCGGCAAGCCTGTTGGAATTGCGGGCGATGCGCTCGCTGATGACGGTCGAAAGGTCGTCATGCAGGATGCCGGTGCGGTCGCGGATCGCGTCGAGATATTCGATGAAGCGCATCAGCTTGTCGATGACCTCGCGCATCCGGAGCTTGTCGCGCTCGGCAAGCCAGGGCGCATCGTCGTGCTCGATACGGTTCAGCGCGTCACGCTGCGGAGCGAGGTAGCGGCGCAGCTGAACGGCGCGGCGGCGCAGCAGCTTGAGACGCTCGCGCACTTCGGCGGCTTCGCCGTGAAAGATCAACTCGTCGAGCTCATCGACTTCCTCGTCCATCTGGTCAAGAACAGGCTCCAAGTCTCTGACAAGCTTGTCGCTGACGAGTGCCAGAAGTTCGCCGGTGCGCTTCGGCCCCTTGCCCTTTTCCAGCGCCTGGCGGATGTCGCGCAGCGCCGTGATATAGTGCCCGCTGTCGCGCAGGGTGACGACACGGTTTTCATCCACCCAGGCATGCAGCGGGACGAGATCGAGATCGACGGACGCGTCTTCGGCCTCTTCGGGTGGTGCCGCGCAGACGCCGCGCAGGATGATCAGCAAACCGTCGTCGACAGGCTCGACACGCGGGCGGGATTCGTCTTCCAGCAGGGCATCCGTCACCAGCGGATCTAGGCCGCCACGCTCGGCAACCCAGGCGGCCGCGGCAACGTGATCGCGTTCCAGGTGAACCCAGAGAATACCATCGGCAGGCTTCCAGTCGCGCAGACCGGTCGCACCGATCTCGCGACAGCCGCCCTTGCCGTCGAGTAGCACCGCAAAGCGAATGCCCGGCTCGGCGCCGTAATTCAGCTGGATCTTCGGGGCCGCAATTTCCATCCGCTCGCCATCCTCCCGTGGAATGCAAAAAGAAAGCGAAATCATACGCCTATATGCGCATGGTTTAGCACTTCGCGAGGGCAGACGGAACTACAGTTTCTGATCGGTGATTGCCCGCCCGCTACTCGGCGGCCGCAGCAAGGCAGCTGTCGATGATGGTGCGGATTTCGGCGCGGCAGGAACCGCAATTGGTGCCGGCATTGAGCGCCTTGCCGATCGCCTCGACCGAATGACAGCCATTGCGGATCGCGCCGCTGATCTGGTTGACGCCGACGCCGAAGCACGAGCAGACGGTGGCGCCGGGATCCGGCTGATCCGCTCCCGGCCGCCCGGCCGCGATCGCAAAGCGCTTGCGTAGATCGCCGTGCGAGGCGGTTAGCTGCTGCACGGCCCAGGCCCGGGCAACGGCGACCGGTTCGGGAGCGACGAAGAGGGCGGCGAGCAGCCGGGTGCCGTCAAAGAAGGCGAGCCGCGTTTCGCCGGTCGCCCCGTCGCAATAGCCGAGCGGCTCGACACCAGCAGGGATGCCGAGATGCTTGCGGCACCAGTTCGCCCAGTCGGAAATCCCGGTGCAGGATGCGAATTCCAGCCGCCATCCGCCTTCGGCCTTCGCGAGAGCCCAGTAATCGCAATCAAGGTTCTCGGGCCTCGCGGCGGAAACGGCAAAGCCGTAGTGCTCTGCCTTGAGCGGTCGTGCCCTGACGGCGACGTTTTTCGAAGCAGGCTGGCCGGAGACAGGATCGACAACCGGTGCCACGGCCGTATCGATGCGGGCGCGAGCCGAGAACTGGCCGTTCCAATGCATGGGCACGAAGATACTGCCGCGTGCCTGGCGCTCGCTGATCAGCGCGCGAACGACCGCCGTGCCATGAGGGCTCTCGATCTCGACCAGACCGGCGCCACGGATACCGAGTTCCATGGCGTCTCGCGGATGGATTTCAGCGAAGGGTTCGGCGATATGGGCGGAAAGGCGGGCGCTCTTTCCGGTGCGCGTCATGGTGTGCCACTGGTCGCGGATGCGGCCGGTGTTCAGTGTCAGCGGATAGTCCGCGCTCGTCCTGTCCGTTTCCGGAAGGTTTACGGCGATGAAGCAGGCCCGCTGGTCGGGATGGAAGAAGCCACCATCGGCGAAGAAGCGTTTGCCGCCGGGCGGAACTGGAGCATCCGCCAGCGGTGCCGGCCATTGGAAAGGGTGCAGCGCGTGATAGGCTGCGTCATCGATGCCGGCATAGGCGCCGATATCGAAATCACGGTTGCCGCTATTTTCGAAGGCCGAGAGGGCGGCATGCTCGGCAAAGATCGCTGCCGGATCGGCAAAACCGAACGCCGCCTCGTGGCCCATGCGCCGTGCGACTTCGGCAAGCTGCCACCAGTCGGCGCGCGCTTCGCCGGGAGCCGGCAGGAAGGGGCGTTGGCGCGAGATGCGGCGCTCGGAATTCGTCACCGTGCCATCCTTTTCGCCCCATCCGAGCGAGGGGAGGAGGACATCGGCATGGCGCGTCGTGTCCGTGTTCCCAACGATATCCGATACGACGACGAAGGGGCAGGCGGCGATCGCCGCCTCGACGGCATCGGCGTCGGGCATGGAAACAACGGGATTGGTCGCCATGATCCAGAGCGCCTTGATGCGGCCCTCGGCGACCGCCTTGAACATATCGACCGCCTTCAGGCCGGGCTTCGCGGCAATGGCGGGCGAAGACCAGAAACGCTGCACGCGGTCGCGATCCCCAGCGTTCTCGATTGCCATATGCGCGGCCAGCATATTGGCAAGCCCGCCGACTTCGCGCCCGCCCATGGCGTTCGGCTGACCGGTCAGCGAGAACGGTCCCATGCCGGGCCGGCCGATCCGCCCGGTCGCCAGATGGCAGTTCAGGATGGCATTGACCTTGTCGGTGCCCGATGCCGACTGATTGACTCCTTGGCTGTAGCAGGTGACGGTCTTCTCCATCGTCTCGAACAGCCGGAAGAATTCGCGCAGCTGCATGGCGGGAAGGCCGGTACGCTCCAGAAGCTCATCCCAGCTGAGAGCCGCCGCGGCTGCAAAGGCTTCGGCGAAGCCCGCCGTATAGGCGCCGATGTAATTCTGATCGATCGCCGGGCTGGTTGCCAGATGCGCGAGCAGGCCGGTAAACAGCGCCACATCGCCATCCGGACGGATCGCCAGATGCAGGTCGGCTATGTCCGATGTCATCGTCCGGCGCGGATCGATGACGACGATCTTCAGGCCGGGCCGGGCCGCCTTCGCGACGGCGAGCCGCTGGTAGAGAACGGGATGGCACCAGGCGAGGTTCGAGCCGGTCAGGATGACGAGATCGGCAAGCTCGAGATCCTCATAGGTGCCGGGAACAGTATCCGATCCGAAGGCGCGGCGATGGCCGGCGACTGAGGACGACATGCAGAGGCGGGAATTAGTGTCGATATTGCCGGAGCCGATAAAGCCCTTCATCAGCTTGTTGGCGACGTAGTAGTCCTCTGTCAGCAGCTGGCCGGAGACGTAGAAGGCCACGGCATCAGGGCCATGTTCGGCGATGGCTTCCGAGAATTTCGTTGCGACTAGGTCGAGGGCGGTGTTCCAGCTGGCGCGCGCGCCATCGACTTCAGGATAGAGCAGGCGGCCGTCGAGATCGATGGTCTCGGCGAGCGCCGAGCCCTTGGAACAGAGGCGGCCGAAGTTGGCGGGATGATCGGGGTCGCCCTTGACGGATACCGATCCGGTGTCGTCGACCTTGGCGATGACGCCGCAACCGACGCCGCAATAGGGGCAGGTGGTTTTGGTTTCAGTGGGCATGGGGGTTGGCCCTCAGTTCGCCGAGTGTGTGGCTACCCCCCTCTGTCCTGCCGGACGGCCGGGGTCGAGCCACGGGTCTCGACCCGCTCTGCGAGCCCCCCACAAGGGGGGAGATCGACTCGTGGCACGTGTCTCCCCAAACAATGAAGGTTGAGGCGAGCGGGTCCGCCCAGCCAATCTCCCCCCTTGTGGGGGAGATGCCTGGCAAGGCAGAGGGGGGTAGCTCCGAACGCATCCGTCTGATCACTCCGCCGCCATCATCAAACTTTCGAACGCAATAAACAGCGCCCCATCCTCATTCCGGACAGGGATCGTCCGCACCACCCCGTCATCGGCCCCAAGCGCCTTGCCGGTTTCCAGCGAGATCACCCAGTTGTGCAGCGGGCAGGTGACCGCCTTGCCGTGAACGATACCCTGGGAGAGTGGTCCACCCTTGTGCGGGCAGTGGTCTTCGATTGCGAAGACCTCGTTCTCGGCCGTCCGGAAGACAGCGATCTTGCCTTGCGGGGTCTTCACGCAGCGCGCGCCGCGCAGCGGGATGTCGGAGATATCGCCGATCGAGATCCAGTTCATGTCCATCTCCTCACCCCGCCGCTTCGCTGAAGCCGACGGTCGCCATCGGCTTGAACTCGTGCTTGTCCTTGCCGGAGACGCGCTCCGACCAGGGGTCGACCTGGGCAAATTTCTGCGAGAAGACGAAGCGCTCATAGTAGCCGGTGCGCTTCTCGGTATCCTCCATGATCTGCCGGCGGATTTCGTCGAGGCCGATTCGCTTGGCCCATTTGTAGATGCGCTCAAGATAGCGGCCTTGCTCGCGATACATCTGCGTCAGCGCCACGATATACTCCAGCGCTTCGTCCTCTGTCCTGACAAGGCCGAGCACCTCGGTGCCCTTGATGTCGAGACCGGCAGCACCGGCGAAATGGATCTCGAAACCGCTGTCGACGCAGATCACGCCGATATCCTTGCAGGTCGCCTCGGCGCAGTTGCGCGGACACCCTGAAACCGCCAGCTTCAGCTTTGCCGGCGTCCAGGAGCCCCACATGAATTTCTCGATGCGGATGCCGAGGCCGGTCGAATCCTGCGTGCCGAAGCGGCACCAGTCGGAACCGACACAGGTCTTCACGGTGCGCAGCCCCTTGGCATAGGCCTGGCCGGAGATGAAGCCGGCCTTGCCGAGATCGGCCCAGACGGCGGGAAGGTCTTCCTTCTCGATGCCGAGCAGATCGATGCGCTGGCCGCCGGTGACCTTGACCATCGGTATCTCGAACTTGTCGACGACATCGGCGATGGCCCGCAGCTCGTTTGCGTTCGTCACGCCGCCCCACATGCGCGGCACGACCGAATAGGTGCCGTCCTTCTGGATGTTGGCGTGGACACGCTCGTTGATGAACCGCGACTGATAGTCGTCGGCATATTCATCCGGCCAGTCGGCGACCAGATAGTAGTTC
Organism: Rhizobium sp. Rhizsp82; assembly: GCF_047325115.1. Lineage (NCBI taxonomy): Bacteria > Pseudomonadati > Pseudomonadota > Alphaproteobacteria > Hyphomicrobiales > Rhizobiaceae > Rhizobium > Rhizobium sp. Rhizsp82. The sequence goes on along the minus strand of NZ_CP168571.1, from coordinate 1,052,753 downwards.
AGCGCCGGGCGGCACTTGGCGCAGCCGCAGGAGGTCTTCCATTCCAGCTCCTGCATGACAGCAGGAATGGTCTTCAGCTTCTTTGCCTTGATCAGGCGGCGCACATCGTCATGGCCGAGCTCCGTGCACGTGCACATCGGCGTGACGGCGGCTGGGTTATAGGCATCGCCGAGCGTCAGCGACATCAGCTGCTCGACGAGGCCGGTGCAGGAGCCGCAGGAGGCCGACGCCTTCGTGTGTGCGCGCACATCATCCAGTGAGGTCAGTCCCTTGGCACTGATCGTCGATGTGATCTTTCCCTTGCAGACGCCGTTGCAGCCGCAGATTTCCGCATCATCCGGCAAGGCTGCAACGGCCGCCATAGGGTCCAGCGGCGACCCTCCCTGATAGGCCTGGCCGAAGATCAGCGTATCGCGCATCTGCGAGATGTCGGTCGCCTTCTTCTTCAGGTCGTTGAACCAGGCGCCATCGGCCGTCTCGCCGTAGAGCACGGTGCCGATGATCCGGTTTTCCTTGATGACGAGGCGTTTGTAGACCCCTGCAGTCGCGTCGCGCAGGACGATTTCTTCGCGGTCGTCGCCATCGGCAAAGTCACCGAGCGAGAAGAGCTCGATGCCGGTCACCTTCAGCTTGGTCGGCGTATCAGAATGGACGAAGGCAGGCTTGCTGTCGCCCGCCAGATGCGAGGCGGCGACCCGCGCCATCTCGTAGAGCGGCGCGACAAGGCCATAGACCATGCCGCCCACTTCGGCGCATTCGCCGACGGAATAGATGTCGCCGTCCGATGTCTGCATCCCGGCATCGACGACGATGCCGCGATTGACCGCGAGGCCGGCATCCTTGGCGAGACTGACATTCGGACGGATGCCGACCGCCATGACCGCGAGCGTCGCCGGAATGATCGTGCCGTTGTCGAGCTCGATGCCCTCCACCTTGCCGTCGCCGACGATCGCCTTGGTATTGGCCTTGCAGATGACCTTGATGCCGCGTTCCTCGACGGCCTTCTGCAGCAGGTAAGCGGCCGCCGGATCGAGCTGGCGCTCCATCAGCGTCGGCATGACGTGGAGAACGGTGACGTCCATGCCGCGCTGGGCAAGACCGGCAGCCGCCTCGAGACCGAGCAGGCCGCCGCCGATGACGACCGCCTTTTCACGCGACTGGGCGGCAAGCAGCATGGCCTGCACGTCGTCGAGATCGCGATAGGTGATGACACCCGGCAGGTCCTTGCCGGGAACGGGAATGATGAAGGGCACGGAGCCGGTGGCGATGACCAGCTTGTCGTAGCTTTCGGTGACGCCATGATCCGAGGTCACGGTCTTCGCGTCGCGGTCGATGGCGACGATCTTGTGGCCTTTGTAGAGAGTGATGCCGTGGTCGATGTACCAGCCGTCGCCGTGGATGACGATCTGCTCGTAGGTCTTCTCGCCGGAGAGAACCGGCGAGAGCATGATGCGGTCGTAATTGACGCGCGGTTCGGCGTTGAAGATCGTGACTTGATAGCGGCCGGGCGCCTGTTCGAAGAGATGCTCCAGCATGCGCCCCGGCGCCATGCCATTGCCGATGATGACGAGTTTCTCGGTCATGGTGTTACTCCGCAGCTTCGACGAAGCGGTGACGTTCGTAGAGGAACTTCAGCACGGCCTCGCGGCATTTGAGGTAGGTTCGGTCGGAGGCGAGCTCGATGCGGTTGCGCGGGCGCGGGATCGGCACGTCGAGGACTTCGCCGATCTTCGCCGCCGGGCCGTTGGTCATCATCACGATCCGGTCCGAGAGAAGCACCGCTTCGTCGACATCGTGGGTGATCATCACCATCGTGTTGCCGAGCCGGGCATGGATTTCCATGACGGCATCCTGCAGATGGGCGCGGGTCAGCGCGTCGAGCGCGCCGAAGGGCTCGTCGAGCAGTAGGATCTTCGGCTCCATGGCAAGCGCCCTAGCGATGCCGACGCGCTGTTTCATGCCGCCGGAAATCTCGGCAGGGCGCTTGTCCTTCGCGTGAGCCATCTGCACGAGGTCCAGATTGGCCATCACCCAGTCATGGCGCTCCGCCTTCGTCTTGCTGCCGCCGAAGACCTTGGAGACGGCGAGGTTGACGTTCTCGTAGACCGAGAGCCAGGGAAGCAGCGAATGGTTCTGGAAGACGACGGCGCGCTCCGGCCCCGGCGCGTTCACTTCGCGGTTTTCCAGCAGGACGGCGCCCGAGGAGACGGGCGTCAGCCCGGCGATCAGGTTGAGCAGCGTGGACTTGCCGCAGCCGGAATGGCCGATGATCGAGACGAATTCGCCCTTGGCGATCGTCAGGTTGATCCCCTTCAGGACTTCGGCACGAACGCCGCCGCGATCGAAATGCTTGTCGATGTGGTCGAGCTTCAAATAAGCGGTCATCTCTGATCTCCTCAATTTGCCGAAGCGCCGCGGGTGATCAGCCGGCCGGCTGCCGCCACGAGCTTGTCGAGGGCGAAGCCGACGACGCCGATATAGGCGAGCGCGACGATGATGTCGGGCAGGCGCGACGAGTTCCACGCATCCCAGATGAAGAAGCCGATGCCGACACCGCCGGTCAGCATCTCGGCGGCGACGATCGCCAGCCACGAGAGACCGACGCCGATGCGCAGGCCGGTGAAGATGTAGGGGGCGGCCGAAGGCAGCATGATCTTGAAGAAGAACTCGATCTGGTTCAGCCGCAGCACCTGCGCCACGTTGCGGTAATCCTGCGGGATGTTACGCACGCCGACGGCGGTATTGATGATGACGGGCCAGATCGAGGTGATGAAGATCACGAAGATCGCCGAGGGATTGCTGTCCTGGAAGGCGGCTAGCGACAGCGGCAGCCACGCAAGCGGCGGCACGGTGCGCAGCACCTGGAAGATCGGGTCTAGGCCGCGCATTGCCCAGACCGACTGGCCGATGATCGCGCCGATGACGATACCGCCGACGGCGGCAAGTCCGAAGCCGTAGGCGACCCGCTGCAGCGAAACCAGCACGCGCCAGCCGAGGCCGATATCCTGCGAACCGTAGTTGAAGAACGGGAAGGCGATCAGATCGTAGCTTTCCTGCCAGACCTGATGCGGCGAGGGCAGCGAGGCCGTCGGCGACGAACAGAGGATCTGCCAGACGCCGAGCATTAATGCGAGCACGATGAGCGGCGGCACGACATTGCGGGCGGCGGCTGTCGCAAGCTGCCGGACATTGACGCGGCGCGAAGGCGCTTTGGTCAGGCGCACCACGTTTGCCGTCTTGGGTGCAGGCTGCGCTGGGGTAATCGGTTCATTCTTTGCGAGGGCTGACATGCGATCGCTCCTTAGGGCAAGAAAAGGCCGGCGCGCCCGTCACGCGCCGGAGGCGGGGAACTAGGACGCGGCCTTGATGGCAAGGCTGTCGAGATAGGCGGAGGGGTTCTCGGGATCGAAGACCTTGCCGTCGAAGAAGGTCTCCTTGCCGCGCGAGGAAGAGGCCGGAATATCGGCGGCGGCGACGCCGAGATCCTTGGCGGCCTGGCGCCAGATATCTTCGCGGTTGACCTTGTCGACCAGCGCCTTGATGTCTGTGTCGGGCGCGAACTTGCCCCAGCGGATGTTCTCGGCCATGAACCAGGTGTCGTGGCTCTTGAACGGGTAGGAAACGCCGCCCGCCCAGAATTTCATGTAGAGATCGGTGCCGTGGGCGACGCGGCCATTGCCGTAGTTGATGTCGCCCTTCAGACGGCCGAGCACGTCCTTCGGCGGCACGTTGAACCACTGGCGCTTGCCGAGGATCGTCGCCATCTCTTCCTTGTTGTCCATGCTGTCGCACCATTGCTGGGCTTCCATCACGGCCATCAGCAGGGCCTTGGCGGCGTTCGGGTTCTTCTCGATCCATTCGGTGCGCATGGCGAGCGCCTTTTCCGGGTGGCCCTTCCAAAGCTCGCCGGTGGTCGCCGCGGTGAAGCCGATGCCCTGATTGACGAGCTGCTCGTTCCAGGGCTCGCCGACACAGAAGACGTCCATGTTGCCGACCTTCATGTTCGCCACCATCTGCGGCGGTGGGACAACGATGGTCGAGACGTCCTTGTCGGGATCAATGCCACCGGCGGCGAGCCAGTAGCGGACCCAGAGATCGTGCGTGCCGCCGGGGAAGGTCATCGCCACCTTCACTTCGCCGCCCGCAGCCTTCTTCTTCTCGAAGGCCGCCTTCAGCTTGGAAGCGTCGAGTTGCACGCCGGTTTCGGCATATTCCTTGGCAACCGAGATGCCCTGGCTGTCGTAGTTCAGCCGCGCCAGGATCGACATCGCCACCGGCTGGTTGTTCTGCGTCACCTTGCCGGCCTGCATCAGGTAGGGCAGCGGCGAGAGGATGTGGGCGCCATCGATGCCGTTCGCCGCGCCGCCGAGCACGAGATTGTCGCGGGTGGCGCCCCAGGATGCCTGCTTGGCGACGTCAACATCGGGCATGCCGTGCTTTTCGAAGAGGCCCTTTTCCTTGGCGACGATCAGCGGCGCGGCATCCGTCAGTGCGATGAAGCCGAGCTTGGCGCCCGTGACTTCAGGCGTGGCAGCCGCCGCAAAGGCGCCGGATGGGAAGGCCGAGCGGACCGCGCCGATCAGGGCTGCCGTCGCTGTCGTCTTCAGAAGATTGCGGCGGTTGAAGCTGCCGGTGAGGATCTTGGTCATGCGCAGTTCCCCTTATTGTCGAGTGGTCGCCGGATTTTGGGCACAAAAAAACGCCGCTCGGAGATTGCGTCTGCGGGAAGGGAGGGTCCCGGACAGCAAAAACCTTGCGACGTCGATGTCTCTTGCAAGCGCCTATTGCGCGCTCATCTGCCTGGATCGCCGTTGATCCGGGCGCTATTAGCCTTGCAAAGGCCGTGCCAGTTTCAGATATATGCCGTCAATTGATTGAAAGCGTTTGGTATTCTGTCTGGAAATGATGGCAGGTGAATTTTTATGCGTTCTAAAATTCTGCGCATCTTTTATGCGAATGCCTGGATGGAGGCGGACCGCGCTGCTAGCAATTTGTGCAGCGCGGCAGACCCTCAGCCCTCGTCCGGTTGCCGGATGGCGATTGATGCGCTCTTCACTTCGAAGCCGTTGATGTAGGCAGCGAAGTCGCCCGGATCGAAGATGCGGCCGTCCATGAAGCGCTCGCCATCGCGGTCCCCCTCGATGCGAACATCGGCATCCTCAGGCGTGCAATCGTCGCCGAGTGCGGCGCGGTAGAGGTCCGGCCGATAGGCGGAAGCGGCGGCGCGCGCCAGCGTCAGGCTGGGCTCGGCCTGGCCCCAGCGGATCATCTGGCTGTAGATCCAGAGCGCCTGGCTCGGGCGCGGATAATTGGCGAACTGGCCGTGGAACTGGAAATAGTTCTCGATGACGCGGCGGTTGCCCTTGGCGTCGAGGCTGAACTCACCGGCAAGAACGTGGCGGATGATCTCAACGGGCGCCGCGATGTAACGTGCATCGGCGAGGACATCGGCGAGTGCGTCATGGTTTGCCGCGTCGTCGCACCAGCGCGCGGCCGCATCGAGCGCAACGATCAGCCGCGAGACCGTCTCCGGATGGCTTTCTGCCCAATCCGGCCGCATGCCGATGACCTTTTCTGGAGCCGACGGCCAGATATCCTGCTTGGCGGCGACGATGCGGCCGACGCCGCGCTCGGAGGCGACCATGTTCCAGGGCGCGCCAACGCAAAAGCCGTCGATCGCGCCCGCAGCCAGCGCATCCGATGTCAGCGGCGGCGGGACGACGACGAGCTTGACGTCATGATCGGGATCGATGCCGCCGGCGGCGAGCCAGTAGCGGAACTCGTAATTATGCGAGGAGAAGGGATAGGTCATGCCGAGCGTCGGCATGGGTTCGCCGCGTGCCCGCATATCGGCAAGCACGGCGGCAAGCGCCTTGGCATTCTCCATCGCGCTCGCGGTTTCCCCGGTGCCCGCGATCTGCTGCATGCGTTCGAAAAGCCGCGTCGAAAGCGTGATCGCATTGCCGCCGCGGCCGAGCGAGAAGGGCGTGATGGTCGGCGATGGATTGGAGCCGAGGCCGAGCATGGCGGCAACCGGCATCGGCGAGAGCATGTGGGCAATGTCGAACTGCCGGAAAGCCAGGCGATCGCGGACGTTCGCCCAGGACACATCCTTCACCAGTTCGAGTGCGATGCCCTCCCTGGCGGCAAAGCCGAACTCGGCGGCGGCGATCAGCACCGATGCATCGACAAGCGGGATGAAACCGGCGCGCAGAACTCTCGGTCCCTCGCCGTTCGACAGGGCGGGAGAGGCGATGCGGGCGCTGCCGCTGGCAATCTTGGTCAAGGCATTCACTCCAGCGTCCTCCAGGCGCTTATTGCATCGCGGGCCGGGCTCACATCAGCAGCCCCGCAGCCGTCACGACACTTTGCGCGATTTCGGACATTTTCTTTTTCTCGTTCATTGCCGTCTGGCGAAGCAACGCAAAGGCTTCCTCTTCCGAAAGGCCCCGCATCCGCATCATGATGCCCTTGGCCCGCTCGATCACCTTTCGCTCCTCCAGCGCTGATTTGGCGTCGGCGAGTTCCCGTTGCAAGCGGCTGAAGGCATTGAAGCGGCTGACGGCCATGTCGAGGATCGGCTTGACGCGCTCCTTTTTCAGCCCGTCGACGATGTAGGCGGAGACTCCGGCTTCCACGGCGGCCTCGATCGAGGCGGTATCGGAGCGATCGACGAACATGGCGATCGGGCGGCTGATCGAGCGGGTCAGCTGGAAGAGATGTTCCATCATGTCCCGGTTCGGATTCTCGATGTCGATGATGATGACATCGGGTTTCAGCGTCTCGATGATCCGCGCCACGCCCTGCACCTCATGGATGACGGTGACGCGCATATGCCCCGCCTCCCGCAATCCCTCTTCGATGATCGAGGAGCGGATCGCGTTTTCATCGATGACAAGGATCGTCAGGTCGAAGTGGCTCATGCAGCATTTATGACGCAGTGCAGCAATGCTGGCAAGCGGATGGCTATAAAAATGGGCAGTATCAACAAAAGCCTACGAAATAGGCTCTTGTTGATGCAGGAGCCAATCAGGCGATGGCGAGGCCGCCTTCATCGAACAATCGGATATCCGCCGGAGCGGCGCTGAGAAAAATCCGGTCTCCGGTGTTGATCTCCGCCGCCGAGCGATATTCGACTGTGACCGGCTGGCCGTCGGGCAGCTGGCAATAGAGATACTGCGTGCCGCCGAGATATTCGGCGAAGTCGACCGTTGCCTCCAGTCCATTCGTGCCGGTGGTGCTGACGGTCAGATGCTCGGGCCGGATCCCCAATTTCACTTTGGCGCCCGATACCAGTGCGCTCCCGGCGAGACCTGATTGGACCGCCTGTCCACCAGCCGCAACCCGGCCTGCTCCCTGCCACATGGCATCGAGCAGGTTCATCCGCGGCGAGCCGATGAAGCCGGCGACGAAGGTGTTGGCCGGACGCTCGTAGATCTCGCGCGGCGTACCCGATTGTTCGATGCGCCCGTCGCGCAGCACGACGATCTGGTCGGCCAGCGTCATCGCCTCGGTCTGGTCGTGGGTCACGTAGATCATAGTGTTGCCGAGCTCGCGATGCAGACGGGCGATCTCGATGCGCATGGAGACGCGCAGCTCGGCATCGAGGTTCGACAGCGGTTCGTCGAACAGGAAGACATCGGGCTTGCGCACGATCGCCCGGCCGATCGCCACGCGCTGCCGCTGGCCGCCAGACAGCTGGCCGGGGCGGCGTTCGAGAAGATGGTCGATCTTCAGGATCGCCGAGGCGGCCTTGACGCGCGCCTCGATCTCACCCGCCTGCGTGCGCGCCATCTTCAGCCCGAAGGCGAGGTTCTCGCGCACGCTCATATGTGGATAGAGCGCATAGGACTGAAAGACCATGGCGATGCCGCGGTCCGAAGGATCGAGATCGGTGACGTTGCGCCCCTTGATCTCGATCTCACCATCGGTGACGTCTTCCAGCCCGGCGATCATTCGCAGCAGCGTCGACTTTCCGCAGCCCGAGGGGCCGACGAAGACCACGAAGGATCCCTCGGATATCGTCAGGTCGATGCCATGGATCACATCCAGGCTGCCGAAGCTCTTGCGAACTCCGGCCAGTACGACGCCTGTATCCCCCATCTTATTCACCGCGGGCCTCGCCGGCACGAACCCAGACGAGCATCTCGCCCGGCTCGCGATTGTCCCAGAAGGGGTAGGGCACGAAGCGGGCGGTGCCCGGTTTCGCGGAGGGCGGCGCGGTCCGGTAGAGATCGGCGCCCCAATCCGAAGCATCGCGGCTGACGGGCAGGTCGAGGGCGACGGCACCGCGCAACCCCGCAATCTCGGAAACCTTCGCCTTCGACGGATCTGCCGAAAGCGAAATACCGTTCAGCCCGGCGCCATTGTCCGTTTCTTCGACGCAATAGACCAGCGGCCCGCGCATCAGTGCGGTGCGGCCGGCATCCTGGCGGACGAGCGGGTTGGCGAAGAGCTTGCGCGCTGCAAGCGGAATGACGAGATCGACGGCGTCGCCACTCTTCCAGTCGCGCTCGATCCGCGCATAACCATCCGTTGAGACGGATTCGACGTTGACGCTCTCGCCATTGACCGAAAGCGTGGCGCCGTCGGCCCATTCCGGAATACGCAGCGACAAGGCAAAGCGCGCCGGGCGGTCGAGATCGAGGTCGAAATGGATCGCTCCATCCCAGGGGTAGCGGGTCGTTTGCGCCAGCTCAACCTTCGCGCCCGAGAGCTCGAAGCGGGCCTTGCTTTCTCCATAGAGATGCACGGCGATTTCGTCTTCCGCCACCGCATACATATAGGAACCGACGGAGGCCAGCAGGCGGGCGATATTCGGCGGGCAGCAGGGGCAATGGTGCCAGACCCAGCGGTGATGCTTGCCGGCGCTTTCCAGCGGGTTCTCGTAGAAGAAGGTCTTGCCATCGAGCGAAAGGCCGGCCATGGCGCCGTTATAGAGCGCCTGCTCCATGATATCGGCATAGCGCCGGTTCGGGCCGCGGCCGAGCATCCGGTTGGCCCAGAAGACCAGACCGACGGAGGCGCAGGTCTCGGCATAGGCGCTTTCGTTCGGCAGGTCGTAATAGTCGGTGAAGCCTTCGTTGGACGCTGCCGGGCCGATGCCGCCCGTCACATACATCTGTTTGGTCGTCAGGTCGTCCCAGAGCGTTTCGAGCGCCGAGGTCAGCGTATCGTCATTATACTCGGTGGCGATGTCGGCCATGCCGGCATAGAGATACATGGCACGCACGGCATGACCGACGACCTTTTTCTGATCGCGCACCGGCACATGCGCCTGGCCATATTCATAGGTCTTCTGGTGGAAATCGGCCGCACTGCGGCCGTCGCGCACCGCTTCTTCGGTGAAGAAATGCGGCTCCTGTCCGCGCTCGTCGACGAAGAATTTCGAGAGGTCGAGATATTTCTTCTCGCCGGTGACACGCGCCAGCTTTACCAGCGCCAGTTCGACTTCCTCATGTCCGCAATAGCCGGCAAGCTTGCCCGGGCCATGGCCGAAAACGGTGATCAGGTAGTCGGCATAGCGGCACATGATATCGAGCAGCTTGCGCTTGCCGGTCGCCTGGTAATAGGCGACTGCGCCCTCGATCAAATGTCCGGCGCAATAGAGCTCGTGGTGGTCGCGGAGGTTCGTCCAGCGGCGGCCGGGCTGCACGCGCTGAAACCAGGCGTTCAGATAGCCGTCCTTGTCCTGCAGCTTCTCGTACATATCGATGATTTCGTCGACGCGTGCCTCAAGCTTCGGATTGGCGCGGCGATAGAGCGAATAGGCAACGGTCTCGATCGATTTGCCGAGATCGCTGTCCCAGAACATCTGCGTTGAGCCACCCCAGGGGCCGATCGGGATGACGACGCCGGGGCTTGGCTGGCTGACGTCGATCGCCTGGATCATGCCGGCCTCGACGCAGCGGTCGAGCAGCGTTTCGGCCGTTGAATCGCAGATCGCATCCTGGCGATCGCCGAAAAGGCCGGCGAGCTCGACGCTCGGGACGGGCAGGGGGCGGAACTGGCGGTCTCTCTTCAGCTTGTTCATGGCTTCATCCATTTCGTTGAAAGATCATCATTTCACCGCGCCGGCCATCAGCCCGCGCATGTAGTAGCGTTGCAGAAGCAGGAAGACGATCAGGCAGGGGATCGTCATGACGACGACACCGGCCTGGACCGCACCCCAGTTGATGGCGCCGAGGCGCCCGGCGCGCACCGCCGTCATCAGGACGGGCAGCGTGTATTTCTCGTTGCTGGAAAGCAGCACGAGGGCGGCAAGGAACTCGTTCCAGGCGTTCAGGAAGGCAAAGATCGCGACGGTCGCGACGCCGGGCAGGACGAGCGGCAAGAGCACCCGGATCAGCAGCTTCAGATCCCGCGCGCCATCGATCCGCGCGGCTTCCTCGATCTCCTTCGGCACGGCGTCGAAGGCATTGCGCATCATGAAGACCGAGAAGGGCAGCTGTAGCGTCACATAGACGAGCGTCAGCCCGAGCAGCGAATTGTTGAGGCCGAGCTTGGCGAGAATAATGAAGAGCGGCGTCAGGATCGACTGGAACGGGATCATCAGCGTGGCGATGATCAGCACGAAGAGCACGTTCTTCAGCGGGAAGCGGTAGCGCGAGAAGCCGTAGCCGGCCAGCAGGCTGACGGCGACCGTCAGCACGACGGTGGCGAGCGACACGAAGAGCGAGTTGATCATGTGCTGCCAAATGCCGGCGCCGAACGTGTCGAGCAGCGCGTAGGCATCGAAGCTCACACCCGTCGTCGGCCATGGCGGCAGCGGCGGCAGGCTTGCCTCCGTGCCGTGACGGAAGGATGAGAGGAGCGCGATGACGAAGGGCGCCAGGAAGAAGACCGACACGGCAATGCCGGTGACGTGATAGGCCGATTGCGACCGGAAGCGCTTGCGGGCGCGACGTTCTCTCGAGGAGATCATGCGCGTTCCTCCCCGACCCTGAGCAGCCACAGCTGGACGATGGAGATCGCCACAAGGATCGCCAAGAGCGCGATCGAAAGCGCTGCGCCATAGCCGAGATTGAAGGACACGAATGACTGGTTGAAGATGTAGTAGACCACCGAGATCATCTTGTTCTGCGGTCCGCCTGAGGTCATGATGTAAAACTGGTCGAAGGCGAGAACCGAGCCGGTGACCGAGACGACCAGCGCCAGCGCGATCGTGCGGCGCATCAGCGGCAGTGTCAGATGCCGGAAACGCTGCCAGCGCCCGGCGCCATCAATGCGCGCGGCTTCCGTGAGTTCGGAGGGGATCGCCTGCAGGCCGGTCAGCAGGATGATCATCGTGAAGCCGGCAATCTTCCAGACGACCATGACGATGATGGTGGCGAAGGCCGTATCGAAGCTCGCCATGATATTCGGGCTGCGCTCGACAAGGCCGAGCGCCCGCAGCGCCGGGCCGAAAAAGCCGCTATCGACATTCGCCAGCCACACCCAGAGCAGCGAGGCAGTCGCGAGGCCGACGACGACGGGCAGGAAGATGATCGTCCTGTAGGTGCTGACAAGGCGCCGCTCCTTCTCGACGAAGATCGCCAGCGGGAATGCAACGGCAAAGATCGCGATCGTGACGATGACGGTGTAGTAGGCGGTGAAGTTTAGTGCGGCCATGAAGCGGCTGTCGTTGAACATGCGGGTATAGTTGGCAAAGCCGATCCAGCGCTGAGCGCCCATCAGCGGCCAGTTGTGCAGGCTCATCCAGCCGGTGAAGATCACGGGCATCACGAAGAAGACGATGACGAGCGCCATGGCCGGCGCGATATAGAGAAGCCCGCGCCATTGCGATCTGCGCCGCCGCTTGCGGCTGCCGGCAGGGCGCTGGGGACCTGAAACGGTCATCGAAATGCTCCGCATCTTTCATTGCTGCATGGAATGGATCGGCCGGAGAGCTGCCACTGCTCCCCGGCCGCGGCCGGGAGAGATTATTGGCCGCTGTCTATGATCGACTGCATCTCGGACTGGGCGCTCGAAAAGGCTCCGTCTTCGTCGTCACCGAAGATCGCGGCGTTGGTGAAGGTCGCCCAGGGGCCGTTGGCGCTGTTGATCAGGTCGTTGAACTGCAGCGTGTAGGGCGTCTTGGCAATCGAGATCGCCTTCAGGCCCACCTGCATGCGCGGATCGAGTCCGGCAAGCACCTGATCGGCAATGTCGCCGCGGGTCGGAAGGCTGCCATACTTGGCCATGACCTTCTGGCCGTCCATCGAATAGATATATTCGAGGAACTCCTTCACCGCATCGATCTTTTTCGTGCCCTTGGTGATGACGAAGTTATCGCCACCGGCAAAGGACGACGGCTTGCCATCGACGCCGGGGATCAGCGTCACGCCGAAATTGATATCGGGATGGCTGGTGACCAGCGTGCCGATGGCGAAGGCGCCAAGTGACTGCTGGCCGATCTTGCCGTTGGTGAAGCTCAGGAAGTTCGAACCGTTGTCGCTGGCCGCACCTGCCGGAACCAGGTCCTTCTTGACCATGTCGCGATAGAAACCGACGGCCTTGCGCATCTGTGGCGTATCGAGTGTCGCGGTCTTGCCGTCTTCCGAGAGGATATCCGCACCGGCGCCCCAGACGAGCGGCGTGAAGGTGAAGATCATGCAGCCGCCACAGCCGCCGCCGGAGAAATAGAAGCCATAGGTGTCGTCGCCGAGCTTGCGGATCTTTTCGGCATTCGCCGAAATCTCTTCCCAGGTGGTGGGCGCCTTCTCGGGATCGAGCCCGGCCTTCTTGTAGAGGTCCTTGTTCCAGGCGAAGACCGAGGTCTCGACCGAGAGCGGCAGGCCGTAGATCTTGCCGTCATAGGTGCCGAGGCGGACATGCGACGGCGACAGAGAATTGAAGTACGGCAGGCTCTTCGCCCAGTCCGAGAGATCTTCGAGTTGGCCGGCCGCAGCAAATGCCGGCGTATAGATCAGGTCCATCGACAGCGCATCGGGCGCCTGACCACCGGCGATCGCCGTCGCATATTTCTGCACCAGTTCGCTGAACGGCACTTCGGTGGCGACGACCTGGTTTTCGTGGCTGGAATTATAGGCTTCGACGACCTTCTTGAAGGCGTCGCCGATGCCGGAACGGACCCACATTTCAATTTTTTCGGCAGCCGAAGCTGTCGATACGAGGCTAAGGGTGGCAATGCTCGTTGCCACCAACAGACGCTTCATCATGGCATTCCTCCCAATATGGCGCGTCTCCTTCGCGCCGTTTCTAAATCCCGAGGGCGTCGCCCCCGCATGTCTGCCGCACGACGAGGCGGCACGGCAATTTCCGCACGCCGGGCTCCACCGGGCGCCCCTCCGCAAGCGACAGGATCGTCAATCCCGCCTGGCGCCCGAGCTCCTTCAGCTCCATATCTACCGTCGTCAGCGGCGGCCGGGTCTGTGCTGCGACAATCTCCCAATTGTCGAAGCCGACCACCGACACATCCTGCGGCACCTTGATGCCGCGCTCGCGCAACGCATCGATGACACCACGGGCGATCTGGTCGTTGCCGCAGAAGATGCCGTCGGGTTTGGAACCCGCTGCACTCCACAGCCTCGCCACCGCATCATGCCCCCAGCTCTCCGACCAGACGCCGAAGAGAACCGGCACAGCGTCGCCTGCCACCTCGCGATAGGCATTGGCGCGCTCGCGAACCGAGACGAAATCCTCCGGCCCGGTAATATGGGCGATCCGTCTGCGCCCAAGTTTCCGCAGCCACTCCGTCGCGAGCCGCGCGCCATGCCCATCATCGGAACTGAACGTGACGCTGTCAGGCGCACCTTCGGTGAAGGCGTAGACGACGGGCACGTTCAGGTTCGACAGATCGACTGGCAACCGTCTGTCCAGACGCTTTCCTGTCGCGATGATGCCGTCCACCTGCTTGTCGAGCATCGCATCGACATGGATCTGACCGAGCGCCGGATCATCCTCGATCGCGCAGAGGAAAACCGAGACGCCGTGGTCGACCAGTGCCTCCGAAACACCGGCCATGACAGGCAGCGTAAAACGGCCGTAAGTGTCGTTCGTCAGCAGCCCGATGGTGAAACTGCGCTTGCTCAGAAGGCCGCGCGCCAGAGCATTCGGCCTGAACCCAATCTCCGCCGCGATGCGCTTCACCCGCTCGCGGGTCTCGGCGCCCATGCGGCCGGTATCGTTCAACGCCTTCGATGCCGTCGATATGCTGACGCCCGCGGCCGCAGCCACGTCATGAATGGTAATCCGCCCGCGTTTTCCTCCCGAGATATTCAGCTCTTCCTCCTAAGCTTTGCGGTGAGAAAACCTTTTACCAAGTGTCGTGTCAAGTGAGAAAAGGTTTTCTCTCACGCAAATGTTGGCCGATGGCGAGAACGAAATTGTGGTGGTCGCTGTCGCATTCCAACGGAGGGCGTTCTTGGCAAATTGTCCTTGTGGTGGTAATTTTTACTACCAAGATGGAGGATGCTTCATGGCCAATGTCGAGAAAATCAGCGTTTCAATGACGCCGCAGCAGGCGGAGTTGCTGAGAGACGCCGTCAGCAGTGGCGCCTATGCGAGCAGCAGCGAAGTCATCCGCGAGGCGATGCGGGACTGGTCCGCAAAGTGGGAGAGCCGGAAAGGCGACATCGAACGTCTGCGGCGCCTCTGGGCTGAGGGCAAGGCCAGCGGAGAGCCTGTCTCGGTTGACTTCGAGACGCTGCGTGATGAAGCACGCCGGGAGTTGAGCGCGGCTCGCAAAAATGCCGGTTGATCTGGTCTGGCTGCCGCAGGCTCTCAAAGATGTGCGCGACATCTACGTGCGTATCGGCTTGGAGCAACCCCAGGCGGCCGAGCGCTTCTTCGACAGTTTTGAACGCAAGGCGAAGCTGCTGGCCGAACAGCCGCGTATGGGAGCGCGCCACCCGGAGATCGGACCGGGTGCGCGGATGCTGGTCGATGCGCCGTTTCTGATCCTCTACGAAACCATCCCTGATGACGATGACATGCCGGTTGAACGCGTTCAGATCGTTCGCGTCGTCGATGGCCGCCGCGATCTTCGCGGCCTGTTGACTTAGGTGCAGGCAATCGCCGCCCACTCAATCCGCTAATAAAGCAGCAGTTTACGAAGTTTCGGCAGCGATCCTTAACGTCTGGGGCGTAGAGAGGTCGGATGATGGTGCTGCGTGGGGATCCGTCGTCTGCGATGAGAGAGAGACTTTACTATGTCGATCGCCTGAGGGTCTCCGCCTTCGGCCTGCTGATCCTTTATCATTCCTCGGCTGCCTTTTTCCCCGATATGGGCTGGTTGCTGCATAGCGAGAATACCAGCCGCGGCTTGTCGCTGGTCATGGATTTCCCGCGTGCCTGGCGCCTTGCGCTTCTGTTCTTCATCTCCGGCATGGGCGTCGCCTTCACCTTCAAGCCGGAGCAGGGGCTGACCTTCATCTACAAGCGCACGGTGCGGCTGCTCATTCCGCTGCTCTTCGCCATGGCCGTCATCGTCGTGCCGCAGGTCTGGTACGAGCGGATGTATGAGAACGGCTATACCGGCTCGTTCCTCGAATTCTGGCTGACGCGCTATTTCACCGAGGGAAAATATCCTGCGGGCAATTTCACCTGGGCGCATATGTGGTTCGTCGCCTATCTGCTGGTGATGTCGGTGATCTGCTATCCGATCTTCCAATATCTGCTGCGGCCCGGAAATCCGATCTTCGCCTGGTTCGAGCGCGTCGCCAAAACGGGCGCCATCTACCTCTTCTTCCTGCTGCCGCTCGGCCTCAATCTGGCGCTGTCGCCGATCTACCCGCGTGAGACCAATGCGCTCTATAATGACGGCGCATGGTTTGCTGTCTGGGCCAGCTGGTTCGGCCTCGGTTTCCTGATTTCCCGCCATCACCGGGCGCTCATCGGTACGCTGATCGCGCGCCGCTATGTCAGCGGCGGGATTGCGCTTGCGACCACCATCTGGCTCTACCTGGCATCCTGGACCGTTGCGCCGGAGCAGGCGATCGGCAGCTACGATGTCAATGAGACCCTGCTTTTCAAGACCAGCGTCTTCCTGCTCGCCTGGAGCATGATCCTCACTCTGATCGGCTTTGCGGCGCGCTATCTCAATCAGCCGAGCGAGCGGCTGGTGACGATGAACCGGCTGGTCTTCCCGCTCTATATCGTCCACCAGACGGTGACCGTCGGAGCGCTCTACTATGTCCTGCCGCTCGATCTGCCGGCGATCCAGAGCTTTGCGCTCGTCGCCGCGGCAACCGCCGTCATCTCGATCGCCTTCGCGGTTGCCGTCGATCAGCTGCCGAGCCCGCTGCGTCAGTTGGTCGGCCTGACGGAGAAGCCGCAGCCTGCGCGTGACGGCGAAGCTTTGGAGCGCTCGGTGCGGCGTGGATAATCGCCGCTCTGGCGGGTTCCAGCGCGCCGATGGCGTCAATGCGCTTGCCTAATCTTCGGGGCAAATCCTATCGTGCATGATGTCGCCGAACCGAACGGATTGCATCATGACCGCTACGCGCCCGATGCCTGAAGAGAAGGGCATTCTCGAATTTCTCAAAATCTGCAGCAGCGTCTATTCAGATGACGCCGTGTCGCAATCGATCGAGGCGCAGCGAGCGCAGTATGATGCGCTTTGCGCCCGCTTCAGCCCGCCGCTCCCGGATGGTCTGACATTCGCCGATAGCCGTATTCGCGATGTCCCGACGCGGCGCTATCGCCCCGCGAAAATTACGACGCCGTCGCTGCTCCTTTATCTGCATGGCGGCGGCTTCGTCGTCGGCTCACTGGAAAGCCATCATGCGATCTGCGCCGAGCTCGCCGATTTCGCGGGCGCCGAGCTCGTTGCTGTCGACTACCGGCTGGCACCCGAGCATCGCTGGCCGGCGCAGACCGATGATTGCTTTGCCGTGCTGGAAGCGCTGGCTGCAGGCGGCAATCCCATCGTCCTGATCGGCGACAGCGCCGGCGGAAATCTTGCCGCCGGGCTTGCTTTGCAGGCGCGGGACAAGGGGATCGCGGGCATTGAAGCACAGGTGCTGATCTATCCGGCGCTCGGCGGCGATCTGACAACAGGCTCCTATATCGAGATGGCCGATGCGCCGGGGCTGACGACAGCCGATGTCGCCTACTACCGCGAAGTGCTCCAGGCTCCGGCCGGTGATCCCGTCGCCGGTGCGCTCGCAGCCAGGGATGTCAGGGGCTTGCCACCCTCCTATATCACCGGGGCGGCCTTCGATCCCTTGCGTGACGATGCCCGCCATTACGCGGCGCGGCTGGCGCAGGCGGGGATCGAGGTCTGGTTCCGCGAGGAGCCGCACATGGTTCATGCCTGGCTGCGCGCCCGCCATATGAGCGAGGGCGCCAAGCAGGGCTTTCGCGCTGTCTGTGAAGCCGTCCGCCGGTTTGCGGCCGGTTGACGCTTACATCAGGTCACGGGGAATGCGCATTTCCGCAAACACCTTCTCGAAGACCTGCACCTCACCCTCATAGGCAGTCACCACGGCGCTGATGATCCAGTCGCTGGCAGTGCAGGCGATCTTTGCCGTCGCCACCGTCCGCACGAACCAGTCCGGGCGGCGCATGTCGCAGGTCCAGGTCGAAATACCGGTCATCGACAGGGGGGCGCCCGGCGTGATCGACCAGACTTCTTCGCGCAGCTGCCGGGTCGAGAGGCCGGTATCCGGATGTTCGAACAGCCCGGTATCCTCGTGGATGCGGTAGTCGGTGCGATTGGCCGAGAGGTCCTTCAGGACCTGCCGCTTGGTGACGCCAGGCGCATGCTCGATATATTTCGGCAACGGATCGGGGTTTTCAGGCTCGGGGATCGCAATCTTCTCATGCGCGCCGAGCAGCGGCAGGCCGAGGCCGAGCGAGGCGATGTCGATCTCGACACCGGCATCTTCGGGCGGCGGCAGGATCATCGGCCAATACGCGGTCGAGATCGCCAGGCGGATCCGGTGCCCCTTGCGGAAGCGATAGCCGCAGGCATCGAGTTCGAGGCGGATCGAGACCTTCTCACCTGATGTCAGTGCCTCCGGCTCCGCATTGCCGTCGCGATGGGTGAGATTGATCACCCCGAAGGTGACGCGGGTTGCCGTCCCATCCGGATGCACATCGACGAGACGGGCGCAGAGATTGCCGGTCCTTGCCAGCGTGCGTAGCGCAAGCGTCAGCACCGGGCGGCCGAGATAGTCGTGATCACAAGCAAGCGGCACGGTCTCGAAAGTCAGCGAGCCCGCATCGTCGGAGCGCTGGTCGAGCGCCATTTCGGCATCCGGCTTCAGCGTGAAATATTCGCCCGACGACGTGCCGGTATCGAGTGGCGAGCGCAGATAGACGGCATGTTCCGGCGCCTGCGGGATCGGCATGCCCTCGGTCAGCTTGCCGAATTGCTCGACACAGAAGCACTGCATCTCCGGCTTCGACCAGGAGTCCTTGGCGATCCAGAAGCCGGGATCGAAATCGCGGCGCGGGGCAGGGCGGATGGCGTCGAGAATATAGGCACGCGTTTGAGGGAGCCGGTCGATGCCGTTGTCCTCGCCGCGCAGCCACTTGTTCCACCAGGCAATTGCCTCGCCATGAAAATCGGTGCGAGGCTTCGGCCAGGCGAAGTGCGGGTATTTGTGCACCCAGGGGCCGATCAGCGCCTTCGCCTTGTCGCCCAGCCCCTCGACCGCCATCAGCGGGGTGTTGCGATAGCCGTCGGCCCAGCCGGCGATCACGAGCGCCGGAATCTCGACCTTGGAGAAATCCTCGGAGATCGAGCCATGCTGCCAGAAGCCGTCGCGGCGCTGGTGGCTCAGCCACTCTTCCATGAAGAAGGGTTCGTGTTCCAGCCGCTCCAGCCACATCTCCTTCCAGCGCGCGCCGACAAGGGCGGGATCGGGCGACCGCGACTGATAGCCGAGCATGGTTGCGGCCCAGGAAAGCTGTGCCGAGAGATGGCAGCCGTTCTTGTAATGGATATCGTCGTTATAGCGATCGACCGTGGAAGCGATGGAGATGACCGCCTTCAGCGCTGGCGGGCGCAGTGCTGCCACCTGCAGGCTGTTGAAGCCGCCCCAGGAAATGCCCATCATTCCCACGGAGCCGTTCGACCAGGGTTGCGCCGCAATCCAGGCGATCAGTTCGCAGGCATTGGCAAGCTCGAGCTCGGTATATTCCCCGTCGATGACACCGTCGGATTCGCCGGAGCCGCGAATATCGACACGCACACCGGCAATCCCTGCCGCGGCAAAGACCGGATAGGTCGACTCGTCACGCAGGCAGGTCCCGTCGCGCTTGCGATAGGGCAGGAACTCGAAAACCGCGGGGACGGGATCGCTCTCCGCCTCATCCGGCATCCAGATGCGGGCGGCAAGCCGCGTCCCATCCTTGAGCGTGATCAATTGGTTCTCGATCGTCGTGAAGCCGCGCGCGGTCATGTCTTTTCCTTCATGCACTGTCATGGGAACGAGGCGGCTTGCGCCGCCCCGAAATCTCAGTTGCCTGCGCTTTCCATCCGCCGCGTCGCCAGCACGCGCTCCAGCCAGCCGATCTCCATCTCCGGTACCGACTTCAGAAGCAGGTCGGTGTAATCGTCGAAGGGCGGCGAAAGCGCCTTAGACTTCGGCCCGAACCGCACCAGCTTGCCACGGTGCATCACCGCAACGCTATCGGCAATCGCCCGGACGATGGCGATATCGTGGGTGATGAAGATGTAGGAGAGCTGCTCTTCCTCCTGAAGCCGCATCAGAAGCTTCAGGATGCCCTCGGCGACCAGCGGGTCGAGTGCCGAGGTCGGCTCGTCGCAGAGAATGAGCTCCGGCTTTGCCGCAAGTGCTCTGGCGATCGCCACGCGCTGCTTCTGCCCGCCGGAAAGCTCGGCCGGATAGCGGTCGATGAAGCCGTTGCCCATCTCGATCTGGTCGAGCAGTTCCTTGACGCGCGCCGTCTTCTTCGCGCCGCGCAGGCCGTAATAGAAGGTCAGCGGACGGCCGATGATATCGCGCACCGTCTGGCGCGGGTTCATCGCGGTATCGGCCATCTGGTAGATCAGCTGGATCCGCCGCAAGTCGTCGTTCGGGCGGTTGCGAAGGCTCGGCGTCAGCGGCTTGCCATCGAAGACGATCTTGCCTTCGTTCGGCGGAAGCAGCCCGGTGATCACCCGCGCAAGGGTGGATTTCCCCGAACCGGATTCACCGACGACGGCGAGCGTCTGTCCTTTGGGCACGTGAAGAGAAACCCCGTGCAGAACCTTGAAACCGTTGGAATATTCGGCGCTGATATTCTCGACCTTCAGCAGCGCGCCGGATTGATCCAGCGCTTCGTCGCGCGCCGCCTGCCGGACGTTCACCAGGGCGCGCGTATAGTCCTGCGCCGGCGCCTCGATGATCTGTTGCACGCTGCCATATTCCACCGTCTTGCCGTGGCGGAGAACCATGATGTCGTCGGAGATCTGGGCGACGACGGCAAGGTCGTGGGTGATGTAGAGGGCCGCCGTATGCGTCTCCTCGATCGCATGCTTGATCGCCGCGAGCACGTCGATCTGCGTCGTCACGTCGAGCGCCGTCGTCGGCTCGTCGAAGACGATCAGCGACGGATTGGAGCAGAGCGCCATCGCTGTCATGGCGCGCTGCAGCTGGCCGCCGGAGACCTGATGCGGGAAGCGGTCGCCAAAGGTTTCGGGACTCGGGAGACCCAGCACCTGGAAGAGATAAAGTGCGCGCTTGCGCGCCTCTTCCTTGGTCATCAGGCCATGCTTGACGGAGGCTTCGATCACCTGATCGCCAAGCTTGTGCGCCGGATTGAAGGCTGCTGCCGCCGACTGCGCGACGTAGCAGACGCGGGCGCCGCGGATCTGCCTGATGCCGCCCTTGCCGAGCGCCAGGATGTTTTCTCCGTCGAGCAGAACTTCGCCGCCGGTGATCTCGGCGCCGCCACGCCCATAGGCGAGAGCCGAAAGGCCGATCGTCGATTTGCCGGCGCCGGATTCGCCGATCAGGCCGAGAACCTTGCCCTTTTGCAGATCGAAGGAAACGCCATCGACGATCGTCACCCGCTTCGGCGGCTCGCCCGGCGGATAGCTGGTGGCCTCGATCTTCAGATTGCGAACTGAAAGAAGCTCAGGCATCGCCGCGCCCTCCCTTGAGGCTGGATGTGCGTTTCAAAAGCCAGTCGACGACGAGATTGACGCATACCGCGAGCGCGGCGATCGCCGTGCCCGGAACCAGCGCTGCGGAAATCCCGAAGATGATCCCGTCCTTGTTGTCCTTGACCATGCCGCCCCAGTCTGCGGCCGGCGGCTGGATGCCGAGGCCGAGGAAGGAGAGGGTGGAGAGAAAGAGGATGGAGAAGGCGAAGCGCAGGCCGAATTCGGCCAGCAGCGGTGAAAGCGTATTCGGCAGGATTTCGCGGAAGATGATCCAGAGCTTGCCTTCGCCACGCAGCTTGGCGGCCTCGACGAATTCCATGACCGCGACATCGAGCGCTACGGCGCGGCCTAGGCGGTAGACGCGGGTGGAATCGAGGATCGCCATGACCAGGATGAGGATGACGATGTTCTGCGGCAGCACGGCGAGAACCACGAGCGCAAAGATCAGCGTCGGGATCGACATCATCAGGTCGTTGAAGCGCGAGAAGACGGTGTCGATGATCCCGCGCGACACGGCGGCCGTGAAGCTCAGAAGGATGCCAAGCGAGAAAGAGATCAGCGTTGCGCCGAGCGCCACGAAGAGCGTGGTGCGGGCGCCGTAGATCAGCCGCGAAAGGATATCGCGGCCGAGATTGTCGAGGCCGAAGAAATACTGGTTGTCGGCGACCTGCCAGACATTGCCGACGACCTCGGTCTCGCCATAGGGGGCGATCCAGGGCGCGAAGATCGCGAAGATGAAGGCAATGACGATGCCGATGATGCCGATCCAGGCGGTGATGGGGATATCTCTCAATCTCATCGCGGATGCCTCAGTCTCGGGTTGGCGACGATCGCCAGAATGTCGGCGATCATGTTGAGGAAGATGTAGACGGCGGCGAAAATCAGGCCGCAGGCCTGGACGACCGGCATGTCGCGCACGGTGACGGCGTCGACCATGTACTGGCCCATGCCGGGATAGACGAAGACCACCTCGACGACGACGACGCCCACCACCAGATAGGCCAGATTGAGCGCCACGACGTTGATGATCGGCGCCAGCGCATTGGGTGCCGCATGCTTGACGATCGAGCGGAAGGCGCCGAGACCCTTGAGTTCGGCGGTCTCCATATAGGCCGACGACATGACGGAGAGGATTGCAGCCCGCGTCATGCGCATCATGTGCGCAAGGACGACCAGCACGAGAGTTGCTGTCGGCAGCGTGATCGCCTTCAGCCGCTCGACGAAGCCCATGCTGTCATAGACGGTCGCCGGGAAGGTCGCGACGCCGAGCTTCACTGCGAAGAACATGATCAGCAGGTAGCCGATGAAGAACTCGGGCAGCGAGATCGCCGCGAGCGAAATGACGTTGATGATCTTGTCCGGCATCCGGTTTCTGAAATGCACCGAGAGCATACCGAGCGCGACGGCGAGCGGTACGGAGATCAGCGCGGCGAAGCCGGCCAGGAACAGCGAGTTGCCCAAGCGCTTGCCGATCTGCTCGCTGACCGAGTTCTTGCTGGCCCATGAGGTGCCGAAATCGCCCTGGACGGCATTGCCGAGCCACTCGACGTAGCGGGTCGTCACCGGCCGGTCGAGGCCGAGATCCTGGCGGATATTGGCGACCGCCTGCGGCGTTGCCGACTGGCCAAGATAGGTCGTCGCGAAATCGCCAGGCAGCGCTTCGAGGCCGCCGAAGATCAGGATCGATACGGCAAAGAGCAGGACGAGCGAGAGCACGAAGCGCTCGATGATGAGGGCGAGCAGCGGAAAGCGCTGTCGGAATCTGAGACCCGGCAAAGGGTTGCCGGTCGATGAACTGGGCATGGCGAAGGCCTCGCGCTGAAACGTCAGGGGGACCGCAAGCCTTGCGCTTGCGGTCCTGGTTCAGTCAGAGATGGCGGGGAAGCCCCCGGCCGTCAGGCATCGAGCCAGACGCGGGTGGCGACATAGCCGTTCGACATGTCGTTGCCGATATCGTGGACATATCCCTTCACCTGCTTGGAGCAGGCGTTCACGAAGTCGTTGAACATCGGCAGGATCAGGCCGCCTTCATCGCGCACCATCATCGCCATGGTGCGGTACATGTCCTTGCGCTTGGTCTCGTCGAGTTCCGAGCGTGCTTCAAGGAGCAGCTTGTCGAAGTCGGGACGCTTGAACCGCGTGTCGTTCCAGTCGGCCGTCGAGAGATAGGCCGTGGAATACATCTGGTCCTGCGTCGGGCGGCCGCCCCAGTAGGAGGTCGAGAAGGGCTGGACGTTCCAGACGTTGGTCCAGTAGCCGTCGCCCGGCTCGCGCTTGACCTCGATCTCGATGCCGGCCTTCTTGCAGCTTTCCTGGTAGAGAACGGCGGCATCGACGCCGCCCGGGAAGGCGACTTCGGAGGTGCGCAGCAGCACGGAGCCGCTGTGGCCTGATTTCTTGTAGTGGAAGGCCGCCTTGTCGGGATCGTAGGCGCGCTGTTCGATCCCCTCGGGGAAGAGGGCGTATGTATTGTTGATCGGGAAGTCGTTGCCGACCTTGCCGTAGCCGCCGAGGATCTTCTTGACCATCGTCTCGCGGTCCATGGCGTATTTCAGGGCAAGCCGCAGGTCGTTATTGTCGAACGGCGCCTTGTCGCAATGCATGATGAAGACGTAGTGGCCGCGGCCCGAAGTCGAAAGAATCTCGACGGTCGGCGCGCGCTTCAGGAGATCGACAGTCTTCGGATCGACGCGGTTGATATAGTGCACCTGACCCGAAGAAAGCGCGGCGATACGGGCGGTCGCGTCGTTCATGCCGATAATTTCGATCGAATCGACATAGCCGCGGTCCGAACGCCAGTCGTCGGCATTCTTCTCGAAGGTGGCGCGAACGCCGGGCTCGAAGCTCGTGAGCTTGTAGGGGCCGGTACCGATAGAGGCGAGCGGATCGTCATTGCCGCCATTCGGCTGGATGACGAGGTGGTAGTCCGTCAGCAGCAGCGGCATATCCGCATTGCCTTCGGTCAGCGTCAGAACGAGGTTGCCGCCGTCGGCCTTGACGTCCTTGATCGAACCGAGAACGCCGAGCGCACCGGATTCCGACTTCTTGTCGGTGTGGCGCTTCAGGGTTGCGACGACGTCGTCGATCGTCAGTTCCTTGCCATTGTGGAACTTCACGCCCTTGCGGATCTTGAAGGTCCAGGTGGCGGCGTCCTTCGACGGTTCCCAGGATTCGGCAAGCGATGGAACGGCGGCACCGGTCAGCGGATCGGATTCGACCAGCATGTCGCCCCAGCAGCGGCCGACGCAGAACATGAATTGCGAGAGAAACTTCGCCGGGTCCTTGGAGTCGGTGGCGGCACCACCTTCAAGGCCGAGC
Organism: Rhizobium sp. Rhizsp82; assembly: GCF_047325115.1. Classification (NCBI taxonomy): domain Bacteria; kingdom Pseudomonadati; phylum Pseudomonadota; class Alphaproteobacteria; order Hyphomicrobiales; family Rhizobiaceae; genus Rhizobium; species Rhizobium sp. Rhizsp82. The sequence continues at coordinate 1,028,374 of NZ_CP168571.1, read as the reverse complement.
TTCAGATGGCCGCCACGCTTCGGTTCGGCGGCTTCGGCGCTTTCGGTGAAAAGCTTGTCGGCGACGGCAAGCGTCAGGCCGGCAGCCATGGCGCGTCCCAGAAATTCGCGGCGGTTCAGCCCGCCTGCGGTGACGCGGCTTGCGAGATATTTGGTGTAGTCGTTCATTCCCCTGTTCCTTCTTGTCTCGATTGAAGAATTGGCAAGTGGACCGCAGAACCGGTTTCCTCTTCCGGTGCCAGGTCCATGTTCGTTCGGGAAAACGTCGCGGTTGGTGCCGCCCTTATCTTCCTTTCTCGGTTCGACGATTGCGCGTGGGTTTGGGCGCCAGCTTGATGGCGCGGCGATCGGGAATGCCGGCGGTTGTTTTTGTCCGGCTTGTTTCCTGAAGATCGGAATTCTGGGTAAGGATGGCGCCCGCGATGGCGAGACGACAGCGTGCCGCATGCGTTTTGGCTGCGGCGGAGGGCAGGGAAGTCAGCAGCTCAAAGGTGGTCAAGCTACGTCCGTTCAACCTAGGCTACCTCCGCTCTTTCTGCGGGGGAGCCTTTGAGAGCCGCCCCGGCAATGAATATGCATAGGATCGAATTAAGGGCCACTTTGACCGGCCGGGGGGCCGGTGAAACGACATCATATACATCGTCTGCGACATATCGAGCATATGCTCGCCCGAAGGGCGATTTTGCATTGACGGTTACAAGCTGTGCTGAAGTCGAATAGCAAGAGGCCGATCCTGCAGATGAGGATCGGCGCCTATCTCTCTGGTTGTATTGAGTGATTTCTGTGCTGCTGCTGGCCGCCCATTCCGAAGCTCCGCAAGGCGCAGCCTTGCGGGATCTGCTTTCGGAGATGGAGGCCGGCAGACAGATCATCGTCTCATCCCTGCTTTCTCTGCCCGACATGGCGGCCGGCGCCATCCGGGGCGGGGAGCGAGGCGTGAGCCTCGGCGATCGCCTTCGCCTCCGCCAGGATTTCCGGCGGCGCCGGAACGGCCTTGCCGGCGTTGGAGTCGACATGCAGCAGCATCTGCTCGCCGGTCGCGAGCACCTCGCCGCTTGCCGCATCGCAGATGCTGTGGAAGACGTGCAGCCGCTTTTCATCCACCGACAGCAGCTGGCAGGTCGCATAGATCGCCTGGCCAAGCTTGGCCTCGCCGAGATGCCGGATATGGGTCTCGACGGTGTAGTAGCTGTGTCCGGCCTCGACATAGGAAAGACCGGCACCGATCAGCCGCAGCAGCGCATCCGTGGTGTCGCCGAAGACCTGCAGGTAGCGGTGTTCGGTCATGTGGCCGTTGTAATCGACCCAGGCGGGGCTGACCTTCGTATCGACGAGCCGCAGCGGGCCGGAGGTCTTCGGTTGCTCGGCCGCTTTCGCGCCCGCCCAGAGCGAGTGCTCGAAATCTTTCAGCAGCTTGCCGGCGCCCCAGCCCTTGCCACCGTCGCCGGCTTTCAGCGCCTGCAGGATGCCGGTCAGGTTTTCGTCGCGAATGCGTTCCAGCTCGCGGATCGACCGGCCTTCGGCCTGATCATCGGACTGCTGGCCGATCTTTTCGACGAGCGCATCGTCGAGGTCGACGACATCGGTGAGCTTCGTCCAGGGCCAGGCGAGGCAGGGGCCGAACTGCGCCAGGAAGTGGCGCATGCCCGCTTCGCCGCCGGCGATCCGGTAGGTCTGGAACAGGCCCATCTGCGCCCAGCGCAGGCCGAAGGAATAGCGGATGACATCGTCGAGTGTCTCGACCGTGCAGATGTCGTCGTGGATCAGCCATAGTGCCTCGCGCCATAGCGCCTCCAGAAGACGATCGCCGACGAAGGCCTCGATCTCCTTGGCGATATGCACGCCCTTCATGCCGATCGGCGGCAGCTTTTCCATCGCCGCCTTGATCGTCGCATGGCTGGTCTTCTCGCCGCCGACGATCTCGACGAGCGGCAGCAGATAGACCGGGTTGTAGGGGTGGGCGACGAAGAGCCGGTCGGGAAACTGCATGTCGCGCTGCAGATCGGTCGGGAGCAGGCCCGAGGTCGAGGAGCCGATCAGCGCGTCCGGACGGCATGCGGCGTCGATCTGGGTCAGCACGTTGCGCTTGAGATCGAGCCTTTCCGGCACGCTCTCCTGGATCCAGTCGGCATCGACGACGGCTTCTTCCAGCGTCTTGCAGAACGTGAGTTTGCCGCGCGGGGGGAGGGGGGCGCCCGTCAGCATCGCATAGGCGCGCTCGGCATTGGCGATCACCTCGCCTACGATGCGGCTCGCTTCCGGATGCGGGTCGAATACGTCGACATCGATGCCGGCAAGCAGGAACCTGGCGATCCATCCGCCACCGATGACGCCGCCGCCGACACAGGCTGCCTTGTTGATCTTGATCATGCAGCCCTCAACGCTTGCTGAGCTTCAGTTTTTCGCGAACGGCATCCGGCCCGATGATGCGCGCGCCCATGCCTTCGATGACCTGCACGGCCTTCTCGACCAGCTGCGCGTTGGTGGCGAGCAGACCCTTGCCGGCATAGAGATTGTCTTCGAGGCCGACACGCACATTGCCGCCGGCAAGCACCGCGGCAGCCGGGTAGGCCAGCGCATTGCGGCCGATCGAGAAGGCCGAGAAGGTCCAGTTCTTCGGCACGTTAATCACCATCGCCATGAAGGTATTGAGATCATCCGGCGCACCCCACGGAATACCCATGCAGAGCTGGATCAGCACCGGATCCTCGATCAGCCCCTCCTCGGCGAGCTGCTTCGCAAACCAGAGATGGCCGGTGTCGAAGGCCTCGATTTCGGGGCGCACGCCGAGATCGGTCATCTTCTTCGCCATCGCCCGCAGCATCGAGGGCGTGTTGGTCATGACGTAGTCGCCGAGACTGAAGTTCATCGTGCCACAGTCAAGCGTGCAGATCTCGGGCAGGCATTCGGCGATATGGCTGACACGCTCGCTGGCGCCGGCCATATCGGTTCCGGCGGGGTTAAGCGGCAGCGGCCTTTCGACATCGCCGAAGATCAGGTCGCCGCCCATACCGGCCGTCAGGTTCAAGACGACATCGACATCGGCGGAGCGAATGCGGTCCGTCACTTCGCGGTAGAGATCGTTGCGGCGGCTGGCGGCGCCGGTCTCCGGATCACGAACGTGACAGTGAACAACGGCCGCCCCAGCCTTGGCGGCGTCGATCGCGGAATCCGCGATCTGCTTGGGAGTAATGGGAACGTGGCTGGATTTGGAAACCGTGTCACCGGAGCCGGTGACGGCGCAGGTGATGAAGACATCGCGGTTCATCGCAAGAGGCATCGTGTTCTCCCTCGTATTGCACCCATTACGCGGCAATCGGGACGCCCATGCTTTGCATTAACGGAAGTGATTGATACAGTATCGGTAATCTGGAGACTTCATGCTCACCCGCTCTAACGACCGCCTCGATCTCGATCTTCTCGTCCTGCCGGAGACGAACCTCATTCTGCTGGCCTCCGTCATCGAGCCGATGCGCGGCGCAAACCGCATCGCCGGTAGCGAGCTCTATCGCTGGCGGCTGCTGACGCCAGATGGCGCTCCGGTGCTGACGACGAGCGGCATTCCGGTGCCTGCAGCCGGTGCATTCAGCGCCGCGCGGGAGGACGCGCCGCTCTTCGTTCTCGCGAGCTACAACTGGCGGCAGAGCGCCACGGCCACGCTGAAGATGCAGCTCTCGCAGGCGGCGCGCCGTCGCAGCGTCATCGCCGGGATCGAATCCGGCACATGGCTGCTCGCCGAATCCAGCCTTCTCGACCGCCTGACGGCGACGATCCATTGGGAGGATTTCGAGGATTTTTCGCTGGCCTACCCACAGGTGAAGGCCGTCAAGGACCGCTTTGTCATCGACGGAAAGCGGCTGACCACGGCAGGGCCGCTGCCGACCGTCGACCTGATGCTCGAGATCATCCGCCAGCGGCAGGGCTATTCGCTGGCGCTCGAGGTCAGCCGTCTGTTCAGCTACGAGCAGGTGTCGTTCCACAACGAAAGCCAGCTTTCGCCCTCCGCCGCGGGCCTCAGCATGCGCGATCCGCGCGTGGCGTCGGCCGTGCGGCTGATGGAAGAGCATATCGAACAGCCGGTGATGCTCAGCCGCATCGCCAAACGCGTCGGCGTCAGCGCCCGTCATCTGCAGGGATTGTTCCAGGAGAGCATCGGCGCACCGCCGCATGTGCATTATCTGGCGCTGAGGCTCAATGCGGCGCGGCGCAAAGTCATCGAGACCAAGGCCTCCTTCGCCGATATCGCCGCCGCCACCGGCTTCAACTCAGCCTCCGCCTTTGCCCGCAGCTATCGCGCCAGCTTCTCGGAAAGCCCGTCCGACACCCGCAGGCGCCTGCGCCGCCCGGTTACACCAGCGCCTGATAGCCGATCGGCTTGAAGGCGTCACGCACCATGTCGGCCAGTTCGCGCACGGCCTCGGTCGAGTGATAGGGGTTGCGCCGCAGCACGACCTTGGACGTATCGACCGGCGCAAAGCCGTCATCGGCCGTCAGTTCGCGGCAGCCCGGCGGAATGTGGCTGCGCGACAGCGTCGTCACAGCAAGCCCGGCCACGACGGCATTCTGCAGGCCCGAGCTGGTGTCGGCAATGAAGGCGATGCGGTAGCGCCGCCCCATCTGGTCGAGGGATCGTAGGGCGAAATCCCGGCACCAGTTCGAATTCCTGTAGATGGCGATTGGCATCGGGTCGAGATCGTGCAGGCGGTGGACCTGCGACGTCACCCAGACGGTCGGATCGATACAGAGAACCTCGCCGCTCGACTGGTTGCCCCAGTCGAAGACGACGGCGAGATCGAGTTCGTCTCGCTCCAGTGCCGCGAGGTTCCTGACGGTGTAGTCGCAGGAGACCGTCACCTCGACGGCCGGGTGGCGGACGGCGAATGCCGCAAGCGCTGCCGGCAGCACCGTCTGGCTGTATTCTTCGGGGATGCCGATACGGACGGGGCCGTCCAGCTCCTTGGTGCGGATCGTTGCCGCCGCTTCATCCAGGAGGTCGATGACGCGCTGTGCGTAGGGGAGAAGCTGCAGCCCCCAGCGCGTCGGCACGACGCCGCGGGCGCCGCGCTCGAACAGCGTCTCGCCGATCGTTTCCTCGAGCTTCTTGATCTGTGCGCTGACGGCCGATTGCGTCCGGCCGATCGCCTGCGCAGCCGACGAAAAATTCGACGTCTCGACGACGACAAGGAAGGTGCGCAGCAGATCGCTTTCGATGGGTTGACGCATTCTCAAGCCACAAAAAAATCAGATGGCAGCTATCTCAACTATTCGTTTGCTTAATGTCAAGAACGGTAGCAAACAGAGCAAATCAGACCTCTGGTTCGGGAAAACCAATGTCACTCCATACAGACGTCCGCCCGCTCGGCCTGAGCGAGCACGAAAAGGGCGTCATTCTGGTAGTTGCCGCCACGCTGGCTTGGAGCGCGAGCGGCATCTATTCACGTCTCCTGTCCATCGACGCATGGACGACGATCGCCTGGCGTTCGCTGTTCGGCGGATTGTTTCTCTTGATACCGAGCTTCTTCCTCGAAGGCGGATTGTCGAGAAAGCAGTGGGCCTCGATCTTCCATCCCTCGGGGATCGCGATGATCGCCTGCCAGACCTTCTGTCAGGCCTGCTTCATCGGCGCGCTCTACACCACGAGCGTCGCCAATGTCGCCGTCATCTATGCGACGGCTCCCTTCATCGCCGCACTCCTCGGCTGGGTCCTCCTCAAGGAGCGGGTCGGCAGCCGCACGATGATTGCCGGCGGCGCCTGCCTTCTCGGCGTCATCATCATCGTTGCCTCGTCGATCGGCGGCGGAACCGGCTTCGGCGATCTGCTGGCGCTGGGGATGACGGCATCGTTCGCGCTGATCATCGTCATCCCGCGCATCAGCCCCGGCGTGCCGAGCCTGCCGCCGACCATCGTCAGCGCCTTCCTGACGCTCGCCATCTTCTCGCCCTTCGGTTCGGTCGGCTCGATCGATACCTATAACTGGGTGGTGTTGGCGGCCTTCGGCGCTACGAATTTCTCGATTGCACTCGTCCTGTTCCTGGCTGGCGCCCGGCGCATGCCGCCGGCTGAGGCGGCGCTGATCGGCACGATGGAAATCGTGCTGACGCCCTTCTGGGTCTGGCTGTTCTTCGCCGAGCAGCCGCCGCTGGCGACGCTCCTTGGCGGCGCCGTGATCGTCGCGGCCGTCGTCTGGCATACGGCGGGCGACCTGCGGTCGAGCCGGCGCGCGTTGGCGAAAGGCTGATGCTCCGCAGGAGTTTTCGCCAGCCGTCTTGACCGCGCTTTCGCATTGGTGTTGATCCGATGCCTTCGCGAAACTATTTGCGCTCAGGTTGCGCCGCCTTTGGGTGGCGCGAAGCGCTCCGGAATATACCCGATGTCGAAATCCAAGCTGAGGAGAGATGCCGATCTCCTCTTGCACCGAGGAACCAGAACCGAGGAGGCCTACCCGGCGAGCCGCGCCCGCAGGCCGGCCGAGGTGCAGCGGCTGATCGGCGCGATCGGCAGCCTGATGCTTGCCGATGGCACGCCGATGATGGAAAAATTCGTCGCCGGCAAGATCTTCCACCTGCTGCAGCAGCCGGGCGCGGTCTCGACCCGTCCCGCAACACCGCTGAAGCTGGTGCCGCAGCTGCAATTCGCGCTGCGCCAGATTGCTTCCAAGGGCAAGGCCTTCGCCGAGGTGGCGGCCGCCATCAACGACGTCGCCAAGAACCTCGACTGGGTCTCCAGCAAGACCGGCCCCTTCGCCAGCATGAATATCGAGACCGCGCATGCCCATGCGATCATCGCCGGTGCGTCGGGCCTCGAAGAGCGGGAAGACGTGACACTCGGCCTGACGATCATGGAGCCCTACAGCCGCTTCCCCGATCACGTGCAGTATCGCGCCCGCGTGTTCCTGGCGCTCTCCGATTGCGAATTCCTCTGCGACGACCGCGGCTGGCAGCAGGCGACGCCGGGCTCGGCCTTTTATAACGAGGCAGGTCACACCGTCGCCATGCGCTGCACTGCGCGGCCGCTCCTGGCGGCCTGGTGCCAGATGGAGCGCTGAACTCTTTCACTGTCGCAAGCCGCACCAGCAGCCGATTTTCGCTGTCCTGAGTATAGGCAACACGGTTCGACAACGCCGCAGGAAAATCAAATTCCTCAGAGCCTATGAGAACAGCATAGTTATTCTAGTAAATCTGTAGACATAAATTACTTTGCTCGACGAGATCTTTCGGAGGGCTATCATGGACATTTCAAGACGCACTTTTACGGCTGCACTCGCGGGCGCTGCCGTTACCCTGCCATTCATCAAAGCCGGTACGGCCGCCGCAGCCGACAAGGTCGTGCGCATCGGCTATCAGAAATACGGCACGCTGGTGCTCTTGAAGGGGAAGGGCAGCCTGGAAGCCAAGCTGCAGGTGATCGGCTATTCGGTCGAATGGACCGAGTTTCCCGGCGGGCCGCAGCTGCTCGAGGCGCTGAATGCCGGCGCCGTCGATTTCGGCTCCACCGGCGAGACACCGCCGATCTTCGCCCAGGCGGCCAGCGCGCCGCTGGTCTACGTGGCCCATGAACCGCCCGCGCCGCGCGGCGAAGCGATCCTCGTTGCGAAGGACAGCCCGATCAAGGCGGTTGCCGATCTGAAGGGCAAGAAGGTTGCCTTCAACAAGGGCTCCAACGTCCACTACCTGCTGGTCAAGGCGCTTGAGGAAGCGGGCCCCACCTATGCCGATATCGAGCCCTCCTTCCTCGCCCCGGCCGATGGCCGGGCGGCCTTCGAGCAGGGCGCCGTCGATGCCTGGGTGATCTGGGATCCGTTCCAGGCCGCGGCAGAAGAGGCGATCGAAGCGCGCGAGCTCAGAAACGGCGAGGGCATCGTCCCCAACCACCAATTCTATCTCGGCACCAAGACGCTGGTCGACGGCCACGCCGAAGCCGTCGATACGGTTATCGCCGCGATCGCCGAGATCGACGAATGGGCCAAGGCCGACGTTTCCGCCGCCGCGAAGGAACTCTCGCCGCTGGTCGGCATTCCCGAGCCGGTGCTCGTCAAGGCGCTGGAGCGCCAGTCCTATGGCGTGAAGAGCCTCGACGATACCGTCGTAGCCCAGCAGCAGGCGATCGCCGACACCTTCTTCGAACTGCAGCTCATCCCGAAGAAAGTCACGATCGCCGACGCCGTGCGCCGCGCCAAGGCGTGAAGGCTGCTAGTCACAGGTCACCGCGTTCCAGCCTTGGGGGACGCCCTGTTCCTCGCGGACGAACTCGAAATTCTCGAAGTCGGCGGCCATCAGGATGACGTTTCTGTCGGGTTGCCCATCGACGCCACGCAGATAGATGCGGCGGCGGGTCGGGAAGACCAGTCCTTCGAACGTCCGGTGATCATAGGAATAGTGAGCGGCGATACCGCCGCCCGCGATCTCCACCGCATAGTCCTGGCGCCGGATCAGGGCGTTGCTGTCGAAGTAGAGCACTTGTTCGGTGGAATGCGTGACGTAGGAAGCCGGGAACCGGACTTTTACGGCCCGCCAGATTTCGCCGTCCTCATGCCACGGCTCGACCTCTTCGCAGCTGACGCCATCGGTCAGCAGCGAGAAGGGCAGTGTCAGGTAGGTCCACATCGCGTATCCGGCGAAATAGACGAGCTGCGAAGCGCTCCATGGCACATTCGGCGTGAATGACTGGCGCGGATTGTCCAACCATTCGAGCGTCGCGCCTGCGGCGCTTTCGACGGCAGTCCGGAAGGGTTCGTAGATGCCGATCTGTTCTGGTGCCAGAAATGGATCGAAGGCCGTCTTCTGCAGGTGCGTATCGATTGTCACCCGCGTCGGCCTTTTCGCAAAGGCCTCCTGTCCGCGGGCCTTCAGCGCCAGACCATCCGGCGTCATCGTCGCGGTGATCTTGCGGATGCGCTGCCATCTGTCGAGGCCGCCATGGGCCTCGATGGAGGATTTGATCAAGTCGAGCATTGTCAGACCTTTCTGTATTGCAGAGGTTTGGCCTCAGGCTGCCTTCTGGCGCTGATCGGGTGCGCTGCGGCTACGCGAAGCGGCAATCGCCCGGTCGGTGAGCTCGGAGGCAATCAATGCGGCGGCGACCAGACCTGCGGCGACGAAGCCGAGATTTTGGCTGCCGACGATGTCGATGGCCGTTGCGCCGATGATGCCAGCCGCGGTGGTTCCGAGAAACACCGCAGAGTTGTTGAGGCCGAGCACGATCGGCGCAATCTGCGGCGCGATGCCGACGATGCGGTGCTGCTGCGGCACCGTGCTGCCCCAGCCACAGGCGCCCCAGAGCAGGACGGCGGGCACGGCAGTCCAGAGGCTGGCGCCGCTCCACTGCAGAAGCAGGAAGTTCACAAGCACCATACCGAGCATCGTGATCAGCACTTTCCGCGAACCGATCGCGTCGATCAGCCGCCCGGCAAGCAGGTTGGAGACCGTTCCGGCCGCGCCCCAGAGCACCAGAAGCCCGGCGAGGATCGCCGTGTCGCCACCGATCGTGCGGCCGAAGACGACCGAGAAATAGGTGTAGATGGTAAAGGCGGCGCTGAAGAACAGGAAGGTCGTGGTCAGCGCCAGACCGATCCTGGCATCGGCGAGCGGCGCCAGACGCTTGCCGAGCGAGACGGCAGGCGGCATCGGAATATGCGGCAGGAAGACAAGCACGCCGGCGCCTGCGATGGCCGCCAGTGCCGAGACGAAGACCATCGTCCAGTGCCAGTCTCCGAGACCGCCGATCAATGTGCCGATCGGAGCGCCAAGGGCGGTTGAGACGGTCATGCCAGTGGCGACGACCGAAAGCGCAAAGCCGCGCTTCTCGGGTGCCACGATCGACGCGGCCGAACCGGTTGCCGTCGGGGCGAACATGGCGGCTCCGAGACCGGCGAGTGCGCGGGTGGCAAGCGCCATTTCGAAATTGGGCGAGAGCGCCGTTGCGAGATTGGCGATGACGAAGATGCCGAGGCCGGCAAGCAGCAGCCTGTTGCGGGGCATATGTGCCGCAGCCGCCGCAATGACAGGCGCCAGCACGGCGATCGTGGCCGCATAGATCGTTGTCATCTGCCCGGCAGCGCCGATGCTGACGTTGAAGTCGCGGGCGATTTCAGGCAGCACGCCGGCAACGACGAAACTGTCGGTACCGAGCGCAAACATGCCAAGGGCAAGAACGAGAAGTCGTCTGTCCATCAAAGAATGATCCGTTTTGAAGATATGTCACGGCAAGGCAGTGGCGCCGGCGGCCAAGTGGGAGAATGGCCGCCGGAACCAGGCTGCAGTTACTTGCCCTGAATGAGCAGGCCGAGCGGCGCCAGCGGGCCGACCGGAATGAACTGGTAGGAGGCAAAGCCGCCGGTCACCAGCGGAAGGCCCTCGACTTCGGCCTTCGCCTGCTCGATGGAATCCACGTTCATCAGGAAGATGACGCCCGGGGCGTCCTGGCGAGCCCAGAACTGCTCGATCTTGCCATTGAGATAGTGCTGCAGCGTTGCCGGCACTTCCTTCGGCATGATCTCGCGGCGCTGCTCGTCGGTGACGGGCTTGATGATCGATCCGATAGCTAGAACTTTCATGATTTTTCTCCGCAGAAGGCGTTGAGTTGCGAGAGGGAAACTAGCGATCGGCGGCCTCAGTCACTATCGGCGTAAACGCCAACTTTAGCATGGTTTACGCCAGAGGTGTCTGTGCTCGGATCGGCATCGGGAGGGGCGCCTGATCTGCTGACGCTGACCAGACCGGCCGAAATTTTGTCGCACTTATTGAAGCGAACGGGGCGAGCGGTACCTTGAGCGGAGTTACTCGCTGCTCCACGGAGGGTTAGACAGTGGAAAAACGTCCTGCGCCGTCGCTCAAAACGCCTTCAGACCTGAAATCGAATGCCATAACCGACATATCGGCGGCGATGACCGCGATCCTTGCCGATGTCTTCACCCTGTATTTGAAGACCAAAAACTTTCACTGGCACATGTCCGGCCCGCATTTCCGCGACTACCATCTGATGCTTGATGAACAGGCCGAGCAGATCTTTGCGATGACCGACGATATCGCCGAACGGGTCCGCAAGATCGGCGGAACGACGCTGAAGTCGATCGGCCAGGTGTCCCGCCTGCAGCGGCTTTCGGACAATGACGCGGATTACGTGACGCCCGACGACATGCTGGCCGAGCTCAGGGACGACAACAAGCGGCTCGTCGAGATGTTCCGGGAGGTGCACAACCTGACCTCCGAGCATAATGATCACGCAACGACCAGCCTGATCGAGAACTGGATCGACGAGACCGAGAGGCGCGTCTGGTTCCTCTTCGAAACGACACGCACCCGCTAGAAAGACGGTTACCCAATTTCAAAGGCCCGGAGCTTAGCTTCCGGGCCTTTTCATCAAGCCAGAACCGACGACAGAAATTCCCGCGTCCGCTGCTCGCGCGGTGCGCCGAATATCTCCTCGGGTGCGCCTTGTTCGCAGATCCGGCCCTTGTCGAAGAAGCAGACCCGGTCCGAAACTTCCCGGGCGAAGCGCATTTCATGGGTGACAAGCAGCATGGTCAGGTCGTGCTCATGCGCCAGGCCGCGGATGACGGAGAGCACTTCGCCGACCAGCTGCGGATCGAGCGCCGAGGTCGGCTCGTCAAAGAGAAGCACCCGCGGGCGCATCGCCAGCGCCCGGGCGATCGCCACGCGCTGCTGCTGTCCGCCGGATAGCTGTGAGGGATAGAAGTCCTTCTTGTCGGTGAGACCCACCATGTCGAGCAGTTGCAGCGCCCGCGCCTCGGCTTCTGCCCGCGCGATGCCGAGCACCCGCAGGGGGGCTTCGACGATATTGCGCAGCACCGTCATATGCGGGAACAGATTGAAGCTCTGGAAGACCATGCCGACATGGTTTCGGATCTGGCGCAGATGGTTTTCCGAGGCCTTGAAAGGGCCTTTGCCGTTCGGCTCGTGATAGGAAATGTCCTGCAGTGTCAGCTTGCCGTCCTGAAACGGCTCTAGTGTCATCAGGATGCGCAGCACGGTAGATTTGCCCGACCCGGACGGGCCGATCAACGTCACCTTCTCGCCCTTCTTGACGCTGAAATTGAAGTCGTCGAGCACCGTCAGCGGGCCGAAGCGCTTGGCGACATTGGAAAATTCGATGATGGGCGGATTGTTGTTCTCGGTCATCGCAAGGGGATTCCTGCTTTCGGAAGGGCTTTCTGCAGGCGGTGGAGACCGGCCGAGCAGATCAGCGTCAGGAGGAGGAAGATCAGGCCGACGAGTGTCAGCGGCACGAGATATTCGAAGGTGCGTTCGCCGATCATGTTGGCAAGGCCCATCATTTCCATGACGGTGACGACGGAAAGGACCGGCGTTTCCTTGATCATGGCGACGAGATAATTGCCCATGGCCGGCACGATCCGTGGGATGGCCTGCGGGATGATGATGTCGCGATAGGCCTGCATGCGCGTCAGATTGAGCGCCGTCGCCGCTTCCCACTGGCCGCGGGCGACGGCCTCGATGCCGCCACGATAGACCTCGGATGTGTAGGCGGCATATTGCAGGCCAAGGGCGATGGCACCGGTGAGGAAGGCCGGAAGCACGACGCCGAAATCGGGCAGCACGTAATAGAGAAAGAAGAGCTGCACCAGAAGCGGCGTGTCGCGCAGGAATTCAACGACGAAGGCAGTCGTCCAGGAGATCGCGATCACGCGACTGCGGCGCAGCAGCGCGAAGACGAGGCCGAGAACGAGCGCGATGGCAAAGCCTGCCGCCGCTGCCTTCAACGTCACCGTCAGGCCGATCAGGATGATCGGCAGGATCGAGCTCGTATAGGTGAGCCAGGTCGTCGTATCCCATTCGTATCCATACATCATGTGAACATATCCTCACGAACGGGGCATCTGCGGGAAGGCGTGGCCGCGCCGCACGAAATGCTCGATCACCCGGATCGCCACCATCAGCACCAGCGACATGGCGAAGTAGCAGAGGAGCGTGATCGAATAGATGCTGGCGCTATCCAGTGTGATGTTGCGGATCGATTGGGCCGCGAAGGTGAGATCGGCAATCGATATCAGCGACACGAGCGACGAGAGCTTGAGCGTCTCGATCGCCAGATTGCCGAAGGCCGGCATCATCTCGACGATCGCCTGCGGCAGCGAGATGCGAAACAGCGTCTGGAAGCGGCTGAAATTCAGGGCGCGCGCAGCTTCCAGCTGCTGCACAGACACGGATGACAGCGCCCCGCGCACGATCTCGGCGCCATATCCGCCGGCATGGGCCGCCAGCACCAGGATGCCCGTGGTGATCGGATCGAAGCTCAGGCCGACGAGCGGCAGCGCGTAGTAAAACCAGAAAAGCTGAACGAAGAGCGAGGTGCCGCGGAACACTTCCGTGTAGCACAGCGCGATAGCGGAAAGGATAGGTCCTCCCTCGACGCGCAGGATGCCGAAGAGGAAAGCGAGCACCGCGCCGACGGCAATCGACGCCAGCGTGATCGTCATCGTGATGAATGCACCATGCCAGAGCATCGGCAGGTAGGCTGTCCAGTTCATACGGAAGTCTCCTGATCGTTAGGAGCGGCGCCCGACCGGTGCGATCGGGCGCCTTCTGCCGTTACTTGCCGGCGCAGAGGTCGTCGACCTTCTTGTCGGCCGCTGCAGCGATACTCTGTTCGGACAGGCCGTACTTGGTGAGGATCGCCTTGTACTCATCCGTCGTGCGGAACTTGACGAGGGCGGCGTTGAAGGCGTCGCGCAGTTCCTTGTCTTCCGGGCGGAAGGCAAAGCCACCATAGTTGCGAACCGGCGCATCCTTGACGATCGGGTCCGTGAACGGCGCGACCTGCTCGACCTGGGCCTGGCCCTTTGCGAGTGCGGCAACGGTCAGTTCGGTCGCCGCATAGGCGTCGGTGCGGCTCTGCACGGTCGGGATAGCATCGGCATTGGCCGGAATGAAGACGATCTGCTCATCCTTGACGCCGACGGCGCGCAGGAAGTCGACATTGTTGGCGCCGGAGACGACGGCCACCGTCAGCGACGGATCCTTTGCAATGTCGGCATAGGTCTTCAGGCCCTTCGGATTGCCCTTCTTGACGAGCAGGCCCTCGCCATAGGACGAGTTCGGCTCGGTGAAGGCAACCTGCTTGCAGCGTTCCGGCGAGATGTTCTGCTCGGCCGCGGCAAAATCGAAGCGCTTTGCCTTGAGGCCCGGGATCAGGGTGCCGAAAGGCGTGACCGTCCAGTTGATCTCTTCGATCCCCATGGATTTCAGCACGGCGCTGGCGACATCGGGACCGATGCCGGCAGAGGTGCCATCGGGCTGCATGTAGGAATAGGGCACTTCATTGGCGGTCGCGGCGCGGATGTAACCCTGCTGCTTGACCTCCTCGAGTGTCAGTGCGCTGGCAGACGTTACGCCCAGCAGCAGTGCAAGGGCCGAAAGGCCGGCGATTGTCTTGATTGGCATGCGAATTCTCCTCTGGTTAGGGTTTTGCTGTCCGTTTTCGGATCTCGCGTGGTTCTCTTGGGTTAGGTCTCCTCCGTGATCGTGGCGATCACGGAAAGGCAGTCGCCGGCCTTGATCAGGCCGGGTACGTGGCGAGCCGCGAGCACGCCATCCATGGCGGCGCGGTACTCGATTGGTGCAATGCCGGTTTTGCCGACGGGGTAGACACGGGCGATGACCTCGCCTGTCCTGACCGGATCGCCGAGATCGGCGGCGAAGGCGATCAGTCCCTCATCCTGCGCAAAGGTGAAGCAATCGCTCGATGGCATATCCAACCAACGAGTGGGCGCGGCATTCGGTTCACCCGAAAGGATACCGGCATGCCGCAGGAGGTTAAGGCTGCCCTTGCGGGCGATCTCGATCGACCGCGCGGTCGCCGTCCCGGCACCGCCGAGTTCGGTGGTGACGAAGACCTTGCCCATCTCCTCGACGGTCGTATCCAGCATGCCGGCCGCATCGATCTCCAGCATCTTCATCGAGAAGGGTGCGGCGAAGGCCGCGACGGCATTGAAGCAACGCGCTTCCTGATCCTTGTCCGGCAGTTCGTGGGCGGCGGCATAGGGCAGGAAATCCAGTGTCCTGCCGCCGGAGTGGAAGTCGAGCACGATATCGGCGAGCGGTATCAGATGACGCGTGACGTAGTCGGCGATCTTCTCCGTCACCGTGCCATCCGGACGGCCCGGAAAGCTGCGGTTCAGGTTTCCCCGGTCGATCGGCGAAGTCCGCGTGCCGGCACGGAAGGCAGGATAATTGAGCGCCGGAACGATGATGACGCGTCCGTTTATCTCGGCGGGATCAAGCGTCTGCGCCAGTTCGAAGAGTGCCGCCGGCCCCTCATATTCGTCGCCATGATTGGCCCCGGTCAGAAGCGCGGTCGGGCCGTCGCCGTTGGCAATGACGCAGATCGGGATCATCACCGAGCCCCAGGCGCTGTCATCGCGGCTATAGGGCAGGCGCAGATGTCCGTGCTGCACGCCCTTGCCGTCGAAATCGACGGAGGGCGTGATCGGCGAGGGACGGAGCGCGGCGCTGGTCAGCATTGCCTCACCCCTTCACGAACAGCTGGCGCGGCACATTCGACAGGCATTCGACGCCGGTCTCGGTGATCGCGATGCTTTCTGTGATCTCCAGCCCCATATCCTCGAGCCAGAGGCCGGTCATGAAATGGAAGGTCATGCCGGGCTTCAGCTCCGTCCGGTCACCGGGGCGCAGGCTCATGGTGCGCTCACCCCAATCCGGCGGATAGGAAAGCCCGATCGGGTAACCCGTGCGGTTGTCCTTGATGATCCCGTATTTCTTCAGCACGGCAAAGAAGGCGTTGGCGATGTCCTCGCAGCTGTTGCCCGGCCTGGCCGCGGCAAGGCCGGCTTCCATGCCTTCGAGCGTCGCCTTCTCGGCGTCGAGAAAGGCCTGCGTCGGCTTGCCGAGAAAGACGGTGCGCGACAGCGGGCAATGATAACGCTTGTAGGCGCCGGCGATCTCGAAGAACGTGCCCTCGCCAAGGCGCATTGGCTTGTCGTCCCAGGTGAGGTGAGGCGCGGAAGCGTCGGCGCCCGACGGCAGAAGCGGCACGATTGCCGGGTAATCGCCGCCGAACTCCGGCGTTCCCCTGATGCCCGCATCATAGATCTCGGCGACGAGATCGCATTTGCGCATGCCGGGTTCGACGACCTCGACGATGCGCTTGTGCATCAGCTCGACGATCTTGCCGGCCTTGCGCATATAGTCGAGTTCGGTCGGGCTCTTGACTGCGCGCTGCCAGTTCACGAGGCCGGCTGCGTCCTCGAAGCGGGCGTTCGGCAGGTTTTTCTGCAGCGAGGCGTAGGCTGCCGCGGAGAAATAGTAGTTGTCCATCTCGACGCCGACGGTCAGGCCGGACCATTTGCGCTCGTCGATGATCTGCGAGAGCAGATCCATCGGGTGGCGCTCGGTCGACTGCACATAGTGGTCCGGGTAGCCGATGATGTTGTCGTGGTCGAGGTAAGCGGTGCGCTTGGCGCCGTTGGCATCCTGCTTGCGGCCATACCAGATCGGCTCGCCTGATGGCGGCACCAGAACGCATTGATGCACATAGAAGGACCAGCCATCGTAGCCGGTGAGCCAGTGCATGTTGGACGGGTCGGTGACGACAAGCAGATCAATCCCGGCCTTTTCCATGGCATGACGGGTCTTGGACAGGCGCTCGGCATATTCCTCACGCGTAAAGTTCAGCGTCACGCTCACGCGGCATCTCCCATTTCTCTTTTGTTTTCGATTGTCTGACCGCTGCCTGCCGCTGTTGCGCGGCTGACGGCCAGATTGGCGATCGCAGTGTCCTGCACGCCGGTCCCGGTCAGGTCGGCAAAGGTTATGTCCCCGGCGCTGACGCGACCCTTCGCCGTACCGGCGATCACCGCACCGAGCTCCGCGAACTCTTGTTCCGGCCTAGCCGAACCTGCCTTGATGGCGTGGTGCAGTTCGCCCAGAATGCGGGTCTGCGACAGGCGGTCGGCAATGTAGGTGGCGCGGGCGAAGACATCAGGATCGATCTCGTTCTTGTATTCGGAATCCGATCCCATTGCGGTCAGATGCTGGCCGGGTTCCAGCCAATCGGCCATCAGGATGGGCTTTTCAGCCGGTGTGGTGGTGACGACGATGTCGCTGCCGCGCATCGCCTTCCGCGGATCGGAGAAGGCGGTAACGTCGATGCCGAATTGCCGCGTGCATTCGGCCGCGAGCTTTTCCGCCTTGGCGTTGTCACGTGCCCAGATGCGCGCCGATTTGATCGGGCGCACCAGCATCAGGGCCGAGAGCTGCAGCTGCGCCTGCATGCCGGCACCGAAGATCGTGGCGACCGACGCCTCTGTGCGCGACAGATGCCGGGCGGCGACCGCGCCGGCTGCGGCGGTGCGCACGTCGGTCAGATAGCCGTTGTCGAGAAGCAGGGCTTCGACCAGACCCGTCCTGGCGCTGAACAGGATCATCAGCCCGTTGAGGCTGGGCAGTCCGAGCTTCGGGTTGTCGAAGAAGCCGGGGCTCACCTTGATCGCGAAGCCATCAAAACCCGGCACATAGGCCGTCTTGACATCGACTTCACCGCGGAATTCGGGAATGTCGAGCCGCAGGATCGGCGGCATTGCCACCGGCTGCGTCGCCAGCGCCAGGAAGGCCTGCTCGATGCAGTCGACGGCCGAAATATCAAGGCTGACGACGGCGCGCAAGTCCCGTTCCGTCAGGATGCGAATGCGGCTCATGCAGCACCTCCCTCGATGATATCCCGGTGAACCCTGGCGTCGATATTGCCGCCCGAGAGGATCACGGCCGTGGGGCCGGTGAGCTCCACCTTGCCCGCGAGAATGGCGGCAATGCCGACCGCTCCGGCGCCCTCGACGATCTCGCCTTCTTCATGCGAGGCATGACGGATTCCCGCGGCGATCTCCTCCTCCGTCAGCAGCACGATCTCATCGAGCAGATCGCGGCACAGCGGGAAAGTCACACGGTTTGAAAGGCCGATGCCGCCGCCGAGTGAATCCGCCAGCGTCTCCTCTTCGCGGACTGCAACGGGCCTGCCGGCGGCAATCGATGCATACATGGCGGCGCCGCGCTCCATCGAGATGCCGATGATCCGCGCCTGCGGCTTCAGCGCATTGACCGCGACAGCGATGCCGCCTACCAAGCCGCCGCCGGAAAGGGGGATGAGAACCGTCGCGAGATCAGGCAGGTCCTCGACGATTTCGAGGCCGATCGTGCCCTGACCGGCAACGACGTCAGCATGATCGAACGGCGGGATCGGCGTCAGGCCGCGGCTTTCGACCAGCCGCTCGACCTCATCCTGCGCATCGTCCTGCGAGACGCCGACAATGCGGATTTCCGCGCCGAGCGCCCTGATAGCCTCGACCTTGTTGGCTGGTACCAGCGATGACATGCAGACCGTTGCGGGAATGCCGAGCGCCTGCGCGGCATAGGCAACGGCACGGCCGTGATTGCCGGTCGAGGCGGTGACGAGGCCGCGCTCGCGGGCTGCAGGATCGAGCGCGAGAATGGCATTCGTCGCGCCGCGCAGCTTGAAGGCGCCGATCGGCTGGCGGGTCTCGAGCTTGAGATAAACGGGTTGGTGAGCCTGCCTGGAGAGGGAAGCGGAGTGAGTGAGCGGCGTGCGCGTCACGCGTCCGCGGATGCGATCGGCAGCGTGCTCGATGTCAGCCAGGCTGACCGGCAGCGTCTCGTTTTCTGTTGATCTCGGCTCGCTCTTCATGATTGTCATGTTGAGAGCGAAGTAAAATCATGTCAATTATTATATTGTAATGATTCAATGATTGTCCTGAACCGGACATCAGCCGATGGAGCCGACGTCGTAGACGGGCGGCAGCTGTTCGAACGCCTGGCGCACTGTCGTCAGCGCTTTCCGGAGTGTCGCGTGGCTCATCCGCCCGCCGAGGCAGATCCGGATGCCGCCGCCGTGGCCGGGACCGGCGATAAACGGTTCCGATGGTGTGACTGCGACATTCTGGTTGGCAAGTGAGCGCACCAGGCCATCTTCGGTCCAGTGCTGCGGCACTTTCAGCCAGGCGCAGAGTGACAGCGGGTGGCTGGAGGCGAAATGGTCGCCGAGGATTTCGGCGGCAATGCCTTGGCGCGAGCGCGCCTCATCGCGCTGTATCGCCAGCAATTCCTGCGCCGTGCCATTCTCGACCCAGCGCGTGGCGATCTCGGCGGTCAGATAGGTGCCGCTCCAGCTGGACACCCGCAGGATAGAGGCAGCGCGGATCGAATAGGCGGGCGGGACGACGAGGTAGCCGACACGCAGGCCGGTCAACACCGTCTTGGTGAAGCTTGTGGCAAAGAAGCCGAGATCGGGCAGCAGCTCGGTGATGGACGGCAGGTCGTCCTCGATCATGGGCCTGTAGACCTCATCCTCGATGACGAAGATGCCGTAGCGCTGTGCGATCTCGGCGATTGCGCGCCGGCGCTCTGCACCGGCGACGTGGCTCGTCGGGTTGTTGAGCGTCGGAATGAGCACCAGCGCCCTGACACTGCCCACGGCGCAGGCCGCTTCCAGCGCGTCAGGCAAGATACCCTCAGCATCTGTCGGCACTCCCTTCAGGCTGAAGCCGAGGATATTGGAGAGCCCGATGATGCCGTGATCGGTGAGGTTTTCGCACAGCACGACATCGCCGGAGCGGATGATGCAGCTCAGGGCGAGGAAGATGCTGTGCGCTGCTCCGTTGGTGACGAGAATGCGCTCGGCGCCAGCCGTCACACCGATCGGCTGCAGCCAGAGCCGCGCCGCCTCGCGATGACGGTCGAGCCCGGCGATCGGCCGGCAAGGCCGCATGAAGCTCGCAATATCGCTCTCGGCAAGCTCGCGGAAAATCTCGCGGGAAGCATCCTCATGCGCATCGAGATAGACGGCGCGGATGATCGAGAGGTCGAGTACCTCGTTCTGGCTGTGGTCGAGCATCATCCGGCCCGCGCGGTCCGTTACGCGCGCCTTGACGAAGGTGCCGCGGCCGATCTCGCCGCTCAGATAGCCGAGCCTTTCCGCTTCCTTGTAGGAGAGGCTGACGGTCTGGACCGACAGGCCGAGTTCCCGCGCCAGGTCGCGATGCGTCGGCATCCTGTCCATCGGCTTCAGGATGCCGGAATCGATATCGGCAATGATCCGCTCGGTCAAAGCCGCATGCTTCGTCTCGCCTTTCTGTTTCGCTACGCTCGGCCGCCAGACGACCGGCTTTGTCGCGGGAGTCGGATCTGTGGCGAAGGGATTGGCTTGGCGGCGCATGAATTGTCTCGTTTTGAAGGCGATAATTTCATGACATTATGCACGCTTCGAGCAAAAAGATGAAGCGCCCCGCGCTGCCGATCGCGATCAGCCCGCAAAAACCACTCAAAGCGTTACGCCGCCGCTATCTTTTTGGCTCTCAGATCCCGGAGCCGTCGAGATTCTGTTCGTCCTCGCCTTCCCAGGGTGTGGGCATTGCGGCGCGGCTCACGTCCACCGTTGGAAGCGGCATCCAACACTTCAGTTCCGGTTCGGCATATTCGATGATCTGCCCCGGCGAGGAATCCGATGCCCGCCAGCCCTCGGCGCCAAACCGGTCGCCATTCGACCAATAGGCAAGATCGACCTCGGCAGGCCCCTGTTCGACCGCGCGGATCGTCACCAGGATCCGGCTGCCGTCTCTCGGTGCGCTTGCCATGTGGCGCCAACGGTCTGGTTCGGCCATTTTCTTCCTCCCATGTTGATCTTCGTCAGTCTCACACCTCGAAGAGCGCTCGCTCATCAGCAAACTTCCGGGCGATGAAATCGCAGACCGCTCGTATTGGCGTCTCCTTGCGATCCTGGCGCCGAGTGAGCAGTCAGATCTCGCGCGGCGGCGGAACCGGCTCGAGCCGGCAGAGCCTGAGGGAGCGCTCGGCGCGTCCGATATAGTGGGGCAGAAGCGCCAATCCGGCGCCCGATCTGGCGGCGGTTGCCTGCGCGACCTGATTGTTGGCGCGAAACACCAGCCGTTCATTCGGGAACTCCCGGGCAAGCCATGCGGCTTCCGGGAGGTAGGAATTCGTCTCGTCAAACCCGATGAATTTCGGCGCAGCACCTTCCTCCACCTCTTGGCAGATGGCCGGCGTGCCGTAGAAGCCGAACGCCATCGGCAGCAGCAGCTTTGCCATCAGGTCTCCATCCTGAGGCCGGCCGAGACGAATGGCAATGTCTGTTTCATGACGCTCGAGGCTCACCGAGCGAAGATCGGTAGCGAGATCGATGTCCAGCCCCGGAAACTGAAGCGGGATTTCGGCAAGGCGCTCCGCGAGGAAACCCTGCGCAAGCGCCGGAGGGGCATTGATGCGAACCAGCCCCCGGGGGGCGCCATCAGTGCCGCCGCGTACCAGCGTCTGAACTGCCGTCTCCATGTCGCTGGCAACCGCGAGCGCCTGCGTGCCCGCTGCTGTCAGGACGTAACCGTCCGGCCGTCTCTCGACCAGCTTCTCGCCGAGCGTCGCCTCGAGCGAGCGGATCCGCCGCGCGATGGTCGCGTGATTGACCGACAGGGTGCGCGCCGCCGCCGAGAGGCTGCGATGCCGCCCGAGCGCCAGGAAGACGCGGATGTCCTGCCAGTCAGGCTCTGTGCGTTTTTTCTCAGCCACTGAGAATCAATAGCCAATTTCACACAAGAAGTCACCAGCCTACCTCTGGTGGGCAAGACAATCAGCCCGCCGGCTGACTGCAGTCAGCGGCCGACAAGGAAGGAAATCATCATGAGCAGCGAACAGAAAGTCGTCATCGTCACCGGCGCCTCGCAGGGCCTGGGTGCCGGTATCGTCAAGGCCTATCGCGAGGCCGGCTATGCCGTCGTCGCCAATTCCCGCAATATCAAGCAATCCGCCGACACCGGCATCGTCGCGGTACCCGGTGATATCGGCGAGCGCGCCGTCGCGCAGACAGTCGTCGATGCCGCCATCGAGCGCTTTGGCCGCATCGATACGCTGATCAACAATGCCGGCGTCTTCATCGGCAAGCCCTTCGTCGACTATACGACGGACGAGCTCGCCAATGTGCTGAAGGTCAATATCGAGGGCTTCTTCCATATCACGCAGCTGGCGCTGCCCCATCTGGAAAAGCATCGCGACGGGCATATCGTTCAGATCACCACCACGCTTGTTCATCAGGCTCTTAGCGATGTGCCATCGGGTCTCGCCCTGCTGACAAAGGGCGGCCTTGATGCTGTCACCCGCGGTTTGGCGATCGAATATGCAAAGCGTGGCGTGCGGGTGAATGCCGTGGCACCCGGCATCATCAAGACGCCGATGCATCCCGCCGAAACCCACGAATTCCTCAAGGGCCTGCATCCGGTCGGCCGCATGGGCGAGATCGTCGATGTCGTCGATGCCGTCCTCTATCTCGAGCGCGCCCGCTTCCTGACCGGCGAAACCATCAATGTCGATGGCGGCCAGCACGCCGGACGCTGGTAACTCACGCTTGCCCGCGTTCTGCGCGGGCAGCTCTCCACGTTCATCAACCGCCGCGTCGGATCAGACGACCGGCATAGCGAAGGTAAGAACCATGCCTTATGTGAATATCAAGGTGACGCGTGAAGGAACGGCGCCAGGCGCGCAGGCTACGACGCCGGAGCAGAAGAAGGCGCTGATCAAGGGCGTCAGCGATCTGCTTTTCGAAGTGATGGGCAAGCCGCATGCGTCGACATTTGTCGTCATCGACGAGGTCGAATTGGAAAACTGGGGCGTCGGCGGGGTGACCACTCCGGAATTTCGCCGGAAGCAGGCTGAACAAGACGCCAAATCCGAATAGGGTTGCCGGCGGGCGCCACAGAAAAGGAAGTCGTGACCATGGAATCCCGGAAAGACAGCCGCATCACCGATCTCTTCGGCATCGATCTCCCCATCATCCAGGCGCCGATGGCGGGAGCCACGACGCCGGAGATGGTGATCGCGACGAGCGAGGCCGGTGGTCTGGGCTCGCTGCCCGGGGCGATGCTGACGGTCGAACAGATGCGAAGCGCGCTGGACCAGATCCGCGCCGCGACGCGAAAGCCTGTCAACGTGAACTTCTTCGCCCATGCCGCTCCTGAGCCAGATCCGTCCGCGCAGATGCTGTGGCGGGCGGCGCTGTCTGCCTACTACGTCGAGCTCGGTCTCGATCCGGCCGATGCTGTTCCATCGTCCAATCGCGCGCCGTTCGACGCGGCTTTCTGCGAGATCGTCGAGGAGTATCGTCCCGAGGTCGTCAGCTTCCATTTCGGCCTTCCGGGCGACGCGCTGCTTGCAAGGGTGAGGGCGACGAATGCCAGGATCATCGCTTCTGCCACCACGGTAGCCGAGGCGCGCTGGCTCGAAGAGCGGGGCGTCGATGCCGTCATCGCCATGGGATACGAGGCGGGTGGTCATCGCGGCAACTTCCTGAGCATGGATATGGCAACCCAGGTCGGCACTTTCGCGCTCGTTCCGCAGATCGCCGATGCCGTCTCGGTGCCGGTCATCGCTGCCGGCGGAATTGCCGATCAGCGCGGTGTGCGCGCCGCCTTCGAACTCGGCGCATCCGCGGTCCAGGTGGGCACGGCCTATCTGCTGACGCCGGAAGCAAAAGTTACGGAGTTTCACCGCCAGGCGCTACGCGCCGGGGGCGCAGACAAGACGGCGCTGACCAATGTCTTCACGGGGCGGCCGGCCCGCGGCTTCATGAACCGGCTGATGCGCGAGATCGGTCCGCTCTCTGATATCGCTCCGGCGTTCCCGACAGCCGGTGGCGCCCTGATCCCGCTGCGCACGGCCGCCGAAAAGACGGGCAGCTCCGATTTCTCGAGCATGTGGTCCGGGCAGGCCGCGGGGTTGGCAAAGGAGAGATCCGCTGCCGAACTCACCCGCTATCTTGCGGCGGCGATCAAGGAGTAGGGCAGCCCGCTCCCTAGTGCTCCGAACTCAACGCATGCTTGACGCGCAGGATCGTCAGGCAGACCGTGCCGATGACGATCGGGATCGAGACGAGCATCACCAAGGGATCGATGTGATATCCCGCATGGTCTGCGGTTTCGAACACGACCTTCAGCAGGCTGAGCAGGTAATAGCTGATCGCGATGATCGAGAAGCCCTCGACGGCGCGCTGGATCTTCACCTGTGTCGCCGCCCGTTCGGCCATGGCCTGGATCTGCACGGCGTTCTGGTGCTCGATCTCCACCTGAATGCGCGTCTGCAGAAGGTCGATCAGGTGGGTGGTCGCCTGTGACAGCTGTTCCAGCCGCAGTGCCGTCGCCTGGCAGGTGCGGACGGCGGGCTTGAAGCGGCGCGCCACGAAGGTGCCGTAGCGCTGGAAGCCGGGCACATGGGTTTCGCGCAGCAGCGCGATGCGTTCCTCGACAATGGTCGTGTAGGCGCCGGTGGCGCTGAACCTGTTGCGGGTCTCGGCGGCTGCCGAGATGATTTGCGAGGAGAGCACCGTGATGTCGGCCAGCAGTTCCTTGTGCTCGTCTGCCGGGATCAGCAGATTGCGGTTCGTCAGCTCGATCAGCTTCCGGTCATAGGCGCCGATCATCGGGGCCAGACGATGAGCGACCGGCAGGCCGAGCAGGGCCATCGCCCGGTAGGTCTCGATCTCAAAGATGCGCCGCACCATCCGCCCAAGCCGATGGGCGTTCAGATCCCTGTTGAAGAGCAGGATCCGGCTGGAACCATCCTGCCGCACCTTGAAATCGGAGCAGACAAGGGCGGAGCCGCCACCGATGAAGGAGGCCGCGGTGTCGCCGAAACCGAACCTTGCGAGATGCGGCGGGAGGTCCTCGGCGGTTTCGTCGACGACCAGGATTGCTACTCGGCAGATCTGTTTTGGCGATGCGATGCCGGTCAGTTCCACCACTTCGCTATCCGATAGTTCGGAGGACGGCCATTCCGCTGCGTCGGCAGAGAGTTTTCGAAGCCGTGTCACCGTTACGAATTCAGTGTGGCGCTCGACGCGGACCGCGACATCCGCTTCATTCGACAGGGTGTCGTGAAATCCCATATGGCTCGCCGCGCTGCCTTCGCCCGGCATGATGGCGACGTGTTCGACGAAAGCCGGGCCATCGAAATAGATCGACGGCCGCGCATGTAGTTCTGCATTGAAATCCGACGACGATCCCATCTCTGCTCCATCCCCAAGGTGGGAGGACGCTACAAAGGGAGATTTGAGAAGAAAAGCGGTAACCGCGGCTCGAATTAGGTTTGCCGCATAAATATCGATTTAACTCAAGGACGAGACGGCGGAGCGCCGAATCCGCGCTATTCGAACAGATCCGGATGGTCCGCTTCGATCTGCGGCAGGTCGGAAAGAATGCCGTTCAGATGCGCGCGCATCGCCGCATCCGCGGCATCGGAGTTGCGCGTATCGATCGCCGCGATGATCGCCTCGTGCTCGGCGATCAGCCGCAGCATGGAATCCGGGTGGCGGAGCTGCAGGTTGCAGACGCGGTCCATGTGCGCCTTGATATCGGAGATGGCGTTCCAGGCGAGGCTGCAGCCGGCGCCCTCGGCGATCGCGATGTGAAACTGTTCGTCCTCGCGGCGGAAGGCGTTGTGGTCCTCCGCCTCCATGGCGGCGCGCTGGCGCGTGAGGATCGTGTCGATCCGCCGCCGCGTCCAGGTGTCGAAGCTTTCGCTGGCGCGGCGGGCTACGGCGGTCTCGAGTGCCTCGCGCACGAAACGCGCTTCCATCATCTGCCGCGCTGAGATGCGGACGACAACAGTTCCGCGATTGGGGCGGATGTCGACGAGCTTGGATTTCCCGAGCGCGATCAGCGCTTCGCGCACCGGCTGGCGCGATACGCCCATGCGGGTGGCGATGTCCTGTTCCGAAAGCCGCATGCCGGGGGCAAGTTCCAGCTGGATGATCAGCTCGCGCAGATCCCGCTCGACCTGTGCCGCGGCGGTTTCGCCGGTCTCAACCTTTAAAGTTTCGAGGTGCATATCTCGTGCCGCCGTCATGCGTTGACATCCATTTAAAACCACCATACAGTACCATACAATTCAAACGCAACATAAATCCGGCAGTGCAAAAGCCGGGCAAATAGGGAGGGGCCGGCAGTTTGCGTCCGGCCTTGAGGAAGCATTGTTGTCTAAAATGTCGAACTTCATCACGCCCGATTCCAGTGATCCGCGTCTGCACATTAAATCCCGCTATCAGATGCTTGTCGATGGCAAGTCTGTCGACGCATCGTCGGGCAAGACGATCGATCGCGTCAGCCCCGGGCATGCGGGTGTCGTGGTCGGCACATGGCCGGATGCTTCGGCGGATGACGTGAGACAGGCGATCGCGGCTGCACGCCGCGCCTTCGATACCGGCCCCTGGCCGCGGATGTCGGGCGCCGAGCGCTCCCGGCTGATGTTCAAGGTCGCCGATCTCATCCTGCAGAAGCAGGAAGAGCTGGCATTGGTCGAAAGCCTGGAGGTCGGCAAGCCGATCGCGCAGGCCCGTGGCGAAATCGGCTTCTGCGCCGATCTCTGGTCTTATGCCGCGGGTCAGGCTCGTGCGCTCGAAGGGCAGTCCCACAATAATATCGGCGATGACCGCCTCGGCCTCGTGCTTCGCGAACCGGTCGGCGTCGTCGGCATCATCACGCCGTGGAATTTCCCCTTCATCATCGCCTCCGAGCGCGTTCCCTGGGCGATCGGTGCCGGTTGCACCGTCGTCCTGAAGCCCTCGGAATTCACCTCGGGCACCTCGATCCGCATGGCGGAGCTGGCCCGCGAAGCCGGTATTCCCGACGGCGTCTTCAACGTCGTCACCGGCTACGGCGATCCGGCCGGGCAGGTGCTCGCCGAAAATCCCGGCACCGATATGGTCGCATTCACCGGCTCGGTGCGCGTCGGCACCAAGCTCGGCGAGATCGCAGCGCGCAGCGTCAAGCGTGTCGGCCTGGAGCTTGGCGGCAAGGGTCCGCAGATCGTCTTTGCCGATGCCGATCTGGACGCCGCCGCCGATGGCATCGCCTATGGCGTCTATCACAATGCCGGGCAGTGCTGCATTTCCGGCAGCCGTCTTCTCGTCCAGGAAGGCATTCGCGATGCGCTGATGGAGCGGCTGCTCGATATCTCGCGCAAGGTCACCTTCGGCGATCCGCTGAACGAGCGCACCAAGATCGGTGCAATGATCTCGGAGGCCCACGCCGCCAAGGTCCACTCCTATGTCGAAGCGGGCGTCAGAGAAGGCGCCGAACTGCTGCTCGGCGGCGCGCGGGCAGGCGAGGGGGCCGGTCTCTATTATGCGCCCACGGTCTTTGCAGGCGTCACGCCCGAAATGTCGATCGCCCGCGAAGAAATCTTCGGGCCTGTGCTCTCGACGCTGACCTTCAAGACCGCGGACGAGGCCGTGGCGATGGCGAATGCCAGCGATTACGGGCTCTCGGCCTCCGTCTGGACCAAGGATCTCGAAACCGCGCTGCAGAGCATCCGCCGCATCAGGGCCGGACGCTGCTGGATCAACAGCGTCATCGACGGCACGCCGGAACTTCCGATCGGCGGATACAAGAAAAGCGGCCTCGGCCGCGAGCTCGGCCGCTACGGCTTCGACGAATATTCGCAGTTCAAGGGCATCCACGTGACGCTCGGGCGTCCGGCGCCCTGGTTCGCCTGACGATTAAGCAGGTCCTTTCGCCAAGGCAGGAGAGCGGAAGGGCTTGATGGGGGAAATCTCGGCTGGCGCGATCTTTGGTCGGAGCTCGCCAGCCGAGAATTGGGTCTTTCGACCCGTATTGCACATCCAAAGGGAGGATACGCAAATGAAACTGACCAATCTTAAAGCCGCGGTGCTTGCCGCGGGCTTTGCCGCCATGGCCTCGTCGACGGCGCTTGCCGCAGACGTCAAGGCGACGATGATCATCTATCTTGATCCGAGTGTGCAGTTCTTTAACCCCGTGGTGAAGGGCGCACAAGATGCAGCGGCACAGTTCGGCGTCGATCTCGACGTGCAATATGCCAACAACGATCCGGTTCGCCAGAACGACCTGATCGAGAGCGCAACGGCAAGCGGCGTCGACGGCATCGCCGTGGCGATCTCCTCTTCGGATGCGTTCGACAGCAGCATCTGCGCGGCCGTCAAGGCTGGCATCATCGTCATCGGCTTCAACAATGACGACCTCGAAGGCGCCAAGGGCAATTGCCGCCAGGCCTATGTCGGCATGGATGAGTTCGCATCGGGCTATGAACTCGGAAATCGCATGATCAAGGAGTTCGGCCTGAAGTCCGGCGACGTCGTCTTCAATCCGCGCGAAATTCCCGAGGCGAGCTTCGCGGTCGCCCGCGGCGGCGGTATCGAAAAGTCGATGAAGGAAGCCGGCATCAAGGTCGAGACCGTACGCGCCGGCCTGGACCCGGCCGAGGCGCAGAACATCATCGCCCAGTTCCTGGTCGCCAATCCTAACGTCAAGGCGCTGTTCGGCACCGGCTCGGTTACCTCGACCGTCGGGGCAGGCGCAATCAAGGATGCCGGCGCCAAGATCCCGTTCGGCGGTTTCGACCTGGCGGTCGAGATCGTCAACGCGGTCGAATCGGGTGCGATGTTCGCCACCATGGACCAGCAGCCTTACCTGCAGGGTTACTATCCGATCGCCCAGATCGCGCTCGCCAAGAAATACGGCCTGACGCCGACCGACGTCGACACCGGCCAGGGCGCCTTCCTAGACAAGTCGCGCATCAGCTCGGTCAAACCGCTGATCGGCAGCTACCGCTAAGCGACAGACAAGGGGAACCGCCTTTATGGCCGGTTCCCCGCTCTCCCAAAAATCGAGTACCAGACCGTGACACCTATTCTTGCAGAGAGTGCCGCGCCCCGGTCGCGGACCCAGAAACAATCGATCCTCAAACAGATCATGGGCAAGCCGGCAGGCGCAATATTCCTCGTCTTCATGACGCTGCAGATCGTCTGCATCGTCGGAGCGCTCCTCTATCCCGATGACTTTCGCTACCTGTCGCCGCAGAACCTGACGATCCTGATGAAGGCGATCCCGGTGCTCGGCTGCCTGGCGCTCGGCGCCGGCGTGCTGATGATATCCGGCGAGTTCGATCTGTCGATCGGCTCCGTCTACACCTTTACCGCCATCCTGATGGCAAGCCTCGTCAATCTCGGCATCAGCGCCTTCATCGCCGCGCCGATTGGCATTCTGGCGGGCGTGATGATCGGGCTTCTGAACGGCCAGATCACGCTGCGCTTCGGGCTGCCATCATTCATCGTGACGCTTGGCGGCCTGCTGTTCTGGCGGGGCGCCGTGCTGCTCTATAACGGCGCTGTTCAGGTCCGCTTCGATCCGGAAGCCGCCTTCACGAGCCTTTTCTCGGGCAGCCTTTTCGGCATCAATGCGGCCTTCATCTGGATCATCCTGCTGGTCGCAGCCTTCCATCTGCTGCTGCACAGCCACCGCTTCGGCAACCACGTGTTTGCGACCGGTGGCAATCGCGGCGCAGCGGAAGCGATCGGCATCAATACCGGCCGCGTCAAGCTGATCGGATTTGCGATCGCCGGTGGCATGGCGGCCGTTGCCGGGATCCTGGCAACGACGCGCGTCGGCAGCGTTCAGCCGGGACAGGGCGCCGGTCTTGAACTGCAGGCGATCGCAGCCTGCGTCATCGGCGGCCTGTCGCTGCGCGGCGGCCGGGGATCGATCATCGGAATCTTCCTCGGCGTGCTCCTCATCCACACCATCACCGATGTGCTGCTGCTCCTGAGAGCGCCGGGCTTCTATCTCGACATGTTCATCGCGACGCTCATCGTGCTGGCGGCAATATTCAACCATCTCATCGAGCGGCGGGGGCTTGCGTGATGTCGAAACCCAATCTTCTCGAACTCCACAATATCTCCAAGAGTTTTGGCGCGCTGACGGCGCTCAGCAACCTGAGCTTCCATATCGGCGAAGGCGAAGTGGTGGGCCTGCTCGGCGACAACGGCGCAGGGAAATCGACGACGGTCAACCTGATCTCCGGCATCCACAAGCCGACCGATGGATATCTGACAGTCGACGGCAAGCGGACGCTCTTCACTTGCCGTTCGGATTCCGCCGACGCCGGCATCGAGACGATCTACCAGCATACGGCGCTGGTCGATTCCCTCTCGATCACGCGCAACATCTTCATGGGCCGCGAATTGACCGATCGTTTCGGTTTTCTCAAGCAGGCAGAGATGCGCGAGATTGCCATGGAAGTGCTGAAGAACGCCGTCCATATCGCCGGCATCGACTCGCCCGATACGCTCGTCGGCAATCTTTCCGGCGGCCAGAAGCAGGCGGTGGCAATCGCCCGCGCCGTCTATTTCAAGAAGCGCGTCCTGCTGCTCGACGAGCCGACCTCGGCTCTCTCGGTTCGCGAAACGGAAGCGCTGCTCAACCAGGTGCTGAAGCTGAAGGCCGAGAATGTCTCCAGCGTGCTCGTCACTCACAATCTCTACCATGCCTACCAGGTCTGCGATCGCTTCGTGATCATGAGCCACGGAACGAAGGTATTCGACGTCGAAAAGGCCGACACGACCGTCGGGCAATTGACCGAATATGTCGTGCTGAGCTGACGCAGATGTTCAAGACAAGAGGCAAATGAATGACCCTATCTGTCAAAACCCGCCAGGTCGTCGGGCCTGAGGATGCCGCGCGCCGCAATACGCAGGGGCTGCGTGAAGGCTTCGTCATCGAAAACCTGTTCCGCCCAGGCGAGATCAACCTGACCTACAGCCATCTCGACCGGATGATCGTCGGCGGTGTCTCGCCGACCCGGGAGTCCCTCGAAATCTCCCGCGTTCCCGAGACCGGGACGGATGCCTTTCTCGAACGCCGCGAGGCGGCAATCGTCAATATCGGCGGTGCCGGTAGTGTCACGATTGGCGACAAGACTTATGAACTCGGTTTCCAGGAGGCGCTCTATATCGGCATGGGGGCGTCAGCCCTTCGCTTCGAGAGCCGCGATGCTGACGAGCCGGCGCTCTTCTATCTGCTGAGCGCGCCGGCGCATCGCGCCTGCCCGACGGTCCTCATCACCCGCGATATGGCGCGCAAGGTGGCGCTTGGTTCGGCCGAGGAATCCAATGCGCGCACCATCAACCAGTATGTGCATCCCGATGTCTGCGACAGCTGCCAGCTTCTCGTCGGGCTGACGATGTTCGAGCCGGGTTCGGTCTGGAACACGATGCCGGCGCATGTCCATGACAGGCGGATGGAGGTCTATCTCTATTTCGGCATGCAGGAGCAGACGCGCATCTTCCACTTCATGGGAGAGCCGAGCGAAACCCGGCACGTCGTCCTGAAGAACCACGACGCGGTCCTCTCGCCGGGATGGTCGATCCATTCGGGCGCCGGCACCGGCCGCTACGCCTTCATCTGGGCGATGGCCGGTGACAACATGAGCTTTACCGATATGGACAAGGTTCCGATGGACGCGCTGCGGTGACCGGTTTCGATCTGAGGGGCCGCTGCGCCATCGTCACCGGTGCCAATACCGGCATAGGCCAGGCGATCGCAGCGGGCCTTGCAAGCGTCGGCGCCGACATCATCGGCGTCGGGCGCTCGGCAATGACGCAAACGGAGGCGCTGGTGCGCGGCCACCGCCGCAGCTTTCACGCCATCACTGCCGATCTTTCAAAGACAGAGGCCGCACGCGCCGTTGTCGATCAGGCCGTCGCTGCCGGAGCCTCTCCTGATATCCTCGTCAACAATGCCGGCATCATCCGCCGTGCCGACGCGCTGGATTTCACCGAAGAGGATTGGGATGCCGTCATTGACACCAATCTGAAATCGGCCTTCTTCCTCAGCCAATCCTTTGCGAAGAATGCGATCGCGTCCGGACGCCGCGCCAAGATCATCAACATCGCCTCTCTCCTGTCTTTTCAAGGCGGTATCCGCGTTCCCTCATACACGGCCGCAAAGAGCGGCCTTGCGGGTCTGACGCGACTGATGGCGAATGAATGGGCGAGCCGGGGTATCAACGTCAATGCGATTGCGCCCGGCTATGTCGAGACCAATAATACCGAAGCGCTACGCGCGGATGCCGAGCGCAGCGCCGATATCCTGAAGCGAATTCCGGCGGGCCGCTGGGCGCGGCCGGACGATATGGTGGGTGCGGCGATCTTCCTTTCCGCTCCCGCTTCCGATTATGTGCATGGCGCCATCCTTCCCGTCGACGGCGGATGGCTAGCCCGATGAAAGGATCATGATGTCATTCTTCTCCCTTCCCGAAGACACGGTCTGGACCGAGGTCGCCCCCGGCAATCGCCGCGCCGTTCTGAGCCAGAGACCCGAAATGATGCTGGTCGCCTTCCGCTTCGAGGAAGGTGCAGTCGGCGCGCCGCATTCCCATCCGCATACGCAGGTGAGCTATGTCGCGGAGGGCGCGTTCGACGTCACCGTCGATGGCGAGACGACCCGGCTGGAGCAGGGCAGCAGCTTCATCGTCGCCCCGAACCTCGTCCACGGCGTCGTGGCGCTAGCGCCCGGCCTGTTGATCGACACGTTCACGCCGCGCCGCGACGATTTCTTATAAGCGGTCAGAGACCCCATCAAACACCGACGCGCGTAAGCGCGCCGGCGTCTGCCGATGGTCTCTGCCCTTTTGTCCTGAGTAGCTCGGTTGCCGTGTCGAAGTCGACGGCGCGAGAGAATAGGAAGCCCTGGCCGAGCACGCATCCCATCGCAACGAGATCCGAGACCTGGCTTTCGGTCTCGATGCCTTCGGCAACGACGCGGATGCCGAGCTTGCCGGCGATGCCGACAAGGCCTTCGACGATAGCGGCGCCCGGCTCCTCGTGGATCAGCCGATCGACGAAGGATTTGTCTATCTTGATGATATCGACGGGAACGGTGAGCAGGTGGGTGAGGGAGGCATAGCCCGTGCCGAAGTCGTCGAGCGCGACGCGCAGCCCCTGTTCCCGGAAGGCGCTGATCTCCTCGCCGATCATGTGGTCGCGGGGGTCGAGATAGACGGACTCGGTCACCTCCAGGATCACATGTTCCAGCGGCACGCCCTTTGCGGTGAAATGCTCCTGCAGCTTTGCCTGGAGATTGCCGGTGTGGAAATCCGCGGCTGACAGGTTCAGGCCGACGTGTTGCAGCGGCAGGCCGAGATCGAGCCAGCGGCGCATGTCGGCGGCGACGGTGACGAGCATGAGCTCGGTGATCTGCAATGCGATATCGCCATCCAGCATCGCCTCGTGGAAATGCGCTGCGGCCACGACGTCGCCCGAGGCCGTCCGCATCCGGCAAAGCGCTTCGAAGCCGACGATCTCCTTCGTGTTGAGGCGAACGATCGGCTGGTAATGCGCCTCGATCCGTCCTTCGGCGAGCGCAATGCCGACATCGCGAATTGCGCGGAACCTGCGTGTCAGCGCCGTGCCCATGCCGGGATAATAGGCGGTGAACTGGCCGCGATAGCGCGACTTGCCGTGATAGAGCGCGATATCGGCGTTCTGGCGCGCGTCGCCGTTGCCGGAGATAGCGCCGCCTGCGGTCACCGACGGGAAGACGACGTGCCTGTCGCATTGCGCCGGGCGCTTGATTTCACGGAGTATGGCGTTGCAGTGCTCGGTCAGCTCATCGATGCCGATGCCGTCGAAGATCACGGCAAATTCGTCGCCACCGAGCCGGAAGGTCCGATCCCTGGGGACGGCGGCAGCAATACGCCGCGCCACCGTCTGGATCAGGGCGTCGCCCGCGCCATGGCCGAACGTGTCGTTGACCAGTTTGAGGTTGTCGATATCGGCAAGCAGCAGGCCGAAGTCGCTGTTTGCGGCCTGCAGGCCGTGCAGCACTTCGTTGAAGCGCGCCCGATTGGCCTGTCCCGTCAGCGCATCCGTATAGGTGAGGCGCTCCCTTTCCCGGGTGCGCTCGTCGCGCTCGATCGCAATTGCGCAAAGATGCGTACAGGTCTCGATGACTTCCTTGTCGTGGCTCTCCGGATGGCGGCCGTTGCCGAAATAGAGGGCGAAGGTGGCGATGACCTTGCCGCCGCTGATAACAGGCGTCGACCAGCAGCCTAGGAGCCCGAGCGGCAGGGCAAGCGCCCTGTATTTGGCCCAGCGCGCGTCGCTCGCGATATCCGTGACGATGACGGGGACGCCATAATAGGCGGCGGTGCCACAGGAACCGGCAAGCGGGCCGATCTCCAGATTGTCGAGTGCATCGCTGTAATGCTTCGGCAGGGAAGGGGCTGCGAGCGGGTGCAGCACGCCGTTTTCAACGCGAAGGACCGAACATTGAATGCCCGGCAGGCGGGCTTCCACCAGACGGCACAATGTTTCCAATGTTTCGGTGAGCGGCTCGCCCTTGGCGATCCGTTCGAGAACTTTGTTTTGCAGTTCGAGCATATCGGCGCCAATGAGGTTGGAATACTCAGGGTAGGCGCAGAGACCACAAATCTCGTTTCCGGAACTGCTAAAATACGATCTATCGTTGTTTTTTAATGTAAGCCGACTGTCGGGAGATGCCGATCTTCGCAACCGGCACCTCCCAGTCTCGCAGGTTAGCGCTTCCCGTCGACGAGATGCGGAAGGGCTTCAAGCGTGCCGGGCTGCAACTCGGCGGGAAGGAGCGCCTGCGGCATATCCTGGTAGCAGACCGGCCGCAGGAAGCGGCGGATCGCGAGCGTGCCGACCGAGGTCGTGCTGCTGTCCGACGTCGCCGGGAAGGGGCCGCCGTGAACCATGGCGTGAGAGACTTCGACGCCCGTCGGCCAGCCGTTGGCGAGGATGCGCCCGGCGCGCCGCTCAAGAACCGGAATGAGCGGTCCGGCTGCGGCGACGTCCTCGGGCTCGAGATGCAGCGTTGCCGTCAGCTGTCCCTCGAGCTGTTCGGCGGCATCCCGCATTTCATCGACGCTGTCGCAGACAATCAGCAGCGAGGCCGATCCGAAGATTTCCTGGCTTAGCTCCGGGTTGGCGAGGAAGCTCCTCACATCGGTCTTGAACACCGCCGCGCGGCCGCGGTTCGGCCCTGCGGGCGGCTGGCTTTCGGCAGCCGCCGACACGCCGTCGTGAGCGGCAAGCGCATCACGCCCGGCTTCGTAGGCTGCGTGAATGCCGCTCGTCAGCATCGGTGCGGGCTGGTGGGCGCCGAGCTCGGCCTCAAGCGTCTGAAGGAAAGCCGAAAGCCCGGCACTCTGCTGCACGAACATCAGGCCCGGGCTGGTGCAATATTGGCCGGCGCCGAGCGTCAGCGATGCGGCATAGCCCTTGGCGATCGCTGCAGCGCGCTTCTCGATCGCCTGCGGCATGACGAAGACGGGATTGACGCTGCTCATTTCGGCATAGACGGGGATTGGCTCGGGGCGGGCCGAAGCCAGCGCCACCAGAGCAAGGCCGCCGCGGCGCGAACCGGTGAAACCGACCGCCTTGATCTTCGGGTTCTTGACCAGTGCCGTGCCGCTGGCGATTTCGCCGGGGAGATAGGAGAACACACCTTCCGACATTCCCATCCGTTCTGCGGCGCTGCGGATGGCGCGGGCGACAAGTTCGCCGGTGCCGAGATGTGCGGGATGGCCCTTGACGACGACAGGGCATCCGGCAGCCAGCGCCGACGCGGTGTCTCCGCCCGCAACCGAGAAGGCGAGCGGAAAGTTGCTCGATCCGAAAACCGCCACGGGGCCAAGCGGGATCTGGCGCATGCGCAGATCCGGGCGTGCCAGCGGCTGGCGATCCGGCAGGGCGCTATCGATGCGCAGATCGAGCCATTCGCCATCGCGCACAGTCTGAGCAAAGAGGCGCAACTGGTTCAGTGTGCGTGCAAATTCGCCCTTGAGCCGCCCCTCCGGCAGGCCGCTTTCCGCACCTGCGCGTTCGATGATGGCCGCCTGCGAGGCGTCGATCTCTTCGGCGATTGCGTCCAGGAAAGCGGCGCGTGTTGCGATCGGTAGCTGGCGGTAGCGGTCGAACGCATTCCAGGCGAGGTCGCAGGCGCGGGCGATGTCTTCCTCGGAGGAATTGCGGAATTCGGGTGTAAGGGTTGCCGATGTCGCGGGATTATACGCGATCAGCGTCTTTTGGCCGGGAGCCACGTCGCTATTGCCGATCAAGGCGGCCCCGGTGATGCGATCTGACATGAAATTGTCTCCGTCGATATTCTTCATTCTTGCCGGTAATGCGATCAGGGCTTTTGCGCAATCGCCTGAATGAGGCCGGCCCTGCCTTCGCGCAGATTGCGCCCGAGATTGCGGCCGGCAATGCCGAACTCGCTGCCCATGACGACGTGAAGGCCGAGTGCCGGAGGTTTCGCCGCTGCTGCCAGCGCGCGCTGGCGCGCCTCGAACCAGTCCGCACCCGCTTCCGTGCAATCCGTCCACGACGTGACTCTGAAGCCCTGCGAAACCAGCGCGTCTCGCATCTCATCGGCGGTCACGACAAAACTCATCGCCGGTTGCTCGGCCCATGGTACCGGGAAATGCATGGGAGTGACTTCGCCGGCGACGACGTCATAGATCGCCAGCTTCCCGCCGGGCCGCAGGACACGGAACGCCTCGCGGTAGAAGCCGGCGCGATCCGCGATGTTCATCGCGACATGCTGCGTCCAGGCGAGATCGAACATGCCGTCGTCGAACGGCAGGGCAAGCGCATTTGCCTGCTTGTAGACAACCTTTCCGGAAAGGCCGGTCCGCTCCGCCAGGAAGGTCGCCGCATCGACGAAGGACGGGCTGAGATCGATGCCCTTGACCTTGCAGCCGAACCGCGCCGCGAGATAGCGCGACGGCCCGCCGAGACCCGAACCGATATCGAGTACCGCTGTCGAGCCATCGATATCGAGAGCATCGGCAAGCTCGACCGTTGCCGCTAGGCCGCGCGAATGAAACTGGTCGAGCGGCGCGAGATCCTCCGGCGCCAGCACGCGGCCATCAAGGCCATCGGCCGCGAGCGCTGCTTCCAGACGCTCCCTGAGGCTGCCACGATCGTAATATTGCTGAATGGATTGGTTTTCGGCCATCGCCTGATCTTCCTGTCGCCATCATGCGGCCGTGCTGGCGAGGAGCCAAACATCGGCCAGGATGCCGATTTATAGCCGGGCGTGAGGCCGAGGCCTATCGGCATAAATGCCAATCTTGAGGTCATTTACGCCAGATAAAAGAGCTGCATCCGAAGCGCCGTTGGCGGCAATTGCGGGGAGCGGCCAACGATGGCGCCGGCCGCTCCCTGTCTCCGAGCGACCCGCCGCCTGGCGCTCAAGGAGGAGGACATGATACGCCTCCAAGGCACATGACGGTATCAATCCGATGAAAGTCTGACGGCGCGTGGCCGAAGAGCCGCAGCAAAACGTTCCTGCGGCAACAGAGAATAGCGCTATTTCAAGAGCTTGGCCTGTGGACAAGTGGTGGAAAACCTGTGCAGCCATCAGGCCGGTAAAGCCGAAATGTTCTTCTCTTGTTCCGTTGCGGCTTGCGCTCGGCCTGCGACTCGGGTCACATTGTCCTCAACCAAGCTTCGGCCTCCGCCGCAACTGACGCCGAAGATTTGGTACGGGCGCTCCCTTCTGGTCGAGCGCCCTCTTTTTTTCGAAGAGGCTATTCTCTGCGAGTGATCGCGCTTCGGATCAGTTCGTCGTGCTGTCGCACATCGGCACGGGGCGCGACGGCTGCGGCGGATGATCGGCCTTGTACTGGGCGATGATCGGCTCGAGCTTTTCCTTCGGCCAGAACTTCGGAGAGCCGATGGCTTTCAGGCAGGAGGCGTTCCAGTAGCTGCCGTTGGTGACCGGCGATTGGCCGGCTGCGACGGCTTGCGCGACGGCTTTGATGTCGCTGGAATCCGGGTAGATGTAGAGCGTCGTCGGGTTGCCATCGACCATGGACAGAACCTTTGGCGCATCGGATGGCGACCAGCTGGTGCAGCCGTCGCTGCGACCGCCCGCATAGGTCACGAGTTTGCCGAGCGGCGTATAACCCTGGCTATTGGCATAGGGGCTGTCGGGCTTCTTCTGCATGCAGATGCCGGATACGAGGGCAGCCGCATGGCCACCGATCGCCCGCTGTCTGGCATTGGCGGTCTCACCGATCCCGTCGAACTGCACGAAGGAGCGGATGAAGGCCGCCTGGCGGTCGGCACTGGTGCGGTAATAGCCTTTGAAGGAGGTCTTGATCTCGCTCGTCAGATAGGCGCCGCCGGCGGTCAGGTTGGAATCCAGCGCGTTGCCGAAATTCTTGGCGCATTCCCGGCCATTGGAGAAATTCGCCACACCTTGAAGATTGCGCCCGCCACCGTGACCGGAAGAGATCACGCTGAACGACATGTCGCCCTCGCAGATCACATAGAACCGGCCGCTCGACTGGTCGCCCGGGTCGTTCGGCCGCGTAGCGTCCATCGCGAAATAGCAGCCGTTCCGGACTTTGCCTTCGGCCACCTTCGAGAAATAGAGACTGCGCGCGCGCTGGAGGACGGGCAGGGCGATCTGCCCGTCGTCGACGCCGACATGTTCCATCAGCCAGTTCGGGATCGGCATCGTGGAGCCGGACGGCGCCGCCTGTGCGGAAGCCGCGATCGAGAGAAGCGCCAGACCGGAAAACCCAAGGAGTGAAAACCTTCTGGACACGGCGCATTCTCCTGGCAGTTTCGCGGCACTATTCGTTCGGCGCGGGTTGGTCGATCCCACCTAGCTTATAGATGATGGTTTAATAAGTTTTAACAGCCGGGCAACGATCTGCTGGTTGATTGTTACCGCCCGAGCTTCATGTGCCGGTTCACATCCTTGTAGAGGAGGTAGCGGAACTTACCGGGTCCGCCGGCATAGCAGGCCTGCGGGCAGAAGGCGCGCAGCCACATGAAGTCTCCGGCTTCGACCTCTACCCAGTCCTGATTGAGCCGGTAGACCGCCTTGCCTTCAAGCACATAAAGGCCGTGCTCCATGACATGGGTTTCCATGAAGGGAATGATCGCACCCGGCTCGAATGTGACGATCGTCACGTGCATGTCGTGGCGCAGATCGAGCGGATCGACGAAACGCGTGGTCGCCCACCGTCCCTCGGTGCCCGCCATCGGAGAGGGCGCGATGTCCTGTTCGTTGGTGAAGATGGGTTCGGGAGTGCCGAGACCTTCCACCTTCTCATAGGTTTTGCGGATCCAGTGGAAGCGTGCGGTCTCCTCGCCACGGTTTCGCAGCCGCCAGCCGCAGGAGGGCGGCAGGAAGGCATATCCGCCGGGACGGAGCACATGAGTCGCTCCCGCAAGCTCTACGCTGATCTCCCCCTCGACGACGAACAGCACGCCTTCAGCCATCGGATCGGCCTCCGGCTGGTCGCTGCCGCCGCCGGGGGCGACTTCCATGATATATTGCGAGAAAGTTTCAGCAAAACCGGAAAGCGGGCGCGCAATCACCCAGAGGCGCGTCTTTTCCCAGAAGGGCAGGTAGCTGGTGACGATATCCATCATCACGCCCTTGGGGATGACCGCATAGGCTTCCGTGAAGACGGCGCGGCCGGACAAGAGCTCTGTCTGGGCAGGGTTGCCGCCGCGCGGCGAGAAGTAGGTAGGGTTGGTCACTTTGCACTCCGCGAACTATTGTGCATATATCGATGGGTGCCCGACGATATCGGGGCAGAAACGGGCCGAGCAGCGTTGCAGACGGCCGTTTCAGGCGGTCTGGCCGGCCGCTCTGCGATCTTGAAGAGCAGAATAAAGCGCGCCGAAACAGTTGCTAAAATTTGAAAGTCTTTTGCATTTTTTCGGGGAAATCCTGATCTAGCGCCGCGCTTTCAGGCAAAGCACAATCCCTCTCAGCAGGAAAATTCCGGATTTCGGGTTTCTTGCGCCTGTATCCGGAGGAGATGCAGGCGGCCCCATGACATAGGGCAGCGCCGGGAGCGCTCGCCTCGGGAGGAATTATGTTCGAACGGCTTTTCAAATTGCAGGAGCACGGTACGACCGTGCGCACCGAACTCATCGCGGGCGTCACGACGTTCCTGACGATGTCCTATATCATCTTCGTCAACCCCGACATTCTGTCGAGCACCGGCATGGATCGCGATGCGATCTTCGTCGCCACCTGTCTGGCAGCAGCACTCGGCTCGATCGTCATGGCGCTGGTCGCCAACTGGCCGATCGGCATGGCGCCGGGCATGGGGCTCAACGCCTTCTTCGCCTTCACCGTGGTCGCCGCCCTCGGCTTTACCTGGCAGCAGGCGCTCGGCGCGGTCTTCATCTCGGGCATGATCTTTGTGCTCCTGACCGTCACAGGCGTGCGGCGGTGGCTGATCGATGGCATTCCGCATTCGCTGAGAAGCGCGATCGCCGCCGGTATCGGTCTGTTTCTGGCGATCATCGCGCTGAAGAGCGCCAATATCGTCGTTGACAATCCCGCGACACTCGTTGGTCTCGGCAATCTGCGCGAAACCGGTCCGCTGCTGGCGATCTTCGGCTTCTTCGTGATTGCCGTGCTCGATGCGCTGAAGGTGCGCGGCGCAATCTTGATCGGCATTCTCGCCGTTACCGTGCTCTCCTGGATCTTCGGCGTCAGCGAGTTCAAGGGCATCGTCTCGATGCCGCCGTCGATGCTGCCGACATTCATGCAGCTCGATATCGTCGGTGCGCTGCATGGCGGTCTGGTGCACGTCATCCTCGTCTTCGTGCTCGTAGAGGTGTTCGATGCCACCGGCACGCTGATCGGCGTTGCCAAGCGCGCGAAGCTGATCGAAGAGGGCAGGCCGAACCGCCTGAGCCGGGCGCTGCTCGCCGACAGTGCCGCGATCGTCGCAGGCTCGCTGATGGGCACCAGCAGCACGACCGCCTATGTCGAAAGCGCCTCCGGCGTGCAGGCTGGCGGCCGCACCGGCCTCACGGCGCTGGCTATCGCCGTGTTGTTCCTGGCAGCGCTCTTCATCTCGCCGCTCGCCGCTTCGGTGCCGAGCTACGCCACGGCCCCGGCTCTGCTCTATGTCGCCGGCCTGATGATGCGCGAGCTCACCGAGATCGATTGGGACGACCTGACGGAAGCCGCACCGGCAGCCCTGACGGCGCTCGCCATGCCCTTCACCTACTCGATCGCCAATGGTCTTGCTTTCGGCTTCATCAGCTACGTCGTGCTGAAGATCGGCACCGGCCGCTGGTCGGTTCTGCATCCAGCGACGCAGATCGTCGCGGCGCTCTTCGTGGTGCGCTTCGCCTTCTTCGCTTAGCCGCGAAAGCTACATAAAACCGGGCCGTTCGAGGGGACGGCCCGGCTTTTTGCGTTCCGGTTTACGTGATGGCGGCTTTGTAAAGCCCAATCCTGCCCCCAATTCCCCCTCTAAAACTTGAAAGTCTCGAAGGATCTCGCTGCTTTTCAGGGGAATGGCCCTGTCCGATATTGGAGACAGGAGTGCTACGCTTGGGAGAAATCATGCAGTCTCATGCAACAGGAGCCGGTCGGCTCACGACCCATGTTCTGGATACGGTGCGCGGAAAGCCCGCCGACAGGCTGCGCATCGACCTCTACCGCATCGAGGACGAAACGGCGCATCGCGTAAAATCGGTCAATACCAACGACGAT
Organism: Rhizobium sp. Rhizsp82; assembly: GCF_047325115.1. Lineage (NCBI taxonomy): Bacteria > Pseudomonadati > Pseudomonadota > Alphaproteobacteria > Hyphomicrobiales > Rhizobiaceae > Rhizobium > Rhizobium sp. Rhizsp82. The sequence continues at coordinate 986,988 of NZ_CP168571.1, read as the reverse complement.
GGGCGCTGCGATCAGCCGCTGCTGTCGGCCGAGGCGATGCGGGCTGGCACCTATGAGCTAAGGTTTCACGCCGGCGATTATTTCCGGAGCACTGCGGGCACAGCCGAATTCCTCGACATCATACCGATCCGCTTTGCCATCGCCGACGAACGCGCCCACTACCACGTGCCGCTGCTTGTCTCGCCCTTCAGCTATTCCACCTACCGCGGGAGCTAGTGATGACTGTCGCCATCCGCCAAGAGTTGCGCTTCATTCTTAATGGGCAGGACATCGCTCTCTCCGATGTCGCGCCGGATCAGACGCTGCTCGACTGGCTGCGCCTTTCGCGCTCGCTGAAGGGCACCAAGGAAGGCTGTGCCGAGGGCGATTGCGGTGCTTGCACCGTGCTCGTCGGGCGGCTGACGCCGGCGGGCGGGCTTGTCTATGAGAGCGTCAATGCCTGCATCCGCTTCCTGGGATCGCTGGATGGTTGCCATGTGGTGACGGTCGAGCATCTCTCCGGCCGCGACGGGCGATTGCATCCGGTGCAGCAGGCGATGGTCGATTATCACGGCTCGCAATGCGGCTTCTGCACGCCGGGCTTCGTCATGTCGCTCTACGGGCTCTGGATGCAGACGCCGGAGCCATCCGACCGGCAGATCGAAATCGCCCTTCAGGGCAATCTCTGTCGCTGCACCGGTTATGAGCCGATCCTCCGCGCCGCCCGCGCCGTCTCCAGCTATGGCCGGACGGCCAGGGATCCGCTGCTCGTCGAGCGCGCAACGATGATCGCGCGATTGCAGGCGCTGCGGGACGGTGCGCGCGTCGAAATCGAGAATGGCGGCGGAAAGCTGATCGTCCCTGCCGATCTCGACGACTTCGCCGCGATTTTCGAAACGTCGCCGGCCGCTACCGTCGCAGCCGGTTCCACCGATGTCGGGCTCTGGGTCACCAAGCATATGCGCCGGATTTCTCCGGTCATCTTCATTGCGGGGCTTCGGGAACTGAAGACGGTCGCGGTGAAGGACGGTCTGATCTCGATCGGCGCCGGGGTCACCTATTCCGAGGCGATCGAGACGCTGTTGCAGCACATTCCGGCGCTTGGTGAATTGGTGAACCGCATCGGCGGCCAGCAGGTGCGCAACATGGGCACGATCGGTGGGAACATCGCCAACGGCTCGCCGATCGGCGACACGCCGCCGCCGCTGATTGCGCTGGGTGCGACGCTCACCCTGCGCAAGGGCGCTGAGCGCCGCACGATCTTGCTGCAGGATTTCTTCATCGCCTACGGCAAGCAGGATCGCCAGCCCGGCGAATTCGTCGAGGCCGTGCATGTGCCGGTGCCTGCGGCCGATGAGACATTCGCGGTCTACAAAGTGACGAAGCGCCGCGACGAGGATATCACGGCGACGCTCGCGGCCTTCTCTCTCAAGCTTTCGAACGATGGCACGGTCGCGGGCATCCGGATCGCCTATGGCGGCATGGCCGCGACGCCGAAACGGGCCTTTGCCGTAGAGGAGGCGCTGCTCGGGCAGCCCTGGACCGAGGCAACCGTTGAACGCGCGATGGAGCGTTATGCGGAGGATTATGCGCCGCTGAGCGACATGCGCGCCACCGCCGAATACCGGGCGTTGGTCGCGAAAAACCTTCTTCTCAGATTCTACCTGGAAACGACATCGGGCGCCGAGCAGGCGCAGGTGTCCAGATACGAGGCTGCGTGAGCCATGAACAAGCACACTGCCGACATCAAGGCCGAAACGATCACCGGCGGCGTCCATACCAGCCCGCGTCATGATTCCGCACACAAGCACGTTGCCGGTACGGCGATCTATATCGACGATATCGCCGAACCCGCGGGTACACTGCATGCCGGGCTCGGCCTGTCGAACGTCGCACACGGCATCCTGAAGGAGCTCGATCTCTCCGCTGTTGTGGCTGCCCCCGGCGTCGTCTCGGTGCTGACCCATGAGGATGTGCCGGGGATCAACGACATCTCGCCGTCCTATATGAACGACGATCCGGTGCTTGCCGTCGGCAAAGTGGAGTTTCACGGCCAGCCGATCTTCTGCGTCATTGCCGAGACGCGCGAGCAGGCGCGCCGCGCAGCACGCCTGGCAAAGATCACCTATGAGGAACTGCCGGCCGAGATCGACATATGGGACCTCGACGTTTCGACCCATCGCCAGGTCGTGACGCCGCTGACGCTGAAACGCGGCGATGCTGCGGCCGGGCTCGAAAGCGCGCCGCGCCGTGTGAAGGGCCGCATGCGCCTTGGCGGCCAGGACCATTTCTATCTCGAGGGACAGGTGTCGCTGGCGCTTCCCGGCGAGGATGACGAGATCATCGTCTATTGCTCCACCCAAGGGCCGAGCGAGACGCAGCACATGGTTGCCCATGCGCTCGGCGTGCCAAGCAATGCCGTGACGATCGAGGTGCGCCGCATGGGCGGCGGCTTCGGCGGCAAGGAAACGCAGGCAAACCAATGTGCGGCGCTTGCCGCGATCGCGGCCAAGAAGCTCGGCCGTCCGGTCAAGCTCCGCCTAGACCGCGACGAGGACATGACCGCGACGGGAAAGCGGCACGACTTCGCGATCGACTACGATGTCGGCTTCGACGACGAAGGCCGGATCCTGGCGATCGATTATACGTTCGCGCTGCGTGCCGGTTTCTCCGCCGATCTCTCCGGCCCCGTCGGCGACCGCGCATTGTTCCACTGCGACAACGCCTATTTCTTTCCGGCGGTGCATGCGAAATCGGCGCCACTCTATACGAATACGGTTTCCAACACCGCCTTCCGCGGCTTCGGCGGACCGCAGGGCATGGTCGGCGCAGAACGCGTTATCGACGAGGTGGCCTTTGCCATCGGCAAGGATCCGCTCGAAATCCGCAAGCTGAATTTCTACGACGCCATGGGCGTCGAGGGGGAGCGCAATCTCACGCCCTATCACCAGAAGGTCGAGGATTGCATCATCCAGCGGATCGTCGCCGAGTTGGAGGAGAGCGCCGACTATGCCGGCCGCCGCCGGGCGATCCAGGAGTTCAATGCCCGGAACCGCGTCGTCAAGCGCGGCATCGCGCTGACGCCCGTCAAGTTCGGCATCTCCTTCACCAAGACGGAATCGAACCAGGCCGGTGCGCTGGTGCACGTCTATACCGATGGCTCCGTGCACATGAATCACGGCGGCACGGAGATGGGGCAGGGGCTTCATCTGAAGGTCGCGCAGGTCGTGGCCGAGGAATTCCAGATCGATCTCGACCGGGTGAAGATCACCGCGACGACGACGGCCAAGGTGCCGAACACCTCGCCGACGGCTGCTTCCTCCGGCGCCGACCTGAACGGCATGGCGGCGCAGAATGCCGCCCGGCAGATCAAGGACCGGCTGATCGCCTTTGCCGCCGAGACCTATCAGGTGCCTGCCGAGCAGGTGATCTTCCTGCCCAACCGTGTCAGGATCGGCGCGAACGAGATCGCCTTCAACGATTTGGTCAAGAAGGCCTATATGGCCCGCGTCCAGCTCTCCGCCGCAGGCTTCTACAAGACCCCGAAAATCCATTGGGACCGCGCCAAGGGCCGCGGCCATGCCTTCTATTACTATGCCTATGGCGCTGCCTGCTCGGAGGTTTCGATCGACACGCTGACCGGCGAATATGTCGTCGAGCGCACCGATGTCCTCCACGATACCGGCCGCTCGCTGAACCCGATCATCGATATCGGCCAGATCGAGGGCGGTTTTGTTCAGGGCATGGGCTGGCTGACGACCGAGGAACTGTGGTGGGACGGCAAGGGGCGGCTTCGCACCCACGCGCCGTCGACCTACAAGATTCCGCTCGCCTCCGACCGGCCAAAGATTTTCAACGTCGCGCTGACGGACTGGTCGCAGGCCTACGAGCCGACCGTCCATCGCTCGAAGGCCGTCGGCGAGCCGCCCCTTCCGCTTGGCCTCTCGGTGCTGCATGCTCTTTCGGACGCGGTTGCCAGCGTTGCGGATCACAGGATCTGCCCGCGCCTCGACGCGCCGGCAACGCCCGAGCGGGTGCTGATGGCGATCGAGCGCCTCAAAGCGGCGAACAAGGAGTGAGCTCATGCCTGCCGCGCGTGAAGACATCCGGGATTTCCTGCGCCGCGAACCGGCATCGATCCTGATCGAGGTCGTGGGTGCGGCCGGTTCGACGCCGCGCGATACCGATGCCTGGATGCTGGTCTCAGAGCGGGCGATCTTCTCGACGATCGGCGGTGGCCAGCTTGAGCATATGGCGATCGATCAGGCGCGCCGGGCGCTAAGGCTGCGGACGGCTGCAGGCACGATGAACGTGCCGCTCGGCCCGGAGATCGGCCAGTGCTGCGGCGGCCGGGTCAACCTTGCGCTGACGGCGGTCGATGCCCGCCTTGCACGGGATCTCGTTGCGCGCAGCGATCGGGAGATTGCTGCGCGCCCGCACGTCTATGTGTTCGGAGCGGGCCATGTCGGTGATGCGCTGGCTATGGCGCTATCGCTCGCGCCCCTGCGCGTCATTCTCGTGGATACACGCGAAGATGAGCTGGCAGCTTCGACCGTGCCCAGGATCGAGACCTGCCTGACGGCGATACCGGAAGCGGTCGTCCACGATGCCCCGGCCGGCAGCAGCTTCGTGATCCTGACCCATGACCATGCGCTGGATTTCCTGATCACTGCCGACGCGCTCAGCCGCCCCGATGCCGCCTATGTCGGCATGATCGGCTCATCGACCAAGCGGGCGACCTTCCGCAACTGGCTGTCGCGCGAGGTCGGTCATCCAGAGCTGTTCGACAAGCTCGTCTGCCCGATCGGCGGAACCGTCGTGAAGGACAAGCGACCGGCCGTCATTGCAACGCTCGCCGCCGCCGAGATTATGACGGCGGCGCTGAGCTGGTCGGCAAGGCGTGCTCAGGCGCCTTCGGTCTCGGCGGGTTCGTCATCCAGCAGCTTGCCGATCAGCCGCTGACAACGGTCGGCCATGAAATCGATCATCAGCCGGACCTTCGGATCCTGGAAGCGCTTGTGCGGATAGAGGGCGGCAAGCTGCACGGAGGCGGGCGGGCTGTCCTTCAGAATCTCCACCAGCCGTCCTTCTTTCAGATAGGCCTTCACCTCGAAGAGCGGCTTGTTGATGATGCCGCGTCCCTCGAGCGCCCATTGCGTAAGCACGTCGCCATCATCGCTGTCATAAGGGCCGCCGACTTCGAACTTGCGCAGGCCTTCGGCCGTCAGGAGCGTCCAGAAGTATTCCTTGGAGCCCGGATAGCGCAGTAGCAGACAGTCGTGCTTGTCCGAGATCAGCGCATCCGCATTCTCCGGCATGCCGCGCCGTTCGATATAGTCCGGCGAGGCACAGAGCACGCGCTGGCAATTGAGGATGCCGCGCATGCGCAGGTTCGAATCCTCGAGCACGCCGAGCTTGAAGGCGACATCGACGCCTTCGGCGAGGATGTCGACATTATGGTCCGAGAGGCGCACCCGCACCTCGATATCGGGATATTTGTCGTGGAACTCGGGGATGCCCGAGGCGATCAGCCGGCGGCCGATGCCGAGCGGCGCGGTGATGCGCAGCGACCCCTTGGGATTGCGCGACAGGTCGGCAATGGCGCCTTCTGCCTCGTTGACGGCTTCGATGATCTTCACCGCCCCGTCATAGAAGACGCGGCCATGCTCCGTCGGCGACAGCTTTCGTGTCGTCCGGTTGAAGAGCCGGACGCCGAGATGGCTTTCCAGCTCCTTGATGCGGTTGCTGGCGACAGCCGGCGTCACGCGCTGGTCGCGCCCCGCGGCGGAAAGCGTACCGAGTTCGATCACGCGAACGAAGACGCGGATGTTGTCGAGATAGGACATAGCGCCTTCTACCACATCATTTCATGGGACAGCGGCCGCGATCTTATAGATTTTTTTGAAAGTGTTCGAGGATTTCACGGGATTTCCGGGGAAGTCGCGCGATGGCAGAACCGTTCCCGATAACTGGGAGGTCTCCATGTACGAATATGCCATCGCCTGGGATTGGGTGACATTCGCCGTCCGCTGGCTGCATGTGATAACGGCAATCGCCTGGATCGGCTCTTCCTTCTATTTCGTGGCGCTCGATCTTGGTCTGAAGAAACGCCCCGACCTGCCGCCCGGCGCCTTCGGCGAGGAATGGCAGGTCCACGGCGGCGGCTTCTACCATATCCAGAAATATCTGGTGGCACCGGCCAACATGCCCGACCACCTCGTCTGGTTCAAATGGGAGAGCTACGTTACCTGGCTTTCCGGCTTCGGCATGCTCTGTCTCGTCTATTATGCCGGGGCGGATCTCTACATGATCGATCCTCACGTGCTCGACGTGTCCAAGCCGGTGGCTATTGCCATCTCGCTCGGAACGATCGCTGGCGGCTGGATCATCTACGACCTGATCTGCAAGTCGCCATTCGGCAACGACAATACGCGGCTGATGGTGGCGCTCTATTTCATCCTGGTTTTCGTCGCCTGGGGCTATACGCATCTCTTCACAGGCCGCGCCGCCTTCCTGCATCTCGGCGCTTTCACGGCGACGATCATGTCGGCCAACGTCTTCTTCATCATCATTCCGAACCAGAAGATCGTCGTCGCCGACCTGCTGGCCGGGCGCACGCCGGATCCCAAATACGGCAAGATCGCCAAGCAGCGCTCGACGCATAACAACTATCTGACGCTACCCGTCTTGTTCCTGATGCTGTCGAACCACTATCCGCTGGCCTTCGGCACCGAGTTCAACTGGATCATCGCCTCGCTGGTGTTCCTGATGGGCGTCACCATCCGCCACTACTTCAACACCCGCCACGCCGATGCCGGCAATCCGACATGGACCTGGATCGTCACCGTCATCATCTTCATCTGCATCATGTGGCTGTCGACGGTGCCGAAAATCCTGACCGGCGATGCGGCGGAGGCGAAGATTTCGGCAGCCCAGCAGCCCTTCGTCACCGCCGAGACCTTTCCGAAGGTGCGCGATACGGTGCTCGGGCGCTGTTCCATGTGCCATGCGCAGGAGCCGGGGTGGGAGGGGATCATTAAGCCGCCAAAGGGCGTGACCCTGGAAACTGACCGCGACATCGCCGCCCATGCCCGCGAGATCTACCTGCAGGCGGGCCGCTCGCATGCCATGCCGCCCGCGAATGTCACCCAGATCACCGACGACGAACGGCGCCTGCTTGTGTCCTGGTACGAGAGCGCCATCAACGGAGAGAAGACCCAATGACCGATATCCTGATCCGCGGCCGCGTGCTGACTTTCATCTCCGAGCCGCAGGGCATCGATGACGATGCCTCCTATCGCTATTTCGAAGATGGTGCGGTTCTGGTGCGCGGCGGCAAGATCGTCACTTCGGGCGTCTATGGCGATGTCAGGAAACTCGCCGCCGCCGATATCAAGGTCGAGGATCACCGCCCGAACCTGATCCTGCCGGGCTTCATCGACACGCATCTGCATTTCCCGCAGACGCAGGCGATCGCCTCCTATGGCGCGCAGCTGCTGGAATGGCTGAACACCTATATTTTCGTGGAGGAGCAGAAGTTTGCCCGCTCCGCGCATGCGGCAGAGGTCGCCGGGCGTTTCATGGACGAGCTGCTTTCGAACGGCACGACGACCGCCGTCGCCTATTGCTCGGTCCATCCGGAGAGCGTCGATGCCTATTTCTCCGCCGCCGAACAGCGCGGCATGGGCGTCATCGGCGGCAAGGTGATGATGGACCGCAATGCGCCGGAAGCGCTGCGCGATACGCCTGAGCGTGGATATGCCGAAACCAAGCGGCTGATCGAGAAATGGCATGGCCGGGGCCGCGCCCGCTACGCGATCAGCCCGCGCTTCGCCATCACCTCGACGCCGGAACAGATGGAGATGAGCAAGGCGCTGGTTTCCGAGCATCCGGATTGCTATGTCCAGACTCATCTCTCCGAGAACCTCGATGAGATCGCCTTCGCCACCTCGCTCTATCCGGCGGCAAAGGACTATACGGATATCTATGCGCGCTACGGCCTGCTCAACGAGCGCACGCTGCTCGGCCACTGCATCCACATGAGCGACAGGGAAATCTCGGTTCTCGCGGAGACCGGTGCGGTCGGCGTCTTCTGCCCGACATCGAACCTCTTCCTCGGATCCGGCCTGTTCGACAGCGCCCGTTTCGACAAGCTCGGCTCCCGCTGGTCGGTCGCGACCGATGTCGGCGCCGGCACCAGCTTCTCGATGCTGGAGACGATGGACGAGGCCTATAAGGTGCTGCATCTGCAGGGCCAGCGGCTGACGCCGCTCAACTCCTTTTACCGGATGACGCGCGGCAATGCCGTGGCGCTTGGTCTCGAGCAGGAGATCGGTTCGCTGGAACCGGGTGTGACGGCCGATATCGTCATCCTCGATTCCCGCGCCAAGTCTGCGATGGAATACCGGATGCGGACAGCGCGGTCGCTGGTCGAGGAACTCTTTATCCTGCAGACGATGGGCGACGACCGCTGCATCGCCGAGGTCTATGTTGCAGGCAAGGCGATGAAGAAGCCCCGGCGCGCGACGGCCGACAGACAGCTCGAAACCGCCTGATCTCTCGATCAGATCAAATCCTGCCGCCGGCCCTCACGAAGGCCGGCGCTTTGCATTTAAGCTCAGGGCCGTTTCGAGCGTCCGCCCATCGCCTTGGTCAGGGTTTCGGCCACGGTCTGTACCAACGGGCCGATGGCCGCGATCTTCTCATCGGGCAGCCGCACGGCCGGACCCGAGATGGATATGCCGGCAACCGCTTCGCCATATTCGTCGAAGATCGGCGCGGCGACGCAGCGCATGCCGAGCGTGTGCTCCTCATCGTCGATGGACCAGCCGCGGGCGCGGATCTCCGCGATATCGCCAAGCAGCTTCGGCAGGCTGTCGCGCGTCTTGCCGGTGAAGTGCTGCAGCGGCCGGCCGGCCAACAGCGTCCCGATCCGCTCATCCGTCCATGTCGAGAGGATGGCCTTGCCTATCCCTGAGGCATGGATCGGCCCGCGCCGTCCCGGCCGGAAGAAGGCGCGCATCGGCGCGTGGCTTTCCACTTGCGAGATGAAGACCACGTCGCCGTCATCCTCGATCGCGATATTGGCGGTCTCGCCGCATTCATCCATCAGCTGCTTGAGGAACGGACGGCTGATCGTGCCGAGCTTGCGGAAGCGGAGATAGGCCGTGCCGATCTCGAAAGCCTTGACGCCGATCGTCCACGCACCGGTCTCGCCATCATGCGTGACCATGCCGTGCTGCGCGAGTGACGTCAGCAGCCGGTGTACGGTAGAGGGCGCCATGCCGGATTGCTCTGCAAGATCGGTGAGGACAGCACCTTCAGCCTCTGCCACCAGTTCCAGAAGCTTAAGGCTTCGGTCGAGCACCTGGACCGAGGAGGGAGCCGCGTTCTCGGACGGCTTTCGCCCCGGCCGGCCTCTCCCTTTTTCCTGATGCTCCGCCATGCCGTCATCTCCTGTCCCTCGGTGGTCATGACATAGCCGGACACGAGCGATTGTTCCAGATTCATTGAAAATGTTTATTTCCACATGATGGTATTGATTTCCACTTTTGAATTGCGCCGTGTGCAGGATGCGTTAGCCTCATCTTCCAGATACGGAGGATTATCCAATGGCAAGAATGCGAGCTGTCGATGCAGCGGTACTGGTTCTGGAGAAGGAAGGCGTCGATTGCGCCTTCGGTGTTCCGGGCGCTGCGATCAACCCATTCTATTCGGCGCTGAAGGCGCGCGGCTCGGTCCGCCACATCCTGGCGCGGCATGTCGAGGGCGCAAGCCATATGGCGGAAGGTTACACCCGCGCCAGCGCCGGCAATATCGGCGTCTGCATCGGCACGTCGGGTCCGGCAGGAACCGACATGATCACCGGCCTCTACTCGGCCTCGGCCGACTCGATCCCGATCCTCTGCATCACCGGTCAGGCGCCGCGCGCCCGCCTCGACAAGGAGGATTTCCAGGCGGTCGATATTTCCAAGATCGCGGCCCCCGTCACCAAATGGGCAGTTACGGTCATGGAACCGGCGCTGGTTCCCTTCGTCTTCCAGAAGGCGTTTCACATCATGCGCTCCGGCCGCCCCGGGCCTGTTCTGATCGATCTGCCGGTTGACGTTCAGTTGGCCGAGATCGAGTTCGACATCGACACCTATGCCTCGCTCGGCGCCTACAAGCCGCAGGCCACCCGCGCCCAGGCCGAGAAGGCCCTGACGATGCTGAACGAGGCCCACCGCCCGCTGATCGTCGCTGGCGGCGGCATCATCAACGCCGATGCCTCCGATCTGCTGATCGAATTCGCCGAAATCACCGGTGTCCCCGTCATCCCGACACTGATGGGCTGGGGCACGATCCCCGACGATCATCCGCTGATGGCCGGCATGTGCGGGCTGCAGACATCGCATCGCTACGGCAATGCCTCGCTGCTCGCCTCCGACTTCGTGCTCGGCATCGGCAACCGCTGGGCCAACCGCCACACCGGCAATGTCGCGACCTATACGAAGGACCGTACCTTCGTGCATGTCGATATCGAGCCGACGCAGATCGGCCGCGTCTTCGCTCCCGATTTCGGTATTGTTTCGGATGCCGGTGCAGCGCTGAAGCTGCTGCTCGATGTTGCCACCGAATGGAAGGCCGCCGGCAAGCTCGCCGATTGGTCGGCATGGGCTGACGAGTGCCGCGACCGGAAGCGCACGATGCTGCGCAAGACGCATTTCGACCAGACGCCGCTGAAGCCGCAGCGCGTCTACGAAGAGATGAACAAGGCTTTCGGCCGCGATACCTGCTATGTCTCGACGATCGGGCTCAGCCAGATCGCCGGCGCCCAGTTCCTGCATGTCTACAAGCCGCGCAACTGGATCAATTGCGGCCAGGCCGGCCCGCTCGGCTGGACGCTGCCGGCAGCGCTTGGCGTACGTGCCGCAGATCCTGACAGGCCGATCGTCGCGCTCTCCGGCGACTACGATTTCCAGTTCATGATCGAGGAACTCGCCGTCGGCGCGCAGCACAAGTTGCCGTATCTGCATGTGGTCGTGAACAATTCTTATCTCGGCCTCATCCGCCAAGCGCAGCGCGGCTTCAACATGGATTTCGAGGTCAGCCTCGCCTTCGAGAATATCAATGCCTCCGGCACGGCCGAACCCGGCTACGGCGTCGACCACGTCGCGGTTGCCGAAGGCCTCGGCTGCAAGGCGATCCGCGTTCGCAGCCCCAACGAATTCCAGGAGGCATTCGCGAACGCCAAGCGGCTGATGGACGAGCATCAGGTGCCTGTCGTCATCGAGTTCATCCTCGAACGCGTCACCAATATTGCCATGGGCGTCGATATCGATGCAGTCATTGAGTTCGAGGACCTTGCCGAGCGCGGCGAGGACGCCCCGACCGCGACGCTGGCGCTGCTGGACTAGGAGGAGAACACAATGCCGAAATTTGCCGCCAATCTGACCATGCTCTTCAACGAGGTGCCCTTCATGGAGCGCTTCGCGCTTGCCGCGAAAGCCGGCTTCCAGGGCGTCGAATACCTCTTCCCCTACGAGTTCGACAAGGCAGCGCTGCGCGCCGCGCTAGACCTTCACGGCCTGACGCAGGTGCTGCACAATCTGCCGGCTGGCAACTGGGCGGGCGGCGAACGTGGCATCGCCATTCTGCCTGACAGGATCGACGAGTTCCGCCGCGGCGTTGCCGAAGCCATCGAATATGCCACGACGCTCGGCTGCCCGCAGGTCAATTGCCTCTCCGGCATCGCGCCCGTCGGCCTGCCGCACGAGGTGCTGCGGACGACCTTCGTCGCCAACCTGAAATACGCCGCCGCAGAACTCGGCAAGCACGGGATCCGGCTGCTCATCGAGCCGATCAACCGCTTCGATATCCCGGGCTTCTATCTCAATACGCCGGATCAGGCTGCGTCGTTGATCGCCGAAGTCGGCAACGACAACCTGTTCATCCAGTACGACCTCTATCACCAGCAGCGGACCCAGGGGGAGCTGATCGGCACCTTCACGAAGCATCAGCCGAAGATCGCCCATATCCAGCTCGCCGATAATCCCGGCCGGCACGAACCGGGCACCGGCGAGATCGCCTATCCCTTCGTTTTCGAACAACTCGACGCCCTCGGCTATGGCGGCTGGATCGGCTGCGAATACAAGCCGCGCACGACGACCGAGGCCGGGCTCGGCTGGTTCGCCGCCGCCTTGCGAGCGCCAGTCAGCGCAGACATTCTCAAGATCAGGAGCTAACACCATGGCAACAATCGGATTTATCGGCCTCGGCATCATGGGCACGCCCATGGCCCGCCACCTGCAGAATGCCGGCCACACCATCGTCACCTCGAAATTCGCCATTCCGCCGCGCCAGGAACTGCTCGACAGCGGCCTGCAATTCGTCGAGACGCCGAAGGCGCTCGCTGAAAGCGTCGACATCATCATCCTGATGCTGCCCGATACGCCTGAGGTGAAGGACGTTCTCTTCGGCGAGAACGGCGTTTCCTACGGCCTATCTGCCGGCAAGCTCGTCATCGACATGAGCTCGATCTCGCCGATCGAGACCAAGGACTTCGCCGCCAGGGTGCGCAAAACAGGTGCCGAATATATCGATGCTCCGGTGTCCGGCGGCGAGGTCGGCGCCAGGAATGCGACGCTGTCGATTATGGCCGGTGGCTCGCAGGAAAGCTTCGACCGCGCGCTGCCGCTCCTGCAGCTGATGGGCAAGAACATCACGCTGGTCGGCGATTGCGGCGACGGCCAGGTCACTAAGGTCGCCAACCAGATCATTGTCGCGCTGACGATCGAGGCGGTCTCCGAAGCGCTGGTCTTCGCGTCGAAGGCCGGTGCCGATCCGGCTCGGGTACGCTCGGCGCTGATGGGCGGCTTTGCCTCCTCGCGCATCCTCGAGGTTCACGGCGAGCGCATGATCAACCGCACCTTCGAGCCGGGTTTCCGCATCTCGCTGCACCAGAAGGACCTGAACCTCGCGCTGCAGGGCGCCAAGACGCTCGGCATCTCGCTGCCCAACACCGCGGCGACGCAGGAACTCTTCAACCAGTGCGCCGCCAATGGCGACAGTGGCCTCGATCATTCCGGTCTGGTCACCGCGCTGGAGCGGATGGCCAACCACGCCGTTGCATGAGAATGGGGCCGGCCGGACGACAATTCCGGCCAGCCCTCCCAACATCAGGAGAGCCCCACATGCCGCCGATCGCTGATCCCCGCGCTTTTCTGGAAGGCCTCTTCCAGGCCGCCGTCGCAGCGGCCGATCCAGACAAGGCGCTGACCGGTTGCCTGCCTGACAAGCCGAAAGGCCGCACTGTGGTCATCGGCGCCGGCAAGGGCGCAGCACAGATGGCCCGCGCCTTCGAACGGCTTTGGGATGGCCCGCTCTCCGGCGTCGTCGTCACCCGCTACGGCTACGCCGCGCCCTGCGAACGCATCGAAATCCTCGAAGCCGCCCATCCAGTACCGGACGAGAACGGCCTTGCCGCTTCCGCCAGACTGATGGCGGCGGTCAGCGGCCTGACCAGGGACGATCTCGTCGTCGCCCTCATCTGCGGCGGCGGCTCGGCGCTGCTTCCGGCGCCTGCCGGAGACCTGACGCTCGCCGACGAGATCGCCGTCAACAAGGCGCTCCTTGCCTCAGGCGCACCCATCGATGCGATGAACGCCGTCCGCAAGCAGGTCTCGCGCATCAAGGGCGGCAGGCTGGCGGCACTTGCCCATCCGGCCCGCGTCGTCTCTCTCGTCGTTTCCGACATTCCAGGCGACAACCTCGCCCTCGTCGCCTCCGGGCCGACCATCCCGGATACGAGCACCGCCGCCGACGCCCTGCGGCTGATCGATCGCTACCGCCTCGATCTCCCCGAAGCGGTGGTGCGCCATATCCGCGCGAGCAGGGACCCGGCGCCACAGCCGGACAGCGCCTGCTTCGCAGGAAACGAAGTGCATCTAGTAGCGTCCGCCTGCGTTTCCCTGGAAGCGGCAGCAAAGGCTGCCCGCAACGCCGGTATCGAAGCGGTGATCCTTTCCGATGCAATCGAGGGAGAGGCGTCCGAAATCGGCCGCATGCATGCGGCCATTGCTGCCGAAATCGCCCGCCGCGACCGGCCGTTTTCGAAGCCCGTCGTGCTGCTCTCGGGCGGCGAGACGACGGTGACGATCAAGGGGACGGGGAGGGGCGGGCGCAATGGGGAATTCCTGCTCTCTTTCGCCCGCGGCATTGCCGGATTGAACGGCATCGCGGCGCTGGCCGCCGATACCGACGGCATCGACGGCTCGGAAGACAATGCGGGTGCCTTCGCCGATGGAACCACCGTCGACCGTCTTCTCAGCCGCCGGATGGATGCCGCCGATCTTTTGGCCAATAACGACAGCTGGTCCGCCTTCAATGCGCTCGGCGATCTCTTCGTCCCCGGACCAACCGGCACCAACGTCAACGACTTCAGGGCGATCCTGATCCAGCCATCCGAATGATCAATATGCGGGAAGGGGAGTGCCATGGCGACCGCTCAAAACTCGGCCCGCCTGATCATCGAAATGCGATCGCTGGCGAAGGACCTCTTCGTCACCGGCATCAACGCATTGAGCCTTGCCGGATCGGGCAACGTCCACTTCCACCCCAGAATGGCGCAGCTCGCCTGCCTCGACGCCGTCCGCAGCGCCGCCTTCCAGTATTTCCAGACCGTGCTGGTAACGCATTCGGCCATAGCTGACGATGCATCATTTTCGGCATCGAAACTGCTCGAACTTGCCGAAGGCGCAGGCACCATCGACGGAGCCGTGGCGATCGTCAACGGGCGCATCCAGAAAGGCCCATGCAACAACCGCCTCGCGCTGAGCTTCGCGCTCGCCGCCGCAAAAGCGCGCCTCCACCGCCCCTGGATTTTTCTCAGCGGCACGACAGGCCACCGCGAACACCGCTATCACTCCGCAGGTGCCCTCGTCGACGCCGGCACATGCCCCTGGATCTGGCCGCTCGGAAAGCAGGCCGATGACCTACCGGTCGATCTTCTGCCACTGCTCGCCGACGCCGGCGGTCTGCTGATGGCGGATGCAGCGGCGTCCTATGCGATGAATATTGATTTGATTCTGCTGGCTTGATGTTTGGCCGACCTATCGGCCTCGCGGCGCCGATCGCTGCTGCCTGAATTTCCGCCATAAAAATGCGATGATAGAGGGCGCTCTTGCATCAACTTTGCAAGGGTTTCACTCCAGCGTTGACTTTTGTCAGCGATGATGACTAATGTCAGGTATCGTTTCCTGAGATGAAAAATGCCAGTTCGATCTACCGATCCAATAATCCATAAGGCCGCTTGGCTCTACTATACGCATGGCCTGCGTCAGGACGAGGTTGCCCAGCGCCTGGAAATCTCCCGCGCATCGATCGCCACCTACCTGAGGCGGGCGCGCGAGATGGGGATTGTCACGATCACCACCTCCTCCGAACTCTTTACAGACGACGTGCTTGCGCGGGAACTGGAAGATGCGGTCGGCCTGAATACGGTCTGGATCGTGCCGGAGGACCGGCAGGCCATGAATGCGGAGGCCGAGATGCCGGTCGTCGCGGCATCCGTATTTCTCGAACTGATCAACAAGGGTGACCGCATCGGCGTTGCCTGGGGCCGCACGGTGTATCATATCGCCGACGTCATGCCGTTTGCCGATCTGCGCGGCGTGACCGTCGTTCAACTCTGCGGCAATCTCGGTGCGCCCTATTCCTACCGGCCCGACCAGTGCACGACGGAAATCGCCCGCAGGCTCAATGCCGAAGGGATCAATCTCTATGCGCCGCTCGTGCTTTCCTCGGAACGGCTTGCCGAGGAGCTTCGTGCTGAGCCGGTCATTCGTGAGCAGCTCGCGACGATTTCCGATTGCGATCTGGCGCTCTATTCGGTGGGTGGCATCGAGAAGGACAGCCATCTCGTCAAATGCGGCGCGCTTTCGGCTGGCGAAATGGATGAGATGGGCGCCAAGGGTGCGGCCGGGGTCATTGCCGGGCAGCTCATCGATCGGGACGGCCGCTGGATGGATTGCTCCCATAACCGGCGCTGCATGTCTGCCGATCTGACATCCATCCGCTCGATCAAGAAGCGCATGCTCGTCGTTCAGGAAGACAACAAGTTTGAATCGCTGGTCGCGGCCCTGAAGGGCGGCTTCGCCTCGCACCTCATCGTCACGACGTCGATGGCGCGGCGCGTGCTGGAGCATTGGAGCCGCGAGGGGCTTGGCAAGGGTGGTTCGGGCACGCCTTGACGCCCACAGGTTCGGGTCCGCCGATGCCGGCTGGGCCGGTTTATCGGGAGGATGACATAATGGAAAATCTCTGGCGCGACGATGACGCCGAAAAGGTCGTTGCAGACTATGCCGCGAAAGGCGTGAACCGCGACCTGGCGCTGCGCACCTATACGACACGGCTGCTCGGCGGCGAGCCGCGGCTGGTTCTGCATGGCGGCGGCAACACCTCCGTGAAAACGGAAATGACCGATCTCGTCGGCGACACCCATGCGGTGCTTTGCGTCAAGGGTAGCGGCTGGGACATGGGTACAATCGAGCCCGCTGGCCTGCCGGCCGTCAAGATCGGCGCGCTGCTGAAGAGCCGCAAGCTCGCCAGTCTCGGCGACGAGGACATGGTGACGCTGCTGCGTGCCAATCTCATCGATCCCGGAGCGCCCAACCCGTCGGTGGAAGCGCTGCTTCATGCCTTCCTGCCGCACAAGTTCGTCGATCACACCCATTCGACTGCCATCCTCGCCATTGCCGACCAGGCAAGGAGCCGGGAGATGAGCGCTGAGCTCTTCGGCAAGAAGATGGGCTTCGTGCCCTATATCATGCCCGGTTTCGCGCTCGCCAAGGCGGCCGTCGAAGTGTTCGAGCGGGACCCGACGGTCGAAGGCCTGATCCTCGACAAGCACGGCATCTTCACCTTCGGCGAGAGCGCGAAGGAAGCCTATGACCGGATGATCCATTACGTCACGGTCGCCGAGGATTACGTGAAGGACAACGGCCGCAACGTCTTCACGCCGGCCGCCCTGCCGTCGTCTCTCGCAAGCCCTGACGACATCGCCCCCATGCTGCGCGGCGCCGTTGCCGTCGACAAAGGCGAGGGGCGTTATGACCGGATGGTGAGCGTCTTCCGCACATCGCCGGCCATTCTCGCTTTCGTGAATGCCGCTGAACTATCGGATATGGCGGCGCGCGGTGTCTCGACCCCCGATCTCTCGATCCGCATCAAGACCGGTCCGATGGTACTGCCGGCGCCTGCCAGGGACGACCTCGCAAGCTATCGCGATGTCATCGACAGCCACGTCGCCGCTTTTGCTGCCGGCTATACGGAATATTTCCGCAGCAACGATGCGCGCGACGACGTCAAGCGCATCATGCTCGACCCGATGCCACGTCTGACGCTGGTGCCAGGCCTAGGCATGTTCGGTCATGGGCGGACCTTCAAGGACGCGACGATCGCTGTTGATGTCGGCGAGATGTGGATCGAGGCTGCGCGCGATGCCGAATCCGTGGGACGCTTCGAACCGGTAAGCCGCCCGGATCTCTTCGATCTCGAATACTGGTCGCTCGAGCAGGCCAAGCTTGCCGGCGCCAAGCCGAAGCCGTTCACGGGACAGGTCGCCATCGTCACCGGCGGGGCGGGAGCTATCGGTGCGGCTGTCGTCAAGGCGTTCGCGGCTGAGGGCGCCCATGTCGTGGCGCTTGATCTCGATGGCGAAAAGGCCGCGGCGGTCGCCAAAGCCGCCGGCAATAATTCGATCGGCATCGCCTGCGATATCACCGATTCCAGTTCCGTGCGGGCAGCCTTCGACAAGGCCGTCGCCACCTTCGGCGGCGTCGATATCGTCGTCTCCAACGCCGGTGCCGCCTGGGAAAGCCCGATTGCCACGATGGACGACGCCGTCCTGCGCAAGAGCTTCGAATTGAACTTCTTCGCCCACCAGACCGTGGCGCAGAATGCGGTGCGGATCATGAAGGAGCAGGGGACAGGAGGCGTGCTGTTGTTCAATGCCTCCAAGCAGGCCGTCAACCCCGGTGCCAAGTTCGGCGCGTACGGACTGCCGAAGGCTGCGACGCTGTTCCTCTCCCGGCAATATGCACTGGAGCACGGCGCCGACAACATCCGCGTCAACGCCGTCAATGCCGACCGTATCCGCTCCGGCCTGCTCAACGATGAGATGATCGCCAACCGGGCTGCAGCACGCGGCGTCTCCGTCAAGGACTACATGGGTGGCAACCTGCTCGGCCTCGAAGTGACGGCGGAAGACGTCGCCCGTGCTTTTGTCCATCAGGCACTCGCCGAGCGCACGACCGCCGATGTGACGACGGTCGACGGTGGCAATATCGCTGCGGCGATGCGCTGATCTTTGATACAAACGGCGGCCCCGCTTTCTCTGCGGGGCAAGAAAAAAGGGGCGGCTCAGCGAGCCGCCCCTTTTCATTCCACCCTTCAAAAAATCAGGGCTTCGGCATCCAGGCCGGCATGGCGACATCGGCATGGGCGAACTGCGGCAGTTTCGTGCCGAGCTCTTCCATGTTCTTAATGTCCTGGTCGTTGAGATCCTTCTGGGTGATCAGCGTCGGCGGCACGATGACCTGCTTGCCCGGATCTTCGCCGGCCAGCAGCATGGCGAGCGAGCGCACCGAGACCTGGCCGACCACGGCCGGGTTGGTTGCGGCTGTCGCCGCCCAGGCGGAGCCCGGCTCGCGCATGGCGGCGATGTCGGAGGTTGAGATGTCGGCCGAATAGATCTTCACGTTGGAAGAGAGGCCGGCTTCATCGACGGCGATCTTCACGCCCTTGGCGAATTCGTCGTAGGGGGCGAACATCACGGTGATGTCAGGATTGGCCGAAATCACCGAGCGTGCCTGGTTGGCGACCGAGTTTGCGATCGGGTTGTCCATCGTGCCGAACTGGGCAGCTTCGTTGATGCCCGAATACTTGCCCTTGAATTCCTTCCAAGTCTCGTCGCGACGGTCGAGCGGCGCGATGCCGGCGACATAGACGTAACCCGCCTTGAAGCTCTCGCCGTTATCCTTGATCGCCTGTTCGAGCGCGAGGCGGGCGAGGTCACGGTCGGACTGTTCGACCTGCGGGATCTTCGGGTTCTCGACGTTGACGTCAAAGGCGACGACCTTGATGCCGGCATCGACGGCACGCTGGGCGGCTTCCTTCATGGATTCCGTCAGGCCGTGCTGAATGATGATGCCCTGCACGCCGAGTGCAATCGCCTGGTCGACCATATCGGCCTGGAGGGCAGCATCCTGGCGGCTGTCGAAGACCTGAAGCTGGACGCCGAGTGCCTTGGCCTGCGCTTCTACGCCGGCGAGATAGGACTGGAAGAAGTCGCCGGTCGAAAGATAGCGCACGAGCGCGATCTTCACGTCGCCCGGCTTGTCGAACGGCTTCGGCATGTCAGCTGCAAAGGACGGCGCGGCAAACGAGGCCGCGGCCATCAGCCCGAGCGTCAGCTTGCCCAGGGTTCTGCGTGTAAAACTCATGTCAGTCTCCTCCACTGGTGAACTTTGGTTATCCGCTGAGGCCTCCCGCCTCAGCGTTTGCCTCTTTTCGAGAGCGCAAAGGTGAAAATCAGGGCGACGACGAGGACGGCGCCCTTGACGAAATCCTGGGTATAATAGGGGGCGTTCATCATCGTCAGGCCCTGCAGCAAGATGCCGACGAAGAGCGCGCCGACGGCAGTGCCGAAGGCATTCGGTTTGGCCGCGCCAAGTACAGCAAAGCCGATCAGGGCTGCAGCGACGGCATCCAGGAGCAGATTGTTGCCCGAGGCGATGTCGCCACGGCCAAGGCGGGCTGCAAGCAAGATGCCGCCGATCGAAGCGAAGACGCCGGAGATGATGTAGGCCCAAATCTTGTAGGCATTGACCGGCGCACCGGCGAGGCTTGCGGCGCGCTCGTTGGAACCGACCGCGTACATCATGCGGCCGAAGCGCGTGTATTGAAGAAAGAACCAGATCACGATCGCGAGTACGATCAGCACCACCACGGAGACCGGCACGAGATTGGGCAGGATCACATCGAAACGGTGGCGGCCGAGCGCCAGGAAGCCGGGGCTGAAAGCGCCGGTCGCCGTCGAGCCGTCCGGCAGCGTCATGCCTGTCGCGATCGAGCGTCCCTCGGTCGGGATTCGCTGGAGGCCGAGCAGCAGGAACATCATGCCGAGCGTCGCGAGAAGATCGGGAACGCGCATGTAGACGATGATGATACCATTGATCAGGCCGACGAGAACGCCGACGGCAAGGCACGCGAGTGTCGCGGTCACAGCATCGCCACCCATGACGACCATCACGTAGGACGACGCCATCATTGCTGTAGTGGCGACCGAGCCGATCGAGAGGTCGAAGCCGCCGACGACAAGCGTCGCGGTAACGCCGAGCGCCAGGATGCCCGTGATCGACACGGATTGCAGGATGAAGACCGCGCTTTGCGGTGAAGCGAAACCGCCGGTCACCAGCGAGAAATAGAGAACCATGCCGGCGAGCAGCACGAGGAAGCCGTATTTGATTGCGGCCTCACGGATGTTCAGGGCTGGCGGAGCAACGGCGCCGGTGGATTTGCTCTCTTCACTCATCATCATGCGCTGACCTGTTGATAGAATTGCCCGGCGAACTCGGAGAGCAGCCGATCGACATCGATGTCGGCATTGCGATGCTCGCCGACGATGGTTTGTTCCGACATCACGAAAATGCGGTCGGCGACTTCGAAGGCTTCGTCGAGCTCTGTCAGAAAAAGAATGGTGGCCCGTCCGGCCGCCGACGCCCTGAGCTTTTCGCCGATATCGCGGCGAGCTGCGATATCGACGCCCTGGAAAGGTTCGTCGAGAATGAGCAGGCGGGAGGCCTCGGAGAGCCAGCGCCCGACCATCACCTTCTGCTGGTTTCCGCCCGACAGGGTGTGCATCTCGTCGCGTTCGCTGCGGCAGACGACACCGAGCGATGAAATCTGCTGGCGTGCCTTCGCCCTTTCCGCCCGCCGGCTGGCGATGCCGAGGAATGAGAGACGGCGCAGGAAGGGCAGGCTGATATTTTCGTAGATGTTGAAATCCGGCACGATACCGCTCATCGCGCGGTCCTTGGCGACGAGGAAGACGCCCCGGGCGATCGCCTGTCCCGTCGTCTTCGGCGCATAGCGCACCCCGTCCAGCGTCATTTCACCGGCTGACGGCGCACGCTCGCCAAACAGCGTTTCGGCGAGCGCCGTCTTGCCGACGCCGACAAGGCCGGTGACCGCGACGATCTCGCCATCACCCAGATCGAAGTCGAACGGCCGCGTCTGGTCTGAAAGCTTGAGGCCGCGAGCGCTGAACACCGGCGCGCCGGCATCGCGCACGGCGACGGCGCCGGCGGAAACCTTGCGGCCAAGCATGGCGTTGACCGCGCTTTCATAATCAAGCTCCGGCCCCTCGAAGCGGCCGGTGATGCGGCCATCGCGCAGCGTCACGATGCTGTCTGCTAGGCGGCGGATATCCGACATGCGATGCGAGATGTAGAGAATAGCGACGCCGCGCGCCTTCAGGCGATCGACGAGATCAAACAGCCGGTTCGCCTCAGCGCTGGAGAGTGACGACGTCGGCTCGTCAAGGATCAGCACTTTTGGCTCGTGCGCCATGGCGCGTGCGATTGCCACCATCTGCCGGTCGGCAAGCGTCAGGTCGTTGATATTGGCGCCCAGATCGATCGCGAGCCCCATGCGGGACGCGACCACGGCAGCCTCGCGCCGCACCCTGCGCGGATTGAAGAACAGCCGCGCCCCGCGTCCGTTCAGCCGGTCGAGCGTGAGGTTGGTCGCCACGTCGAGATCGGCAACGACGCCGTCATTGATGTTCTGGTGAACGGTGACGACACCAGCCCGGATCGCTTCAGCCGGCGTCGCCGGATCGAAAGCGGTCGCAGCCAGCGTGATCGTGCCCGCGTCTCGCATGTAGACCCCGGAGAGGATGCGGACGAGCGTGGATTTGCCGGCGCCATTGGCGCCCATCAATACCGTCACTGCGCCTGCCTTGAGGTCGAAGTCCACACCCTGCAGGACCGGTACCGGACCGAAGGATTTGCGCACGCCCTCAATGCGAAACAATGCCTGTTCGCTCATTTTCTCCTCCCATTGATCCCAAGTTAGGACAGCATCTCGTCAAATGTCAAGACGGTTGACATTTGACAGAATGATGCCTTAGCTGTGGGCAAAGAGGGCATGGCGGCAGGCAGAGGAGGCGGCCCCATGTTCAGGAGGAGAACATATGGATAGCCACGTCTTTGAGGCGTTGAGTATAGAGTCATTGCCGGTACGGCTCGGCGGCAACGCTGCGATCACGCAAAGAATCGGTGACGATTGCGGCCGTTGGCAGGTCCATGAGGTCGGCGACGGCAACCTCAACCTGGTGTTCATCGTCACCGGCGAGAAAGGCACGCTAATCGTCAAGCAGGCGTTGCCCTATGTGCGCCTGGTCGGCGAGAGTTGGCCGCTGCCGCTCAAGCGCTCGTTCTTCGAATATCATGCGCTGAAGCGCCAGGGCGCGCGCGACCCGGGCATGGTCCCGGAAATTCTTCACTTCGACGAGGCGCAGGCCATCATCGTCATGGAGTTCCTGACGCCCCACGTCATCCTGCGCCGCGCGCTGATCGATGGGCGCGAGCTGCCGAAAATCGGCCGCGATCTCGGGCTGTTCGTCGCCCGCACGCTCTTCCGCGGCTCGGATCTTCATATGCCGACGCGTGACAAGAAGGCTGATGTCGCGCTGTTCAGTGACAATGTCGAGCTTTGCGACATCACGGAAAATCTCGTGTTCTCCGATCCTTACTTCGAGGCGGCGCTCAACCGTCACACGACGCCACAGCTCGATCCCCTTGTTGCGGAGCTTCGCGCCGACCGCGACCTGAAGGTGGAGGCGCAACGCCTGAAGCACATCTTCTCGGCCAAGGCGGAAACGCTCTGCCACGGCGACCTGCACACCGGTTCCGTGATGGTGACCGATGACGAGACGCGCGTCATCGATCCGGAATTCGCTTTCTACGGACCGATCAGCTTCGATGTCGGCATGCTGATCGCCAATTTCTGGATGAGCTACTTTTCACAGTCCGGTCACGAGACCGCGCCGGGCGCGCGCGACAGCATGCGCGCCTACCTGCTCGATACGATCGACACGCTCTGGGAAACATTCCGCGCCGAGTTTTCGAACCTGTGGCGCACCGAGCGCAAGGGCATCCTCTATCAGGCGAGCGTCTTCGAGAACCGCAATGATGTACTCGCTGCCGAGCAGGCGTTGAACCTCGTCATCAGCGAAATATGGGGTGAAATGCTGGGCTTCGCCGGCATCGAAATCCACCGCCGCATCCTCGGCCTTGCTCACAACGCCGATTTTGAAACCATCGCCGACCTCGACCGCCGCGCGAATTGCGAAAGCAAGGCACTGACGTTCGGGCGCCACATCGCCGTCAACCGGCAACGTATCCACAGTCTCCGCGACATTCGCGAGACGGTGGAGCGGCTAGAAAAGGAGACTATCGCGTGAAAGTCGGAGAACGCCATTACCACACTATATGGCTCAACGACGACAGCCGCGCTGTCGACATCATCGACCAGCGCTGGCTGCCGCACGAGTTTCGTGTCGTTACGCTGAAGACCGTCGCCGAGGTCGCGGTCGCCATACGCGACATGTGGGTTCGCGGTGCGCCGTTGATCGGCGTGACGGCGGCCTACGGCGTTGCGATCGCCATGGCAGCTGATCCCTCGGACAAGCATCTCGATTCTGTCTGGGAAGATCTCAACGAAACCCGCCCGACCGCCATCAATCTGCGCTGGGCGCTGAATGCGATGCGCGATCACCTGCGGCCATTGCCGGAAAGCGAACGGGCCGAGGCCGCCTACAAGCGCGCTGCCGAAATTGCGGAAGAGGATGTTCAGCTCAACCGCGCGATCGGCGCCAATGGCCTGGATATCATTCGGAAGATCGCTGCCGGCAAGAAGCCCGGCGAGCCGGTGCGCGTCCTCACCCACTGTAATGCTGGCTGGCTTGCGACCGTCGACTACGGTACCGCGACCGCGCCGATCTATATGGCCGTCGAGGAAGGCATTCCGGTTCACGTCTATGTCGACGAAACCCGGCCGCGTAACCAGGGCGCCTATCTCACGGCCTGGGAAATGAATGGCCATGGAGTGCCGCATACGCTGATCGTCGACAATGCCGGCGGCCATCTGATGCAGCACGGCGATATCGACATGGTCATCGTCGGCACCGACCGCACGACGGCGAACGGAGATGTCTGCAACAAGGTCGGAACCTACCTCAAGGCGCTTGCGGCGCGCGACAACGGCGTGCCCTTCTATGTCGCCCTGCCGTCGCCGACGATCGATTGGACGGTGCATGACGGCATCAAGGAAATCCCGATCGAGGAGCGCTCTGCCGACGAAGTCAGCTTCGTTCAGGGAAAGGCGGCAGATGGCTCGATCTCGAGCGTGCGCATTTCACCCGAAGGAAGCCCCGCCGCCAACCCGGCCTTCGACGTTACGCCTGCTCGTCTGATCACCGGCCTGATAACCGAGCGCGGCATCGCAACGCCTTCGCCAGAAGGTCTGAAAGCACTTTTCCCCGAACGGAACTGAGACGATGACCCTATCCAACCATAAATCCACGGAAGACATCGCGCTCGGAATCCGGCGCCGGGTCTTCTTCCATACGATGGCAAACAATGGCGGCTATCTGAGCCAGGCCTGCTCTGCCGCAGAGAGCCTTGCGCTGCTCTATAACGAATTTCTGACGCTCGGCGCGCCCACGCTTCCCAAGGTGCCACTGCCATTCGCAGGCGTACCATCGGCACATAATCCCGACGCGTTCACCGGTGCTGGCTACCACGGCCCGTTCGCGCCCGAGTTCGATCGGCTTTTCATTTCGCCGGCGCATTATGCGCTGGTCATCTACTCGGCCCTGATCGAGACCGGACGCATGGACGAGCATGCGCTCGACCACTTCAACAAGGACGGTGGGTCGGTGGAGATGATCGGCGCCGAACATAGCCCCGGGATGGAAGTAACGACGGGCTCGCTGGCACAGGGGCTTTCGATGGCCTCGGGTGTCGCTTGGGCGCGATCGAAAAAGGGCGAACCCGGTAAGGTCTGGGTCTATATGTCGGACGGGGAATTTCAGGAGGGACAGACCTGGGAGTGCCTCGCGGCCATGTCTTATCACCAGATCGACAATATCCGGGTGATCGTCGACGTGAACCGGCAGCAATGCGACGGTGCGATGTCCTCCGTGCTGGATCTCGGCGATCTTGCCACACGAGTGAGCTCCTTCGGCGTCACATGCCGTTCGGTCGATGGTCACGACCTCAATGCGCTCCGGGAAGCGGCGGCCAGCGCCGAAGCCGGGAAGCCGCTGGTGATCCTCGCCAACACGTCACCCTATCAGGGCATGAACTTCCTGAAAAAGCGCTTCCCGCGCCTGCATTACGTGCGGTTCAAGAGTGCGGACGAGCGGTTGGAAATGCAGACAGCCCTTGCCGCCGAACTCGGCATCGACATGAACGCAGCAGAGAGGGCCTGACCATGGTCGAGATTGTCAATCGTCCCTATGCTAAGGCGTTCGAGGCCTTCGCCGTCACGCGTCCTGAGGTGCTATGCCTTTCGGCGGATCTGACCTCTTCCTGTGAGGTCGATGGTTTCAGAGACCGGCATCCCGAGCAGTTTCTCTCGCTTGGCATGGCCGAGCAGAACATGCTGTCGTTCGCCGCCGGCCTCGCCATGCAGGGTTATCGCCCGTTTCTTCATACGTTTTCGGTGTTTCTCTACCGCCGTCCCTACGACCAGCTGATCAATTCCATCGCCTATTCCAATCGCAAGGTGCGCCTCATGGGCTTCCTTCCGGGGATCACTACGCCCGGCGGTATTACCCACCAAGCGATCGAAGACATTTCGGTGATGCGCGCAGTACCGAATATGACCGTGCTGGAAACTGGCGACGCGACCGAAGTCGAAACCGTCCTCGACGTCGCTGACGCCATCGACGGCCCGGTCTACGTGCGCGTGCTGCGCGGGGAAGTGCCGAGGCTCTTCTCCACGCCGTTCGAATTCAACAAGCTGCGAACGCTTTCCGAGGGAGATGACATTCTCGTGGTGAGCTCCGGTGTCTGCACCGAAGAAGCACTTCGCGCGATTGGACCGCTGACCGATCGCAAGATCGGCGTTCATCATCTGCATGTCTCGACGTTGAAACCTTTCGACAGGGCAGGGCTGCTCAAGGCCGCGCGCGGCAAGAAGGGCATCGTCACGCTGGAAAATCACCTGGTGACAGGCGGCCTCGGCTCACTGGTGGCCGAAATCCTCGCCGAGGAAGGACTTGGCATCCGGCTGAAGCGGCTCGGTCTGAACGACACCTTTGCACATGGCGCCTCCAAGCCATATCTGATGAAGAAATATGGTCTCGACGCCGGCGCCCTCGTCTCCGCCATTGAGGCGCTTCTCGGCAAGACGCTCGATATCGGCGAGGAAGAACTGATGGAGGTGCGCCTCGATCACGTTCATTCGGCGCAGAAGGCCGAGGCGCTTTGATGGCTGAGCGCTTTACCGTCACCTATTTCATCCGCGAGGCAGACGCTGCGGAGGCGAAAGCCCGGGCGCTCGACATCGCGCTTGAGCAAACCGTCGAGATCCCTCGTGCTGCTGTCCCGAAGGGCTACGTAGAGGATGTGATCCTCGGCCGCCTGGAGGGCCTCGAACAGGTGAGAGACGGCCGGTCGGGCTTTCTGGCGACCATCTCCTATTCCGAGGATGATGTCGGCGGCGATTTCCTGCAGTTCCTCAACATCGTCTTCGGCAACAGCTCCATCAAGCCGGGTCTCAAGGTGGAAGATATCGGTCTCTCATCCGGCATTCTCGATCTCTGCAAGGGGCGGCCGCGCCATGGCATTGCCGGTTTACGGGCGCGCGCCGGAATAGGCCAGGCGCCTCTGCTCATGTCGGCGATCAAGCCGGTCGGTTTGTCGACAAAGGAGCTGGCCAGTCTGGCCCACGACTTCGCGATTGGCGGTGTGCATTTCGTCAAGGACGATCACGGTCTTGTCGATCAACGGACCTCTCCATTCAGTGAACGCCTGAGGGCCTGTGTCGCGGCTGTCGGCGAGGCCAACGCCAAAACCGGCGGCAGGACGAGCTTCGTTCCGAATATCACGGGACCCGCGACGGCAATCGTCGAGCGAGCCAAAGAGGCGCAGGAAGCGGGGGCAGGCGGCGTCATGATCGCACCTGCTCTTGCCGGCTACGATATCATCCGCACGCTCGCGGCCGATCAGGATTTCACGCTGCCGATCGTCTCTCATCCGGCTTTCTCGGGCGCCAACGTCGTGTCACCCGATTGCGGCTTCACGCATCGTACCTTCTTCGGAACCCTGCACAGGCTGATGGGGGCAGATGCCGTCATCTATCCGAATTTCGGTGGCCGTTTCGGCTTCAGCCGTGAGGAGTGCCTGTCGATCTCGGGTGCCTGCTCGGCAGAACTGGGTGGCTTGAAAACCATCGCGCCGGCTCCGGGCGGCGGCATGACGCTCGATCGGGTAGGCGAGATGCGCGCAGCCTATGGCAACGACATCATGTATCTTGTCGGCGGTGCGCTGCTTATGGATCCGGACGGTGTCGTTGCTGCGTGCCAACGCCTCGTCAGCAAGATTTATGACTGAACTTGGATCCGTGCGGCGGCTCAGCTGAGCCGCACGTTTTTTGTCTGGCCCGGTAGGCTCCCGCGACCAGAAGAATTTCGGCCGCCACGCTGATGTCGTTGGGGCAGGGGAGCTAGTGCTGCCATCGCCCTAGCCGATGCCACTCCCCGCAATCCCGCAAATTTCTCCAATCTTTCCAATTACCTACGGTGAATCGTTTGATTATCGACAAAAAACACTTGCGACCATCGATTTAGATGATAACGTTTCAACTAAATTGAATGCCGAATGCGACAGTCAACGTTTGGGAGGACGTGACATGACCAGCAGCAGTAGATTTATGCCTGAAATCAGCCGCCGCACCCTGCTCGCAGGGGCAGGGAGTGCGGCCCTAGTAGCGATGACGGGCGGTGCCCGGGCACAGGAGGCCGTCAGCGGGGAGCTTGTCGTGCTCAACTGGCTCGGTGGTTCCGAAGCCGACATGATGAAGACGGTTCAGGCCGGGTTCCTGAAGAAATATCCCGATGTGAAGATCCGCGAAGTGCTGATCACCGGCCAGGGCGATATGCGCGGCGGTATCCGCACGGCGCTGATGGGCGGCGAGGTGGTCGATGTGCTGATCAACACCTGGCCTGCCTTCCGAAAGGAGCTGCTGGATGCCGGCATGCTTCGGCCTGTCGACGACCAGTGGAAGAGCTTCGGCTGGGACAAGGTCATCAGCCAGTCTTGGAAGGATCTCGGCGCCATCGATGGCAAGACCTACGGCTTGACCTACACGTTCGGCGACCGTTCCGGCATCTGGTACAAGAAGGAACATCTCGCCAAGGCCGGCATCGCCGCGCCGCCGAAGACCTGGGACGAATTCGTCGCAACCTTCGCGAAGCTAACGGCCGCCGGCTTCTCGGCACCGGTCGCAATTCCCGGCAAATACTGGGCGCATGCCGAGTGGTTCGAAACACTGCTCCTGAGGACGGCCGGCGTCGAGACGGCGGCGAAGCTTGCCGCGCATCAGATCCCCTGGACCGATCCGGTGGTGAAGACCGCGCTGACGAAATACAGCCAGATGCTGCAGGCAGGCTGCTGCGGCGCCACCAACGGCATGCTCGCCAATGACTGGGATGGTGAAGCCGACCAGATCTTCCAGGCCAATGCCAAGAACTACCTGCTGATCGGCATGTGGATGAACAACCGCGCCAAGAACGACTACAAGCTCGTCGAAGGCAAGGATTACAGTCTCTTCCAGTTCCCGGCACTCGGCATGGGCCATGACGACACCTCGAGTGTCGATGCCAAGGAACTCTTGGTCACGGCAAATGGCACCAACCCGAAGGCTGCGGACGCATTCCTCGACTATTGGACCAGCGCCGAAGCCGCCAATATTCTCGCCAAGGCAGGTTACGCCTCGCCGAGCAGCAATGTCGACAAGTCGCTCTATGGCGAAGCCCAGAAGGTGGCGACGGAAGCGGTCGCGAGCTCGAAGCTGCAATTCGTGCTCGGCGATCTGCTGCCCGGCGACCTCGTCGACGAGTATCGTGTCCAGCTGCAGAAGTTCCTGCAGGATCCGTCGGAAGCGAATATCGACACGGTGCTCGCCGCCATCGAGGCCAAGGCCCAAGGGTCTTACTGATGCTGGGCTCCTCCGCTTCCCCTGTCCGGGGAGCGGCGGGCGTGATGCAGGGTTCTCCGCTGGCTGGCATCCAGGGCCGCCGGCGTCTGCTCAGGGACACGCCCGCCGCACTCATCCTGATCGCACCGGTGATCGTGCTTTTTGCGATCGCCGTCGTCTATCCGCTGGCGGAAACGATCCGGCTGAGCTTCTGGGATATCCAGGGGCTCAGAAAACCGGCTTTCATCGGCTTCGGGAACTACGCCAAGCTGTTCGCTGACGCGGCTTTCCGCCATACGCTGCTGACGACGCTGATCTTCACGATCGGGACGACGGTGATCTCGGTCGGGATCGGCTGGGTGCTGGCGATGATGTGCGCCTTCGCACCGCGCGAAACACTGCCGTTCCGGGTGATGATCTTTGCAGCTTTCGGTATATCGGAGGCGGTTTCAGGCTATATGTGGCTCGGCATCTACCGGCCGGATGCCGGGGGGCTGCTCAATTCGCTGATCCAGCTTCTTGGCTTTCAGGGTTTTGCGCACGCCTGGCTCGGTGACGCCAACACGGCGCTCTGGGCGCTGATCATCGCCGCCTCCTGGAGCGGTGTCGGCCTGCCGCTGATGCTGATCTTTGCCGCCATCCAGGCGATCCCGAAATCGGTTCTGGAGGC
The DNA here is from genome assembly GCF_047325115.1 of Rhizobium sp. Rhizsp82. Lineage (NCBI taxonomy): Bacteria > Pseudomonadati > Pseudomonadota > Alphaproteobacteria > Hyphomicrobiales > Rhizobiaceae > Rhizobium > Rhizobium sp. Rhizsp82. Next base: position 957,089 of record NZ_CP168571.1, on the reverse strand, counting down.
GGCCTATATGGATGGCGCCAAGCCGGTCTCGACCATGCGCCACATCATGATGCCGCTGTCGATGCCGGGCGTCCGCGTCGCCATCTTCATCAACCTGCTCGGCGCGCTGCGCGCTTTCGATATCATCTACATCCTGACCGGCGGCGGGCCGGTGCGTTCCACGGAGACGGTCGGCTATTTCATGTACCGCGAGTCCATGACCCAGTTCAAATTGGGCTACGGGGCGGCCGCCACCGTCATCCTGCTGCTCGCCGTTCTCATCGTCTCCATTCCCGCGATCATCCAGCGGACGGCAGGTGCACGATGATTGGCAAAGCACCCCGCTGGATCATTATCGCCGTCGGCATCGTCGCCTGTATCTGGGTGATCCCGATCCTCGGCATCGTCGTCACCTCGCTGCGCCCGCCGCAAGGCGTGTCGCTTGGATGGTGGCATTTCGAGAGCTTCGATTTCACGCTCGATGCCTGGCGCAAGGTCTGGGACAAGTATCCGCTGGCACCCTCTATGTGGGTGACGATGAAGACCGCGGCGATCGCAACGGCGCTGACGATGCTTCTGACGCCGGCCGCCGCCTACGCCTTCCACTTCCTGAATTTCCCGTTCAGGCGCCTGCTGCTGATCCTGATCATCAATGCCTTCGTACTGCCGCAGCAGGTGGTGATCATCCCGCTCTTCACGCTCTGGCGCGATCTCGGGCTGATCGACAGCATCTTCTCGGTGCTGATCCCCTATGTTGGCCTGTCCTTTGCCTGGTCGATCTTCCTCGTCAAAAACTTCTTCGAGGACTTTCCGCGGGAGCTCGTCGAGGCCGCCCGGATCGACGGCTGCGGACCGCTCGCGACCTTCCGCCATGTGGTGCTGCCGAACAGCCTGTCGCCGATCTTTGCGGTCGGCATCCTGCAGTTCCTCTGGACATGGAATGCGCTGCTTTTGCCGATGCTCTTCCTGCGCAGCGATGTTCCACTTCCGGTGCTGCTCGCCCGCATTTCGGGCAGCTACGAAATCAACTGGGACCAGAGATCAGTGGCCGCCATCATCACCACCATCGTCCCGCTTGTCGTCTTCCTCGTCTTCCAACGTCAGTTCGCCGCCGGCTCGCAGACCCGCACCGGCGCAAAGGAATAGAACCATGCCGAAACTCACCAACAAGCCGCTCCGCTACCGCCAGATCCATCTCGATTTCCACACCTCGGAGCATATTCCGGGCATCGGCTCGGATTTCGATCCGGAGGCTTTCGTCTCGACGCTGAAGGCGGCGCATGTGGATTCCATCACGATCTTCGCCAAGTGCCATCACGGCTGGTCTTATTATCCGACCAAGGTCGGCAAGCCGCATCCGCATCTGGCGCGGCCGGATCTGCTCGGCGATATGGTCAAGGCTCTCTCGGCCGCCGATATCGAAAGCCCGATCTATATCTCGGTGCAGTGGGATGAGCTAACGGCGCGCGAGCATCCGGAATGGCGGGCGATGAGCGCCTCCAACCGCTACCAGCACGCTCTGCCCGGCGATCCCTCCGCCGGCAAGCAGCTGAGCCCGGCCTGGCATACCCTCTGCCTCAACCACGAGGGCCTGAGGAAATACATTCTCGATCAGGCACGCGAAGTCGCCCAAATCTATCCGACGCAGGGCCTGTTCTTTGACATCATCCTGACGCCCGATTGCGTCTGCGCCGCCTGTGTCGAGCGCATGCAATGCGAGGGCCTCGATCCCGAAAATCCTGCCGATCGGCTGAAGAATGATGAGGCCGTCAACGAGCAGTTCCGCCGCGAGACCAGCAAGGCGCTGTTCGAAGAATTCCCGGGCCTGCGGGTGTTCTACAATTGCGGCCACATTCACAAGCAGGGGCCGGAGCGCTTCGGAACCTATTCGCATCTCGAGCTCGAAAGCCTGCCGACCGGCGGATGGGGTTACGACCACTTCCCCTCAAGCGCGCGCTATGCCGCGACGCTCGGCATGGACTTTCTCGCCCATACCGGAAAGTTCCACACATCTTGGGGCGAGTTCGGTGGCTTCAAGCATCCAGACGCCCTGGAATATGAATGCGCCCAGATGATCGCGCTCGGTTCCAAATGCCTGGTCGGCGATCAGCTGCATCCGAACGGTGCGATCAATCCCGATACCTATGCCTCGATCGCGCCCGCCTACCGGCGCGTCGAGAAGATGGAGCCTTTCCTGGAAGGCGCCAGGCAGATCTCCGAAATCGCGATCCTTTCGGCCGAGCATATGAACCCTGAGGGCGCTCGTAACCATCCGAGCGACGATGGCACCGCGCAGATGCTGCAGGAGTTGAAGCGCCCCTTCGATGTTATTGATATCTCAGCCCGTTTTGAACAATATCGGCTGCTGATCCTGCCCGACGAAATTACTGTCGATGCCGCCCTCGCGGCCCGGCTCAAAACCTACCTCTCCAACGGCGGCAAGCTCATCGCCTCCTGGCGTTCTGGTCTGGGCGAAGATGGCCGCTTTGCCGTCGATTTCGGCATCGAGCGCCAGCCCGAACCGGTGTCTTTCAAGCCCAGCTACGTAAAGGCCGACAAGGTGCTCGACGCGTCGATGCCCGAGACTGCCTTCGTCTTCTACGACGAGGCGGAGACCGTTCGCTCTACCGGCGCAACGGTGCTTGCCGGCATCTACCCGTCCTATTTCAATCGCTCCTACAAGCACTTCTGCTCGCATCAGCACGCGCCCGACAATCCGGATGCCGATATGCTGGGTGCCGCGGTTACCGAGCATCGCGGTGCGGCCTATATCGCCTATCCGATCTTCCGGCTCTACCGGGCCATGGGTCAGCCGCTCTACAAATATGTCGTGCGCGGTCTTCTTGACCGCCTCGTTCCGAACCCGGCGATGGTCACCGACCTGCCGTCTTCCGGTCGCGCAACGTTGACACGCCAGGTCGAGCACAACCGCCATGTCCTGCACCTTCTCTACGGGCCGCCGCAGATCCGCGGCAAGGCTGTTCGCGGTGACGACGGTTCGACGCGGGTGATGGAGATGATCGAGGACATTCCGGCGATCGGCCCAGTCAATGCGACGGTGCGATTGCCTGAGAAGCCGAAGCGGGTATTCGACGCGATGACCGGCGAGGAACTCGCGTGGCATGCTGGCGCCGATGGCGCCGTCAGCATCACCGTGCCGCGCCTCCACATCCACAGCGCCGTGGTCTTCGAAGGCGCGTGATGGAGGCGGCCGTCGCCGGACGGCCGCTCGGCGCCTCTGCTGCTTGCGCTGGTGGGCGGCAAGGCGCTGGGTTATATGACGAAATGGCGTTATTGGGGCGCCGTTTTGGCGGTAGACGTGCAGGGGTTGGCTTGAAATGGATGAGACGGATCACACAGCTGGGAGAAAGCGCGGAGCGACGATCATCGACGTTGCCAAGGTGGCAGATGTCGCGGTCGGCACCGTGTCGCGTTATCTCAACGGCCAGACGATCCGCCGCTCGAACCGCGAACAGATCGAACGGGCGATCCAGGATCTCGGTTACAAGCGCAATGCCGCCGCTGCGTCGATCCGCACCGACCTGACGCACATGATCGGCTTCCTGGTGCCGACCTTCGACGAGTTCCACGCGCGCATGCTGGAGCATCTGGCAAATTCCGTGCGCCGGACGGGGCGGGCGCTCCTGACCTATTGCCACGGCGGCGATCCGCGCGTCGTGGCCGAAGCGCTCGATTTCTTTGCCGCCCAACGCGTCGATGCGCTCATCATGGACGGCACGGCCGAGGTTTATGACCGCGTCGACGATCTCATCAATCATGATATCCCGATCATCTTTTACAACAACGACGTCCGGGGCCTCGGGGCAGACCGGGTGATGGTCGAGAACCACAAGGCGAGCTACCGGCTGGTCAGCCACCTGATCGACCTCGGCCACCGCCGCATCGGCATCCTGACCGGCGATCCGCGTAATTCATCCGGCATCGAGCGCCTGGCAGGCTACGAGCAGGCGCTGCGCGAACGGGGGATCGCGCCCGATCCGGCGCTTGCCGTACGCGGCAACTGGCGGATGGACGGCGGCTATGAGGCGACCAAGCGGCTGATGTCGGTGGAGACCCCTCCGACCGCGATCTTTTCCGCCAACTACGGCATGGCCGTCGGCGCGCTCAGCTGGCTGAAGGAAAACGGCCGCCATGTGCCGGAGGACGTGTCGCTGGCGAGCTTCGACGACGTCGCCGTTTTCCGGCTCTACGAGGCGGGCATCACCGCCGTGGCGCAGCCGGTCGCCAGCATCGCCGAAACGATTACCGACATTCTCGTCGAGCGCCTGGCGGAGCCGGCGGGCGGGGCGACGCGTAGCGTCGTTCTGGAATGCGACATCATCCTGCGAGGCTCGACGCGCAGGGTGACCTGACGCGCGCTGCCCGCCAAGCGGTTAAAGGGAGGAAGCTTTGGCCAGCGTTGAACTGCAGAATATCGACAAGTCCTATGGCAGTTTCGAAGCCATCGGCGGCCTGAACCTGAGCATCGATGACGGCTCGTTCACCGTTTTCGTCGGCCCGTCCGGATGCGGAAAATCGACGCTGCTGCGGATGATCGCCGGTCTGGAAAAAATCACCGGCGGCGACCTCAAGATCAATGGGCGGCGGATGAACGAGGCCGACCCGATCGAGCGCGGAGTGGCCATGGTCTTCCAGAATTACGCGCTCTATCCGCATATGACCGTTGAGCAGAATATCGGCTTTTCGCTCCGCATGGCCGGCATGGCGAAGGACGAGATTGCGCGCAGCGTCGCCGCCGCGGCCGCAACGCTGCAGATCGAGCCGCTGATGAAACGCAAGCCTGCCCAGCTTTCCGGCGGCCAGCGCCAGCGCGTCGCAATCGGCCGGGCGATCGTCCGCAATCCCGAAGTCTTCCTGTTCGACGAGCCGCTCTCCAACCTCGACGCGGAACTCAGGGTCTCGATGCGCGTCGAGATCGCCAAGCTGCATCGCCGCATCGGCGCAACGATGATCTATGTCACCCACGACCAGACGGAAGCGATGACGCTTGCCGACAAGATCGTCGTCATGCGCTCCGGCAAGATCGAGCAGATGGGGACGCCCGACATGCTCTATGCCGATCCGGACAACCTCTTCGTCGCCGGTTTCATCGGCTCGCCGCGCATGAACTTCCTGGAGGGAACGCTTGGCGCGGACGGGCTCGTCAGGCTCGATTGCGGCGCGAGCTTCCGCCCGGATCTGATGCATGCTGGCGGCCGCGACGTTCCCGTCAAGGTCGGCATCCGGCCGGAACATTTCACAGGGCAGGAGGGTGCCGGCGGGGCGATCGAGGTGAAGGTCGACGTCGTCGAAAATCTCGGCGGGACGCGCTTCATCTACGGCACGCTGTCCTCCGGGCAATCCGTCATCGTCGAGGATCGCTCCGAGACATCGCGCCGTCCCGGCGAGACGGTGACCGCGGCCTTCCCGGCGCGCAAGGCGCTGCTCTTCTGCGCCGACGGACAGCGCATCCGTGACACCCAACCTGCAAACGCCATTCCGGCGGAGTGATCATGAACGACGATATTCTCTGGTACGACAGGCCGGCCAGCCTCTGGACGGACGCCCTGCCGCTCGGCAACGGCAGGCTCGGCGCCATGGTCTTCGGCGATCCGCATCACGAGCGGCTGCAGATCAATGAATCGACCTTCTGGGCCGGCGGTCCCTATCAGCCGGTCAATCCTGGCGCCTACGCATATCTGCAGCAGGTGAGGGAGCTGATCTTTGCAGGGCGCTATGCCGAGGCCGAGGCCATGGCCGAGGCGCATCTGATGGCGCGGCCCATCAAGCAGATGTCCTATCAGCCGGTCGGCGATCTCCGGATCGAGCTTTCCCATGGGCAGGGTGTGTCCGGGTACCGCCGAAGCCTCGATCTCGCAATTGCGACCGCGGTCGCCTCCTACACGGTCGATGGTGTCAGCTTCCGCCACGAGACCTTTGTTTCGCCCATCGATGATATCCTGGTCATGCGGCTTTCCGCCGACAGGAAGGGGGCGATCAACGGAAGGATCTCGATCGACAGCCCGCAGCGCAGCGATCTGAGCAAGATCGAACCGCAGCAGCTGATACTGTCCGGCACCGGCAAGTCGGAGTCCGGCATAGCCTCTGCCTTGCGCTTCATCTTCGGCATCAGGGTGATCAATAGCGGCGGCGAGCTTAAAGCAGCGCCTGGAGGTATCGATGTCGAGGCCGCGGACGAGCTCATTATCCTGCTCGACGCCGCCACCAATTTCAGGCGTTATGACGACGTCTCCGGCAACCCCGATCAGGATCTCGAAGAGAGGCTCGATCGTGCATCCCGCCGCGCCTTCACCGATCTTCATCGCGACCATGTCGCCGAGCATCAACGGCTTTATGGCGACTTCTCCATCGATCTCGGCTCGTCGCCTGCCGCAGGCCTGCCGACCGATCGGCGCGTCGCCGAATTCGCCAATGGGCATGATCCGGCTCTGGCGGCGCTCTATGTCCAGTTCGGCCGTTACCTGATGATCGCGTCGTCGCGGCCGGGCACCCAGCCCGCCAACCTTCAGGGCATCTGGAACGACCAGACCGATCCGCCCTGGGGCAGCAAATACACCGCCAACATCAATCTGCAGATGAATTACTGGCTGGCGGCGCCCGCCAATCTGACCGAATGCATCGAGCCCCTCATTGCGATGGCAGAAGATCTCGCCGAAACCGGGCAGGAGATGGCGAAGGTGCATTACCGCGCCCGCGGCTGGGTGATGCATCACAACACCGATCTCTGGCGTGCCACGGGCCCGATCGACGGCGCGCAATGGGGTCTCTGGCCGACCGGCGGCATCTGGCTGATGGCGCAGCTTCTCGATGCCTGTGATTACCTCGATGATCCCGAGACCACGCGAAAGCGCCTGTTCGCCGCAGCGAAAGGGGCCGCGCAGTTCATTTTCGACGTGCTCGTGCCGCTGCCCGGCACGGACTATCTCGTCACCAACCCATCGCTTTCGCCGGAGAATATCCACCCGCACGGTGCTTCGATCTGCGCCGGTCCGGCAATGGACAACCAGCTGATCCGCGACTTCCTGACGCTCCTGCGTCCGCTCGCCGTCTCTACCGGCGGCGAGGCGGCTCTCGTATCGGAGATCGACGATATCCTGCCGCGCCTGGCACCCGACAGAATCGGCGCCGCCGGCCAGCTGCAGGAATGGCTTGAGGACTGGGATATGGACGTGCCGGAAATCCACCACCGCCATGTCTCGCATCTCTACGGCCTCTATCCGAGCTGGCAGATCGACATGGACAACACACCGGACCTCGCTGCCGCCGCCCGCCGCTCGCTGGAAACCCGCGGCGACGACGCCACCGGCTGGGGCATCGGCTGGCGCATCAATCTCTGGGCGCGGCTGCGCGACGGCAACCACGCCCTCGACGTCGTCAAGCTGCTTTTGAGCCCCGAGCGAACCTACACCAACCTCTTCGACGCCCACCCGCCGTTCCAGATCGACGGCAATTTCGGCGGCGCGGCGGGCATCCTTGAGATGTTGGTTCAATCAAAACCGGGGCAGCTGAAGCTGCTGCCGGCATTGCCCAGCGATTGGCAGAGCGGATCGGTCTCCGGTCTCAGAATCCGCGATGGTATCGTCATCGACTTGTCTTGGGAGAATGGGCAGCCCACGCATGTCAGGCTGGTTGGCAAGCGTGATGCCGAAGTGAGTGTTATCGCAGATGATCGCAGCATCGAGGTATCGCTGTCTGCCTTGGAGCCAAGGGATGTCGATCTCAGGCACTCGCTCGGTGGCTAGGCTGGTGATGCGGCGTCTAGTTGACGCGATCAAATTTCCCGTTGCTATTGCCCCCAGATGACAGCCTCCTCGTGCCGCTTGATCAGGTGGCGAAGCGTCTGGAAGCCGGAGCGGATATAGGTGGCGAATTGTTCGACGGCCGGTGTGCGCGGGGCATCGACGCGCTTGAGGATGGCAAGTGCGCGTTCCGGATGCGGGATGTTGATCGGCAGCGCGGTGATCGATCTTTCCTTGCGCTGGGCGAAGACGACACTGTGCGGCATGACAGTCAGCGCATCCGAGGCTTTGAGATAGTTGATGACGCCCATCAAGGAGCCACCGGAGTAGCGCACCTTGATTTCGGTGCCGCCGAAGGACAGGAGCAGGGCGCGGAGGTCGGCAAGCAGCGGGCTGCCCGGAGGCGGCGCGACCCAAGGATAGCTCAGAAGCTGGCTCGGCTGCAGTTTTCTCTTCAGAAGCAGGGGATGCGTGAGACCGCAGGCGATGACGTTGCGGCCGGGCAGAATCTGCTGGAATTCCAGCCCTGAACCTTCATCGAGAATATCGATCGGGCAGATGGCGATGTCGATCTGGTCGGCCTTCAATCCGGCGCGCAAATCCGGGAAATAGCCGTAGCTCTGATCGATGCGGACATCGGGATGGGTGGCCTGGAACTCGGCGCAAAGCCCGGCGATCAGAGAGTCCATGAAGAAGGGCGTGCCGCCAACCCGAACGACGCCGCTATTGCCGATCCGGAAGCTTTCCACGAGGTCTGAGGCCTTGCGGGATGCGGCAAGCATGACGAAGCCGTGCTCGGCCAGCGCCAGGCCAAAGGCCGTTGGCTGCAACGGGCGCCGGCCCTTGATGAACAGGGGCTCGCCGACGCGCTTTTCGAGCATCGAGAGCGTTCTCGATACCGCCGACTGCGCCAGGCCCAGCAGCGCTGCCCCCTCCGTAACGCCTCCGGTTTTCACGACTGCCGCAAGCTGGATCAGGTGTCTTTCATCTATCTTCATAACGATCTGTTATAATGATCGGCAACAAAATCATCAACCGGCCCAGGAAGCGCTGTTAATGTTCTCTTCACCCACAGGCGATGAGGAGGAAAAGCATGGCGGGCCATATTCCGACGCTGACCTTCAGCGAGGCGACATCGTCAGAGGTGTTTGCCGAGCGGCTGGCCGGTCAGAAAGATGCTGACATCGCGCAGCTGCTCGCCGCCGCCGTTGCCCATGTCCACGACCTCATCAAGCAATTCAGGCCGACGCAGGAAGACTGGCGCAAGGTCATCGCGTTCCTGACGGATGTCGGACACGCCTCCGACGAGCGCCGCCAGGAGTGGGTGCTGCTGTCGGATCTGACGGGCGCTTCGGCGCTTGTCGAAGCAATCAATTCCCGCAGGCCGAAAGGGGCGACGCCCAATACAATTCGCGGCCCCTTTTTCCGCGACGATGCGCCGGAGCGCCGGGCCGGAGCCTCGATATCGCTTGACGGCATCGGCGAGCCCTTGGCCGTCTCGGTTCGTGTCGAGGATCTCGATGGCTTGCCGATCCCAGGCGCGGCGGTCGTCACCTGGCAGGCGAATGACCAAGGTTTTTACGAAAACCAGCAGCCGGACCTGCAGCCCGAACATAACCTTCGCGGACTGTTTCGCACCGGCAGCGACGGACGGGTTGCCTATCGCTCCGTCGTGCCCTCGGGTTACGGCGTGCCGGGAGATGGCCCTGTCGGCCGCTTGCTGTCGGCGGCGGGGTTTCCACTGCATCGGCCTGCCAACCTCCACTTCGTGATCCGCGCCGAAGGCTTCGAGACGATCACGACGCATGTTTATGACGCGAGCGATCCGTTGCTGGCGGAAGATGCGCTTTTCGGTGTTCGTCCCGAGCTCGTTCATAGTTTCGATCCGGCCGATATCGATGGCCGGAGGGGAAAGGCCGTCGCGCTGACATTCGTGATGGTGCGTTCCAAGCCGGGGAGAGCGGCATGAGCACGAGGTTTTCCTATGCAGGCAGCCCCGCCCGCATCGTCTTCGGAGACGGAAGCCGGGACAGCGTGCGGCATTGGATCATGAAGTGGGGCGCGACGCGTGCGCTGGTTCTCTCCACTCCGCATCAGAAGCCGGATGCCGAGGCGCTCGCCCATGATATCGGTGATCTCGCCTGCGGTGTCTTCGCCGGCGCCGTCATGCATACGCCGATCGAGGTGACCGAGGCGGCGATGAAAGTTGTGGCGGAGACGCGCGCTGACTGCGTCGTCTCGCTCGGCGGTGGTTCGACCACCGGTCTCGGCAAGGCAATCGCATATCGGAGCGACCTTCTGCAGATCGTCGTCCCCACGACCTATGCCGGGTCCGAGGTCACATCCATTCTCGGCCAGACCGAAGGCGGCCGGAAGACCACGGTGAAGGACGCGAAAATCCTGCCGGAAGTGGTGATCTACGATCCGCTGCTGACGCATGGATTGCCGGTTGCGATGAGTGTCACGAGCGGCCTGAACGCGATGGCACATGCTGTCGAGGGCCTCTATGCGCAGGATCGCAACCCGATCTCCAGTCTGATGGCGGTCGAGGGATTGCGAGCCTTTGCGCGCAGTCTCCCTGAAATCGTCAAGGCGCCCGGAAATGCGCAGGCGCGCAGCGACGCTCTCTATGGCGCATGGTTGTGCGGAACCGTGCTCGGGGCAGTCGGGATGGCGCTGCATCACAAGATCTGCCACACGCTCGGTGGCTCCTTCGATACGCCGCATGCCGAGACGCATGCGATCATGCTGCCGCATACCGCGGGCTTCAATGCGAAGGCGGCGGCCAATGAGCTTGCCCCCGTTGCCGAGATTTTCGGCGGGTCCGTCGGCGGCGGGCTCTGGGATTTCGCCAAATCCATCGGTGCGCCGCTCTCGCTGCGGGATTTAGGTCTGACGGAGGCCGATCTCGACAAGGCGGCGGGGATCGCGGTCGAGAACCCCTATTGGAACCCGCAGCCAATCGATCGCGGTTCCATCAGACAGCTTTTGCAGAATGCCTGGGAGGGCCGCCGGCCAGCCGAGTGAATTTTATCGCGCAGTGGAGCGCGCTCTTTGGGAGGAGAGGGGACTATGGGAGGTCACATGTTTACGAGACGCGATTTTCTGAAGACGACGGCAGCCGGCGGTGCGATCATCGCGACGTCGGGGCTAGCAGCACCGGCCATCGCTCAGGACAAGGCGATCAAGCTCGGCTATGTCAGCCCACAGACAGGGCCGCTTGCGGCCTTCGGCGAAGCAGACAAGTTCGTCATCGACGCCTTTCTGGCGACGACGAAGAAGCAGGGGCTGAACTACGAGGTCGTCGTCAAGGACAGCCAGTCCAACCCGAACCGTGCAGCCGAGGTTGCCAAGGAGCTGATCGTCAACGACGAGATCAACCTGATGCTGGTCTCGTCGACGCCGGAGACCACCAACCCGGTTTCGACAACCTGCGAAGGCGAGCAGATGCCCTGCATCTCGACCGTCGCGCCCTGGCAGCCATGGTTCATCGGCCAGCAAGGCAATCCAGGCGACCCGGCATCATGGAAGCCGTTCGACTATGCCTATCACTTCTTCTGGGGCCTCGAGGATATCATTGCCGTCTTTACCGGCATGTGGGGACAGATCGAGACAAACAAGAAGATCGGCGGCCTCTTCCCCAATGATGGAGACGGCAACGCCTGGGGCGACAAGGTTGTAGGCTTCCCGCCGGTTCTCGAAAAACTGGGCTACGGCCTGACGGATACCGGCCGCTACCAGAACCTGACCGACGACTTCTCGGCGCAGATCAACGCCTTCAAGCAGGCGAATACCGATATCCTGACCGGCGTCATGATCCCGCCGGATCTGACGACATTCTGGAACCAGGCAAAGCAGCAGGGCCTCAAGCCGAAGATCGCCTCGATCGGCAAGGCGCTGCTTTTCCCGCAGACCGTGGAAGCGCTGGGTGACGCGGGTCACAACCTGTCGACCGAAGTCTGGTGGACGCCGAGCCATCCGTTCAAGTCATCGCTGACGGGCGATAGCGCTGCTGCCGTTGCAGACACCTTTACCAAGGCGACCGGCCGGCCGTGGACGCAGCCGATCGGCTTCGCACATGCGCTGTTCGAGCTCGCAGTCGACGTCATGAAGCGGGCTGAAGATACCGCTGACGGCGATGCCGTTGCCAAGGCGATCGGCGAAACCAAGCTCGATACGATTGTCGGTCCAGTCGCTTGGGGCAGCGACAAGCTTCCGCCCTTTGCGCAGAAGAACGTCGCGAAGACACCGCTTGTCGGCGGCCAGTGGCGTCTCAAATCCGGTGGCGGCTACGAACTGGTCGTCGTCGAGAACAGCCTTTCGCCCAACGTGCCGCTCGGCGGCAAGCTCGAAGCGCTGGCGTAACTGGCTCGACCCACCTGGCCGATCTGCCGGCTGGGGGCGAGTGGAGGTGATCGATGTCCATACTGGAACTCAAAGATGTCTCGAAGTCCTTCGGCGCGCTCGTCGTTGCCGAAGACATCGGATTCTCGGTGAAAGAGGGCGAGGCGCTCGGCGTCATCGGGCCGAACGGCGCCGGGAAATCGACGCTGTTCAACCTGATCAACGGCAACCTTCCGGTAGCCTCAGGGTCGATCGTCTTTGACGGAAAGGATGTGACAACCGTTCCGCCCATGCAGCGTTGCCTTGCAGGCATGGGCCGCACCTTCCAGATCCCGCAGCCTTTCGAGAGGCTCACCGTCTATGAAAATCTGCTCGTCGCTGGCGCCTTCGGCTCGCGGGCCAGCGAGGGCGACGTGGCGGCATTTTGCGCCGATATTCTCGTGGAAACAGGCTTGATCGGAAAGGCCAACGCGCTTGCGGCGTCGCTGACGCTTCTGGAGCGTAAACGTCTTGAGCTTGCCCGGGCGCTTGCCACCAAGCCGAAGCTTCTGTTGCTCGACGAGATTGCCGGTGGCCTGACGGAGGGTGAGTGCCAGCAGCTGGTCGCAACGATCAAGCGGGTCCATGGCCGCGGCGTGACGATCATCTGGATCGAACATGTTCTGCACGCGCTGACGGCAGTCGCCGAGCGTCTGCTGGTCCTCAATTTCGGCCGGGTGATCGGTATCGGTGAACCCGACGCGATTATGGCGTCCCGCGAAGTGCGCGAGATCTATCTCGGAATGGAGGTGTGATGGCGAACCTTCTTGAAACCCGAGGCCTTACCGCTTTCTACGGCGATTTCCAGGCGATCTTCGGCGTCGATCTCGAACTCCAGGCCGGCGAGACCATTGCGGTGATCGGCGCCAATGGTGCCGGAAAATCGACTTTGATGCGCTCGATTGCAGGCGTGATTTCCAATGCGCCGGCGATGATCCATCATCGCGGGCAGCCGATCGGTGCACTCGATGCCGCCGATGTCGTCCGCCGCGGGATCGCCTTGGTGCCCGAGGGCCGCAAGTTGTTTTCATCCCTGAGCGTTGAGGAAAATCTGCAGATCGGCAGCTATTGCAAAAGGGCGCCCGGCTATTGGTCGCTGGAAACGATCTATGCGCTTTTCCCGATCCTGAAGGAGAGAAGGCGTAATCCGGCAACTGCGCTTTCCGGTGGGCAGCAGCAGATGGTGGCGATCGGCCGTGCCTTGATGTCAAATCCGGAAGTGCTGCTTTGCGACGAGCTCAGCCTCGGTCTTGCGCCTGTCGTCATCAAGGACATCTACGGCGCCTTCTCGAAGATCCGCGCATCGGGCGCGGCGATCGTCATCGTCGAGCAGGATATCGCGCAGGCGCTGAAGGTCGCCGACCGTGTCTACTGCATGATGGAGGGCCGCATCACTCTCACCGGACGCCCCGCGGAACTCGACCGGGCCGCTATCCACGCCGCCTATTTTGGAGCTGGTATCCATGAACTGGCTTGATACGCTCCTGCAAGGCGTGCTGCTCGGCGGCCTCTATGCGCTGTTTGCCGCCGGCCTCAGCCTGGTCTTCGGCATTATGCGCCTCGTCAATCTCGCCCATGGCGATCTGATCGTGCTGGCCGCCTTTCTGATCCTGCTGATCGTCTCGACGCTGGGGCTCGATCCGTTCCTGGCGGCGGTCATTGCCGCTCCGCTGATGTTCGGGCTCGGCTGGCTGCTGCAATATCATCTGCTGAACCGTACGCTGGGCAAGGATATCCTGCCGCCGCTGCTCGTCACTTTCGGTCTCTCGATCGTTATCCAAAACGGGCTTCTGGAAACATTCACTGCCGACAGCAAGCGTGTTTCGGCCGGCGCGCTCGAAACCGCGTCGATCCAGCTTGCCGGAATAAACGCCGGCCTCATGCCGCTGCTGACCTTCGCCTCGGCCGTCGCCGTCATCGTGGCGCTCAATCAGCTGATCTACCGCACGGCTCTCGGACGGGCCTTCCGGGCGACCTCCGATGACGTCGTCACCGCACGCCTGATGGGGATCCGGCCGAACTCGATCTTCGCGATCGCCACCGGTCTCGCGATGATGATCGTCACCGTCGCTGCGCTCTATCTCGGCACACGCGCCAATTTCGACCCGACCTCCGGCCCGTCCCGGCTCATCTACGCGTTCGAAGCGGTGATCATCGGCGGTCTCGGATCGCTTTGGGGAACGCTGGCGGGCGGCGTCATCCTCGGCGTGGCGCAGACGGTCGGCGCCTCTATCAATCCCGAATGGCAGATCCTTTCCGGCCATATCGCCTTCCTTCTCGTGCTTCTCTTCCGGCCACGCGGCCTCTTCCCGAGAGCCGTGGATTGAGGCGCGTCATGACGACAGGTTTCAATACGATGACGGATGACATCAACGCAAAGGGTGCATGGAGGATCGAGACGCGGACGAAGCTGTCCGGCCTCTTTTCCATCGCAGCCATCGCCGTGGTCGTGCTAATGGCGGCTGCGCCTTTTGCCGTATCGCGCGGTGTTGTCCAGGACCTCTTCTTCATCCTGACGATGCTGGCGCTTGCGCAGAGCTGGAATTTGCTGGCCGGCTATGCGGGTCTCATTTCGGTCGGGCAACAGCTCTTCGTCGGATGCGGCGCCTACGCCCTGTTCGGCCTAGTCATCCTGGCGGACGTCGATCCCCTGATCGCCATCCCGCTTGCCGGCCTGCTGGCAGCACTCGTTGCCATTCCGACCGCCTTCTTCTCCTTCCGCCTCTACGGTCCCTATTTTGCGATCGGAACCTGGGTGATTGCCGAAGTCGGGCGGTTGCTGCTTGCGCAGTGGAAAGCGCTTGGCGGTGGAACCGGCACCTCGCTGCCGCGCGATGCCACACGCGATATGCTGGGACTTTCCGCCCTCGGCGACTGGTTCGGCATGCGGCCCGCCGCGGCCGCAGATGCGCTCGCCTATTGGCTGGCACTGGCGCTCGCCGTCGCCACCATCACGCTGATCTACAAGCTGTTGCGCAGCAAGCACGGGCTTGGCCTTGCCGCAGTCCGCGACAACGAAACTGCTGCCCGTGCGCTCGGTGTCGATGCGCTCCGGTTGAAGTCGGCGATCTATCTGCTGACCGCATTCGTCACAGGCATGGTCGGCGCTCTGATCTATCTTCAGAAAGCACGGATATCCCCGGACGCGGCCTTCTCGCTGACCGACTGGACGGCCTACGTCGTCTTCATCGTCGTGATCGGCGGCATCGGCACGATCGAGGGGCCGCTTCTCGGCGTTGTCGTCTTCTTTACACTGCAGAATGCCTTCTCGAGCTACGGCTCCTGGTATCTGCTGGCGCTCGGAGCACTGGCGATTGTCACCATGCTTTTCGCACCCCAGGGGCTCTGGGGGCTCATTTCCCGGCGTACCGGCTGGGAGCTATTTCCGGTCCGCCGCCTGCTGAAGGGCGGACCTGCATCATTCGACACAATGGGAGGGCCGAATGGCTGATATAACCACCGACGTCTTGATCATCGGAACCGGGCCTGCGGGTTCTGCAACGGCCGCTTTGCTTGCGACCTACGGTGTCGAGCCGCTCGTCATCAACCGCTATCGCTGGCTGGCGACCACGCCGCGCGCGCATATCACCAACCAGCGGACAATGGAGGTCCTGCGCGATCTCGGCCGTGACTTGGAGGACGAGGCCTATCTCTTTGCGACCGAGCAGGAGCTGATGGGCCAGAACGTCTTCTGTACGGCGGTCGCGGGCGAGGAGATCGGCCGCATGCAGAGCTGGGGCAACCACCCGCTGTCACAGGCCGAGCACATCCTGACCTCGCCAGGGCGCATGAACGACCTGCCGCAGACCTATATGGAGCCGCTGCTCTTCAAGACGGCATGTTCGCGCGGTGCCCAGTCGCGCATGTCGACGGAATATCTGAGCCATGTTCAGGACGGGGAGGGCGTCACGACCACCTGCCTCGACCGCCTGACCGGCAAGGAACTGACGATCCGTTCCAAATTTCTGATCGGCGCCGATGGCGGCAATTCCAAGGTTGCGGAGCATGCCGGCTTGACCTTCGAGGGCAAGATGGGTGTTGCCGGTTCGATGAACATCCTCTTCGAGGCCGACCTTTCGCGCTATGTCGCGCATCGTCCGTCGGTTCTCTACTGGGTGCTGCAGCCGGGCGCCGATGTCGGCGGCATCGGCATGGGCCTCGTGCGCATGGTTCGGCCCTGGAACGAATGGCTGATCGTCTGGGGCTACGACATCAACCAGCCGGCGCCACAGGTCGATGACGCATTCGCAACCAAGGTGGTGCGCGAACTCGTCGGCGTTCCCGATCTCGCCCCGAAGATCAAATCGGTCTCGACCTGGACGGTCAACAACATGTACGCGACGACGCTGTCGAAGGGCAGGGTCTTCTGCATGGGCGATGCCGTGCACCGCCATCCGCCGTCGAACGGGCTAGGGTCCAACACCTCGATCCAGGACGGTTTCAACCTTGCCTGGAAGCTTGCGATGGTGCTCAAGGGGCAGGCGGGAGCAGGGCTGCTCGACAGCTATCAGGCCGAGCGGGCGCCTGTTGCCAAGCAGATCGTCACGCGCGCCAACAAGTCGATCGAGGAATTCGGCCCGATCTTCAAATCCCTCGGCCTTCTGGATTCCGTCGATCCGGTCAAGATGCAGCAGAATATGGACGCACGCTGCAACGACACTGACGACGCCGAGCGCCAGCGCGCCGCCATCCGCGAAGCGATCGCCTCCAAGGTCTATGAATTTGATGCGCATGGCGTCGAAATGAACCACCGCTATGCATCGAATGCCGTCGTCAAGGACGATCAGCCCGAACCGAAATTCGAGAAGGACGCCGAGCTTCATTTCCAGCCGACATCCTGGCCGGGCGCCCGCCTGCCGCATGTCTGGCTGTTCGGCCAGAACGGCGAGAAGATATCGAGCCTCGACCTGACGGGGCATGGGGTGTTTACCATCCTGACCGGCATCGGCGGGGACGGATGGCAGGCTGCGGCAAAGGCCGTTGCCAAAGAATTCGGTATCCAGATCAACCTACACAAGATCGGACCGCGGCAGGTCTGGCAAGATCTGACCGGCGATTGGGCGCGGGCCCGGGAAATCCGTGATGCCGGCGCGCTTCTGGTTCGCCCCGATCACCATGTCGCGTGGCGCGCCGAGGCAGCGGTACCCGATGCCGAAGGCGAATTGCGCCGCGTTCTCAAGACCGTTCTGGACCGGTGAGGCAGAAATGAGCAGCGACGAAAAGGGATATTTCACCGAGGCAAGCTCGGTCGAGGTGGTCACCAGCCGGAACGTCAACGCCAAGAGCGAGCGGCTGAAGCAGGTGATGGAGGTCGTGACGCGCAAGCTGCACGAGGCGGTCAAGGAACTGGAGCCGACGCAGGACGAGTGGATGGAGGCGATCATGTTCCTCACCCGCACTGGCCACACCTGCACCGACTGGCGCCAGGAGTTCATCCTGCTGTCGGACGTGCTCGGCGTTTCGATGCTGGTGGACGCCATCAACAACCGCAAGCCTTCAGGCGCTTCGGAAAGCACCGTGCTCGGGCCTTTCCATGTCGCTGACGCACCGGAACTACCGATGGGCGCCAATATCTGCCTCGATCAGAAGGGCGAGGACATGGTCATCAGCGGCCGTATCCTCGACACCGATGGAAAGCCGATCGAGAATGCCGTGATCGACGTCTGGCAGGCGAATGACGAGGGTTTCTACGACGTCCAGCAGAAGGGCATCCAGCCGGACTTCAATCTCCGGGGCATCTTCCGCACGGGCGCTGATGGTCACTACTGGTTCCGCGCCGTGAAGCCGAAATTCTACCCGATTCCGGATGACGGACCCGTGGGACAGCTGCTCGCTCAACTCGGCCGCCATCCCTACCGTCCGGCGCATCTGCACTACATCATCAAAGCCGATGGCTTCGAAACTCTTACCACTCACATCTTCGACCCTGACGATCCCTACATCCACTCGGACGCAGTGTTCGGAGTCAAGGAAAGCCTGCTGGCGGAGTTTCGGTTGAGGGAGGACGCCGGCAGGGCCAGGGTACTCGAGTTCGCCGACAAATTCTGGGATGTCGAGCACGATTTCGTCTTGGCGCGAGATGCCGGCCGCTAGTGGCTGGGTGGTTGAGGCTGTTCATCTGGCGCAAATTTCAACCATTTGGCCAACAAGTTGCCTCCGGCGATCCTGGTTGACCTTTCTGCGGCCGTGGGTTGATTGCCATCCCTTCACGCATCCGATCAGGACAATCTCCTGCCGCTGCTCGCATCGAAGAGATGAATGTTCCCGCTTGTGCAGCGGAAATGCATCGTGTCGCCGACAGTCAGGTCGCTGTTTCTCGGAAATTCGACGCTCAACATTTTCGAGTGGCCAATTTCGACGTAGCCGTAAGTCTGGCTGCCCAGTCGCTCGGCAACCATAAGCTCGCCGCTGAACCAAGCGGCATCCGCGGAACATTGGGTGAGATCTTCGGGCCGAACGCCGAGCACGATGTCCCGGGTCGAGGCGCCCGACGCAATGGGAGTCTGAAGCGGCAGATGCCGGCCGAGGATCTGGATGCCGGCGCTGTCGGCTGTGAGCGTCGCAGGTATCGTATTCATGGTCGGGCTGCCGATGAAGCGGGCGACGAACAGGCTGGAGGGCTTGTGGTAGAGATCGAGCGGCCGGCCGATCTGCTCGACGACCCCGCCGTTCATGACGACGATGCGATCCGCCAGTGTCATCGCCTCGACCTGGTCATGCGTGACATAGACGGTCGTTGCTTTCATGCGGTTGTGCAGCTTTGCGATTTCGAGCCGCATTTCGACACGAAGCGCTGCGTCGAGGTTGGATAGCGGCTCGTCGAACAGAAACGCGGCGGGCTCCCTGACGATCGCCCGGCCCATGGCAACGCGCTGGCGCTGCCCTCCGGAGAGTTGGCCAGGACGCCGCTCGAGATAATCGGCGATCTTCAGCACATCGGCTGCCTGTCCTACCCGACCCGATATCTGATCGTCCTTTTCGCCCCGCATTTTCAGGCCGAAGGACATGTTTTCGCGGACCGTCATATGCGGATAGAGCGCGTAGTCCTGGAACACCATGGCGATATTCCGCTCGGCCGGCGCCAGCGCGTTCACGCGTGCGCCATCGATGATCAGGTCGCCTCCGGATATCTCCTCCAAGCCGGCGATCATCCGCAGTAGCGTGGATTTCCCGCAGCCGGATGGCCCGACCAGCACAAGGAATTCTCCGCTTCTGATGTCCACGTCGATGTCGTGAATGACCTTCAGTGAGCCGTACGACTTCTGGATTCTTTTCAGTTCGATTCCGGCCACATGTTCCTCCCAGATCGAAATTTCTGACTTGACGCTCATTATCGAGATCAATATCGATAATGATACTTGATTGGATTGGCAACCGTTCGGACCGGCACATGGCATATTTTCCTCCCAGGCAGACAGCGAGCAGGCCCGCAAAGGCGGGGGCGGCCTTCGATGCTCTGAAGCGCGACATCATGCTCGGCGTGCTGGAGCCCGGCACAGGGCTCACCGAACTGGATCTGGCCGCGCACTTCCAATGCAGCCAGGGCACCGTTCGCGAAGCGCTGCTGCAGCTTCAGGAAGAAGGTCTCGTGTTGCGAAAGGGGCGGCGGGGCACGCAGGTCTCGGAATGCACCGAAGACGAGGCGATCGAAATGTTTCGCCTTCGCCAGCAGATCGAAGGAAACGGCATGGCGCGCGTGATGCGGGCGCCAAGCCGGACGTTGATCCGGGATCTGAATGAGCTGTTCGACAAGATGATGTCGGCCGCAAAGGCCGGTGATGAACTGGAGCTTGCCGCCTTCGACAGAGATTTCCATCGCCGTATTTTCGAAGATGCAAACCTTCCGGCCCTCGACCCGATCTTGCATCGCTGCCTCGTTCACAATCACCGCTTCAAGATTTCCCGCAGCCCGGCAGCCAGAGATCTCGAGGCAACGGCAGGGCGCCATCGCAGCATCATCGACTGCATCGAAAGCGGCGATGCGCTTCGCGCCACCAAGGCGATGCAGCATCACATCGCGACGATCGTCGATCTTGGTCCCGAGGTGTTTCCGGAGGCGACGCAGTGAGCGCGTCCGTGGATATGTCGGGAGAACTGTCCGAGGAATCGATCGCCTTGATCGAAGCGGTCTATCGCGAACTCGGTGCTCTGCCCGATCCGACGACGCTGCCGCCCGCTGAAGGGCGCGCTCAATCGCTCGCCGCCAACGCGCGATGCAACACCGAGATGCCTGCAATGGATTTCGCTGGCGATGTCTGGGTGGACGAAGACGCCGCCCTAGGCGCGGCGCGGACCCGTCTCAAGGTGCTGGTGCCGCAAGACGCTCGCCCCGGTGTCATTCTTTTCATCCACGGTGGCGGCTTTGCCTTCTGTTCACCCGAGACGCACGAGCGTTGCGCACGGGTGCTTGCTGTCGAGAGCGGAATGCCTGTTGTTCTGCCGGATTACCGGCTGGCGCCGGAAGATCCGTTTCCTGCCGGGCTCAAGGATGTCGTCTCGGCGCTGCGAAGCGTCTTTGCCGCGACGAAGGAGGCAGGCGTCAGGAGCGGGCCAGTTCTGATCTCGGGTGACTCGGCCGGGGCGAACCTCGCATTGGCCGCGATGCTTCACGAGCAGGCAGCCGGCGGAGCCAAGGCCGATGGCGCCCTGTTGTTCTATGGAAACTACGCCCGGTCGTTCGAGACCCCATCCTATATCCGGTTCGAGAATGGTCCAGGCCTGACGCGGCCGAAAATGCAGCGCTACTGGAGCTTTTATGCCGGCGAGCAGGCGATTGACGGCAATCCCCTGGCTTGCCCGCTGATGGCTGACGATGCCGCCTTGGCGTCTTTGCCTCCGCTTTATCTCATGGCGGCGGCCGTCGATCCGCTGCTCTCCGACACACTTGAGCTTGGCCGGCGCCTTCGGGCGCTCGGCCGTGACGACGAACTGCAAGTCGTCCCGGGCGTCATGCACGGGTTCTTGCAGAACACTCGTGAACTTGCCGCGGCGCGGGAGGCGCTTCATGCGGCGGGCAATGCAGCAAGGCGGCTGACCGGCCGCCTTTAGCGTTAAAATAAGAGGAGGAAGGCATGAAAATTCTGAAGACTTTGGCGCTCGGCGCCGCCCTGGCAGCTTCGGCCGCCTTTAGTCAGGCCATGGCGGCGGAGACCGTCCGCTTCTGGTACCATTTCGACAATCCCGCCAACCCGATGTCGGACCTGGTGAAGAAGTTCGAAACGGCAAACCCGGATATCAAGATCGAAGCGGAAAACGTTCCGTGGAACAGCTATTACGACAATCTCTACACCTCTATCGTGGGCGGCAACGCGCCTGACGCCGCGATGGTGAAGCTGTTCGCACAGCCGCGGCTCGTCGAAATGGGCGCGCTGGAGCCGCTCGGCGATCGGATCGACGCCTGGAAGGGCAAGGCCGATCTGCTCGACAACCTGCTCGAGCTGAACAAGGGACCTGACGGCCAGCAGTATTACCTGCCGATCCAGTATGTCGTTCTCTATCTCTATTATCGCACGGATCTCTTTCAGGCCGCAGGCCTGAAGCCGCCGACCACCTGCGAGGAGTTCAGGGACGACGCGATCAAGCTGACGAAGGCACCGGATACCTACGGCTTCGGGCTGCGTGGCGGTAAGGGTGGATGGGACCAGTGGGGCTCGTTCGTCATGTCGCAGGGCGCCGAGCTGAAGCCGGGCGGTCTGACGACCCCGGAAGCGATCGCTGCCAACCAGTGGCTTGTCGATCTCTTCCAGAAGGACAAGGTCATTCCGCCCTCGGCACCGAACGACGGCTTCCAGGAAATCATCGCCGCCTTCAAATCCGGGAAGACGGCAATGACCATCCATCACATCGGCTCCTCCAAGGATCTCGTGGCGGCGCTGGGTGACAAGGTATCGGCCGTGCCGGTGCCGAAGTGCGGCAAGGGGCAGTGGACATCCTATGGCGACGAATCCCTGGCGATCTTCTCGTCATCGGCCGTGAAGGATGCGGCATGGAAGTGGATCTCCTTCCTCGCCGAGGGCGAAAACAATGTGGCGTTCAACAGTGCGACCGGCCAGATGACCGTGACCAAGAGTGGTTCGGCGAACTGGAAACTGCATGAGCGCCGCTTTGTCGATGCAACGGTGCAGTCGCTGCCCTTCGCCAAGGTACTGCCGCAGACGTCGGCCGTGACCGAGTTCGTCAACACGGCGTGGCAGACGAACATGCAGCAGGCTCTCACCGGACAGATCACTGCAAAGCAGATGATGGAACAGTTGCAGACGCTTTTTGCCGAGTAGTCCATGGGCGACGGCTCCGGTTTATTCCGGGGCCGTCCACCGCAGTTCGTCCCCGGAGCCGATCATGTCTTTATCGACGACCTCTACCCCGATGCGCCGAAGCCGAATTCAATGGCGTTCGGAACGCATCCTTCCCTACATGCTCCTGGCGCCGGCCGTCTTCGTCACGATCGTCATCGTCTTCATGCCGATGATCCAGGCGGTGTGGACGAGCTTCTACGATCTCGTGCTCTTCAGGCCGAATGCCAGCAACTTCGTCGGCTTCGGAAACTATGTGAAGCTGTTCAACGACGCGGTCTTCTGGGCGGCGCTCTGGAACACGATCATCTGGATCGGTCTGACGGTGCCGCTGCAGATGGGGCTCGGCCTGTTGACGGCGCTGCTGCTCAATCGCGAATTTCCGTGGCGTGGTCTCGCGCGCGCTTTGATCATCATTCCCTGGGCTCTGCCGAGTGTCGTCATCGCGCTCATGTGGCGCTGGATCTACGATCCGAATACCGGCGTTCTCAACGACATCCTGATCTATCTCTCGATCGTCAAGGCAGCGGTTCCGTGGCTTGCCGACCCCAATGTTGCGATCTACGCGATCATCGCCACTCTGACCTGGCAGGGATTTCCATTCTTCGCGGTGATGATCCTCGCCGGCCTGCAGGGCATTCCGAAAAGCCAATACGAGGCGGCGTCAATAGACGGTGCGTCGCCCTGGCGTCAGTTCCTGCACATCACCTTGCCCGGTATCGCGCCGGTTCTGGCGACTGCCGGGCTGCTCCGGGTGATCTGGGTTGCCAATTCGATGGACGTGATCTTCGTCATGACCGGCGGCGGCCCGGGCTACGCGACGTATACGCTGCCTCTCTATGCCTTCATCAAGGCGCGCCAGAATCTTGATTTCGGCTACGGAACGTCGATCGCCGTGACCTTCACCATTTTCCTCGGGGCGTTCGTCGCCGTCTATCTGGCCCGGACGATGCGGGAGGTGCAGAAGTGAAAAAGCCCGGAACCCTTCGGCGTATCCTGACGACCGACCTGCCGGTCGCGTTGCTGGTGATCTTCGCGATGGCACCCTTCGCCTGGATGATCCTGACGTCCCTGACACCTACCGCGGCGCTCAACGCCAGCGGAGTGTCGCTTTCGCCGGCCGGATGGAGTGCCGACAACTACGTCAGGCTTTTCGAGCAGACGTCGTTTCTGAAGAACATGATGGACAGCCTGATCATCGCCGGCGGGACCGTCGTCGTCGGCCTGATCGTCTCGGTTACCGCAGCCTATGCCTTTTCGCGGTTTCGCTTTCCGGGCCGGAAACTGTTGATGCTCCAGTTCCTGCTGATCAACATGTTCCCGATCGTGCTCCTCATTCTTCCGCTATTCGTGCTGATGAGAAAGTTCGGAATCCTGGACACGCATCTTGGCCTGATCCTCGCCAACGCGACCGTCGCCATTCCTTTTGCCGTCTGGATGCTGACGAGCTACATCGGGGCGATCCCGAAGAGCCTCGACGAAGCGGCGATGACGGATGGCGCCTCGCGGCTGACCGCGTTGCGGAAGGTGGTGTTGCCGCTGACCATGCCGGGGATCATCTCGACCGGTATCTATATCTTCATCACCGCCTGGAACGAATATCTCTACGCCCTGACGCTCGGCGGCCGCAACGTGCGCCCCGTCACCGTGGCGATCCAGACCCTGATCGGAGAATACCAGATCGAATGGGGTCTGCTCGCGGCGGGTGCCGTCGTCGGCGCCATGCCGGCGACCATCCTCTTCCTTCTCGTGCAACGGCGCCTCATCGGCGGGCTGACCCAGGGGGCGGTCAAAGGCTGACGTCTATCGATTTTCAATCGGGTTCGGCAGTTCGAACCTCGCTCTTAAAAAGGAATGGCAGATGAACCCGATCGGGTTGATTTCGATGCAATATGCGCGGCCCTTTACAGCCGAGCACTTTCCGCTGTTTGCGAAGATGCGGGAACACGGGTTTGATTTCGTTGAGCTTCTCGTTCCTGAGGTCGGTGAGCTCGACATCAAGGAGACACGCAAGGCTCTTGATGATGCCGGGCTCGGCGTGGTGCTCGCAGCCCGCGTCAACCTTCAGCGCAATCTCGCATCGGCCGAGATCCAGGCTCATCGGTCCGGTGTCGAATATCTCAAATACACGGTCGATTGCGCCGCGGGGCTGGGAGCCAAGATCGTCGGCGGCCCGCTGACCGGCAACCCGCTGGTCTTCGCCGGCCGGCCGCCGCAGCCTGTCGACGAAACCGAGCGGCTGGCGCGCAAGGATCGCTGCGTCAGAGGTTTGAAGGAAGCAGGGGAGTATGCCCGAAATGCCGGCGTTACCCTGGCGGTCGAGCCGCTCAACCGGTTCGAAAGCGACGTCCTTTGCACGACGCAGCAGGCGATGGAACTGCTCGACGCTGTCGATCATCCTGCCGTGAAGCTGATGCTGGACACGTTCCACATGCACATGGAGGAGAGCTCTCTGGCCGAGGCTATCCGGCTCGGTGGCGATCGTATCGTGCATTTCCAGGCGAACGAAAATCATCGCGGCTTCCCCGGCACCGGCATGACCGACTGGGTCGAAGTCTGCCGGGCGCTGCACGAGGTTGGCTATACCGGCCCGATATCGCTCGAGCCTTTCCGGCGCACCGACGACCGCTTCGGCGTGCCCTTTGCCCAGTGGCGCGCGCCGCACGAGGACGAGAGCGATCGCCTCTCGGCATCGAGCGCCTTCATGAAATCCCATCTCCTGCTTACGGAATATCGTCGATGACTATGAAAATCGGTTGGATCGGTTGCGGCATCCACGCAACCCAAATGCTTCTCCCGCAGCTCGTCCGTCATGACGTCCAGCTGATCGGACTGTGCGATATCGATGGCGCGCGCCTGAAGAGCGCTGGCCGCCAGTTCGGCGTCACCAATCTCGTGACTGATGTCGAAGATCTGCTGCGCACGCCTGGCCTCGACGCCATCGGCATGGCGGTCGGCCCGGACCAGCATCTGGCCTTCGGCAAGGCGGCGCTTGAGCGGGGCCTGCCGGTCTTCATGGAGAAGCCGCCATCCGGAAGTGCTGCGGGCGCACGCGAACTGCTGGCCGCCTCCGAGAAGGCGAAGAAGCCGCTGCTGCTGGGGTTCATGAAGCGATACTCGATCGGCAACCGGATGGCCGCGAACATCGTCAGGTCCGGCCGTTTCGGCGAGGTTATGGGGCTGACCGGCTATTATATGACGGCGCCCGGATATTTTGCCGGGAACGTCGATTACACCGGCTTCTTCCTGCACCACTGCGTCCACTATATGGACCTCGTGTCATTCCTGGTGTCGCCCGTACGGACGATCTCGGCCCGCAAGGTCGAGAAGACGCCTGGCCGCGTACTCTTCCATGTCGGCTTCGAATTCGAATGCGGCGCGATCGGCAACATCGCGATGGGAACCATTCAGTCCCGCGGAACGCCGGTGGAGCGTATCGAGCTGATGAGCGATCACCAGCGCATCGAGGTCGACGACGTGATCGAGATCAAATGGCACAGAAATCCTCCATTCAAGATCGACGATCTGGCTGCGACGCTCAAGGACGATAGCGACACGCTGACATGGAAGCCGAATTTTACGGCCGCCGCAAATGAGGACCCGAAAGGCTACCACTCACTGCTGGCAGACGTCGTTCCTGCACTCGCCGGTGCATCAACTCCGGCACCCAGCATTACGGACGGAGTGGTCGCGATGGAGCGGCTGGAGACGCTGCGCAGAGAGCTCGATTTGTGAGTTCAGGCCCTCAAAGGAGGATCGAGTTTGCCGGCGTCGGCGTTTGCTGAGGGATCAAACTGATCGGCTGGAGACAAACAGCGCCCGTCGCGGCGCTCATTGCGAGCGCGTTCAGGTGATCGTCAGCCTTCGTGAATAGGTGCGCTGTAGCGCGCATCGGCAGCGCCGAAGTGCAGACGCCGGTCTTCGAGATTACACCAGGCAGAAGTTGAAATGACATCCCTCACAAGCATTGCCTCAACGATCAGTGCTGCATTCCTCGGCTCGCTGGTCGAGGTGGTCGAAGCATTCACGATAATTCTGGCCGTCGGTGTGACGCAGAGTTGGAAACCGGCGTTCATCGGGAGCGGTGCTGCCCTTGTCGTCCTCGGCCTTTTGACGATAACTCTGGGGCCGTTACTCGGCCTCATCCCGATCGAGGCGCTGCAGTTTACCATTGGCACGCTTCTGATCCTTTTCGGCCTGCGCTGGCTCCGCAAAGCTATTCTTCGAGCCTCCGGCTACATTGCGCGTCATGACGAGGAAAAGGCCTTTGCAAAGGAGAGCGAGAGCCTTCGCCGGCACTCGGCCGACCAGCGAGCCAATCTGCTTGCAGGTATTGCCGCCTTCAAGGCTGTCCTGCTTGAAGGCATCGAGGTCGTCTTCATCGTGATCGCCACCGGAGCAGGGCAGGGAATGATGGGGTATGCCAGCATCGGCGCTGCCGCAGCCTGTATTCTGGTCCTGATCGTCGGGCTGTTCGTCCATAAGCCGTTGTCGTCGGTTCCGGAAAACAGCCTGAAGTTTGTCGTTGGCCTGCTTATCAGCGCCTTCGGCATCTTCTGGACCGGAGAGGGGATCGGCGCTCGGTGGCCCGGTGCCGATCTGTCGCTGATCCCGATCTTTGCTGCGCTTGCTGCTTTCTCCTGGCTCGCCGTGAAAGGCCTTCGCCAGCATCGCATCGCGGACGAAAGGGCTGTGCGATGAAGCACCTTTTCAAGATCGCCTTCGAGGAAGTCGCCGGCATGTTCGTCGACGACGGCGCCCTTGCCATCTTGGCGCTCGGTCTCATCCTCATCATCACCGCGGCCGTCAAGTATGCTCATCTCGATGCTCTAGCAGGTGGGGTCATCCTCCTGATCGGCTGCATCCTGATCTTGTTGGAAAGCCTTTGGCGCGCTGCGCGCAAAGCCGGCATGCGATAGGTCTCGAAAGGCAAGTCGGACGAATGGCGCCTCTGCATGCTGAGCGCCGCACGCCTCAAGGGCAATAGCGTCAGCCTCCAAGCTTGTCAGATCGCGCAAAGAGACGACGTGCCAGCTGGCGCAGGAGACCGGTTTGAACAGCTGGCTTCGGAAGACCAAATTGCCTTCTGGCCCGCTCGGTGAGGGATAGCCGGTAGTAATCGGCGACATCGGTCTTGGTATCGCACGCGATGAAACCTTGTTCGATGCCGGTCTGCAGAAGCTCCAACTCAGCCTCGGCGAACGCCGCGTCCAGAACGATCCACTGGTTGTCGGGGCTATCGGCGCATCGATAGTGGATTTCGAGGAGTAGCGGAAACATGGGAAGTGTCATTGCGGGGTCCGGGCAAGCTGATGAGCGGCCACGGTGCCATCGCCCCGCAGCCGCAAGGAGGGGAGTTATTCGACGTCTTCGCCGCCGTTGTCCTGCTGGTCGGGCGCGGCGGTCGCCGCGCCGCTGATGCCATCGACTGCAACGGTCTGAGAGCCGTTGGCCGTCATGAGTTCGACCTCGAAGGCAGCGTTCGCCTGCTCGTTGTCGAGCGCGGCGTTGACGGCCTTACCGCCGAACTTCTTTTCCGCAGCATCAATGGCCTGGGAGAGGCTGATCTTCGCCGTCGACAGTTTGGAATATTCGGCGCGATCGTCCTTGCCGTTCTGCTGGTCGGCTGCCTGGCCGGGCGTCGGGACGGCAAACCCGATGGCGCCAGCAGCAATCATCGCCGCCATGGCGGTTTTGAATGAGCGATAACGGTTCATTTTCTTCTCCTTCTAGTGCCCGTTATTGGGCCGGTGAGGAGGCTGCAACGTTAAGTTTGGGGTTTCCTGTCCCGAACTTTACGGATCGGTAAGACCGAGTGCCCTGACCTTACAAATCCGTATGGCTGCGGTCAGCAGCCGGTGAAATTCGAAGCGCAACGTTCGGGCCTGATCATTGCACTTCGAGGCTTCCCATGAACATGCACACCGCCGCCACGGCAGACCGCGGCGACCTGAGCGCCACACTTAACGCTAGGCTTTCAGTCTATCTGATCAACCTGGATCGCTCGCCGGAGCGGCGTCTGCGGATGGAAGCGCGGATCCACACCAAGGGACTGGAGTTCGAACGCGTCTCTGCAATCGACGGCCGCGACCTTGCGTTTCCGGTGCCAGGTTTCGACGAGGCGGGATATCGCCTGCGTCACGGGCGCATGCCGAATCCCTACGAGATCGGCTGCTTTCTCAGCCACGCCGAATGTGCGCGGCGAATGCTCCAGTCGGACGCCGGACACGCACTGATCCTCGAGGACGACCTGATATTCGAGGAGGATATCGTGGAGGTGCTCGGTGCCGCGCTCGACGAACAGCGGAAATGGGACATCCTCCGGCTGTCGACCGTCAATCAAGGAAAGAAGTTCAAACTTCAGCGCCTCACCCGCTGCCGTAGGCTTGCCGTGTCTTTGACGAGGGAAAAGGGATCCGGTGCCTATCTCATCAATCGCAAGGCGGCGAGATGGATCGTCGACGAACTCGTTCCGATGCGGCTGCCCTATGATCTGGCCTTCGATCTCGAGCATCTTTCTGGCCTGCGGGGCCTGTTCGTCGATCCGCAGCCGATACGCCAGAGCGCGGAACGCGGCTCACTGATCCAGAACGGTCTCAAGCGCTTCAAGCTGCCCGCTCGCCACTACCTGACCGTCTTGCCGTGGCGGGCGTTTTATGAGGTGTCGCGTTTTATCGCGCGCTCGAGCCTTCTTTTCCGCAATCTTTGGCCGGGACGCTGAAAGGGCCGCGCTTTGCTGGCGCTTTCATCCGGAAAGCGATCCGCTGGTCAGCCCTTGCGCTCGAAATGCGCTTCGAGATCTTCCCAGCTTGCATCCATCGGCCAGGCAGCCGAAATCAAGGGGAGCGCGACGTGGCCATAGTAGAAGGATAGTTGCCTCTCGGCTCTGTCCTCACCTTCACCAGCGATCCTGTCGGTATAGATCGCCGAGACGAGCCCGGTGCGGTCGGATCCCGACTGGCAGTGGACAAGGATCGGCTTGGGCGCTGCCGCCATGATCGCCACGATCTCGTCGGCGCGGTCCGGTGTCAGCTTCCGGGAGGCCGACATTGCAAAATCGATATGCTCGACGCCGAGTTCGGCGGCGGTTCTGATTTCCGCCTGGTACCAGGTGGCATTCTGCTTTTCACCACGCAGATTGATGATCGTTTTGATGCCGTGATCTTTGACATAGGCGTCGAGCTGCGCCGGGGTCGGCTGCGCAGAACGGTAAAGCTGCCCCTGGATGACAGTATGGAAATTTCCAACGGCCTGCAGGTATGCAGCATAGCCGCCGAGAGCTCCCCCGATGGAGAGAACGGTTCCGACGGCAATGGATAGCTTGGCGTGGTTCTTCATCGTGTCTCGCAGCATGGCGTGTTGCGAAGCAGATGATGTGATTTCCTGACGGCCACCTGAATGTCAGATTTGTGACTGCCGAGGGGCCAGCAACCTTCTATCCGGCCGATGGCGGCGGATCTGGAAACGACACGGCAACGGCCAGTCCCGGGCGATTGTCGTCAAGCTCGATATGCGCAAAATGTAGATCCGCAATGGCCCTTACGAGGGTGAGGCCAAGTCCGCTTCCTGATGTCGTTCGGCTCTTGTCCATGCGGTAGAGGCGCCTGAACACATTGTCTCGTTCGTCCGAAGGGATACCCGCTCCGTTATCGACCACGCGAAGAACCGTCTCACCGTCGGCTCGGAGCAAAGCCATGCCGATCCGTGTCCCTTCGGGACAATGGGTGATGGCATTCTCGACGAGATTGACCACCATCTGGGTGAGGAGTTCTCTGTCACCCATAATCTCGGCCGAAGGCGAGGGGAGCAACTCGAGCACCTGGCCATTGTCTTCGGCCACGCTGGCATAGACCTCCTCGACGAAGGTCAGGATCCCGGCAAGGTCGACTTTCTGGAAGCGCTGCCGGCGCGCGCCGGCTTCGATCTGCGAGATGCGCAGCAGGGCCTCGAAAGTCGCGTTGATCTGGTCGCTTTCGGCGCGCGCATCGGCCAAAAGCGAGCCGACATCGCGACCGCTGGCGGCACCCTCAATCGCATCGCCGAGCGTCATCTTCAGGCGATTGAGCGGCGTCTTGAGTTCATGGGCGATATCGGCACTGACCTGGCGCATCCCCTCGACCAAGCCCGAAAGGCGGTCGAGAGCGCTGTTGATCTGCATCGCCACGAGATCGAGGTCATCGCTTTTTCCCTTGAGCGGAATCCGGCTCTCGAGCCGTCCGTTGGAAACGTCGAGCATCGTGCGGGCGACCGCATCAAGGCGGTGTTGGGCTCTGGCTGCCAGAAAGATGCCGCCGCCCAGCGCCGCGACGACAACCAGCAGGGCCGCCCAGCCAAGGCTCACCAGCACGATCTTCAAGAGGTCGTCCATGTCGGAGAAACTCTCTCCGACCACCAGGCGGTTCGGTCCAAGTTCGGTGACTTGGATCCTGAACCTGCCGGAACCGGGCAGGCCGATGTCTTCCGGATTGATGGTGTAGACGCCCGGCGGCATCCTGATCGCTGTGAAGTTGCCCGCGAGCCTGTTCCCCCTCGCATCGACAAGCGAATAGAGCCCGTCCTTGGTCGTCTGCAGATTGACGTAGCTGTTCAGCGTCGCGATCAGATCTTCCATGTCATCGGGCGCATAGGTCGACGCAATGACAGAGTTCATCTCCTGAAGAGACGCATCCATCTCATGCGCGAGGCCTGTGCGCAGCATGTGATACATGACAGCGCCGCTGACGACGAACGTCAGGATGAACAGCACCCCAAAGGTCATGGCCAGTCTGAAGGGCGTGCTACGGCGCAGGCTAGCGAGGCGCATGCAGGCTGTATCCGGTGTTCCTCACCGTATGGAGGAGCTGCGTCTGGAACGGCTTGTCGATCTTGGCGCGCAGCCGGCTGACATGGGTCTCGACCACGCTGGTCTTGGGATCGAAATGAAAATCCCAGACGCGTTCGAGCAGCATGGTCTTGGTCAGCACCCGTCCTTCGCCGCGCATCAACACTTCCAGGAGGGTGAATTCCCGCGGCTGAAGCTCAATCGCCTGACCGGCGCGGCGGGCCTCGCGGCGGATCAGATCCAGTTCGAGATCTGCGACCCTCAGAACTGTCTTCTGCTCCTGAACCGGCGGGCGCCGGGCGAGCGCGTTTACCCGCGCAAGCAGCTCGGAGAATGCAAATGGCTTGACCAGATAGTCATCGCCGCCTGCCTCTAGTCCCTCGACGCGATCGTCGACGCCGCCGATGGAGGTCAGGAACAGGGCAGGGGTGCCGACGCGGGCTGCGCGCAGAGACCGGACGAGCGACAGGCCGTCGAGGCCGGGCAGCATCCGGTCGACGACGATCACGTCATAGGCTTCGCGCTGAGCCTGGAAGAGCCCGTCGCGTCCATCGGCGAGGACATCGCAGACATGCCCTGCCTCTGCGAAGCCCTTGGCCACGTATTCCGACGTCTTGCGATCGTCCTCGACCAGGAGAAGGCGCATTTGAGGTTTTCACCAGATTGATGTTCGAGCGAAAATGTAACCGCGATGATGCGCATCCTACAACATACGGTTTCGTAAAGTCGCGGCCTTACCAAATGGTATGGTTCCGGCAAGGCGCTTGTATGTCCCGGTCAATATCGTCCCCCTCGCTGCAATCCTGCTGCATCAAAACCGCTCCAGCGAGAGGACCAAAATCATGAAGACAATTGTAGCCGCCGTCGCTTTGAACTCCGTCGTGGCTCTCGGGCTCATCGCAATCGCCGTGCCCGTTCAGGCTGCCGTACCTTGCGAAGACATGCTGAAGGACATGCGTGCTGCGAAAGCGTCCGCAAAGCTTTCAGGCGCCGACATGAAAAAGGTCGAGGAACTCGAGACCAAGGCGGTCGAAAGGTGCAATACCGACGACGACGCGCGCGCGGACAAGTTCCTCAACGAAGCCATGCAGATCATCGGCAAGTGAGCGGAGGATAGACCATGACCATGGCAAACCAGCAACTTGCCGGGCCGGAAAATCGCGTGCCCGAGGTGACCGTCGATTTCTGGCTCATCAAACTCATGGCGGTCACCATGGGAGAGACCGCAGCCGACTATCTGGCCGTCAATCTCGGCCTCGGCCTGACGCTGACGTCCATCATCATGACCATCGTGCTCGTCGTCGTAGTCGGAGCACAATTTGCACAGAAGCGCTATGTGCCTGCCGCCTACTGGGCCGCCGTGGTTCTTATCAGCGTCGTCGGGACGCTGGTGACCGACAACCTCACGGACAATTTCGGCGTTTCGCTGGAGGCATCGACGATCTTCTTCACGGTCGCGCTCGGCGCTACGTTCCTCGGATGGTATCTGGCGGAGCGAACGCTTTCGATCCACACGATCTTCACCAACCGCCGCGAAGGCTTCTATTGGCTGGCAATCCTGTTCACATTCGCGCTCGGAACGGCCGCGGGCGATCTGGTGGCCGAGAAGTTCGACTTCGGGTATCTGGCGACCGCATTGATCTTTCTGGCACTGATCGTGGCGATTGCTGCGGCGTACTTCATCGTCAAGGTGAACGGCATCGCGGCGTTCTGGCTGGCATATATCTTCACCCGCCCGCTCGGCGCTTCGTTCGGCGATCTGCTATCGCAGCCGAGTGAATATGGTGGCCTTGGTTTCGGGACGATCTACACAAGCTTCGCTTTTCTTGGAGCGATAATCCTGATCGTCATCTACATGACGGCCAACCAGGATCAGCGTGAAACAACCGGGCTTTCCCGCTGAACGAGAGGCAGCCTTCGTACCGGGCGCGATCTCGGCTCCAGGCCGATCCGCTCGGCTTCGAGGAAGTCTTGGCGCAAATGGGAGGTTGGAGCCTGGAAGTGCTTCGGTCCGCGGCATCAACATTGCTACGCTCGGAGCAGGTCCCGCTCGCAGGGTTTGGATTTTTTACGGATCCGTAAAGAATTCAGCGGGATCCGTTCAGGTTCCTGTCAGGCGCAACCGGAATATGGCGGCGACGTCTCATTTCCATGAAGAGCGCCGCGATGACCACCCTACATGCTGTCTCCCGCCAACGGACCTATCTCGATTCCTTCCTCGTTCTGACGGCGTTCTGGTTTCTGTTGCTGGCGATATTCCATGCATGGCCGATGATCGATGTCAGGATTTCGCTGAGTTTCTTCAGTTCTGCGCTCTGTATGGACCGAGCCACGGTGCCGCAATGCGGACATTTCACACTCAGCAAGGTTGCGTGGATCACGACCCTTCGGTGGCTTCTCTATGCGCTGCCCTATCTGGCTGCCGCGGCGGTCGTGATTGCGTTGCTGGTTGCGGGATACTCGCCGAGGCTTCGCTATCGGATGCCGGTACAGCGGCTTTGGATGTCGCTCCTCAGCCTCGGCATCGGAACCGGGTTGATCACCAATCTGTTCCTCAAGGCGCATTCCGGCCGGCCGCGTCCGTTTGATACTGATCTCTTCGGCGGCAAGCTCCAATTCATGCCGGCGGGATCGTTCAATGGAGCCTGCGAACGAAACTGCTCGTTCGTATCGGGAGAAGCATCCGGCGCAGGCTGGCTGATATGCGTTCTCTTCGTGTTGCCACCCCGCTACCGCATCTGGATAGCACCTCCCGTCATCCTGGCGTCGGTTGCCACAGCAGGACTTCGGGTGGCCGTCGGCGCGCATTACGCGTCCGACGCAACGCTTGGCCTGCTGCTTTCGATCACCGTCTTTCTAGGCCTGCTCGCGCTTGAGGAGCGCATCGCGGAGCGTTGAATCAAGTCTCATCTTCCGGAGTAGCCGTATATCGGACTTGGCAGCCGTAGCCGAAGCGCGGCTGCGCCCGGCGGCGCACGCCAATGGCCTGTTCAGGGTTGTGAAGCAGGTCGGAATTGCTACACTCAGCAGGCGAATAATTCCAAAAAGGGAACAGCAATGAAAAAGACCATCCTCCTGGCTGCCGCAGCCTTGCTGGCGGCAACACATCTTGCCTGCGCCGACGACACGATCCGCATTGCAACCGAGGGCGCCTATCCTCCGTTCAACTATGTCAAATCGGATGGCAGCCTCGAAGGTCTCGATGTCGACATGGCGAATGCGCTTTGCCAGGAGATGAAAGCCAAGTGCAAGGTTGTCGCCCAGGACTGGGACGGCATCATCCCGGGGCTGCTCGCGAAAAAATACGACGCCATCATCGCATCGATGAGCATCACCGACGAACGTAAGAAGCAGATCGACTTCACCAACAAATACTATACGACGCCGCTTGCCGTTGCGGTGCCGAAGGATAGCGACCTCAAGGGCGTTTCGATCGAGGACATGAAGGGCAAGATCGTCGGCGCCCAGGCATCGACGACGCAGGCTGATTATCTCAACGACCACTATGCCAAGGGTGGAGCCGAAGCGAAGATGTATCCGACCCAGGACGAAGCGGTCGCCGATCTGCAGAATGGCCGCATGGATGCTTTGATTTCCGACAAATTCGTGGTCGTGGACTGGCTGAACAAGGCCGGCAAGGATTGCTGCAAGCTGCTTGGCGACGTTCCCGGTACCGAAACGCAAGCCGGCATCGGCATTCGCCAGGGCGACACCGAGCTGAAGGAGCGCTTCAACAAGGCGATCGATGCGCTCGTCGCCAACGGCAAGTACCAGGAAATCACCAGAAAGTATTTCCCCTTCGACATCTACTGATCGCCTGGCGATCCAGTCGCGCAGAGGTCCAAAAGCCTCTGCGCCAACCCTGTCAGCTATCCGATGAAAACAGACATCCTCGTTCTCGGTGCCGGCATCGTCGGCGTGAGTGCGGCCATACATCTCCAGGATCGCGGCCGCTCGGTCGTGCTTGCCGACCGCGGTGAGCCGGGGGGCGGGACCAGCTACGGCAATGCGGGGCTGATCGAGCGCTCCTCGGTCATCCCTTACGCCTTTCCGCGGCAATTTACGACGATCGCAAAATACGCGCTGAACCGCGCGTCCGACGTCCGCTACGACCCTTTCTATCTGCCCCGGATCGCGCCCTGGCTGGCACGTTACTGGTGGCATTCCTCACCTGCCAATCTGGAGATATCGACCCGCGCGCTTCTGCCTCTGGTCGAGGCCAGTATCAGCGAACATGACAAGCTGATCGAGCGGGCAGGGGCGTCTCGCCTGATCCGCTCTGACGGCTGGATCTCTTTTTACAAGGACACCCGGCGGTTTGATGCCGCCCGGGCGGAGGCCGCAAGTCTATCGAAATATGGACTGGCGATCAGGATCCTCGATGGTCCGGCGTTTCAGGCGCTCGAACCGGCTTTCGCGGCAACAGACACGGAAATCGCCGGCGCCATTCACTGGCTCGATCCGAAAACCGTGACCGATCCGCAAGCGCTCACGACCGCCTATGCGGGAGCCTTCACTGCCTCGGGCGGCAGGATTGTCCGCGCTGACGCAGCGATGCTGCGCGAGGAAAAGAACGGTTGGTCACTGGTGGCAGAAGACGGCTCGATCCTGGAGGCGAGGGAGGTCGTCGTTGCCCTCGGCCCGCAATCCGGCCTGATCTTTCGAAAGTTCGGCTACGCTCTGCCGATGGCCGTCAAGCGGGGCTATCACCGGCACTACGCCCAGAGCGGCGGCCAGCCACTCGGCCATTCGGTCGTTGACGAAGAAGCCGGCTACGTTCTGGCACCGATGGCCCGGGGCATTCGCTTAACGACCGGTATCGAGTTCGCTGCACCCGATGCGCCGGTCAATACCATACAGCTCGGCCGGGCCGAGACGACGGCACGCGCACTCTTTCCGCTTGGTGATCAGGTGGAGGCAACACCCTGGCTCGGCCTTCGTCCGTGCCTCCCGGACATGCGCCCGGTCATCGGCCCGGCGCCGCGCCATGCGGGCCTCTGGTTCAATTTCGGCCATGCGCATCACGGCCTCACGCTCGGGCCTGCCGGCGGGCGGCTCCTGGCGGAGCGGATGGTTGGTGAAGAAACCTTTGCGGACCCCAAACCATTCCATCCGCAACGCTTCCTTTAGCCGCCGGCAAGTAGCCGAGATTGTCGCATCTTAACCGGCTCAGATGTCCCATCCTTGAACCCACCTGCGGCTACAATATGTGGCGGGAGAGTTGGAATGTCCGGCGGTTTGCAAGGTAGAAATGTCCGCGTGGTCATCACACGGCACAACGGTCAGCCCCGATCTGAGCGGCTGATCCCGGTTGCAAGATCAGATCGGGGCGGGTGGTAAATACACCTCTTCGGCTTTAGCTTTGACACGCCTCACTCCGCAGCCTGCTGTCGCGACAGTGCTTTCTGGCGCCGTGCGATCACTGCCGGATCGTTCATGAAATCCTTCCGCCGGCCAGGTCCGCGAGCCCGTTTGACGTAGCCATTCTTGTCACTGCTGCTCTTCACCTTCGGCTTGTCCTGCTGCTCCTGGCGCTCCTTGATATAGGCCAGAACATCACCCAACCGCTTGTTCTCGGTGATCGCGGCATGCGTCACCCGCTGGTCCTTGTCGAACACCGTGTAGGGCAGGGAGTAGCCTTTCCACCGCACATCCAGACGACCGTCGGCATAGGCATAGGTCTCGACATAGCGCCCCACCAGCCCACGCGTCACATCGGTCTCCTCCAGCATGATCCGCTGGCGCTCGAACGAAAACGTCAGCTGCGATCCAACATAGCGCTGCTCGCGTTTGCACAGGATCTCCGTCAACCGATCTGGCGCCAGATTCAGCGGCCGATGCAGATCATCAGACCGGGCAGGGGTAACCGCAAAACGCGCATTGTAGTCCTCCATGAAGTCCGGCAAAAACGCGTTGCCGGCCTCCATGCTGTCGATGCCGCAAAGCCTGAGCTCCTTGACCAGGCGGTCCTGCAGCGTCCGGTTCATGCGTTCGACACGACCCTTGGCCTGGCTCGAATTTGCGCATAGAATCTCGATGTTTAACTCGCAAAGTGCACGCCCGAACTGGGTCATGCCCTGGCCACCTTTGGCATCCTTCTTCGCCACCCGGAACACCGAATGCTTGTCCGAATAAAAGGCAATCGGCGCGCCGTGACGGTGGAGATAGAGTTCCAGCGCCTCGAAGTAGGTGAAGGCACTTTCCGAGCGCACGAAACGCAGCTGCATCAGCCTGCCGGTCGCATCGTCGACAAACACCAGCAGCGAGCAAGGCGGCCCGCGATCCTCGAACCAGCGATGCTCCGATCCGTCGATCTGCACCAACTCGCCATAAGCCTCGCGTCGAAGCCGCGGCTGGTGAAACGTCCGGCGCTGCTTGCGCGACAGCCACAGTCCGGCCCCGGACATCCAACCGCGCACCGTCTCGCGTGACACCCGCAAGCCATCGCGCTCAGCCAACTTCTCCGTCGCCAACGTCGGGCCGAAATCCGCATAACGTTCGCGAATCAGCGTCACCGCATAATCGCGAACCCCGTCGCTGATCCGATTGTTCGATGGTCGGCCGATCGCCTTGTGTCGGATCGACGCCGCGCCGCCAGTTCGCATCCGCTCCAAAAGCCGACGCACCTGGCGCTCACTCACGGCAAGAACGTGTGCCGCTGACACCGTAGTCATCCGGCCAGCGGCCACCTTCGATAAAATCTCAATCCGCTGCAGATCGCGCTCGCTCATCGCTATCAATCCCATCTGCAATCTCCCACGCATCCTTCAGACCCGGGGAGTGTGACATTCCAACTTTGCAGAAACAGGACATTCTAACTTTGCGGCTACACAATAAGATCGCATAACGTATGTTATGGAACTGCCTGGCGTGCTGGCCGATGTTTAAAAACATCAACTGTAGTATGTGCTTAGAGGCCCACATTCACCTCACTCATCAAATGGCCTTAAACCCTTGAAGCTTCGCTTCTACCAAAGCGGCGCATGCCGGTTGACGTCCTTGTAGAGCAAGTACCTGAACTTGCCCGGGCCGCCGGCGTAGCAGGCTTGCGGGCAGAAGGCGCGCAGCCACATGAAGTCGCCGGCTTCGACTTCGACCCAGTCCTGATTGAGGCGGTAGACGGCGCGGCCTTCGAGGACGTAGAGGCCGTGTTCCATGACGTGGGTTTCCATGAAGGGTATAACGGCGCCCGGCTCGAAGGTCACGATGGTGACATGCATGTCGTAGCGGATGTCGGCGGGGTCGATGAAGCGGGTTGTTGCCCACTTGCCTTCGGTGCCCGGCATCGCCCCCGGCGGGTGTTCGTCTTCGTGGGTGAAGATCGCGGGCGGCGGCTCCAGTCCCTCGACGGGCTGGAAGGCCTTGCGGATCCAGTGGAAGGTCGCGGCATCGGCGCCGTCGTTCTGCAGCGTCCAGGCGCTTCCGGCAGGAAGGAAGGCGAAGGAGCCGGCGTTCAGGTGATGGACGCGTCCTTCATGGCCGATCGCCAGCGTGCCCGCCACG
The DNA here is from genome assembly GCF_047325115.1 of Rhizobium sp. Rhizsp82. Classification (NCBI taxonomy): domain Bacteria; kingdom Pseudomonadati; phylum Pseudomonadota; class Alphaproteobacteria; order Hyphomicrobiales; family Rhizobiaceae; genus Rhizobium; species Rhizobium sp. Rhizsp82. The sequence continues at coordinate 918,351 of NZ_CP168571.1, read as the reverse complement.
ACGAAGATTGCCGTTTCGGCGCGGGGCTCGGATTCCGGCTTTGCGCTGCCGCCGCCGGGTTCCACTTCCATGATATATTGCGAGAAGGTCTCGGAGAAACCGGTCATCGGGCGGGCGATGATCCAGGCGCGGGTCTTCGTCCAGTGCGGCAGATAGCTGGTGACGATATCGGTCATCACGCCCTTCGGGATAACCGCATATGCCGTCGTGAACACGGCCTTGCCGGAGAGCAGATCGGTCTGCGGCGGAAGTCCGCCTTGTGGGGAATAGTAGGAGCGGTTTTCCATGGGAGATTCTCTCTGCGTCTTGAAGGTCTCGAACGGTAGCCTTTGGTTTCCACCTTCTCAAGAAGCGCCGGCACGAAAAGAGAGATCGTCTATGCGGCGCCACTATTTTAGACCAAAAATTTGCGGCTCAGGTGCCAAGCTCTTGTGATCGGGTATGGTGCGCGAGGCAGCGCAACGGCAGGCATAGAGAGGGGCAAGAATGATCCAGCTACCGTTCGAACGGCAGGAATACCAGGAGCGGCTCACAAAGATCCGCGCCGAGATGCGCAGGCGCGAGCTTGAGCTTCTCGTGATCAACGACGTCGCAAACCAGCATTACATAACCGGTTACGACGGCTGGTCTTTTTATACGCCGCAGACGGTGCTGGTGCCGGTCGAAGATGGCGCCGAGCCGGTCTGGCTCGGGCGCGCCATGGATGCGGCGGGCGGCTTGCTGACGGCCTGGATGAAACCGGAGAACGTCGTCGGCTTCCCGGAGCCTTATGTGCAGCGGGCCGATCGTCATCCGATGGACTGGATCGCGCAATGGATCGTCTCGAAAGGCTGGGGTGGACGCCGGATCGGCATCGAGCTGGAGGCCTATTACTATTCGCCGAAGGCGCATGCGCGCCTTGTCGCCGGGTTGCCGAACGCGACGTTCGTCGATGCCGATCTCCTCGTCAACTGGATACGCTCGGTGAAGAGCCCGGCCGAAATTGGCTATCTCAGGAAGGCATCGCGTCTGGCGGAAGCGGCTGTGACGGCGGCCTATGATGCGATTGCGCCGGGTGTGCGTGAATGCGATGCAATCGCCAAGATCCAGGCCGCGCAGGTGGCCGGAAGTGCCGACTATGCAGGCGATATCACTGCCCTGCCCCCGACCATCCTCGGCGGCGAGAATGCCTCGGCGCCGCACATCATGTGGAGCGACCGCCGCTTCGGCAAGGACGAGACGATTGCGCTCGAGCTCGCTGGTGTCTGCCGCCGCTATACGGCGGGTCTGGCGCGCACCGTGCAGCTCGGCAGGGCGTCTCCTCAGGTTACCGAGACGGCAAAGGCAGTGCTCGAGGGCATGGAGGCGGTTCTGTCGTCGATCCGGCCGGGTGTGCTTGCCGAAGATGTCGAGCTCGCCTGGCGCGGGGTCATCGAGCGCTATGGTCTGAAGAAGGAGTCCCGCATCGGCTATTCGATCGGCGTCGCCTACCCGCCTGATTGGGGCGAGCACACGATCAGCCTTCGCCCCGGCGACAAGAGCGTGCTGCAGCCCGGCAATGTCATCCACTCTATTCTGGGCATGTGGATGGACGGATGGGGCATCGAGGTCAGCGAGACCATTCTGGTGACCGCGACCGGCGCCGAGACGCTGACCAACCTGCCGAGAGAAATCCATGCCAAGGCCTGATCAGCTGCCTGCCGAGCTTGTCGCGCGGATGATTGCCGTGCGCCGGCATCTCCACGTCAATCCCGAGCTTTCCAACGAGGAAGCCGAGACGCAGGCCTATCTTCGTGCGCAGCTGGAGGCCGAAGGACTGGCTGATATCCGTGATGTCGCGGGTTACGGCCTTTCGGTCGACATTACAGGTACGGGCGGCTTCTCCAACCGCAAGGTCGCGGTGCGCGCCGATATCGATGCGCTGCCGATCGAGGAGCGCTCGGGCGTTGCGTTCTCTTCGGCGAAACCCGGTGTCATGCATGCCTGCGGGCACGATGCGCATGCGGCGATGGTCTTTGCCGCGGCCACTCACTTGCACCGGCATCGCGAGAGCTTTGCCGGGACGGTCCGTTTCATCCTCCAGCCGGCCGAAGAGGCAGAGCCGCTCGGCGGGCGGCGTGTCGTCGAGGAAGGCCTGCTTGACGATATCGACGCGGCGATCGGCATCCATGTCGACCCCTATACCGAGACCGGCAAAATCTCGGTCTCCGGCGGACCCTACACGCTGGCGAGCGATATTTTCGATGTCATCGTCAAGGGCACCTCCGCCCATGCCGCGAAACCGGCGGAAGGAGTCGACGCGATTGCCGCGGCCTGCGCTATGGTCTCGGAATTGCAGAAGATCGTCGCTCGCGAGACCGATGCCTATGATCCCCTGGTGGTGTCGATCACCGGTATTGAGGGCGGCGGCGCCTATAACGTCATTGCCGATACCGTGCGGCTGAAGGGAACGATCCGCAGCGGCAGCCCGGCTACCCGGCTTCGCGCCCGCGAGCGGGTTCATGAAATCCTGCAGGGGCTTGCCGCAGCCCACCGCGCAACGGTCGAGTTCAAGCTGATCGAGGGAGAGCCGCCTGTCGTCAATGCCGCGGCGCTGGCGCAGCTCGTCTCGTCGGCGGCTGATCAGCTTTTCGGGGCGGGCACGTCGATTGCGGCGCCCGGGTGGACTGCGGCTGATGATTTCGGCTTCTACAGCGAGAAGCGGCCATCGGTCTATTTCAGGCTCGGTATTCGCAACGAGGCCGAGGGCTCGATATACCCGCTGCACCATCCGCAATTCCGGGTCGATGAAGCCGCGCTGAAAATCGGCGCCGAGACGATTGCCAAGGTGGCATGCGAGGCGCTCGGCGTCTGAGTTGGAAGCGGCGCCGGTGGCTTTCCACCGGCGCCATTTCATTTACTTCTGAGCGGCCTTCGGCGACGCCTGCAGCAGATCCGCTTCGTCGGAGACGATGGCGGCAGCTTCGGTCAAGAGCACGTCCTTTGCCTTCTTGCGGGCATTTTCGATCGCGAGATCGGCGCTCAGGCTGCGTTCGTTCGACTGCAGGCCGTCGTCTGCATCGGGATCGTCGCCACCGGTCACCGCTGCGCGGGACTTCAGCCGGGCCTCACGCGCTGCCAGCTCCTTGCGGCGCTCGGCCTCGTTCAGCGAAATGGTGCCCTTCTCGCGCTGCGCCTTCAGGTCGGCAATGTCTTCCAGCAGGCTCTTGTAATCAGGATCGTTCTTCACCCGCGCGTCGTGGCGGCTCAGCAATTCCGGCAGCATCGCCGTGACGTCACCTTCCGGCGAATATTTCGCGGCCTTGATCTGCGTCCAGGGCAGCGCGTTGTCGTAGCTCGTCTCGCCGAATGTCGACGGGTCCGAAAGACCAGGCAGGCTGATATCGGGGGTTACGCCACGCAGCTGCGTTGTGCCGCCATTGATGCGGAAGAACTGCGCGATGGTGACCTTCAGTTCGCCGAATTTCGGCTTGCTGTTATTGGCCATCTCGTCGAGGTCGACGACGGTCTGCACCGTGCCCTTGCCGAAGCTCTGCTCGCCGATGATCACGCCACGGCCGTAATCCTGGATGGCCGCTGCAAAGATTTCGGAAGCCGAAGCCGAGCCGCGATTGATCAGCACGCCAAGCGGACCGCTCCAGACCGGAGCCTTGAAGTCAGCCTTCTGTACGGCCACCTTGCCGTCGCTGCCGCGCTGCTGCACGACCGGGCCGTTGCCGATGAAGAGGCCCGTCAGGTCGATCGCTTCGCTGAGCGAGCCGCCGCCATTGTTGCGGATGTCGAGCAGGACGCTATCGACGCCCTCCTGCTTCAGCTCAAGCAGAAGCTTCGCGACATCGCGGCTGGCGCTCTTGTAATCCTTGTCGCCCTTCCGGCGCGCTTCGAAATCCTCGTAGAAGGCCGGCAGCGTGATTACGCCAACCTTGCGGGTAGCATCGCCGTCCTTGACTGTGAGAATGTCCTTGCGGGCAGCCTGCTTTTCGAGACTGATCTTGTCGCGCACCAGGCTGATGATGTGATGGCTGCCCTCCGCGCCGGCCTCAGCCGGGAGGATATCGAGCCGCACGACGGAATCCTTCTCGCCGCGGATCATCTGCACGACCTCGTCGAGGCGCGTGCCCATCACGTCCTTGATCGGACCCTTTTCCCCCTGCCCTACGCCGACGATACGGTCGCCCACGGCAAGCTTGCCGGACAGTTGCGCCGGACCGCCCGGAACGAGCTCGCGGATCGTCGTATAGTCGTCGCGCTCCTGCAGCACGGCGCCGATGCCGACCAGGGAAAGCTTCATTGAAATATCGAAATCGGCGGAAGCCGCTGCGCCGAAATAATCGGTGTGCGGATCGACCGAGGTCGCATAGGCGTCCATGAACGTCTGGAAGACGTCTTCGCTCTTGTATTTGTAAGCGCGCTCCAGCGTATTCTCGTAGCGCTTGTCGAGCGTATCGCGGATCGCCGCGTCATCCTTGCCGCCGAGCTTCAGGCGCAGCCAGTCGCTCTTGACGCGCTTGCGCCAGAGATCATCGGCCTCCGCCTCGGATTTCGGCCACGGCGCCTTGTCGCGCAGCACGGCGAAATCCTCGTGCGCGTTGAAATCGAAATTCTGCTTGAGGAGGCCGCGCGCATAATTCATGCGGTCGACGACCCGCTTCTCATAGGTATTGAAGATCGAGAACGGGATCTGCAGGTTCTGCTGGGCGATCGCATCATCGATCTTGCCCTTGTCGGCCATGAATTTATCGATGTCCGTCTGCAGGAAAATCGTCCGGTCGGGATCGAGCGCCTTGATGTAGCTATCCATGATCTTGGCCGAGAGATCATCGTCGAGCGGAACCGGACGGTAGCTGTAGCGCGTCAGAAATTGCGCGCTCATCTGGGCTGCCTGGCCCTGCTGCTTCAGCGGCTCAAGGACAGGCGGGGCAGCTTCCAGGGCATACGCGGACGGCGCAACTGCAAGGAAAAGACCGAATAATCCGTAGTGTATGCGCATTCCGCTCTGATCCAACTCTGGGTGCCGCGTTTCGAAACAATGATGTAGGTGGAACAATTATGGCTTTTTCGCAACCGGGCGGGCGCATCTTTGCCGATAAGCATTTCATGATTGTTGAGCTGGGCCCGGCTAATCGTTGCCTTTTCCGGCTCTAATTGCGAACCGCAAACTCAGCGCAGATCGGCCCGGAGTTCACGGACCCCTCGCCCCAACCGGTCTCGCAGCAGTGTACGCAACGTAGCGCCGTCGACATAGCCGACCTCGGTGGCGATGGCTTCCACATCCATACCGCTGCCATGAAGGAGCGCCTGCGCCCGCTCGACCCGGAGATCCTGGAAATAGGCGAGCGGCGACTTGCCGAGCACCGCCTGGCAGCGCCGCTGAAGCGAACGGGTGCTGGTGCCGAGCGCCTTGGCGGCCTCCTGCAGCGAGAAGCCTTCCTGCAGGTGATCGCGCGACCATCGTTCGAAATGCGAAATCAGCGGGTCGGCCTGCGCCAGATGATTGGGAATGATGTAGAAGGCCTGTGACGAGCGGATATCTGCGAGAAGATAACGCGATACCAGCGACGCCAATTCCGGGCTGGCCTTGCGGATCAGCCAAAGGGCGAGATCGAGGTGCCCCATGGCGGCACCGGCCGTGACGCCGATTGCCGAGGGAACGAGCATACGGGTCTCATCGAGCAGAACCTTCGGATAGCGCTGGCGGAAGAACGGCGCGAGCGACCATGATGTCGTCGCTTCCCGCCCGTCGAGAAGACCGGCATCCGCAATCAGGAACGTTCCGATGCAGGACGAGCCGACCTGCGCACCTTGCTGATGCCATTGCAGAAGTTGGGCCTTGGCCTGGCGAACGTCCGGCCGTTGCAGCGATGGCAGCAATGTCTCGGGCGTTGTTGCCCTGAGGGCGGGCACGATGATCCAGTCGGGTTTCAGATCCGGTGTGATCGGCTTCACCGGAATGATCAGCCCCTGCGCCGACGTGACCTTCTTGCGTACGCCGACGACGGTGACATCGAAACGCGGCGTCCCGCCGAGCAGCTTTCCCGACAGCGAGTTTGCGGTGGCAAAGGCGTCGAGCGTAACCGTGAGCCCGGAATCGAACAGCCCTTCCAGGGCGAGGACGGCAATGCGCATGGCGTGAATGACCTCGATATTATCTTTTACGACACTATGCGCTTTCGCGAGAAATGGCTAGAGGCCCCGCAACCCTCCCCTGCCCGTCTCGAGCTGATTTGGCGTGAATCATATCAAAGTTGGCATTTACGCCCATAGCGACGTATTCGCCAGGAGCTAGGTTGGTGCGCAGGCAGACGAGCCGGCATCATTTCACTTACGGAGATCAATTTCATGCAACCCACCATCCTGATCGGCGGCGCTACCGGCGCGACGGGCAGCGCCGCCGCGAAAATCCTCCTGGAGAAAGGCTTCGGCGTCAGGGCCTTGGCGCACAAGGAAGATGGCCGATCTGGGCAGCTCAAGGCTCTTGGCGCTGAGGTCTTCGTCGCTGATCTTCTGGATTTCCGTGCCGTCCGCCGGGCTTTCGACGGGATCAAGCGTGCCTATTTCGTCTATCCGATGCGGCCGGGCCTGGTGCAGGCCACGGCGCATTTCGCACAGGCGGCCTTGGAAGCCAGCGCGGAATTCATCGTCAACATGTCACAGAAGACTGCGCGCTCCGACGCGCCGAGCGACTCGGCGCAGCAGCATTGGCTGGCGGAACGCATCTTCGACCGGGCGGGAACGCCGGTCGCCCATCTGCATCCGACCGCCTTCTGCGAATGGCTGCTCTACATGCGCAAGATGATCCGCGAGGGCCGCTACGCCGTAGCCTTCGAGCCGACTGGCCGCTTCGCACCGATCGCCGCCGAAGATCAGGGCGCCGTCATCGCCGCCATTCTTGCCGATCCCACCGGTCACGCTGGCAAGACCTATCCGCTGACCGGTCCTGTTGAGCTGACGCCGCCCGAGATCGCCGAGACCGTCGGCAATACGCTCGGCAAGACGGTGCGCTACGAGACGATTACCGGCGAGCAATGGGTCCTCGAAGTCGCCGGCCAGGACATCCCGTTCCTGACGCAGCATATCAAGGCGATTGCCGAAATGCATCGTGACGGGCTGATGGCGGGCACCAGCGATTTTGTCGAGCGGATAACCGGCCGGGCGCCGATGACGCTCGCAGAATTCGTCGACAAGCACCGCGCCGTCTGGCTCTGATAGGGGCGCGGCGACTGGAAGTTTCATTAGAAAATGCGCGATAGCGGATGGATAAAATCGGTCCGCACGCTCCAGTCGCCCGCCAGTTGCGTCCGATGGCAAAGTCCGGCCTACGCTAAGCTTTTGCAGAAATTGACGAATCACCTATAGTTGCGTCATCCAAGTGCGTGGATTCATCGCCAGCCGTTGGTAATGCGTGGGCCGGTTGCAATTTTGATCTCCAGTTGATGGAGCTCCCGGAATGCATTCAGGTCGCCGGCCGCTGGCCCTCAGCCTCCTCGCTGCGATTGCCCTTACCCAAGCCTCCTGCGCGCAGAAGCCGCCGGCAACGGACCCGCGTACGACCGGGTCGATCTCGACTGGCAACAGCGCGGCGTCGTTGCCGCCGCCAGCCACGACCGGCCGTTCGCTGGAGCCGGTGACGGATGTGGAATCGGCCGTTCGGCGCGCAATCAACTGGCATCCGGCAATTCGCGAGGCTGCGGGCAAGATCAAGGAACAGGGCGAGCTGATCGCCGATGCGAAGTCCGGCTATCTGCCTTCGGTCGGCGGCGGCGTGAATCTCGGAGCCGAGAACAACGATCGTGGAGACTGGGCGCCGCGCTTCAATCTGACGGCGACGCAGATGATCTACGATTTCGGCAAGGTCTCCGGGCGTGTCGAAGCGGAATCGGCGCTGGAGGATGCGCGCAAGGCCGAGTTCCTGGCGAGCGTCGACGATGTCATCCGGGAGACGGCGCTGGCATCCGTCGAGGTGCTGCGGGCTGAGAAGCTCGCTGTCGTCGCCAACGATCAGATCGGCGACGTCCAGGCGATCGGGAAGCGTGTGGCCGCACGCACCGATCAGGGCGCAAGCACGCGCTCCGACAAGCTGCAGGCCGAGGCCCGTGTGCAATCGGCTGAATCGCGGGCGATCGAGATCGGCGCGCAGAAGCAGCGCTGGACAAGCGCCCTGAATGCACTAGTGGGCGCCACGTCGCCCGTGCAGCTCGGCGCATCGATGCCCGCGAAGCTGCAGACGGCCTGCGCCGGGGCGGCGCCGATCTTCGAGATCGTGCCGGCTGTCGTCGCTGCCAAATCCCGCAAGCGCGAGGCCGATGCCCGCGTCAAGGTCGCCCGTGTCGAGATGCTGCCGACGCTGGCGCTCGAGGCATCCGGCGAATTCAACATGTGGGACAGCAACGAGGATCCCGATTATGTCGTCGGCCTGAAGATCAAGGGCGACCTCTATAACGGCGGCTCGTTCCAGGCCCGCCAGAACGCCGCGAAATATGCGGCGCAGTCATCGGAAGCGGCAGTCGCCGCCGCGCTCTTCGACGTGCAGAAGAGCTGGAATGAATCGAGCGCCCAGGTCATCAGCCTCGAGGCGCTGCAGAAATCGCTGGCGTCGCGCCAGCCGATGATGCGCGAAACACGCGATCTCTATCAGAAGCAGTTTCTCGATCTCGGCACCCGTACCCTACTCGATGTGTTGAATGCCGATCAGGAGCTTCACTCGGCGCGCTTCGATGAAATCAACACGCGTTTCGACCTCTATAAGTTGAATGTAGAATGTGCTTATGCATCAGGCCGACTAAGAGAGGTCTTTGGGCTCACGCCACCGGGAGTGAGTGATGAAAGCGCTAACATTAAGAAAGTCGCTTCCGCCAAGCCGATCTGAGCTGACGTATTGAAATTCCCTGCGAATTTTTTTGAAACAATCCGGCTCCGGACGGCCGATCGCCTTGATATCAAGGGCGAAAGTGGCTCAAAGCGGGTCTTTGCGGCAAGACAGTCGCCGCAGACACGGCTGCAGATTGTACCATTTCGGTACGGAATGCTCTCAAACTGAGCAGCAACTTTCACCGATCCTAAATTTTAAGTGAAATCCGGCACCGACTGGCGGTTGAAGCTTCCGCTGGTTGTGGCAGTTTTTGACCATACGTGGACATCAAAGCGGCGATGGAGCAGCAGGTGTCCGTCGCTGTGGGAGGCGGCTGCAAAACGCTCAAGGGCAACATGTTTGAACGCCATCATCCGCCAAGGCGGTGGTGGACCGGGGCCGCATGACGCGGCGCCAAGCTGTTGAGGAGCCTATCGATGGTCGCAATCGTCTCGGACAAGGTGAGCGGTAAGACAGAAACCGTGGCGGAGGACAAGATCGTCCTCGAAAGGCCGAGCACAGTAAAGCTTGCCCTGTCGCCCAGTGACATCGCCTCCACCGCGCGCGTCGGCGACGACCTGATCATCCATCTGCAGAACGGCCAGGAAGTCGATGTCCAGGGCTTCTATCACAGCCAGGGTGGCGAGCAGAGCGAACTCGTTCTCGAGGATTCCTCCGGAAACGTCTGGATGGGCGACTATGCCGATGCAGCCGGCGATATCACCTTTACGCCAGCAGGCGCGGTCGACCAGCTCGTCGGCGCCGGGGCGGCGGCTGGTGGTGCAGGCGCGGGATCCCTCCTCGGCATCGCGCTGCCTCTTGCTCTTGCCGCGGGCGGTGTCGCGCTCGCCGCCGGCGGGGGTGGTGGCGGCAGCTCGGATGACGACACCGATTCCGACGCGGATTCTGATGCAGATGCAGATGCGGATGCCGACGCGGATGCTGACGCCGATGCTGACGCTGATGCCGATGCGGACGCGGATGCAGATTCCGACTCCGATGCGGATACCGATCCGCCTTCAGCCGCAACCAATCTGACGGTCAACGCATCCGGATTGCTGCTGAGCGGGCTGGGTGAAGCCGGTGCCACCGTCACGGTGAAGGATGCGAATGGCGATGTGGTCGGGACGGGCATAGTCGGCCCGAACGGCGCCTTCTCCATCGCTCTCGATCCGGCGCAGACAGATGGCAGCGCACTCTCCGTCACCCTGGAGGATGCGGCGCATAACGTCTCGGTGGCGGCAAACGTCACGACGCCCGATCTCGCGGCGCCGGAAGCCGCGACCGAGCTTGCCGTCAGCAATGGCGGCGCAACGCTTACCGGCCGCGGCGAAGCCGGCGCTACCGTCACGGTCACCGATGCGAATGGCGTCACGATCGGTACGGCAACGGTCGGAAACAATGGGACATTCACGGTGTCGCTGGCGCCGCCGCAGGCAAATGGTGGCGAGATCGACGTCGTGCTGAAGGATGCGGCCGGCAATTCCTCCACACCGCAGGGCCTGACGATCACCGACACCGAGGCGCCGGGTACGCCGACCAGTCTGCTCGTCAACGATGCCGGAACGGTCGTGACTGGCCACGGCGAGGCTGGGACGACCGTCACGGTCAGCAACGCCGCCGGCACGGTCCTCGGCACCAATACGGTCAATCCCGACGGCACCTTCAGCGTGACCATCGACCCGGCGCAGAGCGACGGCGTGCCCCTGAGCGTCGTGCTGAAGGATGCCGCGGGCAACACCTCCGATCCGGGCTCGGTCCTCGCGCCGGATGCCGATGCCCCGGCAGCTCCGACCGGTCTCGTCATCAACGCGCAAGGGACGGGTTTGACCGGCGAAGGCACTGGAGGCGCTCAGGTCAAGGTGACCAATGCGGCCGGTGATACGGTCGGTACCGGTACCGTTCTTGGAGACGGCACTTTCTCGGTGACGCTCAATCCCGCGCAGACGAATGGCGGGGAGCTGCATGTCGTGCTGACCGATGCCAATGGCACGTCGCAGCCCGGCATCGTGTTCTCCCCCGATCTGATCGCGCCCGATGCTCCGACCAATCTGCATGTCGATGACACCGGCGTCTCCCTGACCGGCCGTGGCGAGCCCGGCGCGACTGTCAGCGTCAAGAATGCTGCCGGTGATGTCGTCGGCACCGGCACTGTGGCGCCGGATGGGTCCTTCAACATAGCGCTGGCACCCGCCCAGGCGGATGGCGGCAATCTGCAGGTCACTCTCTCGGATGCTGCCGGCCATACGTCGGAAGCCGCCTCGACGCCGACGCAGGATCACCTCGCCCCCGATGCGCCGATCGATCTCGTTGTCAATCCCGCCGGCTCCGTGCTCACCGGCCGCGGCGAGGCCGGAACGACGGTCAAGGTCACGACCGCTGACGGCGTCCTCGTCGGCACCGCGCTCGTTGGCGCGGGCGGCACTTTCACCGTTCCGCTGAGCCCGCAGCAGGCCGACGGGCGGCCACTGGAGGTCACCCTTCAGGATACGGCCGGCAACACGTCAGAGCCTGGCACTGCCGCGACGGTGGATGCGACGCCGCCTGCAGCCGTCGCCGGACTTGATGTTAATGATGCCGGCACGGTGCTCACCGGCCAGGGCGAACCCGGAGCAACGGCGACTGTGACCAATGCCGCGGGTGCCGTAATCGGCACCGCGACGGTTGGGCCTGATGGATCCTTCACGATCGGCCTCTCCCCGGCGCAGACCGATGGCGGCGACCTGGAAGTCCGTTTGACGGATACTCAGGGCAATCAATCCGCCGCAGCCACCGTCGCATCGCCCGATCTCCTCGCTCCTGACGCACCGACCGATCTAGCCGTCGCGGCCGATGGCGGCAGTCTCACCGGCAAGGGGGAGCCCGGCTCGACCGTTACGGTCACCAACGCCGGTGGCGATCCCATCGGTACGGCAACGGTTGGCACCGACGGCAATTTCACCGTCGCACTAGCGCCGCCGCAGACGGATGGCGGCAATCTCAATGTCACTCTGACCGACTCCAATGGCAATGCCTCGGCGCCCGAACAGGTGCCGTCGACCGACCTGCTGGAGCCCGACGCGCCGACCAATCTCTCGCTCAATCCCGCCGGCACCGTGCTCACCGGCCGCGGCGAAGCTGGGGCGACGGTGATCGTCACCAATGAAGCCGGCACTCAGGTGGCGACCGGTACGGTCGGTACTGACGGTACCTTCACAATCCCGCTCAATCCGGCTCAGGCCAATGGCGATGACCTCACCGTCAGGCTCGACGACCCCGCCGGCAACCAGTCCGAGACAGCCTCGATAACGACACCTGATCTCGCGGCTCCCGATGCTCCTCTCGACGTCGCGATCAACGGCGCCCGGACGGTGCTGACCGGCGACGGCGAGGCCGGCGCGACCATCACCGTCAAGGATGCCGATGGGGTCACTGTCGGCACCGGCCTTGTCGGTCCCGACGGAAGCTTTTCGATCAATCTCAGCCCGGCGCAAACCGCGGGCGGCATCCTGCAGATCGTCCAGGCGGATGCGGCGGGCAATGCCTCGCAGGCAACGGCCTTGCCCTTGACGGATATTCAGCCGCCGGAGCCGCCGACCAGTCTGCTGGTCAGCGCCAGTGGGCTGCAGCTCACCGGTGTCGGCGAGGTTGGTGCCACGGTCACAGTGACCAATAGTTCCGGCACCGTGCTTGGCACTGCCCTCGTCGGTGCCAACGGCGCCTTCAGCGTCGCGCTCTCGCAGGCACAGCTCGACGGGCAGACGCTCAGCGTCACGCAGGAGGATGCCGCAGGGAATGATTCCACGGCGGCTACGGTGCTCGCGCCCGATCCTGATGCCCCGCCCGCACCGGACAATCTGATCGTCAATGCCGAGGGAACGGCCTTGATCGGCGACGGCCTCGCCGGCAGCACGGTCACGGTTTCGCGCGCCGACGGGACGGTCATCGCCACGGGCACGGTCGGCGGCAATGGCACCTTCACTATCCCGCTTGATCCGGCACAGGTCGATGGCAGCGACCTGAAGGTGGTGCTGACCGGAGCCGGCGGAACATCGCAGCCGGGCTTCGCCGAGACGCCCGACCTGACGCCGCCCGATGCGGCGACCAATCTCTCCGTTGACGATGGCGGGGCAACGCTGATGGGCAGAGGCGAGCCCGGCGCGCTCGTCACCGTCACCAATGCTGCCGGTATCGAAGTCGGCACCGGCACGGTCGGCGCCAACGGCGTCTTTAATGTGGCGCTCTCGCCCGCGCAGGCCGATGGCGGCAACCTTTCCGTCGTGCTTTCTGATGCGGCTGGAAACGACTCCGATCCGGCAAGCACAGCCACCACTGATACCACTGCCCCGGACGCGCCGACTGAGCTCGGCGTCAACGGAACCGGGACGTCGCTGACCGGCGAAGGCGAAGTCGGTGCAACGGTTACCGTGACCAATGCCGCCGGCACTGTCGTTGGCACCGGCGTTGTCGGCGCCAATGGCGCCTTCACGATCGGCCTCTCCCCGGCGCAGATCGATGGCGGTGACCTGCAGGTGGTGCAGAAGGATATCGCTGGAAACATCTCCGATCCCGGCACCGCGGCTACCCCCGATCTCGTCGATCCGGCCGCGCCCACCGGGCTTACGGTCAACGCTACCGGCACCCTGCTCACCGGCCAGGGTGAGGCAGGCGCGACGGCGACGGTCTATAACGCCCTCGGCGTCGCCGTCGGCACGGCGATCGTGGCCGCAGGCGGTGCCTTCAGCGTCACTCTGTTCCCGGCACAAGCCAATGGCGGCGCGCTGACGGTGGTGCTCGAAGATGCCGCACACAATATCTCCGATCCCGGATCGATCCTGACACCGGACCTGCTGCCACCGGATGCGCCGACAGGTCTTTCCGTCAATGCATCGGGCACGGAGCTGACGGGCACGGGCGAGGCTGGAACCACGGTCACCGTCGTTGATACCGATGGCAATGTCGTCGGTACCGGCGTGGTTCACGCCGACGGCACCTTTAGCATCGGCCTGTCGCCGGCGCAGGTCGATGGCGGCGCTCTGGAGATCGAGCTCAGGGATACCGCCGGCAACATCTCGCTTCCCGGCAGCATTCTCGCGCCAGGGCTCGACTTCCAGCTCACCGATGCCAGCGCCACAGCGACGCTCGATCGCACCGTGACGGATATCCCGGAAGCGAAGCCCTCCACCGCATCGGATACGCAGTTCGATCTGCTCGGGCTCAACATCGGAAATCTTGCAAGCGTCAACCTCGGCTCTGCAAACCAGCCGGTGGTGAACTTCAATCTCGGTGGGGCAAACAACCACGTCGCCCTCGATCTCGGGATATCGGGCGCGCTGCAGATCGGCCTGCTGAGCAGCTACACAGTCATCATCGAGCGCTTCCAGAATGGCGCTTGGGTGCGTCCGGGCGATCTCGGCAATCAGGTGCACAACGGCATCCTCGATCTCGATCTGCTCGGTCTGGGCAGCACCCATGCCGGGATCAGCCTCGACGACATACCGGCCGGCACCTACCGCGCAACGCTGGTTCCCGACGCCGGGGTCAATATCGGCGTTGCCCTGACACGCGACATATCCGTGGTGGCAACGGATCTCACGGAACAGGTCAATGTCAGCGTCGGAGAAAAGGCGACCGGCAATTTCATCGCCAGTTCAGCGACCGGCAGCGTCGATGACCTCCAGGTCGGCTCGGTCAATTTCGACGGCCATGCGCACGCGATGGTCAATGGCAGCGTCAGCGTCACCGGTGATTTCGGCACGCTGCTGATCCATGCCGACGGCAGCTACACCTACACGCCGGATACCGGCATCACGGCGGGCGGTACGGATCATTTCGCGGTGACGGTCTTCGACCCCGATACCGGCAATGCGCTGACCGCCGATCTGAGCATCGATGTCGATATCCATGACGCCTCGTCCGCCACGGCTGCGGCATCCAGCATCTCGACCCTTGCTTTTGCCGAGACCGATGCGGTGGACGCAAGCAGCGCGACGACGCATGCGACGGCCGAACGCACCGACAGCTCCACCCATGATACCGGCGATTCAGCCAATCACGCCACCGGCGACGAGACGGCGGGGCTGGTGCCGGATCAGGGTGGTCAGGAGATCGACCTCAGCGGCCTCTCGGCGATCTCGCACGATGCCGCGGCAACAGACACGGGATCGGCGGCCCCGGTAGCTGTGGAGACGCACGAGGTCGCGGCCCCCGTCGAGACCGCGGCGACTGTCACGATCGATCCGTTCGAGCCGATCAAGCCGGATGACGATCTGACCACGCATAAGCTTCCTGTCGTGTGACGGTTAGGAGATTGCCGATGGCTCTTGCAGACGACACTCCCGCAGCATTCGAACAGCGAAGCGGGGCCACGGCCGCAGTCGCATCGAACACTGCAGATGATCCGCGTGGCCTGCGCTGGATCGAGATCGTCGGCAGGCTTGCGCAGCATTACGGCATCACGCATTCCCGGTCTGCCAACAGCTACTTGCCGATCATGCAGGAGACGGCGTCGCCGTTGCGCCGCATCGAGAAGCTCGCTCGCCGCTTCGGCCTGGATGTGAAGCCGGTTGAACCGGTGGTCAGCGGCATCACCGGCCGGCGCCTGCCGCTGCTTTTGGAATTGAAGGACGGCGCGGTTGGCCTGATCACCGAGATCAGGGATGGCGAAGCCAAGATCACCTTTGCCGAGGATAACGGCCAGTGGACTTGGATCGAGACATCCTATCTGAAGGATGGCATTGCCCATCTGCTGATCGCGCGCGACGCCCGTACACGGACCGACGAACGGGTGGATGCCTATATCGCGCCCGATACGCACGGCTGGTTCCGCAAGCTGGCGCTCAATGATCTTCGCCCCTACGGCTATGTGCTGCTTGCCTCGCTGATCGCCAACGCCTTGTCGGTGACCGGCGTGATCTTCTCGATGCAGGTCTATGACCGCGTCGTGCCCGCCAATTCGATGAGCACGCTGGTCGTGCTGTTCATCGGCGTCATGCTCGCCGTGGTCTTCGATTTCATCATGCGGAAGATCAGGACGCTGATCATCGACGTGCTCGGAAAACGCGCCGATATCAAGATTTCGGACGTGGTCTTCGGTCATGCCTTGCGGGTGCGCAACCAGAACCGGCCGAAGGCGACCGGAACCTTCATCGCGCAGCTGCGCGATCTCGAGCAGGTCCGTGATCTCTTCACCTCGACGACCGTCGCGGCGATCGCCGATCTCCCCTTCTTCTTCCTCTTCCTGGCGCTGATGGCGCTGATCGGCGGATGGCTTGCGGTCATCCCCGCGGTGGCGCTGCTGCTGATGATCGCTCCCGGATTGCTCGCCCAGCGCCGCCTGCGGGCATGCGCAGGCCAGGCGATGCGCGAGGCGTCGCTGCGCAATGCCATGCTGGTCGAGGCTGTTCAGGGCATCGAGGATATCAAGGCCCTGCAGGCCGAAAGCGTGTTTCAGGAAAAGTGGAACACGTTCAATACGGCGAGTGCCGATGCCCAGGTCCGGCTGCGCTACATCACCAGCATCCTCACGGGCTGGGGGCACAGCATTCAGACCAGCGTCTTTGCCGTTATCGTCTTCTGCGGGGCGCCGATCGTTATGAAGGGCGACATGAGCACCGGTTCTCTGGTCGCCTGCTCGATCCTCGGCTCGCGGATGATGGCGCCGATGGCGCAGCTGACGCAGGTCTTGAGCCGGTTTCAGCATGCCAAGCTCGGTCTGCAGAGCCTCAATACGATCATGAAGATGCCGGTCGATCATCCGCCGGCGGAAACGCGGCTCTCGGTCGGCTCGCTGCTCGGGCAGTACCAGCTCAGCAATACGCTCTATTATTACGGCCAGCCCGTCGGCAAGCCGGCGCTTTCGGTGGCGGAACTGAAGATCGATGCCGGCGAGACGATTGCCCTGCTCGGCAAGAATGGCGCGGGAAAATCGACCCTGCTTCAGGCCTTGTCAGGGCAGATCGAACCTGCCTCCGGCGAGGTGCTGATAGACAATCTCGCCATGGAGCAGATCGATCCCAACGATCTCCGCCGCGAAGTCGGTTTGCTGACGCAGAACTCGCGGCTGTTTCACGGCACCATACGCGAAAACATCCTGCTCGGTGCGCAGAGCGCCTCCCAGCAGGCGCTGCTCGACGCCCTGCAGATGACCGGCGCCGACGACTTCATCCGCATGATGCCGAAAGGCCTTGATCACTTGATCGATGAAGGCGGGCGAGGTCTTTCCGGCGGCCAGCAACAGGCGCTGCTCCTGTCACGGCTGCTGATCCGCAACCCATCCGTCGTTCTCCTCGACGAGCCGACGGCCTCGATGGACGAGGCAACCGAGCGGCTCTTTATCCGGCGGTTTTCCGCCTGGTGCCGCGGCAAGACGGTGGTGATCGCCACGCACCGGATGCGGGTTCTCGACCTGATCGAGCGTGTCGTGGCGCTCGATCAGGGCCGGATCGTGCTCGACGCGCCGAAGGAGCACGCGTTGCGGGCTCTCAGAGGCGAACCGGCGCCGCAGACACCGGAGACGGCGATCGCCCAGCGCGAGCGCCTCGAGCGAGCCTTCGAGCAACGTCCTGTTCAGGAGCGGAGCAGCCCATGAGCACCTCTTTTTCCCGCGCCATCGACGATAGCTGGCATTTCGGCGGCGAAGATGCCGTCCGCCTCTCCAAGGCAACGCGCGTCGTCAAGCTCTTCCTGCTGCTCCTCATCGTGGCGATCGGCTGGGCGAATTTCGCTGTTCTCGACGAGGTCTCGACCGGGGACGGCAAGGTTGTACCGATCCGCCGCGAACAGGTCATCCAATCGCTGGAGGGCGGTATCGTCTCGACGTTGAAGGTTCAGGAGAACCAGATCGTCGAGGCCGGACAGCTGCTGGCGCAGCTCGACCCGACGCTCACCGAATCCGATGTCGGTGAATCGACGGCCAAATATCGTGCAGCGCTGGCAAGCTCGGCGCGGCTGACGGCAGAGGTCAATCAGACCCCGCTTGTCTTTCCCGATGAGCTGAAAAGCGATCCCGATCTGATTGCCACCGAAACCAAGCTCTACGATGCGCGGCTTGGAAACCTGAAACAGACGCTGAAATGGCTGGACGAGTCCCTGGCGCTCAGCCGCCAGGAGCTCAGCGTCAACGAAGGCCTGAGCCAGATGGGGGCGGCAAGCAGCGTCGAGATCATCCGGCTGAAGCGCGAACAAGCGGAACTCGAGCTCAAGAAGGTCGAGGCGACGACGCAATATGTCGTCGAGGCCCGCGAGCAGCTTTCAAAGGCCAATGCCGACGTCGCCTCGCTGCGCTCGGTGATCAAGGGCCGTTCCGACAGCCTTGCGCGCCTGACGCTGCGCTCGCCGGTGCGTGGCATCGTCAAGAATATCGAGGTCTCGACAATCGGCGGCGTCGTGCCGCCAAACGGCAAGCTGATGGATATCATACCGCTGGGCGATCAGTTGATGATCGAAGCGCGCATGTCACCGCGCGATATCGCCTTCGTCCATCCGGATCAGCGGGCGACGGTGAAGATTACCGCCTATGACTACGCGATCTATGGCGGCCTGGAGGGCAAGGTCGTGACGATCTCGCCGGATACGATCCAGGACGAGGTGGATCCCGAGATTTATTATTACCGCGTCTTCGTTAAGACCGAGAAGGATGCGCTGAGCAACGCGGCCGGCAAGCAATTCCCGATTTCGCCGGGCATGATCGCAACCGTCGACATCCATACAGGCGAGAAGAGCGTGCTCGACTATCTGATCAAGCCCTTCAACAAGGCGCGTGAAGCGATGAGAGAGCGTTGAGGCATGATAGGGTTTATCTCCGACGCCGATCTCGCGGCGCTACGCGAGCAGGTGCGGCGAGGCTGCCAAGAGCTTCAACACCCCTACCCTGCCTTCGTGCTGTTCATCTCCTTCTCCTCCGGCAAGCAGCGCGCGGCGGTCCGGATTGTGCGTGGCGCAACGTTCGACGCCGTTTGGAAGGCCGGGGACGCGGCGATACGCGACCTTGCGGAGCAGCAAACGGGTGAGAACTTCTGGCTCCGCATCGATTGGCCGATGGCCGTCGACGCGACGACTTTCGCTGAGCTTCGGCGCATGCTCGCGGGCACCAAGCGGAACTACTTCCGGCTCGGCATCAGTTTCGATGAGAATTTCGAGCGTGCCCTCCTTGAGCAGGAGCTGAACGCCAATGCGATGCTCTATGGCGGCAATCATAATCCGACGGCCGAATTCAACGAGGGCAACGTCCGCAACTACTTTCAACGTCGCTTTCCCCGCACTCCCCTGCCAGCCTTTGGTGATGACACACCAGTGCATCTCTTCGCCAGCAAGGGCGCGTTCTTCGATGGCGATACCTTGCACGATCTCTATACGACTGGCCGCAATGCCGGCCGGCGTGTTGTAGATGCGCTGAGCATCCCGTTGCTCAATTCGCTGATTGCGGCCGGATCTGATTTTCTCGCCGATCAGGTCGGTGCGGACGGGCGTTTCGTCTACGGCCTGTATCCATGCTTCGACCGGACCATCGATAGCTACAATACGCTCAGACACGCCAGCGCGACCTACGCGATGATCGAGGCCTACGAAGTCACGCGCAGCCAGTCGTTGCGCAACGCGATCGAGCGTTCATTGACCCGCATGAGGGACGACTACATCGTGCACACGGATATGCCGGATGGGCGCCCTGCCGCGTTTCTGGTCGAGGCGAATTCCGAGATCAAGCTTGGTGGCAATGCGCTGGCGATCCTTGCGCTCGCCAAGATGGCTGAGGTGGAAGGCGGCGGTGCTGATCTCGCGCTGATGTCGCGGCTCGCAGCTGGGATATCGTTCATGCAGGACGCGGAGAGCGGCGCATTCCGTCACGTTCTAGATTTCCCATCGCTCGCTACCAAGGATGCGTTCCGGACGATCTATTACGAGGGCGAGGCCGCCTTTGCGCTGATGCGCCTTTATGATCTCACCGGAGACAGGGCGTTGCTGAAAGCGGCCCAGCGGGCTTTCTCGCATTTCATCGCGGACGGCTATGAGAGGCATCACGATCACTGGCTGGCCTATGCCGCCAACGAACTCACCCGCCATTGCCCGCGGGAGGATTATTACCGCTTCGCGATTGCCAATGTCGCCAGTCACTTGGATTTCGTCGCCAACCGGATCACCACGTTCCCCACCCTGCTGGAGCTGATGATGGCGTCTCGGCAGGTGCTGACCCGGCTGGAAGGTGACCGAGAACATGCGCATCTGCTCGGAGACATCGACCGGAGGCGTTTCGGCGCGGCCCTTGAACGCCGGGCCCTCTATCTGCTGAACGGTCACTTCTGGCCGGAGCTCGCAATGTTCACGAAGAACCCTGCACGGATCGCAGGCTCATTCTTCATCCGCCATCACGCCTTCCGGGTGCGCATCGACGATGTCGAGCATTACCTGTCCGGACTGATCGCCTATCGCCGGCAGGCCTTGGAAGCCGCGGCAATCGTGGGCCTCGGCCAGCGCAATCTGGCAGGAGATCACGACGCTCCCGAAGATTGCCCGCAGGCACAGCCTGCCGGGTAAGTGCGTACGCCGTTGCTGATGCGTAAATCATTTCAAAAACAGCTGCTTAACGGCCGTTTCCGATAAAATGATTTAAGGTTTTTCGCTTTGGGCTGGCCAGTTTTGTTGAAATATATTCAATGGCTTAGGCGGGTATATTGAACTTATTTTCTAGAAATCTTCCGGCCGCCGCATCGATCTGCGGCGGCCGAGCCTTGGGAGGCTAGTCTTTCTTAGATAATGCCGCCACCACCTGCGGCCGAAGCCGGGCGCTCAGCGGCGACCTTCTTGCGGTAGCCGCTGGCGCGGTAGGTTGCGACCGGGTCGATAGCGCCGCCGGCGCGGCGGCGGGCTTCGGCGAGGATCGGCTCGACATCGGCGCGATAGGCGCGCTTCAGCGTTTCGGTCGCCATCAGCGCGTCGTTTTCGTCTTGATAACCGGCGAGCGCCTTGCGGTCGACGAGCAGCGCCTGCGCATAGGCGCGGCGGATTTCGTTGGCGCTGTTGATCAGGCTCTCGATCGGATCGGTGACGTTATGCGACTGGTCGATCATATGGGCCGGATTGAAGTCGTTGACGCCGCGCTGTTCGGCATCGACAAGCTCGTTGAAGACTAGGAACAGGCGGTAGGGCTCGATCGAACCGGCATCCAGGTCGTCGTCGCCGTACTTCGAGTCGTTGAAATGGAAGCCGCCGAGCTTGCCGAACTGGATCAGCCGGGCGACGATCATCTCGATATTGGTGTTCGGCGCGTGGTGGCCGAGGTCGACGAGGCACTGCGCCTTGGGGCCGAGCGTCTGGGCGATCAGGTAGTTGGTGCCCCAATCCTGCACGATGGTCGAGTAGAAGGCCGGCTCGTACATCTTGTGCTCGGAGAACAGCTTCCAGTCGTCGGGCAGCGCCTTGTAGATGTCGCCCATCGAAGCGAGATAGCGCTCGAAAGCCTTGGTGAAATTGCTCTGGCCCGGGAAGTTCGAGCCGTCGCCGATCCAGACGGTCAGCGCCTTGGAGCCGATCGACTTGCCGATCTCGATGCATTCGAGATTGTGGTCGACGGCCTGGGCGCGGGTTGCCGCGTCCGTATGGCTGAGCGAGCCGTATTTGTAGGAATGCTTCTGGCCGGGCGCATCCGAGAAGGTGTTGGAGTTCATGGCATCGAAACCGAGGCCGAGCGCATCCCCCTTGGCGCGCAGCTCCTTGGCATCGGCCTTGTCCCACGGAATATGCAGCGAGACATTCGGCGTCGCCCGCGTTAGCTCGTTGATGACGGAGCAATCGTCGAGCTTGTCGAAGATGCCGCGCGGCTCACCGGTTCCCGGGAAGCGCGCAAAGCGCGTGCCGCCGGTGCCGACGCCCCAGGAGGGAACGGCGACGAAGAATTCGGACACCTTGCGGGTGACGTTTTCGATATCGATGCCGCGGCGCGAAAGCGTGGCGCCGAGCGCGTCGTAGTCTTCTTTGAGCGCTTTTGCGCGCTTTTCATTTTCCTGCGCAATGACATCCTGCGCGATTTTCTGTTCGGTCATGATTTCCTCCCGGCTTCGCTGCGGTTTTGGACGCGCGCTATAACATTCCTCATTCCTGTGCTTGTCACAGGAATCCAGCCACGGCGCGTCCGCGCCGTGAATGACTCAATTCTTGCCGGGGCCTCAGTCTCCCGCGCCCAAGGACTTGGGCGCACTGGATTCCTGTGACAAGCACAGGAATGAGGGAGGAGAGAAAGGCCCCCGCGTTATTCCGAAACGACCCTTATCGCGGGAAGCTCTGTGCGTTGCCTGCGTCGACGTTGATGATGTTGCCCGTAGACTTGGCCGACAGATCGGACGCCAGGAAGTAGATAGCTTCGGCGATATCTTCCGGGAAGACGTTGAGCTTCAGCATCGAACGCTTGCGGTAATGTTCCTCAAGATCGTCCACCTCGATCTTCGAGGAGGCCGCGCGCTGTTCGCGCCACTCGCCGTTCCAGATCTTCGAGCCGCGCAGAACGGCATCCGGGTTGACCGTGTTGACGCGAATGCCGGCTTCCGCGCCTTCGAGCGCAAGGCAGCGTGCGAGATGGATCTCGGCGGCCTTGGCGGTGCAATAGGCAGCCGCGTTCGGCGACGAGGCAAGGCCGTTCTTCGAAGCGACGAAGACAACGTTGCCGCCGAGATTCTGCTTGCGGAACAGGCGGAAGGCCTCGCGCGAAACGAGGAAGTAGCCGGTCGCGAGAATATCGATATTCTTGTTCCACATCGACAGCTCGGTGCTTTCGATCGGCGCCGAGGATGCGATACCGGCGTTGGAGACGAGGATATCGACGCCGCCGAACTCGACGCAGGATTCGGCGAAGGCTGAGATGACCGCATCTTCCCGGGTGACATCGAGCTTGACGCTGCGAACCGCATCGGCGCTGTACTTCTTGGCGAAATCGGCTTCGGCGGCAGAGAGCGCTTCGGCATCGATATCGGCGAGCACCACGCAGGCGCCCTCGCCCATCAGGCGGGCGGCCGTAGCGCGGCCGATACCACCGGCGCCGCCGGTGACGAAGGCAACCTTGCCGGCGAGGCTCTTCGGCTTCGGCATGCGCTGCAGCTTGGCTTCTTCAAGCAGCCAGTATTCGATATCGAAGGCTTCCTGCTCCGGCAGGCCCTGATATTCGGAAACCGTCGAAGCGCCGCGCATGACGTTGATGGCGTTGACGTAGAACTCGCTGGCGATGCGGGCCGTTGCCTTGTCGCGGGCAAAGGAGAGCATGCCGACGCCGGGCACCAGGAAGATGACCGGGTTCGCATCGCGCATGGCGGGCGAATTGTCGTGCTTGCAGTCATTGTAATAGCGGGCGTAGTCGGCGCGGTAGGCTTCCAGCGCCGCATCGAGACCGGCGATGATGGCATCAACATCTGGCTTGGCCGGATCAAGTTCGACGATCAGCGGGCGGATCTTGGTGCGCAGGAAATGGTCGGGGCAGCTGGTGCCGAGCGCGCCGAGCGGGCGCAGGTTCTTCGAATTGACGAACTCGAGCACGGCGTCCTGATCGTCGAAATGGCCGAGCTTGCGCTCCTGCTTGCCGATGCGGCCGCGGATTTCCGGCATCAGTCGGGCGGCAATGGCGCGGCGCTCGGCAACCGGCAGGCTCTCGGTCGCAGCACCGCCGAAGATTGTCTTGCCTTCGGTCTGCTGCGCGAACCACTCGATCGCCTTGTTGATGATATCGAGCGTCAGTTCGTAGCAGGCCTTGGCATCGTTCGCCCAGGTGAACAGGCCGTGGCTTTCGAGCACGACGCCCTTGGCATTCGGGTTGGCCTTGACGAAGGCTTCGAGATCGAGGCCGAGCTGGAAGCCCGGGCGGCGCCAGGGCAGCCAGCCGATGTCGGCACCGAAGATCTGCTGCGTCAATTCCTTGGAATTCTTGGAAGCGGCAATGGCGATGATCGCGTCCGGATGCATATGGTCGACATGCGTGAACGGCACGAAGCCGTGCAGCGGCGTATCGATCGAGGCAGCGCGGGAGTTCAGGTTGAAGGTGCAATGCGGCAGGAAGCCGACCATGCGGTCTTCGTCTTCGACACCCTTGTAGATACTCTTCAGCGAGTCGAGCTTGTCCTGATAGAGCGTCGCGAAGCCATCGAGCTTGATGGTGCCGACGTCGCCGCCGGAGCCCTTCACCCAGAGAACCTTGACCTTTTCGCCATTCAGCGGATCGGTTTCCATCACCTTCGCAGAGGTGTTGCCGCCGCCGTAATTGGTGATGCGCTTGTCGGCGCCGAGGAGGTTCGAGCGGTATAGCAGCTTGCCGGGCTCGTCGAGTTTTGCCGCGTAGCTGTCATCCCAACGGTTATCAAGAAGCCGGACGTTGGCCGCCATGTCATCCTCCCATATGAGTTCTTCTGCGCGGAGAAATCCACGCTGTTGTCGTGACCGATATCGCTCATGAAAATGCGCGTTGTCAATCGAAAACGATCAAAAACAATTATTGTGCAGCGCAATATGAAAATTCTTGATCGTTTTTGATTGACAGCTTTTAACCGATACGAAATAAATATGACACGGAGGACCCAATGCACGAACGCGAACGCCATCGCATCATCATGAGCGCGGTACAGGAAAAGTCTGTCGTCACGATACAGGATATCGCTGAACTGACCGAGGCTTCCGAGGCCACGATCCGTCGTGACATTGCGGCCCTTCATGTGCAGGGCAAGATCCGCCGCGTGCGCGGTGGCGCCGAGGCCGTTCACCCGCCGCAGCTGGGCAATCTGGCAGGCCGCCCGTTCCGCGTGTCAGAATCAGTCAATATCGATAAGAAGCGCGCAATTGCCCGCGCAGCCGTCGATCTCTGCGATCCCGGCGATGCCATCATCATCAATGGTGGCACCACGACATTCCAGATGGTTCACTTCATGTCCGGTCACCGGATGCAGGTGATGACCAATTCCTTCGCGATCGCTGAGCATCTGGTGAAGCACTCGAAGAATACGGTGACGGTCCCGGGCGGCGTGATCTATCGCGAGCAGAGCCTGATCCTGTCGCCCTTCGACAATGACGCGATCCGTCATTTCTATGCGCGCCGCTTTTTCTTCGGTGCCCAGGGTGTCGGCCCGCACGGCATCATGGAAGCCGATGCGCAGATCATTCAAAGCGAACAGAAGCTGATGCATCAGGCAGACGAGCTCGTCGTCATGGTCGACTCAAGCAAGTTCCGCCGCCGCTCGAGCCTCATTCTGTGCCCGCTCGAGCGCGTTTCGACGATCATCACGGACGATGGCATCCCGGAGGAGGCCGTCCGCATGATCGAGGATGCAGGTATCAAGCTCGTGATCGCGAGCGCAGCCGCACAGGCGGCAAGGGAGGATTCCTCGTCGGTCGCCTGAGGGGCGCCGGCCGGATGTCGTTAGACTTAATCAACGTGGGAGGATGAAAGCATGAAATTCGCAAAGAAACTTGCAATCGGCGTGGCATTTGCCGTCGCTGTGATGGCCGGCTCGGCCAGCGCCAAGGACATCAAGATCGGTCTCGTCGTGAAGTCGCTGGGCAACGGCTTCTTCGACGCCGCCAACAAGGGCGCGCAGGAAGCAGCCAAGGAACTCGGCGGCGTGGAAGTGATCTACACCGGCCCGACCTCGACGACGGCAGAAGGCCAGATCGAAGTCATCAACTCGCTGATCGCCCAGGGCGTCGATGCGATCGCCATCTCGGCAAACGATCCGGACGCTGTCGTTCCGGCCCTCAAGAAGGCCGCACAGCGCGGCATCAAGGTCATCTCCTGGGACTCCGGCGTTGCACCTGAAGGCCGTATCCTCCAGCTGAACCCGTCGTCCAACGAGCTGATCGGCAAGATGTGCCTGACGCTCGTCAAGGATCACCTCGAAGGCGGCAAGGGCGATTTCGCCATCCTGTCGGCAACGACGACCTCGACGAACCAGAACATCTGGATCGACCAGATGAAGAAGCAGCTGAAGGACTTCGCTGGCCTGAACCTTGTCACCACGGTGTACGGCGATGACCTCTCGGACAAGTCCTACCGCGAAGCTGAAGGCCTCCTGAAGTCCAACCCGAACGTCAAGGTCATCGTCGCTCCGACGACGGTCGGCGTTCTCGCCGCTTCCAAGGTTGTCGAAGACAAGGGCCTCGTCGGCAAGGTTTACGTGACGGGTCTCGGCCTGCCGTCCGAAATGGCCGGCGCGATCAAGTCTGGCGCGACGAAGGAATTCGCAATCTGGAACCCGATCGACCTCGGCTATTCCGCAACGCAGATCGCCTATCACCTCGTCAAGGGTGATGCCGACGGCAAGCCGGGCACGGAAATCGAAGCCGGCCGCATGGGCAAGATCAAGATCGACGACAAGGGCGAAGCCGCCATGTCCGATCCGTTCGTCTACAACGCTTCGAACATCGACCAGTTCTCCAAGGTCTTCTGATCCTACGAAAACATCCGGACACCCGGCGGCTCCAAGCCGCCGGGCTTCTCTTTCTTCATGGTTTTGCTGATGACGACTGCCCTTCAAGAACCAGTCCAGGCCACACGGCCCGATGACGCGCCCGCCATTCTCGAAATGCGCGGCATTTCGCAGATATTTCCGGGCGTGAAGGCGCTCGATAATGTCAGCATTGCGCTCTATCCGGGCAAGGTTACCGCGCTGATCGGCGAAAACGGCGCCGGCAAGTCGACGCTCGTCAAGATCCTCACCGGCATCTACCGCCCGAACGAAGGCGAGATCATCGTCGATGGGCAGACTGTCAGCTTTACGAGCGCGCAGGCCGCGATCGATGCAGGCGTCACCGCCATCCATCAGGAAACCGTGCTCTTCGACGAGCTGACGGTTGCAGAAAACATCTTTCTCGGCCATGCGCCGAAAACCCGCTTCCGCACCATCGACTGGAAGGCGATGAACGAGCGCTCGAAGGAGCTGCTGATCTCGCTGGAAAGCAATATCGATCCGACGATCCGCCTGAAGGATCTCTCGATTGCGCAGCGCCATCTGGTGGCGATCGCCCGCGCGCTGTCGATCGAGGCCCGGATCGTCATCATGGACGAGCCGACGGCTGCCCTTTCGCGCAAGGAGATCGACGATCTCTTCCGCATCGTCCAGGGCCTGAAGGCCAAGGGCAAGGCGATCCTCTTCATCAGCCACAAATTCGACGAGCTCTACGAGATCGCCGACAATTTCGCCGTCTTCCGCGACGGCAAGGCGGTCGGTGCCGGGCGTCTCAAGGAGACGCCGCAGGATACGATCGTCAAGATGATGGTCGGCCGCGATGTCGAGAACGCCTTCCCGAAGATCGACGTGGCGATCGGCGCTCCGGTGATGAGCGTCGAGAAATACTGTCACCGCACCGAATTCCGCGACATTTCCTTCACGCTCCGCAAGGGCGAAATCCTCGGAGTCTACGGCCTGATCGGCGCCGGCCGCTCCGAGCTCAGCCAGTCGCTGTTCGGTATCACCAAGCCACTCTCCGGCCGCCTGACGCTCGAAGGCAGGGAGCTTTCGATCAATTCGCCGCTCGATGCGATCCGCGCCGGTATCGTCTATGTGCCCGAAGAGCGCGGCCGCCATGGCCTGGCGCTGCCGATGCCGATCTACCAGAACATGACCCTGCCGTCGCTGACGCGCACCTCGCGCAAGGGCTTCCTGAAGGCTGCGGAAGAATTCGCCCTCGCCCGCAAATATGCCGAGCGGCTGGATCTGCGCGCTGCAGCGCTCTCCGTGCCCGTCGGGACGCTTTCAGGCGGCAACCAGCAGAAGGTCGTCATCGGCAAGTGGCTCGCCACCATGCCGAAAGTCATCATTCTCGACGAGCCGACCAAGGGCATCGATATCGGCTCCAAGGCCGCCGTCCACGGCTTCATCAGCGAGCTCGCGGCCGAGGGCCTGTCGATCATCATGATTTCTTCGGAACTGCCTGAAATCATCGGCATGTCGGACCGCGTGCTGGTGATGAAGGAAGGCCTTTCGGCCGGTCTCTACGACCGCGACAAACTCTCGCCGGAAGTGCTGGTGCGCGCGGCGACCGGAAATGCGTGAGGTAAAAGCATGGCAAGACTGATCAAAAAACGCGAAACCCTGCTTTTCCTCATCATCGTCGTGATGATCGGCATCTTCTCGACGCGCGCGTCCGATTTCGCGACGCCGTCGAACCTCGCCGGCATCTTCAACGATACTTCGATCCTGATCATCCTGGCGCTGGCGCAGATGACCGTCATCCTGACGAAATCCATCGACCTGTCGGTCGCCGCCAACCTTGCCTTTACCGGCATGGCGATCGCCATGCTGAACGCCGCCTATCCCGGTATCCCCTTGATCGTGCTGATCGTCGCGGCGATCGCGATCGGCGCCGCACTTGGCGCCATCAATGGCTTTCTTGTCTGGGCACTGGAAATACCGCCGATCGTCGTGACCTTGGGCACGCTGACGATCTACCGCGGCATGGCCTTCGTTCTCTCCGGCGGCGCCTGGGTCAACGCCCATCAGATGACGCCGACTTTCCTCTCCGTACCGCGCGAGCCGATCCTCGGCCTGCCGGTCTTGAGCTGGGTCGGCATCATCATCGTGCTTCTGATGTACATGCTTCTGAAATACACGCAGTTCGGCCGCTCGGCCTATGCGGCCGGCGGCAATCCGACCGCCGCCGTCTATGCCGGGATCGATACCGGCTGGACGAAGTTCCTCGCCTTCGTGCTCTCGGGCGCACTCGCTGGCCTTTCCAGCTATCTCTGGGTCTCGCGCTATGCCGTAGCCTATGTCGATATCGCCAACGGCTTCGAGCTCGACAGCGTCGCGGCCTGCGTCATCGGCGGCATCTCGATTGCCGGCGGCGTCGGCTCGGTCATCGGCACCGTGCTCGGCGCGCTGTTCCTCGGCGTCATCAAGAACGCGCTTCCCGTCATCGGCATTTCGCCCTTCACGCAGATGGCGATTTCAGGAACCGTGATCATCCTCGCCGTCGTCTTCAACGCCCGGCGTGAACGCAATCGCGGCCGCATCATCCTGCGGGACAAGGCAGCAGCAGAGGTGGCAGCATGAGCACCGTTTCGTCAGCCGCGCCTGAAAAGCGCGTCATTCCCGATCGGCTCGGCACGCCTTTCCGCCGCGTCATGTCGAGCTGGGAAGTCCTGCTCTTCGGCGTCGCCGTGCTGATCTTCATCTTCAATTCCGTGGCGTCGCCCTACTTCCTCGACGCCTGGAACCTCTCGGACGCGACCTTCAACTTCACCGAAAAGGCGATGATCGCCTTTGCCATGGCGCTGCTCGTCATAGCCGGTGAAATCGACCTCTCGGTCGCCGCCATCATCGCGCTTGCCTCGACGGCGATGGGTGCTGCCGTTCAGGCAGGCTTCGGGACGCCTGTCATCGTCCTGATCGGCATCGGAACCGGCCTCCTCTGTGGCATCTTCAATGGCTTCCTGGTTTCGGTAATGAAACTGCCGTCGATCGTCGTGACCATCGGCACGATGAGCCTGTTCCGCGGCATTTCCTATATCGTGCTCGGCGACCAGGCCTACGGCAAGTATCCGGCCGATTTCGCCTATTTCGGCCAGGGCTATGTCTTCTGGGTGTTCTCCTTCGAATTCGTGCTGTTCATCGTGCTGGCGATTGCCTTCGCGATCCTGCTTCATGCCACGAATTTCGGCCGCCAGATCTACACGATCGGCAATAACGAATTCGCCGCCCGCTTCTCCGGCATTCCGGTCGAGCGCATCAAGTTCATCCTTTTCGTGCTGACAGGCGTGATGAGCGGCATCGCAGCCGTCTGCCTGACCTCGCGTCTCGGCTCGACGCGCCCGTCGATTGCCCAGGGCTGGGAGCTTGAAGTGGTGACCATGGTCGTGCTCGGCGGCGTATCGATCCTCGGCGGCTCCGGCACGATCGGCGGCGTCGTCATCGCTGCCTTCGTCATGGGTCTGGTGACCTTCGGCCTCGGCCTGCTCAACGTGCCCGGCATCGTCATGTCGATCTTCATCGGCCTGCTCCTGATCGTCACCATCGCCATC
Organism: Rhizobium sp. Rhizsp82; assembly: GCF_047325115.1. Classification (NCBI taxonomy): domain Bacteria; kingdom Pseudomonadati; phylum Pseudomonadota; class Alphaproteobacteria; order Hyphomicrobiales; family Rhizobiaceae; genus Rhizobium; species Rhizobium sp. Rhizsp82. Next base: position 888,562 of record NZ_CP168571.1, on the reverse strand, counting down.
CCGATCATCGCCCGCCGCATCAAGCTGATGAGTTCCAAATGACCTTGCAGAAACACGCCTTCAAGATGAAGCTTAATCCGGGCATGGAAGCCGAATACATCAACCGGCATGACGAGATCTGGCCGGAACTGATTGATCTTCTTCACAAATCCGGCGCCAGCGATTACTCGATCCATCTCGACCGTGAGACCAACACGCTGTTCGGCGTGCTGACGCGCCCGGCCGATCACACGATGGCCAGCCTGCCGGAGCATCCGGTGATGAAGAAGTGGTGGGCGCATATGGCCGACATCATGGCGACGAACCCCGACAATTCGCCCGTCCAAAGCGATCTCGTCACCGTCTTCCATATGCCATGAACCGCTACCGCCGCATCGCCGTTCTCGATATCGGCAAGACCAATGCCAAGGTCGTCGTGCTCGACGCCGAAACCGGCGCCGAGATCGCTGCCGCCAAGATGGCGAATACCGTTCTCAAAGACGGCATCTATCCGCATTACGATGTCGAAGCGCTCTGGTCCTTCATGCTCGACGCCTTCCGGCGCTTTGCGAAGGAGCCGGGTTTCGAGGCAATCTCGATCACCACCCATGGTGCATCGGCCGCTCTGCTTGGGGCCGGTGGCACGCTCGCCATGCCTGTCATCGATTACGAGCACGAGTACCCGCAGGCGATCCGCGATGCCTATACCGCGCTTCGCCCGCCCTTCGCCGAGACCTATTCGCCGCGTCAGACGATGGGCCTGAATATCGGCGCCCAGCTGCATTATCAGAAGACGGCTTTTCCGGACAACTTCGCGAAGGTCGCCGCGATCGTCACCTACCCGCAATATTGGTCGGCGCGGCTGACCGGCGTTGCTGCCAACGAGGCGACGTCGCTTGGCTGCCATACCGATCTGTGGAACCCGAAGACCGGGCAATATTCGACGCTTGTCGATACACTCGGTATTCGCGGCCTAATGGCACCGATCCGCTCGGCCTTCGATGCGCTCGGCCCACTGCTGCCTGATATTGCCGAGAAGATCGGCATATCCGTCCCGGTCTATTGCGGCATCCACGATTCAAACGCCTCGCTGCTGCCGCATCTGGTTGCCCGTGCAGCGCCCTTCGCCGTCGTCTCGACCGGCACCTGGGTCGTCAATTTCGGCGTCGGCGGTGATCTGGAACATCTCGATGCGAAGCGCGATGCGCTCGCCAATGTCGATGCCTATGGCCGCGCTGTCCCCTCCTCGCGCTTCATGGGCGGGCGTGAGTTCGAGATACTTTCGGCCGAGATCGGCAAGGTTTCCGAGGAGGATGCGATCGCTGCCCTGCCATCCGTCATTTCCGAAAAGATCATGCTGCTGCCCAATGTGGCGCCGGGTTCCGGACCCTTCCCCGGACGGGAAAGACAATGGATCAATGCCGATGCGGCGAGCCCTGCCGAGTGCTATGCGGCCGCATGCGTCTATCTCGCGCTGATGAGCCAAGCCTGCTTCGATCTGATTGGTGCCAAGGGGCCTGTGATCGTCGAGGGCCCCTTCTCGACGAACGGTCTTTACCTCCGGCTCGTGGCGGCCCTGACGCAGCGCGAAGTCATCGCGCTTCCCGGCTCGACCGGCACCAGTCAGGGCGCTTCGCTGCTGACCGGCGTCAAGCCGGCGCCGACCAAGGAGACGCGTTTCGCGCCGTCCGATATCGCCGGGCTCGTGGCCTATCGCGCCGCTTGGTATGCGCTGACGGAATAACAGTCTTTCCAAGGCCGCGCTTTACCCCATCTATCTCAGGCGTTTAGTTTGCGCGCACACATCAGGTGGAGGAAATACCATGACAGATTCAGCCTTCGATCCGCGCGCCCTTGCGGCCAAGCTTCGCAGCCTTCGCAACGCCGGCAAGCAGGCCTCCACCGCGGAGTTCCCGCTGCCCGGCGACCATCGCCAGGCCATGGATGCGCAGAATTTCCTTTCGGCCGAGGAAGGCATTCGCAGCAATGCCTGGAAGGTCGCGATGCCGGCGGACAATCAGCCGGTAACGGCGCCGCTGCATCCCTATGTCGAAGCCGTATCGGGCGCGAAGCTCCCCTGGGTCGCGGGCATGAAGTACGAAGCGGAGATCGCGGTGCGCCTCGGCAAGGATCTGCCGATCCGCAGCGGCGGCAAATACACCCGCGCCGAGATCGCGGATGCCGTTGCTGATGCCTATCTCGGCGTCGAGCTGTCGTGGACCGCGGTCGCCGAGGGCAACAAGATTTCTCCGCTGCTCTTCCTCGCAGACCGCCTTGCCAATCTCGGCTATGTGCTCGGTCCGGCGCTGCCGCGGTCGATCCTCGATACCTGCACCGGCACGCCGCTGAAGGTGACGCTGAACGGCCAGCCGATCTATGATGCGACGGCCCAGCATGTGAAGGTTGATGTGCTCACCTGGCTGGTCGACTATGCCAACGACTCGTTCCGGCCGGACAGCTCGTTGCGCTCCGGCGCAGTCATCACCACCGGCTCGCTCTGCGGCGCGATCGAGCTTGCCTCGGGCGGCGAGCTCGACACGACGCTCGGCGATGCCAGGATGCACCTGTCGCTGACGCAGTAATCAGTCCCTGTTGCGGAACATCTCGATGATGGCGGAAAAGTCCTTTCCGCCATTGCCGAGTTTTTCGAACAACGCATAGAGCTGCGCCGCCTCGGCGCCGAGCGGTGTTGATGCGCCGCTCGACAGTGCCGCTTCCTGCGACAGCCGCAAGTCTTTCAGCATCAAGGCCGCAGCAAAGCCCGGCTTATAGTCATTGTTGGCGGGCGACGTCGGGACCGGCCCGGGAACCGGGCAATAGGTATTGATCGACCAGCATTGGCCCGACGAGGTCGAGGCGACATCGAACAGCGCCTGATGCGAGAGACCGAGCTTTTCGGCGAGCACGAAGGCCTCGCAGACGCCGATCATCGAAATACCCAGGATCATGTTGTTGCAGATCTTGGCGGCCTGCCCGGCTCCCGCCTCGCCGCAATGGACGATCTTCTTGCCCATCGCCTCGAGGATCGGCTTCGCCTTGGCGAAGCTCTCCTCCGATCCGCCGGCCATGAACGTCAGCGTGCCCGCCGCCGCCCCGCCGGTGCCGCCGGAGACCGGCGCATCGAGCGACAGGCAGCCGGCTGCCTTGGCGAGATCATGCGCCTTGCGCGAACTCTCTACATCGATGGTCGAGCAGTCGATGACCAGCGAACCCTCCGCCGCCGATTGCAGGATATCGGCCCAGGCGGTCAGCACATGCTTGCCCTGCGGCAGCATGGTGACGATGATCTCGGCATCCTTGAAAGCCTGGCTGGCATGGCTGGCGGGCTTCACGCCGCTCTCTTCCGCCGCCTTTAATACCGTTGCGGCGAGGTCGAAGCCGGTCACCTGATGGCCCGCCTTGACGAGATTGGCAGCCATCGGGCCGCCCATATTGCCGAGGCCGATGAACGCGATCCGTGCCATTGGTGTCTCCTATCTGTTGTCTTCGAGGATCATGGCCGCCGCCTTTTCGGCGATCATGATCACAGGCGAATTGGTGTTTCCCGACGTGATCGACGGCATGATCGAGGCATCGGCGATCCGGAGCCGTCCGAGCGCCCGCATCTTCAGCCGCGGATCGACGACGCTCTCGCGATCGCCGCCCATCCGGCAGGTGCCGACCGGATGGAAGATCGTCGTGCCGATATCACCCGCCGCCTGTGCCAGTTCCTCATCGCTCCGGTAGGACGGGCCGGGCTTGAACTCCTCCGGGCTGAAGCGGGAGAAGGAGGGCTGCGCCACGATCCGCCGCGTCAGCTTTATTGATCTGACAGCTATGTCGCGATCGCGTTCCGTCGAGAGGTATCTTGGCGCGATCGTCGGCTGCATGGCGAAATCCGGGCTCGACAGATGCACCGAACCGCGGCTTTCAGGCCGCAAATTGCAGACGCTCGCCGTAATCGCCGGGAAGGCGTGTACGGGGTCGCCGAACTTGTCGAGTGAGACCGGCTGCACGTGATATTGCAGGTCGGGCGTCTCCTTGTCCGGTCCCGAGCGGGTGAAGATGCCGAGCTGGCTCGGCGCCATCGCCATCGGGCCGGAGCGGCGCACCAGATATTCGAGCCCGATCGCCGCCTTGCCGATCAGCTTCGTCGCTTTCTCGTTCAGCGTCGGAACGCCGGTTACCTTGTAGGCCAGCCGCAGCTGCAGGTGATCCTGCAGGTTCTCGCCGACGCCTCGCACCTCGCTCACGACATCGATGCCTGCATTCTGCAGCACGTCGCCCCGGCCGATACCCGACAGCTCGAGGATATGCGGGGTGCCGATCGATCCGGCCGAAAGGATCGTCTCCTTCGACGCATAGGCCTGCTTTGCCGTGCCACCATGCTGGAACTCGACGCCGGTGACCACACCCTCCTCGATCAGCAATCGGCGCACCTGCGCCTTGGTCATCACCTTGAGATTGCCGCGCTTCATCGCCGGGCGGAGGAACGCCTTGGTGGCATTCCAGCGGATACCCGAGCGCTGATTGACGTCGAAGTAACCGGAGCCCTCGTTGGTTCCGCGATTGAAATCCTCGGTGACGGGAATGCCCGCTTCCTTCGCCGCCTGCTGGAAGGCGTCGAGCACCGCCCATTTGACGCGCGCCTTCTCCACCCGCCATTCACCACCGGCGCCGTGCATCTCGTCCTTGCCGCGATAGTGATCCTCCGACTTGCGGAAGAAGGGCAGCACGTCGTCCCAGCTCCAGCCGGGGCATCCCATCTGCCGCCAGAGATCGTAGTCGCGGGCCTGGCCGCGCATATAGATCATGCCGTTGATCGACGAGCAGCCGCCGAGCACCTTGCCGCGCGGGTAGTTGAGCGCGCGGCCGTTGAGCCCGTCCTCGGGCGCCGTCGTGAAGCACCAGTCGGTGCGCGGGTTGTTGATGCAGTAGAGATAGCCGACTGGAATGTGGATCCAGTGATAGTTGTCGTTGCCACCGGCTTCCAACAGCAGGACGCGGTTGTTCCGGTCCTCAGACAGGCGGTTGGCCAGCACGCAGCCCGCGCTGCCGGCGCCGATGATGATATAGTCGTAGCGATCCATCTTCAGCACCGGCCGCTCAGCGGCGATAGACAAAGCCCAGCTTGCGGCCGATCCGCGACGCGTAGAACTCGCCGATGATACCACGGCGGAAAATCAGCACGCAGACCATGAAGACGACGCCGGTGATGATCGTGACAGGAAATTCCGAGGTCGCGAGATAGTTCTGCAGCGTCACCACGAGCCCGGCGCCGAAGATCGGCCCGATCAGCGTGCCGATGCCGCCGAGCAGCGTCATCAGGATCACCTCGCCCGACATCTGCCAGGCAACATCGGTCAGCGTCGCGAACTGGAAGACCAGCGATTTGACCGCGCCCGCAAGTCCGGCAAGGGCCGCCGACATCACGAAGGCACCGAGCTTGTATCGCGCCACGGAATAGCCGAGCGATATGGCGCGCTGCTCGTTCTCGCGGATCGATTTCAGGATCATGCCGAAGGGCGAGTTGATGAAGCGCCAGATGATGAGGAGACCGATGATGAAGACGGCGAGGACGAAGAAATACATGTTCGTGGAGTCGTTCAGGTCGATGAAGCCGAGAAGATGGCCGCGCGGCACGGACTGGATGCCGTCCTCGCCCTCGGTGAACTCCGCCTGCAGGCAGAAGAAGAAGAACATCTGCGACAGCGCCAGCGTGATCATTGCGAAATAGATGCCCTGCCGGCGGATCGCGATATAGCCCATGATCAGCCCGAGGAACGCCGCGCCCGCGACGCCGACGAGAATGCCGAGCTCCGGCGGCAGGCCCCACTCCTTCACCGTATAGGCGGTGAAATAGGCCGCGCCGCCGAAGAAGGTCGCGTGGCCGAAGGAGAGCAGCCCGGTATAGCCGAGCAGCAGGTTGAAGGCGCAGGCAAAGAGCGCGAAGCACAGCAGCTTCATCAGGAAGATCGGGTAGAAAAAGAACGGCGCGAGCAGCAGAAGCAGCAGGCCGATGACCAGGAACCCGGCCTGCACCGACAGCGCGGTCCGGCTCTTTTCCGTGCGGATGGTTTCGGTGATGTCAGTCATGTCACGCATCCCGGCCGAAGAGGCCCGCAGGCCGGATGAGAAGGACGATCGCCATGATCACGAAGATCACGATGTTCGACGCCTCAGGATAGAAAACCTTGGTCAGGCCCTCGGCAATGCCGAGCACGTAGCCTGTGACGATTGCCCCCATGATCGAGCCCATGCCGCCGACGACCACGACGGCGAAGACGACGATGATGATGTTCGATCCCATCAGCGGCGAGACCTGATAGATCGGCGCCGCCAAGACGCCCGCGAAAGCCGCCAGACCTGCGCCGAGCGCGTAGGTCAGCGTCAGGAGCAGCGGAACGTTGACGCCGAAGACCTGCACAAGCGTCGTGTTCTCAGTGGCGGCGCGCAGATAGGCGCCGAGCTTGGTCTTCTCGATCAAGAGCCATGTGCCGATGCAGATGACCAGCGAGACGATGACCACCCAGCCGCGATAGATCGGCAGGAACATGAAGCCGAGATTGGTGCCGCCGGCGAGTGCCGAGGGCGTCGCATAGGGCTGTCCGGAGGAGCCGTAGAGATAGCGGAACGTCCCCTCGATCGCCAGCGCCATGCCGAAGGTGAAGAGCAGGCCATAGAGCGGATCGAGATCATAGAGCCGCCGCAGGAACAACCGCTCGATAACGGCCCCGAACAGGCCGACGACGACGGGCGCCAGGATCAGCGCCGGCCAATAGCCGATCCCGCCATAGGCAAGCATCAGATAGGCAACGAAAGCGCCGAGCATATATTGCGCGCCATGAGCGAAGTTGATGACCCGCAACAGGCCGAAGATGATGGCGAGGCCGAGGCTCAGCAGAGCGTAGAAGGAGCCGTTGATCAGGCCGATCAGCAGCTGGCCGAGGAATGCCTGGAGGGGGATGCCGAAGATCATGGTCATGGGGCGATCTCCTCATTTCTGTGGGATGAAATGCCCTCTCTGGCCTGCCGGCCATCTCCCCCACGAGGGGGGAGAAGACTCGCGGCGCACGCTCGCGTCAATCGGATGTCGGCGGTGCGGCGAAGTAAGCCCCTCCCCCTTGTGGGGAGGGGTTGGGGAGGGGTCTTGATCAGGAACGCAACCATAACCTAAACCCCCAAAACCTTGTGCAGCGTATCCATCCGCTGCGGCAGTTCGCCGACCGGGAATTCCGACACCACCTGCCCATGATCCATCAGATAGAAGCGGTCGGCGATGCGGCTGGCGAAGCGGAAGTTCTGCTCGACGAGCAGGATCGTCATGCCGCGCTGTTTCAGCGTCTTCAGCACCTCGCCGATGCGCTGGACGATGACGGGCGCCAATCCTTCCGTCGGTTCATCGAGCAGAAGCATCTTCACGCCGGTGCGCAACACGCGGGCGATCGCCAGCATCTGCTGTTCGCCGCCCGAAAGCTTGGTGCCGGAGCTTGCCCGCCGCTCGTAGAGGTTCGGGAAGAGCTCGTAGATCTCGTCAACAGTCATCCCGCCTTCGGCGACGACGGGCGGCAGCAGCAGGTTTTCGGAGACGGTCAACGTCGAGAAGATGCCACGCTCCTCGGGAACGAAGCCGATGCCCTTATGCGTTGTCTTGTGCAGCGGCACCTGCATCATGTCGGTTCCGGCAAAGCTGATCTTTCCCTTTCGGGCGCGCACGATGCCGGTGATGGTGCGCAGCGTCGTCGTCTTGCCGACGCCGTTGCGGCCGAGGATGGTGATCGTCTCGCCCTCACCGACCGTCATGTCGATGCCATGCAGGATGTGGCTTTCGCCGTACCAGGCGTTCAGCCCCTGAATTTCGAGCAGCGCCGCCATCAGCCCTCCTCCGAGCCCATATAGGCCTGGCGCACACGCGGATCCTGGCTGACCGTCGCGTAATCGCCCTCGGCCAGGATTTCGCCCCGCTGCAGCACGGTGACATGCTGGCAGATATTGGCGACCACGGAGAGATTGTGCTCGACCATCAGCACGGCCCGGTCACGGGCGACATCGCGGATGATGGCGGAAACGACGCTGACATCCTCCTGCCCCATGCCGGCCATCGGCTCGTCGAGCAGCAGCACCTTGGGATCGAGCGCCAGCGTCGTGGCGATCTCCAGCACGCGCTTGCGGCCATAGGAAAGATCGGCGGCGATCGCATCGCGCTCCTTGGAGAGGCCGACGCTCGCCAAGAGCTGCTCGGCCCGTCCGGTCAGCTGATCGAGGGCCGAGAGCGGCCGCCAGAACTGCGTCGACAGATTGTTCGGCCGCTGCAGCGCGACCCGCACATTGTCGAGCACGGAAAGATGCGGAAAGACCGCTGAAATCTGGAAGGACCGCACGAGCCCCATGCGCGCCACCCGGTCGGGCGGCGTCTTGGTGATATCGGTGCCCATCAGCGTGATCGTACCCGCCGTCGGCTGCAGGAACTTGGTGAGCAGGTTGAAGACGGTCGTCTTGCCCGCCCCGTTCGGGCCGATCAGCGCATGGACGCTGGCATCATGGATATCGAGATCGACATTCTTCACCGCAGTGAAGCCGCCGAAATCACGTCTCAGGCCGCGGGCGGAAAGAACCACCCGCGGCTTCGTGTCAGTCACTGGTGCGGAAACCGCCATGGATCACTTCACCAGATCACAGCCGCTCTTGGCGGGATCGATATAGGCTTCCTTGCCGGGAATGGTGGCGAGCACGTTGAAGTAGTCCCACGGCTCCTTGCTCTCGTCAGGCTTCTTGACCTGCAGGAGATACATGTCGTGGATCATGCGGCCGTTGGCGCCGACTGTGCCGCCGCGGCCGAAGACGTCGTCAACGGGCATTTCATGCAGCTGCTTGGCGACCGCTTCCGTCTCGTCGGTGCCGGCCTTCTGCACGGCCTTCAGATATTGCAGCACGGCCGAATAGGTGCCGGCATGGATCATGTTCGGCATCTTGCCGGTGCGGTCGAAGAACTTCTTGCCGAATTCGCGGCTCTTGTCGTCGAGGTTCCAGTAATAGCCTTCGGTCAGCGTCAGGCCCTGCGCTGCTTCGAGGCCAAGGCCGTGGACTTCGGCGAGGGTGAAGAGCAGAGCCGCAAGGCGCTGGCCGCCCTGGACGATGCCGAACTCGGCCGCCTGTTTGATGGCGTTTGCGGTATCGAGGCCGGCATTGGCAAGGCCGATGACCTTGGCGCCCGAAGACTGCGCCTGCAGCAGGAAGGACGAGAAATCCTGGCTCGAAAGCGGGTGGCGCACCGAACCGACGATCGTGCCGCCATTCGCCTTGACGAAATCGCCGGTCTGCTGCTCCAGCGAATAGCCGAAGGCATAGTCGGCCGTCAGGAAGAACCAGCTGTCGCCGCCCTGCTTGACGAGCGCGCCGCCGGTGCCGACTGCGAGAGCATGCGTGTCATAGGCCCAATGGAAACCATAGGGGCTGCAGGCCTTGCCGGTGAGGTCGGTGGTCGCCGCGCCGGTGACGATATCGATCTTCTTCTTTTCCTTGGCGACGGCCTGGACGGCGAGTGCCACCGAAGATGTCGTCAGCTCCATGATCGCATCCACCTGCTCGGTGTCATACCACTGGCGGGCAATATTCGAGGCGACGTCGGGCTTGTTCTGGTGGTCGGCATCGACGATCTCGATCGGCATGTCGAGAACCTTGCCGCCGAAATCCTCGACCGCCATCTTGGCCGCCTCGACCGAAGACTTGCCGCCGAAATCCGCATAGACGCCGGACTGATCGTTCAGGATGCCGATCTTGACTTTGCCGTCGGAAACCGTCGCGCTCTGCGCGAAGACGGCCGTGCTGCTTGCCAGCAGAAATGCAACGGATGCAATGAAGCTCTTTCGCATATGTCTCTCCTCCCAGAGATTGGCAGATTGCGAGTCTGTTCAAATTTGACGAGCCGTCCTCCTCAAGACAGCCACTCAACGCCCACGATCACGGAATTTTTCCGATGAGGCAACCAAGCGTTTACAAATAATTCCAAACAGTATCTGTTCATTTTTGCACAGAACCGTACCAAAAGCGCTGAATCCGGCCTCGCGGTGGCACGCCGCAGCAACCGGCATTAGACCAAAGGCTAAGACCGACACGGAGCCGAATGACCAATTCCTCGCAGTTTACTTGGGACGACCTGCAGTTTTTTCTAGCGGTGGCCAGAACCGGGCAGCTGTCGACGGCGGCGCGGCAGTTGCGGACCAGCCATGCGACGGTGTCGCGGCGGATCGACCGGCTGGAATTTGCGCTGAAGGTGAAGCTCTTCGAGCGTAATCCGCGCGGCTATGTGCTGACGGCGATGGGTAACCGGTTCGTCGAGACCGCCGAGAAGATGGAGCAGGAGACGGAGCGGCTGCGCGCCGATCTCGCCACCGGCGCGATGGCGCAGCGCGGCGTCGTGCGGCTCAGCGCACCGGAGGGGTTTGCGAATTTCTTCTTTGCGACCGTGCTGCCGCAATTTGCCGAGCGGCATCCGCATCTGTCGCTCGAGCTGGTGACGATCCAGCAGATCATGTCACTGTCTCGCAAGGAGGCGGATATCAGCGTCGTTCTCGATGAACCGAAGGGCGGCCCCTACTATGCCGAGAAGCTCACCGACTATCATCTGCAGGTCTATGGGTCGCGCGATTATCTCGCCGCGAGCGCCCCGGTCTTGAGCCGCGAGGATCTGCTGTCGCATCCGTTCATCAGCTATATCGAGGAGATGATCTTTGCCCCGGGGCTCGATTATCTCGGCGACGTCCATCCGCGCATCCGGCCGCAATTCCAGAGCTCCAGCATTTTCGCGCAGCTGACGGCGACGCGTAACGGGCTGGGGCTGTGCGTGCTGCCCTATTTCTTCGCCAGCCGCTATCCGGAGCTCGAGCGCGTGTTGCCCGAGGAGGTGGATCTGACCCGCAGTTACTGGATCACCTGCCATCAGGACCTGAAGCAGGCGCCGCGCGTGCGCGCCGTGATCGATTTCCTGCGCGAAGCCGTCACCTGGCCGGATGCCCGGTTCATTCCGCCCTTTGCCGTGCAGGCCGGGCGCAAGAGCGGCTGATAGTATGGCGTACCGGCGAGGCCGTCAGACGGCTTGCCTGCTGCCTGACAGAAGGCGCATGATGCGACATCGTTCGAGTCTATTTGCCCCATGAATTCAGAACCGGATATTGCCATCATCGGAGCGGGCGCCGCGGGCGTCGGCGCAGCAAGAAGGCTTGTGGCAAGCGGCCTCTCGGTTTCCGTCTTCGAAGCCCTGCCCCGCATCGGCGGCCGTGCCTGGACGTTGCAGACGCCTGTCGGAGCGCTCGATCTCGGCTGCGGCTGGCTGCATTCCGGCGACCGCAATCCCTGGACGCGGATTGCCGAAGACGCCGGGATTTCAGTCGATCGCAAGCCAAGCGCCTGGCAGCGCCAGGATCGCGACCTCGGCTTTCCGCAGGCCGAACGTGAGGCTGCCCGCGCCGCCTTTGCCCGCTGGAGCGAGCGCGTCGCCGATGCGCCGCCGCCAAGCGATTGCGCCATCGACGCTGTGGAGCCCGGCGAACCCTGGCTCGCCTATCTGCAGGCGCTGAGCGGCTATATCAGTGGCGACGAGCTGGAGCGCATCTCCGCGAAAGACTATGCCGCCTATGACGAGGCCTCGACGGAATATAACTGGCGGGTCGAGACCGGCTACGGCGCGCTTGTCGCAGCGACCATGCCGGTTTCGGTGCAGCTGCATGTCGGAACGCCGGTGCAATCGATCTCCCTTGAAGGAAGCCGAGTGACACTGCAGACAGCGCAGGGCACTGTGAGGCCGAAGGCTGTCATCATCGCGGTATCGACCAATGTGCTTGCGGGCGGGTTTATTCGGATGCCCTCGCCGCTCGATCGCTGGTGCGAAGCCGCGGCCAGGCTGCCGCTCGGCAATAACGAGAAGCTCTATTTCGAGATAACCGGGGGCAAAAGCTTCGAAGCCGAGAGCCATGTCCTAGGCAATCCGCGCGATCCGAAGACCGGCACCTATTATATCCGCCCCTTCGGCAAGCCTGTGATCGAGGTCTTTCTCGGCGGAGCCGGAGCCCGCGCCGTCGCAACCGATCCGGACGGTGCCTTCCCGCATGCGATGGATGAACTGGCGGCGATCTTCGGCTCCGGTATCCGCAACGAGCTGCGCCCGCTTGCCGCTTCGGAATGGACGAACACGCCCTCGATCCGAGGCGGCTATAGCCACGCCCTGCCCGGCCAGGCCGATGCCCGCCTTGAGCTGGCAAAGCCCTATGACGGCAGGGTATTCTTCGCCGGCGAAGCGACGCACCAGACGGATTTTTCGACGGCCCACGGCGCCTATCAAAGCGGGCTTCGCGCCGCCGAAGAGGCGCTGCAGGCACTCGGCCGATAGAGCCGTCTACCCCCAATTGCAACCCGTAGAGCTTTGTGCCACGCTGACTTTGCCGTTTCGGCAGTCGCAGAGGAAGGGGACCCTCGCATGCTTCTATTTCTTGCATTTTTGATTGGGATCATTGCCGGCCTTCGGGCCATGACTGCACCCGCCGCCGTTGCCTGGGGCGCGGCTCTCGGCTGGTTTGACGTATCGCAGACCCCGCTTGCCTTCATGGGCTACAAGTGGACGCCGTGGATCTTCACGGTGCTCGCCGCCGTCGAGCTGATCACCGACCAGCTGCCGACGACGCCGAGCCGCAAGGTGCCGATGCAGTTCGGCGCCCGTATCATCATGGGTGCGCTGACCGGCGCCACGATCGGCGCTTCCGGCGGTTCGCTCGTAGGCGGCCTGATTGCCGGTGTGGTCGGCGCGGTCGTTGGAACGCTGGGCGGTGCCGCTGCCCGCGGCAAGCTCGCGGCCATTTTCGGCAGGGATACACCGGCGGCCCTCATCGAAGACGCAGTCGCCATCGTCGGCGCCGTCCTCATCGTATCGGCCGTCGCATGAAGACCTACGACGCCATCTTCATCGGGGCCGGCCAGGCCGGCCCCTTCCTCGCTGCCCGCATGGCCGAGAAGGGCATGAAGGTGGCGCTGATCGAGCGCAAATATCTCGGCGGCACCTGCGTCAATGCGGGCTGCATGCCGACGAAGACGCTGGTTGCCAGCGCCCGCGCCGCACATGTGGCGCGCACCGGCGGCGACTATGGCGTCAAGATTTCGGGTCCGATCGGGATCGACATGAAGGTGGTGCGCAAGCGCGCCGAAACCGTGACGATGAACGCCCGCAACGGGCTGACCGGCTGGTTCTCCGGCATGAAGAGCATGGAGGTGATCTATGGCCACGCGACATTCACCGGCGCCAGGACCGTCGAGGTCAATGGCGAGGTGCTGACTGCGCCGCAGATCTTCCTGAATGTCGGCGCCCGGCCGACCATTCCGGATTTTCCGGGCCTCGCCGATGTCGACTATCTGACAAGCACCTCGATCATCCAGCTCGATACCCTGCCCCGCCATCTCGTGGTGATCGGCGGCAGCTATATCGGCCTCGAATTCGCACAGATGTATCGCCGCTTCGGGGCCGAGGTGACGGTCATCGAGCGCGGCCCGAAACTCGCCTCGCGCGAGGACGAGGATGTCTCCGATGCGATCGAGGAGATCATCGCTTCCGAAGGCATCGCCGTTCATACCGGAGCGGAGAACATCGCTTTCGCCAAGGCGGGTGACGGCATCACCGTCTCGATTTCCGGCAAGCCGGATATCAAGGCAAGCCATGTGCTCGTCGCCACCGGCCGCACGCCGAATACCGGTGATCTCGGTCTCGACAAGGCAGGTGTCGCGACCGACAAACGCGGCTTCATCACTGTCGATGAGCGGCTGATGACCAATGTCGAGGGCATCTATGCGCTCGGCGACTGCAACGGCCACGGCGCCTTCACGCATACGTCCTATAACGACTTCGAGATCGCAGCCGCCAATCTGCTTGATGGCGGCGACCGCAAGGTGTCGAGCCGCATTCCCGCCTACGCGCTCTATATCGATCCGCCGCTCGGCCGCGCCGGGATGACGGAGAAGCAGGCGCGCGCGTCCGGCCGCGAGGTCGCCGTCTCGAAACGGCCGATGAGCCGTGTCGGCCGCGCCAATGAACGCGGCGAGACCAAGGGCTTCATGAAGATCGTTGCGGATGCGGAAACCCAGGAAATCCTCGGCGCCGCCTTCCTCGGCATCGAGGGCGACGAGGCGATCCACGGGATCATCGACGCCATGAATGCCGGGACCACCTATCCGGTCCTGCAATGGTCGGTGCCGATTCATCCGACCGTATCGGAGCTCATTCCGACGATCATCGGCGATCTCAAGCCTGTTTGACCAAACAGGTCATCTGACGCCGTTTCCGGACTTGCATCCTTGCTGAAATTGGATTTATCTCGCGCTGTTCTCAGGGCGGGGTGCAATTCCCCACCGGCGGTATCGGGGCAACCCGGAGCCCGCGAGCGCTTCCGCAAATGGAAGGTCAGCAGATCCGGTGAGAGGCCGGAGCCGACGGTATAGTCCGGATGGAAGAGAGCATGCAGGCAGCACCTTTCCGCGCGAGAGGTGTGCAGTGCTGTTCGCCCAAGGGAGAATTGGGCCGCTTCGCGGCTCGACGCAACCGCCAGAAATGGCACCCTTGAAAGGCAGAGACATGACTATCGCAACCAAACCCCAGGGCATCAAGATCGCCGTCGTGCGCGCCCGCTGGCATGCCGGTATCGTCGACCAGTGCGTGAATTCCTTCGTTTCGACGTGGCAGGCCCAGGGCGGCAATGCCGCCGATGTCGAGATATTCGACGTTCCCGGCGCCCTTGAAATCCCGCTTCACGCACAGACACTCGCCCGCACCGGCAAATATGCCGCGGTCCTCGGCTGCGCCTTCGTGGTCGATGGCGGCATCTACCGGCACGATTTCGTGGCGGGCACCGTTCTCGACGGCCTGATGCGCGTGCAGCTGGATACCAGCATCCCGGTTCTCTCCGCAGTTCTGACGCCGCATCACTTCCAGGAGAGCGAGGCCCATATCGAGTTCTTCATGAACCACTTCGTGATCAAGGGCCAGGAGGCTGCCAATGCCTGCCGGGCAATCCTCGAGGCACGTAGCAACCTGGCGGTCGCCGCTCTCTGATTGGACGAAACAAGCGCGCGCCGGAAATGGCGCGTCTGCCATTAGGCGGCTTCAGCCCGAAGCCGGGCGCGGGGTTTTCTCGCGGCCGGCAGCCGGCGCGGTGCTCGTCAGCGTCTGGCCGTGGAAACGGCTCAGCTGACCGGTGACGTCGGCGATCTCGCTTTCCGTCCGCGCCGCATCCCAGCCGAGAGCCGCGGCGGCAATACCGGCGATTTCTCTCAGTCCCTCGATCGTCAGCCGCCCCTCGATCGCCAGCGTCGTGCGGCGAAGCACGATATCGGCGAGGTGGACGACAAGCTCGTTTCTGGCAATCCAGTCGATCTCTCTGAAACTGTGGCGCGGCGCGCCCGTCAGTCTCGTCTCGTCAGACTGAACCGAAGCGAATGTGAGGATCGGCGCAGCCGTCGTGCCGTAGCGGCTCAGCAATTCGTCGGCGCGTTCGATCGTCACGCCGCCCATCGCTGCCAGATCCTTGATCCAGTGCCCGCGCTTCTCGCCATCGGCAGGAAAGCCCTTGCCGCCGCCGATCGCCAGATAGCGCGTCGATTCCCGGCGGTCGCGCTGCAGGCGGGAGAGAACGGTATCGGCGACTTCTTCGGCAAAGCCGCGGAACGTCGTCCACTTGCCGCCGACCAGCGAGACGATCGGGAACGGGCGGTTGCCTTCCGGCTCCTTCACCGGCGCGGAATGATCGCGGCTGATCAGGCCCGGTGCCGTCGCATCGGAGGCGGGCAGCGGGCGGATGCCGCTATAGCTGTAAACGATCTGGTCGCGGTCGAAGCGCAGCGTCGGCAGCAGCGAGCGGACGCTTTCGAGGAAATAATCCGTCTCCGGCTCCTCGCAGAGGACATTGTCAGGGTCATCGGCCGGGATATCGGTCGAGCCGACCAGCGCCAGACCGAGATAGCTGTAGACGAGGCAGATGCGGCCGTCGTCGGCCTCGAAATAGATCATGTGGCCGTTCAGGCTGCGTACCAGTTCGGGGTGATCGAGCAGGATATGCGAGCCCTTGGTGCCGCCGATCAGGTGTGACGGCGCCCCGAGCGCGGTATTGACGTGATCGATCCAGGGGCCAGCCGCATTGACCACAAGCTTCGTCTCCACGGCGAAGCTCGACCCGTCAGCCTGCCGGAATGTCAGCCGGCCCTCCTCGACGGAGGTAAGCGCCGCGAAATTGGCGGCCAGGCTCTTCGGATTGGCATCGCAGCCATCCTTGACCAGCTCATAGACAAGCCGCTCCGGGCGGCTGATCTTGGCGTCGTAATAGATGCCGCCGGCGACGATCGCTGGCGTGACATGTGGCATTTCCTTGCGCGCCTGCCGTTTCAGGATCAGCCGGTGCCTGGGCATGACGCGGTCACGCGAGCCGAAGAAATCGTAGAGCCCGAGGCCGATCTTGATCAGCACGGCCCCGCGGCTGCGCGGTGCCGTCTTCGAGCCGAACAGTGTGCGCAAGGCCGCCCAGATGCCGCGCGTCCAGGAGAAGACCGGGATGAAGGTCGGCAGCGGCTCGACGCAATGCGGCGCGTTCTTGAGAAGCAGATTGCGCTCCAGCGTCGATTGCGCCACGAGGCCGAATTCGCCGGTCTCGAGATATTTCAGGCCGCCGTGGATAAGGCGCGAGGGCGCGGCGCTGGTGCCGGATCCGAAATCGCCCTTGTCGACGATGAGGCAGTTGATGCCCTGCGCCGAGAGATCGCGGAAAAGTCCGGCGCCATTGATACCCGCCCCGATGATCAGGACGTCGATATCGCCCTCTCCAAGATTCGAGAAGCGCTGCTGCATGTCGGCTGTCATGGTCGTATCCTAAATCGCCGGTTGGGAGCACCGGCATTCGTCTTGTCAGTTTGCCGCGTTGACGGGTGCGAGGCCGGCAATCTTCGGCCAGAGCGGTGTCATCGCCTCGGCGATTTCGCGGAACACCTGGTAGCGCTTCTCGTAATCGGCGCTGCGCGCGGCATCGGGTTCGCAGGTCCTGGCGATGCTTGCTATGTCACGGGGATCGGCTTGCGGATCGGCATAGATTCCAGCGCCTGATCCGGCGCAGAGGGCGGCTCCCCAGGCCGCCGCCTCATCCGTCTCGGTCACCGTTACGGGCATGCCGAGCACATCGGCAAACATCTGCACCACCGTCGGATTGCGCGACACGCCGCCTGCAAGCCGCGCCCGATCGAAGGAAAAGCCATCGCGCAGCGCATCGACATGAATGCGGTGATTGAAGGCGATACCTTCGAGGACGGCGCGCAGCATGTCGCCGCGATCGTGCCAGCCGCCGAGACCGAAGAAGCTGGCGCTAGCAGCCGCGCCATAGGGCGAACCGAAGAGATAGGGGTGGAAGAGTGCGGTCGACGGGCGCTCGAAGGCCGCGTCGATCTCCGGCGCCAGCAGCGCATGGATGGCGCCGCCCTGTGCCCGTTCGCTGGCGCAGAGCGTATCGAGGAACCAGTCGTAATTTGCGGTCGAGGCCGGCGAGATCGACATGCTGTTCCAGATGCCGGGTGCAATGCCGTTGCGGCAGAACCAGCGCCGGTCGACGCGCGGCTCGGAAGACAGCGTCTCGTTGATCGAATAGGTCCCGGCGATGACGGCGACGACGCCCGGCCCGTATCCCCCAGCGCCCAACGCCGAGGCGGTGACATCATGCAATCCGGCGACGACGGGCGTGCATTCGGCAAGGCCGGTCCGTAGCGCCGCCTCGCGCGTCACCCGTCCGACGATCTGGTCGGAGCGCGAGGCCGGCGGCAAGGCGTGAACGAGCGCTTCGAGACCGAACAGCTTGAGCGCGTCCTGGCTATAGTCCTGCGTGCGCACATTGGTGAAGGAAGTGCTGGCCTCGGTGCGGTCCGTGCCGATGATCTCGGTGAGGCAGAAGCGCAGCCAGTCCTTGCAGCTGATGAAATGGCCGATTTGCTGAAAACGCTCCGGCTCGTTCTCGCGGATCCAGGCCAGCAGCGCCGAGGGTGCCGAGACATGCGGGATCTGGCCGGTGAGCTCGATCGAGGCATCCGCCACCTCGCCCTCCCAGCGGTCGACGATCTCCCCTGCCCGGCTGTCGAGCGAGAGGATGGCGCGGCCGAGCGGCTTCTGGTCGTGATCGAGGAGATAGATCCCGTCGCCATGCGCGGTGGCGGAAATCGCCTGGATGTCGTTCGCCGGCCGGCCGCTCAGCGCGATCGCCTCGCGGATGGCATCGGCGGTCGCTGTCCAGAGCTCGTCCATATCGCGCTCGATATGGCGCGGCTTCGGCATGAACTGCGTGACGCGGCGCCTGCTGACTGCGAGCGGCGTGCCGTCGATATCGAAAATGACGGCCTTGGTGACCGTCAGGCCACTATCGATCCCGAGCAGACTCGGCATTCGCCCTTACCTCGTTTGTGCAACGGGCAAGCCACCTTACGAGCGCCCCTGGGCACCCCGGGCAACCACCACGTTGATATCCTTGGACCGCATGCGGTCGATATGCACCGGGTTGGTCTTGTCGTCGACAATGACGACATCGAACTCGTCCAGTGCTGCGAAACTGTGAAGTGCCCGCCGTTCGAACTTGGTGTGATCGGCAAGCAGGATGCGTTTGACGGAACAGTCGAACATGGCGCGCTTGGTATCGACGGTCTCGGGCGACTGATGCAGCACCGTGCCGTCGCTGATCGCCGACATCGAAATGAAGGCAACGTCCGCACGCAAGCCTTTGATTTCGCTTATCGTCATCCGGCCCATGAAGGCGTTGCACCAGTTGTAATATTGCCCGCCTAGCGCCAGCAGCGTCACGTCGTGCATGCCGGTCAGCGCATTCATCAGCGTCAGCGAATTGGTGATCGCGGTGACGGGAACCCTGGACGGCAGATGCGTTGCCATCTGAAGGACGGTCGTGGAATCGTCGAAAAAGATCGCCTGGCCGGGCTCGACGAACTGCATCGCCGCCTCGGCGATCAGCTTCTTCTCGCTCGCCTGGCGGTTGGAGCGATAGACGTCGCTGGATTCGATAAGATTGGTGGCGGCGGCCGTCACGATGCCGCGCGTCTTGCGGAACAGCCCGCGGCTGACCAGCTCATCGACATCGCGATGCGCCGTCATCAGGCTGATGCCGAAACGGTCGGTCAGGTCTTCAATCCGCATCGAGCCTTCACTCATCACGGCCTCTGCGATCATGCGGCGGCGCGCGATCTGGCGCGTCTGCCGGCTGTCGCTCGTAAGCTGCTCCAACAGATCTTCGCCCTGGCTGGTCTTCTGTGTCACGGGTCACCCCTGTCGCTGAATTCTGGATACCAGCTTCGTACAGTGATTGCCGTGCCAAGGCAAAATGGCGAAACGGAACGGGCGGCTCATGCCGCGGGCAACCGTTTCAGGCATGCAGGGAGCCGGGCGGGTGGATGCCGCCCGGCCTGGAGAGCGCCCTTGCGGGCGCCTCGACCGATTACTGCTCGAGAACGAACGGACCGGTGTACTTGTCGACATTGTCCTTGGTGATCAGCAGGCAATCGAAGAGCTGCTTTTCGCTCTTGGCGCCAGTGCTGCCATTCTTGATGACGTTGTCGGCCTGCTTGACGGCTTCTTCGGAGAAGATCGCCACCGGCTGGAGGACGGTGTACTGCAGTTCGCCCGCCTTGATCGCGGCAACAGCATCCGGCGAACCGTCGAAGCCGCCGACCTTGATGTTGGCGAGCTTGCCGGCTTCCTTCAGCGCTGCGATGGCGCCGAGGGCCATTTCGTCGTTGCCGGAGATGACGCCGACGATGTCAGGATTTGCCTGCAGCATGGACTGCATCTTGTTGTGGCCCTTGGTGCGGTCCCAATCGGCAACTTCCTTGGCAACCTTCTTCAGGTCCGGGTACTGCGACAGCACGGTTTCGTAACCGTTCGAGCGCGTTGCGGCGTTGTTGTCGGAGGGAGCGCCGAACAGTTCGGCATAGTTGCCCTTGTCGCCGACAGCTTCGACCCACTGCTGCGCACCGAGGGCGGCACCCTGGGCGTTGTTGGAAACGAGCTGCGCCTTCGCCAGGCCTTCCTGGTTGATTTCAGCGTTGACGAGGATGACCGGGATACCGGCGGCAACGGCCTTCTTCACCGCGCCAACGGAGCCGTCAGCGTTTGCCGGGTCGAGAATGATCGCGACCGACTTGTTGGTGATGGCCGTGTCGATCAGGTTGCTCTCGGTGTTGGTGTCACCCTTGTGGGCGCTGACCGAAGCCGTGTAGCCGAGCTTCTCAGCGGTTGCCTTGGCAACGTTGCCTTCCGTCAGCCAGTAGGGGTTGGACGGGTCGTTGACGATGATCGTCATCTGGCCTGCTGCCCAGGCGCTGCTGACGAGGATCGGTGCGACAGCCGCGGCGGCCAGAAGAATGCGCATGCCTTTCTTAAACATAGTCTCTCTCCCATTAGTGAGCTCAGTTGTTGCCGATGATCCGGCGGTGCTTTCCCCAATCGGCCTTTGCGCCAGAGGCCTGCCGTCGTGGATAAGTTCGGTTTCAGCCGTCAGGACGATTTGACCCGGCGGCCGTATTGGATGCTGTTCATCAGGACGGCGAGAACGATCACCGCGCCGGTAAAGACGGTCTGCCAGTATGCGGAGACGCCGATGATCACGAGGCCGTCCGACAGGAAGCCGATGACGAAGGCGCCGAGCATGGTGCCGCGCACGGTGCCGCGGCCACCCGTCAGCGCCGCGCCGCCGATGACGACGGCTGCGATCGCCGTCAGTTCGTAGGTCGTGCCCGCCGTCGGACCGGCGGAGGTGAGCTGCGAGGACAGTACGAGACCGGCAATCGCTGCGCAGACGCCCGAGAGCACATAGACGATGATCTTCACACGCTTGACCGGAACGCCCGAAAGGTCGGCGGCTCGCTCGTTGCCACCCGATGCATAGAGCCAGCGGCCAAAGGCAGTGCGGCTGAGCACGATGCCGCAGACGATGGCGAGGACCGCAAGAACGATGACGCCGATCGGCACGCCGCCGAGGCGGTTGAAGCCGAGCCAGTCGAAGCCGGTATTGCCGAGTTCCGGACGGCCGCCGAGGTTGTTGTAGGTCAGGCCGTTGGTCATCAGGAGCGCGATACCGCGGGCGACATAGAGGACGCCGAGCGAGGCAACGAAGGCAGGCACCTTGAGATAGGCGACAAGCACGCCGTTGACCGCGCCGACCACGGCGCCGAGCGCGCAGGTCAGCACCACGACGGCCCAGACCGGCGGATAGAGGATGATGCCGAAATAGCTGAGCGTAACGCCCTGCATCAGGAAGCCGGCGATACAGCCTGCAAGGCCGAGCGTCGAGCCGACCGAAAGGTCGATGCCGCCGTTGAGGATGACCAGCAGCATGCCGATCGCCAGGATCCCGAAGATTGCCACATGCGAGGCCATGATCAGGAAGTTGTTGAGGCTGAAATAGTAGGGCGACAGGAAGGAGAAGACCGCGATGATGACGATCAGCGCGAAGAACGCGCGTCCTTCCAGGATCAGGCGCACGATATTGGTGTTCCGCTTCTGCCCGTTCGAAACTGACTTCTTCTCGGTGACGTTTGTGACTGACATAATCAGCGCTCCATAATTCCGGGCTAGTGCGCGACCATGGATTCGCCGGAGGCGGCCATGATCTTTTCCTTGGTGACGTCAGAGCCGAACTCTGCCGAAATGCGGCCGCGGTGCATGACGATGATGCGATGCGCGATGCTCAGGCATTCGTTGACTTCCGACGTCGAGTAGATGACCGCGAGGCCCTGCTTGGCGCGCTCGGCGAGCAGCTTGAAGACTTCGGCCTTGGCGCCGATATCGATGCCGCGGCTCGGTTCGTCGAGCAGGATGACCTTCGGTTCCGTCGCCAGCATCTTGCCGATGACGACCTTCTGCTGGTTACCGCCTGAGAGCGAGCCGATTGCCGCTTCGCCGCCATCGGTCTTAACGTGGACGCGGCGGATCGACTCGGTGACGAGATCGCGTTCGCGGCGGCCGGATGTGAAAAGGCCCTTGGTGAAGGCGCCGATGCTGGCAAGCGACAGATTGGAGCCGACGGTCATCGTCTGCACCAGGCCGTCACGCTGTCGGTCTTCGGGAACGAGGACGAGGCCGCTTTCGATGCGCCCGGCAATGCTGAGAGCACCGACATCCTGTCCTTCGAGCAGAACCCGTCCGCCGCTGGAGCGTAGCCGGCCGGCGACGCATTCCAGAAGCTCGGTGCGCCCCGCCCCCATCAGTCCGTAGATGCAGACGACCTCGCCGGCCCGCACTTTCAGCGACATGCGGTCGACGGCGTTATAGGCGGCGCCCGAAGGACCGGGAACGGTCAGACCTTCGATCGA
The DNA here is from genome assembly GCF_047325115.1 of Rhizobium sp. Rhizsp82. NCBI lineage: Bacteria > Pseudomonadati > Pseudomonadota > Alphaproteobacteria > Hyphomicrobiales > Rhizobiaceae > Rhizobium > Rhizobium sp. Rhizsp82. The sequence continues at coordinate 866,227 of NZ_CP168571.1, read as the reverse complement.
CAGCGCCACTTCGCCGAACTGGTGTCCTTCAGGCGGGCTGCCGAGATCGAAGTTCTCGCCGACCATGTTGCGGACGATCCATTCGAGGTCGATATCCTTGCGCTCGGCATAGGCAGTCATCGTGCCGTCGCGCAGGACGACGGCGTGATTGGTGATCTGCAGCGCCTCTTCGAGGTGGTGCGAGATATAGACGATCGAGACGCCACGGCCTGTCAGGTCGTGGATGACCTTGAAGAGAACTTCGACTTCGGTGGCGCTCAGCGCCGAGGTCGGCTCGTCCATGATCAGGATGCGGGAATTGACCGAGAGAGCGCGGGCGATCTCGACGATCTGCTGTTGGCCGAGGCGAAGGTCCTCCACGCGCGTCAGCGGATCGATGTCCTCTTCGAGCTCTTCCATCAGCGCCCGGGTCTGGCGCTCTTCCTCGGCGAAATCGACGACACCGCCCTTGATGATCTCGCGGCCCATGAAGATATTGTCGCGAACGCTGAGATTGGGGGCGAGACTCAGTTCCTGGTGGATGATCGAGATGCCGCATTCGCGGGCATGGGTCGAGGACGCGAAGCTGATCGGCGAACCGTCGAGAACGATCTCGCCGGAGGTCGGCTGTACCACGCCCGAGAGGATCTTCATCAGCGTCGACTTGCCGGCGCCGTTCTCACCGAACAGCGTCGTCACCTGGCCGCGATGGATATCGAAGTTCACGCCCTTGAGCGCGTGAACATTGCCATAGGACTTGGCGATGTTTCGGGCGGCGAGCACGACCTCGCCCTGGGTTCCGGGATTGCGCAGCGGCTGGCTCATTTGACCTCGACCTTCACCGGCGTGATCAGCCAGTTCTTCGGGTTGATGAGCTTGAAGACGCCGACGACGGTCGCGGTTTTACCGTCCAGCTGATCCGGATCGAGACCGGAAAGCACGGTCTTCTTCATCTCGTTGTTGATGGCCGATCCGGCATCCTGATACTGGATCTGGTTGGTGAACTGGCCGAATTCGATCTCGCCGGTGGCATCGCGGAGGTCCGTGCCGTTGACCGCGGGACCGGTCTGGACACGGACCACCGTCTCGGGAGGCAATCCGTCGATCTTCATTTCATTGGTGTTCGACTTGCGGGCACCGAAGGTGCCGCTCAGCGTCACCGGAATGACCGGACCTGTGCTCGTCGCCGTGCCGTATTTCTCGCTCGCGGCCTTCTTGTCCGCGGCGATCGCGGTTGCCAGTTCGGCGGCTGCGACGGCGCGCTGCTCGACATTGGCCTGAATCTTCGGGAACTGCTCGGCGCCGAAGGTCTCAGGCGAAAAGGCCTGCTGCCGGACATCGTTTGCCGACCCGATCTTCACGACCGTGGTGTCGAGTGCCATGGCACCGATGACGACGACAGCGAATGCGGCGCTGACGATGAGCTTCAGATTGCCGCTGCCGGGCTTGGGGGCTGCATAATCGGGCTGTGTACTCATGTCGTGACGGCCTTTGTCCAGGAGATGGTGAAGCGGAGGGGCTGGGTGCGATTACGATCGGAGCCGTGCCGTGGCAGGACGGCTGGCCGGCTGAAGAACCGGCGGGCAGTCCGCGACGACGCAGGGCGCGATGAAAATCAGCATTGGAAGCCTCCTCAACAGAGAGCCGGCGCCTGTCTCCTCCAACCGCCGGAACCTGCAATCTCCATCCGGAAGTGAGCTTCCGTGATAGAACTGTGTTATTTATGCCGGAAACAATGTTATGAATTTTAACAGATGTCAACGGCCCTTTTATCAGTACATGCTTGCCTAATCAGACTCTCACATGGTTTTTATCGCGCTGCATCGCAGCAAACTGATGTGGCAGGCGCACAAAAAGCCCAAAGTCGTGACGGTCAGTAAGTATCTGTATATAAATGAAAAATAAGAATTTCCATCAGCTGTATGCTGGCTGATCGTGCGCTCATCGAGACTTGGCCGGAGCCGACGCTCTAAATTCCTATGCCATCCATTTTATCTGAAAAATTTTTCATGACCAGAAAAATCTTGCTGGCAATGTGATATCTTTATGTTATGTTTTGCGATGAGGCCTATGGGAGGTTTCGGCAAATATTCGATCCGGCATTTGCAGAGGCCGCGGCTTGCCGCTGGCGGCATGCGGATCAAATGATGCGGCTGGGGGATTGTTCCCTCGTGAAAGGCCGATCGGGAGGACTTGAGATGAATTGGACGCGCGTATTGCCCGTCGCGGCGTTCGCAGCATTGGCGAGATAGTCTGCAATGACATCGACCCAGAACATCATCATCGGGATCGACGCCGGAACATCCGTCATCAAGGCGGTGGCGTTCGATCTCGCAGGCCAGCAGATCGCAACCGCTTCCGTGCGCAACAAATACGCGACCGGCGACGATGGTTCGGCGACGCAATCCCTCGCCCAGACCTGGACGGACTGCGCCAGCGCATTGCGCGGCCTCGGCGAAAAGGTCGCCGATCTTGCCGCGCGCACTGCCGCGATCGCAGTAACCGGACAGGGCGACGGCACGTGGCTCGTCGGCCGCGGCAATGCGCCCGTCACAGACGCGTGGCTGTGGCTCGATGCCCGTGCCGCCTCGACGGTCACCAGACTGGCGGGAGGGACAAGCAACCGCGCCCGCTTCGAGGCGACCGGCACCGGTCTCAATACCTGCCAGCAGGGCGCGCAGCTCGCCCATATGGACAAGGTCGCGCCTGACTTGCTCGACCGAGCCGAGACCGCCCTGCATTGCAAGGACTGGCTCTATCTCAATCTCACCGGCATCCGCGCGACCGATCCCTCCGAGGCAAGCTTCACCTTCGGCAATTTCCGCACGCGCCAATACGACAGCGTCGTCATCGACGCGCTCGGCCTTGAGCGGCGCCGCAATCTTCTGCCCGAGATCATCGACGGTACCGAAGTGAGCCATCCCCTGACGGCGGAAGCCGCCAAGGCCTGCGGTCTGCTTGCGGGAACGCCCGTCTGCCTCGGCTATGTCGACATGGTGATGACGGCGCTCGGCGCCGGCGTGCGCAGCAGCGGCCGAAATGCCGCCTGCTCAACGATCGGCTCCACCGGCGTCCACATGCGCGCCAAGGCGGTCGCCGACGTTCATCTCAACAGCGAAGGCACCGGCTATGTCATCGCCCTGCCGATTCCCGGCATCGTCACGCAGGTCCAGACCAACATGGGATCGACGATCAACATCGACTGGATCCTGGAAATTGCCTCCTACCTGATGGCGGACGCCGGGAAGACCGTTTCGCATGCCGATCTGATCGCCCGGATCGACGGCTGGTTTGCCGAGAGCAAGCCGGGATCGGTGCTCTATCACCCCTATATTTCGGAGGCCGGCGAGCGCGGGCCTTTCGTCAACGCCAATGCCCGGGCCGGCTTCACAGGCCTCTCCACCCGTCACGGCTTTCCGGATCTCGTCCGCTCCGTCGTCGAGGGCCTCGGCCTTGCGACCCGCGATTGCTACGCGGCGATGGGGGCGATGCCTGAAGAGTTGCGCATCACCGGCGGGGCGACTCGCTCGCTCGGTCTGCGCCGCTCGCTGTCATCAGCCGTCAACGCGCCGATCCGTCAGTCCCGGCGCGAAGAGACCGGCGCTGCCGGTGTGGCGATGATGGCTGCGGTCGCCGTCGGCGTCTATGCCACGATGGACGACTGCATTGCCGACTGGGTGACGCCGCTGCTCGGCGAGCCCGAAGTGCCCGACACCGCCGAAGCCGCGCGCTTCGATCGCCTTTTCTCCGCCTACACGGACGTGCGCCAGGCCATGGCGCCCGCCTGGGACAAGCTCGCCACTGCTGCGACGCCAGGCGCGTAACTCAAGTTCTGATGCAGAAGCATCGAAGGAGCATGACATGACCGAACCGGAAACCCTCGACCTCTTCGTCATCGGCGGCGGCATCAATGGCGCGGGTATCGCCCGCGATGCGGCCGGCCGCGGACTGAAGGTGGCGCTCTGCGAAAAGGACGACCTGGCGCAGGGCACGTCGTCGCGTTCCGGCAAGCTCGTGCATGGCGGCCTTCGCTATCTCGAATATTACGAGTTCCGCCTGGTGCGTGAAGCGCTGATCGAGCGCGAAGTGCTCTTGAACGCCGCTCCCCACATCATCTGGCCGATGCGTTTCGTCCTGCCCCACAGCCCGCAGGATCGCCCCGCCTGGCTCGTGCGGCTCGGCCTCTTTCTCTACGACCACCTCGGTGGCCGCAAGAAGCTGCCGGGCACGCGCACCCTCAATCTGCTGCGCGACCCCGAAGGCACGCCGATCCTCGACCAATATACCCGCGGTTTCGAATATTCCGATTGCTGGGTGGATGACGCCCGCCTCGTCGTGCTCAACGCCGTCAGCGCCGCCGAAAAGGGCGCGCTCGTGCTGACCCGCTCGCCCGCCGTCTCGGCCCGGCGAGAAAACGGCGCCTGGACCATCACCACGAAGAACAGCACCAGCGGCGAGACGCGCACCTTCCGCGCCAAATGTCTCGTCAACTGCGCCGGCCCCTGGGTTAGCGACATCATCAACCGTGTCGCCGGCTCCAACTCCTCGCGCAACGTCCGCCTCGTCAAGGGCAGCCACATCATCGTTCCGAAATTCTGGGCGGGCTCGAATGCCTATCTCGTGCAGAACCACGACAAGCGCGTCATCTTCATCAACCCCTACGAGGGCGACAAGGCGCTGATCGGCACGACCGATATCGCCTATGAGGGCCGCGCCGAGGACGTCTCCGCCGACGAAGCCGAGATCGATTACCTGCTGAAGGCCGTGAACCGCTACTTCAAGGAGAAGCTCCGCCGCCAGGATGTATTGCACAGCTTCTCCGGCGTGCGCCCGCTTTTCGACGACGGCAAGGGCAACCCGTCCGCCGTCACCCGCGATTACGTCTTCGATCTCGACGAGACGGGCGGCGCACCGCTGCTCAATGTCTTCGGCGGCAAGATCACCACCTTCCGCGAGCTGGCCGAGCGCGGCCTGCATCGCCTCAAGCACATTTTCCCGGCGATGGGCGGCGACTGGACGCAGTCGGCGCCGCTCCCAGGCGGGGAAATCCCCAATGCCGACTACGAAACCTTCGCCAACAGCCTGCGCGATGCCTATCCCTGGATGCCGCGCAAGCTCGTCCATCACTACGGCCGCCTGTACGGCGCCCGTACGAAGAATGTCGTCGCAGGCGCCACCGGTCTCGAAGGCCTGGGCCGCCATTTCGGCGGGCAGTTCTACGAGGCGGAAGCCCGTTATCTCGTGGCGACGGAATGGGCGGAGACGGCCGAGGACATCCTCTATCGCCGCACCAAGCACTACCTGCACATGAGCGAAGCCGAACGCGCCGCCTTTGCCGACTGGTTCGCTTCCTCCCGCCTCGCTGCCGCCTGAGGGAGAAACCGATGCCGCTGACGCTTTCGCTGAACACCAATCCGCTGGTCAACCGCTTTGCCGATCCCGACGACCTGATCGATACGGTGGCGCGCGACCTGAAGATCCGCGACCTGCAGCTGACCCATGAGTTCATCAATCCGAGCTGGCAAGCGCCCGTGATCCGCCGCCTCACCCGCAGCATGAATTCGGCGCTGCGGCGCACGGGCGTTCGCGTTACCTCCGGCATGACCGGCCCCTACGGCCGCCTCAACCATTTCGGCCATCCGGACGCCGATGTGCGCCGCTACTATATCGACTGGTTCAAGACCTTCGCCGATATTACCGCCGATCTCGGCGGCGATTCCGTCGGCACGCAGTTCGCGATCTTCACCTACCGGGACTTCGACGATCCGGCGAAGCGCGAGGAACTGATCAAGATCGCAATCGATTGCTGGGCCGAAGTGGCGGAGCATGGCCGCGCCGCTGGTCTTTCCTATGTGTTCTGGGAGCCGATGAGCATCGGCCGCGAATTCGGCGAGACGATTGCCGCCTGCCTGTCGCTGCAGGAGCGGCTGACGGCCGCCAATATGGCGATCCCGATGTGGATGATGGCCGATATCGACCACGGCGACGTCACCTCCGCCAACCCTGACGATTTTGACCCCTTTGCCTGGGCGCGCGCCGTTCCCCCGGTATCGCCGATCATCCACATCAAGCAGAGCTTGATGGACAAGGGCGGCCACCGGCCGTTCACCGCCGAATTCAACGCCAAGGGCCGAATCCAGCCGGCGCCGCTTCTCAAGGCGTTGGCCGAAGGCGGGGCTGTCAATAACGAGATCTGCCTCGAGCTTTCCTTCAAGGAGCGCGAGCCGAACGACCGCGAGGTGATCCCGCAGATCGCCGAGAGCGTCGCCTTCTGGGCGCCCTATATCGACACCGGCATCGACGACTTGAACATCTGAGGCGGAGATCCTTAAAAGGCTGCAGATATCGCAACGGAATCGTTGCAGGACTTATTTTGAAAGGGAGCGGCGATGACGGACGCCGATGATACGCTTGCGGTACGCGCTGCCTGGCTTCACTACGCCGGAGGCCTGACGCAATCCGATGTCGCCCGCCGTCTCGGCGTGCCCTCGGTCAAGGCGCACCGGCTGATTGCCCGCGCCGTCGCCGATGGCGTCGTCAAAGTGACGATCGACGGCGATATCGTCGAATGCGTCGAGCTCGAGTCCCGCCTTTCCGAGCGCTACGGCCTGCAATATTGCGAGGTCGCCCCCGATCTCGGCGAGGAAGGCCTGCCGCTTCGCGCCCTCGGCCATGCCGGCGCCGGCTACCTGAAGCGTGAGATCGAGCGCGGCGACAACAAGGTCATCGGCCTTGGCCATGGCCGGACGCTGTCAGCCGCCGTCCAGTACATGCCGCGCGTCGGCGCCAAGAACCTGCGCTTCGTCTCGCTGCTCGGCGGCCTGACGCGCAACTATGGCGCCAACCCCTATGACGTGATGCATCGCATCGCCGAAAAGACGGGAACGCAGGCCTATGTGATGCCCGTCCCGTTCTTCGCCAACACAGGCGACGACCGCGAGGTGCTGAAAGCGCAGCGCGCCGTCAAGGAGGTCTTCGACCTCGCCAACAATGCCGACCTGAAGCTCGTTGGCCTCGGCACTGTCGATGCCGATGCACAGCTGGTGCTCTCGGGTATGGTCGAACCGAGCGAGATCGACGATATCGCGACTGCCGGCGGCGTCGGCGAAATCCTCGGGCATTTCTTCAATGCAGATGGCGACATGCTGGATACGGCGCTGACGGCGCGGACACTCTCGGCCTCCTTCCCGAAAACGAAGAATGAGCGGCTCGTGGCGCTTGCCGGCGGGCAGTCGAAGGTTCCGGCCATCCGCGCCATTCTGAAAAGCCACCGCCTCTACGGCCTGATCACCGATGAACGCACGGCGCAGACACTGTTGAAATGATGTGATCGGCAACAAGAGTTGATCGCAAAATAACACGAATAATGTTGATTATCACGATTTATCCGTTATCTTAACATCAGGAGATGGGTGGAGACCGGAATGAAGCGCGAGGAACGGCAGCAGCTGATTGTCAATCTGCTCGTCGAGAACAAGACCGTCGATCTCGACGATCTTGCCGATCGCTTCACCGTGTCGAAGATGACCGTCCACCGCGATCTCGACGATCTCGAGCAGGCGGGCGTGCTTCGAAAGGTGCGAGGCGGCGCGACGATCGATGCCGGAACGCAGTTCGAAAGCGATTTCCGCATCCGCGAGCGCCAGGGTCACGAGGCCAAGGTTGCGATGGCCAGGAGCGCGCTGGAGCTCGTCGAGCCCGGCATGACCGTGATGGTCAATGACGGATCGATGGCTGCGGTGCTCGGCGAAATGCTGCTGCAGAAGCGGCCTTTGACCGTGATCACCAACAATGCGGCGATCATGGAGCGCCTGAAGACAGAAACAGGCATCGCGCTGATCGCGCTCGGCGGCATCTATTCGGCGAAGTTCAACGCCTATCTCGGCGTCGTCACCGAAGAGGCGCTGTCGAAGCTCAGCGCGGATATCGCCTTCATCTCGACGCCCGCCGTCAGCGGCAGGCGCGCCTATCACATGGACGACAACGTGGTCCGCACCAAGCGGGCGATGATGACGTCCTCGGCAAGATCCTGCCTGCTGGTCAACCACCAGCGCATCGGCCACACGGCGCTGCATGTCATGGCCGATCTGGCCGATTTCGACGCCGTGATCACCGACAGCGCGCCGGACACTGCTGTCATCGACGAATTCGCACAGGCGGGCATCACGCTCACCATTGCATCGGAACAGGACCCGACATGACCGACAAGCCGCGTTTCTGGATTGGCACCAGCTGGAAGATGAACAAGACGCTCGCCGAGGCGCAGCAGTTTGCCCGCGGCCTGGAAGCTGCCGATGCCGCCCGCGATCCGCGCATTCAGCGCTTCGTCATTCCGCCCTTCACCGCCGTTCGCGAGGTCAAGGCGATGCTTGCCAAGACCTCCGTCAAGGTCGGCGCCCAGAACATGCATTGGGCCGATCAGGGTGCATGGACCGGCGAGGTCTCGCCGGTGATGCTGAAGGATTGCAACCTCGATATCGTCGAACTCGGCCATTCCGAGCGCCGCGAGCATTTCGGCGAGACCGACGAAACCGTCGGTCTGAAGACCGAAGCCGCCGTCCGCCACGGCCTGATCCCGCTGATCTGCATCGGCGAGACGCTGGCCGACCGCGAAAGCGGCAAGGCCGCCGACATTCTCGCCACCCAGGTGCGCGGCGCGCTTTCGAAGCTCTCGGGCGACCAGAAATCCGCCGAAATCCTGCTCGCCTACGAGCCCGTCTGGGCGATCGGCGAAAAGGGCATCCCGGCATCAGCCGACTATGCCGACGCCCGTCAGGCCGAGATCATCGCGGTCGCCGAAGAGGCCCTCGGCCGCAAGATCCCCTGCCTCTATGGCGGATCGGTTAATCCTGGAAACTGCGAAGAACTGATTTCGAGCCCGCATATCGACGGGCTCTTCATCGGCCGTTCGGCCTGGAATGTCGAAGGCTACCTCGACATTCTCGCAAAATGCGCCGCCAAACTCTAAGGAGAACGACAATGAAGCTTGCCATTGCAGGAGACAGCGCCGGCGAGGGTCTCGCCAAGGTTCTGGCCGATCATCTGAAGGACCGTTTCGAGGTGCACGAAGTATCGCGCACCAACGGCGGCGCCGATCCCTTCTACGCCAATCTCTCCGACCGCGTTGCATCGGGCGTGCTCGACGGCACCTACGACAAGGCGATTCTCGTCTGCGGCACCGGCATCGGCGTCTGCATCTCGGCCAACAAGGTGCCGGGCATCCGCGCCGCGCTGACCCACGACACCTATTCCGCCGAACGCGCCGCGCTTTCCAACAACGCCCAGATCATCACCATGGGCGCCCGCGTTATCGGTACGGAACTGGCGAAGTCGATCGCCGATGCGTTTCTGGCGCAGACGTTCGATGAGAACGGCCGGTCTGCCGGGAATGTGAAGGCGATGGACGAGCTGGACGCAAAGTATAACGCTCGGTGAGTTTTTGGGTGGGCGGGCAGGCTAAGGTTCTTGGCCTGATCCGATGGAACTGTTGTACCCGTAGCCCCCTCACCCTGCCCACCCGGCGTGGCGCGAGCCGCCCCCTCGTCTTCCCTTCTCCCCAGCGGGGAGAGGTGCCCGAAGAGCGGATGAGGGGGCTCCGGGCGCAGTTCTTTCTTCATCCCTGTGGCAAGCACAGTAAGTGAGGAGATGTGGGCTTGGTGCATAAAGCGGCCGGAACGCCGTGTAGTGCATGGCGCCTTTACGGTCCCTACCCCAAACTCTCCGCCATCGTCGCAACAACCAGCGCCGCCGAAACCGCGCCCGGGTCGGCATGCCCAAGCACCCGCTCGCCCAGTCGCGAAGCACGGCCCTTGGTCGCCAGCATCGACTTCGTCGCCTCCGCTCCGGCAGTCGCCGCATCCGCTGCAGCCTTGAGGCAAACCGCCAGCGCCGCTCCCTTCGCAAACTCGGCTTCCGCCGCATCTGCCGCAGGCCGCCAGGCGTCGACCATGGTTTTCTCGCCCGGCACCGCCTTGCCGCGGTCCTCGATGCCCTTGGCCATCGCCGCGAAGGCCTTGACCATGTCCTCGTCGCCAGCCGCCGTCTTGCCCTTCAGCACGGCTCCCGCGCGCATGAAGGCGGTCGCGTAGAGTGGGCCGGAGGAGGCGCCGACGGCGTTGAGGAAGGATTTGGCGGCGAGGTTGAAGATGGCGCCGAGATCGGCTTCGGCCTCGTTGGCGGCGAGGGCCGTCTCCACGGTGGAGAAGCCGAGTTCCATGGTGATGCCGTGGTCGGCATCGCCGATGACGCCGTCGAGTTCGCTGAGGCGGTCGCGGTTTTCGGCAATGGTCGCGGCGATCGCCGAGAACATGGCGCGCAGGTCCTGTGCGGTGATTTCAGCCATCAGCGGCCGCTCCGGAACATGGCGCAATCGCAGGGATGGTCGAGAAGGGTCTGCAGCTCGTCGTCGAGATGCATCAGCGTCACCGAGGCACCCATCATGTCGAGCGAGCTGCAATAGTTGCCGACAAGCGTCGAGTGGATCACCAGACCTTCGCCATCCAGCCGCTCCTTGACGCGCGCCATCATGATGTAAAGCTCCATCAGCGGCGTTGCGCCGAGACCGTTGACCAGCACGGCAACGCGATCGCCACGCGCGGCATTCATTTCCGGCAGGATCTTGTCGAGCAGCTGGTCGGTGATCTCGTTGGCGCTTTTCAGCGGACCGCGCTCGACGCCGGGTTCGCCATGGATGCCCATGCCGATTTCCATCTCGTTTTCGCCGAGTTCGAAATTCGGCTTACGCGTCTGCGGCAGGGAGCAAGGGCCGAGCGCCACGCCCATGGTGAAAGTGCGGTCGTTCGCCTTGCGGGCCGCAGCCTCGCAGGCATCGATATCCATCATCCGGTCGGCGGCAGCGCCGGCGATCTTGAAGACGAAGACATTGCCGGCAACGCCACGGCGATCGGCTCTCCGGTCGCGCGGAGCAGAGGCAACGTCGTCGGTCGTCAGGATGGTGCGGACTTCGATGTCTTCCATCGCCGCCATTTCGGCCGCCATGTCGAAATTCATCACGTCGCCGGCATAGTTGCCGTACATGAAGAGCACACCGGCGCCGCCATTGACGGCCTTGGCGCATTCGAGGACCGGATCCGGCGGCGGCGAGGCAAATACATTGCCGATCGCCGCACCATCGGCGAGACCGCGGCCGACAAAGCCGACGAAGCTCGGCTCGTGGCCCGAGCCGCCGCCGATCACCAGGCCGACCTTGCCCTGGCGCGGGCCATCGACGGCGACGACCGAACGGGCCGTGCCTTCGACGCGCTTCAGGTGATTGGGATGGGCGGCGAGAATGCCCGCCAGCATTTCGTCAACGGCATCGGCGCCGTTGTTGATGATCTTCTTGACCGTCATCGATCCTCCTTCGATGCATGCCGCCGCCCCTCTTCCCAGGCGGACGGCCTGCCTATTTCGTGTAGAGCGCCCGTGAGCGTTCGAGATGTTTCAGCACCGCCGATTCTGCACCGTCGGCATCGTGGGCCGCAAGCCGTTCGACGATCTCTTCGTGCTCGACCAGCGTGAATTTCTCCTTGCCGGTCCAGATCAGCATTTCCGTGTGATATTCGCGCAGCCACGCAAGCATCGCCTCGCTGACGGCGGCGAAGATCGGGTTGCCCGATATCTGCGCGATGCGGGTGTGGAACTGCATGTCGGCGGAGATGAAATCCTCCGCATTTCCAAGCGATTCGCGCTGGCGCTCGATAATCCGCTTCAATTCGGCGATATCAGCCTCGGTCGCCCGCTGCGCCGCCTCTCGCGCCATGCCGCGCTCGAAGAAAATGCGGGCGCTCTTCAGGTTCTCGAGGCTGTCTGCCGATTGCGACAGCATGATCTTCGCCGTCAGATCGACCTGCTGGAAGATCGATTTCGCCGTCAGTTTCAGAACCTTGGCGCGCTCGCCGTGGGAAATGTTGACGAGGCCCATGCCCGCCAGCGACTGCATGGCCTCGCGGATCGCCGGACGGCCGACGCCGAAACGCTCCATCAGCACGCGCTCGGAGGGCATTTCGTCACCGGGCTTCAGTTCGCCCGAGGTGATCATGCGCTCGAGCCTGTCGAAAACCTCGTCGGAAAGCTTCCGGCGAACGATCTGCTCGATTGGTTGGGTCATGATGTCTCGCTGGCTCAAACTCCCCTCCCTTTAGCATTTTGCGCCGCCGCGACAAAGGCCGCGATGGGCTCATTTGCGCTCGGATCGAAACTTTCCGATTGCGCAAATTGGAATACTCATTATACCAGTTAATGAGTGGCGCCAAGATGCTGGTCTTGGCCGGAGGAGCATTACTGACGTGAGCATGATCACCCTGACCTACCGTATCGAAACCCCTGGCAGCATCGAGGCCATGGCGGAGAAGATCGCCAGCGACCAGTCGACGGGCACCTTCGTTCCGGTTCCCGGCGAGACCGAGGAGCTGAAGGCGCGGGTCGCGGCCCGGGTGCTGGCGATTCGCCCGCTTGAGGATGCGAAGGCGCCGGGCTGGCCCGAGGTTGCCGAAGGCCACGGGCCGCTCAAGCGCGCCGATGTCGATATCGCCTTCCCGCTCGATGCGATCGGCACCGATCTCTCGGCGCTGATGACGATCGCGATCGGCGGCGTCTATTCGATCAAGGGCATGACCGGCATCCGCATCGTCGATCTGAAGCTTCCCCCAGAATTCAAGGGCGCGCATCCCGGCCCGCAATTCGGCATTCCCGGCAGCCGCAGGCTGACCGGCGTCGAGGGCCGGCCGATCATCGGCACGATCGTCAAGCCGGCGCTCGGGCTGCGGCCGCATGAAACGGCGGAACTCGTCGGCGAACTGATCCAGTCGGGCGTCGATTTCATCAAGGACGACGAGAAGCTGATGAGCCCGGCCTATTCGCCGCTCAAGGATCGCGTCGAGGCGATCATGCCGCTGATCCTCGATCATGAGCAGAAGACCGGCAAGAAGGTCATGTATGCCTTCGGCATCTCGCATGCCGATCCAGACGAGATGATGCGCAACCACGACCTCGTGCTGAAGGCCGGCGGCAATTGCGCCGTCGTCAACATCAACTCGATCGGCTTTGGCGGCATGAGCTTCCTGCGCAAGCGCTCCGGCCTGGTGCTGCATGCGCATCGCAACGGCTGGGATATCCTGACCCGCAACCCGGCGACCGGCATGGATTTCAGGGTTTACCAGCAGTTCTGGCGCCTACTCGGCGTCGACCAGTTCCAGATCAACGGCATCCGCGTGAAATATTGGGAGCCGGACGAGAGCTTCGTCGCCTCCTTCAAAGCCGTCAGCACGCCACTTTTCGACGCCGCCGATTGCCCGCTTCCTGTCGCCGGTTCCGGCCAGTGGGGCGGCCAGGCACCGGAAACCTACCAGCGGACGGGCCGCACGACCGACCTTCTCTATCTCTGCGGCGGCGGCATCGTCAGCCACCCGGGCGGACCGGCAGCCGGCGTGCGCGCCGTGCAGCAGGCCTGGCAGGCGGCGGTCGCCGATATCCCGCTCGATGTCTACGCCAAGGACCATCCGGAACTCGCCGCATCGATTGCCAAATTCGCCGATGGCAAGGGCGCGTGAGAGCCATGAGCAAGCTGCTCCTCAGCTATTACGGCGACGATTTCACCGGCTCCACCGATGTCATGGAGGCGCTGGCCTCGAACGGGGTGAAGACGGCCCTGTTCCTGGGTATTCCGAGTGCGGAAGCGCTTGCCAAGTTTTCCGATTGCCGCGCAATCGGCATCGCCGGGACCAGCCGCAGCCAGACACCGCAATGGATGTCCGATAATCTCGGCCCCGCCTTTGCCTGGCTGAAAAGCCTCGACGCCGCGATCTGCCACTACAAGGTCTGCTCGACCTTCGATTCCAGCCCTGCAATCGGCAATATCGGCAAGGCGATCGAGATCGGCCGTGAGACTTTTGCGCAGGACTGCGTGCCCGTCATCGTCGGCGCGCCGCAGCTGAAGCGCTATACAGCCTTCGGGCATCTCTTCGCCGCCTATCAGGGCAAGGTCTACCGCATCGACCGCCACCCGGTGATGAGCCGTCACCCGGTCACGCCGATGGCCGAGGCGGATCTGACGATCCATCTTGCGGCGCAGACCGGTTTGCCGATCCGGCTCGCCGATCTGGCCATGACGGCCGGGGACGCCGCCGCCGGTATCGATGCGCTGCTCGCCGACAAACCCGGCATCCTGCTTGTCGATGTCGATGGGCCGGCTTCGCAGGCGATTGCCGGAGAGCAGGTCTGGCGCCTGCGCGGCGATCGCGGCCTCTTCGTTGCGGGATCGTCGGGCATTCAATACGCCCTGCTCCATGCCTGGGAACGCGAAGGGCTGACATCGGGCAAGGTCGAGTTTCCCCTCCCCGGTGCGGTGAAGCGTCTTGCCGTCGTCTCCGGCAGTGTCTCGCCGACGACGGAACGGCAGATCCGCAACGCGACGGAGAACGGCTTCGACGCCATTCCCGTCGACCCGCTGGCTCTGGTTGGCGAAAGCGGCGATGCGGCGATCGAAAGTGCTGTTGCTTCCGGCCTATCGGCGCTGAAATCCGGCCACAGCGTCATCCTGCACACCGCTCTTGGCCCCTCGGCCGATCGCGGCACCGAGATCGACCGTATCCCCGAAGCGCGCCATCGCCTGGGCATCCGCCTCGGCATCATCCTGCGCCGTCTCGTGGAGGCCGAAAAGCTGACGCGCGCCGTCATCGCCGGTGGCGATACGTCGAGCCATGCGCTGAGCGAACTACGCGTCGAGGCGCTGACGACGCTGCTGCCCTTGCCGCAGACGCCGGGCTCGCCACTCTGCACGGCGCACGGTTCCTATGCCCCGACCAACGGCCTGCAGATCGCCCTCAAGGGCGGCCAGGTCGGCTCGGACGGTTATTTCGCACAGATTCGCGATGGACGCAGGGCCTGACGGCCAGGGAAATATTGATATCAACTGCTATAGTGATTGACTCATCATACCAGTTGCGTTAGCTGATAGAAAAATCGAAAGGCGAGGAAACATGACTGCAATTGCCCTCTTCGGCGCTGGTGGCAAAATGGGCTACCGGCTCGCCAAAAATCTCAAAGGTTCCCGCTTCGATGTCCGCCATGTGGAGGTCAGCGACGCCGGCAAGGCACGCCTCAAGAACGATCTCGGTATCGATTGCGTCGGTGCCGATGAAGGTCTTGCCGGTGCCGAGGTCGTCATCCTCGCGGTTCCCGATACGGCGATCGGCAAGGTCGCAGCCGGTATCGTCGACAAGCTGAAGCCGGGCACGATGGTCATCGCTCTCGACGCCGCCGCCCCCTTCGCCGGACATCTGCCGGAGCGCGCCGATCTCACCTATTTCGTCACCCATCCCTGCCATCCGCCGATCTTCAACGACGAGACGGATATGCAGGCGAAGAAGGACCACTTCGGCGGCCTGTTCGCCAAGCAGCACATCGTCTCGGCGCTGATGCAGGGGCCGGAAAGCGCCTATGCGCTCGGCGAAGAAATCGCCAAGGTCATCTGGGCGCCGGTCATGCGCTCGCACCGCGTCACCGTCGATCAGATGGCGATGCTGGAGCCGGGCCTTTCGGAAACCGTCTGCGCCTCGCTGCTCGTCGTCATGCGCCAGGCCATGGATGAGTGCGTTGCCCGCGGCGTACCGGCGGAAGCCGCCCGCGACTTCCTGCTCGGCCACATGAACGTGCTCGGCGCCGTCATCTTCAAGGAAGTCGACGGCGTGTTCTCGGATGCCTGCAACAAGGCGATCGAGTTCGGCATCCCCGCGCTGATGCGCGACGACTGGAAGAAGGTCTTCGAACCTCAGGAGATCGCCGAAAGCATCCGGCGCATCACCTGACAATGCTGTGGCAAGGCGCAGGTCTTGCCGCATCGCCGGCCCGGTGGGGAGTCCAAGAGACGGTCCGGCAATGGAATATCGCATGAATTCTGGTCGGGCCGGGGTGGTCCGGCCCATGCGTCAAACTCGGGAGGAGAAACCATGACTTTTACACGTAGACTGACCCTTGCTGCCTTCGCCGGCGCCCTTTCGCTCGGCGTTGCCATGCCGGCATTTTCGGCAGACCTGATCGCCATCATCACGCCGGCCCATGACAACCCGTTCTTCAAGGCTGAAGCAGTCGGCGCCGAAGCCAAGGCCAAGGAACTCGGCTACGAAGCCCTCGTCATGACCCATGACGACGATGCCAACAAGCAGTCGGAAATGATCGACACGGCGATCGGCCGCGGCGCGAAGGCCATCATCCTCGACAACGCCGGTGCCGACGCGTCCGTTGCTGCCGTCAAGAAGGCCAAGGACGCCGGTATCCCGTCCTTCCTCATCGACCGCGAAATCAACGCCACCGGCGTTGCCGTCGCCCAGATCGTGTCAAACAACTACCAGGGCGCCCAGCTCGGCGCGCAGGAATTCGTCAAGCTGATGGGCGAGAAGGGCAACTATGTCGAGCTCGTCGGCAAGGAATCCGACACCAATGCCGGCATCCGCTCGCAGGGCTATCATGACGTAATCGACGACTATCCGGATCTGAAGTCGGTTGCCAAGCAGTCGGCCAACTGGAGCCAGACGGAAGCCTATGCCAAGATGGAAACCATCCTCCAGGCCAACCCCGATATCAAGGGCGTCATCTCCGGCAACGACACGATGGCCATGGGCGCGATTGCCGCTCTGCAGGCTGCCGGCCGCAAGGACGTGATCGTCGTCGGCTTCGACGGCTCGAACGACGTTCGCGACTCCATCAAGGCAGGCGGCATCAAGGCGACCGTTCTGCAGCCGGCATACGCTCAGGCACAGATGGCCGTCGAGCAGGCTGACGCCTACATCAAGAACAAGACGACGCCGAAGGAAGAAAAGCAGCTGATGGATTGCGTTCTCATCAACGCTGACAACGCTTCCAAGCTCGAAACCTTCGCGATCTCGAAGTAACCGGTATAGAGCACACCGCAGAGGGTCCGGGAAACCGCACCCTCTGCAAGCTATTTCAAGAAATTCGAGGTTCACAGCATGTTGAGGATCAGGGGCGCCCTGATCGCCGCTCTCGTGGCGGCGGCTTTGCCTGGCTGCAAGATCATCAAGACGCCGACTGCCGAGGAAAAGGCCGCGGCGGCTGCAAAGGATGCATTCGATCCGAATGCCAAGGTCGACGCGATCTGGCAGTCGCAGGCGGTGCCCTATTTCGAAAAGCGCGCCGGTGAGCTGAAGGATGTCGTGGCGGCTGTCGCTGCCGGTGCCGATCAGGCCGGCGAGAAATACGGTAATCCGAAGAAGCAGGCGAGCTCGCCGTGGACCTATGCTGTTAAATTCACCGGCAAGGTCGTGGCTGCCGATACGCAGTCGCGCGCCGCAACGCTCGACGTCGACGTCGATGGCGACGGCAAGCCCGATGCAAAAGTGCAGATCGGCCCGGCACTGCGCGGCACTGCGCTGCGCGACACGCTGGACTTCGTCAATTTCAACGAATTCAAGAACCAGATCGAATGGGCCCAGTTCGGCAAGGCCTTCAACGAGAAGGCCAATACCGCCTTCCTCTCGGCCATTCCGCGTGACGGCATCACCGGCAAGACCGTAACAGTCGTCGGTGCCTTCCCGCTGCCATCCGGTAGTGACCTGCCGCTGGTCACTCCCTCGGAACTGACGGTGGCGCCATGACGGATGAGGCCTCCAAGAACGATATCATCCTGCGCCTCGACGACGTCTCGAAGGTCTATTCGGGTATCGTCGCCGTCAAGCGCGCCAATCTCGAATTGCGCCGTGGCGCGGTCAATGTGCTCGTCGGTGAAAACGGCGCCGGCAAGTCGACGCTGATGAAGATCATCGCCGGTGTCGAGCGCCCGACGCTCGGCAAGATCATCCTCGATGGCGAACAGGTCTCCTTCGACAGCCCGGCCGATGCGCAGGCGCATGGCATCGGCATGATCTTCCAGGAGCTCAACCTCTTCGCCAACATGACGGTCGCCGAAAACATCTTCGCGACCCGCGAGATCACCCGCGGTGTGCTCGGCATCGATCACAAGGCGCAGGTGGAGAAGGCCAACGGCTTCCTGAAGCGCCTCGACGCCGGGATCGACGCCGAGACCATGGTCGAAGATCTGCCGATCGGCCAGCAACAGCTGGTCGAGATCGCCAAGGCGATGTCGCTCGACGCCCGCATCCTGATCATGGACGAGCCGACCTCGGCGCTTTCGGCGGCCGAAGTCGAGATTCTCTTCAAGGTCATCGCCGAGCTGAAGGCACAGGGTGTGGCGATCGTCTACATCTCCCACCGCCTCGAAGAGCTGATGCGGATCGGCGACTACATCACCGTTCTGCGCGACGGCCAGATCACCGGCCAGGCGATGGTCAAGGATATCGACACCCGCTGGATCGTCCGCTCGATGATCGGGTCTGACGCCAAGGATTTTGCCAAGTCGGTCAATCACACCGTCGGCAAGGAGATGTTCCGCGCCGAGGACATCTCGCTACCGCGCCCGACAGGCGGGCTCGCGGTCGATCACGTCTCGCTCTCGGTCAAATCGGGCGAAATTCTCGGTATCTACGGCCTGATGGGTGCCGGACGCAGCGAATTCTTCGAATGCGTCATCGGCCGCCACATGCATTCCACCGGTAAGATCTTTATCGACGGCGAGGAAGTGCGTGCCCGCGATACGACGCGCCGCATCCGCCGCGGCCTGGCGCTGATCCCTGAGGATCGCCAGCGCGAGGGGCTCGTCCAGGTTCTGTCGATCGCCAGCAATCTGACGCTTGCGAGTTTGGGCCGCTTCGCCCGCTTCTTCCATATCAGCGCGGCTGCCGAGAGGAATGCCATCGCCGAGGCGATCAAGGATCTCTCGATCAAGGCGCCGAATCCGGATTTCGAGGTCACCTCGATGTCGGGCGGCAACCAGCAGAAGGTCGTCATCGGCAAGGCGCTGATGACCAATCCGAAAGTGCTGCTGATGGACGAACCAAGCCGCGGTATCGATGTCGGCGCCAAGGCCGATGTCTTCAGAACCATGCGGCGGCTGGCAGCCAACGGGCTCGCCATCCTGTTTTCGACTTCTGACCTCGAAGAGGTCATGGCGCTTTCCGATCGCATCGCCGTCTTGAGCAACGGCCGGCTGATCGCGGTCTTCGACCGCGACGAAGCGACGGAAGATGCCATTATCGCGGCTTCGGCCAAGGGACACGGACACCAGGGGAAAATCGCGTCATGACGGCGGCAACAACGACACTCGCGCCAAAGGGCGCCAACGGCTCCGCACTTCTGACGCTGATGAAGCTCAGAACCTTCATCGCGCTCTTTGCCGTCATCATCTTCTTTGCAATCTTCGCGCCGAACTTCACCTCGACTGCGAACATGATCCTGATGTCGAAGCACGTGGCGCTGAACGCCTTCCTCGCCATGGGCATGACCTTCGTCATCATCACCGGTGGCATCGACCTTTCGGTCGGCTCGATCGTCGGCCTCTGCGGCATGGTCGCCGGTGGCCTGATCCTCTATGGCATCGAACTGCCGATCGGTTACACGATCTTCTTCAACCTCTTCGAAATCGTGCTGATCACGCTCGCCGTCGGCCTCATCATCGGCCTGATCAACGGCCTGCTGATCACCAAGCTCAATGTCGCGCCCTTCATTGCGACGCTCGGCACGCTCTATATCGCCCGCGGCCTGGCGCTGCTCTCCTCCGACGGCCAGACCTTCCCGAACCTCGTCGGCCGTCCCGAATATGCGACGACGGGATTCGATTTCTTCGGCGCCGGCCGCATTCTCGGCCTGCCGGTATCGATCTGGATCCTGATCGTCCTGGCGCTCGTGGCATCCTACGTCGCACGCTCCACGCCCATCGGCCGCCACATCTTCGCGGTCGGCGGCAATGAACGGGCAGCGCGCATGTCGGGCATCCGGGTCGATCTCGTGAAGATCTTCGTCTACATGTTCTCCGGCCTGTGCGCCGCGATCGTCGGGGTCGTCATCTCCTCCGAACTGATGGCAGCGCATCCGGCGACCGGCGAAAGCTTCGAACTGAACGCCATTGCGGCAGCTGTTCTCGGCGGCACCTCGATGTCGGGCGGGCGCGGCACGATCGGCGGCACAATCATCGGCGCCTTCGTCATCGGCATCCTGTCGGACGGACTTGTGATGATGGGCGTGTCGTCCTTCTGGCAGATGGTCATCAAGGGCCTCGTCATCATCATCGCCGTCGTCGTCGACCAGGCACAGCGCCGCCTGCAGCAGCGTGTTACCCTCATGCAGATGGCAAAGGCAGGTTGATATGACCGGATTGAAGGGTGCCCTGATCGGCTGCGGCTTTTTCGCAGTCAACCAGATGCATGCATGGCGCGATGTCGAGGGCGCCGCGATCGTGGCGATCTGCGACCGCGATCCGGCCCGGCTGAAGGCGGTCGGCGACCAGTTTGGCATCGAGCGCCGCTATGCCGATGCGGCCGAACTCTTCGCCGCCGGCGGCTTCGATTTCGTCGATATCGCAACGACCGTTCCGAGCCACCGGCCGCTGGTCGAGATGGCAGCAAGGCACAAGGTACCCGTCATCTGCCAGAAGCCTTTCGCGCTGTCGCTGGCGGACGCCAAGGCGATGGTAGCGGCCTGCCGCGAGGCCGGTATCCCGCTGATGGTGCACGAGAATTTCCGCTGGCAGACGCCTATCCAGGCGGTGCGCCGCCTTCTCGACAGCAAGGCGATCGGCACGCCGTTCTGGGGTCGCTTCTCCTTCCGCTCCGGCTATGACGTCTTCTCCGGCCAACCCTATCTCGCCGAGGGCGAACGCTTCATCATCGAGGATCTCGGCATCCATACGCTGGATATCGCCCGCTTCATCCTCGGCGACGTCAGGACGTTGACGGCGCGGACCAAGCGGGTCAACCCGAAGATCAAGGGCGAGGACGTCGCGACGATCCTTCTCGATCACGAGAGCGGCGCGACCTCCGTTGTCGATGTCAGCTACGCCACCAAGCTCGGCACCGAACCCTTTCCCGAGACGCTGATCGAGCTCGACGGCAGCGAGGGTACGATCCGGCTTTCCGCCGGCTATCGGCTTGAGGTCACCAATGCAGCAGGCACGGTCGTCTCCGACGCTTCACCGCAGCTGCTTTCCTGGGCCTCGCGTCCCTGGCACAACATTCAGGAAAGCGTCTACGCGATCCAGGATCATTGGGTCGAGCGGCTGAAGAACGGCGGCGAGCCCGCGACATCGGGGGCCGACAATCTCAAGACCTTCGCGCTTGTCGAGGCCGCCTATGAAAGTGCTGCGACCGGCAAGACCGTCGATGTGGAGGCCATGCTGAAATGACGACCGACGCCTTCGCCCTCTATGGAACGCATGAGGCCGAAGAGCGTCCCGTCACGCTGACGGCCGGGCGGCTCACCGCCGACCTGGCAAATGGCAACCTTCGCACCATCCGCTATGATGGGATCGAGGTGCTCCGGGCGATCTCCTATCTGGTGCGTGACCGCGACTGGGGCACCTACAGCCCGCGGATCGACAATCTAGCCGCCAAGCAGGATGGCGAGAGTTTCTCGATCGGCTACACCGCCCATTGCGACGGCCCCGATGCCAGCAGGTTGGCGATTGCCGTGCAGATCGAGGCAAGGGAGAGCGAGCTGACCTTTGCTGCCGAAGCCTTGTCACCAAGCGGCTTTGAAACCAACCGCTGCGGCTTCTGCATCCTGCACCCGATCGTCGGTATCGCGGGCACGCCGGCAAGTGTCGAGCATGTCGATGGCCGTATTGTCGAGACCCGCTTCCCGGATCAGATCGACCCCTGGCAGCCGTTCATGGACATGCGGGCGATCAGCCATACGGTCATGCCCGGCGTCAGCGCCAAGTGCCTGATGGAAGGCGATACATTCGAGATGGAGGACCAGCGCAACTGGTCCGACGCCTCCTACAAGACTTACGTGCGTCCGCTCGCCTTGCCCTGGCCCTACCAGATCCCCGCAAACGAGCGGCAGACACAACGGATTGTCCTGTCGATCAGCGACAGCAGGCCGCGTGTCGCGGCACAGATCGCCGAGGCGAAATCGGTGACCATTGCCCAGGGCACGAAGACCGGAGTGATGCCCTCGATCGGCCTGATCGTGACACCCGTAGAGGCTAAATCAACACTCGCGGCAGCATCGCGCCTCGCCGAAATCGGCCCGCAGGAACTGCTATTTCATTTCGATCCGCTCGCGGGCCACGGCGCCGCGGCTTTCGCCGATTTCGCGGCGCTGACAAAGATCCATCGCGGCAGCACGGCGCTGGAAATCGCCCTGCCCTGCAAGGCGTCACCGGCAGAAGAAGCTGCCGCGATCGCGGCTGAGATGGCGGCGGCCGGTTTCTCCCCCGATGCCGTCGTCGTCTCGCCAGCCGTGGATCGCCAGTCGACCCCGCCCGGCAGCAAGTGGCCGGAATGCCCGCCGCTGGAAGAGGTCTATGCCGCGGCACTCGCTGCCTTCCCGAAAGCCCGGCTCGGCGGCGGCATGCTCAGCTATTTCACCGAGCTGAACCGCAAGCGCGTGCCGCCCGAAAATCTCGATTTCATTACCCATTGTACCAACCCGATCGTCCATGCGGCCGACGATCTGAGCGTCATGCAGACGCTGGAAGCGCTGCCCTTCATCACCCGCTCGGTGCGTGCGATCTATGACGACAAACCCTATCGCATCGGCCCCTCGACCATCCCGATGCGCCAGAACCCCTATGGCAGCCGGACGATGGACAATCCCGGCGGCAAGCGCATTCCAATGGCCAATACCGATCCGCGCCACAATGGCCGCTTCGCCGAAGCCTTTGCGCTCGCCTATGCGGCGCAGGTGATTGATGCGGATCTCGAATGCCTGACGCTTTCGGCGCTAACAGGACCATTCGGCCTGATCGCCGGCGAGAACGAGCCTTCGGAACCGGGCGCCGTTCGTCCGCTGTTTCACACGGTCAAGGCACTTGCCGGCATGGCCGGGCTTCGCTGGCATGAATGCCAGTCATCAGCACCATCACAGGTTCTCGGCTTCACCGTCGAGAAGGCCGCGGGCAACGCCCTTTGCCTCGTGAACATCACGCCTCAGGAATTGAGCGTCGATATCTCCGCGACCGTCGCCGAAGGCGTCGCTGTTGTGCTCGCGCCTTATGGCACCGCGATCGTGGAGTTTCCGGCGAACGGCTGAGCAATCCGCCGGCTTCACGTTCAGCCGAGAACGATCTGCAGCTTCACATCGTCAGGGCGCGCCTCGACGGCGCGGTCGAAGGCCTTGATGGAATCTTCGAAGGTGAAGGTTTCCGAGATCAGCGGCTTCAGGTCGACACGGCCGGAGCCGAGCAGCGCGATCGAGCGCTCATACTGATGCGCATAGCGGAAGACTGTCTCGATGCGGATTTCCTTGGTCGAGGCGGTCGAAATGTCGAAACCCACTGGATTGACCGGCAGGCCGACGGCGACGATGACGCCGCCCGGGCGTGGCAGGTCCATGATCGTTTCCCAGGCCTTCGGCGAGCCGGAGCATTCGAAGATCACATCGGCACCCCAGCCATCCGTCAGCCGCGCGACTTCCTCGGCAAGGTTCTTCTCGCGGATATTGACCGGAATGACGCCCTGATACTGCGCGGCGATATCGAGTTTCGGCTGCGCCAGATCGGCGACGATGGCGCGCGAGCAACCGCCAGCAAGTGCCGCAATCGCCACCATCGTGCCGATCGGTCCGGCGCCGAGGACGACAGCGGTGTCGCCCGGCGCAATCTTCGCCTTCGAAGCCGCCTGCATGCCGACGGCGAAGGGCTCGACCATCGCGCCCTCCGCGAAGCTGACATTGTCAGGCAGCTTGAACGTATAGTTTGCGGGGTGGACGACTTCGGGCGTCAGGACGCCATGAACCGGCGGCGTCGCCCAGAAGGTCACGGCCGGATCGACATTATACATGCCGAGGCGGCTCGCCTTGGAGTTCGGATCGGGAATGCCGGGCTCCATGCATACGCGGTCTCCGACCTTCAGATGCGTGACGCCTTCACCGACCTCGATGACCGTCCCCGCCGCCTCATGGCCAAGCACCATCGGCTCGTTGACAACGAAGGGGCCGATCTTGCCATGCGTGTAATAGTGGACGTCGGAACCGCAGACGCCGACCGTATGGATCTTGATCTTCACCTGACCGCGCCCGGTGTCCATCGGCAGATCGATATCGCGAAGCGCGAGCTCATGCTGGCGCTCCAGAACGAGAGCACGGACTTTGGTCATGGCAGTTTCCTTCCCTGTGGCGCTTACGATTCAACCGCGCCGTTGGTGCAGACTATAAGACTGCGGCCGCGCGGATTTCAATCGCCGCAATTCAGCTTTTGCTCATCAATCGATGAAATGCTCACGTCTCACCGTATAAAGGCATTTATAAGATTTTTATATCGGCGCCTTCACGCGCGTCTCGAACCTTTATGCGCATCGGCAGATATTCAGGCCCGAGAGATCGCAAGATCGTCTCCATGCCAGAAAGTCTAAAGGTGCCGATCCCCCGGATTGGCGCCCTTGTCTTGTCTGACTCCAACCAGAACATCAGGAGTCAACATCGATGATGGATCTCATTTTGCTCGGCACTGCGATCGTCTTTTTCGGACTGTGCTTTGCCTATACGCGCGCCTGCGACCGGCTGTGACAGGGGAGAGATGGCTATGACCCTCGACTATATCCTGAGCGGCGCCGTGACCGTGTTCCTCACCGTCTATCTCACCTACGCCCTTATCCGACCCGAGCGCTTCTGATCAGCTGCCGGGTACTCGAAAGTTCCTCCCATGACACTCAACGGATGGCTACAGATCCTCGTCTTCTGCGGGATCCTCATTGCGCTCGTCAAACCGCTCGGCGGCTACATGACGCGCGTCTTCTCGGGCGAGCGCACACTCCTCTCACCCGTCCTCGTTCCGGTGGAACGGGGACTTTACGCGCTTGCCGGCACCAGCGACCGTGAGGAACAGCATTGGACCTCCTATACATTCGCGATGCTGCTCTTCAACCTCTTCGGCGTTCTCGTCCTCTATGCACTGATGCGGCTGCAGGCGGTCCTGCCTTATAATCCCGCGGGGATGGCGGCCGTCGGGCCGGAGCTGTCCTTCAACAGCGCCGTCAGCTTCGTCACCAACACCAACTGGCAGAACTACGGCGGCGAAAGCACCATGTCCTATCTCACGCAGATGATGGGCTTCACGGTGCAGAACTTCGTGTCCGCGGCAACCGGCATGGCGATTGCCATGGGCCTGATCCGCGCCTTCTCGCGCGCTTCGGGCAAAGCGATCGGCAATTTCTGGGTCGATATGATCCGCGCCACGCTCTACATCCTGCTGCCCTTCTGCATCGTGCTGACGTTCATCTATGTCTGGCTCGGCGTTCCCCAGACGCTTGGCCCCTATGTCGATGCGGCGACGCTCGAAGGCGCCAAGCAGACGATCGCGCTCGGCCCGGTCGCCTCGCAGCTTGCCATCAAAATGCTCGGCACCAATGGCGGCGGCTTCTTCAATGCCAATTCCGCCCATCCCTTCGAGAACCCCGACAACATCTCGAACATGATCCAGATGCTGTCGATCTTCGCGATCGGCGCGGCCTTCACCAACGTCTTCGGCCGGATGGTCGGCAACCAGCGCCAGGGCTGGGCGATCCTTGCCTCGATGGGCCTGCTGTTCATCGTCGGCGTTGCCATCACCTATTGGGCGGAAGCTGCGGGCAATCCGCTGATGCACGCCTTCGGTCTTGGCGGCGGCAACATGGAAGGCAAGGAAGTCCGCTTCGGCATCGCCATGTCATCGCTCTTCGCCGTCATCACCACGGCGGCCTCCTGCGGTGCGGTCAATGCCATGCATGGCTCCTTCACGGCGCTCGGCGGCCTGATCCCGCTGATCAACATGCAGCTCGGCGAAGTCATCGTCGGCGGTGTCGGCGCAGGCTTCTACGGCATCATCCTCTTCATCATCATCGCCATCTTCGTGGCGGGCCTGATGGTTGGCCGCACGCCTGAATATCTCGGCAAGAAGATCGAGGCAAAGGAGATGAAGATGGCCGTGCTTGCCATTCTCTGCCTGCCGCTCGCCATGCTGGTCTTCGTCGCCATCGCCAGCGTGCTGCCCTCGGCGGTCGCTTCTGTCGGCACGGCGGGTCCACATGGCTTCTCGGAGATCCTCTATGCCTATACCTCGGCTGCGGCCAATAACGGCTCCGCCTTCGGCGGCCTGACCGGCAACACGCCCTGGTACAATGTGACACTCGGCATCGGCATGCTGATGGGCCGCTTCCTGGTCATCATCCCTGCCCTTGCGATCGCTGGCTCGCTGGTCGCCAAGAAGACCGTTCCGGCCTCCGCCGGCACCTTCCCGACCGATGGCCTGCTGTTCGTCGGCCTGCTCGTCGGCACGATCCTGATCGTCGGCGGCCTCACCTTCATGCCGGCGCTGGCTCTCGGCCCTGTCGTCGAGCATCTGGTGATGACCGCGGGCCAGACCTTCTGAGGCGCGCCGATGATCATCCGTCACGCCTTCCGCAAGTCGATCCACCCACGCTTCGGGCAACCGGAGCGTGGGGCACGCAAGACCCTACGCGCGACCGACGCGATCCTTGTGCTGCTGGCGGCCATCCTCGTCGTGGCCGCCGTTCTCAGACTGTTTCATGGCTGACCGGACAGACCGGTTCCGCCTTACTCTTTCAAGCTGGAGTCTCTTATGAGCCAGGCAAAATCCGCGAGTATCCTCGATAGTCGCATTCTCATCCCGGCGATCGGCGCCGCCTTTACCAAGCTCAACCCGCGCACCCTGGCCAAGAACCCGGTGATGTTCGTGGTGGCGACGGTTTCAGCGCTGACCACCGTCCTCTTCCTCCGCGACGTCGCGACCGGCGGCGGCAATCTCGGCTTCTCGTTCCAGATCAATCTCTGGCTCTGGTTCACCGTGCTTTTCGCCAACTTCGCCGAAGCCGTCGCCGAAGGCCGCGGCAAGGCGCAGGCGGATTCTCTTCGCAAGGCCCGCACCGAAACCCAGGCCAAGCTTCTGACCGCCAATAACGGCTCCGGCTACCGCATGGTGCCGGGCACCAGCCTCAAGGTCGGAGATCTCGTTCTCGTCGAAGCCGGCGACATCGTCCCGTCGGATGGCGAAGTCGTTGAAGGGGTCGCCTCGGTCAACGAAGCCGCAATCACCGGCGAATCCGCCCCGGTCATCCGCGAATCCGGCGGCGACCGCTCGGCCGTCACCGGCGGCACGCAGGTTCTCTCGGATATGATCCGCGTCCGCATCACCGCGGCTGCCGGCTCCACCTTCATCGACCGGATGATCGCGCTGGTCGAAGGTGCCGAGCGCCAGAAGACGCCGAACGAGATCGCCCTCAACATCCTGCTCGCAGGCATGACGCTGATCTTCGTTCTCGCGACCGCGACGATCCCGAGCTTTGCGGCCTATGCCGGTGGCTCGATCCCGATCATCGTGCTGGTCGCGCTCTTCGTCACGCTGATCCCGACCACGATCGGCGCCCTGCTCTCGGCGATCGGCATTGCCGGTATGGACCGCCTCGTGCGCTTCAACGTGCTCGCCATGTCCGGCCGCGCCGTCGAAGCTGCCGGTGACGTCGATACACTGCTGCTCGACAAGACGGGCACGATCACGCTCGGCAACCGCCAGGCTACCAGCTTCCGCCCGGTCCGCGGCATTACCGAGCAGGAACTGGCCGACGCGGCGCAGCTCGCCTCGCTCGCCGACGAGACGCCGGAAGGCCGCTCCATCGTCGTTCTCGCCAAGGAGAAATATGCGATCCGCGGCCGCGACATGGGCAGCCTGCAGGCGACCTTCGTCCCCTTCACAGCGCAGACCCGCATGAGCGGCGTCGATGTCGGCGGTTCCTCGATCCGCAAGGGTGCCGTCGAAGCCGTGCTCGCCTATGTCGGCGCCAACAACGCGCCGTCGAACGGCAATGCCGCGATCGCGCTGCGTCCTGAGACGGATGTGATCCGCGAGCTGCAATCGATTGCCGACGAGATCGCCAAGGCCGGCGGCACGCCGCTTGCAGTCGCCCGCGACGGCAAGCTGCTCGGCGTCATCCAGCTGAAGGATATCGTCAAGGGCGGCATCCGCGAGCGCTTTGCAGAACTGCGCCGCATGGGCATCCGCACAGTCATGATCACCGGCGACAACCCGATGACCGCCGCCGCGATCGCCGCCGAAGCGGGTGTCGACGACTTCCTGGCGCAGGCGACGCCGGAGAACAAGCTGTCGCTGATCCGCGAGGAGCAGGCCAAGGGCAAGCTCGTCGCCATGTGCGGCGACGGCACCAACGACGCCCCGGCGCTGGCCCAGGCCGATGTCGGTGTCGCCATGAATACCGGTACGGTCGCCGCCCGCGAGGCCGGCAACATGGTCGACCTCGACTCGGACCCGACGAAGCTCATCGAGATCGTCGAGATCGGCAAGCAGCTGCTGATGACCCGCGGCGCGCTGACGACCTTCTCTATCGCCAACGACATCGCGAAGTATTTCGCCATCATCCCGGCGATGTTCCTGACCTTCTACCCGCAGCTCGGCGTCCTGAACATCATGGGCCTTGCAACCCCGCAGAGCGCCATTCTCTCGGCGATCATCTTCAACGCGCTGATCATCGTCGCGCTGATCCCGCTGTCGCTGAAGGGCGTCAAATACCGGGCGATCGGCGCCGGCGCGCTGCTCTCCCGCAATCTCTTGATCTACGGCCTCGGCGGCATCGTCGTCCCGTTCATCGGCATCAAGGCGATCGACATGGTCATCACGGCCATCGGTCTCGCTTAAGGAGTACAATCCATGTTGAAAGAACTTCGCCCTGCAATCGTCATGATCGTCGCCACCACGGCAATCACCGGCCTTCTCTACCCGATCGCCATGACGGGGGCCGCCCAGGCGCTTTTCCCGAAACAGGCCAACGGCAGCCTGATCGAGAAGGACGGCACCGTCATTGGCTCCTCGCTGATCGGCCAGGCCTTCACCAGCGACAAATATTTCCACGGCCGCCCCTCGGCCGCCGGCGACGGCTACAACGCCGCCGCCTCCTCCGGCTCGAACCTCGGCCCGACCAGCCAGAAGCTGATCGACCGCGTCAAGACCGACTACGAGGCCGCCAAGGCCAGCAATCCCGGCGCCGATGTCCCGATTGACCTTGTGACGGCTTCGGGCAGCGGTCTCGATCCGCATATCTCGCCGGACGCCGCCTATTTCCAGGTGGCACGCGTTGCCAAGGCGCGCGGGATGGATGAGGTCAAGGTCAAGGCGCTGGTGGATGCGGCCGTCGAGGCGCGTGAGCTCGGGTTCCTGGGTGAGCCTGTCGTCAATGTGCTTGCGTTGAATATGGCGCTTGATGCACCTATGACACGATGAATGTCGGCGCGAGCAGCCCCCTCACCCGGCCTCCGCTGCGCTCGGCCACCCACCGGGGACGGGCCACGGGTCCCGTCCCGTCCTCCGGACCCCCGAGGGGAGAGGAGGAGCGGCAACGGCGCGGACTTCCCTTCTCCCCCACGGGGAGAAGGTGGCCCGAAGGGTCGGATGAGGGGGCCGCTTGCGCGGACAGCAAAGAAAGACCGCCCGCATGCCCGACAACAGTCGTGACACCAATGCCAGACCATCCCCGGACGCTCTCCTCGAGCGCGCCGAGCGGGAAACGCGCGGCCGTCTGAAAATCTTCCTCGGCGCCGCCCCCGGCGTCGGCAAGACCTACGAAATGCTCATCTCCGGCCGCGCCAAGATCGCCGACGGCATGGATGTGGTGATCGGCGTCGTCGAGACGCATGGGCGCAAGGAAACCCAGGCGCTGCTGGCCGGTTTCGAAATCATCCCCCGCGTCAAGGTCGCCTATCGCGGTCAGGAACTGGAGGAGATGGATCTTGACGGCATCCTGGCGCGCAAACCCGATCTCGTTCTCGTGGACGAGCTGGCGCATACCAATGCCCAGGGCAGCCGCCATCCGAAGCGTTACCTCGACGTCAAGGAGCTGCTCGACCGCGGCGTCGATGTCTATACGACGCTCAATATCCAGCATGTCGAAAGCCTGAACGATGTCGTCTCGCAGATCACCCGTATCCGGGTGCGCGAGACAGTACCGGATTCGGTCATCGACATGGCCGACGATATCGAGATCATCGACCTGACCCCTGACGACCTGATCAAGCGGCTGCATGACGGCAAGGTCTATGTGGCACGCACCGCCGAGCGGGCGCTCACCAACTATTTCACGCCGGGCAACCTGACGGCGCTCCGCGAGCTCGCCTTGCGCAAGACCGCGCAGCGCGTCGACGACCAACTGCTGACCCACATGCAGGCGCATGCCATCCCCGGCCCGTGGGCGGCGGGCGAGCGGGTGCTCGTCTCGATCGACCATCATCCGCGGTCCGCCTCGCTGGTGCGCTATGCCGCCCGCATGGCCTCGCGGCTGCGCGCGCCCTGGTCGGCCGTCTATATCGAGACGAACCGCTCGATCAGCCTTTCGGAAGAGCAGCGCGACACGATTGCCGCGACGCTCCGGCTTGCCGGCCAGCTCGGCGGCGAGGCACTGACGCTTCCCGGGCGCGAAGTCACCGAAGAGCTGCTGCGGCATGCCAGCGCCAACAATGTCACCCACATCGTCATCGGCTCACCGAAGAAGCCGACATGGCGCGAATGGCTGCAGCCCTCGGCGACCGACCAGCTGATCCGCCAGGCGGGCGATATCAGCGTCCATGTCATATCGGGCAACGAGAAGGACCAGACCGCCCAGCGCGGCATCAAGGCCGCCTCGACGGCACCGCTGTTCGACCTGCGCGCCTATGTGCTGGCGACCGGCTATGTAGCGATCGCGCTTGGCGTTGGCGTCGTGCTCGATCAGGTGCTTGACGTGCGCAACCTCGCCCTCGTCTTCCTGATGGCGGTACTGACCTCGGCGGTTCTCCATGGCCTGCGCCCGGCGCTCTACACCTGCATCATCAGCGCCCTCGCCTTCAATTTCTTCTTCCTGCCGCCGCGCTATACGCTGACGATCAGCGACCCCGAGAGCGTGCTGGCGCTGTTCTTCTTCCTCGGTGTCGCCATCATCGCCTCGAACCTGACGGCAACAGTGCAGCGCCAGGCAGCCGCTGCCCGCCAGAGAGCGCGCACGACAGAGGACCTATATCTCTTCTCCAAGAAGCTTGCCGGAACCGGCACGCTTGACGACGTGCTCTGGGCGACCGCCTTCCAGATCGCATCGATGCTGAAGGTTCGCGTCGTGCTGCTGCTGCCGGAAGACGGAGGCATTGCCGTCAAGGCCGGCTATCCGCCCGACGATACGCTCGATGACGCCGATATCGCGGCTGCGCGCTGGGCCTGGGAGCACAATCACGCGGCCGGGCGCGGCGCCGATACCCTGCCCGGCGCCAAGCGTCTCTACGTGCCGTTGCGGACCGGCCGCACCGCCGTCGGCGTCATCGGCCTCGACAGCGACCGGCGCGACGGCCCGCTGCTGACGCCGGAGCAGCAGCGGCTGCTCGATGCGCTCGCCGATCAGGCGGCACTCGCCATCGAACGCGTGCAGCTCGTCGCCGATGTCGACCGCGCCAAGCTGGCGGCAGAAGCCGACCGGCTGCGCTCGGCGCTGCTGACCTCGATCTCGCACGACCTGAAGACGCCGCTCGCGGCCATTCTCGGCGCGGCAGGAACGCTGCGCGACTATCTGAGCTCCATGCCGGAGGAAGACCGCAACGATCTCCTCTCGACCGTGGTCGACGAATCCGAGCGGCTCAACCGCTTCATCGCCAACCTGCTCGACATGACCAAGATCGAATCCGGCGCCATGGAGCCGAATTATGCATTGCACTATGCCGGCGATATCGCCGGAAGCGCGCTGCGCCGTGCCGCCAAGATCCTCGAACGCCACCGGACGGAGATGAACATCCCCGGCGATCTTCCCATGGTGAAGGTCGATCCCGTACTTTTCGAGCAGGTGCTCTTCAATCTGCTCGACAACGCCGCCAAATATGCCCCCGAGGGTTCGACGATCCGCATCCGCGGCTCTGCCGATGCCTTCAGCGTTGCGCTCGAAATCTCCGACGAAGGCCCCGGCATTCCCGAAGGCGATCTCAACCGCATCTTCGATACGTTCTACCGTGTCCGCAAAGGCGACCAGGTGCGCGCCGGAACCGGGCTCGGGCTTTCCATCTGCCGTGGTTTCATCGAGGCGATGGGCGGCACAATCACCGCCGGAAACGGGACGGACCGCTCCGGCGCCGTCTTCACCATCCGGCTTCCGGGAACCAACGACATTCCGAAACTGGATGAACTCAAATGAGCGGTTCGCCCATCAAGATCCTCGTCGTCGATGACGAGCCTCCTATCCGCAAGCTGCTGCGCGTCGGTCTGACGGCGCAAGGATATGAAGTGCATGAAGCGGCCAATGCGCTGGCCGCGCGCGAATCCGTGGTCGACGACCTGCCGGATCTCGTCGTTCTCGATCTCGGCCTGCCGGATACGCCGGGTCACGATCTGCTGCAGGAGTGGCGGGACGATGGGCTGACCATGCCCGTCGTCATCCTCTCCAGCCGCACGGATGAGGCCGGGATCGTCAAGGCGCTCGAAACCGGCGCCGACGACTATGTGACGAAACCCTTCGGCATTGCCGAACTCGGCGCCCGCATTCGCGTCGCACTCCGCCACCGGCTGCAGCAGCAGGGCGAAAAGGCGATCTTCCAGACCGGCGGCCTGTCGATCGATATCGTCAAGCGCATCGTCAAGGTCGATGGCAAGGAGATCAAGCTGTCGCCGAAGGAGTATGACATCCTGCGCGTGCTCGCCCAGCATGCCGGCAAGGTGCTGACCCACCAGTTCCTGCTGAAGCAGGTCTGGGGACCGGCGGCCGATGTGCAGTATCTGCGCGTCTATGTGCGGCAGCTGCGGCAAAAGGTCGAGCAGGTTCCGGACCAGCCGCACTATATTACGACGGAGACCGGGGTCGGCTACCGGCTTCGGGAACCGGACTGAGTGGTCCCGCCGCTTCTGCGAACATCTATGGAAATGACATGAATCTCGCTGATATCATCCTGCCGGAACACACCTTCATCGGCGTTTCCGCAGCAACCAAGTGGCGCGCCCTGCAGGCCATGGCGGAAAAGGCCGGCAAGGCCTTCGCGATCGAGGAGCAGCCGATCATCCGCGCGCTCGAAAGCCGCGAAAGCCTCGGCTCGACGGGGATCGGTAACGGCATCGCCGTTCCGCATGCGGCGATCCCCGGCATGACGAGCCCGCGCGGATTGCTCATCCGCTTCGCCCATCCCCTCGATTTCGAGGCGATCGACGACATCAAGACCGATATCGCCTTCATGCTGCTCTTCGGCGAAAACAATCGCGGCGAGTATCTCAATGTGCTCGCCGCCATCGCCCGGCGCCTGCAAGCGCCTGGCGTGCTGGAATCGATGCGCAAGGCGCGCAGCGCCGACGAGCTCTATTCCGACTTCATCGCCGACTCTCGGCCCTAGTTAGAAGTCCCGCTGCAGACGCATAAAGCCGAAGATGCCGTCATCGCCGTCGTCTTCGTCGCGATATTGCAGGCTGAGCTTGGCCTTCAGGTCCTCGACGACCTTGTAATCGACGGTTACGCCGGCCGCCCAGGCATCGCGGTTGCTGTAGCCGCCGCCATCGGCAACGCCGTCGTCATCGGCATCGGCAATCACATTGCCGAAATACTGGAAGCCCGGCGTCACCGCCCATTTGTCGGTCAGCTTGTATTCGTACTGGGCGCCGACGGTCCATTCGGATGCCTCGTAGTAATAGTTGATGCCGCTCGTCCAGACGCCATAGAGGCCGAGCGTGCCGGGGCCAAGATCGGCATAGACGATGGCGCGGATCGCGACGTTGTTCTCATCGGTGTCATAGCCTGCGAGCAGGTAGCCGGTCACGGCGCCGAACTTGCCGGAGACCTGGCTGGCGATGCCGAGATCGTTGCCGCCGAAAGAACCGGGTTCCGAGTGGATGTAGTTGGTACCGATCTCGTCGAGCGAGATGCCGGCGGCAAAGTCGCCGCTCTCATACTGATAGCGGATCGAGTTCATCGTCGTCTCGTTGCTGGCGAGAATGTCGGTCTCGCCGGTCGCATCGTCATCCCACCAGCTATATTGCTTGCCGAAGCGGAAGCCGGCGAGCTCGATATAGCCTTCATCGAGCGTCGGATCGCTTTCGCCGCCCTGATACTCGATGCGGTAGGTGATGACGCCCGTCAGCGTGCCATATTCCGTGTCGCTCTTCGAGCTGAAGGTCACCTGGGCGCGGTTGAAGAAGCTCCAGTCCTCGTCATTGTTGGCCGCATCGCCGAAGCGGACTTCGCTTCTGAGGTAACCGCCGATCGCGAGGCAGGTCTCAGTACCCGGAATGTAGAAATACCCGCTGCCATAGGCATCGCAGACGCGGACATATTCCACGGGCTCAGGTTCGGCCGCGACGATGGCGTCGGCAGCGTGGGCGCCGGAAACGGCAGCAAGGGCCGCGGCGGAGGCAAACAGGACGGTCTTGATATGCATGTCGATCGATCCCTTCGACAGGGTGGGGCAATGCCGCAGTTGCAGTCGGCAAGGCCTCATGTAGGAAGCGATCGGGCGAATGACCGTATTTGTTTCATTTCCCTGACACCTATCTCATACCGTGTGCCATTATTGGCACACCGCGGGGTATGGCCGGTCTGCAGGTCAAGCCCGGTACGTCCGTTTCAGAAACTGAATGTAAATGAAACGACATTCCAGAAAGCAGCTCTTTAAACAGAAGAACTTTCGTTTCATTATACGACCAAGTTGATAGAGTTTACGCAGAAACGAAGGAGGTTTTCATGCAGTCAACTCGGATCACACGGCTTCTCGCCGCCGCGGTCTTCGCCGGCAGCGTAGCAATCGGCGCCGTTGCGCCGGCATTTGCCGACCAGCAGCTTCTCAATGTGTCCTACGACCCGACGCGTGAATTTTATAAGGATTTCAACGCCGCCTTCGCTGCCAAGTGGCAGAAGGATACCGGTGAAGCGGTCACCATCCAGGCCTCCCACGGCGGCTCCGGCGCCCAGGCCCGCTCGGTTATCGACGGTCTCGAAGCCGATGTCGTGACGCTCGCTCTCGAAGGCGATATCGATGCCATCGCCAAGGCGACCGGCAAGATCCCGACAGACTGGAAGACCAAGTTCCCGAACAACTCGACGCCCTACACCTCGACGATCGTCTTCCTGGTGCGCAAGGGCAATCCGAAGGGCATCAAGGACTGGGGCGATCTCGTCAAGGACGACGTCCAGGTCATCACCCCGAACCCGAAGACCTCGGGCGGCGCCCGCTGGAATTTCCTGGCGGCCTGGGCCTGGGCCAAGCAGGCGAATGGCGGCGATGAAGGCAAGGCACAGGAATATGTGACCCAGCTTCTGCAGCACGTTCCGGTTCTCGATACCGGTGCGCGCGGCGCGACCACCACCTTCGTCCAGCGCGGTCTCGGCGACGTTCTGCTGGCATGGGAAAACGAAGCCTATCTCTCGCTCGAAGAACTCGGCCCCGACCAGTTCGAGATCGTCACCCCGAGCTTCTCCATCCGCGCCGATCCGCCGGTTGCGATCGTTGACGGCAACGTCGACAAGAAGGGCACCCGCAAGGTTGCCGAGGCTTACCTCAATTATCTCTATTCGGACGAAGGCCAGAAAATTGCTGCCAAGCACTACTACCGTCCGATCAAGCCGGAAGCCGCCGACAAGGCAGATATCGCCCGCTTCCCCAATCTGAAGCTCGCCACCATTGACGACTTCGGCGGCTGGAAGGAAGCTCAGCCCAAGTTCTTCGCCGACGGCGGGGTATTTGACCAGATCTACAAGCCGGCCCAATAATAGAGTTCATGAACGCACATAGCCACGCGCGGTGGCGGTTCAAGCGGCCGAGTGTCATTCCGGGTTTCGGAATGGCGCTCGGCTTAACCTTGACCTGGCTCACCCTTCTGATCCTTATCCCGCTATCGGGCCTTGCATGGCGCTCGAGCGAGCTCGGCTGGCAGAAATTCCTGTCGATCGCGCTCGATCCGCGTACGGTCAATGCGCTTCGCATCAGCTTCGGCGGCGCCTTTGTCGCCGCCTGCATCAATGCCGTCTTCGGCGTCATCCTCGCCTGGGTTCTGGTACGCTACCGCTTTCCCGGCAAGCGCATCATCGACGCCATGGTCGATCTTCCCTTCGCGCTGCCGACGGCAGTGGCCGGTATCGCGCTGACGACGCTCTATGCACCGAACGGCTGGATCGGCCAATTCCTGACGCCGCTCGGTATCAAGATCGCCTTCACTCCCGCCGGTATCGTGGTCGCCCTCATCTTCGTCGGCCTGCCCTTCGTGGTGCGCACGGTTCAGCCGGTCATGGAAGAGATCGACAGGGAAGTGGAGGAAGCCGCGGCGACGCTCGGCGCCAACCGTTTCCAGACGATCACCCGCGTCCTGCTGCCCGGCCTTGCGCCGGCGGTGCTGACGGGCTTTGCGCTCGCCTTTGCGCGCGGCGTCGGCGAATACGGTTCGGTCATCTTCATTGCCGGCAACCTGCCGTTCAAGTCCGAGATCGCGCCGCTTCTGATCGTCATCAAGCTCGAAGAGTATAATTACGCGGCCGCCACGGCGATCGCCGCCGTCATGCTCATCATCTCGTTCACCATGCTGCTCGTCATAAACTTGATCCAGAGCTGGCGCAGACGGAGGTACGGACATGGCGCTTGATACGGCCACCGCCGCCCCCAAAGTCCGCTCCGTCGTCACCGAAAGCCGGTTGGCGCGCTGGAGCCTGATCTTCCTGTCGCTGCTCTTCCTGCTGCTGATGGTCTTCCTGCCGCTGGCGGCAGTCTTCGTCGAAGCCTTCCGCAAGGGCGTCGTCGCCTTTTTTGAAGCGCTGCAGGATGCGGAAACCTTCTCGGCGATCCGGCTGACGCTGATCGTCGCCGGTATCAGCGTGCCGCTGAACCTGGTCTTCGGCGTCGCCGCCGCCTGGGCGATCGCCAAATTCGAGTTCAAGGGCAAGGCGTTCCTGACGACACTGATCGACCTGCCCTTCTCGGTCTCGCCGGTTATTTCGGGCCTGGTCTTCGTGCTGCTGTTCGGCGCCAATACTTATCTCGGCAAATGGCTCGATGCCCACAGCATCAAGATCCTCTTCGCCGTTCCGGGTCTGGTGCTCGCCACCATGTTTGTCACCTTTCCCTTCGTTGCCCGCGAATTGATCCCGCTGATGCAGGAACAGGGGACAGCGGATGAAGAGGCGGCGCTGTCGCTCGGCGCCAGCGGCTGGCAGACCTTCTGGCATGTCACGCTGCCGAACATCAAATGGGGTCTGCTCTACGGCGTGCTGCTCTGCAACGCGCGCGCCATGGGCGAATTCGGCGCCGTCTCGGTCGTCTCCGGCCATATCCGCGGCCAGACCAACACCATGCCGCTGCAGGTGGAAATCCTCTACAACGAGTATAATTTCACCGGCGCATTTGCCGTCGCGACCTTGCTTGCCCTGCTTGCCCTTGTGACCCTTGTTTTGAAGACGCTGCTCGAAATGCGATACAGCGCGGAAATCGCCGCCAGCCGGCGGCACTGAAGGATTGAGAATGGAAGTTCGCGTTCAAAACATACGCAAGGAATTCGACCGATTTCCGGCGCTCCACGACGTTTCGCTCGATATCCGCTCGGGCGAGCTGATCGCGCTGCTCGGTCCTTCCGGTTCCGGCAAGACGACGCTGCTGCGTTTGATTGCAGGTCTCGAAAGCCCGACTGACGGCAAGGTGTTCTTCGGCGACGAGGATGCCTCGAAGAAGACGGTACAGCAGCGCAATATCGGCTTCGTCTTCCAGCATTACGCGCTGTTCCGCCACATGACGGTGCTCGACAATGTCGCCTTCGGCCTCAAGGTCCGCAGCGGCGCGCGCCGTCCGCCGAAGGCCGAGATCCGCAAGCGGGCGCTCGAGCTGCTCGACCTCGTGCAGCTCTCCGGCCTTGAGAAGCGTTATCCGGCGCAGCTATCCGGCGGCCAGCGCCAGCGCGTGGCGCTCGCCCGCGCCATGGCGGTCGAGCCGAACGTGCTGCTGCTCGACGAGCCCTTCGGCGCGCTCGACGCCCAGGTTCGCAAGGACCTGCGCAAATGGCTTCGCGAAATCCATGACCGCACCGGCCATACGACCGTCTTCGTCACCCACGACCAGGACGAAGCGATGGAACTCGCCGACCGCGTCGTCGTCATGAGCCAGGGCGCGATCGAGCAGGTCGGCACGCCGGATGAAGTCTACGACCGGCCAAACTCACCCTTCGTCTTCGGCTTCGTCGGCCAGTCCAACTGTCTGAACGTAAAGATCGCCAATGGCGACATTCTGTTCGAGGGCCGCACGCTCGGCCTGAAGGCGGATGGGGAGCCTGATGGCGAGGCCCAGCTCTACTTCCGCCCGCACGACATCGAACTGCTGGACGCAAACCGCGGCGGCATTCCCGGCAAGCTGGCCTCCAGCCGCCGCGTTGCCGGGACACGGCATATCGAAATCGATATCGGTACCGCGCATCAGCATATCGAGCTGGAAGTTCCGCCCTCGCACACCGAAGTTCTCGACAGCAAGCATATCGCTTTCCGGCCGACGCGCTGGAAGCTATTCAGGAAGGGCTGAACACTCTACGCCGTCATGCTTGGGCCTGTCCCGAGCATCCGCAACGGCTGCGGGCGGCGAGGCCGCCCGCTCTCACATTCAGTAGACTTCCGGAACATACATGTCCGGCGGAACCGGAACGCGCGAGTAATCGTCGTGACGCACGCGCGGCGGCAGGACGACGTGATCTTTCGGCACGTCCTCATAGGGGATCTGCTTCAAGAGGTGGTTGATCATGTTGAGGCGGGCGCGCTTCTTGTCGACCGCCTGAACGACCCACCACGGCGCCTCGGGGATGTGGGTATATTCCAGCATCTCTTCCTTGGCCTTGGTGTATTCTTCCCAATGCACGCGGCTTTCGAGGTCCATCGGCGACAGCTTCCACTGCTTCAGCGGATCCTGGATGCGCATGCGGAAGCGGAATTCCTGCTCCTCGTCGGTGATCGAGAACCAGTATTTGACGAGGATGATGCCGGAGCGCACGAGCATGCGCTCGAATTCGGGAACCGAACGGAAGAACTCGTCGAGTTCATCCTTGGTGCAGAAACCCATCACACGCTCGACGCCGGCGCGGTTGTACCAGCTGCGGTCGAAGAGCGCCATTTCGCCTGCCGACGGCAGATGCGGGACGTAGCGCTGGAAATACCACTGGTTCCGCTCACGCTCGGTCGGCGCCGGAAGTGCGACGACGCGGCAGACGCGCGGGTTCAGACGCTGCGTGACACGCTTGATGGCACCGCCCTTGCCGGCTGAATCGCGGCCTTCGAAAAGCACGACGACCTTCAGCTTCTTGTGCTGCACCCAGTCCTGCAGCTTCACCAGCTCGTGCTGGAGACGGAAGAGTTCGCGGAAATAGGTCTTGCGGTCGAGCACATCCTCAAGGCCGCCAGGCATGTTCTCGGCGACCAGCTCGTCCAGCCGGTCCTCCTCCATCTGCATTTCCAGTTCCTCGTCGAAACTGTCTGCAATCTCATCCTTGATGCGGCGGAGCTGGTCGATTTCTTCCTGAGTCATGGTCCTGTCCCTCTGATCGGCGCCACATCAACAGGGTTTGACGACAGTAATGTGACAATGCGAGCCGCGCGAGGAAGGCCGCCGGAGATACCGCAAAGTTGTGTCACGCAAGGTTCACGGGGCGGACGTAGTTTTGGTTGCTTTTCCATGAAAGGACAAGGACATGGCTGATATTGCCCCCGATCACCTGTTGCCTGAGTCCGGTAAGCACCCGCTGCATTCGTCGAGTGCAGGCAAGTGGTTCGTGCCGGTCTTTCTCGTCATTCTTCTCTGCGGCCTTGGATATGTCGCCTATGCGCTCGGCCGCGATCTGACCGAAGCCTCCGCGGTTCCGTGGATCCTGCTTGGCCTTGCGCTGCTGATTGCGCTCGGCTTCGAGTTCGTCAACGGCTTCCATGACACGGCGAATGCCGTCGCCACCGTCATCTACACGCGCTCGATGCCCGCCGAGCTTGCCGTCATCTGGTCCGGCTTCTTCAACTTCTTGGGCGTGCTGACATCGACGGGCGCCGTCGCCTTCGGCATTCTGGCACTTCTGCCGGTGGAGCTCATCCTGCAGGTCGGCTCGGGATCGGGCCTCGCCATGGTATTTGCGCTTCTGATTGCGGCGATCTTCTGGAACCTCGGCACCTGGTATCTCGGCCTGCCCTCCTCCAGCTCGCACACGCTCGTCGGCTCGATCATCGGCGTCGGCCTCGCCAACCAGTTTCTCGCCCCGGCGGGAAGCGCCACCAGCGGTGTCGACTGGTCGCAGGCGACCAATATCGGCCTGTCGCTGCTGATTTCTCCGCTGATCGGCTTCGCTCTCTCGGCCGTGCTTCTCCTCGTCATGAAGTTCCTTGTACGCAAGAAGGAGCTCTATGAGGAGCCGAAAGGCAACCAGCCACCGCCGCTCTGGATCCGGGCAATCCTGATCTTCACCTGCACCGGCGTCAGCTTCGCCCATGGCTCCAACGACGGCCAGAAGGGCATGGGCCTGATCATGCTGATCCTCATCGGTCTGGTTCCGACGGCCTTCGCGCTGAACCGCACGCCTGACGTCAACTATCTCGAAGCCTACAAGCAGGCCTCGGCGCAGGTCGAAACCGCGCTCGGCAAATACGTCAAGCCCGGCGTCACCGTCACCGATTACAAAGCCGAAGTCAGCAATGCGGTGAAGACCAAGACCTGGACGGACGCCACGACGCCTGCCCTGCAGCAGTTCATTCATCAGACGAGCGCCGAAATCGCCGGTTTCCCGACGGTCGAGGCCGTTCCGACCAACATCGTCGGCAACGTTCGCAACGACATCTATCTTATCGGTGAATCGCTGAAGCTGATCGACAAGCAGAAGCTGCTGCCAATGGATGCAGCCGATCTGCAGGCTGTCACCAACTACCATAATGCTGTCGACAACGCGACGAAGTTCATCCCGCTCTGGGTCAAGGTCGCCGTGGCACTCGCCCTCGGCCTCGGCACCATGGTCGGCTGGAAGCGCATTGTCGTCACCGTCGGCGAGAAGATCGGCAAGACGCACCTGACCTATGGCCAGGGCGCCGCCGCCGAAGTCGTCGCCATGGTCACGATCGGCGCGGCAGACCATCTCGGCCTGCCGGTCTCGACGACGCACGTGCTCTCATCCGGCGTTGCCGGGACGATGGCGGCGAACGGTTCCGGCCTGCAATGGTCGACCGTCCGCAACATGCTGATGGCATGGGTGCTGACGCTGCCGGCCTCGATCGCCATCGCCTTCGTGCTCTTCATCATCCTTCGCCAGGTCTTCTAAGGCTCCTGACGAAGGAAAACCGCGACAAATGCTGCGGCGCATGATAAGCGCGCCGCAGCTTCTTATCAGGTACCCGCTTTCCCATGATCCGCATCGAAAATATCAGCAAGCAGAACAGCCACCGCATTCTCTATCTCGAGGCATCCGCCGCGCTCAACAAGGGCGAGAAGATCGGCCTCGTCGGCCCGAACGGCGCCGGCAAGACGACGCTGTTTCGCATGATCACCGGCGACGAGACGCCGGACGAAGGTCAGATCTCCGTCGAGAAGGGCATGACCGTCGGCTATTTCAACCAGGATGTCGGCGAGATGTCCGGCCGCAGCGCCGTTGCCGAAGTCATGGAGGGCGCCGGCCCCGTCAGCGAAGTCGCCGCCGAACTGCGCGATCTCGAAGCCGCCATGTCCGACCCCGATCGCATGGACGAGATGGACGCGATCATCGAGCGCTACGGCGAAGTGCAGGCCCGCTACGAAGAGCTCGACGGCTACGCGCTGGAAGGCCGCGCCCGCGAAGTGCTCGACGGTCTGAGCTTCACGCAGGAAATGATGGACGGCGATGTCGGCAAGTTGTCCGGCGGCTGGAAGATGCGCGTGGCGCTCGCCCGCATCCTGCTGATGCGTCCGGACGTGATGCTGCTCGACGAACCGTCGAACCATCTCGATCTCGAAAGCCTGATCTGGCTCGAAGACTTCCTGAAGAATTTCGACGGCGCGCTGCTGATGACCTCGCACGACCGCGAATTCCTCAACCGCATCGTCACCAAGATCATCGAGATCGACGCCGGTTCGCTCAACAGCTACTCGGGCGACTACGCCTTCTACGAAAACCAGCGGGCGCAGAACGAGAAGCAGCAGCAGGCGCAGTTCGAGCGCCAGCAGGCGATGCTCGCCAAGGAAATCAAGTTCATCGAGCGCTTCAAGGCCCGCGCCTCGCATGCCGCCCAGGTGCAGAGCCGCGTCAAGAAGCTCGACAAGATCGAACGCGTCGAGCCGCCGCGCCGCCGCCAGACGGTCGCTTTCGAATTCCTGCCCGCACCGCGCTCGGGCGAAGACGTCATCAACATCAAGAACGTTCACAAGAAATACGGCAGCCGCAGTATCTATGAAGGCCTGGACTTTATGGTCCGCCGCAAGGAGCGCTGGTGCATCATGGGCGTCAACGGCGCCGGCAAGTCGACGCTCCTGAAGCTCGTCGCCGGTTCGACTGACCCCGATCAGGGCAGCGTCGCGCTCGGCGCCAGCGTCAAGATGGGCTATTTCGCCCAGCACGCCATGGACCTGCTCGATGGCGAGCGTACGGTCCTCGAATGGCTGGAGGATTCCTTCCCGCTCGCCGGTCAGGCGCCGCTTCGTGCGCTGGCAGGCTGCTTCGGCTTCTCCGGCGACGATGTCGAAAAGAAGTGCCGCGTCCTCTCGGGCGGCGAAAAGGCCCGCCTGGTGATGGCCAAGATGCTGTTCGACCCGCCGAACCTGCTGGTTCTCGACGAGCCGACCAACCATCTCGACCTCGACACCAAGGAAATGCTGATCAAGGCGCTCGCCGATTACGAAGGCACGATGCTCTTCGTCTCGCACGACCGCCACTTCCTGGCAGCACTCTCCAACCGCGTCCTGGAACTGACGCCTGATGGCATCCACCAGTATGGCGGCGGCTATACGGAATATGTCGAGCGCACCGGCCAGGAAGCGCCGGGTCTGCGGAGCTAATTTCGCGCTCGGAGCGAGATCGTGTGGTGACGCAAATGCCCGCGCTCGATCTCACAGATCGCGAAAGAGGGAGCGTCGGTCAACGCAGGCGTTGGCCGGCCCTCAAGCAGAAGCGGATTGGGCTCGCAGAGCGAGCCGCAGATGTGAACTGGCGTGGTGCCTAGCCTGCCGGAAACAGGGCGGTGAACGTGTCCGCATAATATTGCCAGCACGGCGCTGTTCGCACCTCCCAAAACCTCGGCAAGCGCATCCGCTTTTCTGCACATCATCGCGTCCAGCAGCGCGATACCCGTCTCGACCGGCGGCTGATGCATGAAGATCATGGAAGGTGCGTTCGCGGCCGCTAGCGCGTTTTGCAGCCAGGCAAGATGGGGAGCCGCGTCTCCATGGCTGGCACCGGATACGGTGACATCGAGACCGAGGAATGTGAGGCCTGCCTGGGCACAGCTGAAATGCATCGGCTGGCCCACTGCACAGAACTCCGGCAATTCGCGAGACATCGTCTCCTGGCAATCACCGTTTCCGGGTAGGATATGGACCGCGCAATCGAGGCCTCGCAGCATATCGCCCACCGCCCGGTAGCCTTCCCGCCATCCATCATCGACGAGATCGCCGGTTATGACGACGAGATCGGGGCGCAGGCCACGGACCCACTCCACAGCCTCGCCAAGCCGGTCGAGACCCATTGAACGCGGGCTTGCATGGATGTCGGATATCTGTGCCAAAAGCATTTCGCTCTCCGGTCGACTGAAGCCGGAGAGTGCAACATGTGTTTCAAAGCTGCAACCGCGTGCGTCAGCTCGCCCGGTTGCCCGCCTCGTCGAAGACATGCAGGTGCTGCGCCGGGAAGGTGACGTTCACCTTCGGGCCGGCCGAGAGCGCTTCGCGGTTCAGCGTGAAGACCTTGAACGGCAGGCCGTGCAGCGACAGGTGCAGGATGATGCCGAAGCCGGTCGGTTCGATGAGTTCGACATCGGCACTCATGCCGTTGCCATCGGATGACATGACGACATGCTCGGGACGGATGCCGAGCGTGACCGTCGCGCCGTTGGCGACGGATAGCGGTGCGGAAAGCGGAACGATCGTGCCGTCCTTCAGCTTTACGCCGCCATTCTCATAGGTCGCGTCGAGGAAATTCATGCCCGGAGAGCCGATGAAGCCGGCGACGAACAGGTTTGCTGGGCGGTCGTAAAGTTCCAGCGGGCTGCCGACCTGCTGCACCACGCCGCCATGCATGGCGACGATGCGGTCGGCTAGCGTCATGGCTTCGATCTGGTCGTGAGTGACGTAGATCGAGGTTGCCTTCAGGTCGCCATGCAGCTTCTTGATTTCGGCGCGCATCTGTTCGCGGAGGCGCGCGTCGAGGTTCGACAGCGGCTCGTCGAACAGGAACGCCTTCGGTTGGCGCACGATGGCGCGGCCCATGGCGACGCGCTGGC
Organism: Rhizobium sp. Rhizsp82; assembly: GCF_047325115.1. Classification (NCBI taxonomy): domain Bacteria; kingdom Pseudomonadati; phylum Pseudomonadota; class Alphaproteobacteria; order Hyphomicrobiales; family Rhizobiaceae; genus Rhizobium; species Rhizobium sp. Rhizsp82. The sequence goes on along the minus strand of NZ_CP168571.1, from coordinate 821,798 downwards.
GCTGGCCGCCGGACAATGCCTTCGGGCGGCGCTCCAGCAGCGGATCGAGGCCGAGCTTGGAGGCTGCGGAGCCTACAGCGCTGGCGATCTTTTCCTTGGCCGTCTTCCGGAGCTTCAGGCTGTAGCTCATGTTGCCCGCGACATTCATGTGCGGGTAGAGCGCGTAGGACTGGAACACCATGGCGATGTCGCGGTCCTTCGGGTGCAGATCGTTGACGCGGTTGCCGCCGATGCGGATTTCGCCGCCGGAAATATCCTCGAGGCCGGCGATCATGCGCAACAGCGTGGACTTGCCGCAGCCGGACGGGCCGACGAGGACGACGAATTCGCCGTCGCCAATCTTGAGGTCGACATCGTGCAGCACCTGCACGTGGCCATAGGCCTTCTTGACGTTCTGCATATCGATCGATGCCATGTGTTTAACCCTTGACCGCGCCGGCCGTCAGGCCCTGCACAAGATAACGTTGGATGAGCAGGAAGAAGAGACCGGCCGGAATGAGCGCCATGACGCCCGCCGCCATCATCTGCCCGAAATCCACGGAGAATTTCGAAACGAAGGTGAGAAGCCCGACCGGGAAAGTCGCCGCATCATTGCCGTTGATCAGCATCAGCGCGAAGAGCAGCTCGCTCCATGCCGCGGTGAAGACGAAGCCGAGCGTCGCCGCGATCCCCGGTAGCGTCAGCGGCAGGATGATCTGCCGGAACGCCGTGAACTGCGTCGCGCCGTCGATCATCGCCGCCTCTTCCAGATCCTTCGGAATGCCGTCGAAGAAGGACTGCATCAGGAAGGTTGCGAAGGGAACGTTGAAAGCCGTGTAGACGATCACCAGACCCGTCAGGCTGTTCGTCAGATGCAGCGGCGTCAGGATCTTGAAGATCGGCGCGACGAGCATGACGAGTGGGAACATCTGGGTCAGCAGCATCAGCGCCACGATCCAGTATTTTGCCCGGAAGTTGAAGCGCGACAGCGCATAGCCGGAGAGCGAGGCGCAGATCGTAACCGTGATCGCGGTAGAGGCCGAGACGATCAGGCTGTTCTTGAAGAAGGTCGGAAAGGCGCTGTGCTGCAGGACGAAGGAATAGTGCTCCCAGGTCGTGCGCGACGGCCACATGCGAACGCCTTCGGAATAGAGAAGATCGTTCGGCGTCACCGAAACCTTCAGGAGCCAGAAGAGCGGGAAGAGCGCAAAGAGGATGTAGCAAAGGATTGCCAGACGATGCGCGATAGTGGGGATGACGGATCGCTTCATGGTCTCAATCCTTGTTCAGCAGGGTCTGCCGCAGCAGGATGATCAGCATCGAATAGGCGAGCAGCAGCGCGAGCAGGACGAGAGCGATCGCCGAGGCATAGCCGAAATCCAACCGCTTGAAGGCCTGGGTGAAGATGTAGCTCGCAACGATCTGCGTGCGGTCCGCCGGGCCGCCGCCGGTCATGACGACGATCAGGTCGGCGAAATTCGAGATCCAGACGGTGCGCAGCAGCACGGTGATGGCGATCGTCGGCGCCAGGAACGGCAGGGTGATCGAGCCGAAGCGCTGAAACCAGCCTGCGCCGTCGATGGAGGCCGCCTCGTAGAGATCGCGCGGGATCGCCTGCAGGGCGGCAAGCAGCGTGATCGCGAAGAACGGAATGCCCCACCAGACATTGGCGATGATCGGTCCCCACATCGCATACTGAGGGTCGGACAGAATGTTGCCCGGCTCGCTCATCAGGCCCATCGCATAGAGCCAGTGCGGGATCGGGCCGATGACCGGATTGAAGAGCCAGGCCCAGTTGAGGCCGGCGAGGAAGGACGGCACGGCCCAGGGCAGGAAGACCAACGCCTGAACGATGCCCCTGCCCCAGAACGGCTTGTCGAGCAACAGCGCGAGGATCAGGCCGAAGACGAACTGCAGGATGACGGAAGCACCGGTCCACCACAGCGTATTCTTGAGCGCGCCGTAGAAGGCGGCGTCCTTGGAAAGGTCGCGGAAATGCTCGAGCCCGATGAAGCCGCCGGAGAAAGGATTGAGGAGCTGGATGTCGCGGAACGCATAGGAGATCCCGATCACCAGCGGCACCATCATCACGCCGATGATGAGGATCAGCGAAGGGGCGCTATAGAGATAGGGTTCCGAGGCATCGGCGAGACGCTTCAGCCACGGCCTGCGGTCGCGGCGTCTATCGAGCGTATCGGCGGTCATAGTCATCGGTGGTCGGCTTTCCGTGTGTTTACACCATTAACCTGCTGCGCGCACGGCCCCCCTCATCCGGCCCGATGGGCCACCTTCTCCCCGAGGGGAAAAGGGAACGGAAAGGTTGCCGCAAAACCCCTTCTCCCCAATGGGGAGAAGGTGCTGGCAGGCGGATGAGGGGGCTCCTGGTTCGGAGCCCACCCGATTTATTTCGCCAGATGCTTCTGCTGAGCCTTGGTCAGGTAATCAGCCCACTGGTCGGCAAGGTCCTTCGGCGAGATGTCGCCGAGAAGAGCCTGCTGCGAGGTCTTGATCGCCAGCGAGTCCTTGAAGAAGGCGAATTCTTCGAGGTAGGTCGGCATGACGGTCGGGACGGTGTCCTTGTCGGCGAGTTCCTGGAACCAGCCCTTGAACTGGTCACCGGCGTAGAACGGATCCTTCTCGGCTGCCGTATAGGCCGGCAGAGCGCCGATCTTCTTGTTCCACTCGATGTTGCCATCCGGGCTTTCGAGAGTTTCGATCAGCTTCCAGGAGAGGTCCTTGTTCTGGCTCGTCGTGAACATCGACCAGCCGGCATAGCCGATGGTCGGGAAGGACTTGCCATCCGGGCCCTTCGGCAGCGGGATGACGCCGAAGTCTTCGGCCTTCATGCGCTCGGCAATGGCGATGAGGGCGTCCGGATCCTGGTCGAGGAAGGCGCAGGTGCCGGAGTAGAAGCCAGCCACGACTTCGTTGAAGCCCCAGTTGACGCTATCCTTCGGCGCGTAGCCCTTCTTGTAGAGATCGACCATCCATTCCAGACCCTTGGCCCAGCCTTCGCTGTTCATGGTCGAGGTGCCGTCGTCGTTGAAATACTTGTTGGAGCCGGCCATAGAGGCGGCGAAGATCATCCAGCCGTTCAGGCCGCCCGGACCGCCGCGCATGCAGTAGCCGTACTTGCCCGAGATCTTGGAGACGGCTTCGGAAGCCTTGGTGAACTCCTCCATCGTCTTCGGCGGTTCCTTGACGCCGGCTTCGGCGAGCAGCTTCTTGTTGTAGAACATGGCGCGCAGATAGAAGCCGTAGGGCAGCATGTATGCGGTGTTCTTGACGTCGCGGCCGAGCTCGAGAGCGCGCGGCGTCAGGTCCTTGGTGTGTTCCCACTTGGCGAGATAGGGCTCGAGGCTTTCGAGCATGCCGTTATTGCCGTAGAGCGACAGCCAGGTGTCCGGCATTTCCATGACATCGGGCGTATCGCCGGCCGAAACCATGGTTGCGAACTTCTGGAAGGCTTCGTTCCAGGGCAGCGAGATGATCTCGACCTTGGTGCCTGGATTGGCGGCTTCGAACTTGCCGACGATCGACTTCAGCGTCTCGGTGCGCTCCGGGCTGGTGATGACTTCGACGAGTTTCAGCGTCGTGTCGGCGAAGGCTGTTCCTGCCATCATGGTGGCGAAGAGCGTAGCGGTTATCAGTCTTTTCATGCTCAGTTCCCCTTTTGTTGAAGGTGTTTCTCTCACTATTGTCGTCACGAAGCGGCGGCGATCGCCTCTTCGATATCCGTCCACAGGGCCTCGGTTCCTTCGAGGCCGACATGGAGGCGTACGGACCGCGGATGAATGCCAAAGGCATGCGCGGAATTCGGCTGTGCCTTCTGCTGAAGCACGACCTCGCCCGGTACGATCAGGCTTTCATGTCCACCCCAGCTCACGCCCAGTTTGAAGAGCTTAAGGTGATCGGCGAAGGTGCGGATATCCACGCCTTCGTGGAAGATGAAGGAGAAGAGGCCCGACGTGCCGTTCAGGCCCGCAGGCAGGCGGTTGGCGAGACCCGGATGGCAGACCTGCTCGACGCAATCGAGCGCCTGCAGGCGCTGGGCAACAGTCACCGCCGCCGTCTGGTGGGCCTTCATGCGGATCGGCAGGGTGCGCAGGCCGCGGATCAAAAGCCAGGCATCGAAAGGCGAAAGCTTGCCGCCGAGATAGGGATAGGCCTCGGCCTTGATGCGAGCGATCATCTCCTTCGAACCGGCAACGACGCCGGCGACGACATCGCTATGGCCGCCGAGATATTTCGAGGCCGAATGGATGACGATATCGACGCCCAGCGTGATCGGCCGCTGGAAGATCGGGCTTGCCCAGCTGTTGTCGATCATGGTGACGACGCCATGCTTCTTCGCAAGAGCCGCCAGTGCGCCGACATCATGGGCTTCCATCACCCAGCTCGTCGGGCTTTCCATGTAGAAGACCTTGGCGCCCGGAAGCGCCTTGGCGACCTCTTCCTCGTCGCGGCCGTCGACATACGTGACCTCGACCTTCATGCGCTTCAGGATGGTGCCGAACAGGCGGAAGGCATCGGGATAGACATGCTTGACGGCGACGATGCGGTCGCCCGGCTCGACAAAGCTCAGGACGGCGGACGAGATCGCCGCCATGCCGCTTGCAAAACCGAGCGCGTCTTCGGCGCCTTCGAGCTTTGCCAGCATCTCCTCGAACATGCGCACCGTCGGGTTGAGGCCGCGCGTATAGATCGGCCGCACCTTTTCGCCGCGATAGGAGGCGATCATGTCGTCGTAGCCGGAGAAGGTGAACAGCGACGTCTGGAAGATCGGCGGTACCACGGCCTCGGCGAAATTGCCGTCGTCATGGGCGGTGATCAGCGAAGCGAAATCGAACGGTTCGGAGCCGTCAGTCATTTGGACATTTCCTTGATGTCTTCCTCGACGACGTCGAGGATTTTCAATGTTTCGCAGCGCGCCGCTTCGGGGTCCTGAGCGGCAATCGCGTTGAAAAGCGTGCGGTGAAAGGGAAACGAGCGGCGGGCAAAGTCCTGCCGGTCGAAAGGATGCGACCAGAAGCGCACGAAGGTCTCGCGCATCTGCTCCAGAAGCTGGCCGAACATCGGATTGTGCGTGGCGTCGTAGACCGCCATGTGGAAGGCAAGGTCCTCGGGGCCTGACGTGCCCTTGGCGATATGGACGCGCTCCATCTCGTTGAGCTTCGTCTCGATGTTGACGACATCCTCGGCCGTGCGCTTGCGAGCCGCGACCATTGCCGCCTCGCACTCGATGCCGCGGCGCACTTCCAGCGTCTGCAACAATGCATCGCGCAGATTGGCGCCCTCGAACGAGAGCGGAACGTGAATGGTAGCCTTCGAAACCGGTTTCAGCAGATAGGTTCCGCTGCCCTTCCGGGTCTCGATGACGCCGAGTGCCTGGAAGTGGCGGATGGCTTCGCGAATGGTAGAACGTCCGACAGCAAGGGCGGACATCAGCTCGCGCTCGGCCGGAAGCCGGTCGCCCGCCTTCAGCTTCGCATCCTCGACGTAATGCGCCAGCGCCTCAGTCACCTGACGCGCACGATCGATCGCCGGAAGCGGCCGGATTACCGGCCTGTCGCCCACATTTGCCTTCATGGTTCCCCATTTTTCTTTATCAGGCAGCCGACCTTAAATTGGTCTGACATCTTAGCATTCCGTAAGAATCTTTCGCCGTCAAGGGCGGTGACGAAAGAATTGGTTCATGAATTGGGGATGGCGCGCCGACCCATATGGTGGCGCGAAAAAGCGTTCAGCCCTGCAGGCTGGCGGCGACGTTGAGAAGCATGCGGCGGCAGTCTTCGAGTTCCGACGTCAGAATGAATTCGTCGGCCTTATGAGCGCGGGCGATGTCGCCGGGGCCGCAGATGATTGCGGGAATGCCGGCGCGCTCGAAGAGGCCGGCCTCGGTTCCGTAGCTCACCGCCGGGACGGCTGCCACGCCTGAGCCATCGCCGACCAACGCGGCGAGCGGGCTATCTACCGGGAGCGCCATGCCCGGATAATCGGAGATCGTTTCCGTTGCTACCTCGAAGCCCGTCGCCTCGATCTCGCGTGCCGCGGCCAGCACAGGCTGTAGAAGCGCGGAGGGCTCGATGCCCGGTACGGCGCGAACCTCGATGTCGAGCCGCGCATGTTCCGGGATGACATTCAGCGCCACGCCGCCGCTGACGATTCCAGCTTGAAGTGTCGAATAGGGCGGCGCGAAGAGCATGTTCTGCTCGGCCTGTTCCAGCCGCTCCGATTGCCGGACGGCTTCCGACAGCACGCTGGCGAGCGCGTGGATCGCATTACGGCCGAGATCGGGGCGCGAGGAATGGCCTGCCGTTCCCCTGATCGAGATGCGCACCGCCGCCTTGCCCTTGTGTGAAAGGATCGGCGCCATACCGCTCGGTTCGCCGACGATGCAGCCGGACGGCAAGGCGCAGAGCGACGGTATCGCAGTGATCATATGCGGCACCCCGCGGCAGCCCGCTTCCTCGTCGTAGGAGAAGGCGAAATGCAGGGGGCGGTCGAGGCGCATGGCGGCTATTTCGGGAACGAGCGACATCGCTGCCGCGAGAAATCCCTTCATGTCGCTCGTTCCCCGTCCGTATAGACGGTTTCGCTCGGCGCGGAGCGTGAAGGGATCGGACGACCATGTCTGACCTTCCGCCGGAACGACGTCCATATGGCCCGACAGGATCAGTCCCGGCCGCTCCACAGGGCCGAAACTGGCGAACAAGTTGGACCGGTCGCCTTCCGGGCCGGGAAGGATATGCACGCTCGCACCGAAGGACTGAAGATAGTCCCTGACATAGGAAACGATTGCCGCATTGGGTGTGCCGACGACCGACGGAAAACCGATCAGCCGGGCCAATATCTCCTGCACATCCGCCGTCATCCTCGCCCCTCCCCTAAAGCTCGATCAGCACGCTCTTCTGGCGGCGGTTCGACTTGTAGGCCTCCTTGCCGAGATCCTTGCCGATGCCGGAGCTCTTGTAGCCGCCGGTCGGCAGGATGTGGTCGCGCGAGCGGCCGTAGCGGTTGACCCAGATGGTGCCCGCCTCGATCCGCTTCGCCGCCCTCAACCCCTGCGAGAGGTCCGTCGTGTAGATACCGGCGGCAAGGCCGTAGGAGGGATGATCGCTGAGCACGAAGGCTTCCTCTTCGTCGTCGAAAGTCTGCAGCGTCAGCACCGGCCCGAAGATCTCCTCGGCGAGCGCCGGCGAATTCGCGGCGAGGTTCGCTAGGATCGTCGGCTCGTAGAAATAGCCCTGCCGTTCCATTCGCCTGCCGCCGATGACGCACTCCGCGCCACCTGCAATCGAGGCATCGACGATGGTTTCGATGCGCTGCAGCTGGCGTTCGGAAATGACCGGCGAATAGTCGCTTTCGGCGTCCCAAGTCGGCCCGGCGCGGTGCGTGGACATCGCCTCCGTGAGCGCTGCCAGCAGTGGCTCCGCGATACGCCGGTCGGCGATCACCCGCGTACCGGCGACGCAGGTCTGCCCGGCGTTCAGGAGAATGCTGCGGGCGATGCAGCCGGCGGCTTTCTTGAGATCGGCCGACGCGAAGACCACTTGCGGGCTCTTGCCGCCAAGCTCCAGCGTCACCGGCTTGATCTGCGACGAGGCGATCGTCTTCATGATCGCGCCACCCGCAACGGTCGATCCGGTGAAGCTCACCTTGGCGATATCGGGATGCGCGACGATGCTGGCGCCGGTCGTCGGACCGTCCCCGAGCACGACATTGACGATACCGGCTGGGATACCGGCGCGCACGGCGAGTTCCGCGAGATAGAGTGTCGAGAACGGCGTCAGTTCGGACGGTTTTAGCACGATTGCGTTGCCTGCCGCGAGCGCCGGTCCCATCTTCCAGCCGGCCATCGAGAGCGGCACGTTCCACGGGGTAATGGCGCCGACCACGCCAAAGGGCTCGCTGAGGATCATGCCGAGATGGTTGCCGTCCGTCGGCACGACGTCTCCGCCCTCCTTGTCGGCCATTTCGGCGAAGAAGCGGATCTGCTCGGCGGTCACCGCGACATCGATCGATACGGACTGCGCGATCGGACGCGCCGAGGAAAGGGATTCCAGCCGCCCGAGCTTTTCGCCCTCGGCGATAATCAGATCGGCCCAGCGATGCAGCGCCTCGGCGCGCAGGCGCGGACGCCATGTAGCCCAGCCGCTCGATCTCAGTGCGCTCGTTGCCGTCGAGACGGCCTGATCGACGATATCGGCACTGGCGATCGGGCAGCGCGCATAGCTGACGGCGTCGGACGGGCGCAGCAGTTCGATCTCCGGTGCGCCAGAGACAAGCCTGTCGCCGATCCAGTGGCCGAGGGGAAGTTCGATGTGATCGGGATCGAAGGAAATCGTCATGGCAAAACCGTCAGGAAATGGAATTGAAAAGAGACGGCGGCGCATGGCCGCCGGAAAGGCAAATGACCGCGGGGCGCAAACCCCGCGGCCGTTCGATCAGGCCTGTTTGACGCGCGGCGTCTGGCTGCCTTGCAGATTGCGGGTCAGGAGCGTGACGACGACGAGCGTGACGACGTTCAGGACGAGCGCGACGATGCCGACATTGAGATCGGCCAGCGGCGCCGGCAGGAAGGGGAAGAGCGCCGCAACAGTGCTCTTCGTCAGCGTGACCCAAGCAACGGTCGCCTCACCGACGATGACGCTGGCGAAGGCAGCCGTGCGCGTCACCGGGTTGTTGCGCATCAGGCTCGCCAGCAGGACCGGGAAGAGCTGCGTGACGAAGGCATAAGCCATCAGCAGCAGCGCAACGATCGTATCGCCGCCGCCAAGCGTGAAATAGACCGCAACCAGCATGACGCAGGGCGCCATCAGCTTGGCGACGAAGCCGACATGGGCGTCGTTCGCCTGCGGACGCAGCGGGCGATAGATGTTGTTGGCGACCAGCGTCGCCGCCGTCACCAGGATCATCGATCCCGGCACCAGGGCCGTCAGGACGCCGGCAGCACCGATGACGCCGACGAACCAGGGGTCGAAGGTCTGCAGCGAGATCTTGAACAGCGCCAGGTCGATATCGCCGCCCTGCAGGCCGGGGACCTGAAGCACGGTGGCAAAGCCGACGAAGAAGATGAACAGCAGCATCAACTGATAGATCGGCAGGACATAGGCGTTCTTGCGCAGCGCATCTTCCCGCTTCGCAGCGAAGGTTGCGGTGAACATATGCGGCCACATGTAGAAGCCAAGGGTCGAAAGCAGCACGGTGGAGACCAGCCAGGTCGAGCTCTGGCCGCTTTCCGGCAGCGCCAGGAAGCCGGGTTTTGCCTGATCGATCGCCTCGAACATCGCGCCGATACCGCCATAATAGTGGTACGGCAGGTAGAGGCCGAGGAACACCGCGACCGACATCACCAGGATATCCTTGACGACGGAGGTCCAGGCCGAGCCATGGATGCCGGAGACGAAGACATAGGCGGCAACGATGACGGCGCCGATCCAGATGCCCTGCGTCGACGAGATCGCCGAATACGAGGCGACGTTGATGATGATGCCGAGACCCTTGAGCTGCAGGATGAGATAGGGGATCAGCGCCACGACGCCGACGACGGCGACGAGAACACCGAAGGACCGGCTCTCATACTTGGCCGCGAAGAAATCCGGCTGCGAGATGAGCTTGCGCTCCTTGGCATAGCGCCAGATCGGCGGCAGCAGCCAGTAGGAAAGCACGAAGCACAGGCTGCCATAGCCCAGCATGTAATAGGCCGGCGCGCCCTTGCCATAGGCATAGCCACTGCCGCCCAGGAATACGAAGGTGGTGTAGATCTCGCCTGCCATCAGCAGGAAGATGATCATGGCGCCGAAGCCGCGGCCACCGACGGTCCACTGCTCGAGGTTCATGTCCTTGCCGCGGCGGGCACGAAGGCCGAGTGCCAGGGCGACGATGAGGATGCCGAAAATGAAGAAAAGGGCGCTGTTCACTTCCGCTCTCCTTCAGCTGCATCGCTGGCATGGGCGCCGGATGCCTTGTCGGAGAAATAGATGCAGGCCATGATGATCGAAGTCGCCACCAGCATCAGCGAATACCATCCGAGCATGAAGGGCATGCCCAAGATGAACGGCTTGACCTGGTTCAGAAAGAACGGGGCAACGAGAACCCCGCAGATCGGTATCAGACTAAGTAAATGTATAGGTCGCATATGTTCCATCCTCTATGAAGCGACTGGTCGATTATCCCGCTCTTCCGGCGGATTGCTCCCGCACCCCTCTCCTCCTGAGAGATGGTTCGGTAATTCCTGTGATGTCGTGTTTGGCGCTCTAGCGCCGCCCGCCGGCGAGCAGCCTGGCCTCCGGATCCCGCCGCAATCGCCACATGGCGATACAGCCGGCGAAGGGGCCGATTGCCAGCATGGTGAAGGCTCCGGGCCAGCCGAAGAGATCCCGCACTTCGGGCACCAGATGAATGCTGGCCATGGTCAGCAAAAACCCCGCGCAGGTCTGCGCCGTCAGCAGCGTTCCGACCGAACTCGGCTCGGCAAGCTCGGCGATCGATGCCGAAAACTGCGCGGAATCGGCGATCACGGTGATGCCCCAGATGATCGCGACCGGGATCAGCACGGCGAGTGGCGCGGCATAGAGCCAGCCGATCAGCGCTGCGCAGGTGCCGCTTGCGGCCATGGCCGTGATCGTCACGAAGGTACGCCCCCGGCGATCCGCAAGCATGCCGCCGAACCAGGATCCGACTGCGCCGACCGCGACGGCCGCGAAGGTCAGCCACGCCGCCTTCGCATCCGAGTTTTCCATGCCGCGATCCACGAAGGACTGGTGCAGGAAGACCGGCAGCCAAGCCCACATGGCGTAGAGCTCCCACATGTGGCCGAGATAGCCGAGATTGACCCGCCTCAGCGACGTGCGGCGCCAGCTCTGGGCGATCTTGCTCATATCGACCGCGCTGGCGCGGCGGATGTTCGGGCCGAGCTTGACGAAGCCGATCAGCACCGCTGCTGCCAGAGCAGAAGCCGAGGCAACGCCATAGATTGCCCGCCACTCGACATCGCCGGTCGCAGCCAAGAGATGCGGGCTTGCCGAACCCAGCGTCAGCGCCCCGACCAGCAGGCCGATGAGCAGGCCGAGATCGCGATTGGCCCAGGTCGCCGCCATCCGCATGCCGACGGGATAAACGCCCGCCATGCAGACGCCGGTCAGAAAGCGCAGCAGGATTACCGCGCCGCCGGTCGGTGGCAGGAAGATCAGGCAGCCGGTCGCAACCGCGGCGATCGCGGCGCAGAGCGCAAACAGCCGCCTTGGGTCGAAACGGTCGGCGAGCGACAGCAGGGCCGAAACGATGGTGCCGGCGACAAAGCCGATCTGAACCGCCGTCGTCAGCAGCGCCTCCTGCGAGGCGCCGATCGTATAATGCTGCTTGATGCCGGCGATCGCCGCGCTCGAAGAGAACCAGACGCTCATCGCCGCCACCTGCGCGGCGAGGATCAGTGCCAGCGATAGAGCCTTGCCAGTGCCAGGCGCGGCGAGCGGGTTGGCGCCGGGGGGTATCGTTCGCCCGCTCATCGGATCAGGCCCTCGCCTCGGCGGCCGGGGCAGGCTTGCCGACCCGGTGGAAGTCGCGGCCGAAATAGATCAGCCCGTCACGGTCGAGCTGGTTGCGGACCGCCTTCACGCGGCAGTAGAAAACGGTGTGCGTGCCGACTTCGGAGACGGAATCGACCTCGCAATCGATGGCGCAAACGGCGCCGTCCAGCGCCGGAGCGCCGGTTTCGAGAGTGCCCCAGCTGGCGCAGGCCAGCCGCTCGCTGATCGACAGACCCTTGGTCGCAAACTGCATGGCGACCGTCTTCTGCTCGGCCGAGAGCACGTTGACGCAGAGATTGCCGTTCCTGCGGATGATCTCGTTGTTGGCGCTCGAACGGTTGATGCAGACGAGCAGCGTCGGCGGCTCATCGGTCACCGAGCAGACGGCCGAAACCGTGCAACCCGCGAGACCGGCTTCGCCATTCGACGTGATGATGTTGACGGCGGCCGCCAGGCCGGCCATGGCATCGCGATACGCGGATTTGTCGACCACGTTCAATCCTCCTCCAGATCCCTGCAAGCCTTAGCGGGCGGCTGCGCCGCCGCGATATTGCGCGGCCGAATGTGTCGATGGCAGGCGCGCATGGCCAAACAGCTTGTCGCGATAGGTGCCGTCGGCATAGCTGGTCTTGTAGGCGCCCTTCTCCTGCAGCACCGGGATCAGCAGATTGACGACATCGTCGATGCTTTCGGGGGCGACCGTGCGTGACAGGTTGAAGCCTGCCACGCCGGTTTCCTCGCTCCAGCCGATAAGGGTGTCCGCCACTTCCTCAGCCGAGCCAACCCAGGGCGCCTGGCGGCTGCCGAGCACCATCTGCTCCAGGAGCTTGCGGCGCGTCCATTTCGGACCCGCAGCCTTGTTCATGATCTCGACATTCGAGGTGATCGCCTGGCTCTTGCCGGTCTCGATCGGCTCATCGATGTCATATTTCGAGAAGTCGATGCCGAGCGAGGCGGCGGCATGCACCAGTGCCGCTTCGGAGCTGACATAGCGCTTGTATTCCTCGAATTTCTCCTGCGCTTCGGCTGAAGTGTTGCCGAGCACCAGCGTGGCGCCGAGGAATACCTTGAGATCATCGGCCGAGCGGCCCTTGGCGACGGCGCGCGACTTGATGTCGTCGGTGATGCCGCGAACATCTTCCTTCTTCTGGCCGTTGACGAAGACGCATTCTGCATGGGTCGCGGCAAACTCGCGGCCACGCGGCGAAGAACCTGCTTGATAGAGAACCGGCGTACGCTGCGGCGATGGCGTGCAGAGATGCATCGCATCGACCTTGTATTGCGGGCCCTCATGATGGATGACGCGCACCTTGCTCGGATCGGCAAAGACCGCGTTGGCGCGATCCATGACGACGGCGTCGTCATCCCAGGAGCCTTCCCACAGCTTGTAGACCAGCGACATATATTCGTCGGCGAGATCGTAGCGGTCGTCATGGGCGACCTGGCCCTGCAGGCCGATGGCGCGCGCCGCGCTGTCGAGGTAGCCGGTGACGATGTTCCAGCCGATACGGCCGCCGGTCAGATGGTCGAGCGTCGACATGCGCCGGGCAAATAGGAAGGGCTGCTCGTAGGTCAGGTTGCAGGTGACGCCGAAGCCGAGATTCTTGGTGACCGCGGCCATTGCCGGGATGACGATGGTCGGATCGTTGGCCGGCAGTTGCACACCGCCGCGCACCGCCGCGTCTGGGCTGCCGCCATAGACGTCATAGACGCCGACCACATCGGCGAAGAAGATGCCGTCGAACAGGCCGGCCTCGAGCTTGCGGGCGTATTCCGTCCAATATTGTAGATCATTGACGCGCACCGACTGATCCCGCGGATGCGTCCACATCCCCTGCTGGATGTGACCCGGGCAAAACATATCGAATGCGTTGAGATGGATTTGGCGAGGCATTTATTGGCTCCCCCTCGTAAATGTTCGCTCTATCTGTCCACCATATTGGACTTTATGTGTCACTATGATGAGCGATTGATCTATGTCAAGGAATTTTCTGAAAGTGTGATCACGCCGCAGAACGCCCGCAGCACTGCACAAGCACGCCAGAACGCGGGCAGAAAGGCTTCGCATGGCAACGCAAAGCCGTCACTATAAGAGTACGGAACACACAAGAAAGTTGCGGATAGACATGCTCCGCCTTCAGGCAGCCCAGAGAATCAGGACCGCTCGATCAGGAATCGCGTAGCACGATCACCGCGTAGCGGCAGGGCCGGTCGCTCTCGTTGCGGAAAGTGCAGTCGTTCGGCGGCCCGAGTTCCAGGCAGTCGCCTTCCTTCATCTCATGGCGCGCCTCGCCTTCGAGGAAGACCAGTTCGCCATCGAGCACCCAGATGATGTGCTTGCGATTGATGTAGGACGCCGCAGGGAAGGACGATTCCTTGCCGGGCGGGAAATCGATATTGATGACATCGATCGGCGTCGCCGACCGCGGCGAGACATGGCGGCGCGCATAGCCGGTCACCGGATCGATCCAGACGGGCTGCTCGCCCTTGCGCAGCAGCATCCCCTCCTGCATCTCTGCACGCACCATCAGCGTCGACATGCTCATCTCGAACGCACCCGCAAGCCGCGCCAGAAGCATCGCCGTCGGGCTCGCCTCGCCACGCTCGACCTTATGGATCATCGCCCGCGACACGCTCGACCGCTTCGCCAGCTCCGTCAGCGACCAGCCGCGCAGTTCCCGCTCAATTCTCACCCGTGCGCCGAGACGCTCATCGATATTATCCAACATGCGGATATCATTAGCGTCTCACGCCCCTCCCCGGCAACTGCCGCAGCGAAACTGTCAGATACTTTAAAAAGCCTGAGAAAGCTGCCTACAGCAGCTTGTCCAGGGTGATCGGCAGATCGCGGATGCGTTTTCCGGTAGCGTTGTAGACGGCATTTGCGACGGCGGCGCCGACGCCGGTGATGCCGATTTCGCCGATGCCGCGGGCGCCCATCGGCGCCTGCGGGTCGGGCTCGTTCGTGTAGATGATGTCGATCTCGGGGACGTCCATCTGCACCGGCAAGTGATATTCGGCGAGCGATGCGTTGACGACGCGGCCGTAGCGTTCGTCGAAATTGGTCTCTTCGGTCAGCGCCAGTCCAATCCCCATGATGATGCCGCCCTTGAACTGGCTGATCGCCGTCTTGGCGTTGAGGATCACTCCGGCGTCGAAGGAGCCCAGGAAGCGCGATATGCGCGTCTCGCCGGTGATTTCGCTGACCCTGACTTCGCAGAATTGCGCGCCGTAGGAGTGCATGGAGAAGGCCTCCATTTCCGCCGGTGGCGGCGCTTCACCCTGAACGACAAGCTCGTCCCTCCCCGCGCGGCGCAGGATCGACTGATAGGATTCGAAGCGTGCTTTCGCGTCGCGATGGCCGATCCCGCCGTCTCTCGGCTCGACCTCGGCAAGCGACAGCCCGGCAAGCGGAGAGTCGTTTCCGGCGAGCTTCAGCAGTTCGTCGACGAAGATCTCCGTGGCCGCGATCACCGCACCTGCGATGGACGCCGTCTGCGTCGAGCCGCCAGCGATCACGCCGCGCGGCAGGGTGCTGTCGCCATAGTCAAAGGTCACGTCCTCGAATGGGATGCCGAGGCGGAGCGCGATATGCTCGGCCTGGGCGGTTGCCGTGCCCATGCCCATATCGTGGACAGCAGTGGAAACCGTTACTTTGCCCTCGGCCGTCAGCCGCATCCTCACGGCGCCGCCAGGGAAGCGGTGATAGGGATAGGTCGCGGTTGCGCATCCCATGCCGATCAGCCATTCGCCGTCGCGCTTCTGGCGCGGCACCATGCTGCGCGCGCTCCAGCCGAATTTCACGGCACCCTTCTCATAGCATTCAATGAGGCGGCGCGATGAAAAGGGCTTGCCGCTGGTCGGGTCCTTCTTTGGCTCGATGCGGCGGCGGAGTTCGATCGGGTCGAGCTTCAGCTTTTCCGCCAACTCGTCGATTGCCGATTCCAGCGCGAAGGTGCCGACGGATTCGCCGGGTGCGCGCATGAAGGTGTTGGCGAGCATATCCATATCGGCCACTTCTTGCGCGAGCCGGAAGGATCCGGCCGCATACATATGACGGGCCGGGAAGGTGAACTGCTCGGGGCAAGAATTATGCAGCGTCATCGCGACGATGCCGGTGTGGATCAGGGCGTCGAGCGTCCCATCCGCCTTGGCGGCGAGCGCGACATGCTGCTCGGTGACGGTGCGCCCGCCGACAAGACGGAAGACGCCTTCGCGGGAGAGCATGATGCGCACCGGCCGCCCGGCGAGTTTCGCTGCGGCACAGGCAAGGATCTGGTGGTCCCACAGGCATTTTCCGCCAAACCCGCCGCCGACATAGGGCGATGTGACGTGCACATTCTGCGGGTCGATCCCGAAGATGTCGGCGAGCTGCCCGGCAGTCAGATCCAGCAACTGGCTGGCATCGTGCATTCGTAGATGCTCGCCATCCCAGGCGACGGTCGCTGCATGCAGCTCGATGGCGTTGTGATTATGCCTGGGCGTCCGGTAGATCTGGTCGACGCTGACTTCAGCACGTTTCAGAGCGGCCTCGGCGTCACCGATCTCCAGGATCGGCGGCTGGCCGAGCAGTGTTTCAAGCTGCCTCGGTGTCTTCTTCGCCTCCTCGAATGAGGTGACAGCCGGCAAGGCCGCGTATTCGGTCTTGATCAGGCTTGCCGCATAATCCGCCTGCTCCTGCGTCTCGGCAAGCACACAGGCAACCGGCTGGCCGTTCCAGTGTATCTCGTCGTTCTGCATCACCGGCAGGTCGCTGGCGCCTGCGGCCGTCGGCGATGACATCATCAGCGACGGCGCCTTCATCCGTGGGGCGTTATGATAAGTCATGACGAGAATGACGCCAGGTGCCTTTTCTGCTGCCGCGGTCTCGATCGACAGAATGCGCCCACGGGCAATCGTGCTGAAACTCAAGGCCGCATAGGAGATGTTCTCATAGGGGTATTCGGCCGCATAACGGGCGCCGCCCTGAACCTTCAGCGGTCCGTCTATTCGCGAAACCGGGCGCCCGAGCGCTCCATGCCGGCGCAACATCGGATCCGATGTCACGGCGGGCTGCCAGCGGCCGGATTTTGCGGTGGTGGTTTCCGGCTGGGTGCTCATGCGCCCTCTCCCTTCAATTCGTTGAGGACGGCAACGATCGTTCGCTTGGCGAGCTCGATCTTGAAGCCGTTGTCGCGAAGTGCCTTTGCGGATGAGAGCTCGGCCTCTGCCGCGGCCCGGAAGGTCTTTTCCGTGGCCGGTTGCCCTCTCAGCGCCGCCTCCGCTTTCGAAGCACGCCACGGCTTGGGCGCGACGCCGCCAAGCGCCAGCCTGACATCGCGGATGTTGCCGGCATCATCGATGTCGAGCGCTGCCGCCACTGAGACGAGCGCGAAGGCATAGCTGGCCCGGTCGCGCACCTTGCGATAGGCGGAACGCCGGCCGAAGGATAGCTGCGGGATCTCGACCGCGGTGATCAGCTCCCGGGGCTGCAATTCGGTTTCGAGATCGGGACGATCGCCGGGTAGCCGGTGAAGTTCCGCAAGCCGGATTGAGCGCCGGCCCGACGGGCCCTCGACATGAACCACGGCATCTAGCGCCACAAGCGCCACGCACATATCGGACGGATGTGTCGCCACGCAGGACGAGGAGGCCCCGAGAACGGCATGATAGCGATCGAAGCCGCCGATCGCGTCGCAACCGGCACCCGGTTCGCGTTTGTTGCAATGAGAGGCGTTGTCGTAGAAATAACGGCAGCGCGTTCTCTGCAGGATATTGCCAGCGACGGTCGCCATGTTGCGGATCTGCGCGCTGGCGCCGGAGAGAAGCGCACGCGACAGCACCGGATAGGCAGATCGCACCCGCATATCGGCCGCAAGCGCCGTGTTCTTGACCGCTCCACCGATCATCAGCGTGCCATCGCCGGTCTGATCGATGCCATCGGCGAGTGCGGTGACATCGATCAGTGTCTGCGGACATTCGACTGTCTCCCGCATCAGGTCGACGAGATTGGTGCCGCCGCCGAGATATCTGGCGGCGCTGCTCTTTCCGGAGAGCTCGATCGCGGCGGATGGGGTGGATGCCTTCTCATAGGTGAAGAGGTTCATGCGCGTGCCCTCTCCTTCGTCTCGGCGGCGGTCTGGCCGGAATAGGTCTCGGCGATTGCCTCGATGATGCCGTTATAGGCTCCGCATCGACAGAGATTGCCGCTCATGCGCTCGCGCAATTCAGTTTCCGTCTGAGCGATCTGCTCAGCAGCCAGATCCCGGGTGATGGCGCTCGGCACGCCGCGGGCGATTTCCGCGGCCATGCCGATGGCGGAACAGAGCTGTCCCGGCGTGCAATAGCCGCATTGAAAGCCGTCATGCTCGATGAACGCCTTCTGCAGCGGGTGAAGATCGCCATTTTTGGCCAGGCCCTCGACCGTAGTGATGCTGCGCCCCTGATATTGGACCGCGAGCGCCAGACAGGAGTTGATGCGCTCCCCGTCGACAAGCACGGTGCAGGCGCCGCACGCCCCCTGGTCGCAGCCCTTCTTGGTGCCCATGAGGCCGGCATAGTTTCGCAAGAGATCGAGCACCGACGTGCGGATATCCGCAGTGACATCGATCGGCTCGCCATTGATGGTGAATTGCATAAGCGTTCTCCTTATGCGCTGACGGTTTTTTGAAACTTCACCCCAAGGGACCTAGAAAGCGGCGCCGAAGTTTCAAACGATTTGTGATGAGGATTTCGCTGCGTATCGGCGGCAAAGATCAACTCTTTGAATATTCGAGTCGATCCGATGCAATCGACCGTAGAAATGCGCTCGCGCGGCAAGTGTCAGAACGTCGCACCAAGCAACGCCCAAGTGCAGGCTTCAGCCTTTACTAAGGAGTCCCCGGCATAATGCTCGCCAAAGAGGGGCGGGCACGCGTCAGTGGGCAATAAATTAACGTGGACGAATAACGAGCTTGAAGACCTGGTCAGGCAGCTCGGCATTGCGCTTGAGGCATCCGGCATCGGGATCTGGCAGCACAATATCGCCAAGAACCAGACCCGGTGGGACGATCAGCTGCAGCGCATTTACGGCGTTGCCAAGGGCGAACACGACGTCATCTGGCTGGAGAGCGTGCATCCCGACGACTGTCCGGGTGCCAGCACGATCTTCAAGGCGGCCATTGCCAACAAGAGCGACTATGCCTCGGAGTTTCGCATCATCCGCCCGGATGGCGAGATCCGCCATATCCGATCACGGGCACAGTATTTCGTCGACGGGCAAGGCGAGCCCTGCTTCATCGGCGCCGAATGGGATGTGACCGAGGACGCATTGCGCAACCAGCAGCTCGCCAAGCAGCGCGAGGCGGCCGAGCAGAGCCGGGCGGAAGCGCGCTATGCAGCCGATCACGATTCTCTCACGAGCCTATTGAATCGCCGCGCCTTCGACGATGCCTTTGCGCGCCTGCTGCAAGCGTCCGAACCCGTTGCCTCGCTCTGTCATATCGATATCGACCGGTTCAAGGAGATCAACGACCGCTTCGGCCATGGCGGCGGCGATACGGTGTTGCGGCATGTCGGTTCCGTGCTTGCTTCGGGGATCGCCGGTGGAGAGATTGCAGCGCGCCTTGGCGGTGACGAATTTGCGGTTCTGTCGCTTTCGCCCGAGCCGGATCGAATGCGCGAGATCGTCGCGAGAATCCGCCAAGACCTGCATAAGCCGGTCTTTATCGATGGCGAGCCTTTCACCGTCGAATGCTCGATCGGCTACGCTCACGCGAGCGGCGCCGATGTTGCCGCGCTGCTGACGTCTTCCGACATCGCGCTCTACGAGGCGAAGAAGAACGGCCGCAATCGCGACCAGCTGTTTACGCCGGCACTTGCCGAGAAGCGCAACGCTGAAAAGCAGATGCTGCAGGAGTTGCGCAGCGGCCTGCACATCGGCGAAATCGTGCCCTTCTATCAGGTAAAGGTCCGCGCCAGCGACTATGCGATCTGCGGTCTCGAAGCGCTTGCCCGCTGGGAGAGCCCGAAGGGCTTGCGCATGCCGGGCGATTTCCTTGAGCTTGCTGCCGCCAACGGCCTGATGGACGCCGTCGATGACGCTGTCTTCCGCCGCGTGCTCTTCGATATAAATCGCTGGTCGATGGCGGGGATCAAGGTTCCGACGGTGTCGGTCAACCTCTCGGCCGCCCGCCTCGGCGATCCGTTGCTGCCCGGCAAGGTCAGCGCGCTCGGCATTGCGCCCGGCCAGATCAGCTTCGAATTCATCGAGACCATCTTCCTGGATACGCTGAGCGAGCAGGTGAAGCGCAATATCGAGCGCATCCGCCAGCTCGGCATCGATATCGAGATCGACGATCTTGGTTCCGGCCATGCCTCGCTGCTCGGCCTGCTTGAGCTCAGGCCCAATCGCGTCAAGATCGACCGCCACCTCGTGCTGCCGATCCTGAAGAGCGAGACACAGCGGCGGCTGATCGGCTCGCTGATCGACATTGCCCGCACGCTCGAGATCGAGGTCGTCGCCGAGGGTGTCGAGACGCTGGATCATGCCCGCCTGCTGGCCGGGCTTGGCGCCGATACGCTGCAGGGATACGCCTTCGGCCGGCCGCAGCCGGCGCAGGTGACACAGGCAATTCTGGAGACGGCCGCTGCCCGCAGGATGGAGATTGCCGGCTGAGATGGTTCAGAACTGTCCGACGCCGTGCGCCTTCAGCGCATCGAGAAACGGTTTTGGCCGCAGGTCGGTATCGAGCGGCAGGCCACGGTTGAAGCCGGGCGAGGTTCCGTCGCGCCAGTAGCCATGCTGCTTGTAGGCCTCGACCTCTTCAGGCGGTAGCCCAAGCCAGGAATAGCGATCCGTCAGCCCCCAGGTGGCGACGCCGCGCAGATCCTCGAAATCGCAGACCACATCGAGATAGCGCGCCACTTCGGCCCCGACCATCGCATCACGCTCGGCTGCCGGCCTGACATAGTCGGCTTCGGTGACATCGAGTTCAGTGACGAAGACGAAGAGACCGAGATTGCGGATTTCCTTCAGAAAGCTCGAAATGGCAGCCTGCGACACCGGCCCCTTGCGCAGATCGAGATGCGCCTGCAGCCCGATACCACCGATCGGGGCACCACCCTTCTTCAGCCGCTCGAGCAGCCGCAGGAAGTGATAGCGCCGGTCATGCTCCACGGTCAGATCATATTCGAGCCCATATTCGTTGATCAGCAACTCGGCACCCGGTGATGCCGCCCACGCCGCCTGAAGTGCCATCGCGATGTAATCGGCACCAAAACAGTCCAGAAAGACAGATGGCCTGAGACCGTCGCCCCGGAAGCCGGTATCGACCGGCTCGTTGACGACGTCCCAATAGCGGACACCCGCGTAGCGGCCGACCATCCGGCCGATATGACCCGTGACGGTGCTCCAGTCGCGGGTCTCGCGGAGATGGTCAGGCAGCCAGGGCGGCATGCTGCGGTGCCAGAGCAGCGTATGGCCATAGATTTCCTTGCCGTGATCCCTGGCGAAATTCGCCACCGTATCTGCTGCTTCGAACGAGAACTGCCCTTGCCGCGGCTCGATCTGGTCCCATTTGAACTCGATCTCCGGCGTCAGGCGGCTGCAATATTGCAGGAGAGAATCCCGGTATTGCCCGTCCGCTTCGATGAATTGGGTACGGGCGGCTGACCCGAAAGGGATAGGCCTACTCCTTTGGGATGAGTACGCTGGCTTTAAGGATGAAGCGGCTGCAATTGCGCCCATAGCTCCGGTTGCAATATTCCTTAAGAAGCCCCGCCTCGACAACTCTGGCATTGTATTTCCTCAGGTAACGGCTTCTGCTTTTCACAGAAATAAGGCCTTCAGAAGATTAGAACCGCAATTTCCGGTTATCATATGTAATTGTATTTTCGGAAAAGCTATATTAATGGACCGTTAACAACAAGAAATAGGGGGGGAGCCTCAAGGACATTCTATCAACTGCTTGCTGAAGAGCCTTGTTCTTCGGAGCGCTATTGTATGGAGTCCTAAGGTGATAGAGTTTAATCATGCGACCGGGTCGCTGCGTCCCGCTCTTGAGGGCGCGAATATCCTGATAACCGGCGGCGCCGGTTTCCTCGGATCTCATCTTGCAGATCGGCTCGTTTCCCGTGGCAATCACGTTTATTGCCTCGACAATTTTCACACCGGCCGTGCGTCCAATCTCTCCAGACTCCAATTCAGCAACCGCCTGAGCGTCGTGCAGCATGACGTCACCGACGAACTGCCCGATACGCTGCCGAAATTCGCCGAGATCTACAATCTCGCCTGCCCGGCCTCCCCGGTTCACTATCAGGCCGATCCTGTCTCGACGGCGATGATCAACTGCAAGGGCGCCTGGAACGTGCTGCGCCGCGCCGAACGCGACGGCGCCCGCGTCTTCCACGCCTCCACCTCGGAGATCTACGGCGATCCCGAAATCCACCCGCAGCCGGAACACTACTGGGGCAACGTCAACACCGTCGGGCCGCGCTCCTGCTACGATGAGGGCAAGCGCTTCGCCGAGACGCTGTTTACCGATTTCGGCAAGACCCGCGGCGTCACTGTCCGCATGGTCCGCATCTTCAACACCTACGGGCCGCGCATGCAGCCGGACGATGGCCGCGTCGTCTCGAACTTCGTCATCCAGGCGCTGCTCGGCCAGCCGCTGACCGTCTATGGCGACGGCAGCCAGACGCGCTCCTTCTGCTATGTCGACGACCTGATCCGCGGTTTCGACCTCCTGATGCGCAGCGAACTCGCCGACAGCCCGGTCAATATCGGCAATCCCGGCGAATTCACTATGGAAGAGCTCGCGCATCTCGTCCTCGAGATCACCGGCTCGCGCTCGCCGATCGTCCGCCTGCCGCTGCCGGTCGACGATCCCAAGCGCCGCAAGCCCGATATCAGCAAGGCGAGCGAGCTTCTCGGCTGGCGCCCTGAAGTGAGCCTCCGCGAGGGCCTGCTCAAGACCATCGAATATTTCGACGGCGAACTCAGACGGCAACCCGCCGCTGTCATCAGCGCTGCTGAATAACCATCAGATCATAGGTGAAACATGAAAGTCGTAATTGTTGGCTCCGGCTACGTGGGCCTGGTTTCCGGTGCGTGCTTTTCCGCCCTCGGTCACTCCGTCGTCTGCGTCGATAGCAACGCGCAGAAGATCAACCTCCTGAACTCCGGCGGCGTGCCGATCTTCGAGCCCGGTCTCGACGCGCTGATCAAGACCAATATCGATGAGAGCAGGCTGACCTTCTCGACCGATCTCAAGTCATCGCTCAAAGGCGCCGATTTCGCCTTCATCGCCGTCGGCACGCCGACCCGCCAGGGTGGCAGCGAAGCGGATCTGACGAGCGTCTATGCCGTCGCCTCCGAAATCGCGCTCAGCGCCGAGGACGGTCTCGTCGTCGTCACCAAGTCGACCGTACCGGTCGGCACCGGCGATGCCGTCGAGGCGATCATCCGCACCTCGCGGCCGGATCTCGTGTTCGCCGCCGTGTCCAATCCGGAATTCCTGAAGGAAGGCAGCGCCATCGATGACTTCATGAGCCCGGATCGCGTCGTCGTCGGTTGCGACGTTCCCTGGGCGACCGAAAAGATGAAGGCGCTCTACGAGCCGCTGCGCGCCACGGGTGCTCCGATCCTCTATACCGGCCGCAATGCCGCTGAAGTCATCAAGTATGCAGCAAACGCCTTCCTCGCCATCAAGATCTCCTTCATCAACGAGATCGCCGACTTCTGCGAAGCGGTTTCCGCCGATGTCTCGGAAGTCGCAAACGGGATCGGCCAGGACACCCGCATCGGCCGCGCCTTCCTGAACCCGGGTCCGGGCTATGGCGGCTCCTGCTTCCCGAAGGACTCTCTCGCGCTTCTCGCCACGGCGCAGAGCCATTCCGTCAGCCTGCGCGTCGTCGAGAGCTCGATTGCCGCCAACGATGCCAGAAAGCGTGGCATCGGTCGGCGAGTCATCACGGCGCTCGGCAATCAGGTGCGCGGCAAGACGATCGCCATCCTTGGCCTGACCTTCAAGGCCAATACCGACGACATGCGCGAGGCGCCGTCGCTCAACATCATCGCCGCCCTGCAGAAGATGGGTGCCCGTGTCCGCGCCTACGATCCGGAGGGCATGGAGCAGGCGCGTCACTATCTGCAGAACGTCGATTATGCCGAGAACGCCTATGACTGCGTCGCCGGCGCCGATGGCATCGTTGTCGCGACCGAGTGGAAGGAATTCCAGGGACTCGATTTCGCCCGCCTCAGTTCGCTGGTCAGCCACCCTGTCATCGTCGACCTGCGCAACATCCTCGATAGCCGCAAGGTCGAGGCTGCCGGTTTCGAGCTTCACCGGATCGGCTCGCCGCGCCGCGCCGAGACCGCTTCGATCCAGGTCACCCCGCGCCTCTTGAAGCCCAAGAATACAGGCCGCGTCGAGCGGGAGCATCCGGCGGCCAATGGTTCGGTGCGCCCGGCGCCACAGCCTGCTGCAGTGTAATATCTATATCCAATCAAAGGTTTAGCGTACGATGGATATGATCTTGATTTCAGGCCAGTATGCCCTGCTCACGCTCTTCTTCGTGGTGCAGATCGCCTACAGCCTCAGCCTCGGGCTGAACTTCTTCTTCGCCAGCCTGCCGACGAACATGGTGACGCAGGCAGACATCGATGCGGTGACGGAGGAGGAATGCCCCTTCATCGTGCTCTTCTATCCGGTTCTGCGCGAGCTGGAAGGAACGATGCGGACGACCTTCACCTCGCTCTCGCAGCTTCGCTACCCGAAGCATCGCTACAAGGTCGTGGCGATCCCCAACGAGAACGACTACGAGACGGTCGCTTCGCTCCGCCGTCTCAAGCAGGAATTCTCCTTCCTCGAAATCGTCGAGGTGCCGCCGACCACGCATCCGAGCTGGCAGGCGGTCTGGGACGGCTGGGACTCCACGCGGAAGGCCTATTGGTGGCATGAGGGGCACCGCGCCTACAATCGCGACCTGCCGCCAAAAAAGACGCGCCAGCTGGTCTATGCCTTCTACAACGTCGCCAAGAAGTTCGAGGGCCGCGAGGACTTCCTGGTCAACTATATCGATGCCGACAGCTGCCCACCCGCCGATCACTTCCTGGCCGGTGCTGCCGGCATGAAGAAATACGATGTTCTGCAGGCGCAGAACATCGCCGGCAATCTCAACGAGAGCATGGCGGCGACCTGGCATGCAGCCGACCACATGTCCTGGGACGGGCTCACCTATCCGCATCTGACAGCCAACGGCCGGCAGCCCTATTGGGTGTTGGGCAAGGGTCTGTTCTTCCGCGCCTCGGACCTGATCGAACTCGGCGGCTTCCACCCGTGGATCACCATCGAGGATCCCGAGGTCGGCATGCGGTTCTGGACCAACGGCCGCAAGCTCGGCGTCATCGAAAACCCGTTGATCGAGGAAGTGCCCTCGACGCTGATGCACGGCATTACGCAGCGCAAGCGCTGGGTCTGCGGCTTCTTCCAGAGCCTGACCTCGCCGCTGACGTCGATGGGCATGACCCGCTGGCAGAAGTTCCGCGCCTGGCTCAATTTCCTGCCGTGCCTGTCGATGTCGATCAACACGATCGGCATCCCGATCGGGATATGGGCGATGTGGCAGTATTTCAGCGGACAGGGCAATCTGCCGGCCGCGGCCGCGATCTTCCCGATCCTCAATCTCAGCATGTTCTCGCTGCTTCTGCTGCGTCTCTACATCAGCGTCTGGACGCGCAGCAAACTCGTCGCCGAGAGCGTCTGGACGAGGGTCTGGTACCTCGCGCGCATCAATCCGGTGTCGCTGATGGTCTGGTGGCTGATCTGGCTCATCCCGCTCTACATCGGGCTGCGCATGTACATCAAGGATCAGGGCCTCGTCTGGGAGCGCACGGTCAAGACCAATGCAAATGAAGACCTGATCATGACGCAAATCGCGGCTGAATGACCCGCAATCAACCTCAATGTAAGGAGTAGGGAAAATGACGAAAGGGCATGTACTGGTAACAGGTGGCGCCGGCTTCATCGGATCGCACCTTGTCGATTATCTCCTCGGGCGCGGCTTCGAAGTCACCGTTCTCGATTGCCTGCTGGATCAGGTCCACGGCGATGCCGAAAAGGACGCGCAGGGCTGGCCGGTTTACCTCAACAAGAAGGCCAAGCGCATCAAGGGCAACATCCTCGATGACGGCGTCTTCGAGGCGAGCCTGACGGGCATCACCCACCTCGCCCACCTTGCGGCCTCGGTCGGCGTCGGTCAGAGCATGACCAACATCGTCGAATATACCCGCAACAACACCATGGCGGCCGCCGTCATTCTCGAAGTGCTGTCGCGCATGCCGCTCGACGCCGATGGCAACCATCCGATCAAGCGCATGGTCGTCGCCTCCTCGATGTCGATCTATGGCGAAGGCGAATACGAGATCGAAGGCACCGGTGACAGCACAGCGCCCGAGCTGCGCAGCCATGAGCAGCTGGCCGAACGCAGCTGGGAGCTCTTTACCGGCGATGGCGCCAAGCTCATCCCGATCCCGACGACAGAGAAGAAGCTGCTTCAGCCGGCCTCTATCTATGCCGTCAACAAGCGCGACCACGAGGAGATGTTCCTCTCCGTCGGCCGTGCGCTGAACATCCCGACCTCGGCGCTGCGCCTGTTCAACGCCTACGGCTCGCGCCAGGCGCTCAGCAACCCCTATACCGGCGTCGCTGCGATCTTTATCTCCCGCCTGCTGAACGACCAGCCGCCGATGGTTTTCGAAGACGGCGAGCAGAAGCGCGACTTCGTCCATGTCATGGACGTCGCCAATGCATTTGCAACGATCCTGGAAAGCGACAAGCGCGTCTGGGACGTGTTCAACGTCGGCAGCGGCAAGTCGATCACCGTCAATGACATTGCCCGGACGCTCGCCCGCCTGCTGCAGAAGAATATCGCTCCCGATATCCTCCAGAAGTACCGCGTCGGCGACATCCGTCACTGCTTCGCAGACATCAGCAAGATCCGCGATGTCTTCGGGGTAACGCCGCAGCGCGACTTCGAGGAGGGGATGGCCGAATTGATCGAATGGGTCAAGACAGCCAAGAAGCCGGTAGACAAGACGGCGGTCAGCATGGCCGAACTCAGCAGCAGCAAGCTGATGGTCTGACGCCTGCGGGAGCCGGTCCGCCGGCTCCCCTTTCAGCCGATGCGCGCCTCGGAGAACGCGGTGTTCATCGCGTAATAGAGCTCCTTCGGCCGCATGTCGTTATCGAAGGGCAGACCGCGATTGCTCGACGTCGCGGCACCCTTGACGTCACGGCGCCTGTATTCGTCCGAATTGAGCCAGGAGAGACCGTCCGACAGCCCCCAGGAGGTGATGCCTTTGACCGCGGGGACTTCGAGCACGATGTCCAAATAGCGGCGGACCTCGTCCGACACCTTCCGGTCACGCACCGCCTTGGGCACGCTGAGATCGGCTTCCTGAATATCCAGCTCCGAGACGAAAATCTCCAGCCCCAGATCGGCCGCCGCCTCCAGGAACGGCTTGATCGTGCTGCGCTTCACCCTGCCCTTGGTGAGATCGAGATGCGCCTGAACGCCGAGGCCGTCAAAAGGCAGCCCTGCCCGCTTCAGCCGCTCCAGGAGCCGCAGCACCGCGACGCGGCGCGCGGCATCGACAGGATTGTCGTATTCGAGACTGTATTCATTGATCAGGAATTTGGCCTGCGGCGCATGTTGCCGGGCCTCGGCCAGCGCACGCTCGACATAGTCAGGGCCGAAAGTCTTGTAGAAGATGTTGCGGCGAAGACTGTCGCTTTCGGCAGTGTCGACGACCTCGTTCAGCAGATCCCAACGACCGATCCTGCCGCCGAAATGCGAGAGCACAGCCTGCATGTAAGCCGAGATGATGGACCAGTCGCCCGGGTTGGCGGCCATATGTTCCATCGCCCAGGGCGGTACGCTTTGGCCCCAGAGCAGCGTGTGGCCGTGCACCGCGATGCCGCTTTCGCTTGCCATGCCGATCAGCTCGTCGACCGGCTGGAAATTATAGGCGCCCCGGTTCCATTCGAGCGCTGCCCATTTCAGATCGATCTCCGGCGTCACCGCGCCGCAATTCTGCAGCACCGCGTTGCGTAAAGCCGAACGCTCGCGCAGCTGGTCTATCCTGACTGCGGTGCCGAAGTACCGGCCCTGCGGCGCGAGATGGGCGTTCAAACCGGACATAGCAGGGCTCCATGCCGTGGCTGCCGCACGCGGAAAGGCAGCGGCTGCGGCTACCGCCGCCAGCCCCGTCAGCATCGATCGCCTGCCAAACTGCCGTGTCATCGCAAGATGCTCCACCTGATCGCGGAGCATCTTCGGTTTTTTCCGTTATTTATTCGCTAATTTAGGCGCGCCTTTATTCGCGGTATTCGGCGAAATACTTGCCATCAATACTGCCGAAGCTTGCTGGCCACGCTCTGCAGTGTCTTGAACCCTTCATAGCGAGCCGTATGCGTGGCGGCATGGGCGCCACCGGCGGGAGCAAAAGCCGTATCGACGGCCGTCAGTCCGGTCATTGCCTCGCGGACATCGCTAAACAGCCCTGCCGCGACAGAACCCAGGATCGCCGCGCCCAGCAGCACCGGCTCGTCCGCCTTGGTGGCGATGACGGGCTTGCCGCTGGCATCGGCGAGCAGCTGGCGCACGAAGTCATGCTGGCCCGCTCCGCCGCTGATGACGATGTTTTCGACGCTGACGCCTGTGGCCGCCTGCGTATCGACAATCTGCCTGAGGCCGTAGCCGATGCCGCAGAGGCCGGCGATGTAGAGCGAGACGAGATTGTCGAGATCCCGTTCCATGCCGAGACCGGTGATGACCGCCCGCGCATGCGGATCGGCGAAGGGCGCGCGGTTGCCGAGGAATTCCGGCACGACGTGCAGCCCCTTGGCGAGCGCTACGGCGTCCGATGCGGAAGAAACCTTTCCGGCCGCCTGATCCGCCAGGAAGACGGGGAGCGGCACACCGGCGCTCCTGGCGCATTCCTTCGCTTCGGCCGCGGCCGGGTGGAAGGAGAGAAGCTGGTCGATCGCAGCACCGGCAGCACTCTGGCCACCTTCGTTGAGCCAGAGCCCCGGCACCATGGCGGAATAATACGGCCCCCAGACGCCTGGCACGAAAGCCGGCTCCGAGGTCGATGTCATCGTGCAGGAGGAGGTGCCGAAGACATAGGCGAGATTGGCCTGCGGGCCGCTGCCGATCCCGACGGTGCCGATGCCGCCGGCATGGGCGTCGATCAGGCCGGCGGCGACAGCCGTACCGACAGGCAATCCAAGTTCTTCTGCCGCTGCGGCCGTCAATCCATGGCCGAGCGGCGAACCGGGTTCGACGATCGACTGGCCGATGCGGAGAAAGTTCTCGCCAGCCAGAGCACCGAGGCCGATCTCTTCGAAATAGCCGGCATCCCAGCGCTTCTCATGCGCCAGATAAGTCCATTTGCAGGTGACGGTGCAGGTCGAGCGCGACAGATCGCCGGTCGCCCGCCATGTCAGGAAGTCGGCGAGGTCGAAGAACTGCCAGGCCCTGTCGAAAATTTCGGGCCGGTTTTCCCTCAACCAGAGCAGCTTCGGCGTTTCCATTTCCGGCGAAATCTTGCCGCCGACATAGCGCAGCACGTCATGGCCGAGTGCGTTGATCCGCTCCGCCTGCGGGACGGCGCGGTGGTCCATCCAGACGATGATGTCCCTATCGGGATTTTCGGAGGGCCCGACGGCGAGCGGCTTGCCGCCCTCGCCCAGCACGACGAGCGAACAAGTGGCATCGAAGCCGAGACCGACGACGGAAGCCGGATCGACAGCGGCCAGCGACACGGCTTCGCGCACGGAGGCACAGACCGCCGCCCAGATCTCCGTGCTCGACTGCTCGACCATCGAGCCCGGCTCATGGAATAGCGTGATATCCCGCTTGGCGGAAGCCAGCATCCGGCCGGTGAGGTCGAACAGTCCGGCGCGGGCACTGCCGGTGCCGACATCGACGCCGATGACGTGTTTGGCACCCGCTTGTGGCGTGTGAGATGTGTCGCTCATGGTCTCTCGTTTCGGTCAGGCGGAACAGGGTCGATCGCGGCCCTTGAGCGGGCCTTGCGATGTTCAGAGATCGACGCTGTTCGGCAAAATCACCAGATCGCGGATCGTCACGTTGCGCGGACGCGACAGCATGAAGAGCACGGCGTCGGCCACTTCCTTCGGCTGCATCAGGCTGCCATTGGCAAGCGCCTCGTCGAGCTTGGCCTTCGGCCAGTCGTCGAGCAGAGCCGTCACCACCGGACCCGGCAGAACCGCGCCGACGCGCACGCCATGCGGCGCCACCTGGCGGCGGGTGGAATGAACGAAGGCCTGTACCGCGAATTTCGAGGCCGTGTAGATCGGCTCCCAGACGACGGGCACCATGCCGGCGATCGAGCTCGTAAACAGGATGTCGCCCGACTTCTGCTCGATCATGTGCGGCAGGACCGCATGAACCGAACGGAAGGCAGCGTTGATGTTGAGGTTCAGCATCCGGTCCCAGGCATCAGGGTCGCCTTCTGCCACCTGTCCGCCGATATAGGCGCCGGCATTGGCGTGGAAGATATCGAGCCGTCCGGCAATCTCCAGGATGCGAGGCAGCATGCCGGAAACCTGCTTGCCGTCGAGCAGATCGACGACCAGCGGCAGGGCGTCATCACCGATCTCCTTGCAGAGCGCTTCGAGCTTGTCCTTGGCGCGATCGACGAGCACGACGGTGGCACCTTCTGCATGCAGGGTGCGGGCGCATTCCAGCCCGATACCCGATGCGGCACCCGTGATGGCGGCAACCTTGCCCTTCATCAATCCAGTCATGGCAAATACTCCTTCATAAAATGCGGATCAGGCGCGGCCGTGGCTGACACGCGAGCGGCGGGCAAGCGAGTCGACGATGACGGCGATCGCAAGAACGGCGCCGGTGATCATGTAGCGCAGCGACGAGCTGAGATTGAGAAGCGTCAGGCCGTTGGAAATGGCCTGGATGACGATGATGCCGAGCAGCGCGGAATAGGCACTGCCGCGGCCGCCGAAGAGGCTCGTACCGCCGATGACGGCCGCCGCGATGGCGTTGAGGTTCACGTCGCCGGTGCCGGCCTGCTGGCTGGACGAGGCAAGACGCGACGCAGACAGGATGCCGCCGATCGTTGCCAGTGTCGAGCAGAGCACGAAGGCGCTTAGATAGATCCGGCGGACGTTGATGCCGGCACGGCGCGCCGCCTCACGATTGCCGCCGACGGCAAACATCGACCGGCCCCATTGCGTCCGCGTCAGCGCATAGTTGAGGACGACGGCGATCGCGACGAACAGGCCGAACATCCACGGCACGCCGCGGCCGAGATTGAGATAGTAGGCGGCAAATTCGAGCGCTGCGGTCAGGACCACAGCCTTGACGACCAGTGCGCCAAGCGGCGCCTGCGAAAGGTTGACGGACTGGCGCTGCTGGCGCTTGCGCAGACCGTTGACGATCAAGATCAGACCGGGCAGCAGCGCGAGCAGATGCGAAAGCCAGGCCGGCATCACAAGGATCTGGCCGAAGCGGACGAGCGACGACGCGAAGGGCAGATTGATGCTGCCTGTCGGGCCGAGGATATAGAGCTGCATGCCGAGCAGTGCCAGCAGGCCGGCCAGCGTCGCAACGAAGCTCGGCATTCCCAGCCTGTTATAGAGCATGGCGTAAAGCGAACCGACGACGATGCCGGCGACAACAGCGACGGCGATCGCCAGCGGCAGCGGCCAGCCGGTATTGACCCAGAGGACGCCGAGAATTGCCGAGGAAAGACCGCTCATCGACCCGACCGAGAGGTCGATTTCGCCGAGCATCAGCACGCAGACGATGCCAAGCGAGATGACGCCGACCGTCGCACAGTCGAATAGCAGGTTGACGAGATTGTTCGGGGCAAGGAAGACCGGATTGAGGATCGAGAAGACCGTCGAGATGACGATCAGGCCGACAACGACCGGCAGCATGCCGAGATCGCCCGAACGGACACGATCGAAAAAGGCCTTGATCATGGCGCCGATGCTGTCGTCGTGACGGACGCGCTCGTCACTGCGGTCGAGTGCGGCAGCCGGTGCTGCCGTGGATGGTTTCTGGCTCATGACGGGCTCCCGCTGTTTTCCTGGGCCGTGCTGCTCTTGCGCTCGAGGCGCCGGGATACGGAGTTTTCCGTCGCGCCGGTGATGGAGGCGACGAGTTCCTGGTTGGACGCATCGGGCGTGAAGACGCCGTTGTTACGGCCGAGGCGGAGAACGACGATGCGGTCCGCGACGGCGCGCACGTCTTCCATATTGTGGCTGATGATGATGACGCCGAGACCACGCTCGCGCACCCGCTCGATCAGGTTCAGCACTTCGGCCGTCTGCGCCACGCCGAGTGCGGCGGTCGGCTCGTCGAGCATGATGATCTTCGGGTCGAGCAGCAGCGAGCGGGCAATCGCCACCGTCTGGCGCTGGCCGCCGGAGAGCGAGGCGATCGGCTCACGTACCGAGGGGATGCGGGCGGCGAGTTCGCGAAGCAGCGTCCAGGCGCGCACTTCCATCGCCACCTCGTCGAGGCTCCAGGGCGACAGTTCGTGGCCGAGGAAAAGATTGGCGACGACATCGAGATTTTCGCAGAGCGCCAGATCCTGGAAGACCGTGGCGATGCCGAGCTCGAGCGCCTTGCCGGGACTGTCGAGCGTGACGTTCTGGCCGCAGAATTCGATACTGCCCGACGACGGCTGGTGCACACCGGCGAGAACCTTGACGAGCGTCGACTTGCCGGCGCCGTTGTCGCCGACCAGCGCCACGACCTCGCCCGCCTTGACCTCGAGGTCGATATCGGTCAGCGCCGAAACCGCGCCGAAATTCTTGGAAACATTGCTGAGCCGGAGGATCGTCTGTCCCTTCTCCGGCATACCCTTAACGGTAACCATTGGCTGAAGCCCTTCTTGCCCGGGAAACGTCCGGCCGCGGCGATCGCGGCCGGATACTATAGGCAGATTTAGTTGGTGATGCCGAGCTTCTTGCAGCCGTCGGCATATTCGCCGGTGCAGATCTGATCAGCCGTCTGGATCTTCTTGTCGAAGATTTCAGCCTTGATGTTCTCCTGCGTCACGACGGCAGGAATGAACAGCTCGGACGGCGTCTTGTAGAGCGTCGTCTTGGGTTCCGGCGTTTCACCCTTCAGCATCTGCACGGCCACCTTGGCAGCCGCTGCCGCAACGATTTCGGAAGGCTTCGAGATCGTGTTGTACTGATCGCCTGAAATGATCAGCTGCAGCGCAGCGATCGTTGCGTCATTGCCGGTGATCGGCGGAACCGGCTTGACGCCAGCAGCCTTGAATGCGGCAATCGCGCCACCGCCGGTGCCGTCATTGGCGGCAACGACGCCCTTGATATCGGCGCCGAAGCGGGTGATCTGGCCGGCAGCCCATTCCTGAGCCTTCGGCGGCGCCCATTCCGGCGTGTCATATTCGGCGAGCGTCTTGTAGGCGGATTCCTTCAGGCCGCGATGAATGCCGTCGCGGATGAGGCCGGCAGCGGCATCGGTCGGCGAGCCGTTGATCTGCAGAACGCCTGCGCCATCGGCAACGCCTTGCTTCTTCAGGTGCTCGACCAGCGACTTGGCGATCGCGTAGCCGATACCTTCGTTATCGAAGGAAACATAGAAGTCGGCCGGCTTGTCCGGGATCGGGCGGTCATAGGCGATGACCTTGACGCCCTGTGACTGGGCAATCTCGACGAGACCGGCCGCTGCAGCGGAATCGACCGGGTCAAGGACGATCACCTTGGCGCCCTGGGCGATCACTGAATTGAACTGCTGCTGCTGAAGCGAGGCATCGGCATTGGCGTTTTGATAGACAACGGTGCACTTGGCGCAGAGCTTTTCCATTTCGGCCTTGAAGCCCGGGAAGTCGTGCTGCTCGTAGCGGGTGGATGCCTGGTCAGGCATCAGGAAGGCAACAGTCGATGCTTCCTGGGCAAAGGCAGCGCCGGCAAATCCCATCGCGATGGTCGCCGAGGCCATAAGCAAATTGCGATACTTCATTCTCTCCTCCTTGGTGTGTTCAAAGACAGGCCCAGGCATTGCCGCCGGTCACCACGGCCGTCGCTCCGCCAGCACCGCTGCCGATAGACGGCAAACGACGCGCCCCGCAAAGAACGAGCTCGCAGTGTCTTAGAAAATACCTCCCTGCGCTGGCGGTGAGGCCAGCTTGTAACATCGATTGCGCAAGCTTGCTCAATCGATGAAGCAAGAATTGCCACTTCTTCAGTTTGATGTCAAGTTAGCGAAAATGGAGAAGCGAATTTTGAATCACGTAAAGCAGGCCAAGAGGACGACGATCTACGATCTGGCGGAGCTCGCAGGGACCTCCGCCAGCGCCGTCAGCGCCGTCCTCAATGGCAATTGGAAGAAGCGCCGGATCAGCACGCAGCTTGCCGAAAAGATCATGAAGATCGCCGAGGAACAGGGCTATGCGCTGAACATGCAGGCAAGCCTTCTAAGGCGCGAAAAGTCCCATATCATCGGCATGCTCGTGCCGAAATATGATAACCGCTATTTCGGCTCGATCGTCGAACTGTTCGAAGACATGGCGCGCGCTCGCGGCCTTTTCCCGATCATCACCTGCACGCGGCGCGATCCCGAACTGGAGATCGAGGCGGCGCGCACCATGCTCTCCTATCAGGTCGAATGCCTGATCGCGACGGGTGCGACGGACCCCGATAAAATCACGGAAATGTGCGCCGCCGCCGGTGTACGCAGCCTCAATCTCGACCTTCCGGGCGCCCTTGCTCCATCTGTCATCTCCGACAATTTCGCCGGCGCGCGCGAACTGACGCGCCGCATCCTGATGAATTGCGAGGAACGGCTCGGCAAGAAGGAGCCGCTGCTCTTCATCGGCGGCCGCGGCAGCGATCACAATACCGCCGAGCGTATCCGCGGCTTCCGCCAGGCGCATGCCGATCTTGGCGTCGCGGTCGAGGAGGATCACATCCTCGCCTGCGGCTATGCCCCTGAGAAAGCTGAGAAAGCGTTGGATGATCTCGCCATGAAGGGCAATGCGCTGGCCCGCGGCATGTTCGTCAATTCGACCATCTCGCTTGAAGGCGTCATCCGCTGGATCCGCCGCTCCGGCCATCTCGACGACCGCAATCTCGTGCTCGGCTGCTTCGACTGGGATCCCTTCGTCACCCTGCTCGGCAACGGCATCGAGATGGTACGCCAGGATGTGCCGGGTATGCTGACCAAGGTCTTCGAGCTCATCGAATCAGGCTCGAACAAGCCGGGAATCATCCAGGTTCCGCCGCTGATCCCCGAACGGGCCTAGCGTCCCGCTACACCACCGTCTCGCCGCCATCGACGACAAGGATCTGGCCGGTCATGTAGGATGACCGGTCGGAGACGAGGAAGAGGATCGGTTCGGCGATCTCCGAGACATCGGCCCAGCGGCCGAGCGGCACCTTGTCGGCAATGTAGCTCTCGATGGCGCCGCGTCCGCCCATCTGCGCGATGAAGGGTTCGTTGAACGGCGTATCGACCCAACCCGGGCAGAGCGCATTCACGCGGATGCCGAATTTGGCGTAGTCGCCGGCCATCTGCCGGGTCATGGCGATGACCGCGTGTTTCGTTGTCGTATAGGCGATCATCTCCCGATCGTAGAGCACGCCCGACGACGAAGAGGTGTTGAGGATGACACCCTTGCCGGCCTTCTTCATGATCGGCATGACGAGCCGCGAGGCCATGAAATGCGCCCGCACATTCAGCCCCCAGGATCTGTCGAACCCGTCGATGGTCACCTGCTCCAGATCGCCAGCCACCTGGGCGCCGGCATGATTGTGGAGAATGTCGATACGGCCGTGGCGCAGGACGACGGCGGCAATGCCGCTTTCCAGCGCCTTGTCATCCGTCACGTCGACCACCAGGCTTTCGGCGCTGCCGCCCGCCTCGGTTATCTGGCTCACCGTTTCCTCGGCATTCATGAAATCGATGTCGGCGGCGATCACATGGGCGCCCTCGCGCGCCATGATCAGCGCGCCTGCCCGGCCGATGCCGGAGCCTGCCCCGGTGACGATTGCAACGCGATCCCTAAGTATCATGGCATTTCCCCGGTCAGTTTGTCGTTGTCTTTTCGCGCATCAGGAAGCGCGCGATGAGAATGAGGGCGAGCGAGGCGATCAGCACCATCGTCGCGATCGCATTGATCTCCGGCGTGACGCCGCGGCGGATCGAGGCGAAGACATAGATCGGCAATGTCGTGTTCGACCCGGCGACGAAGAAGGCGATGATGAAATCGTCGAAGGAGAAGGTGAAGGCGAGCAGGAAGCCGGCAAGGATCGACGGCATGATCTGCGGCAGCACGATTTGCCGGAACGTTGTGAGCGGCGTCGCATAAAGATCGCTCGACGCCTCGACGATATCCCGGCCAAGGCTGGCGATCCGGGCTTTGACGATCATCGTCACCAGCGCCATCGTGAAGAGGCCATGCGCGGCGATGATCGAGCCGTAGCCGAGCGCCAGCTTCGGCGGCTGATCGCCAGGCCAGATCGCGGCGATGACGGGATTGATGAAACCGAAGACCTCGACGAGGGCCACCAGCGTCGCGATGCCGATGACGACGCCGGGTACGACGATAGCTGCGGCAAACAGACCATCGAACAGGGCCCGCATCCGGGTGCCCAGCCGCTCCATGCCGATCGCCGCCATGGTTCCGAAGATTGCGGCGAGCGCCGCACTGGTGAAGGCGATGATCAGGCTGTTCTGCAGCGCTTCCATCAGGAAGGTGTTCGAGAGCGCCCGCCCATACCACTCCGTCGAGAAGCCGACGAACTCGCTGGCATTGCGGCCGGAGTTGAACGAGAACAGCACGACGAGCGCGATCGGCGTGTAGAGGAAGAGATAGACGAAGGTTACCAGCGCGCGCATCAGACGAGATCCACCTGACGGGTACCGGCGACACGCCAGGCAATACGCATCGCAACCAGCAGAATGACGACGACGACGGCCACGAGGGTCACTGCAATCGCCGACCCGAACGGCCAGTTGCGCGACTGCAGGAAGAGATCGACGAGCGCATTGCCGATGAAGAACACCTTGCCGCCGCCGAGAAGCTGCGGGATCAGATATTCGCCAAGCAGCAGGATCGTCACCAGCGCCACGCCGGTCATGACACCTGGCAGCGACAGCGGCAGGGTGATGCCGAAGAAGGTCGAGACCGGCTTGGCGCCGAGATCGGCCGAGGCCTCCAGCAGGCGCCGGTCGAGCTTTTCAAGGGAAACATAGATCGGCATGATCATCAGCGGCAGATAGCCATAGACGATGCCGAGCAGCACCGCGCCGGGCGTGTTGATCAGCCGGACATTCTCGATGCCGACGAATTCAAGGAGATGCGGAATGCCGCGGGCGCCGAGCAGGTACATCCACGCATAGGTGCGCACGAGAAGGCTGGTCCAGAACGGCACGACGACCAGCGATACCAGCAGCAGGCGCCGCTTCGGGCTTGCCTTGACGGCAAGATAATAGGCGACGGGATAGGCAACCAGCAGGCAGGCGGCAGCCCCGATCGGCGCCAGGATCAGCGTGTTGACGAATGCCGCAGAGCGCGAGCCGAGATTGGCGAACTGCGCGAAGGTGAACGCCGCCTGATACCCGCCCTCCGGCGCCCGCTCGCCGAAGGCGAAGACGATGATGGCGATGAAGGGCAGGACGAGAAAGACGAACAGCCAGATGCTGGCCGGTCCGACAAGGGCGGCAGTGACAAGGCGCCGTTTCGTGGCAAGGGTCAGGGGCATACGTCTGTTTCCGCAGCGTCGGATTCCGGTCCCCGCGAAGAGACCGGAGCTCTCAACGGAGATTAGGCCGACTTGAAGCGTGCCATCAGCTCGGCACGGCCGGGGTCTGTGAGCGTCACGGCGGCGCCGAATTCCAGCGGCGTCAGCGCTGCTTCGTCCGGATAGACGATCTTGTTCGAGGTGATGTCCTTCGGCAGCAGTTCGATGACGCGGCTGTCCGTCGTCGGCGCGCCGTTGGCGATATGCTCCTTCACGGCGTTCTGCGGATCCATGAGATAGTTGAGCAGCGCATAGCCGGCCGCCTTATTCGGCGCATCCTTGGGGATCGCGTAATAGTCGGTCCAGATCTCGCCGCCATCGGTGCCGAGCACATAGGCGAGCTCCGGCATGTCGCGGTTCAGCTGCGCGCCGTCATTGGTCCAGCACATGGTCAGCCACGCATCGGTGGAGCGCATCGACGGCTGGTAGTCGGAATTGATGGCGAAGAGATGCGGCTTCACCTTGATCAGCAGCTCCTCGGCCTTGGCAAGCTCGTCAGCCTTGATCGAATTGAAATCGTAACCCAGCGAAACCAGCGCGCTGCCGATCGTCGTCAGCTGGTAGTCATGCACCATCGTGCGGCCGTCGCCTTCGGTCTGGGCGATCTCGAAGAAGTCCTTCCAGCTCGAAAGCTTGGTCTTGATCTTCGAAGTGTTCACCGAGAAGCCCGTCGTGCCCCAGTTCTTCGGCACGGCATAGGTCTTGCCGTCGATCTGGCCTTCCTTGGTGAAGCGAGGGCTTTCGGTCGCCTGGCTGAAATTCGGGATCTTGGAAAGATCCAGCTCGTCGATCAGGCCGAGCTTGTGATGGGTCGAGATCGTGTAGTTGGTCGGCACGAAAAGCGACCAGCCGGAGGCACCGGCCTGCAGCTTCGCCAGCATTTCCTCATTGGAACCGAAGACGTTGACTTCGACCGCAACGCCAGTGGCAGCCTTGAAGTTC
Organism: Rhizobium sp. Rhizsp82; assembly: GCF_047325115.1. Lineage (NCBI taxonomy): Bacteria > Pseudomonadati > Pseudomonadota > Alphaproteobacteria > Hyphomicrobiales > Rhizobiaceae > Rhizobium > Rhizobium sp. Rhizsp82. The sequence continues at coordinate 783,556 of NZ_CP168571.1, read as the reverse complement.
TCGAAGGTTGCCGGGTCGTGGTAGTTCGGCCATGTGGCGATCGACATCTGCGTGCCGAGCTCGCCGGCGGCATAGGCAGGCGTCGACAGTGCGCCCGGGAAGCGCGACATGACCGCGGTGGCGAGACCGAGGCCGGTGATGCCGAGGAAATGACGGCGGCTGACGGAGCCACGCTTCAGGCGCATGAACTCGTCCATGAAGCCTTCGGCGGAGATCGGGAGATTGTCCTTATAATCCTTGCTCATGATGCTGTTCCCTTGTTTTGGTTTATGCATTCGATGCTGGAAAGACATGGATGGCGGATGGGTCGAAGCCGAGGAATACCTCCTCGCCCGGCTCCACGAGATCGCTCTCGTTCATGCTGCGGCGGTCGGCGGTGATCAGGAAATCGCCGAGGCCCGGAACGCTGACGGCATATTCCGCCGACGAGCCAAGGAAGATCCGGTGCGTGACCGTGCCCTTGAACGCGGCGCCGCCGATAGCCTGCCCGCGCGTCAGCCGGATCGCCTCAGGACGAAGGGCGGCGATCGTCTGGCCCGGCGCAAGCTGCTTGCCGGATGCGATCGCCGAGCCGTCGGCGAGCCGCAGCGTCGTGCCATCGGCCTCCATCGTCGCGGCGATGCGGTTGGTCTTGCCGACGAAATCGGCAACGAAGAGGTCGGCCGGGCGATCGTAGACCTCCTGCGGCGAGCCGAGCTGGCGGATTTGCCCGGCGCTCATGACGCAGACGATATCGGCCATCGACAACGCTTCTTCCTGATCGTGGGTGACGAGCACGAAGGTGATGCCGAGCTCTCGCTGCAACGTCTGCAGCTCGATCTGCATCGCCGAGCGCAGCTTCTTGTCGAGGGCGGCAAGCGGCTCGTCGAGCAGCAGAACGGACGGGCGGTTGACGATGGCGCGCGCCAGCGCCACGCGCTGCTGCTGACCACCCGACATTTCGTGAATGCGGCGCTTGGCGAAGCCGCCGAGCCGAACCATTTCCAGCGCCTCGGCGACGCGGCGGTCGATCTCGCGCGCCTCGATCTTCGGGCGCATCTGCTTCAGCCCGTAGGCGACATTCTGCTCGACATTGAAATGCGGAAACAGCGCGTAGTGCTGGAACACCATGTTGACAGGGCGGCGATAGGCGGGAACGCCGTTCATCTCCCGCCCGTCGATCAGCACCGTGCCTTCGCTCGGCTGCTCGAAGCCGCCGATCATGCGCAGGCAAGTGGTCTTGCCGCAGCCGGAAGGGCCAAGCAGCGCCAGGAAGGCGCCCTTGGGCACATTGAGATTGATGTCCGTCACGGCGGTCACGGCGCCATAGTTCTTGGTGACCGAACGGAATTCGATATCGTTCGTCGAAGCGGATGCCACGTCTGTTCCCTGCGGTTGGTTTGGAATTGGCAGTCTTTGCTGCCTTATTGCCACCGTCGTTAAGGAAAGAGTAAGCCTGAGCTTCCGGCGCGGTATATACCCCGAGAGAGGTATTTAAGCGGATTAAGCTTCGTGGAAGGTGTATATGGGGACGCGCAGAATTTCGCGCCGGCGGCAGAGGGAGACCGTCACATGAGCACCGATCTGGAAGCCTTGTTCGGCGCCTTCAACGCGACGGTCGGCCGGCCTGCCATGGGTGACGCCGAGTTTGGCGAGACCTTCCGGCAGATGATGGCGGCGCTGGTGCGCTTCGATTACGTCGTGGTCTTCGCCTATCGTGGCAAGGAACGGCCGATCGATCTCTACTCCACCTTCGATGCCGAAGAGCATGTCGTCTTCGTCACTCTCTACCAGGCCGGTCCGTACCTGCTCGACCCCTTCTACCATACGGCCCGGGAACGGCGCGAAGGCGTGCTCAGGATGCGCGAACTGGCGCCGGACCGATTCTTCTCCAGCGAATATTACCGCACCTATTACGTTCAGACCGGGCTCGCCGAAGAGATCGGTTTTTTCATCAATGCCGACAAGGACATAACCATCGTCCTGTCGCTGATGCGGCGCGAGAAGACCGGCGCCTTTCCGCCGGCCGATTTCGCGACGCTGAAGAAAGCCGAACCGCTGATCGCCAATATGGTGCGGCACTACTGGGCGGGCCTCGCCCCGCGCTTCGACGCGCAACTCGCAGCCGGCGGAAAGAAACACCGCAAGACCGGCGGCAACCCGAACCTTGCCCCGGCCGATACCGTATGGCGGGACCTCAATCTGACGAGCCGCGAAACCGCGATCGTCGATCTTGTGCTGCAGGGCCATTCATCCGAGTCGATCGGACTGAAGCTCAATATCTCGACAGGCACGGTGAAGGTCCACCGCCGCAACGTCTACCGCAAGCTCGGGATTTCCTCGCAGACGCAGCTTCTGTCGATCTATTTCAAGAACCTGCTGCCCTCCGGCTGAGGCGCAATCGTCTGTGCGACGGCGACGAGTCCCGCGACCGGCGAAGGCTCGTCGGAGGCCGCGTCGTAGATGCAGGATGCGGCGAGAACATTGGCTGTCAGGATGCCGATGATGATGAATTTCATGGGATGCTCCAGGGACGAGGCAAAAGCCTCGTCCCGTTTGTTCGTACTGGCGATCAGACGATATTCAGCTCGACATTAATGTTGCCGCGCGTCGCCTTCGAATAGGGGCAGGTCTGGTGCGCTTCCTCGACAAGTTCGCGTGCCAGCTCGGCGTCGATACCGGGAAGGCTGATATTCAGGCGAGCCTGGAGGAAATAGGCGCCGTCGGTCTGGCCGAGATCGACTTCGGCGTCGACGGCAGTCTCCGCCGGAAGACGGATCTTGCGCTTGCCGGCGGCAAGGCCGATCGCGCCGATGAAGCAGGCGGACCAGCCGGCGGCGAAAAGCTGCTCCGGATTGGTGCCAGGACGGCCGCGGCCAGGAGGCGAGAGCTTGACATCCAGTGCGCGGTCGCTGCTCTGCGCAGCACCCTCGCGGCCGCCAGTGGTGTGGGTCTTGCCGGTATAGAGAACCTTCTCGATCGTGGTCATGTGACACTCCTTGGTTTCTGCCGCGCGACGCGGCTTCAGTTGACGGGGAGTGTTTTGACCCGGCGACGTGTCCGGCATGTTTCCCGGATGTACGGGATTTGTAACGAAGCTTAGCAAGCGCCAGCAGTGATACGAGCCGCTACAACAGGCGGCCCGCTTCTTAGTGGATCACCAGCTCGGCCGCGAGGCCACCGCCGTCGCGGTTATAGAGGCGCATCGTCCCGCCGATTGCCGCCGTCAGCTGCTGCGCGATCGCAAGCCCGAGACCGGAGCCACCGGTCTCGCGGTTTCGCGATTGCTCCAGGCGGAAGAAGGGCTGCATGGCCGCCTCGATCTGATCGCCGGGAATGCCCGGGCCGCGATCCATGACGGTGATGGCGATCGCCCCCTCTTCTCGGCGTTCGACGCTCACCTCGGCCGTTCCGCCGAATTTAAGGGCGTTGTCGATGAAGTTCGACAGGATGCGGCGCAGCGCATGCGGCTTGGTCGATGCGGTGCCGCTGACAAGCCCCAAGATAGACACGGGCTTTCCGGTATCCTGGTAGTCATAGCAAAGACTCTCGATGAAGGACGCGAGGTCGATGCGGGAGAACTTCTCGCCATTTCCATGCGAGCTGCGGGCATAGGCGATCCCGTCCTGAACCAGCCGCTCGATCTCGCCGATATCGTGCAGCAGCTTGGTCCGTTCCGGAGATTCTTCCGCCATATCGGCGCGCAGCCGCATGCGGGTGATCGGCGTCTGCAGATCGTGGGAAATCGCTGCGAGGATCTGCACGCGCTCTTCGAGATAGTGGGCAATGCGGTCTCGCATTGCGTTGAAGGCCCGCGCGGCATGCGCCACCTCGCTCGGGCCGCTGTCGCTCATCACCTCGCCCTTCTTGTTCGGATCAAGAGCATCGGCGGCGGCAGCCAGATCGGCAAGCGGACGCGTCGCCTGGCGAACGGCAAGCCAGGTCAGAAGGACGATGAGCAGCATCTGTACGACGAAGACATAAGGCAGCCAGCCGGCAAGCGGCATGATGCCCCTCGGCGTGATGTCGATCGTCAGCGGCGTGCCGTCGGTCAGCGTCAGATGCGCCTGCAGGCGCGTGACGTCACCGGGGATCGCTTCCATGCGGATCGGAAAGCGATGGCCGATAGCATCGCTGATGGTCGCCGCAATCTCGCCGCCGCGTGTTGAATGATCGGGAACACCCGGCAGGCCCGGGCCGAGCACGAAACGATAGTTGCCGCGGCTCATGGGATCGGTCAGATCCGCCCGCTGATCCGCCGGCAACCGGTCGAGCACGGCGATCGATGTAGCAACGTCACTCTCCAGCGTGCCGAGCATGACGGCCTTTGCCGACATCATGCGCTCGGCATAGAGCACGCTGAACGACAGGCCATAGGCGATCGCGAGGCCGAGAAGCAGGATGATGGCAATGCGCGAGCGCAGCGTACTCGGCCAGACGCGCCCGAACGTTGCAAGGGCGGCCACGCTCATTGCCGCAACTCCGAAATCTCGATCGGCACGGAGAAAACGTAGCCCTCGCTGCGGACGGTCTTGATATAGATCGGCTCACGCGCATCGTCGCCGAGCCGCTGCCGCAGGCGGCTGACGAGCAGGTCGATCGAACGGTCGAAGAGCTCGGCATCGCGCCCCTGAGTGAGGTTCAGCAACTGATCGCGATTGAGAACCCGCTGCGGGTGATCGATGAAAACGCGCAAAAGCCGGTACTCGGCGCCGCTGAGCGCGATCGTCGTGCCCTCCTTGTCGAGCAGGTGGCGCGCGACCGTGTCCAGACGCCACTCGCCGAAGCTCAGCATCTGGCCGGCCTCGCTCACCTGGAAATTCGGCGGCAGCATGCGCGTGCGGCGCAGAACGGCCTTGATGCGCGCCAGCAATTCGCGTGCTGCGAAAGGCTTCGGCAGATAGTCGTCGGCGCCCATTTCGAGCCCGAGAATGCGGTCCATCTCGTCGCTGCGCGCCGTCAGCATCAGGATCGGCGTCGCCTTGTGCTTGCCGGCGCGCAGTTCGCGGCACAACACGAGGCCGTCGTCCCCCGGCATCATCACGTCGAGGATGATCAGATCGACCGCATTGGCTTCGAGAAAGCTCCGCATCTGGCGCCCGTCGGCAACGGCGGTGGCGCGCAGCCCGTTCTTCTTCAGATAGCTCGAAACGAGCTCGCGGATTTCCCTGTCGTCATCGACGATCAGGATATGGTCGACATGCTCCATGGCGCTTTCAGCAACCTCCAATGCGGGCAATCCGCACCGTCCGACTGACATCTCGGGCAGCAGGATGGTGCGGGATTCGTGACACCCTACATTCGATCTAGAAACGATCAACATCCAGGATCGCCTGCGCGAAGGCTTCCGGCGCTTCCTGCGGCAGATTGTGACCGATACCGCCCGAGATCGTGCGGTGCTCATAGCGTCCCGAGAACTTCGCGGCATAGGCCGAGGGTTCCGGATGCGGCGCACCATTGGCGTCGCCTTCCATGGTGATGGTCGGGATCGAGATGACCGGACCCTTGGCGAGCACGGCCTCATAGGCATCGTACTTTGCCTCGCCCTTCACCAGTCCGAGGCGCCAGCGGTAATTGTGGATAACGATAGCCACATGATCGGGATTGTCGAAAGCGTCGGCCGAGAGGTTGAAGGTTTCGTCGTCGAAATTCCAGGTCGGCGATGCGGTATGCCAGATCAGCTTCGAGAACTCGCGGCGATTGGCATCGTAACCCTGACGGCCACGCTCGGTGGCGAAATAGAACTGATACCACCAGGCAAGCTCGGCCTTCGGCGGAAGCGGCTTCTTGTTGGCTTCCTGGCTGCCGATCAGATAGCCGCTGACCGAGACCATCGCCTTGCAGCGCTCCGGCCAGAGGGCCGCCATGATATTGACGGTGCGGCCGCCCCAATCATAACCGCCAACGATCGCCTTCTCGATATGAAGCGCATCCATCAGCGCGATCATGTCGGCGGCGAGTGCGGCCTGCTGGCCGTTACGCTTGGTCTTTTCCGAAACGAAACGGGTGGTGCCGTAGCCGCGCAGATAGGGAATGATCACCCGGTAGCCCTTGGCGGCAAGACGGGGCGCCACATCGGCGAAACTGTAGATGTCATAGGGCCAGCCATGCAGCAGGAGGACGGCCGGACCATCGGCGGGACCTTCCTCGGCATAGCCGATATCAAGCACGCCGGCGCGGATCTGCTTCAAGGCTGAAAAACCGTTGCCGCCTGCCTTGACGGCGGGCGAAGCCGGCGCTGCAGCCTGCGCAGCACTTGCGACGCTGCCGATACCGAACTCGACGGCTGCTACGGTCATGGCGGCCACGCCGAAGAAGCGGCGGCGCTGGTGGTTGATTTCTTCGGACATTGTTTTCTCTCCGTTTCCTGAACTGTTGATGATGGGCAAAAGACAGTCCGGATGTATCCCCGATGTGTCGCGAACGACGGTTTTGTGCATGCCTTTGTAGCCTGGAGGCCTGCAGATACATTCCGATACAATTCGCTGCAGCCCGCTACATTGCGGTACATTTCTGCCGGATATCAGACACACCCGGGATACGTCGCCCCTTCAGTTTCGCGGCATCGCTGGCAAAGGCCACGAGCAACCAAGCGGAAGGAACCGACCATGACGCTTCTCATCATTGCCTATCTCGGAGGCGCGCTGACGATCCTCAGCCCCTGCATCCTCCCCATCCTGCCCTTCGTCTTCGCCCGCGCCGGCCAGCCCTTCTTCAGAAGCACGCTGCCGATGCTGGCAGGCATGGCCGGCACCTTCGCGCTGGTCGCCACACTCGCCGCCGTCGGCGGCAGCTGGGCGATCAACGCCAATGAATATGGACGGCTTGCCGCTCTATTGCTGCTCGCCATCTTCGGCATCAGCCTGCTCTCGCCGCGCGTTGCGGGCGGCATCACCCAGCCCGTCGTCGATTTCGGCAACAGGCTGCTCAATGCCTCGGGCAATGGCGCCACCGCCTCTCCGGCAAGCTCACTGCTTCTCGGTGTTGCGACAGGCCTGCTCTGGGCGCCCTGCGCCGGGCCGATCCTCGGCCTGGTACTGACGGGTGCTGCCCTCCAGGGCGCCAATCTGCAGACGACCTTTCTGTTGCTTGCCTATGCCGCCGGTGCGGCCAGCTCGCTTGCGACAGCACTTCTCGTCGGTGGCCGTGTCTTTGCTGCCATGAAGCGGTCGCTCGGCGTCAGCGAGCGGATCCGCCAGGCGCTGGGTGCTGCCGTTCTCGCCGGTGTCACCGTCATTGCGCTCGGTCTCGATACCAGCCTGCTGTCGCGCTTCTCCTATGCCAGCACCACCACTCTGGAACAGGCCGTCCTCGACCGTCTGCACGTCAAGCCGCAGTCTGGTCCCGAAGTTGCCAGCAACGGCGCGATGATCGATACCGTCGCCGACACAGGGCAACCGTTCAAGAGCGATCTGCCGGTCGAAGGCCCTGCCCCGTCGCTCGATGGCGCCGTGCAGTGGCTGAATTCCGGGCCGCTCACTAAGGAAGCACTTCGCGGCAAGGTCGTGCTCGTCGATTTCTGGACCTATTCCTGCATCAACTGCATCCGCACCACGCCTTATGTCCGCGCCTGGGCCGAGAAGTACGCAGACAAGGGCCTCGTCGTCATCGGCGTCCACGCTCCGGAATTCGCCTTCGAGAAGAACATCGACAATGTCCGCAAGGCGGTTGGCGATTTCGGCATCAGGTATCCCGTCGCCATCGACAACGACTACAAGATCTGGCGCGCCTTCCAGAATAACTACTGGCCGGCCCACTACCTGATCGATGCCAACGGCCAGATCCGCTACACCCATTTCGGCGAGGGCAACTACCGCCAGACCGAAAAGGCAATCCAGGACCTGCTGCACGAGGCCGGAAGCCAGATGGCTTCGAGCGCCGCCGTCACACCCGATGCCAAGGGCGCCGAGGCAAGCCCGGACCTGCGTCATGTCCGCTCCGGCGAGACCTATATCGGTTACCAGCAGGCCTCGAATTTCGCTTCCCCCGGCGGTCTCGCAGCGGACGCCCCGCACGACTACAGCGCAGGCTCCCTCGGCCTGAACGAATGGAGCCTTTCAGGGCGCTGGACCGTGGGTCCGGAAGCCGCCAGCCTCGATGCCGCCGATGGCGGCATCAGCTACCGCTTCAGCGCCCGCGACCTGCATCTTGTGCTCGGACCCGGAGCTGACGGCAAGCCGGTTCGTTTCCAGGTGACCGTCGACGGCAAGGCGCCGGGCGCCAATCATGGCACCGATATCGACGAGAGCGGCAACGGCATCGTCACGTCGACAAAGCTCTACCAGCTCATCCGGCAGAGCGGCGAGGTCGAGGCTCGCAACTTCGAAATCCGCTTCCTCGATCCCGGCGTCGCCGCCTACGCCTTCACCTTCGGCTGACCATCAATCCGCATTTCCCAACCCAAAAAAGGAGTTTCTTCCATGACCAACCGCACGCTTTCCACCGTCGCTCTCGCCTTCGCAATCAGCGCCGCCGCCTTCACCGCCCAGGCGGCCGAGATCAAGAATATCGTCATCGTCCACGGCGCTCTCGCTGACGGATCGGGCTGGCAGAAGGCCACCGAGATCCTCGAAAAGCGCGGCTTCAACGTCACCATCGTCCAGGAGCCGATCACCTCGCTCGCCGACGACGTCGCCGCCACCAACCGCGTCCTCGACCTGCAGAGCGGTCCATCCCTCCTCGTCGGCCACAGCTATGGCGGCATGGTCATCACCGAAGCAGGAAACCGGTCCGATGTCGCGGGCCTCGTCTATGTCGCCGCTTTCCAGCCGGACAAGGGCGAAAGTCTGATCGGCCTCGCAAGCTCGAAACCGGCGGGCGGCATGAACATCAGGGAGACCAAGGACGGCAAGTATCTCTACCTCGATCCCGCGGCCTTCGCCGCCGACTTTGCCGCCGACCTGCCGAAGGACGAGGCAGCCTTCATGGCAAAGTCCCAGGTCTTCGCCGCCAAGGAAGCCTTTACCGCCAAGATCGCCGATCCCGCCTGGCGCGCGAAGAAGAGCTGGACCGTCGTCGCGACAGAAGATCGCTCCATCAATCCCGACCTGGAGCGGGATATGGCGAAGCGCGCCGGGAGCAAGGTGACGGAGATCAAGGCGAGCCACGCCGTCTTCGCATCGCAAGCGCAGAAAGTCGCGGAAGTGATTGAAGAGGCTGCGAAAGAGGCAGGTAAGTAAATGGTGGGGCGGCGGGTGAACAGCCCGCCACTTCTCATTTCACTGGAGGATGGGCGAGCATCTCACCGGCCTCGCGAGCGGCGCGTATGCCGCTTTCCCATGCGCCATGCGCCGTGGAGAAATCGGTTCGGTGCGTCGCCTCGCCGGCAAAAAACAGCCGGTCGCCGACCGGCCGCGCCAGCACCTGCCTTTGGCTCGCCTGCCCGGGCAGGGCGTGGCTATAGGAGCCGCCGATCCAATCCGTCCGGCACCAGGACGATGCCGCAAGCGGCAGCAGGTGTTTACGGATGCCGCCTCCGAGCAGTGACGAGAGTTGCTCCAGCGCGAAGGCGAAGGCATCGAGGAGACCGGCGCGCTCGATGACCACAGCACCCGTTCCGCCGAAGAACCCTTCGAGCAGCGGCCGCCCCAGCGGACGGATATAGTAGCTGCCGGTCTCCGGGTTCTGGGGATCGCCAAGCAGATGCGTTTCCGCCTCAAAACCGTGATTTCCCTTGAGTTCGAAAAACAGCTTGTCGGCGAGACCAAGCGGCAGCTGGCTTGCGGCATGGAGGTGGTCGTCAGCTCCGGCGCCAAAGGCGATCGCCCCGCCCGCGAGCACATTGGTCGAGACCGTGACGATTGCCGCACGGGCTGCGATCGCACCTCTATCCGTTTCCAGCCTGATACCCTGTCCATCGAGGAGAATGCGGCGGACGGGCGTCGAGAGCCGAAGCTCGGCCTTCGGCATGGCTGCCGCAATCAGGCTTCCATAGCCTTCATGCACCCGCCAGTTCGCATTGGAGGCGGCATTGTCATAGGCGAGGAAATCGGTGATCGACAGCCGGTCGAGCGCCGCGCCGTTCATATAGCCGCTGAGCGAGTTGCAATAGGCATTCCATCGCCCGCCCGGCTCCAGGGCGTCTGAAGCCCGGTCACTCGCCGGAGGATCCGACTTCAAGCGCTCGTCCAGAGCATTCCAGGCGGCCTCCGCCGCCGTCTGGTCGGCGGGCGGAAAACCGAGATCGCGCCACTGCGTCTTCCAGGCCGTCGGCCCCTGCTCGATGGTGAAATTGGCTTGCTTGCCGATCGTCACCATCGGATTGCGCTCGGCGGAGTGCAGCCAGCCACAGCCCATGTCGAGCGGCATGCCGGCAAGCTCGATCGTCCAGGCACGGCCTCCGGCGCGGTCGCTCGCCTCCAGCAGCACGACGGAATGGCCGGCGGCCACGAGCGTCCGCGCGGCAGCGATCCCCGCAGCCCCTGCACCGACAATCGCCACATCGTAATCCATCACCGCTCCGCTTCTGCGAGATGCCATCGCCTTGATATGGTGCAAACTTTACATAGGAAGGCGACCGGCTTCAACGCAGCCAAAACGCTGCTACTATGCGCCATGACCTTCTTCGAAACGCTCGTCGCCCTGCTTGCGGTTGCGATCCTGCTCTTGCAGGTCACGCGGCGCATGCGCCTGCCCTATCCGGGCATCCTGGCCGCTGCCGGCGTCGGCGTCGCGATGCTGCCGGGCGCCCCGACGATCCCGATCGATCCGCCGACGGCGCTGGCATTGTTCATCGCCCCCGTGCTGATCGATTCCGCCTATGATTTCCCGCTGGGCGCGGCCAAGCGCATGCTGCTGCCGCTGTTTTTCTATGCCGTCGTCGCGATCCTGGTCACGACAGGCGTCGTCGTCACCATCAATGCCTTCACGATCGGCCTGCCGCTTGCAGTCGCCGTGACGCTCGGCGCCATCGTGGCACCGCCGGATGCGGCCGCCGCGACCGCCGTGCTCTCCAACCTGCCGGTGGCGCGGCGCGTCGATGCGCTGCTGAAGGGCGAGAGCCTGTTCAACGATGCGACGGCGCTCTTGCTGTTCGGCGCGGCGCTGACGGTTCAAGCGCGCGGCGGGCTCGATACGGAAACTGCCTTGCGGATCGGCTTTGCGGCGCCGGGCGGCATCCTCTTCGGCATTGCCTTCGGCTTTCTCGTCTCGCGCCTCAGGCCGGTCACCGAAAACACAGTCGGCGGCACGCTTCTGCAATTCGTCTATGCCTTCGCCACTTGGCTGATTGCCGAGCACCTTCATCTCTCTGCCGTGCTCGCGACAGTCGCCAGCGCCATGACGATCGCGACGCTGGCGACGGTCGAGGACTCGCCACGCATGCGCGTCCATTCCTTCGCTGTCTGGACGACGGTCGTCTTTCTGCTCAACGTCGTCGCCTTCCTACTGATGGGCCTTCAGGCGCGCCGGATCGTTGCCGCGATGTCGGCGGCTGATCTGGAGCGTGCAGTCAGCTTCGCCGCAATCGTCGTCGTGGCGATCATCGCAACGCGGCTGGTGATGGCATTCCTGTTTCATGCGCTCGTCGCCCACCGCCACCGGCGCGGCCATGTGCTGGCGCCCTTCAATCGCGGCGAGACGCTGCTGGTCGGCTGGGCCGGCATGCGCGGTCTGGTGACGCTCGCGACCGCCTTTGCCCTGCCCGCCGATTTTCCGGATCGCGATCTCGTCGTCCTCACCGCCTTCTCGGTAGTGCTGGCGACGCTCGTGATCCAGGGTGCAACGCTGGCGCCAATGATCCACTTCCTGAAGCTCGGCCGTCAGGGCGAGGTGCAGGAAGAGCTGGAGGCCGCCCGCAAATCGCTAGCCGAGGCAGCACTTTCCCGGCTGGAACCGGAAACCGGCGCCGAGGCCGACGCCTTGCGCTCCGTCTACAAGGATCATCACGCCCGAGCGTCCCGAGAGCCCGACCGAACACCCTCCGACCGGCGCCGAAACCTGGCGATGGCGGTCGTCATCGCCCAGCGCCAACGTCTCGAAGAATTGCGCGATGCCGACCAGATCGGCCCGACGCAATATCTCGAGCTGCAGGAAGACCTCGACTGGAAGCAGCTCTCCGTCGGCACCGACGAAGAGCGGCGGATCACCGAGAGCTGACGCTCAGCCTGGTGACTGCACCTTGTAGCGCAATGCCACGACACCGTGTTCACGCGCTTTGGCCGATTGCAGCGAGAGCTGCACCTTGCCCTTCAATCCACCCTCGAAGGCGATGATCGCCTGTCCGCCGGTGGCATCGATCGCCGGCGCCAACAGCAGGTAGATCTCGTCGACTAGACCCTCGGCGAGGAAGCTGCCATTGATGCCTGCGCCGCCCTCAAGCAGCAGGCGCTCGATTCCGAGCTCGCTATGCAGCGTCTCAAGCGCCGCCCTGAGATCGATCGCCGGACTATCAGAGACGATGTAGGAAACGCCGTCGCCCGCCAGTTCGGCCAGATGGCTGTCACTGACGCCACTGCCGAGCAGCACGACGACATGGTCGCCGCCGATGTCAGGCGCTTTGAAATGCAGCTTCGCGCCGGGATCGACACCGATCGCATAGACCGGCGCATCCTTCCGGGCGAAATGGAACGGACGCTTGACGTCGCCGGCAACAGCCGGCGGATGAGGCGTACCCTTCGCCATCTCCGCCATCGTGATGCGACCGACGAGCCAGGCATCGCCCCGCAGCGCCTCATGCGTCTCCTCATAGATCGACGACCACTCCTTGCGCCCGGCATCGGGATTGTCGGTCCAGGTGCTCGGGTGCAGGCCACCGTCTATGGAAGACATCATCAGGCAGGTCACATGCGGCTTCATCAGGTTTCCTCGATTCGAAAAGCGTTCGGGGAAACGCCCGATAACGGCGAAAGTTCAGAGCCTTGGCGATCCCGGACATGATCCTAGCCGCTGGCGAGCTTGAACAGCAAGGTGGTGCGCAGCTTCGCCGGATCGGGCTCATCGACGGGGTTGTTGTGATAGTGTTCCAGCCGGGCTGCGAAGCGATCTCCCTCAGACGTTTCCTCCATGTCCCAGCGAATGCCGCGCTCTTTTGCCCAACCGATCAGCATCGCCGTGACCTCATAGAGATCGTCATAGGGGCCGGTATAGGTCGTCTCGATATAGCGCCCACCCGGCAACTCGCCTTCCATCAAGGCGCCGGACAGCGGGATGGCCGCATCCGTCGTCATCCCTATCTCGATCTCGAGGTCAGGCATGTCGATCAGGTTATATTTGATGAACTCCATTCCGTCGGCGGCGACGCCGGCATTCGCGAATGCGGCGAACAATTCTCCGAAGGCCGGGCCGACGGCGTCTCCGAAAGGCATCGTAACCTTGCGGCGCACCGCGACATAGCGCTGCGGGCCGCGTTCCGTCTGGCGTGGCAATGTGAGCATGACGTCCTCCTCTATTCCAGACAAGGACGACTGGTGCCGGCGGCATCCGACACGGGTGCCGCATTTTTGCGCCGCTCACTCCTGCCCGTTGGCGAGCTTGCGAATCCGGTCCGCGGTGGCGGGATCAACAGGGTGATAGATCACCAGCCCGAGATCCGGCCGGCCATCGACGGAAAAGGCGGAATATTCGAGCTCGATCGGGCCGAGCTTCGGATGCTGCAACCGCTTGACCCCGTCACCATGGATGCGGACGTCATTCTCCTTCCAGTGATGGGCGAAATCGGGGCTGGAGGCCGAAAGCTCTTCCACCAGACGGCTGACTTCCGAGCCCGCCCCGGCGCGCGCCACATCGGCGCGAAATGCCGCGACGACGAAGCCGGCGAGCGTCTGCCAATCGTGCTGCTTGGCGCGGATCGCAGGATTGGAGAAGATCAGCCGGAGGATGTTGCGCTGCTCCGGCGGGATCGTGCTGTAATCGGTCAGGACAACGGCGGCAGCACGGTTCCAGGCGACCACATCCCACATCGCCGTCTTGATGAAGGCGGGACTGGAATCGAGCGAGTCAAGTAGCCGCTGCAGCCGCGGCGTCACACCTTCGACGGGCGTGTAGCGCACTTCAGGCGGACGGCCGAGGCCGAGCATGAAGAGATGCTCGCGCTCCGGCTCGGTCAGCATCAGCCCGGCCGCGATCCGGTTCAGGACGTCGGCAGACGGCGCGCCGCCGCGCCCCTGCTCCAGCCAGGTGTACCATGTGGGGCTGATATTGGCGCGCTGCGCCACCTCCTCACGGCGCAATCCCGGTGTGCGCCGGCGGCCGGAAAAGCCGAACGCGGCCGGGTCGAGCCGGGTACGGCGATCCTTCAGAAAAGCGGCGAGCGAACCTGCATTGTTGATCGGCATGGCGATCCTGTTAGCGATTATACTAGGATAAAGTCACTACTTTAACAGGATGGATAGTAGCCGATAATGGGCGCAGATCAAACATGAGGAGACATGCTGTGCGCATTTTCTTGACAGGAGCAACCGGCTTCATCGGTTCGGCCATCGTGCCCGAACTCATCAGTGCCGGCCACGAGGTCGTCGGCCTGACGCGCTCCGATGACGGGGCGCGGGCGCTCGAAGCCGCGGGGGCAACCGCCTATTTCGGCACGCTGGAAGAACCCGACAGCCTGCGCCGCGGCGCGCTCGAAGCCGACGGCGTCATCCATACGGCCTTCGACCACGACTTCTCGCGCTTCGTCGCAAATTGCGAGAAGGACGGTCGTGTGATCGCGGCGCTCGGCGATGCCCTCGAAGGCTCCGACCGCCCGTTGCTGATCACATCAGGGACCGGCATGGGCAATGCCGAATTCGGCGAACTGGCGAGCGAAGACGTCTTCAACACCAGCCATCCCAACCCGCGCATTACCTCCGAGCTTGCCGGTCAAAAGCTGCTCGAAAAGGGCGTCAACGTCTCGGTGGTCCGGCTGCCGCAGGTGCATGATACGCGAAAGCAGGGCCTGATCACGCCACTGATCGAGATCGCCCGCGACAAAGGCTTTGCCGCCTATCTTGGCGAAGGCCGCAACCGCTGGCCGGCCGGCCATGTCTCGGACGTCGCGCGCCTCTATCGCCTCGCCGCCGAACGGGGCGAGCGCGGCGCGCGCTACAATGCCGTCGCAGAAGAAGGCATCGATGCCCGGACGATCGCCGAAGCGCTCGGCCGCGGTCTCGGCATCCCGGTCAAATCGCTCACCGCCGAGGAGGCACCCGGTTATTTCGGATGGATGGCGATGTTCGCCGGCATGGACTTCCCGGCCTCGAGCGCCAGGACACGGGAAAAGCTTGACTGGCACCCATCCGGCCCCGGCCTGATCGCCGATCTCGATGCCATGAACTACAATTGAAGCTGATGCAGCCGGGCGGCAAAGCCCGGCTGCAGACTCCTATTGCGCGGAAACGCGCCAGACGGTGTTGCCGAAATCACTGGCAACCAGCAGCGCCCGGCGAATGGCGCGCAGCGACGCCTTGTAACGCTGAATTGGGATGCCTGAAGTTGAATATGTCATGGTCCTCACCCGAGCGGGGCCCTGCCCGCCCGGATCAAACCTTACGCAATTCAGTTTGTTCAGGCGTTCACGCGATTGAGACTAGAGCGCAGACGCCCGGGCCGGATGCCCGCGCCGCCAGTCTTCTGCCGCCTGCAGCGCGGTGGCGATCCGCTCGTCGCTGAACGGTTTGCCGACAACGGCGAAGGCGCCATCAAAACCTTGCGATACAGCCTGCGGCGCGCCCGTCACGAAGATGACGCTGATGCCGAAACGGTCGATCAGACGGCGCGCCAGCTGCGTTCCGCTCGTTCCATCGGACAAGCCCACATCCACAAGCGCCACATCCGCCCGTGGCGCAAAGGCCAGCGCCTGTTCGATGGTCGCCGCCGGACCAAGGGCGCGGTGGCCGCTTTCGGTGGTTATTCGTTCCAGTTCGAGGGCGATGAAGCCCTCGTCTTCGACAATCAAGACGTTCATGTTCCTATCTCCTCGCGTCAGGAGGAGATTGCCCGCGCCGGGCGATTTTCAAGCGAGGCGATCGGGATTTTCGCGCAACATGAAATCTGATCGCATTTGCGCGATCAGGCCGTGCAATCCGGCCGCTGGCGTACCATATTAAAGGGTATGTCGATCCAGGTCACAAAACGCGAGAAGGAAATCCTCGAGCTGATGAGCGCCGGCAAGACCGCGCAGGAGATCGCCATGATTCTCGGTTGCTCCGTGCACACGGTGCGCACCCATATCGACGCCCTGAAGGACATTTTTGCTGTTTACAAGGACACCGCGCTCGTTGCGGCCGCCCTGCGCAAGGGCGTCATCGATTGACTTTCAGGCTGCCGCACTGAAAAGCATGCGGCTTCGTGCGTGGCCATCAGTTCGCCACGATGCGCTACTTTAGCTTCGCCTGTCTGCCCCAAAACGAGAATCATTGAATGACAAATCTTACGAAAATCGGCCTCGGCCTGCTTCTGGCAGTGGCTGGCGTCGTCTCGACGTCGAGCATCGCTTCCGCGCAGTATTACGATCCCTATGACCGTCCGCCGCCGCGTTTTGCGCCGCAGCCGGATTGGCGCCGCCCTCCGCCGCCCCCGCCGGGTTACGGCCGTCCGCCGCGCGGCTGCGATCCGCGCTGGGCTGAAGACAAGGCCCGCGATTTCGGCTTCCGCCGTGCACGCGTCGTCGACATCACGCCGCGCCGCGTCATCGTCCAGGGCTGGACGCGCCGCGGGCAGGATGAAATCAGCTTCGCCAATGTGCGCGGCTGCCCGGTTATCGGCCGTTAATTCTGAAATCGCTGACGTCCCACCGGGACGTCAGCCTCTCTTCAGGCCGAGGTGACGTCTTCGACGGCAAGACGTGCCAGTTCCAGAGCCGCCTCGCGGGTCTTCGCCGCGGCGATGAACCGGCCCTTGTGGCAGAAGGTAGCGCCGGCAACGCCGGATGCCTTTTCCAGCTCCCCATTCGAAAGTCCCGCCCATGCCGCCGGCAGATCGGCGCGCAGCTCGAAACCCTCGTCGGCACGGCGGATCCCGGTAACGCACCAGTCGTTTTCGCGAGGATGGACGACGAAGAGCAGATGTTCCGCGCCCGCCTTGATGATCGCCGGACGGAAAGGCATGCCCATCGGCAGTTCCAGAACGCGGTTGTCGCCCGTCGTCTTGATCGCTTCCAGCACCAGCGCCTCGGCGCGAAGCTTGGCATCCTGAACGCGGATGCCGCCTTCAACGAAGATCGCGGCAACGGCGAGCGCCGCATGGAACGCCCGCTCGTCGGCATCCTCGCCGCGCGCATCGAAAGACGGCTTCAGCGTGTCGAAAAGCGCAGGCAGCGTCAGACCGGCGAGTTCGCCGGCGATCGACGGGTCGATGGCGCCGTTATCGACGAGATCGATCGGCAGCACGAATTTCCGGTCGAAAGCCGCATGAACCGCAGCCGCCCGTTCGGCAGGAACGCCGAGTGCTGCAAGATAATCCATGCCGTACTGCCGCCAGATCAGGCCGAACGAGCTGAACGGCCGACCGTCTTCGCGCACCGGCGCGCCGCGCTGATGATGGTCGAAGATGCGAAGCTCGGGATCGAAGGCGCCGCCGACGTCATAGACGATGCGATCGGCTGCCGGTGCAATCCATTCCGGGCTGCGCGACCGCACGATCCTGGCTGCAGGAAACAGCTTCGTCAGCACGACGCTCGACATCAGCTCGTCGGCATGGAAGCCGCCGGAATGGGTGACCAGAAATTCAATGTTCACGTGAAGACCTTCGACAGGGAGATGTTGCCTGAGCCAATAGCCGCAGAGCGCCTGAAGCTCAATCGCTATCCGCCCACTCTCTGGCGGATCGGTACCGATTCCGGCATAGTCCCGATATCAGCGGTTGGCGGAGGCGCGTTTGGTCGAGAAAATATCGAAGATTTCCGCATCCGCGGCGCCGATCGCAACACGCATCGAACACAGCATTTCGGTGGCAGAACCCGAAATCGCATGGGCAGCACGCCGCCAGGCGGAAATCGACGAGGGGCTTGAGGACCGCAGGAAGTCAGGCGAGCACCCGCATCCAGAAAGTAATGCCGAAGACGCCGGCAGCCGCCATCTCGATCTGCATCACTCCGAAAGCCCGGAGCAGACCGACGACGCCGAGAAGCTGTCGGGCGAGAGCGAGCGCATCGGCACCGGCAATCTTGATGAAGAAGACGTGCCGTTCGGCGAGCATTCCGGCTACATCTGAAGGACTGGCCTGAGGCGCAGCGATGCGCGCCTCAGGCCCTGATATCACTTCGCCTCGGCGACGGCCTCGCCGGGCTCCTCTTCCACCGGCCGCGCCTTGAACACGCGACGGACGGTGACGAAGAGCAGCGGGATGAAGAAGACGCCGATGACGGTGGCCGAAATCATGCCGCCCATGACGCCGATACCGATCGAGTTCTGGCTGCCCGACCCCGCGCCGCTTGCGACCGCCAGCGGCAAGACGCCGAGGATGAAGGCGAGCGAGGTCATCAGGATCGGCCGCAGGCGCTGGCGCGCCGCCTCGACCGTCGCCGTGACCAAATCCTTGCCGGACTTCTGCTGATCGATCGCGAACTCGACGATCAGGATCGCATTCTTCGCCGCAAGGCCGATCGTCGTCAGCAGGCCCACCTTGAAGTAGACGTCGTTGTTCTGGCCGAAGAGCAGCGCCGCGGCGAGCGCGCCGAAGACGCCGATCGGAACGGAGAGCATGACCGCAAACGGGATCGCCCAGCTTTCATAGAGGGCTGCAAGCGCCAGGAAGACCACGAGGATCGAGATCGCGTAGAGCTGCGCTGCCTGGTTGCCGGAGAGACGTTCCTGCGCCGAAAGGCCGGTCCACTCGTGGGTGAAGCCACCCGGCAACTGCCCGACGATCGCGTCGATCTCGTTCATCGCATCACCCGACGAAACGCCCGGCGCCGCAGCCCCCTGGATTTCGACGGCGGACGAGCCGTTATAGCGTTCCAGACGCGGCGAGCCGAACTTCCAGTGGCCGTCGGCGAAGGCCGAGAACGGCACCATCTCGCCATCGGAATTCTTCACATACCACCGGTCGAAATCCTCGGGCTGCATGCGGAACGCCTTGTCGGCCTGGACATAGACCTTCTTGACGCGGCCGCGGTCGATGAAGTCGTTGACATAATTGCCGCCCCAGGCGGTCGACAGCGTCGTGTCGATATCCGAGAGATTGAGGTTGAGCGCGCTCGCCTTTTCCTGGTCGATATCGACGGAATATTGCGGCGAATCCTCCTGGCCGTTCGGGCGCGTGCCGACGAGCTTGTTGCTCTTGCCTGCGGCAGCGAGAAGCTGGTTGCGCACCTGGATGAGCTGCTGGTGGCCGGCGCCGTTCATGTCCTTCAGATAGAAGTCGAAGCCGGCATTGTTGCCGAAGCCAGGGATCGCTGGCGGCGACAGAGCGAAGACATTGGCGTCCTTGATCTTCGAGAATGCTCCCATCGCCCGCTGCGCAATGGCCTGAGCCTTCGCCTGCGGCGTCGTTCGCTGGTCGAAATCCTTGAGCTTGACGAAGGCGAGGCCGACATTCTGCCCCTGCCCGCCGAAGCCGAAGCCGACGACGGCCATGACGCCGGTGACGTAATCCTTCTCATCGTTGAGATAGTGGTCCGTCACCTGCTTCAGCACCTTCTGTGTGCGGTCGGCGGTGGCGCCGACAGGCAATTGGACGCTGGTGATCAGGATGCCCTGGTCTTCATCCGGCAGGAACGAGCTCGGCAGACGGGTGAAGAGATAGCCGGTTGCGACAGCAATCAGCAGGAACATGGCGATGAAGATGCCGGACCTGCGGATGATGCCGCTGACGCTGCGCTGGTAGCCGCGAGTGCCACGGTCGAAATTGCGGTTGAAGAAGCCAAAGACGCCGCGGCTCTTGGCACCGTGCTTCGGCTTTTTCAGGATCGTGGCGCAAAGCGCCGGCGTGAGGATCAGCGCGACGACTACCGACAGCAGCATGGCCGACACGATCGTCACCGAGAACTGCCGGTAGATGACGCCGACCGAGCCTGAGAAGAAGGCCATCGGGATGAACACCGCTGAAAGCACGGTCGCGATACCGATCAGCGCACCGGTGATTTCCTCCATCGACTTGATGGTCGCCTCGCGCGGCGAAAGCCCCTCTTCCTCCATCACGCGCTCGACATTCTCGACGACGACGATCGCGTCATCGACCAGAAGACCGATTGCCAGCACCATGCCGAACATCGTCAGCGTATTGATCGAGTAGCCAAAGAAGGCGAGCACGCCGAAGGTGCCGAGCAGCACGACAGGAACCGCGAGCGTCGGAATAAGCGTCGCCCGGAAACTCTGCAGGAAGACGAACATGACGATGAAGACAAGAACGATCGCTTCAACGAGCGTCTTCACCACGTCTTCGATCGACAGCTTGACGAAGGGCGTCGTGTCATAGGGATAAACGACCTCGACATTCGGCGGCAGCGTGCCGCGCAGCGTCTCGACCGTCGACTGAACCGCCTCTGCCGTATCGATGGCGTTGGCGCCGGAGGCGAGGTTGATCGCCAGGCCGGCGGCCGGATTGCCGTTATAAGTCGAGAAGCTCGAATAGCTCTCGGCGCCGAGCTCGACGGTCGCGACGTCGTTCAGCCGCACCAGCGAACCGCTGCTGGCGCTCTTCAGGATGATGTTCTGAAATTGCTCGGGCGTCTGCAGGCGACTCTTTGCCGTCACCGTCGCATTGAGCTGCTGGCCCTTGCGCTGCGGCAGCGCGCCGAGCTGGCCGGCGGCGACCTGGGTATTCTGCGCCTCGATCGCGTTCGTCACATCGCTGACCATCAGCGAGTATTTCGCGAGCTTGTCCGGATCGACCCAGATGCGCATCGCGTAGCCGGAGCCGAAGAGCTGCGTGTCGCCGACGCCGGGAACGCGCTTCAGCGTGTCGTTCAGCGAGCTGTTGACGTAGTCGGCCAGGTCGGTCGATGTCAGCTTGCCGTCCATCGAGACGAAGCCGATGACCATCAGGAAGTTCGAGGTCGACTTCGTTACCGTCAGACCGGTGTTCTGGACGCTCTGCGGCAGCTGCGCCTCGACGAGCTGCAGCTTGTTCTGCACCTGCATCTGCGCAACGTCGGGGTTGGCGGCGCTGGTGAAGGTCAGCGAGATCGAGGCCTGACCGGTCGATTGCGAGGTCGAGGTCATGTAGTCGAGATTGTCGATCCCGGTCATGCCCTGTTCGATCACCTTGGTGACGGAATTTTCGACCGTTTCGGCGTCGGCACCCGGATAGGTGCCGGAAATGCGCACGGTGGTCGGCGCGATCTGCGGATATTGCGAGATCGACAGTGTCGTGATCGACAGGATGCCGGCAAGCATGATGACGATGGCGATGACCCAGGCAAAGACCGGCCTGGCAATAAAGAACCGGGACACGGGCTTACCTCACTTCGTTACCGGCGTGTTCGCCGCTTCCTTGACCGGGGCAGCCTCAGCAGCATCGGCCTGCTTGATCTCGCCGGTCGCGTCGTCGAGCGTCACGTCGTCGACCTTGACATCCTGGCCGTCCCTGACGCGCTGGATGCCCTCGACGATGACGCGGTCGCCATCATTGATGCCGCCGGCCACCAGCCAGCTGTTGCCGATGCTGCGCTGAACGCTGAGCGTCCGCCGCTGCACCTTGCCGTCCGTGGAAACGAACATTGCCGTCGGATCGCCCTTGGTGTCGCGGGTGACTGCACGCTGCGGCACGAGGAAGCTGTTGGGCGCCACGCCCTCTTCGATCGTCGCGCGCACATACATGCCGGGCAGCAGCAGCCGGTCGGGATTGGGGAAGGTCGCGCGCGCCGTCACGGTTCCCAGCGTCTGCGAGACGGAGGATTCGAGGAATTCGAACTTGCCGGGCTTGTCGTATTTCGAGCCGTCCTCGAGCTTGACGTTGACAGAGACATTGTCGCCCGTCGTCTTGATCCGTCCATCCGCGATCGACTTGCGCAGGGCGAGAAGATTGGTGCTCGATTGCGTGACGTCGACATTGATCGGGTCGAGCTGGTTGATGGTGGCGAGCGCCGTCGTCTGCTCGGCGGTGACGAGCGCGCCGACCGTGACAGCCGATGCGTCGATGCGGCCACCGATCGGCGCGCGGATCTTCGTATAGCCGAGGTTGATGCGCGCGGTCTCGAGGGCAGCGCGCGCCGAGGCGACATCGGCGAGAGCCTGCGCCAGCGTCGAGCGGGCGTCGTCGAGATCCTGCTTGCTGACCGCGGCCTGAGAGGTCAGGCCCTGGTAGCGATCGACCTTCGCTTGGGCGCTCGGAACCGCACCTTCAGCCTTCTGAAGCGTGGCAACCGAGCTGTCAAAGGCTGCCTGGTAGGGGCTCGGCTCGATTTCGTAGAGAACGTCACCTGCATTGACCTCGCTGCCCTCCTTGAAATTGCGGGCGCGGATGATGCCGCCGACCTGGGGGCGGACCTCGGCGATCAGCGATGCGGCGGTGCGGCCCGGTACTTCGGCGGTGATCGTCACCGATTGCGGACGCAGCGTCACGGCGCTCACCTGCGGCTTGGCATCGGCGACGGCTTTCTGCTGCTGCGGCGCCTGCTCGTTGCAGGATGCGAGCGCAAGCGTGAGCGCGGTGGCATAACCAAGGTTCGCAAGCCATCTGGTCTTGGCGATAGGCATTCAAGGCTCCTGTGTCGCCTGACGATCGCTTGGGAGGCAATGCAGGCAGTTCGTGATTTGTAATGACGGCCGCCGCTATAACGGCGGACCGCGAAATCGGTTTCGTCCGCACCCCGCCGCAGCTCGTCAAAGCGCAGGCGGCACGGCAAGCTCTCAGCTCTGCTCGATCTTGCGGGCTGCCTCATCGAGAGCCTCGGCGACAGCGCTGATCGTCTCCTTGGTGACGGCGCCTTGCCGCAATTTCATCCGCAGAGCCATTTTGATGTTTTGCATGCCGCGCACCACTTCATCGGGCGCGTCGCGCGGCGGACCACGCTCACCGGCGATGACGGCGCGCGCCAGGATATCGTCGATCTGCTTTCTGTTGGCATCGACGAAGAGCCGCCCTTCCGCCGTCGGCCGGTAGAGCTTGCGGCCGCCGTCTTCGAGGGTGATCGAGGCGTAGCCCATATCGTCGAGCCAGGAGAGCGTTGGATAGATGACGCCGGGGCTCGGTGAATAGCTGCCGCCGAGACGCTCCTCGATCGCCTTGATCAGTTCATAGCCGTGCGCCGGACGCTCGACGATCATCGCCAGGATAAGAAGACGCAGATCCCCATAGTCGAACAGCCGCCGCCCGCGCCCGCCACGCGGATGGCGCCCGGGGTGATCCTCCCGCTCGTCTTCAGGGCGGGCATCATCGGAAAAATGCAGGTCTCGGCCGGTCATGCGGCGGAACCTATCGTCCCGATATATCGGCAATCAAGATATATCGCGATATATGACGAAAATTTAATCTCGCGTGACGGTTCCGTGATGCGCGGGCGTCAGACCGGTGTCCCGACGCCAAGCAGCGCTTCCTTCTCGTTCACCGAGAGGCTGGTCAGCCGGTAGAGAATGAAGCCTGCTTTTTCCGAGCGGATGGTGGCCAGCGTTTCGCCGAAGACGTTCCTGATTTCG
Source organism: Rhizobium sp. Rhizsp82 (assembly GCF_047325115.1). Taxonomy (NCBI): domain Bacteria; kingdom Pseudomonadati; phylum Pseudomonadota; class Alphaproteobacteria; order Hyphomicrobiales; family Rhizobiaceae; genus Rhizobium; species Rhizobium sp. Rhizsp82. The sequence continues at coordinate 760,085 of NZ_CP168571.1, read as the reverse complement.
CCAAGCACCTCGCCTGCAATCACGGGGTCGCCGAGATCCTTTGCCGGATACCAGAGGCCTTTGACGGATGCGGTTGGTACCCACATGGTCACGACGTCAAGCTTTGTTACCGGGGCCTTGCCCGGGAGCATGCCGATATGCTGCATCACCCGGCGGATACCGTCGGTCATCTGCGTCACCGTCGTCTCGCCCCAGAGACCGTTGCCGCTGACCTCCGGCAGGATGCTGGGAATGCCGAGCTTGTGAGAGGCATCGACCGTATAGCCCGAACCGCCGGCTGCGACCGCGATCTTGATGCCGAATGCGGCAGCAAGCGCCTGCGATTTCTCGCAACCGGCCGGGAAGATCGTGAAGGGTTCGAGGCCCTCGTCGAGATCGCCGCCATGGCAATCGATATAGGCATCGGCCTTCGGGAAGACTTCTGTGACCAGCCAGTGGGCAAGCTGCTCGCTGGTCGTGCCGTCAGGCTTGCCGGGGAACATCCGGTTCAGGTTCTTCCCGTCCTGCGGCATGATGTAGATGTTTCGCCGGTGAAAGGCCTCGACATTGAGGACCGGCAAGACGAGCAGCGTGCCCCTGATCTCCTCCGGCCGCGTCTTCATCAGCCGCACAGCCGCCTCGATCGAGCAGTATTCCGAGCCATGGACGCCCGCGGTGACCAGCAGGCATGGCCCCGCCTCGGCTCCTTCGATGATTGCATAGGGGATTTCGAGTTCCGCCGTCGGCTTGATATGGCCGAATTCGGATCGGGGCTTTCCGGTTCTCAAGGCTGGCAGGGCGGTCATCGCTTATCCTCCATCACTAGATCGTCTCAGGCGGCGGCAAGCCGCCGCAGCAGCATGGTCCAGGCGCGCATGCCCAGCTTGAAATTCGACAGCCGGAAGAATTCGTTCGGTGCGTGGTAATCCTCATCCGCCGTCGAAAATGAGAAGAAGATCGCCGCGCAGCCGAGATGCTTGCGAAAGGCGCTGCCGATCGGGATCGTCGCGCCCATGGCAACACGCAGCGGCTTCTGGCCGAGCAACTCGCCAAGCACCTCTTCCGAAATCTTCAGCGCCGGCAGATCAGGATCGACGAAATCGGCCTCGCTGCCCGGCCCATGGCGATGGATTTCCAGCTGAAAACCCTTCGGCAGGCGCTGCTGCAGGTGGCGGGTGATCGCAGCGATAACCGTATCCGGCTTCTGCCCGGCAACGAGGCGGCAAGTGATCTTGGCGCCAGCGGTATTCGGGATGACGGTCTTGGTGCCCTTGCCCTGATAGCCCCCCCAGATGCCGTTGAACTCCAGCGTCGGCTCCAGCCACTGGCGGATCAGCAGTTCGCGGCCGGTATTGATCGGATCGCCGGCGCTAACGCCGATCTCGCGGTAATAGGCGGCACTGTCGAAATTCGAGGCGTCGATCGCTGTCAGGATGCGTGGATCGGGCGGTGTGGCACCATCGAGAAAACCTTCGACGCTCACCCGGCCATCCGGGCCATGCATTGAAGAAAGCAGTGCCGAAAGCGCAGCAATCGGGTTCGGTGCGCTGCCGCCGTGGCGGCCGGAATGCAAATCCTTGGCCGCGCCCGTCACGGTGATATCGAGGGCAGCCAGACCGCGGCTTGCGACGGTGATGGACGGCTTGTCCGGCCGCCACATGGCGCCATCGGCCGAAAGCACCAGATCGCAGCGGAGCTTCTCGCGATACTTTTCCAGCGTCGGCGCAAAATGCGGGCTGCCGGATTCCTCCTCGCCCTCGATCAGCACCTTCAGATTGACCGGCAACCTGCCTTCGACGCGCATGAAGGCTTCGGCGACGAGGATCGGGATCAGCAACGGCCCCTTGTCGTCCGAGACGCCGCGGGCATAGAGCCTGCCATCGCGCTCGTCCGGCTCGAAGGGCGGGGTCTGCCATTTCTCCAGCGGGTCCGGCGGCTGGACGTCATAGTGGCCGTAGACGAGGAAGGTCGGCAGTTTGGGATCGGCGATGATCTCGCCATAGACGGCGGGATGGCCGCCGGTTTGTAGCATCTCGACGGAAGCGAAGCCTGCTTTCCGCAGCCGCTCGGCCACGAAGGCGGCCGCCTGATGGATCCCATCGATGAAGGCCGGATCGGTACTGACGCTCGGAATCCGGCAAAAAGCCTTCAAGTCTTCGAGGGCTGCCGGATAATTCTCTTCCAGATAGGTCTCGACGCTCATTTTCCGCCATCCACGCTGATCACCTGGCCGGAGACCCAGCCGGCATAATCGGAGGCGAAGAACATCACCATAGCGGCAATATCTTCCGGCACGCCGAGGCGCTTCAGTGCAATGTTCTGCAACAGCCGCGCCTGCCCTTCCTCGCCCATAGCATCCCACTGCCGCTCGGTCGTGGGGTTGGAGCGGACGAAGCCGGGCGCGACGTTGTTGACGGTGATGCCCCAGGGGCCGAGCTCATGGGCGAGCTGCCGCGTCAGGCCGATCTGCCCGGCCTTGGCGCTGGCATAGGCCTGGATGCCGGTCAGTGAAATACCGAGGCCGGCGCCGCTCGAAATATTGATGATGCGGCCGGACTTGCGCTTCTTCATGACAGGCGCGACCGCCTGCGACATGAAGAAGGCGCCGGACAGATTTACGTCGAAAATCGTCTGCCAGTCGCTCTCGGATATTTCCTCGATCGGCCGGCCGACCTGGCCACGCACGCCGCCGGCATTGTTGACGAGGATGTCGACATCGCCGAACCCAGGCACCAGCGCTTGGACATCGGTGCGATTGCCGACATCGAGCACATGGGCGCTCGTCCTGTCGCCGCAGAGTTTCACCGTCTCCGCCAGCCCCGCCGCATTGACGTCGCAGACATGGACCCGTGCGCCGCGGCTCGCAAACCCCTCGGCAATCGAGCGGCCGAAGCCATGCGCTGCCCCGGTCACGACCACCGTCTTTCCTTCGAAGGAAATGTTCATGCCAGCCTCGCAAGCTCTTCGATATTCTCCATCGAAAGCGGCCGTTTGCCGTCCTCGATCTCGTGGATCATCTCGATGACCCGGGCGGCAAGCGGTGTCGGCACGCGCGATTCCTTGCCGATCTCGACCACCGGCAGCACCTGCGCATCGACCTCGGTCTTGCGCTTGCGCACCGCGAGATCGCGCCAGATGCCGGAATGTGATTTCACCGATTTGCGGTTGTGCACCGACATGTCGTCGAAGGACTTGTTGGTCTGCTCTGGCGTCGCCAACGGCCCGAAGGCTGCCGGATCGAAACCGTCGAAGGCTTCCAGCCGGATATTGTTGATGGCGGCGACGGTCGCCACTTCGAGCGCCAGCTTGCGCAGCACCGGTCTCGCGACCGGATCGTCGAGCACATCGGCGATGCTGTCATTGGTGAGCGCGGTCCCGAAGAGCAGCGCGCCGTAGATCAGTTTGCCCCAGAGAAAACCCCAGATATTGTTGGTGATCAGCGCCTTGGGCTCGAACTGCTTCATCAGGTCGTAGATATCTTCGGCCCGGTCCGTAAACCGCCCGTCGAGCTCGCCGATCACCACGGCGCCGTGACCGCTATATTGGACGACACCGGGTTCCAGATAATCGGCGCCGAAATTGACGAAGCAGCCGATGACCCGGTTTTCGCCGGTGATCCGCGCGATCACCCGCTCGTTGAGGCCATTCTGCGCCGAGACGACATAGCCGTCGGAGGCGAGATGCTCGACCAGCATCTGTGCTGCCGCTTCGGTGTGATGCGCCTTCACGCAGAGGAATGTCCGGCTGTAGGTGCCCTTGAGATCCTCGGGCAGACAGGCCTTCGCCTGCACCACGTCCTCGAAGATCGGGCCGACGATCTTCAGCCCCTTCGCATTGATGGCATCGACATGGTCCTTGACGTTGTCGACGAAGATCACCTCATGGCCGGCCCGGATGAAGGCGGCGCCCAGCGTGCCGCCAATGGCGCCCGCGCCCCAGATCAGGATCGGATCGCTCACGCCCAGCCTCCTTCGAGAAGCGCGCGGGTCTCTTCGACTGCCACATCCCAGATTGCCTGCATTTCCTCATCTGGCCGCTCGTAATAGCCGCCGAAATTGCCGTCGCCGAGATAGGCCTTCACGGCGTCCGGCGACATCACCCGCATGCGGGCCAGATCGATCATCGGCTTCTGCTGCGTCGGCTGCTTGACACCTTCAAGACGCGTCCAGGGGAAGTTCTCCATCCAGGAGGCATGCGAGGCGACCGTATCGATTTCCTGTACCTTGGCGAAGGTCTTCGGCGAGTTCCACCAGTTGTGGAACTTGACGGCCGTGTCGGGATTGTCTGCCATCCACTCGATCGCCATGCTGCCCGCCGGCTGATTGCCGCCGTGACCGTTGACGATGAGGATGCGGCGAAAACCCTGCAGCCTCAGCCCATCGAGAATGTCACGCACCAGCCGGATATAGGTCTCCTGCCGGATGCTGATCGTGCCGGGATATGAGAGGAAATACGGCGTGATGCCGTATGCGACGACCGGGAACACCGGAATGCCGAGCGGCGCCGCCGCATCGGCCGCCACCTTCTCGGACAGGATGGAATCGACCGAAAGCGACAGGCCGGCATGCTGCTCGGTGCTGCCGAGCGGCAGGATCGCCCGGTCATCGGTCTTCAGATAGGCTTCGATCTGCTGCCAGTTGGTCTCCGATACTCTCATCGCATCTGCCTTTCCTAGACCTTCGCGTCGGCCTCGTTCCGTTTCGGGCTTTCCTCGCCCTGCGCCTGGACGCCCGCAGCACGGATGATCGGCACGATCACCCGTTCGATATCGGCGGTATCAGGAGCATGACGGTATTCGATCGCCTGCACGCCCTCGGGCAGCAGGCCGGTGACGCTCTCGGCGCCGGATGCGTAGATGACGACCGAGACCTTCAAGAGCAGCTCTTCGAGGTCCTTGGCCTCCAGCGTCGTGGCGCTGATCTCGCTGACATGCGGGGCGAAGCGCTGCACGCCGCTCTTCATGATCGGCAGGAAATCCGGGAAGCGGGAGACCACGGCGATCGAGGCCAGCGAATCCAGTGAGGCCAGCGCCCGGCGCGTCTCCTCCGATGGCGTGAAGCTGATCGTCACCACCTTGGTATTGGCAACCAGCGTCGCCACTTCGCGATGCCGGTTCGCAAACGTCACAGCAAGGTCGGCGGAATTCGCCCGCGCCTTGGCGGCTGGATCGCGCTCGATCGAGGCGACCGTCAGCGGCTCCACCGTCACCTCGCGGCCGAGACGGGCGGCGATGAAGCGAGCGTAACTCGCCGTCGCATCCTGGAAGATGCCGATCATGACGATCCGCAGCCGCGGACCGATGCTGTCTCGATAGAAGGCCCGCGCGTTGACGAGCGAGACGAGGTCGGCAGTGCGGATGCCGAGCCGCTGGCTCTCGTCGATCAACTGGTCGATATGGAGATGCAGATCGGTGGTATCGGCGCGCGCCGCAAGCCGCGCCTGGTGGCTGTCGCTGACGAAGGTGCCGGAACCGGGACGCGTATCGATCAGCCCCGCGGCCTTGAGATCGGCATAGACCTGGCTCACCGTCATCGGTGCCACGCCGACCTTTTCCGCCAGATCCCGAACTGATGGCAGCGCTTCGCCGGGCGCCAGTTCACCGCAGGCGATACCGTATTCGATAAGGCCCTGAAGCTGCGTGCGCAGCGGAACTGGCAAATCCCGGTCGATGAAGAAATCCATGAAATCCGTTCGGCTAGCTGTTCTATTTATATATAACGGTTAGCTCGAAATCCGCTTGCAGGCAAGCGAAGCGTCTTAGGGTTGCTGGATAAAAACTGGTTGACAGCCATTTTTTGGCGTGAAATCGTTATAGCCAATAATAACAGTCAGACCAAATATAAAAGGGGAATGCCATGAGAATGATCGCTCGGGCGGCCATTGCCGCTGCAGTTCTATTGAGCACCGGTGTGTCTGCATTTGCCCTGGAGCGGGGCGGCACGCTGGTCTACGGCCGTTATGCCGACAGCCTGTTTCTCGATCCGGTGCTGAACGACGCCAATGTCGATATCTGGATCCTGTCCAACCTCTACGACACGCTGCTTCTGCCGACCGATGACGGCAAAGGCGTGCAGCCGGGTCTCGCCAGCGCCTACAAGCTTGCCGACGACGGCATGAGCGTGACGCTGACATTGCGCGACGGCATCAAGTTCTCCGATGGCTCCCCGATCACCCCCGGCGACGTCGCCTGGTCGCTGAAGCGCGCCTCCAAGAAGGACAACGGCATCTGGGGCTTCATGATCGAGTCCATTGATGACGTGACGACCGAAGGCGACAAGACCGTCATCATCAAGCTCAAGCATCCCGATCCAGCCATTCTGGCAGCGCTCACCGTCTTCAACACCGGCATCCTGCCCGAGAAGACATTCGAGGCATCGCCGGGTGCCACGGAGGAGGAAAAGGCCAAGGCCTTCGCCGAGCATCCCGTCGGCTCCGGCCCGTTCATGCTGAAATCCTGGGATCGCGGCTCCAGCATGAAGCTGGTGCGCAACGAATATTACTGGGGCAAGGGTGAGGACGGCAAACCGCTGCCTTATCTCGATGGGATCGATTTCGAGCTCATCCCGGATGATGCCACGCGCATCCTCAAGCTGACCTCTGGCGAAATCGACGGCGCCGAATTCATTCCCTATTCTCGCGTCGAAGAGCTGAAGTCGGCCGGCAATCTCGACATGGAGCTCTTCCCGTCGACCCGCGTCGAATACATTACCCTGAACGTGCGCCCGCAGCTTGGCGGCAAGGACAATCCGCTGTCCAACGTCAAGGTGCGCCAGGCGATGAACTATGCCGTCAATAAGGACGCGATCATCCAGATCGTCACCCACGGCGTCGGCACGCCGCAGACCTCCTACATGTCGACGGCAACGCCGCTGCATGTCGGCGACAAGCCGCTCTATCCCTATGACATCGAGAAGGCGAAGAGCCTGATGAAGGAAGCGGGCTTCGGAAACGGCTTCTCGACCAGCATCCTCGTTCTCGCCGGCAACCAGGACGAAGTCGGCATCTCCACGGCGCTGCAACAGATGTGGGCGCAGATCGGCATCAAGCTCGAGCTGCAGCAGGTCGACAACCCGACCCGCACCCAGCAATATCGCGACGGCACGTTCGTGATGCGCAACGCGGCCTGGACCGACGATATCGCCGACCCGAACGAGATCACCTCCTACTTCGTCTATTCGAAGACGATCGACGCGCTGCATAGCGGCTGGAAGAACGACGAGGCCGACCAGCTCTTCGAAGCGTCGCAGAAGGAAATGGATCCGAAGAAGCGCGCCGATCAATATGCAAAGATGCAGGAGATCTACAACGATCAGGGTCCGATCGTGCCGCTCTACGAGACGCCCTATCCGGTCGCTCTCAGCAAGAAGGTTCACGGCTTCCTGCAGATCCCGCTTGGCAACAATATCTTCGCCAAGACCTGGAAGGACAAGTAACGCCTGACCTCAGCCTGCTGCGCGGGCCTCACAGCGAGGCCCGCGGCCTTTTTCGACCAGAGGAAGACCAGGAGCGGCTATTGCCCCTTTTCAGTTTTATTATCCGCCGCATACTGCAGATGATCCCGACGGTGATCTTCATTCTCATCGTCACTTTCGTTCTCGTGCGCCTGCTGCCCGGCGACCCCGCCAGCGCCATGCTCGGTGATCGCGCGCTCGATGCCGATGTCGAACGCATCAATCGACAGCTCGGTCTCGACCAGCCGCTTCCCGTCCAGTTTCTCTATTATGTAGAACGCATCGTGACCGGCGACCTCGGCAACTCAATCGGCCTCAAGGTTTCGGTCATGTCGCTGATTCTGCAGCGCCTGCCGGTCACCCTGATGCTGACCTTGATGTCGGCAGTGATCGCGCTCGCCCTCGCCGTGCCGCTTGCCTTCGTTGCAGCACTGAAGCGCGAGCAGCTGCCCGACAGCATCATTCGCGGCACATTCCAGGTCGGGCTTTCGATGCCGGTCTTTTATGTTGGCATCGTGCTTCTGACGGTGTTTGCCGCACAGCTGAAGCTCTTCCCGGTCGGCGGCTATGGCGACAGTTTCGGCGACCGGCTATACCACCTCTTCCTGCCCGCCCTCACGCTGGCGCTGAGTTTCGCCGCCGTGCTGATGCGCAATCTACGCGCCTCGATCATCGGCGTCATGAGCGCCGAATATGTCGATTTCGCCACCGCTAAAGGCCTCCGGTCGCGCGTCATCCTGATCCGACACATCCTGCGCAATGCGCTGATCTCCACGGTGACGCTGTTCGGCCTGCAGATCGGCTCGCTGTTCGGCGGCGCCGTGATTACCGAGACGGTCTTTGCCGTTCCCGGCGCCGGACGCCTGCTGATCGACAGCATCTATGGCCGCGACTACCCAGTCCTTCAGGGCCTGACCATCGCGCTGGCCATCCTGGTTTCGCTCACCTTCCTGGTCACCGATATCGTCCAGGCCTGGCTCGACCCGAGGATTGCCCGATGAGCGCGCCCACGGCCAAAGCCGCTCACAGCCTCGTCCAGTGGCGCAAGCCACCCCGCTCGCTGATCTGGGGCGGCATCATTCTCGGCCTCAGCCTGATCGTGGCGATCTGGCCGTCGCTGTTTGCTCCCTATGATCCAACCAGCTTCGACTACAACGCGCTGCTGAAACCGCCAAGCGCGGCGCATCCCTTCGGCACCGACAGTTTCGGCCGCGATGTGCTGTCGCGCGTCATCCATGCCTATACGCTCGACATGCAGATCGCCGTCTTCGCGACGATCGGGCCCTTTATCTTCGGCACCATCGTCGGCGCCTTCATCGGTTATGCCGGTGGCATCTGGGAGGCGATCTTCGGGCGTATCGTCGATGCGACCATCACCTTCCCCTTCCTCGTGCTGGTCATCGCCATCGTCTCCGTGCTCGGCCCCGGCCTCGGCAACATGTATGTCGCCGTCGGCGTTGTCGGTTGGGTCTTCTATGCCCGGCTGGTCGCCGCCGAGATCAAAGTGCAGAAGCGGCTCGATTATGCCGATGCCGGCAAAGTCATGGGTTACGCGCCGCTGCGCATCGTCTTCCGCCATCTGCTGCCGAACGCCATCACCCCGGCGATCGTCTACTGGATGACCGACATGGCGCTCGCCATCCTGCTCGGCTCAAGCCTCGGCTATCTCGGCCTCGGCGCCCAGCCGCCCGCGGCCGAATGGGGCGTGCAGATCGCCGACGGCAAGAACTTCATGAACACCGCCTGGTGGATTTCGGTCTTCCCGGGCGTCGCGATCGTCATCACCGGCCTTGGCTTCAGCCTGGCCGGGGACGGCGTCGCCGAACTGTTGAGGGTCAGACGATGATGGGCGCAGCCAGCGAAAACAGCGGACTGATCGTGCGCGGCCTGACGACGACCTTCGATACGCCGCGCGGCCAGGCAATCGCTGCCGCCGATGTCGATTTCGACGTCGCGCCGGGCGAAGTCGTCGGTCTCGTCGGTGAATCCGGTTCCGGAAAGAGCGTTACATTGCGCTCCATCATGCGCCTGATCCGCGAGCCCGGCCATGTCAGCGGCCGTGTCGAGTGGCGCGGGCGCGATCTGGTCGCCATGCCGGCTGAGGAACTGCGCAAGGTGCGCGGCGGCGAGATCGCAATGATCTTCCAGGAGCCGATGACCGCGCTCAACCCGGTTCTTCCTGTGGGCGTGCAGATCGAGGAAAACCTCGTTGCCCATACGACACTCAATGCCCGCGATCGCAAGGCGCGCGCCCTCGAACTGATGAACATCGTCGGCATTCCCGCCGCCGAGCGGCGTCTGCAGGAATATCCGCACCAGTTTTCCGGCGGCATGCGCCAGCGCGCCATGATCGCCATCGCGCTCGCCTGCTCGCCCAAGCTGTTGCTCGCCGACGAACCGACAACGGCGCTCGACGTCACCATCCAGGACCAGATCCTGAAACTGCTGCTCGACCTGCGCGATCGTCTGTCGATGAGCGTCGTGCTCGTCACCCACGATCTCGGCGTCGTTGCCGCCACCTGCGACCGGATGGCCGTGATGTATGCCGGAAGGATCGTCGAGACCGGGACGGTCGCCGATGTCTTCCGCCAGCCGCACCATCCCTACACGCGCGGGCTGCTCGGTTCCGTGCCGCGCTCGGGTGCGGCGCGCACCGCGCTCCAGTCCATCGAGGGAACGCCGCCAAGCCTCACCAACCTGCCCGAAGGATGCGCCTTTCATCCGCGTTGCAGCTTTGCGACCGAGCGCTGTCTGAAGGAACGGCCGCCGCTGGAAACGGTGGGCGCTCCAGGGCGGGCGGCCGCATGTTTCCATCACAGCCAGGTGGCCGCAGCGGAGGCGATCCTTTGAACGCGACCCTCCCCATCCTCTCCATTGACGGCATCTCGAAGCGTTTTGCCGGCCCCTACTCCCTGACGCGGCGCCTGCAGGGCAAGCCGCCGCTCGCCGTCCAGGCGCTGCGTGATGTGACGCTGGAAATTCATCGCGGAGAGACGCTTGGCATCGTCGGCGAGTCCGGTTGCGGCAAGTCCACGCTGGCGCGCTGTCTCGTACGGCTTCACGAACCAGATGGCGGGGCGATCCGCTTCGAGGGCGAAGACATCGCGCGCCTGCGCGGCGGCGAGCGCCGTGCCTTCAACCGGCGGGTCCAGATGATCTTTCAGGATCCCTACGGCTCGCTCAATCCGCGCATGACGGTGCAGCAGATCCTCGGCGAAGCGCTCTCCGTCCACAGGATGCGGCCAAAGGCCGAGATCCCGAACCGGATCGCCGAACTCCTGGAGCTGGTGCGGCTGCCGCAGGATGCCGCGGCGCGCTATCCGCACGAGTTCTCCGGCGGCCAGCGGCAGCGCATCGGCATTGCCCGAGCGCTTGCGGTCGAGCCCGATGTGATCGTGGCCGATGAACTGGTCTCGGCGCTCGATGTCTCGGTGCAGGCGCAGGTCGTCAACCTGTTGCTCCAACTACAGGAACGGCTGCATCTGACCGTCGTCTTCGTCGCCCATGATCTCAGACTGGTGCGGCACATCTCGCATCGCGTCGCGGTCATGTATCTTGGCCAGGTCGTCGAGGTCAGCACCTCGGAAGCCCTCTTCACCGCGCCGCGCCACCCCTATTCGAAGGCGCTGCTCGATGCCGCGCCGGAGCTCGACCCGTCGCGCCGCAGCCGAACGGTTGCCGCTCGCGGCGAGTTGCCGAGCCCGCTCGACGTTCCGCCCGGCTGCGCCTTCGCCAGCCGCTGTCCGCATGCTTTCGACCGCTGCCGGATCGAACGCCCGCTTCTGACGCCGCGCGGCCACGGCCAGCTCGCCGCCTGCCACATCGAGGATTTCGGCGCCCCTCCGGCGCAGTAAGGATTTGAGACAATGACCTATGCCAGTTTCGAAGCTGAGATCGCCCGGATTAACGATGTGCTTTGCGCCGTGAACCTGCTGACCTGGGATGCCCGCACGATGATGCCTCCGGGCGGTGTCGATGCGCGCGGCAAGCAGATCGCCACGCTGGTCGGCCTCGCCCGCGATCTCGCGACCGGCGACAGCCTTCAGCGCGCGATCGAGGATGCGCGGGCCGAACTCGCGGGCGCGGCACTTGGCGACCGCCGCAAGCTTGCCATCAAACAGGCCGCCGAAGCGATCGGCACGCTGTCACGCATTCCGGCAAAGCTGGTCAGCGACGCGGCCGAGCTGAAGACCGTTGCCCAGGCGGCCTGGAGCAGGGCGCGTGCCGCCAATGATTTTGCGGCCTTCGCGCCGATGCTGGAACGGACGATGGAGATGCAGCGCGAGATCGCTGCAGCGATCGGCTATGCCGAGCATCCCTATGACGCGCTTGTCGGCACTTACGAGCCGGGTATGACCTGGTCGCGGCTACAGACGATCTACGAAGAGCTGCGCGACGGCCTGCTTCCGTTGCTCGCCCGGGCCAAGGAAGCGAGCGTTCGCTCCGAAATCCTCGACCGGGCCTACCCGGTCGAAAAGCAGCGCGCCTTCTCAAGCCTGATTTCCAGCCGCTTCGGCTATGATTTCAACCGCGGCCGCCTCGACGACACCGTCCATCCTTTCGAGATTTCCTTCACCCGCTCGGATGTGCGCATCACCGGCCGCTTCCGCGAGACCTGGCTGCCGGGCGGCCTGTTTGCCGTTTGGCACGAGGCCGGTCACGGCATGTACGAGCAGGGTATATCGGAGGAATTCAGCCGCTCGGTCTTCACCACCGATTTCGTCAATCTCTACGCCGTCGGCGGCACCAGCTTCGGCACGCATGAATCGCAATCGCGCCTCTGGGAGAACCGCGTTGGCCGCTCGCGCCGCTTCTGGGAACTGAACTTCACCGATCTGCAGAAGACCTTCCCCGACCAGCTCTCGGACGTCACGCCCGAAGATTTCTGGCGGGCCGTCAACGCCGCCCACCCCGGCTTCATCCGCGTCGAGGCCGATGAACTGACCTACGACATGCACATCATGCTGCGCTCCGAAATCGAGGCAGGGCTGATGGCGGGCGACATCCGGGTGAATGAGCTGCCGGCGATCTGGCGCGAGAAGATCAAGGCCTATCTCGGCCTCGACGTGCCCTCCGATACGCTCGGCGTGCTGCAGGACGTTCACTGGTCCTCCGGCATGGTCGGCTCTTTCCCGACCTATACGATCGGCAACATCATGTCCTCGCAGTTCTTCGCCGCCGCCTGCAAGGAGCACGCCATCGCCGACGGGCTTGAGAGCGGCGATTACCTACCGCTGAAGACCTGGCTGAACGGCAACGTCCACCAGTTCGGCCGGTCGAAGAGCGCGAGCCAGCTGCTGATGGATGCGACGGGATCGGATCTGTCGACCACGGCCTATATCGCCGACCTCGCACGCAAGGTCGACGATCTCACCGCGTAATCGTCAATCGTATTTCGACAAGAAGCCGGAGACGGTGGCGAGGCAAAGCTCCTTTTCCTCGACATGCGGCATATGGCTGGAATGCTCGAACAGTACCCATTCGCAACCCTTGACCCGGTCGACATAGGGCTTGACCACGAGCGGCGTCGCCTCGTCGTATTTGCCGGAGATCAGCAGCGTCGGCGCCTCGATCAGCGGCAGCCGGTCCTCGATTGTCCAGTCCTTCATCGTGCCGATGACGTGAAATTCCGTCGGGCCGTTCATGTTGCGGTAGACGGTATTGTCCTCGTCCATGGCCGCGAAAGTGCGCGCCACATCGTCCGGCCAGGGCGTGACGCGGCAGACATGCCGGTCGTAGAAGACACGCGAGGCGGTGATATATTCGGGATCGGTGATCGTTCCGGCTTCTTCGTGCTTCAGCAGCGTGTCCTGCACATCCTGCGGCAGCTCTTCGCGCAGGCGATTGGCCTCCGCGACCCAGGTATGCATGTTGGCGGGCGAATTGGCGATGACGAGGGCCTTAAGGCCCTTCGGCTGGCGCACCGCATGTTCGGCGCCGAGCATCCCGCCCCAGGACTGGCCGAGAAAGGCGTAGCGATCCTGAATGCCGAGATGCTTCAGGAGCGTATCGAGTTCTTCGAGGAACAGCGCGGGCGTCCAGAAATTCGGTCCCTTCTCGGGGAGCCGCGTCGAATGACCGTTGCCGAGTTGATCGTAATGGATGACGGCACGGCCATCGAGCGCGGCGATACCCTTGAAGGAATCGACATAGTCGTGCGTGCAGCCGGGACCGCCATGAGCAACGACGAGCGGCAGCTTTCCCGAATCCAGTGGACCGGTGATGCGATACCAGGTGCGGTAATCGCGAAAGGGCAGATAGGCTTCTGTCGTCTGAACGGCGGCCACTGGCGTCTCCATCGTGGGGGCAATGATGGAAAAAACATAGCGGCGCCGCAAAGCCGAAGGCAGCTATCAGAAGTTATAGGATGGACGCTCGTCGAGAAGCCGGTAATGCGTGGCGCGCACGACCGCCTGCGTGCGGTTACGGGCGCCGAGCTTCTTGGCCGCGGCGTTCAGATGCATCACCACAGTCGGCACCGACCGGTCGATGATCCGCGATATCTCCTTGGCCGAAAGGCCTTCGGCGGAATAGCGCAGGCATTCGCGCTCGCGCTCCGTCAAGCGGATCTTGCCGACGCTGCGGGCCTCGGCATCGAAAAGCGAGAAGGCGGCCTCGTGGAAGACATGCGCCAGGAGATTGAAATCGGCGATATAGCGCAGCGCATGCCGCTCGAAATCGCCATTGGCGCCGAAACGGATGCCGGTCACCGTCGCATAGTCGCCGCCCGGCATATGGACCGGCACGGTTACACCCGTCGACATGTCTCGTTCGTTGAGAAAGCGGGTCACAGGCGCCGTATCGGCGCTCATGAAGCGGCTGATCGGCGTGTCGGCGTCTGCGTCATAGTTCCAGTAGAACGGCGCCGACGTCCGCAGCGCCACCTGCTGCACCGGGTCTATACGGAAATAGCCGCGGTCGAACCAATATTCCCGCATGTCCTCGGAAATGTTGCGCAGCTTCAGCAGCGACGGGATCATTACCTCGCCGTCGAGATCATAAGGCACCGGCGTGTAATCGTAGATCAGGGCCTCGAAACCGAGCGCCTTCATGGCCTCGAAAACCTGGTCGATCCGCCCCTCCAACGTCTGGTGGGCTGAGAATTGCCGTCTGATCGTGCCGATCTCGTCAAGCATGGCAGGCTCCATCGGTGGCTCACCACCTATCACTTCTTATAGCTGGCAAAGACTGCGGTTTAAGATAAAAATTTAGCCATGCCCAATTATTGAGCAAGCGAAATCTTCTGCCGGAGCGGTCAATGTGGCGTGAAATCGAGCCTGAGGCGCGACATGAAATCGAGGTCGACGGCCACAAGGTGATAGCCTACAGCTTCGGGCGCGGAAGCGAAACGGTTTTCTGCCTGAATGGCGGCCCCGGTCTGCCCTGCGATTATCTGCGCGAAGCCCATTCCTGTCTGATCGACAAGGGCTACCGCGTCGTCGCCTTCGACCAGCTCGGCACCGGCGCTTCGGACCGCCCCACCGACGCCTCGCTCTGGACGATCGGCCGCTATGTCGAGGAGACGGAGACCGTGCGCAAGGCGCTCGGCCTCGGCAAGGTCCATATGCTCGGCCATTCCTGGGGCGGCTGGCTGGCGATCGACTATGCGCTGACCTATCCCGAAAACCTCCAGACGCTCATCCTCGAAGATACCGTCGCCGACATGCCGCATCTGATCTCGGAACTGGAGCGGCTGCGCGCCGCACTCGGTCCGGAAACGGTGTCGATGATGCAGAAGCACGAGGCGCAGGGCACCTACAATCACCCGGAATACCTGGCGGCGGTCACGATCCTCAACTATCGCCACGTCTGCCGCCTGCCGGAGTGGCCCGCCCCCGTGCGCCGCTCGCTCGACGACTGGAACATGGGTCCCTACGAGACCATGCAGGGGCCGAACGAGTTTCTGTATATCGGCAATCTGAAGGACTGGAACCGCATTCCCGACCTGCCGAGCGTGACTGTCCCGGTGTTGATCACTACCGGCGAGCATGACGAACTGACGCCGGCCTGCGCGCTCAGGATGAAACTGGCCCTGCCGAATGCCGAGCTCAAGGTTTTCGCCAATGCCAGCCACATGCCCTTCTACGAGAACCCGAAGGATTATTATCCGGCGCTGATCGATTTCCTGTCGCGGCATGGGGCAAGCTGATGCAGTGTAGCGAGATCGAAGCCCGGCGAAGACAGGGGGGCCAGCGCCGCCATGCATCGTTATAAATTCATATTGACCCGTCCATTTCAGTTTCTGCCTGTTATTTTCGGCATTAGCGTTATCACTTTCATCCTCGTGCGCCTGATCCCCGGAGACCCGGCTCGCAATATTCTCGGCACCCGCGCCACACCGACCGCCCTTGCCAATATCCGCGCCCAATACGGCCTTTACCAGCCGATGTGGCTGCAATATTTCTACTTCCTGAAAAACCTCGGCAACGGCGAGATGGGCAAGTCGATCCTCTACAAGATCGATGTCCTGCCGCTGATCGCCACCCGCATCGAGCCGACCATCGCGCTGGTTCTCACAAGCGTCATCCTGTCGATCCTGATCGCTGTACCAATGTCGGCGATTGCGGCGCGAAATGCCGGCCGCGCTCCCGACCATGCGGTGCGCGTCATCTCCACCTTCGGCATCGGCTTTCCGCCATTCTGGCTCGGCCTGATGCTGATCATCCTGTTCAGCGTCGAACTCGGCATTCTGCCGGTCTCCGGCTACGGGACGACAATCGGCGACAAGCTCTCGCATCTGATCTTGCCGAGCCTCACCGTGGCGCTGTCGCTCTCGACGGTGCTGACCCGCAGCCTGCGCTCGGCGATGCTCGAAGCCCTGAAATCCGATGTGGCAACGGCTGCTCGCGCCCGCGGCATGCCTGAAAGCATCGTCTTCTGGCGCCATGTGCTGCCGAATTCGCTGGTACCGACGATCAATCTGCTCGCCGTCAATATCGGGTGGCTGATCGGCGGCACCGTGGTGGTCGAAAGCGTCTTCGCCCTGCCCGGCATGGGCCAGCTTCTGGTGCGCGCCATCTTCTCGCGCGACTATATGGTGGTTCAGGGCGTCGCCATGACATTCGCCTGCGCCACCGTTCTCGTCAATTTCCTGGCTGACATCGTCACCGTCGCCGTCGATCCGCGGGTGAAACTATGAGTGTCGGCACCTTCTCCCCCGCACCAATTGCCTGGCGCCGTTTCTTCGGCCGCCGCCTGACGCTGGTCATCGGCGCCGGCATGCTGCTGTTCTTCCTGCTGCTGGCGATCGGCGCACCCATCATCGCGCCCTATGACCCTATCCTGCAGAATGCCGACGCCCGGCTTCAGTCGCCGTCACTGGCGCATCTGTTCGGCACCGACAATTTCGGCCGTGACATCCTCTCGCGCGTCATCTGGGGCACCCGCATCGACCTGCAGATCGCCGTCATCGGCGTGCTCTTCCCGTTCCTGATCGGCACGACGGTCGGCACCGTCGCCGGCTTCTTCGGCGGCATCGTCGATGCCATCTTCATGCGCATTGTCGACATCATCCTCGCATTCCCGTTTCTGGTGCTGATGCTGTCGATCATCGCCATTCTCGGACCGGGGCTGAGTAGCTTCTATATCGCCATGGCGCTGGTCGGCTGGGTCTCCTATGCCCGCCTGATCCGCGCGCAGATGCTGGTCCTGAAAAGCTCCGACTATGCCGTCGCAGCCGTCAGCCTCGGCTTCAGCCGCACGCGCATCATGTTCCGCCATCTGCTGCCGAACGCCATTGCAGGTTCGATCGTCTTCTCGATGTCGGACGCCACGCTTGTGCTGCTGAGCGGCGCAGCGGTCAGCTATCTCGGCCTCGGCGTGCAGCCGCCCCTCGCCGAATGGGGCGTCATGGTCGCGGAAGGCCAGAGCTTCATCACCACGGCATGGTGGATCACGCTCTTCCCGGGCCTGTCGATCGTCTGCCTCGCCTTTGGTTTCAGCATGCTGGGTGATGCGCTCGGCGAACTTCTTGGGGTTCACGAATGAGCGCGTCCGTGCTTTCCGTTCGCGACCTGACGGTCAAGGTCCATCTCGACGGCGGGACGCGAACGCTGATCGACAACGTCGCGCTCGATCTCGCCAAGGGCGAGATCCTTGGCCTCGTCGGCGAGAGCGGCTCGGGCAAGAGCCTGCTCTGCCGCTCGCTGGTGCGGCTGATGCCGTCGTCGCTGATCAAGATCGAGCAGGGCACGGTCCTTCTCGAAGGCCGCGATCTGACCGCCGTCAGCGATGCCGAAATGCTTCAGGTGCGCGGCGGCGAGATCGGCATGATCTTCCAGAACCCGACCAGCCATCTCGACCCCGTCATGCGGATCGGCGACCAGATCGCCGAGGGCATCCGCTATCATCAGGGACTGGGCGCAAGAGAGGCGCGGGCCGCCGCCGTCGAAATCCTGACGCAGGTCGGCTTTCCCGATCCCGCCAGGCAATATGACAGCTATCCGCACGAGTTTTCCGGCGGCATGCGCCAGCGCGCCATGATTGGCGTGGCACTCTCGTGTAACCCGAAAATTCTGATCGCCGACGAACCGACCACGGCACTAGACGTCACGATCCAGGCGCAGATCCTGAAGCTCCTGATGGATATCCGCGACAAGCGCGGGCTGTCGATCATCCTCATCACCCACGATCTCGGCATCGTCGCCCAGACCTGCGACCGCATCGCGGTGATGCGCAACGGCAAGCTCCTGGAACAGGGGCCGAAGCGGACGATCCTGTCGCGCCCGCAGGATCCCTACACGATCAACCTGATCAACAGCCACCCCTCGATGCCCGATGAGGCGGCACCGCCCGTAGCCGTGATCGCGCCAGCCGAGACAGCCGTTCGCCCGCTGCTCGAAATCGACGATCTCCATGTTCGCTTCAAGACCGGCGGCAGCCTGTTCAAGGCGAGCACCAAGACCGTGAGTGCCGTAGCCGGTGTGAGCCTGCGCGTCATGCCCGGCGAGACAATCGGCATCGTCGGCGAGTCCGGCAGTGGCAAGAGCACACTGGCGCGGGCCATCTTGGGCCTGACCCCGATTTCCGCAGGCCACGTCTCCTTCGACGGCATCGATCTGGCGCAGCAGCGAACCGCCGGCCTTGCGAAGCTGAGACGCGAAGCGGCCATGGTCTTCCAGGATCCCTATAATGCGCTGAACCCGCGGCTCACCATCGGCCAGATGCTCGGTGAGGTGCTGAAGGTTCAGGGCAAGGTGCCCGTCGCCGGCATTCCGGCACGGATCGGCGAACTGCTCGATCTCGTCGGGCTGGAGCGTGAATTCGCCAGCCGCAAACCGCGCAGCATGAGCGGCGGCCAGTGCCAGCGCGCCGGTATCGCCCGGGCGCTGGCCGTCGATCCGAAGCTTGTTATCGCCGACGAGTGCGTCGCCGCGCTCGACGTGACGATCCAGGCGCAGATCATCGCGCTGTTCCGCGAACTGACGGCGAAGATGAACCTGACGCTGATGTTCATCGCCCACGATCTGGCGATCGTCCGCAATCTCTGCGAACGCGTCGTGGTCATGTATCACGGCGAAATCGTCGAGGAAGGGCTATCCGAAGAGGTCTTCTCGCGGCCGAAACATCCCTATACCGCGGCGCTCATTGCCGCCATTCCCGACATCGATCCCGACCGGCCGCTTCTCGGCGGCTCCAGCATCGGAGAAGACATGCCGTCGATGCCGGCTCAGCCTGCCAAACGCATACCATAACAAAGAAGGGAACAGCACATGACCAACAGGTGGAAATCAATCGGACTTGCCGCATTCATCGCCGGCCTCTCGCTGACGGCAAGCTATGCCGAAGCAGCCGGCGTCCTGACCATCGGCCGCCGCGAGGACTCGACGACCTTCGATCCGATCAAGACGGCTCAGAACATCGACAACTGGGTATTCTCGAACGTCTATGATGTGCTGGTGCGCGTCGACAAGACCGGCACCAAGCTGGAGCCCGGCCTTGCCGAAAGCTGGACCACCTCGGAAGACGGCCTCACCTATGTCTTCAAGATCCGCGACGCCAAGTTCTCCGACGGCTCGCCGCTGACGGCCGAAGACGCCGCCTTCAGCCTGCTGCGCATCCGCGACGACGCGGGCTCGCTCTGGAGCGACAGCTACAAGGTGATCGACACCGCCGTCGCCACCGATCCGCATACGCTGACCATCAAGCTCAAGAACCCATCGGCGCCGTTCCTGTCGACGCTGGCACTGCCGAACGCCTCGGTGATCTCCAAGGCGGGCATGGAATCGCTGGGGCCTGACGCCTATGCCGAAAAGCCGATCGGATCCGGTGCCTTCACCGTCGATGAATGGCGCCGCGGCGACCGTATCATCCTGAAGAAGAACCCGAATTTCTGGCAGGCCGACCGCGTCAAGCTCGACGGCGTCGAGTGGATCTCGGTTCCCGACGACAACACCCGCATGCTGAACGTCCAGGCTGGCCAGCTCGATGCGGCGATCTTCGTGCCCTTCTCGCGCGTCGAGGAGATGAAGAAGGATGCCAACCTCAACGTCCTCATCGATCCGTCGACCCGCGAAGATCACCTGCTGATCAACCATGCCCATGGCGATCTTGGCAAGAAGGAGGTTCGCCAGGCGCTCGATCTGGCCATCGACAAGAAGGCGATCGTCGATGCCGTGACCTTCGGCCAGGGTACCATCGCCAATTCCTATATCCCGAAGGGCGCCCTCTACTATTACGCCGACAACCTGCAGCGCCCCTATGATCCTGAAAAGGCAAAGAAGATGCTGGCCGACGCCGGCGTTTCCAACCTGACGCTGAACTACCTGATCCGTGCCGGCGACGAAGTGGACGAGCAGACCGCGGTTCTCGTGCAGCAGCAGCTCGCCAAGGCCGGCATCACCGCCAACCTGCAGAAGGTCGATCCGAGCCAGGAATGGGACATGACGGTTGCCGGCGATTACGACATCTCGGTCAACTACTGGACCAACGACATCCTCGACCCGGACCAGAAGACCACCTTCGTGCTCGGCCATGACTCCAACAACAACTACTCGACCAACTACAAGAACGAGGCGGTGAAGGAACTGGTCGCCAAGGCACGCCTGGAACTCGACCCGAAGAAGCGCGAGCAGATGTATGTCGACCTGCAGAAGACCGCGAAGGACGACGTCAACTGGATCGACCTCTACTACAGCCCCTACATCAACGTGGCGCGCAAGAATGTCGAGAATTTCTACCAGAACCCGCTCGGCCGCTTCTTCCTGGAAGACACCGTCAAGAACTGAGGCATAGAGCTGAACACCGCGTTCCGCCGCTGACCGGCGGCGGAACGTTTTTCCTGGAGGAGCGGGCGATGGCTACCGATGAAACCGCCTTTATGAGCGTGAGCGAACTCGGGCGCGCCTATCGCGCCGGCACGCTGTCGCCAGTCGATGTCGTCACCGCCGCGCTTCAGCGGCTCGAGGCGCTCGAACCCGGCCTCAACGCCGTCGCCCACCGGCTGGACGCATCGGCACTGGCAGAAGCCAAGCGGGCAGCGGAAGAGCTGCGCGCCGGTAACGATCGCGGTCCGCTGCATGGCATTCCTGTTGCGATCAAGGACCTGATCGAGGCCGAAGGCGCGCCGACCGGCTATGGCAGCAAGGTACGGGCACCTGTGATCGCGGACGCAGACGCTCTGCTGGTACAGCGGCTGAGGCAGGCCGGCGCGATCATCTTCTGCAAGGCGAACCTGCTCGAATATGCCTATGGCATTGCCCATCCCGATATCGGACAGACCAACAATCCGCATGATACCCGACGCACCTCCGGCGGCTCCAGCGGCGGCTCGGCGGCGCTGGTTGCCGCGGGCATCGTGACGCTGGCGATCGGCACGGATACCGGCGGCTCGATCCGCATCCCGGCCTCCTATTGCGGCATCGCCGGACTGAAGCCGAGCTTCGGCCTAGTGCCACTCGACGGCGTCTTCCCGCTGTCCTGGACGCTCGACCATGCAGGGCCGCTCGCCCGCGATGTCGCCGATACGGCGCTGCTGCTCGAAGCGCTGAGCGCCACTCCCCTGCCGCTGACCCCGCCATCGCTATCAGGCATCCAATTCGGCGCGGTGCGCTTTCACTGCGAAAGCCCGGAGCTGACACCGGCGGTCGCCGCCAATCTCGCCTGGGCGCTCGATCGTCTCGCCGCGGCTGGCGCCATCGTCAAGCCGATCGACATTCCGGAACTCGCCCGCGCCAATTCCGAACTGCGCCGCATCATCCTGCCCGAGGCTTCCGTCATCCACGCACCACTCCACGCCGAAAATCCGGCGGGCTATGCACCGCGCACCCGGGCGCAGGTCGAAGCCGGTTTCGAGGCGAAAGCCGTCGATTATCTCAGCGCCCAGGGTTTCCGTGCCGAACTGCGCAATGCCGTCGAAGCCGCTTTCGGTAATGTGGATGTGCTGATCGGCCCAAGCGTCCCCTTCCCGTCACCGGTCGAGGATCCTGAATTCACCGAGGATGGCGAGGAAGGCGAAATGCTCTCCAGCGGCTTTGCCAACATGACCGGCCAGCCCTCGATCAGCATACCCTCCGGCATGGACGGCCACCTGCCGCTCGGCCTGCAACTGACCGGACCGCTCGGCGCCGACCACCGCCTGCTGCAGATCGCCTTCGGCGTAGAGACGGCGCTCGCAGCATGGCGAAAGCCGTCAACAGCGACACGAACTACTACTCGTCGATCATGACCTTGTGCGTTTCCGTGACATTCCGATAGGTCCTTTTCGGCGGCATGTAGTCGATCGGCCGTATGGGGTTTTTGACCTCATGAGGCTCCAGCTGCCGTTTCGACTGCCGCCTCTCCGGATCGGGGATCGGGACGGCGTCGAGCAGCTTGCGCGTATAGGGATGCTGAGGGTTCCCGAATATCTCTTCCCGCGTTCCCGTCTCGACGATCTCGCCGAGATAGATCACCGCAACGCGGTGGCTGATCCGCTCCACGACCGCCATATCGTGCGAGATGAACAGATAGGAAAGGCCGAGGCTTCGCTGCAGCTCCATCATCAGGTTGATCACCTGCGCCTTGACTGACACATCGAGAGCCGCCACGGATTCGTCGGCGACGATCAACTTTGGAGACAGCGCAAGGGCGCGCGCAATGCAAATGCGCTGGCGCTGCCCGCCGGAGAACTGATGCGGCAGCCGCCCGGCCATTGCGGGGTCGAGACCAACCTTGATCAGCAGGTCGGCTACCAGCCGCTCAGCCTCCTGCTCCGTTCCCAATCGATGTGTCAGAAAAGGCTCGGCAATCGCCTGCCCGACCGTGCGCCGCGGGCTGAGGCTTGCGAAGGGATCCTGGAAGATCATCTGGATATTGCGGCGCGCTACCCGCAGCTGTTCCGCCGGCATATCGATCAGCTCGTCGCCGCAGAGGTGGACCGAACCGCCCTTCGGCTCGATCAGCCGCATGATGGAACGGCCGATCGTCGATTTGCCGCAACCGGATTCTCCGACCAGCGACAGGGTTTCGCCCTCACGCAGATCGAAGGAGACGTCCTCCACTGCGTGGATCCGGCTGGACACCTTACCCAGCAATCCGGCACGTATATCGAAGCGGGCGCTGAGATTTCTGACCTCCAGTAGCGGCTTGCCAGCAGCGGTAGCCTCCGGCCTCGCCACATCCTGCTGGGTGATCTCACCCGAACGCTTGTCGGCGATCGGAAAAGGTTTTGGAGCGAACTCCCCCTTCATCGCTCCCAGCACCGGCACGGCGTGCAGAAGCGCGCGCGTATAGGGGTGATTGGCCTTGCGGAATATCGCTTCGGTCGGCCCTGTCTCGACCGCCTCGCCTTCCAGCATGACGACGGTGCGTTCGGCGATCTCGGCGACGACACCCATGTCATGGGTGATGAACATCACGGCCATGTTCTCCTCATCCTGCAATTGCTTGATGAGGTTGAGGATCTCGGCCTGGATCGTGACATCGAGCGCAGTGGTCGGCTCGTCGGCGATCAGCAGCTTCGGCTTGCAGGCAAGCGCCATGGCGATCATCGCGCGCTGCCGCATGCCACCGGAGAAATTATGCGGATAATCATGGTAGCGCCGTTGCGCGGCCGGAATCTTGACGCGCTCCAGCAATCTCAGCGCTTCAGCTTCGGCCTCCTGCCCGCCCAGCGACCGGTGAACCGTCAATGCCTCGACGATCTGCTCACCGATCGTGAAAACCGGATTGAGGCTGGTCATGGCCTCCTGGAAAATCATCGAGATCCCGTTGCCGCGGACCTTGCGCATCTCTTCTTCCGGTAGGCTGAGAAGCTCACGGCCATTCAGCCGGACGGCCCCTTCGATCCTGGTTTTCTCGTCAGGAAGCAGCCGCATGATCGAGAAGGCGGTCACGCTCTTGCCGGAGCCGGATTCGCCGACGATCGCCAGCGTCTCTCCGGCGCGGATGTCGAACGAAATGCCCTTGACGACGCTGTTCCAGCCGCCGGCCGTGCGGAATGATGTCCTCAGGTTCTCGACTGCGAGAACCGGCGACGATCCTATGTCGGAGAGAACCGGGTTGTCTGTGAGCGCTCCGTTTGTCGCCATGGCGGTCACCGCGTCCTTTTCCTCAAGATTGGTCGCCGTCATTCGGCAGCATCCGGATCAAGTGCATCGCGCACGGAGTCGCCGATGACGTTGAAGGCAAGCACGACAATGGTGATCGAAGCACCGGCGCCGATGATCGACCAGGGCGAGCCGAAGACATTGCTGAGCCCGTCGCGGATGATATTGCCCCAGCTTGCCTGCGGCGGCTGCGTTCCGATGCCAAGAAAGCTGAGCGCCGCTTCGAGACGGATCGCCGATGCGATCCACAGCGTCAACAGCAGGACGATCGGCGCCGAGATGTTCGGCAATATGTGCCTGGTGATGATCACGGGCGTGCGCACGCCGATCGCGATGGAGGATTCGATATAGGGTTCCTGCTTGATGGAGAGCGTCGAGGCGCGCGACACACGCGCAAAACCCGGAACGAACGCAATCGTCAGGACGGCAACGACATTCCAGAAGCCGCCGCCAAGTGCTGCCGAAATGATGATCGCCAACAGCAATTCCGGAAAGGCCATCATCAGATCGATGAGGCGCGTGACAATGCGGTCGGTGATGCCGCCGAAATAACCGGCCATGACACCAAGCGTGGTGCCGATGATCGCCGCCAGGGCGGGCGCGATAAGCCCGAATATAAGGGAATTTCGCGAGCCGTAGATCAGTCGCGAAAGAACGTCGCGGCCGAACTGGTCTGTGCCCAGCCAATATTCCGCCGAGGGATAGGCGCTGATGGCAAAATAGCTCTGCTTCAGCGGGTCGTAGGGGGCAATCCAGGGCGCAAAGGCCGCAATGCCGCAGAAGATCAGGATGACGATCGACGCCAGGATCGTCGAGGGCTTCGACAGGATCGCCTGACGGATGATCCGGAAATAGTTCGTCTCGAGGACGATGACCGGGGCGTTGTCTGCAAGAGCCATGTCTTATCCCCTGATGCGTGGATCGACGAGCGTGTAGACGATGTCGACGATGAGATTGATGAGGACGACGAAGAAGGCGAAGACGACGACACCGCCCTGGATGAGCGGATAGTCGCGCACCGAGATCGCGTTGATCAGCGTCTCGCCGATGCCTGGCCGGTTGAAGACGAGTTCGATCGCAACCGAACCAGAAAGCGTTGCCAGCAGGCTGAGGCCGAGACCGGTCACGACCGGCAACAGCGCGTTACGAAGACCGTGTTTGTAGATGATCTTGCTGCGCGGAACGCCCTTGGCCTTGGCGGTGCGCATGTAATCCTTGGACAGTACTTCCAGAAGCGAGGTCCGCGTCAGGCGGCCGAGGAAGGCGATCTTGACCATCGCCAGCGTCACCGCCGGCAGGATCAGATGGTAGATGCGATCGATGAAGCCGTCGCCACCGCCGTTGATCGGGAACCAGCCGAGATTGAGCGCGAAGGCAATCAACAGGAGCGCGCCGAGATAGAAGTCAGGAATGGCATAGCCGATCAGCGAGAAGATCCGCATGCCGGAATCCGGCAGACGGTTGCGTTTGACGGCGGCGAGAACGCCGAAGGGAATGCCGAAGACGACGCCGATCAGGGTCGCGCAGATCGTCAGCTCGATCGTGTAAGGCAGGCTTTCCGCCAGGATATCGGCAACCGGCCGGTGCTGCATCAGCGATTGGCCGAAATCCAGACGGATCATATCCCACAGGAACGAGAAATATTGCTGCCAGAGAGGCGCGTCGAGACCGGTCTGCGACCGGAACAGCGCGAGCTGTTCCGGCGTGGCATAATCTCCGAGCGCCACCAGCGCCGGATCGCCCGGCAATATCCGCAACGCCACGAAGACGAGCGTCAGCACCAGAAATACCGTCGGGACGGCGTCCAGAAGTTTTACGGAGATAATACCGGGCATGACGACCTCGCCTCAAGCGACGCGCTTGGCTTTGGCAAGCGACCAGTATGCGGGACCGGATTCGACCTTATAGCCGATATCGACCCGCGGGTTTCTGGCGATGACATAGGACAACGCGATGATACCGAGCAGCGGGAGATCAGTCAGGACCTTCTTTTCCGCCTCCTGGATGATCGCGATGCGCTTGTCGAAGTCGGGCTCGTTCTGAGCCTTGGTGAGAAGGTCATCGATCCCGGGTATGGCGACGCCGTAATGGCTGTAGTTCCCCTGCCCCTTGCCGTCAGCCTTCACCTCTGCAGACGCGGCGAGCTGTGAGGCGAGCGTCAGGGTCGGAACGGGCGGGAAGCTCGAAGAATAGAGTGCGAGCGCGTTCTTGTCCTGCCGGTTGTCGGAGTGGAAGGTCGTGTGATCGATGATCTTCAGGTCGAGATTGATCCCGGAGGCGCGAAGCTGCTCCTGGATCATCAGCATGATCGACGCATAGTCTTCACGCTGGCTGACATAGCAGGGAATGGTCACGCCATCAGGGAAACCGGCTTCTGCCAGCAACGCCTTGGCCTTCGCCGGATCGGGCTTGTATTGCAGTTCCGGCGGGAGGTCTTCCACCTTCACCGAACCGGCAAACTGCGAAGCGATAACGCCGACCATCGGACTTGCGATGCCCTGGAAGGCGGCGGCGATCGCCGCATTGTCAATGCCATAGCGGATGGCCTGGCGAACCTTCAGATTGTCCAGCGGCTTGCGCGTCAGATTGATGTTCAGCGTATTGTGCGAGCCGGGCGCCGTCGCGTCGAAGATCGTGTCGGCGGAACGCTGCTTCATCGAATTGATCCAGCCCGGCGCGCGAACGCCCTCGATCATGTCGACCTGGCCTGAAGCGAAGGCCAGCGTGCGTGCCGTCGTATCGGCAATGAAGGTGATGCGCAGGTTCGGTGTTGCGGCCGGTCCATCGAAATGTTCCGGGAAGGCCGTCAGCAGCAGACCTTCGGTCGGGCTGAACGACTGCAGCTGGAACGGACCCGTGCCGATCGGATCGGTGTTGTAGGCATCGCCCTTTTCTTCGAACGCCTTTTTCGACATGATCGAAACGCTAAGCGTCGAAGCGCAGCTGCCGTTGAAGAGCGGATCGGCGCTTTTGAGCGTGAAGCGGACCGTCATCGGGTCCACCGCCTCACAGGTGGCGATATTCGAATAGAAGACCTTGTTTGCGGTCACCTGCTTCGGATCGAGCTGGCGCTGGAAGGTGAAGACGACATCGTCTGCGGTGACCTCCCCATAGTTCTTGTGGAACTTCACGCCCTTGCGGATTTTATAGGTCCAGGTCTTCGCATCCGCAGAGGATTCCCAGCTTTCCGCGACGCTTGGCAAAAACTCGTCGGGCTTGACCGCCCAGCGGCCTTCCGGAGGCTTCACCAGCGTATCGAAAAGCTGGTTGATCGCCCAGTTGTCGCCGCCGTTGAGGCCGGTCTGCTGCGGGTTTAGACCGACCGGTGCTCGCGACGCCAATGCGATGGTGATCGTATCATTGTCGGCGGCCTGCGCCGCCTGAAACCCGAAGGTCGAGGCGACGGCTGCGGTGGTGGCCAAGAGGCCGGATTGAACGAGAAACTCTCTGCGTGATGTTGTCATATTCCTTCCTCCCAAGGATATTGTTTTCGCGGACTAGTTCTGGATCGGGATCTTGCGCCGCTCCATTTCAGCCGCATCGAATTCCATGCCGAGGCCTGGTGCCTGCGGCAGTTCGAACCGGCCGTTCTTCGGCTCCGATGGATTGACGAATACGGAAGCTCCTCTCTCCCAGTTATCCGCCAGCTCCACAGGCTTGGCCAAATGCATGATCGTGCTGAGGACATGCATATTTGCGAGATGCCCGACGGTCGGCTGCGTCTGGTGTGGCACGAGTTCGACGCCCGCCGCATGTGCGACCGCTGCACATTTCATAAGGCCAGTGATCCCGCCCATCTTGATGATGTCGGGCTGCACCATGCGGACGCCAGCATCGATGAGATCGCGAAGCGCCTGCAGCGTGTATGTCTGCTCACCTGCCGAAACGGTGATGTCGAGACGCTGCGCCACCTCTCCCATGGCGCGCACGTTGTAGTGCTGGACCGGCTCTTCGAACCAGGTATAGCCGAGATCCTCCAGCACGCGGCCGACACGCATGGCGCCGCCGACGGAGTAACCATTATTCGCATCGAAGCCGAGAACGAAATCGTCGCCGAGCAGCTTGCGGACAGCCTTTGCCTTGGCGATATCTCCAGGAATATCGACGTCCTGCCGGCTGCGGTCGCCATCCCAACGGATCTTGACGGCGGCGGGGTTTTCCTTGGCGAGGCGCCGTTCGACCACGCGCACCACCTCGTCCACCGTTCGAGCAGCGTTTCCGCCGACGGAGGCATAGCAGGTCAGGCTGGTCTTCCAGGCGCCGCCGAGCAGCTTGTAGACCGGCTGGCCGAGATATTTGCCCTTCAGGTCCCAGAGCGCGATATCGAGCGCTGCAAGTGCTGACGTCGTGATGCCTTCGGGTCCCAGCTTGACGCAACGATGAAAAAGCTCGTCCAGCAAGACAGCATGATCGAGCGCATCCTTGCCGATCAGGAACGGCGCCATGTCTCGCGCGATGACGACGAGCGAGGCATAGCCTCCCTGCATCGGTGACGCTTCACCGAGGCCGAACAGGCCATCTTCGGTCTCGATGCGGACAAAGGCGCTTTTCGATGCATTCGGGCCATCGCCCAGCGCCAGTTGAAATGGCTCGATCTTTGTTATCTTCAACATATTTCCTCCCAATGCTGCCGATCACCATGTGACGGCGATGTATTTCGTCTCCGAGAATTCCAGGATGCCGTGATGGGCGCCCTCCCGCCCGAGACCGCTCTGTTTGACACCACCGAAGGGAGCCGCCGGATCGGAGACCAGGCCGCGATTGAGCCCGACCATCCCGGCTTCCAGCCTTTCGGAAACCCTGAGACCACGTGCGAGGTCACGGGTGTAAACATATGAAATCAGACCGTATTCTGTGTCGTTTGCTGCTGCGATCACCTCCTCCTCTGAGGTGAAGGTCGTCAGCGCTGCGATCGGTCCGAAGATTTCCTCGCGGGTGATGGTGGATTCGGTTGCGACATCGCGAATGACCGTCGGCGGATAGTAGAAGCCGTCCCGCGCAAGCGGCTTGCCACCGGTCAGAACCTTTGCGCCGCGGGAAGCGGCATCGGCAACGAGACCATCTATACGGTCGAGTGCCTTGCGATTGATGACCGGTCCGCATTGCGTCGCCTTGTCGTATCCGGGGCCGACAGCCATGGCGCCCATCCGGGCTGCAAGCTTTGCGGCAAACTCATCGACCACGCCCGCCTGGACGTAGAAACGGTTGGCCGCAGTGCAGGCCTCGCCGCCATTTCGCATCTTGGCGATCATCGCGCCGTCGACCGCAGCATCGATATCTGCGTCATCGAAAACAATGAAAGGTGCGTTGCCGCCAAGCTCCATCGAGCAGGAGATCACGGTATCGGCTGCCTCATGAAGCAGCTTGCGGCCGACCTCTGTCGAGCCGGTGAAAGACAGCTTGCGGACGCGGGGATCGTGGAGCATCTTGCTGACGACAGGGCCAGACCGTTCCGTCGTGATGACGTTGACCACGCCATCGGGCACGCCGGCCTCGGCATAAAGGGCGGCAAGCGCGTATGCGGTGAGCGGCGTTTCCGTCGCCGGCTTCAGGACGCAGGTGCAGCCGGCGGCGAGCGCCGGAGCGATCTTGCGTGTCGCCATTGCCGCAGGAAAATTCCAGGGGGTGACAAGAACGGCGACGCCGATCGGCTGGTGCTGCACGATGATCTTGTTCGCGCCCGAAGGCGCCGTCGAGATTTCGCCGTTGAGGCGCACCGCCTCCTCCGAAAACCAGCGGAAGAACTCCGCGGCATAGGCGACTTCGCCCTGCGCGTCGCTGAGGGCCTTGCCGTTTTCGAGGCTGATGAGCTCGGCCAGCATCTGCTTGCGTTCGATCATCAGCTCGAAGCAGCGCCGCAGAATTTCCGAGCGTTTGCGTGGGGCCGTCGCTGCCCAGCCAGCCGCTGCCTGGTGAGCGGCGGCGACGGCATCCAGAGCGTCCTCGATCGAGGCATCCGCGACGGCAGCAATCACAGCCCCCGTCGACGGGTCGATGACATCGAGCCGCTTGCTTGTGCTTCCGCTACGCCACGTGCCGCCGATGAACAGGTCCGTCGGAACAGCATCAATATCGAAGCCGATCTCAGGTTTGATCTTCTCCATGAGGGTCATGGTCAGCTTGCCTTCCTTAAGCGAGAGTCGGCCCGCAGGCCGTCGCGGTTGCCGCCGAACGAGGCTTCCACGAGAATTTTCATTGTCTCAAGTTCGAGTGGCCGCGGATTGTTCTTGATCAACCTGGCGCTTCCCATCGCCTGCTCAGCAACCTGCGGCAGCTGTCCGCTGGTGACGCCGAGATCGGCGATCGTTCTGGGAATGCCGATATCAGCAAACAGCGCTGCGACGGCGTCGATCGTGGCATCCGCCTGCTGCTCAAGCGAAGCGGTCTTGATGTCCAGTCCCATCGCCTGACCGATCTCGGCCAGTTCGGGTTCGCAATAGCCGCGATTGAACTCCATCACATAGGGCATCATCACAGCGACGCCGGCGCCGTGCGCAGTATGGGTCATGGCTCCCACCGGATACTGGACGGCGTGGGCCGCCGCTGTACCAGCAGTGCCGAACGCGAGGCCGGCTGCCGTCGCTCCGAACATCAAACGCTGCCGGGCTTCGAAATCCTGCCCGTTGTCGCAAGCTCGCTTCAGGCTCGCCGATATGTGCTGGATCGCCAGCAAGGCATAGTGGTCGCTCAGTGCGTTCTTGCCGAGAAACACGTGCTCGTGCGCGATGGTCCCGGTCGGCTCGCGCCGCACGGTGGTGAAAGCCTCGATCGCATGCGTCAAGGCGTCGGCTCCAGATACCGCCGTCAGCCCCGGTGGGCACGAATAGGTCAGCTCCGGATCACAGATTGCCGTGTGGCATATGAGATGGGGGCTGGCGATGCCGACCTTGACCGCCCTGTCCGGATCGGTGATGACGGCGACAGGCGTCACTTCGGAGCCGGTACCCGCGGTGGTCGGCAACAGGATCAGCGGCAGGACTGGCCCGGGAACCTTGAACTCGCCGTAATAGTCTGACGCCCGTCCCCCGTGGCTCAAGAGCAGCGCGGCGACCTTGGCGGCATCCAAGCAACTGCCTCCGCCAATGCCGATGACCATGTCTGCGCCGAAAGAGGCTCCGGCCTCCAGCGCACTGTTGATGCATCCGAGCGGCAGCTCGGCGATCGTCTGATCAAAGACCTTCACATCGATGCCTGCCGCCTTCAGGCTGTCGATGAGCACCCGAAAATCCTTCTCGGCGCTCAACCGCTCGTCGGTGACTACCAGGGCCTTGCGGCCAAGCGTCGATGCAAATCCGGGCAAGGCGGCGCGCTGGCCTGTGCCGAAGACCAGGTTTCGCGGGCTGCGTAAAGTTCCAAACAGCGACAACGTCCTTCCTCCCGGTTTCGCTAGGCTGTTGCTTCAAGACAGGCGAGCGCCTGCAGGCGCGCTAATACTTCGTCGGCGATCGGAATTCCTTCCCTCAATCGCTTGTCCCGGCAGGCCCTTCCGCGTTCGCCGGGTATCAGGACCTCCGAAAACCCGTCTGCCGGCGGCAGCGTCCGGATTTCCTCGAGATAGGCCTGCAGATCGCGCCTCGGCCCGTCGATGACGATGAAGACATCACCCTTGTTGCAAATGCTGTCGTCGTCGAGCGTGCCCTTGACATCCCGGCCGATGGCCGCGCCGGAAAGACTGCTGACGATCAGTTCGAATGCCAGACCGAGCGCATAACCCTTGGCCTGGCCGAAGGGTCCGATCGCGCCCTGCTTGGCGGCAGCGGCGTCGGTCGTCGGGTTTCCGGCGCCGTCCACAGCCCAGCCCTCAGGGATCGGCTCTCCGCGATTTGCGTGATCGTGGATTTCCCCCATCGAGACGACGCTCGTCGCGGTGTCCATCATGAAAGGCGCGCTACCTGTAGGGATGCCGATGGCGATCGGGTTGGTTCCGAGCATCGCCCGTCGCCCACCCCAGGGATGAACGAGCGCCTCGCTGGTCGAAAGGGCGATCACCGTATAACCTTCTTCGGCGACACGCTCGGCATACCATCCCAACATCCCGATATGGTTTGAATTGGTGATCGCAGCGAGGACGACGCCGTTTTCGCGGGCGCGCTGCTTCAGGGCCTCCAGCGCGGCATTGGCAACCACCGGGCCTAGCCCACGCTGGCCATCAACAGCAAGGAATCCGGGCGAACGCCAGACGTGCTCTCCGATAGCATCCGGATCGGTCACACCGTTTCTGATCCGCTGGACGATGCGCTCCAACCGCAGAAGACCATGTGAGGGAACGCCGCGAAGCTCAGCTTCCATCAGCAGGTCGACCTGCTGGCGGCGATGATTGCTGGCGACGCCGGCACGTTCGAGAACGTTACCGGCCAGAGCCCCGAGCTTGCTTGCTTCAACAACAGTCACAATATAAAATCCGATCGGATATCTGATTGCGATGTGCGCACCATGCTGCTAAAAGGATGGGGCGTCAAGGAGCAATTTGAAGAATGACAAGAGACCTGAAGGGCACCCCTACTGGAGAGACCGGACTTCTCCGTCGCCCACCGCGCCTCGGCGAGGAAGTCTACAACGCCATCTACGCGCAGCTGATGTCGCTGAAGATCCCGCCGGGCGGGCGCATCTCCGTCGATAACCTTGTGCGCGAGCTCGGTGTCTCCCAGACGCCGATTCGCGAGGCGTTGTCGCGGCTGGAGGCCCAGGGCCTCGTTATCAAAACGCACCTGATCGGCTACAGCGCCGCGCCGCAATTGGATCGGCAGCGGCTGGAACAGCTTTACGATCTGCGCCTTCTGGTGGAGCCGCATGCGGCCGCCCGCGCCGCCGAGGCGATGAGCGAGGAGGCAATCGCCGCACTGGAGGCGATCGACGTCGAGATGCGCTCCGTGCGCAATGGCGACGCGAGACTTGCCTATGGGCAGTTCGCGCAAAGCGATGGCACGTTCCACGACATGATCGCCCTCGGAAGCGGCAATGCGCTGATCCACGAAACACTGGCCCGGCTCCACACGCATGTGCACCTCTTCAGGCTCTATTTCCATGCAAGAGCAACGAGCGACGCCAATGCCGAACACGCCCTGATCATCCAGTCGATCAAGGCGCGCGATCCGCAGGCTGCCGAACGGGCAATGCGCGAGCACATCGAGCGCTCGCGAACGCGCTTCATGACGATTTTTCAGCTGTGACGGGAGCCGTCACAGCTGACCTTCGTGACTCATTGATCAACAACCGATCCATCCGCATGCAGGCGGGTGTGCAGCTTTCTTGCCCTGTAAGGATAGTTTTTCGCAGCATCCTCGCGCAGGCTGATGCCGATCCCCGGTTCGTCGCTGATCGTCAGGAAGCCATGCCCATCATGCCGCGAGGCGCCAGTCAGGAAGCTGTCGCTATCCGGCCGCTTGTCGGTCACGTCCCAAGTATCGTTCGGGAACTCCTGCAGCACGAAATTCGGCGCTGTCGCGGCAATCTGCAGGCAGGCGGCGGTGGAGACCGCACTCAGCGGATTATGCGGGACGACACCGACATGCGAGGCTTCGGCAAGTGCCGCGATCTTGCGCGCTCCCGAGATACCGCCAACCAGGCAGACGTCCGGCCGCACCATCTGCACCGCGTTGCGGGCAAGCAGCATCTGGAACTCCCACAATGTCGTCATACGCTCGCCAGTGGCGATCGGAATGCCGATCTTGTCAGCGACATAACCCATCTCATCGAGATTGTCCGGCGTGACCGGATCTTCCATGAAGAGCGGGAAGAATTCCTCGATACCCCGGCCGAGCTGAACCGCCTCGAAGGGCGTCATCTGCCGGTGGATCTCGATGCAGAGATCCATCTCGCGCCCGGCAATCCGCCGATATTCACGAACCGTGTCGATCGCGTCGCCGATCTTTTGCGCATGCGTCTGGAAATATGGAACCTCGCGGCGGGAATCCAGGAACGGCGTCAGGTGACCGACCGCCGTGAACCCCATTTTCTTGGCGTTCTCTATCCCTGTGAACAATTCGTCCTTGGTCTCGCCGAAGACATGATAGTAGGCGCGAGCCTTTTCACGAACCTTACCGCCGAGCAATGCGTGAACCGGCGCTTCGAAATGTTTGCCGGTGATATCCCAGAGCGCGATATCGATGGCGCTGAGCGCCGCCATAATCGCCGCGCCGCGGAAATGTGCCCAGCGATACATATATTGCCAATGGTGCTCGATGCGCAGGGGGTCCTGACCGAGAAGGTAATCCTTGAAGCGCGTGACCGCGCCGGCGGTCGCTTCATGGAACCCCCAGGCTCCACCCTCACCTAGCCCGACCAGCCCGTTGTCGGTCCGGATCTGGACGAAGAAGTACTTGTCGATGAAAATGCTCTCGATGCTTTCAATACGCATGGTCAACCCTTCCGTCTTTCAGGCCTAAGGAGGCGTCTGGCCTATTGCTCTGCAATGATGATGACGTCGTCCGGCTCGATCCGGACCTTGATGCTCTCGCCAACGAGCGGCGGTCTTCGCGCCGGCAACTCGGCCCTCAGCCTCACGTCACCTACCCGCAACGTGCAGGTGATCAGCGGACCGAGGAAACCGACTGTCTCGACCGTGGCATCGAAGACATTCACCCCGTCGGCGCTCTCGCTGGCGCGCGTGATGCTTTCAGCGCGGATGCAGGCGATCACCTGCCCCGAGGCGCGAATATCGCTCTCTCGCGAGAAATGTCCTTCTACGGTTATACCGCCGGCAAGAGCCACGAGCGCCGACCGGTCGGGCACTGAGCGAATGACGGTGGCGTCGACGATGTTGGCATTGCCGATGAATTCCGCGGCGAAGCGGCTCGCCGGTCGCTCGTAGAGATCGCGCGGCGTTCCTGATTGGACGATGCGGCCGTCCTTCATCAGGATGATGCGATCGCTCATCAACATCGCTTCCGACTGGTCGTGCGTGACATAGAGCGACGTCTGACCAAGCCGCCGCTGCAGGTCGACGAGCTCGAAACGCATGCGATCGCGCAGGCCGGCATCAAGATTGCTCAGCGGTTCATCGAAAAGAAGGAGTTTCGGCGACGTGACGACCGCGCGCGCTAGGGCCACACGTTGCTGCTGACCGCCGCTGAGCTCGGTACCGTACCGCTGCGCAAAGCCGTCGAGCCCAACGAGCTTGAGCGCTTCGCCAACCTTGCGCTTGATGTCTGCCACCGGCTCGCGACGGGTACGCAGGCCGTAAGCGACATTCTCGAAGACCGACATGTGCGGCCATACGGCGTAAGACTGAAAAACCATGTTGATGCCGCGCTTGTCCGGCGGAATATCGCTGCCATCCGACGCCATCATCGTATCGCCAAGGCGGATCGTCCCACCGGAAGAGCTTTCAAGACCCGCGATGCACCGAAGCGTAGTGGTTTTCCCGCAGCCGCTCGGACCGAGCAGCGATACAAATTCACCATCTTCGACTGAGAAGGAGATGTCACTGACGGCAACCACAGCGCCGTAGGAGACGACAAGATCTTCGACATTCAATCTGGCCATTGTGCTTTCCTTTCTCAGGCCGCCTGCGACAGCTTCACGCGCAGCACGAACCGGCCGACAAAGATGCCAAGACCAAGAATTGCTGTTTGAAGGAGGCCGATGATGGTGGCGTTCTGGACGTTTCCGAATTCAAGATAGTCCCAGGACATCACCGACAGGACCTTGTTGCTCGGAGAGGCAAGCAGGATCGCGGCGCTGATCTCCCGGATCGAGAAAATGAACACCAGTATCCAGGCGGAAAGCACGCCGGGCTTGATCAGCACGAAGGTGATCTTACGGGCCGTATGCCAGTGCGAACCGCCGCAGACGGCCGATGCTTCTTCAAGCGATTTGTCAATTTGGATCATCGACGTGTCGATCATGCGGTAGGCAAAGGGGATGTAGGAGGCAACGAACGCGATCACGAGAATCCAGATCGTCCCGTATGCAGGCGTCATCAGGTAGGTCCAGAAGATCCCGGTGCCGAAGACGATCCCCGGTACAGCGATCGGAAACATTGCGACATAGTCAAGGAAGCCACTACCGCTGACCCGCAGACGGCGCACCGCATACGCGATGGCAATGCCGAGCGCCACGCAGAGCGTCGGCGACAGAAGGCCGACAAGCAGCGTGTTCCAGATCGATTGCTGAACCGCGACGGAGCCGAGGACAGCCTTGAAATTTGCGAGCGTAAAGTTTGCATCGAGGATCGACGACGACGTGAAGCTGGTAAAGGCCACATAAAGCAGCGCGAGATATGGCAACACGATTGCCAGCAGCACATAGAGGAAGATGAAGGCAAGCGCCGGGACCTGAAAACCCCGCAGCCTGACGAGGCGAGTGCGGTAGCCTCTCGCCGTCACGGTCACGAAGCGTGTGGCGACCCTGGACGCATAGCGGTAGCAGGCAACACCGAGAAGCGAGATCCAGAACAGCAGCGTACCGATGGCCGCTGCGCGCGGGTAATCGAGCGGAAAAGTCGCCACCGCCCGGTAGATATCGACGGCAAGGAACGGCATCGCCTGGGTGCCGCCGAGGGCTGCGGGAATAGAAAAAGTGCCGCAAGTCAGAACGAAGACGAAGAAGAATGCCGAGATGATAGCCGGGCGCACGATCGGGAACGTGATTTTCCAAGCCGTGGCGAAGGTTCCCGCTCCGTTGAGATATGAGGCTTCCTCCATGGAAGGATCCATGCCCTTGAGCGCCGAGGAGACCGTCATGTAGGCATAAGGCACGTTGTAGAGCGCCATGATGAGAATGACGCCGGTCGCCGTCACGACATTGACGATACTGCCCTCGATCCCGAAGACATTTCGGGCCATGACATTCAACAGCCCGGCGTTAGGCGATGCGAGGATCAGCCATGCCAAAGCGCCGACAAACGGCGATAGATAGAGCGGGGCAATGACGCATTGCTCCATGAAGCTGCGCATGCGGATATCCGTGCGGGCCAATAGCCAGGCCAGCGCAATGCCGGCAAGGCAGGCGATCAGCGAAACCAGCAGAGACGCACCCACCGTCACTGCAAGCGTTCGGAGAAACGGCAATGTCGTATAAACCGCTTCGAAACTACGCAGCGAAAATTGAGATCGAGGATCGACGAAAGTTCCGGTCCGTGCTGCGCCAAGAAACATCAAGACGATGGGCAAGAGGACCAGGATCGTCAGAAGGAGACCGAGGCAGATAGGAAGAGCGAGCCCTCCCCTTCGGCGGCGACGGCGAACCGTACGGTGACCGATGCCGGCCACCGTCTGTGCAGATGCTTGCGATATCGACACGTCAGATCCTCAGCGACCGTAGATCTGGTTCCATTCGGCGATGATCGGCTTCGCCGGATCGACGTAGCCCGGGTCATTCAGATAATCGAGGTAGAGATCGGCTGGATCGGCGTACCAATCCTCCTTGTACCAGTCGGCCTTGCTGGCCTTGCGCGGATCTACGGTATCGTCGCGTGCCGATGACACACCCGAGAGCTTGAACCATTCGGCCTGGCCTTCCGCGCTTGCTGCCCATTCCTGGAAAAGCTTGGCGGCATTCGAATGCGGTGCATGCGCCGAAATTGCCTGGACGGTCAGGTTCGCCGGTGTCGGACTCGGGAAAATCCAGCGGATCGGCGCACCCTTGAGGTAGAGATTGCCCATATCGCTCTGCGACGCCTGATCAACGATCGCGTGCTCTCCTGCCCCGAGACGGTCATACATCGGCGACTTACTCTCGTAGATCTGCGGCTTAAGCGCGGCAAGCTTCTTCTGGTAGGTAGGCCCGAACTGATCGCGTTTTCCGCCGAGAAACATATAGACGAAGGAATAGCTGCTGCCGCCCGAAGCCGGCGTTGAGCTCGCATAGCGACCCGCCCAGCGCGGATCTGTCAACGCCTCCCAGCCGCCCTCACGAATGAATTTGTCTTCCTCTGGCGTGACCTTCTGGCTGTTCCACGCAATCCCCATGGCGTTAACGAAGATCGTGTACCAGATGCCTTCCTTCTTCATCGACGGCTTGATCCCTGCCCCGGATGGCGGGGTGTATTCGCCGATCAGACCTTCATCATGAGCAGACTCGATCAGCACCGTGTCGGTGATCTGAATGACATCGGCCATATGCTGGCCCACGCGCTCCTCCGTCAGCCACCGGTCGAAGAGCGGATAGCTCGGACCGCGCACGTTCTGCGTCGTGATGCCGTATTTTTTGGTGAAGGCCGAAGTCCATGTGCCGGTAATGTCGATTGCTGTCGTGTGATAGTAAGTCAGCGTGCCCTCTGCCTTGGCAGCGGCGACGAGATCGGCATCCGGCCCCGTTTGGGACAGCGCTGGCTTAACCGCCGGAATGAGGGTCGCTGCTGCGCCGAGAGCACCGAGCTGCAGCAAATGTCTACGAGATATGCCCCGATCGAAGCCGGGAATGGCCTTCATCGTCATTGCAATTCCTCCCTAGCGAGACGCTGGGCTCCTCTTCCCGCGCCTTCTAATCATATATTTGCGCAAATATAGGAAGTGTCAATTCGGAATTGGCTATTTGCGCAAATATATGATCTGATGCATCAGAAAGCGAAGCTCGCTATTGTGAGAACTTCGAATCGATGCCGAGGGAAAAGACATGAAGGCGCCAACCGGCCCCGCGGGGATACCGCCGCTGAATGAACCTGTTTATCTTCGCGTCAAGCGGGCAATCCTGGCCGACCTGGTTGCCGGGGCATTTCTGCCCGGAATGCATCTGACGATCGACACCCTGACGTCACGCTATGGCGTAAGCCACATGCCAATCCGTGAGGCTCTGCGCCAGCTGGAGGGCGAAGGCATCCTGATCTCGCTTGCCCATCGCGGTTTCAAAATCGAGAGTGTTACGGAAGACTATATTCGCAACATCTACGACATTCGCGTCGGCATTGAATCGCTACTCGCACACCGTGCAGCAGAACTCGCTACCGATGACGACATCCGGGACATCAGGGAGATGCACGAAGCGCTGTGCGTGATGATCCGCAGCGGCGGCGGTGTTCCCGCGGCGCTTGAAAACGTCAAGTTTCACAAACGCCTCTATTCTATCGCTCGCAATCCGGAGGCGGAGCTCATTCTCGAAGGCAGAACCCGTGTTGTCAGAACGGTTGGCGACGGGCTTGGCGGTTATACGCCAGAAGTCTTCGAGATCGTCATCGCCGAGCACGAGAAAATGGTCGAAGCGATGGAGCGCAAGGACCCAAAGGCCGCGCGCGACGCGGTCTTTGACCACGTTACCGCCGCGCGCGATCGGCTGCTCAGGAAGATGGCGCTCAGCCACCGGTTCCCCCCGGACGGAGCGACGGAGGATACAACCGAGACAAAGCTGGCCTCAGGGTAGGCCGCGTAACGGCCGGGCTCTAGACATAAAACTCCACCGCCGGTTCCGGCGGCACCGTGCTGTCGGTCAGTTCATAGGCTCGGATATAATCGATGTTCATCTCCGAGCCTCCCGCCAGACCGTCGGCGGGTGAACCTGCGGCACCGCCGACGGCGAGGTTGACGAGCATGTACATCGGATCGTGCATGTCGTCGGGGGTGTCTGCCTGGGCGACGGCGACGTCGTCGAAGTACCAGGTGATGTGGTCCTCGTCCCAGAGGACACCGTAGTTGTGAAAGCCTTCGGTGCTTGCGACTTTCACCGGCGTTGAATCGATGATGTGCGAGCCGCCGTCGTCGCTATGGACTGTTACGTTGACCGTGTTCGGATCCTGGCCGCGCATTTCCACGACATCGAGCTCCGGCGGCCATGAGCCGTCTTCCGGCAGCAGCCAGAAGGCTGGCCAGACACCCTGATCATCCGGCATATCGGCGCGGATTTCGAAATAGCCGTAGGTCTGTGAGAAGGAGGAATGGGTGTTGAGCAGACCCGATGTGTAGTCATAACCGTCGATCTGCTGCTGCAATGCCGCCGATGCCGGGTTGGCGGAAATCGTCAGGATGCCGTCGTTCACGCTGAAGGGATTGGCGGATGCCGTCGGTTCGTAGGAAGGGTTGATGTACCATTGCTGCTCGCCGTTGCCGCTCAGGGTTCCGCCGCGCTCCGGCGCCCACCAGAACTTGGCGTCCCAAGTGCCCTGATCGCCATCTCTCAGCGACAGGTTGTTGAAGTCGTCGTTGAACGAGAGCGAAAGATGCGAGCGGTCGAGCGTCAGCTGGAATTGAGCGGCGCTCAGCTGATCGATATCGGCATTGGCGAGAACCAGGCTCTCGCCGTTGCCGGTGTCGATGCGGACATCGACGCCCTCCTGCGTCGAATGCGCGACGAGATCGGCAAAGGACGAGAAGCTGTCCATTCGGATCACGTCGTCGGCGCCGAAATCGGTGATCAGGTCGCTACCGCTGCCGTGGTTGAAGACGAAGGTATCCACCCCGCCGCCGCCGATCAGCACATCGTTGCCCGCGCCGCCATCGATCGTCTGGCTGCCGGAGGCGCCGGAGATGATATTGTCGCCGTCATTGCCGAAGGCATAGCGGCCGTTGCCCGTCACCGTCAGGTTCTCGAAGTTATCGGGCAGCGTGTAGTCCATCCAGGTGTTGATCGTATCCGTGCCGGAATCCGCCTGCTCCACCGCGGTGTTCTTGGCGGAATAGAGGTAATAGATGTCATCGCCGGTGCCGCCCTGCATGGAGACTTTCACGGCGCTGTCGCCCCACATGGAGTCATTGCCCGCCGTGCCCGTCTGGACCGGGCCGGCCTTGGTTGCGGAGAACCATGCGGTCGATGAGCCGCTGTAATAGAGGGGTCTGCCGACGGCGTTCACGATAGAAGTGGTCATCTCAGCTCCTTCGGTGGATTCTGGCTGGCCGCTTGGGATCGGCTTTCAGCCGCTTTTCGCGCATTCCAGCGCGACTACAAACGAAGGTTGAGGCATTGACTGCGGAAAGGCGAGCGCCAATGGATGGCGCGAGACCAGCGCGACATTGTCTTGCCAACATGCCGTTAACGCCGCAGCGCCCCGAAATGAAGGCGAGCGGCGGCACTGTGCCGATACCGCACCGCAGCACGCGCTACTGAGGCTTTCCATGCCGGTTTGAAGCAACGCAGCGCGCGATACTGTGGCGGCCGTTCAGGCGTCAGCTCAGAAGACCGCTGAGCTTCAGGTTCTTGCGCACCGTCGCCGGCGGCATGTCGAAGCGCTGGCGGAACTTCTTGATGAAATGCGAGGAGTTCTGGAACCCGGCGCGAATCGCGACCTCGGCGAGCGGGATCTTGGTGGTCTTGACGAGGCGCATCGCCTCGTCAAGCCTCACCGAAAGATAGGCCGACGCCGGGGAGACGCCGAGCGCGGTGCGGAAGGAACGCTCCAGCTGGCGCCGCGACAAGCCGCTCTGCGCGGCGATATCCTCGATATCCAGCAGGTCTTCGACATGCTGCTCCATGGTCAGCAACGCTTTCTCGACCCGTGCATCGTCGATCGTGCCGCGCCCGAGCGGATTGCGCGGCTGCATTTCCTTGGCATCGCGGCGGCGGGCGATCTGCAGGATCTCGAGCGCGTTCTTCTCTGCGAATTCGCCGACATGCCGATTGAGCAGGAAGGCAGCAAGATCGGCGGCACTGCTGCCGCCGGCGCAGGTGATCACCTTGCCGTCTTCGACGAAGAGCTCATGCGAGGTGACCGAAATCTCCGGGAAGCGCTCGCGGAAATCGCCGTGATGCAGCCAGCTGACGCAGGCCCGCTTGCCCTGCAGAATCCCGGCCTCGGCGAGGATGAAGCTTCCGGTGCAGAGGCCGATGATCGGCACGCCCGCATGCGAGGCGTTAACGACATAGGCGACGGCCTGGCTGTCGAGCACCTCGACCTTCTCGTTGATCCGCCCGCCGACCACGACGATGTAGTCGAAATCCGTCGGCGGCTTCAGCGGCGCATTCGGCGGCACCTGCACGCCAGAGCTCGAGGTCACGAAATGCTTGTCGGCGCTCATGACCAGCCAGTCGCATGCGATCCGTCCGGAATTGTCGCGCTGGTCGCTGCCGAGCCGCAGCGTATCGACGAAGAGCGAGAAGGCACTGAGCGTAAAATTCTTTGCAAGCAGGAAGCCGATTTTCAGCTTCAGGGAATTCGCTCTGTTTTCACGCATGGGAAAGTCCGTCCGGCAGCCTGGTGCGCCGATTATAGGATGGAAGATGAACCGGGCGCGAGATCGTTTGCGACTGCAGGCGGCGCTGGCGGCATCGTTCGAAGCAGGCTAGCGGGTGTCCTGTAGAGGCGACATTTGTACGCAGCCATACACGCCAAAAAGGACGGATTTCCTTCATGGTTGCATAAGAGGTTGTCTTTATCGTCCGGTCGAAATCAGTGAGACCCCGGCAATGACAAAGCAAGCGGCACCCTCTCCAGCACCGGCATTCGACCCCGCCGGCGACCTCGAAAACATGATTGCCGCGCTGCGCGGCCAGCATGCCGAGCTCGTCGAACGTTATGAATGGTTGGAGGCGATGATCAATCATGTGCCCGACTTCATCTATGCCAAGGACAGG
The DNA here is from genome assembly GCF_047325115.1 of Rhizobium sp. Rhizsp82. Taxonomy (NCBI): domain Bacteria; kingdom Pseudomonadati; phylum Pseudomonadota; class Alphaproteobacteria; order Hyphomicrobiales; family Rhizobiaceae; genus Rhizobium; species Rhizobium sp. Rhizsp82. Next base: position 717,691 of record NZ_CP168571.1, on the reverse strand, counting down.
CAGGGGCGTTTCCTCTTCGCCAACCGCGCGGTGGTGCTGAACAACGGCTTCGAGACCGTCGGCCAGCTGATCGGAATGACGGATGGCGAGATCCATCCGCACACCCATGCCGAGGATATCGATGCCGTCGAGCAGCGCGTCATCGAGACCGGGAGTTCCGATCTCGGTGTCGAGGAGCGCCGCATGAAGGGCGAAGGCTGGCTGATGATGTCGCGCGTGCCGCTGCGCGACCGCACCGGCGCGATCATCGGCGTCGTCGGCGCCTCGCGCGATATCACGGCGCGCAAACGTGCCGAAGAGTTGATGGCGGCGCAAACGAGGCTGCTGCAGGATGTGGCGCGTGGCGTCGAGCTCAATTCCTTCCTGAAGGACGCGCAGCTGCTGCTGGAGCGGCTGCTTCCCGGGCGATCGGTCAGCATCGTTCTGGACGGAGTCGAGGATGCCGGTATCGAAGCCCCGCGAATGGAATTCCAGATTGCCTGCCGCGATGGCAGCAGTCACGGAAGCCTGTTGGTATCGGAGAGAGAATGCCCGGGGGAAGCCGGGCTCTCGGAATTTCTGGCCGGCGTCGCCCAGACCATCGGTATTGCGATCGACCGCCATCGCGACACCGCCAGGATCGCCTTTCTCGCAGAACACGATGCGCTGACCGGCCTGCCGAACCGAACGCTGCTCGACCGCAAGCTCGGCGATCTCCTCGCGGTCGACGAGAATGCGGTCTGCGTCGCCTTCATCGATCTCGATAATTTCAAGCTCGTCAATGACAGCCTCGGCCACACGGCGGGCGACGAGCTTCTGAGGATCGTTGCGGCGCGTATCGCGGCGGAAATCGGCAGCAAGGGGCTGGTATCGCGGATCGGCGGCGACGAGTTCATCGTCGTGGTCGAAGCGAGCGGCAACGATCCGTTGCCGCGGCTGCGCAAGATTGCCGATGCGATCGCCCGTCCCTGCAACATCGACGGCGTCGAGATCAGAGTGACCTGCAGCATCGGCGTCGCCTCGTCCAGAGAGCATGGGCGGGCGGCGAGCGAGCTTGTCGCCAATGCCGACATGGCGCTCTACCGCGCCAAGGATGCCGGCCGCAATGCAATCCAGCTCTTCACACCTGAAATGGCCGAGGCGGCCCGCCACAAGCTGCTGCGCATCGACGATCTCCGCCGCGCCGTTGCCGAAGATCAGTTCCTGCTGCATTTCCAGCCGCAGAAGCATATCGCCAGCGGCGAGATTTCGGGCATCGAGGCGCTGCTGCGCTGGCAGCATCCGCAGGCGGGGCTGATCTCCCCGGCTGAGTTCATTCCGCTTGCCGAAGAGACCGGGCTGATCGTCGAACTCGGCGAAATCGTTCTCGACAAGGCCTGCCGCCAGCTGCGGGCGTGGCTGGATAGCGACCTGCCCGCGGTGCGCATGGCGGTGAACGTGTCGGCGCGGCAGTTCCGCGAGCCGTCGCTTCCCGCGAAAGTCGCCGCAGCGCTTTCCGCCTCGGGCCTCGACCCGGCGCTTCTCGAGCTCGAACTGACCGAAAGCCTGATCATGGAAGACGTCGACGGAGCGATCGCCCGCATGCGCGAGCTGAAGCGGCTCGGCGTCAGCCTGTCGATCGATGATTTCGGAACCGGCTATTCGAGCCTCAGCACCCTGAAGCTCTTTCCGCTTTCGCGTATCAAGATCGACCGCTCGTTCATCACGGACATTCCCGGCGATCCTGGGGATATGGCGATCACCTCGGCAATCGTTGCGCTCGGACATACGCTCGATCTGGAAGTGATCGCCGAAGGCGTCGAGACGGAGGCGCAGGCGGCGTTTCTGGCGGAGACGGGTTGCGACGCACTCCAGGGCTTTCTCTTCGCCCGACCGCTGCCCGCCGCTGATATCGGCAAACTGCTGGCAGGGTCCGTCGTGGTGGAGAAACGCAGAAAGAAACGACCGGCCTGACGCTCGGTTACAATGGGTCGCATTTGTTGACGGAACGGCGGCCGTGCCTTGGCGGTTCTCTCCTTCGAAGGAGTACACAAATGACCAAGGCAATGACCGAACCCTATTCCATCCGCACGCTGGGCCTCCAATATGGAATCGAGCCCGCCGAGGCAGAGCGGCTGCTCGCCCGGTTTGCTTGCTCGAAGGTGGAAATGGACCGGTTGCTGACCGCCCGCGGCAGAACGGCAAAACATCGCCGCCGCGAAATGAATACGCCGGTATCACAGGCGGCATTCGGCATTGGATTGGCATGCCGGCGCTTGACTGCGAAGGCTTCAGTTCCAAATGAGATCATGACCTTAAGGCATTTCGGCCCTAGGGTCGCAAAACTGTCATGTCCCTCTGCAATGGGTCGGCATGCAAATGGAATAGAATCCTTCCCCACAGGTTCCCATGACATCTCCCAGTGCCGAACATCGCCTCCCGTCAGGCGCCTCCGAACGCCTTCAGCTGCTTGCAAGCGCCGTCCTCAAGGCGGGTGAGCTCGCCAGATCCTCGCTCAAGCGCCGCCGCATCACCGAGATGCTCGCCAAGGCGCCGCGTGACTACCAGACCGAAATCGATGTCGCCGTCGAGCGCATCATCGTCGATGAGATGGTGAAGGCCTTTCCCGGTTATGCGATCCAGGGCGAGGAAGCCGTCGGCAACCGTCAGGCGGGGCCGGATACGCCCATCATCTACATCGACCCGATCGACGGCACCACCAACTATGCCTGGGGCATTCCGCATTTCGGCATGACGATCTCGATTGCCGAACACGGCAAGGTCGTCGCCGGTGTCGTCTATGACGCGATGCTCGACGAACTCTTCAGCGCGGAAGTGGGCCGCGGCGCCTATCTCAACGGCGAGAAGATCAGCTGTATCGACAATGGCGACATCGAGAACGTCCTGATCGGCGCAGGCCTGCCCGTCCCCGGCCAGGTCAAGGCGGTGAAGAAGGAAACCTATCTCTCGGCCTTGCAGCGGCTGATGGACCAGACGGCTGGCGTGAGACGGCTCGGCTCGGCAGCGCTCTCCATCGCCTATGTCGCGTGCGGGCGTCTGGATGGCTTCTTCGAGGACGGCCTGTCCCTGCACGACTACGGCGCATCGGCTTTGCTGGTAGAAGAGGCGGGCGGCAAGGTCTCTGCCTTTTCCGGCGGCCCGGTGACACCGAATGGCGATATCCTCGCGGCCAACACCGCGGTCCATTCCTGGCTGGTCGACGGCTTTCGCGGAGGTTAGTGACTGGACGCGATCAATGCGTCGAGGCCAACCGGGTCATCGGTGGTGATCTGGTCGGCCTTCAGCGCCAGCAGGCGGCGAACATCCGGCAGGACATCGGGAATGGCGCGATTGATCGTATAGGCGTCGATCGTCCGGCCGGCCTGATGAAAGGCGCCGATCATGTCGAAGCCTGCCGCATCGGCAAACAATACCAGCTTGTGATGCAGATAGATCATCGTGGCCTTCGGCGCAGCCTCGAGAGCACCGGCGACGAAGCCCGCAAAATCGCGGCTTTCCATGAGACGCTCGATGGCGCCGTCATGGCAGGGATCGTAGCCGACGGGCATGGCGGGGACGGCGCGCGACAAACGCTCGACGGCCACCGCATCACCCCCTGAAAGAATGACCGATTTCGCCACCGGCGAGATCGCCTTGGCAAAGGCGGCGACATCGGCTTCGCTGATGCGAACCGAATATTCCTTGAGATCGAGCTGCAGCACCGCATCCGGATGGCAATCGATCTCCTCGAGCAAGCGCCCGAGATCGTCGATCAGCATGACCGGGTTACCGGTCGGCTGGCCCTCGTGGTCGCGAAGATAGAGGCTGCGGAGACAATCGGCCGAGGCATCGGCGACAGCGCCCTCCCCCGTCGTCGCCGGATGCAGCACGTCGTCATGCAGGACGGCGAAGCCATCGCCCGCAAAGCAGACAAGATCGATCTCGACGCTGGCGCCAAGCGCCATGCCCTCGGCGATCCTTTGGCGCGTGAAGGAGATATCACCGGCCTGCCGGTGGCCGCGGTGCCACTTTAGCCAGGTGAGATGCCCGTCCGTCTTGATTGCTACGCCCTTGGTGTCAGACATGACCGAATACTTGCCTCTGTCCCTGATGGCCGGCTTGCGGCGATTGATAGACGAGGCCGTTATCGCGGAATGCGAAGTAAGCTGCAACTTTCGGCTCGACGAAACTGCCCTTCGACCAATTGGTATCGGGCGCGGTCATCGATTTCAGGCGGCTGCCGTCGGCGAGATCGATATCGACAAGCTTGTGGGTGCCGAAATCGATCGTGCGATGTACCGATGCAGCCTTCTTCTCCGAAGGCGAAAGCGACAGCGCCTCGGGCCGGAAGGCAATCTCCACCTCACCGTCGCTGACCGGAACGGAAAGCGGAAAGGCCGGATGCTCGCTGATCCCGTTCCTGACCGTCGTGCGGACGAAATTCATCGAGCCGATGAAACCGGCAACAAAGGCGGTTTGCGGCTCGCGATAGATGATATCGGGTGGCGCGATCTGTTCGGTGCCACCGTCGCGCATGACGACGATACGATCGGCGAGCGCCAGCGCCTCATCCTGCCCGTGAGTGACGAACAGAGTGGTGATGCCGAGGCGCTGCTGGATATCCTTGACCTCTTCGCGCAAGCGTTCGCGCAGATGCTGGTCGAGGCTGGCGAAGGGCTCGTCGAGCAGCAGGATCTTCGGCTCCAGCACCAGCGAACGCGCCAGCGCCACGCGCTGCTGTTGCCCGCCGGAGAGCTGTGTGGTCTGGCGCTTGCCGTAGTTCGAGAGACCGACGAGCTCGAGCGCGCCTTCGACGCGGTCGCGGATTTCCGCTTTTGGCAAATGCCGCAGCTTCAGGCCGAAGGCGATGTTGTTGAACACGTCCATATGCGTCCAGAGCGCATGGCTCTGGAAAACCATGCCGGTCGGGCGCTTTTCCGGCGGGAGGCCGGTAACATCCTTGGCGTCGATCAGGATGGAACCGCCGGTTGGGCGTTCGAAGCCGCCGATCATGCGCAGCAACGTCGACTTGCCGGAGCCGGAGGGGCCGAGAAGGCAGACGAGCTCGCCATCCTCGACATCGAGCGAGAAATCGCGCACGGCGAAAGACGTGCCGAAGCTCTTCGAAACGCCGTTGATCGTCAAACGTGCCATTTGCAGCCTCTCTTCGGGCAGAACCCAATCATACTATGCACCGAAGCCCCGGGCGAATGCACCCGTTCCGACAACGCGTCGGGCAAACATCAAGGCGATGAAGGACGGCACCCAGAGCATCACCGAAAGCACGGCGCCATATTGGACGACGATCTGGTTGTTGATGAAGGTGATCATCAGCACCGGCATGGTGCGGATCTCAGGCGCGCCGATCAGCCAGGCGCCCTCGGTTTCATAAAAGGTGCCCACGAAGGTCAGAAGCAGAGCGGCGGCGATCGTCGGTCCCGCCTGCGGCAGGGTGATCGACCAAAAGACCCGAAGCGGCGTGGCGCCCGCATCCCGCGCTGCCTCCTCCATCCGGCGATCGACATTCTGGAAAGCCGCAACCGGAATCCAGATCATCAGCATCAACGTGCCGACGAGCTGGATCAGCACGACGCCCCAGAAGGTGCTGATCAGCCCCAGCTGCAGGAAGATGCCGGCGATCGCCACCAAGAGGCCGAATTTCGGGAAGGCGTGCGACGCCAGGAAGGACAGGAAGAGAATATTGCGGCCCGGAAACTTCATCCGCGCGAAGGCATAGGCCGCCGGGAGGCAGATGATCGCCGAAAGGACGGTGACCGTCGCCGTCAGCCGCAGGCTCAGCGTCAGCGCATCCCAGACATCGGCACGCGACAGCGTCTGATGCCAGAAGCGCAGACCGAACTGCTGCGGAATGACGGAGGGATAGCGCCAAACCTCGGTAAAGGCCCAAGTGCCGACGACGACCAGCGGCAGCGCGATGAACAGCGTCAGCAGGACCGCAAAGCAGATGCCGGTCCAGTCGATCCCGGCGCGTGAAGCGGTGTTTTCAACCGGCGTCATCGGCGGCCCTCCCGGTTTCTGGCGATCGAGCGCACATAGAAGATGCCGAAGACGAGGCAGAAGGCGAATGAGATGACGGCCTGCGTCAGCGCGTTCAGCGGATCGTTCATGTCGGAGAAGGTGCGCTGCATGAACGGACCCATCATCTCGGGCGAAGCCGGACCGAGCACGTAAGGCAGCGTGAAGGACGAGAAGATGCCGAGAACGGCGAAGGATGCGGTGACCAGCAACGAATTGCCCATGCGCGGCATGATGATCGAGATGAAGACGCGGAAAGGCTTAGCGCCGACGTCGCGTGCGGCCTCGATCGAGCTTTTCGAAATGCTGCTCAGCCCGGCCGTCAGCATCAGCACGGTCAGCGGCAGGTTGTCCCAGACGAGGCCGATCACCGGTCCCCAGGGCGTCAGATAAGGCGACGGCAGCTTCGGCAGGCCGACGGCATTTAACAGGATGTCGACGGTGCCGTTCGGACCGATGGTGCGGATCAGCGCGTAGGACAGGATGATCGACGGCACGAACATCGGGAAGATCGCCAGCCCCTGGACATAGCCGGCAAGCCGTCCCTGCGAGAAACGCAGGTAGAGCGCGATCGGCAAGCCGATGACGACGAGCAGCAGGCCGCAGACGAAGGTGGTCCAGAGCGTGACCCAGAGATTGGCGAGGCTGTAGCTGTCGGTGAAGAAGAATTGGTAGGAAGCGAGCGAAAACTCAGAGCTTCCATCCGCCTGGCGCACGAAGATCGTGCCCATGACCGCCGAGATGATCGGGTAGACGATCAGCCAGCCGAGAAGCAGAACCGGCAGGGCGACCAGAAGCAGCCCCGCCGAGGCACTCTTGGCCGGCGCGCCTTCACGCGCCGGCGATTGTACCGGTATCCGTCTGCGCATCAGGTGCGGCTGATGTTCGGAGCGACGTTGCGGTACCAGCCGTCATTGATGTTGGTTTCCCAATCGCCGCTCGGGAAGACCGGAATGGTCGTCGGGATGACGTCGGCGTACTTCTTGCGCAGTTCGTCCGAGATGTGATCCCAGGAAACGCCCGGGAAGCCGCCGATCTCGGTGATGATCGCTTCCTGCATCTCCTTGGTAAGCAGGAAGGCCGCGAGCTTCAGCGCGGCATCCTTGTGAGCGCCGTTCGAGAAGACGGTCATGCGCGAGAAGCCGCCGCAGAGCGCGAGGTCGCTCAGCTGAACGAGGCCGGTCGCCTCGGGCAGAACGCCCTGCGCGATCGCCTGCAGGATCTGGTCGGACCAGACCGGGGTCATGGTGACGACGCCCTGTGCCAGAAGCTGGATCGACTGCGTGTTGCCGGCGGTGTAAGCGCCCTTCTCGTAGAGCGACGGGGCGAGATCGGTCAGGATCTTCCACGCCGGCGTCAGCGTCTGGTTGGCATAGTCGGCGGTGAAGTTGTCGACGGTGAACTTCTTCGGGTCGCGGCCATTGGCTTCATGGATGGCGCGGCGAACGAAATTGCCGCCGGAACCGCCCTTGTCAGGACGGTTATAGATGAACTGGCCCGGGTTCGCCGTGATCCAGGCCGTCAGCTGTTCCCAGGTCTTCGGCGCGTTCTTCGGGTCGAGCTTGGTCGTGTCGTAAGCGAGCAGAACCTGCGAGCCGCGATAGGGCAGCGAATATTCGCTATCGACGCTCAGCGGGTTGACGTGATCGAAGCCCTCGATGTTCTCGGCCGAGAACTTGACCCAGAGGCCGGCATCGATGCCGCCAGCCGGAAGGCGCGGGTCGAAATGTTCGAAAATGTCGGCCTGCGGATCGGTCTTGCTCTTCAGAGCAGCGAGGCCGCGGTCGGCGATGGCGCGAAGACCGGTATTGTCGCCGGCGTCGGTGACCTTGATCGCCAGCTCGGGGTGAGCCTTCGAAAAGGCCGGGACCACGATGTTCGACCAGAAATCGATGATGTTGGCATCGGAGCCGCTATAGAGATCGATCGTCTCTCCGGCTGCAGAAGCAAAGCGCGGCATTGCCAGGAGGCCCGCTGCGGCCGACGAAGTGATAAGAAATTCGCGTCTGTTCATGACCTTTTCCTCTTCTGCAGGCTGCTCCCCGGCGAGCCTTTCGGGAGGTAGCTATCGCTGCCGCGTGACACGGCAATGACAAAAATGCACTTTTTGCACGCCTGTGCATTTATTGGCCGGAATGCCGGGCTCTGAAGAGCATTATCTGGATCGCTTACTGAACAAATCCAGCGATCGGCCCATATCCGCCGTGCCAGGAATAGTCATTGCGGCCGAGCGCCGGATTGAAGAGGCCGCTGCCATTGCCGCCATCGAGGAAGAGAGCGTTCGGGCAATGCAGGCCATCGCGGAAAAAGCGGGCGAAATCGTGGAAGTTCACGCTGTCTTCGCTGATCGCAAAGCGGACCTTGCCGCCGTCACAGACACCCACGCCGCTCCGGCGCGTGCGGTCGGACGAACCGGGGATCAGTGCGGGGTGCAGCCTATTGTTGATCACCAGCATCGGACCGGATTGCGTCGCGAATTCCGCAGCCGGCTTCTGCTTGATGAACCCGTCAGTCGAAAGGATGCCAGCCCCGGCTGAGCCCCAATAGAGAACGCCGTTCGGCTGCTTGTAGAAATTCGGGATCTTGCCCGGCTCGCCCGTCCTGGTGCCCATCTCGGCCGGGCGGAGTTCCTGCCCGTTCTCGACATAGAGACCGAGCGGCGTGAAATCCGGCTGATACATGCCGGCATTGATCGCAAAGACCAGCGTCTTGCCTTTCGCCGTCAAACTGTCCGCCAGCTGCGAGAATGTCCGGTAGGGCTGACCATCGGCGCCTCTCCAGAAGAGCTGCAAACTACCCTTGGCGGCGTCCGGCGAGCAGACGATATAGGACTGCTGCTCGAACGGCTTTCTCTCGCATATCTGTGCGCTCTCCTGCGCAACCGCGGTGCGGATGCCGATGACGGGCGTGAAGAACGACAGGAGAGCGAGGACTGCAGCGCCGAAGACCGTAGCATGAAAGCAACACGGATTTTCAAATTTTAGCAATATGTTAGCGGCCTTCCACCGATCCGGTTTCCTGTGCTACTGACGACTTCTCTTTGTACGCCCTGAAGCGGGCGCAACCATCAGCCGAAGACCGCGAGGCATCATGTCAATCCAGCCGCAGCAGCGGATCTACATCTGCTTCTTCCTGTTCGCTGTCTCCATGGGCGCGATGCTATCACGCCTGCCCGATCTGCAGGAGAGCCTGCAGGTCGATAAATCGGAACTCGGGCTGACGCTGATTGGCGCTGCGATCGGCGCGCTGGTGTCGTTGACCTTCTCCTCGCCGCTGATCGCCCGCTTCGGCGCCCGCAAAACCGCATTCCTGACCGTTCTCGGGACCTCCGCTTTGCTCGCGCTCGTTCCCTGGGCGGGCAGCGCGCCCCTCGTCTTCGCGATCCTCTTCTGCGAAGGCCTGCTGGCCGGCGCGCTGGAGATCAATCTCAATGTCGAGATCGACCGCGTCGAGGCAAGGCTCGGCAAGGGCGTGATGAACCGCGCCCACGGCTTCTGGAGCCTGGGCTTCTTCGTCACCGCGCTGGTATCTGCGGCTCTTCGCCAGGCCGAAGTCTCGGTCCATATGCATCTCGGCCTGACCTTCGCGTTCGTCCTCGTGGTCGGCACCATCGCCATTTCAGGCATGCAGAACGCGCCGGTGCGCCAGACGGCGGAACATGCGGATGCCGGCCACATCGCGCTGCCGACGCGCGGCTTGTTGCCGCTTTGCGCCATCGGTATCGCGGCCTTCCTCGTCGAGGGTGCCGGCATCGACTGGTCGGCGATCTACATGCGCGACGTCTTCCAGTCCGTGCCCTTCATCGGTGGTCTCGGCCTGACGCTGTTCACCTTCTTCATGGCCGTCACCCGCCTTTTCGCCGACCCGTTCGTCGACCGCTTCGGCTCGCGAAACGTCGCCTTCGTGCTGCTTCTGGTGTCGGCCGCAGGCCTCGCCGCCGTCTGGCTGGCGCCGCATGAATATGTGGCACTCCTCGGCTTCGCCCTGATGGGCTCAGGCTGCAGCGCGGTCTACCCGCTTGCAGTCTCGGCGGCTGCCCAGCGCCGCGACCGCGCCTCACATCTCAACGTCGCGGCCCTCGCGCAGATGTCCTTCGTGGTGTTCTTCCTCGCCCCGCCACTCCTCGGCTTCGTCGCCGAACATTTCGGCATCCGCTCCTCCTACCTCGTCTGCCTGCCGGTGATCATCCTGGCCTTGACCTGCATCCGGGCGCTTTCCGCACAGCGGAAGCTGGCGGTGGCTTGAGGCGAGCCTCAGCCGCCGACGAGGCCAGCACCGCTATCGATCACCAGGCATTGGCCAGTGATGCAGCTTGCCTTCTCCGTGAGCCAGAAGATCGCTTCGGCGATATCGGCTGCTGCGGGCATGCTTTGCAGCGGCGCGGCGGCGATCAGGCCTGCCTTGAAGGCCTCATATGACGGCTTGTCGTGCCAGGCGAGTGCCCAGGTCGTATCGACGAACCCGGGGCAGACGGCATTGACGCGGATGGCGGGCGCCAGCGACCGGGCAAGGCCGCGCGTCATGGTGTTGACCGCCCCTTTAGACGCCGCATAGGCGAGCGACGAGCCGTCGCCGGAAAATGCGGAATCCGAGGAGACGTTGACGATGGAGCCGAGCGCCGCCTTTTGCAGATGCGGCGCCGCCGCGCGGATCATCTGGTAGGTACCGGCAACGTTGACGCGGAAGATCGCGTCGAAATCTTCGGCATTCGATGCCTCGAGATCGCCGGCAGGTGCCTGGCGGGTGACGCCGGCATTGTTGACCAGGGCGTCTATCCGTCCGAATTGTTCGACGGCTACTGCGGCAATCGCCCGGCAGTCGGCATCCTCGGCAATATCGCCACGCACGCTGACCGCATTGGCGCCAACCGACCGGCATTGTTCGACGATTTCGTCCGCACCCGCCTTGTTGCGGCTATAATTGACGACGACGTCGTAGCCAGCGGCGGCGAAGACAGTCGCGGTCGCAGCGCCGATCCCTGACCCGGCGCCGGTGATGATCACGCTCTTCCTGTCACTCATCCCCTACCCCTCGATCCTGACGCGCTGTTCGCGCTCATCGAAGAGGCAAACCTTGGCGGTGTCGTAGGCGAGATGAACCTGCTGGCCCGGGCGCACCGGCAGGCGCTCATGGGCAAGCACGGTGATCTGCTGGCGACCGGCGGTGACGATGACTTCGGTGCTGGCGCCGGTCGGCTCGACGAGATGAACGGTTCCCGGGACGCCCTTGTCCGAGAGGACGATATGCTCTGGTCTGATGCCGTAATGGATCCTGCTACCATCCGTGACGGCGGCTGCGGGCATAAAAAGGCGAACGCCGTCATCCGTTTCGAAAGCGCCCTCGGCAACCTGGCCGCCCAGGATGTTCATCGCCGGCGAGCCTATGAACTGAGCAACGAACATGTTGGCGGGGTTATCGTAGAGCTCGAGCGGCGTGCCGGCCTGCTCGACGATGCCCGACCGCATCACAACGATGCGGTCCGCCATCGTCATGGCTTCCACCTGATCATGCGTGACGTAGACCGTGGTCGTCTTCAGGCGCTGGTGCAGCGCCTTGATCTCGGCACGCATCTGCACACGCAGCTTGGCATCGAGGTTAGAGAGCGGCTCATCGAACAGAAAGACCTTCGGATCGCGGACGATGGCACGGCCCATGGCAACGCGCTGGCGCTGGCCGCCCGAAAGCTGGCGCGGATAGCGCGACAGGAGCTCCCTAAGCCCGAGAATATCGGCGGCCCGCATGACTTTCTCATCGATCTCCGATTTTGCCACCTTCTTCAGTTGCAGCGCAAACTCCATGTTTTCGCGAATGGTCATGTGCGGATAGAGCGCGTAGTTCTGGAAGACCATGGCGATGTCGCGCGATTTCGGCGCCACGTCATTGATCACGTTGCCACCGATCGCGATCTCGCCGCCGCTGATATCCTCCAGCCCGGCAATCATTCTCAGCAGCGTCGATTTTCCGCAGCCCGAGGGGCCGACGAGGATGACGAACTCGCCATCGGGAATATCGACAGAGACATCCTTGATGACGCTGGTTTGTGCGTAGCTCTTGCTGACGCTACGGATCTGCACTGAGCTCATGGCGATCGATATCTCCTCAAATTACTTGACGGCGCCCTGGGTGATCCCGGCGATGAATTGTTTTGACAGCACGATGTAGAGGAGCGTGATCGGGAGGGCTGCCAGCGTCAGGCCCGTGAACATCACGCCCCAGTCCGTCGTGAACTCGCCGATGAAGACGGTAAGGCCCTGCGGCAGGGTCTTCAGATTGTCCGAGGTGATCAGGATCAACGGGAAGAAGAAGTCGTTCCAGATCGGCACGGCATTCTGGATCGCCACGATCACCATGGCCGGCCGCGCCAGCGGCAGCATGATCTTCAGCATGATCAGCAATTCGCTTGCCCCATCGATCCGGGCGGACTCCTCGAGCTCACGCGGCAGGGTTCTGAGGAATCCCGTCATGATGAAGACGGCAGACGGCAGCCCCATCGCTACATAGACGAGCACGAGCCCGGCATAGGTATCGACGAGATGCAGGGCATCGAGCTGGATGAAGAGCGGAATGATCGCCAGCTTCAGGGGAACGGTCATGCCGCTGATGAAGAACATCAGCACGGCGCCGCTCAACCGGAATTCGTAGCGCGCGATCGCATAAGCCGCCATCGTGCCGAAGACGAGGATGAGAATGATAGAAGCCGCCGTCACGCCGAAGGAATTGAGCATGTAGCGGACGAAGTTCGTCTCGTCCCAGACCTTCTGCAGATTATCGAAGCCGAAGCTCTGCGGCAGGGCGAAAGGCGAGGTGAAGATCTCGGCGTTCTTCTTGAACGAAGAGAGTACCATGACCACAAGCGGATACAGCATGATCAGGGCATTCAGCACCAGCACTGCCTGAATGAAGCCGTTCTTGATCCATTCGTTGGAATTCTTCATGTCGGTTCCCGGAAATGGCTTAAGCGGCCTAGAGCTGAATTTCACGCCGGCGCAGGAAGCGCAGCGCCACGAAGGAGAAGCCGGCAACGAAGAGGAACATCAGCACCGCAAGCGCACTGCCCTGGCCGAAATCCTGAATACCGTTGGTGACGCTGCCGAAGGCCGTCCGGTAGAAATAGAGGCCGAGCACGTCGGTCGAGCCGCCGGGAGAACCTGTCAGCCCCGCCATCACATAGGGGATCTCGAACCAGTTGAAGCTGCCGATGAAGGTGAGGATGCAGACGATCGTGACGCTCGGAGCGATCAGGGGCCAGATGATGCGGCGCAGGAGCACATAGTCCCCTGCCCCATCCAGACGTGCGGCCTCGATGACCTCAGCGGAAATCCGCTGCATGCCGGCGAGCAGCACCAGAGTCGGAAAGCCCAGCCAATGCCAGATATTGGCGAAGACGATGCTGCCGAGCGCCGTGCTTTCATTGCCGAGCCAGGCCGGCCCCTGAATATGAATCAGTGCCAGCGCCCCGTTCACCAGGCCGAACAGCGGGTGAAGGAAGAGCTTCCAGAGAAAGCCGACGATGACGGAGGACAGCACGACCGGAAGAAAGACGATGACCTGGTGGATACGGTGACCGGGCAAGCCCTTCAGAAGCGCGAAGGCGATCAGGAAGGCGGTGCCGTTCTCGAATATCATCAACGACACGAAGACGATGACGTTGTGCCAGAAGGCGTTGTACGTCCAGTCGCTGTAGGGCTCTTCGAACAGAACCTTGCGGAAGTTTTCGAGCCCGATGAAATTCGACGGCAAGAGGCCGTTGAATTCGTAGAAGGCAAAGCGAAGGGCCGATAGCAACGGCCAGACGACGAAGATCGTCATCACGGCCAAGGCCGGAAACAGAAGCAGGAAAATCCACACCGACCGGCGCTGCGGCAGAAAGGTCGGGGCGCGGCGCCGGTCGGTGTTCATCTTACTTCCCCTGGAAAGCCTTGTACCACTTGGCGAGACCATCGGTCAGGTCGGCGCCAAGCTGATCGGGCGTGATGCTGCCGGACATCATCTTCGTAATGTCCGTCTGCAGCAACTCGGAACCGGTAGGCTTCTGGAAGCGGAAATAGACGACGTTGATATGCGGCATCGCCGTCTCGTTGAGCTTGGCGACTTCGGCAAGCAGCGGGTCCTTCACCTCGACGCCCTTGATCGGCGAGATATTGCCGAGCAGTGCGGTGAACTTGTCGCCGAACTCCTTGGTGCCCATCCAGGCAACAAGCTTGAGCGCGGCTTCCTTGTTCTTCGAGGCCGCATTGACCGCATAGCCGCCGTCATAGAACTTTGTTGCCTGCGGAATGTCGCCTGCCTTGGCAGCCGGCGGAGCAATGAAGCCCATGTTGATCTGCGGGTTCTCGCCCTTGTAGGTGGCGATATCGAAGCTGCCACCGGCAAGCATTGCGGCGCGACCGCTGACGAAGAGCTGGCCTGCGGTATCGTAATCGATGCCTTCGAAGCCCGGCGGCATGTAATCGCGCAGTTCGAGCAGCTTGTTCAGGGCCGCGATATAGCGCGGATCCTTGAAAGTCGCCTTGCCGGTCTTCAGGTCGGAGACGAAATCCTGGCCGAGGAACGGTCCGGTAAAGGAAGCAACGAACATTTCGTTGAACCAGCTGGTGCCGAGGCCGTTGGCAAGCGGAATGATACCCTTTTCCTTGAGGGCTTTCGAAACGGTGATGAACTCATCCCAGGTCGTCGGAGCCTTCAGACCAGCCTTTTCGAACACGTCCTTGTTGATGAAGAGGCCGAGTGTCTGCGAGGCAAACGGCAGCGAATAGACCTGACCATCGGCGCGATAGGTACCCGACAGCAGAGCATCTGCGGACATATTCGCGAGCGAAGGCATGTTGGAGCTGTCCTGCTTCACGAAGTAGCCGGACTTTACGAACTGCTCGAGCCAGCCATAGGCATGCGTATGGATGACATCGCCGCCCTTGCCGCCGGCGAGCGCCGTCGAGACGATCGTCGGATAGTTCTCGTCCGGGAAGGACTCGAACTTCACGTTGATGTCAGGGTTCTTCTTGGTGAAGTCGGCGAACAGCTCGTTGTAGGCCGCCTTGTCTTCCTGACGCCAGGTCCAGAAGGAAATGTCGGTTGCATAGGTAAAGGGAGCGGAGAGCCCCCAGGCAATTGTCGCTGCCGTCAGCAGCCCTGCGATCGATCTCACTCTCATTTGCGCTCCCCTTTTCGTTTTCTAGGGCGTGTTCACGATCATTAGCAAATCATAGTTCTTGCGTTTTGGCTAGATAGTTTGTAAAGCTGCCTAACTATATTTTTTAGCTCCCCCAGACTTCATGCGGAAGGCATATATTCCATGGTGAAAAGCGGCCTCATAGCCGGCGTCGATATCGGCGGCACAAAGACGCATCTGCTCGTCAGTCAGGGCGCAGAGGTGATCGCCGACAAGGTCGTTCCGACCGCGGATTGGCGCAGCTGGGACCGTGCGGCCGACGCCGCGGCGCTCGCCGCCCTCATCCTGGAGACCGCAAAGGCTGAACCGGCAGCCGTCGCTCTCGGTGCGCATGGCTGCGATACCGACTGGCATTGCAAGCAGATGGAAGCCGATCTCGGCGCAAAGCTCTCCGGCAAGATCAAGGTCGTCAACGATTCCGAGCTTCTGGTGCCTGCTGCGGGCTTTGCAAGCGGGATCGGCGTCGTCTCCGGCACAGGTTCGATCGCGGTATCGCGCAATCATGACGGCGAGATGCTGGTCGCGGGCGGGTGGGGCTGGATCCTTGGGGACGAAGGCAGCGCGGCGGCACTCGTGAGAGAGGCCGCCCGCGCGATCCGCAACGCCATCGACCATGGCGAGAGCGGCGACCCGCTTGTGAACGGGCTGATGGCGAAATTGGACACGACCGACGCCACGAAGATTGGCCGCCTGCTGAACGAGACGCGCGGCGCGGCGATCTGGGGCAGCTATGCCGATGCGGTCTTCGATGCCGCGGCGCAGAAATCGCCGCTTGCGATCACTGTCATCGAAGAGGGCGCGAAGGCCCTTGCCCGCCTTGTCGGCATCCTGATCAGCCGCGGCGCCGATGCCAGCCATGTCGTCATCGGTGGCGGCGTCGTCGTCGAGCAGCCGAGCCTTTTCGAGGCGTTCAAGCACGCGATGGCTGCGGTCTCGCCGGCAAGTGAGATCACCCTGCTGCGCGCGGCACCGGTCAACGGCGCCCTGGCGCTTGCCGGCCGTCTGCTTGCCGGCTGACAGAAAACGAGGACAGACGAATGGAACGTATCGGCTACAGAAACGCGGTTGCCCGCCAACCCCAGAGCCTCACCGAGGGGCTCGATATCGTGCGCGGCGCATTGGCGTCGCTCGACCTTCAGGCCTTCAAAGGCAGGAGCGTGGGCTTCGCAGGGATCGGCGCCAGCTATCAAGCGGCCATGGTAGGGGCCGCCTATCTGCGCGATCTCGGCATCGCCTCCTTCCCCTATTGCCCGACGGACCTCTACGGAGCGCTCGACAGTGCTGCCGGCGCCTTCGTCGCGCTCTCGGCCTCAGGCCAGAGCCGCGAAATATCCGATGTTATGCGGCTTCGACCTGATCTTCCCAAACTTGCCATCTGCAGAGGCAGCGAAAACCCGCTGGCCGAACTGACCGGTGCGGTTCTTCCGACCGGATCCGGCTCCGACAACGGCGCGAGCTCCACGGGCTATACCGGCATGCTGCTCGCGATCGGGCTGCTCTGCGAACGGCTGGCAGGCGGCCACTCTTCTCCCGAGTGGGACCGCCTGCCGGCTGCCGTTTCAAAGACGCTGGAAACCGCCAAGGCCTCTGCCGCGAAGGCTGCCGCCCGGCTTGGCGCATGCAGCTCCATCGATCTCGTCGGCGCAGGTACAGGCTTTGCCAATGCCGGCGAAGGCGCGATGCTGATCCGTGAGGCCGTGCGCCTGCCTGCCGCCGGCTGGGACACGATGAACTATCTGCATGGGCCGATGGAATCGCAGGACAGCCGCACCGGCGTCATCGCCTTCGGCAGTGGCCGCGAAGTGAAGATCGCCGAGGATATGGCTGGCTTCGGCTGCCCCTCGGTGCTGATCACCGAACGCGACGATGTCGCCGAGCGTGACAATCTCGTGGTCATCTCCGTGCCAAGCCTTCGCCATCCGGTCGCCGATGCGATCATCCAGATCGTCGCCCTGCAGATGATCGTCGGTGACATGCAGGATGCCGCGGGCCTGACCAACATCACCTTCCGCTACCGGCAGACCGACACCAAGCTGAAGCCTTGGTCGCCGACGGAGGTATAATGTCAACCCGCCGCTTGCTCCGCATCCTCGTCCGGAATGGAACCGGGCGGCAGGACGAGCGTGGCATCGGGCGTCTCGCCGAGGATCTCGGCGAGCGCATAGTCGGCAGCAAGGCGGGTCGCCCCCAGCACCGTGCCGTTGACGCCGAGACCGCTGACGGTGATCTCGGTTGCCCAGGTGAGATCACGGGCAACGTGGCGCACCTCTTCCAGCATCAGCGGGTTCTGGCCGACGCCGCCGCCGAGAACGACGAGACCGGGATCGAAGAAGCCGATGCAGCCGGCAACCATGCGGCCGATATCAGCGGCATGTTTGTTGACCCAGACAAGCGCCTCCTGCTCGCCGGCCTGCGCACGGTCGAAGAGTTCGCGGGCGGTTGCGGGCGGTTCGCCGGCACTTGCCGGCCAGCCGGCCACGCATCGCTCCATCAGCGCGTCGGAGCCGAGATAATGCTCCAGACCTTCCCGCTCTGGCGTGCTGTCGGCGGACCATGGAAATGGCAGGCGCCCGGCTTCCCCGGCCGCTCCGTTGAAGCCGCGGAAGAGCTTGCCGCCGATGACGATGCCGAGACCGATGCGTACGCCGATCTGCAAAAACAGGAAGATGTCGCGCCCGTGCGCCGCGCCCTCGCGGAGCTCACCGAAGGCGGCGCAGTTGACGTTGTTTTCGAGCAGGATCGGTGCGTCGATCGACTGGCGCAGCCGCTGCAGCACGGCCTCCGGGCCCTTGCGACGGTTGAAGCCGAGGCGATTGCGCGAAACGATACGCGGAACGGCGACGGCAACGCTGCGCAGGTTCTTGCTGCGCTTGCCGACGGCAAGAATTGCGGTCTTGGCCGCCTCGTCGACGATCGCCGCGATTTCCTCGATGGTCGCGCGCTGCTGCTTGACGATCTTGAGTTCGGCAGTGGCAAGCGGCGTTCCGTCAAGCCACTGCGCCACGGCGCGCACCTGGGCAACGCCGACATCGATGCCAATCACGTAGCCAGCCTCGGGGCCGAGCGCATAGACGGTCGCGGACCTGCCCATCGCGCCCTGCTGCGAGCCGATCGGCGCGACAAGGCCGAGCGCGCCGAGTTCGTTCATCACCGCCGTCATCGTCGGCTTGGAGAGATTGAGCATGGCGCCGAGCCGCGGCCTGGTGATCGCGCCGGAGGAGGCGAGGACGCGCAGGACGGATCGGGAGCTTTCGGTCAGCGGAGGCGTATTTGCGGGGGGCATTGCATCTCTTTCATCCGGCCGCGGCCGGTCGCTGCTTCATCCAAATCACGCAGCACGGAATTTGAAACATTCTCCGTGGTGTGGTGTCAATAAAGGCAAGCCCATGTCCAACACATCAGAAGCCGACGTACAGAATGCGCTGACTGCGAAGCTGGATCGCACGCCGCTATCGCGTGTGGAATCCATCGCCGCCCAGTATTTCTGCATCGCCGGGCGCGCCAGCGTTCTCTCCAGCGAGCGTGACGAGACCTTCCTGATCGAAACCGCCGATGGGATGCGCGCCGTCCTGAAGATCGCCAATACCGCCGAGCGCGCCGACATCCTCACCTTCCAGACCGATGCCCTTCGCCACCTCGAGCGCAAGCCGATCGAGCTGCCGCTCCCGAAGGCGATCCCGGCCTCGAACGGACACTTTCTGCTCAAGCTCTCCCTTGGCTCCGATCTGCGCTTCGTGCGGATGCTGACGTTCCTCGATGGCGTCCAGCTGCACAAGGTGCCGAAATCGGCGGGCCAGATGCATGCGCTTGGCGTGAACCTCGCCCGTCTCGGTCAGGGACTGGCGGACTTCCGGGCGGCCCCGCCAGTGCAGCAATTGCTCTGGGATATCTGCAATGCCACAGCACTGCGCCCTCTCATCGGGCATGTCGCGCCGTCCCGCCGCGCCCCTGTACTTTCTGCTCTCGACGCTTTCGACCGTCTGGCTCCCGCAATGAGCCGGTTGCCGCGGCAGGTCATCCACAATGACTTCAATCCGCACAACATTCTCGTTTCGTCCGACGATCCCACCGAGATCACCGGCGTCATCGACTTCGGCGATCTGGTCGAGGCGCCTCTTGTCAACGATCTCGCGGTCGCACTCTCCTACCAGGCAGGCGGCGAAAACGGCATGGAGAACATGCTCGCGATGCTTCGCGCCTATCACTCGATCAGGCCGCTATCGCAGGCCGAGCTCGCCGCCCTGCCCTGCCTGCTCAGGACGCGTCTGGCGATGACCGTTCTCATCCCCGAGTGGCGGGCCGGGCTTTATCCGGAGAACCGCGACTACATCCTGCGCAACCATCCCTCCGCCCTTGCAGGCCTGAACCGCCTGGCGGATCATAGTGACGAAGCGCTTGCCGCGCTCTTTCAGCAGACGACTGGAGATCTCTCATGACCATGGCCAATGCCTTCGGCACCGGCGATTTCGAACGGCTGAACCCCGCCGAGCAATCGATGATCCGGCGCCGCGAAAAAGTGCTGGGACCGGCCTACCGGCTATTTTACGAGCGCCCGCTCCATTTCGTCCGCGGCGAAGGCGTCTGGCTCTACGATGCCGATGGCCGCGCCTATCTCGATGCCTATAACAACGTCGCATCCGTCGGTCACGGCAACCCGCAGGTGCTGGAGGCGATCACCAAACAGGCGGCGACGCTGAATACTCACACCCGCTATCTGCATGACAACATTCTCGACTATGCCGAAGCGCTGACGGCCACCTGCCCGGATGAGCTCAGCCAGGTCATGTTCACCTGCACCGGCAGCGAGGCCAACGACCTCGCCGTCCGCATCGCCCGCAGCTATACCGGCGGCACCGGCGTCATCGTGACGCGCCACGCCTATCACGGCGTCACCGCCACGGTCGCCGAGTTCTCGCCCTCGCTCGGTCCACATGTCGATCTCGGCCCGCATGTTCGTACCGTCCCAGCGCCCGATCCGTCACTCGCGCCGGAGCAGGTCGGACAAGCATTCGCCGAAGGTGTCGAAGCCGCGATCGCCGATCTCAAGCGGCACGGCATCAAGCCGGCAATGCTGATCGTTGATACGATCTTCTCCAGCGACGGCGTCATCGCCAACCCGCCAGGTTTACTGAAGCCCGCCGTCGATGCGATCCGCCGCGCGGGCGGCATCTTCGTTGCCGATGAGGTCCAGCCGGGCTTCGGGCGTACGGGCGATGCGATGTGGGGTTTCCAGCGCCATGGCCTGATCCCCGATCTCGTTACGGCCGGCAAACCGATGGGCAATGGCTACCCGCTGGCCGGCCTGATCGCCAGACCGGAGATCATCGCCGAGTTCGGCAAGAATTCCCGCTACTTTAACACCTTCGGCGGCAACCCCGTCGCCGCTGCCGCAGGCATGGCCGTCCTGCGCTATATCGAAGATCAGAAACTGATCGCCAACGCAGCCAACGTCGGCGGCTATCTGCGGCAAGGCCTGGAAGAACTCGCCACCCGTTTCGATGCCATCACATCGGTTCGTGGTGCCGGCCTCTTCATCGGCGCCGACATCGAGCAAGACGGCCAGCCCTCTGCCCACCTCGCCTCGCGCATCGTCAACGGGCTGCGCGAAAGACAGGTCCTGATCAGCGCCAGCGGCCCTGACGCCAATGTCCTGAAAATTCGGCCGCCACTGGTATTTTCGCGGGAGAATGCGGATCGCTTCCTTGAAGCGGCCGAGGAGACGATACGCGCGGTCGGCTAGTCGGCGATGCCCCAAGGGCTCTCATCCACCACCTTCGCCAGCCATGAGCGGAACGACACGAGCGGCGGGTAGCTGGCGCGCGATTGCGGCCAGGCGAGCCAATAGGTTCCGGTGCCGGTGATGGACGGCTTGAGGAGCGGCTGGAGTCGGCCGGCCTGGATTTCGTCCTTCGCCAGATAGTCCGGCAGCAGCGCCACGCCGAGGCCGGCGATGGCGGCCTGGGTCATCGTGGCGAATTGGTCGAAGAGCATGCCGGTGACGCCGCGCGGCTTAATGCCCTGCGCTGCGAACCAGATCGCCCAGGCGCTGGTGCGGGTCTCCAGCTGGAGGAGCGGCAGATCGAGCACATCCTCGGGCATGCCGACCGGCCTTTCCTGCAGCAGCGCTGGTGAGATGCAGGCCGTCAGACGCTCGTCGAAGAGTTTGAGATGATCGGCCTCTCGCCAGTCGGCAGTGCCGAAATGGATTGCGGCGTCAAAGCCTTCGGCGGCGAAATTGAAGCGCTTGAGGCGCGTCGCCAGATTGACGTTGATCCCAGGGTGATCCTTCAGGAAGCCGCCGAGCCGCGGCGCCAGCCAGCGGGTGCCGAAAGCCGGCAGGATCGCTAGCGTCAGCGTGCCGCCGCCAGGATTAGCCGAGAATTCCATGCTGCCGCGCTGGATCAGGTCGAGTGCGCGGGTAATGTCGCGGCCATAGGCCTGCGCCGCCTCGGTCGGCACGAGACGCTGCTTGTGGCGTTCGAACAACGCCCGGCCGAGCTGCTGTTCCAGCGTCTGGATCAGCCGGCTGACCGTGCTCTGCGTCAGGTTCAGCTCCCGGGCGGCCGCTGCCGTGGAGCCGTTCCGCAGCACCGCCTCGAAGGCCGAGAGATGGCTGATATGAGGAAGAAATCGTCTCTGGCGCATCTCTAACCTATGCATGCCATGCATCAACTTATGTGTAATTATGGTTTTCGTGGCTAGCGCGCAATTGATAAATGCATAAACTCGAATGGTATCACGTCGTTTGCCGCGAGGATCGCTTTTGTCCAGTTCTCCCAACACCGCCCGCAAGTCCTCCAGCGCTTTCGTCTGGAGCGATCCCTTCTTACTCGACGAACAGCTCTCCGAAGATGAGCGGATGATCCGCGACTCGGCCGCCGCCTTCGCCAAGGCCGAGCTGCTGCCGCGTGTCCAGGAAGCCTATCTCGACGAACAGACCGATGCCGGCCTTTTCAAGCTGATGGGCCAGACCGGCCTGCTCGGCGTCACGCTGCCGGAGGAATACGGCGCCGCCAACGCTTCCTACGTCGCCTACGGCCTTGTCGCCCGCGAAATCGAACGCATCGACTCGGGCTACCGTTCGATGATGAGCGTCCAGTCTTCGCTGGTCATCTACCCGATCTATGCCTACGGCTCCGAAGAACAGAAGAAGAAGTATCTGCCGGGCCTCGTCTCGGGCGATCTGATCGGCTGTTTCGGCCTAACCGAGCCGGATGCAGGCTCCGATCCGGGCGGCATGAAGACCCGCGCCGAAAAGATCGAGGGCGGCTATCGCCTGCGCGGTTCCAAGATGTGGATTTCCAACGCGCCGATCGCCGACGTCTTCGTCGTCTGGGCAAAGTCGGAAGCCCATAACAACGAGATCCGCGGTTTCGTGCTCGAAAAGGGCATGAAGGGTCTTTCGGCGCCGAAGATCGGCGGCAAGCTGTCGCTGCGCGCCTCGATCACCGGTGAAATCGTGCTCGACGGCGTCGAGGTCGGCGAAGATGCGCTGCTGCCCAACGTTTCTGGCCTGAAGGGTCCGTTCGGCTGCCTGAACCGCGCCCGCTACGGCATTTCCTGGGGCGTCATGGGAGCGGCCGAAGATTGCTGGTTCCGCGCTCGCCAATACGGCCTCGACCGCAAGCAGTTCGGCAAGCCGCTCGCCGGCATGCAGCTTTACCAGAAGAAGCTCGCCGACATGCAGACGGAAATCGCGCTCGGCCTGCAGGGGTCGCTGCGCGTCGGCCAGCTGATGGACCAGCACAAGATGGCGCCGGAAATGATCTCCATCGTCAAGCGCAACAATTGCGGCAAGGCGCTCGACATCGCCCGCCAGGCCCGCGACATGCACGGCGGCAACGGTATCCAGATCGAATTCCACGTCATGCGTCATTCGCAGAACCTGGAGACGGTTAACACCTACGAGGGCACGCATGACGTCCATGCGCTGATCCTCGGCCGCGCCCAAACGGACATCCAGGCCTTCTTCTGAGCCACATCGACATGGCAACGCCCCTCAGCGGAATACGAGTGGTCGAACTCGCACGCATTCTGGCCGGCCCCTGGGCCGGACAGACGCTTGCCGATCTCGGCGCCAGCGTCATCAAGATCGAATCCCCCGAGGGCGACGACACCAGACGCTGGGGGCCTCCCTTCGTCGAGGCCGGCCAGGAAACGACGGCCGCCTATTTCCATGCCTGCAATCGCGGCAAGCTCAGCGTCACCGCCGATTTCAATGCACCCGGCGATCTCGAACATATCAAAGAGTTGATCCGCGGCGCCGATGTGCTGATCGAGAACTTCAAGGTCGGCGGCCTTGCCAAGTTCGGACTGGATTATGGCGCGTTGAAGAAGATCAATCCGCGGCTGATCTACTGCTCGATCACCGGCTTCGGCCAGTCCGGCCCCTATGCCTCGCGCGCCGGCTACGATTTCATCGTGCAGGGCATGGCCGGGATCATGCATCTGACCGGCGAGCCCGAGGGCCAACCGCAGAAGATCGGCGTTGCCTTTGCCGATATCTTCACCGGCCTCTATTCCGTCATCGCCATCCAGGCGGCGCTGGCCCTGCGCGAGAAGACCGGCGTTGGCCAGCATATCGACATGGCGCTGTTCGACAGCACGGTTGGCGTGCTCGCCAATCAGGGCATGAACTATCTTGCCTCCGGCGTCTCGCCGAAGCGTCTCGGCAATGCCCATCCGAATATCGCCCCCTACCAGGTCTTTCCGGTTGCCGATGGCGACGTCATCATCGCCTGCGGGAACGACAGCCAGTTTGCCAAGCTCGCAGCGATCCTGGGCGTTCCCGAGCTCGCCGCCGATCCGCGCTTCACATCCAATCCGAGCCGCGTTCACAACCGCGCCGCCCTGACCGAGATTCTGGAGCTGCAGACGAAGCGCATCACCCGCGATCAGTTGCTTTCCGGTCTGGAACGCGCAGGCGTACCCGCCGGCCCGATCAACGACCTCACCGATGTCTTCACCGATCCCCAGATCCTGCATCGCGGCATGGTGGTCGAAAACGACGGCGCGCCCGGCATCCGCACGCCGATCGTCTTCTCGGACGCATCGCTCGACACATCACGCCGCTCACCGGCTCTCGGGGAACATGCCAATCTTCTCGCCGGCGGCTGGGAGATGCTGGAGAGCGAAGAGCGTCAGTAGAGATTGCGGCCGTACATTGCCGAGCGGTTCCTGGCGAAATCGCCGCGATATTCCTGCGGGCTCTTCTGATAAACGGCATAAAACGCCCGGTAATAGGCTGACGGCGTCGCAAAGCCGCTCGCCAGCCCCGTCTCGCGAATGCTCATCGAGCTATAGAGCAGCAGCTCCTTCGCGTGCTGAAGGCGGAACCCCATATACATCTTCTTCGGCGTGGTATTGAGGTAGCGTTTGAACAGATACTGGAGCTCGCGGGCCGATATGCCGCAACGCTCGGCCACGCTGTCCATATCCAGCGGATCCTCCACCGTTTCCTGCATGATGCGCTGCGCCTTGAGAAGGATCGGATTGGCAAGCCAGGACTGGCCGTTGACGATCTCGCGCTGGCGCGTCTCGGCGGCGCGCGGCGCGGTGTAGACGAGCTCGTTGCAGACGAGATGATAGAGCGTGTCGCCGCACATTCTCCTCAGCAGCGCCATCGAGCAATCGAGGCTCGATGCCTGTCCGGCACAGGTCGAGCGGTTGCGGTCTATGACATAGAGCTGCTCGACGATGGTGCCGCCGGGCGCCAGCTCCTTCAGCGACGCCATGCCGGTCCAGTGTCCCGTAGCGGTGTAGCCGTTCAGCAATCCGGCCTCGGCAAGCACCAGCGGCCCAGTATCCATGCCGCACAGATGTGCCCCGCCCGCCGCCTGCCGCCGCAGCCAGCGAAACAGCTTTCCCTTGGCATCATCTGCCACCGTATAGGTGAACATTAGCAGGATCAGATCGTATTTCTTGGGGTCGTCGAAGGTCGCCGTTCGCGGCACGGCGATGTCCATGCTGCTCGGCGTATCGCGCGGATCGCCGGGCATGAAATCGATGCTGAAGAGCTGCGCCTTGCCCACCCGGTTGGCAGCGCGGAACGGCTCGACAGCCACAAGAATACTATGGAGCGAGGGCTCTCTACCCACGATTACGGCAATCGATCTCCGGCGTTCGGCACCATCCGGAAGCGTGCTCACAAGGCTGCTGGTAGCGTCCATTTTCCCAACCGCAGGCATCACAGAAACATGATGAATAAAGCGACATTTGTATTCGTTTATTGCACGATATGGTTCGCGATTGTCAATTTGGTCCGAAAAGATCGGTGCCATTATCCACCTGCGCAGACCACAAAACGCAACAAAGATCGGCGCGCACAAGGCCTCAGTGGTGGAACGGGAGTATATTCAATGTTACTCAAAATGCCGGAATTTCATTTTACCAACAAGCGCCGATATGCGGGCGCGACGGCGATTGCGGCCGCGCTTTTTGCGTCGGTTCTCGCCGCCCCCGCCGCAGGTTTTGCGCAGGATGCAGGCAAGCCCGTCGTGATTGCCCGCGACATGGACCTCAACTCGCTCGACCCCTCCAGGGCCTTCTGCGACACCTGTCAGATCTACCTGAGCTCGGTCTATGACCGCCTCGTCGATCTCTCGCCCGACAACAAGCTCGTGCCGTCGCTCGCCAAGGAGTGGAGCACGAGCGCCGACCAGAAGGTCATCACCTTCAAGCTCGATCCGGCCGCGAAATTTTCCGACGGTTCCGCCGTCGAGGCCAAGGACGTCAAGTGGACGCTCGAGCGCCTGAAGAACATGAAGGGCGGCATGGCCTACCTTCTCGACAACGTCACCTCGATCGAAGCCCCGGACGCCGCAACCGTCGTCGTGACGCTCTCGGCGGCAAACTCCGAATTCGTGGGATCGCTGACGGCCCCCTATGCCGGCATCATCAATTCCGATCTCGTCATGCAGCATGGCGGCGATGCTGGAGCCGATGCGAGCGCCAAGGACACCGCCGAACAGTGGCTGCTCGCCAATTCGGCAGGCGCCGGCCCCTACGTTCTGTCGAACTACAGCCCAGACCACGAACTGCGCCTGAAGCGCAACGAAAACTACTGGGCCAAGAAGCCTGCCGTCGGCGAATTCGTCTTCCTGCAGACCAAGGATGCCGTCAGCCAGACGCAGCTCCTCGAAAGCGGCAGTGCCGATATCGCCACGCAGGTCGACCCGACCACGGCGAAGAACATCACCAATCCTGATATCGTCGTCGATACCAAGCCGTCCTTCAACATGGTCTATATTGCCATCAGCCCCGGTGCCAAGAACCTGCCGCACCCGCTGAATGCCAAAATCCGCGAAGCGATTGCCAGCGCCATCGACTATGACGGCATCATCGACCTGACCGTCGACGGCAAGGGCAAGCGCCTGAGCTCACCGATCCCGACCGGCTTCCCCGGCAGCGGCACTGGCGAGGCGCCGAAATATGACGTCGAGAAGGCCAAGAAGCTGATGGCCGAAGAAGGCGTGACCGACGGCTTCACGCTCGACGCGACCTACCCGAACGTCAACCAGTACGGCGTCGACTACTCGCTGATGATGCAGAAGATCCAGCAGGATCTGGCCGAGATCAACATCAAGCTCGAGCTGAAGCCGGTCGAATTCTCGGTCTGGCGCGAGAAGATCAACAGCGACGGCATTCCGCTGACCGCCGTCTTCTTCGCCCCTGACTATTACGGCTCTTCGCAATACGCCCAGTATTTCGCGATGATGGACGGCACCGTCTGGTACAAGCGCGCCGGCGGCAAGGCCGACCCGGCACTTGCCAATCCGGAAACGCCGAAGATCCTGGCGGAAGCCCTGTCTGCCG
The DNA here is from genome assembly GCF_047325115.1 of Rhizobium sp. Rhizsp82. Classification (NCBI taxonomy): domain Bacteria; kingdom Pseudomonadati; phylum Pseudomonadota; class Alphaproteobacteria; order Hyphomicrobiales; family Rhizobiaceae; genus Rhizobium; species Rhizobium sp. Rhizsp82. Next base: position 690,714 of record NZ_CP168571.1, on the reverse strand, counting down.
GTGGCGACAAGAGCGCCGAACTGTTCGGCAAGCTCGGCGAGACCATGGCCACCGACCATGTGATCGTGCCGATCGTCGCTCCCGATGCGGTGCTGGTCTCCCGCAAGGGCGTCTCCGGCCTGCGCTTCTCGGCCTGCTGCAACATCGTCCTCTCGGACATCAAGGCCGACTAAGCAACGGCTGACCATCTGCTGCCGCTTTGCCGGAGGCTATCCGCCTCCGGCAACCAGAGCCGCTTGGCCCGGATCGAACCCTTCGCGGAAGCGCATGTTGCGCAGCCGATTGGGCAGGCGCGGCTGTAGCAGTAGAATGCCGCTTGCAGAGAAACGGTACCGCCGCCGCAGGCCCAACCCGCGGCGGACAGTAACAGGAAAGTTTCCGTCAGATGACCCGGTATGTTCTTCGAAGGCTGATCTCCATTCCCCTCTTGCTGCTCGGCGTGGCAACGGTCGCCTTCCTGCTGTCGCACTTCACCCAGGCAGACCCGCTCTCGGCTCTCGTCAGCGAGCGGCAGATGAACAATCCTGAAGTCGCCGCCGCCGCCAAGCAGCGATGGGGCCTCGACCGGAGCGTCCCCGAACAATATGCCGTCTACATCAAGAACCTCGTTTCCGGCGATCTCGGCATCTCGTTCCGCACGCGCCGCCCGGTACTGACGGATATCGCCGAGCGCCTGCCCGCGACGCTCGAGCTCGTCATCTTCGCCATGCTGTTCGGCACGCTGAGCGGTATCGCGCTCGGCGTCGTCGCCTCCCGGTTCCGCGACCGGCCGGCCGATTATCTGGCGCGCTTCTTCGCGCTGTTCGGCTCCACGGTTCCGGTCTTCTGGTCCGGCCTGCTCTTCCTCTATCTCTTCACCGTCAAGTTCGGCGTCATTCCCGGACCGGGACGCCTCGATGCCCGCGCCGTCGCACCGGAATTCGTCACGGGAATGTACACGATCGACGCGCTGATCGCCGGGCAGTTCGCCACCTTCTTCAATGCGCTGGAGCATCTCGTCCTGCCGGCCTTCGTGCTCGGCTGGTCGGTCACCGGCATCATCTCCCGCCTGGTGCGCGCCAGCATGCTCGATGCGCTCGGGCAGGACTACATTCTCGCGGCCCGGGCCAAGGGCGCTGGTGAGGCGCGCACGTTGCTGCGCCATGCGCTTCCCAACGCGATGATCCCGACGCTGACGATCATCGGCTATTCCTTCGCCTACCTGATCACCGGTGCGGTGCTGACCGAAGCGGTCTTCGCCTGGCCGGGCATCGGCTCCTATGCCGTCGATTCCGCCCGCACGCTCGACTACCCGGCGATCATCGGCGTCTCTCTCATCGGCGCATCAGCCTTCCTGCTGACGAACCTGGTCACCGACGTGGCCTATGCCTTTGCCAATCCTCGCCTGAAGTTGGGATGATCCGATGTCTCTGTCGATAAGCACCTCAACACAGCGGTTCTCGGTCATCACGACACGCCCGGTCCTCACAATCGGTCTGGCGATCGTCTTCTTCTGGGTCTTCGTCGCGCTGACGATCGATATCTGGAGCGTTTACGATCCGCTGAAGATCGTCGGCCGGAAACTGCTGGAACCCTCCCTTCAGCACTGGCTCGGCACCGACGCGCTCGGGCGTGACGTGCTGACGCGCACGCTCTACGGTGCGCGCTATTCGATCGCCATCTCTGTCGTCGTCGTGGTCTGTTCCGTGGCCATCGGCTCGGTACTCGGCGCCATTGCCGGCTTCTTCGGCGGCTGGGTCGACGGGTTGATCATGCGTCTCGTCGACGTGACGCTCGCGTTTCCGCCGGTTCTGCTCGCCATGGCCGTCGCAGCCTCGCTTGGCCCCGGGCTGCAGAATGCCGCGATCGCGGTGATCGCCGTGTGGTGGCCGGTCTATGCCCGGCTGATGCGCGGACAGGTGCTCGATGTCATCTCGCGCGACCATATCGAGGCGGCGCGCGCCGGTGGCGCCACATCCTTCCGGCTGCTCACCAAGCACATCCTGCCGCTGTCCTGGACGCCGACGATCATCAGCGCCACCATGGATTTTGGCCAGGTCGTGCTGCTCGCCGCATCGCTGAGCTTCATCGGCCTCGGCGCCCAGCCGCCGAGCCCCGAATGGGGGGCGATGATCTCCGATGGCGCGGCGCATTTCTATTCCTGGTGGGTCGCCTTCGGTCCCGGCATCGCGATCCTGTCGCTCGGCCTCGGTTTCAATTTCATCGGTGACGCCCTGCGCGACATCCTCGATCCCAGGGAGCACTGATCGATGGCCAACACCGAACCATTGCTTGAAGTCAACGATCTCAAGGTAACGCTGCGCAATGGCGTCGAGATCGTCCGCGGTGTCGATTTCGTCGCCGAAGCCGGCAAGGTCGTCGGCATCGTCGGCGAGTCTGGCTCCGGCAAATCGATCACCATGCGCGCCGTCATGGGCCTCGCCCCCGCGCAGTCGAAAGTCTCGGGCTCGATCAAGCTGCGCGGCGAGCAACTCATCGGCGCTCCCGAGCGCCGCATGCAACGGCTGCGCGGCAGCAAGATCGGCCTCGTCTTCCAGGATCCGATGACGGCGCTGAACCCCGTCATCACCGTTGGCAAGCTGATCGCCGAGGCGGTGCGCCTCCACAATCCCGGCATGTCGGCGTCGGCCTCCAGGCAGAAGGCGATCGAGCTCCTGACGCTCGTCTCCGTTCCGCAGCCGGAGGTGCGCGCCAATCAATATGTGCACGAGTTTTCAGGTGGCATGCGCCAGCGCGTGATGATCGCCATGGCGGTCGCCAACAATCCCGAAGTGCTGATCGCCGACGAACCGACGACGGCACTCGATGTCACCGTGCAGGCGCAGATCCTCGAAGTTCTCAAGGACCTGCAGAAGCAATTCTCGATGGGGCTGGTGCTGATCACCCACGATCTCGGCGTCGTTGCCGGTGCGGCCGACACCGTCATCGTCATGTATGCCGGCAAGGTGATGGAAAAGGGACCGGTTCGCGAGATCTTCTACAACTCGCGCCATCCCTATACGCGCGGGCTTCTCTCCTGTCTGCCGACCATCAGCGGCAAGGAAGGCGCGCTGCAGCCGATCCCAGGCAGCCCGCCGCTGCTCAGCACCCGTCCGCAGGGCTGTCCGTTCCATCCGCGCTGTTCCATGGCAAAGGACATCTGCCGGTCGCAGGAGCCGGCGCTCCGGCAGGCCGATGGCGTCATGAGCGCCTGCCATTTCGCCGCCGAGCTTGAGACCATCGCCTCCGAGCAACCGATCCCAAGCGTGAGGCACTCATGAAGCCTGCCAGCACACCAGAATCCGGCGCGCCCGAAACGGTCCTGACCGTTCGCGCTGTCACCAAGAACTTCCCGGTCAAGGGCGGCCTCTTCGGCTGGCAGTCCGTTCGCGAAGTCAAGGCCGTCGGCGGCGTCTCCTTCGATCTCCTGAAGGGCGAAACGCTCGGGCTCGTCGGCGAATCCGGCTGCGGGAAATCGACGCTCGGCCGTTGCCTGCTGAGGCTTGTCGAGCCCACTTCGGGCGAAGTCCGCTTCAAGGGCACCGACCTCTCGACGCTCTCGGCCGACGAGATGCGGCAGTTCCGCCGCCACCTGCAGATCGTCTTCCAGGACCCGCTCGCCTCGCTTCATCCCCGTATGCGCATCCGTGACATCATCGCCGAGCCGCTGCGCCTAATCGGCATGACCGGCAAGCCGGCACTGGAGCGGGCTGCCGAGTTGCTGGACCTTGTGCGCCTGGCGCCGGAGCACGGCGACCGTTTCCCGCATGAGCTTTCGGGCGGCCAGCGACAGCGCGTCGGGATCGCCCGTGCGCTCGCCCTTAACCCGGAAATCCTGGTGCTCGACGAACCGGTCTCGGCGCTCGACGTTTCGGTTCAGGCAGGCGTTCTCAACCTGCTCGACGAATTGCAGCAGAAGCTCGGCATTTCCTACGTGTTCATCGCCCACGATCTTGCGGTCGTGCGCCACGTCTCGGACCGCGTCGCCGTCATGTATCTCGGTCGGGTCGTCGAGATCGGCGAGGCCGCGAATATCTATGAGCGGCCGGCGCACCCCTATTCCAAGGCGCTGCTGTCAGCCGTGCCACTGCCCGATCCTGATATCGAACGCGAACGCCAGCGGATCACTTTGAAAGGCGATGTGCCGAGCCCGCTGAACGTTCCCTCCGGCTGCCCGTTCAGGACGCGGTGCTGGAAAGCGCAGGATGTCTGTGCGACGGCCGTTCCCGAACTCGCCGACATCGAACAGGGCCATCAGGTCGCCTGCCACTTCCCCGATATCGAAGCAGACAAGGCGGTAGCGTGATGGCTGCAGGAAAAAATACGCACCCGCTGCTCCTCGGCGTCATCGCCGACGATCTGACCGGCGGCCTCGAACTCGCCTCCATGCTGGTCGCACGCGGCATCCCCACGTCGCTCTCCATCGGCACTAACCGGCCGGCGAAGGTCGAGATGGCGCATATCATCGCGCTCAAGTCGCGGGTCATTCCGGTCGATCAGGCCGTCCAGTCGGCCATGAGCGCCCTGGATATCCTTCTCGATCACGGTGCCCGGCAGATATTCTTCAAATATTGCGCCACCTTTGACTCCACGCCGGCAGGCAATATCGGCCCCTGCGCCGAAGCGATCATGGAGCGGCTTGGGGTCGACAAGGCGCTCTTCGTTCCCGCCCTTTGCGAGACGCGCAGAACCGTCTTCCAGGGTCACATGTTCGGCGGCGCCGAGCTTCTCGGAGAATCCCCCAAGCGTTTCGACCCGCTGACGCCGATGACGGATTCGAACCTTGCCCGCGTCCTGCAGGCGCAGAGCCGCCGCTTCGTCGGGCTTGTCGATTACACGGTGGTCGACAAGGGACCGGAGGCGATCCGCGCCAGTATCCATGACCAGGCGGAACGGTCCGGGAAATCGCTGTTCATCGCCGATACGCTCTACGAGCATCATCTGGCCACACTCGCCCGCGCCGCCGCCGATATGCGCCTGCTGACCGGCAACTCCTCGGTCGCTGCGCATCTGCCTCCGGTCTGGCTGGAGCAGGGATTGGCGAGCGAGCCCTCGACAATCCGGCTTGGCGGTGTCGAGGGCCCGGGCGCGGTGCTCGTCGGCAGTGTGGCGCCGCAAAGCGCTGCTCAGCTGACGGAGTTCGCGCGCGACAATCCGGCCTGCACGCTCGATATCGCCCGCGCCTATACCGGCCATGACCTCGTCGCAGAAGCCCGCCAGTTTGCAGCCGCTGCGATCGCCGATGGACGCAGTTTCGCGATCAGCACCGCGCTGCCGCAGGAGCGCATCGACGCTTTGCAGGCCGAGCACGGCCGTCTCGAAATCGCCTCCCGGGCCGAGGAAATCCTCTCGGAGATCGCCAACGCGATTGTTCTGGACCTCGGCGTGCGCCGTCTTGTGGTCGCCGGCGGCGAGACATCGGGCGCCATCGTCAGGGCGCTCGGGATCAGCGACATGCAGCCCGGCCCCTATCGCGAGCCCGGGTTCTCCCGGGCCGTCGCCACCCAACCCTTCCCGATCGCGCTGATGCTGAAATCCGGCAAGCTCGGCAGCCTCGACCTCTTCGCTTCGGCGCTGGACGATATGCGCCGCCCAATCGTCGAGGAACCCATTCTAACCCGCTGGCCCCCGAAAGGCTGACCCATGACTGAAACGTCCGAACACCTTCGCCAGTCGCTCGTCGACGCATCGAGAGAAGCAGAAGCGCTTCGCCTGAATGCAGGCACCTCCGGCAATATAAGCGTCAGGACGGATAAGGGCATGCTGATCACGCCGACGGGCGTTCCCTCGAAGTCGCTACGCACCGACATGATCGTCGAGATGGATCTCGACGGCGCCTGGTCCGGCGAAATGACGCCCTCGAGCGAATGGGCGCTGCATGCCGCGATCTACAAGGCCCGCCCGGAAGTTCAGGCGATCGTCCATGCGCATCCGGATAATTGCGTCGCGCTTTCCTGCGCCCGCGAGCCGCTTCCGGCGTTTCACTACATGATCGCCGGCTTCGGCGGCGACGATATCCGCTGCTCGAAATATGCGGCCTTCGGCTCGCCGGAGCTCGCCGGCGTCACGGTCGAGGCGATCGAGGGACGGACGGCCTGCCTGCTTGCCAACCACGGCATGGTCGCCGTCGGCGCAACGGTCGCGGAGGCCTTCGGGCGCACGGTGAAGCTGGAGACGCTGGCGCGCCAGTACATCCTCTGCCGCTCCTTCTCGCAGCCGGTGGTGCTGACGCCGGACGATCTCGTGGAGGTCAAGGAACGCTACAAGACCTACGGCCGCCAACCCGTGCGCGCCTCGTGACCTGCCTATTCACCAACACCCGCCCGCCAGAACTCAATCACGTCATCAAAGCGATCCGCGCCCCCGGCGCCATGACAATGCAGGGAGAATGAAATGGAGCATAGCTTGAACAACAGCCGCGACAGCGAGCTGCTTGCGCGCGCAAGCAAGGTCGTCCCGAACGGGATGTGGGGCCATATGGCAACCCGCGCGATCGGCCCCGGCTATCCGCAGTTCTTCTCGAAATCCGACGGCTGCCGCGTCTGGGACGCGGAAGGCAACGAGTATATCGATTTCATGTGCGCCTGGGGTCCGAACCTCCTCGGCTACAAGAACGCTGAGGTCGATGCGGCCGCGCTCGCCGAAATCGCCAATGGCGACATCAATAACGGCCCAACGGAAAAGATGGTCGAGCTCGCCGAGCTCTTCGTCGATACGATCGATTACGCCGACTGGGCGCTCTTCCAGAAGAACGGCACCGACGCCACGACCACCTGCGTCACGGTCGCCCGTGCCACGACCGGCAAGCGCAAGATCCTGGTCGCACGCGGCTCCTATCACGGAGCGGTGCCGTGGTGCTCGCCCTCGGTCGTCGGCGTCACCACCGAAGACCGCGCCCACGTCATTCTCTTCGATTACAATGATGCCGCGAGCCTGGACGAGGCCGTCGCCGCAGCCGGAGACGATCTCGCCGCCATCCTGCTCACCGCCTTCCGCCACGACCTGAACCGCGATCAGGAAATGCCTGATCCGGCCTTCCTCAGGCATGCGCGCAGCATCTGCGACAAGACGGGTGCCGCCCTCATCCTCGACGACGTCCGCGCCGGCTTCCGCCTCGATGTCAGGGGCAGCTGGGCCAAGCACGGCGTCAAGCCGGATCTCGGCGCCTATTCGAAGGCGATCGCCAACGGCTGGCCGCTCGCCGCCGTCGCCGGAAGCCGCCGCATGCTGGACGGCGCCTCGAAGATCTTCACGACGGGTTCCTTCTGGTATGGCTCCGCCTCGATGGCGGCCAGCATCAAGACCATCGGCATCCTGAAGGAAACCGACGCGCTTGCTCATATCGAAGCGATGGGCGCCCGTTTCCGCGACGGCTTTGCCTCTATCGCCAAGGGGCACGGCTTCGTTCTGCACCAGACCGGCCCCGTCCAGATGCCGATGCTGCGCTTCCAGGACGACCCGGACCTGCAGATCGCCAACGCCTTCTGCGCTGCCGCGCTCCGCTATGGCATCTACCTGCATCCGAAGCACAACATGTTCCTTTGCAGCGCCCACCAGGCCGATGACATCGACCAGGCGCTCGAAGCCGCGGACAAGGCGATGAAGGATATTGCCCACCTGCGCGGGGCATGACGGAATCGAAACGGAGCTTGCGGCGGTTGGCGCCGCAAGCTCCGCTGAAATAGGCAGCGTTTAGCTAGACCGCTTGCGCTTGAGATAGGCGCCCTGGCCGAGCGTGCCGGTCGAGGATGGGCCGTCGACGATCGTCTTGCCGCGCAGCAGCACCCGGACCGGCCAGCCGCGGACATCGAGACCATCATAGGGCGTATAGTCTGCCCCATGGTGCAGAATATCGTTGGCTATTGTCACCTGCTTCTGCGGATCCCAGAGCGCGATATCGGCGTCGGAGCCGATCGCGATCGTGCCCTTCTGCGGATAGAGGCCATATTGCCTCGCATGATTCGTCGATGACAGGGCGACGAAGCGGTTGATGTCGATGCGGCCCTTGCTGACGCCTTCGGAAAACAGGATGGGGAGCCGCGTTTCGACGCCCGGGATGCCGTTCGGGATCCAGCGGAAATGACGTTTGCCTTTCTCGTTCAGCTTGCCGCTGTCATCGTCATAGCGGAAAGGGCAGTGGTCGGAGGAAAAGAGCTCGAACGTGCCGTTCTGCAGCCCTTCCCAGCAGGCCTCCTGGCTTTCCTTGTCGCGCGGCGGCGGCGAGCAGACGAATTTCGCGCCTTCGAGTTCGGCGGCATCGAGATCATCGGCAGTCAGAAGCAGATATTGCGGGCAGGTCTCGCCCGCCACCTTGCTGCCCCGCTTGCGGGCACGCTCGATCTCCTCCATCGCCTGCCGGTTCGAGACATGGACGATAACGATCGGCGTTCCGACGATTTCGGCGAGCGACAGGGCACGATGCGTCGCCTCGCGCTCCGCGGCGGCCGGCCGGCTCAGTGCGTGGAATTTCGGAGCCAGCTCGCCATTCTGCTCGTGCTTGCCGATGAGATAGCGGATCGCATCCTCATTCTCGCAATGGACCATTACGAGGGCACCGGATTGCCTGGCACTATCGAGCGTATCGAGGATCTGGTCGTCCCGCAGGCGGAGGTTTTCATAGGTCATGAAAACCTTGAGCGAGGTATAGCCATCCTCGACGAGCGCCGGCAGCTCCTGGCCGAGCACGTAGGATGTCGGGTCGGTCACAACCAGATGAAACGACACGTCGATATAGCACTCGCCCTCGGCCTTCGCATGATAGGCCTTCAGCGATTCACGCAGGGTCGTGCCCTTCTCCTGCATGCAGAAGGTCAGAACCGTGGTGTTGCCGCCGAAGGCTGCCGAGAGCGTTCCGCTTGCGAAGTCATCGGCCATGACGATGCCGTCGCCTGATGGCTGGGCGAGATGGACATGGCTGTCGATCCCGCCCGGCATCACATAGAAGCCTGAGGCATCGATGATTTCGTCCGCGCCATCAAGAGAGGCTGCAAGTGCCACAATCTTCCCATCGCGAATGCCGACATCGCTTTGAAACGTATCGCTGGCAGTAACGACGGTGCCGTTCTTGATGATCGTGTCGAAATGCATTCAGGCAGCGCCCCGCTTCTGATCGGCGAGGATCTCGTCGAGGGCGGCAATCAGCCGGTCGACCTCACCGATGGTGTTGTAGTGAACCATGGAAACGCGCACGGCGCCGTTATATTGCGGCAGGCCGACATGATCGCCGAGGCGGCGCGCATGAAAATCGCCGAAGCGGATGGCGATCTTGTAGGCATCCATCGCCTTGCAGATATCTTCCGAATTCCGGCCTTCGAAAACAAAGCTGATCGTCGGAATGCGCCGGCCGTTGCGGTTGGCGGTCTCGCCAATGATGCGGCAGTCGTTGCGGCTGCGCAGATAGGACAGCAGACGTTCGGTCAGCGCGTTCTCCTGCACGGTGATCGCTTCGAAGGCGGCGAGAATCAATTCGCGCGGCGAGCCCTTCGAACCCGCTTTCGTGCCGAGTTCGCAGAGATAGTCGACAATGCCGGTCACCGCATAGGCAAGCTCATAGTTCGGATTGCCCGGCTCCAGCTTGCCCGGCACTTTGTCGCGCCCATAGAAGAAGTGATAAAGCGGATCGAGCTCCAGCAGATGCTCGTATTTACCGTACATCATCGCGTAATGCGGGCCGTAGGTCTTGTAGAAGCTGAACACGTAGTAATCGACATCCATGGCCTGAACGTCGACGGCGCGGTGCGGCGCATAGGCGACGGCATCGACGCAGATGCGGGCGCCATGGGCATGCACGATCTCGGCGATCTCGGCGATCGGGTTGATGGCGCCGAGAATGTTCGACACATGGGTAACGCAGACGAGCTTGGTCTTGTCGCTCAGAAGCGGTTTCAGGTCGGCGACATCGAGCTCGTAAGTCGTGGTATCGAGCGGCCAGAACTTGATGACGACGCCCATGTCGCGCAGCCCGTCCCAGGGGCCGATATTCGACTCATGATCGGAAATCGTCACGATGATCTCGTCGCCGGCCGAAAGCTGGCTGCGCATCGCGCGGGCAAGGTTCTGAAGCAGCACCGTGGTCGAGCTGCCGAAGACGATCTCTTCCGGCCGCGCGGCATTGACAAGATGGGTCGCCGCGATGCGGCTGTCCATCAACGCCTTGGCCGCCTGCTGCGAAACATCGTAGCTGCCGCCGATCTGGACGTTCTTGTCGTAGAGGAACGTGTTGATCCGCTCGACGGCACGCTTGAGGATCTGCGAGCCGCCGGCATTGTCGAAAAACACCCAGCCGTGATCCAGTCCGGGGAATTGGCTCCGGACGAAATCTATGTCGAGTTGCTGCTGCGTTTCCATTGGGTCCTCCGGAACCTTGTCTTTTCTTGTCAGTGATTGAGAACGGCGCGCAGGAAGCTTCGCGTGCGTTCCTCGCGCGGATTGTCGAAAATCTCGGCCGGCGTACCGGCCTCGACGATGCGGCCGCCATCCATGAAGATCACGCGGTCGGCGACCTGCCGGGCAAAGCCCATCTCGTGGGTGACGACGATCATGGTGACGCCGGTACCGGCAAGCTTGCGCATGACATCAAGCACTTCGCCGACCATTTCCGGGTCGAGCGCCGATGTCGGCTCGTCGAAGAGCAGTACGCGCGGCTCCATGGCAAGCGCCCGGGCAATCGCCACGCGCTGCTGCTGGCCGCCGGACAGCTGTTCGGGATATTTGTCGGCCTGTTCGGTGATGCCGACGCGGGCAAGCAGGTCCCTTGCCTTGCGCGCCGCCTCCTCGGGTGGCGTACCGCGCACGCGCATCGGCGCGATCATGATGTTCTTCAGGACGCTCAGATGCGGGAAGAGGTTGAACGACTGGAAGACCATGCCGACCTCGGCCCGCACCCGAGCAAGGTTGCGGCCGCGCTCGACCTTGATGCCGTCGACTTCGATGCGGCTTTCGCTGGAGAAGCTTTCCAGGTGATTGATGCAGCGGATCAGGGTGGATTTGCCCGAGCCCGATGGGCCGATGACGCAGACCACCTCGCCTTCGGCAATCGACAGGTCGATGCCGTGCAGCACCTGGAAATCGCCGTAGGATTTGTCGAGCTTCTGGATGTTGACGATGGTTTTCATCTGCGCCTCCCCGCACTGAAGCGTTTTTCGAGCCGGGCGACGATGATGACCATCGGCCAGAGGAAGGCGATGTAGATGACCGCGGCGCCGATCAGCGGCGAAGGATTGGCCGTCAGCGCCTGGGCCTGGGTTGCCTGCTTGAGAAGATCGGGCATCGCCACCACGGAAGCGAGCGCCGTATCCTTCATGACGTTGATGCAGTTGTTGGTGAGCGGCGGAATGACGATCTTGACCGCCTGCGGCAGGATGATCTCTGCCATCATGTGCCGGTAGGAAAGGCCGAGCGCCTCCGATGCCTCGAACTGGCCGCGCGGAATGGCCTCGATGCCGGCGCGGAAAATCTCGGCCGTGTAAGCCGTCGAGACCAGCGTCAGCGCGCTGACCGCCGAGACGAAAGGCGAAAGCCGGATACCGACGAACGGCAGGGCATAGTAGATGACGATCAACAGAACGAGCAGCGGGATCGAGCGGAAGATATCGATATAGATCTTGGCAAGCGCCTGGATCACCGGATGCCCGTAAAGCCGCAGCAACGCTAGGATCAGACCGCCGATGAGGCCGCCGACAATGCTGACGAGACCAAGCTCGAGCGTAATCCACAGGCCGGAGAGCAACAGCGGAAAGGAACGCTCCAGCACCGCCAGATTGAAGAAGGTTGTGAAAATATCCATTGAAAAACCGATCAGCCGTTTCGGGGCGGATGACGGGCGAACCCGTCATCCGTATCCTTGACCATCCGGCCTTATTTTGCGGCAGGCATGTCTTCGACCTTCACGGTCGAGGTCGAGTCTTCGGCCTTGGCGCCGAACCAGGTTTCATGCAGCTTGGCGATGAAGCCCTCGCCCTTCAGCGTCGTGATCACGTCGTTGACCTGTTTGGCAAGCGGGTCGCCCTTGTTGAACATGATCGAATACTTTTCGCCGGTCGGAATGCGCTCGACGACTTTGATCTCCGGCTTGTCCTTGACGTAATACTGGAGCGCCGGGATATCGCTGATATAGCCGTCGATACGGCCGGCGGCGAGATCGAGCATCGCCGGCTGCAGTCCTTCGAAGCGACGGATTTCGCCGAGGCTGTATTTGGCGGTATTGTTGGTCGCCCACATGTCTCCGGTCGAGCCGGTATCGACGCCGACGACCTTGCCGCTCATGCCCTTCAGGTCCTTGATGCCGCTCGCGGCCATGACCGTCAGCGACTGGTCGCTGTCATAATAGGGCTGGGCGAAGCTGACCGATTCCAGGCGCTTCTCGGTGATGGTGATCGAGGAGACCGCCATGTTGATGCGGCCCGACTGAACGGCCGAGAACAGACCGTTGAACGGAATGTTGACGAACTCGACGGACTTGTTGAGGCGCTTGGCGACCTCGGTGACGAGATCGACCTCGAAGCCGACAGTCTTGCCGGTCTCGTCCTGAAACTCCCACGGGACGTTACCGATATTGGCGCCGACCGAGAGATCGGCGGCATGGGCGGCGGCTCCGGCGAACGCCAGGACGCCGGAGAGCATGACAGTCTTCAAAATCGAAAAACGACGCATTTAGGTTCCCCTTGTTTTGTATTGCGCATTTTTGCTATTGGTCTAACCGGTCTGACCAGTCAGGCCAAATCAAGCACGCTCTCTTGTCATTTGCAAGCGACTGATGGATTTAAATGCTGGGACAATCCGGGTGGCCTCACCCGACACGCCGAGAGAATGGAAAGAATGCTCAACAGGACATTGGTACCGCAATCGGCGGCACGCCTGATACAGGACATGATCCAGAGTGGAGAGCTCGCCGCCGGCGAGAAGATCCCCTCCCAGCGCGAGTTTTCCACAAAGCTCGGCATCAGCCGTGCATCGCTGCGCGAGGCGCTGCTGACGCTTGAAACGCTCGGCCTTATCAAGACGGAAGCCGGCCGGGGAACCTTCGTCGCCGAGCGTGGCGGCGCCGCAAACAGCGGCATGGCGCCCTGGCGCTACTCCGACAGCTACTCGGTCTTCGATGTCTTCCAGACCCGCATTATGCTCGAAGGCAATATCGCGGCGTTGGCCGCTGGGCGCCTGACCGGCAACCAACTGCAGGCAATGGAAGCGGCGACTAAGCAGATGGAGGATTGCTGGGCGAAGCAGGATCTGCTCGCCAATGTCGAGGCCGATCTCGAATTCCACGCCATCATCGCATCGGCCTGCAGCAACGCCATGATGCGCGCGCTCTACCAGGTGGTCCGCGAACAACTGACGGAGACGCAGCGCCAGCCGATTCCGATCACCGAGCCCGCCCGCATGAAGGCCTCGATCGCCGAACACCGGCGGATCATTGCGGCCCTGCGCGACAACGATGCTGTGCGCGCCCGCCAGGAAATGGAAAACCACGTGCTCAACACTGCACGCTGCGCCGGTCTCAATCCGTAAAGCGCGCGGATACGGTTGTCTCCGCCGGGATTTCTCACTAGCATCCGGCGCGACCTCGGCTGCCGGTCGTCGGCGGCCGACATTTCCTGTTATCTGACAACGGCATACGAGCATGTCCCTCCCGCAAAACATCGGCTTTATCGGAACAGGCGCCATCACCGACGCGATGGTGCGCGGTCTTCTGATCGAGCCTGCCGCCGCGGTGCAAGCCGTAGTGTCCTCTCGCAGCACGGCGATTTCCGCCAAACTTGCCGCCGATTTTCCGGCTGTCCGTGTCAGCGATGACAATCAGGATATCGTCGATAGCTGCGATGCTGTCGTGCTTGCCATCCGCCCACAGGTCGCCGAGGAAGTCGTGCGCCCGCTTCGCTTCCGGGACGGCCAGACGGTCATCAGCGTTATCGCCGCGACAGGGCGCGACGCGCTTCTGGACTGGATCGGCGCCGATGTACGCTTGACGCAGGCGATCCCCCTGCCCTTCGTCGCCAGGCGCAGCGGCGTCACCGCCGTCCACCCGCCGGATCCGCGGACGGCCGCGATCTTCAACCTGATGGGAAATGCCGTCGAATGCGAGACCAAGCAGGAATATGATCTGCTTGCCGCAGCAAGTGCGCTGATGGCGACCTATTTCGGTATCATGCAGCAGACGACGGAATGGCTGGAGACCAAGGGACTGCAAGCCGAAAAAGGCCGCGCCTATCTCGCGCCACTCTTTGCGGGCTTGTCTGAAACGGCTGTACTTGCCGGAAGCCACGTCGACTTTCAGGAGATGAGCCGTGAATTCGCAACCGCAGGCGGGCTGAACGAGCAGGTCCTGCGCGACTTCAAGGACAAGGGCGGAGCCGCGGCGCTGACGCAGGCGCTCGATCGCGTGCTCGGCCGTATCACCGGCTGATATCCCCGGACCCTCTACGCAATTCAAGGAGCCAAGATGTTTCCCGAACCCGGCAAGAAGTTTGCGGCATTCCTGTTCGATATGGACGGCACGATCCTGAGCTCGACGGCGGCCGCCGAGCGCGTCTGGGGCGCATGGGCGGAGCGGCATGGGCTCGATCCGGTAAAGTTTCTTCCGACGATGCACGGAAAGCGCGGCGTCGACACCATCCGGCAGCTCGGCCTGCCGGGTGTTGATCCCGAGGCGGAAGCCGAAAAAATCACGCAGGCCGAGATCGAGGATGTTGAGGGCGTCGTCGCAATCCCCGGTGCCGCCGATTTTCTCGCCGCGCTGCCTCCGGAGCGCTGGGCGATCGTGACCTCATCGACCAAGGCGCTGGCTCTGCGCCGCCTCGCCGCTGCGGGCCTCACCGTCCCGCGCTATATGGTGACCAGCGAGGATGTTTCGGTCGGCAAGCCCAATCCGCAGGGCTATATTCTCGGCGCGGAGAAACTCGGCGTCGCCGCGTCGCAATGCCTGGTTTTCGAGGATGTCGAAGCCGGCGTTCAGGCGGGTTCCGCAGCCGGCGCATCCGTCATGGTGATCACGGCGGCCGGCCACGATCTGCACCTCCCTGATTATCCGTCGATCAATGACTATATGTCCGTCGAACCTTCGATAGACGGCGACGGCCTGATATCGATCGTCCAAAGGAATGACTGCCCCCGGCGGCGGCCTGCGCTATAGTCCGTGCCGATAAATCAAGAGGATAGCGAGAATGAGCGACAAGAATCCAGCCGACAATTTTCCCGCCGGATACCAGGTTCCCAAGGTCTGGACGTGGGAAAAGGGCAATGGCGGCCAGTTTGCCAATATCAACCGGCCGATCGCCGGTCCTACCCATGACAAAGAGCTTCCGGTCGGCAAGCATCCGCTGCAGCTCTATTCGCTGGCAACGCCGAACGGCGTCAAGGTCACCATCATGCTCGAAGAGCTGCTGGCGGCCGGCCACAAGGGCGCAGAGTATGACGCCTGGCTGATCAAGATCGGTGACGGCGACCAGTTCGGCTCCGGCTTTGTCGAGGTCAATCCGAACTCCAAGATCCCGGCGCTTCTCGACCGCTCGACGGCGGAACCGACCCGCGTCTTCGAAAGCGGCTCGATCCTGCTCTATCTCGCCCGCAAGTTCGGCGCCTTCCTGCCGCAGGAACACAAGGCCCATACCGAGACAATGAACTGGCTCTTCTGGCAGATGGCCTCGGCGCCCTATCTCGGCGGCGGCTTCGGCCATTTCTATGCCTATGCGCCGATCCACATTCAGTATGCGATCGACCGCTTCTCGATGGAGGTCAAGCGCCAGCTCGACGTGCTCGACCGGCATCTCGGCACCCACCGCTACATGTCGGGCGATGAATACTCGATCGCCGATATCGCCATCTGGCCGTGGTATGGCAACCTTGCCCAGGGCAAGGCCTATGGCGAAGCCGGCACCTTCCTCGAAGTCGAAAGCTACAAGAACGTGCAGCGCTGGACGGCCGAGATCGCTGCCCGCCCCGCCGTGAAGCGCGGCCGTATGGTCAACCGCGTCTTCGGAGAGCCTTCAGAGCAGCTTCGCGAGCGCCACGACGCCTCCGACTTCGAGACCAAGACCGCCGACAAGATCTCGTCCTGACGAATAGAAGACATAACCGGCCGGAGAGGAACGTGGCAGACGCCACAGCCTCTCCGGCCGGCATCAAACCGGGTACTATTGCGGCTCGAGCCGCTCCATCTGCGGGCGCATGATGGCGCGGAAGATATCCGGATCGGCAAAAGCGCGAGCCGACAGCAAGGCGCCGTGAACCGCCGCCATCAGAATTTGCGCCTCTTCTTCCGGCGACCCCTTGAGGCGGAACGCCCCCTTGTCGACACCGGACTGCAGCACCGAAGCCAGCCATTCCGAGAGGTTTGCGAAATGCCGGCGGACCTGCGCCGCGACTTCGTCGGGCAGCATCTGCATCTCGCTCGCCAGCATGGCGCAGACGCAGAAGGGCTGAGCACCATCCGTCACGCATTGCTGCCAGTAATCGAGATAGGCGCCGATCTGCGCTGCGGGATCGTCTACATGCGTTTTGATCGACTGCAGTCCGTCGCGGGCGCGGCCGACATAGCGCTCGACGAGCACCGAGACCAGATGCGCCTTGGTCGGGAAATGGTGGTGGATGCTCGCCCTGCGGATGCCTATGGCATCTGAAATATCGCCGTAGCTGAAGCCGTTATAGCCGCCTGCCACGATCAGTTTCTGTGCGTGATCGAGTATCGCGTCTGCTGTCGTCATCTGGTTCATCCCGATTATCTACCTGCTAGTAGGACGACCAGTCAACGCTGCCATCACCCACCTGCCGAAACGATCTGTTGACATCCATAATTAGCCTACCTATTAGTAGGAAGACATCAACATAAGGATTTCATCATGCAAGTTCAATCGTCGGCGCAGTCGAGCTGGCTGCGGTCCTATTATTACGCCCGTGCGGCTTTCTCGGTTGTCTGGGTGGGTGCAGCGATCCTGGCGGCAGGCCAGCCGTCCATCGCCGCCTTGCTGCTCGTCATCTATCCGGCCTGGGATGCACTCGCCAATCTGATCGATGCCCGCGCCAATGGCGGCCTGGCGGCAAATAGGTCGCAGAGCCTGAACGTCGCGACCAGCACGATCATGACCATCGTCGTCATCGTCGCTGTCATGAAGGACAGCTACGCGGTCCTCGCCGTCTTCGGCGTTTGGGCGATCCTGTCGGGCCTGCTGCAGCTTTATACGGGTGTCCGCCGCTGGCGTTCCTACGGCGCCCAGTGGGCGATGATCCTCAGCGGCGCCCAATCGGCGCTCGCGGGGGGATTCATGATCGGCAAGTCGCTGGGCTCCATGCCGCCATCGATCCTCGACATCGCCCCCTACGCCGCCTTCGGCGCCTTCTACTTCCTCGTCTCGGCCATCTGGCTCACCGTTTCCGCCTACCGGCAGAAGGCAAGCGCTTGAGGCTGATAATGGTGCCGGCTGGAGCGCGGCACCATCATCCCTTCGGAAAATGCCGTTCGAACGAGAAGAGCGACGTCGGCAGTTTGGTGCCGCCGTCGAGGGCGAGGTCCGAAAGGATTTCGCCGATGACGCTGGTGGTTTTGAAGCCGTGGCCGGAGCAGGCAGAGGACACCACGACGTTGCGGTTGCCGGGGGCGAAATCGATGAGGAAGTCCTCGCTCGGCAGCATCGTGTAACGGCAGGTCGTGGCGCGGATACGATGCGAGGCGGCCTTGGGAAGGCGCTTTCGGGCGAAGGTGTCGAGCAGCTCGGTATCGGCGCCGTTGACGGGCGGATTGGGCAGCGTGGGGTCGATCGGCTCGCGGAAATGCGCATGGCGGCCGATCTTCACGCCGTCGGTGCCGATCGCCGGAAAGCCGAAGAAGGAGCCGTTCTCGCCGTCGTCGCGCAGGAAGCAGGTCATCCGGCCCGGCTGGGCGATGAAGCCGTCTTCCGGCTGATACCAGGCGACAACCTGACGGATCGGCTGCGCCTTCGAGACGAGTTCCGGAACGAGTTCGGCAATCCACGCTCCCGTCGCGACGATCACCTTCTTTGCACGGTAGCGGCCATTGGCTGAGACCACGGTGACGCCATCCGCATCCGGCGAAATGGCCTCGACCCGTTCGCCGAAATGCAGTTCGGCGCCATCACCAGCCGCAAGCTTGAGAAAGCCCATGATCGCCGCCTCCGGGCGGATATAGCCACCTTCCGGATCGAGGAGGCCGATCTCGTCATCATCGAGCGCGAAGGCCGGATAGCGCCGCGCCATTTCTTGCTTGTCGAGCAGCTCATGCGTCAGGCCGTGCATCTTGCAGGAGGCGAGCGTGCCGCTGACGATCTTACTGTCGGGACGGCCGATTTGGAGAACACCCGTCACAGTCAGGATCTCTTCCCGAAGTCGCGCCTCAAGCGCCCGCCAGTTCTCATAGGCGCGCTTCAGCAGTGGCACATAGGATGGGTCCTCGAAATAGCCGAGCCGGATCAGGCGGCTGTCGCCATGCGAAGAGCTTAGCGCATGCGCCGGATAATGCGCTTCGATGCCGATCACCCTGGCGCCGCGCGAGGCGGCGAAGGCCGCGGCAGCACTGCCCATTGCGCCGAGGCCAATGATGGCAACATCGAATTCTGCGGGCATAGCTCTCGTCTCTCGCATTATTGCGCCGGCATCTGCGCGGCGATCAGGGATTTCAGTGTCTCGATATCCGCGCCAAGCGGGCGGTCATCTTCGTAATGGGCAGTCACCGAACGGATGGCCGAATGGATCGCATCGGTTCCCTTGGCGCGGGCTCCGCTCTCCGTCAGGAAATCATGCGCCTGGGCTGCCGCCATCAACTCGATCGCCAGGATATGCTCGGCATTGTCGATGATGGCCAGCAGCTTGTTTGCGGCGGCCGTCGGATGCGCAAGAAAATCCTCCTGCAGAGCCGAGGTGATGCCGCCATCCGTTGAGGCGGGGGCGGCCAGACGGCGGTTCTCGTTGCTGAGCGCCGCCGCGGTATATTGCGCGATCATGAAGCCGGAATGGCTCCCGGCGTCGCTGGCGAGAAAGGCCGGCAGGCCGCTGACCAGCGGATTGACGAGGCGATCCGTCCGGCGCTCGCTCATTGCCGAAAGCTGGGCGAGCGCGATTGCGAGGCTGTCCGCCGCGAGAGCGAGAGCCGGAGCAACCGCATGCGCCTCGGAAGAGACGACAGGATTTTCCGGCGTCCCCGAGACGGCGGGATTATCGGTGACCGAAGCCAGTTCCCGATCGGTGACCGCGCCGGTCTGCTCGAAGACATCCCAGGCAGCGCCATGGGCATGCGGCACGGCGCGCAGGCTGAGTGCATCCTGCGTGCGCTTACCGGCGGCTTTGGCGATCAAGCCGCTACCGGCGAGGCGAGCCCGCAGCCCAGCGCCGACCTTGGCGATGCCCTTGGATGGCCGCAGCGCCAGGACGGCCTCATCGAAAGCCGCCATCTGACAGCCAACGGCCTCGAGCGTCAGAGCGGCCGCCGCATCGGCCCAGGAAAGCAGACGCTCGGCGCGGCCGAGAGCGACAGAGAGCAGGCCAGTCGCACAAGCCGTTCCGTTGACAAGGCTCAGCCCTTCCTTGGCGCACAGCACCAGCGGCTGCAGCCCGATCGCGGCAAGCGCCTCGCGTCCGGCTTTGCGCTCGCCCTTGATCGTCGCATAGCCCTCGCCGATCAGCACCAGCGCGGTATGGGCATTGTGGGTGAGATAGCCCGCCGATCCCTTCGAGGGCACTTCGGGGATGCAATCATGCTCAAGAAACGCGGCCAGCGTAGCGACGATCTCCGGACGGACACCCGAATGCCCATGCGAGAAATTGGCGATCTGCGCGGCGATGATGGCGCGGACTTCGCGTGGCGCCAGCAGCGGGCCAACGCCGCAGGCGTGGCTCAGGATGATGTTTCTGGACAAACGGCTCTGCGATTGCCGGTCGACGACCGTATCGGAAAGCGCGCCGACGCCGGTATTGATGCCATAGGCGCGGGTTCCCGCCGCAACGATGCTTTCGACGATGGCGCTGGCATTGGCAAGCCGCGCTGCGGCTTCCTTCGAGACGGACAGCGTCTCCCCGTCCCCGACCCTGGCGACGTCCCGCCATGAAAGGCGGTCTGCAACGACGATGCTCATTGACCGGTTCCGAAGTGACCGATGAACTGGCGGAAAGCGGGCGTTGCGCCGCTGCCGAACATCTCATCCGGCGAACCGCTGCTTTCCACCAGCCCCTCACGCATGAAAACGACACGGTTGGAAACGTTGCGAGCAAAGCTCATTTCATGGGTGACGACGAGCATGGTCATCCCCTCTTCGGCGAGCGCGCGCATGACGCGGAGAACTTCGCCGACCAGTTCCGGGTCGAGGGCCGAGGTCGGCTCGTCGAAGAGCATGACCTTCGGTTTCATGGCAAGCGCCCGGGCGATGGCGGCGCGCTGCTGCTGGCCACCCGAAAGATGCGCCGGGTAGGCATGGCGCTTGTCGGCGATGCCGACCTTTTCCAGCAGCACTTCGGCCTCGGCGATGCATTCCGCCCTGGGGCGCTTCAGAACGTGAACGGGACCTTCGATGACATTCTGCAGGATAGTCATGTGGGACCAGAGATTGAAGCTCTGGAACACCATGCCGAGTTCCGAGCGGATATGATCGACCTGCTTCTGGCTCGCCGGACGCGCGCGGCCATTCTTGTGCACCATGCGGATCTGCTCGCCATCCACCCAGATCTCGCCATCGCTGGCGGTCTCCAGAAGATTGATGCAGCGCAGGAAGGTCGACTTGCCGGATCCCGAAGCGCCGAGCAGCGAGATCACATCGCCATCCTGCGCCTCCAGCGAGATACCGCGCAGAACCTCATGCGTGCCGAAGCTCTTGCGAATGTTGCGAACGGAAAGACGGGTCACACCGGGCATAGTGATTTGCTCCTTAAGCCTTGAGTGCCGGCGGCACGGCGCGGCGGTGTTTGGAGAGCGAATATTCGAGCAGGGCCATGGCCTGCAGGATGAGGAAATTCAGGATGAGATAGATCAGCGCGGCGCAGAGGAAGACCTCCATCGTCCGGTAGGTCTGCGATATCAGGCGCTGTGCAACGCCCGTCACCTCCCAGACCGTCACTAGGCTCGCCAGCGCCGTCGATTTCATCATCAGCACGATCTCGGTCGAATAGGCCGGCAGCGCGTGGCGGAAGGCGATCGGCGCAATGATGCGGCGAACCATCAGGAAGCCGGACATGCCGATGGCGCGCGCTGCCTCGATCTCCTTCGGCGAGACGGCGCGGATGCCGCTGCGGAAGATCTCGGCCGAATATCCGGCAGTGCAGAGCGCCAGAGACAGCACCGCGCAGACGACCGGCTCGCGCAGGAACGGCCAGAGGAAGGAATAGCGGATGAAGCCGAACTGGCCGAGCCCGTAGAACACCAGGAACATCTGGATCAGCAGCGGCGAGCCGCGGAACACGAAGATGTAGCCCTTGGCGAAACCGGAAAGGATCGGATTGCCGCTGACGCGCATGGAGACGATGACGAGGGCCAGCAGGCCGCCGAAAAAGATCGACAGCGAAAACAGCATGAGGGTCGTCGGAACGGCCTTCAGCAGCGTGACCATCGTGGATGTGAGAAACTCGATATCCATCACGCCTGCCCCATGGCAGCCGGCGCCAGGCTGCGGTTGGCGCGCCGCTCGGCGCCGTTGAAGATGCGGTCGGACAGGCTGGTCAGCAGCAGGTAAAGCAAGCCGCCGGCGATGAAGAACAGGAAATACTGGCGGGTGGAGCCGGCGGCGACCTGGCTGGTGCGCATCAGCTCCGCAAGACCGGTCACCGAAATCAGCGCCGAGTCCTTCAGGCTTAGCTGCCAGACATTGCCGAGCCCCGGAATGGCAAAGCGCAGAACCTGCGGCATGATGATCCGGCGAAGCCGCATCATGCGGTGCATGCCGATTGCCGAGGCGGCCTCGAGCTCTCCCTTGGAGATCGCCAGATATGCGCCGCGATAGACCTCGGCCTGATAGGCGCCGGAAATAATACCGACAGCAAGCGCGCCGGCAGCAAAGGACGGCAGGCCGAGAAAGCCTTCATAGCCCAGCGCCCGGCCGATCGCGGTCACCGCCGACGAGCCGCCGAAATAGATCAGGTAGATGATCAGGAGCTCGGGGACACCGCGGAAGACGGTCGTATAGATATTGCCGATGGTGACCAGCAGGAAATTGCCGGACAATTTCGCCGAGGCGATGATCGTGCCGAGCACGGCCCCGATCAATAGCGCCGTCGCGGTGACGGCGAGTGTCATCAGCGTCGCGACGAGGAGCAGCGCGCCCCATCCATTTTCACCAAAGCCCAGGAGTCCCAGGGTTGCCATAGGTCCGATCCCCCGTCCGTTACGGCAGCAAGACAGCAATGATGACCTCCGGCTTGCGCCGGAGGCCGCGTAGCGGCGGCGTCAGCCGCCGGCGATCATTGCGGGCTGACGTCGACCTTGAACCACTTCATCGAGAGGTTCTTGACGGTGCCGTCGGCTAGCGCCGACTTGATGGCTTCGCTGAGCTTGTCGCGCAGGTCGGTATCTTCCTTGCGCACGCCAAGTCCTTCGCCTTCGCCCCAGATGGAGCCGGCGATCTCGGGGCCGGTGAAGGCCAGCGTATCGTTTGCGGATGCAAAGGCGTTGTTGAAGTAGACGGCGTCGTCGAAACCGAGGTCGATACGGCCGTTCTGCAGATCGAGATCGCGGTCGGCGCCGGTCTTGTATTCACGGACTTCGGCGATCGAACCGAAATTGTCATAGACGAACTTGGCATAGACGGTCGCCGCCTGGATGCCGATCGTCTTGCCCTTGAAGGCTTCCTTGAGGGCTTCGATTTCCTTCACGCCGGTCTGGCCGGGTGTCATCTTGATCACGGCGCCGGTTCCGGCCGCGTTGGCAAGGGGGCTGTCCTTTGCCGTTGCGAAGGCTGCGGGCGTCGCAGCATAGGGAACGGTGAAATCAATGATCTTCTTGCGCTCGTCGGTGATCGACAGCGCATCCATGATCACGTCGAACTTGCCGGCGTTCAGCGCCGGGATCATGCCGTCCCAGTCGGAAGCGACGAGCTTGCACTCGATCTTGGCGCGTTCGCAGAGCACCTTGGCAAGCTCCGGCTCGAAGCCGCCGAGCGTGCCGTCTGCATTGGTCATGTTCCAGGGGGCGTAAGCGCCCTCAAGCGTAATGGTCGCCGTCTTCCAGTCCTTTGCCATGACCGGAGCGGAGAGCGCTGCCGCGATGGCCGCACCCGCAAGAATGGTATGATGGAATTTCATTGTGTTACTCCTCTGAAGCTCGCTTTGACTTGTCGTCACCCACCGATCTGCGCCGGCTTGCCTCCGTCAGCGTCAGCAGCGGAAGTTGTATATGGTACCATATGAAAAAATTTGTGTTATGCAAGAATTAAGTTTAGATTTTTGGCGATTGATCATCGTGCCCGGGGATTAGGCAATGAAACGCAGCGGCGAGATGAAAAAAGAGCTGGCAGCCAATGACGCTACGCCGCTCTACGCAGGCGTCAAACAGATCATTCTGGACAGAATCCATAGCGGAGAGTGGCCACCGAAATATCGCGTGCCCTCGGAAAACGAGCTGGTACTGGAACTCGGCGTAAGCAAGATGACGGCCAACCGGGCGCTGCGCGAGCTTGCCAATGAGGGCGAGCTGATCCGCATCCAGGGCGTCGGCTCGTTCGTTGCCGAACGCAAGGGCGTATCGGCGCTTTTCGAAGTCCGCAACATCGCCGAAGAGATCGCCGAACGCGGCCATTTGCACGAGGCGACGGTGGTTTC
The DNA here is from genome assembly GCF_047325115.1 of Rhizobium sp. Rhizsp82. Classification (NCBI taxonomy): domain Bacteria; kingdom Pseudomonadati; phylum Pseudomonadota; class Alphaproteobacteria; order Hyphomicrobiales; family Rhizobiaceae; genus Rhizobium; species Rhizobium sp. Rhizsp82. The sequence continues at coordinate 666,993 of NZ_CP168571.1, read as the reverse complement.
CCTGGCCAGAGCCTCCGCTTCGCCTGACGTTGCCGATGCGCTCGGACTGGAGATCGGCTCGGCGGTTTTCCACTCGCTGATCGTTCACAGCGAGGACGGCGTACCGGTCCAGATCGAGGATCGCTACGTTCATCCCGAGGTCGCGCCCGACTATCTGGATCAGGATTTTTCGGTGATTACGCCGAACGCCTATCTATCGGCGATCGCGCCCTTGAGCGGGTCCGAACATGTCGTCGAAGCGACAGTTCCGCTTCCCTGGGAATGCAAGCTGCTGATGATCCTGAAGACCGAACCGTGCCTGACGATCCGGCGCCGCACATGGTCGGGCCGGCGAGTCGTATCGACAGCCCGCATCGTCTATCCCGGTCATCGCTACCGCCTGGAAAGCCGCAGCGGCATCCTGCCGACCGGCTAGTTGTATATGGAACATTCAGATACCGAGAGCGGCCAACGGCAGTCCGAGCGCTGAGCCCATGCGGCGAATATGCTGCCGGTCCTGATCCTTGCCGCTTTCCAGCGCCACGATCTCGCTGACGGTCAGACCGGATGTTTCGGCCATGTCGTCTAGGGAATAGCCCTTGCTGCGGCGCGCTTCGGCAAGCAGCACCGGGACACCTGTTACACTCTTAAATTCGCTGATATTGGCGGCCATGTTCATTGATGAATCTCCTGTCGGCTGCGGAGAAACGCGGACGATGGCCTGCGGTTCCCAAGCGCTGGCGCTGGTCACAAGACCATGACCGCCACGCCGGTCTGGATGCCGGACTGCCCCTCTTCCGCACGCACCCTCGCCGAAGATCGCAAAGACGTGTACGCTCCTGCCGGCGGGAGGAGCCGCCGAAGAATTGGGGGATGCGATGGCGTTGATGCATATTCGGCGGCGGAAACTTCCAAGAGGGCTGCCGTCGTCATGACCAACAGTCTGGCCGTCCCCTCTTTCGGCATCGCACGGCTCGTGCGCGAGGAATGGTTTCTGGGCATCGGGCTCGTCACCAGCGCCATCATCCTGCTCTTCGAAGACGCGCTGTTCGACCATTTGACCAACCCGGCCTGGTTTGCCGTCATCTTTCTCTGGATCTTCGCAGCCGTGCTCGGTTCGGCGCTTTCGGTCGTCCGCCATGCCGATCATCTCGCCGAACAACTTGGCGAACCCTACGGCACCTTGATCCTGACGCTGGCGATCACCTCGATCGAGGTCATGGCGATTTCCGCGGTGATGATCCATGGCGCCAACAACCCGACGCTTGCCCGCGACACGCTCTTTGCTGTCGTCATGATCATTCTGAACGGCATGGTCGGGCTATCTCTGCTGGTCGGCGGCTGGCGGCGGCCGGAGCAGCAGCACAACATGCAGGGCGCCAATGCCTATCTCGGCCTGATCGTGCCGCTGGCGGCGCTGAGCCTCATCCTGCCGAGCTTTATCCACGCCGACGGCAGCCAGGCCTCGACACCGCGACAGATGATCTTGGTGGTCATTTCGGTCGGCCTCTACAGCATCTTCCTGATGCTGCAGGCAGGCCGCCACCACCGCTATTTCAGCGAAGAGGGCGAAGCGGGGCAGCCGAAGCATCGCGCGCCTCTCCGGAAGGGCGCGATCTTGCTCCATGCCCTGCTGCTCTTCGCCTATATGGTGCCCGTCGTTTTCCTGGTCGAACAGCTGGCCCGGCCGATCGACTACATCATCGAGACGGTGCATGCGCCCGCAGCCATCGGCGGCATCATCATGGCCGTGCTTGTCGCAACGCCCGAGGCGCTGAGCGCCGTCCGCGCCTCGATCGCCAACAACCTGCAGCGCTCGGTCAACATATTCCTGGGCTCGGTGCTCTCGACCATCGGCCTGACGGTACCGGCCATGCTGCTGGTTGCCCATATTTCCAGCCATCCGATCAGGCTTGGCCTGGAAGGCACCGATCTGGTGATGCTGACTTTGACATTGGCCGTCAGCATGATCACCTTCGCCAGCGGCCGCACGCATATGATGCAGGGCGCCGTTCATCTGGTGCTTTTCCTTGCCTATGTTCTGCTGATCTTCCAGCCGTGACCGGAGCCAGCGACCATGACCCTTGAGCTTCTGATTGCGAAATACGGCCTGCTGGCCGTCTTTCTCGGCGCCGGCATCGAGGGGGAAACCATGGTCATTCTCGGCGGCGTCTTCGCCCATCGCCACCTGATGACCTATTGGGAAGCGGCAGCAGCCGCGGCCGCCGGGTCCTTCATCGCCGACCAGCTGTTCTTCTTCACCGGCCGCCACGCGCGGCGCTGGTCGCGCATCCGCAAGCTCGTCGATCAACCGGCCTTCCAGCGCGCCAACAGGCTTCTCGAGCGCTATCCCGCGGGCTTCATCTTCGCCTTCCGCTTCGTCTATGGCCTGCGCACGATCAGCCCGGTTGCGATCGGCATGTCGAATGTCCCGACCGCCACCTTCATGGCCGTCAACGCGGTCGCCGCCATCATCTGGGGCACGCTGTTCACAGCCATCGGCTATCTTTTCGGACAGGGCATCGAGCAGATCTTCGGCCACCTGCCGCTGCACCGGCACGTTCTCGTTGCCATCGTGGCAGTGGCGGCCCTGCTGATCGGCGGCGCATTCACCTATCGGAGGCTCCGCGCCGCCTAGCCCATTCGCCTTAGCCCGCCATGTTAGCAGGATCGATAGCGGGCTATTGCAATTCTGAAAAATACGGCTTCATATTGTGATAGCTTTGAACCTTGCAACCCTTAGGTTGCCGGGGACGCGCATAGGGACTGCAGCTCGTAGATTATGAGGTGACAGGGTGCGTGAGGGAGGGTCTCAGGGTTTTCATCTGCTTGCCGCGCTCCTGTGTGCGGCCGGGCTTACCGCCTGTGACGGCAACGGCAACACCTATGTTGCGCCGCCGCCCGCCAAAGTGCGCATGGCGCAGCCGCTGCAGCAGAACGTCACCAAATATTTCGAGCTGACCGGCAATACCGCCGCCTTCAAGTCGGTCGATATCGAAGCGCGTGTTCAGGGTTTCGTCGAGACGATCGACTACCGCGACGGCACCGCGGTCAAAGCCGGCGACAAGCTCTTCGGCATCCAGAGCAACACCTATCAGGCGCAGCTCGATCAGGCGCAGGCGACGCTGACCTCGGCTCAGGCCGCACAGGTCGGCGCCAATCAGGAATATACGCGCCAGGTCAATCTGAGCGCCCAGAAAGTCGGCACGCAGACGGCGCTCGACAACGCCAAGGCAACGCTCGACCAGGCGAATGCCACCATCCTGAACGCCCAGGCGAGCCTCGAACTGGCAAAGATCAATCTCGGCTACACGACCGTCACCGCTCCGTTCGACGGCACGGTCACCGCGCATCTTGTCGAGATCGGCACGCTGGTCGGCGTCTCCGGGCCGACGACGCTCGCGACCATCGTCCAGCTCGATCCGCTCTATGCCAATTTCAATGTCAGCGAGAGCCAGGTGCTGATGATCAAGCGCGAGCTTGCGGCGCAGGGCCATACCTTCAAGCAGACCGATCTTCCCAACATCCCGATCGAAATGGGCCTGCAGGGCGAAACCGATTATCCCTTCAAGGGCCACCTCGATTATGCCGCCCCACAGGTTGACGCCTCGACCGGGACACTGGCGGTTCGCGGCGTCGTGGAGAACAAGGATCGGGCGCTGCTGCCCGGGCTGTTCGTGCGCGTGCGGGTACCTGTCGGGCATGAGGACAAGGCGCTTCTGGTGCGCGACGACGCGATCGGCATCAACCAGCAGGGCAACTACGTGCTCGTCGTCGGCAAGGACGATACCGTCGAGCAGCGGCTAGTGAAGACAGGCCAGAGCGAGGGCCGCCTGCGCGTCATCGAATCCGGGCTCAGCGCTGAGGATTGGGTCGTCACCGAGGGTTTCCAGCAGGCCGTTCCCGGCAACAAGGTGGCGCCCGAGAAGGCGACGATGGAGATACCGGCAACGGCTGACGCCTCCGGGGCCGCGGCGCCCCAGGCCGGTGCCCAATGAGCCCCCGCCCTCCTTCGGCTGATATTCCCGGGAGGCGCGCATGATCTCCCGCTTCTTCATCGAGCGGCCGGTTCTCGCCAATGTCCTGGCGCTGGTCTTCGTGCTGATCGGCGCCGTGGCGCTCTTCCAGCTGCCGGTCGCGCAATATCCGAATGTCGTGCCGCCGACCGTGCAGGTGACGACCCGCTATCCGGGCGCCAGCGCGAAGACGCTTGTCGATACGGTGGCCCTGCCGATCGAGCAGCAGGTCAACGGCGTCCAGAACATGCTCTACATGCAGTCGACCAGCGCCAGCGACGGCACATATTCGCTGACGGTGACCTTCGCCATCGGCACCGATCCGGATCAGGCGCAGGTTCTGGTGCAGAACCGCGTGGCGATCGCCATGTCTTCGCTGCCCGACGCCGTTCAGCTCCAGGGCGTGACGACGCAGAAGAAATCGACCTCGATCCTCGAATTCGTCAGCCTCACCTCCCCTGACAGCCGCTACGACAGCCTGTTCCTGTCCAACTACGCCGTCATCAACCTGCAGAACGAGCTCGCCCGCCTGCCCGGCGTCGGCAATGTCTCGGTGTTCGGCGCCGGCCAGTACGCGATGCGCATCTGGATGAATCCCGAGCTCCTCAAAGCGCGGGGGATGACGCCGCAGGACGTGATCAACGTCGTGCAGCAGCAGAGCCAGGAAGTGACGGCTGGCCAGATCGGCATTCCACCGGTGCCCGCGGGGCAGGATTTCCAATATACGCTGAACGTCAACGGACGCCTGAACGAGGCGGCCGATTACGAAAACATCATCGTCAAGGTGGACGACCAGAATGGCGGGCGGATTACCCGAGTCCGCGATATCGGCCGTGTTGAGCTCGGCGCCCAGACCTATAGCCAGTCCTTCATGCAGAACGGCCGTCCGGCCGCTGGCATCGGCGTTTTCCAATTGCCGGAAGCCAATGCGATCACCGTTGCCAAGGACGTCGCGGCCAAGATGGCCGAGCTCTCCAAGAGCTTTCCGCCGGGCCTTGCCTATGACGTCCCCTTCGACACCACGAAATTCGTGACCGCCTCGATCGACGAAGTCTATGTGACGCTGATCGAGGCCGGTGTGCTCGTGCTGATCGTCATCCTCGTCTTCCTGCAGGACTGGCGGGCGATGCTGGTTCCGGCAACCACGGTTCCGGTCACCATCATCGGCGCCTTCGCGGCAATGGCCGCCCTCGGCTTCACGGTTAATCTCTCCACCCTCTTCGCCATAGTGCTGGCCATCGGCATCGTCGTCGACGACGCGATTGTCATCGTCGAGGGCGTGGCACGGCATATCGAGCAGGGCATGTCCGGCCGGAAGGCGGCCGAGAAGGCGATGGACGAGCTGTTCGGCCCGGTCATCGGCATCACGCTGGTGCTGATGGCGGTCTTCATTCCCGCCGCCTTCCTTCCGGGCCTCACCGGTCAGCTCTACAAGCAATTCGCGCTCGTCATCGCCGCCACGGCGCTGATCAGCGCCATCAATGCCATGACGCTGAAGCCGACGCAGTGCGCCCTCTGGCTGCGCCCGCCGGTGCCACCGGAAAAGCGCAATGTCTTCTATCGCGGCTTCAACAAGGTCTATGACAAGGCCGAGCACGGCTATACCCGGCTGATCGGCGGCATGGTCCATCGCAGCGGCCTTGCCGTTCTCGCCGCCCTCATCCTGATGGGCGTCGCCATCTGGGGCCTCACCCGGCTGCCGACGGCCTTCCTGCCGCTCGAGGACCAGGGCTATGTGCTGATCAGCGTGCAGCTGCCCGATGGTGCCTCGAAGGAGCGCACTGACGCAGTGATGTCCGAGGTCGGCAAGATCGCACAGCAGACGCCTGGCGTCGATCAGGTGCTGACGATCAGCGGCATTTCCATTCTCGACAACAGCGCCAGCCTGCCGAATGCCGGTGTCGCCTATGTCGTGCTCAAGGATTGGGACGTCAGGGGCAAGGAAAAGGGCCAGGACCTTTTCTCGATCTACGAGCACCTGAACGGCGCGCTGTCCGATGTCCTGAAGGCGAAGACGCTGGTCGTCGTGCCGCCACCGATCCAGGGCATCGGCAATGCCAATGGCTTCACCATGCAAGTCGAGATCCGCAACGGCAATTTCGACTTTCCACTGCTACAAGCCACAGCCGATGCGATCGTCAAGAACGGCAATGCGCAGTCCTCGCTGCAGCGGCTCAGCACCTCGTTCCGCGCCGGCGTGCCGCAGCTTTCGGTCTCGGTCGACCGCATCAAGGCGGAAACGCTCGGGATCACCACCGGCCAGGTTTTCTCGGCGCTCTCAGGCTATGTCGGCTCGAGCTACATCACCCAGTTCACCAAGTTCGGTCGCACCTTCCAGGTCTATGCGCAGGCGGCACCCGAATTCCGCATTCGTCCCGAGGATATCCGCAACCTCAGCGTCAAGGCGGGCGACGGCACGATGGTGCCGCTCGGCACCGTCGTCGACGTGAAGAGCGTCCAGGGGCCGTCGCTGATCAGCCTTTACAATCTCTACCCGACAGCAACGATCGTCGGCGGCTCTGCAGCTGGCTTCAGCTCCGGCCAGGCGCTCGACGTCATGGAACAGATTGCCGATCGCACCCTGCCGCCAGGAGCGGGTTTCGAATGGACGGCGCTCTCGTATCAGGAGAAGGCCGTCGGCACGCAGATCTATTTCGTTTTTGGTCTCGCCATGCTGCTCGTCTATTTCGTGCTCGCCGGGCAATATGAAAGCTGGATACTGCCGCTCGCCGTCCTGCTTGCCGTGCCGCTGGCGCTGCTTGGCACCGTCGGGGCCTTGAGTGCCGCCGGCGTCGCCAACAACCTCTACACCCAGATCGGCCTCATCCTGCTGATCGCGCTCGCCTCGAAGAATGCGATTCTCATCGTCGAGTATGCGCGCGAGAAGCGGGCAGAGGGCATGGAAATCCTGGAAGCTGCCGTGGAGGCCGCCCGCCTGCGCTTCCGCCCGATCCTGATGACATCCTTCGCCTTCATCCTCGGCGTCGTGCCGCTGGTGCTGGCGAGCGGCGCTGGCGCTTCGGCCCGCAAGTCGATCGGCATCTCGGTCTTCAGCGGAATGATCGCTTCGACCTGCCTCGCGGTCCTCTTCGTGCCGTCCTTCTATGTGGTGCTGCAGCGGTTCGAGGAATACAGAAAGCGCCGGGCAAACCCGGCGCCTCAGGCAGCAGAATGATCAGCGCCGCCTATTGAACGACGACGCGCACATAGACGCCGCCGCTCTTGGCGTAATAGCCGGAGCCGCAGCGGTAGTAATAGCCACCATAGTAGGCGCCATAAACACAGCCGGCCGGAAGAACCGCAATCGTGGTCGTCGTCCACATGACGGTGCGGCGCGTCGTGCGCCGCGCAACGCCGGCATAGGAGAGCGGCGTCAGCGGCCGGCCGATTACGGCTCCGGCCGGTGTGGCGAACTCGACCGACACAGGCATCCATCCATCCGGCTTCACGTCAGCCTCGGCGAGGAGGAATGCGCCGCTCAGCGCAGCGAGAAGGAAAGGTTTGATGTATCTCATTTGACTTCTCCCGGCTGGGTGGGCGCAGGCAGTTCGTCGAGCGATTGCAGCTCGCTCAGATCCACCTTCTTGGCGTTGGCTGGAATCTCGATCTTGTAGGAGGCATTGGCGACCTCGGAGCCGGTCTTGAAATCGCTGATTTCAAGCGTGTATTGCGGCGCCTGGCCGACATGCTTGCTGGTGATGACGTAGCGGCGCGGGATCGGCTTGTCGCCGGACTGGATCCAGATCTGCCAGTCGATCTCCGGCGTGCGGAAGGTCAGATATTCGCACTCGACACCGCCGACATAAGCGCTTGAAACATGCTTCGCCGAAGTCACATCCGTCATCAGCAGGTTGAAGGCATTTGCCGCCAGGAGATCGGCGCCGGGCGCCTCCATTCCCGCGCCAATCAGCCGGTCGAGCAATTCATCCACCGACCCCTTCGCCTCGATCGACGCATAGGCATCGAGATTCTTGCCGTGCACCGTCAGCGTCGAACCGTCGAAACTGACATCGACATCGGCAAAGCCTCCGGTTCGCGTCACCCTCAGCTTGTCCGGCCGTGACAAACTGGCGGTACCGGAGCTGACGAATTGCAGCTTCTCGAAGTCGGGCGTGACGGCCTCGACCGCCGACTGATAGGTGAAGGACATCGTCTTCTGCGCCGCGAGATAATCCGACATGGCCTTCAGAATGGCCTCCGCATCATCCGCGGCCGCCGATTTGGGCAGGATCAGGCAGGCCGCGAGCGAGCCATAGACGACGAGACGTGCAAGCTTTCCGATGGGAGAAACCGATGACATGGCAATGCCTTCCATTTGGGTCTTGTTGTTTCATCGAGTATCCGCCGGCGCGGATCGGAGACGCCTTCCGTGGCGCTCCGGCATGCAGAAATTTCGGCAGGCGAAAGCACGGCGGAAACGCGCCGTGCGATGAGCGGGGATCATGGATCAAGGATGAGCCTCCGCTCCGCCTCCCCTCGAAGCGGATGGAGACATTAGGCAGCGTAGCTAGAGACCGTTGGTCAGCACATGCTGGCAGGTCGGCGACAGGCGCTGAAAATTCTCGCGCAGGCAATTCACCCCGCGGCCACCGCCGAGCATCACCGATCGGCAATACGCCCGGAAATCCGGACCGCAGGTGCGGCGCATGACGATCAGTTCTTCGCGCGGTGTAAACGACGCCATCGGCATCGCCGCGGGCGCGCCTCCACTGGCCGTCTTGGCGGTATTCGCAGCGGGTGCGGATCCGCCACCGCCGAGCGCGCCGACCGCCGCTTGGCAGGATGGCGAGAGCGCCGCATTGTGCTGTTGAAGGCAGGCAAGCGCCTGCGATCCGCCGGGTGTCACGCCCGAGCACTGCGCCATGAAATCCGAACGGCAGGCCGATTTGATCGCATTCCGCTGCGCATCCGTCGGCTGTCCCGCTGGTTTCGGCGGAGCGGCAGGCGCTGCTGCAGCGGTCGTTGGCTGAGCCGCGGGTGTCTGCGCCGGCGCAGCGTCGCTCAATTTCTTCTTGCCGCCGAGCGCCGAGATCGCATCCCGGCACGCCTTCGAAAGTGACGCGTCATGCTGCTGCAGACAGTTCAGCGCCTCCATGCCTCCTGGCGTTACACCCGAGCATTGCGCGATGAAGTCCGACCGGCAGGCCGAGCGGATGGCGTTCCGCTGCGCATCCGTCGGCTGCTGCGCGTGGGCGGCGATCACTGGAAGGCACAAAGCGCCCGCAAGCGCCAGGGCCGCCAGCCTCACCAGCCGAAAACCGGATTTTTCATACAGAATTATCGCCCGAAAGGCCGCAAATTTTCCCATCGTTACCTCCCCCCAAGGAAGAACTTTCCGGAATATGCAGAAACGTGGCAGACCAAGGAAATAACGCAGGCCGGACAATCAGGAACCACGCCTCAAGTCTATCTTCGATTATTATAAATTAGCACAAACGGATACTATCGGAAAGCTTGTGAAGGCGTGAATTTTTCTGACAATTACAAGGCGTATATTCATCGACAGCTTGTTTTCTTGAAGACAACAAATACCGGCCGCCGCCGGAGGCAAGGCCGGGGCGGGTCTAAGGAAAGCTCGCCATATGAAGCGCCGGCCGCGTCAAAAGGGGCAGCCGTCCTTACAGATATTACATGATGCTACAGGCCCCAGCCGACACCAACTGCTAGCGTTCGCCTCCAGGACATCCCCTTCGAGCAGCAGCCGGAATGTGCAGATGGTAAAACGCGTTGCCCCTATTCTCCTTCTCCTGTTGCTGACGGGTTGCGGGCATCCTGATGGCGTCATGGTGCCGGTCGCGGCCTCGACGGTGGCCCCCGTGCCATCGAAGGTGGAGATGCTGGTGGCGACGACACGCCAGCCATCCGGCGACCCCGCCACGCTCTTCAACGGTGAGCGCAGCCCGAAACCCTACCTGACGCAGATCACCGTCTCGATCCCGGCGAAGCGCGAGGCGGGTACCGTCGAATGGCCGAAGCGGCTGCCGCCCAATCCGGCAACTGAGTTTGCCGTCACCCATGTCTCGCAGATCGATACGATCGCTCAGGGGCGGACGTGGTTCAGCCAGCATACGAAGGGTGGCCATGCGCTGGTCTTCATCCACGGCTTCAACAATACCTATGAGGATTCCGTCTTCCGGCTGGCGCAGATCGTCCATGACAGCAAGATGAATGCGGTGCCGGTGCTTTTCACTTGGCCCTCGCGCGCAGAGATCACCGCCTATCAATACGACAAGGAAAGCACCAACTATTCGCGCACCGGCCTCGAGCAGGCGCTGCGCACGCTGGCCGCGGATCCGAATGTGAAGGACATCACCGTCATGGCCCATTCGATGGGCTCATGGCTTGCGATGGAATCGCTGCGCCAGATGGGGATCCGCGACGGCCATGTGAATTCGAAGATTCACAATGTTATCCTCGCCTCCCCCGATATCGATATCCAGGTCTTCGCCAAGCAATATGTGGAGATGGGCGGCGCGCCGCGTCCGAAGCTGACGATCTTCGTCTCGCAGGACGACAAGGCGCTGGCGATCTCCAGTTTCATAACCGGCCGCGTCTCCCGTCTCGGCGCGATCAACCCGGCCGAGGAGCCATACCGCTCGAAGCTTGAGGAAGCCGGCATTACGGCCATCGACCTGACCAAGGTGAAAAGCGGAGACGGCCTCAATCACGGCAAGTTCGCGGAGAGCCCGGAGATCGTCCAGCTCATCGGCCAGCGGCTGATGACCGGACAGACGCTGACGGATTCCAACGTGTCGCTCGGCGAGGGCATCACCGCCGTGGTCGGCGGCACCGTATCGAATATCGGCACGGTCGCTGCAACGGCCGTTGCAGCGCCCGCGATCATCGTCGACCAGCCGCACCGCGCCAAGAAGAAGGCAGCCGACCAGACGCTGAGCGGCGATCTAGAACCACAGACGCTGACGCAGTAGGGATGTCATCATGAGATGGTTTCTGTCTCTCGCCGCCGCATTTTTCTTCGCCTTCGGCGCCTTGGCGCAAACCCCTGCGCCTGCTGCTCCTGCCGCTTCGCAACAAAAGATCGATGACCTCGTGCGCCTGTTGCAGGACCCCGACATCAAGGCCTGGCTTGACACCAGGGCCGCCGCAGCGCCCCCTGCAGCAAAGCCGGCGCCAGCGGCTGAAAGCTCCCCCTTGGCAAAATGGGAGGCCGTAGCACGTGGCCGCGTCCATGAAATACTGACGGCAATCCCGAATATTCCGACAGAGATCGGAGCCACCATCCTCCGTGTCCGGCAGGATGCGACGAGCCGCGGCTATGCCCCCGTCTTCGTCATCTTCGGCGGCCTCGTCGGTCTTGGCCTGATCGCCGAAGGGGTCTATCGCAAACTCGCCGTCCGTCGCGAAACGCTGATTGGCCGGCTGATCCCGATCGGCATCTTCACGGCGGCGATGGCGATCGTTTTCTTTGCGGTCGACTGGCCGCCGCTGGCGCGCATTTCTCTGCTTGCCTTTCTCTCCGCCTTCGTCGTCTTCCGCGTCGTTGCCGTTCTGCTCGCCGCGGCCGCCTCGACGCCTGCCCTGCGCAGACGGCTGACGCTCATTGCCGGGGTTCTCTGCCTGGCGATTTCGATCGCCGCGCTCGGCGAGCCGCTCGGCGTCTCGGCCCCGGTCACCGATGCCATCAGCTACTGCTTCTCGGCCGTCGTCCTGCTTCTGGCGATCGAAGCCCTCTGGTCGACCTCCGGCAAGACCCTGTCGCGAAAGGCCGCGCTCGCCGCATTTCTCGTCCTGCTCTGGCTGATCTGGTGCGTGAACATGCGCGGCCTCTTCTGGATCGGCGTCTATGCGCTTGCTCTGCCGTCAGCGCTGAACACCGTCGGCCGCATCGCCGGTTCCTTCGTCAGCGATCTCAGCAGTCTTCAGGGCATTATCGTCGTGCGCGGCGCACGCGCGATCGCCATTGCGCTCGCCGTCGGCTGGCTGGTGCTCGTCTGGCAATTCAATCCCGATACGCTGGGGCGCCGCGATCCGATCTTCGCCGCCCTGTTCTACGGCGCATTGAAGAGCATCCTGATCATCGTCGTCGCCGATTTTCTCTGGCAGCTGGCCAGAGGCTGGATCGACCGGACGATCCGTGTCTCAACCGACACGACATCGCTCGCCCCGGCCGATGCGGCGCGGCGGGCACGCTTCCGCACTCTTCTGCCGATCTTCCGCAATGCGCTCGCGGTCATCGTCGCGGTCATGGCCGGCCTCATCGTGCTGTCGCAGATGGGCGTGCAGATCGCTCCACTGATCGCCGGCGCCGGTATCTTCGGCGTCGCCATCGGCTTCGGGTCGCAGACGCTGGTGAAGGATGTCATCAGCGGCGTCTTTTACATGCTCGACGATGCCTTCCGCGTCGGCGAATATATCCAGGCCAAAGATTACAAAGGAACAGTCGAAGGCTTCAGCCTGCGCTCGGTGCGCCTGCGCCATCACCGCGGGCCCGTCTTCACCGTCCCCTTCGGCGAACTCGGCGCGGTGGAAAACATGAGCCGCGACTGGGTGATCGACAAGTTCAGGATCACCGTCGGCTTCGACACCGATATCGAAAAGGCGCGCAAGCTCACCAAGAAAGTCGGCGCGGACTTGAAGGAAGATCCCGAACTCGGAAAGCTCTTCATCGAGCCATTGAAGATGAAGGGCGTCGAACAGTTTGCCGATTACGGCATCGTCCTGAGCTTCGCGATGACGACGGTACCCGGCATGCAGACCTATATCCGCCGCAAGGCCTACGCCAAGATCCGCGAAGTTTTCCTCGCCAACGACATCTCGTTTGCCCAGCCGATGGTGCAGGTCGGCGGCGACGACAAGGGAGGAGGCGCAGCCGCCGCCCAGGCGCTCAGGGCCCAGCAGGCTGCGGCCACTCCGGCGAAATAAGCCCGTAAACGCAGCTGTTCGCTACCGTATTATACGTCCCCCCCAGCGCCGCTTCGTGCGACTTTCGCCGTGACGGAAGTCAGAGCGAGGGAGGACCAACATGTTGAAACGCCGATTGTTATTGGCGGCAGTTACCTGCATGCCGATGATCTTTGCCGCAACGGTCTCAGCACAGACGCTGAGCTACGCGGATGCCGTGACCAAGCTTGCCGACGATTGCGGCAAGGATATCCAGAAACTCTGCAAGGGGCTGAACCTTGGCGGCGGGCGCATTGCCGATTGCCTGCAGCAGAATGCAGACAAGGTATCGCCGGCCTGCAAGGCGTCACTGGCGACCGTCTTCCAGTCGATCACCCAGCGCGAACACGCGCAGACCGCCTACCGGCAGGTCTGCCAGCGCGACATGTCGAAGAGCTGCTCGGGCATCAAGGGCGACGGCTTCGTGCTCGCCTGCCTCGTGAAGAAGGAGCCGCGCGTCAGCAAGGAATGCAATCAGGTCATCACCGATGCAGGTTGGAGATAAAGCCATGAGACACAGCATTTCCAAAACCATGCTGCTCTTCGCCGCCGGGCTGCTGCTCTCGGGAACCGCCTCCGCGCAAGAGGTCTCGCAGGAACGGATCGTCAAGGGCCTCGGCAAGCTGACCGCGGCCGCCCCAGCGATCGATCTCGAAATTCTGCGGCAGGAGGCGATCAACGGCGGACACAAGCCGATGGCGGAGCTTCCGAACTGGAAGCGGATCGCCAAGCTGCCGCAGATGGTCGTCGAGATCAATTTCGAGAACGACTCCGTTGCCATCCAGCCGCAGTCCTACCGCACGCTCGGCCTGATCGCCGATGCGCTGCATCATCCGAACCTGTGGGCCTACAAGTTCCTCGTGGTCGGCGTTGCGAGCTCGACGGGCGATGAGAAGCACAATCTCGAACTTAGCGAGCAGCGGGCGGCGGCGATCAAGGAAGCACTCTCGACGACCTTCGCGGTCGATCCGCAGCGGCTCTATGCGATCGGGGTCGGCGAGTACCTGCCGATCGAAGGCAGCGATACCGCGGCATCGAACAACCGCCGTGTGCAGCTGATCAATCTCGGCGTCTTCAAGAGCAAATCCTGATCGCGGTTTGCGAGACCTCTACTTCTCGGTCACCTGCCTGTCGTCCAGCGGCAGGCCGGCGGCCGCGAGGCCGGCGAAGAAACGTTCCTGATCCTCGGGCCGTGCCAGACGCCGGCCGATCTCGCGCCTGACGTTTGGAATGAGAGCCGGCGAGCGGGTCTTGAGCCAGGTGAGCTGCGTTGCCGCCTCATCCTTCTTTCCAAGCGTGCCGAGAATGGCGAGCAGCACCAGGCGGTGCATCGGATTGTAATCGAGATCGGACATGCGCGACCAGAGTTCGGCCGCCTGCGTATCGCCGCGCATGAAGGCGCAAAGCGCCATCCCGACCTCGTAATAGCCGCGCGGTCCGGCATTCTTGCTGACGGCTTCAGAAATCAGCGCGCAGCCCTTATCCCATTCTCCCGACATCGACAGGCGCACGCCGTATTCGCCGGCAACCTCGGTATCGTTGGGATTGATGGCATAGGCGGCCGCCCCCGCCCGCATGGCCCCGGCATTGTCGTTTTCAAAGAAGTCGGCAAGCATCAGCGCCTGGAGAGCACGCGCATTTTTCGGGTCCAGCTGCACGGCGCGTTGGGCGAGATCCTTGGCGAGCTTCAGCGTCTCAGCATCCGGCTTGGTGTTCAGCTGATAGGGAAAGCGGAACTCGTCGAGATAGGTGAGCGACAGAAACGCGGCCGCGTTGGAGCTCTCCGGCGCCTTTTCGATGGCTTGCTGCAGGCAGGCTTTCGTTGCGTCATGGGCCGCAAGCGTCAATTCAGTGCGATAGCTGTAATAGGACAATGTGCAGGAGAACGCATCGGTGCTTCCGGCAATGCTGGCGGCATTTGTCTGGAACATGACCCCGAAGGGCCGCGCCACCGCGGTCACGATATCGTCGGCGAGGCTGGCCTGGGTCTTCAGGATGCCCTGCACCTTCATATCGGCATCGTAGTTATTCGCCCAGATGACGGCTCCATCGGCGCGCCGCATCAGCCGCGCCGTCGAGCGCAGCGTGCTGCCCTCGAGCCGGACGCTGCCCTGCAGCGCATAGAGCGGCTCGGGCGCGGCCTGACCGCTCCTGCTTTTCGGCAGGGCGGCAACGACGACGATGTCGTTGAAGGGAACCAGCTTCTCGATGACATCGTCGGTGATACCCCGCGATATATCGGAGGCAAGCCTACCCTCCGAGGCGCTTTCGAACGGCTCGACCAAAATGGTCGCGTGGTTCACCGGCGCCGGTGGCGTGGTGCCGCCGAACTCCCAGCCATGCAGCATGGCGGATGCGGCGACGAGAACCAGCAGCGCCCCTCCGGCGACGAACCAGTAGCGGGCAAGCGGCCAGTTTTGATCGGCAATGCCGCTGCTGAGACCGCGCCGGACCCATTTTTCCTGCCGACCATCATCTCCCGAGAAGGACACGCGGGCGGGCTCCACATCCTCATCCGCAGCCTCCTGTCTGACGTCGAAGACCGGTGCATATCCACCCCGGGGAACGGTGATGATCACCCGGTCAGCGCTGCCATCCGTCAGGTAATAGTGCTCGAGCTCCCGCCTCAGCCGGCCGGCCTCGATGCGCACGCAGGGGTCCTGCTGCGCGTCGAAATTCGCATCACGGCCGAAGACGGCCTGGGCAATGGTGAAAGCCTTGAGATAATCGCGCCGCCCGGCCAGCGTTTCGGCCACGACGAATTCGAGAAACCGTCTCGTCCGCTCGGGAAGACGGAATTCCGGGCTCAGCAAAATGCGCTCAAGCTGCTCCCGTACCTCACCCTCGGCCGGAATACTGCTGGTAGCGCTGTCAATACTTGCACTCGCCATCGGCTCCCCAGCCTCCGATTCCGTACAATTTGCAGCTTGATGCGCAACGATAATCCCAAGTTGTGGCCGCGGCAACGCAGGAGAAATATTAAATCAGATTACTCTTAATAACCCGAATGTGTAGGCACATGCGGTGCAATTCGGCGGCCCAAACGTAGGCTACAGTATCTTACTGCCCTCGCTTCTCCCCGCGCCCTATCATCTTCTCGACACTCTGGAGGAGATGGCGATGACAGCACCTGAAACGTCCACATCCAAACCCATGGCGAGCGCCGAGGAGTTGCGCAAACGCGCGCTCGAACTGCAGCTTCTGGAAATGGAGCGCAACGACAAGATCAAGGCGCGCGAAGCCAAGAAGCATGCCGAATTCGTCGAGGATTTCTTCCGCAAGCATATCGGGGAAACCGAGCGCGCCGTCATCAAGCGGCTGGTGATGAAGGCGGCGGCGGACGGCAAATACGAGGCGCTGATCTACAGCTTCCCATCGACCTTCTGCACCGACAGCGGCCGGGCGATCAACAACAACCTCCCCGGCTGGCAGAAGACGCTGCAGGGCCGCGCCAAGGAGCTGCACGAGCTTTTCGAAGAGGTTGCCAAGCCGCAGGGCTACGGCCTGAAAGCGATGATCATCAATTTCCCCGACGGCATGCCGGGAGATGTCGGCTTCTTCCTCACTTGGGAACCGCCTGTCGAGGAGTAAGACAGGCATCGACGAAGGATTGGCACGTTGAAACTGACCGAGATCGAGCGAAAGTTCCTGGTCCGCAATGACGGCTGGCGCTCCTGCGCCGCCGATCCGCATGTCTTTCAGCAGGTCTATCTTTCCCGCCGTGACCAGACCACCGTCCGCGTCCGTCTCATCGACGGCACCTCGGCGCTGCTGACGATCAAGTTCCGCAGCGTCGGCTTCACCAAGCAGGAATATGAATATGAGATCCCCGTCGACGAGGCGATCGACCTGCTCACCAAGACCGGCCATGTGCTGGAGAAAACCCGCTACCACGTGCTCCATGACGGCAGGAATTGGTATGTCGATGTCTTCGGCGGCGCCTACAAGGGGCTGACGCTTGCCGAGGTCGAAATGGCGAGTGAGGAAGATTGCCCCAATCTGCCGCAATGGCTAGGGCGGGAAGTGACGGGCAAGAAGCGCTATTCCAACCGCGCCATGGCCGCTGCGCTGCGGATTCCTCCGCCAACGCAGGGCCATGCCGCCGCCGCTGATATCAGTCGTTGACGACGCTCCAGTTGGCGTCCGGATTGAAATCCTTGATCGCCGCCGCCAGTTCTTCGGTCTTCGGTCCGAGATCGCGCTGATAGATGACGTTCATCGCATTGACCATGAAGGTCTGGACACCCGTCACCCGGTATTTGACCGGCCAGGCGATAAGCGCGAAGCCACCGGTCATATAGCCGTTGACGATATAGCTCTGCTTGCCGCCGAGCACATTGTCGCCCTGGCCCGTCAGGATCCGGTAGCGGTAGCCGAAATAGCCCTCCCCGCGCTTGGCAGCGCCAAAGGCGGCGTTCTCGACGAGAGCGCTTGCCGGGCTTTCCTCGGGATAGACATTCGGATCCCAATAGAGACCGTCGAGCTTGCCGGGGCTGCTGATCAGCTTGCGGGCAAATTCCTGGATACCGTCGCCGTCGCGGTCTTCCGAGACGTATTGATACTGGGCCGCCACATATTCCCGCATCGTATCGATGGTCGCGAGCTCGTTCTCGCCGACACGGCGATTGACGATCTCCTCAAGGCCGCGCTTGGTATCGAAAGCCCATTTGCCGTCCTTGTTCTCAGTCAGCGGAAACGGCAGCGGCCAGAGCCGGTCGCCGATCGTGATGACCTTCATGCCTTCGAAATCGCGCATCATAACCTGCCGCTCGGCGCCTTCGCGGATCAGCCCATAGGCAATCATCGCCGCATTGTTGGCACGCAGCTTGTCGGCCTTGAGGCCCAGCAAGTTGGCGAGATCGTCGATATTGTTGGAGGCGAGCACCGCCTTCAGCCGGTCCAGCGCCAGCTCCGGTGTGTCGAAGGTCTGTTGCGGCGATGTTGCCCGGTATTCGGCGAAATCGCTATTGGATTGCGCGTGCGCCGGGGCGGCTGGCAGTGCGCCCAGCGCCGTCGCAAGGATGAGCGGAATTACGGTCGAACGACGTTTCATGATGTAACTCCCGGGTTGAAAGGGTCTCAGCGGCGCCGGCCGCCGCCACCACCACCACCGCCGCGATGGGCAGGCGGACGCCTGTGCTGCGCAGGCCGCGATTGTGGGCGATGCCCGCCCATGCTCTGTCCGCCACGCTTGGAGGCGACGGCCTCGCGCCGGCCGGACTGGACATTGCCGAGCGCGCTTTGCTGGCGTGCGCGGTTGTCGGGCCGCGCCGCCATCTGCGGCTTGTTCGGCCTCTTCGCCGCCGCCTTCTGCGCAGGTTTGTTTGGCCGGTTGGCGGAGTTCTGCGGGCGGTTGTCAGGCCGGGCCGCGGCGTTCTGCCGGTTGCCGGCGCCGGCCTTCGGTTGCGGCCGGTCCTTCAGCCCCTGCGCCGTTCCCTTGCGGATGTCGTCTGCGCGGGCAGACATGGCGCGGTTGGCGGGCAGCTGGCTCGCCTTGAGATCGGACGCGCGGTTGCGCAGCTGGTTGCGATTGTCGCCCTGCAAACCCGATTTAATGGCCGAACGATCGATCTTCGCCAGTTGATCCCTGTTGATATTCAGCTTGCTGCGATCAACCTTCGTCCAGTCGACATCATTCCACTTCAGCTTTCCGTTGAAGTTCCGGTCGTTAAAGCAATTGTTGCAATCGATATCGACATCGCCGTTCCACCGGCCGCCCCAGACGCCCCAGTCATCCCAGTTGACGATCGCCGCCCAGGCGAGACCGGTCACGGCGCCTGCGAAGAAGAGCGCTCCGGGGTAGTAATAGTTGTCGTAATATTCGGGATAGTAGGAAATGGGCTGCGAAACATAGGCCGGCTCATAGAGCATTTCCGGCGGATATTGCGGAATGTAGATTTTTTCCGGATTGGTCGGGCGAATGATGATGTTGTCGTTTTCGGTAACGACCGTCACCTTGTCATCGGTCTTGATGATGTTCTTCGCAACCGCCTCGTCGCGAAGCTGCTGGATGGCGATCAGCACGTCCTTTTGCTGGTTGGTCAGCGCATCGGCGAGCGACTGGGTCCAGTCGAGGTCGTCGCTCATCATCTTGACGACCTCGGGATAATTCAGGAGCGAGATGACGCTGCCGTCCCAATCGCTTTTCGGCTTGAGGTCGGCATTCTTCTTTTTCGCGTCGAGGAAGCGCTGCGCCTCGATGATCTGCAGCGGGAAGAGCGAGGCGGACGATATGGCCGCGACGAGTTCATCGGGATAGAGGGCGATGCGCGCCACCAGCACTTCGAGCTGGTCGTCAGTCAGCAGCGCTGCCGGGGCTTCGGCCGCCGCCGTCTGTGCCGGTGCTGCGGCCGGCTTCGCGGCCTGCGCATAAGCGGGAATGGCTGGGTGCAACGCGATGATCGCGAGAACGGACAATCCGCTGAGCAGTTTGCGGGAAATTGCTTTCATCGCTCAAAGACCTCCCTTGGATTTATTGAATGGCAGGCACGCTCAAGGCGATTTCCGGCCGTTCTCCGGCGCTTGCCGGAGGACGACGATCTTCGACTGGGCGATGGCCTCGCCCATCTCTTTCAACAGCGCATCGACGAGACCCGCATATTCCAGCTGCCGTGCATCACGGAGCGTCTCGGGAAGCCGGTCTGTCGTCGCCATGGCCTGTGCCGCAGCCGCGAGATCCTCGCACATGCTGTGGAAGGCATCGTTCACGTAAAAAAGCCGCTGCACGAGCCGCTTCTGGTCGGGGAAGTAAACCTCTGCCGCCTCCAGCGCCGACAAATATGCAGAACCACCCTCTCCCGACACCATCTCCGCCCCCGCCGAACTGCGCCAAGCAGACATGAGAAATATATAGCAACCGGCTCTGCCGCAGACGTAAAATACGTGATCTTACGGCGGCTCGTTTCGAAAAAGCCTTTGAATTCAATCCTAGTCGGTAAAGAAGCGCGCCGTCCCCGCTCGCCCCTGCAGCCGGGACTGCTCTCGCCTGTCCGCCCGTCCTGATCGCGCCGATAGAGATTACGCGATGCTACAGGCCTCACCGGCAAAACGGGTCTAACATCCGCCTGTCGATAGCGATCAAAACGGCTCGTTCAGACCAGCCGGAGGGAGGAGCCGTGTTTCTCGACTATTTTGCCCTGGGGGTCCTGGTCTTCGTGGTCATCACCCTTTTCTATGCGGTGATCGCGATCCATGACATTCCGCATCTCATCGCCAAATCACGCAATCATCCGCATCAGGATGCAATCCATGTCGCTGGCTGGGTGAGTCTCTTCACGCTGCACGCCATCTGGCCGTTCCTCTTCATATGGGCAACGCTCTATCGCGAGGATCGCGGCTGGGGCATCCGCCAGGATGGAAAGCTGTCGGCCGAGGCCGAGGCAAATGCCGAAATCGCCCGTCTGCACGCCCGCATCGCCGAGCTCGAGGGACAGACGCCGCAGAGGGAGAATGCCTGATGGATCTGCTCCTCATCCTGACCTATGCCGCGATCTGCTGGACGATCTTCAAGATCTTCCGCATCCCGGTAAACCAGTGGACGCTCTCGACCGCCGTTCTCGGCGGCGTGTTCCTGATCTCCGGCCTGTTGCTGCTGATGAGCTATAACCACCCCTATTCGAGTGATGGGCGCATCTACTTCACCTCGGCTCCGGTCATTCCGGTCGTCGGCGGGCAGGTTGTCGAGGTTCCCGTGACCCCGAACGTACCGCTGAAGAAGGGCGATGTCCTCTTCCGCATCGATCCGCGGCCCTATCAGTTCGCCGTCGATCAGAAGAAGGCATCGCTTGCCGAAGCCAAACAGACCGTTCTGCAGCTGAAGGCCGCACTCGACGCCGCGAACGCGGCCGTCACCGGCGCCGAAGCCTCTCGTGACCGGTCGTTGCAGGCCTTCGAGAAGTTCCAGCAATCCAACGAGAATTCGAAGTCGAGCGGCCGCGGCGCTGTTTACTCCGAACTCGAAGTCGAAAACCGCCGCGGCATCTATCTGACGGCAGAAGCAGCGGTTGATACCGCCCGCGCCCAGGCTGCCCAGGCAAAGCTCGCCTATGAGGCCGAAATCGACGGAACGAACCCGACCGTCGCCCGACTTCAAGCGGAACTCAACAATGCCGAGTACGAGCTCGACCAGACCACGGTGCGCGCACCGACGGATGGCTATGTCACCCAGGTTTTCCTGCGTCCGGGCATGATGGCCAATCCGCTGCCGCTTCGCCCGGTCATGGTGTTCATCAACAGCGAGGACCGGATGCTTGCCGCAGCCTTCATCCAGAACTCGCTGCAACGCGTGCGCGTCGGCGATGATGCCGAGGTGTCGTTCAAGGCCGTGCCCGGCAAGATCTTCAAGGCGCGCGTCCAGGAAGTCATCGACGTCATGGCGCAGGGCCAATTGCAGCCGAGCGGTGCGCTGATCGACCCGCAGGCGCCCGAACGCGTCGCGCCCGGCCAGACGCTGGCACGCATCGAGATCCTGGAAAATACCGATCAATATCAGCTACCTGGCGGTGTCGTCGCCGATGTCGCCGTCTACACGCACTATTGGCACCACGTCGCCATCCTCCGCAAGGTTCTGCTGCGGATGAGCGCTTGGATGAACTACGTGTTCCTCGAACATTGATGCAAAAGGCGGCTCGCGCTTGGGCGGGCCGCAGACAACGGAGATGCAGTGAAACGATAGGAGCAGGCGGTGATAGGCAGTCTACCGATGTTGCGAGGCCTGACCGGCTTCAACAAGGACTGGTTGCGCAGTGATATCCCGGCCGGTTTGTCGATCGCCGCCGTCGGCCTGCCGAGCGCCATCGCCTACCCCGCAATCGCCGGCCTGCCACCCGAGACCGGGATCTATGCCAGCATCGTCGCACCGATTGCCTATGCGATCTTCGGCCCCTCGCGCCTGCTCATTGTCGGACCCGATGCCGCGACCATGACCGTGCTTGCTGCAGCGATGGGAACGATCGTCGCGGCAGCCCCGGCCGGAGCGGAAGTCGACCGGGTGGCGATCGCCGCGGCGCTCGCGCTCGGCGTCGGCATCTGCTGCATCGCCGCCAAGCTGTTGCGGCTCGGCATTCTCGCAAGCTTCCTTTCGCGCCCCATTCTCGTCGGCTTCTTTGCCGGTGTTTCGCTCTCGATCCTCGTCGGGCAGATCGGCCGCTTCACCGGCGTGAAGATCGAATCGGAGGGATTGATTGCGCCGTTGCTGGAGATCGCGGCGAAGGTTGCCGGGATCCATTGGCCCTCGCTGCTGCTCGGGCTCGCGATGTTTGCCCTGCTGTGGATCGTCAAGGCCTTCCGATGGCGCGTTCCCGGCCCGGTTCTGGTCGTCGTGATATCCGTCATCCTGTCGGCGCTTTTCGATTTCCAGGGCCGGGGCATCGCCGTCGTCGGCGACCTGCCGAGCGGGCTGCCCGCCTTCTCGATCCCCGCATTCCAGCATATGCCGCTCGACAAGATCATCCTCGGTTCTGCCGCGATCTTTCTCGTCAGCTTCGGCGCCGGCATCGTCGCCGCCCGCAGCTTCGGATCGCGCACCGGCGAGGAGGTCGACGCCAACCGGGAACTGATCGGCATCGGCGCCGCCAATATCGCGCCGGGGCTCTTCGGCTCTTTCCCGGTCAGCGTCTCGGACTCCCGCACCGCGATCAACCTGTCGACCGGTGGCGTTTCGCAACTCTCGGGCCTGGTCTCGGCGGCGACGCTGATTGCCGCACTCGTCTTCCTGCACGGCGCCCTTCGGATCCTGCCGATCCCGGCGCTCGCCGCCATTCTGGCGACGGCGGCGATCAGCCTTATCGATGTCGATGAGCTCAAGAAGATCTGGCGCATCAGCCGCATGGAGTTCGTCTTCGCGCTGATCGCCATGTGGGGCGCGATCAGCTTCGGCGTGCTGAACGGTGTGGTCGTCGCCGTCGGCGCCACCTTCGTCTACCTGCTGCGCCAGACCATGTTTCCGCGTGATGGCCTGCTCGGCCGCATCGAGGGCCGGCACGGCTTCTTCGATCTCAAGCGCTATCCGGAAGCCCGCCCGGTCGAGGGCGCGGCCGTCTTCGCGGTGCAGGGGAGCATCCTTTTCTACAATGCCGACTATGTCCGCATCCGGCTGACCTCCGTCATCAAGGAGCTTCCGCCGGAGACCAGGTGCCTGGTGCTCGATGCCAGCGCGATCAGCCAGATCGACAGCACCGGCGCCACCGCTCTGGAGGCCGTGGCCGAGCTTCTCCAGAAGCGGAACATCACCTTCGCCATCGCCGATCTCAGCGAGGACAGCCGGCCGATCCTGGAGCGCGCCGGGGTGATCAAGGCGATCGGTGCCGAGAACCTTTTCAATGGCAGGGAAGAAGCTCTGCGGACGCTGATCGGCGACATCGACCAGATCGGCCCGGCCGCAGTCGCGCATAACGCATCTTAAACACGCCAGGAGGGAGAGCCATGGAAGAGAACTACGAACCAACCGAGGCCAATGGCGACGCAACGCCCAAGACCAAGGCGAAGAAGAAAAAGAAGGCCTGGGACTACGACAAGGAAATCGTCCGCCTGCAGGTGGAGCTTGCGCATCTGCAGGCCTGGGTGAAGAAATCCGGCGCCCGGATCGTCATCGTGTTCGAGGGGCGCGACGCTGCCGGCAAAGGCGGGATGATCAAGCGGATCACCGAGAAGGTCAGCCCGCGCGTCTTCCGCGTCACGGCGCTGCCGGCACCGACCGAGCGCGAGAAATCGCAGATCTACATGCAGCGCTACATCGCCCATCTGCCGGCCGCCGGCGAGATCGTCATCTTCGACCGCAGCTGGTACAATCGCGCCGGCGTCGATCGGGTCATGGGTTTCTGCAGCGACAAGAAGGCGCAACGCTTCCTCGAGCTCGCACCGCGTTTCGAAGCCGCGATCGTCGAAAGCGGGGTCATCCTGCTCAAATATTTCCTGACCGTCAGCGAGGAAGAGCAGGAACGCCGCTTCCGCCGCCGGATCGACGATCCGATGCGGCAGTGGAAGTTGAGCCCTATGGACGTCGAATCCTACCAGCGCTGGTGGGACTACACACGCGCCTATGACGAAATGCTGCGCATGACCGACACCAATCATGCGCCCTGGTGGATCGTACCTTCCGACGACAAGAAGCGGGCGCGCATCAACTGCATCTCGCATATTCTGCAGTCGATCCCCTATGAGCGGCTGAAGTTCGACGAGCCCGATCTCGGCAAGCGGCAGAAGCGTCCGTCCGACTTCATGGAAGATCGCAGCGTCCGCCATGTCGTGCCCGATACGACGGCTTAAGCAGCCGGCCGGGGATAGGCGGATACCGGGATGGAGCAGATAACCGAGAACACGGCTCCACGAGCCGATTCAGGCCAGATCTCGATCGAGGCCCGAGTGAGCGATATCGTCCGGCTGGGCATCATCGCGCTCTTTGCCTATTGGACGATGGTGCTCATCGCACCGTTCCTGCTGATCGTGATCTGGTCGGCCATCCTGGCGGTCGCCCTCTATCCATTGTTCGCGACCGTGTCGCGGCTGATCGGCAACCGGCCGGTCATCGCCGCAATCGTCATCGTCATCGGTTGCCTCGTATTGATCATCGCGCCGCTGGCGCTCGTCGCCGTGAATTTCGCCGACACGGTACAGGGCCTGATCGGCAAGCTATGGTCCGGCAACTTCACCCTGCCTGCCGCCCCTGAAGCCATCAAGGCATGGCCCCTCGTCGGCGAACGGCTGCATGAGTTCTGGAACCAGGTCTCCGGCGACCTCGCCTCCACCATCATCAAGTTCCAGGCGCCGATCCGTGAGGTGATGGGCGTGGTCGTCACCAAGCTCGCCTCGATCGGCGGCGGCGTCCTGAGCTTCGTCGTCTCGATCATGCTGTCCGGGCTGTTCCTGACGCGCTCGGCGCGTCTCGCCTCGGCCGTTCAGGTGCTGGCAAACCGGGTCGCCGGCGAAAAGGGTGTAGGATTTGCCCGGCTGGCCGGGAATACCGTGCGCAACGTCTCGCGCGGCGTCATCGGCGTTGCCTTCCTGCAAACGCTGCTGTGCGGCCTCTGCTTCGTGATCTTCGGCGTTCCCGCCCGCGGCGCGCTGACCTTCCTGGTCTTCATGTTCTGCGTCATGCAGATCGGGCCGGGGCTGGTGATCCTGCCATTGATCATCTGGGCCTGGTTTTCCTGGCCGGCGGGGCTGGCGCTCGTTTTCACCTGCGTCGCGGTGCCGATCACCCTCGTCGACAATGTGCTGAAGCCGATCCTGATGTCGCGCGGTCTCTCGACGCCGATGCCCGTCATCCTGATCGGCGTCATCGGCGGCACGCTCTCGCATGGTCTCCTGGGGTTGTTCCTCGGACCGGTCATCCTCAGCGTCTTCTATGAGCTGCTGCGCGCCTGGGCCTGGCCACCGGCAGCGCCGGAGAATGCGGCCACGGATCCGGTCGTCGGCCTGCATGGGCAGCTGGAGCGGAACCTATAGGTTCAGCGCTCGGTACAGTAGACGACGATCTCCTGCTCGATTTCGCGGCATATCTGCTCGTATTCGGTCACGAGCTTCTCTTCCCTTGGCCACTGATTGCGGAAGCGGTCGAGCGCATCGACAGCCAGATCATAGGCTTCGAACATCTCCCCGAGCGCCTCGCTGCTGACACCCGCCAAGAGATGACGGATGTCGGGCAGTCGTAGCATCAGTTTTCTGCGGCCGCGTTCTCGGCTCATGGATCAGCTCCGCGTTCAACGCACTCCCCGTGCATCTAATACGAAGCCAACAAGGCATCAGATCGTTCCCCGCGATCACAAAAATGTATCGATCCGGGACCGAAGAGGTCAAAGACATATCCCTATTCGGGCAAAGCCGTCTGCTGGAAGAATGTCACGGTTGCAATATCCGGCGGCCCGAACCAGGTGGTGAAGAGCGCCGGGAAATCCTGTGCGGCATAGGTCTGGCTCAGCGCCCGGTCGACGGCAGCGCGGAAATCTTCGTCACCCCGCGCCAGCTCGAGGCCGAGCGGTTCGAAGGTGAAATAGCGCTGGATGACGATCAGGTTGCCTGAATTGTCGCTGCGGGCCGCCGCATCCATCAGGAGCGGCATATCGCCGAAGAGGACAGCCGAACTTCCGTCCAGCACGCGCGTGATCCCTTCCTGATAGTTGGCGACAGGTGTCGCCGTCGCCGCGAGCTGGAAGGTCTTGATCCTCTCCGAAAGCCAGCTCTCGCTGGTGCTGCCGGCAATCGAGGAGAAGGTCTTGTGCTCGAGGATCGTTCGCGCGGGAGATCCGCGCCAGACCGGCCGGTCGGAGGGCTGCCCATATTGCAGCACCTCGCGAAGCGCCAATGGCGAACTGGCGCTCAGCAGCGCGCCCGTGCCGCTCGGAAAGATCGGCAGTGAAAAGGAAACCACCTGCCGCCGCGTCAGCGTCACCGGCTCGGCGCCGCAGACGATATCGGCGGCACCGCTCTGGATTGCCTGCGTCTTCGCGTCGCCGGCAAGCGAGACCCATTCGACGTCGAGCTTCTCAAGCTGTAGCTGCGTCTTCAGGCTGTCGGCGATCTTGTTGCAGAGCGCAACGGCATAGCCATCCGGTTTCCCCTGCCCGCCGTCGAAAGAGAAGGGCCTGGCATCCGGGTCGTAGCCGAGCTTGAGCGCGCCGCTCGACTTGACGCGGTCGAGCGTCTGGGCCGAAGCCGGAACGGCAATCGCCAGCGCGGCGGCAGCCGCTGCCAAGGCGATGGCGGCAAGCGCCCAACGGGGATTCTGTCCTGACATGTCTGGTCCTCCCGCTATTGGCCGGCCGGGACGCGGTTCGCGCCGGTGGCGAAACGCGGGGCAATCAGGCCGTAGATGATGAAGCCGATACCTGTGACGATCATGCCGCCGAGCACCGCATCCTTGCCGGAGGCGTAGATCGCAAAGACGCTATAGGCCATGCCGATGATCACAACCGTCGCATTCAGCCGGAATTTCGACTGCGGCACACCCGCGGCCCTCATCATCACGAACAGGGCCGAAAGCGAAATGATGTAGGGCAGCACATTGGTGACCACCGCGAGATTGACGAGCGCCGAGAACTGCTCGCTCAGTGTCGGCGATATGGTCATCAAGGCAAGGCCGGTCTGAACGATACCAAGGACGATCATTCCCGGGACCGGAGCCCCCATCTCGTTGACCCGCTTGAAGATCGACGGAAACATCCGTTCTTCGGCCGCCGTACGCGCCGTCTGCGCGATCGTGAACTGCCAGCCGAGCAGCGACCCGAGGCAGGCGAGCACGGCGAGCGCCATGATGATCGAGCCGATCGTCGGGTTGAACATCGTGGCATAGGCGAGCGCGAACGGACCGGTCGAGCTTGCGAGATCCGCATTCGGAACGATGCCCTGGATGACCGTCGTCGACAGGATGTAGATGACGGCGGCGCCGAGCGTGCCGAACATGCAGGCAAGCGGCACGTCCCGTTTGGGATTTTCGACGGCATCCGAGTTCTGCGCGGCCGACTCCATGCCGAGGAAGGCCCAGAGCGTCAGCGAGATGCTCGACCCCATGCCCTGCGCGATGCTCACCCCCTTCGGGTTCCAGGCGGCGGCGAAGGTGGTCGAGCTGAACCACAGCCAACCGATGATCGACAACAGCCCGACCGGAATGATGACGCCCCAGACCGTGACCGAGCCGATGCGCCCGGTGATCCGCGGCCCGCCGAAATTCGCGGCCGTCGTCAGCCACAGAAGCACGATCAGCGCCAGGCAGGTCATGACGGGCGTCGAGGTCAGCACCGGGAAGAAGCCGGCAAGATAGCCGACCGCCGAGATGCCGATGGCAACATTGCCGACGGCAAGCGACAGGAAATACAGGAAGAAGACCATGAAATAGCCGTCCTTCCCGTAGGCATCCTCCGCATAGGCGGACATGCCGCCCGGCCGCTGGTTGAACAGCCCCGCCTGCGCGAAGCCATAGGCGATCGCCATCGAGCCGACGGCCGTTACCAGCCAGGAAAGCAGGGAGATCGCGCCGACCTGGGCCATGTTGGCCGGCAGCATGATGATGCCTGATCCCATCATGTTGACGGCAACGATGAAGGTCAGCTGCACAAGATTCATCTTCTTCTTGGCCGTCGTTTCGGCTGCAAGATGCATTGTGTTGTCGGTCATGATGACATCCTCCCGTCCCCGCTATTCGCGCACGACATAGGTGTAGAATTTGATCCGTCCGTCGACCCGCTCCTGGAACACACCCTGGACCTCGTAGTTGAAGCCGGGAAAACGGTTGAAGGATTCTTCGAAGGCCAAGAAATAGTCGCGCATCGGGCGCGCCCGCTCGTCCCAGCGCTCGCCGGGCACGATGACGCCGATACCCGGCGGATAGATCAGCGCCAGCGTCGCCGAGATGCGCCCGGCGGCCTCTGTCAGCGGTACATAATCGACATTGTTGGCGACAAGCGCCTCGTAGGCGAGCTTGGGCGGGAGTGCCGGCTCCGGAAAGCTCTCGGAGCGGAAGCAGAGCCGCTGCAATTGCTTGACGCCGGCCTGGCGGTAGAAGGAGTGCATCTCCTTGCACACCTGGCGGACTGTGTAGCCCTTGTAGCGCTCGTGATTGGCGGCGAATACCGTCGGCAACACCTCCTGCAGCGGCGCATCGCGGTCCCAGAGGTTCTTGAACTTCACCAGCTTGGCGATCAGCGTGTTCAGCTTGCTCTCGTCCTCGGCGGGCGTCATCAGGAAGAGCAGGCTGTTCAGATCGCATTTTTCCGCCACCACCCGCTGTTCGCGCAGGTAATTGGCAACGACCGTCGCCGGAATGCCGAAATCGCGATACTCACCGGTCTTGCGATCGATCCCCGGCGTGAGCAGCGCCAGCTTGTTCGGATCGACCATCGTATAGCCGGGCGCATAGCCGGAATAGCCATGCCATTTCGCCTCCGGATCGAAGCGCCAGCATTGCTGTTCGCGCTTCAGCACATCGGTCGGGATATCCTCCCATCGCGTTTCTGCGAGGTCGCTGGTGTGCTTCGAGCCCGATATCGACACCTTGTCCGGTACGAAGGGATCGAAGAACCATTGCTCCTCGGCGTCGCCGGCCTTCGTCTCGTAGTGATGGACGAAGCCGCGCAGCTTCTTGCGGGCCTCGATACCGAGTTCGATGCAGCGATCCCACAGCATTTCGCCGGCCTTGCCCTCGTGCACCTTGGCATTGACGTCGAGCGAGGCGAAGAGCGGATAGAAGGGTGAAGTCGAGACGTTCATCAGCAGGGATTCGTTGAACCGCTTGTGCTCGACGAACCGGCGCTGGCCGCTGATATGTTCGTCCCGCTTGTGGATCTGCGAGGCCTGCGAAAAGCCCGCTCCCTGCTTGTGCACCGACTGGGTCGAAAATAGGCCGGGCATATCGGGCCGAAGGTCCGTCAGCCGCATCGGGCTATGTCCCTCGAACAGCGGATGGAAGGCGTTGTAGCCGATCCAGGCCTCGTCCCAGAGAACGTAATCGCAGAGGTGGCCGATCTTCTCCATCACCTGGCGCACGTTGTAGATCGTGCCGTCATAGGTGCAGAGCTGGATGCAGGCGAGCCGGAACGGCCGGTCGGCGCGGGCGCGGCTCTTGTCCTGCACCAACGGATGCGCCTCGATCCGCTGCCGCAGAGCGCCCTCGTCCCAGGCCTCCCAATCGACGGCGCCGATCATGCCGAAGGAATTGCGGGCTGTGGGCAGATAGACCGGAATGGCGCCGGCCTGCACCAACGCTCCCTGATGCAGCGACTTGTGATTGTTGCGGTCGAACAGCACGAGATCGCCCGGCCGCAGCACGGCATTGGCGACGACCTTGTTGGAGGTGCTGGTGCCGTTGAGAATAAAATAGGTGCGGTCAGCGCCGAAGATGCGGGCCGCCTGTTTCTGCGCTTCTGCCGCCGGCCCCTCATGGATCAGGAGATCGCCGAGATCAACATCGGCATTGCAGAGATCGTTGCGGAAGATGCTTTCGCCGAAATATTTGAAGAACAGCTGTCCGGCCGGTGATTTCCGGTAAAACTGTCCGCCCTGATGGCCGGGGCAATCGAAGGCGATATTCGCCTCGCCGTCATAGGCCATCATGCCGCCGAAGAATGGCGGCAGCAGCGACTTGCCGTAATTGTAGAGGCTTGAAATGACCTGCTTGGCATAGAAGGCTGGCGTCTGCTGGCCGAGATAGACGAAGCCATCGACCTCACCCGCCATTTCGACGACATCCATATCCGAGATCGTCAGCGTATCGGCCATTGCCCAGATCGGCGTGCGGAAGCCGATCTCCCTGACGGAGCGCAGGAAGCGCCGTGCATCGGGCAGCCGTCCACCCTCCACCGAGCCGACATAGGCACCCACCGAGGCATCCTCGGAAACATCGGCGGAATAGTCGTCGCGCAGCTCCACCTCGAAATTCTCGGCCGCTATCTGCGCGACCAGCTCCTGGACCTGCGGATTACCGCCATCGGCGACGATCACCACCTTCAGCATCTTGTGGAAGGGGATGGCGACGGTCGGAGATTTCACATCGCGCGGGATCATTGTTCCGGTCCTTCTGCAATGCAGTCGACGAGATAGCGCCGGCCACCATCGGCAGGCGCAAAACGCAGGCCGTGGATATCGGTCTCGAAGCCCGGAAACTTGCGGTCGAATTCGCGGGCATAGAGCAAGTAGTCCTGGATCGACTTGGTCGCCGGCGTGATGCGCTCGCCGGGCATGATCAGCGGAATGCCGGGCGGATAGGGGACGATCATCACCGCAAGCATGCGGTTCATGAGATCGTCGATCTCGACGCTCTCGATCTTGCCCTTGACGAGCCGGTCATAGGCATCGGCAGGCCGCAGCGCCATATCGGGCAGCACCGTATACATCTCGCGCTGCGCCTTCGGCACGTCGTCCTTGCGATAGACCGCATGAATCTGCTCGCAGAGATCCCTGAGGCCCATCTTCCCATAGGCTTCCGGATGGGCGGCGGCGAGCGCCGGCAGCACCCGCGTCAGCGGTGCATTGGCGTCGTAGAGATCCTTGAAATTGATGAGCTCGGTGACGAGCGTGCTCCACTTGCCCTTCGTGATCCCCATAGAGAACAGCACGAGGAAGGAATAGAGGCCGGTCTTCTCGATCTCGATGCGGCGGGACGAAAGGAACTTGGTGACGACGGCGGCCGGTATGCCGTGTTCCTGCATGGCGCCGCTGGCGGAAAGGCCGGGCGACAGGATGGTGACCTTGATCGGATCGACCATCACATGGTTTTCAGCGAGCCCCGCAAAGCCGTGCCACGCTTCGCCGGGCCGCAGCACCCATTCGACGTGATTGTCGCTCGGCGTATGTTCGGCAACGGTCGGTTCCCAGACCTTGAACCACCAGCCTCCCGCCGTCTGCGTCCTCACCGAATGCATGGCGCGGCGAAAGCTGATCGCCTCGTCGATCGTCTCCTGCACCAGCGCCCGGCCCGCCGGCTGCTCCATCATAGCGGCGGCGACGTCGCAGGAGGCGATGATGCCGTATTGCGGCGAGGTCGAGGTGTGCATCATGAAGGCTTCGTTGAAGCGCGTCACGTCGAGGCGCTTGTTCTCGGCATGCTGGATATGGATCATCGAGGCCTGCGAGAGCGCCGCCAGCAGCTTGTGGGTCGAGTGCGTAGCAAAGGTGATGGCGCTCTTCGAGCGGGCCGGCTGCGTCGACGAGATGCCGTGGAAGCCGTCGTAGAACTCGTGGAAATTCGCATAGGCATACCAGGCCTCGTCGAAATGCAGCACCTCAACCGCATCCCCGAGCGACTCCTTGATGGCATCAACATTGTAGCAAAGCCCGTCATAGGTCGAGTTGGTGATGACCATCAGCCGCACCTTGCCGCTCGTCTGACCGGCGAAGGGGCTGGCCGCGATCTTGCGGGCGATGGCTTCGGGGGTGAACTGATCCTTGGAAATCGGCCCGATGATGCCGAGGCCGTTGCGTGACGGTGTCAGATAGATCGGTGTCGCGCCGGTCATGATCAGCGAATGCAGGATCGACTTGTGGCAATTGCGGTCGCAGAGTACGAGATCGCCGCGGCCGACCATACCATGCCAGACGATCTTGTTCGCCGTCGATGTGCCGCCGACCACGAAGAGCGTTTCGTCAGTGCCGAAGATGCGTGCCGCATTCCGCTCGCCCTCGGCGATCGGCCCGACATGATCGAGCAGCGAGCCGACACTGCCGACCGACACCGAAATATCGGATCTCAGCGTGTTCTCGCCGAAGAAGGAGTAGAAGAGCTGCCCGACCGGGCTCTTGCGGAAGGCAACGCCGCCGCCGTGACCCGGCGTATGCCAGGAATAGGCGCCCTCGAGCGTGTATTCCATCAGCGCCTTGAACATCGGCGGCGGCAGCCGGTCGAGATAGGTGCGTGCCGCCTGCACGATGGCGCGGGCCATGAACTCCGCGGAATCCTCGAAAAGCCGCATGAAAGCATTGGCGTGCCTGAGCACCGCCGTCGGAACGTCCTCGGCCGTCGTGTCGTCGCCGAACAGGAAGATCGGCAGCCGGTCGTTCTTCTGGCGCTTGGCGCTCAGAACCTCCTCCAGCACCCGCCAGCGCGTCGTCCGGTCCTCGGCACCATCGACGGAGACGAGCCAGCAGGATTCGGTATTGAACACCTGTACGAGGCGGCGGGCATCGTCGTAGGAAATGCCCGAGACGATGCGGAACCCCTCCCGCTCGATCGCCGCTGCGAGATCGCGCATGCCGCGCCCGGCCGCGCTCTTGCCGTCAAAGTCCTCGTCGATAACGGCTACCGGAAATGCCTGTTGGAATTCCATGCGCCCCTCCAAAGCCTGGACGGCTGAGCTATTTCGCCATGGGAGGAGATCGTACACACCGGGGGCATGAGCGTCGTTGATTGCAATCAAGGCGCGACCGAAAGAGGCCGGTGGCTCTATTCGGCCCATTCCGTATCGGCGGTAAAGGCAATCGTCAGCCAGCGGTTGGCGCTTTCATCGCCGATCGCATCGCCGATCTCGTCGCGCAGCGCGTCCCACTGCTCGATCGTCCTGGCAGGCAGGCCTTCGGGCACGATGAAATAGAGCTCGATCTGCGTTGCCCGGCCGACGCGCGCGACATAGGCGCGATGGGAAAGGAAGCCGAGCCGCTGCACGATCTCCGAAGCCACCCGATCGACATGGTCTTTCAGGTCGACCGGAGCGATCAGCAGGATTTCGGTCAGCGCCCGCCGCACCGTGCCGATCGGAAGCGGGATCATGACGAGGCAGACGAGTGCGAGCACGGCCGGATCCAGATAGGCGGCAATCCAGGCAATCGGCGTCGCCTGCACCGCCATGCCGGCGAGAAACGCGATCAAGAGCGCAAGAGCGATGCCGCCCGACATGATCCAGGCCTTGATGTCGAGCGAAACGAAATCGGATTTGATGCGCCGGTTCAGCCTGATGCCTGAAAACGCCATGATGGCGCAGACGACCACCGTCGAGGCGGAATAGAAGACCGCCATGCCGAAATGCAGCTCGTGCCCGCCGTTCAGGATGCTGATAATGGCGCTGATCAGCGCGTAGACACCGACCGTCATCAGCAGGCAGCCGTTCAGCATCAGCACGATCGGCTCCAGATGCCAGAAACCCATGGTGAAGCGGTTGCGGATACGGCCGGAGCGAGCGTCGCTTTTCGTCGAGTCGATGATCAGGCTGGAGACCCAGAGCGCTAGTCCGGTCATCGCCGCGTCGGCCAGCGAGTAGACGCCATCGAAGGCGATCGAGAACGATCCTGAGAGAATGCCGAAGACAACGCCGAGCGTGGCGACGACGACGGTGGCCGCGATCGAAATTCTGAGAAACCCCTGCTCGCCCATCCTCTTCCGCCCTCCGGACCAGATCACTGTTGCGCCTACTATAAAGGCTAGCCCGCCCGCGGCGACTACGCATTGATCCGAATTGCGGGCGCCAAATTTTGCAACGACAATCGCGCCTCGAAGGCAAAACCCTTGGGTCATCGGCTCAAGCGGAGCTCGGGAGGGACGGCATGACCAGCTCATCTGACGGCAAAAGCCTCGGACTCGCCGCCTGCACCGCGATCGTTGTCGGCAATATGGTGGGCTCCGGCTTCTATCTCTCGCCGGCCGCGGTCGCCCCCTATGGCAATCTCGCCATCCTCGTCTGGATCATCATGGGCGCCGGCGCCATCTGCCTCGGCCTGACGTTTGCGCGCCTGGCGAGCCTCGTTCCGGCGGTTGGCGGACCCTATGCCTATACCCGTCTCGCCTATGGTGATTTTGCCGGCTTCCTGATCGCCTGGGGCTACTGGATCTCGATCTGGACATCGCTCCCCGTCATCGCCATCGCCTTTACCGGCGTCATCGTCGACCTGTTCCCGGCGCTCGGCAATCGCGTGACGGCGACGATCCTGACACTCGGGGTGATCTGGACGATCGTGCTCGTCAATCTGCGCGGCGTTCACGCCGCCGGTCTCTTCGCCCAGGTGACGACCTATGCCAAGCTGCTGCCCTTCGGCGCCGTCGCCATCATCGGCCTCCTCTTCATCGACACCTCGCATTTCGCCGACTTCAACCCGAGCGGCCAACCACTGCTGCAGTCGATCGCGACGCTCGCGCCACTGACGATGTTTGCCTATCTCGGCCTGGAATCGGCGACCGTTCCTGCCGGCGACGTCCAGAATGCCGAGCGGACCATTCCGCGCTCGACCGTGCTCGGCATTTCCATCGCCGCCATTCTCTATGTGCTCGGTACGATCGTGGTGATGGGGCTGGTGCCGCGCGAACAGCTGATCCATTCCGTCGCGCCGTTCTCGCAGGCAGCCGGCATCATGTGGGGACGCCCGGGCGAGCTGGCGATCTCGCTTGCGGTCCTGCTCTCGTCGATTGGGGCGCTGAACGGCTGGACGCTGCTGATGGGCCAGGTTCCGATGGCCGCCGCCCGCGATGGCCTGTTCCCGCCGCTCTTCTCGCGGCTCTCCTCCCGCGGCGTCCCGGCCTGGGGCATGATGGTCTCGGCCTCCCTCGCGACGATCCTGGTGCTGGTCCAGGCGATCGGTTCGGAGGGCTTTGCGGCTGCCTACAAGCTGATGGTCGGCTTGAGCACCATGGCGGCCGTCGTTCCCTATGCCTTCTGCGCCCTTGCCGGAAGCCTCGTGGCCGGCGCGACGCAGGGGCGAATGCCGCGTGTCACGGTGATCGAGCTCATCGCCTTCATCTTCGCGATCTTCACGCTCTATGGCTCGGGCGCCGAGCCGGTGCTCTACGGTCTTGTCCTCTTGATGCTCGGCATCCCCGTCTATGTCTGGCAACGGCGCAATGGCCGCGAAACCGTCAGCCAAACGAAAACGGCGCCAGGTGCAGCAACGCACCCCGCCGTTTCCGGATAGTCTCTCGCTGACGCTATCAGCCGTGCCAGGTCAGACCGGCAAAGCCCGTGTTGATGATCGTTCCGCGATCGCCGCGCACCATCCCGGCGATATCAGCCAGCGACCCGATGGCGGCCGTCTTGCCGCTGGTGCGGGCAAAGTGACTGGCGGCCTCCACCTTCGGCCCCATGGAACCGGCAGGGAAAGAGAACTGCTCGAGATCATCGGGGCGCACCCGATGGATCGCCTTCTGCGAGGGCTTGCCCCAATCGATGCAGACGGCTTCGGCATCGGTCGCCATGACCAGGAGGTCGGCGCGCAGCTCGCGCGCCAGAAGCTCGGAGCAGAGATCCTTGTCGATGACGGCCTCGACGCCGATCAGTTTGCGATCGGCGCCCTTCTCGTACATCGTCGGAATACCGCCGCCACCGGCGCAGATGACGATCGTGCGCTGCTCCAGAAGCCAGCGGATCGGCCGGATCTCGAAGATGCGCTTCGGAGCCGGCGAGGCGACGACCCGCCGCCATTTGTCGCCATCCTGCTTGAAGACCCAGCCCTTCTCCCCGCGGATACGGTCCGCCTCACCCTTGTCATAGACCGGCCCCACGAACTTTGTCGGGTTCTGGAAGCCGGGATCGCCAGCATCCACCTCGACCATCGTCAGCAGCGTTGCGAGCGGTTGCTCGAAGGGAAGGAGATTGCCGAGCTCCTGCTCCAGCATATAGCCGATCATACCCTCGGTCTCAGCGCCGAGAACGTCGAGCGGATAGGCTTCCTCCGGCTTGTAAGCCGCCCCCTGCAGGGCGAGCAGCCCCACCTGCGGGCCATTCCCGTGAGTGATCACCACCTCATGTTCGGCGGCGAGCGGCGCGATGGCCTGAGCCGCGACGCGGGCGTTGCGCCGCTGGCTGTCCGCGGTCATGGCTTCCCCGCGCCGGAG
Organism: Rhizobium sp. Rhizsp82; assembly: GCF_047325115.1. NCBI lineage: Bacteria > Pseudomonadati > Pseudomonadota > Alphaproteobacteria > Hyphomicrobiales > Rhizobiaceae > Rhizobium > Rhizobium sp. Rhizsp82. The sequence goes on along the minus strand of NZ_CP168571.1, from coordinate 630,858 downwards.
AAGCGCATTGCCGCCGAGTGCTATGACGACACGCATGCTCAATCCCCCAGGGTCGCGACGAGCAGGGCCTTGATCGTGTGCAGGCGGTTCTCCGCCTGCTCGAAGGCAACGTTCGCCTCGGACTCGAAGACATCGTTGGTGACTTCAACCCCGTTGGTCATGCCGTAGTCCTCGGCGATCTGCTTGCCGAGCGTGGTTTCGGTATCGTGGAATGCCGGCAGGCAATGCATGAACTTGGTCTGCGAATTACCGGACGCCTTCATCAGATCCGTGTTGACCTGATAGGGCGTCAACAGCTTGATGCGTTCGCGCCAGACCTCCTTCGGCTCACCCATCGATACCCAGACGTCGGTATGGATGAAATCCACGCCTTTGACGGCCTCCTTGGGATCTTCGGTGACAAGCAGCTTGGCGCCCGAGGCCTGCTGAAGATCCTTGGCGATCTTCATATACTCCTCCGACGGCCACAGCGACCTCGGTCCGCAAATGCGCACATCCATGCCGAGCAGGCAGCCGACGATCAGCAGCGAGTGCCCCATATTCGAGCGGGTATCGCCGACATAGGCATATTTGATATCGGCGATCGGCTTGTCGCTATGTTCGCGCATGGTCATGACGTCGGCGAGCATCTGGGTCGGATGATACTCATCCGTCAGGCCGTTGTAGACGGGCACGCCGGCATAGCGTGCCAGCGTCTCGACGCCATGCTGCGCGGCGCCGCGATATTCGATCGCGTCATACATGCGGCCAAGAACGCGCGCCGTGTCCTTGAAGGATTCCTTGTGGCCGATCTGCGAACCGGACGGGTCGAGATAGGTGACATTCGCGCCCTGATCGGAGCAGGCCACCTCGAAGGCGCATCGCGTCCGCGTCGAGGTCTTCTCGAAGATCAGGCAGATCTCCTTGCCCTTCAGGTGCTGCTGCTCGGTCCGGGCATATTTCGCCCGCTTCAGATCCCGGGCGAGATCGAGGAGATAGCGGAATTCCCGCGAGGTATAATCCTGCACGGTCAGAAGCGAACGATTACGCAGATTGAAGCTCATGGTCTTGCTCCGTCAGTCTGTTCGTGGATGAAGAGGGTCATTAGGCCGGGTCGCGCCAGATCGGGCATGTCATGCAATGCCCGCCGCCACGGCCGCGCCCGAGTTCGGCGCCGCGTATGGTGATGACCTCGACACCGGCCTTGCGCAGAAGCGTGTTGGTGTAGGTGTTGCGGTCATAGGCGACGACGACGCCGGGTTCGAGGGCGACGACATTGTTGCCGTCGTCCCATTGCTCGCGCTCGGCCTGATAGGAATTGCCACCCGTCTCGACGACGCGCAGCTTCGGCACCTCAAGCACTTCGGCGACGACATCGAGCATCGGCCGGTTTTCGGGGCGGATCTCGAAAGTGCCGTCGTCGCCCTTCGGGTACATGCTGTAGCAGCGGATCTGATCGACGACCTCGGCAAACAGCGTGACGACATCGCGGTCGCAGAAACTGAAGACCGTATCGAGATGCATCGCCGCGCGGCTTTTCGGCATCAGGCAGCCGATGACGCGCTTGGCGGCCTTGCTGCGGAACAGCGCCTGCGCCACCTGGCCGACGGCCTGATAGGTGGTGCGCTCACCCATGCCGATCAGCACGGTGCCATTGCCGATCGGCATCACATCGCCGCCTTCGAGCGAGGCATTGGCAAACTGATCGTCCGAATCCCCCCACCAGATCTGGAAATTGGCGCCCTTGAAGAATGGATGGAACTTGTAGATCACCCGCTGCAACAAGGTCTCGGCGCGGCGCGCCGGCCAGAACATCGGATTGCAGGTGACACCGCCATAGATCCAGCAGGAGGGGTCGCGCTGGAACAGCGTGTTCGGGATCGGCGGGATGACGAAATCGCTCGCCGGCAATGCGCTGAGCATCAAAGCCTTTGCCTTGACATCGGGCAGATCGGAGATCGCGATGCCGCCGATCATGACGGCGGCGAGCTGGGTGGCCGGCATTTCGTCCAGCCAGGGCCGCATCGCCTCGGCGACCTGCGAACCGATGACATTCGGCGTGATGCGACGGTCCAGCACGAAGGCGCGTGCCTGCTCGTTGGCAAGCGTCTGCGCCAGCAGGTCATGGAGTTCGAGAACCTCGACGCCGCGCTCCTGCATCTTCAGGACCATGTCATAGTGGTCCTTCTGAGCCTCATGCACCCAGAGCACATCGTCGAAGAGCAGGTCATGGCAATTTGCCGGCGTCAGCCGTTGATGTGCGAGCGATGGTCTGCAGACCATGACGGTTCTGAGCTTTCCCACCTCAGAATGAACACCGAAACCACGCATGCGGGTCCTCCTTCCAGCCATCGGGATGGCGGCCGCGCCGCCGGTTTCTTGCCGTCAGTCTATTTTTGCCGGGCACCACGGTCATTGATCGCAGACAAGCCAGACCGGCTTTTGCTGATCCTGACAGTCCTCAGTGCAGTTCGGACGTGTCGGCGCGGCGAAGCTGCCAGGTGCGCCAGTGCGTCGGGTGGACATCGAGAATCTCGCCCGTCAGCGCATTCGCCCAGCCGCCGGGCAGCCGCTGGCAGGGGAAGACCAGAGCATGAATGCCGTCGTCATCGAGGACGGCAAGCTCGATATCTTCTTCGAACGGAGCTTCGACGACCAACCGCCACATCACCGACCCTCCCGACGATGTATGCGCGTCGACCGGACGGAGGCCATTGTTTCCGCCTACCCCGTTGCCGGACGGCAATCGCTCAATCGATGTAGAAAACCATGTTGCCGTTACGGGCACGCCATGCCCAGAGAATCTGGCTGGGCGACACCTTCTTCGCCTTCAGCTGATCGACGAGCCACTTGTTGGAGCGGATTGCCGAGCGGATCTGCGCCACCTGCTCCGCACTACCAGGCGACGGATGGTGGCCTGTCTCCTCCTGCATGCGATAACTGACGACAGTGAAGCGCTTGTTGTGAAAAGTCTTGATCGACGCCGGCAGATTGTCTCCCCAGTTCATCCGCCGGTATTCCTTGCGGGTCTGTGTCGAGGTCTGCTGCGCAGCGGCGGGCACGACGATCGACGCCGCACTCAAAATGGCGATAGCAAGGGCAAACTTCCTCATGTTCCTGCTCCTCAGGTGGCGTGAACCCATGCAGCTCAGAGTAACGGAGCAAAGGCGCAAAGGCATTGAGCCGGATCAATGGTTGAGAGGCTGAACGAGGGCCGCTTTCATGGCTGAAAGGCCCGCAGGGTAAGACCAATAGAGGCTACGCGATGCTACATCTATCCGTCAGAGAAGAAGAGTAGTCTCGCGCCATCGTTGAATGGGAGAGCCGCCGGGACACCCGTCCCAGATCGTAGGGCGAGGGGAATATCATGGCTACCAGCACGAAGGCATTGGACATTGCCGATCGCGGGTCCGTCGCCCCTCACCTATCGAGGAAGCCTCTGTTTGCGGAGACGCTCGCCCAGAAGCAGATGGACCGCCCGCCCCCTGGCGGCCCGTCTGCGGATTGGCTGAGAAGTCTATACGGCCATGTTCCCGACGCCGTCTTCGTCATCACATCCTGCCATCGGATCTCCGCCTGCAATGCCGCCGCAATCGCCCTGCTCGGTTACCAGGAAGATGAACTGATCGGCCAGAAGATCGACTTCGTCTGGTCGTCGACGCCGGGCTTCCGGCTCAAGGCCCGCTGGGCAAGCCAAGGCGCCATGCGCGCCGGTATTGCAAGCACCAAGGACGGCGCGCGGTTTCCTGCCGCCTTGACGATCGTTCGCGAACAGGGCTTTGCGGCCGCAATCCTCGAGGACTTCCGTACCGAGCATGAGACGTTGCAGCAGGTTCGCGAGCTTCAGAGCGAAATGGCACGCCTCGCGCGAACGGTTGCGCTCGGCGACATGACGCCGGCGCTTGCCCATGAGCTCTCGCAGCCGCTCTCCTCGATCCTCGCCTATTCGCAGGGGTGCGGGCATCTGGTGAGCGACAACGGCTGCGAATTCGCGGCACTCAGGGAAGCCTTGTCCGAAATCACCCAGCATGCGCTCTGGGCCGGGACGATCGTGCAAAGCATCCGCGAATTCGCTGGCCGCGGCGCCGGTGAGAAGCGGTTGGAATCCATGCATACGCTGATCCGTGAAGCCGCAGCACTCGCCCTTAGCGGGCTGCCGCGGAAGGATCTACGGGTCGATTTCAAGCTCGATGCAAGGAGTGACGCCGTCATTGCCGATCGCGTGCAGATCACCCAGGTGCTGACGAACCTGTTGCGCAACGCCGCGGAAGCCGCCGACGGGGTTCAGGAGCCCGAGATTACAGTGACGACACGGAGCGTCGATCGCACGCGTCTCGTCGTCGAGGTCTCCGACAACGGCTGCGGGATTGCCGCCGAAATCGAAACAACGCTGTTTCATCCTTTCGTGAGCAGCAAGCCGCGCGGCCTCGGCATGGGGCTGGCGCTCTCCAAGCGGATTATCGAGGCCCATGGCGGGCGCATTACGGCCCGACGGGGATTGCAGGGCGGCTCGGTACTTTCCTTCTCGCTACCCATCGTGGAGATCGGCCAGAATGGCAAACGACCTTACGATCCATCTCGTCGATGACGAGGAGGCACTCAGGCGGTCCCTGACCTTCATGCTTGTTTCCGCCGGCTTTGCGGTACGTACGCATAGTTGCGCGCGTGCCTTCCTCGATCTGCTGCCCCTCTCCGGCAGAAGCTGCCTGGTGACGGATCTGCGCATGCCCGGCATAGATGGCATCGAGCTGATCGGCCAGCTGCATCAGTACCGCATGGACATCCCCACAATCGTCATCACCGGGCAGGGCGACATTGCAGCCGCCGTTCAGGCAATGAAGGCGGGCGCTGTCGACTTCCTCGAAAAGCCGGTGAAAGAAGAGGCGCTGATAGCAGCCATTCATGCGGCGACCGGACAGGCACGTCCAAGCCGCGCAACGCAGGGACCCGACAGTGTCACCGCCAGGCTGTCGCAACTCACCACCCGCGAGCATCAGGTTCTCGTCGGCGTGCTTGATGGCCTGCAGAACAAGATGATCGCCTATCACCTCGGCATCAGCGCCCGCACGGTCGAGGTCCATCGCGCCAATGTCATGGCCAAGATGGGTGCGCGCAATCTGGCAGAACTGATGCGCATGGTCATCGCGACCGGCGTGGCCGCCTATCCCCTCGAAGGCCGCAAGGCGACGCCAGCGAACGGCTGGCCGAACTAGCGCAAGCAACTCCGAAAGCAAATCTTGCAACCAACGGCATGTGCGATATGATGCCTTAGACAATGCTTAAGTAATTGCATGATCTTGTGTTGTAGGGGCGATCATGACGAGTGCAAGAGCGACTGCCTTTAGCCGTCTTGGGCCGACGGCTGACGAAATCTGCGAGCAGGTCGAACGAATTCTCGCCAGCGAGGAGTTCCACGCGGCCAAGCGCGGGCGAAGCTTTCTCGAATTCGTCGTCAACGAGACGCTGGCCGGACGGTCGGAGTTTCTCAAGGCCTTTACAATCGCCAATGTGGTCTTCGGCAGGGAAGCCTCGTTCGACCCGCAGAACGATCCCGTCGTGCGCATCGAGGCCGGCCGGATCCGCAAGGCGCTCGAGCGCTACTATCTCGTGGCAGGACGCTCGGACAGCGTGATCGTCACCGTCCCCAAAGGCGGATATGTCCCGCATTTCGAATATGCCACGAGCGCTCCGGCGCCGCTGCCGGTCAAGCAGCCTGAACGGGCGCTGCCGCCTCAACACGAGAGCCGCGAGAAGCCGGTTTCCGGCAGTACGCATCCGGTAAGGCTCACCCTTCTTCATCTCGGAGTATGCGTCGCGGCGCTGCTGGTGCTCTTCGCCGCCGTGCTCGCATTTCTTCTGCCCGCACGGCCGAATGCACAGGCCGCCACCGCAAGCCCGAAGGTGATGGTCGAACTCTTCGCCGAGGCCGACCGCGACGACACGCGCTCCGATATCGCCCGTGGCCTCAGGGACGACGTCATCGGCCAGCTGGCACGGTCCCGCGGCATCGTGGTCGTGGCGGATACGCTGCGTGACGACAGTATCGCCGGTGCCGATTTCACGCTTCAGGGCAATGTCCAACTGGATGGCAACAGATTGCGCGCCGCGGTCCGGCTCGTGCGCCAACAGGATGGCGCGGTCATCTGGGCCAACAATTTCGATGCCAACCTCGGCGTCCAGAACAAGCTCGCGGTGCAGGGCCAGATCGCTCAACAGATTGCCGGCGCCATCGCCGAACCTTTCAACGCCGAGGGCATGGCCCCGACGGCGCAAAGAGGCGATCAGAGCACCTATGCCTGCACGCTCGCCTATTACAGCTACCGGCAAAATGTCACCGCCACCGGCCACAGCGTTGCACGCAACTGCCTGCAGAATGCGACCCAGCGCTATCAGGACAATGCCACGTCCTGGGCGCAGCTATCGATGATCTATCTCGACGAAATCCGGCTTCGCTACAAGCTCGGCACCCCGGCCTCGCCGGATGCCTTGCGGATGGCAAGCAACGCGGTGAACCGCGCTGCCGTGCTGGCGCCGTCAAGCCCGCGTACGCTGCAGGCGCTGATGATGGTGAGTTTTTTCCGCGGGGATGTCGACAGGGCGCTGCAAGCCGGAACCGCAGCCTATGCGGCAAACCCTGACGATGTCGAAGTCGCCGGCGAATATGGCATCCGCTTGGCGATGTCCGGCAAGTGGCAGACCGGCTGCGAGCTGCTGTCGATCGCGCTCAACCGGGGCATCGGTTCGAAAGGCTATTACGAGGCCGGCATGGCGCTCTGCCAGCTGATGAAGGGCGATATCGCCGATGCCGAGCAGTGGTCGCGCAAGTCCGATCTCGAAGCCAATCCCATGCACCATCTTGTCCTGCTTTCCATCTTGGGCGCAGCAGGAAAGACGGACGAAGCGCGGCAGGAGACCGATTGGCTTACCCTCCACGCACCGGGGCTGATGCGCAACATCGACGGTGAAATTTCGCTTCGCCTGCAGCGGCCGGAAGACCGGGAACGGTTCTTCAGCGGCCTACGCGCGGCAGGTGTCGATCCGGCAGCGATACCCTCGCAATAGCACTCACGACTGCGGGCGCAGACCGTTGAGCTTGCCGCTGCCGGAAATCTCCGTGACGATATCGGCCGCGATGTCATCCTCGATGTCGAGGATCGCCTGACCATCGAGATTCCGGTCATATTGATTGGCCCATATCACCGCACCATTGGAAACGTTGATCAGCCGCACATGCAGCCGCAGGACCGTACCCTCGACAAGTGCGCCGCCTTGCAGGCTGAGAAGCAGCCCGCCACCGTCCTGACCAGCGCGGCCGGGCGCAAGCACCACGATATCGGTAACCTTCGTCAGCCGGGCGATCACCTGATCGGTCAGGCCCTTCGCCAAGTCCTCGCCGCGCGCCGTGCCACCCAGCGCGTCGAAGGGCTCGACGGCAATCCGGACGCTGGCCGCCGTCGTCGATGCGGTCGAGAACGGCGAGGTCTTCGGTGGAGAGAGATAGGCCTCGAGCGGGCGGATGAGCGCCAGAACGGCCATCACGCCGAAGAATGCCGGAACGCCGATCGGCAGCAGCAACTGGCGCAAGCGGAGCGGAGGCTCGCCATCATGGCTCTGCGCCTTCGAGCTGCCCGGCAGGCTCATCATACGGTCGTCATTGCCTGAAAACTGCGGCGAATAGCTGCCCTTGGGGATGGTGACCCGGATCGGGTCCTGGCTGCCACAGACGAGATAGTAGCGCTCCAGCGCCCGGCGGATGCGCCCCGCCTCGATGCGGACCACGGGATCGCTCTGCGCATCGAAGGAGGCGTTGCGTCCGAACACCGCCTGCGCGATCGTATAGGCTTTCAGCTGGGCGCTGCGCCCTTCCAGCGTTTCCTCGACGATATATTGCAGGAAGCGCCGCCCGCGCTCGGGCGCATGGAATTCCGGGCTCGCGAGGATCCGCTCAAGCTGCGCACGGATGCCTTCGGGGTCCCCGGGTGCGCGGTCTTCCCCTCCGTCTACAGATGACATCGAGATCTCCGCCATATCTCCGTATCGCCTTCATCAAGGGGGCATGGCCTTATACACCCACCGCGCATTCCGGGCTTCCGTAGCAATACGTAAGGGGTTTCTCGAATACCGGAGCGAGCCGCCTTTCCCTATTCTGCGGATCGAGATGGGGGTGATGCCATGCTTCATGACCAGACGATCGGAGACTATGCAGCGGGCGGGCGGCACTATCCGCCTGCGCCAGCGAGAGATCAGCCGATCCGGCTGAAGCCCGACGAAACGATCTATAGCGAAGGCGAGCACGCCCGGGCGATCTATCAGGTCGAAACCGGTGCCGTCAGGATCTATCGCCTGACGCCGAGCGGCCAGCGCTACATCCTGTCTTTCTGCGGCAAGGGCGAATGGTTCGGCCTCGAAACCGGCAATGTCAGGACGGATTTCGCAGAGGCTGTGTGCGAGACGTCGATACGGCCCTTTCGCGCCAGCCAGAATACCGCCGCGCCCATCGACCTGCTGCATATCGCGCTGACCAACCTGGCCAAGGCGCAGCACAAGCAGCTGGTCATCACCGAGCAGAGCGCGCTGAAGCGGGTCGCAGCCTTCGTCTTCGAAATGGCCGAGCGCCATCCGGGCGCCCGCGAGTTCGACATGATGATGTCGCGCAGCGATATCGCCGATTATCTCGGCCTGACGGTGGAGACTGTCGCCCGCTGCTTCACGAAGCTCCGCGAAAAACATGTTCTTTGCCTGAACGGCAAACTGCAACGCATCGTCCGCCTTCTGGACCGGGATGCACTCATCGCCTTGACGGTCTAGCCCGCCGTATCCGGGGCATTTGAAGAAGGGGATTACCTATGACGCCCGCATCCCGCCATCTCTCCCGCCAATCGGCCTGCACGCTGCTCGCCGGCCTTCTGGCACTCGCCGCCCTGCCGATCTCGACGGCGCGAGCGGAGGACAATCCCTTCGGGAAATTCCCCGTGCTGATCCAGTGCAAGCAGAACGACACCTACCACGCCTTCTACATATCGCGCGTCTCCAAGGACGGCGTCGCGACCTATGTCGCCTCCGAGCGGATCGGCGGCACGATCACCCTTGGCGGCGAGGCCAAGGCGATCGGCAGCAACGCCGCCGGCACCTGTGTCGGCAAGACGCTGGCGGAACTTCGAGCTGACGGTCAGGCCTTTGATCTGAAGCAATAGGCGTAGAGCGCCGAATGACAAAAGCCCGCCAGAGGCGGGCTTTCCTGTCTTGCTACCACGCGGCCGTCAGGCCGCCTTGCGCTTGGCCTGACCCTGCTCGCCGGAGAAGCCGGACATCAAACCTTCGAGGATCGTCGCCTCATGGGCCAGCGCATCGGTGGCGCTGAGCGATTGCTGCACCATCGTCGTGTTCTGCGCCGTCAGGCTATCGATCTGCACGATGATCGTATCGAGCTCGGCAAGCCCGGCCGCCTGCTCCCGCGCGCCTGAAATGATCGTCTCGATGTGCTCGCTGATCTCGGCAACCTCAGTCGCAATATGGCCGAGGGCGTCGCCGGTCTGGTCGACGAGCGCGACACCCTGCTTCACGTGATCACCCGAAGCGGTGATCAGCTGCTTGATCTCCTTGGCGGCGTTTGCGGAACGCTGCGCCAGTTCCCGCACCTCCTGGGCAACGACCGCGAAGCCCTTGCCAGCCTCGCCCGCACGGGCGGCCTCGACACCGGCATTGAGCGCCAGAAGGTTAGTCTGGAATGCAATTTCGTCGATGACGCCGATAATCTGGCCGATTTCCTCGGAGCTCTTCTCGATGCGGTCCATGGCGCCGACGGCGCTGGTGACGATGCCCGCCGAGCGCTCGGCCGCTTCCTTGGCGTGGCTGACGAGACCGCCGACCTTCTCGGCGACCGTTCCCGTCTGGCCAACGGTGCCGCGGACATGGGCAACTGCATTCGTCGCGCCTGCGATCGAACCTGCCTGGCGCTCCGAACGCTCGGAGAGTTCGCCCGCCGCGGCGTTGAGATCCCCGGCCTCGCGGCGAACCCGCTGCGTGACCTGGCTTGCCTGGGTGATGACGGCTTCGAGATTGTTGGCCGACTGATTGAACGAGAGCCTGAGATTGTCGAGCTCTCCGGCAAAACGGCCATCGATGCGCGTTCCCAGATATCCGTCCGACAGCTTTTCGAGCGCGCCTCTGAGGACGCGGATGGCGTGATCCGTTTCCTCAGCGGCGATCCGCTTTTCCGCCTCGCGCTCGGCGCGCTCCGCATCGGCCAGCCGGTCGGCGGCCTGGGCGCGCTCGCGCGTCTCGCGTTCGCTGGTGCTGGCATTGTTGGCAGCGTCGAGCGCTCCTTCGGCGGAGACGAATGCGTTGGAGATCGAGCTCGTCAGCGAGATAAGCGCCGCCGACTGGATGGCGACGATCGCCGCATGCAGCAGTACGCGGCCGAAATCGGAGGCTCCCGGAAAGACCAGCGCGGGGGCGATCAGATAGAGCAGCGTGTGATGAACGATGGTGATGCCGCCAAAGGCGACGACAGCGCGCCAATCAAGCCAGGCCGCGCAGATCGCCAGGACGGCGAAGAAATACATGTGTATGTCAGACTGGAGGATCGAACCCTCGAAGGCATAGACGATCATCGCCACATTGACGGCGTGAGCCATGGACGTCACGAGCCGCGTCACCGGCCCGGTGCGATCCTGCAACCAGCAGACCGAAGTCATCGCCAAGACTGCAGCGCAGGCGATGAAAGCCGTCCAGTCGAAACCATTGCCGCGCAGCACCGGCACCAGAATGGCGATGCCGGCATTGATCCAGAGGAGCCCGAAAATGACGGGCGAGACACGCAGCCGGAAGGCATGAAGCGAGTTCATTCAGGTATCCTTTTGGAGGCAGCCCACGGCAAGGGCGTGATTGAGAACGAGAAAGGCACCGGCGGCGCTCAGTTTGCGAACGAAATCCGGGGCGCTCGAATGCGCAACGGCAATCCAGCCGAAGCGTCCCGGCGCGACGAAGGACCCGCCTGCCCTGCCGATCAGCTCGACGACCTGACCTTCGGACTGTCCGGGCTTGCCGACGACGAGTACGAATTCACCGCGAGGCGTCGCCAGGGCAAATGCCAGCAACGCCAGGAAAATCGCTCCATAGACGCAAACCGCAAGCAATCCGCGTCGGCCGAGCGAGGCATCGTGATAGCGCGCGTTCGAGAGGGTTGGCGTTGGCATCTTGGTTCGGATGATCGTATCTGATTGCTGGCCGGTGCCGCCTGCGGGGTTGCAAATGGCGGAGTGAAGGTGTGGATCGACAGGGCCAAAAACGCCGGCCGGACTGCTGCCGAACCACAACCATTCACGACAATTATTCTAAATAAGGTAGTATTAATTTAGCGTTTACGCTACTTGCAAGTATTGCGGGGTATCGGCCGCGATTACATCAACAATACTATCGCTATACGTGCTTTCGGGCGCATCTACTAAACCCACCGGCTGAATGCGACTATCGTCCGGCCGCCTGCCTCGCGCACTTGCACAACTCGTCCCTGGTCTGCGATCCGCCTCAATCAGCCGGCCCCGGTTGCCAATTCGCGCAAATCAGTTCACGCTAATCTTCATCCAATATTTGCGAGGACGTGACGATGATAACCTTGTCCGCAATCTCTGCAGTTTTGGCCCTCGCCGTCGTGTTGTGTTTCATGGCGATCGCCCCGATTGAAGCCGACGACCGGTAGCCGGCGCCGCCTTTGAGCGATATTTCCAGGCCGTTTGTCACCGAAGACGATCCTGACCGACCCATCCGATGCCAGGATGCCTTGCAGCTTGCATTCCGCGAACTGGTGGACCACGCCGTCGATAGCGGCTGGAAGGAAGCCGAAGTACTGGCCGGATTGCGGGAACTCGCCGAGCACCAATCCCTGGCGCTCACCTCCAGCGAGAGAACCGAAGCCCTGCTGCGCGCCTTGAAACAGCTGACTTAAGCTTCACAACAGCCGGAGAAGCCCTGTCACGCCGGCGTCACGCGACACATCTGACCCTTTGTGGTTGGATAATGCCAGAGAGCTAGTGATCCTCTTTTTTGTTGCGAGTGAGGAAGCAGATGGCAAACAGACGCGCAAACAGCGTGCGTGTTCCAAGACCGACGTTCCGCCAGCGGCCGAAGGCCCCGGTCAAGAACGTCCCGCCGACACGCAGACCCGACAACGATAGCGAGACCGAGGTTCTCTACGACCTCCTGGATTATCTTGCCGAGGACGAGGACGCCCTGGCCGCTTGATCGCGCCGGAGGCTGGCCAGGCGTACAACCGCCTACTCTCGCTAAAGTATGAACGGTGGGGGCAGAAAGATAATCAGCCATTCACCACTGTTCGAAAGTATATCAGCACATTCTGACAAGACGGATTGATTTTTGCTGCCGGAGCCCGTTCTCTTGGAGAGCAATAGGGTGGGTAGCGTATGCAGAGATATCAGGTTCAACATCTCGAGAACGGAAGCTGGGCAGTCATCGACGCCAAGGATGGCCGCGCCATCGACGAACACGCCGGACAGCCGACGAGAACGAGATTACAGGCGCAGGCCCTGGCCGATTTCCGCAACGGCATCAGCACCCCCGTCCATGAGCGCACGGCATCCCGCCTGCAAAAGCTGCGCCTCGCCTGGGGCATGATCACCGCAAAGCGCACCGCCTGAGCGGCGCTGCCCTCTCGGCAATTGTCTAGAATTTCTTCCTTGGAACAGGACCGGGCTTACGCCGCGTCGAGATCGCCCGCCGGGCGGTGGGCGACGAAGCGGTTTCGGCCGGAGGTCTTGGCGCGATACATCGCCTTGTCCGCCTCTTCGTAGAGAGAAGCCGACGTTGATCCGGGGCTCGCCCAGGCGATACCGACGGATGCTCCGAGCATGATGCCGTCGCCGGCATCCCATTGCAGGGCGGCAACGATGCGTGCCGCGGCAGCTTCGATCTGGTGGACGGAGGCGCCGTTGTAGATGACGGCGAACTCGTCGCCGCCGACCCGCGACACCAGGTCGGCATGCTCGGCCGCAGCGCTCAGCCGGTGTGCCGTTTCGACCAGGCAGATATCGCCCGTCTGATGGCCGAGGATATCATTGACGCGTTTGAAACCGTCGAGATCGACGAGCAGCAGCGCGCAGCCTGTTTCCGAGGCGCAGAGACCGCCGAGGCGTTCATGAAAGCGGAACCGGTTCGCGAGCCCGGTCAGGTGGTCGAAATCCGCGCGGCGGCGGATTTCTTCGAGCAGCATCACCTCTGCCGTTACATCCTGCTTCAGGCCCGAGACGCGGACGGGACGGCCGTCCTCGCATTCGACGGTCGCGGTAATCCTGATCCAGCGGCGGTTACCCTTGCGAGTGACGATCTCCGCATCGAGCGAGAAGCCGCCCTGCTGCTCGATCGCATCGCTGCGCAGTCTCTGAAGCTCAAGAAGAGCGGCGGGCGAATACATGGCGACGATCTCGCTTCGCACGAGCGGCGTGCCGGGCTCGATGTCGAAGAGTTCGTAGACCATGTCGGTCCAGGAGAGACGCTCATCGGCGAGATTGCATTCCCATACGCCGATGCGGGCGGCCTTCGAGCAGCGGTCGAAGACCTGCTTGAGGTGATGAACGTCGTTGGCCAGTTCCAGCCTGTTGATGTTGCGATCGTCCGAGCGGCTTCCGATCTTCTTCACCAGAGACGACAGCAGCATCACATTCCTCTATCCGCAATTGTCTGGCGTAGCTTGGCATAGATTCATTGACGCCCCGTTATTCCTCGGCAGCGCTCACGCGATCGTGGCTGGAACAAAATCGCCAGCCTCTCCGTTCATTTGCGATAGGTGAATGGAGTGGCAAATGAAGCCGGCAAGGAAAATTCTGACAGCATGCGCCGTGACTGCGGTCATTGCCCTGTCGGGCGCGCCTTCCGCCTTTGCTTTCAGGATTTCTCCTCCGGCAACGGCAGGCAGTTCCGACAACAACGCCGCGGTCGCGGCCTATTCCTCTGGGACGAGCAAGGCGGCGGAGCCGGAGAGATGGCTGCTCTCTCCCGCCGAGATCGCGCATATCAAATGGTGCGCGCAGCGCTTCCCATCCTATAACCCGACAGACAACACTTATACGGGTCCACAGGGCAAGGACATCACCTGCCATTCGCCGGGCTGATCACGGCCGCGGCCGGGACAGGACGAATGCGGCGCAGGCGAGAAGCGCAAGGCTGACTGCGACAGCAGGGATCGGCGACGGGTGCGACGTTGCAAAGAAGATCGCATAGCCCGAGGCCATACCCAAAACAGCGAGAAGCTTCGACGAGTGTGAAATCGCGCCGCTGTCGCGCCAGTCCTTGAGCGGCGCGCCGAACCGGCTGTTGATCAGCTTTGCTTCGAGCCTCGGCGAGGACCGGGCGAAGCACCAGGCGGCAATGATCAGGAAGATCGTCGTCGGCATCAACGGCAGGAACGCGCCGATAATGCCGAGCGCCACCATCACCAGGCCAAGCCCGATATAGGCGGCTTTGACAACCGGATTGCGCCGCGGCGCGGCAGTCGGACTTTGATCATCGGGCAAACTGCAGGCACTCCAGCGCACCCTCGATCCGGGTGCCGATGCCTTCGTCGGGAAATTCGGGATGATTGTAAAGGGGCCGCCGGACACAGCAGCCCTAAAAGGGAAAAGGCCGGGCGAATTCTCGCACCGACCTCCCATCATCGCCGTCAGCCGGTGCCAGTACATCCGTGGTCACCTGCGAAGCGATTTCATAGGCTTACTCTATGCCGATGCAGCGGCTTTGCAAGCGCTTGATGCTACCAATTTTGGACAGGCGGGAGTTGTCGGAGAACGCAGTTCCGGCGGTAGGCGCTCTCATAACAGAAAATGCTCAATAAGCGCTGATCATTGGAGCCTGAATGTTTTCAAAACAGTGGCTGAACGGCGATTATGAACTCGCCGACAAGCATCGAGGCCACTCCTCCCGGCCTTCGTCGGCGGTTCCCTCTGGAGGTTTTCGAACTCTCCCATTTGGGCCATCCACGGATGGCCCTATTTTTTTGCCGGAACTAATGCAGGACGACCGGCTGCTCGGACCATTTGTGCGACAGCCTGAGATCGTCGAGCACGACGAGCAGTTTCTCGAATTCCACCATGATCGATCGGAATTCCTTGGCATCAGCCTCGACGATGCCGCGGGCCTTGGAGGACACAGCTTCGATGAGGCGCAGCATCCAGCCGCAGCGGCGGTCGGGCAGATCACCCAGCACGTCGCGGCGGTAGTCTTCCAGATAGCGGTGGATATGCGCAACCAGCATGCGCTTGTCGGCTGGCGTCAGCGACGGCACGCTTTCGCTCGCGGCCTGGATAGCGGTAATGACCGGAATCGACATCTGCTACTCCCGTGGTTGGGCCACAGATGTATTCGCCGGACCGGATGGGCACCACGGCACAAAGTCTGATGCGGGTCAATTTATCGCGGTGACCACATCCTGAGACGGCGGCTGACATTGCCGGCGCGGCCCGTCAAAAGGCTGGTAGCTGTTGTCTTCCGCACGGTAGGACTGGTAGCGCGCCGCGCACCAGGATGCAGCCGCCTGGCCTTCGACAGCGCTGGGGCTGGCTGTCGCGGCAGTCTGCGTCACAGCCTCTCCGCTGCCAGCCTGCTCTGAATAGGGCGAGGTGCAACTGCGCATCTCGCCGCTGAAGGCGCGGTAGCTGTTGGTCGCGGGATCGTAGGAACGGTAGCGCTGCGAGCACCAGTTGAGGTGCTCTGCCGGCAAGGCCGGCTCCGCCGCGGCAGCCACCACCGGCGCGGGATCCGGCTTGCGCGACGCGACGCTGATCTTCGGCTCATCGGTGACATAGCTCGAATAGACGGGTGCAACGCGCTGGTAATTCTGCGTGCCCGGATCGACGCGAACCGGGCTCGTCGTCCAAAGATCCGGCGAAGAGAGATCGGCGAGCCGATGCGTCTCCGATTCCGCCATGACGATCGAAGCCACAGATGCCGCCGCGATACAGCCGGCGACCGACGTCACGATACCGAATGTCAGTGATGCGACCGCGTTCATTTGCCAAGCTCCCGCTGTTCGACCGGAACGAATACCCTGCCCTGCTTCTCATCGCCGCGATCGACATTCGAAAGCAGAACGAGGATGCAGCCGGCCATCGCCATCAGGATGGCGACGATCGGAAGAACGGCGCTTGCCGATTTTGGTTCCCCGTAGATCATCTCTCTCTCCATAAGAAAAACCGGCGGCGCGAACGCCACCGGCTCAGGCCGTCAGGCCGTGATGATGTAGACAATCGTGTAGGCCGTCGGATCGACGATGACGATCCGTCCATCGGCCAGGATGAAGAAGCGGTAGGTTTCGTACTGCGGCACGATCTTGACTATCCGCGGCGGCAGCGGCTCCAGCCGGATCTTCTTCGGGATCGCGGTGCCGACCGAGACCGTGAAGTTCACTTCGCGAACCGGTTCGACATGCACTTCCTTCACGACCTGCCGGATTTCCGTCTGCTGTTCGACCGAGATGTTGACGTTGGTCGTCTTGTTGACGGTCGCATTGTTTTCGACATTGGTCTCGCTGTTGGTCTGCGTCTCGGTCGAGCCGGACGGCTTCGTGGCATCACCGGATTTCTGGGTCTCGGATGACGTGCCACTCTCCTGCGAACCGGATTTCTGGGTTTCGGTCGATGGCTTGGAGCCGTCAGTGCCCGAGGTGCCGCTGGGCTTCATGCCGCCACCCTGCGCGGCACCATTGCCTGAAGCGTCCGGCTTCGTCTCACTGCCGGATTGGGCCGGCGCCGTGCCACCTTCTGTCGAGGTGCCGGGCTGAACCTGCGCCTTGCCGCCAGCACCGTCAGTCGATGTGGAACCATCCGATCCCGCAGCCGGCTGCTGGGTCTGCTCGCCGCCGGTTGCTGCACCGGGCTGCGAGCCCTGAGCGCCGCCACTGGCATCCGGCTGCTGCGGAGTGGCGCCACCGGACTGATCGGTCTGGGCTGCACCCTTCTTCTTGATGATCGGAGCATCCTGGGCCGAGGCGGACATGATGCCGACGGGCGATACACCGATCGACAGGGCCGTCATCAGGACGGCAAGGGTCTTGGTTTTCATGACAATCTCTCTGAGTTCGGGCCGCACGAGGCCGTGGCCTCACGATGTGCGGCTGGATTTCGTTTCGTGTTGAGGAATGGAGGACGCGACCTCGGCCGCGTCCGGGATCCGGTCAGTTGATGACCTGGATCACCTTGCGGGACGACGGCTCGACGATGACGCGCTCATCGTTCACGACCGCAAAGGCATATTTCGGATTTTCAGGAACCGGCGTGACGACGACGGTCTCCGGAAGCGGCTGGCCGACGACGATCTTTTCCTTGACCACGACGCGGGCCGAAGGCGCCGGCGCCTCACGGACATAGGTGACGACCTTCTGCGGCGGCGGATCGATGACCGTGCCGACGACGGCACCTGCCACGCCACCAACGGCAGCACCGACAGGACCACCGACGATCGCGCCGGTCACGGCACCACCTGCAGCGCCATTGACGGTGGAAGACTGGGCGAGTGCAACGCCCGACATCAGGGTCGCGGCCGCAGCCACGCCTACCATAAGCTTGGAGAGCATTTTCTCCTCCTTTTGTCGCTAGGCGGCCTCGATGACCGCTGCCTACCCAACCATTGGAGACGCAGCCTGTTCCGGGCATCGGACCTCAGTCCGGGGCACCCCGGACCATGGTCGGGGGTCGGGAACTGCGGCCATTTCGGCTCGTTGCTACAGGGACCAAAGGAGCCCAGTCATGAGCAGCATCCATAGACCTTCCGCCGGCCCGGTTGCGATCAATGCGTCGGTCGTCGCACTGGTCGTCTTCCTGTGCGGCGTCCTCTATTTCTTCGGCGCGGCGATGTCGGGCGATACGCAGATCACCAAGAGCGTTGCCGGCGCGGATATCATCGATACACGCGATGTTCCGAACTAGGCGCCGTCGGGATGTCACGCAGCTATCTGGAATTCCTCTAGGGTAGTACCATGTCTGCCGGACACGCAGTCGACAGGTCGCAGATGCATTGGCTCAGCCGTTGGAATGCCCGCTCTTTGGCCTCCCAGTTCTTCATAACCGGGGGCGTCGTCTCGATCATGGCGATGCTCCTGATCGGCATTCTGCTGACGCGGCTGATCGAGGACGCGGTGATCCATAATTCCGGCGCAGCGACCGCGCTCTATGTCGATAGCGTCGTCGCCCCGCTGCTTCCCGATATGCAGACGGAAACCCTTCTCGACGAAGGAAGCGCCCAGGCGCTCAACGAGACGCTGTCGCAGGGCGCACTCGGCAAGCGCCTCGTCTCGTTCAAGCTCTGGAGAAGCGACGGCACCATCCTCTACTCCAACGAACAGGAGCTGATCGGCCGGAAATTCCCGGTCAGCGACAAGCTTCGCCAGGCCTTTTCAGGCGCGCTCGTCGCCCGCTACGAGGTCGCCAGCGATCCGGAGAGTGAAAAGGAGAGGCTGCTCGGCAAGCCGCTGATGGAAATCTACAATCCGGTGCTGCAGCCATGGTCCGGCCAGCCGGTCGCCGTCGTCGAGTTCTACGAGACGGCTGAGGGGCTTGCCGACAGCATTGCCCGCGCAAGACTTTGGAGCTGGGCCTCTGTCGCCGGACTGACGGCGATCTTCTTTCTGGCGCTGTCGGCTCTGGTTTTCCGCGGCAGCCGGCTGATCGAGGCGCAACGCAGTGATCTCCGCGACAAGGTGACGGAACTCTCGGCCCTGCTTGCCGAAAAACTTGCCCTGCAGCGGCGCCTGCAACGGTCCTCGCTGCGGGCCGCCGCTCTCAACGAAACCTATCTTCGCAGCGTCGGCGCCGACCTTCATGATGGTCCTGCCCAGCATATCGCCTATGCCTCGCTGCGGCTCGACAGCGAGATGCTGGTCGATGCCAAGACAAGCCCCGACATGCGGGAAAAGGAGCTGTCCTGGATCCGCTCGAGCCTTGCCGAGGCGATGCGGGAAATCCGTACGATCTGCCGAGGCCTCGTCCTGCCGGAGATCGAGGGCGCCTCATTCGCAGAGATCATCGAGCGGGTTGTCTCCGCCCATGAGACACGGACGGCGAGCACGGTTTCGCGTAGCGTCGAGGACGACCACTCCGACCTCTCGGCCGCGGTGAAGATCTGCGTCTACCGCTTCGTCCAGGAAGCGCTCAACAATGCCTATCGCCATGGCGGCGGCATCGAGCAATCGGTGACGGCGCGTGTGCGCGACGGCGAGGTCAGGATCGAGGTTCGCGATCAGGGCGATGGCTTCGATCCGAATGAGGTGCGGCCGACAAGCCTTGGGCTTGCGGGACTTCGCGAACGGGTCGACAGTCTCGGCGGAGACTTCGATATCAAGACCAGCGGCGCCGGCACGGTGGTGTCGATGACGCTTCAGCTGATGGAACTGGAGGATGCAAAATGACGGCGATCACCATCGGCATCGTGGACGATCACCCGCTGTTCCGAGAAGGCGTCAGCCGCAGCCTCTCGGAGGTCGATGACTTCGTGGTGATCGGCGAAGGCGCGAGCAGCGACGACGCAATCCGGCTTGCGGCCTCCGACCGACCCAGTGTGCTGCTGCTCGACGTCTCCATGCCAGGTGGTGGCCTGGAGGCGATCAGTTCGGTTCTGTCGCGCAGCCCGGAAACACGGGTGCTGATGCTGACCGCGTCCGAGGAGGTCGATACACTGTCCGCAGCCCTGCAGCGCGGCGCAGCCGGATATGTGCTGAAGGGGATCGGGTCGCGCGGCCTCGCCGAAGCGATCCGGGCCGTGGTGCGAGGCTCGAAATTCGTCTCTCCGGCGATGTCCGCCAAGGTGATGGAGCGCTCGCTGGGCGCTCAGTCCTCGCCGAAGGCATCACTCACGCCGCGCGAGCTCGAGGTGATGGAACTCGTCGCCGAAGGTCTCTCCAACAAGCATATCGGCCTGCGTCTCGACCTGCAGGAAAAGACCGTCAAGCATCACATGACGCAGATCTTGCTGAAGCTCGGCGTCACCAACCGTACCGAGGCCGCCATCAAATGGCGGGATCTGGCCTAGGATCGGTCCTAGCGGAGATAACGCGACAGGCGCGTAACATCGGCCTGCGTCGCCAGCCTGTTGCTGATCGTCCGGCCCTTGGCATCCTTCATCACGTAGCGGTTAGAGACGATCGTCTCGGTGATGCCGTTGCGGTGGCGGATCCGGATCGTGCCATCCGCGCCGCGCGTTGCCTGGACGCCAGCGCCTGTAGAGGCAGCCCCGGTATCGGCAGGCTCGGCCGAGCTTGCCGGACCGCCATTGCCCTTACCATTCCCGTTATTGCCATTGCCATTTCCGGTGCCACCGCCGGAATTTCCATTTCCGCCGCCGTTCCCGCCGCCATTGCCGTTATTGCCGCCGCCATTGCCATTGTTGCCGCTCTTGGCGAAGGCATCGAGGCTCAGACGACGTGCGCCACCGAGCGGCAGAAAGGCTGCGGCCAGCCCGGCTCCGGCGATGATCTTCAGAAAGCGTCGTTTCGACTGGCTCATGGTTTCCGTCTGTGCTTCTTGCAGCCTCTACGCAAGACAGGACGTATGAGATCGCTACCGGCTGCGAAAAGCAAGGTCCCGGGACCATGGTGCCGGGTCGGACACGGACCATGGTCCGACGTGCCGGGCGCAATTGCGCACCTTTCCTCAGCGCCCGCGGCGCTTGGAAGCACCAGCGGCCACCGCTTTGATATTGCGAATACTCCGCGCTTGTCATAGGCCTCATCAGACGATCGCAGGGAGCCCGCTGGATGACAAAACAGAAGCCGAAAATCGCTATCAATGGCTTTGGCCGTATCGGCCGCTCCGTTCTCCGTATCCTGCTGAAAGAGCGCCGCGATATCGAGGTCGTGCTCGTCAACGACATTGCCCCGCTGGAAAGCTGCGCCTACCTCTTCCAGTATGACAGCGTCTTCGGCCCCTGGGCCGAAGACGTATCAGCCGAAGACCGTGCATTGCGGATCGGCTCGCGCTCTATCCCCTTCCACAACGAGCGCGACATTCGCGCCCTCGATCTCTCCGGCGTCGATATTTTCCTCGAATGCACCGGCCAGCCCTATACCCGCGATTATGTCTGCCGGGCGCTGGAAGCCGGGGCGAAGCGCGTGCTGATTTCGGGTCCGGCTGAATCGGCCGACGTGACGGTCGTGCTTGGCGCCAACGAGCAGATGATCGCCGGCCACAAGATCATATCCAACGCCTCCTGCACCACCAATGCGCTGGCGCCGCTCCTGAAAACGGTCGATGACCTCTTCGGCATAATCGGCGGGCAGATGACGACGGTTCATTGCTATACGGGCAGCCAGCCGACCGTTGACCAGCCGCGCGACGATTTTGCCCGCAGCCGCGCCGCCGCCCTTTCCATGGTTCCGACCAGCACCAGCGCCCACAAGCTGGTCGGCAAGGTTCTGCCGTCGCTTGCGGGAAAGATCGAGGCCCGCGCCATTCGCGTTCCGACCGCCAGCGTTTCGGCGATCGACCTGACGGTATCGCTGGAGAAAGCGCCGTCCCTCTCAGAAGCACGCGATAAGCTGAAAAGCGCGATCGCCGCATCGCCCGTCATCGGCTGGATCGAGAAGCCGCTCGTATCCGTCGACCTGCGCGCCCGGCCGGAATCGCTGGTGGTCTCAGGCCCGGAACTCTCGGTATCGGCCGGCGGCTTGCTGCGCGTGTTCGGCTGGTACGACAACGAATGGGGCTTTGCCAACCGGATGATCGACGTCGCATCGCTGATGGCCAATTCCTGAGGGGACGATAGCTTTGCTGCATCGAAACTCATTCATCGCGCTATCAGCACTCGCGACAGTCGCCTCCCTGTTGTGGGCGCCGGCACTCATGGCGCAGGACGCGGCGGCCGGTGCGGCCTGGTCCAAGGATCCGGCCAGCCATTGCGAATTCGTTTCTCCCATCTCGTTGACCACAGGCCCGACCTATTGGACCGGTGCGTGCCCCGGCAACAAAGCCTCCGGCCTCGGCATGCTGCGCCGCCGTGACGGAGCCCAGGCCGGTCCGGCTTTCTACGGCGAAATGCAGAACGGCGTGCCTGTGATCGGCGTGATTGACAACGAAGGCTACCGCGTCGGCCGCTTCAGCAACGGCGATATCGGCGGCAGCCCCGAGCTTGAGCCGCAGGATCGCCTTGACGCCTTCCATGCCGCGGCAAAGGCGGCGCGGGCAGTTGGCACCCACTATGCCAAGGAGGGCAACGCCGCGTCGGCCCGCCACTATGAGGAGATTGCCCAGCAACTCGACACGCAGATCGAATGATGGCCGGGCGGCGGCTGACATATGCAGGCTTGGCCCTGGTCCAGTTCTGCCTCGCCGCGCCATGTCTCGCAGATGACGCCACCCTGCCCGACGACGTCAGGGCTTTCATCAGCCGCCGCGATGATTGCGACCATTTCCGCGGCGAAGCCTCGCCCGACGAAGAACGGCAGGCGGAAATCGATCAGCAGCTGCGCACGCTGTGCAGCGGAAGCGACGCAGAGCTGGCCCGGCTGAAGCACCGCTATGCCCGGAACAAGACCGTCCGGAAGGCGCTTGGCGATTACGATCCGAACATCGAGGGCGGCTCTCCGGATTGACATTCTATCGCCGTTTCCGGATGAGGGCCACGACCTGCTGTGGCGTTTTCTTGCGGCATCGCCTATCTGGTAGGTTCACAGAGCACGACTGCGCGGAACTGGACATTCGATGAGCAAATCCACGACGACCCTGAAGATAACCGCGCTCGTAATCGCAGCTCTGGCCGCCGCTGGCTCCGCGTCTGCCCAAGAGGCGGCGGCACCCTCGCCCTTTGCCGATTTCGCCGAGAAGTGCATGAACGAAGGGCCGCGTTATGACCGCACGGCGGCACTTGCGAAGGAAAGCGGGTGGGGAGCGCTGTCGCAGGACATGACCCTCGGCATCCTGCCGCTCGACGAGCCGACCGCCTTCGACGGCTGGATCACCCAGACGGGTGGCGACAAGCCGTTCGAAGCGATCGTCATCGCCAAGGCGACCGTCGGCGAGAAGCCGGTCGAAAGCTGCACCATGGCCTTTGCCGGGGTTGACGCCGCGCAATTCGAACGCGATCTCATCGCGGCGAAAAGCGCCACCGCCTCCGGCCAGCAGAATGGCGAAGTGCGGGTGCGCAAATTCTTCTCGATCGAACGCGAGGGTTTCAAGGAAGCCGTGACGCTCGACCTGCCGACCTATCCGAATGGCGCCGACGAAGTGGTTGCCAGCGTCGTCGCCGAGCAGCAGATCGAGAACTGATCGCTGCCGCCAGATCCGATGCTTAGACGGCGCCGAAATAAAATCTTTGTGATGGAAGCTATCGGCCTCCTGCTTCGTACATGCAGGTATGAGGACCATCAGACGACTTTCCGTTTCCGGAAATCAACTCTCGCGCTACGCCCTGCCCGAAACACGGGCCGCCCGCAAATGGGCTCCGCCGGTTTTCTCGCCCGAGAACCCGGCTGCACCGGCCCTGCCTGCATTTGCGCTGCGCGCACCCAACTAAACCCTGATTTGACCACCGCGGATACCACCGCCAAGGAGACATGCATGGATCGCAACGATCAGCAGGCCATCGACAGCCTTTTCACCAAGCTCGCGAATGTCGAGCGGCAATCGGCGCCGCGCGACACGCAATCCGAACAGTTCATCAACGACCGCATCACCCAGCAGCCCGGCGCGCCCTACTATATGGCGCAGACGATCGTCGTTCAGGAACAGGCGCTTGAGGCCGCCCAGCGCCGCATCGAGGAACTGGAGATGTTGAGCTCCAGTGCGCAGCCGCAGCGCGGCGGCTTCTTCGCGTCGATGTTCGGCAGCAGCAACCCGCCGCAGCGCGCGGTCGCCCGCCCGCAGAGATACGATGCCGCTCCCGCCTCCCCCTGGGGTGGCGCTCCGAACCAGGGATACGGTCATGCCGCTCCGATGGCACCGCGTGCCGGTGGCGGCTTCCTCGCCGGTGCCGCGCAGACGGCAATGGGTGTCGCCGGCGGCATGTTGCTGACCAATGCCGTCATGGGCATGATGGGCGGCAACGAGGCGCAGGCCGCCGAACCTCAGGAGGAAGCCCCCGAGGAAGAGATGGACATGTTCGGCGACGAGGAATGATACTGCCTGAGGATGCGATCAGCCGCGCCTCAGTCGTGCAGATACATGTCGCGTATGCCTAGATCAGCCTCGCCACCCTGCGGCGGGGCTGATCCGCATTCGGGCGTAACACTGGCGACTGCAATCGATCCCGCCAGAGCATCGTCTGCCCGGTTGTCAGGCAGGCTCCTTGCCACGGCGACGGCCAGCACAAGAAGTGCCAGGCGAAAAGCGAAGGCACGCAAGATTTTTTCAGAAGCGTCCATATCCAATCCGGCTCCAAGACCATATCAAGCATGATCGGCAGCCGGCGATTTCGCACAATGCGGAAGATACAAGGCAAGGCTTCGGAAAATCCGAAGGCCCGACGCGGGAGGGACTATGCGCTTCGATCTGACCGACCTTCGTCTCTTCCTGCATGTCGTCGAAGCGCAGAGCATCACGCAGGGTGCCGAGAGATCGGGCATGGCGCTGCCTTCGGCGAGCGCCCGCATCCGCGGCATGGAAGAGACGAGCGGCATCCCGCTGCTGGAGCGCGAGGCACGCGGCGTCCGGCCGACGCCGGCGGGAGAAGCGCTCACCCATCACGCCCGCATCGTGCTCGGGCAGATGGAGCAGATGCGCGGCGACCTGCAGCTCTATGCGGGAGGATTGCGCGGCCAGGTCCGGCTGTTTTCCGGCCGCGCCGCCATGGCGCATCTTCCGGCCAGACTGCGCCACTTCCTGGCCGATCACCCGGCGATCGATATCGACCTGCAGGAAAAGCAGAGCCCGGATGTCGTCGCGGCTGTCGCGGGCGGTCTCGCGGATCTCGGCATTGCCGCCGATACGAGCGAAACCGGATCGCTCGAAACCCGCCCCTTCGAGATCGACCGCCTCGTCGTGGTGGCCGCCTCGGACCATCCGCTGGTCGCAGAGGGGTCGGTGGCGTTCCGCGATATCCTCAGCGAGCCCTTCGTCGGCCTCCCGGCTGACAGTGCGCTGCAGGGGCACCTGTCGGCCCATGCCGCCCGCGAGGGCCGGCAGTTCAAGATTCGCGTACGGCTCGACAGTTTCGAGGACATCTGCGCGTTGGCCAGCAGCGGCGTCGGCCTCGCCATCGTTCCAGACGTTTATGCGCGGCGCTATCAGGCCGAAATGGCACTCGGCGTGATCCCGCTCACCGATGCCTGGGCGCTGCGCCATCTGCTCATCTGCGCCCGCAGCTTCGCCGCCCTGCCCGTCCACGCCCGCAAGCTGGTCGAGTACCTGACCAGTTCCTGAGGCTCAGCCGAAGGAGGCCGAACGCTCCGCAGGCATTTCCGCCCGCTGCGCGATTTCGCAGGCAAGCGCCCGCATGTCATAGGGCTTCGGCAGGAACACAGCAGCGCCCAAGGCGGAAATATCGACGTCACGGCCCGAGGTTATCCAGACCGGTAGCGACGGGCTGGTTGCGGCGAGCAACCGGCTGAGGTCCAAGCCGCTCAACCCACCGGGCATATCGACATCCGTCACGACGGCATCGATTTCGGCGCTCTTGCCGAGAACCGCAAGCGCCTCCAGCACATTGCAGCACTCGATCACCATATGCCCGCATGCGATCAGTTCATCGGCCAATGCAAAGCGGATCAGGGCTTCGTCTTCCACGATCATCACGACTGCCATCCGGTTTCCCTCCGTTGTCGCATGATGAAGGAACGCACGGAAATGCGGATCAGAGCGCGGCCGATGATTAAGATTTTAGTTTATGTTTAATAAAGTCCGAACGAACGGCAGGCGGTCACACCGCGCCCGTCCAGGCATAGATCTCGGCCGGCTCCTCGACACCGCGAAGCTTGAAATGTCCCGCCGCCCGGAAGGCGCCGCCGGTCTGGGCCGCAAATTGCGCCGAGGCCAGCAGGTTGGTTTCCAGCGCATCGGCGAGCTTTTCCATCCGCGACGCCTCGTTGACGGCCCGGCCGATGACGGTGAAATCGAGCCGCCGATCGGTGCCGACATTGCCGTAGAAGATCTCGCCGAGATGCAGCACGATATCGACAAGGAGCTCAGGTTCGCCGCGTTCCCGCCTGCCCTGATTGAGCGCGTCGTTCGTGGCGAGCGCCCTCCGCGCGGCCGACAGCGCCAGACGGCAGGCCTGCGCCGTATCCGCGGCCTGCACCGGGAAGATCGCCAGCAGGCTGTCGCCCATGAATTTCAGGATCTCGCCACCTTCCTGGACAACCGGTTGGCCGATCGCGTCGAAATGCTCGTTCAGCAAGTCGACGATATCGTGCGGCTCGTGCCTTTCGTTGAGCGACGTGAAGTCCTTGAGATCGGCAAACAGGATCGCGGCATAGATCGACGCGCCATCGCCGCGCTGGATCTGCCCGGTCAGGATCAGCTCGCTCGTCCGCTCGCCGGTATAGACGGCGAGCACGTCCTTCGCCACGCGGGTCATGGCGATCCGGCAGCAGGCGAGCGCCAGCGCGGGCATGACGCCTTCGAAACCGGCAAGCTGGCTCTCCGTAAAGCCGCCCAGCTGATCGGTGGCGATCGAGAAGCTGGCGCCTGCCAGAGCGGTATCACCAGGAAAGGGCGTGATCTTGATGACGAAATCGGTGGCACCGAGATCGCTGAGATCTGTCAGAACCGGAAATGGCGGGGTCTCGGCATTGGCCGGAAGGCTCCAGCGCATGAATTCCAGCTGGTTCTGCAGCAGATAGGAAATCGGCGAGCGCCGGAACAGCGCCTCACCCTCTTCGCCATGCTCCTGCGCCTCCTTGGAGATCCCCGTGTCCCGGTACCAGGCAACCGAGAGGCCGCGATGCTTCGGATCGATGGACGGCATGGCGATCGAGGCGCGCAGCAGCGGAAATCCCTGTTCAGTCAGGCGCAGCGAAAGGCCTTCGAGCAAGGCATCGATATCATCGGCGGCAAGTCCCTGCGCGATAATCCAGGCAATCAGGTCGGCCAAACCGTTCATCGAATCCCTCCGTCGTCACGCGATGATATCGCATAATTGCCATCCGCCCGAAACCAGACGCCGCCGCCCTGCCTTGCATAAGCAGGGTGCCTGCATTAGCTCAACGGGAAAGGGAGAACGGCCGATGATCTTGCTGATAGTCGCGATAGCGATTTTTGTGGTGTTCTTCTTCCTCTTCCCCCGGCCCGCGCTCGT
This sequence comes from Rhizobium sp. Rhizsp82, assembly GCF_047325115.1. Classification (NCBI taxonomy): domain Bacteria; kingdom Pseudomonadati; phylum Pseudomonadota; class Alphaproteobacteria; order Hyphomicrobiales; family Rhizobiaceae; genus Rhizobium; species Rhizobium sp. Rhizsp82. The sequence continues at coordinate 603,654 of NZ_CP168571.1, read as the reverse complement.
GGCACTCGCCATCATCATCGCCACCGTGGCCTGCATCGGAGCCTATCTCTACTACCAGCAGTCCGGCCGCAACACCTCTGCGAGCCTGGTGACCGCCACCAGCACCGGAACCCAAGGCTGCACCGATCCCGCCAAGCCGGTCTACGTCGAAATCGCCAACGGCTCCGACCGCCAGGTGGACGCCGTCCGCTTCCGCCTCATCGCCAAACGCCCCGGCTACAGCGTCGAGGCCTATGCCGACTACCTGACGAGCTACAAGATCATCGAGCCCAAGGCCGTCTACGGCGCCTGCTTCGCGCTCAACCACTATCGCGGCCTCGACACACTCAACCTGTCGCCTGCCGACCTCGACTGGTCGGTGGAGATCTCATCGGTGGATTTTGCCGGGGATAACAGGTGACGGCGATCTTGCCTCGCCTCATTTTCCGGTAGCGCCACGCTTCGACCGTGAGTGCCGCGGCACCATGCGCCGCAAGAGCGATTTCGACTTCCGCTTTCGCGGGATGAGATCGATATCGCTGACGAGCTTTGCTCCGCCGTCGCGGCGTTCCAGGGTGATTTTGCGGCTGTGGAACGCTTCGAGCTCGGCCCGGTGGGCGACGCTGACGATGGTGACCTTCGGCAGTTCGCGGATGATCGTCTGCATCATCTGGTCCTGGCTTTTCTCATCGAGCGCCGAGGTTGCCTCGTCGAGCACGATGATATCGGGATCGTGGAGAAGCAGGCGGGCGAAGGCGAGGCGCTGTTTCTCGCCGCCGGAGAGGGTCTGATCCCAGGGCGCCTCCTCCTCGATCCTGGCGCTCAGATAATCCAGCCCGACGGCTTTCAGCGCGCCCTTGATCTCCTCTTCGCTCCAGTCGTCCGCGGCACGCGGATAGGCCGTTGCCCGGCGCAGCGTGCCCGAGGGGATGTAGGGGCGCTGCGGCAGCATGAAGAGCCGGCTGCCGGCCCGGAAGTTGACACTGCCCTGGCCCCAGGGCCAGAGACCGGCAATGGCGCGCACCAGTGTGCTCTTGCCCGTGCCGGATTCGCCGGAGACGAGGACGCGCTCGCCGGGTTCGATATCGACCTGCGTTTCCTTGACGACCGAAGTGCCGTCATCGAGCGACACCGAGAGATCGTTGAGGCTGAGCATCGCCTCGCCTTCCGTCTCGCCGTGCTGGATACGGCCGAGGGAATCATTGTGTTCGGCGCGCTCGAGCCCGTCGAGCGACATCATCAGCGAAGCGATACGGCGCGCGCTGGCGTTCCAGTCGGCAAGGCGCGGATAATTGTCGACCAGCCAGCCGAAGGCGGCCTGGACAATGGTGAAGGCCGATGCCGCCTGCATGACCTCGCCCAGCGTCATGGCGCCTTCGAGGAATTTCGGGGCGCAGAGCAGGATCGGCACGACGGGCGCGATCAGGCTCGATCCCTGCGAGACCAGCGTCGTGCGCATATGCTGGCCGGCCAGCAGCGCCCATTGCCGGATAACCTTGCCAAATGTCCGGTCGACGTCGTTGCGCTCCTCCTCCTCGCCGCCGAGCAGCGCAATGCTCTCGCCGTTTTCGCGCACATGCGTCAGCGTATAGCGGAACTCGGCCTCGGTCTGGTTCTTGACCTCGGAGACCGCGACGAAGTTGCGGCCGATGAAAGCGATCGAGGTCGAGGTAATCCCGGCATAGAGAACGGCGGCAACCACCAGAAAACCCGGAATTGTGATCATCGAGCCGCCGACCGGCAAGGTCAGAGCGCCGCCGATCGTCCAGAGGACAACGATGAAGGTGGAGGCAGACAGGAAGGCGACGATGACACCGGCGATGAAATCGACCGGCGATTCCGTGGCGATCCGGAGGTCTTCGGAGATACGGGCCTCGGGGTTGGCGTGGTCGCCGCCGATCAGGTTCAGCTGATAATAGCGGCCATTCGCCAGCCAGCGCTGGATGACCGCCTTCGTCAGCCACGAGCGCCAGCGCCGCTGGATCATCATCCTGACCAGCACCTGTGCGGTGACGAGCGCCACGCTTCCGAGCACCAGCGGCAAGAACACTGCGCTCAGATAATAGACGGTGCCGGCATCATGGCGCTCGATCGCGTCGAAGATCTTCCGGTTCCAGAGATTGATGCCGTATTGGAAGCCGACATTGAGGACGATCATCGCCAGCAGCCCGAGCGTGCAGGGCCAGGCGAAGCTGTCGCCATGACGGCTCCAATAGCCGCGCGCGCTGATCCAGAAGCGCCGCAGCAGATATCGCTTGCGCGCATGCTCGGCTTCTTCCGGCGTCAGGCCCGGATCGGGTTCGGCAATATCCGGCGGCGGAGGGGCCTCAACAGTCGATCCCTCCCCTTGGTGCGACTTCGCGGCACCTTCCGGTTTGGTGCCATCGACCGATTTCGGTTTCAATTGAGCTTCGGCCATGAGCCGACAACGGCGCAAAAATCAAAAGGTTTCATGGACGCCTTGCGGCGCGTTGCGGCAAGACGTCCAATGCGCGTGGCGATCCCCTCAACCGAAGGTGAAGGCGTAGGCCTGCACGCCGGGATCGAGGAAATGGATCTCGAACGTGTGGTCGCCGACCGGGCCGGCCTCGCGCACCAGCTGGTAGAGCCTTTGGCCGGTCACCGTGCCGTTGCCGTCGGCATCGGTATCGACGCCGTGGCTATCCCCCGGAGGCTTGCCATCGACCCTGACCTTGAAGCGGATCGGCTTTCCGTCCGCATTCGGACCGAGAACGAGATGCAGGTCGCGGGCATGGAAGCGGTAATAGATGCTGCCATCCTTGTCGTTGAGCCCGGCATTTTCAGGCCCGACCGTCCAGTTGCCCGTCAGCCCCCATTCGTTGAGCTTCGGCTCCGCCGCGCTATAGACATGCGGCGCGTCGTTGACGGTACCCTTGGTATCGACGAAATTCTCCGAGCGCTGCCAGCCGACATAGGTTTCCGGCGACTGCACGTCGTTCTGGTTCGATGCCGCTTCCGCGCCAGTCGCCTTCACATCGACGATGCCGCCCGCGACATTCTGCTTTCCGGCCTCGGCGAGCAGCTCTTGGATCACCCGCTCGGACTGATCATATTCACCCTCGCCGAAATGGTGATGGCGAATGCGGCCTTCGGCATCGATGAAGTAATGCGCCGGCCAGTATTGATTGTCGAAGGCGCGCCAGATGGCATAGTCGTTATCGATGGCAACGGGGTAGGTAATGCCGAGGTCGCCGATCGCCTTCTTGACGTTATCGACGTTCTTCTCGAAGGCGAATTCCGGCGCATGGACGCCGATCACGACAAGCCCCTGCTCCTTGTATTTCTCCGCCCAGGCTTTGACATAGGGAATGGCCCGGATGCAGTTGATGCAGGAATAGGTCCAGAAATCGACGAGCACCACCTTGCCCTTCAGCGCTTCGGCTGAAAGCGGCGGCGAGTTCAGCCATTGGATGGCACCGTCGAGCGGCGGCATCTTGCCTTCGACCGGCAATGTGTCCGCGGCTGCTTGCGGCTTTGCCTGCATCATCGTGTTGGCGCCGCTCATCATCTGGTTGCTGCCCCCACTCATCATCATCGCGCCGCCATCATTGCCGTTCATCACGACGGAAGACGGTTTCTGCGGCTGCAACTTGTCGATCAGTCCCTGCTCCAGCGATGCGGTGCTGGCGACCGACGCCTGTGTCAGGAAGCCGGTATCGAGGCCGAGGCCGATTGCGGCGACGGCAACGAGAACCGCCACACCGACCCCGCGGCGCAGCCATTCGCCGACGCCGAGCGACCGCTTCATCGTCTGATAGACCTTGCCGCCGACAAGGAGCGCCAGCGCAAGCGAGGTCGCCGCGCCGAGCGCATAGGCAAGCAGCAGAAGCGTGGTGCCGACGCTGGCACCCTGAAGTGCCGCCCCGGTCAGGATGAGGCCGAGAACCGGTCCCGCACAGGGCGCCCAGAGCAGGCCTGTGGCAACGCCGAGAAGCAGCGAGGCGACGACGCTGGAGCCGCCGGCGCGGGCTCCCTTGTCGGCAGACTGCGACAGACGCGCGCCGAGCGAAACCAGCGGCCGCGTCAGATGATCCGACAAAGCGGGAAACAACAGGATGATGCCGAAGACGGCAAGCAGGGCCAGCGCCGCATAGCGGCCATACTCGTTCGCCTGCACCGCCCAGCCGCCTCCGAGGGCGGCAAGTGTGGCGACCGCCGCGAAGGTAGCCGCCATGCCGATGAGCATCGGCAGGGTGCTGCGCATGAAGGGCTGCCCGGCGCGGGCGAAGACGAAGGGGAGCACGGGCAGAATGCAGGGGCTGACGATCGTCAGCACGCCGCCGAGATAGGCAAGGACGAAAAGGATCATGGAACTGTCTCTGGTCGATCAGGCCGAAGCCCTATGGAATGTCATGGCGACGCCATTCATGCAGTAGCGCAGCCCGGTCGGCTTCGGTCCGTCTTCGAAGACATGGCCGAGATGGCCGCCGCAACGGCTGCAGTGAACCTCGGTGCGGATCATGCCCATCGAGCTGTCTCTCGTCGTGCCGACCGCGCCGTCGAGCGGCGCCCAGAAGCTCGGCCAGCCGGTTCCGCTCTCGAATTTCGTATCCGACGAGAACGCATCCTGATCACAGCCGGCACAGGCGAACTTGCCTTTCCCATGCTCGTTGAGAAGCGGGCTGGTGAACGGATATTCCGTCCCCTCCTTGCGGAGGACCTGATACTGGTCGGCAGTGAGCAGCTTCCGCCACTCGGCATCCGTATGGGTCAGCGGAAAATCTTGGGCGGCTTCGGCCGGCCGGGCCGAAAAGCCGAAGCGGAGCGCAAGGGCACCAAGCCCGGCGCCAAAAAGAACATGACGTCTTCTGACCATGGTTTCAGTCTCCTCACCTGGTCTGCCAAACGAGACATAAGACACGCTGGAGGGCGTCCTTATTCCATCACGCTATATTTTTCTGAATATAGCGCCGCCTGCATCTACGTGAGAAGCCTGCCGTTTGTTACACACGTCGCGGTGATCACACCAAAATGTGAACCAACGGCGCCTGCGCATGTTTTTCGAAGCGCGAGCAGTCGCGCGGCCGCGCCCTTTTGTCCCTTGCGAGACGGAAAAGCGCGTCGTAGGGGAAATCACCAGACCCCGTGTTGGACCCGATCCGCCGATGATTGTTCGTGACAAGCCAAGTTTCCTCGTCCTGTTCTTCATCTTCCGGGGATCGGTGATCGAGCGCATCTATCCGCAGGTCCTGGCAGTCATGCTGCTGTCGGCGGTGATCGTCTGGGGACACAACAACGACCCGGGCATCATTCCCTCCGTGATCGGCGCCCCCTTCGCGCTGATCGGCATTTCGCTGTCGGTGTTTCTCGGCTTTCGCAACAGCGCCTGCTACGACCGCTGGTGGGAGGCCCGCAAGCTCTGGGGCCACCTCCTTGCCGTCAGCCGCGATTTCGCCAGGCAGAGTCTGCTGCTCGCCGGGAGCAAGGGCGGCAGCAAGCTGCGCCAGCATCTTCTCAATCTGAATATCGAATTCGCCGCAGAGCTCGTGCGCCACCTGCGTACCAGCGCGGAACCGGCCGGCTCGACAAGGCTGACCACCGACGAGGCCGCAGAACTTAGCAAGCAGCGAAACAAGCCGGATTATCTGCTGCGGCTGATGGGCGGCCTGCTCGCCGCCGAGCACCATGCCGGGCGGATCAGCGATATCGAATTCACGCTGCTCGACCGCACCGTCAGCGAAATGAACGGCGTGCTGACCGCCTGCGAGCGGCTGCGCAACACGCCGGTGCCCTTCGGCTACATGCTGCTGCTCCACCGCACAGCCTATCTCTTCTGCTTCATGCTGCCCTTCGGCTTCGCCGACGTGCTCGGTTACGTCACACCCCTCGCCGCCGGCGTCGTCGCCTACACGTTCTTTGGCTTGGATGCGCTGAGCGAAGAGCTCGAAGAACCCTTCGGCACCCTGCCGAACGACCTGCCGATCGCCGCAATCGCCAAGGCCATCGAGCTTTCGCTGCGCGAAGCACTCGGCGAAAAGGACCTGCCAGAACTGCCGAAGCCGGTAAACTCGATCCTGCTTTGAAGGCTGGGGCCCCGCGCAATCTGCCGCCGGTTGCCGGCAGGCAGCCCGCAGAGCCGATCACAGGTGAGTTTGGTCCCAGCCGTCCTTGACGGTTTCCATGGCCGGGTTGGTCGATGTGCTCGCGACATGCGGCAGCGTCGAGATCTTTTCGCCGAGGACACGGCGGTATTTGGCGATGTCGCGGGTGCGGACCTTCAGCAGATAGTCGAAGCGGCCTGCGATCATGTGGCACTGCTCGACCTCCTTGATCTTCTTGACCGCATCGTTGAAGCTCTTCAGCGCGCCTTCGGTGGTATTCGAGAGTTTGACCTCGACAAAGGCAACGTGATCGAGTTCCATCTTGGCAGGATTGAGCACCGCCCTGAAACCTTCGATATAGCCTTCCGCCAGCAAGCGCTTGAAGCGAATCTGGCAGGGTGTATTCGACAGGCCGACGCGGGCAGCAAGGTCCGTGATGGACATTCGGCCGTCTTCCGAGAGGGCCTCCAGTATCTTCTTGTCGAACTGGTCAAGTTCACTAAAATTTGCCGCTTCTCTAGTCATGACGCCTTCTCGAATGGAACTAGAATAGACGATTGCCACTGGATGATGCCGAAAGCAAGTTAGATCGACCGGAAGCGGTCATGTTATGCTGCGCTTGCTGGTGACAGAGGGCTTTGGAGAAGCCCGAAGGCGCCGGCTTTTGGACGTTCAACAACCTTCGCCGCTAGGACCTTCCATGCTCAAAGACGTCGCCGACAACGCCTCCGGATCGAACCCGAATTCGCCCTTTGCCCAGTTTGCCCCGCCGATCCGCGAGCAGTCGGAGCTTCGCGAGGCGATCACCGCGGCCTACCGGCGACCGGAGACCGAATGCCTGCCGCCGCTGGTCGCGGCCGCCAAGGTTCCCGACGATCTGAAGACGACGATCCGCGGCACGGCACGCAAGCTGATCGAGGCGCTGCGCGCCAAGCATAAGGGCACGGGCGTCGAAGGACTGGTTCAGGAATATTCGCTGTCGAGCCAGGAGGGCGTCGCCCTCATGTGCCTTGCGGAAGCGCTGCTGCGCATTCCCGATACCGCGACCCGCGATGCGCTGATCCGCGACAAGATTTCCGAAGGCGACTGGAAGTCCCACGTCGGCGGCGGTCGCTCGCTGTTCGTCAATGCCGCGACCTGGGGCCTCGTCGTCACCGGCAAGCTGACTTCCACGGTCAACGACCGCAGCCTGGCGGCGGCGCTCACCCGTCTGATCGCCCGCTGCGGCGAACCGGTAATCCGCCGCGGCGTCGATATGGCAATGCGCATGATGGGTGAGCAGTTCGTCACCGGCGAGACCATCGACGAGGCGCTGAAGCGCGCCCGCCCGCTGGAGGCCCGCGGCTTCCGCTATTCCTACGACATGCTGGGCGAAGCCGCGACCACGGCGAAGGATGCCGAGCGCTACTATCGCGACTATGAGAACGCCATCAACGCCATCGGCAAGGCCGCCGCCGGCCGCGGCATCTATGAAGGCCCCGGCATCTCCATCAAGCTCTCGGCGCTGCATCCGCGCTATGTGCGCGCACAGTCGAAGCGTGTCATGGAAGAACTGCTTCCCCGCGTCCAGAAGCTGGCGCTGCTCGCCCGCACATATGATATCGGCCTCAACATCGACGCCGAGGAAGCGGACCGCCTGGAGCTCTCGCTCGACCTCCTGGAAGAGCTCAGCTTCGATCCGGCGCTGAAGGGCTGGAACGGCCTTGGCTTCGTCGTCCAGGGATATGGCAAGCGCTGCCCCTTCGTGATCGACTATATCATCGACCTGTCGCGCCGCTCCGGCCGCCGGATGATGGTGCGTCTGGTGAAGGGCGCCTATTGGGATGCCGAGATCAAGCGCTCACAGCTCGATGGCCTCTCGGATTTCCCGGTCTATACGCGCAAGATCCACACCGACGTCGCCTATGTCGCCTGCGCCCGCAAGCTGCTTGCGGCCACCGATGCGGTCTTCCCGCAATTTGCGACGCATAACGCCCAGACGCTGGCAACGATCTATCATCTGGCCGGCAATGACTTCCAGGTCGGCAAATACGAGTTCCAGTGCCTGCATGGCATGGGCGAACCGCTGTATGACGAAGTCGTCGGCAAGGACAAGCTCGACCGCCCCTGCCGCATCTATGCACCTGTCGGCACGCATGAAACGCTGCTCGCCTATCTGGTCCGCCGCCTTCTCGAAAACGGCGCAAACTCCTCCTTCGTCAACCGCATTTCCGACCCGAAGGTCTCGGTCGACGACCTGACGGCGGATCCGGTCGACCTCGTCGAGGCGATGACGCCGCCCGGCAAGCCGCATGATCTGATCTCCCTGCCCGACGATCTCTACGGCGCGGAACGTCGTAATTCCGCCGGTATCGATCTGGCGAATGAGGCGGAACTGGCGCGCCTGGGCGGCAACCTGTCGAAGACCGTCGGGATGACCTGGCATGCCTTGCCGCTTCTGGCGGACGGCGACACGCAGGGTGTGACGCGCCCGATCCTGAACCCTGCCGATCACGGCGATGCCGTCGGCGAGGTGACCGAGGTCGAACCGGCGGCCGTTGCGAAGATCGCCAAGCTTGCGGCGATCGGCGCCACCGAATGGGCCCAGGTCTCTCCGGCCGATCGCGCAGCCTGCCTCGATCGCGCAGCCGATATCATGCAGTCGCGCATCGAAACGCTGATGGGCGTGATCATGCGGGAAGCCGGCAAGTCGGCGGCGAATTCGATCGGCGAAGTGCGTGAAGCGATCGACTTCCTTCGCTATTACGCCGAGCAGGCCCGTCGCACGCTCGGCCCCTCGCACGCCCCGCTCGGCCCGATCGTCTGCATCAGCCCGTGGAACTTCCCGCTGGCGATCTTCACCGGGCAGGTCGCCGCGGCCCTCGTCGCGGGTAACTCGGTCATCGCAAAGCCGGCCGGCGTCACGCCGATCGTCGCTTTCGAAAGCGTCAAGATCCTGCACGAAGCAGGTATCCCCCGTCATGCCCTGCAGTTCACGCCCGGCGACGGCCCGCTCGGTGCCGCACTGATCGACGCACCGGAAACGGCTGGTGTCATGTTCACAGGCTCTACCGGCGTTGCCCGCCTCATCCAGGCGCAGCTCGCAAACCGGCTTTCGAACTCGGGCAAGCCGATCCCGCTGATTGCCGAAACCGGTGGCCAGAACGGCATGATCGTCGATTCCTCGGCTCTCGCCGAGCAGGTCGTCGGCGACGTTATCGCCTCGGCCTTCGACAGCGCCGGACAGCGCTGCTCGGCGCTTCGCGTCCTCTGCCTGCAGGACGATATTGCCGACCGCACGCTGACCATGCTGAAGGGCGCATTGCAGGAGCTGTCGATCGGCCGCACCGACCGGTTGAGCGTCGATGTTGGCCCAGTCATCACAGCGACGGCGAAGGCCGGTATCGACGGCCATATCGAGAAGATGAAGGCGCTCGGCTGCAAGGTCGAGCAGCTGCCGCTTCCCGAGACGGCCAACCTCGGCACCTTCGTGCCGCCGACGATCATCGAACTGAAGAAGCTCTCCGATCTCGAGAAGGAAGTGTTCGGACCGGTGCTTCACATCATCCGCTATCGCCGCGCCGATCTCGACCGTCTCATCGACGATATCAACGGCTCCGGCTATGGCCTGACCTTCGGCCTGCACACGCGCCTCGACGAGACGATCGCGCATGTGACGAGCCGGGTGCAGGCAGGCAATCTCTATGTGAACCGCAACATCATCGGCGCCGTCGTCGGCGTCCAGCCCTTCGGCGGGCGCGGCCTTTCAGGCACAGGTCCGAAGGCGGGCGGTCCGCTTTATATCGGCCGCCTCGTGCAGAAGGCACCGGTGCCGCCGCAGCACAGCTCGGTCCACACCGATCCGGCGCTTGCCGATTTCGCCGTCTGGCTTTCGGGCAAGGGCAAGGCGGACGATGCCGAAGCTGCGCGCGAGCTCGGCAGCCTCTCGGCCGTCGGCCTGCAGAAGGAGCTCGTCGGCCCGGTCGGCGAGCGCAATCTCTACGCCCTCCATCCGCGCGGCCGCGTGCTTCTCGCCCCGTCCAGCGAACGCGGGCTTTACCGGCAGATCGCCGCGGGTCTCGCGACCGGCAACCAACTCGTCATCGACGAAGTTTCGGGCCTTCGCCAAACGCTGAAAGACCTGCCGGCCAGCGTCGCGCATCGTATCAGCTGGACCTCGGACTGGAACAAGGATGGCCCCTTCGCCTCGGCTCTCGTCGAAGGCGATGCCGAGCGGATTCTCACGGTCAACAAAGCGATCGCCGCGCTCGACGGCCCTCTGGTTCTGGTGCAGTCGGCAACGACGGCGGAGATCGAGAGCGATATCGAGGCCTATTGCCTGAACTGGCTGGTCGAGGAAGTCTCGACATCGATCAACACGGCTGCGGCCGGCGGCAATGCCAGCCTGATGACGATCGGCTGATCGTCAGCACAATGGCGCCGGGGCGGCTAGCCGCCCCGGCGCAATCCATATTGAAAGCTACCCGGCAACCGCCCAGGAAGCGGCGATCTGCGCCCGGTCCATCGAGCGGGCAATACGCCCGGCATCCATGACGACGGCGCGGTCGCACATATGCGCGACAACGCCGGGATCGTGGCTGACGAGGACGAATGTCATGCCCTCGGATGCCTTGAGATCGTTCAGCAGATTGAGAATTCCGGCCTGTACGGAAACGTCGAGCGCCGAAGTTGGCTCGTCGAGCAGCAGCAGCTTCGGCTTCAGGAGCAGCGCCCGGGCGATTGCCACGCGCTGGCGCTGACCGCCGGAAAGCTGATGCGGATAGCGGCCTGCGACGGCTGCCGGAAGACCGACCCGCTCAAGCGCGATCCGCACCTGACCCTCCACATCGCGTTCGCCACGCAGCGACAGCGGCTCACCGAGAATGCGGGCGATGCGATGGCGCGGATGGAGCGAGGAATAGGGATCCTGAAACACCATCTGGATGCTGGCGCGTAGCGCTCCGGTGATCTTCCGTCCTGGCTGTAGCGGCTCACCGGAAACGGCAATCGAGCCCTGCCAGTTGGTGTTGAGACCGGCGATGGCGCGAAGCACTGTCGTCTTGCCGCAACCCGATGGCCCGATCAGCCCGAAGGTCTCGCCCGCGCCGACATCGAAGCTGACATCCCGCACCGCGGTGAAGCCCTTGTCGCGCCCCTGAAAGGTTACGGAGAGATTGGTGACGGACAGCGCGCTCATGGCTGCTCTCCATAGACCGGCAATCTCGTTCCGTAAGTCGCGGCCGACGGACGGGCAGCCCAGAGGGCACGCGTATAGTCCGACTTGGCATTTGCGAGATCGGCCGACACCATCTGTTCGTCGATCTTCCCGCGGCGCATCACCATCACACGATCGGCGTAGCGCGACACCTGCTGCAGGTCGTGGCTGATCAGCAGCAGGCCCATGCCAAGCTCCTCGCTCAGCGAGCGCAGCAGCGTGAGAATCTGATCCTGCAGCCCGCGATCGAGCGCGGAGGTCGGCTCGTCGGCGATCAGGAGCTTCGGGCGGTTGATCAGCATCGCGGCAATCATCACGCGCTGCCCCATGCCACCGGACAGCGCCGCCGGATAGCTGGAATAGATGCGGCTGACATCCGGCAGGCCGACCTTGTCGAGCATGTCGAGCGCCCGCTCCCGGCGCTCGGCGGCCGAGAGCTTGGTGTGAAGAAGCAGGGCTTCCTCCACCTGGCGGCCGATCCTGTGTGCCGGGTTCAGCGAGTATTTCGGGTCCTGCAGGATCAGCCCCATGCCGCTGCCGCGCAGGCTGTCCCATCCCTTTTCGGGGAGGGCCGTCAGATCCTGCCTGTCGAAGGAGAGGCGCACGGCCGCGACCTTTGCCCGTGAGGGCAGCAGGCCCATGATGGCGCGGCCGGTCATCGATTTGCCGGAGCCGGATTCTCCGACGAGCGCCACGACCTCGCGGCCTACCGAGAAGGATACGCCGTCGACGATCCGCACCGGTCCGTTTGCCGATGGAAAGGAGATCGACAGATCCTCGACCTGAAGCAAGGGATCAGTCATGGCGGGGATCCAGAATGTCGCGCAGGCCGTCGGCCAGCAGATTGAAGGCGAAGGACGTGATCAGGATGGCAATGCCGGGAACGGCGGCCACCCACCACTGGTCGAAGATCACCTGCGTGCCCTCCGAAACCATCGAGCCCCATTCCGCCGTCGGCGGACGCACGCCGAGGCCAAGGAAGCCGAGGCCCGCGGCGGCAAGGATGATGCCCGAAAGATCGAGCGCCAGGCGGATGATCGCCGAAGGCAACACGAGCGGCAGGATATGCCCCCAGAGCAGCCTGATGCCGCGAATGCCGACCATTTCGGCGGCGGCCAGATAGTCGCTGCGTCTCAGCGCTGCCGTCTCGACCCGAGCCTGCCGCGCATAGGCGGGCCAGCTCGTCAGCGCCAGAGCCAGCGCCCCGTTGATCAGCCCGGGCCCCATGATCGCGACGAAGGCAAAGGCAAGCAGCAGGCGCGGGAAGGACATGACGATATCGGTCAGCCGCATCAGCACGCGCTCGGTGATGCCGCCGAAGAAGCCCGCGAGAATGCCGACGAGTATCCCAAGCGGCGCCATCAGCAGCACGACGACGAGGACGAGCAGCAGCGTCGGGCGCGCGCCGTAGATGATGCGTGAGAGAATATCCCGGCCGAAACCGTCGGTGCCCAGCCAATGGGCCGCATCCGGCGGCATCAGCCGATTGGCCGTTTCCTGCAAGTTCGGATCGTAGGGCGCGATCCAGGGCGCGAAGAGCGCCAGCGCGAGGATGACGGTAACGACCACGCATCCCACGGCAGCGGCAGGCGAGCGCAGGAGAAGTTGCAGAAAGACGGATCCGCCGAGCGGCGGCTGAACGGCCTCGCTCATCGTCTCTTCCCTGCTTCCAGCCGTGCGACGCCGAGATCGGTCAGCGCGTTGAGCAGCACGAAGGAGGCGCCGACGATCAGCGTGGCGCCGAGAATAGCCGGCATGTCGCCGGAAAACATCGCCGTCGTCAGATAGCGGCCGATACCGGGCCAGGCAAAGACGGTTTCGGTCAGCACCGCGCCTTCGAGAAGGCTGGCATAGGAAAGCGCGATCACCGTCAGCAGCGTCCCTGAAATATTGGGAAGGATATGGACGAAGACGATGCGGCGCAGGCTCGCGCCCTTGGCACGCGCCGTCGTCGCATATTCCTGCCCGAGTTCGGTGAGCACGGCCGCGCGCGTCAGGCGCGAAATGGCGGCAAGCGCATGGAAGGCAAGCACGGTCGCAGGCAGCACGAGATGCGCCAGCGCATCGCGGAAGGCGCCCGCCTTGCCCGACATCCAGCTATCGACCAGCGCAAAGCCGGTAACCGGCTTGACCGTGAATTGAAAGACGACGTCGGCCCGGCCGGGTCCCGGCGCCCAATGCAGCCGGGCATAGAACAGGAGCAGCATCAGCAGCCCGAGCCAGAAAATCGGCACGGAATAGCCGAAGAGCGAAACGAAGCGCGCCAGACTGTCCACCCATGTCCTCTGCCGCATCGCGGCGGCGATGCCGAGCGACAGACCGACGATCGCGCCGATAACGATCGCTGCGGTGGCGAGCTCGATGGTTGCGGGAAAAGTGCGGGCGATATCCTTGGCGACGGGTTGGCCCGTGGAGATCGACTGCCCGAAATTGCCCGATAGCGCCGTCTCGACATAGCGCAGGAACTGCAACGGCAATGGCTGATCGAGCCCGAGCTCGACGCGCGCCTGCTCGTAGGTGGACTTGCTTGCGTGATCGCCGACGAGCTGCAGCGCCGGGTCGATCGGCGAAAGCCGCGTCATCGCGAACGTCACCAGCGCCAGGCCGAACAGGGTCAGCGCGAATGACCAGAACCACTTGAAAAGAGGCCAGATGAAAGACAACTCCCGCCAGCTGTTTCGCTGACGGGAGTCGGTCATGCCGGCATTATTGTTCGTTGCCGTTTGCGGCACTTATTTTTCTACCTTGTCGTAATAGACCTGGTCTGCGTTCAGACCCTGCGCATAGTTCTTCACCTTGTCGCTTAGCACGACCGGATCGTTGCCTTGAAGCGTAAAGATGAAGGGCGAGCTCGCCTGGATCTTCTTCTGCAGATCCTGATAGAGCGCGATGCGCTTGGCCGGATCCTGTTCCTTGACGGCAGAGAGCGTCTCGTCCGTCAGGTCCGGGATAACCCAGCCGGCATATTTCGCCGCCGTGTTGGTCGAGTTGTCCTTGTTGATCGCGAAGGCGCTGGCGTTGGAATGCGGATCGAAATAATCCGGGATCCAGTAGCGCAACGTCATCTCGAACTTGCCGGAGCGGCCACGGGCATAGATGTCGCTCGCCACGCCCGGCTGGATGTCGAGCGTGATACCGGCTTGCGCAAAGGTCGACTGAAGCGACTGCGCGATCGAGAGATAGGGCTGATCGTTGAAGACGATGAATTCGATCTTGAACGGCGTCTTGATGCCGGCGTCGGCCAGGATCTTCTTCGCCTTCTCAGGGTCGAGCTTGAACGGCGTATCCGTCAGGGCGCCCGGAAAGCCGACCGGAAGGAAGGACTGGTGGACGCTGCTCTGGCCGCGCAGGAGGTTCTTGGCGATACCGTCATAATCGACGAGATAGCGTGCCGCCTCCCAGAAGGCCGGATTGCCGAGCGTCGGGTTCGCCTTGGTGTTGAGCAGGATATAATCGGTGCGGGCCGAAGGAACCGAGAGAACCTTGATGCCGCTCTTGTCCTTCAGCGCTTCGATCTGGTCCGCAGAGAGACCACGGGCGATATCGGCATCACCCTGCTCGACGAGCAGACGGCGGGCGCCGACGTCAGGCACGTTGCGGATGATGACGTTTTCGAGCTTCGGCTTGTCCGACGAATTGGCATTCGCCTGCAGCACGAGGGCTTCATGCGGCGTGTAGGCAGCGATCGAGAAGGCGCCGCTGCCGGCCGAGTTGGTCTTCAGCCAGCCATTACCGAAGTCGTTGTCCTTGGCATTGGCCGAAACCGTCTGCTCGTCGACGACGGAGGCGATCGGGGCGGTCAGCAGCGAGAGCGCAAAACCGGCACCGACATCGGCGCTCCAGGTTAGCTTCACATGCTTGTCGTCCACCTTGGTCACGGCGCTGTCGACGGTCTCGGGCTTCCAGCCGAGTTCGTTGAGGATGAAGGCCGGAGACTTGTTGAGCTTGACGGCGCGCGTCAGCGAGAAGACCACATCTTCAGGACGAACCGGATTGCCGGAGGCGAATTTTGCATCGGCGAGCGCAAAGGTCAGGCTCTTGCCATCGCTGCCGGCTTCCCAGGAGGCGGCGAGCGCCGGCTCGATCTTCGTGCCATCGTCGCGGTTGGACTGCACGAGGCGCTGGTAGAGGTTGTTGAAGGACTGCACCGTCGTCAGCTCGAAACCTTCGGCCGGATCGAAGCTCGTCGCGTCATCGATCGACTGGGCAACGACGAGCGTGTCGTTCGGGGTTTCGGCGTGGGCGGCAAGCGGGCCGAGCGCAAGGCTGAATGCGGCGCCAAGAAGCGCTCCCCGCCAAGATTGCAGCAACATTTTCGTCTCCTGATTATATTTATATGCGCGTTGGACCCGGCAGAGCGCCGCACGCTAACAAGTGCAACTTACTGCGCAGCCTCACCTTTCATCAGGCCCGATCGTTGCGATTATCACGGTGAAGTGAGAAAAAAATTCCCTGAGAAAGCCGAAATCCGGCGCTCCACAGAAACAGCCGAACGGGTTCTGCAACTGAAAGCTGGTTGAAAGCTTCGACCGGATACCTACAAGGCCGCATCGTGGAGGAGGCACAATGTTCGTGGCGAAATGCGATGCGCCCATTTTATCCCGGAGGAGACCTTCATGCGTTTCACACGCAATCTATTCAATGGAATCGCCCTTTCTGCCGTCGTCACCGCCGCATCGCTTGGCGCATCCGCCGCACATGCTGCCGATAAGATCACCATCATGGTCGGTGGCTACGAAAAGCAGATCTATCTGCCCGCCAAGCTTGCCGAGAGCCTCGGCTACTTCAAGGATGAAGGCCTCGATGTCGAGCTTCTGAACGAAGCCGCAGGCGTCGATGCCGAAAACCAGCTGCTGGCCGGCGCCGTTCAGGGCGTCGTCGGCTTCTACGATCACTGTGTCGACCTGCAGGCCAAGGGCAAGTTCGTCGAATCCATCGTGCAGTTCAGCCAGGCGCCGGGCGAAGTGGAACTCGTTTCCACCAAGCATCCCGAGATCAAGTCGCCGGCCGACTTCAAGGGCAAGAGCCTCGGCGTCACCGGCCTCGGCTCCTCGACCAATTTCCTCACCCTCTTCATGGCATCCAAGGCCGGCCTGCAGCCGGGCGACGTCGTGACGGTTCCGGTCGGTGCCGGCGGCACCTTCATCGCCGCCATGCAGCAGGATCAGATCCAGGCCGGCATGACCACCGAGCCCACCATCTCGCGCATGCTGAAGACCGGCGAAGCCAAGGTTCTCGTCGACATGCGTACGGTCGATGCGACCCGCCAGGCGCTCGGCGGCACCTATCCGGCAGCCTCGCTCTATCTCGAAAGCTCCTGGGTGGACGAGCACAAGGAAGAAACCCAGAAGCTCGCCAACGCCTTCGTGAAGACGCTGAAATTCATCAACACGCATTCTGCGGCCGAAATCGCCGACAAGATGCCGAAGGATTTCTACGTCGGCGACAAGGATGGGTACATCAAGGCGCTTGAAGAAGGCAAAGGCATGTTCACGCCGGATGGCGTGATGCCGGAAGATGGTCCGAAGACGGTTCTGGCCGTGCTGTCCGAGTTCTCGAAGAACGTAAAGGGCAAGCAGATCGACCTCTCCAAGACCTACACGACCGAGTTCGTCAAGAACGCGAAGTAACTTCTGTCGCGACGGCTCCCGCCGGATGGCGGGAGCGCAGCGCGCTATGGGCACTGCGTGCACGCCCGCAGAGGCACGCATAGGTATCGCCATGCAGCAGGAAAACATGAAGACGCCTGCGGTGGAGCTGATCAATGTCAGCCGCCGCTTTGTCTCGCCGACCGGCAAGTCCCTCACCGCTCTCCGCGACTTCAACATGACCGTCGAACGCGGCGAGTTCGTTGCCGTCGTCGGCCCGACGGGATGCGGCAAGTCGACGACGCTCAACCTCGTGACCGGGCTTGCCCGGCCGAGCGCCGGCGAGGTTCGCCTGATGGGCGGCCCGATCACCGGCATCGACCGCCGCGTCGGCTTTGCATTCCAGACCGATGCGCTCTTCCCCTGGAAGAACGTCATCGACAACGTGATGGCCGGGCCGCTGTTTCGCGGCAAGTCGAAGGCGGAAGCCGAAAAGAGCGCCAAGGACTGGCTGGCCCGCGTCGGCCTGTCGAAATTCCTGCATCACTATCCGCACCAGCTTTCGGGCGGCATGCGCAAGCGCGTCTCGCTGGCGCAGACCTTCATCAACGAACCGGAAATCCTGCTGATGGACGAGCCCTTCTCGGCGCTCGACGTCCAGACCCGCACCGTCATGCATGAAGAGCTGCTGAAGCTCTGGGCCGAGCGCAAGGCTTCGGTGATCTTCGTCACCCACGACCTCGAGGAAGCCGTGGCTCTCGCCGACAAGGTCTATGTGCTGACGGCGGGCCCGGCGACGGTGAAGTCGGTCTACACGATCGATCTGCCGCGGCCGCGCGTGGTGTCCGAGATCCGCTACGAGCAGAACTTCATCGACTATTGCAAGACCATCTGGGACGACCTGCGCGAAGAGGTGGAAACCAGCTACCGCCGCGCAAGCGAAGCGGCCTGAGGGAGGGGACAATGACTGATACGACAATGGGCGCGGGCTCCGCTGCGCTGTTTCGCCCGGGAACTTCGGATGCGGAAATCGAGGCATCCGCGATGAAGGCGATGAAGCGGCGCACCGCGCTTGTCCGCTTCTGGCAGATCGCCATCCTCGTCTTCGTCATCGGCATGTGGGAGCTGTCCTCCAACATGCAGTGGATCGATCCGTTCTTCTACTCGAGCCCGAGCGGCGTCATCGAGCGCCTCTACGAATGGGCGACCGAGGGCACGACCGAAGGCTCGCTCTGGTACAATCTGTGGGTCACCATGGAAGAGGCGCTGATCGGCTTCTTCGCCGGCTCGATCACCGGCGTCTTCGTCGGCATCGGCCTTGGCCGCAATCGTTTCCTCTCGGATATCTTCTCGGTCTATATCAAGGCGATCAACTCGATCCCGCGCGTCGTTCTCGCGCCGATCTTCATCATGATCATGGGTCTCGGCCTTCCCTCCAAGGTAGCGCTCGCCTTCATCATGGTGTTCTTCGTGGTCTTCGCCAACGCCTTCCAGGGTGTGCGCGAAGCCGACCGCAACATGATCGCCAATGCCCGCATTCTCGGCGCCTCCGACTGGCAGGTGACCCGCACCGTCGTCATTCCCTCGGCGATGAGCTGGATCTTCGCCAGCCTTCACGTGTCGTTCGGCTTTGCGATCATCGGCGCCATCGTCGGCGAGTTCGTCGGCGCCCGCTTCGGCATCGGTCAGCTGATCTCGATTGCCAAGGGCACCTTCGATGCTGCCGGCATGTTCGCAGCGATCCTGCTGGTCATGGTGGTGACGCTCGTTGCCGAATACATCATGACAATCATCGAGAACCGCCTCGCCAAGTGGCGGCCGCAGCAGCAGATGGACGTACAATAAAAGAGGCCATCCTCCCAAGGCTTCGGAAGGCCGGATCGCAAGATCCGGCCTTTTTTTCATGCCGATCCCGCAGCCACGATCGGAAGCCGGACGCTGACGACGAGACCGCCGCCATCGGCCTGAGAAAGGTCAACCGTGCCGCCGGCACCGTCGACAACCTCGCGGACGATTGCCAGTCCCAGGCCGCTGCCTTCGCCTTCGGTGCCGAGCACCCGGTAGAAGCGCTCGAACACCTGTTCGCGCTCATCGGCCGGAATGCCGGGACCGTTGTCCTCGACATCGAGAACGGCAAGATCCCCTGCCCTGCTCACCGAAACCGTCACCCGGCCGCCGCGGCGGGTATAGCGGATCGCATTGTCGACGAGATTGACGAGCATTTCCCGCAGCATCGTGCCGTCGCCTTCCACCGGCACGGGGCCTGAAACCTCCAGGCCGAGATCGATATCGCGCTGCAGGGCCTGCTCCGCATGGGCTGCGACGATATCGCGGGCAGCAGTGGAAAGATCGATCGTATCGCTGCGCGGCCTCCGGCTTCCGGGCTCGGCACGCGACAGCGTCAGAAGCTGACTTGCCAGGCGGGACATATGACGCGTGCTGCTGCGCAACGCCTGCAGCGCCTCGTCGCGCTTCATCTCATCCGTCTCGCGCGCTGCCACGCTCGCCTGCGTCGACATCAGCGCCAGCGGCGTCCTGAGCTGATGCGCAGCATTCGACACGAAGCGCCGCTGCGCCGCCATCTGGTTCTGGACGCGCTCCATGTGATCGTTCAGCGCCCGCACGAGCGGCTGGAACTCTGTCTGGACCATGGCCGGCGACAACGGATCGAGCCGCTCGCGCCCGCGGGCGCGCACGGCATCGCGCAGGCGCAGTGCCGGTGCCAGTCCCCGCTGAAGGCCAATGATGGTGACCGCGCCTGCGAGCAGCACGAGAATGAACTGCTTGCTAAAATCGTCGAGCCACAGCCGCCGGCGCAGCGCATATTGGCTGTTGTGGGTGATCGCCACGGTGACCGAGATATCGCCATCGTCAGGCAGGCCGACGACCGGGTGATTGAGCGTCAGCGCCCGAACCGTCGAGTTGCGGAACGTCACGTCCTGGCCGGTGCGATCGACGGTCGGCAGCGGCAGATCGGGAAAGCCGCTGACCAGGTTTCCCCAGGCGGTGATCACCTGATAGAAGACCTGATCGCCATAGCCGGTATCGAACATCTCGAGCGCCGCAGGCGGAATATCCGCTTCGATATTGCCGCCCTCATCGACCCGCACCGCTTCGGCGATCACCCGCGCCGAACTCAGCAGCGTACGGTCGGAGACCAGCTTCGCGGTCTGGTCGGCCGTCCGGTAGCTGTCATAGAGATTGAAGCAGATTGCCCCGACGAGCGTCAGCACCACCCAGGCCAGAAGCTGGGCGCGCAGGCTTTGCCGCAAGCTCCACACACCCGTCAGCGCATTCCGCAGACGGCTCATCCTAGGACGCGTCCCGCAGCAGATATCCAAGCCCGCGCAGCGTCGCGATCTGGGCAGAGCTCGTCTCAAGTTTCTTCCGCAGCCGGTGGACGTAGATCTCGATGGCGCTCGGGTCCGCCTCGTCATCGAAACCGAAGACGCTTTCCGACAGCGCCGCCTTCGACACCGTCGTTCCTACCCGGGTGATCAGATGCTCGAGAACAGCATGTTCCCTGGGCGTCAGGGCGAGCGGCTCGCCATTGATAGAAAATTGCCGCGTCGCGCCTGCAAAGGTGAGATCGCCGACCACCACCTCGGGCGCCGCACGATCCTGCCCGCGCCGGACGATCGCCCTGATGCGCGCCTCCAGCTCGGCAATCTCGAAGGGCTTGGCGAGATAATCGTCGGCACCGCCATCCAGGCCGGCGACGCGGCCGTCGAGGCTGGCATTGGCCGTCAGGATGATAACTGGAACCCGCTCGCCGCTCTGCCGGAGCCGCTTCAGAAGCGTCATACCATCGACTTTCGGGATCGAGAGATCGAGGATCACCGCCGAATAGCTCGCCACCTTGAGCATCAATTCGGCATCCTCGCCATCGAAGGCTATGTCGACTGCATATTGCGCCTGGCGGAGAGCCTTTGCGAGCCAGTCGGCCAGCTCTCTGTTGTCTTCGACGATGAGGATTTTCATGCGCTAGCTATATCATTTCCGGGAGCCGGAAAGAAAGCGTCCGGCCTTGCTGCGCGGGAGAAAAGCTCGCGTTTTCGCAGGGGACGCGGGCTCCCGGAAGGAGCCCGCTGACCTCGCTACCCGCTCAGGACTTTGTGGTGCTCGCGGTATAGATCTCGTCGATCGTCTTGCCGAGGCTGGTGTCGAATTCAGCATCCGCCATCGTCACCCGCAGGTCTTCGGTCAGCGCGCGTGAGAAGCTGGCGATCATGCCGTGGTTATGGCTGAGCTTGTCGCAGGCATCGGCGCGCGTGTAGCCGCCGGAGAGCGCCACAACGCGGATGACCGACTTGTGGTCGCTGAGCGGCTTGTAGAAATCGGCGACACTCGGAAGCGTAAGCTTCAGCATCACCTTCTTGCCTGCCGGCAGCGCATCGAGCTCGCGCAGGATTTCCTCGCGCAGGATTACCTCCGCCTCGCGCTTGGTCGGGCTCTTGATGGAGACTTCAGGCTCGATGATCGGCACGAGACCGTGCTCGAGGATGCGCTGACCGACCGTGAACTGCTGATGCACGACGGCGGCAATGCCCGCCCGGTTCGCCTCGGCGATGACCGAGCGCATCTTGGTGCCGAAGATGCCCTTCTTGACCGCCCGCTCCAGCAGCCCGTCGAGCTCCGGCATCGGCTTCAGCACCTGGACGCCATTGACCTCGGCCGCCAGCCCCTTGTCGACCTTGAGGAACGGCACGACACCGCGCTCTTCCCAGAGGAATGTCGGCACCGGCTTACCTTTAGCCTCGCCATCCATAGTCTTTTCGAAGAGGATCGCGCCGATCACCTTGTCGCCGGAAAATGCCGGCGCCGTCATGATGCGCACGCGCATCTCGTGCATCAGCCGGAACATTTCGTCTTCGCCGCTGTAATCGCTATCGGCGATGCCATAGAGGCGCAAAGCCCCCGGCGTCGAGCCGCCGCTCTGGTCGAGCGCTGCGATGAAACCCGCTTTGTCAGCCATCTGAGACATCATTTTTGCATCAGCCATTATTTTCCCCATTGCGCTGCAACTCGCGCGTTTCAGAAGACGGCATCGAACCGGGCAGCCGCCCGGCGCAAAAGCAACGTCTCACATTCCTGCACAAACGGCCACCTTCTTGCGAAGGCGGCCGGAGCTAAAAATGGAGCAGGCTGAGCCCGGCTCAAGACGGGCGTATGGAGCAAATTATTGTGTCAGGCGCGGCAGACCTGTTGCGGCCACCTGGCCGATGGTTTTGAAGGCCGCCGTTAGGTCGGTAGCGTTCTCGGCGTAGAAGAAAGTCGCCGCAGATGTCGCGCATTTCGACAGCAGGTTCTTACCCTGGTCGGAGGCGCTGAAGGCAACCGTATAGACGGTGATCCCCTTGCTCTTTGCCGTGGCGCAGTGGGTCAGCGTCGTCGTGTCGTCGGACGACGAGGAGTTTTCGCCGTCGGTCATGAAGACGATCGCCTTGTTCGGCGTCAGGCCGTTCTTGTTCTTGTGGATCGTGTCTTCACTGGTCGAGTTCAGCGCATCGAGCGCCACCTTGAAGGCACCAGTCGAGCTCGTGCCTCCGGTCGGGGTCAGCGCGTCGATATAATTGTCGGTTGCCGACCAGCCCCAGGCGAGCGGCGTCTCGGTCTGCTTTGCGGAATTGTAGGACACGGCTCCGGTGCGGATCAGGCCGGCGCTCGGGTCGGCGGTCGCAAAGGTGCTGAACAGCGTGTCTGCCGCCAGCTTCAGCGCCTCGATGCGCTGATAGTAGCAGGGCGTCTTGCTGCCGCCGTCTTTGATCGTGCTGGCATTCGGCATGTAGTAATAGTGGCAGGGCTGCGTCGTCGACTTGATCGAGGTCGTGCTCGTCTGCATCGAGCCCGAGCGGTCGAGCACCAGATACATCGACAGCGAATTGCTTGCGCCGCGCGACGAGGTGGACCGGCTGCTGATGGAGATCTTCGCAGTCTGCTGGTTGAAGACACTCATCATCGGCGACAGCGCCATGGAAAGATCGAAGGCAAGATCGACGGTATAGGTTTTGCTGTTGTTGACGCCGGTGACCGTCGAGACGGTGATCTGCGGCGAGACAGCCAGGCCCTCGCCTGTCATCTGGCCCTTCAAATAGTCCGTCGCCAGCGATTTCGCCTGCGCCTCGGTGATGCCGTTCGAGGCCAGCGCCGAAGAGGCCGCGAGGGCCGCGCCATCGGCGTAGTTCTGCAGGTTTTGCTTCGTCAGCAGCATATTGGAGAAATCGACGGCGACGCCCGCCGATCCGATCAGAACCGGCATCAGCACCGCCGTCATGATCCCGAAATTACCGCCGATATCACTGACGAATGCACGAATTCTACGCTTGAACATCCTGGCCCCCGCCGCTTTTGTTTCGGCCAGCATCTCCCGCCGCTAATTAAGATCGGCCTTCAATTGACGGGAGACGGACGGAGATTTCGGAAATATCCTTAAGAATTACAATGCTTTCCAGTTGGTAAAGGCAGTGCGGACCGTCCAGAGGGCGCCACGCCGCCTAGACGAGAAACGCATCATCGATGGGAATCTGCATGGCCGTCAGCAGGTGGTTGTTCTGCCCCGCAAGCGCGATCACCGAGAGCAGTTCGGCATGCTGGGCCTCGGTCATCCCCCGCGCCTTTGCCGCTGCGGTATGCGAGTGGACGCAGTAGGAGCAGCTGTTTGCCGCCGAGACGGCGATGTAGATCATCTCACGCGTCAGCGGGTCGAGCGCGCCTTCGGCCGACATTACCGTCTTCACCCCTTCCCAGGTCCGCTTCAGAAGGGCGGGATCGTTGGCGAGGCCGCGCCAGAAGTTGTTGACGAAATCTGACTTGCGGGTGGCTCTGATGTCGTCGAACACCGCCTTGGCAGCGGGATTTGCTTCGACTTCGGCATCGGTGAGGAGCTTGACGGTGGCCATTGCGGTTCCTTTCGTGATCAAGAACCGTGAGCCTACATGATTTTCCGCGGCATGCAGCCGGGCGGCGCGAATTCTTCGCCTGCCCCGGGGCCCACCTGACGGACCGGCCATCCCGAAATCTTGCGATACCTCTATCGGTGTGCATATGACACTGAAAATCAGAACGAATCTAATTTAGAGAGCGCAAATGTCCCTCGCCCAAAGCGGATCAGCGGATATCGGTTCTGCCGCCGATTTGGCGGAGGCTGGCGTCTTCACCTGGGATCTCGGCACCGACACCGTCTATGCCGATACGACATTGGCAGCCCTGTTCGGTTTCGATGCCGAGGTCGCCCAGTCGGGACAGCCGATCATTCACTTCCTCGACCGCATCGATGCGGCCGACAAGCCGCGCATCGCGCAGGCAATCCACGAGGCGATCGTTACCGGCGCGGCCTATCAGCAGGACTACGACATCCTGCGCCCCGACGGCACGCGCGCAAGTGTCTCGGCCTTCGGCCGCTGCTTCCGTGACGCCGCCGGTACGCCGTCGCATTATGCCGGTATCGTCTGCCCGAAGGCGGATGAGCGCGCGCCGCAGGACAGCCTCTTCTGGCACTGCCTGCAGGCCTATCACCTCGCCCGCCAATGCGGCCAATGGGATATGGTGCGCCATCTGGAGCTGGCGCTGAGAGAATTCGGCCACCCGCTGCGGGCGACGGAAGCCATGCACTGAGGCGGCGCTGGAGCTGATCGCGCGACAGGCGAAAAATACCACTTCCCTTCGATGGCAATCGGATGCATCTCTTCGGCCCTGCGTCGGCGGGTGTCGCCGGCGGTTCGAATGAGAATGGATAAGCATCATGATGCAGCAGGGATGGAACCACCCGGTCGCCGCCATTACCGAAACCGAGCGCGCCGAGCGCCTTGAAAGCCTGCGCCGCCGCATGCGCGAACAGGGCATCGCCGCCACCCTGCTTGGCCCGACCGAGAGCCTGCGCTATTTCACCGGCCTTGTCTGGCACCTGAGCGAGCGCCTGCTCGGCGCCGTCGTCACGGACGACAAGCTCACCTATATCGTTCCAGGCTTCGAACTCAGCCGCGTCGAGACCCTGCCGCACCTGCCGGGCGAGATCGCCGTATGGCAGGAAGAGGAAAGCCCGTCGGCGCTGGTCGCATCGCTCGCCGGTGCCAAAGGCCTGCTTGCACTCGACGATGCGCTGCCGCTTGCCTTCTACCACGCCTGCTCGAAGGTCATGGATCCGGCGCGGCTGGTGGATGGCGGCCCGCTCATCAACGGCCTTCGGCTGATCAAGTCGGAGACCGAGATTGCGCTCATCAAATACGCAATGGGCCTCACGCTCGACATCCACGCCAAGGTGCGCGGCATGCTGCAGCCGGGCATCGCCGCTTCCGAAGTGATCCGCTATATCGACCAGCAGCATCGCGCCGCCGGAGCCGATAACGGCTCGAGCTTCTGCATCGTCTCCTTCGGCGGTGCCACGGCGCTGCCGCATGGCGCCGATGGCGAGCAGATCCTGCAGAAGGGCGATGTCATTCTGGTCGATACCGGCTGCCGTCTCGACGGCTATCACTCGGACCTGACCCGCACATATATGCTTGATGGCGGCAATGCCGAATTCGAGCGCGCCTGGACGATCGAGCGCGCCGGGCAGCAGGCCGTTTTCGATGGGGCCAAGCTCGGCGCCGCTTGCGAAACACTCGATGCCGCCGCCCGCGAAACCTTTGGCAGCCACGGCCTCGGCCCGGACTATCGCCTGCCCGGTCTGCCGCATCGCGCCGGCCACGGCCTTGGCCTGGAAATCCACGAGGGTCCGTTTATCGTGCGCGGCAACAAGACGCCGCTTGCAGCGGGCATGTGCTTCTCGAACGAACCGATGGTGGTCTTCCCCGGCCAGTTCGGCGTTCGCCTCGAAGACCATATCTACATGAGCGAAACCGGCGCCAACTGGTTCACGAAGCCGGCGAAGGACCCTGTCTCGGTCTGATCGCTGACGAAGCAGCAAATGCAAAATGGCCTGCACGGGATACCCGCGCAGGCCATTTCATTTTGGCAAAGCCTGTATCAGCCAGCCGGATGCGCTTCTCTTCGGGCAAGCTTGCCCTCTTCGGCCTTGTAGAAATACTGGCTGGCAACCAGCCACCCCTTCAGAGGCCTCAGCGGCGGAATGCAGGTGAGCGCCATGAACGGGCCGGTGACCAGGAACTGAACCCAGAGCGGCGCCGAGAAGGCGACTTCGAGCCAGACACCGAGCAGCACGCTCGGCACGCAGGCAAAGCAGATGACGAAGAAGGCCGGGCCATCCGCCGGGTCGGCGAAGGAGTAGTCCAGGCCGCAGGCCTCGCATTCGGTTTTCAGCGTCAGGAAGCCATTGAACATGTGCCCCTGCCCGCAACGCGGACAACGGCCGCGTACGCCGGTCTGCATGGGAGGAAGAGGAGGATAATCGGTATCCACGGCAGTCTCGCTTTTCGGGTTGCGAGGCATCCTTAAATGCATTCAATGCCTCTAAATGTATGCATACAATATAATTACATTGAACGCGGATTGCTAGTCTATTAGTCACAATGCCGCAGGATTGTGGGAAGAGGATTAATGGAGCCCTTCCGCGCGTCCCCGGCGCTTAACGATAGCGCCGGCAAACGCAAAAAGCGGGCACAACGGCCCGCCTTCATCAAAGTCGATCAAATGAAGCGTCAGAAGAAGGACGCGGTCATCTCAGGCGGCCCCTCGAGCGCATGCGCCATGAAATCCAGCGCACCCCGCAGCCGCTCGCGGCTGATCGGGCCGCCAACGCAGACGCGAACGGCTTCGGCGGCTGCACCATCGACGGTGAAGACATCGCTGGCGACGACGCCGATGCCGGAACTGCGCATATGGCTGCCGAAGGTCGAGCGGGTCCAGCCATTGGTCAGCGGCAGCCAGATATTGAAGCTGATCGGATCGGCCCTGTAGCTTCCCTCCGGCAAAATGCCGGCCACCATCTGCTGGCGGGCGGCCGCCTCGGCGCGGATGAAGCGGAGGATGGTGTCGGCCGTGCCGTCCTCGATCCAGCGCGTTGCCAGCGCCAGATTGAGTGGCGAAGCCATGACATTATTGGTGCGCATGGCGCTGACGAAGGGCCAGATCGCCTTGGTATCGGGCGCCACGACGAAGGCAAGCCGCAGCCCGGCGCCAATGCATTTCGCCAGGCCGCCGATATGCCAGGTCAGGTCGGGCGCGATGGCAGCGAGCGGCGGCGGGCCATGCAGCGGAATGAAACCATAGGCGTCATCCTCGACGATCGGCACATGATACTTGCGGGCAACGGCCGCGATTTCCTCGCGCCGGCGCTCCGGAATGGTCAGCGTCAGCGGGTTCTGCAGCGTCGGATTGAGATAGAGCGCCTTCGGCTTCAGCCGCTCGCAGGCATCGGCCAGCGCATCCGGCAGAATGCCCTCGTCGTCCATCGGCAGACCGGAAAGATTGAGCCGCAGCTGTGCCGCGATCGAGCGCATACCGGGATAGGTGATGTTTTCGGAGAGAACCGTATCGCCCGGCCGCGCCAGCAAGCCGAAGATTGCCAGCAGCGCCGGGTGAGCGCCGGGGGTGACGAAGATACGCTCCTGCGACGGCACGAGGCCACGGCGGCTGAGCCAGGCGGCGGCCGCCTCCTTGTCCATGCCGGAACCACCGAAGCCCTGATAGCGCAGCAGCGGAATGAGATTGGTGGCAACCGCCGACATGCCCTCGCGCATGCGGTCGAGCAGCTCGGGATCATCGGGCTCGGGCGGCAGGTTCATCGAGAAGTCGACGACGGAAGCGCGGCGCGGATCGGGCGCTGCGTCGGAAGCAAAGCCGCGGCGCTCCTTGTCCTGACCGCCGGTGATGAAGGTGCCGCGCCCGACATGCGAGCCGACCAGCCCGCGCTTCTGCGCCTCGACGTAGCCGCGGGCGACCGTGGTGAAATCGATATTGAGCCTGCGCGCAAGCTCACGCTGCGGCGGCAGCCGGTCGCCGACCGCAAGCACGCCGCTTCGCAGATCCATCTCGATCAAATCGGCGATCGCCATATAGCGAGGGCTGGAGGAACGGCTGAGGTCGGGATGCCAGTCTTTCATAGGGTCCATCAATGCGTGATTGAACGGAAAATCCGTTCGGCATTGACTGTATATTGTTGCGCCGCCCGATGTCACGCAGAAACATTGTCGCAACATCGGCCGCGCACAATTTCCCGATTACCGCCAGCCGAGCGCCGGGGCGACATGCTTCAGGATGCTCTCGATCACATGCGCGTTGTAGGCGACCCCGAGCTGGTTCGGCACGGTGAGCAGCAGCGTGTCGGCCTCGGCGATCGCCTCGTCCTTGCGCAGCTGTTCGATCAGCTTGTCGGGCTCTGCGGCATAGGAACGGCCGAAGATCGCCTGGGTCTGCGGGTCGATATAGCCGATCTGGTCCTGGCTCTGGCCGCTTGCGCCGAAATAGGCGCGGTCCATGTCGTTCATCAGCGCGAAGATGCTGCGGCTGACGGAGACGCGTGGTTCCCGCTTGTGACCGGCTTCCTTCCAGGCCTCGCGATAGATGCGGATCTGCTCGGCCTGCTGGACATGGAAGGGCTTGCCGCTCTCATCCGTCTTCAGCGTCGAGCTCTGCAGGTTCATGCCGAGCTTGGCTGCCCAGACCGAAGTGGCATTAGAGCTCGATCCCCACCAGATGCGCTCAAGCAGACCTTCCGAATGCGGCTCGAGGCGCAGCTTGCCGGGCGGGTTCGGAAACATCGGCCGCGGATTGGGCTCGGCAAAGCCTTCGCCCCTGAGCACATCGAGGAAAACTTCGGTATGGCGGCGGCCCATATCGGCGTCGCTCTCGCCCTCGGCGGGCGCGTAGCCGAAATAGCGATAACCATCGATCACCTGCTCCGGCGAACCGCGGCTGATGCCGAGCTGCAGGCGACCGCCGGCGATCAGATCGGCCGAACCGGCATCTTCCGCCATATAGAGCGGGTTCTCGTAGCGCATGTCGATAACGGCCGTGCCGATCTCGATGCTCTTCGTCCTGGCGCCGACGGCTGCGAGCAGCGGGAAAGGCGAAGCCAGCTGGCGTGCGAAGTGATGGACGCGGAAATAGGCACCATCGGCGCCGAGCTCTTCGGCGGCAACGGCGAGATCGATCGACTGCAGCAGCGTATCGCCGGCCGAGCGGGTCTGCGATTGCGGAGAGGGCGACCAGTGGCCGAAGGAGAGAAAGCCAATCTTTTTCATGGTGTCACCAATTGCAATGTTTCGTTGCCGGCTTATTCGCACGGGAGCGCCGCCCGGTATAGCCGCGGCGGATTGAACAGAGTGTCGCCACGGCACCGGAAAATGCGTGTTGCGAGCAGCGCAGTCCCGCTATGCGCCAAGCGGGACGCTCCCATGCGCCTAAAACAAAAACGCCGGCTCGCATGAACCGGCGTTTCGTATGGGATTTTATTCGGCTTTCGCCGGCCGTTTAGCGGCCGGAAGCAGCGCGTGCGACCGACTGGATTTCGCTGCGGCCGATGCCGAGGTCGCTGAGTTCGCGGTTCGACATGCGGCCGAGTTCAGCAACGGTCTGACGGTACTTGCGCCAGTTATTGAAAGAGCGTGCAATGTTCATCTTGGTCCCCTTCCTTGGGCTTTGCGAACCCTGCTGCCCCAATCGGCGCTCCGTTCGCTTCGATGAGATGTATATAATATGAGCCGCCTCGGATTTGCAGCGCAAAGACATCCAATCAGCAATGCGTAAATTGCATAGCTTGCCCATATGGCGGGCAATTAATGGACACTCGGCGTCTTCACCACGAGGGCAAAGTCCTCGGCAACGAGCTCGCTGATCGCGATCAGCACCTCTTCGGCGCTAAAGCCGGAGGCAATCGTCGAGCGGATCAAATCCTGGAGATCCGGCTCCACCACCTCGCGGCAGTCCTCGAGCCTCTCATCCGAGACATTCATGCTGAACAGTTCTTCCATCGCACAACCCTTTCATGTCCCGGCCGCCGGCGCATCTGCCGGCGGCCCCTGGATCGTTACCGTGCCGAAGCGCGGCGCTTCGTGGGCAACAGCCCTTCGCGCTGCAGCTTCTTCCTCGCCGCCTTGCGCACGCGGGCGACGGCCTGCGCCCGCTCGCGCACCCGCCGTTCGGACGGCTTTTCGTAGGCGCGGCGTTCCTTCATCTCGCGAAACAGGCCTTCTTTCTGCATCTTCTTCTTGAGGACGCGGATTGCCTGTTCCACATTGTTGTCTCTGACAATGACCTGCATGGTGTTCTCCTTATCGTTGGCGGTTGATGTCTCAGCCCAGCTGTTTGGCGATGATCGCCTTCAGCTCCCGGCGCGTCAGCAGGCAGGGATAGGGCTTCCAGTTCTTGTCGGGCCGCTTCACGGCCTCGTCGCGCTCGCGCGGCGCTGCCGCGGCAGGCGCAATCGCGGTATTCGTCTTGTTCAAATGTCATCCTTGGCCGCCTGAGGGCGGCATCCGGCACCAGCCGGCGCAAAACGCCAGGCGGCCGGCGCTGAGCGCCGGCGATGCCTTGGGTTAATATGTGAGTGATGACGAAAAGATAGGGAGACGGGCGCCAGTTTACAAGGCGCGCTCGATGAACCTCCGCCGCAGCCCGGGCCGCGGCGGAGGTCTGGACCGGATGCGATCAGCCCTTGATGAAGGCGAGCAGGTCGGCGTTCAGAACGTCAGCATGGGTAGTCAGCATGCCGTGCGGATAGCCCTTGTAGACCTTCAGCGTACCGTTCTTCAGAAGTTTGATCGATTCATGCGCGGAAGCGCCGATCGGCACGATCTGGTCGTCGTCACCATGCAGCACCAGCGTCGGTACCGAAATATTTTTCAGGTCTTCGGTCTGGTCGGTTTCCGAGAAGGCCTTGATGCCCTCGTAGTGGGCCTTGGCGCTGCCCATCATGCCCTGGCGCCACCAGTTGCGGATCACGCCTTCGGAGATCGCGGCACCCGGACGGTTATAGCCGTAGAACGGGCCGGTCGGGACATCGAGGAAGAACTGCGCGCGGTTATCGGCAAGCGCCTTGCGCAGGCCGTCGAAGACTTCGAGCGGCAGACCGCCCGGATTGGCCGCGGTCTTCAGCATCAGCGGCGGAACGGCGCTGACCAGCACGGCCTTGGCAACGCGGCCCTGCGGCTCGCCGAACTTGGCCACATAGCGCGCAACCTGTCCACCACCGGTGGAATGGCCGATATGGACGGAGTTCTTGAGATCGAGATGCTCGACGACGGCAGAGGCGTCAGCGGCGTAATGATCCATGTCATGACCTTCGCTCACCTGCGAAGAGCGGCCATGGCCGCGGCGGTCATGGGCGATGACGCGGTAGCCGCGCTGTACGAAGAACAGCATCTGGTTGTCCCAGTCATCGGCCGAAAGCGGCCAGCCGTGATGGAACATGATCGGCTGGGCATCCTTCGGGCCCCAGTCCTTGTAGAAGATCTGCACGCCATCTTTGGTGGTGACGAAATGCTCGGTCATATTGGTCGTCCTCTTATCGTTTGGGGTTGAATTGTTTAAAGGGCAAGCCAAGCGGATAGGCGGGCTGACCGGAAAAAGACGGCTCGTGTCGCCGGGTCAGCGCGCGGCATCTTTAGTGATCGACCTCAGGAGATCAAGATGCCCGCTGCAGCCATTGCTGGTACGGTCGCGGACCTGCACCATCCGGATTAGCCCATCTCGATTACTTGCCGTACAAGCGCCCCTCCTCTACCTTTCGCGCCACTGAATGTTCGTTGGGGGCGGCTTTCAGCCGAAGCTCACATGACCTACGATCTTATGGTCAACGGCAAGACATATGCTGTTGATGTCGATGGTGACATTCCGCTTTTATGGGTTCTGCGTGACACGATAGGCCTGACCGGCACGAAGTTCGGCTGCGGCATCGCCATGTGTGGCGCCTGCACCGTGCATGTCGATGGCGTGCCGATGCGCTCCTGCGTCATGCCGGTGGCGGAGGCTGCCAGCAAGCAGGTGACGACGATCGAGGCGATCGGCAACACCGAGGCTGGTGCCCGGATCCAGAAGGCCTGGCTCGACATCGATGTCGTGCAATGCGGCTACTGTCAGTCCGGGCAGATCATGTCGGCAACGGCGCTGCTCGCCGCCAATCCGAAGCCGACCGATGACGACATAGACGCCGTCATGGCCGGCAATATCTGTCGATGCGGCACCTATCCGCGCATCCGCGCGGCGATCAAGCTGGCGGCGGAGGCGTGATGCAATGTCTCTCCTCGACAAGATCAATCCCGCCCTCTCGCGCCGCCATTTCCTGATCGGCGCCTCGCTGACGGCATCGGGCCTGCTGATCGGCGTCAGGCCTTCGCTGGCAGCCGACGCGCCGCCGCTGCCGCTGCAGCCGAACGCCTTCATCCGTATCCCCGCGGAAGGCAAGATCGCGCTGATCATACCTTCGGTCGAGATGGGCCAGGGCATCTACACGGCGGTCGCCATGCTGCTCGCCGAAGAGCTCGAAGTGAGCCTCGACCAAACCGTTCTCGAGCATGCACCGGCGGATCCCGAGAAATACGCGAACCCGCTTCTCGGCGACCAGATCACCGGCGGCTCGCTGGCGGTCCGCGCGGTCTACGACCAGATGCGCAAGGCGGGTGCTGCGGCCCGCATCATGCTGGTCAATGCCGCTGCCAGCGGCTGGGGTGTCGATCCGGAAAGCTGCGAAGCCAGAAACGGGCAAGTCCTGCACACAGCGACCGGCCGTAGCGCCAGCTATGGCGACCTGATTGGCGATGCCGCCTCGCAACCGGTGCCGCAGGATGTGCCGCTCAAACCGGCCTCGAGCTTCGCCGTCATCGGCAAGGCGGTGCGCCGCCTCGACAGCCCTGAGAAGGTCAACGGCACCGCGAAATTCGGCATCGATGCGCGGCCGGACGGCGTCTCCTATGCGGCAATCGCCATCTGTCCGCACTTCAACGGCAAGCTCAAGAGCGTAGACGATGCGCCGGCACTTGCCGTCAAAGGCGTGAAGCAGGTCGTGCGCACCGAAGAGGCCGTCGCCGTCGTCGCCGACAATACCGGCGCGGCGCGCAAGGGCCTTGCCGCCCTGTCGATCGAGTGGGATGCGGGACCAAGCGCCAGCGTGTCTCTCGCCGATCTGGAAAAGCGGATGGATGCCGCGATCTCCGGCGAAGCGCTTGCACATATCAAGGAAGGCGATGTCGACAAGGCGGAAGCCGAACATGGTCCGGTTCACGAATTCATCTACCGGCTGCCGATCCTGACCCATACGGCGATGGAACCGATGAACTGCACGCTCGATGTCCGCAAGGATGGCTGCGAGGTCTGGGTCGGGACGCAGGTGATGGGGCGTACGCGACAGGCGGTTGCCGAGGTCACCGGCCTGCCGGTGGAGAAGGTCGTCGTTCACAATCATCTGCTCGGCGGCGGCTTCGGCCGCCGGCTGGATGTCGATGGCGTCATCCTTGCCGCCAAGATCGCCAAGCAGGTCAATGGCCCGGTGAAAGTCACCTGGAGCCGGGAGGAAGATATCCGCCACGACTGCTACCGGTATCTGAACTACAGCAAGGTCACCGCAACGCTCGGGCCGGACGGCATGCCGGTCTCCTGGCGCCATCGCGTCATCGGCCCCTCCGTCATGGCCCGCTGGCTTCCGGCCTTCACCCGCGACGGGATCGACCTCGACCAGATGGGCGGCGCGGAAACGCCCTATGCCATTCCGAACAAATATACCGACTTCGCGCGCCACGAGGCGCCGGATGGCATGCTGACCGGCAATTGGCGCGGCGTCGGCGCGACGCGCAACATCCCGCCGATCGAAGGCGGCATCGATGAACTCGCCCATATTGCCGGGATCGACCCGCTAGAATACCGCCGGCGCCTGCTCGGGCATAAGCCGCGCCTGCTTGCAGCGCTCAATCTCGCTGCCGAAAAGGCGGGCTGGACCAACGCACCACCCAAGGGAAAAGGCCGCGGCATCGCGCTCTCGGAAGATTTCGGCAGCTTCTCGGCGATGATCTCGGAAGTCAGCGTCGACGACGACGGCGCGTTCAAGACCGAGCGCATCATCTGCGCCGTCGATTGCGGCCAAGTGATCAACCCGGATACCGTCGAAGCGCAGATCCAGAGCGGCATCGTCTATGGGCTGAGCGCGGCACTCTACGGCCGCATCACGGTTCTGAACGGTGCCGTGGTCGAGGGCAATTTCGACGACTCTCCGGTGCTGCGCATCCACGAGACGCCGAAGATCGAAGTGCACATCGTCCCGAGCTCGGAGACACCTGGTGGCATCGGCGAAGTCGGCACGCCGGGGGTCGCGCCTTCGCTCTTCAACGCGATCTTTGCCGCCACCGGGAAACGGCTGCGCTCGCTGCCGATCGACCAGGGCGGATTGAGGAGGGTGTGAGATGAGACCGCTGGCCACCTTGTCATTCGCCGCCCTCATCGCCTTCGGCACCACGCTGGCAGGAACCGGCGCCATTAAAACCTATGCCGAGACGGCAACGAACGGAGCGCTGAAGACCGTCGCCGATTTCGAAACGATCCCCGACAAGGCCGCGCGATCCAAGGCGATCTTCGAGGAGGCGAGCCGGGTGATGACCCATCCGCGCTGCATCAACTGCCACCCGGCAACCCGCAGCCCGACGCAGGGTGAGGACATGCATCCGCATGTGCCGCTGATGATCGCCGCAAAGACCTCGCATGGCCCGGCAGGGCTTGCCTGCGCCACCTGCCATGGCGCGGAGAACCGCCCGATCGTCGGCAGCAAGCTGAAATCGATCCCCGGCAATGCTCATTGGCAGCTGGCGCCCGCCAGCATGGCCTGGCAGGGCCTGACGGTCGGCCAGATCTGTGAGCAGGTGAAGGACACCAGCCGTAACGGCAACCGCTCGCATGCTGACCTGATCCGGCACATGGGCGAGGATCATCTGGTCGGCTGGGCCTGGCATCCCGGCGACGGCCGTACCGCCCCTCCGGGATCGCAGGAAGCCTTTGCCGCGCTGATCGCCGCCTGGGTGGATACCGGCGCCGAATGCCCGTCTTGACTTAGGCTTCCGAGCGGAAATCCAGGCCGATATCGAGGATCGGAGCGCTGTGGGTGATCCAGCCGACGGAGATGAGATCGACGCCCGATGCGGCGATGGGGGCGGCCGTATCCGGCGTTATGCGGCCGGAGGCTTCCGTGATCGCCCGCCCGGCCACGATGCCGACGGCTTCGCGCAGCTGTTCCGGCCCCATATTGTCGAGGAGCACGGCATCGACACCCTCCTCCATCACCTCGCGCAGCTGGCTGAGCGTATCGACCTCGATCTCAATCTTGACCATGTGACCAGCCGCCGCCTTGGCCCGGCGCAGCGCTTCGCGCGTGCCACCGGCAATGGCGATGTGGTTATCCTTGATCAGGATCGCGTCGTGCAGGGCGAAGCGATGGTTCATGCCGCCGCCGGCGCGAACGGCGTATTTCTCCAGTGCCCGAAGCCCCGGCGTGGTCTTGCGCGTGCAGGCGACCGACGCCCTGGTTCCGGCAATCGCGCGCGCAATCGATGCGGTGACGGTGGCAATGCCCGAGAGATGGCTGAGAAAGTTGAGGGCGGTGCGCTCGCCGGTCAGCAGCGCCCGCGATGGGCCGTTGATCGTCGCGATCACCTCTCCGGCCTCGACAGCGGCGCCATCGCGGACATGCCGGGTCATGGCAATGACGGGATCCACGAGCTGGAAGGCAAGCTCGGCGGCATCGAGACCGGCAATCACACCGGGCTGCCGCGCGGCCATGACGACGGTCGAGCGATGATCGCCCGGGATGACGGCGGCCGAGGTAATGTCTCCGGCAAGCCCGAGATCCTCGGCAAGCGCATTGCGCACGATCGGCTCGACGATGACGCGCGGCAGGGAAATGAGGGTCATGTCAGGCACTCCTTGCAAAATCCTGGGATGTGGCGGCGTAGGCGCTTTCCAGCACCTGCGCCAACGTCATCGTCCGCCGTCTGGCGACCGGATGTTTGAGCGGGAAATCAGTCCGCGCATGCGCGCCGCGCGACTCGTTGCGAAGGCTTGCGAAGACCGCGATCGCCAGCGCGACGACGGCCGGGTCCGAAGCCGGCCCCTCCTCTTCCGCCAGAGGCAGAAGGGCGGCGATCGCCCCATGCATCGCTCCGGCATTGCGGAGCACGCCGAGATGGCGCGAGACGATAGGCCGGACGAGCGCCGTGTTCGACGGTCCTGGCATGGCGGGGATCGCCGCGAGGGTGCTGCCGGGATCGGATCCCTCAATGCTGCGGGCCGCCCGCATGCCCATGACGGCGGCTTCGAGCAGCGAGTTACTTGCTAGGCGATTGGCGCCGTGAAGGCCGGTCGATGCCGCCTCGCCCGCGACCCACAGGCCAGGAACGCTGCTGCGGCCGTCGAGATCGGTGGCAACGCCGCCCATATGATAGTGCACTGCCGGGCGCACGGGGATCGGTTGCAGGCCGGGATCGACGCCCGCCTCCTGGCAGAGCTCGGCAATCACCGGGAAACGCGAAGCAAAGCCGGTGCCGAGAGCGCGGCGGGCATCAAGGAAGACGCGGCCGCCGCGGGCGATCTCGGCGCTGATGGCACGAGCGACGATATCGCGCGGCGCAAGCTCGGCGCCTGCGACATCGGCCATGAACCGCTCGCCCCGTTCGTTGATCAGCTCGGCGCCCTCGCCGCGCACGGCTTCGCTGACCAGCGCCAGCGGGCGGCGGCGGCTGTCGAGCGCGGTCGGGTGAAACTGCACGAATTCCATATCGGCAAGCGCGGCACCGGCGCGGGCCGCGAGCGCAATGCCCTGACCGAAATTGCCCGCCGGATTGGTCGTCGCCTCATAGAGACCGCCGATGCCGCCGGTCGCCAGCAGCACCCGCGAAGTCGGCAGCATCAAATCGCCGCCCGCACCGGCGCAAAGCAGGCCGCGGACCGCGCCATCCGCCATGATCAACTGCCGGGCCTCGGCGCCCTCGATGACCGTGATCGCGGGATCGGCGAGCACCGCAGCCGCAAGTGCCCGGATGATCGCAGCACCCGATCCATCGCCTTCCGCATGAGCGATACGGCGGCGCGAATGCGCTGCTTCCAGCCCGAGCGCCAGGGCGCCTGCTCCATCATGATCGAACCGGACGCCGAAGCGCTGCAGCGCTCCGATCGTCTCGGCGGCATCTGCGACAATGCTTTCGGCCGCTCCGGCATCACAGAGACCGTCGCCCGCGGCGAGCGTATCGGCAAGATGCAGACCGGCGTCGTCATCGGCGCCGAGGGCCACGGCAATGCCGCCCTGCGCCCAAGCGCTCGAGGTCTCGGCGCCGAGCGCGCTGCGGGTGACGATGACGGAGGGCGCGGGCGACAGCGTCAGCGCCGCGATCAGGCCGGCGAGCCCGCTGCCGACGATGACCGGGCGTCCAGCCAGATGGGTGAGGATCTCGCTCATATCGCCAACATCCTCTCGACGGCCAGCCGCGCGGCGCCGGCGATGCCCTCATCAACGGTGACTTCGTGGCGGTTTTCTTCCAGCGCCGTGCGGATATTGGAAAGAGTGATCCGCTTCATATGCGGGCAGAGATTGCAGGGGCGGATGAACTCGACATCCGGGTGATGGACGGCGACGTTATCGCTCATCGAGCATTCGGTGAGCAGCACAACACGCGCCGGCTTCTTCGCGCCGACATAGTCCGACATGACCGCCGTCGACCCGGCGAAATCCGCTTCCGCGACGACATCCGGCGGGCATTCGGGATGGGCGAGAACGGTGACGCCGGGGTGATTTTCGCGCAGCTGCCTGACGTCATCCGCCGAAAACAGCTCGTGGACCTCGCAATGGCCGTGCCAGGCGATGATCTCGACATTGGTCTCGCGCGCAACGTTGCGGGCCAGATATTCGTCCGGGATCATCAGCACCCTCGGCACGCCAAGAGATTCCACCACCTGCTTGGCATTGCCCGAGGTGCAGCAGATATCGGAAGCGGCCTTCACCGCCGCCGAAGTGTTCACATAGGTAATGACGGGGACGCCCGGATGCGCCTGGCGCAGAAGCGCGACATCCTCAGGCGTGATCGAGTCCGCCAGCGAACAGCCGGCACCCATATCGGGGATCAGCACCGTCTTTGCCGGATTGAGCAGCTTCGCCGTCTCGGCCATGAAATGCACCCCGGCGAGCACGATCACGTCGGCATCGACATCGATCGCCTTGCGCGCCAGCGCCAGGCTGTCGCCGACGATATCGGCGACTCCGTGGAAGATTTCCGGCGTCTGGTAATTATGCGCCAGGATGACGGCGTTGCGCTTGCGCTTCAGTTCGAGGATCGCCTCGACATCGTCTTCGAACGACATCCATTCGGCTTTGGGGATGACGCGGCTGACGCGATCATAGAGGGACGCAGCTGATACGGGGCGGTTCATGGCGATCTCCTTTATGCTCAATTTGAGCATTTACGGAGCAAATAGATATTCTCACATTGAGTATATGTCAATTGCGGGAGAGAGGCAGTTTGGATCCGGAGAGAGCGCGCTCTTCGACGACGGTTTCACGGAAGCGGAAGAGCTTGGCGGGCCGCCCGCCGGTCTCGCTGGTCACGCCGCCGGTTTCCTCGACCAGCTCCTGCTGCTCGATGAGGCGACGGAAATTCTGCTTGTGAAGGCCGAGCCCTGCCAGCGCCTCCACGGCGCGCTGCAGCTGCAGCAGCGTGAAGCTCTCCGGCATCAGCTCGAAAACGACAGGGCGATATTTGATCTTGGCGCGCAGGCGGGCAACGCCGGTCGCCAGGATGCGCCGGTGATCAGCAAACATCGGGCGGCCGAAATTGTCAGCGCCACCAGCCTCGGCCACCAGTCTTGCCTCGTAGAGCATCTCATAGCGCTGCAGCGTCAGATCCTCGTTCCAGCCGCCGCCATCGAGACCGAAGGTGAAGTCGGCGCGCCTGTGGCGCTCGTGACGCCTCGCCGGCTCGGCATCGGCCCAGAGCCGCAGCTTCTCGATGACCTCGCCGAGCACGTCGGGAGCGCCCTGACGATGATCCTCCCAGGGCAGGTACTCGTACCATCCATGCCAGGCAGGCCGCCCGGCGCCCGGCGCCTCCTGTTCGCGCACCAGACCGAGATAGCTGATCGAGATGGTCCGGCCGCCCAGGATGTCGTTGTTCCGGTCGCGGTCGGCGAATGTATAGAGCTGCTCGAGATAGCCGATCGGATGGCCCGTCTGCTCCTGGATCCATTCGCGCAGCCCGCTCTGCAGCGTACGATGCCCGAGCTCGAAGGGGCCGGAGGGCAGCGCTTCGCCGGAGCGGACGGTCATGACGCGCGGCTCGTCACCGGTCACGGCCGTCACGACAGCCATGAGTTCGGCATGGGCAAGCCCGATCGTCACGTTGATTCCCCTCAGCTATCCGGCACTTCGATCCTTTTGGCACAGCCGCGCCACTTCGCCAACAGGCGCTGGAGGCAGCCGCGGCTTTGCGCTATGAGGCATGACGCCAACCAGCCGGGTCCGCCGCCGCAGATGTTCGTCCTGAAAAACCAGATCAGCCTTGAGCAGACGGTCAAGAAGAGCCGGTTTCTGGCGATCGCCATCCCTGTCGACAGCGAAGCCGCGGCAAAAACGGCACTCGCGCAGCACTCCGACCCTTCCGCCAATCACAATTGCTACGCCTGGCGCGTCGGCAACATCTATCGCTTCAGCGATGACGGTGAACCTTCGGGCACGGCGGGCAAACCGATCTTCCAGGCCATGGAAGGTCGCCAGCTCGACAAGACCCTCGTCATCGTCACCCGCTGGTTCGGCGGCGTGCT
This sequence comes from Rhizobium sp. Rhizsp82, assembly GCF_047325115.1. Taxonomy (NCBI): domain Bacteria; kingdom Pseudomonadati; phylum Pseudomonadota; class Alphaproteobacteria; order Hyphomicrobiales; family Rhizobiaceae; genus Rhizobium; species Rhizobium sp. Rhizsp82. Next base: position 564,151 of record NZ_CP168571.1, on the reverse strand, counting down.
GCTCGGCGCGGGCGGCCTGGTTCGCGCTTATGGCGGCACGGCGGCCGCCTGTCTGCGCGAGGCCGAGCTTGAGGAAACCGTCGCCTCCATCGGCGGGACCGTTCACCTGAGCTTTCAGGATCTGGAGATCGTCCGCGCCAAGCTAACATCGGCAGGCATGGCCCGCGTCATGGCCGAGCAGTTCGACCACGAAGGCTGCTGGCTGACGCTCGACATCATCGAGAGACAGGCCGAAGACGCCGCTCTGCTGATCACCAATATGACCCGCGGACGCTCCGCGCTGAAGCTCGACGACAACGCCGCCGAATAGCGGCGAGCGCGGCTCTGCCGCACCCTCATTTTCACCCCTTCTCTCTGACTGTACCGCCACTGCCCATCCACAGGCCGCCGATTTGATCGACATTAAATTGTTGACAATTTACATTCTGCATGTGAAGTCTTGCCTCAAGAGGAGAGTTGAATGGTTCTGAGCGCTGTCGAGATCTTGCGGTCGCAGTCCCTGCCCATGGTGCTGGAGCAGGAGATCGAGCGCGTCATCCTGAGCGGTGAGTTCGGCCCCGGCGACCGGATCAACGAGAAGGAACTGGCGCTGCGCTTCGGCATCAGCCGCGGCCCGATCCGCGAGGCCCTGCGCTCGATGGATTCCTCCGGCCTCGTCGAGCAGGTGCCGAACCGCGGCTTCTTCGTCCGCGAGCTAAGCGCCGAGCAGGCCTGCGACGTCTACGAAGTTCGCGCTGCACTCTTCGGCCTTGCCGGAAAGCTGCTAGCCGAGCGCATCAGCGACGAAGGCATCGGCCGGGTCAGGACCTTCATCACCGACATGGACAAGGCGGTCGCGGCCGATGATTTCGAAGCCTATGTGAAGCTCAATTTCGCCTTCCACGAATTCATCGTCCGCAACGCCGGAAACCCGACGCTTGCCCAGCAATATCTCGGCCTCGTCAAGCAGCTGCGGCTCTACCGCGCCCGCAACCTGATGCTCGGCGATTCCTTGCATGCCTCGCATCTCGAACACCACGAGATGGCCGCCGCGATCATTGCCCGCGACCCGCAAAGGGCGCTGGCAGCGCATACTGGACATGTCGACTCCGCCCGGCTCCGGCTGATGGCGACGGTCGCGACACATAAATAAAACAGGGAGATACCACTGGTGACCAGCATATCCGACATCACGGCTCAGGCCATCCGTTTCATCGAGCAGACGACCTATGCCGACCTGCCCGAAGAAGCCCTTGCCATCGGCCGCCGCTGCATGGTCGATACGGTTGGCCTCTATCTCGCAGGCAGCCAGGAATCTTCCGTCCGCATCCTGATCGAGGATGCGCTGGCCCAGGGCGGCCGCGGCGATGCTCCGCTGCCGGGCGCAGGCACGAAGAAGGTTCCGGCCGCGATCGCCGGCCGCGTCTGGGGCACCTCGGGTCACGCGCATGACTGGGACGACACGCAGGTCTCGCACGATCCGGCCCACGTTTACGGCCTGCTCACCCATCCTTCCGTGCCGCCGCTGACGGCTGCGCTGATCGTTGCCAGCGAGCTTGGCAATGTCGACGGCCGCGACATCATGCTGGCCTTCCAGGTCGGTTTCGAGGTCGAGTGCAAGATTTCCGAATGGATGAAGCCGCGCCACTACCGCCGCGGCCACCACACGAGCGGCACCGTCGGCACTTTCGGCGCCGCTGCTGCTGCCGCCAAGCTGCTCGGCCTCAAGGGTGCGCAGCTTGCCCACACGCTCGGCCTCGCCGCCAGCTTCGCCGCCGGCATCCGCGTCAATTTCGGCACGATGACCAAGCCGCTGCATGTTGGCCGCGCCTGCGAAAACGGCATCACTGCCGCCCTTCTGGCCGCCCGCGGCTTCGAAGCCGATCCGGCAGCGCTCGACGGCACCTGGGGCTTCTTCTCGGTCATGGGTGAAGGCTTCGATGAAGAGAAGGCCAAGCAGGGCTTTGCCTCGCCGCTGACGATCGTCAGCCCCGGCGTCAGCATCAAGCCCTATCCGTCGGGCATCCTCACCCATCAGTCGATGGACGCGATGCTGAAGCTGGTGCTCGATCACGACCTGAAGCCGGGAGAGATCGACCGCATCCGCTTCTTCGCCGGCAAGAACATCATCGAGCCGATCCGCTATCCGATCGCCAGGAACCATCTGCAGGCGAAGTTCTCGATGCCGGCGCTGCTCGCCATGATCGCGCTTTGCCGCCGCGCCAGCCATCATGAGTTCGAGGATGCCTTCGTTGCCGGAGAGGCGATGCAGGACCTGCAGGCGCGCACCGAAGTCATCAACGATCTCGAGATCGACGCGCAGGGCTACGACAAGATCCGCTCGCGCATCGAGGTCACCACCAAGGATGGCCGCACCCTCGTGCAGTGGGCAGACGAGCGCTATCGCGGCGGCCCGTCCAACCCGATCAACGATACCGATCTGGACGCCAAGTTCCTGATGTGCGCCGAGGGCGTCATCAGCGATAGCGACCAGGCCGAACTGCTCCGCCTGGTCCGCAGCATCGACAAGGGCGCCGACATCAAGCGCCTGATGACGCTGATCAGCGGTGACGGCGCAGCCGCCGGGGGCCTTGCTGCGGAATGATCTGATTTTTTGAGGCAACACCGCCCTGGGAGAGGCGGTGAACTAGTGGGAGAGAGAAATGAGCATGATCAAGATGATTGGAACAGCAGTTTCCGGGCTTGCCGCTCTGGCACTGCTGTCCGCAACGCCGGCTCTCGCGGAGCCGGCGGCCTATCCGGTCAAGGTCGTCACCCTGGTGACGCATTCGAGCCCGGGCGGCGGCAGCGACGTCTTTCTTCGCGAGATGTCGAAATATCTCGGCAAGTACATCAACGCCACCTTCGTCGTCGAAAACGTCCAGGGCGGCAGCGGTGCGAAGGCCATGGCGCGCGTCGCCGCGGCTCCTGCCGACGGTAGCGTCTTCTACGCGACGACGCCGACCTATATCTACACCTCGCTGATGAGCAAGCCGCAGTCGACCTACAAGGACATGCAGCCGCTCGTGAACTTCTTCCTCGACAGCGAAGTGATCTTCACCCGCGCCGACGGCCCCTACAAGTCGCTGAAGGACGTCATCGATCACGCCAAGAAGGAGCGTGGCCGCTGGGGTGCTGCAAACCCGGCCTCGCTGGAGCGCCAGGCTGCCGAACAGCTGAAGCGCGCCGCTGGCGTCACGCCCGCGATCGTCACCCATGAAGGCGGCGGCGACATGATGCTCAACGTGCTGAACGGCACGCTCGACATCGGCATCGGCGAAATCCAGGAACTGCGCTCGCAGCTCGACGCCGGCAAGATCGTGCTTCTCGCCACCTTCAATCCGGAGCGCATCGCCGACAAGCCTGATGTCCCGACAGTCAAGGAACTCGGCTACGACGTCTCGCTCGTGAAGTTCCGCGGCCTCGCGGGCCCGAAGGGCATTCCGGATGAAACTGCTGCGATCTGGGACGAAGCCGTCAAGAAGCTACTCGAAGACCCGGATTACAGGAAGGCCTATTCCGAAGAAGTGCTCGTCGCCAAGCCGATCGGCCACAAGGAATATCCCGATTTCGTCAACACCTTCGCGACCACCACCGAAGACTTCCTGAAATCGACCGGCGCGATCAAGTAACCGGCCGCGACATGCCGGGACCGCGCGGCCCGCGGTTCCGGAGCCCCCTGCTTCTCCATGAGGACAGTCTCATGAACAAAGATCTTCTCAGCGGCGTCGTGCTTCTGGCCGTCGCCGGCACCTATTACACCTGGACCACGCAGATCGCCGACAGCACGCTCTCCGACGAGATCGGTGCCGGCGGCCTGCCGAAGGTTCTGGCCGCCATCCTCGCCATTCTCGCTGTCTGCCTGATCGTCCGCACGCTGCTTTCCGCCCGCATGAAGCCGGCAACGGCCGCGGCTGCGCCGGGCAATGCCGACGACGAAGAGGCGGATGAAAACGCCAAGCTTCCGCGCGCGATCGGCTTCCTGCTCTTCGGCGCCGCTTACGTCGCCCTGCTGCCCTTCGTCGGCTATCCGATTGCGACAGCCCTGCTGATCGCCGGCATCGCCCTTTACGAGGGATCGCCGCGCACCTGGGTCATCCCGGCGGCCGCGATCGGCGGCGGCATTCTCTATTGGGCCATCTTCGTGAAGCTACTCGGCGTCAACCAGCCGATGGGCTCGCTCTTCCAAGGACTATTCTGATGGCGACCTTCTGGGACATCATCCATCTCTTGACTGAAACGCCGATCTTCTTCGTCGCCATCGCCGGCCTCACCTGGGGCATTCTCGGCGGCGCCCTTCCCGGCATTTCCGCCTCGATCACCATGGCGCTCGTTCTGCCGTTTACCTATACGATGGACCCGGCACAGGCGATCGCGCTGCTGGCCTGCGTCTATATCGGCGCCGAATACGGCGGCTCGATCCCGGCGATCCTGATCCGCACCCCCGGCACCAACTCGTCCGCCGCGACCGTCATCGACGGCTACGAGATGAACCGCCAGGGCCGCGCCGGCGAAGCGCTCGGCATCTCGCTGATGTCTGGCGTCGTCGGCTCGCTGTTCGGCCTTGCAATGCTGGTTCTTCTGACCGAGCCGCTTTCCTGGCTGGCACTCGCCTTCACGCCCGCATCCTATTTCGGCCTCGGCATCCTCGGCCTCAGCGTCATCGCCTCGATGAGCGGCGGCTCGCTGATCAAGGGACTGGCGGCCGCAACGATCGGCCTGATGCTTTCCACCGTCGGCACCGACCCGATCTCCGGCGTCACCCGCTTCACCTTCGATATCCCGGATCTTCTCGGCGGTATCGAGCCGGTTCTCGTCATGGTCGGCCTCTTCGCGCTGACCGAGCTGATGAGCCAGTCGGGTTCGGCAGGCATGAGCCGGCTCAATGCCAGCATCCGCATCAAGCTGCCGAGCCTGTCGATGATGAACAAGCTGAAGCGTTCGCAGTTCATCGGCTGCATCCTCGGCCTGTTCGAGGGCCTGACGCCCGGCGGCGGCGGCTCGATCGCAGCCTTCATGTCCTATAACGAAGCCCGCCGCTGGTCGAAGACCCCGCAGCTCTTCGGCAAGGGTTCAGAAGAAGGCGTCGCCGCTCCTGAAGCCGCCAACAACACCGTGGCAAGCACGGCGATGATCCCGCTGCTCAGCTTCGGCATTCCGAGCTCGAACTCCACAGCGGTCCTGCTCGGCGGCCTGCTGATGCACGGCCTGATCCCGGGACCGCGCCTGTTCGAACAGAGCGCCCAGGTCATCGACAGCATCTATGTCGGCTCGTTCATCGCCATCATCGCCCAGATCGGCATCGGCATCATCATCCTGCCCGCCTGCATCTGGCTGGTGAACCGTCCGCGGCAGTACCGCTCCGGCTTCATCTTCGCGCTGATCCTGTCCGGCATCTACACGCTGAATAACAGCCTCTTCGACCTCGGCATCGCGCTCGGGCTCGGTCTGGTCGGCTACCTGATGCGCCTGACGCGCTTCCCGGTTCTACCGATGATCCTCGGCGTCGTCCTCGGCCACATGGTCGAATCCAGCTACCGGCGCTCGCTGGTTCTGTCCGGCGGCGACCTGATGATCTTCCTGCAGGATCCGATCGCGCTGGGCCTGCTGACGCTCGCCCTCATCTTTATCGTCTTCTCCCTTGCCCGCGAAGTTCGCGAGGCGCGCAAGGCCAAGCTGAAGGAAGCTCATTCATGAATGTTGCCGTCTCGAAACCGGCACCGGTCGCAACCACGCTCGCGGCATTTGCCGCGAGTGCAGTGCCCCCGGCAGCAGCGCGCACCACCTGCCGCCAGCTGATCTTCGATATCGTTGCGCTCGCAGTCGCCGCCCGTGATACCGATTACGTCAAGGCGGCCCTCGGCAGCGCTGCGGACGAAGGCGATTGCACCGCCTTCGGCCATGTCCGAAAGCTCGGCCTCTACGATGCGGCCTTGGTCAACGGAACCGCCGCCCATGGCGAGGACTACGACGATACCTTCGAAGGCGGGCCGATCCATGCGGGTGCGGTCATCGTCTCTGCCGTGCTGGCGATCGCCGAGCAGCGCAAGCTCGATGGCGAAGCGGTGATGCGCGGCATTGCCGTCGGCACCGAACTGATGTGCCGCATGAGCCTCGTGGCACCGCAGGCGACCCACAAGGCAAGCTTCCACCCGACCGCGATCTTCGGCGCACCGGCAGCGGCGGCAGCCGTCGGCGCCGCGCTTGGACAGGATGCGGAAACCATTGCCCGGGCGCTCGGCATCTCCGGCAGCCTCGCCTCGGGCATCATCGAATATCTCGCCGACGGCAGCTCGACCAAGCGCCTCCATGCGGGTGCCGCCGCCCAGGCGGGTCTGCGCGCCGCGCTGCTCGCCGAAGGCGGCTTTACCGGCCCGATCACGGTCTTCGACGGCACAAACGGCATGTACAAGGCCTTCGCTCCGTCGAAGACGCCCGATTTCGCACGGCTGGTCGATGGTCTCGGCGAGAGCTGGGTGCTGGAGACACTGGCCTTCAAGCCCTATGCCTGCGGAACGATGACCCAGCCCTTCATCGACTGCGCCATCAAGCTCGCCAAGTCGGGCGTTGCCGCCGACGATATCGTCTCGATCATCTGCAATGTCGGCGAAGGCACCGTCCATCGCCTCTGGGAGCCGCTTGCGAGAAAGCATCAGCCGCCGAACGGCTATGCCGGCAAGTTCTCAACGCCCTATTGCATCGCCGTCGGCTTTACCGATGGCCAGGCCGGGCTCGGCCAGTTCACCGACGAGCGCGTCAAGGATCCCGCCCTGCGCGCGCTTGCCGCCAAGGTCTCCTACGAGATCGATCCCAACGATCCCTATCCGCGCGGCTATACCGGCCACGTCAAGGCCGTCCTGAAGGACGGCAGCATCCGCGAGTTCCGCCAGCCGCATATGCGCGGCGGCGCGCACGAGCCGTTGCCGGATGCCGAACTGCAAGCCAAGTTCGAGGCGAACCTCGCCTTCGGCGGCTTGACCGGCGAGCGGATCGATGCGCTTCGTTCGGCACTCGGCCGGATCGCCGACGGCGGCGCCGTCGACCTGTCGGCAGCGCGGCTGTGAACGGAGGGCATCATGACTGATCTCGGTCTCAAGGGCCGCGCCGCACTGGTGACCGGCGCATCCCGCAATATCGGCCGCGCCATCGCACTGGCGCTCGCCGAGGCCGGCGCCTCGATCGCCATCGTCGCCCGTTCCGACAGGGAGGCCGCGGAAGCGGTCGCGAGCGAGGTCGAGGCTTTCGGCGTCAAGGCCAAGGTGCTGATCGGCGATGTCGCGAGCGAGGCGGATGCCGCAAGGCTGGTTTCCGAAGCAGCTTCGGCGCTCGGCCGTCTCGACATTCTCGTTAACAATGCCGCGATCCGGCGCGAAGCGCCTGTCGAAGAGCTCTCCTACAAGGACTGGCGGGACGTGATCAGCGTCACGCTCGACGGCGCCTTCCTGATGAGCCGCGCGGCAATCCCGCATCTGCGGGCGGGCGGCAGCGGCGCGATCATCAATATCGGCGGCCTGACGGCCTATACCGGTGCGGTCAACCGCGTCCACGTCGTCTCGGCCAAGGCCGGTCTCGATGGCATGACCAAGGCCTTGGCCCAGGAACTCAGCCCTGACGGCATCACGGTCAACCTCGTCTCGCCGGGGATGATCGAGACCAATCGCGAGCACACCAAGGCGGGCGATCCGGCCCATCACAAGACGACGCGCACGCTGGTCGGGCGGCGCGGCACGCCGGAAGAGGTGGCGGCAGCCGTTGCCTATCTCGCCAGCATGCAGGCGCGCTTCACCACCGGCCAGACGCTGCATATCAACGGCGGCGCCTTCCTGCCTTGACCGATCGCCCGCGACTCGCGGAAACAGTCTGAACAACGTTCCCCGGCGCATCGCCGCCGGGGCTCAAGCGCATGATGGACCCGTAGGATGTCTGTACCGGAATCCCTGCGGCCGGCGGACCGGCCGAGCCTTGCCGCCCTTTTCCTTCTCTGCTTCAAGGTCGGGATACTGAGCTTCGGCGGCGGTCTTTCCGGATGGCTCTACCAGGAATTCGTCCTGCGCAAGGAGCTCGTCAGCGACGAGGATTTTTCGACCAGCCTGGCGATCTCGCAGATGCTGCCCGGCGCCAATGTCGTCAATCTCGTCATCTGCCTTGGTGAACAACTGCGCGGCCCGCTCGGCTCCATCGCCTGTTTCACCGGCTTTCTCGTCGGCCCGTTCTTCGCGGTGATCGGCCTCTACAAACTCTTCGATCTGCTGGCCGGATACGAACTGCTACCCGTCGTCTTCAACGGCATCGCCTTCGCCGCGATCGGCCTTCTGCTGTTGACCTGCATCCAGGGAAGCCGCCGGGCGATCCGCTTTCCGCCGGCCGCCATCGTCATCGCGCTAACGGCCTTTCTCGTCGGCGTGCTCGAATGGCCACTGATCCCCGTCGTTTTCGCCATCGCGCCCTTCAGCATCGCGCTCGCCTGGAAGAGACCGTAGATGCGCGATAATCCCCTCATCGGCCTCGCCCTCGTCTTCATCCCGTTCTCACTGACCTCGATCGGCGGCGGCGCGGCGATCATCGCCGGGCTGCAGAACGAGACGGTCAATGTGCATGGCTGGCTGACGCAGGCGGAGTTCCTGCATCTCTTCGGCGTGTCGCGGGCAGCCCCCGGCCCGGGCACGATGCTCGCCACCGTCATCGGCTGGAAAGTCTCCGGCTGGCTCGGCGCGCTGATCGCTTCGCTGGCGCTGTTCCTGCCCTCGTCGCTGCTCTGCTACGCCGTCTTCCGGCTCACCAATACCCACCGTGACAAGGAATGGCACCGCGCCATGCGCGAGGGGCTGGCGCCGATCGGTACCGGCCTGATCATCGCCGGTGTCATCTCGCTGTTTAGGGTGGCCGAGGGCGGCGTGCTGGCGCTGGTCATCGCCGCGCTCTCCTGCGCCCTGCTCTACTGGAAACCGAAAATGCCGGTGGTCGCCGTTCTCGCGCTTGGCGGAGCGGCTGCGGCCCTTGCCCACTACTGGCCGCAGCTGACTGATCTCTGACCGTTAGCCGAGTGCAGCGATGATGCCGCGCGTCATGCCGTCCGTGCCGGCAGTACCGCGGATGTCGCGCGTGCGCGTCTCGGGATTGGCAAGCGCCCTGGCGATCGCCTTTTCCATGATCGCCCCTGCCTCGACCGCCTGCGGGATGCCGCGATTATGCCCCAGCCACTCGATCATCATGCGGGCGGACTCTATCATCGCGAAGGGGTTGGCGATGCCCTTGCCGGCGATGTCGGGCGCCGAGCCATGCGTTGCCTGCGCCATCGCGAGATTGCCCTCGCCGATGCAAAGGCCGGGCGCCATGCCGAGACCGCCGACGAGACCCGCCGCCTCGTCGGTCAGGATATCGCCGAACATGTTGGTGGTGACGATGACGTCGAAGCTCTGCGGATCGCGGATCAGCCGCATCGCCATCGTATCGACGATGACCTCATCGACCGTCACGTCAGGAAATTCCTTGGCAACCCTATGGCACTCCTCGACGAACATGCCGCAGCCAAGCTTGAAGACGGTGTTCTTGTGTACGACCGTCAACCGCTTCTTGCGCTGCCGGGCGATTTCGAAGGCGGCTCGCGCCACGCGCGATGAGCCGAGCCGTGTGATGACGCGCACCGAGATCGTCATCTCCTCCGTCGGGCGGAATTCGCCGGAACCGGCCACGACATTCCGGTCCGGCTGGAAGCCCTCGTTATTCTCGCGGACGATCACCAGATCGATATCGTCATAGATGGCGCCGAGCCCGGGAAATGACTTGGTGGGGCGGACATTGGCGAAGAGATTGAAACCCTTGCGCATGATCGGATGCGGATTGATGGCGCCCGGCGCCTTCGGATAGGCCTGATGGCCGATCGGCCCCAGGATGAAGCCATCCATCCTGGCGAGCGTCTCCATCGTCCCCTCGGGGAAGGTCGAGCCATGCGTATCGAGCGCCGTCCGCCCGATTGGCATCGGCCGCCAGTCGATCTTCAGCCCGGTCTTTTCTGCCGCGGCCTTCACGACATCCACCGCCGCCGGCACGATCTCGTGGCCGATATCGTCTCCACTGAGAATACCGATGACCAGATGACTTTCCATGCAATGTCTCCCTCGTTGCCGGGGCGACCTTGCGTTTCAAATTGTAGATTGTCAACAATTTTCAGGACGAATACTCGCCCTACGAAAGACGGAGCTATTCAGCCCTTGCGCGCTTCGCCGGCGTTCCTGGCGCGGACGATACCGTTGAGGATATGAGTGCGGGCCGTCATCAGCGCCCGAACCGGATCGCGGGCGGCCAGCGCATCGACGATCGCCCGATGCTCTTCGTTCGAGACATGCAGCATGTCGGGGCCTGAGAGCGCGCGGTAGCGCTGTATATGCAGCTCGCGCACGAAGCTCTGATAGGTGGCGGTCAGCCGCAGGTTCCCTGCCATGCTGGCGATCTGCTTGTGGAACTCGAGGTTGACGGGATAATAGATATGCAGGTCGCCGAGCGCGACGATCTCTTCCATCTTGTCGATCAGGCCGCGCAGCACCGCAAGCTCCGCATCGGTGATCCGCTCGGCAAGCATCATCGCCATGCAGCCGAAGACGCCGGCGCGGGCCTCCGACAGGTCCAGCGCCTCGTCGGTGCTGAGCGCCCGGATGAAGAAGCCGCGGTTCGGGATGATCTCGATCAGCCCCATGGCGGCGAGCGCGCTGCAGGCCTCCCGAATCGGCCCGCGGCTGACGCCGAGGCGCTGCGACAGGCCGTTTTCGTTGACCCGCTCGTTCGGCTTCAGCTCGCCGTCGATGATCATCCGCTCGATCTCGGCCTGCACGACATTGGCAAGCGAACGGGTCCGCAGGATGTCGATGGCAGAGAGGTTCTGGGTGGAATCTGACATTGGCAAACGGTCCGCCTGGTTCCGGGATCAAAGCAACATATTAGCGTGCAGTCATTTCCACACTCGCGGCAAAGTGCAACCCCAAATCGGCATTTGAGCCTCAAAGGTTCCGCGCAATCACCATCTTCTGTACGTCGCTGGTGCCCTCATAGATCTGGCAGATGCGGACATCGCGGTAGATGCGCTCCACCGGATAATCGGCCATGTAGCCGTAGCCGCCATGGATCTGCAGCGCCGCGGAACAGACCGCTTCGGCCATCTCCGATGCAAAGAGCTTCGCCATCGACGCTTCGGAGAGGCACGGTTCGCCGGCCTCTTTCAAAGCCGCCGCATGCAGGACGAGCTGGCGCGCCGCCTCGATCTTCGTTGCCATTTCGGCGAGCCGGAAGGAAATCGCCTGATGCTCGGCGATCGCCTTGCCGAAGGCGGTTCGCTCACGGGCATAGTCGCGGGCCGCCTCAAATGCCGCCCGCGCCATACCGACCGCCTGCGCGGCAATGCCGATACGGCCACCTTCGAGGTTGGCGAGCGCAATCCTGTAGCCGTCGCCCTCTTCACCCAACCGCTGCGATGCCGGTATGCGCATGCCGTTGAAGGCGATCTGGCAGGTGTCGGATGCGTGCAGCCCGAGCTTGTCCTCGACGCGAACCACTTCGTAACCCGGCGTATCCGTGGGCACGATGAAGGCGGTGATGCCCTTCTTTCCGGCTGCCGGATCGGTCACTGCAAAGACGATGATTACGTCGCCGTTCTTGCCTGAGGTGATGAACTGCTTGGCGCCGGTGATGATATAATCACTGCCGTCCCGCTCCGCTCTCGTCTTCAGGTTCGAGGCATCCGAGCCCGCCTGCGGTTCGGTCAGGGCAAAGCCGCCGATCCACTCGCCCGATGCGAGCTTCGGCAGAAAGCGCTGCTTCTGCTCGTCGCTGCCGAAGCGCAGGATCGGAACGCAGCCGACCGAACTGTGTACGCTCATGATCGTCGAGCAGGCGCCGTCGCCTGCAGCAATCTCCTCGATCGCCAGCGCATAAGCGATCGCGCCGGTCTCCGAGCCGCCATATGCCTCCGGGACCAGCATGCCGAGCAGGCCGAGCTCGCCCATCTCCCGCAATTCCTCGCGCGGAAAACTGTGCTCCTCGTCACGGCGGGCAGCCCCCGGCGCAAGGCGCTCCTGCGCAAAGGCGCGCGCCATGTCGCGGATCTGGATCTGGGTTTCGTCGAGCCGCATATGCCTCCCCCTCAAATCCGCTCGAAAGCCATGGCCGTCGCCTCGCCGCCGCCGAGACAGAGCGAAGCCATGCCGCGCTTCAAACCATAGCGCTGCATAGCCGAGAGCAGCGTCACGATGATGCGGGCGCCGGAAGCGCCGATCGGATGGCCGAGCGCGCAGGCGCCGCCGTGGATATTGATCTTCTCGGCCGGCAGACCGAGATCGTGCATCGCCGCCATCGGCACGACGGCGAAGGCCTCGTTGATCTCGAAGAGGTCGACATCGCCAAGCGCCCAGCCGGTCTTTTCCGAGAGCTTGCGCAACGCACCGACAGGCGCCGTCGTGAACAGATTGGGTGCCTGCGAATGGGTCGCATGGCCGGCGATGACGGCAATCGGCGTCAAACCGCGCCGCTCCGCCTCCGAGCGCCTGATCATGACGAGCGCCGCCGCACCATCAGAAATAGAGGCCGAACTTGCCGCCGTCACCGTGCCGCCATCGCGAAACGCGGGTTTCAGCGAGGGAATGCGGGCCGGATCCGCCTTGCCGGGCTGCTCGTCCCGGCTGATGTCGCGGCTGGTCTTTCCGAATTGCACCTGGACCGTCAACGTCTCGGCATCGAAAAGCCCACCGTCGACGGCGCGTTTTGCCTTGTCGAGCGAAGCGATGGCATAATGATCCTGCGCGTCACGGGTGAACTGGTAGGCCTCTGCACATTCTTCCGCAAACGTGCCCATGGAGCGGCCCTTGTCATAGGCATCTTCCAGGCCATCAAGAAACATGTGGTCGTGGATGGCGCCATGGCCCATGCGGTAACCGCTTCTGGCGCGCTTCAGGAGGTAGGGCGCATTGGTCATGCTCTCCATGCCCCCGGCAACGACCACCGACTGGCTGCCGGAGAGAATCTCGTCGTGACCGATCATCGCCGCCTTCATGCCGGAGCCGCAGACCTTGTTGATGGTCGCAGCACCGCAGTCATAGGGCAATCCGGCGCCGAGTGCGGCCTGGCGGGCCGGGGCCTGCCCCTGCCCTGCCGGCAGCACGCATCCCATCAGCACTTCGCCGATCGCCTCCGCCGAAAGTCCGCTGCGCTCGATCGCAGCCCGGATTGCCGCCGACCCGAGATCGGTCGCCGCCACGTCCTTGAAGTCGCCCTGAAAGCCGCCCATCGGCGTGCGCGCCATGCCGGCGATCACCACCGGATCGTCTGATGTCATGAGATTGGCTCCTCCCTGCCTGGCTCATGGATGGATGCGCGATGCCTCCCGCGATCCTGTTACAAACATACCGCTGTTCGTCTCAAATGCCATGGCTGCATGCGGATGTCGCAAAAGAGCCAGCGGCTTCGCGTCTCGAATAGACAAGCCCCTTGGCGGATCGCTACATCTTATTGTCGTGGATCGACTGTAGTGCCGTTTCGGCCTGTATTAGATTCGGCGCACCAAGGTTCAAGGGTTCAAGTGATGGCGGAATTTCCAAGCAAGGCTAAAGTCGTAATCATCGGTCTCGGCGGCATCGTCGGCGCCTCGATCGCTCATCACCTGATCGAGCGTGGCTGGGACGACATTGTCGGCATCGACAAATCGGGCATCCCGACAGATATCGGATCGACGGCACATGCCTCCGACTTCTGTTACACCACCAGCCACGACTATCTCAGCGTCTGGACCACCCAGTACTCGATCGATTTTTACGAGAAGATGGGCCACTACGCCCGTATCGGCGGTCTGGAAGTTGCCCGCACCGGCGACGACACCTGGATGGAAGAGATCAAGCGCAAGCTCAGCTCCGCCAAGGCCTTCGGAACCAATGCCCGCTACGTATCTCCGGCCGAGATCAAGGAAATGTTCCCGCTGATCGAGGAAGACCAGGTTCAGGGCGGCATGTTCGACCCCGACGCCGGTCTCGTCATCCCGCGCTCGCAGACTGTCGCCGGCAAGCTCGTCGATGCTGCCGAAAAGTCCGGCAAGCTCAAGATGTTCGGCAATACGCCGGCGAAGTCGCTGATCGTTGAAGGCGGCCGCATCAAGGGCGTCGTCACCCATCGCGGCACGATCATGGCCGATCACGTCATCGTCTGTGCCGGCCTCTGGGGCCGCCTGATCGCCGAAATGGTCGGCGAAGACCTGCCGGTCATGCCGGTCGATCACCCGCTGACATTCTTCGGCCCCTACAACGAATTCGAAGGCACCGGCAAGGAAATCGGCTTCCCGCTGCTGCGCGACCAGGGCAACTCCGCCTATATGCGCGACACCGGCGATCCGGCCACGACCGAAGGCGGCCAGATCGAGTGGGGTTATTACGAGACCACCAATCCGCGCATGTGCCATCCGCGCGATTTGCTCGAAAAGCACGAAGCACGCCTTTCGCCGTCGCAGCGCGACCTCGAAATGGAACAGATCATCGAGCCACTCGAGCGCGCCATGGAACTGACGCCGATCCTTGGCGAACTCGGCTATAACGAAGGCCACTCCTTCAACGGCCTGCTGCAGGTCTCGGCCGGCGGCGGCGCCTCCTGCGGCGAAAGCCAGAAGGTTCGCGGCCTCTGGTACTGCGTCGCCATCTGGGTCAAGGACGGCCCGGGATACGGCAAGCTGATCGCCGACTGGATGACCGACGGCCGCACCGAGATCGACCACAACTCGATCGATTACGCCCGCTTCTACCCGCACCAGCTGACCGAAAAATTCATCGAGGGCCGCTGCTACGAAGCCGCCCAGAAGATCTATTTCCCGGCCGTTCACACCCGCGAACCCTATGCTTCCGGCCGAAATGCCAAGCGCTCGCCCTTCTACGAACGCGAGAAGGAGCTTGGCGGCTACTTCATGGAACTCGGCGGCTGGGAGCGTGCGCATGGCTACGCCGCCAACGAGCACCTGCTGGAAAAATATGCCGACCGCGTGCCGGTTCGCGAGAACGAATGGGACAACCGCCACTTCTGGCGCGTCTCGAATGCCGAACATCTGGCGATGAGCGAGGATTGCGGCATCGTCAATCTCAGCCACTTCCACATGGTCGATATCGAAGGTCCTGACCATGTCGACCTGCTCGAATGGCTCTGCGCCGCAAAGATCGGCGGCGACGGCAACATCGGCAAGGGGATCTACACCCACTTCCTCGACGACGAGGGCATGGTGCGTGCGGACTTCACCGTCATCCGCATGGCCGACCGCTGCCGCCTGATCAACGGCGCCGATGCCGGCCCGCGCGACTTCCACTACATGAAGCGCGTGGCTGAGGATCGTGGCCTCGACGTCACGATCACCGACGTCTCCGAGAAGTACATCACCATCGGCATCTGGGGACCGAACGCCCGCGATACGCTGAAGAAGGTGGTTGCCGATCCCTCGGGCCTCGATGCCGAGAACTTCGCCTTCGCGGCGATCAAGCCGATCGAGATCGGTGGCAAGCCGGTCACCGCCTTCCGCATCTCCTATGTCGGCGAGCAGGGCTGGGAACTGCACATGAAATACGAAGACGGCCTCGCCGTCTGGGATGCCTTGCGCTCGACCGGCGTCATGCCGTTCGGCGTCGAGACCTACGCGAACTCGCGCCGCATGGAAAAGAGCCTGCGCCTGCAGAATGGCGATCTGCTCACCCAGTACAATCTGCTGGAAGCCGATCTGGCCCGTCCGAAGGTCAAGGAATCCGACTTCCGCGGCAAGGCCAAGCACCTGGAATACAAGGCGCGCGAGCACCAGCCGGCAATGCTCTGCACCCTCGTCATGACCGAGAATACCGACAAGTCGGGCGTCAAGCGCTACCCCGTCGGCTCCATGCCGGTCATGGATCCGGAAACCGGCAAGGTGCTGATCGACGAGCTCGGCCGCCGCTCCTACACGACCTCTGTCGCCTTCGGCCCGACGCTCGGCAAGAACATCGCGCTCGCCTACCTGCCCTGGGATTACTGCCAGGTCGGCCGCAAGCTCAACATCGAGTATTTCGCCGAGACCTATCCGGTCGAAGTCGCAGCGGTCGGCTACAAGCCGCTCTACGACCCTGAAAACATCAACCCGCGCAGCTAAGTCAGCACCGGGTCAGCTTCGAAAGCCGCCGCGATGAACACGCGGCGGCTTTTTCGTTTCATTCGCCGCCGAGCGCAAAGACCGGGCACGGCTCGGCAATGCCGCGAAGCGGATGGCTGCCGAGGTCCACGAGCCCTTCCGGCACCTCGGCCGCCAGGGCACCCGAGACGAGAACCGTCTGTCCCAGCGGCTTGCAGAGACCTTCGAGACGGCTGACGAGATTGACGGCAGGGCCGATCGCGGTGAAATCCAGCCGGTCGGCCGCGCCGATATTGCCCCAGAAGATTTCGCCGAAATGCAGCGCCATGCCGAACGGCAAGGCGGGAAGACCATCGCCTTCTCGCGTGGCATTCAGGTGCTTCATGCCGGCCTTCGCCGCGTTGGCGGCACGGATGGCGGCCGCGCAGGCATCATGCGCCGTCCCCGTCACCGGAAAGATCGCCAGCACGCCGTCGCCGATGAATTTCAGCACCTCGCCGCCGAAGACATTGACGGCACCGGTCACCCGCTCGAACCAGGCATCGAGCGCGGCGATGACTGTTTCCGCCGGAGCACTTTCGGACATGGCGGTGAAATCGCGAAGATCGGCGCAAAGCAGTGCCGCACGGATCGTCTCGCCAGTGCCGCGTTTCAGCGCACCGGCGCCGACGCGGGCGGCACTGCGCCTGCCGAGATAGGCTTCGAGCAAGGCCCCACCCGCCAGCCGTGCCGAGATCGCCGCCAGCGGCGCCTTGGCAAAGCGCGCGGCATCGTCGATCAGCGCCTGCTGCTCTGCACTGAAGGGTTGGCTCCCCGCAAAGCCGAGGAAGCGCACGCCGCTTGCCTCACTGCCGAGCCCTTCCCTGGCATTGCCGATCTCGGCCAGCCATTCGCGCCCGGCCTGCGCCGAGACGCCGAAGCCGAGCGCTTCGATCACCTCGTTGCCGGCGGCGCGCCAGAGCCAGGTTCGCTGGGCGATGATCGGATGCGGCACGGCAAGTGTCAGCGCCATGCGGGCGACGGGAATGCCTTCGGCCAGCAGCATCCGGCCGAGTTCACCGAGAAACAGTTCCGGGGTTGCCGTATGGCTCGCCTCATCGACCAGCCAGGCAAGGGAGGGAGGCATGTTCATGCGGCGATGATGCCATGGCCGCTAGCCCCTGTCATCCAAGCTTCAGCCGGTGCGGCCGGCATTCGAATCCGGTCCCGGATCCTTGCCGGCGACGACGGTGGCGAGACGGTCGAGATAATGCGCCCAGCCCTCGGCATGACCGGCGCACTGCTCCGGCGTCGGCAGGCCGGTATGCGTCAGCCGCAGCAATGTGCCATCCGGCTTCTCGATGAGATCGATCTCAACCAGGCTCGATCCCGGCGGCACGATCTCGCTGCCATCCCAGCCGAAACTGTAGGCGATGCGATGGACGGGGATCACCTCGCGGAACGTGCCCCGGGCGAAGCGGGCGCCGGTGACATTGACGAGATAGAGACCACCCGGCTCGGCCTCGACATGGGCCTCGGTTCCCATCCAGCGCAGGATCTTGTCGGGATCGGTCAGCAGCGCAAAGACCGCCGCAGGCGGCGCGGCTACATGGGTTTCCCGTTTGACGACCATTGTATCAGGCATGGCTCTCCCCCTGACCTTCTCTCCTGATGATCTAGGTTCCGCATCACAACTGCTCAAGGGGCGGCCCTGACAGCGCGCGGCTGCCGCCGGTTGCCGTATGCGGGAACGCGGGATAACGTATACAGGAAATCACTTCTCAGGATCCGCAATGTCCTCGAATTCCGATCGCGTCGAAGCCGCCACCCTCGCCCTGCGGCGCGCCATCATCGAACAGGCACTGAAGGCCGGCACCAAGCTGCCCGAAGACGAGATCGGCCGGCACTTCTCGATGAGCCGGACGCTGGTGCGCGCCGTGCTCGCCAAGCTGCAGACCCAGGGCCTCGTCGATACCTATCACAAGCGCACCGCGACCGTGGCGCAGCCGAGCCTGGAAGAGGCGCGTGATGTCTTTGCCGTGCGCCGTTCGCTGGAGCGCGAGGCGATGAGAAGCGTGATGAAGCGCTGGTCTCCGGAGATCGAGAAGGCTCTGAAAAATCACGTGAAAGAGGAGGAGGCGGCGCATGCCAAGGGCGATGCGCGGCTTTCCACCCGGCTTGCCGGCGAGTTCCACCTGAAACTCGCGACGCTCTCCGGCAACACGCTGTTGGAGCGCTATCTTTTCGAGCTGGTGTCGCGCTGCTCGCTGATCCTGGCGATGTATAGCCGCCCGCATTCCAGCGAATGCGCCATCAGCGAACATTCCGCCCTGATCGCCGCCCTCAAAGCGCAGGATGCCGCTGCCGCCGAACGGTTGATGGACGAACATCTCGTATCTGTGGAGACGCGCGCGCTGATCACCGAGGAGGCGGAGACTGCACCCGATCTCGGCAGCATCCTCTCGCGCTACAGCAGCGCCCGGTAGCGCCGCCTATTTTTCAATCATGTATACATGATTTTGCCTTTTATGTAGACATGATATATGAGCATTCGCGAAACCGTGCCGGTCAAGCGGGTCTCCAAGCCCTGCGATCCGTGCCCGGCAGATATTTCATCCCATAGGCCGCCAACTGGCATTGCTCTTGCACGTCATATCCCGAGTGAGTCAGGCGCCCGGCAGCAGAACAACAAGGAGAACGAGATGGCCGAGATCGAGACCGTCTTTACCAATGCGCGCCTCGCCGATGGATCGCTGGCGGATATCGGCGTTTCCAGCGGCAGGATCGTGGCGATTTCACCGGCAGGCGCTGCAGGTGGCGCGGGCAGTACCGTCGATCTCGGGGGCGTGCTGGTCGTGCCCGGCTTCGTCGAGGGCCATATCCATCTCGACACCAGCTTCTATGGCGACGCCTGGATCCCGCATAAGTCCTGCACCAATGGCTTCGACGTCCATGAGCGCGTCGCGTTCCAGGCGCAGAATATGGCTCAGGCCGCGCCTATGGACGAGCGCGCCCGCAACCAACTCGACCTCTGCATCGCCAATGGCGCAACGGCCATGCGCAGCCATGTCATGGTCGACGGATCGGTCGGCCTGACGTCTCTCGAGACCATCCTGAAGGTCCGCGAGGACTATCGCGATCTGATCGATATCCAGCTCGTCGCCTTCCCGCAGAGCGGCATTCTGAAAAGTCCCGGCACACCCGAACTCCTCGACCAGGCCATCGCGCTTGGCGCAGATCTCGTCGGTGGCCTCGATCCGGCAAGCTTCGACCGCGATGTGACGGGCCATCTCGATGTCGTCTTCGGCGTCGCCGAAAAGCACGGCGTCGATGTCGATATCCATCTGCATGATGCCGGCACGCTCGGTCTCTTCACCATCGAGGAGATCTGTGCGCGGACTGCGGCGCTCGGCATGTCCGGCCACGTCACCGTCAGCCATGCCTACGGGCTAGGCGACCTGCCTCCGGATGCGGCAAGGAAGGCAGCCGACCTGATCGCTGCGAGCGGCGTTTCCATCATGACCAATGCGCCCGGCAATCACAATTTTCCGCCGGTCGCCTTGCTGCGCAAGGCCGGCGTGACCGTCTTCAGCGGCAGCGACAATATCCGCGACTCCTGGTGGCCCTATGGCGATGGCGACATGCTGCGCCGGGCCGAAATCATCGGCTACCGCTCCGGCTTCTATACCGATGACGAGCTGGCCGCCGCCTTCGACGTTGTCACCGCAGCAGGCGCCAAGGCGCTGCGGCTGGAAGGCTACGGCCTTCAACTCGGCAACAAGGCAGACTTCGTGACCTTGCCGGCCGAGCATATCCCGCAGGCCGTCGTCAGCGTGCCGAAGGGCCGCAAGGTCTTCAAGTCCGGCAAACTGGTTGCCGAGGACGGTGTGGTGATCCGCAGATGACGACGGCGAGCCGCCAGACATCAGGCAGCGATGCCGCGTCCGCGAGCGCCATGGTGACGGCGCCGCATTGGCTTGCCGCTGAAGCCGGTGCCAAAGTCCTCCGTCGCGGTGGCAACGCCATCGAGGCGGTGATCGCGGCCGGTGCGGCGCTTTCGGTCGTCTATCCGCATTTCTGCGGGCTCGGTGGCGATGCGATCTGGCTCGTCGCCGATCGCTCCGGCACCGCCACGTCCTTTCTCGGCATCGGCCAGGCGGCCATGACCCTGCCCGAGATCCCGGCAATTCCGCTTCGCGGACCGATGTCGGCTCTCACGACGGCGTGCCTCGTGGACAGCTGGGGCGCGCTCCTCGCTCATTCGGCGGAAAGCTGGAACGGCAAGGAAAAACTCGTCGCCCTGCTGGAGGACGCGATCGCTCTGGCGGAAGACGGCTTTCCCGCCAGCCCCTCTCAGAGTTTCTGGTACCGGTTCAGGGAAAAGGAAATCCCGGACTGGCCGGGCTTTGCGGCGACTTTCGCCGCCGATGGCACACAGCGCCAGCCTGCACTGGCGAAGACATTGCGCGCCATTGCCGACCATGGCCCACGCGAGTTCTACGAGGGCGAGCTTGCAGCCCGGATTGCCGCCGGGCTGGCTTTGGCCGGTTCACCTTTGACCGCAGGGGACCTGGCGAGAACCAAGACCCGTACGGCCGAACCCCTGTCGCTCGATTATCGCGGCCTGACCCTGCTGGCGCCCCCGCCTCCGACGCAGGGCGTCACCACGCTCGGCATCATGGGGGTTCTCAGCCAATTCAACATGGCAGCGCTCGAGCCGGACAGCGCCGCCTTCTACCATCGGCTCGTCGAAGCGGTGAAGCAGGTCTTCCTCGATCGTGCCAGGATCGCCGATCCGGATTTCGCCGATGTCGATTGCGAGACCCTGCTGGATGGCACCCGCCTGGCAGCCAAGGCCGCCGCGATCGATCCACAGAAGGCGATGCCCTGGCCGCAGCCCTACAAGCACGGCGATACCGCGTTTTTAGCCGCCACCGACAGCGAGGGGCGCAGCGCCTCCATGCTCCAGAGCATCTATTTCGACTGGGGCAGCGGCGTCGTGGCCGGGGATACCGGCATCCTCTGGCAGAACCGCGGCGCCGCCTTCAGCCTCGATCCCGCGAGCCCCAATCGGCTGACGCCCGGCAAGCGGCCCTTCTACACCCTGAACCCCGGCATGGCGCTGAAGAACGGGCGCCCGCACCTCCTCTACGGCACGCAGGGCGCCGACGGGCAGCCGCAGACGCTGTCGCTGCTGTTGTCGCTGCTGATTGACCACGGGCTTGACCCGCTGGCGGCCCTGTCGCAGCCCCGCTTCCTGCTCGGCCGCACCTTCTCCGATGTCAGGGACACGCTGAAGATCGAGGCCAATGCCGGGGCTGGTGTCTTCGAGGAATTGCAGGCCATGGGCCACGAGGTCAGCAGCATCGATGCCTTCAGCCAGCTGGGCGGACAGGCAGGCATCATCCGCATCGGCGAGACAATCCATGGCGCGCATGATCCGCGCAGCGACGGCGGGGCGATCGGTACCTGACCATGGCGACGCCGCTCTTCGATCTCCTCATCCGCAATGCCAGCCTCGAAGAAGCCGATAGCCCTGCCGATATCGGCATATCCGGCGGGACGATCGCCGTGATCGGATCGAACCTCGTTTGCGAAGCCGTCGAAACCATCGATGCCGAGGGCGCCTTTGCGAGCTGCGGCTTCACCGACAGCCATATCCATCTCGACAAGGCCTGCATCCTCGACCGCTGCAGCATCTGCGAGGGCACGCTTGCCGAAGCCGTCCGCGAGACCGCCGTCGCCAAGGCAGGCTTCACCGAGGCCGATGTCTATGCCCGCGCCGCCCGCGTCGTCGAGAAAGCAATCGTCAATGGCACAATGCGGATGCGAACCTTCGTCGAGATCGATCCTCGCGCAGGCATGCGCTCCTTCGAGGCGATCAAGCGCATCCGCAGCGACTATGCCTTCGCGGTCGACATCGAGATCTGCGTCTTCGCCCAGGACGGCCTGACCAATGAACCCGAGACCTTCGCGATGCTGGATCAGGCGCTGGCGGATGGCGCCGACCTCATCGGCGGCGCGCCCTATATCGATCCCGATCCGCGCGGCCAGATCCGCATGATCTTCGATCAGGCGGAAAAGCACGGTGTCCCCGTGGATTTTCACCTCGATTTCGACCTGTCGCCGGAAAAGAGCAACATACCCGCCGTCATCGAGGAGACGCTGAAGCGCGGTTATCAGGGCCGCGTCTCACTCGGGCACATGACCAGCCTGTCGGCGCTCGCGCCGGACGAATTGCGCGCCGTGGCCCAGAAACTGAAAGCCGCAGGCATCGCCATTACCGTGCTGCCATCGACCGATCTCTTTCTCAACGGCCGCAGCTTTGACCGGCTGGTACCGCGCGGTGTCGCCCCTGCGCATCTCCTGGCTTCGGAGGGCGTGCTGACGTCGATCGCCAGCAACAACATCCTCAATCCCTTCACGCCTTACGGCGACGCCTCGCTGATCCGCATGGCGAACCTCTATGCCAATGTCGCGCAGCTCTCACGCCGCCAGGATATGCAACTCGCCTTCGACATGATCGAGCGCTCCGCGGCAGAGATCCTGGGAAAGAGACAAAAGATCGCCGTCGGCGAACCCGCCGACATCATCCTCATCGACTGCGCCGACCGAGAACAGGCCATCCGCGAAAACGCCCGCGTCATCTTCGGATGCAAAGGCGGGCGCAGGACGTTCGAGGCGCAGAGGCCGAAGCTGTTCCGGCCTCGCTGACCGGAACAGGATCGCCTCACGCCGTCCGCTTCGATTTCAATCCGCTCTCGAAGGTCTGGTTATCCTTGCCGATGCCGTAGGATTTCTCGCCGGATTTGCCGATCAGCGGGAAGAGCAGCTCGGCGACATGGAATGCCTCTTCGAGATGCGGATAGCCCGAACCGATGATGGTCTCTACGCCGATCTCCTGATATTCGCGCAGGCGCGCCGCGATATTTTCCGGGCTCCCGACCAGCGCCGTCCCGGCGCCGCCGCGTACCAGGCCATGACCGGCCCAGAGGTTCGGCGCGATGACAAGCTTGTCGCGGCTCCCCTGATGCAGCGCCGACATCCGCTTCTGGCCGACCGACTGCGATACGTTGAGGAATTCGTTCTGCGCCTCGGCGATCTGTTCGTCGGTGACGCGGCTGATCAGTTCGTCGGCAGCGGCCCAGGCCTTGTCCTCGGTTTCGCGGACGATGAAATGGATGCGCAGGCCGAAGCGGATCTTGCGTCCCTCGGCAAGGGCACGCTCCTTCACCCGGGTGATCTTCTCCGCCAATAGCGCGGGCGGCTCGCCCCAACTCAGATAAACGTCGGCATGCTTGGCGGCGACAGCGATACCGGCATCCGACGAGCCGCCGAACCAGATCGGCGGATGCGGAGCCTGCACCGGCGGGAACGACAATCCGCGCCCGTGCGAGGAGAGATACTTGCCTTCGAAATCCGGATTTTCGCCGGAGAGAATCCGCCGCCAGATCGTCAGGAACTCGTCGGTCTGTTCGTAGCGTTCGCCATGGCCGAGCTTGTTGCCGTCTCCTGCGAGATCGGCAGGGTCGGCGCCCGTGACGACATTGAACAGCGCCCTGCCGCCGGAGATGCGGTCGAGGGCGGCGGCATGACGCGCGAACATGGCAGGTGTTGCGCTGCCCGGGCGGAGCGCCACGAGGAAACGAAGCCGTTCCGTCAGCGGTGCGAGCGAGGCGGCGGTGATCCAGGCATCCTCGCAATAGGTGCCGGTTGGAAGCAGCACGCCTTCGAAGCCGAGCCGATCGGTTGCCTGGGCGATATCGCGCATGTAGCCGAAGGTCGGCGGACGGTGGCGTTCGTCGCTTCCGAGGTAGGGACCATCGCCATGGGTCGGCAGGTACCAGAAGAAGTTCAGCGGAGGATTTGCATGTGCGGTCATGGGTCGGATCCGGATGTCAGAGTTTGCCCTTCCAGGGCACGAGCTGTTTTTCGAGGAAACGCATCGCCGCGGTGAAGGCGAAGGCGAAGATGGCGATGACGATCAGGCCGACGAAGACGACATCGGTTGCCAGGAAATTGGAGGCGGACATGATCATGTAGCCAACACCCGATTGGGCGGCGATGAGCTCGGCGGCCACCAGGGTCGAGAGCGTTGCACCGATCGCGATGCGCAGACCCGTCAGGATCTCGGGCAGCGCAGAGGGAAGCACGATCGTCGTGAAAAGCTGGAGGCTGTTAGCGCCCAGCGACTGGGCGGCATTGATGCGCTCCTGCGGTACGGAGCGGACACCGGCCTGCGCCGCATAGCAGATCGGCGCGAAGGCGGAGAGGCTGAGGAGCAGGATCTTCGAGGATTCGCCGATGCCGAGCCAGATGATCAGCAGCGGCAGATAGGCAAGCGGCGGCAGACCCCAGTAGATGTCGATCGGCACGCTCAACACGCCTTTCGCCCAGCGATTCAGCCCCATGATCAGGCCGATCGGCACGCCGAGGCCGATGCCGAAGGCGAGCGCCACGCTGATGCGACCAAGGCTCGCCAGAATATGTTCGGTAAGCGTCCCGTTGGCATATCCATCAGCGGCGATCGCCTGAAACTGGACGAGCACTTCGCCCGGCGAGGGAAGGAAGAGCGGGGAAGCGAGATGGTACCGTGTGGCGATCACCCATCCGAAGAGGAGTGCCACCAGCGTCGCGGCACTGATCGCGAAGGTGCCCGTCGCCGGTTTGCGGACGCGTGGCCTGCGCTCGGGCGAGGCCGCGTGGGCTGCTGTGGCTGGTTCTGCCAATACGCTCATAGTCAAATCCTTGATTTGTGTGCCGCGTCAGGCGGCCCGGCGGTCATGCGCGGGCTTGTGAATGATCGAGCGGATCTCTTCCCTGAGAGCGACGAAATCCGGGTTTGCGAGGATCGGCCCGATCTCGCCGGTGCCTGCGAATTCCCGCACGAAATCGGCCTCGTATCGTGCAACCACCCTGCCCGGCCGTGGCGACATGACGAGGATATGGGTGCCGAGCGTCAGCGCCTCTTCGATCGAGTGCGTGATGAAGAACACCTGTTTCTTCGTCTCGGCCCAGACCGAGGCGAGCAGCTGCTGCATGGTTTCGCGCGTCAGGCTGTCGAGGGCGCCGAATGGCTCGTCCATCAGCAGCACTTTCGGATCCGTCGCCAAGGCGCGGGCGATGCCGACGCGCTGGCGCATGCCGCCGGAAAGTTCATAGGGAGGCTTGTTCTCGAAATCGGAAAGCCCGACAAGCTTCAGGAGGTCGCGCGCCTTCTGGTGTCGCTCCCTTTTGCCGACGCCCTGATAACGCAGGCCGAGCGCGACATTGTCGAGAACGCTCGACCAGGGAAGCAGCGTATCCTTCTGGAAGACGACACCGCGATCACCGCCCGGCCGCGAAACCGCCACGCCGTCGATCAGGATCTCGCCTTCGGTCAACGGCTGGAAGCCGGCGATGGCATTCAGCAAGGTCGATTTTCCGCAGCCCGAGGCACCGAGCGCGACGACGATCGAGGCTGGCGGGATGTCGAAGGAGACGTTGTCGAGGGCATGGACGGAGCTTCCGTCGGCTGCATCGAACTTCACGGTGGCGTGTCGGACTTCAAGCATGTCGTGTCTTCCGTAAATGTGAAATGGCGGCCGGGTCGGGCCGCCATTTCGTCAGACGTTCAGTTCGAAGCGAGGGCTGCGGCAGCAAACTGCGGATCGACGAAGCTCGCGTAGCTGTCCTTGACCGCAGTGATCTTCTTCTGCTCCTTCAGGAAGCCGGCGGTATCCTTCAGGGTCTTGGCGACGCTGCCCTTGTCGCCTTCGCCCAGCCAAGCGGCCGTTACCTGCTCCTGCAGCGGAACGACGACGGTCGTGTTCAGCCAGCCGGCATTTTCCTCAGGCGTACCGCCCTGCAGCTTGGCGATCGCCTTGATGTTGTCGGAGGATGCAGTCCAGTTGCCGGGGTTCTTGGCGAAATCGACATAGTATTTGTCGATCAGGCCGACATATTTCGTCAGGAACTCGGCATTCTTTTTAGCGAAGTCGCCGGTCACCACCAGCGCGCTGAAAACGGGCGCGCCGCGCTTCGAGACTTCCCCCGAGGTCACCAGAACCTTGCCGTCCTTCTTCAACTCGGTCAGCGCCGGATCCCAGACGAAGGCACCGTCGATATCGCCGCGCTTCCAGGCGGCAACGATCTGCGGCTGCGGCATGGCGATGACCTGCGCGTCCTTTTCGGTGAGACCTTCCTGCTTCAGATAGGCGAGAAGCTGGTAATGGTCGGTGGAAACGGGCGCGGCCGAGAACTTCTTGCCCTTGAGATCGGCGGCGGACTTGATATCGGGGCGCACGACCAGCGCTTCGCTGTCGCCTGCACCGGCCGTGATGTAGATGCCCTTGACGTCGAGATCCTTGCTGACCGAAGCCGCATAGGGGCTCGAACCGACATCGCCGAGCTGCACGTCGCCGGAGGCGATCGCCGCGAAGATATCGGCACCGGAATTGAAGCGGCGGAATTCGATATCCCAGCCGGTCTGCTTGGCAAGATCGCCGTTTGCAATGCCGACCAGATAGGGCACGGCGCCGGTCTGGTAGGCGATGACGACCTTCTTTGCTTCATCGGCATGCGCGGCGGTGATGAACGACGCGACGAGACCGATCGTCCCGAGCAATGTCTTGATACCCATGATGTCACCTCAATGTTTCGTCAGCCCCAGCGGTGACGTCCCAATGAGATTTCCATAATGTCTATTTATATTATAGATTATATTTTCTAAAAACAGGCGACCTTCGGAAAAGAGTCATTCCGGAAAAGCGACAAGCTTAGCGCTGACATTGCGGCACGGCGGTCTGCCGGAGCGTTTCATGGGCGCCCCGGCACCGATTACTTGGCGGCGATCGCGGTCATTTCGACGAGCATATCCGGATGGGCAAGCCGTGCCTCGACGGTTGCGCGCGCCGGCGCATGGCCTTCCGCAACCCAGGCATCCCAAGCTTCGTTCATCTCGTCGAAGCCCGCAATGTCGGCGAGATAGATTGTGACGCTGACGAGATTGTTCTTGGTGACGCCCGCCTGCGCCAGCGTGTCGTCCATGCTGGCGAGTACCTCGGCGGTCTGCACCTTGACGGACTGGCCACGGGTTTCCTCCGCCGTATGGCCCGCGAGGAAAATCAGATTTCCGACAACGACCGCGTCGCTCCAGCGCGCTGCCAAGCCAATTCTTTCGATCATCAAACCACCCTTCTCTCTTTAAAACGGACTTCTCGCTGGGTTTGGCACAGGCCGCCCACTCATCACAAGGCGGGAATATTTTTCCTGCTTTGCCGCCCTCGTGAAATTTCATCCCTGTTCAGCGCCGCCCCGCCGCGGCATAAGTCCCCTCATTGAAGAGAGGCGCCTTGCCTCTCCAGCCGCCTACACTGAAAGCCTGTTGTCATGCGCCGGAACCGTGATTGTCTTCGAATGTGCAGCCTGATTGGCTAATGTGCGCATGAGCGGTTATAGAACCGCGAGTTTTTGAAGACCAACCTCCGAGAGCATAGCATGACAACTGAGCACGCGGGCCACGAACTGGCTGCCGGCGCCGCATCAACCGGTCGTTCCCACGGCAATTTTGCGGGCACCGATCATCCGGTGCCGATGGTCGCCTTCGAAGGCGCCGGAAAGCGCTACGGTCCCTCAGGCGAAGGCGGGTTCACCGCTGTCGAACATGTCGATCTCACCGTCGCGCGCGGTGCCATCACCGGCATCATCGGCCGGTCGGGCGCCGGCAAGTCGACGCTGATCCGCATGGTCAACGGCCTGGAGACCGCGACATCCGGCAAGGTGCTTGTCGATGGCGTCGATGTTGGGGCGCTCGGCGAAGATGGTCTGCGGGGGCTCCGCCGCCAGATCGGCATGATCTTCCAGCACTTCAATCTTCTCTCTTCGCGCACCGCTTTCGACAACGTGGCGCTGCCGCTGGAAATCGCCGGCGTCGACAAGCAGGCGATCCGCGCCAAGGTCGGCCCCCTGCTCGATCTCGTCGGCCTCGGCGACAAGGCCGGCAGCTACCCTTCGGAACTTTCGGGCGGCCAGAAGCAGCGCGTCGGCATCGCCCGCGCGCTAGCCACCGATCCGAAGCTGCTGCTCTCGGACGAGGCGACCTCGGCGCTCGATCCGGAAACCACGCAGTCGATCCTCGAGCTCCTGAAGCGGATCAATGCCGATCTCGGCCTGACCGTTCTGCTGATCACCCACGAGATGGAAGTAGTGAAGACCATCGCCAGCCATGTGGCTGTCATCGATGCCGGGCGGATCGTCGAGTCGGGCCGCACCTTCGACGTCTATACCAACCCGCAGCACGAGACGACACGCACGCTGCTCGCCTCGGCGCTGAAGCTGCCGCAATGGCTGCGCTCGACGATCAAGCCGCAGCCTTCGGCGGGCGACCGGGTGCTGGTGCGCCTCGTCTTCTTCGGCGACACCGCCTTCAAGCCGCTGACCGGCAGGCTGGTCGCCGAGCTCGGCTCCGACGTCAATATTCTCGCGGGAGCGATCGAGGAAATCTCCGGCGAGCCCTTCGGCTCGCTGGTCGTGTCCTATTCGGCTGATCCGGATGTCGTCGCGCGCGCCAACAGGTTCTATACTGAAACGGGCCTCAAGACGGAGGTGCTCGGCTATGTCGCCTGATATGATCTTCAGCCTGCTTTCCAAGGCGCTGATGCAGACCCTGCAGATGGTCTTCGTCGCCGGCATCGTCGGCTCGATCATCGGCTTGCCGATCGGCGTTTTCCTGGCCACATCTGGCAAGGGCGAGCTGTTCCCGGCGCCGGCGACCAACCGCGTGCTTGGCCTCATCGTCAACGCGGCGCGCTCGACGCCCTTCATCATCCTCGTCGTCGCCATCGTGCCACTGACGCGGCTGCTCACCGGCACCTCGATCGGCACCTGGGCGGCGATCGTGCCGCTGACCATTGCCACCATTCCGTTCTTCGCCCGCCTGGTCGAATCCGCGATCCGCGAGATCGACAAGGGCCTGATCGAAGCCGCACGCGCCATGGGCGCGACGCCGTTCCAGATCGTCTTCAAGGTGCTGCTCGCGGAAGCGCGACCCAGCATCCTGATGGCGCTGACGATGACCATCGTCAGCCTGATCGGCTACTCCGCGATGGTCGGCGCCGTCGGCGGCGGCGGGCTTGGAGACCTCGGCATCCGCTTCGGCTACCAGCGTTTTAATCCCGAGATGATGGTGATCGTCGTCGTGGTGCTGATCGTGCTGGTGCAGGTGGTCCAGAGCGCCGGCGACGGCCTTGCCCGGCGCTTCGACAAGCGCAACCGCAAGAACTGATTATTCGCATACCCGATAAACATACCAAGGAGACATCCATGAAGAAGTTCATCATCGCAGCTGCGATCGCGGCCTTTGCCGCCGGTTCGGCACTTGCCGAAGACATCAAGGTCGGCGTCACGCCGGGCGAGCACGCGCAGATCATGGAAAAGGTTGCCGAAGTCGCCAAGACCAAGGGCCTCAACATCGAAATCGTCGAGTTCTCCGACTACGTCGTCCCGAACCAGGCGCTTGCCGACGGCGACATCCAGGCCAACTCGTTCCAGCACCAGCCCTATCTCGACAACCAGATCGCCGACCGCAAGTTCGACCTCGTCAGCATCGGCACGACGATCACCACCCCGATGGGCGTCTATTCCAAGAAGGTGAAGAGCCTCGACGAACTGAAGGAAGGCGCCACCGTCGCCATCCCGAACGACCCGACCAACGGCGGCCGCGCGCTTCTGGTTCTCGCCAGCAAGGGCCTGATCAAGTTCAAGGAAAACCCGGGCATCAAGGTCACTGTCGCCGATATCGTCGAGAACCCGAAGAAGATCGACTTCGCCGAAATCGACGCCGCCCAGCTGCCGCGCTCGCTCGATGACGTCGACGCCGCCGTCATCAACACCAACTACGCGATGGAAGCCGGCCTGCACCCGAAGACCGACGCGATCGCCATCGAAGGCGAAAAGTCGCCCTACGCCAACGTCATCGTCGTGCGCGCCGCCGACAAGGACGCGCCCTGGGCCAAGACGCTCGTCGAATCCTACCACGACGAAAGCATCCGCAAGTTCATCAACGAACAGTTCAAGGGTGCGCTGATCGCGTCCTGGTAAGACCTGCGCGATCTCGTGAAGACGTGGAACGGTCCGGCCCTGCCGGGCCGTTTTTGCTTTCACCGGATCGACAGGAAGCCGCCGGGCTCGGAATGGTCGTAAAGCACGAAGCCGATGAGCAGCGTCAGCACGATCAGGGTCGTCAGGGCTTCCGATACGATGAGCCGTCTCATGACATGCCTCACAAATCATCCGGCGAGGGATCGCCGGCCATCTCGCGCAGTTCGGAGGCGCTGAGCGCGATCAGCGCCTCATATTGATCGCCGATCATCCTGTTGAACTTCCTGCGGACACCGAAATCCTGTGATGACCCGAGGGTCTCCATCGTGTCGATCGTTTTCAGGATGTGATCCTTGATACCACTGGGCTCTGATGTCATCGGGTACTCGCCACCAAACGCTGCACTCAAGGCGCCGGAGCGCTCCGCGCCAGGCGGAAGCGCCACGCATTGCACTGTCACTATCTATCCAAATGCCGGCAATATCACCTTGGTCCTTCGGCTTAAGCCTGAAGCCGGGTGTTCCCTATTCGGCATTCTCCACGAAGAAGTCGATGAGCGCGCGAACCGCGGGAGAGTTGCCCTTGCGCGTTGCAAAGGCGAGATAGACTTCCTCATCCGCCGGGCTCCAGTCCGGCAGGATGCGGACAAGACGGCCGGCCGCCAGATCGTCACGGCAGGTTATCTCCGGCAGCATGGCGATGCCGAGGCCCGAGCGCAGCGCGGCGAGCACCGCCGGAATGCTGCGACAGGCGAGACGCGCCCGCTTCTTGACGATCGCGACCTCCTTGTTCGGACCCGTCATCTGCCAGGTATCTTCGTCGTAGAGGCTTGTCGCCGTCAGCAGCGGAAGGTCTTCGAGCTGCGCGATCGAGGTGATCGCGCCCGCCTCCTCGAGAAAGGCCGGGCTTGCGACCAGGACCGACGACGCCTTGGCCAGCCGCCGCATGACGACGCTCGACTGCGTTTCGCGTTCCCGGCTGGAGCGGATTTCGAGATCGATGCCTTCGCCAACCAGGTCACTGTTATGCTCGACACCGACGACCTGGACGGAGACCTCAGGATAGCGGCTCAGAAAATTCTGGATGGTCCGGGTCACGACGAGATCGACGAAAGGCATCGGGCATCCGAGCCGGATCAGACCCCTCGGGCGCTCCTGCGCGCTGATCACCGCGTTTCGCGCATCCTCGGCGGCCTGAAGGATCGCCACGCAGCGTTCGTAGAAGTCCCGTCCGATCTCGGTGACACGAAAATTGCGCGTCGATCGCTCGATCAGGCGGGTGCTCAGCTCGTCCTCGAGCTTCTGGACCCGGACGCTGAGCTTCGAGCGCGGAATACCGAGATTGCGGCTTGCCGCCGCGTAGCCGCCATGTGCGACGACAGCGGTGAAATACCGGATGTCGTTCAGGTCGTTTGCCGGCATTGCTGCCTCCTGTGCGTCGCCCGATGCGACAATTCCTAGAACGGCACTCCGGTAGCGCATCGGAATGTCTTAGTCATCAGCGATAGATGATGCGGCGGGGGCTCGCCCGTGGCATGGAGATTGCAGTAGGTTAATAAAAACCTCGCTTTTGCGGATACCTGTCATGCTTCGACACGCATTGTCAAAATTAGCAGCCGTTTTGATGCATCTTGCATCGGTCCAGGGGACACATGCTGCCGAAAAGTGGCAGGTCTTCACCCCTCCTCCGCCGATGCCCGTCGCCGACGAGAGCGGCCTGGCGGATGTGAACGGCATTCGCATGTATTATGCGATCTACGGCAAGGGCCGGGGCAATCCGATCCTCCTGGTGCACGGCGGCATGGGAACCGGGGATGTCTGGGGCTTCGAAGTGCCGCGGCTTTCTGAGCATCATGAAGTCATCGTCGCCGACAGCAGAGGCCACGGGCGTTCAACGCGCACCGATGCGCCCTATACCTATCATATGATGGCCGAAGACTATGTGGCCCTGCTCGACAAGCTGAAGGAGCCGAAGGTCTCGCTGGTCGGATGGAGCGACGGCGCGATCATCGGCCTCGACATTGCCATGAACCATCCGGACCATCTGGCGAAACTCTTCGCCCACGCGGCCAATGTCACGCCCGACGGCCTGAACGACGACCCCGACATGACGGCGCTGACCGCCGCCGGCGCGCGCGACGAAACGGAATACAAGCGCCTGTCGCCCACGCCGGACGACTTCTCGAATTTCAAGGCGGCGATCCAAAAGCTCTGGGCCACCGAGCCCAACTACACCGCCGCCGACCTCGGCAAGATCACGGTGCCAACCGAGATCGTCGTCGGCGATCATGACGAGTTCATCCTGCCGGAACATTCCCGCTACATCGCCTCGGCCATCCCGGGCGCCAAGCTCGTTATCCTCAAGGATGTCAGCCATCTGGCGATCTACCAGGACCCGGACCAGTATATCAAAGCGGTCGAAGACTTCGTGGATGGAGACGGCGCGAGCGCGACGAACGCATCGACGCCCTGACCGGGCGATCAGCCCATCGAGCGGAACGTCTCGAAGATCAGCGCCCGCAGCCAGCGATGGACGGGATCGGCATCCATCCGCGGATGCCAGGCCTGCACGATATCGAAACCCGGCATGACAAACGGCAGGTCGAAGGTCGCGATCTGGTCGGCGGCGGCCGATCTCAGATAGGATTTCGGAATCGAGCCGATCAGATCCGATGTCGAGGCGACGGCAATCACCGCTGGAAAGCTCGGGACGATCAGCTTGACCTCGCGGTGGGCGCCAAGCTCTGCCAAGGCCCTGTCGACAGGACCGGAAAAATCGGCCTGTGGGGAGAAGACGACATGGCCGCAGGCGGCATAGGCGCCGACAGTCAGCTTGCCCGTGTCAAGAATGGGGTGGCCGTGTCTGGCAACACCGACATAGCGGTCTTCAAACAGCGTCTGGCAGCGCAGCTCGCCGGCGTCGGCGGGCAAGACCCCTATATCGAGATCGACGGCCGCCTCTCGCAGGGGGTGCACGTCCTTGTCCGATCTCGGCGCGAAGCGAAGGCGGATGCCGGGCGCAGCACCGGCGACGGCGGCGCTCAAGGTCGCGGCATAGAGAAGCACGAAGGCCTCGTTGGCCCGGATGGTGAAGTCGCGGCTGATCTCGCGGATATCAAGCGTTGCCGCCGGGCTCAGCACCCTGACCACCGCCTCTTTCAGCGCGTGGACGTCTGCGGCGATGGCGAGAGCATGCGGGGTGGCGACCATGCCGCGGCCGGCGGGCACCAGGATCGGATCGCGCAGCGCGGTCCGCAGGCGCGACAGCGTTCTGCTCATTGCGGAGGTGCTGAGGTTCATCCGGCGTGCGGCGGCCGAGACGCTCTGCTCCTGCAGCAGGGCATCCAGGGCGACCAGCAGATTGAGATCGACTTCCGTCATGGCTGAACGATATTGATGAATGGCGTTTTATGCAACGGTACTTTTACTTCGTTGCGTCTGGCGCAACTCGTCCGCAGAGCGTAGCTATCGGGCATGGAAACCAAAGGGAGTGTCCTGATGTCCCTCGCTTCAACAATGCCCGTCGCCGACGAGCCCGGCCTGAAGTCGGCGCGCAGCCGGATTGCCGTCGCGCTGATCCTGTCGACCATCGTTCTCGTCGTCCTCGACGGCGCAATCGCCAATGTCGCCCTACCGTCGATCGCGCTGTCGATGAAGGCCGATGCAGGCAGCACCGTCTGGGTCGTTTCGGCCTATCAGCTGGCCGTGCTTGTCGCCATTCTGCCCTGCGGGGCGCTCGGAGAAATCTACGGCGCCCGGCGGGTCTTCCTCGCCGGTGTCGCGCTGTTTACCGCAGCCTCGGCGGCCTGCGCCCTTGCCGGCAATCTGCCCGTTCTGGTCGTTGCCCGCTTCGCGCAGGGCCTCGGCGGTGGCGCGATCATGGCGCTTGCAATGATGAACCTGCGCGCCGTCGTGCCAGAGCGATCGCTTGGGCCGATCATCGGCGTCAACGCCATGGTTATCGCCATCTCGGCGGCTGCCGGCCCCGGCATTGCCGGTGCGATCCTCTCTGTGACCCAATGGCCGTGGCTCTTTGCCGTCAACCTGCCGCTCGGCACCATCGTTCTGATCGGTGGGCGGCTGCTTGGGAAGATGGAGCGCGCCGATCGCCCGCTGAACACCAGGGCGCTGCTCCTGAACACGCTGATGTTCATCCTGTTCTTCTGCGGCACCGAACGGATCGCCACCGCGCCGGTTACCGGTGTCGCCCTGATCGCCGCCGCACTCGCCTGCCTCGCCGCCTTGCTACGTCTCGAACGCGGAAGCCGCACGCCGATCATCCCGACCGATCTTCTGGCGGAACCGGCTTTCCGAGTTGCGGTCATCGCCTCGGTCTGCTGCTTCAGCGGACAGATGCTGAGCTACATCGCCCTGCCCTTCTACCTGCAGCACAGCTATCAGATGTCCCCGGTTCTCGCCGGCCTCTACATGATGCCCTGGCCGATCGCGACCGCCATTATTGCGCCGATTTCCGGGCGCCTCGCCAACCGCGTCAAGACGGCCTGGCTCTGCGCCACAGGCGGGGCTCTTCTGGCGTTCGGTCTTCTGATCATCGGCTTTGCGCCATCGGACCCGCATGCCATCGCGTTCCTGACGGGCACTGTGATTTCCGGCTTCGGCTTCGGATTGTTTCAGACCCCGAACAACCGGATCCTGCTGTTGTCGGCACCGAAGGCCCGGAGCGGCGCGGCTGGCGCCATGCAGGGCACGGCACGGCTACTCGGTCAGACCTTGGGCGGGATTTCGATGTCGATCATCTTCACGCTGCTGCCGATATCGATTGCGCTCGAAACGGCAATCCTCACGGCCAGCGCCTGCGCTGCCGTGGCAAGTCTGGTGAGCCTCAGCCGTGGACGGTATGAAGTGGCGGGGAAAGCGTAAACAGCGCCGAAGCGGTGGCGTCGGGGATCAGTGCAATCCCGGCGCCCCGGTTACCTTCCAGGAACCATCGGCCGGGCAGGCAACGCCATCGAACCGCGTCGTGCCTTCCAGGCTTTGGCTGCTCGTCACGAACCGCCGGCATCCATCCGGACCATCGCCTGCAGCGTCGATCTTTTCGATAACACCGGCACTGCCCGTCGAAGGATTGGCCCAAGCCAGGGTACTCGCACCGACCGGCGCATTGCCGACAGCATCGGCGATAACCGACTGATCCGTCATCGGAGCCTGCTTCGGCACGGAAGACGTGACCGCCACTGTTTCCAGCGGTTCGGTATGCGAACACGCTGCCAGCGGCAGCAGGAGCATCAGGCAGGCAAGGAGCGGCGCGATCGGCTTTTCTGTCATGGAGTCATCCAGTTTCAAAAGTGCCTCTGACACAGCAATGTGTTCAGAAGCGGGCCACTTCGTCGATCCCATGCCGCCATGGTTAGTATCGTCTTAATGTCTGCTGCTACCGCAGGTCAATATGGCGGGAGCAGTTCTTCAAGTGCTTGTGGTGGCGTGGAATTCTCCGATCGGCCTTGGCGATCGCGGCAACCTCCCCTTCGGCATCCCCGATAAAAAGATTCGATCGCGCCGCCAGAGGTGCTATCTACGTCGCGGGCACGCTTCAGGAGCGGCCGTTTGTCAGGGCGCTTGTGGGAGGCAGTCCTGACGGAGGAGAGTTTTCGTTTTTGGCCGCGATAGATTGCGGTCGTTCCCTCTATGCTCAACGAGGTCCAGATTTCATGAAAACCTATACTGTCAAGAACACGTCGCTCAGCGTTTCCAGCGTCATCCTCGGCCTGATGCGCATCGCCGAGATGACCGATGCGGAGATTCGCGGGCTGTTCGATGCCGCGGTCGAAGCTGGTGTGACCGTCATCGACCACGCCGACATCTACGGCGGCGAGCGCCACCGCTGCGAGAAGCGCTTCGGCGAGGCCGTGAAACTGTCGGCGGCCGACCGTTCGCGGATCAGCATCCAGAGCAAGGTCGGCATTCGCCGCGGCTGGTTCGACTTTTCGCGCGAACATATCCTGCAGTCGGTCGACGGCTCGCTTGCCGCGCTGAAAACCGATTATCTCGACGTGCTGCTGCTCCACCGCCCGGATACGCTGGTCGAGCCTGAAGAAGTGGCCGATGCCTTCGAGACGCTGCACAAGGCCGGCAAGGTAAAGCATTTCGGCGTTTCCAACCATACGCCGGGCCAGATCGAGCTCCTGAAGACCGCGGTCACGCAGCCGCTGCTGTTCAACCAGGTCCAGCTCAGCATCACCCATGCCAATCTGATCGCCCAGGGCGTCGCCGCCAACATGGCCGGTCTCGACCAGTCGATCTCGCGCGATGTCGGCCTTCTCGATTATTCGCGCCTCAACGGCATGATGCTGCAGGCATGGTCGCCCTTCCAGAAGGGCTTCTTCGACGGCGTCTTCATCGGCGACCGCAAGGACTTTGCCGAGCTCAACGACGTGCTCGACGAGCTGGCCGCCAAATACGGCGTGACGCCGACCGGCATCGCGGTCGCCTGGATCACCCGTCATCCGGCCAATATCCAGGTCGTCCTCGGCACCACCAAGGCCGCGCGCGTTCGCGAAAGCGTTGCAGGTTCGGATGTCGATCTGACCCGCGAAGAATGGTACCGCCTGTTCCGCGCTGCCGGCAACAAGGTGCCGTAAGATCGGGTGATCCCGTGTCAGCGATGCCCTTTACGGGGCATCGCTGCAATCAATCCAGGCGCTGCAGGGTGCTGCCGAGATCGCCGAGCCGGGCGAGCAGCAGCGCCATCTCCTCGGTATGATCCTGTGAGAGGCGGCCGACCGAGCCGCTGCGCTCCCAGAGCCGCTGCAGCCGCTGGCTGAGACCCGCCGCGTCCTGCATCATCTGCAGGATCGCCTCGCGGTTCTCCCAGGTGGTGACCACGGAGGGCGGGATCTCGTCATATTGTCCGTAAAGCTGCTCGTCTAATCTCAGCATGATGGATCCTATCGTCGAACGGCCGGCGCTGCGCGCGGGGCGGAAAACTGCCGGGACAAATTCTTGAGCAATTCCAGAAGGCAGGGACGGGCCGAGCGGTAGAAGATCAGCTGCCCCTCGCGGCGTGTGGTGACCAGATCGGCCTGCCGCAGCCGGGCCAGATGCTGCGACAGCGACGACTGGCCCATGCCGAGCTGGTCCGCCAGATCGCAGACACTCATCTCTTCTTCGTTGAGGATCGCCAGGATTTCCAGTCGCTTGGGGTTACCCATTGCCAGCAAACGCATGGCATACGCCTGGATCATTTCTCGATCGGCCATCGGCAATCGCATCCGTCAACGGTTGATTGAAACAAACGCATGAAAAAACGGGGCGGCCGTCTACCAGCTTGGGGTTGCGCAGGTGGACGGCCGGCGACTGCTGCCGCGGCAAAGCAAGCATTTCAGAATCGCATCCCTAATAAATGGGAATTTTTCCCATATGTCAATTAGCAGACGCTTCCGCAAGCGCCTCAATCAGGCGCTGGTCCAGGGGGGCCTGACGGCGGACCGCCCGGCCCGCCGAAGCCACCGGGTCCGCCAAAGCCGCCGGGGGGATGACCGACACCACCCGGCGGGGGGCCACCCGGAGGCGGACCACCAGGCGGTGGGCCGCTACCGGGTCCAGGTCCGAAACCAGGGCCATTGAACTGCGAACCGTCGAAGGGGCGCCCGTCAGGCGGCGGACCACCGGGTTGACCATTCGGACCCGGACCTCCGGAAGGACCGAAATCGGTCCGCATGCCGTTGCGGGGATCCATCAGCCGCCCGCCGTCGCGCACGGCGATATCGGCAAAGGCATGGCCACCGGGACCGAAGCGCATCGGCCCTCGCGGCGGGAAACGGCCGATCCCGAGCACGAGCGAACTGCTGCCCTGCCGGCCATAGGTCTCGACATTGACGAGGCCGCGTTTCAGCCCGGGGACAAGAGGCTCGACGGCGACCGTCGAGACAGCCGTCAAGCCGGCTATAGTCTGGAAGCGCACCAGGGCCGGACGGCCAACAATCCCGAAGTAGCGCGGCCCGAGTGAAAGACCGCCGATCGCAACGCCGGCGCCTCTCGGCTCGGCAACGCCGCGCACATGCTGTCCGGCGCCCGCCGGGCGCGGCTCGATCCGCCGCGCGACGATCTTGCCGTCAGGCTTGCGGATGCCGAAGACCGCAACGACATCGCCGACCTTCAGCGAACTCGTGTCGAGCCCGTGGGTCGCAACCCGCTGATGCAGGATCGAGAGGCTCCGGGAGCCGATCCGGTCGATGCGGCCCTGCACCTCGCTGGTGATGCTGATCCGCCGTGCCCGGCGTCCGTCGAGGAGGACGCGCACGACATGGCCGATCTGCATCTCCCGTGTCGAAACCCGCTTGCCGTCGATCGTGACGGGCGTCCTGCGAGTAAAGGGGATGTGGACGTCGTTGACGATGATCGAGCCGAAGCCCTGGATCGTGCCGACGATGCCCGTACCGCCGATGCCGTG
Source organism: Rhizobium sp. Rhizsp82 (assembly GCF_047325115.1). NCBI lineage: Bacteria > Pseudomonadati > Pseudomonadota > Alphaproteobacteria > Hyphomicrobiales > Rhizobiaceae > Rhizobium > Rhizobium sp. Rhizsp82. Next base: position 525,597 of record NZ_CP168571.1, on the reverse strand, counting down.
GTCCTCGTTCTCGCCGCCATGAACGGAAAGGCCGGAGCCGCCGATACCATGGTCGCCGTTGCCGCTATTGCTGCCGCCGCTCTTGCCACGGGCGTCGGCAGGCAGGGCACCGAAGAGCTGCAGCGCGACGCTGCCGAGCAGGAGCTGGCGTCTGGAAAGCATGGGAGGCCTCATGGCTTGCCCTCCCCGGCTCCAGTGGAGGCATCAGGCGCGACGGTCTCGTTCATCACGTAGACGCCGGTGATCCAGCGGCCGTCGCCACCCGGATCCTGCTGTACCAGCTGGTGGGCGATCTTGTTGAGCTTCAGGAGCATCGCCATCGTCTCTTCCCGCGCCATACCGTCGAGTCGCGCGGCAAGCTCCGTCGAAATCCGGTCGTAGTGAACAGCGCGCTCCAGATGCGGGGGGCTGTCGCTCAGGACGTTGGTGACGGCCGCAAGCGCATGGTCATGCAGGTTACGGGTGAAATAGTGGCGGCGGGCATCGTCGGCGGCACTCGGCACCACGGAGGCGACATCGAGCGTCACCCGGCCCTCGGCGTCGATTAATGCGGTGCCGCGGTCGAGCCATTCGTCGAGCACGGCGCGCGGGTGCACGTCACGCGTCACCTCGGTGACGAGCCGCTCGAAGGACGGACCATCGTCGGGCGCGGTGCGCGGCAGCGGCAAGGGCTTGCCGTTTTCGTCGCAATAGGTGGGGTCGGCGAGCCAGCGGGCGATGACGCGGCCGGTCTGCGAGACGGCCGGCGGCAGCGCCGCCTCGGAGAGCGGCTCACCGCGCAGACGGCTGACATCCTTGCGGTGGATGCCGGTCAGAAGCGAGATGCGGCTATCCGTCTGCTGCTTGTTGGCAAGCGCAAAGTCATTTTCCGCTACTTCGATGTAAAGCCTTCTGAGCACCGCCGAAAAAGCCGGAAAGCCGAGCCCGGACGACAGCGCGAGCTTCACCAGCGGCCGGAGCACGCGGATCAACATGGCCTGCAGGTTCTCTTCGGAGAACGGACGTTTCGCGCGCGGCGTCGGCATCGGATATACCCGGTCTAGCAAGGCCGCCGACCACTGTAACGGGCTGACGGCCATCGATATGCCGTAAGCGAAACCATGCGCTGCCGCAACGCCCCGGCCCTGGCCGGAAAGGCTGCCAATAAGGCCATAACCGGCCGGAGGGACGCACCGCTAAGACACCCCTCCGGCCGGCCTTCAGCCGACGCGCCGGATATCATCTCTTGCTGAAACAAGGACATAACAGGCGCGCCGCCATCAGTGAACGGTGCGATTTTCGGTACTGCCGCCGCCGCCCTGCAGCCCCTCGCCGCTCCAGTCGATAAGCCGGTCGAGCCGCGCGATCTTGTGGAAAACCTGGAAGACGTCGAAGGTCTGGCCGAGCTGGATGTTCTCGGCCAGCAATTCGCAGAGGTCGAAGATCTCCTGCGGCGTCTCCGCCATCTCGACGCCATCGTCGGTGAAGATGCCGGAACGCGGCCAGGCCCGCTCCTGCTTTGCGTCGCGCTTGGCGCCGATGAACGGGATGGTATCGACGATATTGGAGGCGAGCTGGAAGGAGAGTTCGGTCATATAGGCCTGGCGCGACGTCATCGAGCGTGCCGCATCCAGGATCGAGGTTCGGGGTTTCGGCAGGCTCATCGGGGCCCCTCAGAGATAGTTGACGAGGCTCAGCTGCTGCAGCTTGGAGACCAGCGTGTAGGCGGTCTCCAGCTGCGTCTGCAGCTGATTGACGAGGGTCGAGGCCTCATAGACATCGACGCCCTGCAGATCGACGAGATTGCCCTGATAGAGCGTCGAGCGCGCATCGAGCGCGTCGTTCGCCTTCTCCAGCCGCTCCTGCGACAGGCCGAGCTGGCTCTGTTGCGTGACGATCCCGCTGGTCGCCTGCGAGGCGTAGCTGATCGCCTTGGAGGCCACTGCGCTCTTGGCGTCGGCGCCGAGATCCTGGCCGAACAGCGACGAGATGACGACGGAGGCGAGCGCCAGGTAGCGCATTCCCTCCGAATTGGCGCTGGTCGAAGACGAGATCGTTTCGTTCTCGCTGATGCGGCTCGTCATGCTGTTGCTTGACGCCGTCGACCAGCCATTCGCTGGATCGGTCCAGGCACTTTCGGAGAACATCGGCTCGATTGTGCCGGTGATGAAGCTGGTGATCTCGTCGCCGGAGAGCTCGTTGACCGGCTTGCCGAGGCTCGTGGCATAGTCACTGAGCGCTGAAGTGATCGCCTCCGTCATCGTTGCTGACTGGTCGGTCAGAGGCGTCTCGTCGATATTCGTCCCGGCGAAGACGAACTCGCCGTTGACGGAGGTATTGGCCGTCGAAATGAGCTGCGACAGCGTATCGTTGGCCGCCTGCAGGGCGACGGCGACGCTGGTCGAATCCTGCCCGGCCTGCAGCGCCGTCAGGTTCGAGACCAGCGTATCGCCGGCATCCTTGAGGCTGGAGAGCGCCGTCTGTGACGCGTCCATGCGCAGCCCGACGATCGAGTTGCTCGCCGTCAGCGCATCGGTGAGGCTGATAGCATTGGTCAGGTTGACGGACTTGGCAGCGCCCGACCCGAGCGACACGCCGATATCGCTGTAGACGCCAGTTGCCGCTTCCGTCGAGGCCTGCAGCAGTTTGGTCTGCGACTGGCTGATCGTCAGCCTGAGCGTGCTTTGCATGGCGGATGAAGAGACGAAGGATGCTTTCATGGTGATCAGCTCGCAATGTCGAGCAGCGACTGAAGCATCTCGTCGATGACGTTCAGGATCTTGGTCGCCGCCTTGTAGGATTGTTCGATGTCGAGGAGCAGCGTCAGCTCCTCGTCCAGATTGACGCCCGTCTCGTTCGAATAGGCCTCGTCGGAGCGCGATAGCGCCGCCGAGGTATTTTCCGAAGCGGTGGTCGCGCCGCTGCGATATTCTTCCAGCCAGCCGATCGAGGCGCTGGCATAGTCCATCAGGCTCTGGCTGGTAGAGAGCCCGGCGTCGGAGGAGAAATCACGCTTCGCGGACAGCGCCTGATAGAGGTTATCGAGATTGTCGGTGAAGCCTGCGTCGCCGGAGCTATTGAGGTCGGTGATGCCGCTGATATTGCCGTCGCGCAGCTTCATCGCATCGCCGCCCTGGCTGGTGATGACGGCTGTGTTGATCGAGATCGTCGCAGCGATCCCCGTCGTATCGTCGCTTGCCGACGGCGTGCCGCCTGCTGCGCCCGATGACATCGTCCAGGTGAAAAGCCCCGGCGCACTCGATGTGCCGTCGCTTTCTGAAAAGATCTGCACCAGCGACTTGGCGATCTCATCGAGCTGCGCCTGGAAGGTCGGCGCCACCTCGTCACGCAGCTGCAGCAGGGCCTGCAGGCTGCCATTGGCGTCGGTGGTCGAGCCCTCGCCCGCCGTCAACGCCACGCCGTCGATGTAGACGGCATTGCCCTCGGTTCCCGCCACATAGGTGGAGGTCGGCGAGAAGGTGACGCTGCGCGGGATCGTCTCGAACAGCACCGTGCCATCGGACGTATAGAGCGCCATGTCGTTGTTACTGCGGGTCACCGAGGTGACGCCGACGATCGAGGAGATCTGCTTCAGCAGCTTCTCGCGCTCATCGAGCGCCGAAGACGTATCGGCACCGGTGGCGGTCGCGGCCTTGACCGCATTGTTGGCGGTCTCGAACTGCGACAGCAGGCTGTTCAGCGTATCGACCTGCGAGGCGATCTCGGCATCCGCATCGGCGCGGACGGACTGCACGCCGTCGCTTGCCGTATTCAGCGAGTTCGCCAGATCCTGCGCCGCCGTCACGGCCGACTGCGCCGTGATCGAGCTGCTCGGCGACGTGGCAAACGTCTGCAGTGCCTGCTGGAAGGCGCTGAGATAGGTGCTCGGCGACGTCTCGTAGTCGTTGCCGCCGACGAGCGACTTCAGGCTTTCCAGCCCGCTGAGCAGTGTCTGCTGGGCGCTGTCCTTCGAGTTCGACTGCAGATATTGCGTCAGCAGCGCATCTTCCTGCGCCCGGCTGATGGTGACGACCTGAGCTCCGGCAAGCGAAGTGGTGACCGATGCTTGGCGGCGCACATAGTCGGAATTGCCGACATTGGCGATGTTGGTCGAGACAATGCTGCTCTGCTTCGCCGTGGTGTTGAAGATGCTTTGAACGCTGTTCAGCGCGGAGGAAAGGGTCATGAGCCTCTCCCCTTAGCGCTTCAGGTTGACCAGGACGTCCATGATGTCGGAGCCCGTCTGGAAGACCTTGGAATTGGCGGTGTAGCTGCGCTGCGCCTCGATCATCTCGGTCAGCTCACCGGCGAGATCGACATTCGAGCTCTCAAGCGCGCCCGACTGGATCGAGCCAAGGCCGTTCGACTGCGGGAAGCCGGTGACGGTGACGCCGGACATGCCGTTCGCCGAATAGACGTTACCGCTCAGAAGCGTCAGGTTGTCGGGGCTGGCGACGGTCGCGAGTGGGATCTGGTAGAGCGCCTTGCTGGTGCCGTTGGCATAGGACACCGAGACGACGCCGGCAGTGCTGATCGAGACCGAGCTGACGGCGCTTGCCGCCTGACCATCGGCCGAGCCGGTCGCCGAGAAATCCGACGACAGCTGGGTGAAGCCGGAATAATCCATGGTGATCGTCTTGCCGGTGGTGGGATCGACGATATCGGTGTCGGTTGCCGAAGTGAGCTTGCCATCCGCATCGAAGCTCAGCGTCGCGGTGCTGACGGCATCCGATGAATAGGGGAAGGACGTCGTGCTGCCGGTTGCGGCATCGCCGTTGCGATAGACGGCCACTTCCCAGGTGCTGCCGGTCACGGCGCCGTTGGCGTCAGTCGTCACGCCGGTCTTGGTGAAGTAGTAGTCGTACTGGACCGTGGCGCCGAGGCTGTCATAGGCGACCAGCGACATCTTCTTGGTATCGTCGGTCACCGAGGCGGAATTGGCGCTCGGCAGCGTCGTGGTATCGCTGACCACTTCGGCAGCGGAATTCAGGTTGCCGCTGAAAGAGGCACTGGTCGAGGCGATGGCGCTGAGGCCCGACTGGGAGACATTGACCGGAACGAGACCATCGAAGCCGTTGACGACGACGGCCGGCGCGCCGGAATCGTAGGAATAGCCCATCAGCGTGAAACCGGCGCTGTTGACCAGATTGCCGCTGCTGTCGACCGAGAAGTCGCCGGAGCGCGTCAGAACCGGCGTGCCGTCGGGGCTCTCGACGATGAAGAAGCCGTCGCCTGAAATCGCCAGATCATAGGCCGAGGTCGTGTAGGAAATATCGCCCTGTTGCGAGATCGCCTGGCGCACCGAGGTCTGCACGCCGCCGGAATTGTAATTGCCCGACGAGGACGGCAGGACCAGCGAGGAGAAGGAGGTCGATACCGACTTGTAGCCGACGGTATTGGCATTGGCGATATTGTCGGACACCGTGCTCAGGCGGTTTGCCTGCGCGTTCATGCCGGAAACTGCGGTTTTCATGCTGCCGAAGATGCTCATGATCTGATCCCTGTTCTTGGATTTTCTGGACATGCCCCGGACAAGACGGCATTCAGCGCCTGAAAAGCGCGCACGAGGGCTCACGGGCAGCCGGGCACCGGCAACCGCAAAGAGGCTGATCGTGTTGGAATGCCGCCTGATGGCGAAGGTCGCAGCGGATCATCCGCGCGTTTGGAGACCGCCCCTGCGGGACGGCAGCGCATTCAAGGTCTCGAAATCGAGATGTGGGGTCTCGCTCTCCGCGGCGGTTGCATTTTTGCCGGGAGACGGTTTATTGGACACAATGGCGCTTTCTGCTTCGAACGGCAGACGGCGCAGGAAAGCGTCACATCGGTTTGGTGCTGCGAACGGCTGTCATATGCGCTCCTCAGGGGGCAAGTTAGTCGAACAACGCATTACAGAACTAATCAGTTCTCTAATTCTGATTCGGTCAGAGGGCAACTGAATTTTCTGCGCCGGGCGCCGATCTTCAGTTTTGCCGGCCCCGCCCGGCGCTTCGCCAATGGGACTTGCGTGCATCGATGACGGCCGGCGGGAATGAGGACGAGGCACCGCGCAAGCGCGGCAGGCCCAAGGTTTCGAGCGACGACGACAAGCGCGCCAATATCGTCGAGAACGCCCGCCGCATCTTTGTCAGGAACGGCTATGCGGCCAGCACCACGGCAGTCGTCGCCACCGAAGCCGGCGTTTCCAAGCAGACGCTCTACAAGCTGTTCGAAAGCAAGGAAGAGCTCTTTGCCGCCGTCGTCGGCGCCCACCGGCGCATGATGCTCGACCTACCGCGCGAGGCAGAAGCGATCAGCATCGCCCAGTCGCTCGAGCAGATCTTCATGATCGATATCGACGAGGAGACCGACGCCGACCGCGCCGGTCTGCTGCAACTCGTCTTCCGCGAAGCGCCGCAATTCCCCGAACTTATCGAGATCCTGCACCGCGAAGGCGTTCTCGCCTCCCGCCGCGAGCTCTCGGCATGGCTGGACGAGCGCCGCGCCGAAGGGCGCATCCGTATCGAGGATAGCGCGAGCGGCGCACGTATGCTGATGGACATGATTTTCGGCGGCATGGGCCCGCCGGAAGGCCGCGCCCAGGCATGGCAGGGCCGCGAGGAGCGTCTGGCGCATCTGCGCCGCTGCATCGCCATCTTCTGCGCCGGCGTCGACGCCAGGTAGCATCCAGGCATATCAGCGCCATGGCGTTGACATAAAATACAGAACCGTATAGTTCTTTAATTAAGAACCGGCGCGGGATGACTCGCGTTGTCCGCGCCATGACAGGCGCCGATCTCCACACATCCAAAGCACCCCGACGTGGCCTCCCTCCGCTGGCCGCGAACGCCGATCCGCGCGCCTGCGCCAAGGAGCAGCCAATGGTCTCCACCTATGTCAGCTATCTCGCCATCGCCGGCAACCTGACCACGAGCCTCAGAAACGTCGCCTCGCAGGGCGCGGTGGCGCGCGATACCGACTATTACAAGGAGCACATCACCAAGATCACCACGGTCGATGAGTTCATGGACGACTACAAGCTCTATTCCTATGCGATGAAGGCTTACGGTCTGGAGGACATGACCTATGCCAAGGCCTTCATGAAGAAGGTCCTGGAGAGCGATCTCAGCGATTCCTCGAGCTTCGCCAACAGCCTGAGCGATAGCCGATATGCCGAATTCGCCGCCGCCTTCAAATTCTCCGGCGAGACCGCCACCGCCCAATCCAGCACCCAGCGGGATACGCTGCTCGACGCCTACGAGGCCTCCTTCGACGCCGAGACCGACGCGATCAGCGAGGAGACCGATTATTTCCAGGAGAAGATCGGCTCGATCACCTCGGTCGACGACCTCCTGTCGAACACCAGGCTCACCAACTTCACGCTCAAGGCCTTCGGCCTCAGCACCGAATATACGTCCACCAGCTTTCTAAGGAACGTGCTGACCAGCGACCCTGATGACCCCGACAGCTTCGTCAACCAGCTCGGCGACGACGTCTATCTGAACCTGGCGAAGGCCTTCAATTTCAACAGCGACGGCTCGGTCGATGGCGAGGCGCAATCCGAGGATCAGACGGCACTGGTCTCCAGCGCCTATGCCGTCGGCAGCTCGACCTTCGCATCGTCAGAGACCGGCGACGCCTATTCCACCTATTTCGCTTCGGTGATCGGCAGCATCACCTCGGTCAGCCAGCTGATGAGCGACGACAAGCTGGTGAGCTACCTGCGCACCGCCTATGGCCTTGCCGATTCCGACAACGACAACTTCATCTCCGCGTCGCTGAAGAGCGCCTCGGTTGCGACCGCGATCGGTCTCTCCGCGCTGCACGACGCCTTCAATTTTGATGAGAGCGGCAATCTCGCCGATGGCGTCAGCGCCCAGACCGCCGACCAGACCGCTTCGACGACCTCGGCCTTTACCTCCGGCTATCAATCCGTGATCGCCGCTGCCAGCAGCGACGATGCAATCGAGAATTACAAGACCCGCATCGCCAGCGTCGCCTCGATCGACGACTTCCTGAAGACCAATGCCAGCGATGACGACGAGGACAATGACGGGCTTCCCGAACTCTCGGCCATCGCGCTGACCGCCTTCGGCATCGATCCCTCGACCGTCTCCAAGGCCGAGTTGCGGAAGATCCTGGAAAGCGATCCGACCGACGACAAGAGCTATGTGAACCGCCTGCACGACGATCGTTTCGAGGCATTCCGCGATGCCTTCAATTTCGACAGCGAGGGTGACGTCACGGTTCCCCTGCAGGCGATGTCCTCTTCCGTGATCGACGACTTCGCCACCTATTACAAACAGGACGCCATCCGCTATCTCACCGGCACCGAACAGACGGATGCCTCCGATGCCGCCGACACGGAGATCAGCTATTTCCGCGAGCAGATGGCGACGATCAAGACCTCAAGCGAATTCCTGGCCGACGACCGCCTCGTCTCCTTCGCGCTGAAGGCCAAGGGGCTTGACCCCGACGAGGTCAGCGACGACGAGCTCAAGAAGATGTTTGCGTCGGACCTCGACGACGAGAACAGCTACGTCAACGGCCTCGACGATTACCGCTACGCCGAACTCGTCGGCGCCTTCAATTTCGACAGCGACGGCAATCTGTCGGACGACCCGACGGGAACCGTCCAGCAGCGCGGCGACGTCCTTGAGACCGTCGATTTCTATCTGCAGCAGACGCTGGAATCCGATCAGGGCGACAGCAATACCGGCGTCCGCCTTGCCCTCTATTTCGAGCGCAAGGCGCCCGATATTTCCAGCGCCTACGACATCCTCGGCGACAGCGCCCTCTTCGAATTCTTCACCACGAGCTTCAATCTCTCGAGCTACGTGTCCAACATGGATGTCGATAAACAGGCCGAGATGGTCGAGAATTTCATCGACCTGAAGGACCTCTCCGACCCCGACAAGGTCCAGGATTTGATCAAGCGCTTCACCGCCATGTACGACGTCGCCAACGGCACCAACACTTCGTCACCCGCACTGTCCATATTGACCGGTTCGGCGTCGATCAGCGCCGATACGCTGCTGGCAATGGCGCAGCTGAAGACGGGATAGCCGAAGGCTTCAGTCGCTGAAGATGTCGTTGAATTTCGAGTGGCCGCGATTGCCCTGGTCGGGGGAGCGCCAGCCGAGGCGGTGGGAAATGTCGTTCGCGACCTGGGCGAGCTCCGGTCCGAGAAAGGCGATGCGATCGGACGTCATGCGCAGTTCGATCGCCGAGGCGGAAATCGCGCCGATGACCTCTCCCGAGCGCCCGCGAATGGGAGCGGCGACGCAGCAGACGCCGTTCTCAAGCTCCTGCAGGTCGGTCGCGTAACCGCGCTTGCGCACGTTTTCGAGCTCGTGCAGCACCTGGTCGGTCGTCGTCAGCGTATGTTCCGTGTAGCGCGTAAGCGCGCCATCGCCGAGGAGATCGCGGACCCGCTCTTCCCAGAGCCAGGCAAGCATCACCTTGCCGGCCGCCGTGCAATAGAGCGGCTGGCGGGAGCCGATGCGCATCACCGTTCGCGCGGTGCCGCGTCCCTCATATTGATCGACATAGATGACTTCCTTGCCTTCAAGGATGCAGAGGCTGACGGTATCGCCGATCTCGTGGACCAGTCTCTGGACGATCGGTCCAGCGACCTGATCGATACGCATGTGCTTGGAGAAGGCGAGCCCAACCTCGAAGGCACCGAGGCCGATCTTGAAGGTGCCGTTTTCCTGCGCGACGAAGCCGCGCTCCGAAAGCGTTGCCAGCAGGCGCGACACCGTGCTCGGCGAAAGATCAAGTTCGCGCGACAGTTCCGAGAGGCTCAGACCGGGCGCCTTGGCCAGAATCTGCAGCACGGAAAGGCCGCGGTCCAGCGTACGGGTGACCGGCAGGACCTCACGGGTGGGCTTGCGTCCGGGACGGTTGGAAGCTTCCTTCATATCAATCAAACGGCCGCCTGGAGTGTCCGTAACTGTTCGCACCAGCGTTCGATTTCGCCGGCTATTACCTTTTCACTTCCGGTGTAGAAAAATTCAACCCCTGCAATCTTCCTTGTCTTCACCAGGGACGATGCCGTGGCCGTGCGGCGCACGCGCGCCAGGAAGTCGTCGATGTCCTTGTTGGCGAGCTTTTCCTTCGAGCCGTACCAGGCAAGGATCGGGCATGTGATGCGCGCCAGCGCCGGCGGAACGCTCTGATAGCCGTAGAGCGACTCGTGGATACGGTCCAGATCCATGTAAGATTCGGCACTGATCGTCGCGACCTGGCGGTCGCCGCGCGTACCCCAGGGCAGCAGTTCCTTTTCCCGCCCTTCCGCGATCATCTTCGCTGCCACGGGATGCAGGTCCTGGCGCATCTTTTCGCGAAACAGCGAACCAGACGAGGCGATGATCAAGCCCGCCAGCCGCGGATCGCGGCGCTCGGCCTGATAGTAAACGACCTTCGCTCCGCCAAGACCATGCCCGGCGAGCACGACGCGGCCCGGATCCTTCGTCGCGAAGTCGATCCATGCGGCGATGTCGAGCGGGGATTCGCTGAACAGCTCCCAGGCACTGCCGCCGAGATAGGCGCCCTTGTCGGTGCGGAACCAGGTGCCGAAATCGTGGCTGCGGAGGTTCGCCGTGATGAAACGGAAGCCGCGGGCAGCGAGCTGCCTGCCGATATTGACATATTCGGCTTCCGAGAACTTCTGGTGCAGGCCGTGAAACCAGATGACCGTTTCGGCGGGCGTCGGCTGCCCCAAAGGCTGCAGCATCAGGCCCTCAAGCGTGAGGCCGTCCTCCGTCTTCACGTAAACGATCTTTTCCGTTGTTTCGTTTTGCAACCAAAGTTCCCTTATCTGGCAGGCTGTCCCAATCGAAAGTCTTTTTGTCCGGATCCGGCAAGCCGTTCCGAATCAAGAGATTATAGCGGGACGCCCGGCGAAGACCGCATAGGCCTCGGGCGCCCCGCCACAATTGCGTCAGGCGACCCGGTACTTTTCGAGCGCGGCCTCGTTCGGATCGCTCGCCATGCCGGGTACGTCAGGAATGGTCACGGTGCCGTCTTCGTTCAGATCCGGCGTGTACTTGTAGACCTGGCCCGCCATCGGGTTCAGTTCCTTGGCACCGAATTCGAGCATATGGCCGTTCGGGATGGCGCCGAGCAGCTGGATATGCGCCTGCTGGTCGCCATGCGGGCAGATGTTGAGGCCGTGGGCCTGCGCCATGCCGGCGACCTTCATGAACTCGGTAACGCCGCCCATGTAGCGGGCATCCGGCTGCAGGAAGGCGATCGCCTGCGTGGCGATCAGGTCGCGGAAGCCATGCTTGGTATATTCGTTTTCGCCGGTCGCGAGCGGAATGGAGGTGGCGCGCGAAAGCTTGATGAAGCCTTCGTAGTCATCAGGCTGAACGGCTTCCTCGAACCAGTAGATGTCATATTCCTCGACGCGCTTGGCGATGCGGATCGCGTCCGAATAGGAATAGGCGCAGTTGGCATCAATCATCAGCTTGATATCGGGACCGAGCACTTCGCGAACGGCCTTGATGCGCTCGACATCCTCGGCGATCTCGACGGCACCGATCTTCATCTTGACGGCGCGGGCGTTGTTCTTGACGTGGCCCTCCATCTCCGCCTGCAGGTCGCGCGTGCCCTTGCCCTTGCTGTAGTAGCCGCCGGCCACATAGGTCGGGATACGGTTACGGTAACCACCGAGCAGACGCCAGATCGGCAGGCCGGCAAGCTTGCCCTTGATGTCCCAGAGCGCCATGTCGATCGACGACAGCGCCTTGGTTTCCTGGCCGCGGCGACCGTAGAGCTTCGGGATCCAGAATTCCTTCCAGACCGCCTCGGTCATCGTCGGGTCCTTGCCGATCATCTTGGCGAGGAACTGCTTGCGCATGGCGTTCTCGCCGACATTGTCGCGGCCGATGCCGTAGCCGGTGACGCCGATATCGGTTTCGATCTTGGTGATCGCGATATTGACGTTCACATAGTCGAGATTCCAGGGGTTGTTGGTCTGGCCGGTCAGGAGGTTGTCGGTCTCGATCGAGGTGGCGAACTCGGGCGGATTGGTCTTGGCGATCAGGATACCTCCGGCAGCCTTGACGCGGGCAACGGCGGTGGCGTCTGTGTCGGGCACACGTCCCTTGAAGATCGGCGAACCGCGCTGCGTGAGAACGCCAGCGGTATCGATGCTGTCCTTGACGGTGAACGGGACGCCATGCAGCGCGCCGAGCTTTTCGCCTGACATGACCGCGGCCTCAGCCTTCTTTGCAGCCTCAAGCGCACCGTCGGCCATTGTGACGATGGCATTGAGCCTGGGATTGACGGCCTCAATGCGATCGAGATGCGCCTGGACGACTTCGACAGGCGAGACCTGCTTGGTGCGGATCAAGTCGGCCAGTTTGGTGGCGTTGGTATAATAGAGTTTTTCCTGTTGCATCTTTCTGCTCCATTTGACTAACTAACGTTAGTTAGATACGGATAGAAGCAAAGTTTTCCTTGGTCAACCCCCTTTTTTCGATTAACTGGGCGCGACCAGAAAGGCCGTGAAAATGGGTACGAATGCGCGTGAAGACATCATGGAGGCAGCCAAGAAGGCGGCTCAGGCCCATGGATACGGCGGCCTCAGCATGCGCGATCTGGCCGCCGAGGTCGGTATCAAGGCCGCCAGTCTCTATTATCACTTCCCAAGCAAGGCCGAACTCGCCACCGCAGTCGCCAAACGATATTGGGAAGATGCGGCTGCCGATCTCGAAAAGATCTGGGATGAAAATCCCGACCCGGCCGAGCGCCTGCGCTTTTTCCCGGTGACTTTCCGGCGGGCCCTCGAAAACGAAAACCGCATGTGTCTGTGCAGTTTCATGGGAGCCGAATACGATGACCTGCCGGACCAGGTGAAGGAAGAGGTGCAGGTCTTCGCAGACGTTAACGTCGCCTGGCTGAAAAAGGCACTGCTCGCGTCGGGCGCCGTCGATGAAGAAGCAGGTGAGGCGCGCGCCAAAGCCGTGTTTGCGGCGGTGGCGGGCGCACAGCTCATGGCGAGAAGCCGCGCCGATATCTCCCTTTACGACACGCTGATCGACAGCTACCGGGCCGCGGGCCTTCTGCCGGCCTGAATATGCGAAGGCCTCGGCCGACCGCAGCGAGCAACGCCGCTTTCAAACGGATGTTTTCATCACTCCCGCCACCGCAGCAAGCGGCGTTCCGCAGCACCCGCCAGCCGATTGAACGCAAAACCGACAATGCCGAGGATGATGACGCCGACCATGACGAGGGCCATGTCGAAGCGCTCGCGGCCGGCGATGACGAGGCCGCCGATACCGGGGCCGACAGCGAGGAAGTATTCGGCGCCGACAGTTGCGAGCCAGGAATAGATCAGGCCGAGGTGGATGCCGGTCGCGATCGACGGCAGGGCGACCGGGAGATAGATCCGGCTGATGCGCTGCCAGGAATTGAAGCGCAGCGCACGGCCGACCTCGACCAGTTCGCGCGGCGCATCGTTGATGCCGTCATGCGTGTTGAGCGCAATCGGAATGAAGGCGGCAAGCGCCACGAAGACGATCTTTGCCTGCTCGCCGAAGCCGAACCAGACGGAGATCAGCGGGATCCAGGCAAGCAGCGAGATCTGCTTGATGCCGTTGAAGGTCGGCATGATCAGCCGGTCGGCGATGTTGACGACGGCGAGCAGCGTGCCGAAACCGATGCCGAGGACGGCGCCGATCAGGAAGCCCGCGATATTGCGCAGCAGGCTCGAGCCGAGCTGGCCGACCAAGCCGTTGTCGATGATCTCCTGCTTGGCCGTCAGGATGACGTCCTCGATCGGCGGCAGGAAGCGGATATCGACCAGACCGAAGCGGCTCGAGGCCTCCCATGCGACAAGCAGCAGAAGCGGCAGCGTCAATCCCCGGCGGATGCGGACGAAGTTTGAAGTCTCTTCCATCTCTCAGTCCTCCGCCTGCCGTTTCCAGCGCCGGATCAGCACCTCGGATGCTTCCAGTCCGCGATCCATGGCGAAACCGATGATGCCGATGACGACCATGGCGATGATGACGGTATCGAGCCAGAACATCTGGCGGCCCCAGACGAGCAGGTATCCGAGCCCCTCCGAAGAGGCCAGGAGTTCGACGCCGACAAGCGACGTCCAGGCATGCGTCAGGCCGTAGCGGATACCGGTAAAGATCGAGGGCACGGCGCTTGGGAGGATGATCAGCCGCAGCGTCTGCCAGCGGCTGAAGCGCAATGCCCGACCGACCTCCAGATATTTGGCTGGAACGCTGCGAATGCCCGAGAAGGTGTTCAGCGTTACCGGCACCAGAGCGCCCTTGGCGATGATGATGATCTTCAGCGTTTCCTCGATACCGACGAGCAGCATCAGAAGCGGGATCCAGCCGAGCGTCGGGATCTGTGCGAAGGCAAGGAAGACCGGTTTGACATAATCCTCGAAGCGCCGGGAGAGGCCCATGGCAATTCCAAGAACCATGCCGAGAGCGGCCCCTATCGCGAAGCCGAAGACGACGCGGCGGAGGCTGACGCCGGCATGATAGAACAGTTCGCCGGTCGAGATCATGTCCCGCCCGGTCGCGACGACATAGGCGGGCGCCGGCAGGATCTGTTCCGGCAGCCAGCCGCGCGCCGAAGCGATCCACCAGAGGGCGATCAGACCGGCCGGGAAGAGGAATGCCTCTCCCCGGCGGATCTGGCGAATGGCCGGATGCTGCGACCAATTGCGCCGCCGCGCCTGTCCTTCGAACTCGATATCGATTGCCATGCCGGGTCTTTCACTCAGGCTGTTCGGTCAGCAAGATCACGACGCGACGGGTTTGCCGTCGGCGCCATAGGCCTGCCAGAAGTTCTTGAAACCGAGACGCTCGATCGCGTTGTCGAGATATTTCGGTTCGAACCAGCCCTTGAGATCGACATCGCGGCGGATCAGGCCGAATTCCTTGCTCTTGGCCGCCTGCTCCGTGTACTGCGACACCAGGAGATCATCGATCAGCGGCGAATTGCGGTAGGCGAGCGTATCGCCCTTGAAATACTCCTCGAGGATCGGGATTGCCGTGCCGGACTTGTGCCAGAGCTCGAAGAGCGCCGCGCGGTTCGGCTCGTCGGACGACCACTTTGCGGCCTTGACGAAGGCGTCGACGACGCGCTGGGTGATTTCGGGATGGGCATCGATGAAGGCCTCGCGGCCGATGATGCCGGCGTTTCGGCCGAAGCGCGGATCGTCGCCCTTGGTGGTGTAGATGACGTCGGCCGCACCCTTGGCCGCAAGGTTGATCAGCTGCGTATCGCCGAAAGCGGCATCGATATCCTTGCTGGTCAAAGCTGCAACGGTGCCAGCACTATCGAGATTGACGACCTGGACATCGCGTTCGGTCAGGCCATGCGCTTCCAGAATCTTGATCGCTGCCAGGTGGCCGTTGGTGCCGCGTTGCAGGGCGATCTTGCGGCCCTTCAGATCCTCGATCGACTTGATGCCGGAATCCTTGGCGACGGCGAGATAGAGCGGCTTGCGTGCGCCACTTGCCAGCAGATACTTGGTCTTCAAACCGGTGGCGCGGCCGATCAGCGCCGGCAGGTCGCCCTGATAGGCGAAGTCGAGCTGGTCGTTGGCGAAGCCCTCGTTGACGGCGGGACCGGCGCCCTTGAAGAAGGTCCACTCGATCTTGATGTTGGGATCATTCGCAAATTCCTTCTCCAGGAATTCGCCGGCCCGCGCGGTCGCGGCCGAGGTGCCTTCCGAATAGGGCCTGTTGTCGATGCCGATCGCGGCATAGCCGACATGGATGACAAGCGGATCCTCGGCGCGTGCCGATGTTGCCGTCGCCGCAAGCAGAATGGCGAGGCCGGCGGCCAGACGGGTAAAGGTGATGCGTTTCATGATTGTCTCCGTTGATGCTTATCGTGCAATGGCGATCGCCGGCCGCGGGCGATCCTGTTCGGGCGCGCGCAGCGGGCGTGGGGCTGCGGGAGCGGCGATTTCGCCGGTGGCATGCAGGCTGTTGAGAACGCGGTCGCGCACTGCGGCAATCTCAGGCGACGTGCGCCGGCGCGGGCGGTCGATCGCAACAGGGATGATCTCGCGCACCCGGCCGGGGCGCGGCGACATCACAACCACCCTGTCACCGAGATAGACCGCCTCTTCGACATCATGGGTGACGAGCACCATGGTGATGCCTTCCTTGGCCCAAATGTCCTGGAGCTCGTCCTGAAGGCGCGCCTTGGTGATCGCGTCGAGCGCGCCGAAGGGTTCGTCGAGCAGCAGCACGTTCGGACGATTGACCAGCCCGCGCGCGATACCGGCGCGCTGCGCCATGCCGCCGGAAAGCTGATGCGGATAGACGGTGGCAAAGCCGCCAAGACCGACGAGCTCGAGATGCTCGCGCACCAGCTCAGCCTTGCGGGCCTTCGGCAGCCTGGTGTTCAGGAGACCGAGAGCGACATTCTGCTCGACCGTCAGCCAGGGAAAGAGCCGCGGCTCCTGAAAGACGATGCCGCGATCGAGGCTCGGCTCGTGCACCTCGGCGCCGCCGTGGCGGATGCGCCCGGCGGTGGTGACATCGAGACCGGCAAGCAGCCGTAACAGGGTCGATTTTCCGCAGCCGCTGGCGCCGACGATGGTGACGAATTCGCCCTTGGCGACATCGACGCTGACATCGTCGAGGGCAGTCAGCGTATCCTTGCCGATCTTGAAGCGGCGGGTGATGTGGTCGGCCTGGAGATGGGCGATGCTCATGGTGATCCTACTCGGCGGCAAGAGGGGCGGATGCCGGATGCTGCGGTGTGCGCAGCCCCAGATTCTGGCGCAGCGTCGTGCCTTCATATTCGTTGCGGAACAGGCCACGGCGGCGCAGCTCCGGCAGCACGAGATCGACGAAATCGCGAAGACCGACGGGCAGATGCGGGGGCATGATGTTGAAGCCATCGGCGGCTCCACCCGTGAACCAGTGCTGCATCTCGTCGGCGATCTGCGCCGGCGTGCCGACGATCTGCCGGTGGCCGCGCGCGCCGGCGATCCTGAGATAAAGCTGGCGGATCGTCAGGTTCTCGCGATGGGCGAGATCGAGCAGCAGGCGCTGGCGGCTCTTGCTGGCATTGGTCTCCGGCAGCGGCGGAACCGGCCCATCGAGGGAATAGGCAGAGAGATCGACGCCGCCAGTCATGCCGCTCAGCAAGGCCAGGCCGACGGCCGGATGGATCAGCTCCTGGATCTGTTCGAACTTCTCTTCCGCCTCGGCGATCGTACGGCCGACGACGGGAAAGATGCCAGGCATAACCTTCAGATCATCGGCGTGACGGCCGTATTTGCGCAGGCGCCCCTTGAGATCGGCATAGAAGGCGCGGGCATCCTCGAATGTCTGGTGGGCGGTAAAGACGACTTCAGCGGTGCGCGCCGCGAGCTCCTTGCCGGGCTCGGAAGAGCCCGCCTGAACGAGCACCGGATGTCCCTGGGGCGAACGGTCAACGTTCAGCGGCCCGCGAACCTTGAAGAACTTGCCCTTGTGATTGAGGACATGCTGCTTGTCGGGATCGAAATAGAGACCGCTCTGCTTGTCGCGCGGGAAGGCGCCCTCTTCCCAGGTATCCCACAGCCCGGTCACGACATCGGCGAATTCCTCGGCGCGCTCGTAGCGCTCGCCGTGGGCATAATGCTCGTCGCGGCCGAAATTGTGCGCTTCGTGCTCACTGGACGAGGTGACGAGGTTCCATCCTGCCCGGCCGCCGCTGATATGGTCGAGCGAGGCGAATTTGCGGGCGATATGATAGGGCTCGTTATAGGATGTCGAGGCGGTCGCGACGAAGCCGATATTGCGGGTGACCGCCGCCAGCGCCGAGAGCAGCGTGATCGGTTCGAACTGCGCGACATAGCGCGTGGCGGTGCGGCTCAGGGCCTCGATATCGGTTCCGCGCGTGCCGACGCCATCGGCCATGAAGATCAGGTCGAACTTGCCGCGCTCGGCGAGCTGCGCCAGTTCCACGTAATGGGCGAAGTTTGAGCCGGCATCGGCCTGCGCATCCGGATGACGCCAAGCGGCAATGTGATGTCCGGTCGGGTAGAGAAAGGCGCCGAGCCTGAGTTGCGATCGTTCAGCCATTTCGAGCTCCGTTCGAAGGAGCAGTCAGGCTAGGATTAAAAAAATAATATCTATAGAAATTATATTCTATTTCGAGGCCACTGAAGGAACTTTTGTAATTGGAAAGGCTGCGCGCGAGCGGGCATGTTTTCGGCTCACCGGTGCGGCCCGCATCGCGCCCAAGGAGATATGAATGACTTTGTCAGCGCCCATCGCGCCACAGGAAGACAGACTGGCCGCGATCGTAAAGAGCCGGTATCGCAGCGAGAAGGCGCTGTCCGGACAATGGAACGAGGCGCTCGACGCAATCCTGTCGCACCGCAGCGTCCGCGATTATCTCCCGCAATCCGTGCCCGCGCATGTGATCGAACTTGCCGTCGCCGCGGCTCAATCGGCGCCGAGTTCGTCTAACCTCCAGGCCTGGAGCGTGATCGCCGTCGAAAATAAAGACATCAGGGATCGTCTGAATGCCGTTGCCGGCAATCAGCGCCAGATTGCCGGGGCGCCGCTTCTTCTGGTCTGGCTCGCCGATCTCGCCCGCCCGCGTGACATCGCTGAGACGCAGGGCGGTACGGCCGAAGGTCTCGATTATATCGAGAATTTCCTGCTCGGTGTCATCGATGCAGCTCTTGCTGCGCAGAATGCCGTCGTGGCGCTCGAATCCCTTGGCCTCGGCACCTGCTATATCGGCGCCATCCGCAATGATCCGGAAAGCGTGGCGCGCGAGCTCGGGCTGCCCAAAGGCGTGTTCCCGGTCTTCGGCCTCACGGTCGGCTATCCCGATCCGGGCAGGCCTGCAGATGTGAAGCCGCGGCTCGGCCAGGCAGCAATCCTCCATCGCGATCGCTACGATCCCGGTGCACACCGGCCTGCTCTCGACGCCTATAACCGTGCGCTTGCAACCTTCCAGGCGGAACAGGCAATGCCGCGGATCGACTGGACCGAACAGGTCAGCAACCGCATCGGCACAGTCGCAGCACTGAAAGGCCGTCACGTTCTGAAGGGCGTCATCCGAAAGCTCGGCATCGCGCTCAAGTAAGCGCCCTGCCCTTTCATTCAGCAAATCGATCAGCAGGCACAGGCATGACCAACAGTTCCGAGTTTCTCTGGTACATCCCGAACGACATCAAGGCCGGTCACCGCGGCGACAGCGCCACCATCGATCACAACAGCCTGGAAACGCTGACGGAGCATGCGCAGGCGCTCGAGGATCACGGCTGGAAGGGCGCGCTGATCGGCACCGGTTGGGGGCGGCCGGATACGTTCACGGTTGCCACGGCGCTGGCAGCGCGCACCAAGACCTTCGAGCCGCTGATCGCCATCAGGCCCGGCTATTGGCGCCCGGCGAACTTCGCTTCTGCGGCCGCAACGCTCGACCACCTCAGCGGCGGCCGGGTCCGCGTCAATATTGTCTCGGGGCAGGATAATCTTGCCGCCTATGGCGACAGCGAGGGCGATCAGGCCCATCGCTACGCACGCACCAAGGAATTCATGCGCCTCGTGCGCCGCCTCTGGACGGAAGAAAACGTGACCTCGGCGGGCGAGCATTTCCGGCTGGAGGGCTCGACCGTCCAGCCGCGCATCGCCGGAAATGGCAACCGCCGCCACCCCAAGCTCTATTTCGGCGGCGCTTCGGAGGCAGCCGAAAAGGTCGCCGCGACCGAGGCGGACGTGCAGCTCTTCTGGGGCGAACCGCTCGATGGCGTCAGGGAACGCATCGACAGGCTGAAGCGCCTGAGCCGCGATCTCGACCGCGATCTTGCACCGCTGGAATTCGGTCTGAGGATCACCACGCTCGTGCGGGAGACGCGCGAGGAAGCCTGGGCGGATGCCGAAAAGAAGGTTGCCGCCATGGCGGCAAATCAGGGCGGCAGCTGGCAGGACCATCGTGGCTCTGTCGCCGTCGGCCAACGCCGCCTCCTGGAACTGCACGAGCGCGGCGATGTGCTCGATGACAACCTCTATACCGCTCCCGGAAAATTCGGCGGCGGCGGCGCGGGAACGACATGGCTGGTCGGCTCGGCCGAGGATGTCGCCTCGTCGCTGCGCAAATACCGCGACCTCGGCATCACGCATTTCGTGCTCTCGGATACGCCCTACCTTGCCGAGATCAAACGGCAGGGAAACAAGCTGCTGCCGCTCCTGAGGGATTGAGAGATGGATCGGGTCGATCGCAAAATCCTGGCGCAGCTGCAGAGCGACGCCGACATCCCCGGGCCGGAGCTTGCCAAGTCGGTCGGCATTTCGAACACGCCCTGCTGGCGAAGGGTTCAGAAGCTGGAGGAAGAGAAGGTCATCCGCCGGCGGGTCGCCCTGCTCGACGCGGCGAAAATCAACGCCGCCGTCACCGTCTTCGTGTCCATCCGGGTCAAGGCGCATTCGCCGGAATGGCTGCGCCGGTTTTCCGAGGTGGTGACAAGCTTTGCCGAAGTGGTCGAGTTCTACCGCATGAGCGGCGACGTCGACTATCTGATGCGGGTCGTGGTGCCCGACGTCGCAGGATATGACGCGTTCTACAAGCGGCTGGTGGCGAAGATCGAGATCGGTGACGTCAGCTCGCGCTTTGCCATGCAGGAGCTGAAGTTCACGACCGAGCTTCCCTTATCCTATCTGCCGATCAACAACCCCAAGGCGGCGCGCGGAAGCTAGCCGCGACTGGACGCGACATTGTGACGTTCGGCGGCGCCACCGGCGCAATGACGGCCTTGCCTGGGGGTAAGGAAGGAGCGAGACGCTGCCTGCGCTTTCACATGAGCCTCAGGGCCGGTCACTCTCGAAGTGCCGCTCAAGGAAGGGGAGATTGTCCTGACCCCAATAGGTTTCCCCGTCATAGATGAATGTCGGGAAACCAAAGACGCCGCTGTTGCGGGCGCGTTCGCGGTCACGGCTCCACTTCTTCTGGACATCGTCGTCGCCCTGGCGCTTGAGAAGTGCCTCGCCGTCGAAACCGGCTCGGGTGACGACCTCGGCCCGCGCCTCGGGTTTGCCGTTATCACGTGCGTCCGCCCAATAGGCGGTCTGCAACGCGCGAGTGACACCCACCCAATCCTTGCCGTCGAGATAGGCTGCGATCACCAGAAAGGAGGCGGGCGTCGGATCACCGAGTTCCGGGCGCTTGTCGAGCCAGATTTCCTTGCCGCGCACCTTCGCCCAGCGTTTCAGGTCCCTGATCCAGTAGGCCCGGCGGATTTCCGGCCGGTTGCGCGAGAAGATGCCGCCGTTTTCCTCGATCACGGTGGTCAGGAAAGGCTCTATCTCCACCTGGTGCCGCTTGGCGAGATCGACGAAGGCATCGAGGCCGATATAGGACCAGGGAGAACCGATGGAGAAGAAATATTCGAGGGACTTCGTCATTGCTAATATCCTGATTCCAAAGATCTCACGTCACCGGCGCGCGGCGATAATGGCTGAAGCGCGGCAGGGCGCCAACCGAGTTCGGGACCGATCAGCGTCACGAAGTCGTGTAGAATCTGGCGGTAATCCTCGTCGATGAATTCATAGGGAAGCTCCAGACGGAATTCCTCGACATGAGGCAGGATCGGATCCGCGTATAGCGTCTCCAGGATTTCGTCAGCCGTTCCGACGAGGTCACGGGCAAACAGGGTGCGGCGCTCGCCCTGCGGCGTGAGCGTCCGTTCGTGACGGCCGGCGGCATAGGCAGCGTAGCGCTTGCGCGTTGCCAGGCTGGCACTGTCGAAGGGGACGATGACCCTTCCGAGCGCCACCCGGCGCCCGGCCCCACCGGAATTTCTGTAGCGCTCGAGCTGGCGTCCCTGGGCGACAAAGAACTCGTCTGTCTCCTCGCCCGTCGTCACGTTGCCGATCAGGAGATTGAAGCCGTTCTGTCCGGCCCAGGCTGCGGAGCGCAGGGACCCTCCTCCATACCAGATGCGGTCGATCAGGCCCTTGGCATGGGGATTGAGCCGCGGACGCTGCGGGCCGAAGGGCGTCTTGATCCGCGTCTCCTCGTCGCCGAGATAGTGCCCCTTCAGATTGTCGGCAAACCTGATAACGCGGGCATGCGAGAAGTCATGGCTCTCCCAGTCGCCATCAAAAGCGAGCGGCCCGATCAGATCGGCATGGAGCGGCCGTCCCGCGCTCAGCCCGACATTGAGCCGACCTCGGGAGAGCACATCGACGGTCGAGAGATCCTCGGCCAACCGATACGGGCTTTCGTAGCCGATCGGAATGACCGCCGTCCCGAGCTCGATCCTCTCGGTCCGCTGGGTGGCGGCCGCCAGAAAGGCAGTTGCCGAGGAAATACCCGGTTCCAGATGCCGCTGCCTGACCCAGGCACTGTTGAAGCCAAGCGCTTCGCCATGTTTCAGGAGCTGGAGCGTTTCTTCGAGCCCGCGATGGGGATCGTCTTCGGGATAGTTTCCGGGCGTCAGGAACCCGACATGTTTGATCGCAATGGAATTGCTGGTCATCTCTGGAACTCAGAATTTCGGCAGGCCGGGTGGATTCGTCTCCGAAGCAGGCAAGGCTTCCTCCGACAGATGCCAATGATCGAGGATTTTGGCGTAGGTGCCGTCCTTGATCAGGCCGTTGGTGGCGATCGTCAGCGTGTCGGCAATGCCGCTGCCCTTGCGCGTCGTGATCGCGACGTCGGAGCGATCGGGCCAGCCGGCGCTCAGCGTTCCCACGCGCTTGATGTTCTTGTCGCGGGCGGCGATGAAGACGAGCTGCGCATGCGGCTGAACAATGACGTCGGCTCGTCCTGATTGCAGCGCCAGCAGGCTCGCTGCCTCGTCGTCGAAATATTGAAGCTCGATCGGTTTCAGGCCGGCGGCAACGTCCTCATCGCTCCACTTCAGCAGGATCCGCTCCTGGTTGGTCCCAGCACCGACGATGATGCGCAGACCCGCCGCATCCTTCGGTTCCTTGATGGAGGCGATCGCGCTGTCACCCTTCACGAAGAAGCCATGCAGGCCTTTGCGATAGGTCGAGAAGTCGAACTTCTGCTTGCGCTCTTCGGTGACCCCGACATTGGAGATGACGGCGTCATACTTGCCCGAGACGAGACCAAGAGGCCAGTCGATCCAGGCGACCGGCACGATCTCCAGCTCCAGCCCGAGGCTTTCGGCAATCGCATTGGCATATTCGGGATCGGCGCCGACGACCGTCTTCGCGTCGGTGGCATAGGTTGCAAGCGGTGGTCCGCCCGGGCTGATCGCAACGGTAAACTTGCCCGGCGTGACGAAGGCAAAGCTCTTCGGAATCGAGGCGATCGCCGCTTCATTCTTCACCGCATGGACACGAGCGGGTTGCTCGGGGCTCAGATCGAATTCGTCGCCGGCATGCGCAGTGCCGGAGGCAGCCAGCATCATCGCACTCAAGCACAGCGCTTGGCGCCAGGTAGCAAAAGACATCATTTTAAATCTCCTGAAATGAACGGTGCGGGCCGGCTCGCGTCCCTCGCGCCGGCCCGCACGGCCAGCCTTAGGAACCGCTCTTCGGCAGTCCCGGCGGGTTGGTCTTCGATTCCGCCGTCGCCTCTGATGTCAGGTTCCAGCGCTTCAGCACTTCGCCATACTTGCCATTCTTGATGAGGTCGTTGAGAGCGAGAGTGACCGCGTCGGCAAGTCCGGCGCCCTTCTTGGTCGTGACTGCGATCTCGGCCGCAATCGGCCAGCCGCCGCTGACGGTGCCGACGAGCTTGGTGGAGCCCTTGATCGAGGAGCTGTAGGCGAGCGTGGCATTCGGATTGAATTCGACATCGGCACGGCCGGACTGGATCGCCAGATCGGCCGCGGCCCGGTCATCGTAATATTGCACCTCGATCGGCTTCAGACCGGCGGCGACATTCTCGCGGTCCCATTCGAGGATGATCTTTTCCTGATTGGTACCGGCGCCCGTGATGACCTTCAGCCCGGCTACGTCCTTCGGCTCCTTGATCGCGGTGATCTCGCTGTCGGCCTTCACGTAGAAGCCGAGCACGTCATTGCGGTAGGTGGAGAAATCGAACTTCTCCTTGCGCTCCTCCGTCACGGTGACGTTGGAAATGACGGCATCGTACTTGCCGGAGGAGACACCGAGCGGCCAGTCTTCCCAGGCGACCGGAACGAGATCGAGCTCGAGGCCGAAAGAGTCGGCGAGCAGCTGCGCGATCTCGGGATCGGTACCGACGACGGTCTTCGCATCCGTTGCGTAGGTCGCGACGGGCGGATCCCAGGGGTTGATGGCGACCGTGAACTTGCCCTTCTGGACGAACTTGAAGGACGGAGAGATTGCCTTGATCGCCGCTTCATCCTTCTCGGCGCGGATCCGGTTCGAGGTATCCGGGCTCAAGTTGAATTTCTCGGCAGCCTGCGCGGAGCCGATCCCTATGGTTGCCACCGCTACGGCGCTGGCGAGCAGCTGGATTGCGCTATTTCTGAATGTCATTGCCCTACTCCATTTCTTCTTTAAATTGTGGCTGCTGGCATGCGATCCGGACGCCCGTCGCGGCCGGAATTTCGTTTTCTGCGGAAAGTTCAGAGCACCTTGGCGAGAAACTCTCTGGTGCGGGAATGTTCGGCCCGGGTGAAGATCTTCGATGGCGGGCCGGACTCCAGGATCTTGCCGCCGTCCATGAAGACAACGGTATCGGCGATCTCGCGGGCGAAGCCGATCTCGTGGGTGACGACGACAAGCGTCGTTCCTGTCCGCGCGAGTTCCTTGATGACATCGAGCACCTCGCCGACGAGCTCGGGATCGAGCGCCGATGTCGGTTCGTCGAACAGGAGAACCTTGGGACGGAGGGCCAGCGCCCGGGCAATTGCCACGCGCTGCTGCTGGCCGCCCGAAAGCTGGCGGGGATAGGCATTGATCTTGTCGCCGAGCCCGACCCTGGCGAGCAACTCCTGCGCCAGCTGGACCGCTTCCTCGCGTTTTGCGCCGCGCACCTGGATAGGTGCCTCGATCAGATTTTCGAGCACGGTCAGATGCGGAAAGAGATTGAAGCTCTGGAACACCATGCCGATATCGGCGCGCCGCTTCAGGATTTCGTTCTCCTTGAGCTCATAGAGCAGATTGCCCTTCTGCTCGTAGCCGACGAGCTCGCCATCGACGGCGATGAAACCGGCGTCCACGCGCTCCAAATGATTGATCGAGCGCAGCAGCGTCGACTTGCCGGAACCCGAGGGGCCGAGAATGGCGGTCACGCTACCGGCAGGCAGATTGAGATCGATGCCATCGAGCACCTTCAGCGAGCCAAAGCTTTTCGAAATTCCCTGGATGCTGATGGCGCCACCGGCGCGCAGAACCGCGGCATCGGCAAATCCCCTATGGTCGACCGCGGTTTCAGGCGCAACCTCAGCCGCGGCAGGCTGGCGGGTAAAGCGTGCGAAGAAGGCCTGGAACGGCAAGGGCTTCGGATTGCGCAGGGCGCCCTTGGAATAATGCCGCTCGATATAGTGCTGCGCGATCGACAGCACGGTCATGATGGCGAGATACCAGGCGGTTGCGACCATCAGCAGCGGAATGACTTCCAGATTGCGGCGATAGATGACCTGCACGGTGTAGAAGAGCTCCGGCAGGGCCAGAACGTAGACCATCGAGGTCGCCTTCGCGAGACCGATCACCTCGTTGAACCCGGTCGGCAGGATCGAGCGCATGGCCTGCGGCAGGATGATGCGGAATGCCTGGCGGCGATGCGAGAGGCCGAGCGAGGCGGCCGCCTCAAGCTGCCCCTGGTCCACGGAGAGGATACCGCCGCGAACGATCTCGGCGAAGAAGGCCGACTGATTGAGCGTCAGACCAAGAAAGGCTGCCGCGAACGGCGTCAGAAGCTGCGTCGTCGGATAGCTCGCAAAGACCGTATCGGTGAAGGGGATGCCGATCGTGATCGTTTCATAGAGATAGCCGAGATTGTTGAGAACGAGCAGCAGCACGATGACCGGGATCGAGCGGAGCAGCCAGATATAGCCCCAGGAGAGACCCGACAGCAGCGGTGAGCGGGAAACACGGGCGAGTGCCAGCGCAGTTCCGAGGATCGAGCCGGAGACGGTGGCGAGTGCTGTCAGAAGCAGGGTTCGCCCAAGGCCGGCCAGCACCGGCTCCGCGAAGAACCACTCGGCAAACACATTCCAGCCCCAGCGCGGGTTCGTGGACGTCGAATAGATGATGCTCGCAATGACCACGGCGGCAAAGATCGTGCCCACAAGGCGCGCCGGGTGGCGTGCAGGAACAATCTTGTAGCGCGTGAAATCGGAGGTCTCCGCCGCTCTGTGCTCGTGTTTTGCGATAGCCGCAAATTCGCTGGTCAGCGCCATGTCCCTGTTCCTTCCCAAATCAAAGATTGGCGACCGCTCGAAGCGGCGTTGCGTCGATATCTGCCGCCGGCGCGAAAGCACCGGCCGCGATTGTCTTTTCGAACGGCAGCGTCTTGTAGAATTCGGGATCGACATTGATGTCGAAGAGCGCGGTGTAACCGTTGCTCAGATAGAGGCCGACGGCCTCCGGCTGCCGGAACCCCGTCGTCAGATAGACGCGCTGATAGCCCTGGCGGGCCGCCTGCGCCTCAAGCTCGACGAGAACCTTTCGCGCCAGTCCCTGACGTCGCAGGTCGGAGCGGGTCCAGATGCGCTTGAACTCGGCGGTCCGCTCGTCATAGCGCTTGAAGGCACCACCGCCGATCGTCACGCCATCGCGGATCAACAAAACGAAGTTGCCGTCCGGCGCGGCGAAGGCTTCGGGGGGATAGCGGTTGAGCTCGGCTGCCGCGCCCTTCTCATCGAAATAGCTGCCGTAACGGCTATCATATTCATGAATGAGTTCGTCGATCAGCGGCTTTGCCTGCGGATCAAGCGGTGATGTGTAGAGAAACGTATCGCTCATGTCGTCGTTACCCGTTGTCTTCGGAGAGAAAGGTTTCGGCGAGCTGCACCCAGTAACGGGCCGCAGGCGCTATGATGGCGTCATTGAAATCGTAGTGAGCGCTGTGCAGCGGCGCGCTGTCGCCGTTGCCGACGAAGAGATAGCTTCCCGGCGTCTCCTGCAGCATGAAGGCGAAGTCTTCACTTGCCGTCCGCGGGCGGAAATCGTCCTCGGTGACGCTGCGATCGAACGCCCTGATCGCTACATTTCTCGCAAATGCCGTTTCGTCGACATGGTTGATCAGGGCCGGGAAACCGCGCCGGTAGTCGACCTCGGCCACCGCGCCGAAGCTTTCGGCCTGTGCGCGGGCCAACGCCGGAATGCGGGTCTCAAGCCTTTCGCGAACGCTCTCGTCATAGGCCCGCATGGTGAGCTTCAGCTCGACGCTTTCGGGGATGACATTCGAGGCGGACCCGCCGTGGATCGAGCCCACGGTGACAACGGCCATCTCCTGCGGATCGACATTGCGGGAGACGACGCTCTGCAGCGCGGTGATGAATGAGGCGGATGCCAGCACCGGATCGACACCGCGATGCGGCTCGGCACCATGGCCGCCCTTGCCGACGATCCTGATCACCGCCTGGTCGACCGAGGCCATGGCCGCATTCGCGACGAAGCCGAAATGCCCGGAGGGCACGCCGGGCCAATTGTGGAGCCCGAAGACTGCATCGACGGGAAAGCGGTCGAACAGCCCTTCAGCGATCATCTTGCGCGCACCGGCCCCGATCTCCTCCGCCGGCTGGAAGATCAGCCGAAGCGTGCCGTCGAAGCGCCCGCTCTCGGCGAGATAGCGCGCCGCCGCAAGCAGGATGGTCGTGTGCCCGTCATGCCCGCAGGCATGCATGACGCCGGGATTGCTGCTAGAATAGGCAAGGCCCGTCGCCTCCTCGATCGGCAGCGCATCCATGTCGGCGCGAATGGCGACCTTCTTGTTGCCGTTTCCCTTCGTCAAGGTCGCGACGATGCCGGTGCCGGCGATGCCATGCTCGACCTGATAGCCCCACGAGGCAAGACGCGAGGCGATGAGCTTGCTGGTGCGATGCTCGCGAAACGCAAGCTCCGGATATTGGTGAAGATCGTGGCGCAGAGCGATGAATTCGTCGAGGAATGAGGCAATCCCCTGCTCGACGCGGTCATGGCCTGGGGGTGTTTGAACTCTTGCGTTCATCGGGCATCCCCAGCGCTCAGGCGCTGGCGGCCTTTCGCTGGTCGGAATCGTCGGCGCGTTCGGCGTAGCGGCTGGTGCGGAAGGGCAGCCCCAGATGATCGCGAAGCGTTTCGCCTTTCAGCTTGGGATCGAAATAGCCGCGACGCTGCAGGATGGGCAGAACGTGATGCGCGAAGTCGTCGAAGCCTTCGGCGATCACCGGGAAACCGAGAATGAAGCCGTCGGCAGCTTCGCCATCGACCCAGCGGATGATCTCGTCCGCGATATGATCGGCCGTGCCGATAAACGCCGTGCGCGGCGTGGCTGCATCGAGCGCAACCTCGCGCAAGGTCAGCCCCTTCTCGCGCGCCGTCTTCTTGATCCGGTCGGTCGTGGCGCGGAAATTGTTGCGGCCGATATCGCCGAGTTCGGGAAATTGCTCGTCCAGCGGATAGACGCTGAAATCATGGTGATCGAAGAAGCGGCCGAGATAGCGCAAGGCCTCTTCGATGGTAACGAGGCCGCGGATGGCCTGATACTTGGCTTCCGCCTCCTCCACCGTCGCACCCACGATCGGGCCGATGCCGGGATAGACGCCGATCTCTCTGGCGCTGCGCCCCTGGGCGACCGCGCTCTGCTTGAGTTGCTTGTAGAAGGTCTTCGCATCCTCGACCGGACCGCCATTGGTGAAGACGGCGTCGGCATGCTTGCCGGCGAGCTTGATGCCGGAATCCGAGGCGCCCGCCTGGAAGACGACCGGCTGGCCCTGTTTCGAGCGGCGGATATTGAGCGGCCCTTCGATCCGGAAGAACCGCCCCTTGTGATCGAGCCGGTGCATCTTATCGAAGTCGGCATATCGCCCGCTGTCGCGATCCCGGATGAAGGCGTCGTCATCCCAGGAATCCCAAAGGCCCTTGGCCGCGTCGATATATTCCTCAGCGATCTCGTATCGCAGCTCATGTTCGGGATGTTCGCGCCCGTAATTGCGCCCGGATGCCTCCAGAGGCGAGGTGACGGCGTTCCAGCCGGCGCGGCCGCCGCTGATCAGGTCGAGCGACGCGAACTGCCGGGCGATGGTGAAGGGGTCGCTGTAGGAAGTCGATACCGTGCCCACCAGACCGATCTTCGATGTCGAGGCGGCCAGCGCCGAGAGGATCGTCAGCGGCTCGAAGCGGTTGAGAAAATGGGGAATCGATTGCTCGTTGATGTAGAGGCCGTCGGCAACGAACGCGAAGGCTATGCCGACATCCTCGGCCTTGCGGGCGGTATCGACGAAGAACTGGAGGTTGGTCGAGGCGTCCGCCGGACCGCTCGGATGCTTCCAGGCGTTCATGTGGCCGCCCGGGCCCTGCAGCATGATGCCGAAAGTGACGTGTTTCTGAGCCATGATCTGTCTCCGGAGTGGGAATTAGGCAGCGAGTGAAAGGCGTTCTTTTGCCAGCAGCTCGATGGAGGCGAGGCGCTCGCCCGGCGTCAGGGCCGGCGTGTCGAGCACGAATTCCTGGACGCCGTAGCGCGCGTGGAGGTCGTCGAGCGCATCCCGCACCTGACGTGCGGTGCCGTGGAGAACGCTCGGGGTCCTTTCCTCGGTGCGGTAGTCGGCAACACCGGCCTGCCGGGCATATTCGGCCGCCTGCTCTTCATTGCCGACATTCACCGTCTGGCCGTTCGGCAGGAACACCTTGACGATGCGCAGATCGCCGACGCGGGTTCTCGCCTGCTCCGCGTTTTCGGCGGCGAAAGCTGCAAGCGCCAGGATCGGAACATCGCCGCCGCTCGCCTGCGCATAGGCATCGAAGGTCTTGCGGAGATTTTCGGGATCGCCATTCAGGTGTCCGGCAAAGACCAGCCGCCACCCCTTCTCCGCGGCAAGCAGAGCGCTGTCGACGCTGGCACCGAGCAGGAAGCGCTCGGGCTTGACCGGCGGGATAGGCGTTGCGACCGCCTGGTCGTCGCGCGCATCGAACGAAAGGTAGTCATTCAGCTCGGAAAGCTGTTCGGCAAAGCTCTGCTTCAGCGCAGGATCGACCGCGACCTGCAAGGCGCGCGTCGAATAGGGAAAGCCGCCCGGCGCCTTGCCGACGCCGAGATCGACCCTGCCCGGCGCAAGCGACGACAGGACGTTGAAAGTCTCGGCGACCTTGTAGGTGCTATAGTGCTGCAGCATCACCCCGCCCGAGCCGATACGGATCGAGCGCGTACGCGCCAGAAGATAGGAGATCAGCACCTCCGGTGCGGAACTTGCGAGGTTAGTCATGCTATGATGTTCGGCGACCCAGAAGCGGTGGTAACCGAGCTCCTCCGCCGCAATGGCGAGCTTGACCGCCGCAGCAAGCGCTTCCGTCGCGCTCACGCCCGCTTCGATCGGGGCCTTGTCGAGCAAGCTGAGAAGATAGGTCATCACGGTACCTCGCCATATTTCTATATTGTCTATAAAATCAGTAGACAAATGGCACGGTAAGGAACCGCTTTCTCTTTGGAGTTGAACGAGGGGAAAAAACCACCGTGCTGCGGGGGTGGGATGACGATACCGTTCAGCAGGGCGAACCGCTGCCTGCGAATGTCAGGTCTCGACCGGTCATCGAGATGTGGGCGGCATGGATCGACCGAAGTCCGGGCCGGTCACGCGCGAATCTCTGCTCGACACATGAGCGGACGGCGATGTCGTTTCTGACGAAGCCATTGACAGATCAGTTGAGCCGTGCGTTTCGGGAGGAGTGAGGGTGCGGTTTATCTCTAGCCCGGAAACGCAAGAACGCGCCGGATGGCGGGCTGTGATGTGTCGGGGATCGTTGGTTGCGGGGGCAGGATTTGAACCTGCGGCCTTCAGGTTATGAGCCTGACGAGCTACCGGGCTGCTCCACCCCGCGCCAGCGCAAAACCCTTTGGGTTTTGTCGCGATAGCGTAAAGCGCCGAAGACGTTTTACGCTTACTGCCGGAGCAACTCCAAAGGAGTTGTCTCCTGTAAGGGACGCACCATTATAGATCCGGTGCATCGCTATTTCAGTCTGCATATAGGGCTCGAAAGCAAAAAGGCCGCTTTGCGAGCGGCCCTTTGATCGGCCAGGGGCCGTAATTTCGTTCAGAGAAGATTTATGTTGCGTTTAGCAGACCTGGCAGCGACCGACTCTCCCGCGTCTTAAGACGAAGTACCATAGGCGCTGGGGCGTTTCACGGCCGTGTTCGGAATGGGAACGGGTGCAGCCACCCCGCCATGACCACCAGGTCAGCGAAGCGCAACAATTGAGAAGCTGGCGCAGCCGCTAGGCTGCATTTTTTGAACACGTCTTCGGTGCAACAAACCGGACGAACACTGCGTGTTCGCCGCGCCCGTCGCAAAGGCTTTCGCCTTCGCTCTGTCGGGACAACCGCTTTGCGGTTGCCCTGAGATGAGCACAAGCAATGAGAACGATCAAGCCAATCGAGCTATTAGTACCGGTAAGCTTCATGCGTTGCCGCACTTCCACACCCGGCCTATCAACGTGGTCGTCTTCCACGGCTCTGATAGGGAACACTCGTTTTCAGGTGGGTTTCCCGCTTAGATGCCTTCAGCGGTTATCCCGTCCATATATAGCTACCCTGCTATGCCCTTGGCAGGACAACAGGTCCACCAGAGATATGTCCATCCCGGTCCTCTCGTACTAGGGACAGATCCTGTCAATATTCCTACACCCACGGCAGATAGGGACCGAACTGTCTCACGACGTTCTGAACCCAGCTCACGTACCGCTTTAATTGGCGAACAGCCAAACCCTTGGGACCTGCTCCAGCCCCAGGATGCGATGAGCCGACATCGAGGTGCCAAACAACCCCGTCGATATGGACTCTTGGGGGTCATCAGCCTGTTATCCCCGGCGTACCTTTTATCCGTTGAGCGATGGCCCTTCCACGCGGGACCACCGGATCACTATGACCGACTTTCGTCTCTGCTCGACTTGTCAGTCTCGCAGTCAGGCGGGCTTATGCCATTGCACTCGACGACCGATTTCCGACCGGTCTGAGCCCACCATCGCGCGCCTCCGTTACTCTTTCGGAGGCGACCGCCCCAGTCAAACTACCCACCATACACTGTCCCGGATCCGGATAACGGACCGCGGTTAGACATCCATGACGATAAGGGTGGTATTTCAAGGATGGCTCCACGGAAACTGGCGTCCCCGCTTCAAAGCCTACCACCTATCCTACACATGCCGACACGAATGCCAGTGTAAAGCTATAGTAAAGGTGCACGGGGTCTTTCCGTCTGACCGCAGGAACCCCGCATCTTCACGGGGAATTCAATTTCACTGAGTCTATGTTGGAGACAGCGGGGAAGTCGTTACGCCATTCGTGCAGGTCGGAACTTACCCGACAAGGAATTTCGCTACCTTAGGACCGTTATAGTTACGGCCGCCGTTTACTGGGGCTTCGATTCAAAGCTTGCACCTCTCCTCTTAACCTTCCAGCACCGGGCAGGCGTCAGACCCTATACGTCGTCTTGCGACTTCGCAGAGCCCTGTGTTTTTGATAAACAGTCGCTACCCCCTGGTCTGTGCCACCCCATCTCACTTGCGTAAAATGGGGTCACGCTTCTTCCGAAGTTACGCGTGCAATTTGCCGAGTTCCTTCAACATAGTTCTCTCAAGCGCCTTGGTATACTCTACCTGACCACCTGTGTCGGTTTCGGGTACGGTCTATACGGTGGAGCTATTTCCTGGAACCGCTTCCCTGCCCACTCAATCCAATAAGAATGAACAAGTTACGCAATCCGTCACTACCACCAGGCCCACGAATATTAACGTGGTTCCCATCGACTACGCGTGTCCGCCTCGTCTTAGGGGCCGGCTAACCCTGCTCAGATTAACTTTAAGCAGGAACCCTTGGTCTTTCGGCGAGAGGGTCTCTCACCCTCTTTATCGTTACTCATGTCAACATTCGCACTTCCGATACCTCCAGGATGTCTCACGACTGTCCCTTCACAGGCTTACGGAACGCTCCGCTACCACTTGCATTGCTGCAAATCCTCAGCTTCGGTGCATGGCTTCAGCCCCGTTACATTTTCGGCGCAAAGACCCTTATTTAGACCAGTGAGCTGTTACGCTTTCTTTAAAT